>NZ_JQNO01000001.1:0-4167112 GCF_000745295.1 Pantoea sp. 9140 | reverse complement strand
TTCTCACGGCTACCGGCATGACGCCGCTGCGATATCTGACCGAATTGCGGATGCGGCTGGCGGTGCAACGGATTGTAAACAATGGCGAAGCGGTGGAAGCCGTCGCTTATCATCTCGGCTACGGCTCGATTGCGGCGTTCAGTCGCGCCTTCAAGCGGATTGTCGGGCAGTCGCCAGGCGCGCTGCGTGCCGGACGCGACGGCACGCAGGCGCTGGCCTCGTAATCTAATCTCTTAACGAAACACGCTAATCGCTTCCACTAGCCGGTTAGCCTGGTGGGTCATGCGACCTGAAGCCTCGGCGCTTTCTGTTACGCGGGCGGCGTTCTGGTGGGTGATGTCATCGAGATCTTCCACCGCTGAACTGACTTCGCTGAGCGCGGTTGCCTGTTCGGCCGTGGCGGCGCTAATCTGAGCGATCAGGGCAGTCACATTCTGTACCTGCGAAACGATATCCTGCATCGTCCGGCCCGCCGCGCTGGCGTGCTCATTGCCCGACTGAACGCGGCTGGCACTGGTTTCGACCAGCATTTTGATTTCGCTGGCGGCTTTGGCGCTGCGCTGTGCGAGGCTACGAACTTCGCCTGCCACCACCGCAAAGCCTTTGCCCTGCTCACCGGCCCGTGCCGCTTCTACTGCGGCGTTCAGCGCCAGAATATTGGTCTGGAATGCAATGCCGTCAATAACGCTGGTAATATTGGCAATCCGCTTTGAACTGTCAGCAATTTCGCCCATCATGCCCATCATCTCGGTCATTACTTCACCGCCTTTGCTGGCTGCCTGGCTGGTGTCAGCTGACAGGGTATTCACCTCGTTCGCCGTTTCAGTATTGCTCTTCACCGTGGCGGTCATTTCGTTCATGGTGGCTGCAGTCTGCTGTACATTAGCGGCGGCCTGCTCCGTACGTCGGCTCAGTTCGTTATTGCTGCGGGCGATGGCGTCGCTGGCGCTCAGCACGTTGATCGCCTGACCGCTGACATCATCCACCAGCCAGCGGAACATCAATCCGAGCTGACCGATAGCGCGCAGCGTGACGCCGACCTCATCAACGCGATCCATCTGCTCGACCTTGTGACTCGCACCGGTCGCCACGCTCAGCGCCTGTTTGCACATCCGCTCGATAGGCCGTGAAATCTGCTGCTCCAGCCACAGACTGCTCAGTGTGAGTAGCGCCGCCATGCCTGCGGCAAAGCCGGCCAGTGCTGCGTGCGTCATGCCCAGCGCCAGACGCCTGCACCGAGAGGGGCAGTAACGCCAGCAGCGTACTGCGGATCCGCCAGCGCAGGGCAGCGTTTTCAGGATAGAGGCGGGACGACGCCAGCCGCTGCGAACCAGCAGGCCTTTGTGAAAACGTCGCCCTCTGGCCCGACCTTCACGAAAATCCCTGATAGAGCGCTTCGGTCTGACGGACTTCCTCTGCCGTGGTTTTGGTGCGTACTGACATATAGCCCTGCACTTTACCGTCGCGCACCACCGGAATGGCATTAGCCCGCACCCAGTAGTGATCGCCATTTTTACGGCGGTTCTTAACCAGTGCAGTCCAGGGTTCACCCTGTTTCAGCGTCGCCCACATGTCAGCAAACGCTTCTGGAGGCATATCGGGATGACGCACCATGTTATGCGGCTGGCCGTTAATCTCGTCGGCAGAGAATCCACTCGCTTCAATGAAGGCATCGTTGGCATAAGTGATGTGGCTGCTGAGATCGGTGGTCGACATGAGTGTCGCATGATCGTCAAACTGATATTCACGCTGAGAGACAGGCTGGTTGTTACGCATCAAAAGTCCTTGAAGACCCGACGTCCTGCACGTGACAGTCTGCGTGTCAGCGTGAAAAACGGTGGGCTGAGAAATAACGATTACCTTTTTTTATGTTTTCGGCATCCGTCCGCCTACTCTTTAGCGATTAAGTTAAATTACTGGCAATAAAAAAGCCGCTTTGCAGCGGCTTTCACATTTTCAGGTGATTATTTATCCGTTAGCCGGATTTCAGAATTCCGGCAGTCGGCTAGCTGAGGTCGACATTTCGGGTGCCGAACCACCAGGTCAGCAGAAATCCGCCGCTCCAGGCCACCATCAGCCCGGCCAGATAAACCGCCATACCGGCGAAGATCCCCTGGCTGGAGGTCATCAGCGGCAGCGTGACCAGCCCGGAGGGTCCGAATACCGTATTCATCCCGACCGGCAAACCCAGCCACGCCACCAGACCGATAAAGAACCGCCCAGTGCCCCGCCGCCACAGGCGGTGATAAACGGCTTGAGGCGCGGCAGCGTGACGCCGTAGATCAGCGGTTCTCCAACACCCAGCAGGCCGGGCACGATAGCTCCTTTGATCTGCGCCCGTAACAGCGCGCCTTTTTCTGCTTTGCACCACAGCGCCAGGGATGCACCGACCTGCCCTGCGCCCGCCATCGCCAGAATCGGAAACAGCGAGTTAAAACCCTGCGTTTCCATCAGCGCAAAGTAGACCGGAATAAAGCCCTGATGGATGCCGAACATCACCGCGATCAGGAATAGCCCGGCCAGCAGCGCACAGCCAAAGGGATTGTTATTGAGATGGATAAACAGCCACGACATCCCCTTAAACAGTTCACCACCCAGCGGCATGATGAGCAGATAGGTGATGGCCCCGGTAATCACCAGCGTAAACAGTGAAGTCAGGATCATATCGAGGTTGTCGGGAATGATTTTGCGCAGCCGTTTCTCAATCCACGCCCCGATAATCGCCGCCATCAGCACACCAATAATGTTGCCGCGCGGGTCGATCGTCAGGCCAAAGAAGCTCTCCATGCCGCTGTAGTAGCCGGTGGTGGCGGTGGGCACATAGCCGAGCACAAACAGTGAGGCGATGATGGCACCATTGACGCCGCTGCGCCAAAGGCTTTTTGCGCGTTGTAACCAATCAGGATGCTGAGAAAGGTAAACAGCCCTTTGCCAAACACTTTCATATACGCCACGGTGTGCAGCAGCCAGGGCGCATGGTCGCCGGGCGCATTAAGGTGGAGGCTCTGTTCAATCAGCGTGGCAAAGCCCAGCAGCAGCCCCGCGCCGATAAAACCCGGAATCAGCGGGTGAAAATAGTCGCGAAGCGCGACAGAAACTGATGCACGCCGCTGGTCTGTTTTGCCTTTAGCTGCTGCTTTTGCTGCGCCGCCCGCTGGCTAAGATCGGCTGTTTCACCCCGCGGTGCCAGCGCGTATCGCCCTGCGCCAGCAGGCTCTGTATCCCCTCGGCGGCGGTTTGCGCTTTGCCTGGCCCAAGCACAATCTGTAACTGCGCCTCGCTGTCGATAACGCCCAGCACGCCCGGCAGGCTTTTTAATCCTGCCAGATCAGCCTGTTCCGGCTGATTTAGCGTCAGGCGAGCCGCGTCATGCAGTGACCACAGGCCGCGATATTTTGCGCGCCACCGACCGCCTGCAGGATGTCACGCAACAGTGCTTCGGTGATTTTCGCCATTAGCGTGCTCCCGCTGCCTGCAGAGCCTGACGGATAAAGCCCTGATGCTGACTGAGCAGCGCTTTCGCCTCATCGGCGGCCAGGTCAGCCAGCACCATCAGGATCGCGGTTTTGCAGTGTCCGCCGCAGGCGGTAAGCGCAGCGCTGGCGGTCGCGTCATCACAGTCCGTGGCCTGCATGACGATGTTGACCTGGCGCTGCACCAGTTTCTGGTTGGTCGCTTCCACATCAACCATCAGGTTGCCGTAGACTTTCCGCTGCGGATCATCGAGCCTGTGGTGAGCATGTTGAGCACCAGTTTTTGTGCCGTGCCCGCTTTCATCCGTGAGGAGCCGGTGACCACTTCCGGGCCGACCACCGGCGTGAGCGCAATCGCAGCGACCTGCGACATGCGCTGCCGGGATTACAGGTGAGCGACACGGTGGTTGCGCCAAGCTCGTTGGCGTAAGCCAGCGCACCGAGCACGTAAGGTGTGCGGCCGCTGGCGGCGATACCGACCAGCACATCGTGGCGGCTGAAGTGGATATCTTTCAGATCCTGCGCGCCCTGTTCCCGGTTATCTTCGGCATTTTCGACCGCCTGGAGTATGGCGGTATGACCGCCGGCAATCAGGCCGATGACCTGCTCGCGTGGCGTACCAAAAGTAGGCGGACACTCGCTGGCATCCAGGATGCCGAGTCGCCCGGAGGTGCCCGCACCGCAATAGATTAATCGCCCACCCGCCTGGAACGCAGCGCAGATGGCGTCAACGGCGTCGGCGATCTGCGGCACGATGGCCTCTACCGCCAGCGCCACCTTTTTATCTTCATCATTAATGACGCGCAGCATCGCTTCGGTTGAGAGTTCATCGATGTTCTGGCTGGCCGGGTTGCGGCCTTCGGTGATCATCTGGCTGAGGTCGAGTTTCATGGCGGGCTCCGTTAAGGAATAAATTATTCAAATTACAAAACATCATAACGAATGATTAATTCATTGAGTGAGATCTTTTTTCAATGGATGTGGGGTGAATCATGTTGCGGGGAGTGGGCGGGACAGCGTTGAGTTTAAGCAGGGTGACTGGTATACGGAGTTTAAATGCTGTGCATTCCGGCCTGGGCGCAGGGTGTGTGAGTAGTGTTGCTGGGAAATCGGAGCCGGTCAGAAAAGGTTCACCTGATCGTAAAGACGCATTCGTCATCCATGACGCTCGTCCCACGCCGTCCCTGGCGTGGGACGCTTTACTCTTCAGGTGAACCTTTTCTTCCCTCAGCTGTTTTACTGCTGTTCGAACAAGTGTGGCGAATAAACATGAGTAGCGGAGTAAAGCATCCGCCGCATGGACAAAAACGCCTGGAGCGTTTTGAACAACGTAAAGCGCTGGCCCGCTTGCGGGCGAGCCTCATGGATGAGGCGAGTAACCGGCGCCGAGGCCCAGGACGGGTTTATGCCGACTTTACACAGCCTGCCTTTGTGCCCGACTGAACGGCACAAAGGCTGATCTTTCATTTCTGCTCTATTGAGCAGGTAAGAACTAAGCCGCACAAACAAAAAGGGCCCAACTTTCGTTGAGCCCTTTTTTACGTTAGCGCTGTTCTCAGCTTGCCGTCTGCGTCCGCAGCTGCAGCTCATACGCTTTCGCCTGTTCGGCGTCGAACTGGTTTTCCCAGCGGGCAATCACCAGCACTGCCAGCGCGTTACCGACCACATTCAGCGCGGTACGCGCCATGTCCATGATGCGGTCAACACCGGCGATAAACGCCAGACCTTCCAGCGGAATGCCGACGCTGCCCAGCGTAGCCAGCAGCACCACGAAGGATACGCCTGGCACGCCAGCGATCCCTTTCGAGGTCACCATCAGCGTCAGAACCAGCACAATCTCATCAGTCAGCGACAGGTCAATGCCGTACAGCTGCGCAATAAAGATCGCCGCGATGCTCTGATACAGCGTTGAACCATCCAGATTAAATGAATAACCGGTCGGCACCACGAAGCTGGTGATCGCTTTCGGCGCGCCGTAAGCTTCCATCTTCTCCATGATGCGGGTAACACGGTTTCCGAGCTGGACGTGGAGTAAGAGAGAATCAGCTCATCTTTCAGGATACGCATCAGCGTGGTAATGCGCAGCTTACAGAAGCGCGCTACCCCGCCCAGCACCACAAAGGCGAAGAACAGAATCGCCGCATAAACCAGCAGCACCAGCTTAGCCAGCGGCCACAGCGAGGCAAAACCGAAGTTAGCAATCGTCACCGCGATCAGCGCAAACACACCGACCGGCGCATAACGCATGATCATGTGCGTCACTTTAAACATCGCTTCAGAGATACCACGGAACAGGTTCACCAGCGGATCGCGCTGTTCTGACGGCAGTGACGACAGGCCTAAGCCAAACAGCACCGAGAAGAAGATAATCGGCAGCATGTCGCCCTTCGCCATAGAGCGAAAATATTCTGCGGGATCAGCGACAGAATGGTGGTCACCAGGCTGTGCGGACCGCCCTGTACCTCTGCCGTTGTGGCTTCATATTTAGAGATGTCCACCGTTGCCAGCGTTGACATATCAATGCCGGTGCCGGGTTGAAATACGTTGGCCAGCGTAATACCGACCACAATGGCAATGGTGGTGATCACTTCAAAGTAGAGAATCGTTTGACGCCGATGCGTCCCAGCTTCTTTGCATCACCCACACCAGCGATGCCGACAATCAGGGATGAAATCACAATCGGTACCACAATCATCTTGATAAGATGAATAAAGATATCGCCTGCAGGACTGAGAATGTTGGTGACTAACCATTCACGATTGTCTGGCTGATTATGCAACACAGCACCCACAACGATGCCGAGCACCAGGGCTGTCAGAATCTGCCAGGCCAGGCTGATTTTAAAACCTTTCATAACGCGTAATTTCCTCAGTCAAAACCCGTTTCTCTCTACTGCGAAGGTGCAGAAGACAATACACACAGGGAGTGAGCAAAAAGCCCGGTAAATTAGAGGGTGTTTAGAAACAGCGCCTCGTATGAAAATCTGATGATTCCCATACCCATTTTCAGACGCGGTCTGAGTTGATACCTGCAGAACAGGGGCGAGATAAGTACCATTTTCACTGTGGTAAATGCAACCCCTGGCGAATCCGATTAAAAGTTAGCCACCTGAGTAGCATAAAGTGCTGCCGGAAGTAAAAATCCCTAACCTGCTGTTATGAAAAGTAATACTTAGATGAATTTCCGCATAGCTATGCAGAGTGGTTAAAAACGCGTCCGGCGCGTTTGCTTGCTTTTTATCCAGTCTAATCCCGGATGACACCGCTTCTTAATTCCCCTCGCCGCCAGAGAGTTAACCAGAAATATCAGAACGGCTTCACGCTTCTCCCGAAGAGGTTTATCTCGTGATCTGTGGCGCAAAAAAGAAACAAAGCTATGGCGCAGGCTTCAATTAACCATTGATTGACATATCATTAACATCTTCAAGGAGATCCGCCATGAGCCAAATACATAAACATCCCGTTCCAGAGAACATTGCAGCAAACACCCTGATTACGGCTGAACAGTACCAGGCGATGTATCAGCAATCTGTCGACGATCCAGACAGTTTCTGGGGCGAACAGGGCAAAATCCTTGACTGGATTAAACCTTACAGCAAGGTGAAAAATTGCTCGTTTGCGCCAGGTAACATTAACATTCGCTGGTACGAAGATGGCACGCTCAACCTGGCGGCAAACTGCCTTGACCGTCATTTAGCGACGCGCGGCGATCACCCGGCGATTATCTGGGAAGGCGACGACGCCAGCGAAAGCAAAACCCTGACCTTCCGCCAGCTGCATGCTGAAGTCTGTCGCTTCGCCAATGTGCTGGAGTTACTGGAAGTGAAAAAAGGCGACGTGGTGGCGATCTACATGCCGATGGTGCCGGAAGCGGCGGTGGCGATGCTGGCCTGTGCGCGTATCGGTGCCGTTCACTCCGTGATCTTTGGCGGCTTTTCACCGGAAGCGGTCGCTGGCCGCATCGTCGACTCCAGCGCCTCGCTGGTGATTACCGCCGATGAAGGATCCGCGCCGGTCGCAGTATTCCGCTGAAGAAAAATGTCGATGACGCGTTAAAAAATCCGAATGTCACCAGCGTGAAAAACGTGGTGGTGTTCCAGCGCACCGGCAAAGATGTAGGCTGGGTTGAAGGCCGAGATCGGTGGTGGCATGACCTGATGCGGGACGCCAGCACCAACCACTCTGCAGCCGAAGTTGGCGCGGAAGATCCGCTGTTTATCCTTTATACCTCTGGCTCTACCGGCAAACCCAAAGGCGTGCTGCATACCACCGGCGGTTATCTGGTTTATGCCGCCACCACCTTTAAGTTCGTCTTTGATTATCATCAGGATGACATTTACTGGTGTACCGCCGATGTCGGCTGGGTAACAGGACACAGCTATCTGATTTATGGCCCGCTGGCGTGCGGTGCCACCACGCTGATGTTTGAAGGGGTGCCGAACTGGCCAACGCCGAGCCGTATGGCGGAAGTGGTCGATAAACATAAAGTCACCCTGCTCTACACCGCACCCACCGCCATCCGTGCACTGATGGCCGAAGGAGACAAGGCCATTGAAGGTACCGATCGCAGCAGCCTGCGCATTATGGGATCGGTCGGTGAGCCCATTAACCCGGAAGCCTGGGAGTGGTACTACAAAAAAATCGGCAACAGCCGCTGTCCGATAGTGGATACCTGGTGGCAGACCGAAACCGGGGGCTTCATGATCACGCCATTGCCGGGTGCGACCGAACTGAAAGCAGGTTCCGCCACCCGACCCTTCTTTGGCGTACAACCGGCGCTGGTGGATAACGAAGGTCAGCCCCAGGAAGGTGCCTGTGAAGGCAATCTGGTGATCACCGAGTCCTGGCCAGGACAGGCGCGCACCCTCTTTGGCGATCATGACCGTTTCGAGCAGACCTACTTCTCCACCTTTAAAAACGTCTACTTCAGTGGTGACGGTGCCCGTCGCGATGAAGATGGCTACTATTGGATCACCGGACGTGTCGACGACGTGCTCAACGTCTCCGGTCACCGTCTTGGCACTGCCGAGATTGAATCGGCGCTGGTGTCGCATCCTAAAATTGCCGAAGCGGCCGTGGTCGGATTCCGCACAGCATTAAAGGTCAGGCGATTTACGCCTATATCACGCTGAATCACGGCGAAGAGCCGTCGCCAGAGCTGTACACCGAAGTGCGTCAGTGGGTCCGCAAAGAGATTGGCCCGCTCGCCACGCCGGATGTACTGCACTGGACCGACTCACTGCCGAAAACCCGCTCCGGCAAAATCATGCGCCGTATTCTGCGCAAAATTGCCACCGGCGATACCAGTAACCTGGGTGACACTTCTACCCTCGCCGATCCTGGCGTTGTCGAAAAACTGCTTGAGGAGAAACAGTCGATCAAAATGCCTTAAGCGCACGCTGTCCGGCGGGAAGATCGCTTCCCGCCACACCCGCCCTACGCAGTCTGTTTCGCTAGTCACAAAAATTATAACCAGCTGAATCCGCGCCCTGTCGTGAGGTTCTCGCCTGCAAGCCCTCTGGAGAAAATGTGATGAATGACGCCCTTTCGAATCAGGATGCAATCAATCAGCAGATTGAACGTAATCCCCGTTTTCATGAGTTAGTCCGTAAGCGCCAGGCGTTCGCGACGCTGCTGTCGCTGATCATGCTGGTGCTCTATGTCGGCTTTATCCTGCTGATTGCATTTGCCCCCGGCTGGCTCGGCACGCCGCTGCATGCCGGTACCAACGTCACGCGCGGTATCCCGATTGGTGTCGGGCTGATTGTGATGTCGTTTGTGCTGACCGGCGTCTATGTCTGGCGCGCCAACGGTGAGTTTGACCGTTTAACCAAAGCGATTCTCAGCGAGGTGAAATCATGACCCGTCTCACCTTATGGCTGCTGGCCTTAATGTTGCCGTTTTCAGCGCTGGCCGCCGATGCGATCACCGGTGCGGTGCAGCGCCAGGCGACTAACTATCAGGCGATTATCATGTTTACGATTTTCGTCGGTGCCACCCTGGGGATTACTTACTGGGCGTCAAAGCGAACCCGTTCGCGTAACGACTACTACACCGCAGGCGGCAATATCACCGGCTTCCAGAATGGCCTGGCGATGGCGGGTGACTTCATGTCAGCGGCCTCGTTCCTGGGCATTTCGGCGCTGGTTTACACCTCCGGCTATGACGGGCTGATCTACTCGCTCGGCTTCCTGGTCGGCTGGCCGATGATTCTGTTTTTAATTGCCGAGCGGCTGCGCAACCTGGGTCGCTATACCTTTGCCGATGTCGCCTCCTATCGTCTGAAGCAGATGCCGATCCGTACGCTGTCAGCCTGCGGTTCGCTGGTGGTGGTGGCGCTCTACCTGATCGCCCAGATGGTGGGAGCCGGTAAACTGATCCAGCTGCTGTTTGGTCTTAACTATCATGTGGCGGTGGTTCTGGTCGGCATTCTGATGGTGATGTATGTGCTGTTTGGCGGCATGCTGGCGACCACCTGGGTGCAGATCATCAAAGCGGTGCTGCTGCTGTTTGGTGCCTCCTTTATGGCCATAATGGTGATGAAAGCGGCCAACTTCAGCTTTAACACACTGTTCACCGAGGCGATGGCGGTCCATCCCAAAGGCATCGCGATCATGCAGCCTGGCGGGCTGGTCAAAGATCCTATCTCGGCGCTGTCGCTGGGGCTGGGGTTGATGTTTGGTACGGCCGGATTGCCGCATATTCTGATGCGCTTCTTCACCGTCGCGGATGCCAAAGAGGCGCGCAAAAGCGTCTTCTGGGCCACCGGCTTTATGGGCTACTTCTACTTCCTGACCTTTATTATCGGCTTCGGAGCGATTCTGCTGGTGGGTGCGAACCCGGCCTTCAAAGATGCAAGCGGCGCGCTGATTGGTGGCACCAATATGGCGGCAGTGCATCTGGCTAACGCGGTCGGCGGCAGCACCTTCCTGGGCTTTATCTCTGCGGTGGCCTTCGCCACGATTCTGGCGGTAGTCGCAGGCTTAACCCTGGCGGGTGCGTCAGCGGTGTCGCATGACCTCTACGCCAGCGTCTATCGTAAAGGCAAGGCGAGCGAGAAAGATGAGCTGCGGGTTTCCAAAATTACCGTGCTGGCGCTGGGCGTGGTGGCGATTGCGCTGGGAATACTGTTTGAGAAGCAGAATATCGCTTTTATGGTCGGGCTGGCCTTCTCGATTGCGGCCAGCTGTAACTTCCCGATCATCCTGCTCTCGATGTACTGGTCAAAACTCACTACGCGTGGCGCGATGGTGGGCGGCTGGCTCGGTCTGCTGACCGCGGTTATCCTGATGATCCTCGGCCCGACCGTGTGGGTACAGGTGCTGGGCAACGCCACGCCGATTTTCCCGTATGAGTATCCGGCGTTGTTCTCGATGGTGGTGGCCTTTGTCAGTATCTGGCTCTTCTCGATTACCGACCATTCGCAGCAGGGCGCAGAGGAGCGTTCACGCTTCCGCGCACAATTTATTCGTTCGCAGACCGGTACCGGCATTGAACAGGGCAAAGCGCACTGATCGCCATTTTCATTCCTGACGATCGGACAATAAAAAAGGGCGGCTACCTGGGTAGTCGCCCTTTTCTTTCACGCAGCAGAATCAGAAGCGCAGTGATGCACCCACGTACGGGCCATCGACCAGCACGTTATCTTTGCGTCCATCTTTGTTGTTCAGTTCGATGTACTGATAACCCACACGCAGGTTAAGCAGTGAAACCGGCGTGAAGCTCAGGCCGCCAGCGGCTTCCTGATAGCTGTCGAGCTGATCGGTGAACGACTCTGGCGCATAATAATATTCGCCATACAGGCCCCACATGCTGTTCAGGCTGTAGTGCGCTGCACCACCCACCGCCACCGCAAACCCATCTTTTCCATCTTCAGGATGGGTGAAGATCGCTTTTGCGGTCGGCGCCAGACGCAGCGGCCCGAAGTCAACGTTGTAGCCCAGACCAGCACCGTAGGTGCTGCCGTCATGGTCGCTACGCAGCCAGTTACCTTTCAGAAACAGACCGGGGGTAGTGGTGCCCAGACCCAGATTCAGGTTGGTGTTGTGTTCGCTGACATCAACACTCCCTTCAATCGCCTGAGCGGCACCACTCAGTAAAACCAGCCCGAGGGCGCTCCCGGTAACAAGTTGCTTAAACATGATTCCACTCCGTGAAGGACAATTAATTGGGCCGCAAGGTTAACAGCCTGAAACGGGGAGACAACAAAATCCGGGAAACTTTACGTAAAAATACGTGTCGCGTTCAGAATTACAGCTGTCCCTGCGCAACGCAGTGTAGACTATATTGTCCACATCAGGTGTCCAATCACCGGAGCCAGTATCACGGTCACGACGCCCGAGAGCATCATGACCAGGCTGGCGACGACGCCCTCCTGCTGCCCAAGCTGATAAGCGCGAGCTGTGCCGGCACCGTGTGACGCAGCCCCAAACCCGGCCCCTTTCGCCACCCCCTGCTTAATCGCGATGCGCAGAAACAGCACGTCACCCACCGCCATGCCAAACACGCCGGTAATGACCACAAACAGCGCCACTAGATCGGGCTGACCGCCAATCGGTCCGGCTGCGGCCAGCGCAAACGGCGTAGTAATGGATCGCACCGCCAGACTGCGCTGGATCGACTCCGGCAGCGTCAGCAGCCGCGCCAGCCAGACCGAACTGCAGACGGCGACCAGCGTGGCGGTCAGAACACCCGCGCTCAGTGACAGCCAGTGGCGTTTTATAATCTCCACGTTCTCATAGACCGGCACCGCAAACGCCAGCGTCGCCGGGCCCAGCAGCCAGAGCAGCCAGTGGTTTTCTGCAATGTAATCCTGCCAGCTGATGTGGGTCAGCAGCAGCAGTGCCACCAGCACCAGCGGCGTCATCACCAGCGGCATTAACAGCAGCGTCCGCCAGCGGCGGTAAAGCCGTTTATTCAGCGCATACACCAGCAGCGTAACCGCCACACACAGCAGGCTGAGCAGAAAATCACGCATGAGGATCCTGCTTACGCGCGGCGCGCGCGACTTCATAGTGATAAAGCCGATCCACCACCCAGGCGGTGGAGGCCAGCACCAGCAGCGTGCTGACGCCGATCACCACGCAGATGCGCCAGCCATCGACCCGCAGCAGATCGCCATAATTTACCACCGCCACCACCGCCGGAATAAAGAACAGCAGCATCTCGGCCAGTAGCCAGCGCGATCCGGCTTTTACCCAGTTCAGCGGCACAACCCGCGTCACGATTAACGCCAGCAGCAATAGCATCCCGACAATGTTGGCGGGCAGCGGCAGATGTAGCCAGCTCACCAGCCGGTCACAGGCGACAAACAGGCCGATATAGAAACCCAGCTGCAGCGGCAGGCTGATCCACTGCATGGCGCGGTTGCTGCGTAAAGTGAGTGCTGACGCCATCACCTTGTCTCCCCGATTAAATTGATGTCACCAGTATAAAACGCCAGCACAAGGTGAAAAAAATGAATTAAAATTATCGCAATCATGCCTTAAAGGAATAGTTATGGATGTCCGCGCCCTGCGTTACTTTACTGAAGTGGTCCGCCAGCAGAGCTTTACCCGTGCGGCGCAAAAGCTGTTTGTCACCCAGCCGACCATCAGCAAAATGCTGCGTCAGCTGGAGGAGGAGCTGGGCTGCACGCTGATCCTGCGAGATGGCCGTCGTCTGCACCTTACCGACAGCGGCCAGGCAGTTTATCAGCGCGGCCTGGCGATCCTGCAGGAGTTTCATCAGCTGGAGGCGGAGATTGGTGACATCAACCAGCTCAAAACCGGCGAGCTGCGGCTCGGTATTCCGCCGATGGTGGGTATGCAGATAGCGGGATCGATTTCCGCCTTTCGCCGTCGCTATCCCGGTGTGAAGCTGAAAATTTCAGAGTTCGGCGGCCTGACCGTACAGCAGGCGGTGCTGGCGGGCAGTCTGGATATTGCCCTGACTGCGTTGCCGGTTGACCCTGAGCTGCCGCTGAACACGCTGCCCCTGATGCATCATCCGCTCTGCGTGCTGTTGCCGCGCCGCCCGGAGTGGCTCAGCCGCCAGCAGATAGGACTGGCAGAGCTGGCAGAGCATCCCTTACTTATTTTCAATGAGGAATTCTCGCTGAATCGCCAGCTGATGCAGGCGTTTCAGCGGCTTAACCTGACGCCAACGGTGGCGGTGCGCAGCGGTCAGTGGGATTTTCTGGCGGCAATGGTGCAGGCGGAGATGGGGCTGGCGATTCTGCCGGAGCCGATCTGTCAGCGTCTGGATAAGCAGTCATTATTGTGGCTGCCGCTGGAGTCGGAACTGAAGTGGAGTCTGGGATTGATCTGGCGGGAAGGGAGTTATCTGTCGCGCAGTGCGCAGGCGTGGATCAACTGTTGTCGCGAGCACTGGCCGGATGAACCGCCGCGCCTGTCGGTATGAAAAGCTGGCACGCCTGCATGAATGTGCAGGCGTGCAGGTCAGGGCTTACTCTTCTTTTTCGATCAGCAGTGCTTCCAGCAGATCCAGGTCGTGCAGTAACGTCTGCATCGTCTCATTGGAGATCTGCTGGGTGGCGCGCAGATGATAGACCTCTGCGCGTTCGGCACGCAGCCCGGTCAGGCGGAAGCGACGCTCAAGGTTCTCAGCGTAAAGCGCATGCTCAAGATCATTCTTCCCTTCAGCGCGACGGCGTAAGTTGCCAATCACGCGCAGACTGACCTCTTTCAGCAGTTCCGGATCGATGTTCTCTTCCGACTCATTCTCCAGCCGATCTTCCATCTTATGCAGGCTTTCAATGGCGGCACCCGCCATCACCGCACGGGCATTCTGCAGCTCACGGCGATGGGCACCTTTATCGATGCTATCAATGCCGCGCAGCAGAATCGGCAGGATCACGACCCCTACCAGCAATGAGACCAGAATCACGCCGGTGGCGATAAACACCAGCTCATAGCGCGCCGGGAAGGGATCACCCGTGGTGAGATACAGTGGAATCGACAGCACACCCGCCAGGGTAATCGCCCCGCGCACCCCGGCAAACGTGGCGATCAGCAGCTCACGCAGCGAGTAGTTCGCGAACTCCAGCGGCTTCTTCTTCAACAGGCGTTTGCTCAGACGCTGCATGATCCACAGCCAGCCAAAACGCACCAGCATCAGCGCGGCATAGACCAGCCCGATATCGGCGAACAACATCCACAGCTCGACGTTGGTGTCGGCCTGCGCCTGGTCGATAGAGGTCTGCAGAATGTCCGGCAGCTGCAGGCCCAGCATCAGGAAGACCATGCCGTTGAAGATGAATTCCAGCATCTGCCAGACGCTGTTAGCACGCAGGCGCATCGCCAGCGGTGCCTGACGAATAATACCGGAACGGGTAATAGTCATACCGGCAGCCACGGCCGCCAGGATGCCTGAGACACCCAGATGTTCGGCAATCAGGTAAGAAGCGAACGGCAGCAGCAGCAGCAGCACGGTCTGGGTCGCCGGGTCATCCCCGCTCCAGCGGCTGAACAGGCGCAGTGATTTCCCGTACAGCCAGCAGATGGCCACACCGGCAATAAGGCCGCCAATGGCGACTTTCATAAACTCAACGCTGGCACCGCCCCAGGTAAATACCATGGTGCCCATGGCCACGGCCACGGCAAACTTCAGTGATACCAGGCCCGATGCATCGTTCATCAGGGCTTCACCCTGCACGATCGACATAATCTTCTTGGGAATGCGGCCTTCACCGACAATGCCGGAGAGCGCCACGGCATCGGTCGGCGACAGCACCGCCGCCAGCGCAAACGCGGGGATCAGCGGGATACCTGGCACCATCCAGTAGATCAGATAGCCGATACCGATCACGGTAATCAGCACCAGCGCCAGTGCTAAGCCGATGATCTCGCGACCATGATGCAGGAACTCACTGATCGGCGTTTTCCAGCCATCTGCGAACAGCAGCGGCGGGATGAACAGCACCAGAAACAGCTCCGGATCAAAGTCGACATGCAGACCAAACGTGGGCCAGGCCAGCATCGCACCTACGGCGATCTGCACCAGCGGCAACGGGATCTGAAAAGGGAGAATGCGGGCCGCGACGCCAGAGAGCGACACGACCAGCGTCATGATGAGAATAGTAAAAAAGATTTCCATGCTTTCCTTAGGCGTCGTTTCTTTCAATCATTGGTTAAGCGCTAAAGTGTAAAACAAACGGCGGTGAAGGTTGTCAGCTACGCGTGCGCCGGGCGGGAAAAAAGTGAAAAATTCCGGGCGCGCAGTCGCACGCCCGGTTATACAGTCAGATCGCCCAGCCACCGGCGTAAAACGCCACCAGCACGACGGCAATGATCACGGTGCCGACGTTGAGCTTACGCCATTCACCGGCGAACAGACGCCCCACTACCAGGCTGGCGAAACCGATCATGATGCCGGTCACTATGTTGCAGGTAAGCACGATGATCACCGCCGTTAGCAGGCCCGACATCGCATCGACAAAATCACCGAAGTCGACTTTCGCCACGTTACTGAGCATCAACAGACCGACATACATGAGTGCAGGCGCAGTCGCGTAAGCGGGAACCAGATAAGCCAGCGGCGACATAAACAGGATGGCGAGGAACAGCAGGCCCACCACAATCGCGGTGAGGCCGGTCTTACCGCCCGCCGCCGTTCCTGCCGCCGATTCGATGTAAACCGCAGCCGGTGACGCGCCTACCAGACCTGCGAACAGGCTGCTGACGGAGTCGCTGGTCAGCGCACGACCGCCATTGATAATCTGGCCCTGTTTATCCAGCAGGTTAGCCTGCCCTGCGACCGCGCGGATGGTGCCGGTGGCGTCAAAAACAGCCGTCATTACCAGTGCCAGCACGCTGGGCAGCACCACAGGCTGCATCGCGCCCATGATGTCGAGGCTGAACAGCAGCGACTGACCGCTGGCGTCACGCAGGCTCGGCAGGGCAAACAGTCCCTGCCAGGTCACCGACGGGTCAAAGATCAGGCCGAGCAGCGAAATAGCGATAATGGTCAGCAGGATGCCGCCCGGTACCCGGCGCTTCTCCAGTCCGATAATCGCGGCCAGTCCCAGCAGCGTCATCATCACCGGGAAAGTGGTGAAGTGACCCAGCGCTACCGGCAGGCCCGGAGCCGGGTTTTTTACCACCAGACCCACGCCATCAGCGGCGATGAGCAGCAAAAACAGGCCAATCCCGACGCCGGTGCCGTGCGCCACGCCCATCGGCAGGTTACGCAAAATCCAGGCACGAATGCCGGTCACGGAGATCAGCGTAAACAGCAGGCCCATCAGGAACACTGCGCCCAGCGCCACCGGCACGCTGATATGCTGACCCAGCACCAGACTGAAAGCGGTAAAGGCGGTTAAGGAGATGGCACAGCCAATCGCCATCGGCAGGTTGGCCCACAGTCCCATAAGGATGGAACCAAAGCTGGCGACCAGACAGGTGGCGACAAACACGGCGGAGGGGGAGAAACCGGCTTTGCCCAGCATCCCCGGTACCACGATGACGGAGTAAACCATCGCCAGGAAGGTGGTGAGTCCGGCCAGAATTTCCTGACGAACGCTGCTGCCGCGCGCCGAGATCGAGAACCAGGCGTCCAGTTTTCCACTGGCCGGGCGTGATTCAGTTGACATAGTTGAGCCTCAAAAATTTTTGTTGTGTGGATCGCTCTGCGACCATCGCTGTCCCTGGAATAAGCGGGTAAACGACGTCACTGTCGGGATTAACCCGCCAGGCAAACGTTTACCTTGCCGCAGATAATTAGCCGTCAAAAGCGGCCAGATAAAAAGGCATGCGATTATCCGGCGTTTAGCGCCACGTTTTCAACTCTAAGAGGGAGATTCTTTGGCATAAAGATTGGGCGTAACAGGCTGGCCGACACCCGGCGGAAGCCAGTCTGAAACGCTGAGGCCATAAACTTAATGTCATATAAAGAGAGGATTTACACCGGCGCAGCGGTGATCGTACAGCACGCGCCGGTGGAGAGAGACGATTAACCTGGCAGCGAAAGCTCGCCGCCCTGCGCAATCGCGCGTTGCCAGGCGGCGCGCTGCTGCACCGTCTGCAACCATTTCCCGGTGGCGGGCATCTGATCGAGTCCGGCACGGCGCGCCAGTGCCAGCAGCGGAAAGCTCATCTGGATATCCGCAATGGTGAAACGCTCACCGGCAAACCAGGGATGCGTCGCCAGATGCTGTTCGATCATCTGCCTGTGCGGCTTAAGCTGTTTATCCAGGAAAGCCTTCTGCACCCCTTTGCCAAATGCCGCGCCGACCGGACGCAGCAGCCACGGCACCGGCGCTTTGCCCATCTGCCCGAAGATCAGCTTCATTACCAGCAGCGGCATCAGTGAGCCTTCAGCATAGTGCAGCCAGTAGCGGCACTGTAACCGTGACGCCTCATCACTCACTTTCAGCCGGAATTCGCGATCATATTTCTCTTCAAGGTATTCGAGAATAGCACCCGATTCAGCTACCACCTGGTTTCCGTCAGTAATGATCGGCGATTTTCCCAGTGAATGCACTTTTTTTAGTGCCTCCGGGGCCAGCATGGTGGGTTCGCGTTGATAGTGTTTAATCTGGTACGGCACTTCCAGCTCTTCCAGCAGCCACAGCACCCGATGCGAGCGCGATTTTTCAAGATGGTGAACGGTGATCATCATGATTCCCTGTGTGTTGACCTTCACCAAGTATAGACATCACTCCACAGGCGGATGTTTATCATCCTGTTCCGGGTCAAGCAGCACTGCACCCGAGCCCTGCTGACCCAGCCGGTCGCCAGGATTGCGCAGCGGACAGTCGCGCATCGACAGGCAGCCGCAGCCGATACAGCCATCCAGGTCATTGCGCAGGCGAGTCAGGGTTTCAATGCGCTTATCCAGCTCTTCGCGCCAGTGCCGGGTCAGCGCATCCCATTCCGTCGTCGACATGCGCTTATCGGGCGGAATGTGGTCAAGACTGTCGCTGACCGTCGCCAGCGGGATGCCAATGCGCTGCGCAATCTTGATGATCGCCACGCGTCGCAGCACGTCGCGGCTGTAACGGCGCTGATTACCGCTGTTACGGGTGCTGAAAATGAGGCCTTTGGTTTCATAAAAGTGCAGCGCCGAGACCGCCACACCGCTGCGGCGCGCCACTTCACCGGGTGTTAAAACCGGTTTTGGATAGTTGCGTTCTTTTTTCATCAGACCCTTTACCTCAAGTTAACTTGAGGAATTATACTCCTTCTCCATTGAAACCCCTAAACTCCCATTACCCCTTATTAAGCACCAGAAGGATGAGGCCATGATGCAAGAAGAGATCATTCATTCCCTGACGGACTGGATTGACCAGAACCTCGATAAGAGCCTGTCGATTGATGAGGTTGCGGCAAAATCAGGCTATTCGAAATGGCACCTGCAGCGTATGTTCCGTTCCGTGACGAAACAGACGCTGGGTGGCTATATTCGTGAGCGCCGCCTGACGCTGGCCGCAGAAGCGCTATCGCAGACACAGCGTCCGGTGTTTGATATCGCGATGCAATATGGCTATGACTCGCAGCAGACCTTCTCCAGGGTGTTTCGTCGTCAGTTTTCACAGACCCCGACCGCTTACCGCCACACCATGCGCCGCCAGGCGATTCAGCGCCCTCGCCTGCTGAGTTTTGGCTGTAATGACGGCATTACCAGCTTTACCCAGCGCACCACCGGCGAGTGCTGCCCGGTCCGTTAATTCTTTGCTGCGCCCGCTCCGGGCGCATCTGCCTGATTTCCCCCGCCGTTCTTCTTCTGCTGCTCACTTTTTCCACACGTCACTACCATACAAGAGTCAAATTTTGTTCAAAATTTAAAATCGGGTGATATAATGTGACCCAAGTCACACTTTGAACCTGGGTTGACGGCAAAAAAGTCCTACCTGACACACTTTTTTGTCGCCGGTGATGTCCGCAGATTGTCAGGAATACTTACTGATATTGAGGTCCGGCCGATGGCTACGTTAACCGCCAGTTTTCTTGTTATGCGTTGGGAACTGCTGAGCGCAATCATGATGTTTTTTGCCAGCACCCTGAAAACCAAACTTCGTCAGGACAGCCGTCACGTGATGGCCTTTATGTGTGGCGGGATTGGTTTAGGCATGACCTGCTGGTTTGTTACCGGTCTGATGGGCATTACCCTGAGCATGGAAAACGTGCACAACTTCGTGGAAATCTCAAAGCACGCCTTTATTGATGCGATGAGCCAGGCGCCTGCTGACTGGCCGATGCCCTGATTTTTACGCATAAAAAACCCCGCTTAGCGGGGTTTTTTATATTGCTGTGTGAACTTAAATTTTCTTCAACATGGCAGGGATATTAACATCCTGCACTGTAACGCCCGGGCTCTGCGTTCCGCGGCGGTCCTGAATCCACATATCTCCCATCATCTGGTTTAAACCACGATCCAATCCGGTAACCAGCCCTGCACCTGGGGTGAAGGTCAGTTCGCCAAAGTAGATGTGCTCGTCATGGATATACCAGTCCACACGCACGTAGTCGAAATCACTGGCCAGCTTTTTGCTCAGTTCGAGCGCATGTTCCAGTGACGGCATAATCGGTGAAACATCCAGACCGGTATCGCGAATCTTGTGATAGGCCTCATTGAGGTTATTCACGTAGAAATTCATCGACAGCAGCGGCTGACAGCGGTTGTAGATCACCTGCAGCACATATTCGAACCGGCCATCACGCTTGTTGAACATATGAAACTTGTAATCGATCGGCGCGCTTTTGCCATCACCAATGTACTTCTCAACCAGGATGCGTGGCTTGATGTAGCGATAGTGAATCTCACGCGCTTCGTTGGCGAAGTCGGTCTTCAGCCAGCGATAGCAGTCATGAATGATCTGCTGCTTGCGCAACGCGTCCGGCTCTTCCAGCAGAATTTCTACCATGTTGGAAGCGTGGTTCGGCTTGATCACCGTTCCCTTCCAGCAAGGCAGGCTGTTCAGCGTGGTCGGGTCAGTGGTTTCGTGTACCAGCGGGATCAGGTATTCATTACCGATTTTTTCAGCAATGAATTCGCGCACCGAGTACTTATCTGACAGACGACCGTAGTTCTGGTAATCGCCGAAGATAAACTTACGGTACAACACCTTCTCGTTGAACACTTTTGGCTGACGCAGATTGGGCAGCTTTCTGAACTTATGGAAGTAGTAGATGCGGTCCTGATAAGCCCAGGGCATCTTCTTGATAAAGTACTGCACACTTTTTCTGAGTTCTTCTTTCAACTTGAGCATATCTGACCTCATTTGTATGTTTTGTAGTTGAGTGAGGAAACCTGAATCTTTTGAATGACGCCGTTTTTAAAGAAGTAATTCATTACGGTCAGGGACAAAAGTTCTGAAAGGAAAACGCTCCACGCGGCCCCCATGATGCCGTGACCCTGGATCAACCACCAGGAGAGCGGCAGACTGATGACCATCAGGCAGATGATTTTCCTCAGCAAGTAGTTAAATCCTCCCTCTTTGACCATGTAGCGATACGCTACGGTCCCCATTGCCGAAAAGCTGGTCGCTATCGACAGCAACGTAATGAGACTTCCTGACTGTGTGTATTCCGGTCCGTACAACGCGATGATGATCTGCTCGCCGTAAAGCGAAATGACCAGCAGCATCAGCAATGAAACTGCCATAACGTAGCCATTGAGCCGGGCAGCCAGCTTAATAGCCACCTCGCCGCGCTCCCTGAAGATTTCAGTGAAGCAGGAGGTGATCAGCGCAACCGGGATAAAAATCCAGGAGGCGGAAATGGTATTTGCCGCCGCAAACAGACCGAGGTCGCGCGCAGGCGCCGTGCCTGCCAGAAACATCTGCGCCGCTTTAACCTGCACCGAGATAAAGATGCTGGAGATCGCCAGCGGCAGACCGGCATACATCAGATAGCGCAGATAGGCGGTGCGCTTTTCGCGCGGCGGCATCTGATCCTGATGGTCCTGATAGAAGTTGTGACGCTTGATCAGGTAAGGCACCAACGTCACGGCAACAATCGACAGCGTCAGCCAGAGCGGATTAAGACGCAGCCAGGCGACGGTAAAGCTGATGCCGAAACTCAGCAGCATGCCCACAGCGTTAGCGATGGTGTTAAGACGCGAAGCAAGACGTGCGTTGTTATAAACGCTGAAGGTGTCCTGGGTGACAAAAACCGAGGCAACAAATGAGGCCAGTGCAAACGCCAGGAAGTTTTCCTGCATGTTGTACCAGACCCAAATTAAGACTGGCACCGACGTGACCAGCAATAGCACCATGCGCAGCGTACGGGCGATGGTCATCAGGCGCAGGCCTTTCGACGCATTTTTGCTGACGCGCTTAAACAGAATGGTTTCGGTGCCAAAGATTGCGACGGTTTGCACCATGGCAAATAGTGAAGTAGAAAACGCCATCTGGCCAAACACCGTTGGACCAAAGGATTTAGCCACGTAAGACGTCACAAAAATGACGCCAAAAACGGAGATGATCTTCTCAGACATCATCCAGGCGGCATTAGACATTACGCTCAATTTCATCGACTCTTCCTTAGTATTACTCAACTACAACCGCTTCGGTACAACATCCCTGTAACGAATTAATAAGCGCTCAGTGGGCCTGGCGAAAATGTATGACTTCAGACCAAACTGGTCCGAAAATTGAGATGTAAATCATGATCCGGAGAGTGAATTCAGGATAATTCTTATTATAAATGGCGCGAATCACTTCTGATGGAAACGATTTCAGGCTGAAAATAAAACAACCTTAAAGAGCTATACCGGCATATTAATCAAGTCGGCGAAGCTAAATATCCAGTGTACGTAGAATTTTTTCGTATTTTGGATGCGATGAATTTATAACAAAAACCCGCCTCCAGGAAGGCACGCCCCCCGGATAAGAATAAAATAAGATTTATCCCATGATGATATTTCTTCTAAATATCTTAATTTAGGCTTCGCAATTCAATTCGCGCACTTTAATACTGCCTTAATAAAATCTTACAGTGCCAGAAATTATTAAAGTCATTCTCATCCATTAATCGATAAGAAAGGTAAGAGCATTTATGAGAAAGTCACGATACAGCGAAGATCAAATCACAAATGCCATTAAAGCTTCTGAATCGGGCGTGAAAGTCAGAGAGATTTGTGAAGAGTTAGGCATCTCTGAAGCCACGTTCTATAGCTGGAAAAAGAAGTTTTCTGGGTTGTCTTCGGAAGAAGGCAGAAAAATCAAGGAGCTGGAAGAAAAACTGCAGAATGTCACACGTGAACTGCAGACGCTCAACTCGGACAAAGAGATGCTGCAGAGCGTTCTGAAGCACTTCTTTACTACTAATGAAAAACGACAGGCTGTGGATTTCCTGCAGACCACCTTCGACATTGGCACCCGCCGCAGCTGCCGCTTATTAGATATCAGCCGCAGCGTATACCACTATCCGTCAGGCACGGAGAATCGCTAAACCTAATGCTACCGCGCTTTTTAGACTTAACGCTGAGATTTGTTCTTACCAGAAGAGATGAAGATCATTTAACAGGACAATTGCGGCACCCTTTTCCGCTCCATTTATAACTAATGAATGGCTTCACGGCTAAGCTTCTTTTTTTGCGGTAAAATTGATTCACAACAGCAAAAGTCTCGCATTCCACGCCTTATCTTCCCCTCCCAATCTCGTTTACGCGGGATTGGGCCTTCCCTTTTTTAGTTTAGTCCTGCTAATCGTCGGAACTAAATCGTCTCAATATCATTAAGCCGCTTTAAACATCGAACAAACATTAATCACCGCAAATTTGAGTTAATGGTGGACCTGCCTGAAATTTTGCGGTTTCGCTTTAATTCCCGATGATGGGTTTATTGCATTAACTTGCTCCAGGATTAATCCGGGTTAAATAGTTTATTACTCCTTATCACTAACGTTATGGGTCTATCTTTTGACTCTCTTCATTGCGCATCATTGATGCCAGAGATTAATCTTTAATTATTAACGCAGCGGCGGAATTCTCTTACTCATTTATCACTGAGTGAAGTTAATGGTGGTTTTTAGTCCCCTTTTCTCAGGTCCATAACGCAATAAACAGCAGTGGATAAAAGCGTAACGTCCATAATGCTGCGCTATTTTTCCTGATTAATGACCGATATCTGACCGGTGAACGGTTGCCAGCGCTGGAACAGGCCACTTTCAGCCGCCAGAAAGGGCCGTTTTTTTACTGACAAAGGGAGGATGAAGGGGGTTATCGGGGGATACCGGACAACAGTGCGGAACCATGAAATCGATTTCGCGGTATAAATCTGCCGGAGAGCGAGCAAATCAGGATAGGGTTTAATCTTAAAAAGCCGCGCGGCGTCTTGTCCGCGCGGTAAAGGCATTCAGGTGAGCTTTACGGTTTACTCTTTAATCGCGACGACCTGGGGTTGGGGTTTGATGCGCATTGCCCAGATCACACCCGCCATCAGACAAACAATGCCCATCAGAGTGAGCTGCGGCGGCCAGCGTTGATACCAGAGAAAAGTCCATAACAGGCCAAAGAGTATCTCGAAAACGATCAGCGGCCCCATCAGTACGGTAGGCAGACGCTGGCTGGCAGCATTCCAGCATAAGGTACCCAGCCAGGAACAGAGCAGGCCAATCGTCAGCATCAATGCGATGAATACCATGGGTCGCGGCCCGAACGGCAGCGAAAAATCGGGCTGCTGCCAGGCGAGCTGAACGCTGACCAGCGCGTACAGGATCAGTGCCATCGGCAGCGTCACCAGCCCCTGCGCGGTAGCCCAGGTTGAGGGGCGCAGTTCGGGATGCGTACGCAGCCAGCGGGCATTACGCAGCGGATACCAGGTCCAGCAGACTACCGCCAATAGTGCCAGCACGATACCGGTCAGATAACGACTGAGATCCAGCGTAGCACCCTGACTCTGCAGCTCCGCCGCGTTCACGCAAAGCAAGCCAGCCGCCATCATGACCAGTGCCGGGAACAACCGCCGCCACGGCAATCGTCCTTCAAGATGGCCATAACAGAGATTAGCCGTGACGGCGATCACCACCGGCAGCGTGCCAATAATCATGGTGGAGACCGGCCCGCCGGTTCGCTGAATGGCGTTAGCCAGAAACGCATAGTAAAAGAGGTTTCCCACCAGCGAGAGCTTTACGGCCTCAAGCCAGTCAGCGCGTGACAGCTGACGCAGACGACGACGGCTGTGCCAGGCCAGCGGTAGCGCAATCAGCCCAAACGCCACATAACGTCCCGCCGATTGCAGCGCGCCAGGATAGTCCGGCACCAGCAGCGGCCCGACAAAGATTAGCCCCCACATCAGTCCGGCAGTGACGGCAAACATAATTCCCGCAAACATGATTTCTTCCTTATACAGACTTTTGGCAGAGTGTGGCGGGTTCGGGCGGGAAATGCTTGTAGCAGATTGCGGTGGTATCAGGGCTGGCGGACCTGCTTTTGATAGCGGCCCGGCGTAATGCCATAACGGTGAGCAAAGGCGCGGGTGAGATGAGCCTGATCGGTCAATCCCACCGCCGCCGCGACGCTGGCGGCCGCTTCACCCTGTGCCAGCCTTTGCTTGGCGTCATAGAGCCGGAAAGCCATCAGCATCTGATGCGGCGTAACGTGATAGTGCTGGCGAAAGGCACGTAAGAAGTGCCACGGCGACAGTGAAGCCAGCGCCGCCAGCTCCTCCAGCCGCACCGGTTCTGCGAGGTTTGCGCGCAGAAAATCTCTGACCTGATCAAAACGATGCCGGGCATCGGGTCTGCTCTGTGAAGACATACGCGCCAGCGGACGGATTTGCAGCAGCAGCTCAGCAATCAGGCTCTGGCGCGCCAGTTCAGACTCTGCCTGCCAGAGTGCGGCAAGCAGGCGGGAGAGCGGCTGCGCCACGCGCGGATCGGTCAGCAGCGCCTCGTTAAACCACCAGCCGCGGTCGCCGGTCAGTTCATCCATCAGCTGCGGCTGAATGTAGATCATCTGATAGCGCCAGCCCTCTTCGCACGCTGACTCACCCGTGTGCAGCTCATCCGGGTTCATCATGACCAGTGAGTTCTCCGGCGCAGTATATTCGGTGCCGCGATAGCGAAAGCGCTGCGCGCCCGCTTCAATGGTGCCGATCCCAAAGGCTTCGTGGGTATGGGGTTCAAAGGCGTAGCGGGAGATGTGGGCCTGATAGAGTTCCACACCGGGCAGCTCTGCGAGTTGCCGGAACCGGGCGCGATCTTTCTCACAGGGGAAACTTGCCGGAACACCGTCCACTTCTCTCTCCTTATTTAACCAGTCTGCTAAGCATGCCTGTGACCGGGTCTGAAATGCAAAAGATTGCTATCTGCAATACCACAGGTAACACTGTTTTTTTCAGACGGATGGGGTCAAGCATGGCACAGCGTGTGGCAGTGGTTATCGATATGCAGAATGGGGTCTTCAGCTCGCCACGCTTCGACCAGGCGGGTCGGGTGGCGCAGATTAACCGGCTGACTGAACGCGCCGACATCACCATTTTTATCCAGCACCGCGAAGGCGCGATGTGCGAGGGGAATGAGGCTTTTAATCTGCTGCCGGAACTGGTTCAGCCTGCTGGCGCGCATTACGTCACAAAAACCGCCTGCGACAGCTTCTGGCAGACAGAGCTGGCCGCACTGTTAAAGAAGCTGGCGGTGGAAGGGTTTGTGGCGTGCGGTTGTGCCACTGACTACTGTCTGGATACCACCATAAAAGTGGGTGCCAGTGCGGGCTATGCCATTACCGTGGCTGCTGATGCGCATACCACCGCCGATCGTCGCTGGGTCAGCGCTGAAGCGTTGATAAACCAGCACAATGAGGTCTGGTCCTCATTGTCGATTCCCGGCCACGTGCCGCGCGTGCTGAGTACCGATGAGATTGTGGCGGAATGGTCGTAACCGCCCGCAAAAGCCGCGCATAAAAAAGCCCGCATAAGCGGGCTTTTTTGCACTGTCTGTCCAGCGGAATCAGAATGGAATGTCGTCGTCGAAATCCATTGGAGGTTCGTTGTTGTTGCTGGCCGGTGCGCTCTGTGGCTGCTGCTGCGGACGGGACTGCGCGCCGCCACTGAACTGGTTGTTGTTGCCCTGCGGCTGCTGCGGCTGACCCCAGCCATTGTTGTTGCCACCGCCCTGCGCGCCACCACCTGCTGGTGCACCCGCGTTGCCGCCCTGCTGACGGCCACCCAGCATCTGCATGGTGCCGCCAACGTTGACCACGACTTCGGTGGTGTAACGTTCCTGGCCGCCCTGATCCTGCCATTTACGGGTACGCAGCTGACCTTCGATGTAAACCTGCGATCCTTTTTTCAGGTATTCGCCTGCGACTTCAGCCAGTTTGCCAAACAGCACCACACGGTGCCATTCAGTGATCTCTTTGTTTTCACCGGTCTGCTTGTCGCGCCAGCTTTCCGACGTAGCCAGCGTAATGTTGGCAACCGCGCCACCATTTGGCATGTAACGTACTTCCGGATCCTGACCCAGATTCCCGACAAGAATCACTTTGTTAACGCCACGACTGGCCATGTTGCTGTCTCCCGATGAGTTAATGCATACAGTCTAATCTATCAATTCTAACACGTCCTGCGGACTGTTTCCCACTTTCGAGCGGGGTTCCAGTTTTAATCCCTCTCCGCTTCCAGGCCCGAGAGTACTGGATATATATTCAGTCTATTTTTTGTGCCATAATGACACGTTTATTCTGGCCGTGTCGGCAAGGCACGGTGAGTGCAGCTAATCCGGGAAAGGTGAATGGATAAGATCGAAGTTCGTGGTGCCCGCACCCATAATTTGAAAAACATCAACCTGACCATCCCACGCGACAAACTCATTGTGGTAACCGGCCTGTCAGGGTCCGGTAAATCCTCACTGGCGTTTGATACGCTGTATGCGGAAGGTCAGCGCCGCTATGTGGAGTCGCTCTCTGCGTATGCGCGCCAGTTTCTTTCGTTAATGGAGAAGCCGGACGTCGATCATATCGAAGGTTTGTCGCCCGCCATTTCCATTGAGCAGAAATCCACCTCGCATAACCCACGCTCGACGGTGGGAACCATCACAGAGATCCATGACTACCTGCGTCTGCTGTTTGCCCGCGTAGGCGAACCGCGCTGCCCGGATCATGATGTGCCGCTGGCGGCGCAGACCGTGAGCCAGATGGTGGATCAGGTGCTTTCCCAGCCGGAAGGTCGTCGCCTGATGCTGCTGGCCCCGGTGGTGAAAGATCGTAAGGGTGAGCACACCAAGACGCTGGAGAATCTGGCGACGCAGGGCTACATCCGTGCGCGTATCGATGGCGAAGTGTGTGACCTCTCCGATCCGCCGAAGCTTGAGCTGCAGAAGAAGCACACCATTGAGGTGGTCATTGACCGCTTCAAAGTGCGTGAAGACCTGGCAACCCGTCTGGCGGAGTCGTTTGAAACCACGCTGGAGCTTTCCGGCGGCACGGCTATCGTGGCGGACATGGATGACAGCGACGCAGAAGAGCTGCTCTTCTCGGCTAACTTCGCCTGTCCGATTTGTGGTTACAGCATGAGCGAGCTGGAACCGCGCCTGTTCTCGTTTAACAACCCGGCGGGCGCCTGCCCAACCTGTGACGGCCTGGGCGTACAGCAATATTTTGATCCTGACCGCGTCGTGCAGAATCCCGAGCTTTCGCTGGCGGGCGGCGCCATTCGCGGCTGGGATCGTCGTAACTTTTACTATTTCCAGATGCTGCGTTCGCTGGCGGAACACCTCGATTTTGATATCGAAGCGTCATTCGGC
This sequence comes from Pantoea sp. 9140, assembly GCF_000745295.1. NCBI lineage: Bacteria > Pseudomonadati > Pseudomonadota > Gammaproteobacteria > Enterobacterales > Erwiniaceae > Pantoea > Pantoea sp. 9140. The sequence goes on along the minus strand of NZ_JQNO01000001.1, from coordinate 4,138,954 downwards.
AGCCTGCCAGACAATGTGCAGAAAGTGATTCTGTATGGCTCAGGCAAAGAGAGCATCGAATTTAAGTACATCAACGATCGCGGCGATACCTCGGTTCGTCGTCATCCGTTTGAAGGCGTGCTCAATAATATGGAGCGCCGCTATAAAGAGACGGAATCCTCTGCGGTTCGCGAAGAGCTGGCGAAGTTTATCAGCAACCGCGCCTGTGCCAGCTGTGAAGGCACCCGTCTGCGTCGTGAAGCGCGCCACGTCTTCGTGGAGAACACCACGCTGCCGACCATCTCTGAGATGAGCATCGGCCATGCGATGTCCTTCTTTGAAAACATGAAACTCAGCGGCCAGCGTGCGCAGATCGCCGAGAAAATTCTGAAAGAGATTGGCGATCGCCTGAGCTTCCTCGTCAACGTCGGCCTGAACTATCTGTCGATGTCACGCTCTGCGGAAACCCTGTCCGGGGGTGAAGCACAGCGTATCCGTCTGGCCAGCCAGATCGGTGCCGGTCTGGTCGGGGTGATGTATGTGCTGGATGAGCCTTCTATTGGCCTGCACCAGCGTGACAACGAACGACTGCTTGGCACCCTGATTCATCTGCGCGACCTCGGCAACACCGTGATTGTGGTTGAGCATGATGAAGATGCGATTCGTGCCGCAGACCACGTGATCGACATCGGTCCGGGTGCAGGCGTACACGGCGGTCAGGTGGTCGCAGAAGGCACCGTTGATCAGATTATGGCGCAGGAAGAATCGCTGACCGGTCAGTACCTGAGTGGCAAGCGTGGCATTGTGGTGCCAGAGGAGCGCGTTAAAGGCGATCCGGCCAAAGTGCTGAAGATTACCGGCGCACGCGGCAACAACCTTAAGGATGTTACGCTGACGCTGCCGGTCGGGCTGTTCACCTGTATTACCGGTGTTTCTGGTTCGGGTAAATCGACCCTGATCAACGATACGCTGTTCCCGATTGCTCAGCGTGCGCTGAACGGCGCGACCATCGCCGAACCGGCACCTTACCGTGACGTGGCAGGCCTGGAGCACTTCGACAAAGTGATCGACATCGACCAGAGCCCGATTGGTCGTACACCGCGCTCCAACCCGGCCACCTACACCGGTATCTTCACCCCGGTGCGTGAACTCTTTGCGGGCGTGCCGGAAGCGCGTTCGCGCGGCTACAATCCAGGTCGCTTCAGTTTCAACGTGCGGGGCGGACGCTGTGAAGCCTGTCAGGGCGATGGCGTGCTGAAAGTCGAGATGCACTTCCTGCCGGACATTTATGTGCCGTGCGACCAGTGCAAAGGCAAACGCTATAACCGTGAAACGCTGGAAGTGAAATACAAAGGCAAGAGCATTCACGAAGTGCTGGAGATGACGATCGAAGAGGCGCGTGAGTTCTTCGATGCCGTGCCAGCGCTGGCGCGTAAGCTGCAGACGCTGATCGATGTGGGTCTCACCTATATCCGCCTCGGTCAGTCCGCCACCACCCTTTCCGGCGGTGAAGCCCAGCGTGTGAAGCTGGCGCGTGAGCTGTCGAAGCGTGGCACCGGTCAGACGCTCTACATTCTGGATGAGCCGACCACCGGCCTGCACTTTGCCGATATCCAGCAGCTGCTAGAAGTGCTGCATAAGCTGCGCGATCAGGGCAATACCATCGTGGTGATTGAGCACAACCTCGATGTGGTCAAAACCGCAGACTGGATTGTCGATCTTGGTCCGGAAGGCGGCAGCGGCGGCGGTGAAATCCTGGTGGCGGGTACGCCAGAAACCGTGGCGGAGTGTGAGAAATCCCACACCGCGCGCTTCCTGAAGCCCCTGTTACAGAAGTAATTCTCTCAGGCCCGCCGCGTGCGGGCCTTTTTTATCCCCTGCCGATTCAGCCAGAAAAATGCAGAATCAGGCAAGATTCAGACATGTATAGGCATATACGCTTTTCCTCACGCTGACTATCCTTAAGCGGTTCCTCTTTGGCACGCCCCTGGCGTCGCCCTGTTTTCGCAGCACATCCACGCTGCTGCACATCATCAAAAAACACTCACGACACATCGAAACTGGAGACACCATGAATATTACGCATGCGTATGCTGCTCAGGATGCAAAATCCAAACTGGCACCGTTCGATTTTAAGCCGCGTGAGCTGCGCGCCCATGACGTTCAGCTTGAGGTGCTGTTCTGTGGCGTTTGCCACTCAGACCTGCATCAGGCCCGTAATGAGTGGAAAAACACCATTTTTCCCGTCGTTCCGGGGCATGAAATTGTGGGTCGCGTAACTGCTGTTGGTCCACAGACGCAGAAATACAAAGTCGGCGATCTGGTTGGCGTCGGCTGTATGGTCGATTCCTGCCGCAGCTGTCCGAGCTGTCAGCAGGGTCTGGAGCAGTACTGCGAAAACGGCTTTGTCGGCACCTATAACGGCGAAGATCGCGAAACCGGCGCCATTACCTACGGCGGCTACTCAACGTCGATGGTGGTTGATGAAAGCTTTGTGCTGCGGATCCCGGAAAACCTGGAGCTGGCGGGCGTGGCACCGCTGCTGTGTGCCGGTATCACCACCTATTCGCCGCTGCGTCACTGGAATGTCGGTCCTGGCAAGAAAGTGGGTATCGTAGGCTTAGGCGGCCTGGGCCATATGGGCGTGAAGATTGCGCATGCCATGGGCGCACATGTGGTGCTGTTCACCACCTCACCATCCAAAATTGAAGATGGCAAACGTCTGGGTGCCGATGAAGTGGTGATCTCCAAAGATGCGGATCAGATGGCGCAGCACGCGAACAGCTTTGACTTCATCCTGAACACCGTGGCGGCTCAGCACGATCTAAATCCGTTCATCACCCTGCTGAAGCTGGATGGCAACATGACGCTGGTGGGCGCACCGGAGCACGATCATCCGGCACCGCAGGTCTTTAACCTGATCTTTAAACGTCGCAGCATCGCCGGTTCACTAATTGGCGGCATCGCGGAAACCCAGGAGATGCTCGATTTCTGTGGCGAGCACGGGATTACGTCAGACATTGAGCTGATCGCGATGGACCAGATCAACGAAGCGTATGAGCGCATGCTGAAAAGCGATGTGAAGTATCGCTTTGTTATTGATATTAACACCCTGCGCGATCAGTCTGCCGCGTAAGCGGTCTGATCTGAAACCCTCCTGCTCAGGTAAGAGGGTTTTTTATTGCCGTTTAACGGGCAGCCGCCGCCTGCTGGTATGAGGCATCGACCAGATAGTAGATCTGCGAATCTTTCAGCGAACCGTCGAGGAACAGCGTGCTCCAGTGAGACTTATTCAGATGCTCGCTGGGAATAATATCGCTGTGCTCATCGCGCAGCAATTCGGCCAGCGCTGGCGTCGATTTCAGCGAGACGGCGGGCCGCCCTTTTACCTCGTGCACCATTGCAAACAGCACGCCGTTACTTTTAATCTGTGTAGCCTTCCAGTCATTGTGGACGCTCTGCTCCGCGCCCGGCTTGCTCATGCAATAGGTCAGTAAGTCTGAGTTATTCATTACGACTCCCCTTGTAAAGTGGCGACAATCCGCCTGGCACCGCCATCAATGCGATGCTCGCCCAGCCAGATACCCTGCCAGGTGCCCAGTACCAGACGTCCCCGCTGAACCGGTAATAACAACGAAACCCCTAAGGTCGATGATTTGATGTGCGCTGGCATATCATCACGTCCTTCGTAGTCGTGCTGATAAGGCGCATTCTCCGGCACGTGCCGCATGAAATGCTGCTCCATGTCGCTGCGCACCGTCGGGTCGCAATTCTCGTTTAAGGTTAACGACGCCGAAGTGTGCTGCAACAGCAGATGCAGCAGTCCGGTTTTGATATCACGCAGTCCGGAAAGCGAATTAACGACCTCATCGGTGACCAGATGAAACCCGCGCGACTTCGCCCTCAGCGTTATAGTTTGTTGATGCCACATAGCTTATTCCTGAAACGGTTATCCCGTTTAAGTGTGCAGCATGTCGCCGAAAGGTAAACCCTGACCCATAAAAAAACCGCCAGAGAAAACCCTGGCGGTCTTGTTTACAGCCTGGCTGCTGTTACATCACGGCGGCAAACGCTTCCGCTACCTGATGCACATTTTTGCTGTTCAGACCGGCCACACACATGCGGCCGCTGCCCACCAGATAGATGCCAAATTCGTTACGCAGGCGATCAACCTGCTGCGCACTCAGGCCGGTATAGCTGAACATGCCACGCTGCTTCAGCAGGTAGTCGAAGTTTTTACCTGGCAGCGCGGTGCTCAGTACGTCCACCAGCGACTGGCGCATCGCAAGAATGCGCAGACGCATCGCCTCTACTTCAGCCAGCCAGCTGGCCTTCAGCGCCTCATCGTTGAGGACGCGTGCCACAACCTGCGCACCAAAATTTGGCGGGCTGGAGTAGTTACGGCGAACGGTAGCTTTTAACTGGCCCAGCACACGTGCTGACTCTTCGGCACTGTCGCAGACGATCGAGAGACCGCCTACGCGCTCACCATAAAGCGAGAAGATTTTGGAGAAGGAGTTACTGACCAGCGCAGGCAGACCCGCCGCCGCGACCGCGCGCAGGGCATAGGCATCCTGTTCCATACCCGCACCAAAGCCCTGATAGGCGATATCCAGGAAAGGAATCAGCTGCTGTGCTTTCAGCACCTCAACGGTCTGATCCCACTGCGCATCCGTCAGGTCAGCGCCGGTCGGGTTATGACAGCAGGGATGCAGCAACACGATGCTCTGCGCGGGCAGGGTTTTCAGGGTGCTGATAAAGGCATCAAACCGCACACCGTGGGTTTCGGCGTCATACCAGGGATAGGTATTTACCTCTAAACCTGCACCGTTAAAAATCGCGATGTGGTTTTCCCAGGTCGGATCGCTGACCCAGACGGCAGACTGCGGGAAGTAGCGCTTGAGGAAATCCGCGCCGACTTTCAGCGCGCCAGAACCACCCAGGGTCTGAATCGACGCAATACGGCCCGCTTTTAATACCGGATGATCGGCACCAAACAGCAGCGGTGCAATCGCACTACGGTAGCTGTTCAGCCCTTCCATTGGCAGATAGAGCGATGCCTGATGCGGCTCAGCATAGATCTGCTCTTCGGCAGCCGCTACAGCCTTCAGCTGCGGGATAATGTTCTGTTCGTCGTAATAGAGCCCGATACTCAGGTTAACTTTGTGTTCGCGTGGGTCTTGTTTGAAAGCTTCCATCAACGACAGAATCGGATCGCCAGCATAGGCATCAACGTTTTGAAACACGGTGTAGGTCTCCATGATTGGTCCGTAAGCGGCGGATTAAACCCGATAGCGTCCCGGACGGTGGTTCATTGCAATAATCAGGTTCAGGATCACCGCACCCGCAATCGACGCGAGCAGGATGGGGCCACTCACCACAAACAGTGACGCCAGCACGACGCAGGTATCGACTGCCATCTGCAGTTTACCCGCGCGGATCCCAAAGCGATCCTGTAGCCACAGCGCCAGAATATTGATGCCGCCCAGGCTCGCCTTATGACGAAATAACACTATAAACCCGATTCCCATGATGACGTTACCGAACAGTGTCGCATAGAAGGGGTTAAGGTCAGAAAAGTGGACGAACAGCGGGTGTAGCTGGGTGAAGAGCGACACCAGCCCGACGGCGCAGAAGGTTTTCAGGGTAAATTCCCAGCCCATGCGTTTAACCGCCAGCCAGTAAAACGGGATGTTGATCAGGAAGAACGCGCTGCCGAACGAGAGCGGCGAGAGATAGCTGATCAGAAAGGCGATACCTGCGGTGCTGCCGGTCAGCGCACCGGCCTGTTTCAGCATAATGACGCCGAACGAGACCATCAGGGTGCCGAGCACCATCGCCAGCGCATCTTCAATGCGCGAATGCGGGACGCGGGTGGGTTCTGCGATGTTATCCATGGGGGTTTTCTCAGTGCAAATGATGCGGTTCCGATGCAAAAAACGCACCATCGCCACAGCACTGAACGGCTGTAAAGCGGATGCCAGCGATATCCCGTTGATATCTAAGGCGCTTTATAACGGAACTTTGTGCATGAATTTCAACTGATGCCGTCAACCTATGCGCCAAAGCCATCTTAAATGCGCGTTATTTGCATTAACTGCCGCCAGTGTGCACCAAAATCGCACAGCACGCACTCTTTTAGCGCGTCTTCTCTCCGGGGATCATCATCAGCCCGTTCTCTTTCATTCGCCCAAGCACTACCGAGGTTTTCACATGAGAAACGCTCTGGTGACCGGCGACTAACTGGCTGATTAACGCACTGAGGGAGTTAAGATCGGCCACCGCCACCTTGAGGAGATAGTCTGCATCACCCGTGGTTTTGTAGGCATCCACAATCGCCTGCTCCTGCTCCACCATGCGGTGAAAGCTCTCGACATATTCGGCGGTGTGATTAATCAGGCGCACCTCAATTAATCCCACCATGCCAAGCCCGATGGCATCAGGTGACAGCCGGGCGTGATAACCCAGGATGAGGTTAGCCTGTTCCAGATTGATACGGCGGCGGGAACATTGAGAGGCAGAAAGGCCGACCAGATCGCTGAGTTCCTGATTGGTCAGACGGCCGTTAGATTGTAATAAAGTCAGGATTTTAAGGTCGTAATCGTCTACGTGAGTCATTCCGTTTCCACAGCGTAATGGGCGTCGCTTTGTTACAGATAACCCGATAACCCGAGAGGTTGTCCAACACTATTTTCTGATGATGAGGGCTGTCATGCACAGATCGTGCATGACAGCACAAAGCGGAGATTATTCGTCGTCGTATTGCGGACCCGCGTAGTTGTCGAAGCGTGACCACTGGCCATTAAAGGTCAGGCGCACCGTACCGATCGGGCCATTACGCTGTTTACCCAGGATGATCTCGGCAATCCCTTTCAGATCGCTGTTCTCGTGGTAAACCTCATCGCGATAGATAAACATGATCAAATCCGCATCCTGCTCGATCGAACCCGATTCACGCAGATCCGAGTTGACCGGCCGTTTGTCAGCACGCTGCTCCAGTGAGCGGTTAAGCTGCGACAGCGCCACCACCGGCACATTCAGTTCTTTGGCCAGCGCTTTCAGCGAGCGGGAGATCTCAGCAATCTCGAGCGTACGGTTGTCCGACAGTGACGGCACGCGCATCAGCTGCAGGTAGTCGATCATGATCATACTTAAGCCACCGTTTTCACGGTAGATGCGTCGGGCGCGCGAACGCACCTCGGTGGGCGTCAGGCCAGAAGAGTCATCGATGTACATGTTCTTCTTCTCCAGCAGGATGCCCATGGTGCCGGAGATGCGCGCCCAGTCCTCATCATCCAGCTGTCCGGTTCGGATGCGGGTCTGATCGACGCGGGAAAGTGACGCCAGCATACGCATCATGATCTGCTCGCTGGGCATCTCCAGACTGAAGATCAGCACCGGCTTCTCCTGCAGCATGGCGGCGTTTTCGCACAGGTTCATCGCAAAGGTGGTTTTACCCATCGATGGACGGGCGGCAACAATAATCAGGTCAGAGCCCTGCAGGCCGGCAGTCTTTTTATTGAGGTCCTGATAGCCAGTATCCACGCCGGTGACGCCGTCATGCGGTGTCTGATAGAGCGATTCGATACGGGAGACGGTTGATTCCAGAATCTGCTCGATGTTTTTCGGGCCAGCATCTTTATCCGCACGCGCTTCCGCAATTTTAAAGACGTTCGACTCTGCGAAGTCGAGCAGCTCTTCGCTGTTACGTCCCTGCGGATCGTAGCCGGCATCAGCAATCTGGTTGGCGACGGAGATCATCTCACGTACCACTGCGCGTTCGCGCACAATGTCAGCATAAGCGCCGATGTTCGCCGCACTCGGGGTATTTTTCGCCAGCTCAGCCAGATAGGCGAAGCCACCGGCCATCTCCAGTTCGCCGCGGGTTTCCAGCGATTCAGAGAGCGTAATCAGGTCGATGGGTTTGCTGTTTTCCAGCAGCCGCTGCATCTCGGAAAAAATCAGCCGATGCGAGCGGTTGAAAAAATCATTCGCGACGACGCGCTCAGAGACGTTATCCCAGCGCTCGTTATCCAGCATTAACCCACCGAGCACCGACTGCTCCGCTTCCAGAGAATGCGGGGGCATTTTCACGCCTGCGAGCTGGCGATCCTGCGTTTCGTTCGATTTGTTGGTGGGTTTATTTCCTGCCATAGTGAATGCATTACCGATCTTCTGTGGGGACGCGCAAGTATACCTTAGTTGGGGTGCGCGCCTCACCCTCATGATGAAACAATCACAGGAGTCAGAATGGCAAAGCGTATTCAGTTCAGCGCGCATGGCGGCCCGGACGTCTTAGAGTGGACAGATTTTGAACCTGCTGACCCGGCTGAACATGAAGTGCAGGTTGAGCATCGCGCTATCGGGATTAATTACATCGATACCTATGTTCGCAGCGGGCTCTATCCGGTTGCCGCTTTTCCCTCTGGCCTGGGAACGGAAGCCGCAGGTGTGGTGTCGCGGGTTGGCCGTGGCGTGACTCTGTTTAAACCTGGCGATCGCGTAGTCTACTGTCTGGCATCGATGGGGGCCTATAGTGAAGTGCACAACGTAGCGGAAGATCGCCTGATGCATCTTCCGGAGGCGATCAGCTTTGAACAGGGTGCGGCAAGCTATCTGAAAGGGCTGACCACGCAATATCTGCTGCGCCAGACCTATAAAATCAGCGCCGGTGAGACCTTTCTGTTTCATGCCGCGGCGGGCGGCGTCGGGTTAATCGCCTGTCAGTGGGCAAAAGCGCTGGGTGCGCATTTGATCGGCACCGTGGGTTCAGCGGAAAAAGCCACGATGGCGAAAAATGCTGGCGCATGGGAGACCATTAATTATCGCGAAGAGAATATTGCACAGCGCATCAGCGAACTGACAGAAGGGAAAAAAGTGGGTGTCGTGTATGACTCCGTGGGTAAAGATACCTGGGAAGCATCGCTGGATTCGCTGCGCCGTCACGGTCTGATGGTCAGTTTTGGTAATGCATCGGGTCCGGTGACCGGCATCGATCTGGGCATTCTGAATAAGAAAGGCTCGCTGTTTGTGACCCGTCCTTCCCTGTTTGGCTATATCACCAATCGCCAGGAGCTGGAGACCGCCAGTGCCGAGCTGTTCTCCCTGCTGGCGAGCGGCGCGATCAAGGTTGATGTGCCGGAGCAGCAGAAGTTTGCGCTGAAAGAGGCCAGCCAGGCGCACCAGATGCTGGAGAGCCGTGCCACGCAGGGATCCTGCCTGTTAATCCCGTAACAGCCAGCACCCCGTAAGCAGCAAAAAGGGCTTCCCGTGGGAAGCCCTCTTCTTTTTTTTATTTTTTGTTCGCGCTGGTGTAGGGACAGCGGCGATGAATTCATGTCGAGTCGATGGCACATCGATTTGACGACAGGCATCCTGCCAGAAAACATAAGTAAAAAATATGTTTAATTGCAGATCAGCGCCGAACAATCTCTCACACTGTGATCGCTACCGCATTTAGCGCCAGCCTTTGCGGTCTAACCTGTTGATCTTAAGTCTCAGCTTACGACGCGCTCGCGCATCACTGTTGCCAAAAAAGGCACGATGCAGCCACACAGCAATCACCGCCAGCACCAGCCACGGCAACACCTTGATAACAATTGCGAACAGTCCACCGACAAACATCACGAGGGTTGCGACCACCAGTGCCGCCAGCACGCCCAGCAGTGAAACGCCGGTCAGCAACAGCATCAGGAAAAACCCCAATACAAATAAAATTTCCACGTCAGCGCTCCTTTTAAAATCAGTTGTTATAGCTATTACAAAAAGCGTGCCAACTGATAACTTATTGATTTAAAGCTGATAAGGATTAAAAAAGGTGTAGCGACCTGGTGAGAAAAACCACATTCTGGCGTAAAAAAAAACCAGCGCTTCAGAGCTGGTTTTTCAGGGTTACGATCACGGATCAGACTTCCTGTGGGATCTTATCCGCTACCAGCGCCAGCGCGGCTTCCAGTACGCGAACATCCGCCCCCGGCTTGTGAGCGTTTTCACTCAGGTGACGTCGCCACTGGCGGGCGCCCGGAATACCCTGGAACAGTCCCAGCATATGGCGTGTGACGTGTCCCAGATATGTGCCCTTCGCCAGTTCCGCTTCGATATAGGGATACATGGCGCGCACCACTTCCACCGGGTTTGCCGCCGGGTGCTGACGACCAAACAGCGTCTTATCGACCTGCGCCAGAATGCCGGGGTTTTGATAGGCTTCGCGTCCCATCATCACACCGTCCAGGTGCTGCAGGTGGGTCTGTGCCTCTTCCAGCGTTTTTACGCCGCCATTAAGCGCGATCGTCAGATGCGGGAAATCGCGTTTCAGCTGATATACGCGTGGATAGTCCAGCGGTGGAATTTCGCGGTTCTCTTTGGGGCTGAGGCCAGAAAGCCAGGCTTTGCGCGCATGGATGATAAACGTCTCACACTCACCGCGACCCGCCACCGTGCCGATAAAGTCCGTCAGGAATTCATAGCTGTCCAGCTCATCAATCCCGATGCGGGTTTTCACCGTCACCGGAATGGAGACCACATCGCGCATCGCTTTAATCGCATCCGCGACCAGATTCGCCTCGGCCATCAGGCAGGCACCAAAACGACCATTCTGAACCCGATCCGAAGGACAGCCGACATTCAGGTTTACTTCATCGTAGCCGCGCTGCTCTGCCAGCTTCGCACACTGCGCCAGCGCCGCCGGATCGCTACCGCCAAGCTGCAACGCGACCGGATGTTCCGCCTCGCTGTATGCCAGGTAATCCCCTTTGCCATGAATGATCGCGCCTGTGGTCACCATTTCGGTGTAGAGCAGCGTGTCACCGGTCAGCTGACGATGAAAATAGCGACAGTGACGATCGGTCCAGTCGAGCATGGGGGCGATAGAGAAACGTTGCGAAGAGAAATTAGGCATGAAGCGCAGACAATCCGGTAATTAAGGGTGATGGAATTCTGTGCAAGGATAACACAAGGGCGGGCGATAGTGCATCGCCCGCCCCCGAACAGCCTGAATATCGTGCTTAGAAGTTAAAGCCCAGCTGCATCATCGCGCCCCAGGTGTTGTTAGCCCCCACCGAGCCAGCCAGATCCAGATGGACAGCTTTGTTAAACGGTGACAGACCAAAACCTGCGGTGGCAACATTTTCGTCGTTAGACCGCATGTCCGCACGATAACCGGCACGCAGTTGCAGCCAGTCAAGCACGCGGTACTCCGCCCCTACTGCCGCATACTGGCTGTTATCCTGGGTTTTGAAGCGTTTGGTCTCGGTCAGATCCACATCGCCGGTCACGGTAAACGGACCTTTATCCCAGGACAGACCGGTGGTGACCAGTGGGCGAATCTGGTAGGTATCGCGGAACCCGTTGACCTCTTTAGTCTGCAGATCGCGCGAAACCAGGTTCTGTCCGGTCACACCCAGCGTCCAGTTTTCAGCAAAGGTAGTCGCCAGACCGGCATCAACGTTAAAACCGGTGTCGGTGCTGCGATACTGGCTATTATTGATGTCGTTCTTGTCGTAGTTATAGATGCTGGCAGTGTAGTTATAGAGCGAGGTTTTCTGCACTTTCGGCGTTACGCCCACCGAGACTGGCTGACCGGCGATGGTGAACTCATGTGCCACTGCCACACCATAATCAATGGTGAGTGCCGCTAAGCCATTTGCACTGGAACGCAGGTTATTTTGATCGCCTGGACGTGGCAGCACCGTTCCGTTAGCAACACCGCGCAGGTAGTCGATATCACCCTGGACCACGTTGGCACGGACGTGCGCCGTACCGTAGGCTTTGGTAATAAACGCAAAAGGCAGGGTCTCATTAGGGATCGTGACGGCCACGGCCACGCCTGCACTGCCGTCCGCTTTGTTACCGCGCAAATCGCTGAGCTTGTCAGCAACATCGCCGGAGGCAGCACGCAGTTCAGGGTAGCCACGCAGATAATCCGCAAAAGTCAGGTTACCAATCACGTCGCGATAGCGATCCACGGTGTCGGTAATATCATCGACTTTATCAATCAGCTTATCTTTATCAGTAACCTGAATTCCTGCCGAGGGAATAATAATGCTGACGTTATCGTCAGATTTAGCACGCGTCATTAATGCCGGGTTCGCCAGCACTGCTGAGCCATAAACAGAAGATGCTACGCCGGTGCCGCCCATGGCGTCATTACGTGCATCATACCAGGTCCCTGCCGCCATGGCGGAAGAAGAAAGGAAAAGCGCGGTCGCTGCAGCGGAATACTTCAGCGCTGAACGTTGAGCGGATTTTTTCACCATTTGCCTGCCATCACCTGAGAAATTGTCATTGAAACATTCAACGACTGAATAGTTTGTTAGCCCTATTGTGAACCCTGGCTAACGCGTTATTGCTGTGAATTCAAAGGAAACAGTGTCTTAATTCAAAGGATTGGACGTTTTCCAATCAAAAAACCGTTGTAATTGTTCAGACTGTGTCGGGTTATTTCAAATACTGCCAGACTTTCCTTAAGTCTTTCTGAACATTACTTCTTAACTCAGTGAGATGCAAAGCAAAATGCCAACAAATTCCGCTTCATGTCGATTGAGAATGGATCTGATTTCTCGTCAGATTTGAGATAGATAGCGGCTGAAATTCTTAAAATGCTGCTTTATCAGGCAAATAATGCTGTTTTAACAGGCGAAAACGAACATCAGCGCCGCAAAACCATGTGTGATAAAATAACATCACTTATCCAGCGGAGAATTTTTCATGACAAACATGACGTCGCAGCAAATTTTGATTCAGGCCGAAAAAATGTGCCTGCAGCGCGGTGTACGTCTGACTTCGCAGCGTGCTGAGGTATTGCGCCTGATGGCCGAACAGCCTGGCTCGATCAGCGCCTACGATCTGCTGGATCAACTCCGCATCAGCGAACCGCAGGCCAAGCCGCCCACCGTCTATCGTGCGCTGGATTTCCTGCTGGAGCAGGGTTTCATACATCGGGTGGAGTCCAACAATAGCTACGTTATGTGTCACCACTTTGAGGCACCGGCGCATACGTCAGTGATGCTGGTCTGCGACCGCTGTGCAGCAGTAACGGAGAAACAGGCGCAGGGCGTGGAGAAGATTATCGCGACGCTGGCGGGTGAAGCGCAGTTCGCTTTACGCCACAGTGTGATTGAAGCGCATGGCCTGTGTGAAAATTGTGCTGCAGTAGAAGCCTGTACGCACCATGAAAGCTGCGAACACGATCATCAGGATGAGGGGAAAAAGCGGGGAAAACGCGGGTAACTGGCGCATCCTTGTGTGGTTCCGGTGCGGGTGCACCGGAACGTGTTAACTGATCAGCGCTGCATTACCAGCGGTGGTCTTTATTCTGGCCTTCCCAGTCCGTCACTTCACGCTCTGCTTCATCTTTCGCATAGCCATAACGTTCCTGGATTTTGCCGACCAGCTGATCGCGTTTGCCTTCGATAACCTGCATGTCATCGTCGGTCAGCTTGCCCCATTTCTCTTTCATTTTGCCTTTGAACTGCTTCCAGTTGCCGCTCGCTTCGTCTTTATTCATGGCAGACCTCCAATCCTCGGGGTTTAACAATTATCTTGTTACTTAACAAAATAACGATATAAAGCGCTGGTTAACTGCGCCGGATAAAGTTAATTGTAGTAGTCACATTCATAAGCCCGGAATAATACGGAATAATCTGTATCAGCCTGTACAGTGTCAGGCATCAAACCAGCTGTTCTGACGCCAGTGCCTGCGCCAGATGAGCCACAGTGACAGACCGCGCAGCGCCAGGAAAACCGTTACCGCCAGCCACAGTCCGTGATTGCCCAGCGCCGGTACGCTCAGCAGCGTCAGAAAGTAGCCTGCTGCTGCCACCACCATACTGTTACGCATCTCACGTCCGCGCGTCGCGCCGATAAACATTCCATCCAGCAGATAACACCAGACGCCGATCAGCGGCATAACGATCTGCCAGACCAGATAGCGGTCAGCACTTTGTTGCAGCGAAGGAAGGGAGGTCAACAGGGTAACAATCTGCGGGCCAGCAATGGCATAGATCAGCGAGAAGAACAGCGCCACCACCACCGCCTGCCGACAGGCAGAGTGCCAGACACGCCGCAGTTTGCCGCCATCTTTTGCACCATGCGCCTCGCCGGCAAACGCTTCAACCGCGTAGGCGAAGCCATCCAGCGCATAGGCCGTGAACGTAATGAACATTAGCAATACCGCGTTAACTGCCACCACATCCGGGCCCAGCCGCGCGCCCAGCACGGTCAGCGAGGCGAAACAGAGTTGCAGCATTAGTGAGCGCAGCATGATATCCCGGTTCAGCCGCAGCAGCCGGCCGCTGTCACCGCGCCAGCTCTGCTTCAGCAGGCTCAGGGGAATACCGCGCAGCTTCAGGACCCGCCAGACCATGATGCTGCCGACACCCAGCGTAATGTACTCCGCCAGCGCCGTGGCGGTTGCCGCACCCGCGACACCCCAGTGCAGACCCATCACCAGCCAGAGATCGAGCACGATATTAACCACATTGCCCACCACCAGCAGGATCACCGGCGCGCGCGCATACTGCACGCCCAGCAGCCAGCCCAGAATGACCAGATTTGCCAGCGTAGCAGGCGCACTGAGCCAGCGAATCTGAATAAACAGTGCCGCCTGTTCCAGTACCGCAGGATTGCCGCCAACCAGATGGGTCGCCAGCTGAATAATCGGATAACGTAAAGCGATGAACAGTCCACCTGCCAGCAGCGCAATAATCAGCGGCTGCGTCAGTGCGCGTGCCAGCGCAGTTTTATCGCCCGCACCAAACGCCTGCGCCGTAAGGCCAGTCGTGCTCATTCGAAGGAAAAGCAGCAGCATAAAGAGGAAGCTGGTCACCGTGGTCCCGACCGCAACCCCGCCAAGATAGACAGGGCTGTCGAGATGACCAATTACTGCCGTATCGACCACCCCCAGTAAGGGAACGGTGATATTTGAAAGGATCATTGGCAGCGCAAGCCGCCAGAGATTTTTATCGGTTGCCGTGATAAAGCGCATTCGCCGTTCCGTGCTCGGTGTCGCTGCGCAAAACAGGCAGCGACAAAATTAGGGCAGACAGAATAGCATCAGAAAAGGCGAATGCACGCAGGCCTCAAATCAGAGCCACTCACCGTTGCGAACCACACCAACCGCCAGACCTTCAATGGTCAGGGACTGTGCACGGGTATCGACAACAATCGGGTCAAAATCACTGTTTTCAGGCAGCAGATGCACGATAGCACCCTGCTTTTTCCAGCGCTTAACGGTGACTTCATCATCAATGCGGGCAACGACAACCTGGCCGTTGCGTACATCCTGGGTTTTATGTACCGCGAGCAGGTCGCCATCCATAATCCCGATATCTTTCATCGACATTCCGCTGACGCGCAGCAGGAAGTCGGCAGACGGCTTAAACAGGCCCGGATCGACCTTGTAGTGGGTTTCGATATGTTCCTGCGCCATGATCGGCTCACCGGCAGCAACCCGGCCAATCAACGGTATGCCTTCTGAGGCTTCTTCTTCCATTAGCAGACGAATGCCGCGCGATGCACCGGAAACGATCTCGATAACGCCTTTACGCGCCAGCGCTTTCAGGTGCTCTTCTGCCGCATTCGGTGAGCGGAAGCCCAGTTGTGCAGCAATCTCTGCGCGCGTAGGCGGCATGCCTGTTGAAGAAATATGGTCGCGAATCAGGTCATAGACCTGCTGCTGCCTGCTGGTTAATGCTTTCATCCCGCCCCCTGGTTGTTTATACAGTCGCTGTGAGTATATACAGGTATTGGCGAAATGGAAACCGATTGTCAGGCAAAACGCGGCTTCCGGCGCGATATGGAACGCTTATCGCAAATGTGTCCAGAGCAGCGCGATCCAGACAAACAGTGCCAGTAAGATGCTGATCAGTACCGCCGCAGAGCCCATATCTTTGGCCCGGCCCGCCAGCGGATGATGCTCCTGACCGATGCGGTCAACGACCGCTTCAATGGCGCTATTGAGGATTTCAACAATGACCACCAGCACCACCGACCCAATCATCAGGATGCGTGAGACCACATCGACATCCAGCCAGCAGGCGATAATAATGGCGACCAGCGCAGCCAGGGCTTCCTGACGAAACGCCGCTTCATGTTGCCAGGCGGCACGCAGTCCCTGCCAGGAGTAACCTGCGGCTTTAACTATTCTGATAAGTCCGGTGGCATTATTTGCCATGATGTGGGAACCCTTTTATCGGATTGACGTCAATGTCTGGGCTGCGTGCAATTGGCACCACCACAGATCTTCGCTGCACTTTCTGGTATGCTTGCGGCGCTTTGCTAACAAGAGGCTTCATGTTGTCTATGTCAGGTTGGCGTAAACTCTATTACAAATTGCTTAATTTACCACTGTCGTTTTTGGTAAAAAGTAAGGCCATTCCGGCCGATCCCGTGTCTGAACATGGTCTGGATCCGACCCGACCTATTATGTATGTTTTGCCTTACGATTCGAAGGCCGACTTACTGACTTTACGCGCGCAGTGTCTGCGGCATCATCTGCCTGACCCACTCTCTCCGCTGGAGATTGATGGTTCACTGCTGCCGCGCCACGTATTTATCCACGATGGCCCGCGCGTTTTCCCCTATTTTGTGCCCAGCGTGGAATCGGTGAAAATCTTTCACGATTACCTCGATCTGCATCGCAATAATCCTACGCTGGATATCCAGATGCTGCCGGTCACGGTGATGTTTGGCCGCGCACCAGGACGTGAAGTTCAGGGCGAAGCCACGCCACACCTGCGGGTGCTGAACGGCGTACAGAAATTCTTTGCGGTGATCTGGCACGGACGCGACAGTTTTGTTCGCTTCTCGCCGACCGTTTCGCTGCGCCGCATGGCCACGGAACACGGTACGGATAAGTCGATTGCCCAGAAGCTGGCTCGCGTAGCGCGCATCCATTTTGCCCGTCAGCGGCTGGCGGCGATTGGCCCGCGGTTACCGGCGCGTCAGGATCTCTTTAACCGTCTGCTGCAATCCAAAGCGATTGAAAAAGCCGTCGAAGATGAAGCACGCAGCAAAAAAATTTCCCATGAGAAAGCGCAGCAGAATGCTGTCGAGATGATGGAAGAAATTGCCGCCAACTTCTCTTATGAAGCGATTCGCGTTACTGACCGCGTGATGGGCTGGCTATGGAGTCGTCTCTATCAGGGCATCAACGTTAATGGCGGCGAAAAAGTGCGCCAGCTGGCGCAGGATGGCCACGAGATTGTCTATGTGCCGTGCCATCGCAGCCACATGGATTATCTGCTGCTCTCCTACGTGCTCTATCATCAGGGCCTGGTCCCGCCGCACATTGCTGCCGGTATCAACCTCAACTTCTGGCCAGCCGGCCCGATTTTCCGTCGTCTGGGCGCATTCTTTATTCGTCGTACTTTTAAAGGCAACAAGCTCTACGCCACGGTGTTCCGTGAATATCTCGGCGAGCTGTTTACCCGCGGCTATTCGGTTGAGTACTTTGTCGAGGGTGGACGTTCTCGTACCGGCCGCCTGCTGGACCCGAAAACCGGCACCTTAGCCATGACATTGCAGGCGATGCTGCGCGGCGGTAACCGCCCGATCACGCTGGTGCCGATCTACATCGGCTATGAGCACGTGATGGAAGTGGGTACTTACGCCAAAGAACTGCGCGGCGCGGCGAAAGAGAAAGAGGGCTTCATGCAGATGGTGCGTGGCTTGCGCAAGCTGCGCAATCTCGGTCAGGGTTACGTTAACTTTGGCGAACCGCTGCCGCTGGTCAACTATCTCAACAAGCAGGTACCGGAATGGCGCGATGCCATCGATCCGATTGAGCCGCAGCGTCCGAGCTGGTTAACACCGACGGTCAATGATATCGCGGCCAGCCTGATGGTACGTATCAATGAAGCGGGCGCGGCCAATGCCATGAACCTCTGTGTTACCGCTTTGCTGGCGTCACGTCAGCGCTCACTCACCCGTGAACAGCTGATTGAACAGCTGGAATGCTATACCCAGCTGCTGCGCAATGTGCCTTATTCACCTAACGCGACCGTACCCGATCTTTCAGCGGAAGCGCTGCTGGATCACGCCATGGGTATGAATAAGTTTGAGAATGAAAAGGACAGTATCGGCGACATCATCATTCTGCCGCGTGAGCAGGCGGTGCTGATGACCTACTATCGCAACAATATTCATCACATGCTGGTGATGCCGTCGCTGATTGCCGCCATAGTTCAGCAGCATCAGACGCTGACTGAAGCCGAACTGCTGCGTCAGGTGAGCCTGATCTATCCGATGCTGAAGAGCGAACTGTTCCTGCGCTGGCAGACCGATGAGCTGCCGCAACTGCTGAACGATATCAGTCAGGAGCTGGCGCGTCAGGGCCTGATTACTTACGAAGCCGGTGAATTGCGCTTTACTGCGGCGCGCTACCGCACGCTGCAACTGCTGGCTGCCGGTGTGCGCGAAACGCTGCAGCGTTATGCCATTACCTTCTCGATTCTCAGCGCCAAGCCGACGATTAACCGTGGCACGCTGGAGAAAGAGAGCCGGACGCTGGCACAGCGTCTGTCGGTGCTGCACGGTATCAATGCGCCGGAGTTCTTCGACAAAGCGGTCTTTACCTCGCTGGTACTGACGCTGCGTGACGAAGGGTATATCAGCGACAGCGGTGATGCCGATGTCGCGCAGACCCTGGCGACCTGGCATATCCTGGCTGACCTGGTCACCAGCGATGTCCGCATGACGATTGAAACCGCGGTGGCGCACGACTGACCCCGCGCACAGTAAAAAGGCGACCTCATGAGGTCGCCTTTTTTATGCCCAAAACTTCGGATTAGAAGAATTCTGGAAGCAATGAATAAGCTCAACACGCTGGGAACACGGTCAGAAGAGGAAAGCGTCCCGCGCCAGGGATGGCGGCTTTTGCGTCTTTCCGATCTGACCGTGTTTCCTGCGCACGCTCGATTTCGCCGCTCAATAAGCCTTTTTTCGCCCAAAACTCTCTATCAGAACAGCTGACTGAACGGCGGCGTATTCATCAGTACGCCCAGGAACAGCACCATCCCGACATAGTTGTTATTCAGGAAAGCCTGGAAACAGGGCTGGCGTTCGCGCCCGGCGATCAGCTTCTGCTGATAAACAAACAGCGCAGCCGCCAGCAGCAGCGTCCAGTAGAAGGCGCCGTTCAGATGCAGCATCATGCCCACCAGCGCCATCAGCAGCAGGGTTGCCAGTTGCAGCAGACCAATAATCAGCTTGTCGAAACGGCCAAATAAAATCGCCGTCGACTTCACGCCAATCTTCAGGTCATCGTCCCGATCGACCATCGCATACTGCGTATCATAAGCGACCGTCCAGCAGATGTTGGCAATAAACACCAGCCAGCAGACTAGAGGTAAGGACTCACTAACTGCGGACCAGGCCATCGGAATCGCCCAGCCAAACGCGGCCCCCAGCACCACCTGCGGCAGGTGGGTGTAGCGCTTCATAAAGGGATAAACCCAGGCCAGCGCCAGCCCCACGACGGAGAGCATGATCGTCATCAGGTTCATGGTCAGCACCAGCGCAAACGCCACCAGCGCCAGGATCACGAACAGCAGCTTCGCCTCTTTTGCACTCACCGCGCCGCTGGCCAGTGGCCGGTGCTTCGTACGCTCCACATGACCATCAACTTTGCGGTCGGCGTAGTCATTGATCACACAACCCGCCGCGCGCATCACAAACACCCCGGCAACGAATACCACCAGCACCGGCAGTGGCGGGATCGCCATGTCAGCCAGCCATAATGCCCAGAGCGTGGGCCACATCAGCAGCAGCGTCCCGATCGGTTTGTCGATACGCATCAGGCGAGCGTAGGCCCGCCATTTATTCATACTTAAGCTCGTTTGCACCACAAAATCCTCAGACCAGATCGCGATAGAGCGGCGATGCCGGTAAAAACAGTTCAGTCAGCAGCAGCGGTTTGCCGGAGAGACGCAGACGGGAACGCCGTCCCCACAATCCCTCCACCTGCCCCGGCTCAATAAAATCGCGGGTCAGCGTCGACGACGAAAAAAGATAGCGCCCCAGAGGACGAGTGCCGAGCTGTTGCAGCATCGCCTCTGGCCCGTTAAGGGTGCTTTCCGGCACCAGCGTGCGGCCAGCCAGCCAGGGCTGATCGTCGCCGGACAGCAGCACTTCGCGTAGCCAGAAGCGTTCATCGTCTGGCAATAACGCCCTTTCCTCACCCAACTCGCTGGCGTCGATAAAACCTTCACGCAGCGGCTGAACCGTGACCCGCTGACAGTGCTGCTCAAAGCGGCGCGTCATCGAATCCTCCTCCATCAGCCAGTCAAGCAAGGGCGGCGCAAGGGTGGCCTGCGACGGAGAAAGCCAGTTGAGCGAACGTAATAAGCTGAGTGCGTCTTGCGACATGGCACCACTCCCGATAATTTTCAGGACGCTAGTTTAGCGCAGAGCGCCAATGCGAACACCTACCGTCGTGTCAGACGGCAGGGGGATTACTCGCGTTTCAGTCGATTACTGTTGGCCAGCCACAGCGTGACCACCAGAATCAGAATCGCCGCTGAGTAGCAGAGGGTATCGAAGGGATTTTTATGGTCGACGATAATCAGGCGGATAATAGCCGTGATACCGATATAGACAAAGTAGCGCAGGGGAAAGTGATAGCCCGACTGAAAGTACTTAACAATCAGGGCAATAAATTCGAAGTAGAGGAAATAGATAACAATTCCCTCAATCAGCAGGTAAGAAGAGGCCTGCTCGCCGGTGTTAAACAGGACATTTGCCAGATGAATAGTCTCTTTGCCTAAAAAGACGATCAGGATGATCGCCAGACTCAGCAGACCCAGATTCAGCACCCATTGCAGAACCGTTGCAAGGTGGCGGGCCAAAGGATTTTTGTCACTCATGTTGCGCCTTTAAAAAGGAGTTATTAGCGCGCAACATCATGCGTGAGTGTGATACAAATCACAATAACCCTAAGCTTCCACATCCACACAGAGCGCGTCGTACCGCCAGTATTCACAGTCGCAATCAATCACCTCTTTTTGCTGATTGCGGTTGATACGGGTGATCAGCAAACCGGGGCTGCCCGGCGCGACATTCAGCGTAGGTGCAGCAATCTCCGGCAACGGGCCGGGCAGAATCGTGAAGCGCGCGCCGCCGTAGCGAATACCGTAGCGCTGGTCATAGAGATCGGTCAGGGAGCGGGTCAGATCTTCATCGAGCAGGCCAGGGAAAAAACGCGGATTGAGGTAGTGTTCTACATAGAGCACCGCGCGCCCATCAATGCGGCGCAGGCGGCGAATACAGTAAACCGACGAACCTGGAGCCAGACGCAGCGCGATCGCTACGCTGTCGTGCGCTGCGACCTGCTCAGCAGCGATCACTTCCGTGGTCGCCTGCCTTCCCTGCTCCCTCGCCATGGCATGAAAGTGGCTGTGATGCAGCGGGTTGTAAATCAGACGTGGTGGCGCGATAAACCAGCCGCGACGCAGTTCCCGGTAGATCATCCCCTGGGCCTCCAGCTTACCCAGCGCTTCCCGCAGGGTAATCCGCGTGGTGCTGAACGCCTCGCTTAAGGCACGTTCTGCCGGCAGTCGCCCGCCGCTGAACTCTCCCGCCTGGATGCGCGTCAGCAGTGCGCTGGCAATCGCATCCGCCGTTTTGAGTGCTATCGACTCCACAACAGTAGCCTCATTTTGGTGCGACTTCGCACTCTTACTGTTCAGGTAAACGCGCCTGAGGTGGGCGAACGGGCCGCGTCTTTTGTCGCCCCTTCCCCGCACCGCGCCGCCTTGTCATAAATCGTTCATATAGAGGGGCTACATTGGCTCGGTTCTTGCTGGACTAGACCAGCCAGGCCCATCAACTTACACCCGGAGCAACTGAGATGAAAGCGTTTATCGCCTCTGTAGTAGCCAGTGCTGTAGTCCTCACCCTGCCCGTTGCGCAGGCCGCCGATAACGACCTCGCCGCACTCGAAAAAGCCGCGCGCAGTGAAGGTCAGGTTAACAGCGTCGGGATGCCGGATAGCTGGGCCAACTGGAAAGAGACCTGGAACGACATCAGCAGCAAATATGGCCTTAAGCACAGCGATACCGATATGTCATCGGCGCAGGAGTTGGCGAAATTCGATGCAGAGAAAGAGAACGCCAGCGCTGATATCGGTGACGTGGGCGCCGCCTTTGGCCCGATCGCCGTCGCCAAAGGGGTAACCCAGCCTTACAAACCGACGCACTGGGATCAGATTCCTGCCTGGGCCAAAGATAAAGACGGTCACTGGGCGCTGGCCTACACTGGCACCATTGCCTTTCTGATCGACAAGCAGCAGGTGAAAGATATTCCCTACAGCTGGGCCGATCTGAAGAAAGGTAAGTATGTGGTTACTATCGGCGACGTCGGTGTGGCAGCTCAGGCGGCTAATGGCGTACTGGCTGCAAACTACGCCTTAGGCGGCGATGAAAAGAACCTGAAACCGGCGCTGGCGTTCTTTGCCGATCTGGCCAAACAGGGTCGTCTTGGCGTGACCGATCCGGTCATTGCTAACATCGAAAAAGGCGAAGTGCAGATGGCAGTGGTATGGGACTTTAACGCCCTGAACTACCGTGACCAGATCGACAAAAATCGCTACGAAGTAGTGATCCCGTCTGACGGCTCCGTCACTTCCGGCTACACCACTATCATCAACAAATATGCGAAACACCCTGCCGCCGCAAAACTGACGCGCGAATATATCTTCTCAGACCAGGGACAGATCAATCTGGCGAAGGGCTATGCCCGCCCGATTCGTGCCGAGCATCTGACCCTGCCAGCGGACGTTCAGGCTCGCCTGCTGCCGCAGTCCGAATATAAAAATGCCCGTCCGGTTAAGGATCAGGCTGCCTGGGATAAATCGTCGAAAATGCTGCCGCGCCTGTGGCAGGAAAACGTCATCATCAACATGCAGCAGTAATTCGCGGCAGGGAGAACGGAATGAAGACCATCCTGGTGGTACTGGACGGGCTGAGCAATCAGGTCGCACAACATGCAATGGGTTACCTGCATGCCGAGTGTTCACAGGGCAACGGGTTCTATTACCGTATGACCTGTGAATTACCGTCGCTGTCGCGCCCACTTTATGAGTGCATTCTGACCGGCGTTCCGCCGGTCAGAAGCGGCATTATTCATAATGGCGTCAGCCGGTTAAGTCGCGAACGCAGCGTGTTTCACTTTGCGCGCGCGGCAGGGCTGACGACAGCGGCGGCGGCCTACCACTGGGTAAGTGAGCTTTATAACCGCACACCGTTCGTTCCGGCGCGCGATCGTCATACCGACGCGCCGGACCTGCCGATTCAGTATGGTCATTTTTATTCTGACGATAGCTATCCTGACTCACATCTGTTTGAGGATGCAGAGAGCCTGCGGCTGCGTCACGATCCCGATTTCCTGCTGATCCACCCGATGAATATCGACGATGCCGGTCATAAGTCGGGGCTCTCCTCGCCGCAGTACCGCAACCGGGCGCGCATCGCTGACGGCCTGCTGTCGCAGTGGATGCCGCTGTGGCTGGCCGAAGGCTACCAGGTGATGGTGACGGCCGATCACGGCATGAATGACGATCGCTCCCACGGCGGAATTCTGCCGGAGGAGACAACGGTGCCGCTGTTTGTCTTTGGCCACGCTTTCTCGCTGCAGCCTGACCTTGCGCCGCAGCAGACGGATCTGTGCGGCACGCTGTGTGAACTGCTGGAAGTGGCGCATGACAAACCGGTCTGTCGCGGGCTGCTGGCGGAGCCGCAAAGATGAAGGGAAAAGGATTCGCGTTGCTGATGCTGTTGCCTTTCACCCTATTCTGGGTCGCCTTTCAGCTGGCCCCACTGCTGTGGATCGCCATCAACAGCTTCTGGAGTGACATGAACAGCCAGTGGGGCTGGGATAACTATCACGACATCATCACCTCACCGTTCTACCAGCAGGCATTTCGCTTCTCACTGGATATCTCGCTCTGGTCCAGCGTCTGGGGACTGCTGATTGCGCTGATCACCGGCTATTCATTGCATCAGCTCGGCGGCGGACGACTGCAGCGCTTCCTTATCTCTTTTACCAACATGACCAGCAACTTTGCCGGTGTCCCGCTGGCGTTTGCCTTTGTGATTCTGCTGGGGCTGAACGGCTGCCTGACGCTGCTGCTGCGCCATTATGGTGTGATTGAGAGCTTCCGACTCTTCTCGCGCAACGGCATGGTGCTGGTTTACACCTGGTTTCAGATCCCGCTGGGTGTGCTGCTGCTCTACCCGGCGTTCGACGGGCTGAAAAAAGAGTGGCAGGAGTCTGCTGCGCTGCTGGGTGCCAGCCGCTGGCGCTACGTCTGGCACATCGCTCTGCCGATTCTGTTCCCGGCGCTGCTCGGAACCTTTGTGATCCTGCTGGCGAATGCGCTGGGCGCTTATGCCACGATTTACGCGCTGACCACCGGTAATTTCAACGTGGTGCCGGTGCGCATCGCCGCGCTGGTCTCCGGTGATATTTCGCTCGATCCCAACACCGGCAGCGCGCTGGCGATGCTGCTGGTGGCAATCATGGCGCTGATCACCCTGGTACAGCAGT
This sequence comes from Pantoea sp. 9140, assembly GCF_000745295.1. NCBI lineage: Bacteria > Pseudomonadati > Pseudomonadota > Gammaproteobacteria > Enterobacterales > Erwiniaceae > Pantoea > Pantoea sp. 9140. The sequence continues at coordinate 4,114,435 of NZ_JQNO01000001.1, read as the reverse complement.
ATCTGGTGCGCCGCAGCTATCTCAATGCGAAACAGCCATGAAAGGAGCCGTCATGTCACGTGCTGAGCATCTCTATCACCGGATCATGGTCGGGTTACTCTTTACTCTGCTGGCGCTGCCGTTGCTGGCGACGCTGCTCTATGCGATTTCGTCCGACTGGAGCAATACCATTCTGCCGCAGGGATACAGCCTGAAGTGGTTCATTCAGCTCTGGAGCGACTCACGTTTTCTGACGGCGCTGGGCCATTCGCTGCTGATTTGCTTTGGTGCGCTGTTGTTCTCGCTGGTGCTGGTGCTGCCTGCCATGTTTGTAATCGCTTACTACTTTCCCCGACTGGATGCGGTGATGAACATCCTGATCCTGATGCCTTTTGCCGTGCCGCCGGTGGTGTCATCTGTGGGATTACTCCAGCTCTACTCTTCGTCACCGCTGATGCTGACCGGCACGCCATGGATCTTAATCGGTTGCTATTTCACTATCGCACTGCCCTTTATCTACCGGGCGCTGGCGAACAATATGCAGGCGATCAACCTTAAAGAGCTGATTGATGCTGCACAGCTGCTGGGTGCCAGCACCTGGCAGGCGGCGCTGTGGGTGGTGCTGCCTAACCTGCGCAAGGGGATGCTGATTGCCGTGCTGCTCTCGTTCTCCTTTCTGATTGGTGAGTTTGTCTTCGCTAACCTGCTGGTCGGCAACCGCTATGAAACCCTGCAGGTTTACCTCTTCAACATGCGCAACGGCAGCGGTCACTTCACCAGCGCGCTGGTGATCTCCTACTTCTTTGTGGTGTTGCTGGTCACCTGGCTGGCCAACGCCCTGAATCCTGAACGAGGCTGAATATGAGTTACCTTGAGGTCAGAGAGCTGAACAAGTCTTATGGACCGACGCCGATTTTTGAGCAGATCGATTTCAGCGCCGTCGAAGGAGAGTTTGTCACCCTGCTCGGCCCCAGCGGCTGCGGCAAATCGACGCTGCTGCGCTGTCTGGCGGGATTAACCGGCGTCGACAGCGGTGAAATCAGGCTGGAGGGCAAGGATATCGTGCCGCTGGCCCCGCAGAAACGCGCCATTGGCATGGTGTTCCAGAGCTATGCGCTGTTTCCCAACATGACGGTGGAGAAGAACGTCGCGTTTGGCCTGAAGATGCAGAAGCTGCCCGAGGCACAGATCCGCCAGCGGGTGCTGGAGGTGCTGGAACTGGTGGAACTCAGTGACTATGCGCGTCGTTATCCGCATCAGCTGTCAGGCGGCCAGTGTCAGCGCGTGGCGCTGGCGCGTTCACTGGTGACGCGTCCGCGTCTGCTGCTGCTGGATGAGCCGCTGTCGGCGCTGGATGCGCGCATCCGTCGCCATCTGCGCGATCAAATCCGGCGCATTCAGCGCGAGCTGAATCTCACCACCCTCTTCGTCACCCACGATCAGGAGGAGGCGCTGACGCTCTCCGACCGCATTGTGCTGATGAACCGGGGCAAAATTGTGCAGAACGGCGATGCCGAAGCGCTCTATACCCAGCCGGTCGATCTCTTTGCTGCCGGATTTATCGGCAACTACAACCTGCTGAGTGCCGAGCAGGCGACGCGGCTGACCGGCCAGCCTTTCCACAGCCAGGTCGCCATTCGCCCGGAGTCGATGCTGTTTATCGCGCCGGGCCAGGGGATTCCTGCAGAAATCCTCAGCCACAGCCTGCTGGGTAACGTCATCCGCTACCGTATCCGGGCGCATGACGTGGAGCTTTCGGTCGATGTGCTGAACCGATCAGCGGCGGATTTGCACCCCGCTGGCAGGCAGATTGGTCTACAATTAGAGCTGTCGACTTTGCGCCAGGTGGCTTAAAACACAGGAAAAAATCACGCATAGCACGGCAATCCCCTTCACAGATTGCTCTTGCTGTCAGGCTGGCAGTCTGTGCTGTTTGAAGCCTGACAAACGAGGAGCGATACCCCGTGTTAACTCTGCTTAATCTGCTTTCTGCAGTGGCCCTGCTGGTCTGGGGCACACATATCGTGCGAACCGGCATCATGCGGGTTTACGGTGCCGATCTGCGCCGCGTGCTGAGCCGCAGTATAGAAAAAAAACCGATGGCGTTTCTGGCGGGTCTCGGCGTGACTACGCTGGTACAGAGCAGCAATGCCACGACGTTGCTGGTCACCTCGTTTGTGGCACAGAATCTGGTCAGCCTGACGCCTGCGCTGGTGGTGATCCTGGGCGCGGATGTTGGTACCGCCATCATGGCGCGCATCCTGACCTTTGACCTCTCCTGGCTCTCACCGCTGTTTATCTTCTTTGGTGTGGTGTTCTTCCTCAGCCGCAAGCAGACCCGCGCCGGTCAGTTAGGCCGTGCCAGTATCGGCCTGGGCCTGATATTGCTGGCGCTGCAGCTGATTGTCGAAGCGGCGCGTCCGATTACTCAGGCCGCGGGCGTGCAGGTACTCTTCTCCAGCCTGACCGGCGACGTGATGCTTGATGCGCTGCTGGGCGCAGTGTTTGCCATTATCAGTTACTCCAGTCTGGCCGCGGTGCTGATCACCGCGACACTGACTGCCACCGGCGTGATTTCGTTCAAGGTCGCGCTCTGTCTGGTGATTGGTGCCAATCTCGGTAGCGGTCTGCTGGCGATGATCAACGCCAGCGGCTCGAATGCCGCCGGTAAGCGCGTTGCGCTCGGCAGCCTGCTGTTCAAGTTCATTGGCTGCGTCCTGATCCTGCCGTTTGTCGATATTGTGGCGACCTGGCTCGATAAGCTGCCGGTCAACGATGAAGAGTTAGTGATTTTCTTCCATGTGTTTTACAACCTGATCCGCTGCGTGGCGATGGTGCCGTTTGCGGACCTGATGGCGCGCCTTTGCCGTCGACTCATTGCTGACGACGTCGACAACGCGCTGCAGCTTAAGCCAAAGCATCTCGATCGCAGCGCGCTGGACACCCCGGCGCTGGCGCTGGTGAATGCCGCCCGCGAAGCGCTGCGCATGGGTGACGTGCTGGAGCAGATGCTGGAAGCGTTTAATAAAGTGGTGCATGGTGAGTCCCGCGAGGAGCGCACGGTGCGTCGGCTGGATGATGATGTCGATGTGCTTTATACCGCCATCAAACTCTATCTGGCGCGGATGCCCAAAGAGGATCTGCCCGAAGAGGATTCGCGCCGCTGGGGCGAAATTATTGAGATGTCGCTGAATCTGGAGCAGGCCGGTGACATTATTGAGCGGATGAGCGGCGATGTCGCTGACAAGTCGCTGGCAGCGGGCCGCGCGTTTTCTGCCGAGGGATTAAAGGAGCTGCAGGAGCTGCAGGAACTGTTGATCGCCAACCTCAGAATGAGCCTGTCAGTCTTTCTTTCGCACGATGTCACCAGCGCCAGACGTCTGCGCCGCGCAAAACATCGCTTCCGCCTGATGATTCGTCGCTACTCTCACGCCCACGTTGATCGCCTGCATCAGCAGAACGTGCAGAGCATTGAAACCAGCTCGCTGCACCTCGGTTTACTCGGCGACATGAAGCGCCTGAATTCCCTGTTCTGCAGCGTGGCCTATACTGTGCTGGACCAGCCCGACGATGAACGGGATTATGAATAAGGGGTGTGAACAGACAGTTACGCCAGAGCACTCGTCCGGCGCAACAGCAGTGAGAAGCGGCGCATCGCAATAATGCGCCGCCACGGTTACTTCTTCTTAATCGGCTTTCCGGACCAGTAACCCGCCAGCAACGAACCTGACAGGTTGTGCCACACCGAGAAGAGTGCGCCCGGCAATGCCGCCAGCGGCGAGAAGTAGAGTTTGCCCAGCGTCGCCGCCAGACCGGAGTTCTGCATGCCGACCTCCAGCGCCAGCGTACGGCAGGTTGACTCATCAAAGCCAAACAGTTTGCCGCCCCAGTAGCCGCCAAGCAGACCAATCGCGTTATGCAGGATCACCGCCGCGATCACCATCAGACCCACCGACCCGATAAAGCCCTGACTGCCCGCCACTACCGCGCTGATGATCAGCAGAATGCAGACCATCGAAAACGCAGGCAGCCACGGCTCCACCCGGCGAACCACGCTGTTCATGCTGTGATGAATGATCAGTCCAAGACTAATCGGGATCACGACGATCTTCACGATGCTCAGCAGCATGCCCACCACATCAACCTGAATGTGGGTATCCACATAAAAGCGGGTTAACAGCGGCGTAGCGAACACGCCCACCAGCGCAGAGACGGAAGAAATGGTTACCGACAGCGCCACATCGCCTTTCGCCAGATAGATCATCACGTTGCTGGCGGTGCCGCTGGCAACTGAGCCGACCAGAATCATACCGGCGGCCAGATCGGGCGGCATATGAAACAGTTTTGCCAGCCCCCAGGCGGCTAACGGCATCACCAGATAGTGCAGAAAGGTGCCGGCAATCACCGGCGCAGGCCGGGTCAGCACCCGTTTGAAATCGTCGATATTCAGGGTCACGCCCATGCCGAACATAATCAGCATCAGCAGATAAGTGACCCAGGGTCCGATGCCGAGAAAGGTACCTGGAGAGTAATAAGCGGCGACAGACAGCAGCACGGCCCAGAGCGGGAACAGGCGGGTTAACGTGGCGAGCATAGCCAGACTTCCTTATAAGAATGTTATGTTTAGTGCAGATTTGCCATAGAGCGTCATCATGCAGGAACGACTGCCGTGACGAGGCCGGGATCATAACACTTCATTATCATGGCGTAAGGCGAAGATGGGGCGAGGCAGGAAAATGCGGATCGACTGCTGCCGATCCGCTGAATATCGACGAAATTACGCTGCTTTATCCTCTAAACCGCGGTAGATCAAACCACCAATCACAGCGCCGATAATCGGCATCAACCAGAACATCCACAGCTGAGCGATCGCCCAGTCGCCCTGGAAGAGGGCTGCTGCGGTGCTGCGTGCCGGGTTAACAGAAGTGTTAGTCACCGGAATGCTGATCAGGTGGATTAGGGTTAACGCCAGCCCAATCGCGATCGGCGCAAAGCCTTTTGGCGCGCGTTCGCTGGTCGCGCCCATGATCACAATCAGGAAGATAGCCGTCATCACGACCTCAGTGATCATGCCTGCCTGCAAACTGAAGCCGCCCGGCGAGTGTTCGCCGTAGCCGTTCGCCGCAAAGCCGCTGGCCGCTGCGCTGAAGTCGCCTTTACCGCTGGCGATCAGATAAAGCACCGCGCCAGCAGCAATGCCGCCTACCAGTTGCGCGATGATGTAAGGAATGGCCTGCGAGGCGGAGAAACGTCCGCCTGCCACTAATCCCAGAGTGACCGCCGGATTAAAATGACCGCCCGAGATATGACCGACCGCATACGCCATGACCAGTACGCTCAGACCGAAAGCCAGCGCGACGCCCATGAAGCCAATGCCGAGTTCCGGGAACGCCGCTGACAGTACGGCACTACCACAACCGCCTGCGACCAGTACAAAAGTCCCCAGCGCCTCTGCGACTAACCTTTTCATGATATTTCCTAAATTTGGGTGAATTGATTCAGCGGCGGGATTATAAATCTGAGGAAAGAGAGCGCAACGCCGGTACACGAAATGCGCAAAGAAAGGGGTTGCCATTTGGCAATAGTGGGCAATAAGCCTTTGGATTAATTAAATTATCTGGGAAAAAGAAACCAGCGGAGGATCAGAACGAAGTGAAGTTTTTTTGCCGCTGTTCAGGCCGCGCAGACGCGGCCTGAACAGCAGATAAATTTACTCGAACAGATTGCGGTGCAGCGTACGGACTACGCTTTCCGCGTCGTTGCCCGGCACCAGGAAGCAGAGATTGTAGCTGCTGGCCCCATAGCAAATCATCCGCAGGTTGAACGGGTCGAGCACACCAAACACCTCTTTGCCGACACCGCAGGCTTTTGACAGCTCATTGCCGATAATCGCCACCAGCGCCAGGTCTTCCTCCACTTCTACCCGGCACAGCGACGAGAGTTCAGTCAGCAGCGCCTGCGTCAGCAGACTGGCGCTGGTTGAGGTCGATCCGGTGGTGTCCAGCGTCAGCGCCACGCTCACTTCGGAGGTGGTGATCAGGTCAACGGAGACGTTATGACGCGCCAGAATGTTAAACAGTTCGGCGAGGAAACCAAACGTATGCAGCATGTTTAGGCTGTGCAGCGTTAACAGCGTCTGCTTACGACGTAACGCCAGCGCCCGGAACAGCGGCGGATTGCGGGTTTCGTTGCAGACGCGGGTACCGCCTGCGGCCGGATCCTTGCTGGAACCGACGAAGACCGGAATACCCCGGCGCACGGCGGGCAGCAACGTCGCCGGATGCAATACCTTGGCACCAAACGTCGCCATCTCAGCGGCTTCTTCGAAGGTGATTTCATCAATACGCTTCGCCGTCGGCACCACGCGTGGATCGGTGGTATAGATACCCGGCACATCCGTCCAGATATCGACTCGCGCCGCATTCAGCGCTTCGCCCAGCAGCGCGGCGGTGTAGTCACTGCCGCCACGCCCTAAAGTGGTGGTACGCCCTTCGCTTTCACTGCCGATGAAGCCCTGGGTAATCACCAGCGCCTGCTCAATGCGCGGCTGCAACTGCGCCGTCGCCTGCTCCGCCAGCACCTGGACATCCGGGACTGCGCGGCCAAAATGATCGTCGGTGCGCATCACTTTGCGAACATCAAACCACTCTGCATTCACCTGACGTTCACGCAGAATTTCAACAAACAGCAGTGAAGACATCAGCTCGCCGTGGCTGACCAGTTCATCGGTCAGGGCATTTGAGGTGGCGAGTGACGCCGCTTCTGAGAGCATGCTGATATTGTCGAGCATCCGATCGATTTCATCGCGGATCACGTCCGGACGCTGCAGGCGATCGACGATGGCGTACTGGATACGGCGGATATCATCAAGCAGAGCAGCGCGCTGGGGTGCCTGCTGGCCTTCAGCCAGCGCAACCAGAAGATTGGTAATGCCTGCCGAGGCAGAGAGCACCACCAGACGCGTGCTGGCGTCCTGCAACACCACATCGGCGCTGCGGTTCATCGCTTCAAAATCGGCTACGCTGGTGCCGCCAAATTTTGCCACTATCAGAGTTTGAAACATGTAGGACCTCGTGTCAGGTTATCTTGTTCTCGCCGATGAAAGGGTCGAGAAACATGCTTTCAGCCAGGCACAAGGAAAGAGCAGAAACGGGCGGACAAGATCGGATAGACGAGTCACCCAGAAGCGCCCCACCTTGCAAAACGTCGACTGCAGACGTTTCTGGTGACAACCCAGAGGATTCAGCCCCTGTAGCCGACAGGCAACACACCGCGTGCTGACCCACCTCGGCGTCGCTCCCCATGATGTGTTTTCACCGGATACGGTTCCTCCAACACACTGCCTGGGCGACGCGCCTCTTCTGGCTTGCACACAGGTGCGCAAGTAGGCGCATAGATCTAGCCTTTTCTGGACCTGCTGTCAATGTCAGCGATGGCCGGAGAGCCGCATCAGAAAACAAATGACCCTGCGCCGCAGCGGCTACAGTGCTTAATGGGTTCAGCCCCTGCAACAATCCCTGACACGGCACAACGTTTTGCGCAGACTTTCGCGTCACACTTTAGCGCGTGATACTGCTGCCATCCGCAGGCTGTTCGCGCCAGTGAATGCTGACGTCAGATCGCAGCGTTCACCTCGCCTGCGCGGCGTGCGCTGACAAAATTTTTCCTTTCAGTTACAAGTGTGGTCATACTGAAACGCTAAACGGGCATGATGTGCCTCCGATGGAATGACGGTTCTTAATATCAACAAGAGTGTTGCCATGAAAAATATCAATCCGACACAAACCGCAGCCTGGAAAGCGCTGCAACAGCATTTTGAGCAGATGAAATCGGTAGAAATTGCCGATCTGTTCGCTCAGGATGCCGATCGTTTTGCCAAATTCTCTGCCACCTTTGATGATCAGATGCTGGTGGATTTCTCCAAAAACCGCATCACCCAGGAAACCCTCGATAAGTTACAGGCGCTGGCCAAAGAGACCGATCTCAGCGGTGCCATTAAGTCTATGTTCTCGGGTGAGAAGATTAACCGCACCGAAGATCGTGCGGTGCTGCACGTCGCACTGCGTAACCGGAGTAACACGCCGATTCTGGTGGATGGCAAAGATGTGATGCCAGAGGTCAATGCCGTGCTGGACAAGATGAAAGGCTTCTCAGAGCGCATCATCAGCGGCGAATGGAAAGGCTATACCGGTAAAGCGATCACCGACGTAGTGAACATCGGTATCGGCGGCTCCGACCTTGGCCCGTTTATGGTGACGGAAGCGCTGCGCCCGTACAAAAACCATCTGAATATGCATTTTGTCTCCAACGTTGACGGCACCCACATCGCCGAAACGCTGAAAGATCTCAGCCCGGAAACCACCCTGTTCCTGGTTGCATCGAAGACCTTCACGACTCAGGAAACCATGACCAACGCCCACAGCGCGCGTGACTGGTTCCTGAAAACCGCAGACGATCAGCAGCATGTAGCGAAACACTTTGCTGCACTGTCGACCAATGCCAAAGCAGTGGGTGAATTCGGTATCGACACCAATAACATGTTTGAATTCTGGGACTGGGTTGGCGGCCGCTATTCACTGTGGTCAGCGATCGGCCTGTCGATCATTCTCTCGATTGGTTTCGATAACTTCGAGCAGCTGCTGAGCGGCGCACATGCCATGGACCAGCACTTCGCCTCCACCCCGGCTGAACAGAACCTGCCGGTGCTGCTGGCGCTGATTGGTATCTGGTACAACAATTTCTTTGGTGCCGAAACCGAAGCGATTCTGCCTTACGACCAGTACATGCACCGCTTTGCCGCCTATTTCCAGCAGGGAAATATGGAGTCAAACGGCAAGTATGTGGATCGCGACGGTCACCCGGTGGACTACCAGACGGGCCCTATTATCTGGGGCGAACCCGGCACTAACGGTCAGCATGCGTTTTATCAGCTGATCCATCAGGGTACTAAACTGGTTCCGTGTGACTTTATTGCGCCGGCTATTACTCATAACGCGCTGGCGGACCACCATCCAAAACTGCTCTCTAACTTCTTTGCCCAGACCGAAGCGCTGGCGTTTGGTAAGTCACGCGACGTCGTGGAGAAAGAGTTTACCGATGCCGGCAAATCTGCAGAATCTGTGGCCCACATTGTGCCGTTCAAGGTGTTTGAAGGTAATCGCCCGACTAACTCCATCCTGCTGCGTGAGATTACGCCGTACAGCCTGGGCGCGCTGATTGCGCTGTACGAGCACAAAATCTTCACGCAGGGTGCCATCCTGAATATCTTCACCTTTGATCAGTGGGGTGTGGAATTAGGTAAGCAGCTGGCGAACCGTATTCTGCCGGAACTGGAAAATGAGGACGAAATTACCTCTCATGACAGTTCCACTAATGCCTTAATTAACCGCTATAAATCCTGGCGTTAATCGGCGTTAATTTCATCGGGCGGCAACGTTGCCGCCTTTTTTTGTCTCTTTTTCCATCCGGATGACCTGATTATCGATTCTGTCATTCACGCCAGCGCGGGAAAAGTCTTAAAATACCCTAAGATAATTCTGAACATCTGGTGATAAAACAGAGTGGCGTCCAGTATAAAATGGATCTGAAAACAGGCGGTACGCAGGGTTAGCTGTTGATTTATAGTCATATTTAATTTAAGCCCTTCTGAGTAAATTCTGATTATTCTTATTCCGTACCAGATATAACTAAAAAAGAACATTCCGCTTTGCAATTACCTCACCCGTAGCGAAATATAGGGTATCAACCGGAAAAACTCCGATATAAAAAGTAGTTATCCCCAATACAGCTGATTAAATCACGCAATCACCCCGCTATTTGCCCTGGTTTTTATGGCACTGAACTCTGATATTTTGTTGCCCTATAATGAACGCGCCCGCAATGGGACTGTCCGTCGCTCTGGTTGCAGCCTGTCTGTATTGCCATTGTCGCCGGTCAGAGATCCTTCATTCACTCAATGCAGGAAACGTTGTTATGAAAAAAACTATGGTTGCCGGTGCAGCCCTGATCCTCGTTGCCGCTTCTTCCAGCGCATTTGCTGCGCCGCAGGAAGCAGGTGAAGCAGGTACTGCAGCTGGCGCGCAGGCGGGAGCAATCTCTGCTGGCACGTCCACAGCTGTGGGTATCGGCGCACTTGGCGCGCTGGTCGGGCTCGGCATTGCTGCTTCTGGCGGTGGTGACGGTGCAAATACCGGTACAACAACCACGACCACGACGAGCACCACTCGTTGATGGATGCCCGACTCCCGTCTGATTGCTGATGTGCAGCAAACGGGCCGAGGCTGAATCACTGACTTCGTTAAGTGATGACGCTGAGCCTTGTAACCTGTATCTCTGCAGCCAGCCGTGACGGGCAGAGCACCTTTAAACATAACCACACGCCTGTGTGGTTATTTTTTACTTTGGCATGACTTATCAGGGACACACAGTGCGCCGACTTCCTCTGCTGCTCGCTTGCCTGCTGCTGCAGGCCTGTACACAAACGCAAAAAGGTCTTGAACAGACCCTGCTGCTCGCGGTTAACGGTCCGGATGACGTGACCGTCACCGATCAACAGGTCAACAATCTTCCCTATGCCAGTCTCTATGCTCGTCTGAATGACGGTCCGCGCATTTTTGTGGTGCTGGGCTACAGCGAGAAGGGGCAGCAGAAATGGGTGACGCAGGATCAGGCGATGCTGGTGACACAGCACGGCCGCCTGGTTAAAACCCTGGGCTTACCGGATAACCTGCTGAGCGTCAGCAATCTGCAACAGGATCCGCTTGCTGACAGCCTGCATATCAGCAATGGCGCAGGCTGGACCCGCATCGTGCAGTGGACCGAGCAGGGCAAGGTTCGCGGCGCGACCGTGCGTTCCACCTTCCAGCGCGGCACCGACGAAGTGCTGACCGTGGCGGGCAACCGTATCCCGTGCCGTGTCTGGCATGAGCAGGTAAGCATCGACAGCAGTAACCGCGAGTGGGAAAACACCTTCTGGATCGACAACAGCAGCGGTGATGTGGTGCAGGCCCATCAGATGCTGGCGGCCGATGCCTTCCCTGTCGATATCACTATTCTGAAGCCGGCGAAATCATGAAAAAAATCACTATTTTGCTGGCCGGGCTGAGCCTGCTCAGCGCCGCAGAAGCGCAGGCGACTGCGCAGGTTATCGTTCATGCACCGCACAACGGCGGTCAGGCTGAGCTGAGCCAGATCGCGGATCTCTCACAGCTGGTGACACTGCCTCCGCTGCAGGCCAACACGGACTGGCGCCGTACCGTTATTGCCGAGCGCGGTGCCAGCGCCGTCGCACAGCAGCAATATCAACAGACGCTGGGTGCTTTACGTGCCTGGCGTGCTGACAGCAGCGGCGATCGGGCGGCGGCTATTGATGAGGTCATCCGCCAGCTGAGCGCCATCAACGTGACAGGTCGTCAGTTCACCCCGCTTGACCCGGACTGGATCCGTCTCCATCCGGCGGACAACCGTCGGCTGGAAGGCAGCTATGACCTCTGGCTGCAGACGCCATCCGATTCAGTGCTGCTGCTCGGCGCATTAAGCGGCGCAGGCAAAGTGAGCTGGCAGCCGGGTAAATCAGTACGCGACTATCTGGAGGGTCACCCGTCACTCTCCGGCGCAGAACGCAATTTTGTCACGGTGATTTCGCCTTCCGGCGCCACACAGCAGGTGCCGGTTGCTTACTGGAATCATCGCCACGCGGAAGTGGAGCCAGGCAGCGTTATCTGGCTCGGCTTTTCCTCATGGAGCCTGCCAGGCAGCTATGAAGATCTGAACGATCGCATTCTTTCCGTACTGACTCACCGGATACCAGACTGATGAAAAAACGTTATCTCTTCAGCCTGTTGGCTGTTTCCGTGGCGGCAGCCTGTCAGGCGCAGGCCGACACCTTCCCCGCGCCGGTGGGCCCGTCACAATCTGATTTCGGTGGTGTGGGCCTGATGCAGGTGCCGACGGCGCGCATGGCCAAAGAAGGCGAGTTCAGCCTCAATGCGCGCGACAACGATCAGTACCGCTATTACTCTGCGTCACTGCAGCTCTTTCCCTGGCTGGAGACGACCGTGCGTTATACCGACGTGCGCACCCGGCAGTACAGTGCAGTGTCAGAATTCAGCGGCACGCAGAGCTATAAAGATAAAGCCTTCGACCTGAAACTGCGTCTGTGGCAGGAAGGCTTCTGGCTGCCGGAAGTGGCGGTGGGAACCCGCGATCTCGGCGGTACCGGCCTGTTTGACAGTGAATATGTGGTGGGAACCAAAGCCTGGGGACCGTTCGACTTCACCCTGGGCCTCGGCTGGGGCTATCTCGGCAACAGCGGCACCGTGAAGAACCCGTTCTGCTCCTATAGCGACAGCTATTGCCAGCGTCCACGGGTGGGCGAAGCGGGTTCCATCAATGGCTCGCAGATGTTCCACGGTCCGACAGCATTTTTCGGCGGCGTGGAGTATCAGACGCCCTGGCAGCCGCTGCGTCTCAAGATGGAGTATGAGGGCAACGACTACCAGAATGACTTTGCTGGCCGCCTTGATCAGCGCAGCAAGCTCAACGTCGGCGCGATTTATCGTGTGACCGACTGGGCTGACATCAACGCCAGCTACGAGCGCGGCAACACCTTTATGTTTGGTGTCACCATCCGTACCAACTTCAACGATCTGCGTCAGGCGCACATCGACAGCGAGAAGCCGGCCTACAATCCGCAGCCGCAGCCTCAGTTGCTGGAACCGACGGTAGTCGGGACTCAGCTGACCGATCTGAAATACAACGCTGGTCTTGATGGTCCGCGGATTCAGACTCAGGGCCACACGTTGTATGTGTCAGGCGAGCAGACGAAGTATCGTGATACCCGTGAAGGGGTGGATCGCGCTAACCGCATCATCATGAACCACCTGCCGGACGGCATCGACACCATCAATGTGACCGAGTCGCGCTTTAACATGCCGCAGGTGACTACTGAGACGAAAGTTGCCAGTCTGCGTAACGATCTGGAAGGCTACCCACTGGGCCATGAGCAGCCGCTGCAACAAACCCGCAAAGAACCGGTCGATCCGGGTAACACCGAGCAGGGGATGTTTATCCGCCAGGATCGCCTGAACTATAGCCTCTCACCGGTGCTGAATCAGTCGGTGGGCGGCCCCGAAAGCTTCTACATGTATCAGGTTGGCGTGATGGCCAGCGCGGATTACTGGCTGACGGATCACCTGCTGGTGGGCGGCAGTCTGTTTGGTAACCTCGCCAACAACTACGATAAGTTCAACTACAACGGCGCACCGGCGGACTCTTCGCTGCCGCGCGTGCGTACCCATATCCGCGACTACGTTGAGAACAACGTCTACGTCAACGATCTGCAGGCGAACTATATGGGCCACCTCGGTAACGGCTTCTATGGTCAGGTCTACGGCGGCTATCTGGAGACGATGTACGGCGGCGTGGGCGGCGAGTTGCTTTATCGTCCGGTCGATGCGAACTGGGCGGTGGGCGTCGATGCCAACTACGTCCGTCAGCGTGACTGGGACAATATGATGCAGTTTAACCGCTACAAAGCGTCAACGGGCAACCTGACCGGTTACTGGCGTCCGTGGTTCATGCAGGATGTGCTGGTGAAAACCAGCGTCGGTCAGTATCTGGCAAAAGATAAAGGCGTGACGGTCGATGTGTCGAAGCGCTTCGACAGCGGCGTGATGGTCGGTGTTTATGCCACCAAAACCAACGTGTCGTCTGAAGAGTATGGCGAAGGCGACTTCACCAAAGGCTTCTATATCTCTATCCCGATGGATCTGTTCACCGTGACGCCAACACGCGGTCGCGCGCAGGTGAACTGGGTGCCGCTGACGCGTGATGGCGGTCAGATGCTGGGACGTAAGTACCAGCTGTATGATCTGACGTCGGATCGCGACGCTCGCTTCAACTAAGCAGAGGCGGCCTCCGGGCCGCTCAACGCTGTTTACAGAAGCAGGCTCAGGGAGCAAACGCCCTGCGTAAAGACGCAAAAACGCCATCCGTGGCATGCTCAGCGCGGGCCATCTGTGGCCCGCGATGCTTTACTCCTGGCGTATGCTCCCATCGCTTTGACTTTGGCACGCGTTTCAGGAAGTCACCTGTATGCATGAGTTGGCTGACAGGCCCGGTCAGGGTGACTCTCAGCAATGAAGAAGCCTGATGCGCAGGGAACACGGGCAGAAGAGGAAAGCGTCCCGCGCCAGGGACGGCGCGGGCCGAGCGGCCAGGGACTGGCTTTAGCGCCTTTCCGATCTGACCGTGTTTCCTGTGCTAGCTCGATATTACAGCTGACCAGTACGGTGCGGCTGATCTCCCTTCAGGCGGCCCTCAGGCCGCTTTTTTTATTTAGTCTGCATCGTAGCCGAGATTCGGTGCCAGCCAGCGCTCCACCTCTGTGACCGACATTCCTTTGCGTGCCGCATAATCCTCCACCTGATCACGCTGAATCTGCGCCACGGCGAAATAGCGGCTGTCAGGATGGCTGAAGTACCAGCCGGACACCGCCGCACCCGGCCACATGGCAAAGGATTCGGTCAGTTTCATGCCGGTCTGCTCTTCAACCGCCAGCAGACGCCAGATGGCAGCTTTTTCAGTGTGATCCGGGCAGGCCGGATAGCCTGGCGCCGGACGTATCCCCTGATAATTCTCCCGAATCAGCTCTTCATTGCTGAGGTTTTCGTTGGGCGCAAAGCCCCAGATCACCTTACGCACCCGCTCATGCAGGTATTCAGCAAAGGCTTCCGCCAGACGGTCAGCCAGCGCTTTCACCATGATCTTGTTGTAGTCATCGTGCTGACGATCATAGGCCTCCGCCAGCGCATCCTCTTCCAGTCCGCCGGTCACCGCGAACGCGCCAAGGTAATCCGCTTTTCCCGCTGACTTCGGGGCAACAAAATCCGCCAGACAGTAGTTGGCGAAGTCGGTTTTCTCGGTCTGCTGACGTAAGTGATGACTCACACACAAAATTTCATCGCGTCGCTCGTCGCGGTAAACATGGATATCATCGCCAACCCGGTTAGCTGGGAAAATACCGACCACGCCACGCGGCTTCAGCAGCGACTCCTCACTCAATTTGTCGAGCATCGCACTGGCATCGGCAAACAGACGCTGCGCCTCTTCACCCACCACCTCATCCTCAAGAATGCGGGGATATTTACCCGCCAGCGACCAGGTCATAAAGAACGGCGTCCAGTCGATGTAGTGCCGTAGCGTCGCAATGCTGGCCTCCACCTGACTGACACCAGCGCGATGCGGCACCGGCGGCGTGTAGCTTTCCCAGTCAATCGACGTGGCGTTGTCGCGCGCCGCCTGCAACGAGACCGGCGGCGTGCGTGGCTTTTTACGTGCATGCTGGATGCGCACGGTCTCATACTCTTTGCGGGTTCGGGCAACGAAGTCGTCTTTCAGCGTGGCGGAAAGCAGCGACGACACCACGCCAACGGTGCGAGAGGCGTTCTGCACATAGACCGTCGGGCCGCTGTAGTGCTGTTCAATTTTGACGGCAGTATGCGCCTTCGAGGTGGTCGCGCCGCCAATCAGCAGCGGTAAGGTAAAGCCCTGCCGCTCCATCTCTTTCGCCATATTGACCATCTCATCCAGCGACGGCGTAATCAGGCCAGACAAGCCGATGATGTCCGCCTTCACTTCACGCGCCGTTTTGAGGATTTTCTCGCCCGGCACCATCACGCCAAGGTCGATAACTTCGTAGTTATTACACTGCAGCACCACGCCGACGATATTCTTGCCGATGTCATGCACGTCGCCTTTAACCGTGGCCAGCACGATTTTACCGTTGCTGCGCCCCGCCTCTTTGCTGGCTTCGATAAACGGCTCCAGATACGCTACCGCCTGCTTCATCACGCGCGCCGATTTCACCACCTGTGGCAGGAACATTTTGCCTTCGCCGAACAGGTCGCCGACCACGTTCATCCCGGACATCAGCGGCCCTTCAATCACCTCTATCGGGCGTGGCACCTGCTGACGCGCCTCTTCGGTATCCTGCTCGATGAACTCCGTGATGCCTTTGACCAGCGAATATTCCAGCCGCTTCACCACGTCCCAGCTGCGCCACTCGGCGAGTTGCTTGTCCTGCGCACCATCACTTTTGCCGCCACGGTATTTTTCCGCCAGCGCCAGCAGCCGCTCAGTGCCATCATCCCGTCGGTTGAGGATCACATCCTCCACCGCCTCGCGCAGTTCTGCCGGTAGATCGTCATAGATGGCCAGCTGGCCTGCGTTGACGATGCCCATATCCATGCCGTTACGGATAGCGTAGTAGAGAAACACCGCATGTATCGCTTCACGCACCGGGTCGTTGCCACGGAAGGAAAACGACACGTTGGAGACGCCGCCGGAGATCAGCGCATGGGGCAGTTCACGCTTGATGTCTTCACAGGCACCGATGAAATCCATGGCGTAGTTGTTGTGCTCGTCGATGCCCGTAGCGACCGCAAAGATGTTGGGATCGAAAATGATATCTTCCGGCGGGAAGCCGACCTGTTTGGTCAGAATCCGGTAAGCGCGGCGACAGATTTCTATTTTACGGGCGCGGGTATCCGCCTGGCCCACTTCGTCAAACGCCATGACCACCATTGCCGCGCCGTAACGCCGCACCTGGCGCGCATGGTGGATAAAGGCCGCTTCACCCTCTTTCATCGAAATCGAGTTCACAATCCCTTTGCCCTGAATGCACTGCAGCCCCTTCTCAATCACCTCCCATTTTGAGGAGTCGATCATGATCGGCACGCGGGCAATATCCGGTTCGCCCGCAATCAGATTCAGAAACCGCACCATCGCCGCTTCGGCATCGAGCATTCCTTCATCCATGTTGATGTCGATGATCTGCGCGCCGCTCTGCACCTGCTGCAGTGCCACTTCCAGCGCGTCGTTGTACTTCTCTTCTTTGATCAGCCGCTTAAATTTTGCTGAGCCGGTGACGTTGGTGCGCTCACCGACGTTAACAAACAGCGACTCTGCGGTGACGTTCAGCGGCTCCAGACCGGAGAGGCGACAGGCCACCGGAATCACCGGCAACCTGCGCGGCGCGATGCCGTCAACCGCCGCGACCATGGCCGCAATATGTTGCGGCGTAGTGCCACAGCAGCCGCCAATAATGTTCAGGAAGCCCGAGGTGGCCCATTCACCAATCTGCTCCGCCATCAGTTCTGCATCGAGATCGTATTCGCCAAAGGCGTTCGGCAGTCCGGCGTTGGGATGGGCAGTGACGTAGCCCTCGGCGATGCGCGACAGCTCCGCCACATACTGACGCAGCTCATCCGGCCCCAGCGCGCAGTTCAGGCCAAAAGAGAGCGGTTCGGCATGACGCAACGAGTTGTAAAACGCTTCGGTGGTCTGGCCGGAGAGCGTCCGGCCGGAGGCGTCGGTGATGGTGCCGGAGATCATCAGCGGCAGTTTCACACCCAGCGCGTCCATCTCGGTCTGCACCGCATAGACAGCCGCTTTGGCATTCAGCGTATCGAACACCGTTTCGATCATGATGAGGTCAGCACCGCCCTCCACCAGCGCACGGGTCGATTCACGGTAGGCTTCCACCAGCTGTGTAAAGGTGACGTTGCGATAAGCAGGATCGTTGACGTCGGGTGAGATCGAGCAGGTGCGGTTAGTCGGGCCGAGCACACCCGCAACGTAACGCGGACGATCCGGCGTTTTCGCCGTCCACGCATCGGCGCAGGCGCGCGCCAGCCGGGCTGCTTCGAAATTGATCTCCGCCGACAAGCTTTCCATCTGGTAATCTGCCATCGCAATCGACGTGGCGTTGAAGGTGTTGGTTTCGAGGATATCTGCACCGGCAGCCAGATAAGCGTCGTGGATCTCGCGGATCACCGACGGTTTACTCAACACCAGCAGATCGTTGTTGCCTTTGAGATCGCAGGGCCAGCCAGCAAAACGGCTGCCGCGATAATCCTCTTCCTCCAGTCGGTAGCTCTGGATCATGGTGCCCATGCCGCCATCCAACACCATAATGCGTTGTGCGAGCTGCTGATGTAGCGCGTCGATTTTAGTGCTCACTGTTGCCCCATTCACGTCAGTCTGCTGGCGGAAAACCCTGTTTTTCATTCTGGCACAAGCCTGTCTGGCGACAAAGTAACCTCTTCTGCGACAGGTTCCATCCATGGCCATACAGGTCTGACCAGAAAACCAGCGTTTGCAAACGGTGTGATTAAAACGAAAATGATTTCCACAATGCAAAAGGAGAGACAACGATGGCAACGCCCGTTCCTGTTAAGCGCGGTAAGAAACCCCGCGGCACCCCTGTCGCCGCACCGGCGGGCGGTCAGGTTCAATCGCTGACGCGCGGCCTGACGCTGCTGGAGCTGATTGCGGATTCACATGGCAGCGTGGCGCTGACCGAGCTGGCACAGCAGGCGGGCCTGCCTAACTCCACCACGCATCGCCTGCTCAGCACCATGCAACAGCAGGGCTTTGTCCGTCAGGTGGGCGATCTCGGGCTGTGGACAATTGGCGCACACGCCTTTGTGGTCGGCAGTAGTTTCCTGCAAAGCCGGAATCTGCTGGCGCTGGTCCACCCGGTGCTGCGCAGCCTGATGGAGCAGTCCGGTGAGACGGTGAATCTGGCGGTGCTGGATCTCAGCGACCACCAGGCGGTGATCATTGA
Source organism: Pantoea sp. 9140 (assembly GCF_000745295.1). NCBI lineage: Bacteria > Pseudomonadati > Pseudomonadota > Gammaproteobacteria > Enterobacterales > Erwiniaceae > Pantoea > Pantoea sp. 9140. The sequence continues at coordinate 4,095,828 of NZ_JQNO01000001.1, read as the reverse complement.
TCAGGTACAGTGCACCCAGCTGATGAGGATGTCTGCGCCGATTGGCGGCAAACTGCCGATGCACGCGTCAGGCGCAGGCAAAGCCTTTCTGGCCCATCTGGGTGATGAGCAGGTCACCGCCCTGCTGCATCAGAAAGGATTGCACTACTACACGCCGAAGACCCTGATGTCGCCGCAGAGCCTGAAAGAGAATCTGGCCCAGGTGCGCAAAGCCGGCTTTTCACTGGATGATGAAGAGCATGCGCTCGGACTGCGCTGTGTCGCCGCGCCCATTTATGATGAACATGGCGAGGCGTTTGCCGCTCTTTCGATTTCCGGCCCCATCGCGCGCATGACAGACGATCGGATTACGGAATTAGGTGCGCTGGTCATCCGCGAAGCGCGTCAGGTTACGCTGGCGTATAGCGGCCGTTGACCGTCTCCGCCGCATAGCAGACGCTGAAACGCTGGGTCTGCCGCCAGGCGATCACCTCCTCCACATGACCCAGGGCGAGGCGTTGCTGCTGCGCGCGCCACCAGCGGGCGTCGAATATCTCGGGATGCAGTTGCAGCAGCAAGGCACCGGTCGCGGCTTCACTGCATAACGCATAGCGGAAGGTTTCCGGGAAGACATCGTCCGGCCCGACGCTGTACCACGGTTCGGCGCTGAGTTCATCCTCCTCATAGCGCGCCGCGGGCACCTCGCGAAAATTCAGCTCCTGCATCGGGCGGATCTCATCGTAGTCGTAGAAAATCACGCGCCCATGGCGGGTTATGCCGAAGTTTTTAAACAGCATGTCGCCAGGAAAGATGTTGGCGGCTGCCAGCTGTTTAATGGCATTACCATACTCCTCAATGGCGTGTCGTCGCTCAGCGTCGCTGGCCTGAGCCAGATAGAGATTAAGCGGCTGCATACGACGCTCAAGCCACAGATGATGGATGATCAGGCGATCGCCTTCGATATGCAGCTTCTCTGCCACGCAGGCGTGAAGTTCCGCCAGCAGCGCCGGTGAGATACGCGACAGTGGCAGCGCAAACTGCTCGAACGCCTGCGTATCCGCCATCCGTCCCACGCGATCGTGCTCTTTGACCTGCTGATAACAGGCGCGGACCTGCGCTTCCGTCACCTCTTTTTGCGGTGCGAAGCGATCCTTTATTACCTTGAACACCCAGTCAAAGCCCGGCAGCGTGAAGACCAGCATCACCATGCCGCGCACGCCAGGCGCGATCTCAAAAGCGGTGTCACTCTCTGCCAGCGCCTGAAGATATTCACGATAGCTTTCAGTTTTACCGTGCTTCTGACAGCCAATCGCCATATAGCGCTCCGCCAGGGTTTTACCGGGCAGAATCGGTTGCAGCCAGGCGACCAGCGCTGCAGGCACCGGGGCATACACCATGAAATAGGCACGGGCAAAACCAAACACAATGCTGGCGTCATTCACATCAGTCAGGCAGGTGTCGATCCACAGTTCGCCAGCTTCCGTGCGCTGGATCGGCAGCAGACAGGGAAAAATGCCTTCCGGCAGCTGCAGGCGCGCCACCAGCCAGGCGGTTTTGTTGCGATAGAAGAGTTCACTGTTGACCTCCAGCCAGCCCTGATCAAGCCGGGGGAAATGCGACGCCAGATGGCGGACAATCCACCCGACATCACGCGCGCGGTGCTGCCAGGGCAGCGTCAGCGGTAAATCTCCGAGCACCTGATCCACCAATGCCTGCCAGCCCCGCTCCGGCTGATAATGGCGCGACCACGGTCGCAAAGGTGTCACCGGCGCAGTCTGGGCCTGAGAGCTGAAAATAAACAGCCGGTCCGGCTGCAGGTCGGTATGTCCATGCAACCGGCAGTAAACCGAGTTAAAGAAGCTTTCAGCAATTTCATGCCGGGGATAGCCGGGCAGCAGGCTTTGATAGTGTTCCTTGACCCGCAGCCAGAAAATCTCATCCCAGCTGGCCGCGCCATTCAGCACCCGCAGTTGATCGGCGACAAGACTGACGTGATGATCATAGAGATGAATGCGGGCCTTCATCGCATGCTGTACTGCCTGCCATTCTGCCTGCTCGAACCGCTGCTGCGCCCCGGCGGTAATATCCAGAAAACGGCCATACTGCGCATCAAAACCCTGCAGGATAGTGTGGGCGATCAGGGATTCACGTGGCGGCATAGTCAGCTCCGGTCAATGCCCGCCCGCGTGGTGCGGGCGGGGAATCCGTCATAGGAGAAGCGTCAGAACTGATGCTCTTCGGTCGAACCGGTGAGCGCGGTGACCGAAGACTTACCGCCCTGAATGATGTTGGTCACCTGATCGAAATAGCCGGTGCCCACTTCCTGCTGATGTGACGAGAAGCTGTAACCGCGATCGCGGGCGGCGAACTCAGGCTGCTGCACCTTTTCCACGTAGTGACGCATGCCTTCGCCCTGGGCATAGGCATGCGCCAGATCGAACATGTTGAACCACATGCTGTGGATGCCCGCCAGCGTGATGAACTGGAAGCGATAGCCCATGTCGCTGAGCGCCTGCTGGAACTTCGCGATGGTGCGGTCATCGAGGTTCTTCTTCCAGTTGAACGATGGCGAGCAGTTGTAGGCCAACAGTTTGCCGGGGAAGCGCGCATGGATGGCATCGGCAAAGCGCTGCGCCATCGCCAGATCCGGCGTTGAGGTTTCACACCACAGGATGTCAGCATAAGGGGCATAAGCCAGCCCGCGACTGATCGCCTGTTCAATGCCAGCGTGTGTGCGGAAGAAGCCTTCTGCCGTCCGGTCGCCACGGACAAAGGGACGATCGTATTCATCGCAGTCTGAGGTAATCAGGTCCGCGGCGTCGGCATCGGTGCGGGCCAGCAGTACCGTTGGCACGCCCATGACATCCGCAGCCAGCCGCGCCGCCACCAGTTTCTGAATCGCTTCCTGAGTCGGTACCAGCACTTTGCCGCCCATGTGACCGCATTTTTTTACCGCCGCCAGCTGATCTTCGAAGTGAACCGCAGCCGCGCCCGCCTGAATCATCGCCTTCATCAGCTCATACGCATTGAGTACGCCGCCAAAACCGGCTTCCGCATCAGCGACAATCGGCAGAAAGAAATCGGTATACCGGCTATCACCCTTTTCGATACCGCTGGACCACTGAATCTGATCGGCGCGCTGAAAGGTCTGATTGATGCGCGTCACCACTTCCGGCACCGAGTTCACCGGGTAAAGCGACTGATCGGGATACATCTGCCCCGCTACGTTGGCATCCGCAGCCACCTGCCAGCCAGAAAGGTAAATTGCTTCAATGCCCGCTTTGGCCTGCTGCAGTGCCTGCCCGCCGCTGAGCGCCCCCAGACTGTTGATATACCCTTTCTTCGCTTCGCCGTTCAGCAGCGCCCATAACTTCTCCGCACCGCGCTCTGCCAGCGTACAGGCGGGCAGGACCGAGCCGCGCAGATTGACGACCTCTGCGGCGCTATAAGGACGGGTAATGCCCTCCCAGCGTGCGGTCTGCCAGAGTTGTTCCAGTTGATCGATCTGTTGAGTACGTGTCATGGCAATAGCTCCTCTGTTCAGGGGATCAGGCGGTAGCCTGGCAGGGTAAGAAAGGAAACCAGCTCGCGCTCGGTGGTGATCTGCGCCATCAGCTGCGCCGCGTCATCATAGCGACCGGCACTAAAGCGGGCTTCACCCAGCGCGTTTTGCAGCAGATGCAGCTCTTCGTTCAGCCAGCGCAGAAACAGTTCGGCCGTGACCCGCTGGCCACTGTTCAGCATTTGCTGGTGACGAATCCATTGCCAGATTGAGGTGCGTGCAATCTCAGCGGTAGCGGCATCCTCCATCAGCCCGTCAATCGGCACACAGCCGTTACCGCTGATCCAGGCTTCAAGGTATTGCAGGGCGACGCGGATGTTGGCGCGCATCCCCGCTTCGGTGCGCTCACCCTGACAGGGTGCGAGTAATTGCTCCGCCGTGATCGGGGCATCTTCTTCACGCATGACATGCAGCTGATTCGGCCGGTCGTCCAGCGCAGCATCGAAGACCGCCATAGCGGTATCTGCCAGGCCCGGATGCGCAATCCATGTGCCGTCATGCCCGTTGCCCGCCTCCCGTTGTTTATCTTCCGTCACGCGCTGCAGCACCCAGGCATTGCGCGTCGGATCTTTAGCGGGGATCAGCGCTGACATACCGCCCATCGCGAATGCTCCCCGGCGATGACAGGTTTTAATCAGCAGACGCGAGTAAGCATCCAGAAACGGCTGAGACATGGTGACGGACTGGCGATCCGGTAGTACGCGATCCGGATGCTGTTTCAGGGTTTTGATGTAGCTGAAGATGTAATCCCAGCGGCCACAGTTGAGTCCAACGATGTGATCGCGCAGATTCCACAGGATCTCATCCATCTGAAACACGGCGGGTAAGGTTTCAATCAGCACTGTTGCTTTGATCGTGCCGCGCGGCAGATCGAACTGATCCTCGCTGAAGCTGAAGATCTCACGCCACCATGCGATCTCCTGCCAGCTCTCGGTCTTAGGCAGATAGAAGTAAGGTCCGCTGCCCTTAGCCAGCAAAGGCCGGACGTTGTGGAAGAAATAGAGTGCGAAATCAAACAGCCCGCCCGGAATCGCCTCACCCTGCCAGCTGACATGTTTTTCTGACAGATGCAGGCCGCGAACCCGGCACATCAGCACCGCTGGATTAGCGCCGAGCTGATAAATTTTGCCCGTGTCGCTGGTGTAACTCAGGGTGCCCTGCACCGCTTCGCGCAGTGTCAGCTGCCCGTCAATCAGTTTTGACCACTCCGGTGACAGCGAATCCTCAAAGTCGGCCATAAAAACTTTTACGTTTGCGTTCAGGGCATTAATCACCATTTTTCGCTCGGGTGGCCCCGTGATCTCGACCCGACGATCTTCTAAGTCTGCCGGAATGGATTGAATACGCCATTCGCTGGCTCTTATGGAAGCGGTTTCCATATCGAAGTCTGGCAGATAGCCCTGGTCATATTGCTGCTGACGCTGTTGGCGATCTGATAACAGCACGTCGCGTTGCGGTGCAAAGCGCGCAACCAGCGCCTCCAGAAAAGAGACGGCCTCGAGGGTTAATAACTGCTGTTCGGCATGGTTAAAGGGCTGGCTGAAACAGAGGGTATGGCTGATCACTGAGTCTGTCATGCTGGTTTTCTCCTGTATTCAAAGGATCGAATGCAGCGGATCCACACGGTGTTCGTTTTGTGAGCGACAGGATCAGAGCATAAGCATTTATTTTTCTAAATCAAAAACTATTTCCATTTTTGTATATAAATTATTCTATCCCAATGTTTTACATGCAATTAAAGTTATTTTTATTAAAGGAACGGATTTCATTAGCGTTTTACAGACGAAAAAAAACCGTGTTGCCTTTGGCTAACACGGTTCAGTTGATCGTCAGGTGGGACTATTCCAGCGTTGGATTCATGCGGCGCAGATCGAACGGAGTGATCTGGTAAACATAGTAGTTGAGCCAGTTCGAGAACAGCAGATTGCCGTGACTTCGCCAGGTGGCGCGCGGTGGCAGAGCCGGATTATCGTGCGGGAAGTAGTTATACGGAACTTCCGGGCTGACTCCCGCTTCATAATCGCGATGATACTCACCCGACAGCGTCAGCGCATCATACTCCGGGTGACCGGTAACAAACACCAGACGTTTATCTTTACTCGCCATCAGATAGGCGCCGGTTTGTTCCGATTCAGCAAACAGCTCAAGATCGGTGTAATCCGTGATCAGCTGAGTAGGAAAATCAGCATAGCGTGAGTGTGGCGCAAGGAAATTATCATCAAAACCTCGGGTCAGTAACGCATGGGGATGCAGAATCTGGTGCTCATAGACGCCAGACAGCTTGTTATGCCGGGTTTGCTTGGGAATGCCATACAGAATATTAAGCGCAGCCTGCACGGCCCAGCAGACAAACAGGGTGGAGGTGACGTGCTCATTTGCCCAGTGCAGTACGCGCTGAATCTGGGGCCAGTAGGCGACATCATTAAAATCGACCAGTCCCAGTGGTGCACCTGTCACGATTAAGCCATCGTAGTTGTCATGCTGGATATCTTCAAAATTGCAGTAGAAGTTGTTGAGGTGCTCAGTGGGCGTATTGCGTGACTCACGGCTGTCGATGCGCAGCAGCTGAATATCGATCTGCAAGGGCGAGTTGGAAAGCAGACGCAGAAACTGGTTCTCCGTTTCGATCTTTTTCGGCATCAGATTCAGTATGAGCACTTTAAGCGGTCGGATCTCCTGAACACTGGCGCGCGACGATGTCATGACAAAGACATTTTCGTCACGCAAAAAATTCACTGCCGGTAATTCGTCGGGAACCCTGATTGGCATAGCCTGCTCACCTCTCGCAACCATATAAACGTTTAGACATCTGGATGCCCAACATTAGCGTGATCGTTGTAAGATGTCGAGGCTTCATGCAGAAAATGAAAATGTTTCAGCTTAAAGTGGCAAACAACAGACGTAAAAAAGCCCCGCACTCGCGTGCGGGGCTTCTTCACTTATTTAATGCCTGGCAGTTCCCTACTCTCGCATGGGGAGGCCCCACACTACCATCGGCGCTACGGCGTTTCACTTCTGAGTTCGGCATGGGGTCAGGTGGGACCACCGCGCTAAAGCCGCCAGGCAAATTCTGTCTCCGCGCCGCCACAGGGGCCGCGCAGAATATCCGGTACAAGGCTGAAAATCGTGTCTCTCAAAAACGCCTCTGGCGTTGTAAGGTTAAGCCTCACGGGTCATTAGTACCGGTTAGCTCAACGCATCGCTGCGCTTACACACCCGGCCTATCAACGTCGTAGTCTTCAACGTCCCTTCAGGACCCTCAAGGGGTCAGGGAGAACTCATCTCGGGGCAAGTTTCGTGCTTAGATGCTTTCAGCACTTATCTTTTCCGCACTTAGCTACCGGGCAATGCCATTGGCATGACAACCCGAACACCAGTGGTGCGTTCACTCCGGTCCTCTCGTACTAGGAGCAACCCCCCTCAATTCTCCAGCGCCCACGGCAGATAGGGACCGAACTGTCTCACGACGTTCTAAACCCAGCTCGCGTACCACTTTAAACGGCGAACAGCCGTACCCTTGGGACCTACTTCAGCCCCAGGATGTGATGAGCCGACATCGAGGTGCCAAACACCGCCGTCGATATGAACTCTTGGGCGGTATCAGCCTGTTATCCCCGGAGTACCTTTTATCCGTTGAGCGATGGCCCTTCCATTCAGAACCACCGGATCACTATGACCTGCTTTCGCACCTGCTCGAGCCGTCACTCTCGCAGTCAAGCCAGCTTATGCCATTGCACTAACCTCACGATGTCCGACCGTGATTAGCTGACCTTCGTGCTCCTCCGTTACTCTTTAGGAGGAGACCGCCCCAGTCAAACTACCCACCAGACACTGTCCGCAGCCCGGGTAACGGGCCTACGTTAGAACATCAAACATTAAAGGGTGGTATTTCAAGGTTGGCTCCACGCAGACTGGCGTCCGCGCTTCAAAGCCTCCCACCTATCCTACACATCAAGGCTCAATGTTCAGTGTCAAGCTGTAGTAAAGGTTCACGGGGTCTTTCCGTCTTGCCGCGGGTACACTGCATCTTCACAGCGAGTTCAATTTCACTGAGTCTCGGGTGGAGACAGCCTGGCCATCATTACGCCATTCGTGCAGGTCGGAACTTACCCGACAAGGAATTTCGCTACCTTAGGACCGTTATAGTTACGGCCGCCGTTTACCGGGGCTTCGATCAAGAGCTTCTCCTTGCGGATAACCCCATCAATTAACCTTCCGGCACCGGGCAGGCGTCACACCGTATACGTCCACTTTCGTGTTTGCACAGTGCTGTGTTTTTAATAAACAGTTGCAGCCAGCTGGTATCTTCGACTGGCTTCGGCTCGGGGAGCAAGTCCCTCCACCTACGCGCCAGCGTGCCTTCTCCCGAAGTTACGGCACCATTTTGCCTAGTTCCTTCACCCGAGTTCTCTCAAGCGCCTTGGTATTCTCTACCTGACCACCTGTGTCGGTTTGGGGTACGATTCTGTGTTACCTGATGCTTAGAGGCTTTTCCTGGAAGCAGGGCATTTATCACTTCAGCACCGTAGTGCCTCGTCGTCACGCCTCAGCGTTAATAAGGGACCGGATTTACCTGGACCCTCCGCCTACACGCTTAAACCGGGACAACCGTCGCCCGGCTGATATAGCCTTCTCCGTCCCCCCTTCGCAGTAACACCGAGTACAGGAATATTAACCTGTTTCCCATCGACTACGCCTTTCGGCCTCGCCTTAGGGGTCGACTCACCCTGCTCCGATTAACGTTGAACAGGAACCCTTGGTCTTCCGGCGAGCGGGCTTTTCACCCGCTTTATCGTTACTTATGTCAGCATTCGCACTTCTGATACCTCCAGCATGCCTCACAGCACACCTTCGACGGCTTACAGAACGCTCCCCTACCCAACAACGCCTAAGCGTCGCTGCCGCAGCTTCGGTGCATGGTTTAGCCCCGTTACATCTTCCGCGCAGGCCGACTCGACCAGTGAGCTATTACGCTTTCTTTAAATGATGGCTGCTTCTAAGCCAACATCCTGGCTGTCTGTGCCTTCCCACATCGTTTCCCACTTAACCATGACTTTGGGACCTTAGCTGGCGGTCTGGGTTGTTTCCCTCTTCACGACGGACGTTAGCACCCGCCGTGTGTCTCCCGTGATAACATTCCTCGGTATTCGCAGTTTGCATCGGGTTGGTAAGCCGGGATGGCCCCCTAGCCGAAACAGTGCTCTACCCCCGAGGATGAGTTCACGAGGCGCTACCTAAATAGCTTTCGGGGAGAACCAGCTATCTCCCGGTTTGATTGGCCTTTCACCCCCAGCCACAGGTCATCCGCTAATTTTTCAACATTAGTCGGTTCGGTCCTCCAGTTAGTGTTACCCAACCTTCAACCTGCCCATGGCTAGATCACCGGGTTTCGGGTCTATACCCTGCAACTTAACGCCCAGTTAAGACTCGGTTTCCCTGCGGCTCCCCTATACGGTTAACCTTGCTACAGAATATAAGTCGCTGACCCATTATACAAAAGGTACGCAGTCACCCCCATAAAGAAGGCTCCCACTGCTTGTACGTACACGGTTTCAGGTTCTGTTTCACTCCCCTCGCCGGGGTTCTTTTCGCCTTTCCCTCACGGTACTGGTTCACTATCGGTCAGTCAGGAGTATTTAGCCTTGGAGGATGGTCCCCCCATATTCAGACAGGATACCACGTGTCCCGCCTTACTCATCGAGCTCACAGCACGTGTGCTTTTGTGTACGGGAGTATCACCCTGTACCCTGCGACTTTCCAGACGCTTCCACTAACACACATGCTGATTCAGGCTCTGGGCTGCTCCCCGTTCGCTCGCCGCTACTGGGGGAATCTCGGTTGATTTCTTTTCCTCGGGGTACTTAGATGTTTCAGTTCCCCCGGTTCGCCTTGCAGCACTATGTATTCATGCTGCAATGATGCACAGAGTGCACCGGGTTTCCCCATTCGGACATCGACGGCTGTAGCGGTTCATATCACCTTACCGTCGCTTTACGCAGATTAGCACGTCCTTCATCGCCTCTGACTGCCTGGGCATCCACCGTGTACGCTTAGTCGCTTAACCTCACAACCCACAGGCGTTTTTCAACGCTGCAGACTGCAAGCATTTGAGAGACTCGAACGCATCGTATTTTTCATTCTTATTACGGAGAATGAAAACGACACGTCGTTTCAATTTTCAGCTTGTTCCGGATTGTTAAAGAGCAATATCTTAAACATGACTCGTAAGTCATGTTTAAGATATGTGGGTAACATCTTTCACCTGTCACCAAGCTTTGGCGTCCCCTAGGGGATTCGAACCCCTGTTACCGCCGTGAAAGGGCGGTGTCCTGGGCCTCTAGACGAAGGGGACAATTAAGTCTGTCTTCGAAAGACACTTTGCTCGTTATTTTCTATCAGACAATCTGTGTGAGCACTGCGCGGGAAGGTATCTTCAGGTAAGGAGGTGATCCAACCGCAGGTTCCCCTACGGTTACCTTGTTACGACTTCACCCCAGTCATGAATCACAAAGTGGTAAGCGCCCTCCCGAAGGTTAAGCTACCTACTTCTTTTGCAACCCACTCCCATGGTGTGACGGGCGGTGTGTACAAGGCCCGGGAACGTATTCACCGTGGCATTCTGATCCACGATTACTAGCGATTCCGACTTCACGGAGTCGAGTTGCAGACTCCGATCCGGACTACGACGCACTTTGTGAGGTCCGCTTGCTCTCGCGAGGTCGCTTCTCTTTGTATGCGCCATTGTAGCACGTGTGTAGCCCTACTCGTAAGGGCCATGATGACTTGACGTCATCCCCACCTTCCTCCGGTTTATCACCGGCAGTCTCCTTTGAGTTCCCGACCGAATCGCTGGCAACAAAGGATAAGGGTTGCGCTCGTTGCGGGACTTAACCCAACATTTCACAACACGAGCTGACGACAGCCATGCAGCACCTGTCTCACGGTTCCCGAAGGCACTAAGGCATCTCTGCCGAATTCCGTGGATGTCAAGAGTAGGTAAGGTTCTTCGCGTTGCATCGAATTAAACCACATGCTCCACCGCTTGTGCGGGCCCCCGTCAATTCATTTGAGTTTTAACCTTGCGGCCGTACTCCCCAGGCGGTCGACTTAACGCGTTAGCTCCGGAAGCCACTCCTCAAGGGAACAACCTCCAAGTCGACATCGTTTACGGCGTGGACTACCAGGGTATCTAATCCTGTTTGCTCCCCACGCTTTCGCACCTGAGCGTCAGTCTTTGTCCAGGGGGCCGCCTTCGCCACCGGTATTCCTCCAGATCTCTACGCATTTCACCGCTACACCTGGAATTCTACCCCCCTCTACAAGACTCAAGCCTGCCAGTTTCAAATGCAGTTCCCAGGTTAAGCCCGGGGATTTCACATCTGACTTAACAGACCGCCTGCGTGCGCTTTACGCCCAGTAATTCCGATTAACGCTTGCACCCTCCGTATTACCGCGGCTGCTGGCACGGAGTTAGCCGGTGCTTCTTCTGCGGGTAACGTCAATCGACGCGGTTATTAACCGCATCGCCTTCCTCCCCGCTGAAAGTACTTTACAACCCGAAGGCCTTCTTCATACACGCGGCATGGCTGCATCAGGCTTGCGCCCATTGTGCAATATTCCCCACTGCTGCCTCCCGTAGGAGTCTGGACCGTGTCTCAGTTCCAGTGTGGCTGGTCATCCTCTCAGACCAGCTAGGGATCGTCGCCTAGGTGGGCCATTACCCCGCCTACTAGCTAATCCCATCTGGGTTCATCCGATAGTGAGAGGCCCAAAGGTCCCCCTCTTTGGTCTTGCGACGTTATGCGGTATTAGCCACCGTTTCCAGTGGTTATCCCCCTCTATCGGGCAGATCCCCAGACATTACTCACCCGTCCGCCACTCGTCACCCAAGGAGCAAGCTCCTCTGTGCTACCGTCCGACTTGCATGTGTTAGGCCTGCCGCCAGCGTTCAATCTGAGCCATGATCAAACTCTTCAATTTAAGTTTGATTTGCTTAAACAAGTTAAGCGGTGCTCATCTGTAAAACGTCATAATGAATTTCATTATGTGTTCACTCGTGAGGCTTTGATATTTTGTTGCGTCCGGAGACGCTGATATCAATCCTGCGAGTGCCCACACAGATTGTCTGATAAATTGTTAAAGAGCAGTGCGAACAGTGCGTTAGCGTCCTGTCGCGAGGTGGCGTATATTACGCTTTCCTCCTGCAGAGTCAACCTCTTTTTCAGAAGTTTTTCTCCGGCGGCGCAGTCTCCTGTGCCTCTCAGCCCGTTTCCCGTTGCCGGTGTTCCGTGTTGATGGATGCGCATTATAGGGAGTTCGCGCAGAGGCGCAACCCATAAAATGCATAAAAAAGCGCGTTCGCTGCATTCCACAGCAAAAGCCGCTGTTATACGCAGTTACGCACAATGTTATCCACACAGAGCGGGCTAATCAAATTTAGGCGAGCATCACGCAAACGTTTTCGCTACAATGCCGGGCAATATTCCGGACCCCCTTATCGGGGCGTTACCTGAGGTTTTTGATCTTTTCTTCTTATATAGAAGAGAAAACCGCGATAAAACCTGATGTAACGCTCTTATATACGCGAAACAAAGCCAAGGGATAAACCACCATGCAACAACCTCGTCCTGTACGCCGCGCATTGCTCAGTGTCTCTGACAAAGCCGGTATCCTCGAATTTGCTCAGGCGCTCTCCCATCGCGGTGTCGAACTGCTCTCCACAGGTGGAACCGCTCGCCTGCTGGCGGATGCGGGCCTGGCTGTCACTGAAGTCTCTGACTACACCGGTTTTCCGGAAATGATGGATGGACGCGTCAAAACCCTGCATCCGAAAGTGCATGGCGGCATTTTAGGTCGTCGCGGCCAGGATGATGCCATCATGGCACAGCACGACATCAGCCCAATCGACATGGTGGTCGTTAACCTCTATCCCTTTGCACAGACGGTCGCCCGTGAAGGATGTTCACTGGAAGATGCGGTGGAAAACATCGATATCGGTGGCCCGACCATGGTGCGCTCTGCTGCCAAGAACCATAAAGATGTCGCCATTGTGGTCAGCAGCGGCGACTACGACGCCATCATTGCTGAAATGGACACTCACGAGAACGCGCTGACGCTTGAGACCCGTTTCGATCTGGCAATCAAAGCGTTCGAACACACCGCCGCCTATGACAGCATGGTCGCTAACTACTTCGGTACCCTGGTGCCTGCCTATCACGGTGAACGCAACCAGCCCGCCGGCCGTTTCCCGCGTACCCTGAATCTGAACTTCATCAAGAAGCAGGATATGCGTTACGGCGAGAACAGCCATCAGGATGCTGCCTTCTATATAGAAGAGAATATCACTGAAGCCTCAGTAGCGACCGCGCAGCAGGTTCAGGGCAAAGCGCTCTCCTATAACAATATTGCTGACACAGATGCGGCACTGGAGTGTGTTAAAGAGTTCAGTGAACCCGCGTGCGTCATCGTTAAGCATGCCAACCCTTGTGGTGTCGCAACCGGTGACGATCTGCTGGCAGCCTATGAGCGTGCTTACCAGACCGACCCCACTTCCGCGTTTGGCGGCATCATTGCCTTTAACCGCGAGCTGGATGAAGCAACGGCGCAGGCCATTATCAGCCGCCAGTTTGTTGAGGTGATCATCGCGCCCGCCGTTTCCGAAGCCGCGCTGAAAATTACCGCTGCGAAGCAGAATGTCCGTGTCCTGATCTGCGGCCAGTGGCAGAACCGTACCGCCGCGCTGGATTTCAAACGCGTCAACGGCGGCCTGCTGGTCCAGGATCGCGATCTTGGCATGGTGGAAGCCAGCCAGCTGCGTGTCGTCAGCAAGCGCCAGCCAACCGGGCAGGAACTGCGCGATGCACTGTTCTGCTGGAAAGTCGCGAAGTTCGTTAAGTCCAATGCCATTGTGTATGCACGCGACAACATGACTATCGGCATTGGTGCGGGTCAGATGAGCCGCGTCTACTCCGCAAAAATTGCAGGTATTAAAGCAGCCGATGAAGGTCTGGAAGTGAAAGGCTCAGCCATGGCGTCAGATGCCTTCTTCCCGTTCCGCGATGGTATTGATGCTGCCGCCGCGGCAGGCGTGAGCTGCGTTATCCAGCCAGGCGGCTCCATCCGCGATGAAGAAGTGATTGCGGCAGCAGATGAGCATGACATTGCGATGATCTTCACCGACATGCGTCACTTCCGCCATTAATCGATTCGGAGAGTAACAGATGAAAATTTTAGTAATCGGCAACGGCGGACGTGAACATGCTCTGGCCTGGAAAGCGGCCCAGTCGCCACTGGCGGAAACCGTATTTGTCGCGCCGGGTAATGCGGGCACGGCATTAGAGCCTGCGTTGCAGAATGTCGCAATCGGAGCCACCGACATCCCTGCTCTGCTTGAGTTTGCTCAGCGTGAAAAGATCGATCTGACGATTGTCGGACCGGAAGCGCCGCTGGTGATCGGCGTCGTAGATGCCTTCCGTGAAGCGGGGCTGGCTATCTTTGGTCCGACGCAGGCCGCGGCACAGCTGGAAGGCTCTAAAGCCTTTACCAAAGATTTCCTGGCGCGTCACCAGATCCCCAGCGCAGCGTACCAGAACTTTACCGACGTTGAGCCTGCTCTTGCGTATCTGCGTGAGAAAGGCGCGCCCATCGTTATCAAAGCCGACGGCCTGGCCGCAGGAAAAGGCGTCATTGTCGCGATGACGCTGCAGGAAGCTGAAGATGCGGTTCAGGATATGCTGGCCGGTAACGCCTTTGGCGATGCCGGACACCGTATTGTGATTGAAGAGTTTCTGGATGGCGAAGAAGCCAGCTTCATCGTGATGGTGGACGGCGAGAATGTGCTGCCTATGGCCACCAGCCAGGATCATAAACGTGTCGGCGATGGCGATACCGGTCCGAACACCGGTGGCATGGGCGCTTACTCGCCGGCACCGGTGGTCACCGATGAGATCCACCAGCGCGTGATGGATCAGGTCATCTGGCCGACCGTACGTGGCATGGCGGCTGAAGGCAACATCTACACCGGTTTTCTCTATGCCGGCCTGATGATCGATCACACCGGGCAGCCGAAAGTGATCGAATTTAACTGCCGCTTCGGCGATCCGGAAACGCAGCCGATCATGCTGCGCCTGCAGTCGGATCTGGTCGATCTTTGCCTGGCTGCCTGCGACGGCAAGCTGGATCAGAAAACGTCACACTGGGATCCCCGCCCTGCGCTGGGTGTGGTACTGGCGGCCGGCGGTTATCCGGGTGATTATGCTCAGGGCGATCAGATTCATGGGCTGCCACTGGAAGAAGTGGCTGACGGCAAGGTTTTCCACGCCGGAACACGTCTGGAAGAGGATCGGGTGTTGACGAACGGTGGCCGCGTGCTGTGCGTCACCGCACTGGGTGACGATGTGGCTGCGGCACAAAAGCGGGCTTACGAGCTGACAAAGCCGATCTCCTGGCAGGGCAGCTTCTGTCGCCGCGATATCGGCTATCGCGCTATTAATCGCAAATAAGCAAAGGGGGCACAGGGTGCCCCCTCTTCAATTCACATATCGTCTTCTGTCGGCTGCTGTGAGCAGTCATCCTGCTGGCTGACCCGCAACAACTGTATCCCTTCAGGCGCTTCAAGCCATGACACCATCAGCGGTGCCGATGCGCTACGCTGCTGCTGTATCAGCATCTGCAGATCGTCAGCATCAAAAGCGGGTCTGACCTGCTGGCCTTCACAACTCTCCAGCACATTATTTCCCAGCCAGTGCCCCTGTTTCAGAAACACCTGACCGCTTAACAGCGCATCGCTGAGGTTACGCATGCGCTGAGCATCAAACTTATAGAGTTCAATCGAATCCGGGCTGACCGCTTCACGCCGGCCTGCAAGCTGGCGCTGCATAAAGTTGAGACCACCGGCCTGGTCGAAGCGCAGGGTCACATCGTCAGGTTGCTTGCCCTTCACCTGTCGCTGAATGCTGATCAATGACTCTTCCAGCCAGACATAGTCGGTCACTTCACCTTCCCCGCCACTGAACGGCGTATAGAGGGTGCGAATATGAACCGACTGATGATCGCTATTTTTGCGCCAGATTCGCACAACACCACGATCGGCAAGATAGCCACTGGCAGAAAAGGGAGGAATATCCGGCGTCGAGCTACAGCCGAAAAGAAACAGAGAGAGAAACAGAACAGATAAACGCGGTAACAGCGAAGTCATGATGGCTGGCCTCTTAAAAACAAAAGGGGCGAAACGCCCCCTGTTTTAAAGCTTAACCGCAGTGCGACGTCTTACTTAACGGCGTCTTTCAGCGCTTTACCAGACACGAATGCCGGTACGTTTGCTGCAGCGATTTTGATCTCTTTGCCAGTCTGCGGGTTACGACCGGTACGCTCAGCGCGGTGGTTCACTTTAAAAGTACCAAAACCAACCAGTTGTACAGCATCACCATCTTTCAGAGACTCAGTGATCGCAGCCAGAGTAGATTCCAGCGCTGCCTTTGCCTGGGTTTTAGACAGGTCAGCTTTTTCTGCGATCACATCAATCAGTTGAGTCTTGTTCATAAGTTATCCTTAAAGTGTATTTATCGCTTGCTAAGCAACGAGTGCGAGGGAAAAGCCATATTCTGGCACTCTTCTGCCTGCACGCACCGATAGCCACAATTTTCAGCCCCCCAAATGTAGACCAGACAGGGGGCCAATGTGAAGCCTTCAGGCGCGCTAATTCGGGCCTGAAGTCACGTTTTATCGCCTTACTGCTGGAAATTTATACCGATGTTGCTAATTCCCGCTTCACGCAGGTCAGATCGCAGACCTTTAATCAATTCAAGGTCGCGCTCTTCACACTCCGCCAGCAGACGGAAAATCTCCCACTGGAGGTCCCACTCATCGATGATAGCCGGATTTTCACGCAGCTCTTCATCGGTCATTTCGCGTCCAGCCTGGGTCATCTCCAGCATAGCGACAGTGGTAATTGAGGTCTCGCTGACTTCAATAGCATGCTCAAGCGTTTCGCCGCTCAGCTGCGCATGGACGACTTCGCTTAATGCCACACAGGCATCGATAGCCGGATAAACGCCGTAAACCTCAAATGCATCGCCATCAGGAATGGCGGCTTCGAGTTTTTCCAGCTGGCTGTCGAAGTTAATCTTCGCATCTTTAACCGTCAGGTTTTCCCAGATCAGATCAAGAATCCGGCGATAGAGTGCCGGATCGGCAAATTCAGTCTGCTCGCAGAATGCGCGATAGTTGGGATACATGCGTTCGCACAGGCAGGCCATAAAAGTCAGGTGCTGCCAGCTTTCCAGCTTCGCCAGACGCAGATGAACGGGGTTCTGTAACATAAAGGTGGCTCTTATTCGTTTCTCTGGCCGCAGTGTAACTGCAAAACCGCAGCACAAACAGTGTTAAAGCGCGTTTTGCCAGCGCTGGAAAGCGGTTCGGTTAGAGGCAACCGCATCGGCCCAGCGGGTGGGTTCCGGCAACCGGTAACCGCGCGTACAGTTTTCGACCCACTGCAGCGCCGTATCCAGGCTGACACGATGACCGGTGGCGACAAACAGCGGATTACAACGCAGCTTGCTGCGCCATACCCAACCTATCTGCTCACCTTTGTCGATCAGCGGCTGACGGCTGCCAGGCTGCGCATCCAGATCGTCAAAACGTCCGCAGAGACGACTTTTCGCAACGCCAATCGTGGGGACATCGACCAGCAGGCCAAAATGCGATGCGACGCCCAGTCGTCTTGGATGCGAAATACCGTGCCCATCCACAAACAGCAGATCAGGCTTTTGCTCCAGCATCTGCCAGGCAGCCATCAGAGCCGGATATTCACGGAAGGAGAGAAAGCCCGGAATATAGGGCATGGTGGTCTCAACGCGCGCGATGCGATGCTCCACCAGCGTTAACGAAGGATATTCCAGTATCACCATCGCCGCCCGCGTGATGGTGCCGTCCTGCTCAAATCCAACGTCTGCCCCGCCAATAAAGCGGGGAGGCAGCACGTCAAAGTCATCTTCACGCACCACGTCAGCGGCGCGTTGTAACTGCTCAGCGCGAAGTGCGGCAATGTCCATGATTACTCCTGATGCCAGGGACGTGATAAACGATGCACAGCGTCAACAAAAACACCGGCATTTTCGGGCGGAACATCCTGATGAATGCCATGCCCCAGATTAAAGACGTGACCAGTGCCTGAGCCAAAACGCTCCAGAATACCGGCCACCTCCTGTTCGATACGTTCAGGTGCCGCATAGAGCATAGAGGGATCCATGTTGCCCTGCAGCGCAACTTTGTCGCCTACGCGACGGCGCGCATCATCAATATCGGTGGTCCAGTCGAGACCCAGCGCATCACAACCGGTGGCTGCCATCGCTTCCAGCCACTGTCCGCCGCCTTTGGTAAAGAGCGTCACCGGCACGCGGCGGCCGTCGTTTTCACGCAGCAGGCCATCGACAATCTTGTGCATGTAGTGCAGGGAGAATTCGCGATAGTCACGACCGGTCAGCACGCCGCCCCAGGTATCAAAGACCATGACGGACTGCGCACCGGCGCGGATCTGAGCGTTGAGATAGAGGATGACGCTGTCGGCCAGCTTATCCAGCATCGCGTGCAGCGTCGCCGGATCGGCATACATCATCTTCTTAATTTTGGTAAACGCCTTGCTGCTGCCGCCTTCCACCATGTAGGTGGCCAGCGTCCACGGACTGCCGGAGAAGCCAATCAGCGGCAGATCGCCATTCAGGTTTTTACGGATGGTGCGGACCGCATTCATCACATAGCCCAGCTCCATTTCAGGATCGGGCACCGGCAAACGCTCAACGTCGGCGCGACAGGTGACAGGGTTAGAGAAACGCGGGCCTTCGCCGGTTTCAAAGTAGAGACCCAGTCCCATCGCATCCGGAATGGTCAGGATGTCACTGAAGAGGATGGCGGCATCCAGCGGATAACGGCGCAGCGGCTGCAGGGTCACTTCACAGGCCAGCTCGGCGTTTTTACACAGCGACATAAAATCACCCGCCTGGGCGCGTGTCGCTTTGTACTCCGGCAAATAGCGCCCGGCTTGTCGCATCATCCATACCGGCGTGACATCGACCGGCTGACGTAACAGGGCACGCAAATAACGATCGTTCTTCAGTTCACTCATCTCAACACTCTCTCAATAACAGGCGTGTAGTGTAGCACTTTCACGCTTCGGCGCGGCACAGGGCGACGGTATCTTCAATCAGGCGGCGTGCCACGGTGCCTGGCGGTGGCAGCAAAGGCAGCGCATCAAAACGGAACCAGGCGGCATCCAGCAGCTCTTTACCGTCGTGTTGCAAATCGCCACTGTCATACTCCGCCATAAAAGCGGTCATTAGCGATTGCGGGAAGGGCCACGGCTGGGAGGTCACGTAACGGACGTTTTTGACGCGGATATTGCTCTCTTCCATCACTTCCCGGGCAACGGCCTGCTCCAGCGTCTCGCCGACCTCCACAAAACCGGCCAGCACGGTGTAGACCTTGTTGCGATGGCGGGCATGATTCGCCAGCAGGATTTCATCGCCACGACGGATAGCCACAATGATGCAGGGCGCGATCTGCGGATAGTAACGCTCACGGCAATGGCTGCAGAGACAGGCAAATTCATGTTTGCTGTGGTGCATCTCATGGCCGCAATAGCCGCACCAGCGATGAGAACGGTAGAATTCCGCCAGCTGTACACCGCGACCCACCAGCTGAAACAGCTCCACATCCTGATCGATCAGCTGTCGCACGGAGAACATATCGGAAGAACGCGGCTCACAAATCAGCCAGACTTTTTCGCCCTGCCATTCACCAATGGTCCGGGCCTTACTGCCGGTTAAACCAAATTTTTCGGCGTTTCCGTGGGGTAAATCACCTTGTGGCAACCAAAGTTTCTGTTCATGGCTGACAATCCACCATCCAGCGTCTACGCTTGAGATTTCGCATTGCATTTATTTCGTCATCCTTAGCGTCAACCCGCACGCTGAAGCCCTGATGTTAAGTGTGTAGATAAACAACTATAACTCACATGGAGTTAGATATGCTTAACCAGTTAGACGTCCTGGCTGAACGCGTAGGTGGCAGTAATGAACTGGTCGATTCGTGGCTTGAAGCACGCCGCCAGCTACTGGTGACCTATTATCACCTGGTCGGTCTTAAACCTAAAAAAGAGGCGCTGACGCGTCTTGACGAGCAGGCGCTCGACAACTTCTGTCACGGCCTGGTCGACTATCTTTCTGCCGGTCACTTCAGTATCTATGAGCGCGTAATCAGCGAAATGAGTGGCGACAGCCCGATGATCGCTGCCGCGCAGATCTACCCTCCGCTGGAAGCGAATACTGAGCGTCTGATGCAGCTGTATGACGGTCACCTGCAGCAGGCGATTGACGATGAAAACTGCATGACCTTCCAGCAGGCACTCTCCGAAGTGGGCGAAGTGCTGGAATCACGCTTTACGCTGGAAGATAAGCTGATCCAGCTGGCCTGGGATAACCAGCTTGCTACGCCGCCAGTGGCGAATGACAGCCATATCGCGCGTCCGGCTTGATGGTTAACAACGGCAAAGGGCTTGAGATTATCCCGTAGCCCTTTTATGCTGAACAGGTTCTGAGGAGTACTCTCCAGAGAACCTTTGTTATTTTAGCGTTGAAATGTAAGGTTTTTACGCCCGGGTCTGTTATCAGACACCCGCGTAAAAACTGCTTCTTGTCGGAGTGCCCAGTTGGGCTGAGACCGTTAATTCGGGATCCGCGGAACCTGACCAGGTTAGAACCTGCGTAGGGAACAAGAGTAAAAATTCTCTGTATGCCAGCATGCCTGTGCTGTCTATACGGTTACTCCTTCCGAACTCCGGACAAGCATCGTTCCCCCTTAACAGGAAGATTGCTATGTCTGACCCAAAAATGACCCGTCGTGAACAACGTGCCCAGGCGCAGGAATTTATCGATTCCCTGCAAAGCGGCAGTGCTTTTCCCCAGTCCCGTCGCATCTGGATTACCGGCAGCCGGGAAGATATTCGCGTGCCGATGCGTGAAATCACCCTAAGCCCGACCCACATCGGCGGCACCAAAGAACAGCCTCTCTATGAGCAAAATGAAGCGGTGCCGGTCTATGACACGGCGGGTGCTTATGGTGATCCCGCGGCGCAGATCGATGTGCATCGTGGTCTGGAAAAGCTGCGCGCTCGCTGGATTGCTGAGCGCGACGACAGTGAGCTTCTCGAACAGAACAGCTCGGGCTATACCCAGCAGCGGCTGGCTGACGAGGGGCTGGATCATCTGCGCTTCGATCACCTGCCGACACCGCGCCGCGCCCGTGCAGGCCGCCGTGTCACGCAACTGCACTATGCCCGTCAGGGCACGATTACCCCGGAGATGGAGTTCATCGCCCTGCGGGAAAACATGGGCCGTGAGCGAATACGCAGTGAGGTACTGCTGCAACAGCATCCGGGGCACAGCTTTGGCGCACATCTGCCCGCCGACATTACCCCGGAGTTTGTCCGTCAGGAGGTCGCAGCCGGACGCGCCATCATCCCTGCCAATATCAATCACCCGGAATCGGAGCCGATGATCATTGGCCGTAACTTCCTGGTTAAGGTCAACGCCAATATCGGTAACTCGGCAGTCACCTCTTCTATCGAGGAAGAAGTGGAAAAGCTGGTCTGGTCGACCCGCTGGGGTGCCGATACGGTGATGGATCTCTCTACCGGTCGCTATATTCATGAAACGCGAGAATGGATTTTGCGAAACAGCCCGGTGCCCATCGGTACCGTGCCGATCTATCAGGCGCTGGAAAAAGTGAATGGCGTGGCTGAGGCGCTGAACTGGGAAATATTCCGGGACACGCTGCTGGAGCAGGCGGAACAGGGCGTCGATTACTTCACTATCCACGCGGGCGTGCTGCTGCGTTATGTCCCGATGACGGCGAAACGTCTCACCGGGATCGTGTCGCGGGGGGGATCGATCATGGCCAAATGGTGCCTGTCGCATCATCAGGAGAGCTTCCTGTATGAGCACTTCCGGGAGATCTGTGAAATCTGCGCCGCTTACGATGTCTCCCTATCGCTGGGCGATGGTCTGCGTCCGGGTTCGATTCAGGATGCCAACGATGAGGCGCAGTTTGCCGAACTGCGAACCCTGGGTGAACTGACGCGTATTGCCTGGGAGTATGACGTTCAGGTGATGATTGAAGGTCCGGGACATGTGCCGATGCATATGATCCGCCGTAATATGACCGAACAGCTCGACCTGTGCGATGAAGCCCCCTTCTACACGCTTGGCCCGCTGACCACTGACATCGCGCCCGGCTACGACCACTTCACCTCGGGTATCGGTGCCGCCATGATTGGCTGGTTTGGTTGCGCCATGCTGTGCTACGTCACGCCCAAAGAGCATCTGGGTCTGCCGAACAAAGAGGACGTGAAGCAGGGATTGATCACCTACAAAATCGCGGCGCATGCTGCCGATCTGGCGAAAGGCCACCCCGGTGCGCAGATCCGTGATAACGCCATGTCCAAAGCGCGCTTTGAATTCCGCTGGGAAGATCAGTTTAACCTGGCGCTGGATCCCCATACGGCAAGGGCGATGCATGATGAAACCCTGCCGCAGGAGTCGGGCAAGGTGGCCCATTTCTGCTCAATGTGCGGCCCCAAATTCTGCTCAA
The DNA here is from genome assembly GCF_000745295.1 of Pantoea sp. 9140. NCBI lineage: Bacteria > Pseudomonadati > Pseudomonadota > Gammaproteobacteria > Enterobacterales > Erwiniaceae > Pantoea > Pantoea sp. 9140. The sequence goes on along the minus strand of NZ_JQNO01000001.1, from coordinate 4,073,645 downwards.
TGAAAATTTCCCAGGAGGTGCGCGAGTTTGCGGCACGCCAGGATGCCCGTGCCGAGCCGGTTGAAGTTGGCATGGCGCAGATGTCAGATCGTTTCCGCAGCCGCGGCAGTGAGCTCTATCACCCTGCCGATGCCATTAAGGAGGAGTAAGGATGCCTGCATTTCCCGCTACCGCCCCGCGTCTGGGACTTTATCCGGTGGTTGATAGCCCCGAGTGGCTCGAACGCCTGCTGGAGATGGGCGTTCGCACGCTGCAGCTGCGTATCAAAGATCAGCCTGATGAGGCCGCCGAGCCCGCCATTGCTCAGGCAATTGCGTTGGGCAAACGCTACGACGCGCGTCTGTTTATCAATGATTACTGGCAGCTGGCGATTAAACATCATGCTTATGGCGTACATCTGGGTCAGGAGGATCTGGATGTCGCCGATCTTGCCTGCATTCATCAGGCCGGGTTACGACTGGGACTCTCTACCCACGACGATGCGGAACTGGATCGCGCTCTGGCAATCCAGCCCTCTTACATCGCACTTGGGCATATTTTCCCGACGCAGACCAAAGAGATGCCTTCTGCACCGCAGGGCATTGCACAGCTGAATCAACACCTGACACGTCTGTCGCATATTCCCACCGTGGCGATTGGCGGTATCTCGATTGCACGGGCACCTGAGGTGCTGGCCACCGGCGTCGGCAGCATTGCGGTGGTGAGTGCGATTACTCAGGCAGATGACTGGCGTGCAGCAACGCGCACGCTTTTGGCGCTGGCAGGACCAGGCGATTAAGCATTTATGGAACCTGCCGCGCATATTGGCTGCAAAATCGGTAACGCCAGAATTCTTCCGGGAAAGCAGCGCGCAAAGTGGAATGTTGCCGATGGCGTGCTGTGATCCAAAACCTTAACGTGGCATCCGTCAGGTTAAGGTTATCTGACCAGGGCCGGTTCCCTCCTCTTGCCGGCCCTGCTTCTTCTTTTCGCTATGCGGGAGTCGAGGTGGAAGTCTGCGTCTCATGCTGGCACGAGAGCATGGCACGTTCGACGGCCGCACCCACCAGCGCCAGCGCCTGCTCAGTCTGCTCGTTGATCGGCAGCCCGTAGTTTAAGCGCAGACAGTTACGATATTTACCCGACGCTGAAAACAGTGAGCCTACAGCAATCTGAATTTTTGACTCGCGCAGTTCCCGGTTAAGCCGGACCGCATCAAACGCTTCGGGGAGTTCAATCCACATCAGAAAGCCGCCCTGAGGACGGGAAACGCAAATGCCGCAGGGAAAGTAGTGGCGTACCCAGCAGCTAAAGGTTTCATAGTTACGATGATAGATTTGCCGCATCCGGCGCAGATGGGGCTGATAATGTCCCTGGCGGATAAACTCAGAGACCGCATGCTGAGGCTGCGTCGCGGTTGAGCCTGTGACAATATATTTCATGTGCAGCACGCGATCGCGATAACGACCAGGTGCAACCCAGCCGACGCGCAGACCCGGCGCCAGCGTTTTGGAAAAGGAGCTGCACAGCAGAACCCGGCCATCGAGATCCAGCGCTTTAATGGTGGGCGGACGCGGATATTCCCAGGCTAACTCACCATAGACATCATCTTCAATCACCGCGGCATCAAACCGCTGCGCCAGCGCCAGCAATGCCCGCTTACGCTGTTCGGGCATGATGAATCCCAGCGGATTATTGCAGTTCGGCACCACGACCACCGCTTTGATCGGCCATTGATCAAAGGCCAGTTCCAGCGCTTCCAGACTGATGCCGGTGACCGCATCCGTCGGGATTTCAATGGCACGAATGCCAAAGCCGCGCAGGGTTTGCATGATGCCGTGAAACGACGGTGACTCAACAGCAATGATATCGCCCGGCTCACAGACCGCGCGTACGGCGACCGATAACGCTTCGTGGCAGCCGGTCGTAATGACAATGTCATCGGCCGTGAGCTGACAGCCGCTGTCTATCGCCAGCCGTGCAACCTGTTGCCGCAGCGCGAGCACACCATAAAGGTTGTCATAATTCAGCAGCGCCATGTCCTGCTTCTGCGCCTGGCGGCTGAAAGCTTTCCACAGCGGCTTAAGCGTCGGCTGGCTCAAATCGGGCATGCCACTTCCCAGCTGCAACACATCATCTTCCAGACGGCCGTTAATCAGTTCCAGCACCGCATCCCACTGTGTCACCTCAACCGGCCGCTGGGCGGGACGGGTCAGCGCAGGGATCGGCGGCGTTGCTTTGCGTGACGCCACAAAATAGCCGGAGCGCGACTGCGGTGTAATCATCTGCTTCTCTTCCAGCAGATGATAAGCCTGCTGCACGGTACTGATACTGACGCCATGCTCCGTACTCAGACTGCGTACTGAAGGCAGGCGCTCACCGCTGCGATATAAGCCTTGTTCGATACGCTGAGCCAGCAGCGTAGCCAGATGTTCATAGCGGGTCATTGTATCTCCACAGGCTCAGATGCTGAGCCGTAACCAGTACAGTTCCGTCTCTTTTTTACCATTCAGATCGTCATGACGGCAATCTGTATGTTAAATAAAAGTGATTTTTGCGTCTGTATCATACAGAGTAATCCACTGAAAATGGTCCTCAGATACTTCACTGAGGGCACTATCATGGGATATGACGAGAATCGCGCAGCTAAACCGTTTACAGGCACGCCTTACCACCTGGTTCGTTATCTGTGGCGCAGTTACAAACGCTGGCAGCTGCGACGTGAGACACGCCTCATCCTGTCGAAGTTAAGCGACAGTCAGCTGAAAGATATTGGTATCAGCCGCAGTGACTGGAATGGCTGAATCTGAGACAAAAAAAAACCCTGCCGAGGCAGGGTTTTTATCAGGCAAAGGACGATTAATCGTCTTTGTTGCCGCCGAGACCGGCGTTCAACAGTTCAGCCAGGCTGGCTGAGGCTTCATCCGCAGTCACCTGCGGTGCAACCGGAACTTCACCTGCCGCTTTGCGGCGCATACGATCCTGATGGTACGCATAACCGGTACCGGCCGGGATCAGACGACCCACGATCACGTTCTCTTTCAGGCCGCGCAGTTCGTCACGCTTGCCTGCTACTGCTGCTTCGGTCAGGACACGTGTGGTCTCCTGGAACGAGGCTGCAGAGATGAACGATTCGGTAGCCAGTGACGCTTTGGTAATACCCAGCAGGTCACGCATGAAGGTTGCGCCGACTTTTCCGTTCGCTTCCAGATCACGGTTAGAGATCTTGATGCGAGAGAATTCAGCCTGCTCACCTTCCAGGAAGTCTGCACTTCCTGCGCTCACGATGGTTGCTTTACGCAGCATCTGACGAACGATGACTTCGATGTGCTTATCGTTAATCTTAACGCCCTGCAGACGGTAAACTTCCTGCACTTCGTTAGTGATGTAACGGGTCACCGCATGCACGCCACGCAAGCGCAGGATGTCATGTGGAGACTCTGGGCCATCGGAAACCACGTCACCGCGCTCAACACGTTCACCTTCGAACACGTTCAGCTGACGCCATTTCGGAATCATCTCTTCGTATGGCTCACTGCCATCCAGCGGAGTAATGACCAGACGACGCTTACCTTTGGTCTCTTTACCGAAGGAGATGATGCCGCTGATCTCCGCCAGAATAGCTGGCTCTTTCGGACGACGCGCTTCGAACAGGTCAGCAACGCGTGGCAGACCACCGGTAATATCCTTGGTACCGCCAGATTCCTGCGGAACACGCGCTAACGTGTCACCAGCACTGATCTTAACGCCATCTTCCAGCTGAACAATCGCTTTACCTGGCAGGAAGTACTGAGCCGGCATATCGGTGCCTGGGATCAGAACGTCGTTGCCGTTGGCATCAACAATTTTCAGCGCAGGACGCAGATCTTTACCGCCTGCAGTACGTTCAGCACTGTCCAGAACCACCAGCGAAGACAGACCGGTTAAGTCATCTGTCTGACGGGTAATCGTCTGGCCATCAACCATATCCGTGAAGCGAATGAAACCGCCCACTTCGGTGATGACTGGCATGGTATGCGGATCCCAGTTTGCGACGGTTTCGCCCGCTGCAACCTGCTCACCATCACCTTTCGCCATGGTAGAACCGTAAGGAACTTTATAGCTCTCTTTGGTACGACCAAATTCGTCGATCATTTTCAGTTCAACGTTACGCGAGGTGATCACCAGCTTGCCTGCCGAGTTCGTTACCGACTTGGCGTTGGTCAGCTTGATGGTACCTTTGTTCTTCACCTGAATGCTGGATTCAGCAGCCGCACGTGATGCCGCACCACCGATGTGGAACGTACGCATCGTCAGCTGTGTACCTGGCTCACCGATGGACTGTGCCGCGATAACACCGATCGCTTCACCTTTGTTGATGATGTGACCACGTGCCAGGTCGCGACCGTAGCAATGCGCACACACACCAAAGTCGGTTTCACAACCTACTACCGAGCGGACTTTCAGGCTGTCGACTGAGTTCAGTTCCAGCACGTCACACCAGTGCTCATCGAGCAGCGTGTTGCGTGGGACCAGAATATCAGCAGTACCCGGCTTCAGAACGTCTTCAGCAGTCACACGACCCAGTACACGTTCACGCAGTGGCTCTTTAACGTCGCCACCTTCGATGACAGGCGTCATCATGATGCCTTCGTGTGTACCACAGTCATCTTCGGTAACCACCAGATCCTGGGCAACGTCAACCAGACGACGCGTCAGATAACCGGAGTTCGCTGTTTTCAGTGCGGTATCCGCAAGACCTTTACGTGCACCGTGGGTTGAGATGAAGTACTGGAGTACGTTCAACCCTTCACGGAAGTTCGCCGTGATTGGTGTTTCGATGATGGAGCCATCTGGCTTCGCCATCAGACCACGCATACCGGCCAGCTGACGAATCTGTGCAGCAGAACCACGCGCACCTGAGTCAGCCATCATAAAGATGCTGTTGAAGGAAACCTGGCGCTCTTCTTCGCCGTCACGGTTAATGACGACTTCGGTAGAGAGGTTTTCCATCATCGCCTTGGCAACACGTTCGTTGGCTGCAGCCCAGATATCGATGACTTTGTTATAACGTTCGCCTGCGGTTACCAGACCAGACTGGAACTGCTCCTGGATCTCAGCCACTTCCGCTTCCGCTTCAGTGATGATTTCCACTTTCTTCTCTGGAATAACCATGTCGTCGATGCCGACTGACGCGCCTGAACGGGCAGCATAAGCGAAACCGGTGTACATGGTCTGGTCAGCAAAGATAACGGTCGGCTTCAGGCCCAGAATGCGGTAACAGGTGTTCAGCATTTTGGAGATAGCTTTTTTGCCCAGCGCCTGGTTAACGATGGAGAAAGGCAGACCTTTTGGCACGATCATCCACAGGATGGCACGGCCAATCGTGGTATCGATGATGCTGGTTTTAGCAACCCACTCATCCTGCTCATTCTTCTCGTGTTCGGTGATACGCACCTTAACGCGAGCATGCAGAGAGGCGAGGCCGGCGCGATAAATACGCTCAGCTTCTTTCGGGCCAGTCAGCACCATGCCTTCGCCTTTGGCGTTAACACAGTCACGGGTCATGTAATACAGACCCAGTACAACGTCCTGAGAAGGAACGATGATTGGCTCGCCGTTCGCAGGTGACAGGATGTTGTTGGTCGACATCATCAGCGCACGCGCTTCCAGCTGGGCTTCCAGCGTCAGCGGTACGTGAACAGCCATCTGGTCACCATCGAAGTCGGCGTTATAAGCCGCACAAACCAGCGGGTGCAGCTGGATCGCTTTACCTTCGATCAGAACCGGTTCAAAGGCCTGAATACCCAGACGGTGCAGCGTAGGCGCACGGTTCAGCAGAACCGGGTGCTCACGGATCACTTCGTCGAGGATATCCCAGACAACCGCTTCTTCGCGCTCAACCATTTTCTTCGCGGCTTTGATGGTGGTGGCCAGGCCACGCAGTTCCAGCTTGCCGTAAATAAACGGTTTGAACAGTTCGAGTGCCATTTTCTTCGGCAGACCGCACTGATGCAGACGCAGGTATGGACCAACGGTGATAACCGAACGACCAGAATAGTCGACACGTTTACCCAGCAGGTTCTGACGGAAACGACCCTGCTTACCTTTGATCATGTCAGCCAGCGATTTCAGCGGACGCTTGTTAGAACCGGTGATCGCACGACCGCGACGACCGTTGTCCAGCAGTGCATCGACCGCTTCCTGCAACATACGCTTTTCGTTGCGCACGATGATGTCTGGCGCAGCCAGATCCAGCAGGCGCTTCAGACGGTTGTTACGGTTGATCACGCGACGATACAGATCGTTCAGATCCGACGTAGCGAAACGACCACCATCCAGCGGTACCAGCGGACGCAGATCCGGTGGCAGAACAGGCAGCACGGTCAGGATCATCCACTCTGGCTTGTTGCCAGACTGGACGAACGCTTCCAGCAGCTTGATGCGCTTGGTCAGTTTTTTACGTTTGGTTTCGGAGTTAGTTTCGTTCAGCTCTTCACGCAGCTGCTCGCACTCCTGCTCCAGATCCATGTTTTTCAACAGGGCCTGGATCGCTTCGGCGCCCATTTTGGCGTCGAACTCGTCACCGAACTCTTCCAGAGCGTCAAGGTACTGCTCTTCAGTCAGGATCTGACGCTTCTCGAGGTTGGTCATGCCACCTTCGATTACCACGTAAGATTCAAAGTAGAGCACGCGCTCGATGTCACGCAGTGGCATATCCAGCAGTAAGCCGATACGCGATGGCAGTGACTTCAGGAACCAGATGTGCGCAGTCGGCGACGCCAGTTCAATGTGGCCCATACGCTCACGGCGTACTTTAGTCTGGGTCACTTCAACGCCGCACTTCTCACAAATCACACCACGGTGTTTGAGGCGCTTATACTTGCCGCACAGGCACTCATAGTCTTTTACCGGCCCGAAGATACGGGCACAGAACAGACCATCGCGCTCTGGCTTAAAAGTACGGTAGTTAATGGTTTCTGGCTTTTTCACTTCACCAAAAGACCAGGAACGGATCATGTCTGGCGAAGCCAGCGCAATTTTGATCGCATCAAACTCTTCGGTCTTAGTTTGCGCTTTCAGAAACTTAAGTAAGTCTTTCACGGATTAGCTCCCGTCGGAGTGAGACTCAGGGGGCGTCCAACCGAAATTGAACGCCCCGTAACCAGTACAATTGCGAGCGCTTTAAACCCTGCGCTTTCAGGCGGCGGCAAGCCGCAGCCTGAAAAGGGGTTACTCGTCTTCCAGCTCGATGTTGATACCCAGCGAGCGAATCTCTTTCAACAGTACGTTGAAGGATTCCGGCATGCCCGGTTCCATCTGATGGTTACCGTCAACGATGTTTTTATACATCTTGGTACGGCCGTTGACGTCATCAGACTTAACGGTAAGCATTTCCTGCAGGGTATACGCGGCACCATATGCTTCCAGTGCCCATACTTCCATCTCACCAAAGCGCTGACCACCGAACTGCGCCTTACCACCCAGCGGCTGCTGAGTAACCAGGCTATAGGAACCGGTAGAACGTGCATGCATCTTGTCATCAACCAGGTGGTTAAGTTTCAGCATGTACATGTAGCCAACGGTTACCTGACGTTCGAACTGCTCACCGGTACGGCCGTCAAACAGGGTAATCTGACCGGAAGAAGGCAGGCCGCCGAGCTGCAGCAGCTCTTTGATCTCGCTCTCTTTCGCGCCATCAAACACCGGCGTGGCGATTGGCATACCTTTCTTCAGGTTCTCAGCCAGACGCAGTACTTCGTCATCAGAGAAGGTGTTCAGATCAACACGCTGACGAAGATCGGTACCCAGGTCATAGGCGCGCTGGATGAATTCGCGCAGTTTCGCGACTTCTTCCTGCTTCTTCAGCATGGCGTTGATTTTCTCGCCGATACCTTTCGCTGCCATACCCAGGTGCGTTTCCAGAATCTGACCGATGTTCATACGCGATGGTACGCCCAGCGGGTTCAGAACGATGTCAACCGGCGTGCCGTTTTCATCGTAAGGCATATCTTCGATCGGGTTGATCTTGGAGATAACACCTTTGTTACCGTGACGGCCTGCCATTTTGTCACCCGGCTGAATCTGACGCTTAACAGCCAGATAAACCTTAACAATTTTCAGCACGCCTGGTGCCAGATCATCGCCCTGGGTGATCTTACGACGCTTACCTTCGAGTTTTTTCTCAAACTCGTGCTTCAGTTCGTCGTACTGCTCTGCCAGCTGCTCCAGCTGGTTTTGCTTGGCTTCGTCAGTCAGACCCAGTTCCAGCCAGCGCTCGCGCGGCAGCTTGTCCAGTTTGTCTGCTTCAACGCCACCCGAAATCAGTACGTTCTGGATACGGCTGAACAGGCCCGCTTCCAGGATCTGCAGTTCTTCAGACAGGTCTTTTTTGGCCTGCTTCAGCTGCATCTCTTCGATTTCAAGCGCACGTTTGTCTTTTTCCACGCCATCGCGGGTAAAGACCTGAACGTCGATCACAGTACCTGACACGCCATTCGGCACGCGCAGTGACGAATCTTTCACGTCAGAGGCTTTTTCACCGAAGATAGCGCGCAGCAGTTTTTCTTCTGGCGTCAGTTGGGTTTCACCTTTAGGCGTTACCTTACCAACCAGAATGTCGCCACCGGTCACTTCAGCACCGATGTAGACGATGCCTGACTCATCCAGTTTAGAGAGTGCAGCTTCACCCACGTTCGGGATATCAGCAGTGATCTCTTCCGGCCCTAGTTTGGTGTCACGCGACACGCAAGCCAGTTCCTGAATGTGGATAGTCGTAAAGCGATCTTCCTGAACCACGCGCTCGGAGACCAGGATGGAGTCTTCGAAGTTGTAGCCGTTCCACGGCATGAACGCCACGCGCATGTTCTGGCCCAGAGCCAGTTCACCCAGATCGGTGGACGGGCCATCTGCCAGCACGTCGCCGCGCTCAACCGGCTCACCCAGAGAAACACATGGCATCTGGTTGATGCAGGTGTTCTGGTTAGAACGGGTATATTTGGTCAGGTTGTAAATGTCGATACCGGCTTCGCCAGCATGCATTTCGTCTTCGTTAACTTTGATAACGATACGTGATGCGTCAACGTACTGTACGGTACCGCCACGTTTCGCCACGGCTGTTACACCGGAGTCAACGGCAACAGCACGTTCCATACCGGTACCAACCAGCGGCTTATCAGCACGCAGAGTCGGAACGGCCTGACGTTGCATGTTCGCACCCATCAGGGCGCGGTTGGCGTCATCGTGTTCCAGGAACGGGATCAGGGATGCACCGACAGAAACCACCTGCTGGGTGGAAACGTCCATGTAGTCAACCTGATCGCGGCTGAACAGACTCGATTCGCCTTTGCTACGGCAGGTGACCAGGTCATCAACAAACGCGCCGTTGTCATCCAGAGGGGCGTTCGCCTGAGCGATAACGTAGTTACCCTCTTCGATAGCAGAGAGGTAGTGAATCTCGTCAGAAACCAGACCGTCGATAACACGGCGATAAGGTGTTTCAAGGAAACCGTACTCATTGGTCTGTGCATAGACAGACAAGGAGTTGATCAGACCGATGTTCGGACCTTCAGGGGTTTCGATTGGGCAGACACGACCGTAGTGCGTTGGGTGTACGTCACGCACTTCGAAGCCGGCACGCTCACGCGTCAAACCACCCGGGCCGAGAGCAGAGATACGACGTTTGTGCGTAATCTCTGACAGCGGGTTGTTCTGATCCATAAACTGAGAAAGCTGGCTTGAACCAAAGAACTCTTTCACCGCAGCCGAAATCGGCTTCGCGTTGATCATGTCCTGTGGCATCAGCGTATCAAGGTCGCCCAGAGACAGACGCTCTTTAACCGCACGCTCAACACGGACCAGACCAACACGGAACTGGTTCTCAGCCATTTCACCCACTGAACGAATACGACGGTTACCGAGGTGGTCGATATCGTCCACTTCGCCTTTACCGTTACGGATGTCGATCAGCTTTTTCATCACTTCGATGATGTCATCTTTGCTCAGGATGCCTGAACCTTCGATTTCATCACGCAGCAATGAGCGGTTGAACTTCATACGACCGACCGCAGAAAGATCGTAACGATCTTCTGAGAAGAACAGGTTCTCAAACAGGTTCTCTGCAGCTTCGCGTGTTGGCGGCTCACCAGGACGCATCATGCGATAGATCTCAACCAGTGCGCTCAGGCGATCGCTGGTTGGGTCGACACGCAGGGTCTCGGACATATATGGACCGTGGTCCAGATCGTTGGTGAACAGCGTTTCGATGCGCTTGTGGCCGGACTGGCTCAGTTTAGCCAGCAGATCCAGTGACAGTTCCATGTTCGCTGCAACAATCAGCTCACCGGTGCTCTCATCGATGTAATCTTTAGCGACCACTTTGCCCGCGATATATTCAACCGGGACTTCGATGTGCTGAATGCCATCTTTTTCCAGCTGACGAATATGGCGCGCAGTAATGCGGCGACCTTTTTCGACGTAGACGGTGCCGTTCGCTTCGATATCGAAGGTAGCGGTTTCACCGCGCAGGCGCTCAGGCACCAGCTCCATCTGCAGCTTGTTGTCACGGATTTCAAACACCACTTTCTCGAAGAAGATATCGAGGATCTGAGGTGTAGTGAACTGTAACGCGCGCAGGATGATAGTGGCCGGCAGCTTACGACGACGGTCAATACGGACAAACAGGTTATCTTTCGGGTCAAACTCAAAGTCGAGCCATGAACCGCGGTAAGGGATGATACGTGCGTTGTACAGCACTTTACCCGATGAGTGGGTTTTACCCTTATCGCTATCAAAGAACACGCCGGGACTACGGTGCAGCTGAGAAACGATAACGCGCTCGGTACCATTGATAACAAAGGTACCGTTGTCGGTCATGAGCGGAATCTCGCCCATGTAGACTTCTTGTTCTTTAATGTCTTTTACGGTGCCTTCTGGCGCTTCGCGCTCATAGATCACCAGACGCAGTTTCACGCGCAGCGGTGCCGAATAGGTCACGCCACGGATCTGACACTCTTTCACGTCAAAGACAGGTTCACCCAGGCGGTAGCTGACATACTGCAACTCAGAGTTGCCGCTGTAGCTCGCAATAGGGAATACAGAGCGGAATGCAGCTTCCAGTCCGTACTGACCTTCTGGATCTTGCTCGATAAACTTCTGGAACGAGTCGAGCTGGATGGAAAGGAGATAAGGTATGTCCAGTACTTGCGGACGTTTACCAAAATCCTTACGAATACGTTTTTTCTCGGTATAGGAGTAAACCATAGGGTTCCTCAGCTAGCTGACAAGTCGACCCACGCTGTCCGTCCTGACAGGACAGTTCATGCAACACGATTTTGTTTGATTCACTGGCTGCGCGGCAGCAGTGCAATACCTCTTTCTATCACGCTTAAATCATTTCATCGCTTTTGTGAAGGCAGGGAACCCGCACAGGAAAGCGGTATATTAAGTCGTCGATAGAGAAAGATATTGAAGAGTAACAATGGACAAACAGTGTGAAACCCCATTGAGACCCTGTAGCGCAAAAAGGCTGGTGACCAAAAAGTCACCAGCCATCAGTCTGAAACTACTCAGACTGCAACCCGAAGGCTGTCTTACTTAACTTCAACTTCAGCGCCAGCTTCTTTCAGAGCAGCTTCAAGTGCAGCTGCGTCATCTTTGCTGATGCCTTCTTTGATTACGCCAGTTGCTTCAACCAGGTCTTTGGCTTCTTTCAGGCCCAGACCAGTTGCAGTACGTACGGCTTTGATGACTGCTACTTTGTTCGCGCCAACAGCTTTCAGTACGACGTCGAATTCAGTTTTTTCTTCAACAGCTTCAGCCGGGCCCGCAGCAACAGCTACAGCAGCAGCAGCAGAAACGCCGAATTTTTCTTCCATAGCAGAAACCAGCTCAACAACTTCCATTACGGACATCGCTGCAACAGCTTCCAGAATTTGGTCTTTAGTGATAGACATGACAATTGTTCCTAAGAATCAGAAAAAGTTTATACGTAAGCAGGTACGAAGAAAAGAATAAGGCCTTAAGCCGCTTCTTTTGCATCGCGTACAGCAGCCAGAGTGCGGACCAGTTTGCCGGCAGCGGCTTCTTTCATGGTCGACATCAGACGTGCCAGTGCTTCTTCGTAGGTCGGCAGCGTTGCCAGACGGTCAATATTGGCCGCCGTGATCAGCTCACCTTCAAAGGCTGCAGCTTTGACCTCAAATTTTGCATTCGCTTTCGCGAAATCTTTGAACAGACGAGCAGCAGCGCCCGGGTGTTCCATAGAATATGCAATCAGGGTCGGACCAACAAACGTGTCTTTCAGGCACTCAAACTGAGTACCTTCAACGACGCGGCGCAGCAGGGTGTTACGAACAACACGCATGTAAACGCCAGCTTCACGGCCTGCTTTACGCAGTTCGGTCATTTTATCAACGGTAACGCCACGGGAATCCGCAACAACCGCTGAAAGCGCACCTTTGGCTACTTCGCTGACTTCAGCAACAATCGCTTGTTTGTCTTGAAGATTTAATGCCATTAGCTTTTGCTCCTGGATTTGACCGGGAAAGGATTTCCCCGGAACTCACTTCACTTACTCACCCCGCGGGGTAATAAGCGCTCGAACACGGTGAGCAGAATCCAGCTAAGAAAAAATTCTTTTGGTTCTGTCACCGTCTACGCAGGGGATTAAGCGGAATATCCGGAGATAAACAGCGCCTGCGGTCTTGGACGGAGGCCAGGATAAGGCCTGGCTCCAACCTAAATTCTGTGCGACGCAGCAGAGTCAGAGGGAATGGCGATAAACGCAACAGTCGGTTCTGGCTCTCTGGTGTCCTGTTCTGCTAATAACAGAACAACGGGCGTAAGATTCTAGGTGAATTTTTCGCCCGTTTCAAGCAGCAATTAGTTTGCTGTTGCGTTCAGACCAGCCTGGTCAACGGCAACGCCGGCGCCCATGGTGGTTGAAAGGCTGACTTTCTTGATGTACACGCCTTTAGCCTGTGATGGTTTAGCTTTTTTCAGCGCAACCAGCAGGGATTCCAGGTTTTCTTTCAGTTTGTCAGCGTCAAAGTCCACTTTACCGATGGTAGTGTGGATGATGCCGTTTTTGTCGTTACGATAACGAACCTGACCGGCTTTAGCGTTCTTAACCGCTTCAGCAACGTTAGGGGTTACAGTACCGACTTTCGGGTTTGGCATCAGGCCACGTGGACCCAGAATCTGGCCCAGCTGGCCAACAACGCGCATTGCATCCGGAGAAGCAATAACAACGTCAAAATTCATTTCGCCTTTCTTGATCTGATCAGCCAGGTCTTCCATGCCTACCAGCTCTGCGCCAGCTGCTTTAGCAGCTTCAGCGTTAGCGCCCTGGGCGAAGACAGCAACACGTACTGAACGACCAGTACCGTGTGGCAGAACGGTCGCGCCGCGAACGTTCTGATCAGATTTACGTGCATCAATGCCGAGGTTGACAGCAACGTCAACGCTTTCAACGAACTTGGCAGTTGCCAGTTCTTTCAGCAGAGCAACAGCTTCAGCAATGTCATACTGCTTGGTCGCGTCAACTTTGTCGCGAATTACGGTCATGCGCTTGGTCAGCTTAGCCATTTCTTAGTCCTCTACTACCAGGCCCATGGAACGAGCAGTACCTTCGATTGAGCGAGTCATCGCTTCAACGTCAGAACCAGTCATGTCCGCAGCTTTGGTTTCTGCGATTTCACGTACCTGAGCACGAGTCACTTTACCGACTTTATCTTTGTTCGGCTTACCAGAACCAGACTTGATGCCCGCTGCTTTTTTCAGCAGTACGGCAGCCGGAGGCGTTTTGGTAATGAAGGTGAAAGAACGGTCGCTGTATACGGTGATAACAACAGGAGTCGGCAGACCTTTTTCCAGAGATTCGGTCTTCGCGTTGAACGCTTTACAGAATTCCATGATGTTAACACCCTGCTGACCCAGAGCTGGACCAACCGGTGGACTTGGGTTCGCCATACCAGCTGCAACCTGCAGCTTGACGTAGGCTTGGACTTTCTTAGCCATGATATTTCCTCAATTGGGTTATAGCGCCTGTAAAGGCTCCCCGTGATAACGATTTATACGCTGTTGCCAGCGCATAAAAACAAAAGGCGCGAAATTGTAGTTAAATTTCGCGCCTGCTGCAACAGCTAATTTGTGAGCGGAAAGAGGTTAACCTTTCTCCACCTGACCGAAGTCGAGCTCAACCGGTGTTGCACGACCAAAGATGGAAACGGATACCGTCAGGCGGCTCTTCTCGTAATCCACATCTTCAACCACACCGTTAAAGTCAGCGAACGGACCGTCATTAACACGAACCATTTCACCTGGTTCAAACAGCGTTTTAGGACGAGGCTTGTCGCCGACCTGCTGCAGACGATTCATGATCGCATCAACTTCTTTATCACTGATAGGTGCAGGACGGTCAGAGGTACCGCCGATGAAACCCATCACGCGCGGGACGCTGCGTACTAAATGCCAGCTGGCGTCATTCATCACCATCTGAACCAGTACGTATCCCGGGAAAAACTTGCGCTCGCTCTTACGACGCTGGCCACCACGGATTTCAACGACTTCTTCAGTCGGAACCATGACTTCACCAAACAGCTCTTCCATGTTGTGCAATTTGATATGCTCGCGCAGCGATTGGGCTACGCGGCCTTCAAAACCGGAAAACGCCTGTACGACGTACCAGCGTTTCTTTGGAGCTTCAGACATCTCAGAACCTCAGGCCAGTGATAAACGATACCAGACGGACCAGAATACCATCCAGCCCCCACAAAATCAGTGACATCACGGCAGTAACCGCGGCAACGATTAACGTGGTGTGCAGCGTTTCCTGGCGGGTTGGCCAGATAACCTTACGCATTTCTGTTCTTGCTTCACGAGCAAAAGCCACGGTCGCTTTGCCTTTGGTCGTTAAAAGCGCAATGCCGCCAGCCGCTGCAATCAGTACAACTACGGCTAATGCACGCAGTGGCAGTGACACATCACGATAGAGGTAGTTACCTACAATCGCTGCAAGCAGCAGTAATACAACACCTACCCACTTTACCGCTTCCAGGCCACGCCCGCTCCCTTGAGCTTCGGTATTCGCACTCATAAACCAACCTGCCACAATAATTCAGAAACTATTCTGCCCCGCAGTGCGAGGCGTCCAAACCGAATGAGCTTTTGGGGCGTAACTCGGTATCCAACGCCGCATAACAGAGCCTGTCTCAGCAATGATTATGATTCAAAAAATCACTGATGAGCCAGGTTCTATGAAACAGCGTGCAAAAAGGGCATCAAATGATGCCCTTTCCGTGTGCATTGCGTCAAACGTTATCGGTAATTATGCGATAACTTTAGCAACAACACCCGCGCCAACGGTACGGCCACCTTCGCGGATTGCGAAGCGCAGACCTTCGTCCATTGCGATTGGGTGGATCAGGGTAACAACCATTTTGATGTTGTCGCCTGGCATGACCATTTCAACGCCTTCTGGCAGCTCTACTGAGCCGGTTACGTCAGTTGTACGGAAGTAGAACTGTGGACGATAGCCTTTGAAGAACGGAGTATGGCGGCCACCTTCGTCTTTAGACAGAACGTAAACTTCTGACTCGAACTGGGTGTGTGGCTTGATTGAGCCTGGCTTAGCCAGAACCTGGCCACGCTGGATGTCTTCACGCTTGATACCGCGCAGCAGAACACCACAGTTTTCGCCTGCCTGACCCTGGTCCAGCAGCTTACGGAACATCTCAACACCGGTACAGGTTGATTTCGCAGTATCTTTGATACCCACGATTTCAACTTCGTCGCCGACTTTAACGATGCCGCGCTCAACACGACCGGTAACAACAGTACCACGGCCAGAGATTGAGAATACGTCTTCGATTGGCAGCAGGAACGGCATGTCGATCGCACGGACTGGATCCGGGATGTAGTTGTCCAGGTGTTCAGCCAGTTCGATGATTTTCGCTTCCCACTCAGGAACGCCTTCCAGCGCTTTCAGAGCAGAACCACGAACGATTGGAGTGTCGTCGCCTGGGAAGTCGTACTGTGACAGCAGGTCACGCACTTCCATCTCAACCAGTTCCAGCAGCTCTTCATCATCAACCATGTCGCACTTGTTCAGGAACACGATGATGTAAGGAACGCCAACCTGACGACCCAGCAGGATGTGCTCACGGGTCTGTGGCATCGGGCCATCAGTCGCAGCAACAACCAGGATCGCGCCGTCCATCTGCGCAGCACCGGTGATCATGTTTTTCACATAGTCGGCGTGGCCTGGGCAGTCAACGTGAGCGTAGTGACGTGCAGCAGTCTCATACTCAACGTGAGCGGTGTTGATGGTGATACCGCGGGCTTTTTCTTCAGGCGTGCTGTCGATCTGGTCGAACGCACGAGCCTGGCCGCCGTTGGTTTTAGCCAGTACGGTAGTGATAGCTGCAGTCAGGGTGGTTTTACCGTGGTCAACGTGACCGATGGTACCCACGTTTACGTGCAGTTTGTTACGTTGAAATTGCTCTTTAGCCATCGCTAGTCCCTCTAAGACACGGATATATCAATGATATCATCACATTAACCAGGCAATGCCTGACTGCAAGGAAGTTACAGAGAAAATCAGGAGGGAGATTAAAGGAAGTGGTGCTGATACCCAGAGTCGAACTGGGGACCTCACCCTTACCAAGGGTGCGCTCTACCAACTGAGCCATATCAGCACATCTGGAGCGGGCAGCGGGAATCGAACCCGCATCATCAGCTTGGAAGGCTGAGGTAATAGCCATTATACGATGCCCGCATCCTGGAACTCGGCTACCTGTTCTTTCTGTAGCTTGCAGATAACAGTGAATGCTTCTCTGCTATCTACTGCCTGCCAGCGAAGCTGACCGACGTTGACTTCGCTAACGCTCAGTCTGAATTCAGGGTGATAAGTGACTCACCTGACAGATAAACAGGCCGTTTATCTGTACTCAACCGCGAGGCTGAGATGGTGGTGGGAGAAGGATTCGAACCTTCGAAGTCTGTGACGGCAGATTTACAGTCTGCTCCCTTTGGCCGCTCGGGAATCCCACCTACTTGATTGGTGCCGGCTACCGGAATCGAACTGGTGACCTACTGATTACAAGTCAGTTGCTCTACCAACTGAGCTAAGCCGGCATCAAGTGGAGCGCATTCTAGGAAGGTCGGGCCCTGGATGCAACTAAAAAATCGCATATTTTTTTCTATCGCTTACTATTTGTGCAAATCATCGCATTTTAACGTTTTTATGCAGATTATTTGTGCAATCTGGCGCTGTTTTCACAGGATCAGACTAAAGCGCGCCACCATCTTAACTCCCTCTGCCCTTCTCTTTTATGCGAATAAAATGAGTGGCCAGCACCCTTTTTTTACGTCGGGGTGCTGAATGAGGTTTTTTTGACCCTGGCTGAACCCTTTTTTCTCATGGAGCGGCGCACTTCTATCGAAAGCAGGGGCATATTGTCATGCGCATTCTTTCTCACTATCACGATTTGCGCTGAAAGGAAGCGTTTAAAATGTCTTTGTACTGTTTGTTTTTTTGCGAAAGGTTGCGCGTGACATGTATCAGCCTCACTGCAAGCGTCTTATTACGCCGTTCGGCCAAGCAGGCACAGCGATGACCGTATAAGCAGATTAAACGTCGCACATTACCTGTGCCGGCCTGCAATATCATAAACAACGATAAAGCAGTAAAAATTAAAGGCACTGTAGCGTTTTGTGGGTATGCCGACGAAAGCGCGATCGCGTTTATCTTTTTACTTCTGTTAAAAGCCATACTGGTGATACCCTCCAGCCCATTGTTCTCACTGATAAACCAGCGATTCGTGATTCACTTCACCCGTGCTGTCCTGCTTATCGGCTAATACGCGGTTGATAGTAATGAATTTGCGGTCAGATGCATGCTTATGGATAAAACAACCCCCCTGACAACGCCTTATCTGGAGTTCACTCGTGAGCAGTGGGCTGCATTACGTGATTCTGTGCCTATGACGCTGTCAGAGGAAGAGATCGCGCAGCTCAAGGGCATCAACGAAGATCTTTCGCTGGAGGAAGTTGCAGAAATTTATCTGCCACTTTCGCGTCTGCTTAATTTCTATATCAGCTCTAACGTTCGTCGGCAGGCGGTACTGGAGCAATTTCTGGGCACCAATAGCCAGAAAATCCCCTATATCATCAGTATCGCGGGGAGCGTCGCGGTCGGTAAAAGTACGACTGCGCGTGTACTGCAGGCGTTGCTCAGTCGCTGGCCTGAACATCGTAAAGTGGAATTGATCACGACGGATGGCTTCCTTCACCCTAATGCCGTGCTGAAAGAGCGTGGCTTAATGAAGAAAAAAGGCTTCCCGCAATCTTATGATATGCACCGGCTGGTCAATTTCGTCTCCGATTTAAAATCCGGCGCCAGTCAGGTGACCGCCCCGGTCTATTCGCACCTGATTTATGATGTCATCCCTGATGGCGATAAAGTGATACAGCAGCCAGATATTCTTATTCTGGAAGGTCTGAACGTATTACAGAGCGGCATGGACTATCCCCATGACCCTCATCATGTCTTTGTTTCGGACTTCGTTGACTTCTCTATCTATGTAGATGCAGAGGAAGACCTTCTGCAAAGCTGGTATATCAATCGATTCCTGAAATTCCGTCAGGGTGCCTTTACCGATCCAGACTCCTACTTCCACCATTACGCCCAGCTCTCAGAGGCAGAAGCGGTTGAGATAGCAGGTAATCTATGGAAAGAGATTAACTGGCTTAACCTGCAGGAAAATATCCTGCCGACACGTGAAAGGGCCAGCCTGATCATGACCAAAAGTGGTGATCATGCGGTCGATAAGGTTCGCCTGCGTAAATAACAGCGGTCATAAAAAAGCCTGCATTAGTGCAGGCTTTTTTGATCAGACAGGACGCAGTGATATTTCCCCGCCCACCCAGGCTTTTATTTCACCATCCTGCTCCAGTAATAAACCACCCTGGCTGTCGACACCCCGTGCAATACCATGCACTTCACGTTCGCCGATGAGCAACTTAACGGGCCGGTTAATAAAATTGTCCAGTGCCGCCCAGCGCGAGATGAAGGCAGTTAATCCCTCCTGCTCAAACAGCGGCAGGGCCTCGCGCAGGCTGTTGATCAGACGGGCTGCCAGCTCATTGCGGTTCACGCTTACTCCGGCCTCCTGCAGGTTAATCCAGCCCTGATTAATCTGTGAAGCATCCGCTGTTCGCATCGCCAGGTTGATGCCAGCTCCCATCACGATCTGCGCAGCATCACCGGTTTTCCCGGTCAGTTCGACCAGAATACCTGCCAGTTTCCGATCGTTCAGGTAAATATCATTGGGCCACTTTACCCGGACATCATCGGCCCCGAGTGCACGTAATGTTTCAGCCATGACAATGCCAATGACCAGGCTAAGACCCATCGCCGCAGCCGGACCCTGCTCAAGACGCCAGTACATGGACATGTAGAGGTTGGCACCAAAAGGAGAGAACCATTGACGACCACGACGGCCACGACCTGCCTGCTGATATTCAGCGATACAGGCGGTGCCAGAGGGCATGTCATGCATGCGTTCCAGCAGATACTGATTTGTGGAATCAATCACCGGGATAATCGAGACATTGCCCTGCTTCACCTGTGACAGAATCGCCTGCTCATCCAGCAGCTGTATCGGGGCAGAGAGACTGTAGCCTTTCCCTGTCACGGTATAGACGTCCAGACCCCAGCTTTTTAGTGTCTGGATGTGCTTGTTGATGGCGGCACGACTCATGCCCAGAGTGTCGCCCAGCTGCTCGCCAGAATGAAACTCACCATCAGATAAAATATCGACCAGTTTTAGCGGGACACTGTGGTCTTTCATGCGATCACCCCGACAGCATTGCACTCACCCTGCGCCTGAATAAGGCGGACTTCAGGCTCCAGCCAGACATCAAATTTTTCACCCACCCGGGCGCGCACAGTTTTTGCCAGCGCAACGATATCCTCAGGCGTGGCATGGTCAGCGTTAATCAGCACCAGAGCCTGTTGCTGGTGAACGGCGGCGCCTCCGATGCGATACCCTTTCAGCTGACACTGATCGATAAGCCACCCTGCGGCCAGCTTGGTTTCTCCATCTGGCATCAGATAGTGTGGCATAGCGGGAAATTGGGTTAGCAGGGAGCTACACTGCGCCTCGGTGACGACCGGGTTTTTAAAGAAGCTGCCGACATTACCGGTGACTTTCGGATCCGGTAATTTGCTCTGCCGCATCTGACACACCGCGTGATAGACATCCCAGGCATTAGCCGTCACCGGATTAAGCGTTTTCAGATCGCCATAGGTTAATACCGGCTGCCATTGCTTAGGCAGGATCATCCCGACGGCGACGATGACATAGCCTGACTGGTAGCGATGTTTAAAAATGCTGTCACGATAGCCAAACTCACAGGCTTCACGATCGAGGCGTTCTGTCTCACCACTGTGCAGATTAAGTACATCCACATATTCGCAGACATCTTTTAATTCCACACCATAGGCACCAATGTTCTGAATCGGTGCCGAACCCGTCATTCCAGGGATCAACGCCAGGTTTTCCAGGCCAGTGATCCCTTTTTCCAGCGTACTCTTAACCAGCTGATGCCAGTTTTCACCTGCCCCGACATGCAACTTCCAGCACTCAAATTCATCCTGAATTTTGATGCCTTTAATGCGATTCAGCACCACGGTACCGGCAAAATCCTCCAGGAAGAGGACGTTACTGCCTTCCCCGAGCACAAGGAAAGGTGTCTGATTACGCTGGCTATCCTGCCATGCGGCCAGAATAGCGGCTGGCGTCTCTGCGACGATGCGTTTTTGTGTGTGTACTTCAAGCCCAAGCGTATTGTCGGCTTTTAAGGAGGGATGCTGGCTGGACATTTGACGGCCTTTACTGAGTTATCTGGCCGTAGTTTACCGTATCAGAGAGGGGTTCTCAGGCTGTTTTCGGAGATTATGGTGCGGTTTTTCACGATCTGCAGACGTAAAAAAGCCCCGCACTCGCGTGCGGGGCTTCTTCACTTATTTAATGCCTGGCAGTTCCCTACTCTCGCATGGGGAGGCCCCACACTACCATCGGCGCTACGGCGTTTCACTTCTGAGTTCGGCATGGGGTCAGGTGGGACCACCGCGCTAAAGCCGCCAGGCAAATTCTGTCTCTGCGCCGCCACAGGGGCCGCGCAGAATATCCGGTACAAAGCTGAAAATCGTGTCTCTCAAAAACGCCTCTGGCGTTGTAAGGTTAAGCCTCACGGGTCATTAGTACCGGTTAGCTCAACGCATCGCTGCGCTTACACACCCGGCCTATCAACGTCGTAGTCTTCAACGTCCCTTCAGGACCCTCAAGGGGTCAGGGAGAACTCATCTCGGGGCAAGTTTCGTGCTTAGATGCTTTCAGCACTTATCTTTTCCGCACTTAGCTACCGGGCAATGCCATTGGCATGACAACCCGAACACCAGTGGTGCGTTCACTCCGGTCCTCTCGTACTAGGAGCAACCCCCCTCAATTCTCCAGCGCCCACGGCAGATAGGGACCGAACTGTCTCACGACGTTCTAAACCCAGCTCGCGTACCACTTTAAACGGCGAACAGCCGTACCCTTGGGACCTACTTCAGCCCCAGGATGTGATGAGCCGACATCGAGGTGCCAAACACCGCCGTCGATATGAACTCTTGGGCGGTATCAGCCTGTTATCCCCGGAGTACCTTTTATCCGTTGAGCGATGGCCCTTCCATTCAGAACCACCGGATCACTATGACCTGCTTTCGCACCTGCTCGAGCCGTCACTCTCGCAGTCAAGCCAGCTTATGCCATTGCACTAACCTCACGATGTCCGACCGTGATTAGCTGACCTTCGTGCTCCTCCGTTACTCTTTAGGAGGAGACCGCCCCAGTCAAACTACCCACCAGACACTGTCCGCAGCCCGGATTACGGGCCTACGTTAGAACATCAAACATTAAAGGGTGGTATTTCAAGGTTGGCTCCACGCAGACTGGCGTCCGCGCTTCAAAGCCTCCCACCTATCCTACACATCAAGGCTCAATGTTCAGTGTCAAGCTGTAGTAAAGGTTCACGGGGTCTTTCCGTCTTGCCGCGGGTACACTGCATCTTCACAGCGAGTTCAATTTCACTGAGTCTCGGGTGGAGACAGCCTGGCCATCATTACGCCATTCGTGCAGGTCGGAACTTACCCGACAAGGAATTTCGCTACCTTAGGACCGTTATAGTTACGGCCGCCGTTTACCGGGGCTTCGATCAAGAGCTTCTCCTTACGGATAACCCCATCAATTAACCTTCCGGCACCGGGCAGGCGTCACACCGTATACGTCCACTTTCGTGTTTGCACAGTGCTGTGTTTTTAATAAACAGTTGCAGCCAGCTGGTATCTTCGACTGGCTTCGGCTCGGGGAGTAAATCCCTCCACCTACGCGCCAGCGTGCCTTCTCCCGAAGTTACGGCACCATTTTGCCTAGTTCCTTCACCCGAGTTCTCTCAAGCGCCTTGGTATTCTCTACCTGACCACCTGTGTCGGTTTGGGGTACGATTCTGTGTTACCTGATGCTTAGAGGCTTTTCCTGGAAGCAGGGCATTTATCACTTCAGCACCGTAGTGCCTCGTCGTCACGCCTCAGCGTTGATAAGGGACCGGATTTACCTGGACCCTCCGCCTACACGCTTAAACCGGGACAACCGTCGCCCGGCTGATATAGCCTTCTCCGTCCCCCCTTCGCAGTAACACCGAGTACAGGAATATTAACCTGTTTCCCATCGACTACGCCTTTCGGCCTCGCCTTAGGGGTCGACTCACCCTGCTCCGATTAACGTTGAACAGGAACCCTTGGTCTTCCGGCGAGCGGGCTTTTCACCCGCTTTATCGTTACTTATGTCAGCATTCGCACTTCTGATACCTCCAGCATGCCTCACAGCACACCTTCGACGGCTTACAGAACGCTCCCCTACCCAACAACACATAGTGTCGCTGCCGCAGCTTCGGTGCATGGTTTAGCCCCGTTACATCTTCCGCGCAGGCCGACTCGACCAGTGAGCTATTACGCTTTCTTTAAATGATGGCTGCTTCTAAGCCAACATCCTGGCTGTCTGTGCCTTCCCACATCGTTTCCCACTTAACCATGACTTTGGGACCTTAGCTGGCGGTCTGGGTTGTTTCCCTCTTCACGACGGACGTTAGCACCCGCCGTGTGTCTCCCGTGATAACATTCTTCGGTATTCGCAGTTTGCATCGGGTTGGTAAGCCGGGATGGCCCCCTAGCCGAAACAGTGCTCTACCCCCGAAGATGAGTTCACGAGGCGCTACCTAAATAGCTTTCGGGGAGAACCAGCTATCTCCCGGTTTGATTGGCCTTTCACCCCCAGCCACAGGTCATCCGCTAATTTTTCAACATTAGTCGGTTCGGTCCTCCAGTTAGTGTTACCCAACCTTCAACCTGCCCATGGCTAGATCACCGGGTTTCGGGTCTATACCCTGCAACTTAACGCCCAGTTAAGACTCGGTTTCCCTGCGGCTCCCCTATACGGTTAACCTTGCTACAGAATATAAGTCGCTGACCCATTATACAAAAGGTACGCAGTCACCCCCATAAAGAAGGCTCCCACTGCTTGTACGTACACGGTTTCAGGTTCTGTTTCACTCCCCTCGCCGGGGTTCTTTTCGCCTTTCCCTCACGGTACTGGTTCACTATCGGTCAGTCAGGAGTATTTAGCCTTGGAGGATGGTCCCCCCATATTCAGACAGGATACCACGTGTCCCGCCTTACTCATCGAGCTCACAGCACGTGTGCTTTTGTGTACGGGAGTATCACCCTGTACCCTGCGGCTTTCCAGACGCTTCCACTAACACACATGCTGATTCAGGCTCTGGGCTGCTCCCCGTTCGCTCGCCGCTACTGGGGGAATCTCGGTTGATTTCTTTTCCTCGGGGTACTTAGATGTTTCAGTTCCCCCGGTTCGCCTTGCAGCACTATGTATTCATGCTGCAATGATGCACAGAGTGCACCGGGTTTCCCCATTCGGACATCGACGGCTGTAGCGGTTCATATCACCTTACCGTCGCTTTACGCAGATTAGCACGTCCTTCATCGCCTCTGACTGCCTGGGCATCCACCGTGTACGCTTAGTCGCTTAACCTCACAACCCACAGGCGTTTTTCAACGCTGCGAGCTGCAAGCATTTGAGAGACTCGAACGTATCGTATTTTTCATTCTTATTACGGAGAATGAAAACGACACGTCGTTTCAATTTTCAGCTTGTTCCGGATTGTTAAAGAGCATAATACTTCGCAGCATACCGTTGCCGGTACGCTCTGAGGTATTCAGAAAAACAGTTAAAACGGTATGGTGGAGCTAAGCGGGATCGAACCGCTGACCTCCTGCGTGCAAGGCAGGCGCTCTCCCAGCTGAGCTATAGCCCCATACAGTTACTGCAGAGACCACTACTACCAGGAGTAACATTCTTCATGTAAAGAATGCGATTTTTTCTCAGGCAAGGCGTGTCGATGCGAAGCATAGTGAACTATGCGAGCCGTCGACACAACGCAGCATGAGGACAAATCTGGTAGGCCTGAGTGGACTTGAACCACCGACCTCACCCTTATCAGGGGTGCGCTCTAACCACCTGAGCTACAAGCCTGTAGAGGTTTTTTCTGCTCGTTACTTTTTATCAGACAATCTGTGTGGACACTGCGCCGGAAGGTATCTTCAGGTAAGGAGGTGATCCAACCGCAGGTTCCCCTACGGTTACCTTGTTACGACTTCACCCCAGTCATGAATCACAAAGTGGTAAGCGCCCTCCCGAAGGTTAAGCTACCTACTTCTTTTGCAACCCACTCCCATGGTGTGACGGGCGGTGTGTACAAGGCCCGGGAACGTATTCACCGTGGCATTCTGATCCACGATTACTAGCGATTCCGACTTCACGGAGTCGAGTTGCAGACTCCGATCCGGACTACGACGCACTTTGTGAGGTCCGCTTGCTCTCGCGAGGTCGCTTCTCTTTGTATGCGCCATTGTAGCACGTGTGTAGCCCTACTCGTAAGGGCCATGATGACTTGACGTCATCCCCACCTTCCTCCGGTTTATCACCGGCAGTCTCCTTTGAGTTCCCGACCGAATCGCTGGCAACAAAGGATAAGGGTTGCGCTCGTTGCGGGACTTAACCCAACATTTCACAACACGAGCTGACGACAGCCATGCAGCACCTGTCTCACGGTTCCCGAAGGCACTAAGGCATCTCTGCCGAATTCCGTGGATGTCAAGAGTAGGTAAGGTTCTTCGCGTTGCATCGAATTAAACCACATGCTCCACCGCTTGTGCGGGCCCCCGTCAATTCATTTGAGTTTTAACCTTGCGGCCGTACTCCCCAGGCGGTCGACTTAACGCGTTAGCTCCGGAAGCCACTCCTCAAGGGAACAACCTCCAAGTCGACATCGTTTACGGCGTGGACTACCAGGGTATCTAATCCTGTTTGCTCCCCACGCTTTCGCACCTGAGCGTCAGTCTTTGTCCAGGGGGCCGCCTTCGCCACCGGTATTCCTCCAGATCTCTACGCATTTCACCGCTACACCTGGAATTCTACCCCCCTCTACAAGACTCAAGCCTGCCAGTTTCAAATGCAGTTCCCAGGTTAAGCCCGGGGATTTCACATCTGACTTAACAGACCGCCTGCGTGCGCTTTACGCCCAGTAATTCCGATTAACGCTTGCACCCTCCGTATTACCGCGGCTGCTGGCACGGAGTTAGCCGGTGCTTCTTCTGCGGGTAACGTCAATCGACGCGGTTATTAACCGCATCGCCTTCCTCCCCGCTGAAAGTACTTTACAACCCGAAGGCCTTCTTCATACACGCGGCATGGCTGCATCAGGCTTGCGCCCATTGTGCAATATTCCCCACTGCTGCCTCCCGTAGGAGTCTGGACCGTGTCTCAGTTCCAGTGTGGCTGGTCATCCTCTCAGACCAGCTAGGGATCGTCGCCTAGGTGGGCCATTACCCCGCCTACTAGCTAATCCCATCTGGGTTCATCCGATAGTGAGAGGCCCGAAGGTCCCCCTCTTTGGTCTTGCGACGTTATGCGGTATTAGCCACCGTTTCCAGTGGTTATCCCCCTCTATCGGGCAGATCCCCAGACATTACTCACCCGTCCGCCACTCGTCACCCGAGAGCAAGCTCTCTGTGCTACCGTCCGACTTGCATGTGTTAGGCCTGCCGCCAGCGTTCAATCTGAGCCATGATCAAACTCTTCAATTTAAGTTTGATTTGCTTAAACAAGTTAAGCGGTGCTCATCTGTAAAACGTCATAATGAATTTCATTATGTGTTCACTCGTGAGGCTTTGATATTTTGTTGCGTCCTGAGACGCTGATATCAATCCTGCGAGTGCCCACACAGATTGTCTGATAAATTGTTAAAGAGCAGTGCGAACAGTGCGTTAGCGTCCTGTCGCGAGGTGGCGTATATTACGCTTTCCTCCTGCAGAGTCAACTTCTATTTCAGAAGTTTTTCTCCGGCGGCGCAGTCTCCTGTGCCTCTCAGCCCGTTTCCCGTTGCCGGTGTTCCGTGTCGATGGAGGCGCATTATAGGGAGTTCGCGCGGGCTGACAAGTGTTTATTACGAAAAGATTATCGTTCGCAGTAATTTTCATCAAATCGCGCTATTTCGCTACGATTTGCCTGGTAACTGTGCAAAATCATTGGCAAAAGTGCGTACCTGCTGCCAGTCCGTGTATTCCACTTCTTTCGTTGAATCTGTCTCACCACCAGTCATACGCATAATCAGCTGAATCATGACGCGATCGAACCAGCGATAGCGCGGATAATAAAGTGCGCCCGCGAACACGGCACAGCAATCGGGTTGCCACGGCGAGCTGGTCAGAAACTTCTGCGTATAAGCATTGGTTTCAGGAGAACGTTTCTCTGGTTTCCGTGCCGTGAGGTTCACCGAAAAGAAACCGCTGGTACGCTGCTGCAATTCCTTGAGGTGCTGCTTCACGAACTTATCGACGACCGGCTGGAAATGGCCGTAGCGGATCGAGGCGCCAATCAGCACGCGATCATACTGCGCCCAGTCCGGCAGGGTAGCATCCTGAATGTCCAGCACATCACATGGCTGCTGCTGACGGATCACCTCAGCAATAGAAGAGGCAATTTTCTTTGTTTGTCCGTCGCGAGTGGAATAGAGAATCAGCGCTTTCATGTCAGCATCCTTATTAATTATTCGCGCCAGAAAGTAGGCGTGAACAGCACCAGCAAGGTAAATACCTCGAGACGCCCGAACAGCATGGTAGAAATAAGAATCCATTTCGCCACGTCATTCATTGAAGTGAAGTTATCGGCCACAACCCCTAAACCCGGCCCGAGGTTGTTGAGCGTCGCGGCAACCGCAGCAAAAGCCGAGAAGTCATCGACACCGGTGGCGATGATCGCCAGCATGCTGACCAGGAATACCAGTGCATAGGCCGAGAAGAATCCCCAGACGGCTTCAAGGATACGTTCCGGAAGCGCCCGATTACCCAGCTTAATGGTGTAGACCGCATTCGGGTGAACCAGACGCTTAAGCTCACGGTTACCCTGCTTGCATAACAGCAGAATGCGAATCACCTTCAGGCCACCGCCGGTTGAACCGGCACAGCCGCCAATAAAGGCTGAGCACAACAGCAGCACCGGCAGGAACAATGGCCAGCGTGCGATGCTGTCGGTCGTGAATCCCGCCGTCGTTGCCATGGAAACGACCTGAAAGAAGGCCTGATTCAGCGTCTGCCAGCCGCTGGCATAGACATTGTGGAACCAGAGCACCAGCGTGCAGATCAACACCAGCGTCAGCTGAACGCCAATGAACATGCGGAATTCCGGGTCGCGCCAGTACACGCGCAAATTACGTCCGCTTAACATGGCAAAGTGCAGGCCGTAATTACAGCCTGAGATCAGCAGAAACACCGCCACGATGGTATTGATGGTGCCACTATGAAAATAGCCGATGCTGGCATCGTGGGTAGAAAAGCCGCCAATGGCGATGGTCGAGAAGCTGTGGCCGATAGCATCAAACGCCGGCATGCCCGCCAGCCACAATGCCAGCGCACAGGCCACCGTCAGCAGAACGTAGATCAGCCAGAGTGTCTTGGCCGTCTCGGCGATACGTGGCCGCATCTTGTTATCTTTCAGCGGCCCCGGCATTTCAGCGCGATAGAGCTGCATGCCCCCGACGCCCAGAATCGGCAGTATCGCCACCGCTAACACGATAATCCCCATACCGCCCAGCCACTGGAGCATCTGCCGATAGAAGAGAATCGCCTTGGGCAACGAGTCCAGCCCCACCAGCGTGGTGGCACCGGTTGTTGTCAGGCCCGAGAACGATTCAAAGAATGCATCCGTCACCGAAAGATGCGGCTGCTCGGCAAAGATAAAGGGCATGGCCCCTACGCTACCCAGCACCGTCCAGAACAGGACGACGATCAGGAACCCTTCGCGCGGTTTGAGTTCGGTTTTCTTTTTACGATTCGGCCACCAAAGCAGCGAGCCAATCACCAGCGCCATCATAAAGGTCTGGCTAAACGCCCGCCCCGCCCCATCGCGATAAATGAGGGCGACCAGACCGGGCAAAATCATCGTCACTGAAAAGAGGATCACCAGCAGACCGACTATGCGGGTAATGGCGCGAAAGTGCATTCAGCCGTTCCTTTAAATAATAGAGATGAACATCAGGGTGTGAGCGGGATAAGCGATAACGCGCCCCGACTAAAGTCTGACAGATTTTTTTTGAATCCGTCGATTTGTCCGTAAGGTACAGCCAGCGTCAATGCAATGCGATCCTGAAACTGACTGTCGGTCACCTTACCGTCGAAACGCTGAACCAGCCGTTCAATATCGCTGAGCTGTGGATAGTCGCATTGCAAGGTGAACAGCTTCATCGGTACTTTGCGCTGCCGTGGCAGCAGCTTAAGTCCCTGCTGGACCCCACCGCCATAGGCTTTTACTAAGCCGCCGGTTCCCAGCATGATGCCGCCGTAATAACGTACGACGACGGCGGTAATCTCGCCAATATCTGCGCCCATCAGCTGCGCAAGCATCGGTTTGCCGGCCGTGCCCGAGGGTTCCCCATCATCAGAGAAGCCAAGCTGCTGGGAATCATTCGGTGCGCCCGCGACCCACGCCCAGCAGTGATGCCGGGCAGCGGGATGCTCGCTTTTCACCTGCTGGACAAACGCGCGTGCCGCCTCAGCTCCTTCGGTGTGTGCCAGTAGCGTAATGAAGCGACTCTTTTTGATCGTCTCCTCACTGCTGCTAACTGGCACAGCCGGAATATCAAAAGCGTCCATCAGGCCAGATGCAGATCGCGGGTCATATTCTCAACGCGATGCGCATGGATCACCACGTTGTCCTCGATACGAATCCCGCCATAAGGCCGAAGCGCATCAATAGCCTGCCAGTTAAAGTGCTGACTGAAACGGCCTGCACGCAGCGGCGCCAGTAATGAGTCAATAATATAGAAGCCCGGCTCGATGGTTAAGACCATGCCCGGTTGCAGCACGCGGGTGCAGCGAAGATAAGGATATTGCGCGGGCGCGGCCAGATGGGTGCCCTGATCATCCTGCATAAAGCCAGCCACGTCATGCACCTGCAGACCCAGCGGATGTCCCAGACCATGTGGCATAAACGGACCGGTCAGATCTTCAGCCACCAGCGCTTCTTCGCTAATCCCCTGCACCAGCTCAAACTTCAGCAACATCTTCGCAATACGCTGGTGCATCTGAAGATGATAATCGGTGTAGCGCACGCCCGCTTTCAGCGTAGCGATCAGCGCCAGCTCTTCCGCGTTCATCGCCTCAACCATTCTGGCATAGAGCGAACTGCTCTGCGCCGCATAGCTGCGGGTTAAATCGGCGGCATAGCCAAGATACTCAGCACCGGCATCAATCAAAAAGCTGTGGCGTTTCGCCGGTGGCTGATGATCCAGCCGGGTGTAGTGCAGCACCGCAGCGTGTTCATTCAGCGCGATGATATTGCCGTAAGGCACATCAGTATCGCGATGCCCGGTTGCGGTCAGATAGGCCTGGTTGATATCGAACTCGCTTAAGCCTGCAGAGAATGCCTCTTTCGCTGCGCGATGACCGGCAACCGCCAGCTTCTGTGCCTGGCGCAGGCAGGCAAGTTCATAATCTGTTTTGATGCTGCGATGGAAATGCAGGAAGTCGATCACCGCTTTCGGATTGATATTGCCGGAAGTGATACCGAGCTGAGCTGCACGCGCGTTAACCGGGCCGATATAGGCGACGTTATCGCGCTGTGCAGGCAGCAGTTGCGCAATCTCATCGGCATTTTTCAGGCCGATAACCTCAACATCCGCGGTCCAGAAGCTATCCGGCAACGGTTCAACGTTGTGCCAGTAATCCACCGGAGAGTAGAACCACAGTTTCGGTTTGTTCACCCCGTCAATCCACAGCCAGCAGTTAGGCACCTGCGTTACCGGCACCCAGGCCTTAAACTGCGGATTCACCTTAAACGGATAGGTGTGGTCATCCAGAAACACCGTCAACAATTCACCGGAATGGATCAACATCGCATCCAGTTTATTGCGTGCCAGCACCTGCTGCGCCCGTTGTTGCAACGTGGCGATATGCGCGTGATACAAGGTCTTCAGTGAATCCATTGACGTCTCTCCAGTGTCGCAAAATGGCCGCAAGTTTAGCATACCCCTTGTGCAGATGCCGAAGTCGGCGCAGCTGTGATCTTGTTAGCAAATAAGCAAAGAGCAGTTTGCAAATAATTAACATCGCTCCCACACTCACGATCATCTGGTATGACCAGATCACCTTTCGCGGTTTCAGGAGACGCACATGCTCTACCAAGGCGCTAACCTTACTCTTCACTGGCTGGACGATGGCATCGCCGAGCTGGTTTTTGACGCTACAGGCTCGGTCAATAAGCTCGATACGCAAACGGTCGCCAGTCTGGGCGAGGCGATTGCGGTGCTGGAACAGCAGCCAGACCTGCGCGGCCTGCTGCTGAGCTCCGCTAAACCTGCTTTTATTGTGGGCGCGGATATCACCGAGTTC
The DNA here is from genome assembly GCF_000745295.1 of Pantoea sp. 9140. Lineage (NCBI taxonomy): Bacteria > Pseudomonadati > Pseudomonadota > Gammaproteobacteria > Enterobacterales > Erwiniaceae > Pantoea > Pantoea sp. 9140. Next base: position 4,042,621 of record NZ_JQNO01000001.1, on the reverse strand, counting down.
CTTTCTCTGTTTGATGCACCCACCGAAAAGCTAAGCCAGTGGCTGAGCTACGCCAACAGCATTTTTAACCGTCTGGAAGATTTACCGGTGCCAACCCTGGCCGCTATTGACGGCTATGCGCTGGGTGGTGGATGCGAATGCGTACTGGCAACCGATCTGCGTATCGCCACCGCTGACGCGCGCATTGGCCTGCCGGAAACAAAACTCGGCATCATGCCCGGATTTGGCGGCAGCGTGCGACTACCGCGCCTGCTGGGTGCCGACAGCGCGCTGGAAATTATTGCAGCGGGTAAAGATGTGGATGGCAATGCCGCCCTGAAACTCGGTCTGGTCGATGCGGTCGTGGCGCGTGAGAAACTGCGCGAGGCGGGGATCACCATGCTTAAGGCCGCTGCCGCAGATGACAGCTGGCGCGCACGCCGGGCACCGAAACTGGCACCGCTGAAACTCAGCCCGATTGAAGCGGCGATGAGCTTCACGATTGCGAAAGCGATGGTGCTGCAGACCGCAGGTAAACACTATCCCGCTCCGCTAATGGCCGTAAAAACCATTGAAGCGGCAGCCAGCCTGGGTCGTGATGATGCGCTGAAACTTGAAACGGCGGCGTTTGTGCCACTGGCGCAGTCTGATGAAGCCCGCGCACTGGTCGGCATCTTCCTCAACGACCAGTACGTTAAAAGCCTGGCGAAAAAACGCGGCAGCGAAAGCGGCGCTCCGGCTCAGGCAGCGGTACTGGGCGCGGGCATTATGGGTGGCGGCATCAGCTACCAGTCTGCCTGGAAAGGCGTGCCGGTCAGAATGAAAGACATTAATCCGCAGGCGTTAACGCTGGGGATGAATGAAGCCAGCAAGCTGCTCAATAAGCTGCTGGAGCGCGGCAAAATCGACGGCAGTAAACTCGCCAGTGTGATCGCCACTATTCAGCCCACCCTGGATTACGCCGGTTTTGACCAGGCCGATGTGGTGGTGGAAGCCGTGGTCGAGAACCCGCTGATCAAGGCCAAAGTGCTGGCGGAAACCGAACAGCATCTGCGTCAGGATGCGATTCTGGCCTCCAATACCTCAACCATTCCTATCAGCCAGCTGGCGCAGGCGCTGCAGCGCCCGGAAAACTTCTGTGGCATGCACTACTTCAATCCGGTGCCGCGTATGCCGCTGGTCGAAGTGGTTCGTGGCGAGAAAACCAGTGAAGCGACACTGAGTAAAGTGGTGGCATGGGCCAGCAAAATGGGCAAAACGCCTATCGTGGTGAATGACTGCCCCGGCTTCTTTGTGAACCGGGTGCTGTTCCCCTACTTCGCCGCTTTCAGCCTGCTGCTGCGCGACGGCGCTGATTTCCGTCAGATTGATAAAGTGATGGAAAAACAGTTCGGCTGGCCGATGGGGCCTTCATGGCTGCTGGATGTGGTGGGCATCGATACCGCGCACCACGCGCAAAGTGTTATGGCGGATGGTTTCCCGGATCGCATGAAGCACGACTATCGCGATGCGATCGATCTGTTGTTTGATGCCGGTCGTTTTGGTCAGAAAAATGGCAAAGGATTCTGGCGCTGGGAAGAGGATAAAAAGGGCAAGCTGAAGAAAGTGCCGGATGCTGAAGTGGATACGCTGCTGCAACAGGTCTGTCAGCCCGCGCGGGTCTTCAGCGATGAAGAGATCCTGAACCGTATGATGCTTCCGATGCTGAATGAGGTGGTGCGCTGCCTGGAAGAGAAGATTATCGCCTCGCCTGCTGAAGCGGATATGGCACTGGTCTATGGTCTCGGCTTCCCGCCGTTCCGTGGTGGCGCTTTCCGCTATCTCGATACCTTGGGCAACAGCAATGTGGTCGATCAGGCCCGGCGCTACAGCGCGCTTGGTGGCCTGTATGCCCTGCCTGCGCTGCTGGTGCAGAAAGCCCATCAGCATGAAAGCTGGTATCCCGCCGCCAAACCGATTGATGAAGCCGCGCTGAAAAGCGCCTGAGGGCAAGAAGATGGAAAATGTGGTGATTGTTGATGCGGTGCGCACGCCAATGGGACGTTCAAAAGGCGGAGCCTTTCGGAACGTGCGCGCTGAAGATCTCTCCGCGCACCTGATGCGCGAAATCCTGAGCCGCAACCCGGCGGTGAACCCGGCATCCCTCGACGATATCGTCTGGGGCTGCGTACAGCAGACGCTGGAACAAGGATTTAATATCGCGCGTAACGCCGCGCTGCTGGCTGAAATCCCGCACTCTGTGCCTGCCACGACCGTTAACCGGCTGTGTGGTTCGTCAATGCAGGCGCTGCACGATGCGGCCCGCGCCATTATGGTCGGCGATGCGCAGTGCTGCCTGATTGGCGGCGTGGAGCATATGGGACACGTGCCGATGAATCACGGCGTCGACTTTCATCCCGGCCTGGGCCGCACCGTCGCTAAAGCTGCGGGCATGATGGGCTTAACCGCCGAGATGCTGGCACGTATGCATCATATCAGCCGTGAGCAGCAGGATGCGTTCGCCCTGCGTTCGCACCAGCGCGCATGGCAGGCCACACAGAGCGGGGACTTTGCAACGGAGATTGTCGCCACCTATGGTCACGACAGCGACGGCATTCTTAAGCGCTATGCTTTCGATGAGGTGATCCGCGAGGAGACCAGCGCCGAAGGTCTGGCGGCACTCAAACCCGCCTTCGATCCGGTGAATGGCACCGTCACAGCGGGTACGTCGTCGGCCCTGTCCGATGGCGCGGCCGCCATGCTGATTATGAGTGAATCACGCGCCCGTGAACTGGGGCTGACGCCACGTGCACGTATCCGCAGCATGGCAGTGGTCGGCTGTGATCCGTCGATCATGGGCTACGGACCGGTTCCGGCCAGCAAACTGGCATTGAAACGGGCGGGACTGAGCGTCAGTGATATCGACGTGTTTGAGCTGAACGAAGCCTTTGCCGCGCAGACCCTGCCCTGTATTAAAGACTTAGGTTTGCTGGAACTGATGGATGAGAAGGTCAATCTGAATGGCGGCGCGATTGCTTTAGGTCATCCGCTGGGCTGTTCCGGTGCGCGCATCAGCACTACGCTGCTGAACATCATGGAACGACGCGATGCCCGTTTTGGCCTCGCCACCATGTGCATCGGACTGGGCCAGGGGATCGCAACCGTATTCGAGCGTCTTTAATACGTTGAGTCTTACTTTGTCAGATTTACCCGCCGTTGATCGGCGGGTTTTTTCTGTCTGCTACCAGGAATCAGATAAAGGCAAACGCATCGCCATACATCTGTGATTCCACTGCGCCACGCTCGGCACAGAAACGGTCGCGGGCAATCTTCGCCATCTCAAAACGTCCGGCGATGTAGATCTCATGCTCACTCAGCGTGCTGAAGTCCTGCATCACTGCGGTCAGTACCGTACCAGAACGGCCCTGCCAGCCTGCTTCAGGCTGCTCGACGACCGGGATCACCTTCAGGTTCGGGTGCTTCACGGCCAGCGCATCCAGCTCATCCATATCGTACAGATGCTTAAGCTCACGTCCGCCCCAGTAAATGGCGATGTCGCGCTCTGGCTGTTCCGCCAGTGCGGTGAGCAAAATCGAACGGGCATAGGAGAAACCGGTGCCGCCTGCAATCAGGATCAGCGGTTTAGTGCTCTCTTCACGCAGCCAGGCATCGCCGTGCGGCATATCAACCGTGATCTGGCGATCGTTACGGATGCGGTCCATTACGGCCATGGCATAGAGATTCAGATCGGACGCGCCGATATGCAGCTCGATAATATCTTTTTCCATCGGCGTTGAGGCCAGCGAGAACGGACGCTTGTCGCGCTCATCCATCACTACCATCAGATACTGTCCCGCGCGAAAACTGAATTCCGCTTCAGGGATCAGGCGAACGCGATAGACCGTGTCGGTAATCGCCTCAACCGAAGTTACTTTACAGCTTAACGTTGTCATGCGTTCCCTCTGTCGGGTCGTCTTTATGGTTGTGCTCGCCATCAACGCTGTGGCGGCTGATCAAAAATACCTAGCTCATCCCAGATAGCATCAATGCGCGCGGTGACCGCCGGATCTTTAACGATGGGTGTGCCCCATTCACGCTGCGTTTCACCTGGCCACTTATTGGTCGCATCCATCCCCATTTTCGACCCCAGCCCGGAAACGGGCGAGGCGAAATCGAGATAATCGATCGGGGTATTTTCCACTAATACCGTATCGCGGGCCGGATCCATACGGGTGGTAATGGCCCAGATCACGTCGTTCCAGTCACGCGCATTAACATCATCGTCACACACAATAACAAATTTGGTGTACATGAACTGCCGTAAAAACGACCAGACGCCAAACATGACACGTTTGGCATGCCCGGCGTACTGCTTTTTAATCGTTACGACCGCCAGCCGGTATGAGCAACCTTCCGGTGGCAGATAGAAGTCCACGATCTCCGGGAACTGCTTCACCAGGATTGGCACCAGCACTTCATTCAGCGCCACACCCAACACCGCAGGCTCATCCGGCGGCCGGCCGGTGTAGGTGGAGTGATAGATAGGCTTATGGCGCTGCGTAATATGTGTCACGGTAAACACCGGGAAGCTATCTACTTCATTGTAGTAGCCGGTGTGATCGCCGTAAGGTCCTTCTGGCGCCATATCGCCCGCTTCGATATACCCTTCCAGTACGATTTCCGCACTGGCCGGCACTTCAAGATCGTTCGACAGGCACTTCACCACTTCGGTTTTATTGCCGCGCAGCAACCCGGCAAACGCATATTCTGACAGCGTGTCAGGCACCGGCGTGACGGCACCGAGAATGGTGGCGGGATCGGCACCCAGCGCCACCGAGACCGGAAAACGCTCACCCGGATGCGCTTTCGTCCACTCCAGATAATCGAGCGCACCACCACGGTGCGACAGCCAGCGCATAATCAGACGGTTTTTGCCGATCACCTGCTGTCGATAAATGCCAAGATTCTGCCGCTCTTTATGCGGGCCGCGCGTGACGGTCAATCCCCAGGTAATCAGCGGTGCCGCATCGCCAGGCCAGCATTTCATCACCGGAATACGCGTCAGATCGACTTCATCGCCGCTGAACACCTCTTCCTGACAGGGTGCATTGCGCAGGCGTTTGGTTGGCATGTTCAGGACCTGCTTAAACTGCGGCATCTTATCGAACAGATCGCGGAAGCCTTTTGGCGGCTCCGGCTCTTTCAGGAAGGCCAGCAGTTTACCCACTTCACGCAGTGCGCTGACTTCTTCCTGGCCCATGCCCATGGCCACGCGCTTTGGCGTGCCGAACAGATTGCACAGCACCGGCATGTCATACCCTTTCGGGTTTTCAAACAGCAGAGCGGGGCCACCGGCACGCAGGGTGCGGTCGGCAATTTCGGTCATTTCCAGTTCAGGATCGATCGTCTGGGTAATGCGCTTTAGCTCACCGCGCTGTTCGAGCAGCGCGAGAAAGTCTCTTAAATCGTGATATTTCATGCGGCTTTAGCTTTCCGGCCAGAGTGAGTCGGCCATTATAGGTCTGATTACACGGAGTTGCTGAGGTTTATATGGCCGCCTCATACGCACTGAAAGGGAACCAGCGGTTGTAACGCACGGGCATCGTGATACCCCTGAATCGGCTCGCCGTGGCGAAACAGTTTAAAATCTTCGTTACGCACGCTGTGATAACGCAGCTGGTTGTCATGCAGATGCAGAAAACTGCCTTCACGCAGCGCAATGACCGACTCAGCAGGGTTAACGGCACAGAACTCCGCCAGACGTTCGTCACGGGTTTCGCCCATGTGGCCGCTGACGCTGGCATCCAGATAGTGGGGATTGATCTGCACCGGAAAGAGGCCCAGCGCAGGTAACACCACGCTGCTGCGTACCGGCATATCGTTAGTGGTACGGATTGAGGGCGTTGCCACGTTGCAGCCTGCGCTCCAGCCGACATAGGGTACCTGCCGCTCCCGCACCGCGCGCTGAATCGCTCCGATCAGACCCTGTTCATGCAGCATCTGATTCAGAAACCAGGTGTTGCCACCGCTGACTAAAATCAGCTCTGCCTGGGCAATTGCATCAGCTGGCGAAGCGAATGCCTGAACCCGCTCCACCTGAATTCCAAGAGAAGCGCTGAGCTCATCAGCGCGCTGCTGCTGATCGCCACGAATAATTGCGTAGGGGATCAGTACCGCCGATCGGATAGCGCGTCGCGCGATCATGGCGAGCAGCTGTGGCTGCGCATAGCCCAGCAACGGCGCATCATCCGCCAGCTTGCCATTGCTCAACAGAAAGAGTTCCATCAGAGGATCCTTGTGCAGATGTGATGGTCATCGAGTCTGATACAGAGGAATAGCCGACGTCAATTACCCATCAATGCTTTTACTGCCATCCGGCATGTTAGGAAAAGTCTCAGTTTATTTTCGCTGCAGGACGCTTTACCCTGCCCCTGCGCTATAACTCTGGCAGCAGGTTTGCTATTCTTAGCGTCCATTCAATGGGAGCAGTTATGGAATCCTGGTACTTACTCTATTGCAAACGTGGACAGCTATTGCGCGCGAAGGAGCATCTGGAGCGGCAGGAAGTGCATTGCCTCAGTCCAATGATCGCTCTGGAAAAAATCGTGCGCGGCAAACGCACCACGGTGAGTGAGCCACTGTTTCCAAATTACCTGTTTATCGAATTCGATCCGGAAGCGATTCACACCACGACGATTAGCAGCACACGCGGTGTCAGTCACTTCGTGCGCTTTGGCACCACGCCCGCAACCGTGCCATCGGCGGTGATCGAAGCGCTGGAAACCGACGTTCCGCAAATCCTGCTTGACCCTGAGACACCACAAAGCGGCGATGAAGTCGTCATCACCGAGGGGACGTTTGAAGGGCTGCGCGCCATTTTTGCCGAGCCGGATGGTGAAACGCGCTCGATTCTGTTGCTGAATCTGCTGAACAAGCAGGTGATGCGCAGCGTCGACAACAAGCAGTTCCGTAAGATTTAAGCCAGTCGGAACAACGTCCGCGCATTCTGATCGATGCGGGTCGCCAGTTCCTCAGCAGTCTCGCCCCGCCATTTCGCCACCTGATTAACAATATGCGGTAAAAAGCAGGGTTCGTTCCGGCGTGAGGTCGGGCGCGGACGCATGTCGCGCGGCAGCAGATAAGGCGCATCCGTTTCCAGCAGCAGCCGGTCAGCCGGAATCAGCGGCAGCAGCTCGCGCAGCTCCAGCCCACGACGCTCATCGCAAACCCAGCCGGTAATCCCCACCGATAGTCCCATCGCCAGACAGGCCTCCAGCTCATCACGCGTGCCGGTAAAGCAGTGGATCACCGCACCAGCCAGTTTCGGCAGCCAGGGTTCAAGTACCGCGGCGAAACGGGCATGGGCTTCACGGCAGTGCAGAAACACCGGCATGTTGAGTTCGGCCGCAAGCGCCAGCTGCGCGTCAAACGCATACTCCTGCTGCTCATGCGCCGACAGGTTGCGGTTGAAATCGAGCCCGCACTCACCAATGGCCACCACTTCCGGTTTTTCAGCCAGGCGACGCAGAGTGCTGGCGATTTCCGTGGACCATTCGCTGGCATGGTGAGGATGAACGCCCGCAGTAGACCAGCAGAAGCCGGATTGAGCTTCAGCCAGTCGCTGAGCCTGCTGGCTCTCCAGCGCGTTAGTGCCGGTAATAAGCATGCCGGTGACGCCCGCATCACGCGCGCGTTTAACCACCTTTTGCCGGTCGGAGGCGAATTGCGTGCTGGTCAGGTTTACACCGATATCAAACATAATATTTCCCACTGTTTATAAACAAAAACCGCCCATCAGGGCGGTTTGGAGTGAACGCTTCCCGCCAGTGCGGGTAAGGCTGTCAGCATCAGGCGTCGGTGTTCTCTTCCTCATCCTGTAAGCGTCGGCCTTTACCCACGTAGTACCGGGAAAAGAATACGCCGACTTCAAACAGGCAGTACATCGGAATAGCGAGCAAAGTTTGGGAAAAAACATCCGGCGGTGTGAGCAACATCCCGACCACGAAGGCACCCACCAGAATATAGGGACGCTTCTTCTTCAACTCTTCCGGACTAGTGATCCCGGTCCAGCACAGCAACACAATCGCCACCGGTACTTCGAACGCCACGCCAAATGCCATAAACAGCGTCATGACAAAATCGAGGTACTTAGAGATATCCGTTGCGACGGTGACGCCAATCGGTGCGGTCTTGGTGAAAAAACCAAATGCCAGTGGGAAGACCACGAAATAGGCAAAGGCCACGCCGAAATAAAACAGGAAGGTGCTGGAAAAGAGCAGCGGCATAACCAGCTTACGCTCATGCCGGTAGAGCGCCGGAGCGACAAAGGCCCAGACCTGATAGAGGATCACCGGCACCGCAAGAAACACTGACACAATAATGGTCAGCTTAATCGGGGTGAAAAACGGTGAGGCCACATCGGTCGCGATCATGCTCGATCCAACCGGCATCTGGCTGATCAACGGTGCCGCGACCAGCTGATAGATGTCATTGGCGAAGTAAACCAGCACCAGGAAGATCGCTAATACAGCGAGAATGCAATTCAGTAGTCGCTTACGCAGCTCAATCAGATGACTGATGAGCGGTTGGGTATCTTCAACGGCCATTATCGTTCATCACTTGCAGAAGGGGAGGCTGCGGGATTACGCGCAGAATCTGCCGGTCTGGCAACATCACCTGCAGGTGCCTGTGCCGGAGCGCTGGCCACAGCGGCAGGTACGGCAGAGGATTGCACAGCCGGAGCGGATGAAACCGCTGATGGAGCCTGTGCCGGGGCACTGGCCTGATGTTCTGCGCTAGCCGGCGTTGCCGAAAGTTCAACCGGGCCAGGTTCAGATGCCTGCACCGTCTCAGAAGCCGCCTGAGGTACATGCCTGTGCTGAGCCGAATGAATGGTGTTCGCCTCATCTTCCTCTTTTTCAATGTCGATACTCTGACTGACCGAGCGTTTCATTGAATCCGCGGTTTTACGCAGCTCTTCCATCGACTCTTTCAGCTCAGGGGAGAGCGTACCGCGGCCCGCTTCTTCCACCTTTTTCAGGCTCTCCTGCAATTCCTGCAGCTTGAGCTCCTGCGCCAGTTCATGTTGTACATTGGCTGCCAGCGAGCGAATCGCCCTGATCCAGCCGACCACGGTTTTCACCGCAACCGGTAAACGTTGCGGGCCGAGAACAATCAGCCCGATAACGAACACCAATACCAGTTCACTAAAACCAATATCGAACACGGTTTACACCTGCTTGTCGTTCTTGGCTTCTTCTTTGTTAGCCGACGTTTGCTGTTTGTCCGCCAGTGTTTTGGCTGCGAAGTCAGCGTCCTGCTCTTTCGGCTGATCCTTTTTGTCATCCTCGTCACTCATAGCTTTTTTGAAGCCACGAATCGAAGAACCTAAATCTGAACCCAGATTACGTAATTTGTTGGTACCGAACAGAAGAACAACAATCACGGCAATGATTAACAATTGCCAGATACTGATACCGCCCATGAGATAGCCTCTAATATTCTGTGAAAACGATAAGGTAATGCAGGACAGAGTGCCCTTTTTAACCGGGCTTTAGCCAGCGACATTACCTTTTTTTAAACAGACGTGACAATCAGTTTGTCTTACGCCAGCCGATTAACCAGGAGACGATTCCCGCAGCCATCAATACCGCCGGGAAGAAGTCCCAATCCGGGCGGGTGAGCAGCACCGCCGTTCCACTTAACAGCAACGTTGCACCGACGCCAAACAGGTATCGCGCCTGATGGTGACGGACGCGTTGCGCGTTCATGTCGCCCACTAACTTATCGACGCTGTGCCGTAAGAGTTTGTGCTGGCGCATACTGTCGTAAAAGAGTTCTGGCAACTCAGGTAACTTTTCAGCCCAGAATGGCGCTTTCTCTTTGACCGCACGAATAATAGCGGGCAAACCGACCTGATCCTTAATCCAGTCTTCCAGGAACGGCTTAGCCGTCTTCCACAGGTCGAGCTGCGGATAGAGCTGACGGCCAATCCCTTCCACATAGAGCAGCGTTTTTTGCAGTAATACCAGTTGCGGCTGCACTTCCATATTAAAGCGACGTGCAGTGTTAAACAGATTCAGCAGCACATGGCCGAAGGAGATCTCAGCCAGCGGTTTTTCAAAAATCGGCTCACAGACTGTACGGATCGCAAACTCGAAATCTTCAACGTTGGTATCGGGCGGTACCCAGCCTGAGTCAACGTGCAGCTCTGCAACCTTACGGTAGTCACGGTTGAAGAAGGCGATGAAGTTTTCTGCCAGATAACGCTTATCTTCTTTGTTCAGCGAACCCACGATACCGCAGTCGATGCCGATATATTGCGGGTCTTCCGGATGCTCATAGCTGACAAAAATGTTGCCCGGATGCATATCCGCATGGAAGAAGCTGTCGCGGAAAACCTGGGTGAAGAAGACCTGCACGCCACGCTCTGCCAGCAGCTTCATGTTCACACCATGACGCTCCAGCGTCGCTACGTCTGAAATCGGAATGCCGTATATGCGCTCCATCACCATCATGGTTTCGCTGCAGTAATCTGAATAGACTTCCGGCACATAGAGCATGCGGCTATCTTCAAAGTTCCGGCGCAGCTGAATGGCGTTGGCGGCTTCGCGTAACAGATTCAGTTCATCAAGCAGGGTTTTCTCATAATCGCGCACCACCTCGACCGGACGCAGACGACGGCCATCCGGCAGCAGACGCGGAACCCAGCGTGCCAGGCGATAGATAAGCTTCATGTCCGCTCTGATGACCGGCAAAATATCGGGGCGAATCACCTTGATGACCACTTTCTTACCGGTCGATTTCAGTGTGGCGGTGTGTACCTGCGCAATGGATGCCGACGCCAGGGGCTTGATATCAAAATCATCAAACCAGGTTTCAATCGGTGCGCCCATTGAGGCTTCAATCTGCGCTTTGGCTTTGACGCCATCGAACGGCGCAACGCGGTCCTGCAGGATTGCCAGTTGATCGGCGATCAGCGGCGGGAAAAGATCGCGACGCGTCGACAGCATCTGGCCAAACTTGATCCAGACCGGCCCAAGTTGCTCCATCGCCATGCGCATGCGTGCGCCAATCGGTTCATGCTTATACAGATTCGGGATCCAGAAAACAGAGCGACGCCACAGACGAAACAGGAAAGTGAGGCGTGTCTGAGGGATCAGTTCATCAAGGCCATAGGTCAGAAAGACCTTCATGATCAGATATAAACGGCGGATCTCTCCAAAACTCATTTTGCCTCCAGCTGCGCCAGACGCGCATCAAGCGCCTCAAGCGAACGTTCCATCGCGTCGACCTCCTCAGAAAACCAGGCTAACTCCAGCGAGCCAGGCGCAACACGCCACTCTTCGGTAATGGCCTGTCCGAGATAATCCTGGCGACGCTGCACTTCACCTTTGAAAAAGCGGAATGCCTGTTGTGAGCGCTGACTGATGCCCTGAGCGGCGATATCGCCGACCCAGGGAGCCAGATATTCTGCCGGATCCAGCTCAGCCAGATCCATCAGCGCGGAGAACTGCTGCACCACCTGCAGGTCACCTTCAACCTGCAGCTCACCGCTGCGGATCAGCGGCGTCAGCTGCTGGCGATCGCGCAGCTTAGGCAGCGTTTTCAGCGAGGTGATCACCGTGCAGTCACTGCGATCCTGCCAGTCCGCTAATACGTCGAGCTGCTGCTCACTGAAAACCAGCACCAGCGGATGCGAAAACTCACTCAGGCGCAGCGTCAGCACTTTGCCATTCAGGCGTTGCCGCGCCGCTTTCAGGCCACGATCGCGATAGAGGATACGGTTCAGCGCCGTTTCCAGACCTGCGGTAATCAAGGGAGTCAGGTTCATTACCATCTCACTCAGAACTTAAATCCGCGATGCAGCGCAACAATGCCGCCGGTCATATTGGAGTAAGTGGTATTTTCAAAACCGACATCGTTCATCATCGCTTTCAGGGTCTCCTGATCGGGATGCATGCGGATTGATTCGGCCAGATAGCGATAGCTCTCTGCATCCTGCGCTACCAGCTGTCCGATGCGCGGCAGAATGTGGAACGAGTAAGCGTCATACGCTTTGCTCAGCGGATCCAGAACAGGCTTAGAGAACTCCAGCACCAGCAGGCGTCCGCCCGGCTTAAGGACACGGAACATGGAGGCCAGCGCCTTCTCTTTTTCCGTGACGTTGCGTAGACCAAAAGAGATGGTGATGCAGTCGAAATAGTTATCGGGGAAAGGCAGCGCTTCTGCGTTGGCCTGGACGTAACTTACGTTGCCCACCACGCCCTGATTGCGCAGTTTTTCGCGGCCCATCTTCAGCATGGAGCTGTTGATATCCGCCAGGACAACCTGACCGGTTTCGCCCACCAGGCGAGAGAATTTGGCGGTGAGATCGCCGGTACCACCCGCCAGATCTAACACGCGCTGACCGCGACGTACGCCGCTGCTGTCAATGGTAAAACGCTTCCAGATACGATGGACGCCAAACGACATCAAATCGTTCATCAGGTCATATTTTGCTGCTACGGAGTGAAACACATCCGCGACTTTGTCAGCTTTTTCGCTTTTGGCGACCGTCTGAAAGCCAAAATGGGTAGTTTCCTGCTGTGATTCATCTGCCATCGGTTTTACCTGCTCCACAAACAATACTTCCCGAAGTGTATCAGAGTCACGGAAGTCAGGCACGCTGCGCCCATACTATTCGTGGAGGCGTCTCACACGACTCTCACTTTCATCCGCATCCCTGTCGTCATCTGCGTCGTCAGCGGCCCGGTTTTCCGGCATGGCCCGCTCGGCCAGTTGGGGATTGATGGGGCGTTTGATCTCCACGCCCAGCGCACGAAATCCTTCCGTCTGCGCAATCAGGTTGCCGCGCCCTTCTGCCAGCTTTTTCATCGCCTCGCGATAGCTGTTCTGCGCCTTATCCAGGCTGTGACCAATGCCGCTCATGTCATCGACAAACAGTCGCATCTTGTCATAGAGGCGCGTGGCCCGGTCAGCAATACGCTGCGCATTGCGGCTCTGATGCTCATAGCGCCAGAGATTGTTAATGGTACGCAGCGCCACCAGCAGCGTGGTGGGACTGACCAGCATAATGTTCTGCTGCAGCGCCTCGCCAATCAGCTCAGGCTGACGGTCAATCGCCAGCAAAAAAGCCGGCTCGACCGGAATGAACATCAACACATAATCCAGCGACCGTAAACCGGGCAATTGTTGATAATCTTTTCGTCCCAGCAGGCGAATGTGCGCTCGCATCGCGCTGACATGTTCCTGGATCGCCTGCTCACGTTCGATCTCATCATCCGCATTGAAGTAGCGCTCATAGGCCACCAGCGTCATTTTGGCGTCCACCACCACATCTTTGCCCTGCGGCAGACGCACAATGACATCCGGCTGCATCCTGCCGTGCTGTTCTGACTGGATGCTGACCTGAGTTTCATATTCGTAGCCTTCACGCAGCCCGGAGGCTTCCAGTACCCGGCTCAGCACCACTTCACCCCAGTTACCCTGGATTTTATTGTCGCCCTTGAGCGCTTTGGTCAGGTTAAGCGCCTCCTGCGCCATCTGCGCATTCAGCTGCTGTAACTGCCGGATTTCATGAGTCAGTGTGTGCCGTTCACGTGCCTCTGCGCCAAAGCTTTCATGCACCTGACGGCGGAAACCATCCAGCTGTTCACGCAGCGGGCCAATCAGCCCGTCCAGACTCTGGCGGTTCTGTTCATCGACGCGACGGCCACTGTTTTCGAAAATACGGTTGGCGAGGTTTTCAAACTGGGCGCTCAGGCGTTGTTCGCTGTTGGTCAGCAGGCGCTGTTTCTCTTCAGCGGCAAAACGGGTCTCTTCAAGGCGGATGGTCACTTCGCGCAGCTCTGCTTCCTGCGCGCTGTTCACCTCCAGCTGATTACGCAGTTCACGATTAAGCTGTTCGCTTTCATTGCGCCAGTAATCGAGCTGTTGCAGGCGCTCATTCGCCCCGCTCAGCGCGCCATGAAGCTGACGCAGCTCCTGCTCACGCTGCTGCGTCTGCTGCTGAAGCTGTTCGATTTGCTGCTGCTGGCGCTGTTGCGCCTCTTCCTGCAGACGGCGCTCGGTCTGAAAACTGGCGACCTGATGGCCGGCACGTAACTGTGCCAGCATCCAGCCAATCCCCAACCCGGCCAGCGCCAGACAGGCGCTGATAATGATGTGCTGATCCATGATTTCCCCGCGACTCAGGCTGCTGAGGAAAAAGGTAGAGTCGCACTGTATGAATGTCCAGATAAATTTACCGGCATTCAGCGCCTTACAGGGCCGCTACCGTCAGCTTTCCAGCCTGCCACTCATCAATCAGGAAGAATGGCATCGGTAATAGCCACTCGCCGTTTTTGACCTGCGCCAGATAATGCCAGGTTGTCTCGCCGGAGGTGATCGCAACGCGCTGTCTGCTGCCCTCAGGGGCGCTGGATTTACCGGTCATACTGGCAAAACCGGCATTGCTGCCAACGTGGAAATGCGGCGTCTGCCAGCGCACGGGCGCATGATCAGGCCACGGCCGGGCCTGATGAAAACTGAACAGCTCATCATGGCTCAGGAGGCTTTCACGCACTGTCGGCCATAACGCCACTTTAAGAAAATATTGATCGGTGAAGCGCTGACTGCCCTGATACCGGGCAATGAAATCACGCATCGCCTGTTCCACGTTGTGAAAGACGCCGTGACAGCCGCCCCACATTCCCGCCAGCAGCAGTTCGGTATGAGAGAAGTAGTCGCGCATGTGGTGGAACCAGTAAGGCGATGCCAGCCAGGCGTTAACCGCGGCCGCTTCGCGCTCCGAAAGCAGCGAGTCGGCATCGCGCACGATAAAGCGCTTCACCGTCGGATCGTCGAGCACCAGAAAACGCCACAGGGTCGGAAACAGCGTTTTCTCGTGAGACATATCGACCAGCTGGACGTGTGGCTGGTTCAGGCGCTGCCAGACATGCTGCGGCACGCTGTCATCAAGGTAGATGCGGCAAACCCAGCCGGGATAGAACTCAGGCGCCACCTCAACGTTTTTAATCAGCGTTTCGCAATAGCGTGGCTGATCGCCATACAGGCAGAAAGCGATGACATTCTGATGTGGCTGGCTGAGATCGACAGGCTCAGGTTGCGAAGCAGGAAACGCGGCACGTTGTCCCTGACTGAAACGCGCATCAGAGCGCATCAGCGACGCCAGACCGAAACGTACCACCTCTTCCTTTTTGCCCAGCCAGCCGCACACTTCGGTTAAGCCATCCAGCCAGGTTTCAGAGGCCATGGCCTGCACGGCGGGCGGTGACTGATAAATTTTCTGGTAGATTTTGTACGATTTATTGTACTGACCCAGACGCAGCAGGCAGAGCGCGTAGTCGCTCAGCACCTGCATCTGATTGGGCATTGAGCGCAAGACTTCTTCGCAGCACCGGGCAGCCAGCGCGTGGTCACCCTCCTGCATGGCAGCGCGAAAACGTTCGGCACTGCGTTCCAGCCGGGCATTGATTGCCGCAGGATTAGCACCAGGGACAGGACGTCGGACAGGAATCGTATTGCGCATAAAAACTCTCAGATTTCACTGATGTTACGCGCCGTTAACTACCGGCAACAGGTTTTGAGTCTGGACAAAAAACCTGCTGCCAGACGCAGGCGTTATAATAAACGACGCGCCGCTTCGACCACAATCTTCACTGCGTCACTTTCTGTCTGCTTCATGGTGACCGCATCCGGAATCTCTTTCTGAGTACGGTTCACAATCACGCCCGCGACCATGCCGGCCCGCAGACCCTGGCTGGCGCACATGGTTAACAGCGTTGCAGATTCCATCTCATAGTTGAGCACGCCCATCTCCTGCCACTCTTTCATCGATCCTTTGAAACGACTGACGACGCGGCCTGAAATAGTGTCGTAGCGCTCCTGGCCCGGATAGAAGGTGTCAGAAGAGGCGGTGATGCCAATATGGGTTTTCGCGCCACAGGCTTCAGCGGCGGCAACCAGTGCGGTGGTGCAGGCGAAGTCAGCGACAGCCGGGAATTCCATCGGGGCAAAATGCAGGCTTGCTCCGTCCAGGCGAACGGACGCGGTGGTCACCAGCACATCGCCAACGTTGATGTGTGGCTGGATAGCACCCGTGGTACCGACACGCAGGAAGGTCCGCACGCCAAGCTGCGCCAGCTCTTCGACCGCAATCGATGTAGAAGGACCGCCGATGCCTGTTGAGCAGACCACGACCGGCTTACCATCAAGTTTTGCCAGCCAGGAGGTAAATTCACGGTGTGAGGCGAGATGCGTGGCATCTTCCATCAGTCCGGCAATTTTCTTCACACGCTCCGGGTCGCCAGGCACAATCGCCAGGGTCGCGCCCTGCAGATCGGCTTTTGTCAGGCCAAGATGGAAAACGTCAGACTGTGTCATTTTCAGACTCCTGTTAAGGGAAGGTAGCGCGCTACTCTACGCCAGCACGCTCGATAAATATGTGACAACATTCACTTAAGAAAATGAAAGTTACATTTCCCGAAAGATAAAATGTGATCTTAATCACACAATTACGTCTTATTCTTCCGGATAGCCCTTAGCGAGGCTGTGTCAGGGTCGGCGCAGTGTTAAAGAGGTGGATGATTTTATTCACTGCTGATTCTGTTACCCGACACCTGGACGCAGACGCTTTACGGCCAGGCTATAGTTACGTGATTGCGCAAATGCTTGCACGGAGAGAATAATGAAACCCAGTGACACTATGGCACAAAAACCGGCGACGGGCGGCTTTGCCCCTGCCGTGCAGCCCACCGCCTCTACCACCATTATTACCGAAAGCCCGGCAATTCACTCAGGTGAAACCTCAGTGCCCAGCCAGGGCGAAAACATGCCAGCGTTTTTTGCAAAACCGCACTCAGCGGAAGGCCCATTGCCTGTGGTGCTGGTGGTGCAGGAGATCTTTGGCGTCCATGAACACATCCGGGACATCTGCCGTCGTCTGGCACTGGAAGGCTATCTGGCGATTGCGCCTGAGCTCTATTTCCGCGAAGGCGACCCGACTGAGTATAACGATATCCCGACCCTGTTCAGCGAACTGGTCAGCAAAGTGCCGGATACGCAGGTGCTGGCCGATCTCGATCATGCCGCTAACTGGGCAGCACGTAACGGCGGTGATATCCGTCGCATGGGCATCACCGGTTTTTGCTGGGGTGGCCGCATTACCTGGCTCTACGCCGCGCATAACCCACAGCTACGCGCCGCGGTTGCCTGGTATGGACGATTAATCGGTGAGCGCACGCTGAAGCAACAGAAGCATCCAATTGATGTTGCGGTCGATTTGAGTGCGCCGGTGTTAGGTTTGTATGGTGGTCAGGATGACGGTATTCCATTGGAGAGCGTCGAGCAGATGCGTCAGGCGCTGCATGCCGCCAATGCGACCGCCGAGATCATCGTCTATCCCGAGGCGGGACATGCGTTTAATGCTGACTACCGCCCGAGCTACCATGCTGAATCAGCCAATGATGGCTGGCAGCGGATGCTGGCCTGGTTCAGGCAGTATGGCGTGGCAGCAAAATAAATGAACAAGGGGCGCTTCTGCGCCCCTGTTTTTGCCACCCGGTCCCTTTCCTACGCCGTCTCACCACGCAGTTTCTTTGCCGCCGTCACCATATTCGCCAGCGCCTGACGTGTTTCCGTCCAGCCACGCGTTTTCAGACCGCAGTCCGGGTTCACCCACAACCGCGCTTCCGGAATCCGTTTCGCCGCCTTCAGCAACAGTGCCTCTATCCACGCCACACTGGGAACATTAGGCGAGTGAATGTCATAGACGCCGGGGCCGATTTCATTCGGGTAGTCGAAGTGTTCGAACGACTCCAGTAAGTCCATGTCAGACCGTGAGGTTTCAATCGTGATCACATCCGCATCCAGCGCCGCGATGGCGTCCATGATGTCGTTAAACTCGCAGTAACACATATGCGTATGAATCTGGGTTTCATCCCGCGCCACCGCCGCATTCAGCCGGAACGCCTCCACCGCCCAGTTCAGATAGTCCGCCCACTCAGACTGATGCAGTGGCAGACCTTCACGCAGGGCAGGTTCATCGATCTGAATAATACCAATGCCTGCTTTCTCCAGATCTTCCACCTCATCACGCAGCGCCAGCGCGATCTGCTTCGCGATGGTTTCCCGTGATACATCTTCACGCGGGAATGACCAGCACAGAATCGTCACCGGGCCGGTCAGCATTCCTTTTACCGGCTTGTCGGTCAGCGACTGCGCATACTTCGCCCACTCAACGGTAATCGCCTCTGGGCGACTGACATCGCCGATGATCACAGGCGGTTTCACACAGCGGGAACCGTAGCTCTGCACCCAGCCATTCTGGGTAAAGACAAATCCCTCCAGATGCTCGCCGAAGTACTCAACCATGTCGTTACGTTCCGCTTCACCGTGTACCAGCACATCCAGTCCCAGCCGCTCCTGTTCGGTAATCGCCTGTCTGATGTGCTCCGCGATGCCGGTGCGGTAATGATTGCTGTCGAGACGGCCCTGTTTAAAGTCGAGGCGCAGGCCGCGAATTTCAGTGGTCTGCGGAAATGAGCCGATGGTGGTAGTGGGCCACGCGGGCAGATTGAAACGCTGACGCTGCAGCGCTGCCCGCACCGGGTAGGCGTTCTGGCGTTCACTGTGCTGCGGCGTAATGGCCTGCAGCCGCTGTCCCACCGCCGCATTATGCACGCGGCGGGAGTGAGCACGGGCACGTACCGGTGCGCTCCAGGCGTCCAGCAGCGTCGCATCATTGTTATTCAGTGCCTGACTCAGCAGTGAAAGCTCAGCACATTTCTGCAGCGCAAAGGCGAACCAGCTTTTGACCTCATCATCCAGCCGGGTCTCCACACTCAGATCGATCGGACTGTGCAGCAGAGAACAGGAAGAGCCAATCCATACCTGTTCACGCTGAGTGATCAGCGGTTGCAGACGGCTGAACCAGCGGCTCAGATCGGCTCGCCAGACGTTACGACCGTTAATCACGCCCAGCGACAGCAGCCAGCTGGCGGGCAGTTGCTGATTCAGTTGCTCAATATCATCGTGGCCATGGACCAGATCGACATGCAGGCCTTGCACCGGCAGCTTACGAATGACATCAAGGTTCTGGCCGATGCTGTCAAAATAGGTGGTCAGCAGCAGCTTACTGTGCCCCTGCAGGGCGTCATACGCCGGTTTAAACGCATCGCGCCACGTCTGCGGCAGCTCCAGCGCCAGGGCGGGTTCATCGATCTGAACCCATTCGATGCCGCGCTTCGCCAGTTCTGCCAGCACCTGCCGGTAGACTGGCAGAATCCTTTCCAGCAGCGACAGACGTTCAAACGGCTCACCTTTAACTTTACCCAGCCACAGATACGTCACCGGTCCCAGCAGCACCGGTTTGATGTTGTGGCCCAGCGCCAGCGCCTCATCCACTTCATCCAGTAGCTGAGTCCAGGTCAGTTTAAAGGTCTGGTCCTGAGTAAATTCCGGCACCATGTAGTGATAGTTGGTGTTAAACCATTTCGTCATTTCTGCCGCCGCCGCAGGCTCGCCAGTCGGCGCACGACCGCGCCCCAGACGAAACAGCGTGTCGAGATCAACGGTCCCTTCTTTGTTCTGATGACGCGCGGGCACGTTGCCCAGCAGCAGGCTGGTGGTCAGCACATGATCATACCAGGCGAAATCGCCGACCGGCAGCAGATCGACACCCGCCTCTTTCTGTTGTTGCCAGTGTCGGGCACGCAGCTCGCGGCCCGTTGCCAGTAATGCCTGCTGCGTGCTGTCGCCCGCCCAGTAACTCTCCAGGGCTTTTTTCAGTTCACGGCGCAGGCCAATACGGGGAAAGCCGAGAGTATGGTTCAGGATAGTCATATGCTGTTCTCCAGATAATCTTTCACTTTGGCTTAAATGGGCAGCCAAAGATGTTTAGCCGTCCAGATGTTTACACTGCTATACTCTGCGGGTACTGTATGTTGCTCAAGCGCAATATGTTCATTTTCGATGTGAAGGACTCTCATGATCGAACTCAAGCACCTGCGGACGCTTCAGGCTCTGCGCAATACCGGATCGCTGGCGGCGGCGGCGGCCCAGCTTCATCAGACGCAATCGGCGTTGTCTCACCAGTTCAGCGATCTGGAGCAGCGGCTGGGATTCCGCCTGTTCGTGCGTAAAAGTCAGCCACTGCGTTTTACGCCGCAGGGCGATATTCTGCTGCAGCTGGCGGAACAGGTGCTGCCGCAGATTCAGCAGGCGTTGCAGGCCTGCCATGAGCCGCATCAGACCACGCTGCGGGTAGCGATTGAGTGTCACAGCTGCATTCAGTGGCTGACGCCCGCGCTGGATAAATTCCGGCAGAGCTGGCCGCAGGTGGTGATGGATTTTAAATCGGGTGTGACCTTTGATCCCCAGCCCGCTCTGCAACAGGGTGAGCTGGATGTGGTGCTGACCTCCGACATTCTGGCGCGCTCGGGCCTGTTCTACTCGCCGATGTTTGATTATGAAGTGCGGCTGGTGCTGGCGACGGATCACCCGCTGGCGCAGGTTGAGCAGATTTCACCGGAAGATTTAGCCGATGAAGTGCTGATGATCTATCCGGTGCAGCGTCAGCGTCTGGATATCTGGCGTCACTTCCTGCAGCCCGCTGGCGTCAGTCCGGCCCTGAAAAGTGTGGATAACACCCTGCTGATGATTCAGATGGTGTCGGCACGGATGGGGATTGCCGCACTGCCGCATTGGGTGGTGGAGAGTTTTGAGAAGCAGGGTCTGGTCGTCACGCGCACGCTGGGTGAGGGTCTGTGGAGCCGTCTTTATGCCGCCGTGCGTGAAGGTGAGCAGCGTCAGCCGGTGCTGGAGGCGTTTATCCGTTTTGCCCGTCAGCACGCCTGTGAGCATCTGCCTTTTGTGCGCGATGCCGCGCTGCCCGGTACGGTGTTGCAACGGTAATCCGGCCAGCACAAACCTGCGCGAACGCGGGCAAAATCCCCTATAATGCGCAGCCTGTCGACTGACCATGAGAAGATCTCACCATGACTAACAACGATATTCTGCGCAGCGTGCGCTACATGCTCAACCTGAGCGATGCCAAAATGGTGGAGATTTTTGCGCTGGCAGAATGTGACGTGCCGCAGACAGATATTCAGGCGTGGCTGAAAAAAGATGACGATGCGGCGTTCCGTCCCTGCCCCGATGTGCTGATGGGTTATTTCCTGAATGGCCTGATCTTTTACCGTCGCGGCAAGAGTGAAGATGCGCCCGCACCGTCGATTGAACGCAAGATGACGAACAACATCTTCATGAAAAAACTGCGTATCGCTTTCGATTTAAAAACCACTGATATCCCTGATGTGCTCAAACGCGTGAACTTTACCGTTTCGCAGGCGGAAGTCGGTGCGATTTTCCGCAAGCCCGATCATAAAAATTACCGCGAGTGCGGCGATCAGATTCTGCGTAACTTCCTGAAAGGGCTGGCGATGATTCAGCGCCCTAAGAGTGAGAAGCCAGCTTAATTTCTGATCGCTTCTGACCCCTGCGTGGTCAGAGGTGGCGCATCTGATCGCGAGGTGGCGCATCTGATCGCAAAGAAAGCCTGCATCCATGCAGTACGGCCTCGCCATCCCTGGCTCGGACGCTTTGCTCCTCAGCTGCGCCCCCCTTCCCTCCCGCTTCATCATTGCTTTGACAAGAGCAGCACCGGGCCAGCCATGCGGCGGACGCTTTACTTCTCAGCCCGCCATTCCCTCCTTCATGCTCGCGCTGAGCCACGCATTTAACAGCGATGAGGCTGTCGCACCTCATGGGCTGGCGCGTCAGAAGAGCGAAGCGTCCGGGCCAGGGATGGCCCGGCCGATCGACAGGGAGGTGAGATTCCTTCGCGATCGGACGCCCCAGCCCGGGAGGCGGCACCCATTCAACAGCCACTTTTCAAAGCCTGTTTATGGTCTGTGGCAGCGCACCCCTTTCACCTTATGACCGGTCACCGCGCCCCACCACCCAGCGCTTATGCACCCACAGCGAGGCGAAGATCACCAGCGCGCCCGCAATAAAGCTCGGCCAGTGCGGTTTCTGCTGCCAGATAGCCAGATTCACCAGCAGCCCGGCGGGCACGTGCATGTTATTCATTATGCCCAGCGTACCGGCATCGACCTGTGTCGCACCGTAGTTCCACATAAAATAGCCGAGACCGGAAGCCGCAACGCCCAGCCAGACCAGAATGCCCCACTGCAATGAGGTGGTCGGTAACTTCTGTGGGTTGCCCCAGGCGCACCAGGCGATGACGGCAATCAACACCGCCCCCAGATAGAACCAGGAGAAGGCCGTGTGCTGCGGCATGGGTCGGGTCTCCTGCAGACGCTTATAGCCCACCATGCCTGCCGCAAAGCAGATGTTAGCCAGCTGTACTAACAGCAGACCAAACCAGAAATGATCGCTGACTTTGTCATAGCGAATAATGGCCGCACCCGCTACCGCCAGTAACGCACTGAAGATATAGCCGATGCGCAGCGGACGACGGCTGATCAGATCGTAAATCAGCGTCACATAGAGCGGCGTCATCACCGTAAACAGCAGGAATTCTGACACGCTAAGGTAGAGATAGGCTTCGAAGCTCAGCAGATACATCACGCCCAGCTGCAGCATTCCCACCAGCATATACAGCAGTAGCGTCGAAGGGCGATAACCCCGCCTGCGCAGGAAAGGCAAAAATACCAGCGCAGCCAGCGCCAGCCGCATCAGCACAGAGAACCAGCTATCCACCTGCCCGGCGAGGTATTCGCCAATCAGGCTGAACGAAAAGGCCCACAGAATGGTGGTAATAATCAATAAAAACACGGCAACGACCCCGAAATTAACAGGCCGACAGTGTAAACAATGTGCCGCCGTCAGGCTGTGAAATCTGGTTGACATCTGATTATAATCCAGGCAATTAAACAGCCGACCGGATAGCCTGCTTACACTTCCTGACACATCAATCGACAGAATAGGTTTTCAGCCAGATAAAATGCGCGAAATGATCCATCCGGTGATCACTTCCGCTCCTTGCTGTAATAAAACTGTAACAAATGTGTCATTCATCACAGTAACGTTGCGCAACTAACACTATTCTTTGCGCGAAATGGAACATTCTGCATCCATTTTGTTCTGCACTTTCCTGCTCCAACCTGCCGGGAATGAAAAACCATAATGTGCCCTGGAGGGCCTCACTGATGCTGAGCATTTTTAAACCTGCACAACGTCAGCCGCAGGTGGCGGCGGATCACGTTGATCCGCTCTACCGTCGTCTGCGCTGGCAAATTTTCATCGGGATCTTCTTTGGTTATGCTGCCTACTACCTGGTCAGAAAAAACTTCGCACTCGCCATGCCCTATCTGGTCGAGCAGGGTTTTTCACGTGGCGATCTCGGGTTTGCCCTGTCCGGCATCTCCATTGCCTACGGCTTTTCAAAATTCATCATGGGCTCGGTCTCTGACCGATCAAACCCGCGCGTCTTCTTACCGGCTGGCCTGATTCTGGCCGCAGCAGTGATGCTTATCATGGGATTCGTCCCCTGGGCGACCTCCAGCATCATGGTGATGTTCGTACTGCTGTTTATCTGCGGCTGGTTCCAGGGCATGGGCTGGCCACCCTGTGGGCGCACCATGGTTCACTGGTGGTCGCAGAAGGAGCGCGGCAGGATCGTTTCGGTCTGGAACTGTGCGCATAACGTGGGCGGTGGTATTCCGCCACTGCTCTTCCTGCTCGGCATGGCGTGGTTCAACGACTGGAAAGCGGCACTCTATATGCCCGCGTTTGGTGCCATTGCCATTGCGATTATTGCCTTTGCACTGATGCGTGACACGCCGCAATCCTGTGGCCTGCCGCCGATTGAAGAGTACAAAAACGACTACCCGCCCGACTATGATGCCAGCCACGAAGAGGAGCTGACGGCAAAACAGATCTTCATGAAGTATGTGCTGCCGAACAAGCTGCTGTGGTACATCGCGCTGGCCAACGTCTTTGTCTATCTGCTGCGCTACGGCATCCTCGACTGGTCACCAACCTATCTGCGCGAAGTCAAACACTTCACGCTGGATAAATCGTCGTGGGCCTACTTCCTCTATGAATACGCGGGGATTCCGGGAACGCTGCTGTGTGGCTGGATGTCGGACAAAGTGTTCCGGGGTAATCGCGGTGCGACCGGCGTATTCTTTATGACGCTGGTGACCATTGCGACCGTGATTTACTGGCTCAACCCGGCGGGCAATCCTGGCGTCGACATGGCCTGCATGATCGTGATTGGCTTCCTGATCTACGGTCCGGTGATGCTGATTGGTCTGCATGCGCTGGAGCTGGCACCGAAAAAAGCAGCTGGGACGGCGGCGGGCTTTACCGGCCTGTTCGGTTACCTGGGTGGCTCGGTCGCGGCCAGCGCCATTGTCGGTTACACCGTCGATTACTTCGGCTGGGACGGCGGCTTTATGGTGATGATTACGGGCTGTGTGCTGGCGGTTATTCTGCTGTTACTGACCATGGTCAGCGAACACAAACACAAAAAGACCCTGGCCTGACGGCAATAAAAAGGGCCGGCTATCCGGCCCTTTTAACGCAGGCTGTTTAAGCAAGATAGAGCGTGCGCAGCGTCTGCGGCACCGCATCATCGGCATTCGAACCAATCACATCCAGCTCCGGCAGCGTATCTTTTAAGCGCTGATGGGCGTTCTGCATGATATAGCCCTTGCCCGCCATGCTCAGCATCTCCACATCATTCATACCGTCGCCAAAGGCAATGCAGCTCTCCAGCGAGTGACCCAGCGTTTTCGCGACCGCTTCCAGCGCATGTCCTTTCGACACGCCGCCCGCCATGACTTCCAGGCAGGTTGGCAGCGAGAAACTGACGTTAACCCGATCGCCCCAGCGCGCTTCAATCGCCTGCTCCATTGGGATCAGATGCTCAGGGTTTTCGCAGGTAAAAAAGACCTTGCTGATGTTGCTGGTTGGCAGCAGGCCCGGCTCATAGACCTGATAGTTGAACACTGACTCGCGGAAATAGTCCTGCTCAGCCGGGCTTGAACGGCTGACAAACCACTCATCGTCGCGGTAAACGTGCGTCAGAATATCGCTGTGATGATACTGCAGGCCAAACAGGTCGCTGGCGATATCCTCATCCAGATTATGACTGAACACCAGCTCGCCCTCTGCGTTGTGCACGCGCGCGCCGTTCGAGGTGATCATATAAGCCGGAATCGCCAGGCTGTCGCGCATCTGTCCGACATCAATATGATGACGGCCGGTGGCGAAGACAAAGTGAATATCCTTAGCGACCAGCTGCTGCAGCGTTTCACGTGCAAAAGGGGTCAGGCGATGTTCGGGAGAAAGCAGCGTGCCATCCAGATCGGATGCAACGATGTGATACATGAAAACCTCGGGTATCTGGTTCTGCCGGTTTTTACCGGTCGGATAAATAACGTCAGTGGTGCGATGAAAAAAAGTCGACCACTGCATTGAGTGCTTCGGCACGCATCTCATCTTTTTCAAACAGGATCTCGTGACGCGCGCCATCGATCACCCGTGGCTGATTACCTTCACACGGATGACCCGCCGCCGCCATCGCGGCACAAAACAGGTCCTGCGAACGATTGTCGACCACCCGATCGTCGCTGGCCTGTAACAGCAGCAGCGGCGTAGTGATCTTATCCACCTGACTGATGATGTTGCGCCCCGCATGGATGCCTTCGCGTACCCAATGGTAGGTCGGTCCGCCCACACGAATCGCCGGATCGTCCGCATAAAAACGCAGGTTACGCCGGTAACGCTCGGCGCTATGGGTCAGCCGGTTAATGCCAAACGGATGCGCGCGCCAGCGTCCGGTGCCGAGCGCATAGCCATCGCGTAAGGCTGGACGTTTCTCCGCCCAGTCCAGGATACGATGAGCCAGAAAAGAGGGCAACGGTAAGGCGATGCCAAACATCGGTGCCACCAGCGCGACTGCATGAAACGCCTGCGGCTGACGCGCCAGAAACAGCGTTAAGATTGCACCACCCATTGAGTGAGCCAGCGCATAGCGCTGCTGGTAATGGCCGCTGACGATCTCTTTCAGATAGAGCGTTTCAAGATCGTCAACGTAATGCGTGAATTCTGCCACGTGACCGCGGTGTGAATCTTCCAGCAGGCGATCGGAACGCCCCTGACCGCGATGGTCCAGGATCACCACATCAAATCCGCAGTGAAACAGATCGTACGCCAGCTCAGGATATTTTATGTAACTCTCGATGCGTCCCGGCACAATCAGGATCACACGCTTGTGTTGCGGCGATGTGAAGCGAACATAACGCAGCGTCAGATTGCCGACGCCGGTAAACTCAAGCTCCTCCCGACGGTGCCAGAAATCGAGCAGCGGCCCGGTGGCGAAGGCAGCAAAGGCTTTTTCCCGTCGCAGCCAGCTGGCTTTGTGTTGATTCATTCGCCCTCCTGATGACCGGATACAGAGTCCTGAACGCCCTGCGCAGGCCGTAGCGCCGCGCTTATTTCTGGCGTATTGTGTCACAAATCCGCGACTAAAGAGAGCCTGACCCATGACCATCGAATGGTGGCTGACCTACCTGCTTACTACCACAATTCTCAGCCTGTCACCCGGTTCCGGCGCAATCAATACCATGAGTACCGGTATCAGCCACGGCTATCGCGGCACGGTGGCCTCTATCTCCGGTTTACAGGTCGGCCTGGCGCTGCACATCGTGCTGGTCGGCATCGGTCTGGGCGCACTGTTTTCGCAGTCGCTGCTGGCGTTTGAAATTCTGAAATGGGCCGGTGCAGCCTATCTGGTCTGGCTGGGTATTCAGCAGTGGCGCTCAGCGGGTGGCATCGATCTGGATGCGGTCGCCAGAGCGATGCCGCGTCGTCGCCTGTTCAAACGTGCCGTGCTGGTTAATCTCACCAACCCGAAAAGTATCGTTTTTCTGGCGGCGCTGTTCCCGCAGTTTATCCAGCCGCATCAGCCGCTGTTTATGCAGTATCTGGTGCTGGGCGTGACCACGGTAGTGGTCGATATCATCGTGATGATTGGCTACGCCACGCTGGCCACCCGCATTGCTGGCTGGATTAAAGGGCCAAAGCAGATGAAGTTGATGAACCGCATTTTCGTTGGCTGTTTATGGCGGTGGGCGCGCTGCTGGCCAGCGCCAGAAAAATCGCTTAAGACTTTACGCGCCGAATCCGGCGCGCAATTTCTTTCCAGGCTCCGCTACGGCGCTCTCAGTGGCACCGCACGCAACACAATCATGCCCGGCTTCGACTGCATATATTCCCTGAACGGCGTATCGACAACCCTGCGATTAACGGCCAGTGATGAGGCGTTCCTGAACCACAACCGGCCATCATGCCGGACGGCAATTCCGGCATGCGTGACATCCAGCCCCTGCGCGGGGGTGTAAACCCCGATGTAATCGCCAGTGTGGATTTGCGCCAGCACCTTTGGTGTGATCGCCCGGGCCGGAATGTAGGTGATGCGGCGAGGAATGATACCCAGACCGGGCACCTGTTCTTTTCCACGAGCCTGATGATTGAGCTGCTTCACTACCGTCACCGCATCCGGGCTGAGGGTCCCGGTGACATCATCGGCATTGCGCGGGTTCTCAGCGAACCAGTCGGAAAAGAAGTGGCGGCGCTTCAGAAAGCTGACCTCACCGCCAGCGTAGCGGGTCCGAATCAGGCTAGCCTCAAAGCTGGCGCGGTCATGGCTTCGGCTCAGCGCCTGGACATAATCAAGCAGCGTAAAACAATCCACTTCGTTGAAATTGATCACCAGCGCTTCCGGCGTATTGATCGAACCAGTTAACGTATGCGCCTGATAAGGCGTACCGAGAAACGCGGCAGAGATTTGGCTAATCCTTTCGCCTTGCGGCTGCTCTGATGCCGGGCGTGCCTGCGACAGGATAGCCGACACGCTATCTACTTCTGCCGTTTCAGAGACGCGATTATGGGCAGCATCAGGGGAAGCGCAGGCGCTGATACAGGCCGCGATAAACAATAGTAAAAGGGGTTTTACCCGCATCATCCTCTCCATGAAAAAGAGTCCGTCGATACGACCATACCGGAGGTGATGGTTTCATTAATTAACGAAGGGTGACTTTTTGTCAGCGATGACAGCAGAGAGACGTCAGCAGGCCTGGATTGTGATAGCCATCACCCAGGTGAAGTTCAGAAAGAGGCAACAGGAGGTGAAATGACTGCCGGATGCGCAGCACGCTCTCCGGCATTAGGGCTTAACGCGAAATAATCAGGTGGATACCAAAACCGGCGAACAGAACTCCAGCCATACCATCTACCCACTTCGCCAGCCGCTGATACTTCGCGCGGATCCACGGCAGCGCAAAGATAGCCGCCACCAGCGTAAACCACGCAAAGGTTTCACCAACAATCAGCAGGAACAGACCCCAGCGCTCTGCTGAACCGACATCGTCACCGACGAACAGCGAGAATACGCTGCCGAAGTAAATAATCGCTTTAGGATTCGACAGGTTGGTCAGCAGGCCCTTGAGAAAGCTCATGCCGCGTTTCGGCAGCTCTACCACCGGCTCATCCTGCTGCGGCTGCTTATGACGCTGACGCGCCGAGCGCATCAGCTGCCAGCCCATCCAGAGCAGATAGAGGCCACCGCCGACCATAATAATCTGATGCAGCCACGCCATTTTTTCCAGGATCAGATGCAGGCCCATCAGCGCCACGCCCGCCCAGACAACGATACCCAGCGTAATACCCAGTACCCCCATCATCGCCTCTTTACGCGAGCGGCTGGCGGCGGTTTGCGATACGAAAAAGAAATCAGGGCCGGGGCTCATCAGCGCCACCAGATGTACCAGCGCCACGGTTGCGAATAACATCAGCATGATTAGTGTCCTTTACTCTTCATCATCAAGATGCTCTTTGATCATCACCAGGAAGGGTTTGCCAAAGCGCTCCAGTTTGCGGTGCCCCACGCCGTTGACGCTAAGCATCTCGGACGCGCTGACCGGCATCTGTTCTGCCATCTCTATCAGCGTGGCGTCATTGAACACCACGTAAGGCGGAATATTCTCTTCGTCGGCGATCGCTTTTCGCAGCTTACGCAGCTTAGCGAACAGTTTGCGATCGTAGTTACCACCGTGAAACTTCGCCGGACCGCTGCTCTTTGTTTTCGCGGTGATTAAACGCGGCACCGCCAGCATCAGTGGCACTTCACCGCGCAGCACCGGCCGCGCTGCTTCGGTGAGTTGTAATGCCGAGTGCATAGCAATGTTCTGCGTCACCAGCCCCAGATGGATTAACTGACGTAACACGCTGACCCAGTGTTCGTGGCTCTGATCTTTGCCCAGTCCATAAACCGGCAGTTTGTCATGACCCTGTTCACGGATGCGCTGGTTGTTGGACCCGCGCAGGACCTCAACGATATAGCCCATGCCGAACCGCTGGCCGACGCGATAGATGCCGGAGAGCGCTTTTTGCGCTTCAACCAGGCCGTCATACCGTTTCGGCGGATCAAGGCAGATATCGCAGTTGTCGCACGGCTGCTGGCGACCCTCGCCAAAATAATTCAGCAGCACCAGGCGGCGGCAGGTCTGTGCTTCAGCAAACGCGCCCATGGCGTTGAGCTTGTGGCGTTCAATATCCTGCAAGGGCCCCGGCACTTTCTCTTCCAGGCATTTACGCAGCCAGGCCATATCTGCCGGATCGTAGAGCATCATCGCTTCGGCGGGCAGACCATCACGTCCGGCTCGTCCGGTTTCCTGATAGTAGGACTCGATGTTGCGCGGAATATCGAAGTGGACCACAAAACGGACGTTGGGCTTGTTGATACCCATGCCAAAAGCCACGGTCGCCACTACGATTTGCAGATCGTCACGCTGGAACGCTTCCTGCACGCGGGCACGCTGTTCGCTGTCGATGCCGGCATGATACGCCCCGACGCTGAAACCCCGGCTTTGCAGCCGCGCGGCGGTGTCTTCCACCTTCGCCCGGCTATTGCAGTAGATAATGCCGCATTTGCCGCGCTGATCCTGAACGTAGCGCAGCAGCTGATCGGTGGGTTTGAATTTTTCCACCAGCGTGTAGCGAATATTGGGGCGGTCAAAGCTGCTGATCTGAATCAGCGGATCCTGCATGTGCAGCAGGTTAACGATGTCGTTGCGGGTGGTTTCGTCCGCAGTCGCCGTCAATGCCATGACCGGTAATTCCGGGAAGCGCTGACGCATCTTCCCGAGTGCACCATATTCCGGACGGAAATCGTGGCCCCACTGTGAAATACAGTGCGCCTCATCTACCGCCAGCATCGCCGGTTGCCAGTGCGCCAGACTTTCCAGGAAATTATCCATCATCAGGCGTTCTGGGGCGATGTAGAGCAGCTTAACCCGGCCGGTACGGCAGTCAGCCATCACCGTCTGCTGCTGATCGCGCGTCATGGTGGAATTGAGATAGGCTGCCGCCACGCCGTTCGCCAGCAGCTGATCGACCTGATCTTTCATCAGTGAGATCAGCGGCGACACCACCAGTGTCAGCCCTTCGCGCACCAGCGCCGGGATCTGATAACAGAGCGATTTACCGCCGCCGGTGGGCATCACCACCAGACAGTCGCGTCCGCTCAGCGCCTGATTAATGATCGTCTGCTGACCGGGACGAAACTGCTGGTAGCCGAAGGTATCCTGCAATACCTGCTGAGCCAGCGCTTCCTGATTAAGAACTGCCGAGGTTGCCACGCGATTCCTGTCTTACGTTAGGGATTAGAACAAGTCGTTAAGCGTTACACCCACACCCAGACGCGTCTGGCGATGGTTGTAATCGATCAGTGATTCACCGTAGCCGCTAAACACCTGAGTATAGAAGCGGACGTGCTCGCTGATAGGGTAGCTCCAGCCCATTGTCGCGCCGCCATAACCGCTGTTCCAGTTATAGTTGCCCTCTACGCTGAAGATACTGTCGCCGAGCTTATAGCCCAGCCGGGTGCGGTAGTAACCCATATATTTGGTGATGTCGGGATTATCATCGCTGCTCGCTCCTTCAGGGATACGATACCAGGGTTTGATTTCCGCAAGGAAGTTACCATTCTCCGCCATCAGACGCGCATAGACACGGTTCCAGCTTCGTGAGGTCGGATCACTTCGTCCATTGGACTGATGATTCAGACCCACTTCAACATCCCGTAAGGTCCAGCCCGCCAGCGAGTAGTCGGTCGCCCAGCCGAGAAAAATCTGCGGCTCATAGTTGGTCTCACGGAAAGGTGATGACTCAGCACTATTCGACAGCTGCCACCAGGAACGCTGGGTATAAGAGGCTGCCAGCACCGAGTTGTCGCCCAGAATACCGCGCCATAACGGAAATGCCAGACTGAGCTGGAATTTCACTTCATCTTTGCGGGCGTTTTCACCCCAGTTATAAGAGGAGATCGCCTCTTTATTGAGGTCGCTGGTATAGGTGTAGAGCAGATAGTTGTTCTCGTAAGGATAGAGAACAAACGGGTTATCATGCTTCTCCAGCAGGTTAGCAATAATGCTGCCCTGAACCTGTGGCGCGTCATGAACCTCTTTAATCCGGGCTTCATCCGCCTGCGCCAGCGCAGGAAATATCAACATTGCCGCCAGCAAGGCGCGATGCTTACGCATAAAATTCTCCGGTGAGCAGCTGCGTATCAGAATAACTGAAAGGGTGTTGTCAAAAGCAGGCCATTCTACACGCAAATGGCAGTGAGCATGAGTGCTGATTTCTTAAACTGGAAACACCCTCGCAGGCGGCATAGAATACACAACTCATTCATGTTCCGCGCCCCTCTGGCCCGATTTTTTCAGGACACATCATCATGTCATCACCCGTGCTGACACCGCAGGACGCTCGCCAGCTGGTCGGCGAAATTTTTGTTTATCACATGCCGTTTAATCAGGCGTTAGGCCTGGAGCTGATGCGTCTTGACGCAGACTACGCTGAAATCAGCTTCAATAATAAATCCATGCTGGTGGGCAATCAGGCGCAGCAGATTCTGCACGGTGGTGTTATCGCATCCGTCCTCGATGTGGCGGCGGGCATGGTCTGCGTCAGCAATGCGTTAACCCGTCAGGAGAGCATCAGCGAAGCGGATCTGCGCCAGCGTCTGTCACGCATGGGCACCATCGATATGCGCGTTGACTATCTGCGTCCCGGACGCGGCGAGCGCTTCACCGCCACCAGCAGCCTGCTGCGGGCCGGTAACAAAGTCGCCGTGGCGCGCGTGGAACTGCACAATCAACAGGGCGATTATATCGCCACGGCTACCGCTACCTATCTTATCGGCTAACTACGCCATTGAATGGATCGCATATGGATACGCAACAAACCCGCCAGGGCGTTGGCTTTGCACTGGGTGCCTACTTTATCTGGGGCATTGCGCCCGCCTATTTCAAGCTGGTCAAACAGGTTCCCGCCACAGAAATCATGACGCACCGGGTGATCTGGTCGGCACTCTTTATGCTGTTGTTGATTACCCTGAGCCGCAGCTGGCCCGGCGTTCGCAGCGTATTGCGCCAGCCTAAAAAAGTGCTGCTGCTGGCGATCACGGCACTGACGATTGGCGGCAACTGGCTGCTGTTTATCTGGGCGGTCAACAATCAGCATATGCTGGAAGCCAGCCTGGGTTACTTTATTAACCCGCTGATCAACGTGGTGTTCGGCATGCTGTTTCTGCGCGAACGTTTTCGCCGTCTGCAGTGGCTGGCCGTGCTGCTGGCAACCGTCGGCGTGCTGGTACAGCTGTGGCAGTTTGGATCGTTGCCGGTTATCGCACTCGGCCTGGCCCTGAGCTTTGCCGTTTATGGTCTGATGCGCAAAAAGATCCAGGTCGATGCACAGAGCGGTATGCTGATTGAAACCCTGTGGCTGTTTCCGCTGGCGGCGATTTACCTGTTCGGCTTTGCCGACAGCGCCACCAGCCATTTATCGGCGAACCCGCTGAGTCTCAACCTGAAACTGATTGCAGCAGGTATTGTAACCACCATTCCACTGATGCTGTTTGCGGCGGCCTGCAGCCGGCTGCGCCTCTCCACCGTGGGCTTCTTCCAGTACCTCGGCCCGACACTGATGTTTGTGCTGGCGGTGGCGTTTTACGGTGAAACTATCACGCCAGATAAGATGGTGACGTTTGGCTTTATCTGGCTGGCGCTGCTGGTGTTTGTCTGTGATGCGGTGGCGTTTTCATTCCGTTCCCGCGCGCGCATAGCGTGAAATAAAGCGCGCTAAAGCCGGGCCGGTCAGCAGGATGGTAAAGAGACGCAACGTCTGCATTGCCATTACAAATGCCATGTTGACCTGGGTTCCCGCAGCAATAATCGCCACCGTGTCCAGCCCGCCTGGGCTGGTGGCGAGATAGGCCGTCATCAGATCGATATCCAGCATGCGCGTCAGTATCCACGCCAGTCCGCCACACAACAGCATCAGCCCGAAGATTGAGGCCAGCATCTGCGGCAGCGTGCGCAGTGCCAGCAGAAAGATCGGGCGGGTAAAACGTAATCCGACGCTCCAGCCAATCAGCGCATAGGCCACGGCCAGCAGCCATTCCGGCACCTGTAACACTGCGATGCCGCTGCTGTTCAGTACCGCACCCGCCAGCGCGGGCAGCAGTAATGCGCCAGAGGGAATGCGCAGTCGTGTGCCCAGCCACGCGCCCGTCAGCATCACCACCAGCGTAATCGCAAAGCCATAATTCAGCGCGGGAAACCAGAGCAGCGAGATGCTGTACGCTTCATCGCCCAGCCCGATACGCGCGACCAGCGCGGCGGCCGAGGCGACAAACAGCACCCGCAGATACTGCATAAACGCTACCAGCCGTACATCAGCGCCGAAGTCACCCGCCATTGCCACCATGGCCGAAGCACCGCCCGGCGACGAGCCCCATGCGCCGGTCGGACCAGGCAGATGGCTGAAGCGTACCAGCAGAAAGCCGGACAGGCCGCTGGCCGCCAGTGTCAGCAGCAGCACCGCTAACACGATCGGCCACTCCTGAATCAGCGGTGTCAGAATCGAAGGAGAGAGGCTCTGGGCAATCATGCAACCCAGCACCGCCTGGGCAAGCAGGAAGAATCGTTTATCAATCCGCAGTGTGGCACCCGACAGGCCCATCACCACACCCACTATCATCGGTCCCAGTAGCAGCGCGGCAGGCACGTGAAAATAGTGCAGCACCGCACCTAGCAATACGGAAATCAGCAGCAGCAGCGTCCACTGCGTGCGTAACGAAAAAGCGTCCATAAGAAGTTAATTTTTTGTAAAAACAGGAGGGTCAGAGTACGCAGAAATCGGGACGGGAGCCAGCAGAACGGGCCATCTCAGATGGCCCGTTGCTTTTCTAAAGCCAGTTTTTACGTTTGAAGTAGAGATACGGCGCCAGTCCGGCCAGAATCATCAGGCCGATAGCCGCGGGATAACCGAAGCTCCACTTCAGTTCCGGCATAAACTCGAAGTTCATCCCGTAGCTGGAAGCGACCAGCGTCGGCGGCAGAAACACTACCGAGACCACCGAGAAGATCTTGATGATGCGGTTCTGTTCGATATTGATAAAGCCCATCGCCGCCTGCATCAGGAAGTTGACCTTCTGGAACAGCGATTCGTTATGTGGCAGCAGCGATTCGATATCGCGCAGAATTTCCCGCGCCTGCTCCAGCTGATTGCCCGGTAAGCGCGCTTTACGCACCAGGAAGTTCAGGGCGCGCTGAGTATCCATCAGGCAGAGACGCACCTTCCAGCCGATATCTTCCAGTTCCGCTAAGCGTGACAGCGCCTGATCGTACTCTTCGCCCTGCTGACCTTCCATGATCACCCGGCTGAGTTTCTCCAGCGCGCTGTAGATGTTCTCGATTTCATCCGCCAGCTGTTCGATTTTGGTTTCAAACAGGTCCAGCAGCAGCTCAAAGGCGTTGCCGTCGATCAGGGTCTGGTTACGGGCACGCATGCGATAGAGGCGGAAAGCGGGCAGCTCACGTTCACGCAGCGTGTAGAGGCGGCCTTCACGAATGGTGAATGCCACAGTGGAGTTACCGGCGTGATCGTCAGCATCTTCATAGAAGAAGAAGGAGTGGATATGCAGACCATCTTCATCTTCGAAGAAGCGTGCCGAGGCCTCGATATCTTCCAGCTCTGGCCGTGTTGCCAGGCTCTGGCCCAGCTCGGTCTGCACCCGGTCACGTTCGCCCTCTTCCGGCTCGATCAGATCGACCCAGACGGAGGTGGTCAGTTTGTCGTTTTCGTCTTCCAGCTCCAGTCGCGTCAGGCGGCTGTGATCCAGTTTAAATGCGCTCAGCATAGCAATACTCCCCATTGCAGACTAAATGGGACAAGGCGGTCCGCCGTTCCTCAACATGGAACGTGCGGCCTGAACACGGAAACAGAGTTTCAGAGATAAATCAGTGCTGACTCGCGCGACGGAATCAAAAAGGGAGGTCGCTGATAACCGCTAAGGCTACCCGCGTAAAGAGGTAGCCTTAGATGTTATGCCTGGTATCCAGGTCATTGAGCCAGCATCGACTGGGCGTGTCCAAGGCATTGTCCTCTCATGATAATAGTGGGCGCATGTTACGCTGAGACGAAAAAGCCGTCAACCGCACGCTAAAGCGTTTCCAGCTTCGCGTAAGCCGCCACCAGCCACTTGATTCCCTGCCCCTGAAACGCCACCTGCAGGCGGCTGTGTTCGCCGCTGCCTTCCAGATTTATGATGGTGCCTTCGCCAAATTTTGCGTGATGAACACGCTGGCCCAGCGCGAATCCACTGTCATTTTTGGTCACCGGCGCACCCATCCGCTGATGGTTGACCGGACGGCTGACGCTGGCGCGCAGACGCACTTCTTCAATGCAGGTCTCGGGCAGTTCGCCGATAAAACGGGAAGGCCGGTGATACACTTCCTTACCATAGAGTCGGCGGGTTTCAGCGTAGGTCAGCGTCAGCTTGAGCATCGCGCGGGTCACACCGACGTACGCCAGACGACGCTCCTCTTCCAGCCGTCCACCTTCATCCAGCGACATCTGGCTCGGAAACATCCCCTCTTCCATACCGACGATAAAGACCTGACTGAACTCCAGCCCTTTGGCCGAGTGCAGCGTCATCAGCTGAACCGCATCCTGCCATTTGTCTGCCTGACCTTCGCCCGCTTCCAGCGCCGCATGGGATAAGAAGGCCTGCAGCGGCATCAGATCTTCATCTTCATCCTGATAGCTGAACTGACGCGTTGCCGTCACCAGCTCCTCAAGGTTTTCGATACGCGCCTGACCCTTTTCGCCTTTTTCCTGCTCATACATCAGCCACAGGCCGGAGTCTTTGATAACCCGGTCGGTCTGAACATGCAGCGGTAATTCGGCGGTTTCGGTAGCCAGTGAATCGACCAGCTCACAGAAGCGTTGCAGCGCAGACGCGGCGCGGCCAGCCAGTGCGCGACTTTGCAGCAGTTCGCGCGTGGCCTGCCACAGCGTCATCTGACGTTCACGCGCCGTCTGACGCACCACGTCGAGCGTGCGATCGCCCACGCCGCGCGTCGGGGTATTCACTACGCGCTCAAAGGCGGCGTCGTCATTGCGGTTCGCCATCAGACGCAGATAGGAGAGCGCATCTTTGATCTCCTGACGTTCGAAGAAGCGCATGCCGCCATAAATACGGTACGGCATACTGCTCTGCAGCAGCGCCTCTTCCAGCACGCGCGACTGGGCGTTGCTGCGATAGAGAATGGCGCAGTCGTTGAGCGCACCGCCGTTCTCCATCCAGACCTTGATGCGGTTGACCACGAAGCGCGCTTCATCCAGCTCATTAAAGGCGCAGTAGATAGAGATCGGTTCGCCATCGCTGCCTTCGGTCCAGAGCTCTTTACCCAGACGGCCATTGTTATTGGCGATCAGGGCGTTAGCCGCTTTCAGAATGTTATTGGTTGAGCGGTAGTTCTGCTCCAGACGGATCGTTTCTGCACCAGGGAAATCCTGCAGGAAGCGCTGAATATTCTCGACCTGTGCGCCGCGCCAGCCGTAGATCGACTGGTCATCATCGCCCACGATGATCACCCGGCCGCTGTCGCCCGCCAGCATCCGAATCCAGGCGTACTGAATGTTGTTGGTATCCTGAAACTCATCCACCAGCACGTTGGTAAAGCGTTCGCGGTAGTGATTGAGGATATGCGGCTTGTTGAGCCAGAGTTCATGGGCGCGCAGCAGCAGCTCGGCGAAGTCGACTAAACCGGCGCGATCGCAGGCTTCCTGATAGGCCTGATAGATGCGCAGCCAGGTCTGCTCAATCGGATTGCCATAGCTTTCAATGTGCTTTGGCCGCAGGCCTTCATCTTTTTTGCCGTTGATGTACCACATGCCCTGACGCGCAGGCCACTGCTTGTCATCAAGGTTCATGGATTTAATCAGGCGCTTGAGCAGACGCAGCTGGTCTTCGCTGTCGAGGATCTGAAAATCCTGCGGCAGGCCGGCGTCAAGATGGTGGGCGCGCAGTAAACGGTGCGCCAGACCGTGGAAAGTCCCGATCCACATCCCGCCCTGGCTGGTGCCGATCAGATGCTCGATACGGTGACGCATCTCGGCGGCTGCTTTATTGGTAAAGGTCACCGCCATAATCGAATAGGGTGAGCAGTTCTCTACTGACATCAGCCACGCAATGCGATGCACCAGCACCCGCGTTTTACCACTGCCCGCGCCTGCCAGCACCAGCAGGTTACTGCGCGGAGCCGCAACGGCCGCGCGCTGATTGTCATTCAAACCATCGAGCAGTTCAGAAACGTCCATAAGCACCGTTTACCAGAGAAAAAGCGTCGTCGTCGCGTTGTTTATTCCGCCTGCCGCAAGGCAGTGTCGCGGCCAGTCAGGCGGCGCCACGGACGCCGGATAAAGCACAGCGGCCTGGCAGAAAAAAGGGAGACGACTGGATAAATTTACAGCCATTATAGCAGTGAGGTGAGTGATGCCAACCGCGAAATTTCGACGTGCGGCAACAGGCGCGCATCCGGGATATGCATCAGGTTACCCTGTCGCAGGTTAATCCAGCAGGCCTGCATGCCGCAGCGCAGTGAGCCGGCGACATCGGTAGTCAGGTCGTCGCCCACATGCAGAATGTGTTGTGGCGCGATATCAAGGCGTTGCGCGGCAAGCTGATACATATCCTGCCACGGCTTGGCGCGCCCGTCAGGTCCGGCCCGCAGCGTGAACTGAAAGTATTCAGCAATGCCCATTTTTTCCGGGCTGGCGTTGCCGTTGGTGACCGCCACCAGCGGGATTTTTTCTGCCAGCGCTTTCAGCGTCTGATGCGTCTCATCCGGCATCTCGACCTGACTCCGCCACTGATGGAACACCGCCATCACGTCTGCCGCCCCCGCGGTCGCTTCCGCAGCAGAGAGGCCGATATTGAGCATCGCCAGCTCCACCGAACGGCGTCGCCACTCTGAAACGTCATGATAGATTTCAGGCTCACGCTGCAGCAGTTGATCGCGCAGCTGCTGATAATCCTGCGGCGTGAAGTCACGCAGCGCCGGATGAAAAGCCTGCAAAGCGGCGTGAGACTCCAGCGTGGTGCGACGGATCACCGGGTAGTTATCGTAGAGCGTGTCATCAAGGTCGAAGGTCATGGCTTTAATGGCCGACAGCGGACGATA
Organism: Pantoea sp. 9140; assembly: GCF_000745295.1. Classification (NCBI taxonomy): domain Bacteria; kingdom Pseudomonadati; phylum Pseudomonadota; class Gammaproteobacteria; order Enterobacterales; family Erwiniaceae; genus Pantoea; species Pantoea sp. 9140. The sequence goes on along the minus strand of NZ_JQNO01000001.1, from coordinate 4,004,096 downwards.
AAACTTCATTCGTTCTTTCCTCGTTTGGCGCGGGGATGCGCAGCGTCATACACCGAAGCCAGATGCTGGAAGTCGAGATGGGTGTAGATCTGGGTCGTCGAGAGGTTCGCATGCCCCAGCAACTCCTGTACGGCGCGCAGGTCGCCGCTGGATTCCAGCAGATGCGTGGCAAAAGAGTGCCGCAGCTTATGCGGATGGATATGGCTCGCCACACCCTGTCTGACGCCCCATTCGGCAAAGCGTTTCTGCACGTTACGGGGGGAGATGCGGTTGCCGCGCGTCGACAGGAACAGCGCATCATCCTGGCCGCCGAAGGTTTCACGCAGCGGCAGCCAGTGCTGGATCCAGGTGACCGCCGTGCGGCCAATCGGCACCCGGCGCTCTTTGCTACCCTTGCCCACGACCCACACTTCGCCGGAATCGAGGTCGACGTGGCGGCAATCCATATTTACCAGCTCGGAGAGACGCAGCCCGCCGCCATACATCACTTCCAGCATCGCGCGATCGCGCACCGCCAGCGGATCGTTAAGGTCGATCTCCAGCAGCTGATTCACTTCATCCACATCGATATTCTTAGGCAGATGGCGCGCTTTACGCGGCGTCATCACCCCTTTGGCCGGATTGGCGGAGAGCAAACCCTGGCTTACCTGCCAGTCGAGAAAACTGCGCAGGGCGGAGAGGCGCAGCGCGAGGCTGCTGGCTGAGAGTCCGGCGCGACGGCTACGCGCCGCCATGCTGCGCACCTGCGCCGGTTCCAGCTGCGCCCAGCTGCCGAGCTTCATCTCATCCGCAATTGCCACCAGCGCGGCAAGCTGGCGCGCATAGCTGCTCTGGGTTAACGGACTCAGCTGGCGCTCCACTTTCAGGTAGCGCAGAAATCCGTCGACGGCCTCCTGCAGCGCGCTGCTCATGCGCGCTCAACCCAGCGGGAAAGCAGGCCAGGCATCATCTGTGACAGGTGCTGCAACAGCAACGTCCCCATGCCCGACTGATAGTGCTGGCTGTCACGACTGCTGAACACCAGCACGCCGAGATCGCCCTCTTCGCCCATCAGCGACATCGCAACCGAGCCAATTGCTTTGGCCTGTGGCAGCAGCAGCAGCAGTTCCGGCCCATTGATATTACCGAGATAGTGGTGCTGGTTGCCGAAACGCTGAATACGCAGCGGCTCAAACGCCTGACGCGACAGGCTCAGCTGGAAGAAATCGGAGGGGGCACCCAGCAGCCATTTGTCGCTGAACAGCCGCACATTGGCACCCGCCAGGCCCAGCTCACGCGCCCAGCGATGCAGACGGTTGAGCATATCCTGCAGCGAATCAGCCGCGGCCAGATGACTTTCCAGCGACAGCAAACGGTCAAACAGCTCATGGTTCGCGCTGGCCTGCTCCATCAGCAGTGTGATCTCTTCTTCCAGCCGCTGAATGTGGTTGCGTTGCCGCGCCATATGCCACTCGACCAGGGACACACTGCCGCGCACCGGATGCGGCACCGCCATCTGTTCAACTTCACGGGCATTACGGATGAAGAAATCGGGATTCTGCCGCAGATAATCACTGACGGCCTGATCGTCCAGCAGAACCGAACTGTCAGCCTGCTCTTCGATATTTTTCATAGATGAATAAACCCATCGTAGACGTGTGTCGCAGGCCCGGTCATATAGAGTGGCTGACCGGCGCCTTTCCAGGAGATATGCAGCGTCCCGCCAGGCAGATCGACACGCACTTTCGGTGCCAGAATGCCCTGCTGAATGCCACATGCAACGGCAGCACAGGCGCCGCTGCCGCACGCCTGCGTTTCACCCGCTCCGCGTTCGTAGACGCGCAGCCGGATATGTTCGGGATTAATGATCTCCATAAAACCGACATTGACGCGATCCGGGAAGCGCTCGTGGCTCTCCAGAATCGGGCCAAGCAGTTCAACCTGCGCGGTTTTAACACTTTCAACCTGGATGACGCAGTGAGGATTCCCCATCGACACCGCACCCAGCATCACCGTCTGTTCGGCCACGCGCAGCAGATAGAGATTTTCAGCTTTGTTAGCGCGGAACGGCACCTGCTGAGGCTCAAAGTTGGGCTCACCCATGTTCACGCGCACGTGGTCATCAGGCGTCACGGTGAGGACCATGCGGCCATTCTGGGTACTGACCCGAATATCGCTTTTGTTGGTCAGCCCTTTCAGCTGAACAAAGCGGGCAAAACAGCGCGCACCGTTACCGCACTGGGCCACTTCACTGCCGTCAGCGTTGAAAATGCGATAGTGAAAATCGAGATCGGGATCGTAAGGCGGTTCAACAATCAGCAGCTGATCGAAACCGATCCCCAGATGACGATCGGCCAGCCGGCGGATCAGTTCCGGCGAAAAGAAGACGTTTTGTGTCACCGCATCCACAACCATAAAATCGTTGCCGAGACCGTGCATTTTGGAGAACTGCATTTTTTGCTCCGCCGGATAAGCCATCAGATTAGTTCGCTTTTACGCCTGAATTGCCGGTCACCAGCCCGCCGACATCGGCTTTAGTGGCATCCGCTTTCTGGCGTTCGGTTGGGGCTTGTTGTTTCTTCGGCTGGTCCTTCGGCGGGAAGTAGAGCGGTCCTTTCAGACCACAACCTGCAAGGCTGATTACTGCCAGTGTCATGGCCAACAGGCTTATTACTTTCTTCATTCTTTATGCTCTTAATGTCCTTTACCTGGATGCTTATCATCGCAGTTGAAGGTGGAAAAGCAACAGGAAATCCCCGCAAATAGCGTGAACCGGGTGACAGGCCAGGAAGATAGCGGCTACCTGCAGAGAGCAGGCAGCCCGTCAGCATCAATGCACCTGATAGCGCGGTTGATAGTCGCTGTTGTCGTTGTCAGGCTGCGTTGTACAGAGCTGCGTCAGCGTCTGACTCCGGAACGGGATCACCTGGAATCGCTCACCGGTGTTCACAATCTGGTAGAACTGCGGCAGGTTGAAGTTGATAAAGCTCGAGCCATAGGTAAAGCGATCGTGTGACGAGGAGTAGAAGCGACTGACGTCGCGCACCAGCTCCTCTTTGCTGCCTTCACAGTGATGATAAACCTCAACCCGATTGCTCTCATCGAGGATATAGATGTTGAAGCCGCGCTCATCCGTGGTGTTTTCAAAGAAGAACTGAATGATGCCTTCGCTGGCATAGCCGTTCACCACCGGTGGCAGCGGCGTCTGATTCGTTTCGACTTTGATCGACAACCCATGCAGCTTGTTATTGGAGATCGCGCCATAAAATTCTACCGCGTTTTCCAGCTTCTGCACCGAGACGCTCATGCGTTCAAAGAACAGACCCCAGGTCTCACCCGCCATGCGCAGCGCTTTAAAGCGGCCCGGCTCCTGACGCGTGCTGGAGAGGCGTAGCTCAATGCACTCTGAGACAAGTTGCTGCACGCGCGTGCGAATCAGCCCGCGAAGATGCTGGCTGTAGCAGAACACTTCTACCGTATCCGGCGGTGCGGCATCCTGATGCATCTTGCCGAGAATAGTTTTCAGCCCTTCGATCATCGCCTGTTCGCCGCTGAAGTGCAGCGTACGCACTTCATTCCAGGAGTTGCGATAGAGCAGATCAATGCTGCCAATCAGGCACTGCTGCTGCTGACCAAAGCTAAAGACATCCAGTTTGCGGAAGTCGAAGTGCACCACCTGATTGCGGAAGGCCGCCGTCGGATCGTGTTCAAGGTTAACAATAATCGCGAGGTGCCGGATTTCGCACGGGCTGTAAAGCGCTTTTGGCGTCGGTGCAGGCAGACGCAGCGGGAAATGGCTGGAAACATCGTTGACCAGTTCCTGAAGACGCGCCAGATCGCAGGTCTCATTGCCTTTAATATGCAGCCGGGTTTTGCGGGTCAGCAGACCATTAAACCAGGCCCACGCCACCAGCTTGTTCAGGTAGCGGTTATATTCCAGCGGCTGATGGCTGATGATCGAATCCATGTCTGGTGCCTGGTTATAGAGATACCAGCCGGAACGGTTAGCGCGGCCAGGCGGCACATGAATAAAGGTCAGATTCGGTTCAGAAAGATCGGGCGAAATCTGTGGATTCACCAGCGTCACTTTGCCCGGCAGCGCTTCAAACGCGGCATACAGTTTACGGGTCAATACACCGATATCCTGCGGGCTGGCGCTGACGCTTAAGTTATTGCGACGGGCAAAGCGGATCAGGTTGCGATAACTCTGCATCATCGCATCCAGCAATTCGTTATGGGCTTCGCGCACCCGCTCGATTTTCCACCCGGCACGGTTGTCCAGAATGGCGATCTTCTCTTCGTTCCAGCCCCACTCTTTCACCAGCTGCGATAAGATCTCGCGACGCCAGCCGGTGCGTTGCTGATGATCGTCGGTGCTGAGCTTTTCACACACTTTGAGATAGAAGCAGCGACGCACCAGGTCAAGGCGCGGCTGATCGTCAACGCTGGTCAGGTAGTGCGTAACGCGCTCCAGCATCATACAGTAAGGATCAAGTCCGAAGCAGATGATTTCGCCGTCGTGCAGGCGCTGTTTGATATCCATCGCCAGCAGCTGCGTGTTCGGGTATTCCCAGCTGTAAGCTTCCAGCAGCAGCGTTTTCAGTACGGCTTTATAAGGCGAGTCGATACTTTTATAGAGCTGCCACAGGCTGGCACCGAAATACTCTTCCGCCGACAGCGTGCCCAGGCCGCCCAGGTCAAGCCACTCATTGGGTGTCAGCACGCCTTTGGCATACAGCGACATCACGTAGTCGTCGTAATGATGCTCTTCTTCGCCCGGCACCATATTCCACAGGATGCGTTTGCCCGCCATACGAACCGCGGTACGGTAAAACTCATCCAGCAGTAAAATGTGCTGGGTTGAACCGCAATCTTCACCGCCCAGGCTGCCGCTTTCGTTGTGACGGAAGCGGTTCTCGTCAATCAGGAAGAAACTGACTTCCACGCCCATTGAGACGCACCACTTCTGCAACAGCGTGCATTTGCGCTGCAGATTCAGGCGCTCTTCATTATCGAGCCAGGATTGATGGCAGACCCAGATATCAAGATCGGAGATGCTGTTCTGGCCGACAGACGAGGTGCTGCCCATAGAGTAGATAGCGGTGATCGGCATTTCACCTTTCGGCGCATCGGCATGGCGCAGATCGCTGTCGCCGGTGAGGTCGGCCAGCAGCTGGCGTTGATTTTCATCAGGCGTGAAGAAGCTGATGCCATGTGGAACGCTACCTTCAAGGTAACCCGGCATCTGCGGATGTTGATAATGTAATAAGGTTGGCAGCAGACTGTAGACGCGCTGAAAAGCGGGTCCCATGGCAGCCAGCGCACGATCAACGCGCAGCTGGTTGATTGCATCCAGTCTCTGTTTCAGTGTCTCAATGTAGAGGTACAAGACGTTTCGCCTGATTGTCCCAGTGTTTAAGCACCCTGTTTCCACGCTCTGCCGCTTATTAAAAGTAAAAAAGTGGGCAGATAATTGCTGGAAACGTGATCAATCTATCACTCGGCAGATTGACCGTAAAGAAAGTTGCGCTACTTAACAGTTTAGCACGTTCTTACCAGCTTCCCGCCTTTTCGGCACGGGTTGCCACGCTATGGCTTGATAAACCGGGCCTGAAACCGCACACAGGCCGTTTTCAATCCGTTGAAACTGACAGTATTCACCCAGAGATGATAGGATATTCAGTGAACGATAAAAATGGTTAACAGCATGTTAGACAAAATTTTCAGAATTGCTACAAGACAAAGCCCGCTCGCATTATGGCAGGCACATTATGTACAGCAACGACTCATGAGTGCCCATCCGGGACTGCGCGTTGAGCTGGTGCCTATGGTCACCAAAGGTGACATCATTCTTGATACGCCGCTGGCAAAAGTCGGTGGCAAAGGGCTGTTTGTCAAAGAGCTTGAGCTGGCAATGCAGGATGGCCGTGCCGATATGGCAGTGCACTCTATGAAAGATGTGCCGGTCAGTTTCCCTGAAGGTCTGGGCCTGGTGACCATCTGCGAGCGCGACGATCCGCGCGATGCGTTCGTTTCTCATCATTATGACTCCATTGATGCGCTGCCACAGGGCGCCGTTGTCGGCACCTCCAGTCTGCGTCGTCAGTGCCAGATTAGCGCGCGCCGTCCGGATCTGGTGATCCGCTCGTTGCGTGGCAACGTCGGCACCCGCCTCGGCAAACTTGATGCCGGCGAATATGACGCGATCATTCTTGCCGTCGCCGGGCTGAAACGTCTGGGAATGCAAGATCGCATTCGCCAGGCGATGCCTGCCGAAGTCTCCCTGCCCGCCGTGGGCCAGGGTGCGGTCGGCATTGAATGCCGTCTTAACGATAGCGTCTTAATTGACCTGTTACGGGCGCTGAATCACGATGACACCGAAGTCTGTGTCAGAGCAGAACGTGCCATGAATACGCGCTTAGAGGGGGGCTGTCAGGTGCCCATCGGCAGCTTCGCGGTGCTGGAAGGCGATGAGCTCTGGCTGCGCGGCATGGTCGGCGCGCCCGATGGCCGGGTGATGGTCAGCGGAGAACGTCGTGGGCCCCGCGCGCAGGCTGAACAGATGGGCATTTCACTGGCCGATGAGCTGCTGAACGGCGGCGCGCGTGAAATCCTGAAAGAGGTCTACCAGGGGCAGCCGCCGGCATGACCATCCTGGTGACGCGCCCGGAACCCGCAGCGGCAGAGCTGGTGTCACGCCTGCATGCCCTTGGCAAACAGGCGTGGAGCCTGCCGCTAATCGAATTTGCACCGGGCGCTGACCTCGATTCCCTGCCTCACAAGCTCGCCGGACTTCGTGCTGGCGACCTCGTCTTTATTCTTTCTCAGCAGGTTATTCACTACGCTCAGCACGCGATCAAAGCATGGCCCACTGAGCTGGACTATTATGCAATTGGTCGCAGCACCGCGCTGGCGTTTCACACCGTCAGCGGACAGCAGGTGACCTGGCCTCATGCGCATGAAACCAGTGAGGAATTGATCAGGATAAACACGCTTCAGCAGGTTGCCGGTAAACGTGCGCTGATTCTGCGTGGCGATCCTGGACGCGAATTGCTGGCGGAGACATTAACCCGGCGAGGTGCTGAGGTAACGTTTGCTGCCTGCTACCAGCGCTGCCAGAAGCATTATGACGGGCCGGTTGAAGGCCGCCGCTGGCGCGATCGCGGCGTCTCTGTGCTGGTGGTGACCAGCGGTGAAATGTTACAACAGCTTTTTTCGCTATTCCCCGCGGTTGATCGCGAGGAATGGCTGCTCAACTGCCGACTGATAGTCGTCAGTGAACGTTTGGCTACCCTGGCCGCAGGATTGGGTTGGCAGGATATTCAGGTAGCCGATGGTGCCGATAACGATGCGCTGCTGCGCGCGTTACGCTGAACTTTAACAATGGGATGTGCCACATATGACGGAACAAAAAGACTCCTCCGCCATGGTTGAAGAAACCACCCCAGCGGTCGACCGCTCTCCTTCCAGCAACAGCACACCACCGCGTAATGCGAAAAATGGTGGCATGGTGTTGGGTGCAGTTGCGATTGTCATCGCGCTGGCGATAGGTGCGGGTTTATACCTTAACGGGAAACATCAGGCTGATTTACAGGCACAAACCAATCAGAAGCTGAGCGATCAGTTAAGCGCGTTGCAGCAGCAGGCCAGCAGCGATAAACAGCAGCTGACACAGCAACTGAGTGGCGCTGAAACTGCCCTGCAGACGGCACAGCAGCAGCAGACCGCGTCAGCAAAAGAGCTGGAAACGCTGCGTGAAAAAGTGGCTGTAATTTCTGGCAACGACGTGCGCAGCTGGCTGCTGGCACAGGCGGACTATCTGGTGAAACTGGCTGGCCGCAAACTCTGGAGCGATCAGGATGTCACTACCGCCGCTGCACTGCTGAAAAGCGCCGATGCCAGCCTGGCTGACATGAACGATCCCAGCGTAATGAATGTGCGTCGTGCGCTGACCCAGGATATCAGTAACCTCTCTTCCGTTACGCAGGTCGACTACGACGGCGTGATCCTCAAACTGAATCAGCTGTCGAATAACGTTGATAATCTGCGTCTGGCCGACAACGACAGCGATGATGCGCCGATGGACAGCGATGGCGGCGAACTCTCAGGTTCAGTGCGCGAATGGCGTCAGAATCTGGTGAAAAGCTGGCATAACTTTATGGATGACTTTATTACCATCCGCCGCCGCGATAACACCGCACAGCCGCTGCTGGCTCCGAATCAGGATGTTTACCTGCGTGAGAATATCCGCTCGCGTCTGCTGATCGCTGCGCAGGCCGTACCGCGTCATCAGGATGAGATTTATAAACAATCTATCGACACCGTGTCCGCCTGGGTTCGCGCCTGGTACGACACCAATGATGCCGCTACCAAAGCCTTCCTTACCCAGCTGGATGAGCTGAGCCAGCAGAACATCAACATGGATCTGCCGGATAACCTGGAAAGTCAGCCGTTGCTGGAACAGCTGATGCATACGCGCGTGCGGAACCTGTTGGCGCAACCGTCTGCCGCTGCTAATCAGCAGGGAGGCTAAGCATGCTTAAGGTATTTATCCTCTTTATCCTGCTGATTGCAGGCGTGGTGCTGGGACCGATGATTGCCGGTCATCAGGGCTACGTGCTGATTCAGACCGATAACTGGAATATTGAAACCAGCGTCACCGGCCTGGTGATTATCCTTATTATCAGCCTGCTGGTGATTCTGGCGGTGGAATGGCTGCTGCGTCGTGTGCTGCACACCGGGGCGCGTACCCGCGGCTGGTTTACCGGCCGTAAGCGCCGTCGTGCACAACGTCATACTCAGTCGGCGCTGATGAAGCTGGCAGAAGGCGATCACCGTCAGGTGGAGAAACTGCTGTCTAAAGATGCCGATCACGCCGATGTGCCGGTAGCGAACTACCTGCTGGCCGCCGAAGCCGCCCAGCAGCGTGGCGATGAAATTCGTGCCAATCAGCATCTTGAACGTGCTGCTGAGCTGTCCGAAAGCAATACCATTCCGGTTGAAATTGCCCGCGCTCGTATTCAGCTGGCCCGTAACGAAGATCATGCGGCGCGGCACAGCATTGACCGTCTACTGGAAGTGGCTCCGCGTCACCCTGAAGTGCTGCGCCTGGCTGAACAGGCGTACGTCCGTACGGGTGCCTGGAGTGCCCTGCTGGATATTCTGCCTGCTATGCAGAAGTCACAGGTTGGTGATGAGCTGCATCGTGATGCGTTACAACAGCAGGCCTGGCTGGGTCTGATGAATCAGGCAATGGCCGACCAGGGCAGCGATGGCCTGAAGCGCTGGTGGAGCACGCTGAGCCGCAAAACCCGTCAGGATACGACCCTGCAGGTGGCAATGGCGGATCATCTGATTGAGTGCAACGATCACGACACCGCACAGTCGATCGTGCTGGAAGGCCTCAAGCGTCATTATGACGATCGTCTGGTGCTTCTGATGCCGCGCATCAAAAGCGGTAATCCGGAAGCGCTGGAGAAGGCATTACGCCAGCAGATCAAACAGCATGGCGCAACGCCGTTGCTGCACAGTACGCTGGGACAGCTGCTGATGCGTCATGGTGAGTGGCAGCAGGCAGCAGACGCGCTGCAGCAGGCGCTGGCACAGCGTCCGGATGCGTTTGATTATGCGTGGCTGGCGGATGTTTATGATCGTCTGCATCGTCCGGAAGAGGCCGCGAAGATGCGCCGTGAAGGATTGTTGCTGACGTTGAAGAATAATCCCAACGCCTGATGCGGTTGTCAGACAGGATAAAGCCGGGCTTGCCCGGCTTTTTTGTGCCCGCAATCTGCCGCCCTATTCTTACAGGCAAAAAAAACACCTGCCAGTGGCAGGTGTAAGATCAGGTCGGTAAGACAACCGGGAGGTACCTGACTCAACGTGGTGTCTGTTAACCCTGTAAGGCTTTCGCGATACAGGCAGGCAGACAACAGGTACCTAAAATTGGCTCTGCATCATTCCCAGGTTTATGTAGCATCAGCAAACATAAGAGGTGGAATGAGCATCTACAGCAGAAGTATTGCACAAGCCGTGCCAGGTTAAGGTTTATTTTTAAAATAACTATAAATCAATGCCTTAAACAGATTGATAAGTCTGGTCATAGCGGCATATGGCATGAAGTGTCGGTATCAGGCGACAGCTGGCATTTTCTCTGTCTCTGGATGGAGACAGCAAGGTAATTCTTACGGTGATTTCAACAATAACAATGGTTTATTTGTCTGCGATTCACGACGTTGCTTAGACTATTGGCCAAATCAAGGCAGAGTGATTCCGCAGCAATGAAGAAGCTCAACGCGCAGGGAACACGGGCAGAGGAGGAAAGCGTCCCACGCCAGGGACGGCGTGGGCCGAGCGGCCATGGATGGCTCAAGCGACTTTCCGATCTGACCGTGTTCCCTTCGCAGGCTCAGATTTACAGCAAACTTATCTCGCCGTACCTGCCTAAACCCTCTGCAAAGGTCCTCACCCACTTTTCTACAGACGAAAAAAAACCTGTCTTTTCAGACAGGTTTCTAAAAATGGTCGGCGAGAGAGGATTCGAACCTCCGACCCACTGGTCCCAAACCAGTTGCGCTACCAAGCTGCGCTACTCGCCGATTTTTTTAACTGTTTTGCCTGGTGCGAAGAGAGGGACTTGAACCCTCACGTCCGTTAGGACACTAACACCTGAAGCTAGCGCGTCTACCAATTCCGCCACCTTCGCGTTTCCCAGCAAAATCTGGGGTGGCTAATGGGACTCGAACCCACGACAACTGGAATCACAATCCAGGGCTCTACCAACTGAGCTATAGCCACCACTATTCTTAATGTTACAAGTTTAAAACCTGCAGCATTTAAATCTCTACTGCCAACCGCGGTAAATCAACCACCGAAGCTCATGCGCACAAACGATATGGCGCGCCCGACAGGATTCGAACCTGAGACCTCTGCCTCCGGAGGGCAGCGCTCTATCCAGCTGAGCTACGGGCGCGTAGCGCCGTTGCGGATGTGCATACTAGAGATAAGCGCTCATCGTGTCTAGTGCTTTTTAAATAAAAAGACGCGTTTGATTACGCTTTGTGCATTTCGTCGACAAATAGTACATTTCCACTCTCGTAATACCTGAAAATGCGGCATTTATCAGCAATATCAGAGATCGCCGCGCCAGTGATAGCGCAAATATTTAAGCAGTTTTAATTGCCTGCGCAGGCGGCTCGGCTGCCGAATCAGACGATAGAGCCACTCCAGCCCCAGCCGCTGCCAGATTTTGGGCGCGCGCTTCACATGGCCGGTGAAAACATCATAGGTTCCGCCCACGCCCATATAGAGGGCATCAGGCCAGTACGCACGGCACGCCAGCATCAGCAGCTCCTGACGTGGCGAGCCCAGCGCGACGGTCACCAGCTTCGCACCGCTGGCCGCAATCCGGGCAAACAGCGCATCCTGCTCGGCTGGCGCAAAATAGCCATCCTGGGCACCGACAATATTCACATTCCACTGACGACGTAACTTATCGCAGGTTTCATCCAGCACCTGCTGGCGACCGCCGATAAGAAACACCGGCGTCCCTTCCCGTCCGGCGCGTTCCATCAGCGCTTCCCATAAATCAGCACCCGCAATGCGCTGCACTGACGCCTGCGGATACTTTTTACGAATCGAGCGCACGATGCTGATGCCATCGGCATACGCATATTCCGCCTGCGCTAACAGCGTGCGCAATCCCTCATCCCGCTCAGCGGTCAGGATCTTCTCCGCATTGATGGCCACTAAAATACCGCTGCGAACGCTCTGCGGCGGCATCAGAAAATTCACTGCCGACGGCATGTTTTCGAAGCCATACAAATCAACGCCGCGAATACGGTACTGCGGCGTCTCAGTTAACGTTGTCATATCTTCCGTCAATCCCAGAGGTTAATCAGAGCGGGCTGTGCAACACCCGCCTGCTGCGGTCGCGAATCAAACCTGCGCGATCCAGTAACCAGAAAAGTAATTTAGCCATGCCCAGACAGGCAGCAAAAATGAGGCAGAAAAACACCACTCGTGAGCCGAACGCATCGAGACCCTCGCGTGCCAGTACGATCATGTTAAACACCGCGCCAAAACAAAAGCTTTGCAGGATGGCACCGGTATAGCGGTTCGTCTCAAGGCAGCCACGCTGATAGATCGCATCAAAGGCTTTAATAATCATTCCTACCGCAACAGCACCAACTGGAATGGCCCAGACGCCGCCCATCACCACCAGCGACCCGATCAGCGTGGGTGAAATCGCCAGGCCCGAATGGTTATTCAGCACTTCCCATGTGAAGTAGTTGGCACTGTTCAACACCGCCAGCGGTCGATCCGGCCAGAGCCAGGTCGGAATAAACACGTAGAAATCACGCCACAGAGGTGCCAGCCCCTGAAACTCAATTTTGTCGTAGTTATCCAGCAGCCGGGCGAGATTCTCCCACGGCGAGAAGGTATCACGCGTCAGATACAGGAAGGTATAGAACGCTTCATCGCCCATCACGTCGAGGTTATAACGGCGCAGCGCCAGCCAGAACATCCCTGCAATCGCCATCACACCCGCCGTTGCCAGCATCCACAGGGTGATCCAGCCACGGGTAATCCCGATAAACAGGAACAGGGCAAACGCAATGATGATATTGGCGCGGGTTCCGCCCACCAGTGCGTAGGTCAGTAGACCAAAGGCCACGGTCACCACCAGGAACAGCAGCCAGTTACGGCGCGTCGGGCGTAAAAAGTAGGGGATCAGCATCGCCGGAATAAAGAAATAGAAGAAGCGTTTAAGCGCTACGCCCGATACTTCGCTGGAGAAAATCTGGTTATAGGCGGTCAGGCGGAACAGCAGAAAACCGTTGTGAATGAAGAACACCGTCACGGTACCCAGCGCGACCAGCGCCAGAATCACACAGGTCAGGTGGGTTTCAACCCGGTTCATCTGCAGCCAGGGCTTCGCCGGCGGCGCACCCGCCGGTTTCAGCCGCACTTTATAGCTGACGTAATAAATGGCGTAAAACGCCGTGGCCGACAGTAGCGCCTCCAGCAGATTCTCAACCGGCATTACGTCCACGTTGAAGCGAAACACCAGCACGGAGGTCAGCGGGAAGCCGAAGTAAAAGGTCAGTAAGAACAGCAGCGTAAAGAACAGATGGAAGTTAAAACGGACGCGCTTAAATTCCCGCCAGGTCAGGGTCAGAATAAAGACCAGCGACAGCAGATAGACCACCAGCAGGCCGCCAAACTGCATAAGACTCATGACAACTCCCCTTCGCTAAGCTGTAACGCTGTACGCCAGCCTGCCAGATAACCGGGCGCAAAGAAGGCGATAGCCTGTTTATCACAGCGCATCAGCTGCCGGCGTGCCTCGGCGATGACTGCAGGCGACAGCGTATCTTCGCTGAACAGTACCGGAAGCTGCTGCTCTGCCACATCACGCCAGAATGGATTTTTGCGGGTCAGAACAAACGGCACGTTGGCCTGGATCAGCAGGCAGAGTGTTCCCACCCCCTGCTGGCGTTCAAACATAAAATAACCGACATGGCAGCGCGCCAGCAGGACTAAATAATCATCAAACGCCAGATTTTCACGCAGCAGATGAACTTGCCCGTTCGGGAACAGCGTCTCTGCTGCGGCCTGAACCTGGCTGATATATGCCTCATTGCCTGGCGGATAACCTAATGGGACTTCGATGCGCACCTGCTCGCCAAACTGTGCGTGAATCGACTTTAAGCCTTCGATGTGCCGATTACTCGGATCGCCCGAATTGCCCAGCAGCAGCGTAAACGGCTCTGACGGCGCCGACTCAACGGCAGCATCTGGCATTCTGGTCGGGAAATAGAGCAGTGAACCGGGCACATGGCGATGGCGCTGCTGATAGTGATGCAGGTCACCACGGGTCGCAAAAACCTGCGCAACCCGTCCCTGTGCTATCCGGCGCACCAGATAGAACAGGCGGAACTTCAGGCTGCGCGAATCTTCATAAAGATCGGCGCCCCAGACATGCCAGAAAAGCTGTGTACGGCGCAGTTTACCGCTGAGTAATGCCAGCCAGATCCACGGGTTAAACTGACCGTGACAGAAAAACCGCTGCTGACGATTCCTGGCCCGCTGCAGTACCGCCTGCGCCAGCGCTTTCTTGCTGGCGAAGCACTCGATCTGTAACGCACTGAACGGAGCCAGGCTCTCTGGCTGCTGCGTCACGACCATAAAATGGCGTGGCGAAGCCACAGGCAGCTCAACGCTGAGAACGTCGTTGAAAAAGCGCAGCACCGTAAGGTTGTGGTGGGGAATATCCGATCCCAAAACGTGAATTAAAGTCATTTTTTCCGGCAGTAAACAATGAAAGCGCCACAACACAGGGCAAAGTAAGCCATATAGGTAAACATATAGGCCTGCGCCGCACCCGTCGCGCCATGTAACGGGATCAGCCAGCGTGAGAACAGGGTCAGTAACAGAAACTGGCTGATCTCAGTCAGAACATAAAAGCGCAGCGAGGCTTTGGCGATAACCAGATATCCGAAAACATAGGCACCGACTTTAAAAACATCGCCGCACAGCTGCCAGACAAAGAGATCGCGCATTCCGCGAAAAGCCTCAGAGAACAGCAGGCTGATGGCGAAATCGCGCAGTACCCAGACGCCAAAGCTGGCAACCGCCACGGCGGGCAGGACAAAGCGCAATGCACGGCCAATCTCACGTGCGATGTCGCGTTTGTTGTCGAGCCGCGCCAGCGTCGGCAGCAGCCAGACGCTAAACGTTGCGGTGATAAACTGCAGGTAGGCATCGGAAATGCTGGTGACGCCCTGCCACAATCCGACCTGCGCCCAGCCCTCCTGCTCTGCCAGCAGGTTACGCATCATTACCCAGGCAACCGGCAGGGTCACGGCCGTGATTAGCGCCATCAGGGTATATTTTGCCAGATTACGCGCCAGCTCAGGGTGCCACTGTGGCCGCAGCCAGCTTAGCGGCAGCGGCGCGCGGCGTTTCAGCATCAGTAGCGCAGGCAGCAGCAACAAAGCCGGCACCAGCGCCAGGCCGATCAATGCGCCCTGATAGCCGCCCAGCCACCAGCAGAGCAGATAGCCTGCCACGCCAGTCAGACTGCCGAGAATCAGCGCCAGCGCATTACCTCGCGCGTCGCGATAGCCCTTCAGAAGCGCCAGGGTAAAGTTGGCCCAGGCGATGCCGAGCTGAAGAAAAGCGACGACGCGGATGACGCCCTGATAGCGGTCGTGACCAAACAGCGCGGTGCTGATGGGTGCCGCCGCCAGCAGAAACAGCAGCGCCAGTACGCCGGAAAAGCCCAGCACCATAGCCGATGCCGTGCCCACCATCGCCCGGAGTTGTCCGGGCTGCTGCTGATACTGCGCCACATAGGTGGTGACGCCGTTGAAGATGCCTGCGCCCGCCAGCACACCCAGTACGGTGATCAACTGACGGAAGTTACCCGCCTGGCCGACACCTTCGGGGCCGAAGCTGACCGCCAGCAGTTTGACCACCAGCAAACCAGACACAATTTTTATCAGCGTGGACGACGCGGTCCACACTGAGGCTCTGGCTAATGACATCAGGAAAAGAAGCTCAGCAGCGAGCTGATAACCGTGCTCTGATTATTATCCGACAGGTTATAAAACAGCGGCAGGCGCAGCAGGCGTTCACTTTCCAGCGTGGTAAAGCGGTCGTCGCCGACAAATTGCGAGAAACGCTCACCGGCAGGTGAACTGTGCAGCGGAATATAGTGGAACACCGTCAGTATCTCGGCTTCTTTCATCCAGTTGATCAGCGCCTGGCGATCGTCCTGATCGCGCAGTTTGATGTAGAACATGTGCGCATTGTGTTCGCAGCTGGCGGGTATCACCGGCAGACTGATGCGGCCCTGGGCGGCCAGCGGCTGGAGTGCGTCATAATAACGCTGCCAGATGCGTAACCGCTGCTGGTTGATGCGTTCAGCGGCTTCCAGTTGCGCCCAGAGATAGGCCGCCTGCAGATCGGCCATCAGGTAGCTCGATCCCATGTCGCGCCAGGTATATTTATCGACCTGACCCCGGAAGAACTGGCTGCGGTTAGTGCCTTTTTCCCGCACGATCTCGGCGCGCTCGACCAGGCTGGCGTCGTTGATCAGCGTCGCGCCACCTTCGCCACCGGCGGTGTAGTTCTTGGTTTCGTGGAAACTGAAGCAGCCAATATGACCGATGGTGCCTAGCGCGCGACCTTTGTAGCGTGACATCACGCCCTGCGCTGCATCTTCAATCACAAACAGCTTATGCTTTGCCGCCAGCGCCATAATGGTGTCCATTTCACAGGCCACGCCTGCGTAATGGACCGGCACAATGGCGCGGGTTTTTTCAGTGATGGCGGCTTCGATCAGCGTTTCATCAATGTTCATGGTATCCGGGCGCACATCGACAAACACGATGCGCGCGCCGCGCAGCACAAAGGCGTTGGCGGTTGAGACAAAGGTGTAGCTCGGCATGATCACCTCATCGCCGGGCTGCAGATCGATTAACAGCGCCGCCATCTCCAGCGAAGCGGTACAGGAGGGCGTCAGCAGCACTTTTTTGCTGCCAAAACGCTGCTCCATCCACTGCTGACAGCGACGGGTAAATCCGCCGTCACCGCACAGCTTGCCGCTGTTCATCGCCGACTGCATATACTCGATTTCTGTGCCCACAATCGGGGGCGCATTAAATGGAATCATGACCTTTCCTGTAAAACCAGTAGGCGGTGCTGTCGAGCCGGGCACCGCTGCGTAAATAGAGGCGCATCGCCGTGAGATTACTGAGCTGGGTAGCCACCCGAAGCTGAACCAGCTGCCTTACCCGCGCCCAGTCCGCCGCCGCCAGCAGCAGTCGCTGACCCAGTCCCTGGCCCTGCGCGTCAGGCAGCACGCCCAGCAGACCAATACGGGCATCGCCGTCCACCGCGCGCAGCGACACAAAACCCTGCAGCTGACCTGTGGCGTCACTGGCCACCAGGCATTGATCGTCAAACGTTCCGCGCACCGCATTCTCAATCCACTGCGCATAAAAACGGCCGCTGGCGTCTGGTGCATACCAGGGCGCGCGAAAACGACTCTGGCTGAAGAGCTGAGACGCTGCATCACGCAGCTGCGGGATTTGTGCTTCGCGCGCAATACGAATCCCCGCCTGACGTTCCGTCTCGTTAACCGCCAGCGCCAGGTCCGCTTCGCCTTCTGCCAGCTGGAACTGATGCTGCTGCAACGTATCAATCAGCGCCGTCTCGCTGGCCGCGACTTTCATCTGCATCAGCGCACAAGGATGGTGCAGCGCCTGCTCCAGCGGAATGTCACCTTCCAGCTCCAGCCGCACGGTCTCAACACCGAAGAATGCACTTTCCCAGCTAAGGGGATTAATACTGACGTGGACGGGCATGCAATAAATCCAGCAGGTATTGGCCGTAGCCGGTTTTTGTCAGCGCTTCACCGGCAGCACGCAGCTGGTCATCACTGAGCCAGCCGTTACGCCAGGCGGCCACACAGATCAGCCGTTTAGAGGGTAAAGCGCACCCGTAATCAGAAAGCGCTTCATCGCCAGACACCTTTAGTGTCGACAATCCAGTTCTGCTGAACGTCGGCGGCATCAATGGCGCGGAAGGCGCGGTGATCGACCAGCATCACCAGAATATCGGCCTGTGCCAGCGCCTGCTCGCAGGAGACCAGCTCTGCTTTGTCAGCCAGCGAGTCAGCAAGCTGCTCAATGTGCGGTTCAACCACCCAGGTGGTGCCGCTGTGCCATTCGGCAATCTTCTGGGCCACGCCCACCGCCGGGCTTTCGCGCAGGTCGTCGATATTGGGTTTAAAGGCCAGGCCAAAGCAGGCGATGGTGATATCGCTGGCGCGCTTGCCGGTCTGGGTCAGGCAGTCCGCCAGCGCGGTTTTCACCTGGTCCAGCACCCACTGCGGCTTGGCGTCATTCACCTCGCGCGCGGTGCGGATCAGGCGAGCTAATTCGGGATTCTGCGCCACGATAAACCAGGGATCGACGGCGATACAGTGCCCCCCAACGCCCGGACCCGGCTGCAGAATGTTGACGCGCGGATGGCGATTCGCCAGCGCAATCAGCTCCCAGACGTTAATTCCCTGGTCGGCACAAATCAGCGACAGCTCATTGGCAAAGGCGATATTCACGTCACGGAAGCTGTTTTCGGTCAGCTTGCACATCTCGGCTGTACGGGCGTTGGTTTCAACGCATTCGCCTTTTAAAAACAGCCGATAAAGCTCGCTGGCGCGGGCGGAACAGGCAGGCGTCATGCCGCCAATCACCCGGTCATTGTTAATCAGCTCAACCATCACCTGGCCGGGCAGCACGCGCTCCGGGCAGTAGGCGACAAAAATATCGGGCGTCTCTCCGTGCTGCGGAAAACGCAGGTCGGGACGCGCCGCAGCCAGCCAGTCGGCCATCTGTTCAGTGCTGCCCACCGGCGAGGTCGATTCCAGAATCACCAGATCGCCCTTTTTAAGAACCGGCGCGATCGACTCCGCCGCGGCTTTCACAAAGCGCAGGTCGGGCTGATGATCATCTTTGAATGGCGTCGGTACGGCGATCAAAAAAGCGTCAGCGGCTTCAGGCTGCGTGGTGGCGCGCAGGTCGCCACGCGTCACGGCCGCATGCACCACCTGATCTAAATCGGGTTCCACAATGTGGATCGCGCCACGATTGATGGTTTCTACGGCGCGCGCGTTGATATCCACGCCCACCACTTTTTTTCCCTTTGAGGCAAAAACGGCTGCCGTCGGCAGCCCAATGTATCCCAGTCCAATCACGGAGATGGTTTCAAAACTCATAATTCGGCTCGGTTATCTTTTAAGGCTTGTAAAATACGACCACAGGCTTTGCCATCGCCATACGGATTATGGGCATGGCTCATCGCCTGCCAGGCATCGTCATCACTCAGCAATTCGCTGACGCTGGCGACGATTCTGGCGATATCGGTTCCCACCAGTCTGACGGTTCCGGCATCGACGGCTTCAGGACGCTCGGTGGTGTCGCGCATCACCAGCACCGGCTTGCCCAGTGAAGGCGCTTCCTCCTGGATGCCGCCGGAATCGGTAAGGATCAGCCAGGCGCGGTTCATCAGCCAGACAAAAGGCAGGTACTCCTGCGGTTCAATCAGAATGATATTCTCAATGCCGCTGAGTATCCGGTTAACCGGCTCGCTGACATTGGGATTGAGATGTACCGGATAGACAATCTGCGCCTCGGGATGCTGGCGGGCAATCTGCGCCAGCGCGCTGCAAATACGTTCAAAACCGCCGCCAAAGCTTTCACGCCGGTGGCCGGTAACCAGTACCAGTTTCTTATCCGGGTCGAGAAACGGATAGCGCGCCGCCAGTTGTGCGTTCAGATTACTGTCGTCCAGCACCCGATCGCGAACCCACAGCAGTGCATCAATGACCGTATTACCGGTGACGACGATGCGCGCATCGGGCAGATTCTCCTGCAACAGGTTCTGACGCGAGCGGGTGGTAGGCGTGAAATGCAGGCGGGCAAGATGGCCAGTGAGCTTACGGTTACCCTCTTCCGGCCACGGCGAGGCGAGATCGCCGGTACGCAGACCTGCCTCCACATGCCCGACGGGGATTTGCTGATAAAAAGCCGCCAGACTCGCCGCCAGCGTCGTGGTGGTATCACCATGCACCAGCACGATATCCGGTCTGAAGTCGAGCAGGACGGTTTTCATGCCCTCTAAAATGCGGCAGGTGATCTCGGTCAGCCCCTGTTCAGGACGCATAATATTGAGATCATAGTCCGGCTCCAGCTTGAACAGACGCAGCACCTGATCGAGCATTTCGCGATGCTGAGCGGTCACGCACAGTCGCGATTCAAAAGCGGGATCCTGCGACAGCGCCTGCACCAGCGGCGCCATTTTAATCGCTTCCGGACGAGTACCAAATACGGTCAGAACTTTCACACTGTTTCTCTCAATCATGCGTGTCTGACATCAGACGCGGACGACGTGCCAGCGCCACTCCCGCGCCTGTTAATGCCCCAACGGCACCCCACATAATCATCATGAACAGACGTCGCGGACTGTCACGTGATACCGGCTCTTCCGGCGTACGCAGATAACGGTAGGTCTGGAACTGGCTGTTCAGTTTTGGCCCGGTCTGCAGCGTGGTCAGCATTGCTCTGTTCTGATCATAGCTGATATCAAATTCCGGACCGGTGGCGCGCAGGGTATCCAGCTGTCCCTGCAGAACGGGCTGGCCCAGCAGGAACAGGTCGCTGTCTGCCAGGTTCTCACCCGCTTCGCGCGTCTGTTTCTCGTTGATGCCCTGCTGGCTGGCAATCTTCAGCGCCTGCTCCAGCCGATGCTGCTGGCGCTGGAATACCGCATTAGCCACATCTTCCTGACGTTTTACCTGCGCCTGCAACTGATCGGTACGCGCCCGCCAGGCCCCTTTTAACTCATCATTCAGATGACGCGCGGCGCGCTCACTGGCGTAAGCGATGTACTGCCGCAGCAGATTGTTAGCGTCGCCTGCTGTTTCCGCTTTAAGTTTGACGTTATCGGGCAGGTTATGTGCTGCGTCTGCGGGCGTGAACAGGATGTTGCCGATCAAATCGTCGAGCAGCGCGGCATCGTTATGCGCATTGCCGGTTTTACGGTTCTTGTAGTAATCCGTTTGCTGCCAGAACTCCCGACGCGTATCCCAGGAGGCAAGCTGCATGGTGAACTCCTGATAAACCTGATCCATCACCGTCGGTGACGGTGCAGCCAGCGTCAGGGCATTGTTGCGCACATCCAGATTGGTCAGGAACTGCTGCTGCGCATAGTAAGAGCCCAGCATGTTCACCGTCGGGCGATCGGTGATCGCCGTGGTGCTCCAGACCTGTTTCAATAGAAGCGTCGCCAGCCAGGCGATCAGAGCAAACAGCAGCGCCAGCCCGACAATCCAGCGTTTGCCACGCCATAAACGGCAGCTCAGGCCGCGAATATCCAGTTCGTTGTCCACAACGTCAGCAGGCATGGCAGAGGTATCCTTTTTCAGCATCGGGTTCATTTATTTTTTGCTTCGCGATGATGGCTCAGACGACGCTTGATACGCCGGACGCGTCGCGCCACGCGCCACGCATGCTTCAGGCAGTAGCCATAAACCATAAAAGCGCCCAGGAACAGCAGCAGCATCACCCACTCCGGAATGAACGCCAGATATTCACCCAGTACACCGATACCAGCGAGGATGGCCGCCGCAACGGTAATCAGGACAAAGGCCTGACGCGAGGTAAAACCGGCACGCATAATCAGATGGTGGATGTGCTGACGATCGGCCGAGAACGGGCTCATGCCTTTGCGCAGACGACGATACATAATCGCCACCATATCCATCAGCGGAATGGCGATCAGCCAGAGTGCGGTAACGGGTGTAATGGGATGGCTCAGGCCCTGCGTCGTTTCCAGCAGAATCCAGATAATGGTGAAGCCGATCATGGTGCTGCCGGCATCGCCCATAAAGACTTTGAAGCGACGCCCCAGGAAGCCGAGGTTAAGCAGAATATAGGGCAGCGTGGCAGCAATCATCGCAAAGCACCACATCGCAAGGCTGGTCTGGCCGTCGAAGTAGAGGATGATGCCCATCGCGGCAAAGGTGACCGAGGAGAGTCCGCCCAGCAGACCATCGATCCCGTCTACCATATTAAAGGCGTTGATCGCAGCCCAGACGGCAAACAGGGTCAGCACATAGCCGAAGGGCCCCACGATAAGCTCGAACGGACCCACGATAAAGCCCAGGCTGAGCAGATAGAGTTTTGCGCCAAACATCATCACCAGCGCGACGATGGCCTGTACGACCGCGCGAATTTTGACGCTGATATCGAATCGGTCATCCAGTGCGCCAACCAGCACCAGAACCCCGGCGCAGCCCAGATAGAGCAGCGCGTGTGGCAGATAGTAGTTGGTGATGGCAAACGTAAAGCAGATACCTGCGAACACGGAAATGCCGCCCACCAACGGAATCGCGCCATGATGACGTTTACGTGAGTTAGGCTTGTCAACTAAACCAATTTTTTTAGCTGCTTTTCGAGCAAAAAAGAGGAAAGCCAGGGAAAAGAGAAAAATTAAACCAAGCTCAGTACTCATAGTGAGTAAATTCACGTTAAACGCTCTCAGCTAACATCCCGCACCACAATACGCGAAAAAGCGCACCTGGTGCTGTGTCGGATTCCGAATTCTGCATAAAGAGACAGACGAACGGTCATAAATTCGCCATCACTACCACAGTCATTATAAATGCTCCTGCCAGTGTTCAATCCTATAGCTCACAAATGAAAAACGCCACGTTGAGACGTGGCGTAAGGTCGATTTTCTGCGCATTTGAACTAAAAAAGCCGAATCTGTGGTCCGGCCTGGCAGTATCGGATTATGAACGCTTCATCATATCGAAGAATTCATCATTGGTTTTGGTCATCGCCAGCTTGTTGATGAGGAATTCCATTGCGTCGATTTCGCCCATCGGGTGAATAATCTTACGCAGGATCCACATCTTCTGCAGCTCTTCCTGAGAGGTGAGCAGCTCTTCTTTACGCGTACCAGAACGGTTGTAATCAATCGCCGGGAAGACGCGTTTTTCAGCAATTTTACGGGCGAGATGCAGTTCCATGTTACCGGTACCTTTAAACTCTTCGTAAATCACTTCATCCATCTTCGAACCGGTATCAACCAGCGCGGTCGCGATGATGGTCAGGCTTCCGCCCTCTTCCACGTTACGTGCAGCACCAAAGAAACGCTTTGGACGATGCAGGGCGTTGGCATCCACACCACCGGTCAGGACTTTACCTGAAGCAGGCACCACGGTGTTGTAGGCACGCGCCAGACGTGTGATGGAGTCGAGCAGGATGATGACATCTTTTTTATGCTCAACCAGACGCTTGGCCTTTTCGATCACCATTTCAGCAACCTGAACGTGGCGCGAAGCAGGTTCATCGAAGGTTGAGGCGATAACTTCGCCTTTAACCAGACGCTGCATCTCGGTCACTTCTTCCGGGCGCTCGTCAATCAGCAGCACCATCAGCACGCAATCCGGGTAGTTGTACGCCAGACTCTGCGCGATGTTCTGCAGCAGCATGGTTTTACCGGCTTTCGGCGGTGCCACGATCAGACCACGCTGGCCACGACCGATCGGTGATGCCAGATCGAGTACGCGAGCGGTTAAATCTTCCGTTGAGCCATTACCCCGTTCCATACGCAGACGTTTATTTGCGTGCAGCGGCGTGAGGTTTTCGAACAGAATCTTATTACGCGCGTTTTCCGGCTTGTCGTAGTTAACTTCGTTAACTTTCAGCAGCGCAAAATAACGTTCACCTTCTTTTGGTGGACGGATTTTGCCAGAGATGGTGTCACCAGTGCGGAGGTTAAAGCGGCGGATTTGGCTGGGGGAAACGTAGATATCATCAGGGCCGGCGAGGTAGGAGCTGTCTCCGGAACGGAGGAATCCAAATCCATCCTGAAGAATCTCCAGCACGCCATCACCAAAGATGTCTTCGCCGCTTTTCGCGTGCTGCTTCAGGATGGAAAAGATAATGTCCTGCTTGCGCATGCGAGCCTGATTTTCCAGCCCCATATTTTCGCCGAGAGTAATCAGCTCAGCAACCGGCGTATTCTTTAATTCGGTAAGATTCATAGTGATGGGTTCTTAAACTCGGGGTAATACTCGGAATGTTTGTCGTGAGTGGTATGGCAATTAATCCATGCCGTTAATGGCTCTTTTCGGCTCTTCCCGACGATCATCGTATGAAATGGCGATCGGTATGCAGGCAGATGTCCGAATGTGATGCCAGAGTTGGAGCTAACCGTAAGATTGCTGAACCGTTCTATCTTTATAAGGTACAGGGCGACAGGGTTCAACAAGGGAAAACTTTCAGATGCAAACTACAAGGTAAGTTCGTAATGCAGTATTGGTAACTTAGCACGCCCGAAAGCGAACGTCCAGCAGCAGGAGATAAATTCACCACTGCCAGACGTTCAGCCCTGAATTACGCCAGGTTGGCGTTCAGGAACTCTTTCAGCTGGCCTTTAGACAGCGCGCCCACTTTGGTCGCGGCGACTTCGCCATTTTTAAACAGCAGCAGCGTCGGGATACCACGAATGCCGTATTTCGGTGCCGTGCCTGGGTTGTCATCAATATTCAGCTTAGCGATGGTCAGCTTGCCATCATACTCTTCTGCAACTTCATCAAGGATGGGCGCGATCATTTTGCAAGGACCACACCATTCAGCCCAGAAATCTACCAGTGTAACGCCGTCGGCTTTCAGCACGTCGGTGTCGAAACTGTCATCAGTCAGATGAACGATTTTATCGCTGCTCATGTTTTACTCCAAAGATTATGCCTGGCGAATTGGCGTAATATATACCAATGTTGGTTGACTTTATTTCATCGGATACGCTTTCGTAAAGCGATAGTAAGCTGATATTCTACCACACTATGAGCAAAACACACTTAACTGAACAGAAGTTTTCCGACTTCGCCCTGCACCCAAAAGTGGTGGAAGCCCTTGATAGTAAAGGCTTTCAATACTGCACGCCGATTCAGGCGTTAGCTCTGCCTTTTACGCTTTCAGGGCGTGATGTTGCAGGCCAGGCGCAAACCGGTACCGGCAAAACGATGGCGTTTCTGACGTCAACGTTTCATCATCTTCTCTCTCATCCTGCGGCGGAAGGTCGTCAGGTTAACCAGCCACGGGCTTTAATTCTTGCGCCGACGCGTGAACTTGCTGTACAGATTCATGCGGATGCCGAACCCCTTACCGCCTCAACCGGCCTGAAACTGGGTCTCGCCTATGGCGGAGACGGTTATGACAAACAGCTGAAAGTGCTGGAACAGGGCGTTGATATTCTGGTGGCAACCACCGGCCGCCTGATCGATTACGCGAAGCAGAATCATGTCAATCTCGGCGCCATTCAGGTCATGGTGCTGGACGAAGCCGATCGCATGTTCGATCTCGGCTTTATTAAAGATATCCGCTGGCTGTTCCGACGCATGCCGCCCGCTACGCAGCGTCTGAGCATGCTGTTCTCGGCGACGCTCTCTTACCGCGTCCGTGAACTGGCGTTTGAGCACATGAACAGTGCTGAATATGTCGAAGTGGAACCGGAACAAAAAACCGGCCATCGCATTCAGGAAGAGCTTTTCTATCCGTCTAACGAAGAGAAAATGCGCCTGCTGCAGACCCTGCTGGAAGAAGAGTGGCCCGATCGCGCCATTGTATTCGCCAACACCAAGCACCGCTGTGAAGATATCTGGGGCCATCTGGCTGCCGATGGACACCGCGTTGGTCTGCTGACCGGCGACGTGGCTCAGAAAAAGCGCCTGCGCATTCTGGATGATTTCACCAAAGGTGATGTGGATATTCTGGTCGCCACCGATGTAGCCGCTCGCGGCCTGCACATTCCGGCTGTGACGCACGTCTTTAACTACGATCTGCCAGATGACTGTGAAGATTACGTTCACCGTATTGGCCGTACCGGTCGTGCCGGCGCCAGCGGACACTCTATCAGCCTGGCCTGTGAAGAGTACGCACTGAACCTGCCTTCAATTGAAGAGTACATTGGCCACAGCATTCCGGTCAGCAAGTACAGCAGCGAAGCGTTGTTAACCGATTTACCGCCGCCTAAGCGTCTGCAACGCAGCCGTACCGGCAATGGCCAGCGTCGCGGAGGGAATAACGCCAATCGTCGCGGAGCTCCACGCAACAACAACCGCAAACGTTCAGGTTAGGCCACCATGCTCAGCGCGTCGTCACTTTATGCAGCGATCGATTTAGGGTCTAACAGCTTTCATATGTTGGTGGTGCGCGAAGTCTCTGGCAGTATTCAGACCGTCGCAAAAATTAAGCGTAAGGTTCGCCTTGCTGCCGGTCTGGATAAAAATAACCTGTTGTCAGCCGACGCGATGTCGCGTGGCTGGCAATGCCTCAGACTCTTCTCTGAACAACTGCAGGATATTCCCCCCGATCAGATTCGCGTGGTAGCGACCGCCACCTTGCGTCTGGCTGCCAATGCGCAGACCTTCCTCGACACCGCCCAGCAGATTCTCGGCTGTACCATTAACGTCATCAGCGGTGAAGAAGAGGCGCGCCTGATTTATCAGGGCGTGGCCCACACTACCGGCGGTTCCGACAAGCGCTTAGTGGTCGATATCGGCGGCGGCAGTACCGAACTGGCTACCGGCGACGGCTCACACGCATCCGTCTTGTTCAGCCTGTCGATGGGCTGTGTGACGTGGCTGGAGCGCTTCTTCAGCGATCGTCATCTGGCAAAAGAGAACTTCGACCAGGCTGAGCAGGCGGCCCGTGAGATGATCCAGCCGATTGCCGCGCAGCTGCGTGCGCAGGGCTGGCAGGCCTGTGTCGGTGCATCCGGCACGGTTCAGGCGCTGCAGGAGATCATGGTGGCGCAGGGTATGGATGAGCGCATCACGCTGAATAAACTGCAGCAGCTGAAGCAGCGCGCCATTCAGTGCGGCAAACTGGAAGAGCTGGAAATTGAAGGACTGACGCTGGAACGGGCACTGGTGTTCCCCAGCGGCCTGTCGATCCTGATCGCTATCTTCCAGACGCTCAGCATTGATAGCATGACGCTGGCTGGTGGTGCACTGCGGGAAGGACTGGTTTACGGCATGCTTCATCTGCCGATTGACCGCGATATCCGTACCCGTACGCTGCACAACGTCCAGCGCCGTTTCAGCATTGATGTCGAACAGGCAGACCGCGTGCGTCAGCTGGCTGAGAGTTTTTTCCGTCAGGTTTCCACGCCGTGGAAGCTGGATCAGCGCTGTCGTGAGCTGCTGCTCAGCGCCTGCGCGATCCACGAAATTGGCCTGAGCGTCGACTTCCGTCATGCGCCACAGCACGCGGCGTATCTGGTGCGTCACCTCGATCTGCCTGGCTTCACACCGGCGCAGAAGAAGCTGCTGGCCTGTTTACTGCAAAATCAGAGCGGCAGCATCGATCTGGCATTGCTGACTCAGCAAAACGCGCTGCCGCCGCGTCTGGCGGAACGGATGTGCCGTCTGCTGCGGCTGGCGATTATTTTCTCCACCCGCCGTCGCGATGACACCCTGCCTGCAGTGCGGCTACTGGCAGACGATGATGCCCTGCATCTGACCCTGCCCGCAGGCTGGCTGGAGGCGCATCCGCTGCGCAGCGAACTGCTGGAGCAGGAAAGCCACTATCAGTCTTACGTCCACTGGTTGTTAACCCTGTCGTAATAGCACCCGCGTGAGGCGAATTTCCTTCGCCTCCTGCGAGGTTTAACTCTTCTTCGCCTTATCCAGCATCGCTCTCAATCCGGCGACCCGACTCTGCCCGGTTTTCATACGCTCTTCCGCACTGACCACTTTGCGCTCGGTCTCCCATTGCAGATCGTCCTGCGGCAGCTCCAGCAGGAAACGACTCGGTTCTGGCCGGATTAACTCGCCATACTGCCGGCGTTCGCGACACAGGGTAAAAGTCAGTTCTTTCTGCGCCCGCGTGATCCCCACGTAAGCCAGGCGACGCTCCTCTTCGATATTGTTCTCATCGATGCTGCTCTGATGCGGCAGCAGTCCCTCTTCCATGCCCACCAGGAACACATAGGGGAACTCCAGACCTTTAGAGGCGTGCAGCGTCATCAGTTGCACCTGATCCAGCTCTTCATCGCTTTCACCGCGCTCCATCATGTCGCGCAGGGTAAAGCGCGTCACCACCTGCGCCAGCGTCATCGGCTCATCGATATCGCTGCCTTCGAGCATTTCAGTCATCCACTGAAACAGCGTGTTGACGTTTTTCATCCGCATTTCGGCGGCTTTGGGGCTGCCCGAGGTTTCGAACAGCCAGCTTTCGTAGTCGATGCCGCGAATCAAATCGCGGACGGCATTCACCGGCTCACGTTCGCTCAGCTGGATAATCTCATTCAGCCAGTGGGTGAAGCGCTGCAGATGCTCCAGACCACGGCCGCTCAGCGTCTGCCCCAGACCGACATCAAAACTGGCGTTAAACAGACTCTTGCTGCGCAGGTTGGCCCATTCACCGAGCTTCTGCAGCGTGGCCGGGCCAATCTCGCGGCGCGGCGTATTAACGATGCGCAGAAACGCGCTGTCATCCTCAGGATTGGTCAGCACACGCAGATAGGCGAGCAGATCTTTAATCTCCGGCCGGGAGAAGAAGGAGGTGCCGCCAGAGATGCGATAGGGGATGCGGTTCTGCATCAGAAACTTTTCAAAGGTCCGTGACTGATGGTTGCCGCGATACAGAATCGCGTAATCTTTGTACTGCGTGCGGTTAATAAAGTGATGCGCGATCAGTTCGCCGGTGACCCGCTCCGCCTCATGCTCTTCGCTGTTGGCGGTCAGCACTTTCAGCTCGCTGCCCTGCCCCAGCTCCGAAAAGAGCCGCTTCTCAAAGACGTGCGGATTATTGGCAATCAGGATATTGGCCGCCTTCAGGATGCGCTGCGAAGAGCGGTAGTTCTGCTCCAGCTTCACCACCTCCAGCGCCGGGAAATCCTGATTCAGCAGCACCAGATTCTGCGGCCGTGCGCCGCGCCAGGAGTAAATCGACTGGTCATCGTCGCCGACGACCGTGAAGCGCGCGCGTGTGCCAACCAGCAGCTTAACCAGCTCATACTGGCTGGTGTTGGTGTCCTGATACTCATCCACCAGCAGATAGCGGATACGCTGCTGCCAGCGCTCACGCACTTCCTGATTACGCTGCAGCAGCAGCGTCGGCAGCAGGATCAGGTCATCAAAGTCCAGCACGTTGCACGCCTTGAGATGCTGACTATAGAGGGCATAGCAGTGGGCAAAGATATTATCCTGCTGTGATTTCGCCTGCGCAGCAGCGCCCTGCGGATCGATCAGATCGTTTTTCCAGTTCGAGATGGTGGAGATAAGCTGCTGCAACAGCGTCTTATCCTCTTCCAGCCACTCTTTGGTCAGTTCTTTCAGCAGGGCAAGCTGATCCTGATCGTCGAACAGCGAGAAGTTCGACTTCATGCCCAGCGCCGCCGTTTCGCGTTTGATGATCTCCAGTCCCAGCGTATGGAAGGTTGAGATCAGCAGGCCGCGCGCCTCTTTGCGGCCCAGCGTCTGCGCCACACGCTCTTTCATTTCGCGCGAAGCTTTATTGGTAAACGTTACCGCGGCGATGTGGCGCGCCTGATAGCCACATTCACGAATCAGATGGGCGATTTTGTTGGTAATCACGCGGGTTTTACCCGATCCCGCGCCCGCCAGCACCAGACAGGGACCGGTAACAAATTCGACGGCACGTTGTTGGCTGGGGTTTAAACGCATAAAAGAAATCGCCTGATTGAATCAAAAGAAAGGGGTTTATACTGGGCGGCAATTATACACAACCGAGATACCAACATGGCGAAAACCGCGGCGGCTTTACACATCCTGGTCAGAGAGGAAGCGCTGGCAAAAGAGATTCTGGCGAAACTGGCGAAAGGCGGCAATTTTCAGGAGCTGGCAAAGAAGCACTCAACCTGTCCTTCCGGCCGTAAGGGGGGCGATCTGGGCGAGTTCCGGCAGGGACAGATGGTGCCGGCCTTTGATAAAGCGGTCTTTACCTGCCCGCTGCTGACGCCTTACGGGCCGGTAAAGACCGGCTTTGGTTATCACATTATCAAAGTGCTCTACCGCAACTAGTTACTTCTTCTGTTTCATCTGCTGCAGGACGGTGCTGCACTGATTGTCTTCGTTATCACTTGGCGAGATCATGGCCAGCAGGGCCGCTGCCGGACCGACGACCGCACCCAGTGCCACGGCAGCGGCACCGCGGGCCAGCAGTGGCCCCGCTTTCACGCCTGCATCCGGATTTTTAAAGGTGCCGCGCACGTAGAGCGGGGAGCGCAGCGTCACGATGCGGATGCCCTTGCTCTCCGGATTCACCGACAGATCCAGCCGCTCACTGGCGAAGTTCGCATTACCTGACACATTGATAATCGCGTTCTCGGTATCAAACACAAACAGGTTAGGCGTCGCCACACCGTTTTGCAGTCTGAGATCGGTCGCAGCACAGTTGATACGCACCTGGTCATCGCCAAACAGCTTACCCACCACGTAGTTACCGACGTTGAGTCCGGCAATCTCCATCAGGCTGCGGCTGATCAGTCCATCATTCATCAGCAACTTAAGCTGACCGTTGCTGGTCGCCAGCAGATCGGCCACTGAGTTACCAGTGCCGGTAAAGCTGGCATCGCCATTGAGCTGACCACGGCTGTTCTTCATTGCGTCCACCGTCGGGAAGAGCTGACGCAGCTGCAGCTTACGGACATGAAGGTCAACCCGGCCACGCATCGGCGATCGATCGCCCTCCAGCCGGATGGTACTGTTGAGACTGCCGCCTGCCACACCAAAGCGCAGCGGATCCAGCAGCAGATCGCCGCTTTTCAGCTGTAAGTGGGTATAGAGATCGCTTAACGGCAGGGAATTACTGTGTTCGATTCGTTTGCCGCTGAACTTCACATCGGCATCCATCACGTCCCAGTTTTTAGTCTCAAATTTATCATGCGGCAGCACGCGGTCGGCAGGCTGATTCGATTTCTCACCGCGACGGGCTTTGGCCTGCGCGGTTTTTTCACTGCCTTTGCCGGAGTCCACGCCAATCAGCGGCCCCAGATCGGCCATACGCAGCTGCTCCGAGGTCAGTTCGCCGGTCAGCGTCGGACGGGGTTTGCCCTGCGTGTAAATCAGCGAGCCATGAATATCGCTGTCGCCAATGTGTCCGTTGAATTTCTCATAGCGGTAGACCGCACCTTTTTCGCCATTGAATTTCGCAATCAGATGGCCATCAGTTTCATAAGGGGGTGTGTCAGGCAACAGGACGCCGGTCAGGCCATAGAGATTCGCCAGCGTATCGCCTGCGAAGCGCAGCCGCACGTTAAGCCCGCCGAGGTTCATCGGATCCTGCAACCCGCCCGTCACCTGCACGCGCGTGGAGCCGTTGCGCACATCGGCCTGAATCGGGAACGGAGTGTTCTGGCTGCGCAGCGACAGCATGCCGCCGATTTTGCCGTCGCCACTGAGATTCTCGTTGTTATAGGTGCCACTGGCTTTCCAGCCAAAGACAAAATCGCCCGCGCCCTTCTGCTGATCGTTGCCGCCGGCAATCTGCGCGTAAGGCACTGGTTTACCCAGCGGATTAACCTGCACCGTGACATCTGCACGGTTAACGGCATCGCGATAACGGATTTGTCCCTGATCAAACAGAATATTATCCAGACGGAAGGACCACGCAGACGGCGCAGCATTCTTCTCGTCTTTGTCGCTATTGGCCAGGGTAAAGGTCCAGTTGTTCTTTTTATCCGCGGTCTGGATCAGCCGGGCATCAGGGCGCTGCAGCTTAATCCACGGAATAAACAGCTCTTTATGCAGCAACGACAGCGGTGACAGCGTGGCATCCACACGTTGCAGATGCACCATGGTGACGTCAGGAATGTCTGGCGGATTGCCCAGCATGATATCTTCCGCGTGCACCTGCGGCCACGGCACCCAGCGCCGCCAGCCAGCCTCGTCGCGATTTCTTGCCCAGTCGATACCCAGATCTCCCCGTATCGCAAAGGGACGGTTTAATTCGGCAGAGACTTTCTGATTGATGGTGGGCTTCAGGCGATTCCAGTCAAAGGTGGCGATGACGACGATGATCACCACGATTAATAACACCAGAATTCCTGCTACCCAGCTGACTATTTTCCCGGTACGCGACATTACGCTTTCTCCTTGCACATTCACGGTCTGCGTTAAAGATAGTCGAGACGGCGAGCAACGGCATCAGGGAAGCTGGATAGTGAGATGATTCAGTTCAGAAAATGGGACAGGCCGCGAAAAGTAGTAGCCCTGGGCCGCGATAGCGGGGGACACTTTAACCTGCTGCCACTGCGCTTCCGTCTCAACGCCTTCAACAATGACGCCGTTGCAATAGCGATTGATCAGCGCCAGCAGCATCGAAAACAGGCTGCGTCCTTCATCGGTGGTGCCCAGCAAAACAAACAGGTCGCGCGAGAGCTTGATGTAATCATAGTTGAGTTGGGTCAGCGCCGAGAAATTGGCCATACCCGAACCGAAATCATCCAGCCACAGCGCCCCCAGCTCAGGAATTTTCGCTACTTTCTCCTCCTGCGGCAGCACCTGATGCTCGGTGAGTTCAAAGCGTATCCAGGGCAACCGGGCGATAAGCTGGCGAATAGCAGGTCGATGCTGAATGGCGAGCAGTGAGGGGCCGTCTATGTTGACCGAGGCGACCACATCATTGCGTTCAAAAAATGCAGTCCATTCGGCGAGAAGTTCAAGCTGCTCATACACGACGTTCAGGCGCTGAGCGATGTCGAGTCCGGCAAACCAGGCTTCAGGCGAGAGATTCCGTTCCGGCGCCATGGGATGATAAACGGCGGTCAGCAGTTCAATGGCGAGTAACCGACCGGTTACCCGATAGATCGGCTGAAACCGATAGCGTCGATGACATTGTTGCCAGAAGAGCGGCGTTTCCGTGTGGAGATTAAGGTCGGTTGAAGACGGCAGCCATTGGCTAATATTCTCCATCACCATGCTATTTTCCTGGTTGGTAACACGTCTCCAAAACGGGAGACTGAAGTGATTATCGTAAATGCCTGTGATAATGAGATGAATGGAGCGGCCGTATGAAAACGGGAAGTTTACCAGCCGATTCGTTAGCATAATCGGTAAAACAGGCCGAAATTAGCCGCTCTTATCGCCCGGATCGGGGCCTTTCAGCGCCTTAAGTTAAATTAAAACACCGTTTTAAAATCATTGACGTCTGCCATACCAGACGCGAGACTAAGGCGATATTTCACTACAGGTCTGAAACCATGACGCAGAAGAAAATCGCCATCATCGGCGAATGCATGATTGAGCTGTCCGAAAAGGGTGAGAACATTAAGCGGGGCTTTGGCGGCGATACCCTTAACACGGCCGTTTATCTTGCCCGCCAGGTTGATGAGCAGCAGTTACGGGTCGATTATGTTACCGCGCTGGGCACGGATTCGTTCAGCGATCAGATGATCGCCGCCTGGCAGCAGGAAAAGGTGAATACGGACCTGATTCAGCGCCTCGATAATAAGATGCCGGGCCTGTATGTGATTGAAACCGATGCCGATGGCGAGCGTACCTTCTGGTACTGGCGCAGTGATGCTGCCGCGCGTTACTGGCTCGACAGCCCGCAATCCGCAGAGATAGCCGAACAGCTGTCGCACTACGATTATCTCTACCTTAGCGGCATCAGTCTGGCGATTCTGCCGCCGGCAAGCCGTGAGAAGCTGATGGCATTGCTGGCCCGCTGCCGGGCGAATGGCGGCAGGGTGATTTTTGATAACAACTACCGCCCGCGTTTATGGGCCGATCGCGCCAGCGCGCAGGCTGCGTATCGCGCCATGCTGAACTGTACCGATATCGCTTTCCTGACGCTGGATGATGAACATCTGCTGTGGGGCGAGCAGCCACTCGATGACGTTATTGCGCGTACCCGTCAGGCCGGTGCCAGCGAAATCGTCATTAAGCGGGGTGCAGACTCCTGTCTGGTCGCTATCGGCGATGCGCCGCTGATCGAGGTGCCTGCGGTACATCTGGCGAAAGAGAAAGTGATCGATACGACAGCCGCTGGCGATTCATTCAGTGCCGGATATCTGGCGCGTCGTCTGACGGGTGCCTCAGCGGAGGCCGCCGCGCAGCGCGGACACCTGACCGCCAGCACCGTGATTCAGCATCGCGGCGCGATTATTCCGGTAGCGGCGATGCCTGAGTGATACTGAAGCAGTTAGCGTCGTAAAGATCGCTCTGCGAATGTAGATGACGAAAAATGCGCCCCAGGGCGCATTTTTTAGCTTTGGGCATTCATGCCTCTTACGCACAAAGCGGCTGACTGAACTGCATCTGATAGAGCCGCGCATACGCGCCGTTCTGTTGCAGCAGCTGCTGATGCGAGCCGCGCTCCACGATTCTCCCCTCTTCAATCAGAAGAATTTCGTCTGCTTTTTCAATGGTTGAGAGCCGGTGAGCGATGATCAGCGTGGTCCGGTTCTGTTGCAGCGTCTCCAGCGCAGACTGAATTGCGCGTTCAGACTCGGTGTCCAGGGCCGAGGTCGCTTCGTCGAGGATCAGAATCGGGCTGTCGCGCAACAGGGCGCGGGCAATCGCGATGCGCTGACGCTGTCCACCCGACAGCAGCACCCCATTTTCCCCAATCACCGTATCCAGTCCGTTATCCATTTTATTAATGAATTCCATGGCATGAGCCATCTCTGCCGCCTTTTCAATTTCCTCGCGGCGGAAGACGTCGGTGCGGGCATAAGCAATGTTGTTGGCGACCGTGTCGTTGAACAGGTGAACATGCTGAGAGACCAGCGCCATCTGCTCGCGCAGCGAGGCCAGTGAATAATCACGCAGGTCATGCCCATCCAGCAAAATTTCGCCGCTGTCGATGTCGTAAAAGCGCGTCAGCAGGCTGGCGAGGGTCGATTTACCCGAACCGGAACGGCCGACCAGCGCCACGGTTTTACCGGCGGGAAGGGTCAGATTGATATGCTGCAGCGCCGGTGTTTCCGCCTCCGGATAGGTAAAGGTGACATCGCGAAACTCCATAGAGCACAAAGGCGAGTGCGGAGGAGGCGAGCAGTTGAATAATCGGATCGGAGAGCGAGGTCGCCGAGACCATTTTCATTCCCTGGTGACGCATTTTGTTGCTGACCTGGCCGAAGCGGTCGGTCTCAACCTGCTGACCGCCGAACATCAGCACCTCTTTATGGCCTTTCAGCATCTGCTCTGCATGAGAGGTCACCTGCCTCATGGTGTTCTGCATATTTTTGCTGATGCGGCGGAAGCGCCGGGAGACGATGCGGATCGCCAGCGACAAAATGGGAGCCAGAACCAGCAGGATCAGTGAAAGCTGCCAGCTGTAGTAGAACATCATGACAAACAGGCCGAGAATCGAGGCCCCTTCACGTACTACCGTGACCAGCGACCCGGACGAGGAAGACGCGACCTGTTCGCAGTCGTAGCTGATACGGGAGAGCAGCGTGCCGGTTGATTGCTGATCAAAGAACGATACCGGCATGCCCATCATGTGACTGAACAGCCGACGCCGCAGGGTCATGACCACTTTGCCTGACACCCAGGAGATGCAGTAGCTGGAGATATAGCCGCTGACACCGCGGATCAGGATCAGCCCGATAATCAACAGCGGCATCCAGGCCAGAATGCCGTGGTTATTTTTGCCAATCACATCGTCCAGCAGCGTCTTCAGTAACGTCAGCATAAACGGGTCTATAGCAGCATTGACGATCAGGGCAACACCCGCAACCAGCAGTCCCAGCCTGAAGGGAGAAATTGTCGGCCACAGGCGACCAAAGGTTTGTCTGGTGGAGAGATCGGTATCAAACATGGCATGCATCTTACCGTTGTGAACAGACGGATGATGTTATGTTAAACCGCATCAACCAACAGGAAACTGCCTCATGGTCAATGATGCTGACCATTCCCAAATGAGACTGGCACATTCATCTCAGCATCGAGGCGGAGATCACTCTGTCATTAAAAGCATTATGTCGTCTTAACAGCAAACAGTGTGATATCCGGTAAATTGCGGCTAACAAAGCGGCCCGTGCCAACCATTTACCTTAAGCTGAAAATTAGTGGTTAATAAAAGACACCCTGCGGCAATCCCCGTTAATCCCTCTTATAATTTATTGATTAAAATTAATGATTTACGCAGACAGATCTCACTCCAGGCATAGTCCGAATCTGGTCAGATTCACCCTTTTCGGATGGACGACCGCCTGAAAAAAGACCATCTTTTAATCAAAAGACAGCAGGACGCTGTTCTCTCCGGCCGCGAACAAAACAATTAAAATATTCCCCGCATCAGGATCTATTTATGCACACAGAAATTATTAATATCTGGCCACACGGTGATGCGCCAGGCGCCAGCGACTCCCGCGCCGAACCGCAGATTGTCGATATGGCAAAAGAGTATGAGCCTTACGATCGCGCCGCTACCGGCGTGCGTTGCCCGGAGATGGCGATCTGGCATCCGGTCGAATCCAACGGCATTACCCTGCTGGTTGCACCGGG
This sequence comes from Pantoea sp. 9140, assembly GCF_000745295.1. NCBI lineage: Bacteria > Pseudomonadati > Pseudomonadota > Gammaproteobacteria > Enterobacterales > Erwiniaceae > Pantoea > Pantoea sp. 9140. The sequence goes on along the minus strand of NZ_JQNO01000001.1, from coordinate 3,968,056 downwards.
CGGTGGCTATCAGCGTGTAATGATCGATCGTGAAGGCAGCGCGCTGGCGACCTTCTTTACCTCCATGGGCTATACCCTGGCGGTCATGACCTATCGTCTGCCCTACGACGGGCATCACGAAGGCCCCGATGCGCCGCTGGCCGATGCACAGCGTGCGGTTCGCGTCCTGCGTGATCGGGCGCAGCGTGGCCTGAACGGTAAATACATTGTGATGATGGGCTTTTCGGCGGGTGGCCACGTGGCAGCCAGTCTGGGCACGCGTTTCGCAGAGAAACTCTATCCGGTGCAGGATGGCGCTGAAAACTTCTCGCCGCGTCCGGATGCGATGGTACTGGTCTATCCCCTGATCAGCATGCGTGACGGCATCGCCCACGAAGGTGCCAGAACCCGCCTGCTGGGTGCGTGGCCGGATCAGAAAACGATTGAAGCCTACTCAATGGAAACCCGGGTTCATCCGCTGGTGCCGCCGACGCTGTTAATCCACGCCGCCGACGATGATGATGTCTCCGTGAATCACAGCATGGCGTTTTTCGGCGCGCTGCGTGAGCACAAGGTTCCGGCAGAGGTGCATTTCTATCAGAAAGGCGGGCACGGATTTGGTATCCGTGGCGTGGCAGATTTGCCCCTCGCCAGCTGGCCGATGTTAGTGACCGAGTGGCTCAGGGCAAAAACCTGACGTTACGCGGCGGGCGGAACGTCTTTGACGTTGCTATCCGGCGGACTGGCTTCATTGCTGGTCGCCGGTGCCGCTGATGGTGACATCACTTTGTCCCAGCTGTTTTGCAGGCTCTTCACGTTGGTTTCTGCTTCGCCTTCCGGCTGAATCAGAACCATCATCAGCTCCTGCGTCAGCTGCTGGCGCAGCTCCTGGTTCAGCTGTTCACGGGTCAGGCCGGCCAGGAAAGTCTGACGCAGCTTCTGATACTGCTCAGGCGCGATATCAACCACGGCGTTCTGCTGCGAGCGCAGGCGCTGACTCATCAGCACATCGGTGTCGGTACGGGCATACGTGGTAAACAGCTTGTTCAGCTCCAGCAGCTTCTGCGCCATCAGCGCATCAAACTCCTCCTGCGGTAAACCTTTATCACGCACGTTTGCCAGCTCACGGGCCACCAGATTCATATTCTGCGCCAGATTTTCATTGCGCCCATCCAGGTTGATGGAACACTGCGCACGCTGGTAAAGCACACGGCAGTCAAATCCGACCTGGATGCCCTGTGCCTTGCTGTCGCTGAGTGCACGCTGCACATGCCAGAACAGCGCTTCACGGGCCAGATCGCCCTGCCAGTAACGCTGCAGATTTTGAGAGTCACGGATCGGCTGCCACGGCGTATCCCACACCAGTGAGAGGCGATCCTGGGTCATGTTGCTGCTGACCAGATTCACCGGCTCGTGCGGCAGCGGCGACAGGGTGGGCAGTGGCGCAGGGGTTTCACGTTTGCCGGTTAACGCCGAGAAGGTTTTGTTAATCTGTTCAGAGAGGTTACGGCTGTCGACGTTGCCTACCACGTAGAGCGTCATCGCGTCCGGGGTGTACCACTGATGATAAAAATCGCTGAGCTGGGTTAAATCAACCGGCGCACGGGGCTGTGCAGCGGGATCGTGCGCCAGCAGCGCGGAGCCTTTCAGTCGGTAGCGCCACCAGACATCCTGCGGATCTTTCGGCCAGGTCGCCACCGGATCGGAAGCGGCCAGCGCGGTGTTAACCACCTCTTCAGTGATCGCCATATTGCCTGCCGTGGCTGCCAGCCAGTTCAGCGCTTCTTTCAGCAGCTCGGGGCGGTTATTCGGCAGACTCAGATTATATTGGGTGGAATCATAGGAGGCGATGACGGGCGGCAGCGGATGCTGAGGATCCATCGCCTGTTGCCATAGCGCGCGCTGCTGCTGCGTATCGAGCGCCGTGTTATGCACCATCGCCAGACGCGACAGCAGATGGCTGAAGCCGGTCTGTTGCGCACTTTCCACCAGCGAACCGGTGTTCACCACCAGCCGCAGTTCAATGCGGTCACTGGGGCGCTGCGGTGTGGCCAGTAACTGCCAGTTAAATCCATTATCCAGCTTGCCTTCCTGCCAGGCCGGATCCGGTTGCAGCGTTTCTGCCTGGAGACCAAAGCTGCCTGCCAGCACTAATCCACCAACCAAAAGCCGAATTCTGGTGCCCTGCATGTGAACCCCTACTCAAATAATTCAAATATCGTTATCACTGGCGCATATTGCCGCTGTTATTAACGAATCGGCTGGCGCCGAATCGCGCTGTTATCCAACAACAGAGTGTTTGACCACAGGAAGCTCAGGATGTCGCGCAACGAAGTGAAAAACGTCAAAAAAAACAAGTGGGGTTCATTATGCAAATGCCCGCTGTCAGGGCAAGCGACAGCGGGCATTTGTGGGGATTTAAGTGAAATTCAATGATTAAATTGAAGATTCAGACGCTTTATTCTCCTTATTACGGCCTGCCAGCGTGTCGGTCAGCTGTTTATGATCCAGCTGATCGACCCACTTCGCGACCACCACGGTCGCCACACCGTTACCGATCAGGTTAGTCAGCGCACGGGCTTCGGACATAAAGCGGTCAATACCGAGTATCAGCGCCAGACCCGCCACCGGCAGATGTCCTACCGCAGAGAGCGTCGCCGCCAGTACGATAAATCCGCTTCCGGTTACCCCCGCTGCGCCTTTCGAGGAGAGCAGCAGCACTACCAGCAGCGTAATCTGATGGAAGATATCCATGTGCGCATTGGTCGCCTGAGCGATAAATACCGCCGCCATGGTCAGGTAAATCGAGGTGCCGTCGAGGTTAAAGGAGTAACCGGTGGGGATCACCAGCCCGACCACTGATTTCTTACAGCCCAGTTTCTCCATCTTATCCAGCATACGCGGCAGCGCAGACTCGGAAGAGGAGGTTCCCAGCACAATCAGCAGCTCTTCTTTGATATAGGCAATGAACTTAAAGATGCTGAATCCGGCAAACAGACGCGCAATCAGCCCCAGCACGATCACCACAAACAGCACGCAGGTGATGTAGAAGCAGATAATCAGCTGGCCGAGCTGCACCAGTGATCCCACGCCATACTTACCGATAGTAAACGCCATTGCGCCAAATGCTCCTATCGGTGCCAGACGCATGATCATGTTAATGATGCCGAAAATCACTTTTGAGAAATTTTCAATCACGTTGAAAATCAGCGTGCCGGTGTTACCCAGGCGATGCAGGGCAAAACCAAACAGAATGGCGAACAGCAATACCTGCAGAATGTTGCCGCTGGCAAAGGCGCCAATCACGCTGTTAGGAATAATATCCAGCAGGAAGGGAACGATGCCCTGCTGTTCTGCCTGCTGGGCGTACATCGCCACGGCTTTGGCGTCCAGCGTGGCAGGATCAACGTTCATCCCGGCACCTGGCTGCACAACGTTCACCACGATCAGGCCGATAATCAGCGCGATGGTGCTGACAATTTCAAAATAGAGCAGGGCTACTGCGCCGGTCCGCCCTACCGCTTTCATGCTTTCCATGCCAGCAATGCCGGTCACCACGGTACAGAAAATCACCGGGGCAATAATCATCTTGATTAATTTAACAAAGCCATCTCCCAGCGGCTTCATCTGAGTCCCTAACTCCGGGTAAAAATGGCCTAACAAAACGCCGATGCCAATCGCCATCAGCACCTGGAAGTAAAGGCTTTTAAAAAGTGAGGTTTTCATAAACAGGTGTCCACTAACGCCGTGAGGTGATGTTGTCGGATTCGTTATTGTGACTGGCGGGCAACAGAGGTGGCGCCTGACAGTAACCCGAAAATAACACTCTGTTTACGTGATTAATACAGGGTGACAAACGCCCAGGAAACCCTGGGATCGTAATTCTGAACTGAAACGCTTCAGCAAGGGGTTTTGTAACTAAAATTCTCGCAAAATCAATGAATCAGGCAATTATTGCGGCAGTGAGGAGTTTTCGATCCACGTCTGGTTGAATCGGCTCACCGGCAGCGCTTCCGCATAGAGATAGCCCTGACAGATAGCGATACCGCGCGCCAGCAGCCAGTCGCGCTGCTCTGCCGTTTCCACGCCTTCGGCAATCACCTCAAGATGAATAATCTCGGCGATGGCCGCCACGATGCGGACCATGGTGTCGTCATGCGGCAGTGCCGCCACAAAGCTGCGATCCATCTTCAGTTTGTTAACCGGCAACGCTTTGAGCTGATGGAGATAGTTCAGGTTGGAATAGCCCATGCCGAAATCATCCAGCGCCACCGCCACGCCGGTCTGCTGCAACAGTCGCAGCATCGATATCGCCTGTTCCGCATCGTCAAGCTGAGCCGTCTCTGTCACTTCCAGCACCAGGGTACCAGGTGCAATGCGGTGGCGCGCCAGCAAAGATTGCAGATGAGAAACTACGCCGGTATCCCGCAGTTGAACCGCGGAAATATTCACACTCAACGGCAGCATAATGCCCTGTCGCTGCCAGCCAGCCAGAATGCGGCACGCCTCTTCAAACACCCAGCGGCCAATCGCGCTAATCACGCCAATCTCTTCGGCACTGGCAATAAACTCTTCGGTCAGACCGTAACTGCCATCTGGCTGGCGCATACGCAGCAGCGCTTCTGCGCCGGTTAACGTGCCGGTGCGCATATCCACCTGAGGTTGCAGGTAAAGGGCGAACTGCTCATCGTGCAGCCCCTGCAGAATGTCATGCTCCTGCGTCAGACGCTTCTGGGCACGCTCGGTCAGCGCGGCGTCAAAGAACAGGATCTGATTTTTGCCCTGATGACGGGCCGACATCATCGCCGAGGTCGCGCGATCAAGCAGCTCATTCGCGCTCAGCGGCCGATCGTCGCGCAGCGCCAGACCGATACTGACGTTAGGACGCAGCTGCAACTGATGCAGGTTGACCGGCTGATTCAGGCGAATCATCAGGTTGCGCGCCAGGCGCAGCGCACGGAACGGATTACTGGCGCGCTTCATTAACAGCACGAAGTCGCTGACACCGGTCTGTGCCAGCAGGGTATGGTCATCCAGCGTATGCCGGATCTTCTCCACCAGCGTCAGCATCAGCGTATCGCGCTGCTCATCGCTCAGTACGCCGTTAGCTTCCTGCAGCGTTTCAATGCGGATCACCATCAGACCCAATGGCTGTTCAGGGTTGCACATAAACTGCTCGACCAGCGCCAGAAACAGCGTACGGTTAGGCAGATCGGTGACGGCAAAATGGGTAGTCAGCCGACTCATCTCGTCATGAATCGACTCCAGCACCTGCTGATTGCGGTTGTAGCTGCGGATCAGCATGCCGATTTCGTCATCGCGGTGGCTCTGCGGCAGGGTCAGTTTATGCGTCAGAATCGACTGCGGTGGCAGCTCCTGCAATTCCCGTGAGAGATTGCGCAGCGGATGCACCACCAGCCGGTTGATGCACCAGCTGATCGCCACAGAGAGGATCAGCGCCAGTAGCAGGTAGGTGATGATCATGGTCGAGAGCGTGCTAAGGATAAACTGGTAGACGCGCGTCGAGTTAGCCTGCAACACCAGATAGGCCAGCGGCTTCGGCATCCCGGTATTTTCCACCGAATAGAGCGGCAGGGTAATCTGCACCGGCAGCTCAAACAGGCGGGCCACCAGAAGCGGCACCGGTTTTTCCGTCTCGAAGTCGGCGTGCAGGGCCTGGAACGCATTCGGCAGCACCACATCGGCGCGCGATAAAATACCGGCTGGCTTCAGTGAATGAAGAATGCGTTCGGCCTGAGAAATATCGGCACGCAGCACCGCTTCCGACAGCGGCTGGCGGACGGTGTGTGCGATATTCTCCATCTGCTGGGCATAGTCAATCCTGCGCTGCTGCACAAAATGAAACAGTTGGATGACGATAAAGATACTGATGGTGATAACCGCAACCAGCGAAACTGTCGCCATCTGCTTTATCGTAAGTGATCGGCTTACGCGCAAAAAAATTCTCTCCCGACGATGAAAAAAGCCCAGATAGCAGACAGGACAATGCCCGCCAGTATATCCCATAAACTGACTTTTTTACCGTCTGAAAAGTCCTGCTTTTTCCCGTTCCGTGTTATTTAAAATCTGCGTAAGGGATCAGCGGCTGTGGCGGCATATCGAGATCGCCTTCCCAGCCGTCGGCAGCATAGCGCACATAGAGCAGACCATGACTCGGGGTGTAATCCTTCGCCTGCTGAATATCGACACCCGCACCAATAAACCAGTTCGACGTCAGCCGTCGCTCAATCACTGCCTGCAGCGTATAGCCCGTACCGCCGCCGGAACTGCTGGCAGAAGACGGATTACTGGCCAGGGTATAACCCGGATTAACCGGATAACGCTGCTGCGCACTGGTTTTCGAATGGGACCAGGAGACGGAGCCGCCCAGATCAAACGACCAGTTCTCTGTCCGCTGCCGCCAGGTCACCGGCACGGAAAAAGAGAGATACTGCTGCGGACTGTAGTAACCGCCCTGGCCGAAGGTGTAATCGCTGAGATCCTTCTGATAGTGCCAGAGCATGCTGTTCAGCCCGACGGTCGCACGGCGGTTGTCGCTGTTGATGAGCTTGTAGTAGTAGCCGCCCATCAGCCGCTCGCGGCTGTTATCGGCGACATTTTTACCGGTGATCTGATGCGCACTGATGTCGCCCCAGACGCCATGCGCCCCGCCCTGATCGTAACTCAGCCCGATGCTGCCGCCCGTGGCCACTACGCCGCCCCAGCTTTTGCCACCATTGGCGGCGGGATCGCGCGTCCCGGCATAGGAGAGCAGCGAACTGGCGATCGGCCTGCGTGAGGCAGTGAGTGTGACGCCGAGCTGTTTCACATCGGTTTTCCAGCTCAGCCCGCCGGTCCAGTTCGTGACTTCAAAACCCAGCGGCGTAGTACCGAGGTCAGCCGACCAGGTCGCGTTATGCCAGCCAGCGGCCAGCGCCGTACCCTCATCGCGCTGGCGGGTCTGACGACTGCAGCCGCCGGAATTCGCATCGTCACAGCTGCCAAACAGAGCGTCGATGTTGCCGTTTTGGGTGGTAAAGGTGCCTGCGGAGACATCCACCCGATCAAGACGGACAAAGCCCCGGCCATCAGCAAACGGACGTTCCGCCTGCAGCATGGTGGTGTGCGCCGTAAAATCAGAGATGCCGCCGGTGCCGCTGTTGCGTGAATAGTCCTGCTGCACCGTCAGCGTGGTCTGCTGCTGACGATAAAGATCGGCCGTGTCGCTGCGCAGGCTGCGCTTCAGCCAGTCATCCTGGGGATCGTTGCGGGTTGCACGGCTGATATTGCCACTGCTATCGATACCGCTGGCCGTCATCGCCTGACGATAGTCTGCCAGTGCCTGTTCAGGCTGCTGCTGCGCGCCCTCCAGCCGTGCCGCATCACGAAACACCAGTGTCTTATCCTGCGAAGGCGGCAGCGCGGCGGCGCGCTGTTTCAGATCGGTAAACTGCGCAGCAGCCCGCGTGGTTTCACCCACCGCCCGCCACGCCAGCGCAACACGGCGATCCGCATTGACACTCGCCTGTACGGGCGGCTGTTGCGCCAGGGCCTGGCGGGCTTCGCTGTTGCGCTGCAGGGCAACCAGCGCTTCGATTCGCCCCAGCGCCGCATCGCCGTTATCCGGCTGGCGCGACAGCACCTGCTGATATTCCGCCAGCGCCTGCGGCGCTTCACCACGTTCCAGCGCCCAGTCGGCCAGCATCAGGTCTCGCCGGGTAGAAACCGGCTGCTGCTCAAGCAGCGTCACCGCTGCCTGCTCCTGCCCGGCGGCGCGCAGCGCCTCAGCCTGGGCAAAGATCTGATCCTGCTTCAGGCGGTCAGCCAGCTCGCGCATATCGCTGCTCCACTGCGCGTCGGGCAGCCGATGCAGCGTGGCCATCGCCTCGCTGTTGTTATCATTGCCTGAGAACCAGAGTGCGGTCGCATAAAGCGCGGTGGCGTCCTGAGGGTGCTGCTGCGGCAGTGCGCGCATTACCGCATCCGCCTGCTGTCCGGCTCCGCTGTTACGCAGTGCGCCTGCCAGCCGGTAACTGAGCCAGACGTCATCCGGTGACAGCTCGCGCGCCTGACGATATTTCTCTGCGGCCTGCGACCAGCGCGCCTGCTGCGCCAGGGCATCCGCTTCCGCGCGCAGGCTGTCGCTGCGCAGCGTCCGGATCGTGTCGGCCAGTGCGCGCTGCTGTGCAGCAGGTAAGGTATTGATGAAATCCATCTCGCGGGCGGGCGACACCGTCTGATACAGTCCCGCCAGCCGACGCACCGCGGTGATATTAGTGCCATCCAGCCGTCGCGCGCGCTGCCAGAACTGTTCAGCCGCCGCCGTCTCTTTGCGGGCCATCGCCACATCGCCCAGGCCAATCAGGGCATAGCTGTCGCTGCTGTCATACGTTTGCGCCGCGCGATAGTGCTTTTCGGCAGCATCAATATCGTGCTGTGCCAGCGCTTTATCGCCCTGCTCAATCGCCAGCCAGTAGCGATTGCTCTGCAACAGTGACTGCCATTTGCCGATTAGCGTGCTCTGCTGGCCCGCTTTGATGGCGCGTTCCAGCCACAGAATCGCAGTCTCACGATGGCCCGCGCGGGCCTGGGTCTGTCCCATCGCGCCCATTAATTCGGCATCATCGGGATTCGCTTTCAGCGCCCGGTTAAGGGTCGTTATCGCGTTATTCACATCGCCTGCGTCGACCAGCGCCAGCGCCCGCATCCTTTCCCGATAAGCGGGATCGGCCAGTGTCGTCTGCTGCTTCGCGAGCGCCTCTGCGCCCTGCTGGTACGCATCGCCCTCAGTGAACACGGTCAGATAGGCTTTAAGCTGCGCCACGCTGCTGTCGCTGATCGGCTGACTGGTGATCTGCTGCAGCCAGAGGTCGGCAGCAGCGGCACGCCCGCCGTTGCTGTTTACCAGCTTTTTCAGCTGCGCTATCGCCTTTTCTGGCTGCTGCTGATTAAACGCCATGCGTGCAATTTGTAGCTCAACCCCGATATTGCCCGGATAGCGCTGTTCCAGTGCCTGAAGCTGCTGATAAGCCACACTCTCCTGGCCGGGAAGGCGCGCCAGCAGCCGCCAGTACTCCAGGGCGGTATTGGGATCGGGGAAGACGCCGTTAAACAGCGCATCATAAGCGCTTTTCGCCTCGGTCAGTCGCCCCGAGGTGGCAAGCAGACGCGCCTGCTGTAGTTGCTGCCGTCCATCGGATGAGGTCAGCGCCAGGCCGACAGCTGATTCGCGCGTCTCTGCCGAATCAGGTGCAACCTTTTTCAGTTGATCCAGCAGCAACTGCGCGCTGGCGATATCGCCCTGGTGCAGTGCCAGCCGCAGACGTGCCGCCAGCACCTGGGGATTATCGGGATCGATTTTCTCCAGCCGATAGAGCGACTGCTGTACCAGATCGTATTTGTTGGTCGACTCGCCGGTACGGACCTGGGTCAGCAGCCAGTCGACCGGCGAGACTTCCGATCCGTCAGCGGCGACGGCCATGCCCGTCAGCGCACTTAGTGCGCCGAGCAGCATGCCTGTCCGCAATAACTGAGCGTTATTCATCTTCATCCAGTAAACGACGACGGGTAATAATTCGCATCAGACGCCATGTCATCAGCGCGAACAGCACCACCACAAAGAGCGCACAGAGTGCCAGCCAGAAGGGATGTGAAGAGAGCAGCGACCAGAGACGCTCCCACCACGGCAGATGGCCGACAAAGTAGGTCTCTCCAACGCGCAGGCTGTTGACGCCCGATTCACGGATAATCGCCGTGGAGCCTGAAATCGCCTGGCGTTTGCCGCTGTCAGCCAGCGCCTCATCAAGCAACTGCCAGCTGCGCGGACTGCCATCGGCGAGCAGCGCCACCACACTGCGCTGATCGTAAAACGGCGACTGGAAACCGATCACGGTCGCCAGCGGGCCGCGTGACCCAATAGCCGTAGTGCTTTCCGCTGCTCTTTCAGCCTCGCTCAGTGGCTGAACAGGCTGAGAAACCCTGCGCGCCGGGGTTTTCAGCCAGCTGGCGGTGGCATCAACCAGCGCCGTGATCCGGCGGTCATCCTGAAGATCTTTGGGGATATCGCCGATCATCAGCAGATCCGCATCCTGCTTTTTCGCCGTACCCCAGTCATCGGTAAGCTGCACGCGCAGCGCCGGATAGCCGGTCTGCGCGCCCATATTGCCCAGCGCATTCAGCAGCGTACTGACCTGCTGTGCATCGGGATTGGGCTGGACCAGCACCAGCGTCTGGGCCAGATCGGCGTAGCGACTGAACGGGAAGCCCGCATTCGCCCAGCTCTGCAATGAGGGCATTTCGATGTAGTGGCGATAACCAGAGAAGTCGATGCTGGAACTGTCGTCCACCACAACATGGTGTCCTACCGGCGTCACGGTTTCACAACGCCCGTCGGCGGTGCCACCCATAAAGGTATTGGCATAGTCAAAATCAAAGCGCAGCTGGTTTACCACGCCCAGCCGCAGCGCCGGGATCAGCAGCTCATGATTCTTGTCCATCATTCCCTGAATCAGCGGAATATGCAGCAGTTGCTGTCCGGCGGTGTTTTTCGGCACCAGCGGGTAGTCCTGAATAAACTGATTATTCAGGTTAACGGCCAGCCGTGAGCCATCCGGGTGGACAGGCGAGGTATAGCGATAGCTCAGATCCATATCGATACCGCGCGCCCGTACCAGGAAGAGATCGGGCGGCAGGTTCAGCGTCAGGCTGATCGGGTTGGGCTGCAGACCGTCGGACTGTAACTGGTTTTCATACTGCGTCAGCTCAGCAAATGTGGTGCGGCGATCGGTCCGCACCCAGTTTGGCGCATCATAGGGCTGACGCGGTGCCAGCAGTGTGACGCGGTCGACGGTCGCGCTGTCGCCGCGCAACAGCAGCTCACCCTGCGCAATCCCCTGCACCGCCGTCAGCAGATCGTCGTCGTTGCGTCCCAGGATTAGCAGCATTTTTTCATAAGGACTGTCAGGCTGGCTTACCATCGCCACGGTCGGCTTCATCACCGGCGGCAAATTTTTCAGGAAATCCGGGCGTGCATCGTTGGTGGCAAACACCACCGCATGCTGCTGTTGCGGCAGCTGATTGTAGAGCACCGGAAAATGCTGTCCGCGCCAGGCGGCTTTGCTGCCGAACCATGAGGCCAGGATCGCGGCGGCACGCTGCTGGTTAACGTCTGGCCGGGCAGCAAACACCATCGGCAGAGTCAGCGGTCGCGTGTCGCGCGTATCAAGAAAGGGCTCCGGGAAATGAGACAGGTCATTTTTCAGCGGTAGCTTTTGTAGCGTCAGATCCAGACCGCTCTCTTTGCCGATATCGAGCCAGATGGTGCTGTTAGCCGGATTTTCACAGATGTTGGCGTAGTGACCGACCAGCTCAAAACGCACGCGGTTAAAGTCGGTGATAAAACGGGGATCGATCGCCAACTGCACCTGATTCTGTTTGCCAGGCTGTTCCGGCGTCAGGGTGATCAGGCTCACCAGCTCATCATTGAGATAGACTTTCAGCTGCGACAGCGTGGGCAGCAGCGCAGGCGACGGCCGGTAGCTGAGATTAAGCAGCGCACGTGTCACCACCTCATCACTGCGCACCCCAAACTCGATCTGCCCGCTGGGGCGCGTTCCGCTCAGCGTCATGCTGCCCGGCGGCGGGGCCAGCTTAGCAAAGCTCAGCTGACTGCTACGCAGCGGCGCGGCAGGCTGCTGCGGCAACGATTGCACCGCCGTTTCTCCGGTAGCCATGACCGGTGCACTCTCCTGCGCCACGGCACTGCTCAGCGTTGCCGAGCCCAGCAGCAGTGCAGCGACCCACCTGTTTATTCCTGTTGTCGTCATATCATCAACTCAATGCAGATTTTTTGAAGCGGGCACGCGTCCGATGCCTTGCGGCAACAGCGAAGCCAGCCAGCTTACCCCAGCGGTAAGCAGGTTAAACAACCGACGTAACTGCGGCGGGCCATATTCCGCCAGGCGCAGATAACCTTTAAAGCCGAGGATCATGATGTCGGCCAGACTCTGCACTGGCTTATCCTCCGGAAAACCGTCCTGCCACAGCGCCCAGGTATCAGCACGGGCGAAGGTGCACTGGATAAAATCAATATGTTGCTGGGTGGTCAGCTGATGCAGACGGACACCCGCCCGACGGCCAAAGACACGCTGAACCTGGCACGGAAAGCTGAACTCCTGCTGTCCACGACGCAGCAGCAGCCAGACTTTTTCATTCTCCCGCAGCGCATCCGGTTCGCGCATCTCCAGCCCCACACCGCCGTCAGAGTAGTCACGCAGCGTACAGGGCAGCATATGACCATCTTCACGTGCGATGGCTGCGGGCATGGCAATCTCTACCCGATGCGCCTCGCGGATCTGTCGAGCTTCAACCGACACCGCCACCGCGCCACCGAGAATAATCATGTTGTAAATCACCCAAATCAGGCTTACGCATACCGTCAGTATCTCGTTTGCCGGGCCATGCTGTATGCGCCAGAACGCCATCAGCACACCCGCCAGATTGAGCAGCACCAGCAGCATATAGGGCTTGGTGATCACCCAGTCCAGATGCTGCTCCTCAACCAGTCCGCCTTTGGCGGTAACGTTAAACTTGCCTTTGTGGGGATTGAACAACGCTACGGTAGTCGGGCGGGCGATATACCAGGCCAGCACCGTCTCGTAGACTTCGCTCCAGAAAGAATGACGCCAGCGCCCCTGGATACGCGAGTTGGTGAGGCTGGTATGCAGCATGTGAGGTAAAACATAAATCGCGATCGCCAGCGCAGGCGCGTAGATGATGTAGGCGTGGCAGAGTAAAAATGCCAGCGGTGCCAGCAGGAAGACCAGCCTTGGAATGCCGGACAGGAAGTGCAGCATGGCGTTGGCATAACAGAGCCGCTGCACCCACTTCAGCCCTTTACCAAACAGCGGGTTGTCCAGGCGGAAAATCTGCACCATGCCGCGTGCCCAGCGGATACGCTGCCCGATATGCGCTGACAGGCTTTCGGTTGCCAGTCCTGCCGCCTGAGGAATGCGGATGTAGGCCGAGGTGTAGCCACGCCGGTGCAGACGCAGCGAGGTATGGGCATCTTCAGTGACGGTTTCGACGGCAATACCGCCAATCTCTTCCAGCGCGGTGCGACGCAGAATGGCGCAGGAGCCGCAGAAGAAGGTGGCGTCCCAGGTATCATTACCGTCCTGCACCAGCCCGTAAAACAGCGACCCCTCATTAGGCGTACGGCGAAACCGCCCGAGATTGCGCTCAAACGGATCGGGTGAAAAGAAGTGATGTGGCGTCTGCAGCATCGCCAGCCGGGGATCCTTGATAAACCAGCCCATGGCCATCTGTAAAAATGAGCGTGTCGGCACATGGTCGCAGTCAAAGATCGAGACGAAGTCGCTGCGGCAGTACTTTTTCAGCGCGTGGTTGATGTTGCCCGCCTTGGCATGTTCGTTAGAGGGACGCACGACATAGTTGATACCCACGCTGGCAGCAAAGTCGCGAAATTCTGGCCGGTTGCCGTCGTCGAGCAGATAGATAGTCAGGCGGTCTTTCGGCCAGTCGATGCCCAGCGCAGCATAGAGCGTCGGTCTGACAACGCTGAGCGGTTCGTTATAGGTCGGCACCAGCAGGTCCACCGATGGCCACTGCGAACGATCCGCCGGCATAGAAACCGGCTGGCGATTAAGCGGCCAGAGCGTCTGGAAATAGCCCAGCACCAGCACCACCCAGGCGTAGGTCTCTGCTGCAATCAGTAGCAGACCAAAGATCAGGCTCAGCGGATCGTCCCAGTTCAGCGTCGAAGTATAGCGCCACCAGAGGTAGCGGCACGACACAGTCAGCGACAGCACGATGAGCATCATCGTGGGGAAACGCCCCGGGATGCGCCGTACCAGCATCGCCAGCCCCCAGAGCAGTACGACAAAAATAAACTGGGTCATCAGACCAAAGGGCTGGCTGATACAGAGCAGTGCCAGCAGTGAGGCAAAGAGGGCAACGACGACGAAAAGGCTGCGTCGCATCAGCGGTGACAGACGCTTCACCCGCTGTTCAAGACGCGTATCAATGCTGTGGGTTTGCGAGCGGGCGACAAGATTATCCAGCCAGCGATAACCGTGGTGCCGCCAGCCAGTCAGCACGCTCAGGCGATTAACGCCGTCGCGCCCGCCCGCACCCGGTAGCCGGATCACAATCAGCCAGAGTGTCTGAATCAGATAACGCAAAATATCCAGCGGACGCGGACGCTCCGGAGAAATGTGCGGATAAAGGCGGCGGCGCTGCTGAATAACACGCTGCCAGGCCGGGCTTTCGAAACGGAGCAGCATCAGCCCCAGAACAGACCAGAACAGGTGGAGTGCACTGGCAAAGCGGGAAGCGCCATTGCCTCGCGCGGTGGTATAGCCGCTGTGCAGTGATTGCCAGGCGGGAGCAGTCAACAGCCAGCGCAACGGGTTCACGACCTCACCCCATTCAGGTTGAGCAGCAGCCAGTTTGCCAGCGTGATGATCTCTTCGCTGACTAACGCATGTGGCCGATATTCACCAACTGGCTGCTTCATCATCAGCGATTCAGCCAGCGCCTCATCGCGGTGGATCAGCAGCGGTATCAGCTCTGTCAGCGAAGCCATCCAGAGCTGATGGAGGTCCTGCTGCAGACGGCTGTTGGCATTGAACTGATTGATGATAAAGCGGGTACGTGCCGGAAAATGGCGCTGACTCAGACGTAAATGACAATTCGCATCTGGCTGAGTGACGCACAGTATACCGTCCAGTGCCGGATAGAGTGTTTCGTGCCACGGCAGGGGATCGGCGGGCAGATCGAAAATAATCCACTGATAGCGCGCCTGCAGGTCCGGCAATGCCTGGAGCAGCGGCGCGGCTACCGCCTCATTCTGGTGGGCAATAGTCAACTCATGCTGATGAGAAAGCACACCATGTGGAAGCAAATCAGGTCCATTGGGATAGCGAAGCGCGGCATGCTGCCACTCCCCGTCATCGCACAGCGCCTGCATCCAGCCACTCTCCTGCTGAGCGGGCAGATTAAAATGCACGCCGAGCTGGCTGACCGGCGAGCCGTCGATCAGCAAGACCCGCTCGCCGAGGCTCGCGAGCGCCCAGCCGAGTCCGGCACAAAGAGAGGTTGTGCCAACGCCGCCCCGCACGCCCTGAAGCGCTATCAGCGGCATCAGTCAGGTTGCTCAGGCTGGCTGGGGAGCGTTTCCGCTAACAGCGGCCAGCGCGACACAATCTCTTTCAGGCGCTCTTCACGTGCAATGTCGACATAGCGAAAAGAGTGCAAAGAAAAGGCGTCACGCAAAGCGCTAATATCATCCTGACGATCGCCCGCAGTGGCGACAGGGGTATAAAGATTTTGGTTTTTCATTACTTTTCGCCAAAAATAAAACAATGTCAGATTCAGAATGACCGCCTGCGCGTAAAAAAGGGCGTTGAAAAAATTTCCTGAAACGCGGCATTTGCAGAACATTGTGAGCCAGCCTGTCATTAGCAATGTTCAAATTTCTCAGGTTACATCCAGGCCTGTCTATAATAAGCTAGCCTGGACTGGAAAAATAACGAATTCAATATGAAAAATTCTTTTTCGCTAGGGCTGTTGCATGTTCAGCCTGAATTAACGGCATTGCAAACCCCTGGCTGTTATTGGGTCACTTGTGCACGTCAGGATGACGCCCGCACGTTTATTCGACAGGTGATTTCACATCAGCAGGCCGTCACGCTGATCAGCGCTGATCAGCCGCCGCGTGATTTACTGACGCCCGACCCGGTCGGCGGTCCTGACCGTATCCCGCTGTTTTCTCTTTCCAAAAGCAAGCGGAGTCTGCTGCAGCTGGAAAGTGATTTTCTGCGCACGCTCGGCAGTAAAAACGGCCTGGTGATATTTAACAGCAGCGCAGCGCAATGGGATAAGCTCGATGACGCAGAATTAACGCGGTGGATAAAGGGTATGCGCCACACGCTGCATAAAAGAAAACTCACGCTGTTAATCGTGACGTCCGGTTCCACCATAATAAACCTGAGTAATAATCTTCAGCGTTATTTTCGTCAGCTGGATGGCGTGGCGCATTTGGGCTTTCAGCAGGATAGCTGGCAGTATAGAATTAACTGGTGGTATGCCGCAGAACGCCTGCTGGCCGATCGTGCAATACGCCTGGGCTGTGAAGAAGATCGTTTCTTTACGTTAAATGAAAACCAGGAACCGCTGAGCCTTAATGACGAGCAGCATTATCTTGCGGACAAAATCGTGCTTGAGGGTGCACCGCCACTTTCACGCCAGTGGCAACTCTTCGATGATAATGAGCAGGTCTGGTTACGGGCTCAACAGGCCAATGCCGCAACGGTTATTTTCAGCCTGACCCGAAGCGACCTGATCAACGAACTGGCGAAGTTTGTACACAGCCTGCGACGCGGACGCGGCAACGGCCTGAAAATTGTGGTGCGCGAGATGGGTGCCAGCCTGCGTTACAGCGACGAGCGTCTGCTGCTGGCCTGCGGGGTAAACGTTATTGTGCCGACCAACGCGCCCATGTCGCGGTTTCTGACCACGCTGGAAGGCGTTCAGGGACAGGTGTTTAACCGTCGCGTTCCCGCCAGTCTTGAGGCGTTAACCGCGTCATTGCAGCCTCTGCATGAAAAAGGCTACCTGCGGCTTGACGCCTTCTGCCAGTCAGTCAGCCAGTTGATCAGTAATACTTTGCTGCCGGAAAATGATAAGGGCCTGCTGGTGGCGTTGCGGCCGGTGCCACAGCTTAAACCGCAGCAGATCCTGACACTTTGTAAGCCGCGCCGCTTTGGCGATCTGGTCACGGTACTGGAAGATCGCGTCATTCTGTTTCTCTCCTCCTGCCGCTATAACGATCTTGATAAAGCATTGAAATATATATTTTCACTGCCTCACGACGAGCTGTTTGCAAACCGAATGGTCTGGTTCGAGGATAATCAGATTCTTGCGGAAGTCAGCAATATTAAGAAACTGACGCCCATGGCGATTCAGGATCTGACGCCGGTATCAGAGACAACACGTGCTGCCGTTGAGAGCCGGCACGAAACGCAGGAACGCTCAGCCCCCCTGCCCATCACTTTACTGCCGGAGAATGAATCCCGATGAACCTGATGGATTGGGTACAGATTGCGCTGCTGATCGTTGTTATTTTGCTGATTTTAAAGCCGGTCTGGCATCAGTGGCTGCCGCGTCGCTGGAACGGCCTGCTGAATCGGCTGTTGCCTGCTCGCGCGCTGAAGTCTGAAGGTCACTGGCAGCGTCAATCTCCAAAAACGGATGCAAAAATTAATGAAAAATGATCAACCCGCTGCGGCCCACTCTTCCCGTTTGTGGTCCTGCTGGCGCGGACTGGGCGGCTGGAACTTCTACTTTTTAGTCAAATTTGCTCTGCTGTGGTACGGCTACCTCAACTTTCATGCTTTGAGCAATCTGGTGTTTCTCGCCTGGCTGCTCTTCCCGCTGCCGTCGGTTCGCCTGCATCGCCTGCGCCACTGGGTCTCGATCCCTGTTGGCTTCGCGCTGTTCTGGCATGATACCTGGCTGCCGGGACTCAGCAGCATTCTCAGCCAGGGCGATCAGCTGGCGGGCTTCTCGGGTGCTTACCTGCTCGATCTGGCTGACCGTTTTATCAACTGGCAAATGGTGGGTGCCCTGTTTGTTCTGCTGGTGCTCTATCTGTTTATTTCGCAGTGGATTCGCATCACCGTGCTGGTTTCACTGATGCTGATCTGGCTCAACGTGCTGACCATTGCGGGTCCGGCGATGTCGCTGCTGCCGACCCGCGGGACAACCCCGCAGGTGGTGCTGAATCAGACACCGGCTGCTGCCAGCCAGGCGGCGGCGGTGCCGGATGGCCTCGATCAGTCAGCCGCGCCCACCAGCGCCAGCCTGACCGCCTGGCTCAGCCGTTTTTATGAGAGTGAGCGCAAGCGCGTCACCCATTTCCCTGACAGCCTGCCGGCCGATTCGCAGCCGTTCGACATCCTGGTGATCAACATCTGTTCACTCGCCTGGTCCGACATGGATGCCTCCCAGCTGCGTAATCATCCGCTGTGGCAGCATTTCGATATCATGCTGACCAACTATAACTCCGCCACCAGTTACAGCGGACCGGCGGGGATCCGTCTGCTGCGTGCCAGCTGCGGTCAGACTTCGCACAGCGAACTCTACAAACCCACCGATTCTCGCTGTTATCTGTTCGATAATCTGGCGAAGCTGGGCTTTAAAGAGCAGCTGATGATGGATCACACCGGCGTGTTCGGTAACTATCTCAAGGAACTGCGCGAGGGCGGCGATATTCAGGCACCGCTGATGTCGCAGGCGGGCATTGCCCCGGAGCTGACCTCATTCGACGGCTCGCCGGTGCTTAACGATGCGCAGCTGATGCAGCGCTGGCTTGACGATCGCAGCAAGAGCAGCGATGCACGCAGCGCCACCTTCTACAACCTGATCCCGCTGCACGACGGTACCCGTGAGCTGGGCAGCACCCAGACTGCCCCGTGGAAGCCGCGCGCTCAGCTGCTGTTTGATCAAATCGATGTCTTCCTCACCCAGCTGGAGAAGTCGGGCCGCCGGGTGATGGTGCTGGTGGTGCCGGAGCATGGTGCCGCACTTGAAGGCGATAAGATGCAGATGTCAGGCCTGCGGGATATTCCCAGCCCTGCCATTACGCATGTGCCGGTGGGGATTAAGTTTGTCGGCATGAAAGCCCCGCATCAGGGTCAGCCTCTCAATATTGATGCACCGACCAGCCTGCTGGCGATCTCAGAAATTGTGTCGCGGGTGGTGGATGGACAGGTATTTAATGCGCCGAATGTGAATATGTCGGTATTGACCGACAAGCTGCCGCAGACGCCGGTGGTGTCGGAAAACGACGGGGCGGTGGTGATGATGTATCAGGGCAAGCCCTGGATCAGGCTCAACGGCGGCGACTGGGTGCCCTATCCGCAGTAACGCATTATTGCCGGATAGCAGAAGAGTGTGTCAGGCGCGACTCAGCGCCTGACACACCGGGTTATCAGCTCCAGAACGGCGGCCAGCGCCGCCGTTCTGCGATTGATCAGCGCTTCTCCTGAAACGCCTGCCAGGTCAGCAGCTGCAGGCTGGCAGAGAAGTAGTTCTGATCGGCAGCCAGCTTATCGCTCAGATAGCCGGTCTCATTCAGCGTCAGGTCACGCACCGCCAGCAGACCGCCCTCAAGATGGTAAGGGGCTGGTGCATTCGCCAGCACATCGAACCAGGCGGGGGTCAGCATGCGGCTGTAACCCTGCCAGACGCGCTGAAACGGCACCAGCGCCAGACTGTGCGGATCGTACCACCAGATGTTCAGCGGCACGCGGATCGCGTCGTAGCTGAAGCGGTTTGAGTAACCCACCGCTGGCGCAACCGACCCATCCGCATTCAGCGCGATCCAGTCCAGCGGCAGGCCGGTTTTACCAAAGCTCAGCTTACCCAGCAGATCAAAACCATCGTTAATCAGCTTATCCCAGACCTGCAGATGACTGCGCTCGCCAAACTCCCGCCACGCCTGAAACAGGAAGTACGAAGGATTCAGCACCACATAGCTGGTTTTATTGAAGCCCTGCGCGCCCGGCAGCAGGACGGTATGGCCGCCGAAGCTCGTGACATCCAGCTTGATGATCGCGCGCTGAATGCGGTCTGACTCCTGCTGGTAACTCTCCACCTGCCATTTCTGTGCGGCGCGCTGTAGCGCCCATGCCAGCAGCACATCGCCATCCGAGGCGTTATTTTTGTCGGCAACCGGGTTGTCACTGCCCGGCACATAGCGCCAGTAGAAGAGATCGGTCTGCGGATTACGCAGCTGAGTGCGTGTCCACTGCCACAGCCGATCAAAGGTGGCGCGATCGTTGTTGGCCACCGCCAGCAACATGCCATACCCCTGACCTTCGGTGTGACTGACATTGTTATTGGCGGTATCCGTGATCCGCCCTTCGGCGGTCAGAAAACGACTTTTAAAGGTATCCCAGCCGCTGGCATTGGCCTGCGCGCTGCAGGCCAGCAGTAAAACAGTGCAGATCCAGCCCATCCAGAATGGCTTACGTTTCATTTCTGATCCTATTGATATCGATAGTGCAGCGTGCTGCCATCGTTGAGTTCAAGCGTCACCGGCACCATTCTGCTGCCGCCCTGGCCCTGCAACCAGCCTGAAAAAAGCCCGGCGATGACCGCACCAAACGCCGCCTGCCAGTCAGCCGGAGAATGGCGATTGTCGCCTGCCGGTAAGGCGTGATACGCAATCAGCAGCGCCTTCTCTTCCGGCTGAAGCTGCACAAAGCCCCAGTTAAACCGCGCCAGTTGCAGGTTGGCCTCGCGCTCCAGATCCTGCACGGTGCGCGACTCTGGCAAAGGATAGCGGGTCGCCAGCGATTCACCCATCCTGTAGAGAAAGGCTTCCGCCTCCTGCTGACCGGCGTTGGCGATCATCCCGTCAATCAGCACGCTGACCAGGTCAAACCAGCCCGGCTGATAAGGATGTGATACCCCCGAATGCTCACTCATTACTTCTCTCCGAACAGGTAACGGACATAGAGCCGGGCGCTGCTTTCGTTGTAGTCACCAAAGGTGTCATAACCCAGCTGGCCGCCAATCGTCACATCTTTATTGAGTTTGTAGTCCGCCCCGGCGTGCAGGTTATAGCCGATGCCGTTTTTACTGCCACCAGAGTAGTACGCGTCTTTCACGCTGCCGCTGGCGGCAAGAGATTCCAGCTCTGACTGCAGGCTGGCATCCGCCGGGAAGTACGCGCTCTTATCCTGACTGTAGGTCTGATAACCGGCGGCACCGCCAATATTCACTTTGAGATCGTCAAACTTGCGTGAGAACTCTATCGGGAACGAGACCGACGCGTAGTTCTGCGGGCTGAAGTAACCGCCCTGCCCGTAGCTGAAGTAGCTGAGGTTTTTTGAGAAGTCCATCCACGCCAGACTCATGCCCACTTTCAGCTCGTGGTCGTCACTGTGGAACGGACGAACATACGCTCCGGCAGTCGCCTGCAGATTGTTGTTGCTGGCGACATTTTCACCAAGATAGCTGTACGCGCCGCCGCCAGCGTAGAAGCCCGCATCGCCATTATCGTAGCTTAACAGGGCGTTCGCGCCGTTCTTCGTGACGCGTCCCCAGCGTTTGCCGCTGGCTTTATCTTCTGCGCCGACGTAAGAGAGCAGGCTGTCGGTAATCGCGCGACGCTCACCGGTCAGGATCAGCGTCAGGAAGTCGGTGAGTTTCGGTGACCACTGCACACCCCCGACCAGCGTACTGAGATCCTGGCCCAGCGGCGTACTGCCGATATCTACTTTATAGCTGTCGCCCTTCAGCGCCAGATTCAACTCGACGCCAGAAGCGGTCTGCGAATCGGTGGTCGCGGTGGGCAGGTCATTCACCGTCGCGCCGCCTGCGGCCACAACGCGGCCCTGGCTCAGCGCATTGGTGCCGAAACGACGCCAGGCATCGGCGGCGCCACTGCCTGCCGTGAGTGAGACCGGCGTGGCGGTAAAGTCGAGGCGCGCCGTTTCAAACGGCACGGTGGAGAAGGTCAGCGGCGCTTTGGCTTCCGTCAGTTTGCTCAGGCCCGACTCGCCGTCGCGCCCGCGCACCTGCACCATGCCCTGACTCCAGGTAGCCGTTTTCTCCTGCAGCGAATCCATCATGGTGTTGACGTCATGCAGAATCTGTGACTGCTGAGAAACCGTTGTGCTGCCCGCAGCCGGTTCGCCCTGTGATGTCACGCCAGCAGTCTGGCCCGCCGGTACGGCCTGCCACGGCAGCACGGTGCCGTAGCTGGACGGTGAGCGTCCCACCGGCGAGGTGGTGCGGTTGATAAACGGATTGTCCGCCAGCACCAGGCCGCCCACGGTCGGCACACTGCCAGACTGCGCGCCCTGCAGGCCAGTCAGTTGCCCGCGTGCCGAACGCAGATACGCCATCGCCTGTGAATGGTTGCCATTGGCTTCGGCGACACGTGCCAGCAACAGCAGACGATCCGGCGTCTGCGTGGTGGTGTTAAGGCCGCGGCTCAGCGCGTTAGCACGCGGCACATTGTTCTGCGCCAGCGCGACGTTGATGGCCCCGACGCGCGCATCCTGGGTCGGCGTATCCTGGGTCATCAGGTAGTCATAGACTACGCCCGCATCCCGGTTCATCTTGCCGTCCTGATAGAGACGGGCCATCGCGAACATCAGATCGCGATTCTGCGGATCCTGCTGCAGCGCGCCAATCAGCTTGTCATAAGCCACCGCGTACTGACGCTGCTGCCGCAGGCGATCCACTTCGTTAATCAGATAACCGTTGCGGATACCGGCGAGCTGGGTCGGGGTACTGCGCGCCTGCAGCTCCGGGTTGCTGAGGAAGCGCTGCGCCTCACCGCCGAGGCCCGCCTGATTCAGCACCGCCATCTGTGCGGCATAATCGCCCGCATTGCCCTGCACGCCACGCTGCAGGTTCGTCCGCACCACCGACACCGCGCTGCTGAGATCGCCCGCCTTTGCCAGCTTCTGCGCCAGGTTTCCGGCATCCACCGGATTGGCGGGCGGCGTGACCGTGAGCGCTTTCAGGGTATTGGCGGCGGCGGCCGTCGCGCCCTGTGCAAGATATTGATCGGCCGTGCCCATCTGCAGATTGAAATTCACCCGCTGCGCCAGTTCACGCATCGCCGCCGTCTGCGCATTGGAAGGAATGCGCGCCAGCAACACGCTGGCCTGCTGCCAGCCACCGCTTTCGCTGGCGTTCAGCGCACCGGCATAGAGCTCGCTGGTGCTGGCCCCGTTGCGCATCACCGGCTGCATCACGTTGGCCGCCAGCAGCGTATCGCCCTGCTGACGATAGAGCCGGGCTAAATCGAGCCGCAGCCAGCCATCAGAGGGATAGCGCTGAATACCCTGCTGCAGCGTCGCGATGGCAGCGGCATTGTTACCGGCCGCCAGCTGACGCTTTGCCTGCTGACGCAGCGCATCCGCTTCATTGGCCCGTGGCGTCACGCTCTGACGCACGCTGTCGGGCAGCGCCCCCAGCAGCGTGCTGGCTTCGGCACTGCGATTCTGCTGACGCAGAACGTAGAACAGCCCTTCTTTGGCGCTGCGGTTATCCGCATCACTTTGCAGAATGGTGCGATAGATCTGCTCCGCCTGCTCAGGCTGATTGGTGCGGCGCAACACGTCGGCGCGGAACAGCCTGGCGGCCAGCCCTTTTTCACCGTCAGCCTGGACCAGCGGTTCGCTTAAGGTCAGCGCCTGCGCGCTGTCGCCGTTTTTCAGCGCCTGCTGCGCGCTGGCCAGCTGCGCATAAAAGCGGGCATCGTCGGCCTGCTGCTGGCGTGAGGAACCCTGATCGCCGCCCTGCTGAGCAGAGCGTTGCAGATAATCAGCCGCTTCCTGATAACGTCCGGCTCGCTGGGCCACATAGCCCATGCCCGCTAGCGCATCGGCATCCTGGGGATTGGCTCCCAGCACTTTTTCAAAGCTGGTCTGTGCTCCGCCGACGTCACCGCTGTTCAGCGCACTGAATCCGGCTCCTTTTTCTGCGCCACCGACATTTTTACGGTAGTAGTCGATGACGGCGGAGTCCTGCGGATGACGCTGCTGCCAGGTCTGATAGAGGGCCGCGTCTGACGGCTGCGGACCGAGCCACAGCAGCGCCTGGCGCAGTGAACGATCGGCATCCTGATTACCACTCGCCAGCGAACTCAGCACCTCAATGCCTTCGCGACGGGTCGGTTCCTGATAAGTCAGCGCCTTACCCAGCGCCAGCCGTGCGCCGGTGTCCTGCGGATGCTGAGCCGCAAACTGCCGCAGCGCCTCAACCGCCTGCGGCAGCAGCGTACGGTCACCCGCCATCGTAAGATAATATTCCGCCGCGACGCTCGGTGGCGGCTCATTACCGCTGAAGGTGTTGCGCCAGGTCTGTAACGCCGCCGGAATGTTGCCGCTGCGCGCCTGCTGACGCGCCAGCGAAAGCTGCGCCTGCGGAATGGTCTGCATCTGGCGCGCATAATCCAGCTCGCTCAGGTGCGGATCGCTGGGGGAGACCTGGCTGAGACGGGCGCGATACTCCGTTGCGGCAGCCGTGTCGCCACCCTGCTGTGAATAGAGGGCCAGCAGATAAAGCGCCTGAGTGTTGCCGGGTTCAACCATCAGCACCTTTTGCAGCGAGGCTTTCGCCAGGTCGTCATGCGCTTTCTGATGCCAGTAGGAAGCCTGATCGAACAGGGCCTGCAACGCCGGATTAGCGCTTTCCGCCGCCAGCAGCGGCGGCGACAGAGCCAGCGCGCCTCCCAGCAGTAACGCTTTACGGATACCGGCACTTAACAGATTTTTTTTCATTATTATTGTCCTTACTTCCTGCCGGAATCATGGCTCTGCTTTGGGTTCAGACGCCGCCAGGCATGACGCTTCAGCATCACCCAGGCCGCACTGCCCACCAGCGCAGAGAGCAGCATCGCCGCCACCGCCAGCAGCACCGAGTGCTGGTTGGCATACCAAACCACCATCATGTACCAGGGCATCTCGCCGCTGGGGAACTGTGCACCGACGCGGAAACTACGAATGCCGTTTTCATCGGTGATAATCGCGGTGTCGCCACGCACTGCGGCGTTAATCTGCGCCGAACTTAAATCGTTGTGCAGTCGCAGCAGCTGATCGTCGCTGGTTGCCACCGTCATCACCACCAGCCGATCGCGATTCCACGGCGACCGGTAGCTGAGAAAGCCCCGCCATGCTTCGTTGGAAGAGAAGTAACGATCTGCATCCAGCTGCTGACGACTCCAGTCGCCGGTCAGCCAGCCGCGTAATTTTTCCAGCGTGTCCGGCTCTTTCACCCCAAAGGTGCTGCTGGTGGCATCATAAGGTGACGCCGCCAGCATCGCCTGATTGAAAGCGCTGTTGCCGGTGGTGCTGACTGCCAGCAGATCGCTCTGCTGGATGCGCGCCAGATGGGTGCCGCCAGTGGGCAGACCAAACAGCACCTGATTCTGCGTCAGCGCTACGCCGGTCGCGGTTCCGGCCCGCGCCGCCAGATCCAGCAGCGTCGACAGCTCGGCATTACTGGGTGTTTCCGGGAGCAGCAGCGTGGTCTGGCCAAAGTCAGCCAGCCGCGAGAACGGGAAAGAAGCACCGACAAAGTAAGAGAGGTTCGGCAACATGCTGAAGTGGCGGGTATGGCTCAGATCGATCCACGAGTCCTCTTCAATCCGACTCTTGATGTTGTTATTCAGGAGCACACCGCAGGGTGCATCGGCGCGCGGTTTGATATTGAAGTAGAGCGCCAGCTGGTTATCGCCATAGATCAGATAGGGCTCGAGATTCAGCTGATACTGCTCCTGACGCGCATCACCGCCTAAACGATGCCAGGCGTTCTCCAGCAGACCGACCTTGTTCACCGTCAGGTTGCGCAGGAAGGTGCCGTTGAGCATGACGTTAAGGAACGAGTTGTCCTCATCAATCCAGCTTTCAGACGGGAAGCGATAGTGCAGATTAACCGGCACCGTGTCGCCATCCCACAGGAACAGATCCGGCGCGGCACGGAAGTTAACCCGCAGCGCGTCATGCCAGATGCCGCTGCTGGTCAGGCTCTGATCTTTACGCAGCAGTTCGCTCAGGCGGACCGGGCGGTCAGTGTTAATCCAGCGTGGCGCATCGTAAGGTTTGCGGTTGCCAATGGTCTGTACAGGAACCTGCAGCTGGCTCTCATCGGTGGTGAATGGCTGGGTTGTCAGACGGTTCGCCGCCTGACGCAGCTGCTCGTCATTGTTACCACTGACCAGCAGTAATTTGTAAACCGGATTACTGGGGTTATCCACCACCTGCAGCATCGGGCCATGACTGGCCGGGAACGTCAGGGTGCCGATTCGATCGCCAGGATGACCAAACAGGATGCCGTTGTTTTCCGGCAGTTCGCCGCGCACCACCGGGAACCGGATGCCGCGATAATCACTCTGAATGCCAAGCCAGGAAGCGACCAGTGCCGCCGCGCTGACCGCATCAGGTGAAACGTTACTGGCAAAGCCCATCGTGATGGTGGACGCCGTCATCCGCTGCGGATCCAGGAACGGACGCGGGAAGTTGCGCAGGCGCGTACCGATATTAAGCTTCTGCCCTTCAAGGTGCAGCGCGGTATTCGGCAGAATGGTGACCTGATACTGCTGCGCGCTCTCCTTCTCACACAGCAGCTTGTCCGCATCGTTGATTTTAAAACTGAGGTTGTTGTTCGACACCACCATCGCCGCCGGAATATCCAGCTCATAATCACTGACGTCGCTGTCCGTGGCACCCAGCGGCAGCGTACCGAGCGGCTGACCATTCAGCATCAGCTGCAGCGAGGTATTGCGAGCTGCCAGCGCGGCTGAGACGCGCAGCGTCAGATTCAGTCGCGCATTGGTAATGACCTCATCGCCGGGCAGGGTAAAGGTGATGCCCGACTGTAACTGGCCGCCGGTCAGCGTGATACCGCGCGACTGGCCCATCTGGGCTACGGAGATGACGCTGCTGATCGGCTGATTGATAGCCGCCGTGATCGGCATCTGCGGTTCTGCAACCGGTGCAGTCGTCTGGCCTGGCGCGTAGGGCAGCGCACTGGCGGCCGCCTCCAGCGCGGGATCGGCACTGCTCAGCCCCTGCGGCAGCGGCACCGCGGAGAGTGCGCCGCTGTCCTGGGTTACCGCTCCGCTGCTCGTCCCCGGAGCGGTGGCTGGCGCGGCGGGTGAAGCTTCACCGGTTACTGACGCCTGAGGTGCGGCGGCGGCTTCTGCAGCCGGAGCATAAGATGGGGTCGCAGATGTCTGTGAGGCATCCGGTACTGCACTCTGTGACGCAGAGGCCGGTACAGATTCTGCGGGCTGGGCCGCAGATGGCACTGACGGCGTCGCTGACCCGCCAACACTCACCGGGGCCGTCACCTGCGCTGAACCGGCATCCGGTGTGGCAGCATTATTAACAGACATTGCAGGTGGCGTCACATACGCCGCACCGCTGGCCGGCGCCTGGTTTTCCGCTGGCGCAATGACAGTGGCATCAGCTGACTGTGCGGTTGCAGCAGCCTCAGGCGATGCCGGAGCCGCACTGTTTACCGGCGCACTGACGGCGGCATTAGCAGATTGTGAGGTTCCAGCGGCATCAGACGATGCCGGAGCCGCGCTGTTTACCGGCGCACTGACGGCGGCACCAGCAGATTGTGAGGTTGCAGCAGCATCAGGCGACGCCGAAGCCGCATCGTTTACCGGCGCACTGACGGCGGCACCAGCTGACTGGCGGGTTGCAGTAGCCTCAGGTGGCATCGGTGCCGCGCTGTTTACCGGCGCGGCACTGCTGTTATCAATCGCTGTCGGCGTTTCCGCGCCAGCGGGCGTCAGCCATAACGCGGCGGTCAGTGAACTGGCCAGCAACGTGTGCGTCAGGATCTTCATGCCGCGCCATCCTCTTTCGCCGCCGCGGCAACCGGGTCGACTTTTTTACGTTTATCGTGGCGACCTTTCCAGGTCAGCCAGAACAGCTCAAATACGGTGCGGATAATGGTGCCCAGCGAAATCAGCGGGTTGTCCTGCTTATACTCCGGCTGGATCCAGGCATCCGCACGCGCCAGCACCACACGCACCAGTTCGCGACGGCGCGCCAGCGGCATCGCCTCAAAGCGCAGGCGGATGCTCTCGTCATCGCCGGAAATCTTACTCACCGGGATGGTGATCGCGCCGGATTTCAGCAACAGATCAATCTCTTCAATTTCATCCATTTCATGACGGCCATCCGGCGCATCAAGTTGTGCACCGCCCATCGACAGGTTGCTGGTCAGGGTGCGTGATGAAATGCCGCTGGCGTAGTGAATAATCGCCGGGATTTGTACGTCAACGCGGATGGTTTTACGCACCTGTTTGGTTTCGCGCGCTACGGCAATCGCCGCCATCAGAATGATCAGGCTGAAAATCGCCCAGCCGACGTTAAGCGCAATAACGTAAGGGTCGACGCCAAAATAGTCATGCATCACCGCACGTACCACGCCCGCGACAATCCCGATGCCCAGCAGCAGCGCCACAATGACGTGCGGACGCACGATGTGGAAATCGAAGAAGCCCTGATCCAGCACGCCGCCTTTATCGGTCACGTTAAACTTGCCATGTTTCGGCGACAGCAGCGTCAGGATGGTCGGGATCACCAGATGGAAGCACATCACCGTCTCATAAATCTCACCCCAGAATGTGTAACGGAAGCGGCCATTCATGCGCGAGTTAACGTAAAGCGACATCACCAGGTGCGGCAGCACATAGGCAAAAATCAGCGACGCCGACGAGTGGATAATATTCAGGTTAAACAGCAGGTAAGCCAGCGGCGCGGTCAGGAAGACGACGCGTGGCAGACCAAACTGGAAGTGCAGCATGGCGTTGAGGTAGCAAAGACGCTGCTGCCACTTCAGGCCACGGCCAAACAGCGGGTTATCGACGCGGAAAATCTGCGTCATGCCGCGCGCCCAGCGGGTTCGCTGGATGATGTGCAGACCCAGACGTTCGGTCGCCAGACCGGCTGCCAGCGGGATCGACAGAAACGCTGAGCCCCAGCCCAGGCGCTGCATTTTCAGGGCGGTGTGTGCATCTTCAGTGACCGTTTCAACGGCAAAGCCGCCAATCTCTTCCAGCGCCGAACGACGGATTACCGCACAGGAGCCGCAGAAGAAGGTGGCGTTCCAGTTATCGTTACCCTGCTGCACCGGACCATAAAACAGTGCGCCTTCGTTGGGAATGCTGCGCGCAGCGCGCAGGTTACGCTCAAAGGGATCGGGCGAATAGAAGTAGTGCGGCGTCTGCAACAGCGCCAGCTTCGGATCTTTCAGAAACGGTCCCACCGTCGCCTGCAGGAAGGTGCGGGTCGCCACGTGGTCACAGTCGAAGATGCAAATCAGCTCACCTTTGGTGATTTTCATCGCATGGTTGAGGTTCCCGGCTTTGGCATGTTTGTTGTCGTCGCGGGTGATATACCCGACCCCGACATCCGCCGCAAAGCGGGCAAATTCGCTGCGTTTGCCATCATCCAGCAGATAGATTTTGAGTTTGTCACGCGGGTAGTCGATACACTGCGCCGCCAGCACGGTATCGCGCACCACATCCAGGCTTTCATTGTAAGACGGCACATAAATATCGACCGTCGGCCACAGACGAGTATCGTCCGGCAACGGCTCAATGGTGCGCTTTAATGGCCAGGTGGTTTGCAGGAAGCCGAGAATTAAGATCAGCCAGACGTAAAGCTCCGCCAGATATAAGCCAATCCCTAATATCGCCTCGACTTCGGAATTAAAGTGCAGCGTCTCAGTGGTGCGCCACCAGATATAACGGCTGGACATCAGGGCAGAGAGAATCACCATCACCACGGTTATTTTGCGGCTCTTGCTGAAACCCAATAAAAACATCATGCCAATGCTGATCAGACCAAAAATATACTGTTTCTGGCTGTCCATTGGCGTAATGATGATCACCGCGGCAACGGGTGCAAGCACCAGCAGCAGCAGGTAAAACCCGATTTTACTCATGATTCACCCTGAGAAGAGCTGTGTAAGTCAGTCGCCTGCAGTAGCCGACTAAAAATGATTTGTGCGGATGGAAGCCTGAACTTCGCCATTTCCCACGGTGATATTCAGAATGCTGCTGACCCGTTTGGCGATCAGTTCAATATCAAATGCCGCTGCTGAGGCAGGACTGAAATCATATACGGACTGCTGGGAAGCATTGGCTTCACCCACACTTTCATCACGGTGAACCACGCCCAGTAAATTATCGCCCAGACGCTGCTGCATAAATGCAGTGACATCGCGATTAATATTCCGGCGATTATCGCACTGGTTCAGGATAAAATAGTGTCCCTGCTTATTATTGAGCGGTTTCCCGGTCATCCGGTTCTCTTCAATCTGCGGTAATAACGACACAGAAGCGGTATCCGCTAACATCACCACTAAATGCATATCGGCCAGCGCCGTCATTGCTTTAAGGGCCGGGCCCGGACCAGGCGGAAAATCAGCGACAATGACCAGACCGGGATAATTAAGTACCGTATCAAGACCACGCTTAATAAAGTGGGGATCTTTCATCAGGTTCTCTTCGAACCGTACGCGCTGTGGCTCGGTGACATCGCCATAAGGCAGGACAAAGATATTGCCGCCAGTGGTGAGGATCGACTGGCTCCAGTCCGCCTGCTCTTCTGAGCGCGCCACAAATCCGCGACCATCATGCAGCGGCACGCCAAAGTGAAGACGCAGTGCATTCTGCACATCAAAATCAATAGCCAGAACTTTGCTACCGGAACGCGCCAGACTCCAGGCCAGATTCGCCGCCAGCGTGGTTTTCCCCACGCCTCCCTTCGGCGAGCACACACAAACTAACGGCATAGCGCAATCTTCTCCAGTAACGGTTTGAGTAAAGTTTCTTTCGGCAGATTCGACGGTTCGCTGTCACGCGAGCGGAACAAGGCACTAAACCGTTCCGGTTCAGAATGGGGTGTGACAGGCGTGAGGGCGGGCCGGACGCGCTCAGGATGTGATACAGCAACAGGCTCAGCCGCAACCCGTTTTTGCGGCGGCGGCGGTGGCGGAAACAGTGATGAAGGGTCACGTTCAGCCGTGCGGGCTGCGGGCAGGCTGCTGCCTGACAGACTATCGAGAATTAAGCTGCGGGCTGATGTCGTCGGTTGCGCACTGAGTGTGGCGGGCCTTGCCGGTGACTCAGGCGGTGGCGCGGTGAATTCATCCCCGCGCAGCGGCTGAGGCTGCGGCAGGTCGATTCGCTGACCGCCTCCCAGTGAAGTCTGATGGTCCTCTTTCGCCAGCTGGCGAATCAAAGCCCATTTACTGTGTTCCGCCGCTTCCTGCGCCTGGCCAGACATATCTTTAAAGTCGATGTCGAGCGTTTGCGTTTTCTCTTTAAAACGCTGCAAATCATCGTAATTATTCTTCATTGGCCGTGGCCTGCAACAAGGGAGGAATTTTCCTGGAATATAACACATCCCTTTAATGTCAGTCAGAAAAACCTGATTACAAATAAAGCAGATTCAATAAAATAGTTTAATCATAAAGATCCACTTACAGCGGAATAAAGCCAATATAAGATGACTAGCCCCAATAATTAATAAGTGATGTTTAAGTTAAATTAATCTGCGATGTTTCAATAATTTTTAAGACTTAGCCGCTCTGACAACCACTGGCACAACCAGGCGGGACACGATAAGCGCAATGTTAAGCCGCAATCGGACTGCCGCAGGCGCAAAAAAGCCTGATCGCTCTCATAAGGGATGGGGAGTGTTTATCTTTTTTCGCTGCGAATATCGCCAGCAGAAAAAAAGGTTAAATCTGATAACGGAAAAAGACGGGAAATAACCGAAACGAGATGGCTGGTCCGCCAGCGGTGGGGTGTACAGCGGAATTGAGATAAAAAAAAGCGCCAGAAAGGCGCCTTTGGCTGAGAAGAGAGGTGAGGACGCAGGGAATATGGCACTACCTAATCAGAGGCACAAACGGCTAACCCTCTTCAGGAGAGGGGAGCATACGCCTGGAGCAAAGCAACGCGGGCTACGGAGGCGTTTTGCGTCTTTGCGAAGGGCGTATGCTCCCTGAGCTATCAACGAATCAACGGCCTGAGCCGCCAATCCTCAGCTGACCTTTTCTGCCACACCCACCGGCTGGTTCTCATCCTGATCGACCGCGAAGCAGGCAATCTCCTGACCACCGTAGTTTTTCAGCTTCGGCTGTAACTGCACGCAGGTGCCAAAACGTCGGTGGCAGCGCGCATTGAAAGCACAGCCTGGTGGCGGATTAAGCGGGCTGGGCAGCTCGCCGGTCAGCTTAATACGCTCACGACGGTCGTCCGGATTCAGACGCGGCGTCGCTGACAGCAAAGCCTGGGTATAAGGATGGCGCGGGTTAGCAAAAATCGCCTCTTTACTGCCCTTCTCGACGCAACGGCCGAGATACATCACCATCACCTCATCGGCAATGTGTTCTACTACCGACAAATCGTGCGAGATAAAGACGTAGGAGAGCCCCATATCCTGCTGCAGATCCATCATCAGGTTCAGCACCTGAGCACGCACCGAAACGTCGAGCGCCGAAACCGGCTCATCGGCAATCAGCACGTCCGGATCGAGCATCAGCCCACGCGCGATGGCGATACGCTGACGCTGACCGCCTGAGAACATGTGCGGATAGCGATCGTAATGCTCGGTTTTCAGGCCCACTTTCGCCATCATCTCCAGCGTCTTCTCGCGGCGTTCCGCTTTGGTCAGCTGGGTATTGATCACCAGTGGCTCTTCCAGAATCTGGCTGACTTTTTTGCGCGGATTGAGTGAGCCATACGGGTTCTGGAATACGATCTGGATTTTCTGACGACGCAGCTTCTGCGCCTGGGGATCGTGCTTCAGCAGATCCTGACCGTGCCAGTAAAGCTGCCCTTCGGTCGGGGTTTCAATCATCGTCAGCAACCGGCCCAGCGTGGATTTACCACAGCCTGACTCGCCGACGACCGCCAGCGTTTTGCCGCGTTCCAGATTAAAAGAGACGCCATCCAGCGCTTTGACCAGACGCTCCTGACCAAACAACCCCTTCTTCACCGGGTAGTGTTTTTTCAGATCAATCGCCTGCAGCAGGAACTGATCTTTTGTGGTTTCATGATTCATAAGTGGGTCTCCCGGCATCATCCAGCGGATAGTGACACTTGGACTGACGTCCTGGAATGGTGCGCAGTTCCGGTTCTTCCTGGCGACACAGGTCAGTCGCATAGGGGCAGCGTGGGTTAAGCAGACAGCCAGCCGGGCGGTCATATTTGCCCGGCACCACACCTGGCAGTGACGCCAGGCGGGCTTTATCGGCCGCAAACTCCGGCAGCGCGCGCAGCAGCGCCTGGGTATAAGGATGGCGCGGCGCTTTGAAGATATCGGTCGCTTTCCCGCTCTCCACCACCTGTCCGGCATACATCACGATAATGTGGTGCGCCGCTTCTGCCACTAACGCCAGATCGTGCGTAATCAGGATCAGCGCCATGTTCTCCTGCCGCTGCAGATCCAGCAGCAGTTCGATGATCTGCGCCTGAATGGTCACGTCGAGCGCCGTCGTCGGCTCATCGGCGATCAGCAGCTTTGGCCGGCAGGCGATTGCCATGGCAATCATCACGCGCTGGCTCATCCCGCCCGACAGCTGGTGCGGATAGACATCAAGCCGTGACGCCGGATCGGGAATACCGACCTGATTCAGCAGGTCGATTGCCCGCTGACGCCGGGTGCGTTTGTTGCCGCCCTGATGCACCTTGATCGCTTCCATAATCTGGAAGCCCACGGTGTAGCAGGGATTCAGGCTGGTCATGGGGTCCTGAAAAATCATCGCCACTTCTGCGCCTACCAGCTGGCGGCGCTCGCGTTCGGAGATGCGTTTCAGATCGCGCTGGTTGAACTCCAGCTTCTCCGCCATCACTTTGCCGGGGAAGTCGATCAGCCCCATGATCGCCAGTGAACTGACCGATTTGCCAGAGCCGGACTCGCCCACGATACCAACGACCTGGCCCTGCTCAACCTGATAACTGATGCGGTCAACCGCACGGAACGGTGCTTTATCGTCGCCGAAATGCACCGATAGTTTGTCTACATTTAATAACGCCATCTCGGTGCCTCTTTACTGCTTGAGTTTCGGGTCGAGGGCATCACGCAAACCGTCGCCCATCAGGTTAAATGCCAGCACGGTAAGCAGAATGACCAATCCAGGGAAGGTCACGACCCACCAGGCACTTTGCGCATACTGCAGAACGTCGGAGAGCATGGTGCCCCACTCCGGCGTTGGCGGTTGCGCACCCATACCGAGAAAGCCCAACGCCGCCATATCAAGAATGGCGTTGGAGAAACCTAATGACGCCTGAACGATGAGCGGTGCAAGGCAGTTAGGCAGAATATTCACAAACATCTGGCGCAGCATACCGGCACCGGCCACGCCGGAGGCGGTCACATAGTCGCGGTTCACCTCCACCAGCACTGCCGCGCGGGTCAGACGGATATAGTGCGGCAGCGCCACAAAGGTCAGCGCGATAGAGGCGTTAACAATTGAGGGGCCAAAGATGGCGACCAGCACCAGCGCCAGCAGCAGGCTTGGCAGCGCCAGCATGATATCGACCACGCGCATGATGATGGCATCGACCACCCCGCCGAGATAACCGGCCAGCAGGCCGAAGATCACGCCGAAAATCAGCGACAGCACCACCACCAGACAGCCGACCAGCAGCGACAGGCGCGCACCGTACATCAGACGCGACAGCACATCGCGGCCCACGTCGTCGGTGCCCAGAATGTAGCTCCAGTTACCGCCCTCCTGCCAGACCGGCGGATGCAGCAGCGCATCGCGGAACTGCTCAGCAGGCGCATGCGGGGCCAGCACATCGGCAAAAATGGCACACAGCAATACAATGATGATGTAGACCAGGCCCACGACGGCGCCTTTGTTACGTTTAAAGTAGTGCCAGAATTCCTGAAACGGGGTCATCGGCTTGGGTGCAACGGTAACGCTGCCAGGATCAACAACAGACATGATGCCCCCTTATTTCTTGTGACGTATGCGCGGGTTAACCACGCCATACAACAGATCAACCAGCAGGTTGACCACAATAATCAGTACCGCGGTCAGCAGCACACCGCCCTGCACCACCGGATAGTCACGGCGCTGCAACGCTTCAATCAGCCAGCGCCCCAGACCCGGCCACGAGAAGATGGTTTCGGTCAGAATCGCCCCGGCCAGCAACGTGCCGACCTGCAGGCCGATGACCGTCACCACCGGCAGCATGGCGTTGCGCAGTGCATGCACCACGATTACACGCATCCGCGTCAGGCCTTTGGCGCGCGCCGTACGGATGTAATCTTCACCCAGTACTTCGAGCATTGCTGAACGCGTCATTCGTACAATGACCGCCAGCGGAATGGTGCCGAGCACGATGGCGGGCAGGATCATGTGCATCACCGCATCGTGGAAGTCGCCCGGCTCACCCCAGAAGAAGGTGTCGATCAGCATAAAGCCGGTCAGCGGCATGCTGTCATCCAGGAAGACGGTGTCGCCGACCCGCCCGGAAACCGGTGTCAGGTTGAGCTGCACCGAAACCAGCATGATCAGCATAATGCCCCACCAGAAGATTGGCATGGAGTAGCCGGTCAGTGAGATGCCCACGGCGGTGTGGTCGAAAATTGAACCGCGTTTTACCGCCGCCAGCACCCCAACCGGGATACCAATAGCCACGGCAAATATCATGGCGCAGATGCCAAGTTCCAGCGTCGCTTTGAAGCGCGGAACAAACTCATCCCAGACAGGGATGCGGCTCTTGAGTGAAATGCCCAGGTCGCCATGTAATACGCCATTAATGTAGTTCAGGTACTGTTTCCACAGCGGCTGATCCAGACCTAACAGCGCCATTAACTGTGCATGACGTTCAGGAGAAATACCGCGCTCGCCCGCCATGATCAGCACCGGATCGCCGGGGATCATGTGAACAAAAGCGAAGGTGAGTAATGTAATACCGATAAACGTTGGGATGACAAGGCCCAGACGTCGGAGTATGAACTGCAGCATAATCCGGGTTCTCTCTTGTCCGCGCGACCGTCGCCGCGAGGGTTGTTATTGCTTACATCTGACGATCGGGTAGGCCCGACCGCGACGCAGACAGGCTGCGCCTCTACCGTTTCCAGTAAAACAGGGAGATAAAGCCGGGGCGACGCGCAGTCGCCCCGGAAAAGGTGACAATTATTCTTTAATGTCTACCTGAGCAAAGTAGTGTCCGCCCAGCGGATCGACTTTGTAACCGGAGACTTTTTTGCTGACCGGTTCGTATACCGTTGAGTGCGCGATCATCAGCGCCGGTGCCTGGTCATGCATTACAACCTGAGCCTGCTTGTAGTACTCGATACGCTTCGCCTGATCGGCGGTGGCGCGAGCGGGCTGAATCTGATCCTCGAAGGATTTATCACACCAGCGCGAGTAGTTAGAGCCATCTTTGGCCGCTGAGCAGCTGAACAGGGTGGCCAGGAAGTTATCCGGATCCCCATTATCGCCGGTCCAGCCCATCATGACGGTCTGGTGCTCACCCGCTTTGGCACGCTTCAGATATTCGCCCCACTCGTAGGTGACGATTTTGGCTTTGACGCCAATCTTCGCCCAGTCGCTCTGAATCATCTCAGCCATGCGGCGTGCGTTCGGGTTGTACGGACGCTGAACCGGCATTGCCCACAGGTCGATGGAGAAACCGTCTGCCATGCCCGCTTCTTTCAGCAGCGCTTTGGCTTTCTCAGGATCGTAGGCGTAGTCTTTTACGTCGTCGTTATAGCCCCACATCGTTGGTGGGATCAGGTTTTTAGCCGGCTGGCCTGCACCCTGGTAAACGGCGTCGATAATCGCTTTTTTGTTGACCGCCATGGTCAGTGCCTGACGCACTTTCAGGTTATCCAGCGGTTTTTTCTCAACGTTGTACGACAGATAGCCGACGTTCAGGCCAGCCTGCTCATACAGGTTGATGTTTTTGTCCTGCTTCATACGCGCAATGTCAGCCGGGTTCGGATATGGCATGACCTGACATTCGCCCTTCTGCAGCTTGGCGTAGCGCACCGACGCATCCGGGGTAATGGAGAAGACTAAGCGATCGATTTTTGGCTTGGTGCCCCAGTAATCCGGGTTAGCTTTGTAAAGGATGCGCGAATCTTTCTGATACTGCAGCAGCTGGAACGGGCCGGTACCGACCGGGTTCAGGTCGACGTTTTGCGGGGTGCCCGCTTTCAGCATGTTGTCTGCATACTCTTTCGACAGAATCGAGGCGAAGTCCATGCCGAGGTCAGCAAGGAACGGAGATTCAGGGCGGGTCAGCACGAAGCGAACGGTATTCTCGTCCACTTTTTCGATTTTGCTGATCAGCTTTGGCATGTCCATGCCTTCGAAGTATTCGTAGCTGCCGCCGGAGACGCCGTGGTAGGCGTTGTTTTTATCCAGCTGGCGCTCAAAGGTGAACACCACATCATCCGCATTGAAGTCGCGCGTCGGTTTGAAATCTTTGGTGGTCTGCCACTTCACACCTTTACGCAGGTGGAAGGTGTAGGTTTTACCGTCTTCACTGACATCCCACTTCTCTGCCAGCGCAGCGTGCAGTTCGGTGGTGCCAATAGTGAACTCAACCAGTCGGTTGTAGATCTGACGTGAGCTGGCATCGTAGGTGGTGCCCGAGGTGAACAACTGCGGGTTAAAGCCTTCCGGAGAACCTTCTGAACAGTAAACGAGGGTTTTTGCCTGAACACCGGCGGCGACAGTCATAGCAATCAGGCTGAGACCGACCTTCAGCATCCCGGATTTAGCCAGGGAGTTGATCATGCTTTTGCTCCATTGTGATGTGATGTTGTGTGTATTGCCCGACCTCTGATTTTTTTATGCGGTTCAGGCGTACCACCGAACAGGTGGTTAACGCGCGCTGCGTTTTTTTATGTTTTTTCTGACGCAGATTGTGCATTCAGAAAATTCCGTAACTGCGCGTTTATTGACGCATCAATTTGTCAACAGTTGCAAAGAACGTCAATACAACGGTTACTTATTTACACAGAGTGTGAGGAATAGCATGCAACGGTAATAAAAACCGTTTCTGTCTGAAAGCCATACAATACACAGCGTAGCTGGTCTGAATTCCGTGCATTGTGCTGGATAGCAGCTCTATCGCTAGTGATTCTCACCGCTAAAAAACTTAAAACTTTTACCGGCAAATGTTGAATAACTGAACGATTCACCGTGCGTTATGACGTTCAACCAGCGGAATATGCTGGGAAAGAAGCATAAGAAATCAGCATGTTGCCGCTTTCGGTCATAAGAAGAATGTGTCGCGAATTATGATCGTAACTCTTACAGGGCAAGGCCTGACAGCGGGAAAGGGGTAATAATAACGGCGGGTAAGCGAAATGCGCGGCGGATGGAGTTTACTGGAACTTTTTGGAAGGCAGCGAGGCGGGCAACAAAACAAAATGTGGTAAGCGGGAGTGGCGTTAAGATCGAGATCTGCTTCGGGAACACGGGCAGATCGGAAAGGCGCTTAAACCATCCCTGGACGCTCGTCCCACGCCGTCCCTGGCGTGGGACGCTTTCCTCCTCTGCCCGTGTTCCCTCCGCCTTGTGTTTATGCGCTGCGGTCAGATTCCCAGGGTTTAAATCTTTCAGCCGTCTGAAGTGCTTTGTAAGTTTCAAATGCGTCTGCCAGACGTGAAGCGAAGGGAGCATACGCCTGCAGCAAAGCATCGCGCCGCCCGGATAAAAACGCCGGGAGCGTTTTTGAACAACGCAACGCGTTGGCCCGGCAACGGGCGCACCACAGGGATGAGGTGCGTAATCGCCATCCCTGGCATGCTCAGCGGTCAAATTGAGATCTGCTTTGGGAACACGGGCAGATCGGAAAGGCGCTTAAACCATCCCTGGACGCTCGGCCCACGCCGTCCCTGGCGTGGGACGCTTTCCTCCTCTGCCTGTGTTCCCTCTGCCTTGTGTTCATGTGCTGCGGTCAGATTCACTCGGGTTTAAACCTGTCAGCCGCCTGAAGCCCGCACAGCGCTAATTCTTTGCCTGCAAATCACTTTTCTACAGACGAAAAAAAACCTGTCTTTTCAGACAGGTTTCTTAAATATGGTCGGCGAGAGAGGATTCGAACCTCCGACCCACTGGTCCCAAACCAGTTGCGCTACCAAGCTGCGCTACTCGCCGATGGGGGCGCATGTTACTGCTACCCCCGATCAGCGTCAACCGCTTTTTATGCTTTTGCCGCCAATCGCCTGGAAAGCACGCGGTTACCGGAAATTAACCACCTGCCCTGCCCTTTTCGCTCACTATTACAGCGCTTTAGCCTGACCTTTAGCCGGTGCCTGACACCAGTTGTTGGCCGGGTTAATGCCGCCATCTGGCGAGGTGTAGCCCAGACAGCCCAGGATGGTATCGAACAACTCAACGTGACGATGCGTGCGGCCCACACGTTGTTGCGCCTGCAGGCGCTCGAAGTTGCTGCGGTTCTGACTATCTTCCAGATACTTATCTGACGCCCAGACCATCATCGGCACACGGAACTGCTCCGGCGGTGCCATCTCACGCGGCGTACCGTGCAGGTGCATATTTTCGCTGATCGACTCACCGTGATCAGCAGCATAGAAGACGATCGCCTTCTTATCACGCAGCTGATCCAGCACGCTATCCAGCATGCTATCGACATACAGCACCGAGTTGTCATAAGCGTTAATCAACTGCGCTTTGCTGCAGGTCTCATCGACGCCCATACACTCCGGCTGATACTTCGCGAAGCTACGCGGATAACGCTGTGAATAAAGATAGTGCGAACCTTTGGTGTGCAGCACCACCAGATGCTTACCTTTCGGAAAACGATCCAGTGACGCTTTCATCTCCGGCACCAGCAGCATGTCATCGACCGCTTTGCCCTGATTGCGTTTCTCTGAACCAATCTGCTCACGGAAAGCAAAGTTGTTGGCATTGACGTTGTCGTAGAACCAGACTTCACTCTGCATCGCAAACAGCTCAGAGGTGAAGCCCAGCTCTTTCATCACCGCAAACACATTCTGCTCTTTCAGCGTGCGGCCAGGGTTATCCATGGTACCGCCTTCGCGTACGAACATGCAGCGCAGCGACAGCTTCGTCGCGGTATCACAGGACTCGCCGCGGAACGCGACCAGGTTCTTCTCTTTCGACAGCTTAGGCGTCGTGTCGCGCTCATAACCCAGCATTCCCATGTGATCCCAGCGGGTGGTTTCGCCAATCACAAACACCACATAGGTATCGTCCAGACCGGCAGGCGCAACGTAGGTAAACTTCTTCGCCGGATCCAGCAGCTCCTCGCTATTTAGCGACTCATCCACGCGGGTCCAGGCAAACAGTCCCACAGCCGCCAGCCAGTTGGAAGGAAGATACGAGTGGGCGACCACACCGCCGTAGCTCGGCAGATCGATGTTAGTGATCTCTTCATTATGCTTCTGCAGCTTGTCGAAATAACGGATCGGCAGCCAGACCAGGGCTACGCAGAGCAGCATAATCAGGGTCGGTTTCAGGCGCTGCCCTGGCGTACGCAGCTGTTCATTCAGTGTCATGCTCAGCCTGTTGCGCCAGATCATCAGCAGCGGCAGCGCGCTGACCAGAACCATCCACAGGATGAAATGGTAGCCAACCACTTCTTTAGAAAGATCGGTATCGGTCGTCATCACCGACGCCACAATGCCGTAGCCAATTACAACGTTAAAAAACGCCATGTAATAGGCGGCGGCAACAGAGATCAGAACAATCATCGTGGCCAGCACGCGATAAAACCACTTTCCGCCCAGCGACAGCAGACGCATCAGAAAGAACGTCAGCAGCACAATGGCCACGACCTCGGTGACGGCAGTGAGCCAGTTCGTTACCGTGGATTGCCTGAGAAAACCGTCAAAACGACGATAGAAAATCGGTAAGTTCAGTAAGATACCGAGGTAGAGCGCCAGCAGTAGCGATAACTTCTGCTGAGTCAGGGTTTTAATATAATTCATGAAAAAAGGAGTTTCTCCGGTGTGAAGCGCTTGACTAAATCTTTTATGTGACTGCCGAAACGCGGCAGAGTTCGCTGAATAAGCGGACCGGACAAGATGAAGGAAAATTCTGAACGGATTTACTGGCTATAACGCGAGGTGGCTCAGTAAAACATGGCCGCGGTTGATAGACCAGAAAATAATCGTTGTCGACCGGATTAGCACATTTTTTGTACATGGCGGAGAGTGACTGTTGGCTGGCTGACGCAGAAAACAGCAGGAGAGAGGATGTGATGAATGAAAAATGCGGGCCTGATGGTTCAGGCCCGCGGCACGCTTAGCGAATGATGTTCAGCGTAACGTCGATGTTGTTGCGGGTAGCGTTTGAGTAAGGACAAACGATATGCGCCGCATCAACCAGCTTCTGCGCTTCTGCTTCATCCATCTCTGGCAGATGAATATTCAGGGTCGCTTCGATACCAAAGCCATCAGGGATAGGACCGATACCG
Source organism: Pantoea sp. 9140 (assembly GCF_000745295.1). Lineage (NCBI taxonomy): Bacteria > Pseudomonadati > Pseudomonadota > Gammaproteobacteria > Enterobacterales > Erwiniaceae > Pantoea > Pantoea sp. 9140. The sequence continues at coordinate 3,927,057 of NZ_JQNO01000001.1, read as the reverse complement.
ACTTCACCTTCAATCCACGCATCTTTTGGCATCGCGATTTTGTCGCGGCCAGCAACAAACTTCATCGCACCCAGGAAGCAGGCAGAGTAGCCTGCAGCAAACAGCTGCTCAGGGTTAGTCACTTCGCCGCCTGCACCGCCCATCTCTTTTGGCACGCCCAGTTTAACGTCCAGTACACCGTCAGAAGAGGTTGCACGACCATCGCGACCACCGGTTGCTTTGGCTTTGGCGCGGTAAACCACTTGTTCTAAAGACATGACATTTCTCCGTTACGCTATTTAATCGCCTGCTACTTATTTAACCGTAATCAGGCGGTGAGGTTCAACGGATGCAGCGCATCCGTCGGCAATATTTATCGTGATTGATTCAGGTTATCACGCAACCCATCGAGCTGTAATTTCAGCGCCAGCAGGGCATCATCGTCACAGGCTGTGGCACATTTAACCGCTTCAGGAATCGCTTCAGCCTTAACGCACAGCGCGCGGCCAGCCTCTGTTAGCGTTACCGCAACCTGGCGTTCATCCTGCCGGGTGCGCTGTCGGTTAATCAGACCTGCGCTTTCCAGCCGCTTCAGCAGTGGCGTTAATGTTGCCGAGTCTAAAAAAAGCTGCTCGCCAATCTCTGACACCGTGACATCATCTTTCTGCCACAACACCAGCATCACCAGATACTGCGGATAGGTAATGTCGAGCTGGCTCAGCAACTGTCGATAGACTTTATTCATCGCCAGATTGGCAGAATAAAGCGCAAAACAGAGTTGCTGATCGACCAACAGTGGCATCGTTTTCACTTTTTTGTCATCTTGATCACAGTTCATGATGATTAATATAGATAGCGCGCTAGATAATTGCAAGCAAACTTTTTGTCAGGAGAAATAGCATGCAGGATTCACTGGAAGAACGGGCGCGTCGTTTCGCCACTGAGGCACATGCCGGTGCCGGTCAGCGCCGCAAATATACCGATGAGCCTTACATTGTTCATCCGGCTGCGGTAGTGGAGCTGGTGCGCAGCGTCACTCATGACGATGCCATGTTAGCCGCCGCCTGGCTGCACGACACCGTAGAAGATACCTCTGCCACGCTGGGGGATATCGAAGCCCGGTTTGGTGCGCACGTGGCCAGCCTGGTGGAGATGCTGACCGACAGCACACCCACAGCGGCAAAAAATCGGGCGGCCCGTAAACTGGCGCACTTTCGCCATACGGCCAGCGCCAGTCCTGAGGCGCAGACGATCAAACTGGCTGACATCATCGACAATACCCGCGCGATTGTGCGTTTTGATCCTGACTTTGCTCGGGTCTATCTGGTGGAAAAACAGATACAGATTGCGCTGCTGAAGGAGGGTGATGCGCAGTTATGGCAACAGGCGTCAACGATCATTGAAAGCGGCCTTGCCCAACTGCGGGAGCCTCCCTACAACGTGCCAGCGAGCTGGTTTGTGAAACAGGCCGCTAAATACAGCGAAATGCGCGCATAAAAAAACCCGCCAGCGGCGGGTTCTTCTCGTGATGCCTGATTATTCAAGCAACTGCCGTCCCAGATAGGGATTGGCATGCAATAACTTCATTAATTTCTGCGCCGTCGCGGAAGGACGGGTACGCCGCGCTTCCCAGCTTTTCACGGAAGAGACGCTCACGCCCATCACTTTTGCAAATTCATCAACCTGCATGCCGGTCATTTCACGCAGACGCTGCGGCTCTGGCTGGGCGGGTTGCTGACGCTGAATAAGTAACTCGGCGGCGCGATCATCACGTGTCAAAACAATCTGCTCAAGGCTGCTGAGCAATTCAAACATCGGGTCTTTTAATTCCATAGAGAACTCCTTAAAAACTCACTATGAAGCACGTGAAAGTAGAGAGGTACGAGCCTGAAGTCAGGACTCTGAAACCGGGCCTGTTTCAGGCTGGATCCCGCAAGGGTTTGTTTTTGTTATGAGAAAAACCATTACGGGACACAGCCTGCGGTGCACTGCTTTAATGATGTCAGGTCAATGCAACAAATGCCGGGAGACTAAGTATGGATAGAGACCTGACTATTTGCCGCGCAATTTATAATTATTTTTTTCACTATGGTTTGCCGGAAATGTTCCAGCACCTCTAACCTGCTGAGGCAGTTGATTTTTGTGCTGGCATAGCGTGCAAAAAAATCAAATGGTGTTTGCGATTTATGTGGATGCCATCAAGCTTTTCTCTGGCATATTGTCATTTCTGTGAAGCACTACACCTCTTCACCTTGTGAGTGCAAAATATACGCCAATGGTTTACTTCCTGAACACTTATATTCACGGTTCTGATTAATTTAAGAATAGTCCTGGTTAGCGCCTGAACCCTGGCGCGCGGCGGCTCACAGTGCAGTGCGGAGAAATCTTTTACTCTTAACGCCCCTGTATCTTCAGATGAATCAACAGTCATCCTAACGAAACGGCTGGCGCCTCATAACGGTGCAGCTGGCGGCTAAAAACGAGCCCTTTGCGCGCTAAACGTGCAGCGGTGGAATCACGTGCTGATGACGGGAAAATTCACTCCTGACCTCTTTAAGGAAAAGCGATGCGTGAAACAGATTTTAACGTCGGCTATCCCTCTCATCGCGTGCCGATGATGGGCCGCAATGCCGTCGCAACCTCGCAACCGCTGGCGGCACAGGCGGGTTTACGGATGCTGCAACAGGGTGGGAACGCCGTGGATGCGGCTATCGCCACCGCCATCGCCTTAACCGTGCTGGAGCCGACCGGAAACGGCATCGGCAGTGATGCGTTTGCGATTGTCTGGGACGGCAGCGAGTTGCATGGCTTAAATGCTTCAGGTCGGGCGCCCGCCGCCTGGCGTCCCGAACGCTTTGCCGCTCTGAGCGCGATGCCTGAAACCGGCTGGGAGTCTGTCACTGTGCCGGGCGCCGTCTCGGCGTGGGTGACGCTGGCGCAGCGCTTCGGCACCTTACCGCTGACCACCCTGGCGCAACCGGCAATTGACTATGCGCGCGACGGCTTTCCGGTCTCTCCGCTGATTGGTCAGCTGTGGCAGCGTGGCTATGACAAGCTGCGCGATCAGCCTGGCTTCAGCAGCTGCTTTGCGCCGCAGGGCCGTCCACCGCGTACGGGTGAGCTGTTCCGCAACCCGGCGCAGGCCCGCACCCTGCAGGAGATTGCTGAGACTGAGGGTGAAAGTTTTTATCGCGGCGCACTGGCGCAGAAAATGGCGGCCTTCGCCCGCGAACATGGCGCGGCGCTGACGCTGGAGGATTTAAAAAACCATCGTGCTGACTGGGTTACCCTGCTGTCGCATCCGTTTGCTGGCGGATCGGTGCAGGAGCTGCCGCCGAATGGTCAGGGGATCGCGACCTTAATTGCGCTCGGCATTCTGGAAGCGTGGGAGATCAATCGCTATGCACCCGATTCACCGCAGTGGCTGCATCTTTCTATTGAGGCGATGAAACTGGCGCTGGTTGATCTGGACCGTTATGTCACTGACGAGGATCACCTTGAATTTCCGGCTGAATTACTCCTGAGCAAAGAGTACATCCGCCAGCGGGCAGCATTAATCGACCCTGATAAAGCAGGAGATTTCCGCTTTGGATCACCGCAGCAAAGCGGCACGGTGTATGTCGCGGCAGCGGATGCCAGCGGCATGATGGTCTCTTTCATCCAGTCCAATTACATGGGCTTTGGCTCTGGCGTGGTCGTACCCGATACCGGCATCAGCCTGCAGAACCGTGGCGCAGGCTTTTCACTCGACCCGGAGCATCCCAACGTTGTGGCGGGCGGTAAACGGCCTTTCCATACCATCATTCCGGCCTTTGCGCTGGATCAGCAGGGCCAGCCGCTGATGGCGTTTGGCGTGATGGGCGGCCCGATGCAGGCGCAGGGACACGTTCAGCTGGCGCTGCGGATTATGCTGCACCGGCAGAATCCGCAGGCCGCGATTGATGCGCCGCGCTGGCGCGTGGTACAGGGACGTGAGGTGGTGTTTGAATCCACTCTCGATCGCAATACCCTGAGCACGCTGCGCCGTATGGGGCACAATGTGGTGCTGGAAGACCCTCTGAGTAACTACAACTTTGGTGGCGCACAGGTAATCGTACGCGATCCGCAGGGCTTCTATATCGCAGCCAGCGAGAGTCGCAAAGATGGTCAGGCGGTAGTGTTTTAAGGCCGCGCCAGCGCGCGTCATGTCGCTAAGTGTGCCTTTCAGCTACACGCTTTGCCCGCAATGGCAGGCAAAGCTGCTTGCCCTGACACGCAGACAATCCCGTTCTTTAACCGGCGTTTCAGAAAGCGTCTGTTTCACAGGTGGTTTCACATTGTGCCGTGATGCGGGTTTGTTCTATTCTTTAGGCCATTCTTACCTGGACATCCGACAGTATCACCGACAGGAGTTGAACCCATGGCTTCAGGACTTACACGCCTTATGGCACGCGGCGGCATGATGCTCGCTGGCGCGCTGATTGTGCTGCAACTCACCGCGTGCGGTGATAAAGAAGGCGAGCAGCGCAAAGCATTTATCGATTTCCTCCAGAACACCGTCATGCGCAGCGGCGAGCATCTGCCCAGCCTCAGCGAGAATCAGAAGCAGAGCTTTGGCAACTTCGCCAGCGATTACGCCATCATGTATGGCTTCTCACAGCAGGCGAACAAGGCCGTTGAGCAGGGTATGCGTCCGGTGGTGGATGAGCTTTCGGCCATTCGCGTTCCGCAGGATTATCTTAGCCGTCGTGATTCCCTGCGTCAGGCGAACAGCGCACTGGTGATCGTTACCCAGCAGATTGAAAGCGCAAAAATGCAGGCGGACAGCAGCAAAGCGGCCCTGAAGCAGCCGGATGACCTGAAAAAAGTCTATGACACCGCCTACAACAAAGTGGTGACGGTGCCTGCCAATCAGCTGATTCCGCTGCTGCCAAAACTCCAGGCGCTGAGTCAGGGTGCCGTACAGGCCGGCGATTTCCTGCAAACGCAGGGAAACCGTGTCAGCTTCAATGATGGTGGCGTGCAGTTCCCGACGCAGGATCAGGCTTCACAATATAACGCGCTGATGAGCACTTTATCAGCCAATTCGCAGGCACTTCCTCAGGCACAGGCTGCCGTCCAGGGTGGTCTGCAGTAAAACCGTTTAACGGGCAGGCGTTATTCGTCTGCCCGGCTCATTCCCCTTTTCATCTCTCTTCCTGTCACCTGGATAATGAAGTGTGATCTGGCGCATTTTCGACCAAAAATAGTTTGTGATCTAAGTCACATTTATATAACAAATACCCTGCCGATAAGTGTGATTCATCTCACAGATAACCTGCCAGTCCGGCCAGAATCCAGGCAAAACGATCATTAATGCCGACAAAAATGTGATCAAAATCACGCAAACCACCCCTTCCACCACCCTCAATCAGTGACACAGATCACACTTGCTCCATGCGCTACGCAGCGTCAAATTCGCGTGATAGAGTCCGCGTGCATACAGTAATACCACCGGCTTTGCGTCGGGGTGGCTAAACAAAAACAAGCGCGCTCTCCTATTGCAGCGCGTCTCAATAAGGGGTGGGTTTATGTCCTCATCAGTGAAGGTCAAAGTACAGAGCTTTGGTCGCTTTCTGAGTAATATGGTGATGCCGAACATCGGGGCGTTTATCGCCTGGGGTATCATCACCGCACTGTTTATTCCAACTGGCTGGATCCCTAACGAAACGCTGGCAAAACTGGTTGGCCCGATGATCACCTACCTGCTGCCTCTGCTGATCGGTTTTACCGGTGGGCGTCTGGTGGGCGGCGATCGCGGCGGCGTGGTTGGCGCGATTACGACCATGGGTGTGATTGTCGGTGCAGATATGCCGATGTTCCTCGGTGCGATGATTGCCGGTCCGCTGGGCGGCTGGGCAATTAAGTCGTTTGACCGGGCGATTGACGGCAAAATCAAAAGCGGCTTCGAGATGCTGGTTAACAACTTCTCGGCCGGTATTATCGGGATGATCCTGGCACTGCTGGCGTTCCTGGCAATCGGTCCGTTGGTTGAAGGTCTGTCACACATTCTCGCCGCGGGCGTGAATCTGATGGTGCAGAACAACCTGCTGCCACTGACTTCCATCTTCGTGGAACCGGCGAAAATCCTGTTCCTGAACAACGCCATTAACCACGGTATTTTCTCACCGCTGGGTATCCAGCAGGCGAGCGAAGCGGGTAAGTCGATCTTCTTCCTGATCGAAGCCAACCCGGGTCCGGGTATGGGCGTACTGATGGCCTACATGTTCTTTGGCCGTGGCAGTGCTAAACAGTCTGCGGGCGGTGCGGCGATTATCCACTTCCTCGGCGGCATCCATGAGATCTACTTCCCGTATGTGCTGATGGCCCCTCGCCTGCTGCTGGCGGTTATCCTGGGCGGTATGACCGGTGTCTTCACGCTGACCGTGCTGAACGGTGGCCTGGTCTCTCCTGCCTCACCAGGTTCTATCCTGGCCGTGCTGGCAATGACGCCAAAAGGTGCCTACTTCGCCAACATCGCCGCTATCGCTGCAGCCTTCGCCGTCTCCTTCGTGGTTTCCGCTATCCTGCTGAAAACCAGCAAAGTCAAAGAAGATGACGATATTGAAGCCGCGACCCAGCGCATGCATGAGATGAAAGCGCAGTCTAAAGGCCAGAGCACAACGGGCGGCGCCGTCGCCAGCGATGCCATGAGCGTCGAGCTGCATCACGTGCGTAAAATCATCGTGGCCTGTGACGCCGGTATGGGTTCCAGCGCCATGGGTGCAGGCGTGCTGCGCAAGAAAGTGCAGGACGCCGGTCTGAGCAATGTGTCGGTAACCAACACCGCCATCAACGCCCTGCCGGGTGATGTCGATCTGGTGATTACGCATCGTGACCTGACTGAACGCGCGATTCGCCAGGCGCCACATGCCCAGCATATCTCGCTGAATAACTTCCTCGACAGCGCGCTCTACAGCACCCTGACCGAACGTCTGGTGGCGGCGAACCGCAGCGACGTACATCGTGAGACGGTGAATACCGCGCTCTCAGACAGCTACGATGAAGGCAATGCGCACCTGTTTAAACTGGGCGCGGATAATGTCTTCCTCGGTCTGACCGCCAGCAACAAAGAGCAGGCGATTCGCTTTGCCGGCGAACAGCTGGTCAAAGGTGGTTACGTTGAACCTGAATATATTGATGCGATGCTGGCGCGTGAAAAACTGACGCCGACCTATCTCGGTGAGTCGATCGCAGTACCACACGGCACGGTTGAAGCGAAAGATCGCGTGCTGAAAACCGGCGTAGTGTTCTGTCAGTATCCGGCAGGCGTTCTGTTCGGCGAAGAGCCGGACGATGTGGCGCGCCTGGTGATTGGTATTGCGGCCCGCAACAACGAGCACATCCAGGTGATCACCAGCCTGACCAACGCGCTGGATGATGACAGCGTGATTGAGAAGCTGGCGAATACCACCAGCGTCCAGGAAGTGCTGGATTTGCTGTCAGGTAAGCCTGTAATCGCGTAATTTATAGCAATTATTTTCCCTGGGGCGGTCATGCCCGTCCCGATTTCCTGGGGCGGGTTTGCCCGCCCCATCGTCATTTGATATGGGTCAAAAATTATGAAAGCGTTACATTTCGGAGCAGGAAACATTGGTCGCGGCTTTATCGGCAAATTACTGGCTGATGCAGGTATCGAACTGGTTTTTGCTGATGTGAATCAGACGGTGCTGGATGCACTGAACGCGCGTCATGAGTATCCCGTTCATGTGGTTGGCGAGCAGGCCAAAGTGGAAACCGTTAAAGGCGTCAGTGCGGTCAACAGCACCAGCGATGAGATCATCACCCTGGTGTCTGAAGTCGATCTGGTCACCACCGCCGTGGGTCCGCAGATTCTGGAGCGTATTGCCGGCAGTGTGGCTAAAGGGCTGACAAAACGCAGCGACAACGGCAACACCCGTCCGTTAAATATCATCGCCTGTGAAAATATGGTGCGCGGCACCAGCCAGCTGAAACAGCACGTGCTGAAAGCCTTGCCGGAGCAGTATCACGCCTGGCTGGAGCAGCATGTCGGCTTTGTGGATTCCGCTGTCGATCGCATCGTGCCCCCGTCTGAAGCAGGCAGCACCGATCCGTTGGAAGTGACCGTTGAGACCTTCAGCGAATGGATCGTCGATAAAACTCAGTTTAAAGGCGACCTGCCGACCATTCCGGGCATGGAGCTGACTGATAATCTGATGGCCTTTGTTGAGCGTAAACTCTTTACCCTGAACACCGGTCACGCCATTACCGCCTACCTCGGCCAGCTGGCCGGTCACCAGACCATTCGCGACGCCATCCTCGACGAAAAAATCCGGGCCGTGGTGAAAGGCGCAATGGAAGAGAGCGGCGCGGTGCTGATCAAGCGTTACGGTTTTGACGCGGAGAAGCATGCGGCCTACATCCGGAAGATTCTGGGTCGTTTTGAGAATCCGTATCTGAAAGATGATGTGGAGCGCGTGGGCCGTCAGCCGCTGCGTAAACTCAGCGCGGGCGATCGCCTGATCAAGCCGACGCTGGGCACGCTGGAGTATGGTTTGCCGCACGCCAGCCTGGTGCAGGGCATTGCCGCCGCAATGCACTATCGCAGCGATCAGGACCCCCAGGCGCAGGAGCTGGCTACACTGCTGGCTGAAAAAGGCCCACAGGCGACCCTGGCTGAGATTTCAGGGCTGGATGCTGACAGCGAAGTGGTGGCTTCTGTGGTGAGCGCCTGGCACGCTATGGCATAATGCGCGCGTGTTAGTGATGCAAGCCGGGCGCAGTTCACCTGCGCCCGACGGCGGTATTGAACCCATGCAGGCAATAATGGAAGAGAAGCAGGCTTTTGAGAACCGGGTGCTTGAGCGCCTGAACGCCGGTCGTTCGGTGAGAAGCTTTCTGATCGCCGCCGTTGAGCTATTGGCTGAGGCCGTCAATCTGCTGGTGCTGCAAGTGTTTCGTAAAGATGACTATGCGGTGAAATATGCGGTAGAACCGCTGCTGCTGGGCGATGGTCCTCTGGGCGAACTCTCGGTTCGCCTGAAGCTGATTTACGGACTTGGCGTCATCAGTCGCCACGAATATGAAGATGGTGAACTGCTGCTGGCGCTGCGCGAAGAGCTGAATCACGACAGCGGCGATTATCGTTTTACCGACGATGAGATCCTGGGCCCGTTTGGTGAGCTGCACTGCGTCACCGCCTGGCCACCTGCGCCGGTGTTTCACACCGACGATGCTGAGCTGCGCAGCATGCAGCAGCAGCGCTATCTGCAGATGGTGCGATCCACCATGGTCCTGTCGCTCACCGAGCTGATCGCCCGCATCAGTATGAAGCAGGCGTTTAAAAAGTCCGGTAGCTAATCCTGTCAGGCGTCATCACGACGCCTTTTTCGTCTTAACCTGGCCGGGAATATACGTCAGATTTGGTGTATCCTTGGCCTGTTTTCCTCAACGAGTTGTTGTCATGAAAGAGCAAGAAAAGAACGAAATTAAACTTCTCAGCGATAAGCTGGACGCACTGAACCGCAAAGAGCCGCAGTTACTGGAATCAGGTGATGTCGAGAAACTGGGCGCGTTGCTGAAAGAGAAAGAAGCGCTGGTCATTGAGATCGAGCGTCTGCGCGGTCAGCGGGTTGAAAAACTGAGTGCCGAAGCGCAGAAGCTGCAGAAGATGGGCTTCAGCCGCGAAATTACTAAAAAAGAGCAGGCAAATCTGGGTGCGCTGAAGAAAAGCGTGCGCGGCCTGGTGGTGGTGCATCCAATGACCGCGCTGGGACGTGAGATGGGTCTTAAAGCGATGACGGGCTTCGCTAAAACCGCATTCTGACGGGTCGATCAGGCAGCAGCCTGATCGACATCGGCTTTGCGTTCGCCGGCGGCGGCATAAACCTGCTCCGCCAGCGCATCCAGCAGTTCATAACGGCGGCGATACTCTGCCCGCTTCTTACTGGCAATCTCCTCCAGCGTTTTACGCGGCAGGCTCAGCGGCAGCGTAAACATCCCATCCCTGCGCGCTTCACCACTCAGCGACAGCCAGAATTCACTGTAGCTGGCAAAGAATTTATCCCCTTTGCTGTGGCGATAACGCAGGCTGCGAAATACATGGGTCTCATCGCCTACTGCCTGAATACTTTCCACGCCGCACTGCTTCGCCACAATAAATACCGCTTCCATTAACAGGCGTTTCGGGAAGAGACCGTGAGCCGCTTTGGTCGCCTCGCGGATCATCTCATTATTAATATGTTTCCGCGGCCCCTGTAATCCGCCAATTAATAAGGTGCGCTGGTTATTCTCGTTAAGAATCGAAAATGAGAGTGAAGCAATAATTTCGTCGTTATAACGCAATACCAGCGTCACTTCCCCTTCACGATCAAAATAACCGGAACTGCAGGAGAGTAAAAAAGCTTCGCCATTTTTTCCGGTCAGCGCGGCCAGCGGATTTTCTGAAGCGCTCTGCAGCAGCTGACGCAGCACAGGATTGTCGAGATTGTTCATCAGCGTGTAGTGGTCGAGAATCGCCTGCGCACGCGCAGCAATGCTCATGCCTGAACGCAGATAGGGCCGGTGCAGCTTGGCTGGCAGCAATCCCTGAGTGCTCATCAGCAACGGGAGTTGCGGCAGATGCGACAGTGCATCCAGATAATGCAGCGTGGTCAGCGGCGATATTAAGGTTCTTAACACAAATTTCAGACGAAAACGTTTACTGTTCCAGAGTTTATCCGGAATGTATTTGCCACTGATTAACTGGAAAAAAAGTGAAGCAGAGGATTCGGTCGTATTTTCGTGAGTAGTTATAATTGACATAGTCAGCGACACACAGTGAGTTAAGCAGGAATGTCACTGAACATAACATAGTCAATATCAACAGAAAGTTAATGTGGAATAACATTAAAACCGATAATTGACGATTTTCATTTCATTTTGGCAATGCACAAAATAAGGACAAAAAAAACCGGCGAAATAGATTTCACCGGTTTTATCTTCATTACGTTTACGTTTGGTTAACTTATTTAGCAGATGCGAAGCGGGCTGCCGCTTCGTCCCAGTTAACCACGTTCCAGAACGCTTTGATGTAGTCAGGGCGCTTGTTCTGATATTTCAGATAGTAAGCGTGTTCCCACACATCCAGACCGATGATCGGGAAGCCAGAAACGCCGGCAACCGCTTCACCCATCAGTGGGTTGTCCTGGTTTGCGGTTGAAACCACAGCCAGTTTGTCGCCTTTCTTAACCAGCCATGCCCAGCCAGAACCGAAACGGGTGGCGGCAGCTTTCTCAAACTCTTCCTGGAATTTTTCCACGCTACCGAAATCTTTCTCGATAGCCGCTTTCAGGTCGCCCTGCAGCGTGGTGCCGGTTTTCAGGCCTTTCCAGAACAGGCTGTGGTTAGCGTGGCCGCCAGCATTGTTACGCAGTGGGCCTTTTTTGTCTGCTGGCAGCTGATCCAGTTTGGTGATCAGCTCGTCTACCGGCAGATTAGCAAATTCAGTACCTTCCAGCGCTGCGTTCGCGTTGTTCACGTAGGTCTGGTGGTGTTTAGTGTGATGGATCTCCATCGTCTGCTTGTCGAAATGCGGTTCCAGTGCGTCGTATGCGTAAGGCAGGGATGGCAGTGAATAACTCATGTTCTTCCTCTCCATTTAGTGTGAGCAGCACGACGAATTCGGGACGTGCCGCGTAAGCAGTCGAATCATTATAGTTAAATTCATGTAGCGTAAAAGGGTAATCAATGCCCTATTAACCATAAGGATTTGCGAAACCCGGCAAAAGCAACCCATTGTTTTTTCAGTGTGCTGCTGCTGACTCAGGCTTTTCTGACTTATCCGACAGCGCACGCGGCGCGCTTAAGCCAGGGCAGCAGCAAGCACGCTGCCTGCCCGGATGCCGCGTCTGCCCTGCCCTGTGCCTTACTGACCCAGCTCGCGCAGTGAGTTGTCGAGTGCGCCAACCAGCCAGTCGATGTCGCTTTCCTGGAAAGCCAATGGCGGACGCAGTTTCAGTACATTCCCATACGGGCCAGCGACCGAGGTCAGCACACGATGTTCACGCAGCTTCTCGATCAGGTTCAGCGCCAGGGTTTTATCCGGCGTTTTGCTGTGACGATCGGTGACCAGTTCAAAGCCGATAAACAGTCCGGCACCGCGCACGTCGCCCACGCACTCATAGCGATCCATCAGGGTCTGCAACTCCGCCAGCAGCTTCGCGCCGACCACGCGGCTGTGTTCCTGTAATCCCTCTTCGGTGATCACGTTCAGCACTGCCTGCGCCGCCGCCATCGCCACCGGATTACCACCAAAAGTATTGAAGTAGGGAATCGAGTCACTGAAGGCGGCCAGCACGTCGCTTTTTGCCAGCAGCCCGGACACCGGAATACCATTGCCCATCGGCTTACCGGTGGTAATCACATCAGGCACCACATCGTGGCGGCCAAAGCCCCAGAACGCATCGCCGGTACGGCCAAAGCCAGGCTGGACTTCATCAGCAATAAAGATACCGCCGTTGGCATGCACCACATCGACCGCCTTTTTCAGGAAGCCGCGCGGATTCGGCAGCACCCCGTCCGAAGAGAAGATCGAGTCCGCCAGGAAACCAGCAAATTTAATGCCATGCGCCGCCATATCATCAATCTGCTGCTGAATCTGATCAGCGAACCAGTCACCCAGGTCCGGCGCATCCACACGATACGCATCCGGTGGCATCACCAGCCGCGTGGTAGGTGCCAGCGGCTGTCCACTACCCAGCGCCGGAGAAGCGCCAGAGGTCAGCTCACTGGTGCCATGATAGGCCTCTTTACTGACGATAATTCCGGTACCGCCGCTGAAAGCGCGCGCCACGCGGATCGCCAGGTCATTGGCTTCCGACCCGGTGCACATGTACATCGCGCGATCGATCGCCGCAGGCGTGGTCGCCAGCAGCGCTTCGCTGTAGTCGAGTATATTTTCATGCAGGTAACGGGTGTGGGTGTTCAGCATTTTCATCTGCTGCGTCACCGCCTCAATCACGGCCGGATGGCAATGGCCGATGCTCGCCACGTTGTTGTAGACGTCGAGATATTTATCGCCCGCCGCGTCCCACAGATATTGCCCTTCACCCCGCACCAGATGAACCGGTTTGCGATAGAAGAGGCGATAGGATTCGCCAAGCACTTTGCTGCGTTTATCGGTCAGTTTGCGCGTTTCGCTGTCGAGCGCATCAGCATGTTCGGCGCGGAAACTGTTGGTATCCATAATGGTGGAACGCGTGGCCATAATGACTCCCGTGACAAGGATAAAGGAGGAAGAGCTGACCCCTGTATCATGCCTGCCTGAATCTAAAATGCAACCAAATACACAAATACAATAAAATACACATGACGCTGGCCGATCCCCGCGCTAAGCTTCCCTCTGATTCAGACGGCATCTTTCGCGTCAGTGGCGTATCATCCGTGCTCTTCGCGCTTTATAAGGAAATCTCTATGCTGCAGGAAACGCGCCTTCATCGCATCCGTGCCTTACTGACCCGGCTTAATCAGGTCAGTACCGAACGCATCATCAGGGAGCTGGGGGTGTCTCGCGAAACCGCGCGCCGCGATATCATTGAGCTGGAAGCGTTGGGTCTGGCGCGTCGCGTTCACGGCGGATTAGTGGCGATTGAAACGGCGGCTGAACCGCCGCTGACACAACGCCGCAGTAAGCAGACCCGCGAGAAGCGCGCCATCGCCCGCGCCGCTGCACAGTTGCTGCAGCCGGGACAGACGCTGTTTCTGGATGCGGGCAGCACTACTACCCTGCTGGCAGAGGAGCTGCACGCCCTTTCCGGCCTGACGATAATCACCAATAGCCTGCAGGCCGCGCTGGCGCTGAGCGCCGGAGAAGAAGATCGGCCGCTGAATAACCAGATTATTTTGCTGGGCGGGATGATGTCAGCGGGTGCGCACCAGACGCGCGGCGAAATCACCGTAGGCGAGATCGTCCGCTATCGCGCCGACGTCGCGCTGCTGTCGCCGGTCGGCATTGAGGCAAATCGGGGTGCCAGCAGTTTTCATCCGCACGAAGCGGCCATTGCCAGAGCGATGGTGCAGCAATCTGCAGCCTGCTATCTGCTGGCCGATCACACCAAACTGGGCGTGGTCAGCCGCACGGTTTACGCGCCGCCGCAGACAATCTCTCTGCTGATTACCGACAGCGGCGGCGACAACGGTGCCGCCCTTGAAGCATTGCAGCAGACGCTCCCAGAAGTGATGGTGGTTTAACGCAGTCGCTGAGGATGGCTGTAGACCGTGGCGCGGCCAGGTTTACTGAAGCCGACCAGCGTCAGATTGCAGCGCTCAGCCACCTCAACCGCCAGGCGGGTCGCGGCTGAAACCGCGAACAGGATCTCGACGCCGCACATGGCGGACTTCTGCACCATTTCATAGCTGGCGCGGCTGGAGACCAGCACCGCGCCCGGTCCCCACTCAGCCTGACTGCGATACCCCAGCAGCTTATCCAGCGCCACATGGCGACCCACATCTTCACACCCACCGGCCAGCTGGCCATCGGGCTGAATCCACGCGGCCGCATGGGTGCAGCCGGTTTTCAGTCCGACCGGCTGATAATCTTTCAGCTGGCCCAGCGCCCGATCCAGTTGCTCCAGCGCGAAGGTCTGGGTAAACGGCAGCGGAGAGAGCGGCTTGCCAATCTGATCCAGCTGTTCAACGCCACACACACCGCAGCCGGTCCGGCCTGCCAGCGCGCGACGCTGCGCTTTCAGCGCCATAAAACGGCGGCTGGAAAGCTCAATCTGAACCTCAATGCCGTCACAGCCCGGCACGATGTCCATGCCGAAAATGTCGCCCGGCGCGTCGATAATGCCCTCTGACAGCGAGAAGCCCAGCGCAAACGCCTCCAGATCTTTGGGCGTAGTCATCATCACCACGTGCGAGATGCCGTTATAGACCAGCGCCACCGGCACTTCATCCGCCAGCCAGTCATCCTGCGCATCAGTCAGGTCTTTACGCTGCCACACCTGCGTCCTGCTGACGCCGGCCTGAATTGTTAAATCTTCGCCTGAGTCAGGCTGGATAGCTTTCAAAAAGTATGACCTGTTGTTAATAAATTATGTAATTCAGTGCCCGAGTCGGCAGAGCACTGACGCGCTCTGATTCTGCCTTTTAGCCCCATTCAGCGCAAATAAACAGCGGGGCAATTCATGCGGTTTTCTCCCCCAAAAGGCGTAGCCGCGCCTGCTGACGGACACAATGCGAATAGTTCTCTTTTACGCGTTAACATCAGTAAGCATAAAACAACAGTAATTATCTGCGCCGTCTGAAAATCTGCTTGCAGCGTAAATTCACCGTCGAGGATTTTTAACAAAATTGAGAAAAAGAATTACTAATGACTAACGTGTTGACCCTGGTCAACTTACAGTCAACCAGGACTGCTATTTTGCAAGGCTTCGCAATGGAGCCAATAAAGAAGAACGATAAAATGCAGATTAACAGACGGAGTTTTTTCAAAATCTGTGCTGGCGGGCTGGCGGGCACCAGCGCGGCATTACTCGGTTTTGCCCCCACCACAGCGTTAGCCAGCGTCAGAGAATTCAAACTCATTCGTGCCAGAGAAACACGCAATAACTGCACCTACTGTTCAGTCGGTTGCGGCATGCTGATCTACAGCCTGGGCGATGGTGCAAAAAATGCCCGTGCCTCAATTTACCATATCGAAGGCGATCCTGACCATCCGGTCAGTCGCGGATCGCTCTGCCCGAAAGGCGCAGGCGTGCTCGACTTTATTCACAGCGAACAGCGCCTGAAATACCCGGAATACCGCGCTCCGGGTTCCGATAAATGGCAGCGCATCAGCTGGGATGAGGCATTTGACCGCATTGCCCGCCTGATGAAGCAGGATCGCGATACTCATTTCCAGACGACCAACGCCGCTGGCGTAACGGTAAACCGCTGGCCGACCACGTCGATGCTCTGCTCCTCCGCCGCCAGTAATGAAACCGGCCTGCTCGATCAGAAATTTGCCCGCGCGCTGGGTATTCTGGCGCTGGAAAACCAGGCGCGCCTGTGTCACGGCCCGACCGTAGCGGCGCTGGCCCCGAGCTTTGGTCGCGGAGCGATGACCAACAACTGGAATGACATCAAAAACGCCAACGTGGTGATGATCATGGGCGGCAACCCCGCCGAGGCGCATCCGGTTGGCTTTAAATGGGTGATTGAAGCCAAGATCCATAATAATGCACAGGTTATCGTGGTCGATCCGCGCTTTAACCGATCTGCAGCGGTCGCCGACTTCTATGCACCCCTGCGAGCAGGCAGCGACGTGGTGTTCCTGATGGGGGTGATCAACTATCTGCTGCAGCACAATCAGATTCAGCAGGAGTATGTTCGCGCCTTTACCAACGCAGCGCTGATTGTCAGCGAAGGCTTCAGCTTCAGCGACGGTTTGTTCAGCGGCTACGATGCGGAAACCCGTCAGTACGATCGCCAGAGCTGGCACTATGAGCTGGATGAAAACGGCCATGCGCGACGCGATGAGAGCTTCAGCCATCCACGCTGTGTACTGAACCTGCTGAAAACCCACGCCAGCCGTTACACCCCGGAAATGGTGACGCGGATGTGCGGCACTTCGCAGGACGCCTTTATTACGGTGTGCGAGCAGCTCGCCTCCACCTGCGTGCCTAATCGCACCGCAACCATCCTCTATGCGCTGGGCTGGACCCACCACACCAACGGTTCGCAGATTATCCGCACGGCGGCGATGATCCAGCTGCTGCTGGGCAACATCGGTATGCCAGGTGGCGGTATCAATGCGCTGCGCGGTCACTCCAACGTGCAGGGTTACACCGACCTCGGCCTGCTGGCGCAGAGCCTGCCGGGCTATCTGCCGCTGCCGTCCGAGAAGATGACCACGCTGGCGACTTACCTGCAACAGGCCACGCCGGTGGCGGCGCTGCCGGACCAGGTCAACTACTGGCAGAACACCGACAAGTTTTTCGTCAGCCTGATGAAGAGTTTCTATGGTGATAACGCCACGGCGGAGAATCAGTGGGGCTACGACTGGCTGCCGAAGTGGGACAAGGCCTATGACTGCATGGCGCAGGCGGAGATGATGGAGCAGGGTGCTCTGAACGGCTGCCTGATCCAGGGCTTCAACCTGCTGGCCGCCTTCCCGGACAAAAACAAAGCGGTGCGGGCCCTTTCCCGCCTCAAATATATGGTGGTGATCGATCCGCTGCGTACCGAAACCGCCAGCTTCTGGCAGCATCATGACGCGTTCAACGACGTCGATCCGTCGGCCATTCAGACCGAAGTGTTCCGCCTGCCCTCCTCCTGCTTCGCGGAAGAGTCGGGATCGGTGGCGAACTCGTCGCGCTGGCTGCAGTGGCACTGGGCAGCCGCCGAGCCACCTGCTGAAGCGCTGCACGACGGTAAAATCCTCGGCAACCTGTTTATGCGTCTGCGCGCGCTCTACCGCCTTGAAGGCGGTGCAGCCCCTGAGCCGCTGATGGCGATGCGCTGGGACTACCACGACCCGTTCAATCCTGAGCCGGAAGAGGTGGCGAAGGAGAACAACGGGCAGGCGCTGGCCGACATTTATGACGCCAGCGGCAAACTGCTGCTGAAAAAAGGTCAGCAGCTCAACGGCTTCTCTGAGCTGCGTAACGATGGCACCACTGCCAGCTCCTGCTGGATCTACAGCGGCAGCTGGACGCCGGAAGGCAACCAGATGGCACGACGCGACAACGCCGATCCGTCGGGACTGGGGGCCGTCTCAGGCTGGGCCTGGGCCTGGCCCGCTAACCGCCGCATTCTTTATAACCGTGCCTCCGCGGATGCACAGGGTAAAGCCTGGGATCCGCAGCGCCGCCTGATTGAATGGGATGGCACACGCTGGCACGGCATCGACGTACCGGATTACCCGGTGACGCTGTCGCCGCAGAAGCAGGCCGGTCCGTTTATCATGCAGCCCGATGGTCTAGGCCACCTGTTTGCACTCGATAAAATGGCCGACGGCCCGTTCCCGGCACACTACGAACCGATGGAAAGTCCGCTCGCCGACAATCCCCTGCATCCGCAGCAGCGTCACAGTCCGGTGGTCCGTCTGTTCAGTAGCGACGCCGCGCAACTGGGTGAGGCCGCCGACTATCCCTGCGTCGCCACCACCTACTCCATCACCGAGCTGTTCCGCCACTGGACCAAGCATGCCCTGCTGAATGCAATCGCGCAGCCGGAGCAGTTTGTCGAGATCGGCACTGAGCTGGCAGAGGAGAAAGGCATTCAGGCCGGAGACAGCGTCAAAGTCACGTCACGTCGAGGCTATATCAAAGCCAAAGCAGTGGTCACACGTCGTCTGCAGCGTCTGATGATTGACGGCAGGCCGGTTGATACCGTGGGCATTCCCTGTCACTGGGGCTTTGAAGGCACCACGCGTAAAGGTTTCCTCGCCAATACGCTGACGCCTTCGGTTGGCGACGCCAACTCGCAGACCCCGGAGTACAAGGGATTTTTAGTGAAAGTGGAAAAAGCGTAACGGCAGATGACTATGGCTTATCAATCACAAGATATTATCCGTCGCTCTGCGACCAATGGCTTTACCCCACCGCCGCAGGCGCGCGATCACCAGCGCGAAGTGGCGAAACTTATCGATGTCACCACCTGTATCGGCTGCAAAGGCTGCCAGGTCGCCTGCTCTGAGTGGAACGACATCCGCGATGAGGTCGGCCACAACATCGGGGTTTATGACAATCCCACCGACCTGACCGCCAAATCCTGGACGGTGATGCGCTTTTCCGAAGTCGAAGAGAACGGCAAGCTGGCCTGGCTGATTCGCAAAGATGGCTGCATGCACTGCGCCGATCCCGGCTGCCTGAAAGCCTGCCCGTCGGCAGGCGCCATCATTCAGTATGCCAACGGCATCGTCGATTTTCAGTCGGAGCAGTGCATCGGCTGCGGCTACTGCATCGCGGGATGCCCGTTCAACGTGCCACGGCTGAATAAAGAGGATAACCGCGCCTACAAATGCACCCTGTGCGTGGATCGCGTCAGCGTCGGTCAGGAACCCGCCTGTGTGAAGACCTGCCCGACCGGTGCCATTCATTTCGGCAGCAAAAGCGACATGCTGACGCTGGCGGAGGAACGTGTGGCGGAGCTGAAGTCACGCGGGTTTGCGCAGGCTGGCCTCTACAACCCGGAAGGCGTGGGCGGCACCCACGTGATGTATGTGCTGCATCATGCGGACAAGCCTCAGCTCTATCACGGCCTGCCTGCGAATCCGGGCATCAGCCCGACCGTGACCTTCTGGAAGGGGATCTGGAAACCGCTGGCAGCGGTCAGTTTTGCCGCGACGTTTGCCGCCTCAATCTTCCACTATGTTGGCGTTGGCCCGAATCGCGTCACTGAAGAGCACGACGACAACGACGATCAGCCTGAGGAGCATCAATAATGAAGAAACCCGATCATCTGGTGCGCTATCGCGCACCTGAACGCATCAATCACTGGATCGTCGCGATTTGCTTTGTCATGGCCGCGTTAAGCGGATTAGGGTTTTTCTTTCCGTCGTTTAACTGGCTGATGCAGATCTTTGGCACGCCACAACTGGCGCGTATTCTGCATCCTTTTGTCGGCGTGGTGATGTTTGTCGCTTTTATGCTGATGTTTTTACGTTACTGGAAACACAACCTGATTAATCGCGATGACCTTTACTGGGCCAGAAATATTCACCGGATTGCGCTGAACGAAGAGGTCGGTGATACCGGTAAATATAACTTTGGTCAGAAGTGTGTGTTCTGGGCTGCTATCATCAGCTTAGTATTGCTGCTTGCCAGCGGCATTGTGATCTGGCGACCCTACTTTGCTGATGCCTTTGTCATTCCGCTGATTCGTCTGGCGCTGGTTGTGCATTCGGTGTCGGCGGTGGCGCTGATCATCGTCATTATGGTGCATATTTATGCTGCATTGTGGGTCAAAGGCACACTGACCGCGATGGTGGAAGGCTGGGTCAGCGCCGAATGGGCCAGACAGCATCATCCTCGATGGTACCGTGAGCAGCGTAATCCGCCAATAAAACAGGAAAAACGCCCCTGATGAGTATTCGCATAATCCCGCAGGACCAGCTGGAGAAAGGCGAAAAGACAACGGCGGAGATGATTCCGCCGTTACTTTTTCCACGGCTGAAAAATTTATACAGCCGTCGTGCCGCGCGACTGCGCGACCTGGCGGCGAAAAATCCACTCGGCGACTATCTGCGCTTTGCGGCGGTGATCGCTGAAGCGCAGGAGATTGTGCTGTATGACCATCCGCTGCACATCGACCTGCATGCCCGACTGACGCAGAGCGCCAGCGAGGGCAAGCCGCCGCTGAACATCCATACCCTGCCGCGCGATGCACACTGGCAACGGCTGCTGCACTCGCTGATTGCCGAGCTGAAGCCGGAGATGAGCGGTCAGGCGCTGGCGGTGCTGGAGAATCTGGAGAAGGCGTCCGCCACCGAGCTGGAAACCCTGGCCAGCGCGCTGTTTACCGGCGAATATGCCCAAGTCAGCAGCGATAAAGCCCCCTTTGTCTGGGCGGCACTTTCGCTCTACTGGGCGCAGATGGCAGCCCTGATCCCGGGCAAAGCACGCGCAGAGATGGGCGATCAGCGCCAGTTCTGTCCGGTCTGCGCCAGCATGCCGGTCGCCAGCGTAGTGCATATGGGCAGTCATGAAGGTGCGCGCTATCTGCACTGCAATCTGTGCGAAAGTGAATGGCACGTGGTGCGCAGCAAATGTACCCAGTGCGAACAGTCCCGCGATCTGCATTACTGGTCGCTCGACAGCGAGCATGCGGCGGTGAAGGCAGAGAGCTGCGGCGACTGCGGCACCTACCTGAAGATGCTCTATCAGGAGAAAGATCCGGCTATTGAACCGGTGGCCGATGACCTGGCGTCGCTGATACTCGATGCAAAAATGGAGCAGGAAGGCTTCGCACGCAGCAGTCTCAATCCCTTTATGTTTCCTGGCGAATAGTCACTGAATCCGGAGAACCCGATGAAACTGATTGGCAGCTATACCAGCCCGTTTGTGCGTAAGATTTCGATTATCATGCTGGAAAAAGGCATTACGTTTGAATTCGTTAACGCATCGCCTTACAGCGATGACAGCCATGTGCCGCACTACAATCCGCTGGGCAAAGTCCCGGCGCTGGTCGCTGACGATAAGCAAATCTGGTTCGACTCCAGCATCATCGCCGAATTTCTGGAACTGCGCGGCGCGGAGCCGGCTCTGCTGCCTGCCGATCCGCTTGAGTCACTTAACATCCGTCAGCTGGAAAAGCTGGCGGATGGAGTTTGTGATGCCGCGCTGGTGATCGTGCGTGAGCAGATGCGACCGGGTGATTTGCAGTCGGAAGAGGTGCTGCTGCGTAATCGTGAAAAGATTCAGCGTAGTCTCGATATGCTGGAAGCAAAGGCCGCCGAGGGCAAATGGCTTAACAACGGTCAGCTTAATCTGGCGGATATCGCCACCGGCTGCATGATCGGCTACCTCAATTTTCGTCGCGTGGTGCCCAACTGGTGTGTCGAACGTCCGGCATTGGTTAAGCTGGCGGAAACGCTGTTTGAGCGCGAGAGCTTTGCGCGGACGACGCCGCCTGCGGGGTGATGGATGCGGTGGCTGGGGCTGATGATTTCATCGGCCTCCTGAGGGCACCGCACTCTCTGCCGTAGCTCATGATTCTGACAATCTGACACAGGCTGAAGTGGCGGACTATCTTTGATAGCGGCCCGATATTTTTCGGGACGTGTGCAGTATACGCAGGATGCGAACCGCATCTGTTTCAGCTACATAGATGATGATGAACGGTAAGCGTGGCACCACCAGTTTAAGCTGTTTTTCTGTTCCGACTTTAGTGCCAGCCCGCGGGTTTTCGCTAAGCAGACTGGCCAACCGGGTAAACTTATCGTCTGTTGCACTGGCTACCAGCAGGCCAGCCTCGCGATACAGATAACGAAATATTGTTTCCCTGTCCGCCTGCGCCTGTTCTTCCCATTGAACGGCTGCTATCACAATTTTCCCTGCGCGGCCTGCGCTTTAAGCTCTTCCATGCGGGTATCCATTTCATCGTTACTGATGAATTCACTTTCACCGGCATCATAACGACTGAATGCAGCCGCTATCTGCTCTTCCAGCCATGCATCATGTTTACTGTCCTGATAGTGCCGCTCTTCAGCAGCCAGCTCTTCCGCTCGCTGACGCATAACCTCAGTCAGCGTCTTCTTCTGGCGCTCGGCTGCCTGCATGGCAAGTCGTTTAACGTCGTCATCAATCCTGAAATGGATAGTGCTCATAGCCTGACTCTCGCGTGGTGTCGTTTGTGGTGTCATCATGCCTGTCATCCCTTTCTCTGTCATCTCCATTTCACTCTTATGCGATGCCGGAAATCGCCACGCTAATAGAACTAAATAGCCGATTACGGATGCTGAAGAGCATATTGGGAAGAGGATGCAAACGAAATGGTAAACGGAAAAACAATCTGTTTTTCAGAGACGCCTCGCAATCTATTACTTAGCTTTCAGCGAGTTTACAAAGCGGACGATGTATATTTGAACAGGAGAAAACAGGAAAGGAAGCGCGTAACGAGAGATTATTAGCGCGGGCTGAAGGTGGTGGAACACCAACAGCCCGCTGACCACAACTAACTAGGTAGGAGTTAATTATGGCTGGAAAAGATTCTACGTCAGAACCCGCTGTACCCCAAGCACGCAAAAGCATCGTTGGTTACCGCCCTAACGGCGGCAGACCGAACCCCTTGCCGCAACTGACCATTAAAGGACGATGGCTGGAACAGTGGGGATTTATTAAAGGCCAGCCGGTCAGCATCATTGCCAAACAGGGTCAGCTGATTATCAGCCCGGCTAATAAAGGGTAAGAGACTGACTTATAATGCAAAATCCCGACAATAAGGTCGGGATTCGTTTAACTTAGATTATTTTTCTTTTCTTCATAATCCTGTAAGTATTTTTCAATAGGATACGCCGTTCCAAATTCATGTATTTCACCTGTATCCTTATCAACCATAAATGGCGAGTTGAGCAGTAAATTCCCCCGTTTCAAGATATTCTCGAGATTCAAAAACAAAAAATCATCCTTCAGAAAAACGTCCCTGAAGGGTAATAACAACAGGAATATCTGTATTTTTTAGATATTCTGTCGCTTTTTCTATAGCCTCTCCAAAATTGACCATTGATTTGCCCTCAATAATTGGAACGATCTAATGATAGAACCCGATCGCCCCGACTGGCTGCTCTGACATTTCAGGCAGTTTCGTCTCCGGACAGGTCATTTTCATACTCCTGGCCGCCATGCCATATGCCTAATACTGTTACTTCTTTATCAGAGAGCATGAAGGCGATTATTGTCCGCCTGCGGTAATTTGTGATTCTCAGTCCTGGCAGAAGATCATCACGACAGTTTCCTCTCTGTGGAAACTGTGAAAGAGACTCACAATAACTGATGATGTTTTCTGTAAAGTTCAGAGCGGTATAGGGTGTTGCCTCTTGCAAGATATAACGGTAAAGCTCTGCCAGTTGTTCCTGCGCTTCCGGTGCAAAGACCACCCTGTAAACCATCACTCCTCCCCGGTCACCTTCCTGTGTTCTGCTTTAAGCCTGTTTCTGAGGTCGTTAGCGCTCAGGCTTTCTGTTTCACCACGTTGAAGCGCTTCCCAGGCAGGCACTACCTTTTCATTCAGCCATTGCTCCACGGCATGATCCCTGGCCATAAGCGCACGCAGACCTTCACGGATGACTTCGCTCTCCGACGCATATTCGCCGCTGGCAACACGTGCCTTTACCTGCGCTGCCATTTCATTTGGCAGTGTGATACTCATCTGCTGTGTTGTTCTCATGGATAACCTCTTTCCTTTGCCTGATAGGATTTAATCATACTCACCTTTCTGGCAACTGTCAGTTTCACACTCTGCGGCGTCACTCTCTCCTGAGAATTGGGTACTTACAGAAGTGGTTGCGGATATCCCTGGTTTTTATCATTGCAATAGCAAATCTTACCAGCGGTTCAGCCACGGTCATTACCGGATAGGGTAAAACCATACAGATTAGAGAGGAATTCAGGGATCTTCAGCACAACTGAAACGCAGGCAATCCACTTCATCTGCAGTCGTCAGCCAGAGCTGAGCATTAAGACAGGTGCTTTGAGTAAACACGCTATCGGGAGGCCCTCCCGGCCTGAAAAATCCCATAAAAAAAGGGACGATTGCTCGTCCCTTTTTCGCACTACGCTAAGAGGATTACTGCAGCAGCGAGATATCCGCGACCTGCAGGAACAGCTCACGCAGTTTTGACAGCAGCGTCAGGCGATTGACCCGCACTGCCTGATCGTCGGCGTTCACCATCACTTTGTCGAAGAAGTTGTCTACCGCGGTACGCAGCTGGGCCAGTTCGACCAGCGCATCCTGATAGCGGCCTTCAGCAAAGTAAGGTTGCAGCTTGCTGCTCAGTGCGGTGACAAAGGTCGCCAGCTGGATCTCTTCGTTCTCTTTCAGCAGCGATGCCTGCACGCTTTCATTCAGCGTTTCGGTCGACTTTGCCAGTATGTTAGAGACGCGCTTGTTCGCCGCTGCCAGCGCTGCAGCGGCTTCCAGCGTACGGAAGTGCGACACTGCTTTCATACGTGCATCAAAGTCAGCCGGACGGGTCGGACGACGCGCCAGAACTGCCTGCAGCGTATCGATGCTGTGACCCTCTTCCTGATACCAGGTGCGGAAACGACCCAGCATAAAGTCAATCACATCATCCACCACGCGAGCGTTGCTCAGCTTGCTGCCATACAGACGTACCGCTTCTTCGGTCAACGTTTGCAGGTCGAGCGGCAGGTTCTTCTCAACGATGATACGCAGCACGCCCAGCGCCGCACGACGCAGTGCGAACGGATCTTTGTCGCCTTTCGGATGCTGACCAATGCCGAAAATACCGGCCAGCGTATCCATTTTATCGGCAATCGCCAGCGCACAGGCAACCGGGCTGGATGGCAGATCGTCACCGGCAAAGCGCGGCTGATACTGCTCGTTCAGCGCAACCGCCACATCTTCGGCTTCGCCGTCGTGACGCGCATAGTGCATGCCCATCACGCCCTGGGTGTCGGTGAACTCGAAGACCATGTTGGTCATCAGGTCACACTTCGACAGCAGGCCCGCGCGGGTAGCGTGATTCACATCGGCACCAATTTCACCGGCAATCCAGCCCGCCAGGGTCTGAATGCGATCGGTTTTATCGCGCAGCGTGCCCAGCTCTTTCTGGAACAGCACCGTCTCCAGACGCGGCAGGTTATCTTCCAGACGTTTTTTGCGGTCGGTATTAAAGAAGAACTCCGCATCGGCCAGGCGTGGGCGTACCACTTTCTCGTTGCCGGAGATAATCTGGCGCGGATCGCTGGATTCGATGTTGGTGACGAAAATGAAGTTCGGCATCAGGTTGCCGTCATTGTCGTAAACCGGGAAATATTTCTGATCGCCTTTCATGGTGTAGACCAGCGCTTCCGCAGGCACCTTGAGGAATTTCTCTTCAAAGGTCGCGGTCAGGACGACCGGCCACTCCACCAGCGACGTCACCTCTTCCAGCAGGCTGTCGCTGATATCGGCGTTACCGCCTAAGCGACGTGCGGCCGCTTCGGCATCAGCTTTAATCATCGCTTTGCGGACCTGATAGTCGGCAATGACCTGGCCGCGTTTTTCCAGCACATCCGGGTACTGATCGGCGTTGTCGAGCGTGATTTCGCTTTCACCCATAAAGCGGTGACCACGAATAACGCGATCTGACTTAATGCCCAGAATAGTGCCAGGAATCAGCTCATCGCCCAGCAGCATCGTCACGGTGTGAACCGGACGAACGAATTGCACATCGCTGTCGCCCCAGCGCATCAGTTTTGGCACGGGCAGCTTGCTGAGTGCGGTCGCAATCATCGCCGGCAGTAGTGCCTGAGCCGCTTCGCCTTTGACCTGGGCGCGATAAACCAGCCATTCGCCTTTATCGGTGGCGAGGCGTTCAGCCTGATCGACCGTAATGCCGTTGCCACGCGCCCAGCCTTCTGCGGCTTTGGTGGCGTTGCCGTCAGCGTCAAACGCCGCAGCGACCGCCGGACCGCGCTTCTCCACTTCCCGATCGGGTTGTGAGGCGCTCAGGTTTGCGACTTTCAGCGCCAGACGACGCGGCGCAGCAAACCAGCTGACCTCGCCGTGGCTCAGGTTGGCGGCATCCAGTTCAGCGGTAACCTGCGCGGCAAAGGCTTCTGCCAGGCTGCGCAGGGCTTTTGGTGGCAGCTCTTCGGTGCCGATCTCCACCAGGAAAGTTTGTTCAGTCATGGCTGCCTCTTACTTTTTGTTATTGCACATCGGGAAGCCCATTGCCTCGCGAGAGGCGTAGTAAGCTTCAGCCACGGCTTTGGTCAGGGTACGAATGCGCAGAATATAGCGCTGACGCTCTGTTACCGAGATCGCTTTGCGCGCATCCAGCAGGTTAAAGCTGTGCGCCGCTTTCAGAATGCGTTCGTAGGCGGGCAGTGGCAGCGGTTTTTCCAGCGCCAGCAGATGCTGCGCCTCTTTCTCGTACTGCTCAAAGCAGGTAAAGAGGAAGTCGACGTCGGCGTATTCGAAGTTATAGGTGGATTGCTCCACTTCGTTCTGATGGAACACGTCGCCGTAGGTGGTTTTGCCCAGCGGGCCGTCGCTCCAGACCAGATCGTAAACGCTGTCGACGCCCTGGATGTACATCGCCAGACGCTCCAGGCCGTAGGTGATCTCACCGGTCACTGGCTTACACTCCAGGCCGCCAACCTGCTGGAAGTAGGTGAACTGCGTCACTTCCATGCCGTTGAGCCACACTTCCCAGCCGAGTCCCCAGGCACCCAGCGTCGGGTTTTCCCAGTTATCTTCCACAAAGCGAATGTCATGCACCGTCGGATCCATACCCAGCTCTTTCAGCGAGCCGAGATAGAGCTCCTGAATGTTGTCCGGTGACGGCTTAATGATCACCTGAAACTGGTAATAGTGCTGCAGACGGTTCGGGTTTTCACCGTAGCGGCCATCGGTAGGACGGCGGGATGGCTGCACGTAGGCGGTGGCGATCGGCTCCGGGCCGAGTGCACGCAGGCAGGTCATCGGGTGTGAAGTGCCAGCGCCCACTTCCATGTCCAGCGGTTGGACAATGGTGCAGCCCTGACGCGCCCAGTAATCCTGCAAGGTCAGGATCAGCCCCTGAAAGGTTTTGGTATCAAACTTTTGCATGTTAAGTGTGCACGCGCTTCGGTTAGATTAAAAAAAGAGGCCGACAGTATACCCTTTGACCGCGCGATGTGCAGCCGTAAATCCCGGACGGTTCCAGCGCGTTTTCACGGTAATTTCGGGGGCCGGCATACAGATGGCTCCGAATCCTGCTGGCAGCGGTTGTTGCTCTGGTCGCATTTGACTACCCTTTTGCGCACGGAGCTATGCGCAAGAGGACGCCATGCCGCAAAAGATTTACTGGATCGACAATTTACGCGCGGTTGCCTGCCTGATGGTGATCGTGATTCACACTACTACCTGGTATATCACTGGCCCGATGGCGGTAACGGGTACCACCTGGGATGTGGCGAATCTGCTGAACTCCGCATCACGCGTCTGTGTTCCGCTGTTCTTTATGATCTCCGGCTATCTGTTCTTCGGTGAACGCAGCGCCCAGCCGCGCCATATGCTCCGGCTGGTGCTCTGCCTGCTATTTTACAGCGCGGTCTCGCTGGCCTATATCACCTGGCTGACGCCGATCAGCGAAGGACGGTCGATCCTGAAGATGCTGCAGAAGCCGGTGTTTTATCACCTCTGGTTCTTCTTTGCGTTGATTGGCATCTATCTGATGTCGCCGCTGATTCAGGTGAAAACCGTGCAGGCACGCTATGTGGCGCTGCTGGTGCTGGTGCTGGCGGTGCTCGCTAATCCGAATACGGCCAGCCAGTCGCTGGGCCCGTTTCATTTTCTGCCGGTGAATCTTTATGTCAGCGGGGACAGCATTTACTACCTGCTTTATGCGCTGCTGGGACGGGCGATCGGCACAATGGACACGACCCGGCGCGGCCTGACGCCGCTGGCGGCCGGGCTGTTTATCGCCTGCGTAATTGGCATTACGTTAGGGACGAAAAAGGCGCTGATCGTCAACGGAGCGTTTAACGATACCTGGTATCTCTACTGCGGACCGCTGGTGTTTATCGCGGCCATTAGCCTGCTGATTGTGTTTAAAAACAGCCTGAATCAGCGCACGCTGCCCGGTTTTACGGTGATTGCACGCTATTCACTGCCGATCTACGGCTTTCACGCGCTGTTCATTCACTATCTGCGTACGCATCACTACGATGATATGTCGCGTCCGTGGCTCGACCTGCCCTGGGTGTTCGGGCTGACGCTGGGCGGCAGTCTGCTGCTGGGGATGGCGCTGAAACGTGTCGATACCCGTCACTTCGTCAGTTGATCGGTTTCCCGCTGGCGGGCGCGTCGCAGCTGGCGCGCCGATGAAAATCCCGCCGCCAGCGCCGCTTTTTCGGCCGATTCCCCCTGCTGCTGACGCTGGCGCGCCACGCCAACCCGCAGCTGCTCATGGTATTCCCGCACGCTGATCCCCAGATGCTGACGAAACAGCCGCGCCAGATGGCGGCTGCTGACGTGGGTGCGCCCTGCCAGCTCGGTCAGCGTCCAGCCGTGTTCAGGATGGGCAATCATCAGATCCTGTGCCCGATGAATGGCCGGATGCATATGATTGCGGTAACGCAGCCAGGGTGAAAGCTGCGGATCGTCCCCGGCGCGGCGGAACCAGACCACCATTTCCCGCGCCACCGCCAGCGCGGTAGGCGTATCGCAGAGCTGCTTCACCAGATGCAGCGCCAGATCGATGCCCGCCGTGATGCCCGCGCTGGTCCAGATATTCTCATGCCCGACAAACACCCGATTCTCCTGCACCCGTGCGCGCGGGGCGGCTGCTTTCAGGCGGGCGATCACATCATGATGGGTGGTGCAGGGCACGTCATCCAGCATGCCTGCCTGCGCCGCCAGCAGTGCCCCCGAGCAGACGCAGACCAGCATAAAGGTCTGCGCGCGCAACGCGGCGTGCTGGCGCATCAGCCAGTCGCGTGCTTCTGCGGCTTGCTGTGTGGAATAACAGATCTGCGAGTCAAAGACGCCCGGCACCACCAGCAGGCTCCCGGCGGGCAACTGTTCCGGTAAAGGTTTGATGCCGCCAATGGTCATGCCGGTGGAGCAGACCACCTCCGGCTGCGGGCCAATGTAGCGCAGCGTAAAGCGATCGCCCGCCAGCCTCAGCGTCTCGGCAGGGCCGGTCAGATCCAGCGCCATGACGCCAGGCAGGGTTAAAAACCAGACGGTATGCGTCATGCTGGCTCGCTACACCAGATCCCAGCCGCGGGCGCGCCACAACGCAGGCAGCTGCGCCATGTCGTCGAAGCGCGTCACCAGCGGATGATCCAGTTCAGGGTTGTGCGGGTCAGCGCAGTAGTAGTAGACCGGAATGCCGGCGGCGATACCGGCGCGGGCACCCGCTTCGGAGTCATCCACCAGAATGCAGCGCTCAATCGGCACCTGCATCTGTTCAGCCGCGTGATACATCAGCTCCGGATCGGGCTTCCAGTGCAGAATGTCATAGCCGCTATAAAGGTGCTCCTCAAACAGCGGCAGCATGCCGGTTAAGCCCAGCGAGTGCTGCATCTTTTTTACCGTCCCGTTTGAGACCACGCACATCGGCACTTTGATCTGCTCAACCAGCGCTTTTGCGCCTGAGATCGGCTGCAGTTGCTGATCAAACAGTCGCGCGACTTCCGCGCGATAGGCGGTTTCCACCTCTTCCATCGGCAACGTCACCTGATGTGCATCACCCACGTCACGAATGATGTCGTAGAGTTTGACGCCCTTATACTTTTCAAACATCTGCTGCAGCGACAGCTCGAGACCATAACGGGCAAAGGTGTTGACGTAGGCCTGGGTGCAGAGCAACTCACTGTCCACCAGCGTGCCATCGCAATCAAAAAAGACGCATTCAACTGACATCAGACTCTATCCTTCGATTCAGGGGGGTGCTCCACACTCTACCGCACTCAGCGCAGATTGCGAGACTGGCAATCGGTTGCGAAAAATCATTGTATTGCCCCGGTAAAATCGCCAGGATACGCGCCGATGATTTTTTCTTCTGGATGGATGGCATGAGCAAGCAAGGCGTTTTGCAGCGCATCTTCAGGCTGCAGGAACATGGCACCACGGTGCGCACCGAAGTGATCGCGGGTATCACCACCTTTCTGACGATGGTCTATATCGTCTTCGTCAACCCGCAGATCCTCGGCGTCGCCGGCATGGATACCCAGGCGGTGTTTGTGACCACCTGTCTGATTGCCGCCTTCGGCAGCATTCTGATGGGGCTGTTTGCCAATCTGCCGGTGGCGCTGGCCCCCGCAA
Organism: Pantoea sp. 9140; assembly: GCF_000745295.1. Taxonomy (NCBI): domain Bacteria; kingdom Pseudomonadati; phylum Pseudomonadota; class Gammaproteobacteria; order Enterobacterales; family Erwiniaceae; genus Pantoea; species Pantoea sp. 9140. The sequence goes on along the minus strand of NZ_JQNO01000001.1, from coordinate 3,896,655 downwards.
TGGGCCTGAACGCCTTCTTCGCTTTTGTGGTGGTCGGGGCGATGGGCTATTCGTGGCAGGTCGGTATGGGCGCGATCTTCTGGGGCGCGGTCGGCCTGCTGATCCTGACGCTGCTGCGGGTTCGCTACTGGATGATTGCCAATATCCCGCTGAGCCTGCGCGTTGGCATTACCGCCGGTATCGGTCTGTTTATCGCCATGATGGGGCTGAAGAACGCCGGTATTATCGTGCCGAATCCCGATACCCTGGTGGCGGTAGGCAACCTGACCTCGCACAGCGTGCTGCTGGGTGCGCTGGGCTTCTTTATTATCGCCATTCTGGCATCACGTAATATCCACGCGGCGGTGCTGATCTCAATGGTGATCACCACCGGTATTGGCTGGATGCTGGGCGACGTGAAGTTTGTTGGCCTGTTTTCAGCGCCGCCGTCGATTACGTCGGTAGTGGGTCAGGTTGATATCAAAGGCGCGTTTAACATTGGCATGGCAGGCGTGATTTTCTCGTTTATGCTGGTCAACCTGTTCGATTCGTCCGGCACGCTGATCGGCGTCACCGACAAAGCGGGACTGACCGATGAAACCGGCACCTTCCCGCGGATGCAGCAGGCGCTTTATGTCGACAGCATCAGTTCGGTGAGTGGCGCGCTGGCGGGCACCTCATCGGTGACCGCCTATATCGAGAGCACTTCGGGCGTGGCGATTGGTGGCCGTACCGGCCTGATGGCTGTGGTGACCGGCCTGCTGTTCCTGCTGGTGACCTTCCTGTCACCGCTGGCCGCGATGGTGCCCTCCTACGCTGCCGCGGGTGCGCTGATTTATGTGGGCGTGTTAATGACCGCCAGCCTGTCGCGCGTGCGCTGGGACGATCTGACCGAAGCGGTTCCGGCGTTTGTGACTGCCGCCATGATGCCCTTCAGCTTTTCCATCACCGAAGGGATTGCGCTGGGGTTCATTGCTTACTGTGTCATGAAGCTGGGCACCGGCCGCTGGCGTGAGATCAGCCCCTGCGTGGTGATTGTTGCGCTGCTGTTTGTGCTGAAGATTGTCTTTATCGACGCGCACTAAGCGCAGTCAGAGCCGCAACCTACCGGTTGCGGCTTTTTACATTTCAGGATGCAGATTGCGCTCGCTGGGCAGACTGGTCAGCCGCAGGGCATGAGGCCCGATGTTGGGCTTACCCATCTCAATTTCACGTAATGCACGCCATTCAAAGTCGTTATCCATCTCCCACAGGTACAGCCGCTGCGTCGCAGACGACAGCGCACACGACCAGACCAGCATGGGTTCCGCATCACACACCACCTGAATGTCGGGATAGAGTGACGATCGCAGCCGACCGGCACCCGGCAGCAGCCGCAGCGAATCCAGTCCCCGATCGCCTTCTCCCGTCAGCTTGAGAATGCTCTGGCGTAACGTCCAGATCTGCGTCACCGCTTCCATGGCATCCTGCTGGGCATTAATCCAGGCGATTTCGCCCGACGTTAATCCCTGAATCAGCTGCGCCTGCGTCTGACGGCTCCGCGCATGCACAATCTCCATATCCAGACCGGCACGTCCACCCTCTTCAGCCAGCAGTACACCCACCGTATTGCCCGCATAGGCAATGCTGAAATCGGGCAGATCGCTGTCAGCAAACACGGGACGTCCGTTGCTCTGGATAATCAGGCGTGGCAGCTCTTGAATACCATAAACGCGCAGCATCAGCTGTGCCAGCAGGGTTCGCGCGGCAAGGAAACGTCCACGGCGTTTGTCAGCGAACTGCTGTGCCGTGTCGGTAATCGCCTGGGGAATGCACATCTCTTTAGCCGGGAAGCCGGGATCGCCCGTCCAGCGTACAAAATGACCAGCCATCTGTCGCTCCGTGAAAATGGTCAGATAATCATCAGAAACATTGTAGGAATTTTCCTACCTTATTGCACTCAGCAACAGCACAGATTGGGTTAAATTCAGAATAGGATGATCAGGCAGCACAGGCTGGCGGGAATGGATCAGAGTTACGCGCCGCGAACCGAATCGCGACGCGGGCCGCATCAGGCGAAGCGGCTTGCCTGCTCAAAACTCAGACGCGGCAGGCGCGGATGCAGTTTTGATGCCTCACCGTAACCGAGGTTAATCAGCAGGTTAACCTGATACTGGCCGTCGGGGAAAAAGGCATCATTGACTTTGGCCGGATCGAAACCGGACATCGGACCGGCATCCAGACCCAGCGAACGGGCTGCCAGGATCAGGTAACCCGCCTGCAGGCTGCTGTTACGGAAAGCCGTCTCTTTCGCTGCTTCCGGGCTGCCGGTAAACCAGCTGCGCGCATCTGCATGCGGGAACAGCGCAGGCAGCTGCTCATAGAACTCACGATCCCAGGCCACGATCACCGTAACCGGCGCGCTCATGGTTTTGTCCAGATTGCCGGACGAGAGGGCCGGTTTCAGCTTCTCTTTGCCTTCCGCTGAGGTGACGAAAACAAAACGCGCAGGCAAGCAGTTCGCCGAGGTCGGCCCCAGCGCCGTTAAGGTATAGAGCTGTTCCAGCAGGGCGTTATCGACCGGCTTATCCTGCCAGTAACTGTGGGTGCGGGCGTCATTAAACAGCGTATCCAGTGCGGCAGTGTCGAGCGGTGTACTCATGCAACTCTCCTTTTTCAGGCAAAAATTTCGCCTGACGGTGTTCACGTAGTGGGTTTGCGTGCGGCCCGACACGGCGGGATGAAGCGGGGTTCACTCACCGCGATCATAGCCGCACGTCAGATCGGCGCATCTACCGTTATACGACAACGCGGTGCCGCCGCAAAATAACATATCAGCAAGAATCAACGCAGAGGCGGGAATAACAGGGGAGGCAGCGAGTCGGGAAATCAGGCCTGACAGCGCGATGCCGCCAGGCCCGGAAAGCTATTTACCAATACAGAAGCTGGAGAAGATACGGCCCAGCAGATCGTCAGAGGTGAATTCACCGGTGATCTCGCTTAACGCCTGCTGAGCAACACGCAGCTCCTCCGCCAGTAACTCACCGGCCTGGGCACCGAGCAGTTGCGCTTTCCCCTGCTGTAAGTGTGTGGCCGCCAGCTCCAGCGCCTGCAGATGGCGACGACGCGCCAGGAAGCCACCTTCCATGTTGCCCGCGAAGCCCATGCTCTGCTTCAGGTGATCCCGCAGCGCATCGACGCCCTCGCTGGTGCGTGCCGACAGGCGAATCAGTGAGTGACCGTTTACTTCTGTCAGGCCCAGCGCTTCACCGGTAGCATCCGCCTTGTTGCGCACCACGGTAATTGGCAGCTCCGGCGGCAGACGGGAGACAAAATCGGGCCAGATAGCCGCCGCTTCGGTGGCATCGGTGGTGGTGCCATCTACCATAAACAGCACGCGGTCAGCCTGTTCAATCTCCTGCCAGGCGCGCTCAATGCCGATGCGTTCGACTTCGTCGCTGGCCTCTCGCAGACCGGCGGTATCGATAATATGCAGCGGCATGCCATCTATATGAATATGTTCACGCAGTACATCACGGGTGGTGCCCGCAATGTCCGTAACGATAGCGGCGTCACGGCCTGCCAGCGCATTCAGCAGGCTCGATTTGCCCGCATTAGGCCGGCCCGCAATCACCACCTTCATTCCTTCACGCAGCAGGCTGCCCTGACGCGCTTCGGCACGGACCGCATCAAGGTCCCCGATCACCGTATTCAGCTGTGCTTCAATTCGGCCGTCAGAGAGGAAATCGATCTCTTCATCCGGGAAGTCGATAGCCGCTTCGACATAGATGCGCAGGTGAGTGAGCGCTTCCACAAGATGATTGACCCGGGTGGAGAACGCGCCCTGCAGCGAGTTCACGGCCGAACGCGCCGCCTGCTCAGAGCTGGCATCGATCAGGTCGGCAATCGCTTCGGCCTGCGCCAGATCGAGCTTGTCGTTCAGAAACGCACGCTCAGAGAACTCACCCGGCTGAGCGATACGCACGCCCGGCAGCGCCACGATGCGCTTCAGCAGCAGATCGAGAATTACCGGGCCGCCGTGGCCCTGCAGTTCCAGCACATCTTCGCCGGTAAAGGAATTGGGGCCAGGAAACCACAGCGCAATGCCCTGATCCAGCACGCTGCCGTCGCTGTCAGTGAACGGCAGATAATCGGCGTATCGCGGCTTAGGCAGTTTACCCAGCAGCTGGCGGGCGACCTCTGCCGCCTGGGCACCGGAGACGCGCAGAATGCCGACGCCGCCGCGTCCGGGCGGTGTTGCCTGGGCAACAATGGTATCGCTGTGGCTCATAAATTTTCTCTCGCTACAAAAAACACAGGCGGTCGCTTTGACCGCCTGAGAATAGACTATTTTAGAGCGGGATGGCTCCCGCGCTGGATCGCTTACGCTTTCTTCTTGTCGCGGCTATGCAGACCACGTTTTTCCAGGCCGCGATAAATCAGCTGCTGCTGGAGAATGGTTACCAGGTTGCTGACGATGTAGTACAGCACCAGACCTGACGGGAACCACAGGAAGAACACGGTGAAGATCACCGGCATGTAAGTCATGATCTTCTGCTGCATCGGATCGGTCACGGTGGTCGGTGACATCTTCTGAATGAAGAACATGGTGATGCCCATCAGAATCGGCAGGATGTAGTACGGGTCCTGCGCTGACAGGTCATGGATCCACAGAATGAATGGCGCATGACGCAGTTCAACTGAGCCTGACAGCATATAGTAGAGCGCCAGGAAGATTGGCATCTGAATCACCAGCGGCAGACAGCCACCCAGCGGATTCACTTTCTCTGCTTTATACAGCGCCATCATTTCCTGGCTCTGCTTCTGCTTGTCATCACCCAGACGCTCACGCATCGCCTGAATCTTCGGCTGCAGCATGCGCATCTTAGCCATCGAGGTGTACTGCGCTTTGGTCAGCGGGTACATGATGCCGCGCACGATGAAGGTGATCACGATAATGGAGAAGCCCCAGTTACCGATGAAGCTGTGGATAAATTTCAACAGCTTGAACAGCGGCTGAGAGATAAACCACAACCAGCCGTAATCCACGGTCAGATCAAGGTGCGGCGCAATCGCGGCCATCTTGTCCTGAATTTCCGGGCCGACCCACAGCGTTGCACCCAGATTCTGCTGAGCGCCTGCAGCGATGGTGACCGGTGCAGATTTATAGCCAATCGCTGCCACGCCGTTACCCAGGTTGCTGGTGTAAAGGGTGTTGGTGCCTTCAGTACGCGGAACCCATGCAGTCGCAAAGTACTGCTGCAGCATCGCCACCCAGCCATTGCTGGTGGTTGCGTTCAGGTTCTCGTTGTCCGCGATGGTGTCGAATTTATACTTCTCATATTTCGACTCGCTGGTGGAGTAGGCCGCGCCACGGAAGGTGTGCAGAGCAAAGTTGTTGCTGCCGGTATCGCGATGCTTAGGCAGATCAATCGTCTGCTTCAGCTGGCCAAACAGTGACACTTCCAGCGGCTGCTGAGTGGTGTTGTTGACATGATAATCGACATTAACGGCATATTCGCCACGCTTGAAGATGAAGGTTTTGGTGTAAACCACGCCATTTTCAGCGGTATAGGTCATCGGCACACGCAGTTCGGACTGCCCATCAGCCATCTCGAAGTGATCCTGCGCAGTGGTGAACAGCGGACGCGCGCCGTTGTTCGGGTTATCCGGACCATTACGACCGGTTAAACCACTCTGAGCCTGATAAAGGAACGCTGGCGTTGTTTCAAGCAGCTGGAACGGCTGGTCTGAACCCAGTTTGTCCGGGAAAGTCAGCAGCTGTGCCTGTTCAACATCACCGCCGCGGGTGTTGATATTCAATGACAGGACATCAGTCTTAACGGTGATCGTCTGGCCCTGACCGCTGGCCGGTACACCCTGACTGGCGGTATCACCCGCTACGCTGTTGGTGCCCTGTGTGGTCTGCGTCTGCTGTGGCTGCGGAGCGTGGTCCGTCTGCCAGGCTTGCCAGATCATAAAGGTCACGAACAGAAAAGCGATGAGAAAGAGATTGCGTTGCGAATCCATCGTTAATGTTCTCTGGTATCAAAGGTTTTTGGCGGCACAGGATCGTCACCACCCGGGTTCAAAGGGTGGCATTTTAATACGCGTTTTAATGTCAACCAACTGCCTTTTATCAGGCCGAACCTGCGTAACGCCTCAATTCCGTAATGAGAGCAGGTCGGGTGAAACCGACAGTGTGGTCCCAGTAATGGACTGATACCGCGTTGATAGACGCGTATCAGGACGATCAGGAGCCGCGCGCCAGGCGACAGTGACGACGCCATAATTTCTCCAACGCTTCCGCCAGCATACGGTTATCCAGATCGGCAACCCCCTTCTTCGCGACCACCACGAAGTCCATCGACGGCAGTTCATGTTGACGCAGACGAAAGCTTTCGCGGGTCAATCGCTTGATCCGGTTGCGTTCATGAGCGCGTTTCACATGTTTTTTAGCGACGGTGAGACCGATGCGGGGATACCCCAGCGCGTTAAGGCGGCCGAGAATAGTAATTTGCGGCGTGCCAGCCCGTTGTGGCTGCTGGAAGACGAAAGTGAAATGAGTGGGAGTTAACAAACGTAACTCCCTGGGAAATGCGAGCTTACCCATCAGGGCTTGCTTTATTACTTAGAAACGGTCAGACGAGAACGGCCTTTAGCACGACGACGTGCCAGAACCTGACGACCATTTTTTGTTGCCATACGAGCACGGAAACCGTGTGAACGGTTGCGCTTCAGTACGGACGGTTGAAAAGTGCGTTTCATGGCGGTTTCTACCTAAACTTGAAAATTTTCACTGGATGACGCGTTTCGGGCCAGTAAATCGACCTACGCCTCAATGTGTCTTTAATAAAGAGGCGGGATTGTAATAATTGTACAGTCCCGAGTCAATTTACTTCGCGTGTTGTCGTGCCTGAAAACCCGCATACAGCCCGCTGAGACCCGACGTTGCGCCTTACAGCATAATGTCGGGTGAAGGATTATACGGGCTCCGTTCCAAAGCGCAAGGATCGTACGGGATCTTATTGCGATCGGCTTGCCGGATCCTGGGGATAAAATGAGATGTCGCCCGAAAATTTAGCGCATTGCGCCAGATCCCTGCTGGTTTTTCCCGCAACTGGCGTAAACTTCTTTGCGCGTCTCCGGCCTGTGGATAAAAAGGATCAAAACTGTGTAGAAAGGGAAGATCTCTGTCTCGCTTTGCGCTATGATCCGCCCTTCCGCTGACGATCCTCCGGTGATTGCAGGACGGGAAACCGCTGATAGCGGTCGCAGGCGCTTTCTTAGCGTCTGTGTCAAAAATGAACGTTTCTTAGAGTAACGCCTACTATTCTTTTCGAATTTGTACGAGTGGAGTCCGCCGTGTCACTTACGCTTTGGCAACAGTGTCTTGCCCGTTTGCAGGATGAGCTTCCTGCCACCGAATTCAGCATGTGGATCCGTCCACTGCAGGCTGAGTTAAACGACAATACGCTTGCCTTGTATGCTCCAAATCGCTTCGTACTCGACTGGGTCCGGGACAAATACCTTAACAGTATCAATGCACTGCTGAATGAATTCTGTGGTCCGAACGTGCCTGCGCTGCGTTTTGAAGTGGGTACGCGCCCGGTTCAGCAGCCAGCGGCAGCGGTCAGCCAGCCGGTGATGGCCAGCGTCAGCGCGCCCGTCATGCCCGTGCAGAGTCACATCCGTCCGGCCCCAACGCAGATCCTGCGTCCCAGCTGGGATAATGTCCCGGCACCAGCCGACGTCACCTATCGCTCGAATGTGAATAACCGTCATAACTTCGATAACTTTGTCGAGGGTAAATCCAACCAGCTGGCGCGCGCGGCGGCACGTCAGGTGGCGGATAATCCAGGCGGCGCTTACAACCCGCTGTTTCTGTATGGCGGCACCGGTCTCGGTAAAACGCACCTGCTGCACGCCGTAGGCAACGGCATCATTGCCCGTAAACCCAATGCAAAAGTGGTTTACATGCACTCCGAGCGCTTTGTGCAGGATATGGTTAAAGCGCTGCAGAACAACGCGATTGAAGAGTTCAAACGCTATTACCGTTCTGTCGATGCGCTGCTGATCGATGACATTCAGTTCTTTGCGAATAAAGAGCGGTCGCAGGAAGAGTTCTTCCACACCTTTAATGCCTTATTAGAAGGCAATCAGCAGATCATCCTCACCTCGGATCGCTATCCAAAAGAGATCAATGGGGTGGAGGATCGTCTTAAGTCACGTTTCGGCTGGGGTTTAACGGTGGCGATCGAGCCGCCTGAGCTGGAAACGCGCGTGGCGATCCTGATGAAAAAAGCAGATGAGAACGACATTCGTCTGCCGGGTGAAGTCGCCTTCTTTATTGCCAAGCGTTTACGCTCTAACGTGCGTGAACTGGAAGGCGCGCTGAATCGCGTGATCGCCAATGCCAACTTTACCGGCCGGGCGATCACCATCGACTTCGTGCGCGAAGCGCTGCGCGATCTGCTGGCGCTGCAGGAAAAGCTGGTCACCATCGATAATATTCAGAAGACCGTGGCTGAGTACTACAAGATTAAGGTGGCGGATCTGCTCTCCAAGCGCCGTTCGCGCTCGGTAGCGCGTCCGCGCCAGATGGCGATGGCGATGGCAAAAGAGTTGACGAACCACAGCCTGCCAGAAATTGGCGATGCTTTTGGGGGTCGCGACCACACAACGGTGCTTCATGCCTGCCGCAAGATTGAGCAGCTGCGTGAAGAGAGCCACGATATCAAAGAAGATTTCTCTAATCTCATCAGAACATTATCTTCCTGACGCTATGAAATTTATTGTTGAACGTGAGCAGCTGCTGAAGCCGCTGCAGCAAGTAAGTGGCCCGCTGGGCGGTCGTCCGACACTGCCGATCCTTGGAAACCTGCTGCTGCAGGTAACGGAAGGGTCGCTGTTACTGACCGGTACCGATCTTGAAATGGAGATGGTCGCGCGCGTAGCGCTGACGCAGGCGCATGAGCCTGGCTCCACCACCGTGCCAGCGCGCAAATTCCTCGATATCTGTCGCGGATTGCCCGATGGCGCAGAAATTACGCTGGCGCTGGAAGGCGATCGCATGCTGGTTCGCTCTGGCCGCAGCCGTTTTTCGCTGTCGACCCTGCCCGCCAGTGACTTCCCGAATCTGGACGACTGGCAGAGTGAAGTTGAATTCACCCTGCCGCAGGCAACGCTGAAACGGTTGATCGAAGCAACTCAGTTCTCGATGGCGCATCAGGATGTGCGTTACTACCTCAACGGCATGATGTTTGAAACCGAAGGGGAAGAGCTGCGCACCGTGGCCACTGATGGTCACCGTCTGGCCGTTTGCTCTATGCCGATTGGTCAGGCGCTGCCGAGTCATTCGGTAATTGTGCCACGTAAAGGCGTGATTGAGCTGCTGCGTCTGCTTGATGGCGGCGAGAATCCGCTGCAGGTTCAGATTGGCGGCAGCAACATCCGGGCGCATGTCGGTGACTATATCTTCACCTCTAAGCTGGTTGATGGTCGTTTCCCCGATTATCGCCGCGTATTGCCGAAGAATCCCGACAAAGCGCTGGAAGCCGGCTGCGATCTGCTCAAACAGGCGTTTGCCCGTGCGGCGATCCTCTCGAATGAGAAGTTCCGCGGCGTTCGCCTCTATATCACTGAAAATCAGCTGAAGATCACCGCTAATAACCCTGAACAGGAAGAAGCGGAAGAGATGCTGGACGTCAGCTACAACGGCACCGAGCTGGAGATTGGCTTCAACGTCAGTTATGTGCTGGATGTGCTGAACGCGCTGAAGTGCGAAAACGTCCGCCTGCTGCTGACGGATTCGGTGTCGAGCGTGCAGATTGAAGATGTAGCAAGTCCCGCAGCGGCCTACGTCGTGATGCCCATGCGCTTGTAGGTGTTACATATCGGCCTGGTGACGGCGATATCGGGCAAACCTGCTTCGCCGTCAACGCACTGGATTGTGTTATAAGGCAAACCCATTTCATCCCGACTATTGCCCTTCACGCTGGATTGATTCATGGCTTTAACCCGCCTTCTTATCAAAGATTTTCGTAATATCGAGCAGGCTGACCTGCAGCTGGCACCCGGCTTTAATTTCCTGGTGGGCGTCAACGGCAGCGGGAAAACCAGCGTTTTAGAGGCGATCCATACGCTGGGGCATGGCCGCTCGTTTCGCAGCCTGCAGGCGGGCCGCGTAATCCGTCATGACGAGGCGGCGTTTGTGCTGCATGGACGTCTGGAAAGCAAAGAGCGGGAAATCTCCGTCGGGCTGACCAAAAACCGGGCCGGTGACAGCAAAGTGCGCATTGATGGCAGCGATGGACACAAGGTCGCGGAGCTGGCGCAGCTGCTGCCGATGCAGTTAATTACGCCGGAAGGCTTTAGTTTGTTGAATGGCGGCCCCAAATACCGCAGAGCCTATGTGGACTGGGGCTGTTTCCATAACACGCCCGGCTTCTTTAACGCCTGGAACAATATGCGCCGCCTGCTTAAGCAGCGAAATGCGGCGCTGCGCCAGGTTTCACGTTACAGCCAGATTCGTCCCTGGGATCAGGAGCTGGTTCCGCTGGCGGAACAGATCAGCCAGTGGCGGGCGGAATACAGTGCGGCGATTTCAGCGGAGATCACTGCCACCTGCGCCCAGTTTCTGCCGGAGTTTGAGCTGCGCTTTTCCTTCCAGCGTGGCTGGGACAAAGAGAGCGACTACGCCGAACTGCTGGAACGTAATTTTGAGCGCGATCGCGCACTGACCTATACCGCCAGCGGCCCCCATAAAGCCGATTTTCGTATTCGCGCTGAAGGGACGCCGGTCGAAGATTTACTCTCACGCGGGCAGTTGAAACTGCTGATGTGTGCATTGCGTCTGGCACAGGGCGAGTTCCTGACAAGCCAGAGCGGACGCCGCTGTATTTACCTCATTGATGACTTTGCTTCTGAGCTGGATGAAAGCCGTCGGCGCCTGCTGGCGGACCGGTTAAAAGCCACTCAGGCTCAGGTGTTTGTCAGCGCCATTTCTGCCGGACATGTAATCGACATGACCGACGAAAAGGGCAAGATGTTCCGCGTGGAACAGGGTAAAATAGCGGTTCAACCTGAAGATTAAAATGAGCGAGAAACGTTGATGTCGAATTCTTATGACTCCTCAAGTATTAAAGTCCTGAAAGGACTTGATGCGGTACGCAAACGCCCGGGCATGTATATCGGCGATACCGATGACGGTACCGGTCTGCATCACATGGTATTCGAGGTCGTGGATAACGCAATCGACGAAGCGCTCGCTGGTCACTGTAGTGACATCGTAGTCACTATCCATGCGGATAACTCCGTCTCGGTGCAGGATGATGGACGCGGTATTCCAACCGGTATTCACGAAGAAGAGGGCGTTTCCGCCGCTGAAGTGATCATGACCGTGCTGCATGCGGGCGGTAAGTTCGACGATAACTCCTATAAAGTCTCCGGCGGCCTGCACGGCGTGGGCGTCTCTGTCGTTAACGCCCTGTCGCAGAAGCTGGAGCTGACCATTCGTCGCGAAGGCAAAGTCCATCAGCAGATTTACGTCCACGGCGTACCTGAGGCACCGCTGGCGGTCACTGGTGATACCGACATCACCGGTACCCGCGTGCGTTTCTGGCCAAGCTATGAAACCTTTACCAACGTGCGCGATTTCGAGTATGAGATTCTGGCAAAACGCCTGCGCGAACTGTCGTTCCTGAACTCGGGCGTGTCGATTCGCCTGGAAGACAAGCGTGATGGCAAAACCGACCACTTCCATTACGAAGGCGGTATCAAGGCGTTTGTTGAGTACCTCAACAAAAACAAAACTCCGATTCACCCTACCGTGTTCTATTTCTCTACCGAGAAAGATGGCATTGGCGTGGAAGTGGCGCTGCAGTGGAACGACGGCTTCCAGGAAAATATTTACTGCTTTACCAACAACATCCCGCAGCGCGATGGCGGTACGCACCTTGCCGGTTTCCGTGCGGCGATGACGCGTACCCTGAATGCCTACATGGATAAAGAGGGTTACAGCAAGAAAGCCAAAGTCAGCGCCACCGGCGATGATGCGCGTGAAGGCCTGATCGCCGTGGTTTCGGTAAAAGTGCCGGATCCAAAATTCTCCTCACAGACCAAAGACAAACTGGTCTCGTCAGAGGTGAAATCGGCGGTTGAGCAGCAGATGAATGAACTGCTGGCAGAATACCTGCTGGAAAACCCGTCAGACGCCAAAATCGTCGTGGGCAAAATTATCGATGCCGCACGTGCCCGTGAAGCAGCACGCCGCGCCCGTGAAATGACCCGCCGTAAAGGCGCGCTGGATCTGGCTGGTCTGCCAGGTAAGCTGGCGGATTGTCAGGAGCGTGACCCGGCGCTCTCTGAAATCTACCTGGTGGAGGGTGACTCCGCAGGCGGCTCGGCCAAACAGGGTCGTAACCGTAAAAACCAGGCGATTCTGCCACTGAAAGGTAAGATCCTTAACGTTGAGAAAGCGCGTTTCGACAAAATGCTTGCCTCGCAGGAAGTGGCCACGCTGATCACCGCACTGGGTTGCGGTATTGGTCGCGATGAGTACAACCCGGACAAGCTGCGCTATCACAGCATCATCATCATGACCGATGCCGATGTCGATGGTTCACACATCCGAACCCTGCTGCTGACCTTCTTCTATCGTCAGATGCCTGAAATCATTGAGCGCGGCCACGTCTATATCGCCCAGCCGCCGCTCTACAAAGTGAAGAAAGGCAAGCAGGAGCAGTACATCAAAGATGACGAGGCGATGGACCAATACCAGATCGCTATCGCCCTTGATGGTGCAACGCTGCACACCAATGCCAGCGCGCCTGCGCTGGGCGGTGAGCCGCTGGAGACGCTGGTCTCTGACTTCAACAGCACCCAGAAGATGATCAAGCGTATGGAACGCCGTTATCCGATGGCCATGCTGCGTGCGATGATTTATCACGACACGCTGAGCGACCTGAGCAACGAAGCAGAGGTCACTACCTGGCTGAACGGCCTGGTGAGCTATCTGACGGAGCGTGAAGCGCACGGCAGTACTTATCTGGCACAGGTGCGTGAAAACCGCGAACTGAACCTGTTCGAGCCGGTGCTGCGCGTCCGTACCCACGGTGTGGATACCGACTATCCGCTGGAAGCTGAGTTTGTTCAGGGACCTGAGTACCGCAAAATCTGTGCTCTGGGTGGCAAACTGCGTGGTCTGCTGGAAGAAGATGCTTACATTGAACGTGGTGAGCGTCGTCAGCCGGTGGCAAGCTTCGAACAGGCGATTGAGTGGCTGGTGAAAGAGTCGCGTCGTGGCCTGTCGGTCCAGCGCTATAAAGGTCTGGGCGAGATGAACCCGGATCAGCTGTGGGAAACCACCATGGATCCAGACAGCCGTCGTATGCTGCGCGTCACTATTAAAGATGCGATCGGTGCTGACCAGCTGTTCACGACCCTGATGGGCGATGCGGTCGAGCCGCGCCGCGCCTTCATCGAAGAGAATGCGCTGAAAGCGGCCAATATCGATATTTAACAGATAGCGGACATAACAGGCCATCACTCAGGTGATGGCCTTTTTTTGTGCCGTATGGGCGAAAACCCGGCGAGGCGGGTCCTGCTGCCCGCATGCTGCGACCCCGATCACGTTTTAACCCGGTCAGCTCCCTTACTCTTGCCTCTCTTTGCGCTATTCCGGCGCACTCATTTTTACAGGGAGTTACACCATGATTGTTTGCGATCGTCACGACTGGGACAGAGAACGTCACGCCTTTCATCCGGTCATCGATCAGGCGATAAGCTGGATTGCGGAAACCGATTTCAGCCAGCTGGACACCGGCAAATATGAGATTTTGCCTGACAACAAAATGTTCTGTCTGGTGCAGGAGATGATGACCGAACCCGCCAGCGCGCGTCGTGCAGAGTCCCACTTTAACTACATCGATATTCAGTATCTGCTGGCAGGCACCGAGAATATTGGTGTGGCCCGCGCCCATCCCGATCAGCACATCACCGAAGATTTCGCCCAGGAGCGTGACGTCGTTTTTTATCAGAAGATATTAAATGAGTCAGTGATTACGCTGCTGCCCGACATGTTCGCGCTGTTTTTCCCGCACGATATTCATCGCCCCTGCTGCGCGCCAGGCGAACCCGCAACTATCCGAAAAGCCGTGATTAAAATCCACCGCGATCTCTTTACCGCCTGACCCTGGCGGTTTCCTGGCCATTCCCGCCTGCCAGGAAACTAGTCAATGTGCGCTGAATCGCGCTAGCATTGAACAAAACCCAGACGCTACGAGGACTCTATGGCTATTAAATTGATCGCTATCGACATGGATGGCACCCTGCTCAATCCGCAACATGAGATCACGCCGGGGGTGAAATCCGCCCTGGATCGTGCCCGTAAGCAGGGCGTGTCGATTGTGCTGACCACGGGTCGGCCGTTTGTAGGTATCCAGCGCTATCTGATGGAGCTGGATATGCAGGCGCCCGGCCAGTACGCGATCAGCAACAACGGTGCGCTGGTTCATCAGGCGGCAGATGGTGAGTGTGTGGCAGAAGTGACGCTGACCTTTGACGATTACCTCTACATTGAGAATCTGGCACGTGAGCTTGGCGTCCATTTCCAGGCGTTCGACAAATCTCATCTCTACACGCCGAACAAAGACATCAGTGAATACACCATCCATGAAGCGAGCCTGACCGGCATTCCGGTGCGCTATCGCGCGGTGGAAGAGATGGATCGCGCTATGCGCTTCCCGAAACTGATGATGATCGATCGGCCCGCCCTGCTCGACGCGGCGATTGCCCGCCTGCCCGAGCATGCTCAGCAGACTTACACCATCCTGAAAAGTGCGCCGTATTACCTCGAAATCCTCGATCGCCGGGTGAACAAAGGCCAGGGCGTCAGAATGCTGGCGGAGAAGCTCGGCCTGAAGCAGGAAGAAGTGATGGCGATTGGCGATCAGGAGAATGACCTGGCGATGATTGAATATGCTGGCACGGGTGTCGCCATGGGTAATGCCATTGATTCTGTTAAGAAAATCGCGCAGTTTATCACTAAAACCAATATGGAAGATGGCGTTGCCCATGCCATTGAAGAATTAGTGCTGTAACGGCCCTGTTCTCTGCCGAGCCGCAGCGGCCCGGCTCCCTTACCCCGCCAAAAAAGCTGCACCGCAAAACGGAATCGCGTAATTTGTCGGACAACGCTTTCTCCGTGGGTTTCATCATGTCAGAAAAACAGATCACCTTTGCTACCCGTCAGCATCAGCTCACCAATATCAATGTCTGGACAGCCGACAGCCAGTGGCTGGCGTTTGACGTCCGTCCATCGGGTGCGTCCTTTACCAGCCAGACCATTGAGCGGGTCAATGTGATGACCGGTGACGTTGAGGTGCTCTATCAGGCCCGGGACGGAGCGCATGTCGGCGTCGTGACGGTCAGCCCCGATCTGCCCCCGCGCTACGTCTGCATTCATGGCCCGGAACATCCCGATGCCAGCTGGCAGTATGACTTCCACCACCGGCGCGGTGTGATTGTTGAGAACGGCGCGGCAGTGAATCTGGATGCCTGCGATATTACACCGCCCTTTACCCCTGGCGCGCTACGCGGCGGCTCGCATGTGCATGTCTTCAGCCCCGACGGTTCACGCCTGAGCTTTACCTACAATGACCATGTCATGCATGAGCTGGATAGCCGTCTCGATCTGCGCAACGTCGGTATCGCGGTGCCGCTGCACGCGGTGACGCCGGTTAAACAGCATCCGCGCGAGTATGACGGCAGCTATTTCTGCCTGCTGGTGAGCCAGACCCGCGCGGAACCGCAGCCAGGCAGTGACCAGATTAATCGTGCTTATGAGGAGTGCTGGGTCGGTGAGCGTGGCTATCAGAAACCGGACGGCAGCTGGCAGCGCTGGGCCATCGCTTTTATTGGCGACACGCTGACGGCGCAGGGCGAGAAACGGCCTGAAATTTTTATTGTTGATCTGCCGGACGCGCTGGAGGATTACGCCCGCGCCGGAGAGAGGCCGCTGGAGGGCAGCAGCCAGCAGTTACCTGCGCCACCGGCTGGTGTGCAGCAGCGTCGCCTGACGCACAGCCGTGGCGTGGCGCTGCAACCGCGCCACTGGCTGCGTGCAGCACCGGATGGCAGCCAGATAGCGTTTCTGATGGCGGACGCCGGCGCGGTGATCCAGCTCTGGACGGTGTCGCCCAACGGCGGCGAACCGCGTCAGATCACCCAACTCAGCCACAGCATTCAGTCCGCTTTTAGCTGGCATCCTGACGGCCAGTCAATTGCCTTTATCTGCGATAACAGCGTGATGCGATGTGAGGTTGAGAGCGGCACGTGTCAGCGTCTGACACGCAGAACGGAAGAAGCACCGTCAGGTGACGCGGTAGTCTGGTCACCGGACGGGTCACAAATTGCTTATATGCGGGAGATTAATGGCTGGCGGCAACTCTTTACGGTTGCGGCTGTGACCGCATAGGCGGCATCGGCTGCGCCTGCGCCAGGCTTTCCTGCGTATGCGCCAGCTTTTCGCTCTGCAGGATGCGTTCACGTGGTGAGTCGAGAGACTTATCTTTGTCGCTGCGGTAGTAGTCCCACGGCAGCAGCAGCGTATCCAGCACGGCAGAGAAAGGAAGATCGATTAACGCCAGCGGCTTCAGCGCCCAGCTGGTATCACCATCCGTCAGCATGTCAGCGCTGGCACGGGTGCCGGGATAGTAACCCTGACTCGCGCCGGTGTGAGACATCACGCTGGAACAGCCGGTTGTCGCCATTGCGCAGCACACCATTCCAGCCAGAGGTAAGGTCTTCATCAATTTCATCATCATCATCCCTTCAGTCATGGCATAAGCCTGGCTGAGTTGGCTTGCCAGACAACGTCAACACTCTGGGGCGAAGTCCGTCCGGGTCTGGCAAAAGTAGTCCTGAGTGTATGTCATTTCCTCAATATGGCGAAAAAAATTGCATTTCGCCCTCTTGAAAATTCTCCTGTGACACCCATTTTTAGTTTACGGACACACGCACCGTTGCCGCAAGGGACAGTGAGGTGCCGTATCCAGCCTGTCCAATAGTGGAAGGTTGCCAAAACTTGCTGAATTTCAGGAGTCTTAATATGCGTAATTTTGATCTCACCCCGCTTTATCGCTCTGCCATCGGTTTTGATCGCCTGTTTAACCTGCTCGAATCGAATCAGAATCAGAGCAATGGCGGCTATCCTCCCTATAACGTTGAACTGGTCGATGAAAATCACTATCGCATTACGATTGCGGTGGCCGGTTTTGCTCAGAGCGAACTGGATATCACGGCGCACGATAACGTGCTGATCGTGCGGGGTGCCCATCCTGAAGAGCAGACCGAGCGTAAATACCTGTATCAGGGTATCGCCGAGCGCAACTTCGAGCGTAAATTCCAGCTCGCCGACCACATTGTGGTACGCGATGCCCGCCTTGAAAATGGTCTGCTGAGCATCGATCTTGAACGACTGGTGCCGGAAGAGGCGAAACCACGCCGTATTGAGATTCTGAAGTAATTTCTGACAAACGCCGCGTTAGCGGCGTCAGACTGCTGACAAAGCCAAAGCTGGGTGAACCTGGCAGCAACGCATTCGCTAAAAGCGCAGGGAATAAGGTCAGAGGAGGAAAGCGTCCCGCGCCAGGGATGGCGTGGGCCGAGCGTGCCAGGGATGGCGGTTTTTGCGACTTTCCGATCTGACTTTGTTCCCTTCGCTGGCTGGATCTTACAGCGAGCCAGGGCAGACTTTTTCAACAATCTCAACGCCGCGCATGCGGCGTTTTTTTTTGCTCTTATGGCTATCTTTAAAGCTGCGTTCGCATCGCCAGACGCTGACCCAGCACGCCACCAAACACATTCACCAGCAGCCCCAGAATAATCACCCCCGCCCCCAGCATCTGCTGACCAGAGAGGTGCTCATCCAGCACCAGCGCGGCGGTAATAATCCCTACCACCGGCACCAGCAGCGACAGCGGCGCGACGCGCCAGGTTTCATAGCGACTCAGTAAATTCCCCCAGATGGCATAGCCCACAATGGTGGCGACAAACGCCAGATAGAACAGCGCCAGCACGGTCTGCAAGCCGATATGCAACAGGCTATTAGCGATGGCGGCCTGCCCCTCAAACAGCAGCGAACAGGCAAAGAAGGGAATGACCGGCACCAGCGCACTCCAGACCACCAGCGACATAATCGGCACACTGCGGTTCCGCATAATAATCTTATTGGTGATATTCCCCAGCCCCCATGACAGCGCCGCCGACAGGGTCAGCATCATGGTGGTCAGCGTAATCCCGGCGCTGGTCTGCCCTTCCATCCCCGCCGTCGCCAGCATAAACATCCCCAGCGTGGCGATGATAATCCCGACGATATGATTCCAGCGCAGTTTCTCCGCCAGCAGCAACGCCCCCAGCAACAGGGTAAAGAACGCCTGTGCCTGCAGCACCAGTGAGGCCAGACCGGCTGGCATGCCGAGCTTGATCGCCAGAAACAAAAACGCAAACTGACCAAAACTGATGGTCATGCCGTAAACCACCAGCCAGCGCAGCGGGATCGGCGGGCGACGCACAAAGAAAATAGCGGGAAAGGCGACCAGGGCGAAACGCAGTCCGGCCAGCAAAAAAGGCGGCATGCCCTGCAACCCGAGCTTAATCACCACAAAATTCACGCCCCACGCTACCACCACGCACAGCGCTAACAGCATATCTTTTACCGACATCTGAAACTCCTTGAGCCGCCGTCAGGCGGTGATCGCAATCGGGGAGGCGATATCAGCACAACAGCCTGCACCCACGATGCGAAAATAGTCATCTGCAGCCAGCGCGATCGACTTCTCCAGCTCGCCCGCGTTAAACCATAATGTGCCGACCTGCTGCAGCCGGGTATCGACCCGCAGCGCCAGCCGGTCATCAAAACTAAACGGCGGCACCGCGCCCATCACACAGTCGGTCAGCGCCTGCGCCAGCTCTGGCGCGGCGAACGAGGACTTTTTGCCGCCAATGGCGCGCGCCGCGCTTTTGAAATTGATCCGGCAGTCACCCGGCACAATCGCCAGCAGCTGACGCGATGGCGCACCGTCCGGCATAGTGACCTCCAGTACCATCGCTTTGGCCGCTTGGCCCAGCGCGTTGCCGCGGATCTGGCTGATCTGATCGGTCTGCCCGACTGCCTCATGCTCCACCACGCGGTAGCTGGCCTGATGCTGATCCAGCAGCGCAGTAATTTTTTCAAACGTCGTCATTCCCTTCTCCTCTTCTGGCACAACCCGGCTTAGCTCCAGGCGATAGCGTGTTTCATCTTTTTATCGGTCAGCCCGAAAAAGAACCCCATGGTGATGCGGGTATCACCTTCAACCCGGTCGATCTCGTGATAAAAAGCTGGATTAAACAGATAGATATCACCACTGCGTGGTGAAAATTCGCAGATCTCGCTGTTTTCAATCACACCACTGCGATAGCCCAGCTCACCGGCGGTTTTGAACTGCTCATCCTCCGGCATCCACTTTTTGTTGTAGATACGTAGCGCGCCACCTGCGTTGCACTCCTGCAGGCAGACCACGCAGCTGAGCTGATGCAGGATTTGCGTCACCACCAGTGAGGTCTTTGCGGCGTCGCGCACGATATTGTCGTTATGCAGCGGGTTCGCGACGCCATCGGCATGAAAGCGCACGATAGAACCGGCGTAGTCGCCACGACCCGGTTCATGAGCGATGTTTAAACTTTCCAGCCGCAGCGCATGCTGCACCCAGCCGTAAATCAGTTCGCGCAGTGAATTCAGCGAGGGCGGCAACGCCGGCTGGATATCACGCAGCTCGGTAAAATAGTTATCGGGTGCCGCCGTATGGCGCGCCAGATAGGGACCAAGCGTGGTCAGCGCGCCATTGGGATAGTGAGAGACACGGATCTTTTCCCGGCAGCGCTGCAGGTCAGCCACCACCGTTTCCCGCACCTCTGGCGTCAGGAAATTACGCAGCACCAGCAGCGGCACCCGTGCAGTGACGATGTCATCCAGCCAGGTCGATTCCACAAACATGTTGGGATTAATCACGCGGAACTGATTGAAAATAGCCATGTTTATCACTCCCTAAACGGTATTTCATAGAGTTCATGATTGTTCATTCGCCGCCAGCTGCCGGCGCTGCCTGGTATTGTTACGGGTTCAGAGGCGATCAGCGTGCAACCGTCCTGTTGCCGAAAATGCATCGTAAAGTAGTCAGGGAAAGGCGTATCGTGCGGATGCCACTGCCACGCCCAGGCTTTGTCGCGGGTGACAAAAATGGCATTGCCTGCGCTGCCGCCTGGCTCAACCTGCGCCATCTTTGCGCTCAGATAGTCGCGGGTGAAATCGGCGGGTGTGGTCTGATCCACCAGGTAGCGCAGATACTCTTCGGAATCGAAGCGGGATTCCGCCAGGCCAAGCTGGCGGTAAATCGTCGGCAGAAAGCCGTTATGCATCATGTACCACTGATGTCCGGCGCTGTTACGCCACAGCGGATGCGAAAATTCGATCCCCTGATTTTTACTCAACGTGGCGTGACGCACATGCACCGCCAGAAAGCGGCTGCGCAGGCGATCCACATCAATGCCCGGCAGGGCGTCGGCGAACGGGCCGGTGCCGTGCAGGGTTCGAATCTCGCCCTCTTCCAGCCACAGACAGCCCCAGCCGTTGGGATGCGATTTGATCGGGCCATCGTGTTCGGCGCCTTCACCGCAGCTCATGGCACGCGCCGCCTCTAAAATCTGTGCGCTGTCGAACTGACCATGCGCCAGAATCATCCTGCACATACTTTGTCTCTCCCGGCTGTAACGGATTGCGCGGCAATCACCTGCTGAAACGTGGTTATAATGGGTTCACGCGTAGCGGCCGTCAGGCTGAACGTTGCCAGAATGCCCGCGTGTCGGGTCAGATCGGCATAGAGTGAGGATCGGGGTGAAACCTGTAATGCCGGCAATCTGAGTGGTGGCAACAGCGCACCCTGCTGATGCTGATCGATCCAGCGTTCAGCCGCCTGAAGCTGCGCCGGTTGCCGTAACCGCAGCTGGCCGACCGCACCGGGTGGGGTGAAGGTAAAGACAGGCAGTGCACCGCCCGCTTCCAGCCGGAAGGTGACTTCCGCCCAGTTGATGCCCGTCGTCGCCTGCACCAGCGTCGCCACGCCCATGCCGGAGAGCCGGAATCCCATCTCCAGGAAATGCGGCACGCCATTCACCACGATGAAATCGATGTGAAACGCGCCCTGACGATAGCCAAAGGTTTCGCAGCAGAAGGTCATCAGACTGCTGAACGACGCTGGCAGGGCTGCTGCTGCCATCGCCACATGCCCCGACTCATAAAAGCTGACGCAGCCTTCGCTATCCCGGTGCTGCTCAATGACCTTCTGGCAACAGGTCAGCGCCAGGGGATGCCCCTGATGCACCACGCCCTGCAACGAAAACTCCTCGCCGATCAGCGCACTTTCCACAATAAAGCCGCTGAAGCCGCGCCCGCCGTAGTTCATGGTCTGTACCAGCTGTGTTACTACGCTGTGCAGCTGTTCGGCGCGCTCAATCAGCCAGATACCCAGCCCGCCGCCACCATCCACCGGCTTCACGACACAGGGATAGATCAGCGCCTGTTCCGCATCCAGAATGCTGAGCGGCGAGGCGAAAAAGCGGAACTCCGGCTGCGGAAAGCGCGGCCAGGCTTTTTTCAGCGCCATGCGCTGCGCATATTTATCCAGCGGAATAAAGGCGGCGGGCGCGTCAGGCCCGGCCAGCATCTCGCGCAGCCGTCCGGCGCTGGCGTTGTAGGCTTCAAAACCCGCCAGCACTACCAGCGGATGCGCCAGCAAACCGGCATGGAGATAGGCCTGCATGACCTCCCACGGATTCTCAGGACGGTCGAGGCGGATGATCAGATCAAACGGCAGCGCCAGACTTAACGACTGGTAATCGACAAAATCGCCCATTTCCGCCAGCACGGTGAAATAGCCATCGCGCTTTGCCACCTCGCAGTAGGGGTTCTGGCCATCGCGGGTGGCGCCAATTTGCAGAAAAATCTTTTTCATCGCCTTGCCTTACCGGGTTAACGCCCGGAAATGATTTCTGTCACGATGTCGTTGAGCACACCGTTATTGACCTGAATCACCGCTTTATGGGGATCAAAACGCAGGACGCGCGACAGCGGATCGCGGCTTTTGCCCTCCAGCAGCGAACTGACCGGTCTGCTCTGCCAGCAGTGCCGCATCTGCGTCAGCGTCAGGCCAGAGAGCTGTGTTAGCTGCTGTGCCAGCGTGAGATCCTCGCTGCGCTGCTCAAGCAGGTCGCGAATGGCTGTTTCATCCAGCGCAATCTGCTGCTGCGTCAGCCACTGTCCGAGCTGTTCTCCCTGTGCCAGGAAGGGTGAGTAGATCATGCAGATCAGCTGGTCGTCGTTAAGGTCAAACGCCTGCAGGGCAAAGTCCGCCGCGCGCTGCCGCTGCTGGTAGATGGCGTCGTCATCCTGATAACGTGCCGCCATCTCATCAATCAGCTGTGGCGGAAAATCTTTCTTCACCATCAGCCCCAGCGCAAAGCGCACATATTCGCGGATCCCTTCGGCATAGTTACGCTGCAGCAGCGTTTCAGCCCGCAGTCCCCGCAGGTGCGCCATCAGTGTCGGATTACCGCAGTCGGACTCAGAAAAGCTGAACATCAGCTCATCAAAACGGAAACGCATAAATTCGCTGAGCAGCGCCCAGTGCGCGCCCGCTTCATAGGCAGTGTCCTGATAGATGTTGAAAAACAGCGGATCGCGCGCCAGCTGGTGGGTAATGCGGTGTGCGGGTGTCAGTTGATCGGCACCGTAAACGTCAGAGAAGTAGCGCTCAGCCACGCCGTCCAGCGTCTGGAGAAAGCCGCTGAAGCCCCGGTCTTTGTCCGCTACCGGCGCATCAAACAGCCGTGAAAGGTGCCGCGCCCAGGCAACATAGGCGGCCTGCTCCTGCGGCGAGTCGCCGGTAACAATCAAATCCACGCCGCCGTTGTAGTCTGCCGCCAGGCCAAAGGAGTTCACCATGCTGAGATTACAGGCATTGCAGAAGGTCGAGCGCCCATCGGCGCGAAAGCGGTGACCATTCATCAGCACATCATGGCGGTTCTGCTGCCGCACGCTCTCCGGCATCGGCAGGTCGCGGTCAAACGGCCGGATCAGCAGGCCATCCACCACCAGACATTCCGCCCGTTCATCGTCATGCATCGCCAGCGCCTGATACACGCGATGGATATTCTCCATCACGCTCTGATTCATCGCCGCGTGGCGGTTGGTGCTGACCCGAAGAGAGAAAGTGCTGCCCTGCTGCTGCCAGATCAGGCCCTGAATGTATCGCACGTAAGCCACCATGTAGCTGCTGTCTTTTCCGCCGCCATAGGCGAGAAGCACACGGTTGTTCTCCAGTTGCAGCTTATCCGGTAATGCCGCCAGCAGGCGGACGGAGCAGCGCTGAGCCGACTCCATGATCGCGGGCGACAGATACGTTTCAATCTCCTTCATCATGGCGGGCAGATTATTCATTTCTCGCATTTCCCTCAGGTGAACAGAATCGCTTTATGGCCTGAAGCCCGGTGGCTGGCGGGGTCGCCGTGCCGTTCAGCATCATGAATAATTAAGAGATGCAGCCTAAAGTACTTTGAATGTACTCTGTTGAATATGCACAGATCAGCGCGATATGGGGTGGAACAGATGGCCGATGTTATCGGGGAACAGGAGAGTCAGAGCAGTCGTTACCGCCAGATAGCAGAACAGATCAAGCAGGCCATTCATGCCGGTTCGCTGGCTCCCGACAGCCGTCTGCCGTCGGTACGCACGCTGGCGACGCAGTACAATGTCAGCCTCACCACCGCCCTGAAAACATTGCGCACGCTGGAAGATGAGCGCTACGCCGTCGCCCGGCCTAAATCGGGCTTTTTTGTCGCCCCGCAGCGGCCTTCTTCACGTCAGTTGCCCGCCATCAGCGAACAGCCACACGCCATCGCACCGCTGGATGAACAGACCGAACTGCATCTGGCGATGCTTGGCTCAGACTGCCGGGTGCGCCTCGATCTGGCTAACGGCGACAGCGCGCTCTATCCGGTCAAACGCATCGGCCTGCTGATGCGCCAGATGGGCTACAGCAAACCGGCCCTGCTCGGCAATACGGTCAAGGGCACCGGCTATGCGCCGCTGAAAACCGAGATTGCCCGCCGCGCGGTCGATTATGGCTGCAATATCAGCGCCGACGATATTCTGATCACCAACGGCTGCATCGAGGCGATCTCACTGTCGCTGCGCGCCACCACCCAGCCGGGTGACGTCGTGGCCGTAGAGTCACCCTGCTATTTCGTGCTGCTGCAGATGCTGCATAACCTGAATCTGCGGGTGATTGAAGTGGAAGCCGGGCCGGAAGGGTATGTGAATGTGGCGAAGCTGACCGGCCTGTTTCAGCGCAAGGCGGTGCGGGTCTTTCTCACCCTGTGCAACGTCAATAATCCGCTGGGCAAGAGTATTCCCAACGAGCATAAAGCCTATATCGCGCGGCAGGCGGATGAGAACGATGTAGTGATCATTGAGGATGATATTTTTGGCGATACCGCCTTTGGTGAGCGTCGCCCCTTCCCGATGCGCGCCTTCAGCCCCAATGCCATTCTCTGCAGCGGCTTCTCTAAAACCGTGGCACCGGGCATTCGTATTGGCTGGGTGCACAGCGTTAACTACATGCGCAAAATTGCCTCGCTGAAATATACCTCCACCATGGGCACCTCCGTGCTGTCACAGGCGGCGGTGGCGGAGCTGCTGCGCAGCGGCGGCTATGATGCTCACCTGCGCAAACTGCGGCGCGAGCTGGCGCGGCAAATCCGTGAAATGCGGCAGTCGGTATTGCGGGAATTTCCGGCGGGAACCCGGGTGTCCGATCCGGAAGGAGGCTATGTGCTGTGGGTGGAAATGCCACGAGGGGCACTGAACGTGCGCGAGCTGTTTCTGAAAGCGCGCAATGCGGGCATCGGGATTGCGCCCGGCCACATCTTTGCTACCGATCAGCGCTACGATCACTGTTTCCGGCTGAATGCCGGTTTCGGCTGGAATGCGGAAGTGGAACAGGCGATTCAGCAGCTGGCACAGTGGTGCCAGCTGTCGTTAACCGATTCACAGGAACAGCAGGATTAACTGTCGCGCCAGGCGATCTCAACCTCTTCCGCCAGAATCTGCACCGCCCGCTCGATGTTCTCTGCATCCGGCACGTAGTTCATCCGCATACATTGATGAGTATGCGGCCACGCCTGTTCCAGTCCCGGGAAGAAGAAGTGGCCTGGCACCATCAGTACGCCGCGCGCTTTAAGCCGCTGATAAAGCAGTTCGGTGGTGATCGGCAGATCGCGGAACCAGAGCCAGAGGAAAATCGCCCCTTCCGGCTTATGGATCAGGCAGTGTTCTTCCGGCAGATAGCGCCGCAGGATCGCGATAGTCTGCTGCACCTTCTGCTGATAGAACGGCTTAATCACCTCTTCGGAGAGCCGCAACAGATCGCCACGACGGATCATCTCATTGGCGATGGCCGGACCGATACTGCCTGGCGCCAGGCTGATAATCCCGTTCATATTGCTCAGCGCAGTAATGGTCTTCTCATCCGCGATAATAATGCCGCAACGCGCACCCGGCAGGCCGAGCTTCGACAGGCTCATGCAGAGAATAATGTTGGGATTCCACAGCGGGCGCACCTCGCTGAAGATGATGCCGGGGAACGGCACGCCATAGGCATTGTCGATCAGCAGCGGCACGTCATGCTGCTGTGCCAGCGCATCGAGCTGCATCAGCTCATCATCGGTGATCACATTGCCGGTGGGGTTGGTCGGGCGCGATACGCAGATTAACCCGACATCATCGTTCATCGGCAGATGCTCGAAATCGACATGATATTTAAACTGGCCTTCCGGCAGCAGCTCAATGTTCGGCTTCGCCGACACAAACAGATCCTCTTCCAGACCGGCATCCGCATAGCCAAGATACTCAGGCGCCAGCGGGAAAAGCACCCGCTTTTTGCTGCCATCGGCCCGGCGACCGGCGTACAGGTTAAACAGATAGAAGAAGGCACTCTGGCTGCCGTTGGTCAGCGCGATGTTCTCTGCGGTAATCGGCCAGCCAAGCTGTTCGCTCAGCAGTCCGGCCAGCGATTCGAGCAGCGTCGCTTTGCCACGCGGACCGTCATAATTGCACAGCGCCTCGCTGAGTTTGCCCTCCTCATGCATCTGCTGCAGCAGTTGCTGAAAATAGTCGTTCATGGCCGGAATTTGCGCCGGATTGCCGCCACCCAGCATGATGGTGCCGGGCGTACGCAGGCCTGCGCCCATATCTTCCATCAGACGTGAGATGCCGGAATGTTGGGTAAATTTGTCGCCGAACTGAGAAAAGGACATAGCGGTTAAATATTTGTAATAGCGAATCGGGCGTCCACCATAACGCCCGCCATCGGCGGGCGCAATGGGAAGGCGTGGGGATTACTTCAGCGCCTGCGGGTTCACGCAGTTTTTCTCAACGTTTCCGCCGAGCGCGGCGATGAGATTCTCTACCGCATCCTGCATCATGCCGTAACGGGTTTCATGCGTGGCGGAACCGATGTGCGGCAGCGTCACAACATTAGGCAGCGACAGCAGCGGAGAGTCGGCTGAGACCGGCTCCTGCTCAAACACATCCAGCCCGGCAGCGTGCAGTTTTCCCGCCTGCAACGCGGCGATCAGCGCCTGCTCATCCACCACCGGCCCGCGACCGGCGTTGATCAGCACTGCATCCGGCTTCATCAGTTCCAGTTCGGCAGCACCGATCAGATGGTGCGTCTCTTCCGTCAGCGGCAGGCTGATGCAGACGAAATCACTCTGCTTCAGCAGCGCCTCCAGTTCACAGCGCTGCGCGCCAAAGCGCGACTGCGCCTCTTCATGTTCGCGGCGGGCGTTGTAGAGGATTTTCATGCCGAAACCAAAGTGGGCGCGCTGCGCCAGCGCCATGCCGATGCGTCCCATGCCGAGAATACCCAGCGTTTTATGGTGCACGTCGATGCCAAACTGCGCCGGACCAATGCTCTTCTGCCAGTTGCCTTCTTTCACCCAGGCATCCAGTTCCGGCACCCGGCGTGCTGTGCTCAGCACCAGCGCCATCATGGTATCCGCCACGGTTTCGGTCAGCACGGTTGGAGTGTGCATCAGCACCACGTGACGCTGATTCAGTGCATCAACATCGAAATTGTCATAGCCCACAGAGACGCTGGAGCAGACGCGCAGATTGGGCATTTTCGCCAGCAGCTCGCCATTCACTTTACCGCCCGATCCCAGCAGCCCTTCTGCCTGCTGAAACACCGCAGCGTGCTGCTGCTGGCTTTCCGGCGACAGATCGCTGATTTCCGTCACGTCACACTGTTCAGCCAGGCGTGCATAGAGATCGTCAGGCAGTTTTTTATAAAGAATTACAGCGGGTTTCATTCGGTGGCTCCCGTTCAATAAGTAGCGGGCGGCTTGCAGGCCGCCCGGAGAAACAGAGATTAACGATTACGCTTTTAGTGTGCTGACTAAGCCCTGGACGCTTATGAATCAGCACTCTCTAGCGTTTACGCTTTCAGGCCGGCTTCGCACCCTGCAGCGGCGGGGCTTTATTCTGCGCCGGTTTCACAATCAGCGTCAGCCACACCGAAACCAGCAGGGCCGATCCCATAAAGATGTAAGACGCCGACGGGCTGCCGGTAGCACCATTAAGATAGCCGACAATCCATGAACCGATGAACGACCCCAGCGCGCCCATGCTGTTGATCAGCGCCATCGCGCCACCGGAGACATTACGGGGCAGCATCTCAGGAATGATGGCGAAGAACGGCCCGTATGGGGCATACATCGCGGCACCGGCAATCACTAACAGGGTGTAGGACATCCAGAAATTGTTCGATCCCACCAGATACGAGCCGAGGAACGCCAGCGCGCCAATCAGCAGCAGCGGCCAGACAAACAGTTTACGATTCTGGGTTTTGTCCGACGCCCAGGAGACCACCACCATCGCAATGGTCGCTGCCAGATACGGCACCGCTGAGAGCCAGCCCGCTTCTACCATGCCCATCTGCGTACCGTTGCGCAGAATCGACGGCAGCCACAGCACAAAGCCATACACGCCGATGCTCCAGGCAAAGTACTGCAGGCAGAGAAGGATGACGTTGCGGTTACGGAACGCTTCGCCGTAGTTACGCACTGCTTTAATGTTTTCCTGCTCTTTCTGCAGTTCAGCCTGCAATGCCGCTTTCTCGGCATCACTCATCCAGCGCGCCTGTGCCGGTTTATCCTGCACCAGGAACCACCAGGCAATCGCCCAGACCACCGCCGGAATCCCTTCGAAGATAAACATCTCACGCCAGCCAAAGGATTCAATCAGATAGCCCGACACCACAGACATCCACAGCACCGTGACCGGATTACCCAGAATCAGGAAGGTGTTGGCGCGCGAACGTTCCGATTTAGTGAACCAGTTGCTGATATAGATCAGCATCGCGGGCATCACGGCGGCTTCCACGACGCCCAGAACAAAGCGAATCGCGGCCAGCATCGGAATGTTGCTGACCACGCCGGTCAGCGAGGCACAGCCGCCCCACAGGATCAGACAGACGAAAATCAGTTTCTTGACGCTGCGGCGTTCGGCGTAAATCGCACCCGGAATCTGAAAGAAGAAGTAACCCAGGAAGAACAGCGCACCCAGCAGCGAAGACATGCCTTTGGTGATGCCGAGATCGTCATTAATCCCGGCAGCAGAAGCGAAGCTAAAATTTGCACGATCGAGATACGCCAGGCTGTAGGTGATAAACACGATGGGCATGATGAACCACCAGCGTTTTGGCGCGATTGTCTGCTTTTTCATCGGGAACTCCTGTGACTGTAGAGGGGCGCGAACTACACGTCGCCCAGTTGCTGACGCGTCGGCAGACCTTCGCTGTCACCAATGACCTGAATTGCCATCGAACCAATCTTGTTACCGCGGCGAATCGCCTGCGGCAGCGACTGACCTTCCAGCAGCGCGCTGATGACGCCAACGGCAAAGCCGTCACCGGCACCCACGGTATCCACCACGTTATCGACCTTGATCGCCTCAACCTGGCCCTGTTCGCCCTGCGCGGTTTTATACCAGGCGCCGTCACAACCGGTTTTAATCACAACGGCTTTCACACCCCTGTCGAGATAGAAATCCGCGATCGCTTCCGGCTGGCGATAACCGGTCAGAATCAGCCCCTCTTTTTCGCCCGGCAGTACCCAGTCGGCATACTCCGCCAGCAGATTGAGCTGCTTACGCATCTCCTCTTCGCTGCGCCACAGTACCGGTCGCAGGTTCGGGTCAAACGAGATGGTTTTGCCGCGTGTACGCATCTCTTTAGCGGTGTGCTTCAGCAGTTCTAATGAGCTTTCTGACAGCGCCGCCGCCACACCGCTGAGGTGCAGATGGCGCGCCGAGCCGAAATAGTCCGCGTCAAAATCATCGACGGACAGATGGCTGGCAGCCGAGCCTTTACGAAAATATTCCACCAGCGGATCGGAACCGTCATCCACTTTGGACTTGAGCTGAAAACCGGTGGGATAGCGCTTATCGACCGTCACACAGGCGTGATCGATACCCTCTTTCTCCAGTTGCTGGCAGATAAAACGACCGAAAGCGTCATCGCCGACACGGCTGACCCAGCCCACTTTCAGGCCAAGACGTGCCAGGCCGGTCGCTACATTGAGTTCCGCGCCCGCGGCACGTTTAACAAAGGTCTCTGCTGCGGCGAGGTCGCCGGTTTCACGGGCGATGAACATGGCCATCGCTTCACCGATGGTGACAACATCAAGCGGACCGTTGTGATGTTTAGTGTGCGTCATATCTGTTCCTTACACGTTACGCAACAGCGACACATAGTGGCGTGTCACCACAGTCAGATCGTCGCCTTCCAGCGGAAATTCAATACCGCGCGGCGTGCGGGCGGGCAGCTGTTGCAGCAGCGTGCGCCAGTGGTCATCAGCCTCATCCAGCGCAATCGCCCGGAAGCTATCCTTATGCGGTACGGCGGCTTTAACATGCACATAGCCCACGTGCGCGGCCAGCTGCTCTGCTGCCTGATCGGCGTCTTCGCCGGTCCAGCACCAGTTACCCATATCAAAGGTCATGCTGATCGGCAGATCGGCTTCGCGTACCGCCGTGAAAAACGCGACGGACGGTGCCAGTCGGCCATGTTCGGTCTGGTCGTTTTCCACGGTCAGCTGGAATGGCAGATCCGCCAGCAGCGCCTGCAACGTTTCGCGAGGCAGCACACCGGTAAAGTCTCCCAGCGCCACTTTCAGCCGCTGCGCGTTTAGCTGGCGTGCCTCTTCAACGTAGTGGGTTATGCGTGGATTGATTTCGACGCCGTCACAAAAAAGCGTATCGGGCACTGAATAGCTGGCGTGCAGCTGATGCTGCGCTATCGCCCTGGCCAGCGCTGGCAGATCGGCCAGCGCCGCATCATCAAGCAGTTCGCGGCGGATTTCGACCCCGTCAGCGCCCGCCTGCTGGATAATCGGCAGCAACGCAATCTGACCGCCGAGTGCAGCGATCTGCGTGTGCCCATAAGCGGCGGTCACCACGATAATGTCAGGTTTCATGTTCTACTCCATGGCAGAGTTCTGCCGATAACGAATAGAAAAACCCTAAATGGAACCGGTTCCAAAGCAAAGCAGCAAACTGTGAAATTATGATCGTGCTCACGAAGCGAGCATGTAAACGGAAGGTTAAATCTGAAATTCAGCCCAGAGGCTGGCTGGAGCCACGAACGATCAGCTCACCAGAGAAGACCTGCTCGGCAACCGGCAATTCGTTGCCTTCTATGCGCGCAATCAATCGCTCCAGCGCGCTGAAGCCAATCTGCCAGGTCGGCTGTTTCAGCGTGGTGATGCCGACACCCGCCAGCGCCGCCCACTCCAGTTCGTCGAAACCGAGCAGGCCGATATCACGGCCCCAGTGCAGATTAAGTCGTTGCAGCGATCGCGCCACCTGCAGCGTCAGTGCTCCGTTGGCCATCATCACCGCGCAGCGTTTGCCGGTGTGACGCTGCTGGAAGGCCAGAAGCGCCTGGTCCAGTGCGGCGCGCTGGTGCAGCGGCACTTCCGCATTTTCATGCTCAACCTGCGGATGCGCCTCCAGCAGCTGGCGGAAAGCCTGC
Organism: Pantoea sp. 9140; assembly: GCF_000745295.1. Classification (NCBI taxonomy): domain Bacteria; kingdom Pseudomonadati; phylum Pseudomonadota; class Gammaproteobacteria; order Enterobacterales; family Erwiniaceae; genus Pantoea; species Pantoea sp. 9140. The sequence goes on along the minus strand of NZ_JQNO01000001.1, from coordinate 3,865,507 downwards.
AGACGCTCGCGTCGCGTATTCACGCTGCCCAATGGCTCGCTGAGAAACAGCAGCGCGTCATAGCCATTGTCGACCAGATGGCGTGTGGCCGTCTCGGCCGCTTCGGCATTGTTCAGGCCCACCACATCGCAGGGAAAGTCAGGGATTTTGCGGTCAATCAGCACCATCGGCAGCAGGGATTGTTGCAGATGGCTGAGCACCTCTTCACGCATGCCGACCGCGTTAACCACGATGCCCTCAACCTGATAACTGCTCAGCAGTTGCAGATAGTGCTGCTCCAGATCCACTTCGTTGTTGGTGTTACACATCAACAGCGTGAAACCCTGCTCCCGGCAGGCAGCTTCAATGCCGCTCATCACATCGACGGAATAGGGATTGGTAATGTCGGCGATAATCAGTCCAATCAGGCGGGTACGTCCGCGCTTCAGGCCGCGCGCCATCTGACTCGGACGGTAGCTGAGATCCGCAATGGCCTGTTCAATCCGCGCTTTTAGGTCGGCAGAGAGCAGATGTAGCTCGCCATTGAGATAGCGTGAAACGCTGGTTTTACCGGTTCGTGCCGCGTGAGCAACATCGCTGATGGTGGCGCGAGGCGGCCTGATTTTCATGAGATATCCTGCGAAATAAGAAACCTGGCAGAGACTAGCACAAGCGAAGCCCGGCGCAAAAAGTGCTATGCCGGTAATTGCAGCCAGGGTTGCCACAGGGTCTGCAACGTTTCCGGCGGCGCGCCGTTGATCAGCTGCATGACCATGTCAGCCACCTGCTCCCCGGCCTGATGCGGTGTCGCCTGGCGAATCGCAATAATGGGATGATCGAGAATCGCATCGCGTGGCAATCCTTCCCACCCTGCCAGCAGGATAGCCCCCTCGCCCGCTGCCCGACCGGCCTGCTGCAGCGCCAGGGCTGCGCCTTCAGCCAGCGCAGCGCAGTCGGTGATAATCACTTCCGGCGCGGGTTCCTCTGCCAGCCACTCACGCGTCTGGTGATAGCCGGCACGGCGCGACGGTGCGACCGCCGCCATCGCATAAGGCGCAACGTCACCCAGCGCCGTCAGATAACCCTGACGCCGGTCACGTACCCGCGTACTGTTTTCATTGCTGCCGAGCCAGGCTATCCGCTGCCGGCCCTGCGCCAGCGACCAGCCCACCGCCAGTTGTGAACCGGCAAGGTGATCAACATCAAACCAGGCGTAGGCGGCTGGCAGATCGCTGCGGCCCAGCGCCAGAAAACGAAAACTGGTCTGCATCAGCGCATTCAGTCGGCTGTCTTCTGGCGTGGTATGGCCGACGATCAGAGCATCGACGGCCCCACTGCGCAGCAGGCGCGTCAGGGTTGAGTGACTCTGTTGCTGCTTATCCGCCAGCAACAGCAGGTTAATTTCATGATGGGCAAGATGATGATCCAGTGCCAGCAGCATGTCGCTGAAGTCGCTGCCACATAGAGGGGATGCACTGATTGGGCAGACAAATCCCACCGCGTTTGCACGGCCGGTTTTCAGCCGTCGGGCCGCCGCATTAGGCCGGTAGCCGCGCCGCTGCGCTTCCTCTTCGATGCGTTTACGCGTCTCCTGAGCGACATCCTGATAACCATTAAGAGCGCGGCTGACAGTCGTAACGGAAAGACCTAAAACTGCGGCGATGGCTTTAAGAGACATGGGGCAAGTCCACTGATCAATTTTTGATCAGACTACCATAAGGCCTCTGCTGGCTCTATCCGCAGAAACATTACTGGTGCTTTTAACGTGATGCTTTACAGAAAAGGTACGCCCCCGTTCGGGGGCGACCGCGATTATCCCAGCGGGCTGAGCGTGATCTCAACACGACGGTTTTGTGCTTTGCCTGCTTCGGTGCTGTTGGTGGCAACCGGATTATCCGGGCCTGCACCCTGCGTACGCAGGCGATCGCTGGCAACACCCTGCACGATCAACGCACTGGCAACACTTTCAGCACGCTGCTGTGACAGACGCATGTTCAGCGCACGGCTGCCGGTACTGTCGGTGTAACCCACGACGTTTACCGCGGTTTTCGGATACTCTTTCAGCACCATTGAAACACCGGTCAGGGTGTTGGCGCCGGCAGGTTTCAGATTGCTGCTGCTGGAGTCGAAGGTGACATTGTTTGGCATATTCAGGACGATGTTATCGCCGTTGCGGGTTACGCTGACGCCGGTCCCGCGCATCTTGTCACGCAGTTTCGCTTCCTGCACGTCCATATAGTAACCCACGCCACCACCCAGCGCCGCGCCACCTGCGGCCCCAATCAGCGCACCTTTACGACGATCTTTCTTCGATGAAGAGAGCACGCCGACACCGGCACCGACTAATGCGCCAAGGCCCGCGCCCACGCCTGATTTACCCGCCTGAGATTCGCCGGTGTAGGGATTGGTCGTACAACCTGGCAGGGCCAGACTGCCGCTTAATAACAAGGTGATGGCGATTAATTTCTTCTGCATTTTTGTTCCCTTACATTCGACACACAGGGGAAAACCTTTCCCATAAGTGGCACGATTATGCCGTCTGGTGACCGGGAATGTAGTGCGGAAAAATCCTGATTTACCGGGAATCACGCCTTTTGATTGTCAGGATGGCAAAAACAGTTGCTCTGATGATCGTTTATCAGCCCACAGGCCTGCATAAAGGAGTAGCAAATTGTAGGGCCGATGAATTTGAAACCACGCAGCTTCAGCGCCTTCGACAGCGCAATAGCCTGCTCTGACGTGGTGGGTGCCTGGCTGTAATCAGGATAATGGTGCACAATTTGCACGTTATCGACAAACTGCCAGACGAAGTCGCTGAAATCCTCGCCTTTCGCTTCCATCTCAAGAAAAGCGCGGGCGTTAGCGATAATGGCGGTGATTTTGCCAGGGTGGCGGATAATGCCGCTGTTGAGCATAAGATCGTCAATGTCGGCAGCGTCCATCTGCGCAATAGCCTGAGGATCAAACTGGTGAAACGCCGCCCGATAGTTTTCACGTTTTTTCAGCACGGTGATCCAGGATAATCCCGCCTGCTGTCCTTCCAGACAGAGCATCTCGAACAGTGCACGCGTCTCTCTCTGCGCCACACCCCATTCCCTGTCGTGATACGCCAGATAGAGCGGATCCTGCGTTACCCAGCCACATCGTTGCATCGTTTTGTTCCTTTATAACGAGAATATTTTAGCGGTCCGCTTGATCTTAGAATTAATCGGTTGATAGTTAAACGATCACCGGTTAAATAACAGAGACGGGCCGAAAAATTCATTAAGACGCCATAACTTCAGCCTTGCCCGGAGAAGCGATGTTGCCGAGAAGCGGTTGGAAAGGTCTGCGGACCTGCTGTGCTGTAGGGCTGTTAATGTTCATGCAACCGACTTTTGCCCGCGGTGGTATCTCTGCGCCTCAGCATCCTGACTTTCTGCCCGACTACGACACAATTCTGGCGGAGAAGATCGCCCTGACGCCACTTGCGTTCAGCGATGAGAGCCGCGCCCTGTTTGAAGCTGCAATTAATTCTCCCACTGCTTCCCCCATCGCCCTGCACAGTGAAACCGGTAGCGTAGGCACCACGCCGCTGGGTAAACGCTATCGGGCGGGCGTTGATATGCCCATTGCGCCGTCATTGACCACCGGACCCGTGGCGCAGTATGCGGTCGATCCCCAGCAGATGAACTGTCTGCAATGTGACTACAGCGATCAGCAGAGCCGTGAACAAAGCGCCAGCGTTGGCTGGCGCATCGATTCACAGCAGGGATGGATATCGCCCTGGGCGCAGCTGAGTTACCACTATCTGATGGCAGATGCGCCGCAAAGCCCACGGCGCGAGGCGACGAATGGCTCGGATCAGTCCGACGGTATCGATTTAAGCATCGGCGCACAAATGCCTCTGAACGATAATCTGGCGGCTTTCGCGTCATTTTCACAAAGCGAAGCGCTGAATAACGACGAGCAGCAACTTTATAGCTTTGGCTTCAGCGCCAGCTTCTAGCGGGGCATGAAAAGAGAAAGGGAATCGGGCGTTTAAAATATAATGAGTCCGCTAATCATTATACTGGTAACAAAATGCGCAACGATTTGACAATTATTGGCCGTGAAATCGCGGTCTTCCTGATGGCCGCCCTGGTTCTCGCCCTGACTATCGTCCCCGTCTACATTGATGTGGCCTGGATGAACGACGCACTGCACGAAACCTCTTTTACTGAAACTACCCAGGAAATCATGCTGGCGATGATCGCCGCGCTGTTTTTCATTGCGGCCCGCCGCCGTCCCGCCCAGCGTGGAGCGCTGACCCTGGTCGCCGGCTTTTACAGCTGCATGCTGATCCGCGAGCTCGACTTCGTGTTTGATGTCATTCAGCACGGCAGCTGGGTCTGGTTCGCCCTGGCGGTCACGGCGGGTTCGCTGGCCGTTGCACTGCGCACGCCGAAAAAAACTGTGCATGCGCTGGCTAACCTGCTGCTGCATCGCAGCTGGCCGGTGATGGCGTCCGGCTTTTTAGTAGTGCTGGTTTTTTCACGTCTGTTTGGTATTCACGCGCTGTGGCAGCATCTGATGCTCGGTGATTACAACCGCGTGGTGAAAAACATGGCCGAAGAGGGCACCGAGCTTCTGGGATACAGCCTCTGCTGGCTCGCCTCGGTTCGCTATTTATGGCAGACCCGCCCGGCCGCCGCTGCCATCAGCGTGTGCGCCACTGAATCTGCATCGGCCCGCCACGCCTCTTCTCCGGCCAAGTCGCACTGACTGCGGTGTTGCTTTTTAAGCGATCCGCACCCTCAAAACAGGTACAATAAACACTTCTGCGTCGACGACAGGTTCCCGGCGCAAGGTGTTCGTTAACCTCAGGTCTTTTCATGTCAGCTAAAATCTTAACTTCAACGCTCATTGGCCTGGATGCCTTCCGACAGGATCCGCTGACTGCCCTGCAGCAGGCGGAAAAGGGCACGCTGGCGGTGTTAGACAACTATGCGCCGGTGATGTATGCCATCACACCGGCGCGTCTGGCTGAGCTGCTGGCGCTGGAAGCCGCCGCCCGGCAGCCAAATGATGTGGTGCTGGATGACAGCCTCTATGACGATGCGCCCGCCGCGATTCATACGCCGGCAGGCAAGTTCGCCATGTATCCGGGCTGGCAGCCGGATGCCGACTTTACGCGTCAGGCCGCCATCTGGGGCGTGGCGCTGAGTGAACCGGTGACGCCCGGCGAGCTGGCGGCCTTTGTGGCCTACTGGCAGGCGGAAAGCCGGATGTTCCATCATGTGCAGTGGCAACAGAAGCTGGCGCGCAGCATTCAGATGAACCGCGCAGCAAATGGCGGGCAGCCGAAGCGTGATATCACGCAGTTGCCTGATCCTGACCGTACCATTCCCGATGGTTTCCGAGGTGAATGATGAAAACGCCAGATGATCTCTTTAACCGTCTGAAAAGAATGATGCCTGCGGGCACCCGTCCCAAATTTGCCAATGGTGAAGAGCTGCTGGCGTGGAATCAGGAACAGGGTCGTCTGCGATCGGAGGCGATTGTGCGTGAGAATCGCGCAATGAAAATGCAGCGCGTGATGGGCCGTTCCGGTATTCGCGAGCTGCACATGAACTGCTCATTTGATAATTACCGGGTAGAGAACGAGGGACAGCGCAAAGCGCTGGAGCTGGCGCGTCAGTACGCCGCTGAGTTTGATGGCAGCATCGCCAGCTTTGTCTTTTCCGGGCGTCCTGGCACCGGTAAAAACCATCTGGCTGCTGCGATTGGCAATGACCTGATCCTGCGCGGTAAAAGCGTGCTGATCGTGACGGTCGCCGATCTGATGTCGAGCATGAAGGGCACCTTCAGCGGCAGCAGTGGCATTACCGAAGAGCGACTGATTCAGGATCTCAGCAGTGTCGATCTGCTGGTGATTGATGAGATCGGTATGCAGAGTGAGTCACGCTACGAAAAAGTGATTATCAATCAGATTGTCGATCGCCGCTCTTCATCGAAACGTCCGACCGGCATGTTATCCAACCTCGATCATGCGGGCATGAATGCGCTGCTGGGCGAGCGCGTCATGGACCGTATGCGGCTGGGCAACAGCCTGTGGGTACGTTTCGACTGGGAGAGTTATCGCAGTCGGGTGCGGGGCGACGAATATTAACAATGACCCGGCTACGCCGGGTCATTGCGCTAATGAGGCCGCCGGTACAGCAGAAAAGCCAGGCTTAAGCTGGCGATCTGATCGCCGTCACGATCTCAGACACAGGCGTTCGGGTTGTGTGAAACAGCCCGCAAAAGTGTGGCATGAAGAATACGACGGGGCTGATACACTCAATTCTTACTCCTCTGTTGGGTGAATCCGTGATGAAAACGAACGGCAAAGGCCCCGCACTACTGCGACTGAATAACCAGAAACGGGTGATGGCTCAGCTGCGTAAGCTGCGCGTGACGTCGCGTCAGGATCTGGCGGAGGCGCTGACCCTCAGCAAAAACACGGTCTCATTAATCATTGATGACCTGCTGGAGCAGGGTCTGATAGAGGAACTGGGGCCGGTCAGCGTCGCGGCTGCCGGACGGCCTAAAATCGGGATCACCCTGAGACCGGAAAAGCTTAAGAGCGCTGGCGTCATGGTGGAACGCAACGTGATCCACTGGCGGGTCTGCGACTACTTTTCCCAGGTGCTGGCTGAAGCGACGCTGCGTACCGATACCAGTCATCCGACCCGCCTGCTGGCTGAACTGGCTATGCTGTGCCGGGAACTGACAGAACGCTATCCCGACTTGCTCGGTATTGGCCTCGGCTTCCCCGGCATCGTCGATCCCCGGCGCGGCTGGATGCATATCTCATTGCCGCTGGAATGGCAGGATGTTGACCTGCTGACCACGCTGCGCAAGCACGTGCGTCTGCCTATCCGCATTATGAATAATGTCAAAGCCGCTGCGCTACTGGCTGTCGAGCAAAGTGGATTATCGCCGGAGAGCGGTCATTTTTATCTGCGTATTTCCGAGGGGATTGGCGGCGCACTGGTACAACAGGGTCAGGTATTTACCGGGCATAGCTGGACGGCGGGCGAAGCAGGACATCTGGTTGTCCAGCCTGAAGGGCCACGTTGCAGCTGCGGCCGCCGGGGGTGTCTGGAAGCGCTGGTCAGCAAGCCTGCAGTAAATCAGCAGCTGGCGCAGCGTCAGCCTGGCCTGAGTTGGCAGAACCGTGACAGCGCCCCGCGCGTGGTGGATGAGGTGATGGCGCAGGCGGGTGGCTATCTGGGTGCGGCGCTGAGTCAGATTATGCTGCTGCTCAATCCCGCTACCATCATCATTGATTGTCCGTGGAACGCCAGTGAGCGCTTCTGCAAGGCGGTGCGCGATACCGCACACGGCAACGCGCTGGCCTTTACCGCCGCGCACACTCAGCTGCACTTCCCGGAAAACCGGATTGACCCGGCAAACGGGCTGGCACTGGCGGTGCTGGAACAGAGTGAGCAGCGTGTGGGGTGAGCGTGCCCCCACAGACTGCCCTCTTCTTTACGATCGCGTCTCGCTGACCGGAGCATCTGTCCGTTCGCCCGCCTCACGCGGGTCAATATTAAACTTCTCCAGCACGCGCGCGTGAATTTTTTCCAGCGGCATCCCAGCCGTTTCCGGCAGATAGCGGAAAGTGAAGAAATACATAGCCAGTGAAAAAAGCGCAAACAGTAACAGCGGGAAGCCACCGTGGAAAATCTCAAGCAGAAAAGCACTACTGTTCAGAATCGGGAATGTGGTGCTGATGACAAAATTGGCCATCGACATGGCGCAAATAGAGATGCCGACACAGATTGAGCGGATTTCTGTCGGAAACAGCTCGCCCAGTACGGTCCAGACAATCTGTCCCCAGGTCATGCCAAAGAAAACCATATAGGCAAACAGTCCCACCACCGCCAGCAAGCCGGGCAAACGGTAATAGAAAGCGATAAAGGTGTAGGCAAGGAAAACGGCAGAGGTAATCGCCCCCAGCAGTAACAGCTTACGACGTCCGACTTTATCAATCAGCGTCATACCCATCAGCACTCCCACAAACTGACATACAGACAGCCAGAAGGTCTGGAGCAGCGCCGAATCCGTGCTGCCGGACACATTTTTCAGCAACGTTGGTCCGAAATACTGAATCACATTGATGCCGCTAATCTGGTTGCCGACAGCCAGGCCAATACCAATGATGAGCAACGGCACCGTGGTTTTGTTCAGGCGGAATCGGGATTTATGGCGGGTCGCCGCCTCATCAGAGAATGAGTGTTTAATTTCATTGAAAACGGTGCGGGCATGGACCGGGTCAGAGATTTTGCTCAGCGTATCCAGCGCCTCTTTGTCTTTGCCTTTCAGAACGTTCCAGCGCGGTGATTCCGGTATAAAAGCAATGAAAAAGATAAACAGCGCACAGGGCACCAGCGCGGTTGCCAGGATATAGCGCCAGCCTGTATCGACCATCACCTCCGGCAGCATCGATTTATTAATGAAGTAGTTGGTGAGCAGTACCACCGATTGCCCACCGACACAGCAGACCGCATAGAGCGCGCTGGTGCGGCCACGATACTTCGACGGTGAAAGCTCCGCCAGATAGATTGGCGAAATCACCGAAGCCAGCCCGATGGCTAATCCGCCAAGAATACGAAAGGCGACAAAGGTGAAGAAGTTATGGGCGATGGCAGTCCCCACCACCGAGGCAGTAAACAGTAGCGCCGTGATAGCGAGCGACTTTTTGCGGCCAAATTTATCGCTCAGCTTTGGCGCAATAAAGCAGCCCACCAGACTGCCAAGCAGGATGTTAGACACTGCCCAGCCGGTTTCTGCCGGGGTCAGCTGGAAATAGTCACTAAGCGGCTCGATAGCGCCAGAGATAATTGACGAGTCATAGCCCATCAGCAGGCCACCAAAAGCGGCGACGGTGCAACAGAGCATGACATATTTCATGTTGTAACGTTTTTGCCGGGTTTCCATTTTTACAGGCTCCTTTTCTCTACTGCCTGAACCGTATCGGTTCAGAAAGAGGAGGCGTGATTGTCAGGGGTTCAGGAATTGCAGCGATCAGATACCCGTGAAATATATTTTCTAAATGGAGAAATTTGGATTAATTCTTTCGGAAGTGTGAGGCAGGTTGGAAAAAATTATAAACTTGCTGAATGATAATCCTGAATAAAGCTCATATAAATCATTGATATAAGAGAGAAATCCGGGCAGTGATGTTTTCCCATCAAGGGTAAACATCTGATGACAGACGAAATATCGTCTGAAGTGGCCTGTCTGGGGCTGATAAAACACTACGCCAGAATTCATCCTTAATTGCTGATTTTTAAGCTTTAAATTCAATGAAGCCGGGCCGTTCCGGCTGGCAGATTAAGCCTGCGAAAATAGCCCCTGGACTGACAGCGAGGCATCAGGATGAAATATAATTTTCATCCTGGTCATTATATGAAAACACTGGCGTTCTTTACGCCAGTCTGTCGTTAAAGCAGGTTTTCGCCAAAATGCTGGCGATACTCTTTCGGCGTGGTGTCGTAGCTTTTGCGAAAAACTGAGTAAAAGTATTGCAGCGAAGGGTAGCCGCACATCTGTGAGATTTCGTTGATGTTGAGCGACGAGGAAGCCAGCAGTTCGCGGGCTTTTTCCAGCTTTTCGCGGTGGATCATCGCATGGATAGTGTCGCCGGTCTCATCCCGGAAGCGCTTTTCCAGGTTAGAGCGCGACAGTCCTACCGCATCCAGCACCTGCTCCACTTTAATCCCTTTACAGGCGTTGAAGCGGATGTAGTGCATCGCCTGAATCACCGCCGGATCGCGCAGCGAGCGGAAATCGGTAGAGCGTCGGGCGATCACTTTCACCGGCGGCACCAGAATGCGCTGAAGCGGCAGAGGCTGCTTATCCAGCAGCCGATGCAGCAGTTTGGCCGCCTGATAGCCCATCTGTCGCGAGCCCTGTGCTACGGACGAGAGCGCCACGCGTGACAGATAGCGGGTCAGCTCCTCATTATCAATCCCGATCACCGTAAGCTTCTCCGGCACCGGTATTTTCAGATGTTCGCACGCCTGCAGCAGGTGCCGTGCCCGTGAGTCGGTGACGGCGATAATGCCGGTTTGCGGCGGCAGCGTCTGCAGCCAGTCGGCGAGCCGGTTCTGGGCGTGCTGCCAGTTTTCCGGTGCGGTTTCCATGCCCTGATAAACCACGCCCTGATAGCGCTCACGCCCCACCAGCTGGCGGAACGCCTGTTCCCGCTCCTGTGCCCAGCGCTTGCCGCTGGAGGCCGGTAAACCATAAAAGGCAAAACGGTTAATGCCCTTCTCTTTCAGATGCAGAAAGGCTTTCTCCACCAGCGCGGCATTGTCCGTAGCGATGTAATGCACCGGGGGATAATCTTCCTGACGATGGTAAGAGCCGCCAACGCCGACAATCGGCACAGAGACATTCGACAGCAGGGATTCGATGGAGCGATCGTCGTAATCGGCGATCACCCCATCGCCCAGCCACTCCCGGATATTGTCGATGCGGCAGCGGAAATCTTCCTCAATGAAGATATCCCAGTCAGTCTGCGACGCCTGCAGATACTCTCCGACGCCCTCAACAACCTGGCGGTCATACACTTTATTGGCGTTAAACAGCAGCGTAATGCGATAGCGTTTATCATGCATGGTGGCGCGTTCCCTTAAATCCTCAGCGCATTGCATAGCACGGCTGAAAGGGGCGAAAAAATTGTTCGCGCCACAATGTGATCGCCCGCGCGATTACACCCGACGCCGCGTTGCGGTATCCATCCACACCGCCAGCAGCAGAATCGCGCCTTTGACGATGTACTGCCAGAAAGTCGGCACATCCATCATGCTCATGCCGTTATCCAGCGAGGCCATGATAAAGGCCCCCATTACCGCGCCCGCCACCGACCCCACACCGCCCGCCAGGCTGGTGCCACCGATGACGCAAGCAGCAATCGCGTCGAGTTCTGCGATGTTACCTGCCGACGGCGAACCTGCGCCCAGCCTTGAACTCAGGATCAGCCCGGCAATCGCCACCATCACACCGTTGATGGCAAACACCGCCAGTTTGGTGCGCGCCACGTTAATGCCAGACAGCCGGGCAGCATCAATGTTGCCGCCGATGGCATAGATACGACGGCCAAATGCAGTGCGGGTGGCCATAAACATGCCCGCCAGCAGCAGCACAGCCAGCAGTAAAACCGGCGTCGGCACGCCGCGATAGTCGTTGAGTAACCAGATGGCACCGAGCACTAAGATGGCGGTAATCGCCTGACGCCCCACGGTGCTGCTGGCTGCGCCCTGCGGCAGTCCGAGCTGCTGACGACGCAGACGCAGACGCCACTGCCACAGCATAAACAACGCCAGACCGGCCACGCCAAAGCCGAAACCAACGCCACCCGGCAGATAACTCTGTCCAATCTGCGACATGCCCGGCGTGATGGGCGCAACCGTAGTGCCGTCAGTAATTCCGACCAGAATGCCGCGGAACGCCAGCATCCCTGCCAGCGTGACGATAAACGACGGCACTTTACGGTAGGCCACCCACCAGCCATTCCAGGTACCGAGCAACAGCCCCATCACCAGTGTCACCACGATGGTCAGCGGCAGTGGCCAGCCGAGCCAGACGTCGAATATCGCCGCCGCCCCGCCCAGCAGCCCCATCATGGAGCCGACTGACAGGTCGATCTCCGCCGAGATAATCACGAACACCATGCCCACCGCCAGGATACCGGTGATGGCGGTCTGACGCAGCAGGTTGGAGACATTACGCGCACTGAGCCACGCGCCGTCGGTGGTCCAGGTAAAGAACAACGCAATCAGCACAATCGCGCCCAGCATCACCAGCACCTGCAGATTAGGCAGCGTGAACCTGCCCGGTGACGGTTTGCCCGACGTGCCGGTGAGGCGGCTTTGGGTACTTTCACTTTTAAGCATAATGTTCACTCCGCAGGGCAGCTTCCATCACCTGCTCCTGAGTCAGGTTATCGTTAATCAGATCGGCTTTGATCTGCCCTTCATGCATCACCAGCACCCGATCGCTCAGGCCCAGCACCTCCGGCAGTTCAGATGAAATCACAATCACCGCGATACCCTGCTGCACCAGCGCATTGATCAGCAGGTAGATCTCCTGACGGGCGCCCACATCGATGCCGCGCGTCGGTTCATCCAGGATCAGGATTTTGGGATTAAGCAGCAGGCACTTCGCCAGAATCGCTTTCTGCTGATTGCCGCCGCTCAGGCGGCCAATGGGCAGTTCCGATGAGGAGGTTTTTACCCGCAGCCGGCTGATCGCGTCGTTGATCGCCTGCTGCTCCTGCGCTTCATCCAGGGTAGAGAGGCGGTGACTGAACTGGTCCAGCGCCGCCAGGGTAATATTTTTACCCACCGCCATCAGCGGCACGATGCCATCCTTTTTGCGATCTTCGGGCACCATCGCGATGCCGTGCGCAATCGCAGCGCGGCAGTCGGTGATGCTGACCTGCTGGCCATTGATCCAGATATCACCCTGCCAGCGCCCCGGCCAGATGCCAAACAGACACTGCACGGTTTCAGTCCTGCCCGCGCCCACCAGCCCGGCGATACCCAGAATCTCACCGCGTCTGAGCGTGAACGAAACATTGTTAACACGGCGGATGTGGCGGTTAACCGGATGCCAGGCGGTAAGGTTATCGACTTTCAGTATCACATCGCCAATCTGATGCGGCGCGTGGGGATAGAGCGCGGTCAGCTCGCGTCCGACCATCATGGTGATGATGTCATCTTCGCTCAGGCCCGCCGCCGGACGTGTCGCGATATGCTGGCCATCACGGATGACGCAGATGGTGTCGGAGATCGCCTTCACCTCATTCAGCTTGTGTGAGATGTAGATGCAGGCGATGCCGTGTTCGCGCAGATTACGGATGATACCCAGCAGCACATCCGTCTCCTGCTCCGTCAGCGATGAGGTCGGCTCATCCAGAATCAGTAGCCGGACCTGTTTGTTAAGCGCGCGGGCGATCTCCACCAGCTGCTGCTGGCCCAGGCCTAACTCACCGACCCGGGTCGCGGGAGAGACGTTCAGCCCGACCCGCGCCAGCAGCTGCTGGCAGCGCAGGGTCATGGTTTCATCATCCACCATGCCGAAACGGCTCAGTTCGGCACCGAGGAAGATGTTCTCCATCACCGTGAGTTGCCGCACCAGCGCCAGTTCCTGATGAATAATCACAATGCCTTTACGCTCGGTATCGCGAATGGTCTGCGCCTGAATGTCGTCGCCAGAGAAGTGAATATGCCCCTCAAAATCGCCGTGCGGATAGAGGCCGCACAGGATTTTCATCAGCGTCGATTTGCCCGATCCATTCTCACCGCACAGCGACATCACTTCGCCTGCTTCCAGTTGCAGGCTGACATCATTAACCGCCTTCACGGCACCGAAACGCTTGGTGATGTTTTTCATTTCCAGCAGCATCGACTGTTCTCCCTCACGCTATGCGCGGTCAGAGTTCGCTCTGTTTATGGAAACCGTCTTTCACCACGGTGCTTTCGATATTGTCTTTGTTGACCGGAATCGGTTTCAGCAGTCGCGACGGCACATCTTTCAGGCCATTGTTCAGCTTGCTGTTGCTGGCTGGTGTTTTGCCATCACCCAGTTCGACGGCAATTTTCGCCGCTTCGGTGGCCAGTTCGGTGATCGGTTTATAAACCGTCATGGTCTGGGTGCCCGCTTTGATGCGCTTAATCGCGGCCAGATCGGCATCCTGACCCGAAATCGCCACTTTTCCGGCCAGTCCCTGTGCACTCAGCGCCTGAATCGCACCGCCTGCGGTGGCATCGTTAGAGGCCACGACCGCATCGATGTGGTTACTGTTAGCGGTCAGGGCGTTTTCCATAATTTTCAGGGCGTTTTCCGGCAGCCAGGCATCGACCCACTGATCGCCGACAATTTTAATACTGCCGTTGTCGATATAAGGTTTTAACACTTTCATCTGCCCGGCACGGAACAGGCGGGCGTTATTATCTACCGGCGATCCGCCCATTAAAAAATAGTTGCCCTTAGGCACCTGTTTCACAATGCTTTCGGCCTGAAGTTCGCCCACTCTTTCATTATCGAACGAAATATAAAAATCGATATCGGCATTATTTATCATTCGATCATAGGCCAGCACTTTAATGCCTTCCCGTTTCGCTTCAGCGACAACGTTACTCAAGACCTGACCATTGTAGGGAATAATCACCAGCACATCGACACCGCGGTTGATCATATTTTCAATCTGCGACATCTGTGTTTCTTCGTTGCCGTTGGCCGACTGAACAAACACCTTAGCGCCCAGCGTCTCCGCCTGTTTAACGAAAATATCGCGGTCTTTCTGCCAGCGCTCGAGGCGCAAATCGTCAATTGCCATGCCGATCTTCACTTCTTTTGCCACGCTGGTCTGGCTGAAGAGCGCCAGCGCCGCGCAGGCGGCTAACAGTGCATGTTTCATCTTCATTGTGATCATCCTGTAGGTGGAGGCTATTGTTATCGCAGGCCGATAAACCAGGCGGATGAATTGTTGCCCTTCTTTTCCTGTCGCAGCAATTACTGATTTTTATCCGGCTATTACGTTTTTTGGTTTATTTCTTTTTTTATGAGCGCGATCGAGGTTTCATCTTTTTAGGACAAAAGAGTGACAGGGATAAACCGCCCCGCAAATAACATTATTTTGCGAGCCAGCGCACAAATAATAATTATCTGACACCCGTAATGAAATATCGTAATTGAGCTGAGGTTACAGCCCATATTGAATATTGCTTCAACGCAGACCATCCGGGTACTGATGCTAAGGAGCAAACCATGCACGCTTATTTCGATCAGATCGATCGGGTTCGTTATGAAGGCACCCAGTCGACGCATCCTCTCGCTTTCCGCCACTACAATCCCGATGAGGTCATCCTCGGCAAGACCATGGCGGAGCATCTGCGCTTTGCTGCCTGTTACTGGCACACCTTCTGCTGGAATGGCGCGGATATGTTTGGCGTCGGTGCCTTTGATCGTCCGTGGCAGAAAAACGGGGATGCGCTGCAGCAGGCAAAACTGAAAGCGGATGTCGCATTTGAGTTTTTCCATAAGCTGAATGTGCCGTGGTACTGCTTCCATGATGTGGACGTCTCACCGGAAGGTGATTCGCTGCACAACTACAAAGAAAACTTTGCCGCCATGACCGATAAACTGCTGGAGAAACAGCAGGAAACCGGCGTGAAACTGTTATGGGGCACGGCTAACTGCTTTACCCATCCGCGCTACGGTGCGGGCGCTGCCACTAATCCCGATCCGGAGGTCTTTGCCTGGGCCGCGACGCAGGTCTGCAGCGCCATGCAGGCGACCAAAACCCTGGGCGGTGAAAACTATGTGTTGTGGGGCGGGCGCGAAGGCTATGAAACTCTACTGAATACCGATCTTCGCCAGGAGCGCGAGCAGATTGGCCGCTTTATGCAGATGGTGGTCGAGCACAAACACAAAATTGGCTTCCAGGGAACGCTGCTGATCGAACCCAAACCGCAGGAGCCGACCAAACATCAATATGACTACGATGTCGCGACAGTTTATGGCTTCCTGAAACAGTTCGGACTGGAGAAAGAGATCAAGGTTAACGTTGAGGCGAACCACGCCACGCTGGCTGGCCACTCGTTCCATCATGAAATTGCGACCGCCATTGCTCTGGGCATTTTTGGTTCCGTGGACGCCAACCGTGGCGATCCGCAGTGCGGCTGGGATACCGATCAGTTCCCGGTCAGCGTGGAAGAAAACGCGCTGGTGATGTACGAAATCCTTAAGGCGGGCGGCTTTACCACTGGCGGCTTAAACTTTGATGCCAAAGTGCGTCGTCAGAGCACCGATAAATATGATCTCTTCTACGGCCATATCGGCGCGATGGACACCATGGCGCAGGCGCTGAAGGTGGCGGCCCGCATGATTAGCGACGGTGAACTCGATAAGCGTGTGGCGCAGCGCTACAGTGGCTGGAATGGTGAGTTCGGCCAGCAAATTCTGAAAGGTGAGTTTTCACTGGAGGCGCTGGCGGCGCATGCTCAGCAACAGCAGCTCAATCCGCAGCATCAGAGCGGACGTCAGGAGCAGCTGGAAAATCTGGTGAATCACTACCTGTTTGATTTCTGACCCTTCAGGAGCAGCGCATGTTTATCGGGATCGATTTAGGCACCTCTGGCGTCAAAGTGGTGCTGATGGATGCACAGGGCAACGTGGTGGCGACAGAGACGTCGCCGCTGCAGGTTTCGCGTCCGCAGCCCTTGTGGAGCGAGCAGGATCCTGAAAGCTGGTGGCAGGCGCTGGATTCAGCCATGCAGGCGCTGAGCGCGCAGCAGGACCTGCGCGCGGTGCAGGCCATCGGGCTGAGCGGACAGATGCATGGTGCCACGCTGCTCGACAGCGCGAACCAGGTATTGCGTCCGGCCATGCTCTGGAATGACGGGCGCAGCGAGGCGCAGTGCCGTGAGCTGGAGCAGAAGGTGCCGGATTCACGGGCGATCACCGGCAATCTGATGATGCCCGGCTTCACGGCCCCCAAGCTGCTGTGGGTGCAGCAGCATGAACCGGCCATCTTCAGTCAGATTGCTCACGTGCTGTTGCCCAAGGATTATCTGCGCTGGCGATTGAGTGGCGACTTCGCCACCGATATGTCCGATGCCGCAGGGACGATGTGGCTGGATGTAGCGCAGCGTGACTGGAGCGATGTGATGCTGCGCGCCTGCGACCTCAGCCGTGATCAGATGCCGCAACTCTTTGAAGGCAATGCCCTGACCGGCACGTTGCATGCCGATCTGGCGACGCGCTGGAAGATGAACACGGTGCCGCTGGCCGCTGGCGGTGGTGACAATGCGGCGGGCGCTGTTGGCGTCGGTATGACCGAACCGGGCCAGGGGATGCTGTCGCTGGGGACGTCGGGCGTCTACTTCGTGGTGAGCGACGGCTATCTCAGCAATCCGGAACGTGCGGTTCACAGCTTCTGTCATGCGTTACCGCAGCGCTGGCATCTGATGTCGGTGATGCTTAGTGCGGCTTCCTGTCTCGACTGGGCAGCCACGCTGACCGGATGCAAAGATGTTCCAGAACTGCTGGCTGAAGCGGCGCGCGCGCGCGATGACGTGCCAGGACTATGGTTTCTGCCCTATCTTTCCGGAGAACGCACGCCGCATAACAACCCCAGTGCCCGGGGCGCTTTCTTTGGCTTCACCCACCAGCATGGTCGTCCCGAGCTGGCACGATCGGTGCTGGAAGGCGTCGGGTTCGCCCTGGCGCAGGGTATGGACGTGCTGCATGAGTGTGGCGTGCAACCAGAGAGCATTATGCTGATCGGCGGTGGCGCACGCAGTGCCCTGTGGCGTCAGATGCTGGCAGATATCAGTGGTCAGACGCTGGATTACTGCCACGGCGGGGACGTTGGCCCGGCACTGGGGGCAGCGAGGCTGGCGCAGCAGGCGCTTGACGCAGACGTCACCGTTCCACGGCCGGCGCTGGTGCAGCGCCATCAGCCGGATCCGGCCAGGAGGGCGTACTATCAGCCGCGTCGTGAGACGTTTGCGACCCTGTATCAGCAGCTCCTGCCGCTGATGAAATAAAGAGGACGCCAGGCATCTGAACCGTTTTGCCTGGCGTCCTGCTTAGCGGATGACCATCATCCCTGATCTGTTGTTGCCGGGAGAAAATCATCCGGCGAACGCGCACTTCGCATCAGCCAATAGCGCCCAGCGTATCTTCCTGACCCTGTTTCTTCGGCAGCAGGAACAGCGTTGCCGCAATATCCAGCAGATAGATCAGCGCCAGCAGGGTAATCGCCGCGGTGAACGAGAACTGGCTCGCCAGAAGACCAATCACCACCGGGCCGAAGCCGCCCACGCCACGACCCAGGTTGAACAGGACGTTTTGCGCGGTGGCACGCACCTGTGGCGGGAAGGTATCGGAAATCAACGCGCCATAGCCGCCAATCATGCCGTTAACAAACATTCCCATGATCGCACCGGTAAACAGCATGATGTTAGGGTCGCGCAGCTGAGCATAAACCACCACCATCACGACGGCACCAAACTGATAGAGCAGGAAGATTTTCCAGCGCGCAAAGCGGTCGGCCAGCACGCCAAACAACCAGATGCCGAAGGTCATCCCGACCACGGTTACCGCAGTCCAGAGGCCAGATTTCGTCAGGCTAAAGCCAAAGCTGGAAGAGAGGTAGCTCGGCATCCAGATCATCAGCCCGTAGTAACCAAAGTTCTGGACTGAACAGAGGATAAAAATACCGAGACTGGCTTTGGCGGTCGCGCGGTCGCGCACCAGCAGCTTCAGGCGCGCCGGAAATGACAGCGACGGCACATGTTTAACCTGCCGCTGAAACGCCTCCGGTTCGCCCATGCCGCGACGAATGGCAAACGAGACCAGCGCCGGTAATAATCCGACCAGGAACATGCCGCGCCAGCCGATGATATTCAGCAGCGGCGGCGTGATAAAGGCTGCCATCAGCACGCCGAGCTGCCAGCCGATACCGACCCACGCTGATGCGCGGTTACGCTTTTCAGCAGGCCAGGCTTCGGCAATCAGCGCCATGCCGATACCGAATTCACCACCCAGGCCCACACCTGCCAGCGTTCGCCAGGCGAGCAGGTCCCAGTAGCCCTGCGCCACCGCGCACAGGCCGGTAAAGATCGAGAAGACCAGAATCGTGACGGTCAGCATGCGGATACGGCCATAACGGTCGCTGAGATGACCGAAGACGATGCCACCGATAACCGCGCCAATCAGCGTCCATGTCACCAGCGATCCCGCCTGTGATGGATTGAGCGCCAGCGAAACACTGATAGCCGGCAGCATAAAGCCGAGTATCAGCAGGTCAAATCCATCCATGGCATAACCGCTGACCGCAGCCAGCATCGCTTTGCCCGGCGTTACGCCCGGCTTAGATTGGGGAGAAGGGGACATCGTTGCGCACCTCTGAAAGAAAGTGCCGCAATTATAAAGAGAGTTCAGGATGTGACCAATTGAAAAGGCTTATCCCTGCGCCACTCCGGCACAGGGATAAGATGGATCAGGAAGGGCGATTGCTGCCATCGTCACCTGACAGTAATTCATCGAGCCGATCTCCACCCACGTGACGGAAATCCTGACCTTTGACGAAATAGAAGATAATTTCGCAGATGTTCTGGCAGCGATCGCCGATGCGCTCAATCGCACGGGCGCAGAACAGCGCTGTCAGCACGCTGGGAATCGTGCGCGGATCTTCCATCATGTAGGTCATCAGCTGGCGCACAATGCCTTCGTACTCTTTATCCACCTTTTTGTCTTCACGGTAGATAGTGATCGCTTCATTGAGATCCATTCGCGCGAAAGCGTCCAGCACATCATGCAGCATCTGCACGGTGTGACGACCCAGCGACTCAAGGCTCACCAGCAGGGGAAGATGCTGCTGACCAAACTTCTCCAGCGCCGTGCGGCTGATTTTCTCCGCTACGTCACCAATGCGCTCCAGCTCGGAAATGGTTTTGATGATCGCCATCACCAGCCGCAAATCGATCGCGGTTGGCTGACGTTTGGCGATGATGCGCACGCAGGCTTCATCAATCTCCACTTCCATCATATTGACCTTCTGGTCGCCGTCGATCACCCGCTGCGCCAACTCGCCATCCAGATTATGCATGGCGGTAATCGCATCGGTCAGTTGCTGCTCGACCATGCCGCCCATGATCATTACCTGAGTTCGGATATGCTCCAGTTCGGCATTGAACTGACCGGAGATGTGCTTATTCAGATTCAGATTATCCATGTCGATCTCCTGTCAGATCAGCCGTAGCGGCCAGTAATGTAGTCTTCGGTTTGTTTCTGCGCGGGCTTGGTGAACAGCGTGTCGGTGTCGCTGAACTCAATCAGTTCGCCCAGATACATGAAAGCAGTATGGTCAGAGCAGCGTGCCGCCTGCTGCATATTGTGCGTCACGATCACCACGGTATAGTCCTGCTTCAGCTCGGTGATCAGCTCCTCAATACGGCCAGTGGAGATGGGATCCAGTGCGGAGCAGGGCTCATCCAGCAGTAAGACTTCCGGCCGAATCGCGATGCCACGCGCAATGCACAACCGCTGCTGCTGGCCGCCGGAGAGACTGTAACCGCTCTGATGCAGCTTGTCTTTGGTTTCATTCCACAGCGCCGCTTTGGTCAGCGCCCACTGGACGCGCTCATCCATATCGGCACGCGACAGCTTTTCAAACAGGCGGACGCCAAAGGCGATGTTGTCATAGATCGACATCGGGAACGGCGTCGGCTTCTGGAATACCATGCCGACGCGGGCGCGCAGCAGCGCAATATCCTGCTGTGTCGCCAGAATGTTTTCGCCATCCAGCAGAATGTCCCCTTCGGCCCGCTGCTCCGGATAGAGCGAGTACATTTTATTGAAGGTACGCAGCAGGGTCGACTTACCACAGCCCGATGGGCCGATAAACGCGGTGACCTGATTCTTAGCGATATCCAGGTTAATGTTCTTCAGCGCATGAAACTTGCCGTAATAGAAGTTCAGATTACGGACCTGAATTTTATCGGCTGTTACTGTCGCGATACTCATAATTCATCTCTCTTATACGGCGCCGCGCAGGGCCACGCCGGAAGTTAACCGTGTTTACCTTTGGCGAAAATCACCCGTGCCACAATGTTCAGCAGCAGCACGCAGAGGGTAATGATCAGCACGCCCGCCCAAGCCAGGCTCTGCCATTCGGCGAACGGGCTCATGGCGAACTTAAAGATGGTGACCGGCAGGTTTGCCAGCGGCTGCATCATGTCGGTGCTCCAGAACTGGTTCGACAGCGCCGTAAACAGCAGCGGAGCCGTTTCCCCTGCGATGCGGGCAATCGCCAGCAGCACGCCGGTGATGATGCCCGAGACCGAGGCTTTCAGGGTGATGGCCGAAATCATCTTCCACTTGGGCGTGCCAAGCGCATAAGCCGCTTCACGCATGCTGTCTGGCACCAGCCGCAGCATATTTTCGGTGGTACGAATCACAATCGGCACCTGCAGCAGCGCCAGCGCAATTACCCCGGCCCAGCCGGAGAAGTGCTGCATCTGGGACACCACCAGGGTGTAGACGAACAAGCCGACCACAATGGAGGGGGCAGAAAGCAGAATGTCGTTAATAAAGCGGATCACTTCTGACAGGGCCGATTTGCGCCCATATTCCGCCAGATAAATCCCGGCCATGATGCCCAGCGGCGTGCCGAAAAAGGTCGACCAGAAAATCAGCAAGCCACTGCCTGCCAGGGCATTCGCCAGCCCGCCGCCCGCCGTATTCGGTGGTGGCGTTGATTCGGTGAACAGGGACCATGACAGCCCATCCACGCCACGCGATACGGTGGTGAAAAGGATCCACACCAGCCAGAACAGGCCAAACGCCATGGTCAGCAGCGACAGCGACAGCGCAATTTTATTTTTCGTGCTGCGCCAGGACTGCATTTTACGACGTGATGCGTCCAGTTCGGCGCGCGCCTGAATTTCAATCGTGGTCATGAGCGCGCTCCTTCACTTTTCGCCAGTCGCATAATCATCAGCTTTGAAATCGCCAGTACGATAAAGGTAATCACAAACAGGATCAGGCCCAGCTCCATCAGCGCGGCGACATGGACACCCGATTCCGCTTCCGCAAACTCGTTGGCCAGCGCCGAGGTGATGCTGTTACCCGGCATAAACAGCGACGGGCTGTCGAGCTGGTAGGTGTTGCCGATAATAAAGGTCACTGCCATGGTTTCACCCAGCGCACGACCCAGTCCCAGCATCACGCCGCCAATCACGCCATTTTTGGTAAATGGCAGGACGATGCGCCAGATCACTTCCCAGGTGGTGCAGCCGATGCCGTAGGCTGACTCTTTCATCATTACCGGGGTCTGCTCAAAGACGTCGCGCATCACCGAGGCGATGTAGGGGATGATCATGATCGCCAGAATCACTCCCGCCGCGAGGATACCGATACCGAAAGCGGGGCCGGAAAAGAGCTCGCCGACAATCGGAATACCCGACATCACGTCGTTAACCGGTGTCTGGAAATATTCGGCAAACAGTGGTGCGAAGACAAACAGGCCCCACATGCCGTAAACGATGCTCGGAATTGCTGCCAGCAGCTCAATGGCGGTACCCAGCGGGCGACGCAGCCAGCCTGGCGCGAGTTCAGTCAGGAACAGTGCGATACCAAAACTCACCGGCACGGCGATAATCAGGGCGATAATGGAGGTCACAAGGGTGCCGTAGATCGGAACCAGTGCGCCAAATTGTTCGTTGGGCGCATCCCAGGTTTTGGTCCACAAAAAGGCGAAACCAAACTTCTGGATGCTGGGCCACGAGGAGATGATCAGGGAGACAATAATGCCGCCCATCAGTAACAGCACAATCAGCGCAGCCAGCCTGACCAGCGCGCCAAAAATTCTGTCACCTTGTTTGCCTGGGGCTTTGAATGCCGGCTTCGTTGCAGCCATAGAAGTCTCAGTCTTCAGAAGTTATCAGGGCGGCATGAGCCGCCCGTTGGGTCTGACCGGACAGCCGTCCGGCCAGGGTCGGTCAATTACTGATAAAGCGCTTTACCAGAACTGTCTTTGATGTTGGCTTTCCAGGCGGCGCGAATCTGCTCGGTCACGCTCTCTGGCAGCGCAGCATAATCCAGCGCTGTAGCGGTTTTGCTGCCGCTTTTGTAAGCCCAGTCGAAGAACTTCAGTACTTCAGCGCCTTTAGCCGCATTCGCCTGATCTTTGTAGATCAGAATGAAGGTGGTTGAGGAGATTGGCCAGGCATCCGCGCCCTTCTGGAAGGTCAGATCCTGCGCGAACGATTTGCTCCAGTCAGCGCCTTTCGCGGCATTACTGAAGCTGGTTTCGCTTGGCGCGACCGCTTTACCATCGGCATCGATCAGTTTGGTGTAGGTCAGGTTGTTCTGTTTGGCGTAGGCGTATTCCACATAGCCGATTGAACCCGGCAGACGCTGAACAAATGCAGCGACGCCGTCGTTGCCTTTACCGCCCAGACCCACCGGCCAGTTAACAGTGTTGCCTTTACCGATTTTGCTGTTCCAGTCCTGGTTTACCTTCGCCAGATAGCTGGTGAAGACGAACGAGGTGCCTGAACCATCAGCGCGACGCACCACGTTGATGTTGGTCTCTGGCAGTTTCACACCCGGGTTAAGTTTGGCAATCGCCGGGTCGTTCCACTTTTTGATGGTGCCGAGGTAGATATCCCCCACAGTTTTGCCATCCAGCGTCAGCTGGCCTGACTTGATGCCCGGCAGGTTAACCGCCAGTACCACACCACCGATCACGGTAGGGAACTGGAACAGACCATTTTTCTGCAGATCTTCATCTTTCATTGGCGCATCGGACGCACCGAAATCAACGGTTTTGGCGATGATCTGTTTCACGCCGCCAGATGAACCGATGCCCTGGTAGTTAATTTTGCTACCGGTGGCTTGCTGATATTCTGCTGCCCACTTGGCATAAACCGGCGCCGGGAACGTCCCGCCTGCACCAGTGAGATCGGTGGCCGCAAAAGCAGATACCGCGCTTACGGCGAAGGTGGTGGCGAGGATTCGGGCTACGGTGCTACGCATCAGTGTCATATTCCCTCCAGGGGAGAAAAGTCAGGCTAGGGGCCGTTTTAGTAAGAGTCTGTGATTGCTGCAGGAGGGAAAATAGGACAGTTTGATGACAGTGAAATGTACGAAATATGACAGTTATATGACAAAGGGCCAGAATGAAGTGGGCCCGCGACGGGGCCCACCAGGTTATTCCACGGTAACCGATTTTGCCAGGTTACGCGGCTGATCGACGTCGGTGCCTTTGATCAGGGCAACGTGATAGGAGAGTAACTGCAACGGCACGGTGTAGAAGATCGGCGCAATCACCTCTTCAACATGCGGCAGCGGGATAATCTTCATCCCGTCACTGTCGCTGAAACCCGCATCCTGATCGGCAAACACATAGAGCAGGCCGCCGCGTGCGCGCACCTCTTCGATGTTGGATTTCAGCTTCTCCAGCAGTTCGTTGTTAGGTGCCACTACGATCACCGGCATGTCCGCATCAATCAGCGCCAGCGGGCCATGTTTCAGCTCGCCTGCGGCGTAGGCTTCCGCATGAATGTAGGAGATCTCCTTGAGCTTCAGCGCCCCTTCCATGGCAATCGGGTATTGATCGCCACGGCCCAGGAACAGCGCGTGATGCTTGTCAGAGAAGCCTTCGGCCAGATTCTCAATCAGCTTATCCTGCGCCAGCATCTGCTCAATCCGGTTCGGCAACGCCTGCAGGGCATGAACGATCTCATGCTCAGTCTCCACAGACATCCCTTTCAGACGACCCAGTTTCGCCACCAGCATCAGCAGCACCGCTAACTGAGTGGTGAACGCTTTGGTGGAGGCAACGCCGATTTCGGTGCCCGCTTTGGTCATCAGTGCCAGGTCAGATTCCCGCACCAGTGACGAACCCGCCACGTTGCAGACGGCCAGCGACCCCAGGTAGCCCAGCTCTTTCGAGAGACGCAGCGCTGCCAGGGTATCTGCCGTTTCACCCGACTGCGACAGGGTGATCAGCAGGCTGTTTTTGCGCACCGCTGACTTGCGATAGCGGAACTCTGAGGCGATCTCCACGTCACAGGGGATATTTGCCAGCGACTCAAACCAGTAGCGTGACACCATCCCGGAATTATAAGAGGTGCCGCAGGCGATAATCTGGATATGCTCCACCTGACTCAGCAGTGCTTCAGCGCCCGCGCCCAGCTCGCTGAGGTCAACCTGCCCCTGACTGAAGCGCCCACTCAGGGTGCTTTTCAGCGCCATCGGCTGTTCGTAGATTTCTTTCTGCATGTAGTGACGGTAAATACCTTTATCACCGGCGTCATATTGCAGGTTCGATTCGATCTCGGCACGCGTCACGGTATTGCCTTCACGGTCAATAATCGTGACATCACGACGACTGATCTCGGCGATATCACCCTCTTCCAGATAGATGAAGCGGCGGGTCACCGGCAGCAGGGCCAGCTGATCCGAGGCGATAAAGTTTTCGCCCATGCCACGGCCAATCACCAGCGGGCTGCCGGAACGGGCTGCCACCAGCAGCGACGGATCGCGGCTGTCCATGATCACCATGCCATAGGCACCGCGCAGCTGTGGGATCACACGCAGCACGACTTCGCGCAGCGAACCGCCCTGCTTCTGCTCCCAGTGAACCAGATGCGCCACCACTTCGGTGTCGGTTTCAGAGGCAAAAACGTAGCCGCGTTCGATCAGCTCAGCACGCAGCGGCTCATGGTTTTCGATGATGCCGTTGTGCACGATGATGATGTGCTCTGAGACGTGCGGATGCGCATTTGCTTCCGACGGCTCGCCATGAGTTGCCCAGCGCGTGTGCGCGATGCCGGTACCACCGATCAGCGGCTGCTGTTCAGCGGCTTCCGCCAGTTTCTGCACTTTCCCTAACCGCCGCAGGCGCGTGACGTGCCCCTGACGATCGACCACGGCCAGACCGGCCGAATCATATCCGCGATATTCAAGACGACGCAGACCTTCCAGCAGAATCTCTGCGATATCGCGTTGCGCTACTGCACCAACAATTCCACACATAATGATGTTTTCCTGACTACATGGCTTTTCGCCACTTCTGTTGTCATGCGACCTGATATCCGGCTTTGCCGGTTCCCCGAGCCTTGTAGAGAGTGGGGATTATAGTTTTGGCACTGCACTGTATCGGCCCGCATAAAGCGGGCCGTTAAAAATTTTATTTTTTCTTCACCGGACGCTGCCAGTCCGCTTTGTGATTCTGCTCTTTACGGTTATAGACCAGACCGGCTTCGGTCACATCTTTCATGATGGTGGTGCCTGCCGCAATGGTAGCACCTGCCGCGACGCTGACCGGAGCCACCAGCTGCGTATCTGAGCCGACAAATACGTCATCGCCAATCACGGTTTTGAATTTGTTCGCGCCATCATAGTTGCAGGTGATAGTGCCTGCACCGATGTTCACGTTGTCGCCAATCTCCGCATCGCCAAGATAGGAGAGGTGGCCCGCTTTCGATCCCTTGCCCAGACGCGCTTTCTTCATTTCGACGAAGTTGCCCACGTGCGCAGCGTCGGCCAAATCGCTGCCAGGACGCAGACGGGCAAAGGGTCCGACGGTACAGGCGGTAGCGAGATGAGCATCCTCGATCACCGTATAGGGGCTGATTTCACAATCATCGCCGATCACGCTGTTTTTGATGATGCAGCCCGCGCCGATTTTGACGCGCGAGCCCAGCGTGACCCGGCCTTCAATAATAACGTTGGTGTCGATTTCGACATCCCGTCCATGCGCCAGCGTCCCGCGCAGATCAAACCGTGCCGGATCGCGCAGCATCACGCCGGCCAGCAGCAGTTTTTCGGCCTGTTCAGCCTGGTATGTGCGTTCTAATGTCGCCAGCTGCAGACGGTTATTCACGCCATCGGTTTCACTGATGCGTGCCGGATGAACCGCGTTGATCACCCGACCTTCCTGATGTGCCAGCGCGATAATATCGGTAATGTAATACTCACCCTGCGCATTGTTATTGGTGAGCTGTGACAGCCAGCGTTTTAAATCGCCGCCGTTGGCGATCAGAATACCGGTGTTGATCTCTTTAATCATGAGCTGCGCCGGGCTGGCATCTTTCTGTTCGATGATGCCGGTGATGGTGTCGTTCTCACGCACGATGCGGCCATAGCCGGTTGGGTCGTCCAGTACCACAGTAAGTAAGCCAATGCCGCCCTGCGGTTTTGCTTCGCGCAGACGCTGTAATGTCGACTGAGAGATCAGCGGCACGTCGCCATAGAGCATCATGATATCTTCATCATCGGCGAAGGCAGGCGCGGCCTGCTGCATGGCATGGCCAGTGCCGAGCTGCTCAGCCTGCAGCACCCAGTTCAGCGTGCTGTCGGTAAGTGTCGCTTTCAGGCGATCGCCGCCGTGACCATAGACCAGATGCACCTGCTGTGCGCCCAGCCCTTTGGCGGCATCAATGACGTGCTGAACCATCGGTTTGCCTGCCAGCGTATGCAGAACTTTAGGCAGATCGGAATACATACGGGTGCCCTTGCCAGCAGCAAGGATCACCACACTCATCGCACTGTTAGACATAACTATCCTGAGTGAATTTTTACGGGTGAAAGTAAAACGGTTTGGGGTTGAGATTACTACATTTTTCTCAGGCCGAAATTAGGCGGACGGGCAGATCGGGCACCGCAGGCAAAAAAAATGCCAGCCCGAGGGCTGGCATTTCGTGACGCATAAAGCTGGATTACATCGCTTTTTTGGTCAGTTCGATCACGCGCAGTTTAGCAATGGCTTTCGCCAGCTCGGCAGAGGCCTGAGCGTAGTCCACGTCGCCGTGGCTGCTGTTCATATGCTCTTCTGCTTTGCGTTTTGCTTCCAGAGCTCGCGCTTCGTCCAGATCGGTACCGCGAATCGCGGTATCGGCCAGAACGGTGCTGCTGCCCGGTTGCACTTCCAGCACGCCGCCAGAGAGGTAGATATACTCCTCTTCGCCGTGCTGTTTCACGATACGGATCATTCCAGGCTTAATGGCAGTCAGCAGCGGCGCATGGCCAGGGAAAATCCCCAGTTCACCTTCGCTACCTGACACCTGAATTTTCTGTACCAGACCAGAGAATAACTGCTCCTCTGCGCTGACCACATCCAGGTGATAAGTCATAGCCATAATCTTCCTCCCGGGAAACCGTTATTACAGTTTCTTCGCTTTTTCCACGGCTTCTTCGATGGCACCAACCATGTAAAAGGCCTGCTCTGGCAGGTGGTCAAACTCACCTTCCATGATGCCTTTAAAGCCACGGATAGTGTCTTTCAGCGTAACGTATTTACCCGGTGAACCGGTGAATACTTCCGCAACGAAGAACGGCTGAGACAGGAAGCGCTGAATTTTACGCGCACGTGCCACCAGCAGTTTGTCTTCTTCAGACAGCTCATCCATACCGAGGATGGCGATGATGTCTTTCAGTTCCTGATAACGCTGCAGCAGTGACTGAACGCCACGCGCAACATCATAGTGTTCCTGACCGACAACCAGCGGATCCAGCTGACGGCTGGTAGAATCCAGCGGGTCAACGGCCGGGTAGATACCCAGAGAAGCGATCTGACGGCTCAGCGTTACCGTTGAGTCTAAGTGCGCAAAGGTGGTTGCTGGTGACGGGTCAGTCAGGTCATCCGCAGGGACGTAAACGGCCTGTACGGAGGTGATTGAACCGGTCTTGGTGGAGGTAATACGCTCCTGCAACACACCCATCTCTTCTGCCAGCGTTGGCTGGTAACCTACCGCAGATGGCATACGACCCAGCAGTGCAGAAACTTCTGTACCGGCCAGGGTATAACGGTAGATGTTATCGATGAACAGCAGAACGTCGCGGCCTTCATCACGGAATTTTTCCGCCATGGTCAGACCGGTCAGTGCAACGCGCAGACGGTTACCCGGCGGCTCGTTCATCTGGCCATAGACCAGCGCAACTTTATCGATAACGTTTGAGTCAGTCATTTCGTGGTAGAAGTCGTTACCCTCACGAGTACGCTCACCCACACCGGCAAACACAGAGTAACCTGAGTGTTCAGCCGCGATGTTACGGATCAGTTCCATCATGTTGACGGTTTTACCGACACCCGCACCACCGAACAGACCCACTTTACCGCCTTTAGCAAACGGACACATCAGGTCGATAACCTTGATGCCGGTTTCCAGCAGTTCCTGCGAGTTAGACTGATCTTCATAAGAAGGCGCTGCGCGGTGAATAGAGGCGATCTCTACTGCACTGCCGTCTTCTTCTTTCAGCTCGCCTTTCATGTCGATTGGCTCGCCGAGAACGTTCATGATACGGCCCAGGGTCGCTTTACCGACCGGAACCTGAATGGGTTTCTGCAGGTCGTTGACGTTCAGACCACGCTTCAGGCCGTCAGACGTCCCCATTGCGATGGTACGAACTACGCCGCCGCCGAGCTGCTGCTGTACTTCCAGCACCAGACGCGCATCACCATTCATCACCTCGAGGGCGCTGTACACTTGCGGTACCGCGTCCTGAGGGAATTCGACGTCAACAACGGCGCCGATAATCTGGACAATCTTTCCAGTTGCCATCTTGAATCCTCTACCTAATTCCAAACCTGGTTAAACCGCGGAGGCCCCCGAGACGATCTCGGTAAGTTCCTGGGTGATGCTGGCCTGACGAGCTTTGTTGTATACCAACTGCAGCTCTTTGATCAGATTTCCGCCGTTGTCGGTTGCGGCTTTCATCGCCACCATACGTGCAGCCTGCTCACTGGCCAGATTTTCCACCACACCCTGATAAACCTGCGATTCGACATAACGACGCAGCAGGGTATCCAGCAGCGCTTTCGGATCGGGTTCGTACAGGTAATCCCAGGTCTTCGCCTTCATCTCTTCTTCACCTTCCGCTGGCGCTAACGGCAGCAGTTGGGTGATGGTCGGAGTCTGAGACATGGTGTTATTGAACTTGTTACTGACGATCATCAGTTTGTCGATGCGGCCTTCATCATAAGCCTGCAACATCACTTTTACCGGGCCAATCAGATCAGACAGGGCAGGTTTATCGCCCATGCCGCTGACTTGCGCCACAATGTTGCCACCCACAGCACTGAAGAATGACGCCCCTTTTGAACCGATAATCGACAGATCGCTCTGCACGCCTTTATCGGACCAGGACTTCATATCCGCCAGTAATTTTTTGAACAGGTTAATGTTCAAACCACCACAAAGCCCGCGGTCTGTAGAAACGACCAGGTAGCCGACGCGCTTGACGTCGCGCTGTTCCAGGTAAGGGTGCTTGTATTCCAGATTACCCAATGCAAGGTGACCAATCACTTTGCGCATGGTGTCTGCATACGGACGGCTGGCCGCCATGCGTTCCTGCGTTTTACGCATCTTGGAGGCGGCGACCATTTCCATCGCTTTGGTGATCTTCTGCGTGTTTTTCACGCTTCCAATCTTGCTTCGTATCTCTTTTGCGCCGGCCATTAGCTTCTCCTCAAAGCCTTGCGGCCTGCCTTTTCAGACAAGCCGCCAGACATTACCAGGACTGGGTTGCTTTAAACGTATCGATCAGGCCTTTCAGCTTCGCTTCGATATCGTTGTTAAAGTTACCCGACTGGTTGATTTCAGCCATCAGCTCAGCGTGGTCGCGATCGGCGAAGGCCAGCAGTGCAGCTTCGAAGCTGCCAATTTTTGCCAGTTCAACGTCGTTCAGGTAGCCACGCTCTGCAGCGAACAGAACCAGACCCTGCTGCGCGACAGACATCGGCGCATACTGTTTCTGCTTCAGCAGCTCGGTCACTTTCTGACCATGGCTCAGCTGTTTGCGGGTGGCATCATCCAGATCAGAGGCGAACTGCGAGAACGCCGCCAGTTCACGATACTGTGCCAGCGCGGTACGGATACCACCGGACAGTTTCTTGATGATCTTGGTCTGTGCAGCACCACCAACGCGGGATACCGAAATACCTGGGTTAACGGCCGGACGAATACCGGAGTTAAACAGGTTCGATTCCAGGAAGATCTGACCATCAGTAATCGAGATTACGTTGGTCGGAACGAACGCAGAAACGTCGCCCGCCTGGGTTTCGATGATCGGCAGCGCGGTCAGTGAACCGGTTTTACCTGTCACTGCGCCATTGGTGAAACGCTCTACATAATCAGCGCTTACGCGTGATGCACGTTCCAGCAGACGGGAGTGGAGATAGAACACGTCGCCAGGAAACGCTTCACGGCCTGGTGGACGACGCAGCAGCAGAGAGATTTGACGGTAAGCGATAGCCTGCTTGGAGAGGTCATCGTATACGATCAGCGCGTCTTCACCACGGTCACGGAAGTATTCGCCCATCGCACAA
The DNA here is from genome assembly GCF_000745295.1 of Pantoea sp. 9140. Classification (NCBI taxonomy): domain Bacteria; kingdom Pseudomonadati; phylum Pseudomonadota; class Gammaproteobacteria; order Enterobacterales; family Erwiniaceae; genus Pantoea; species Pantoea sp. 9140. Next base: position 3,834,663 of record NZ_JQNO01000001.1, on the reverse strand, counting down.
CCTGCGTACGGAGAGAGATACTGCAGTGCAGCTGATTCAGAAGCAGACGCCACAACAACGATGGTGTTCTGCAGTGCGCCATGCTCTTCCAGCTTACGAACCACGTTAGAGATGGTTGAGGCTTTCTGACCAATCGCAACATAGACACACTTGATGCCTGAGTCGCGCTGGTTGATGATCGCATCGATCGCCATCGCGGTTTTACCGGTCTGACGGTCACCGATGATCAGCTCACGCTGGCCACGGCCGATTGGAATCATCGCATCGACCGACTTATAACCGGTCTGAACCGGCTGGTCGACTGACTGACGATCGATAACGCCAGGTGCAATCACTTCGACCGGTGAGAAACCGTCGTTGTCGATTGCGCCTTTACCGTCGATTGGCGCACCCAGGGTGTTCACCACGCGGCCCAGCAGGCCACGGCCTACCGGTACTTCAAGAATACGGCCAGTACACTTAACCTTCATGCCTTCGGCGAGGTCAGCGTAAGGGCCCATCACCACTGCACCAACCGAGTCACGCTCGAGGTTCAGGGCGATAGCGTAACGGTTACCCGGCAGGGCAATCATCTCACCCTGCATCACATCGGCCAGGCCGTGTACGCGGATGATACCGTCACTTACAGAAACAATCGTACCTTCGTTGTGAGCTTCACTCACGACATTGAACTGAGCAATGCGCTGCTTGATCAGTTCGCTGATTTCGGTGGAATTCAGTTGCATATGCTCCAGTCCCCTTAAGACTGCAAGACGTCAGCCAGACGGTCAAGACGGCCGCGTACGCTGCCATCAATAACCAGATCACCCGAACGGATGATCACGCCTGCCATCACAGACTTATCAATTTTGCAATTCAGCTTAACTTTGCGTGACAGACGTTTTTCCATCGCGGCGCTGATTTTACTCAGCTGGTCGTCACTCAGCGTACTGGCGGAGATAACATCAACTTCAGCGGTGGCTTCATGAGCGTCACGCAGTTCGATGTATTGGGCCAGTACAGCCGGAAGCGCTGTCAAACGTCCGTTTTCCGCCATAACCTTAATCAGGTTCTGCGCGGGTTCATCCAGTTGATCACCACAGACTGCGTTAAACGACGCTGCCAGCGCTTCAGGTGCTAATGCACCGGAGAGAAGATCAGCCATCTGTTCATTGCGAGCCACTTCTGCGGCAAACGCCAGCATCTGTTGCCAGCGTTCTATACTTTGATGCTCAACAGCAAAGTCAAAAGCTGCTTTGGCGTAGGGGCGAGCTACAGTAATCAGATCAGACATCAGCCCCTCCCTCCTTACAGTTCAGCGACCAGTTTATCAACGATGTCGCTGTTAGCAGCTTCATCCACGGAGCGTTCGATGATCTTCTCGGCGCCAGCCATAGCCAGCAACGCAACCTGCTTACGCAGTTCTTCACGTGCACGTTTACGTTCGGCATCAATTTCAGCCTGCGCTTGTGTCACGATGCGATTACGTTCGTTTTCAGCTTCGGTTTTCGCTTCGTCCAGAATCTGCGCGCGACGCTTGTTCGCTTGCTCGATAATGACCTGAGCGTCTTCTTTGGCTTTTTTCAGCTGGTCGGTCGCATTAGCCTGCGCGAGATCCAAATCTTTCTTTGCACGTTCAGCAGAAGCAAGGCCTTCAGCAATTTCTTTCTGGCGCTTTTCGATAGCAGCCATGAGCGGCGGCCATACGTACTTCATGCAGAACGCGACAAACAGGATGAACGCGATAGCCTGGCCGAGGATTGTTGCATTAATGTTCACAGCACAATGCCTCTAGATTGAGTATTTAACTTTTCTGCCGTTATCGTTGTGATAAGCGGCAGAATCCGTTCACCCCTGCACATTGTGCGCTGAGTGAACACAGGGCTTTAGGCGACAGCAAACATCACGTACAGACCCAGACCAACAGCGATCATCGGGATTGCATCCACCAGACCCATTACAACAAAGAACTGCGTACGCAGCAGAGGAATCAGGTCAGGCTGACGAGCAGCGCCTTCCAGGAATTTTCCTCCGAGGATGCCGATACCGATCGCAGCACCGATTGCCGCCAGGCCCATCATCACAGCGGCAGCCATGTACAGCAGATCCATATTCAGGTTTTCCATGACAGTCTCCAGTTTGTTTCAGTTAAATGCTCCCTTCATCTTCCGGGCTTCAGCGGAGTACGCTGCAACCCGGAATCAAGAGGGAAAGTAGTGTTGAGAAAAAAATCAATGCTCTTCAGATGCCATCGACAGATAGACAATCGTGAGGACCATGAAAATGAAAGCCTGTAGCGAAATGATCAGGATGTGGAAAATGGCCCACGGCACATTCAGCACCCACTGCGACCACCACGGCAACAGACCGGCAATAAGGATAAAGATCAGTTCACCCGCATACATGTTACCGAACAGTCGTAAACCCAGTGACACAGGCTTAGACAGAAGGCTTACACCTTCCAGAATCAGGTTGATCGGGATGAAGATCGGGTGGTTAAAAGGCTGCAGCGTCAGCTCTTTCGTGAAGCCGCCAATGCCTTTCATTTTGATGCTGTAGAACAGAATCAAAATAAATACGCCCAACGCCATAGATAGCGTGATGTTCACGTCTGCAGACGGTACGACGCGCAGCGCCGGTAACCCCAATACGTGCTCACCAATATATGGCAGCAGGTCGATTGGCAGCAGATCCATGAAGTTCATCAGGAAGACCCAGACAAAAATTGTCAGAGCCAGCGGGGCGATAAGTTTGCTCTTACCGTGATACATGTCGCGCACGTTACTATCAACGAAACCGACAACCAGTTCGATAGCCGCCTGCATTTTCCCTGGTACACCGCTGGTAGCAGACTTCGCCACGCTACGGAACAACACCAGGAAGATGATTCCCAGCACCATAGAGAAAAACATGGAATCGATATTTAATACCCAGAACGTCGCGGGAGCGTCGTGCGGATTCACTAACTCGAAGGTACGCAGGTCCAACTGAAGATGAGTCAGGTGGTGACCAATGTACTCTTGCGGAGTAGAGATTTCTCCTGCAGCCATGATGCCTCTTACCCTTTGTTGTTAATTACCGCCGGTGCCAGCATTTGAACCACCAGCACCGATAACCAGGTTATTCCGACCGGCCAGAAGACCGCCCCGAACAGACCCAACGCCACAATGAGCAAAATGATGGTCGCAAACACTTTAGCAATTTCACCTAAAGCGAAGCTCCACGCGACTCGCCCCGAAGCGGGGGGTTGCCCCTGCAGGCGCCAGGCTAAAAACAAAAACAATACGTTTGGCAGCCAGGCTGCCGCTCCGCCAGCAAGAGCAGAGACACCCCAGGTGACATCTTTAACAGCAAAGAGTCCGCCGATGATGACTATCGTCACCAGCTGAATCATCAGCACCGTTCGGGCGAATTTTACACTGTAAAGAGACACTGACATGACGCTGATACTCTCCTGCCCCGTTAGGGGTATGTCGCGTGTCGTATAAGACTGCCTTTGCGCAGTTGAGTCAAGCAGCAAAAGCCGTGCAAATTATACGGGCCGCACCTGCGATTTCAATCGGTAAGTAGCGAAAAGGTGAACAATTATTTAAATTTCTTTCCGGAGGGCTATTTTTCCAAAGATTACCCTGCAGAGATTCACCCGAATCTGACTGAAAATTCACTCGCATCTTGCTTTTAAAGCGTGCTTTAGATCACATAATAAGCACTCACACGACATTGAGTTTTATCTGCGGTCTATTTAAGAACAATCTGCAAAACAGATTAATCCTTTAAAATCAGAACATTGAAATTACAAAAATGTGTCCGCAAGACTATTTTCACAGAAAACACGCTATTGACATCGAACTGTGCATGAGAATCGTGAAATTGATATTACGTACGCAAAGTTATTACCACGATATATTTTCCGGCGTGACTACTTTTATTCCACGACCCGCCTATACAAGTGATATTTCTGATAACTGAATGTGAATTAAACGTTAAATGTAACAGAGCTTTTCGGATAATTTCCGTCTCCGTTTTTAACCTTCGCTCAGCCAGGGCTTAATCAAAATCTTTTATTGATAGCGCATCATCTGCACTTTTTTCATCCATACCCTGATAAAAACCCTGGCAGATAAGCGTTAAATTTCTGGAAACTCAGGCCTGCTGGTGACGAATAATGACCAGATGACGGTCACCTTCCAGCTGAGGCACCTGCAGCTTTATCACTGCATCGGAGAGATAGCCAGCGGGTAACTCAGCCATTTCATCGTCCGGACGGACACCTTTGAGCGCATAAAAGCGCCCTTCCCTTCCAGGCAGATGGTGACACCAGTTCACCATGTCGGTCAGCGAGGCGAATGCACGGCTGATGACGCCATCAAAAGGTGGCTCAGCCGGAAACGCCTCAACCCGGCTCTGTACCGGAGTAATGTTAGTGAGTCCTAACTCATGCTGAACCTGACGCAGGAAGCGCACCCGCTTGCCCAGACTGTCGAGCAGCGTAAAATGCGCATCGGGCATCACGATAGCCAGCGGAATGCCAGGCAGACCGGGACCGGTGCCGACATCAATGAAACGCGAACCTTTCAGATGCGGCGCCACCACAATGCTGTCGAGGATATGGCGAACCAGCATCTGCTGCGGATCGCGCACGGATGTCAGATTGTAGGCTTTGTTCCACTTATCCAGCAGGCCGACATAGGCAACCAGCTGCTGTTTTTGTTGATCGGAGAGGGAAATACCGGCTGCCTTTAGCAGCGACGTGAGTGTGTTAATCACAGCATAAGTCCATTCAGCGGGGGCGAGTCGCCTCGCCCCGTTTCAGATCAGGCGCTTTTGCGCAGCAGACCCTGTTTTTTCAGATAGATCAGCAGTATTGAGATGGCCGCCGGAGTAATGCCGGAAATACGCGTTGCCTGACCAATCGACACGGGTTTGTGATCGTTCAGCTTGGCGATCACCTCGTTCGAGAGGCCATTCACCTGACGGTAGTCGAGTTCCACCGGCAGCAGCGTATTCTCATTACGCAGCTGCCGATCGATCTCTTCCTGCTGACGCGCGATATAGCCTTCATATTTGACCTGAATCTCAACCTGCTCAGCGGCCTGTTCATCAGCCAGTGCCGGACCAAAGGCATCCAGCGTCATCAGCTTCAGATAGGTCAGCTCAGGACGGCGCAGCAAATCTTCACCGCTCGCTTCTTTAGTCAGCGGCGCGCTGAGTACCGTGTTCACTTCGGTCACATGCTCTGACTTCGGATGAACCCAGATATCGCGCAGGCGCTGACGCTCCTGTTCAATCGCTTCCAGCTTCTGATTGAAACGCGCCCAGCGCGCATCATCCACCAGGCCCAGTTCACGGCCGGTTTCGGTCAGGCGCAGGTCAGCATTGTCTTCGCGCAGCATCAGGCGGTATTCCGCACGGGAGGTAAACATCCGGTACGGCTCTTTGGTGCCAAGTGTGCAGAGGTCATCCACCAGTACGCCGAGATAAGCCTGATCGCGGCGTGGTGCCCAGCCCTCTTTGTCGGCAGACTGACGGGCCGCATTCAGACCGGCCAGCATTCCCTGCGCAGCCGCTTCTTCGTAGCCGGTTGTGCCGTTGATCTGTCCGGCAAAGAACAGGCCGTGAATGAATTTACTTTCCAGCGTCGGTTTGAGATCGCGCGGATCGAAGAAGTCATACTCGATGGCATAGCCCGGACGCACGATCTTCGCATTCTCCATGCCCTGCATCGACCGGACGATCTGAATCTGCACATCAAAAGGCAGACTGGTCGAGATACCGTTCGGGTAGATCTCATTGCTGGTCAGCCCTTCCGGCTCCAGGAAGATCTGATGCGAGTTGCGATCGGCAAAACGCATCACTTTGTCTTCGATCGACGGGCAGTAGCGTGGGCCGATCCCTTCAATGATCCCGGCGTACATCGGGCTGCGATCCAGGTTATTGCGGATCACCTCATGGGTTTTCTCGTTGGTATGCGTGATCCAGCACGGCACCTGCTGCGGGTGCTGAGAGGCATTGCCCATAAACGAGAAGACCGGCATCGGGTTATCACCGTGCTGCGGGCTGAGCACTGAAAAGTCGATGGTGCGCGCATCGATACGCGGTGGCGTACCGGTCTTGAGGCGGTTTACCCGCAGCGGCAGCGCACGCAATCGTTTTGCCAGTGGAATAGACGGGGGATCGCCAGCGCGACCGCCGCTGTAGTTGTCCAGACCGATATGAATTTTGCCGTCAAGGAATGTTCCGACGGTAAGAACGACGGTTTTCGCGCGGAACTTCAGTCCCATCTGAGTGACGGCACCCACGACACGATCGTTTTCCACGATAAGATCGTCGACCGCCTGCTGGAAGATCATCAGATTGGGCTGATTCTCCAGTGCCGTACGCACCGCCTGGCGATAGAGCACGCGATCGGCCTGAGCACGGGTCGCCCGTACTGCCGGGCCTTTACTGGCGTTTAGTATCCTGAACTGAATACCCGCCTGGTCAATCGCACTGGCCATCAGACCACCCAGGGCATCCACTTCCTTCACCAAATGTCCTTTGCCAATACCACCAATCGCCGGGTTACAGGACATTTGTCCAAGCGTATCAATGTTATGGGTGAGTAACAGGGTTTGCTGACCCATTCGGGCTGCCGCCATTGCGGCTTCGGTGCCCGCATGACCACCACCAATTACGATGACGTCAAAAGGATCCTGATAAAACATGAAGTGGTACCTCGGTTGATGAACTTGCAGGATCGTCGTCCTGGGGCGTGGATTCTACTCAAATTCCGTCTGGGGTGAAAGCCGCGGGATCGTCCGGTTTTAAAAGAAAGGATCTTAGATCTGTATATGATCTTTCTGTTAGATCTCTTATTAGGATCCCTGCTTTCTGTGGATATGTGCCAGAAGCATTGCAGAAACAACAGGATGAAGAGGATCACTACCTGTGAGTGATCGGTGATCCTGATCCGTATAAGCTGGGATCAAAACGCCATGTTATCCACAGCTCAAAAATCATTCTACCGTTGTTCTTTGGATAACTACCGGTTATACGCAGTAAAGTAGGGTAGTTATCCACAAAATAAACGAGCGGAAAAGGATAAAATCAGCATCTTCCACTGGGGATCGTGACTATTTCGCGATCCCCAGCCCCATTCAGATCGCCTTTTTCCAGCTTTCCAGCCAGGCTTCCGCCGGATCTTCAGGGATCTCATGCTCCAGCACGTCAATCTCCAGGCGATCGCCGATCTGACGGGCACCCTGAGCAATTAACAGCGCTTCTATCTGGCGGATCGCGCCACAAAAGAGATCATATTCATGATTGCCGAGTCCAATCGCACCAAACCGGACCTGAGAGAGATCGGGCTGGCTTTCCGTGATGGCTTCGAACAGTGGCAGCAGATTGTCGGGAATATCCCCTGCACCGTGGGTTGAGCAGACCACCAGCCAGATACCCTCCTGCGGCACCTCATCCAGCTCCGGGCCATGCAGCATCTGCGTTGAGAAGCCCGCTTCCTGTAATTTTTCTTCCAGATGTTCAGCCACATACTCTGCGCTACCCAAGGTACTGCCACTGATTAAGGTAATATCGGCCATCTTGCTCTCCCGGAGATTAAGGCGAGCATTGTACGCTGTGATCAAGCAGTGATCCACCTGTGGACAACAGGGTTAATAGATCAGAAGAAGCGAACGCAGCCGTTGTCAGCCGCTACATTCGTCAGGGATAAGATTATGCACAAGGCGGGATGGATCAGGGCTTGATAGTACGCATGATCGGGTTTTGCAGCGAGATCAGGGTTTCTGTCGACTGAATTTCATCGATGGTCTGGATCTTGTTGATCAGCACCTGTTGCAGAGCGTCGATTGACCGGCACATCACTTTAATAAAGATGCTGTAGTGGCCGGTGGTGTACCAGGCCTCAACCACTTCATCCAGCGCCTCCAGTTTGCTCAGCGCCGCCGGATAGTCTCGTGCGCTCTTGAGGATGATGCCGATAAAACAGCAGACATCAAACCCCAGTTGACGCGGATCGATATCAACCCGGGTGCCCAGGATAATGCCCGCCTGCTTCATCTTTTCCACCCGCACATGAATGGTGCCGGGGCTGACATTAAACTGTTTTGCCAGCTCGGCGTAAGCGGTGCGCGCATTATCCAGCAGGGCATTCAGAATGCCGCGATCCAGGTTATCGAGCTGCAGATGTTCGGCCATGGCCATCCTCGTTATTGGTCTGCTTTAAGTAAACAAGGGTGAATGTGCAGCAAAATAGCGGTTCAGGCAACTACCGGCAGCGACGGGCGCCGCTGCCGGTTCACTTAGCGTTTGCGCCAGACGGTGACCTGCGCCAGCGTGTGCTGGAATTTGCGGGCCGTTTCGCGGATTACAAAGGGTTTATCCTGCGGTTCACCGACCAGTTCGAAGTCGGCTGCCAGCAGACGCTGCAGTGCTTGCAGCGTCGTCAGCGCCTCACCATTTTCACGCACGCCGCCCAGCCAGTTCTCCTTCGGCGTGAAATCCTCCAGCCAGGTATAAGGCGATGAGAGCAGCAGGATGCCGCCCTGACGCAGCATCGGCGTGACATCCCGCAGGAAACGAGCAGGCTGGCGCAGGCGGTCGATCAGGTTGGAGGCGAGCACCAGATCGTAACGACCCGGCTGCGGCTTCAGGTTACAGGCGTCGCCCTGAACAAACTGAATCCGCTGTGCCAGTTCACTCTCCAGCGCAAAATCTTTCAGGCGAACCTGCCGATACTCCACCAGATCGCCTTCCTGAGGCAGCAGATAGCGGAAGTCTTCGCCGCTGGCCAGCTGCAGCGCCACGTCGATGAAGCGTGCCGAGTAGTCCATTCCGGTAACGCGCTCAAAGTGGCGAGCCAGTTCGAAACTGGCGCGTCCGGTGGCACAGCCGATATCCAGGGCATCACCACGGGCTGAGGTGTAATTCAGCGCCAGCTTCACCAGGCTCTCGGCATAGTTATCCACGCCGAAATAGCGCGGGCCATACTGGAAGTCGAGGTACTGCGACACCATCGCGTCGGATTCATACGGGTTCAGCGCCATGGTTTCCTGATGGCTGGACACCACGTATCGGAAACCGGCGTGCTGGAAGAAGTGGCGGCGGAACGCATAGCGTGCCGATTTCAGCGCCTCATTGCCGGTCGAGATCCAGCTGCCGCCTTTGATCAGGGAATGTTTGCCATCGAAGGTTGGGGTAGAGAAATCATCGTAAAGCGGGTGGACTTTGAAGCCTTCAAAGCCATTGGTCGGCGTGGTCGTCCATTGCCAGACGTTACCGACGATATCGAAGAACGCGCCCTGAGCGAAGAGATCCACCGGCGATGAGGACGCCCAGTACGCCAGGTTAATGTTGCCCGGTGCCCGCTCCCAGTCCGGCTGATCGCCCGCGACCTGTTCGCGCAGCTGAGCCCACTCCGCTTCACAGGGGAGCTGAACGCTCATACCGGTCTGTTCCGCTTTCCAGCGGCAGAAAGCCGCCGCTTCCAGCTGATTGACCTCGGCAGGCCAGTCCCACGGCATCGCCACTTCTTCACACATCAGACGCAGTTTAAGCTGATCGGGCATCGCAGGCGTGCCGACCCAGAAAGTGGGCATCTCTGCTTTGGCAAACTGACACCAGCCCCAGCCTTCATCATCCCACCAGCGGGCATCCTGATAACCGCCCGCATCAACGAACGCCATGAATTCCGCATTGCTGACCAGCATTTTGCTCGCCTGGAACGGCTGCAGCGTAACCTGCTGGCGGCCATATTCATTATCCCAGCCGTAGGTATCGTCGGTTTTACCCAGCGTGACGGTGCCGCCTGGCATCGGCAGCAGGGCATTGGCCGGAACAGCTTCGCGCTGATGGCGCGCCATTGGACAGACCGGCCATGCGGCCTGCGGTCTGACCCACTCAATCGGTAACTGGCGGATCAGCACGCTGGAGGTTTCCAGATGAATACGCTCATGCTCAATGCCCATCAGGATCACCCAGGCCGGGCTCTCCCAGCTGATCGGCAGCGTGAGCGGTAGGGTCTGGATCAGATCGCTGACCAGCGCTTTAACGCGTCCGCGGTATTCACGGACTTCATCAATGGTAGGCCAGTCATAGTGACTGTCGTTGAGATCGTCCCAGCTCATCTCGTCCACACCAATCGCCATCATCGCTTCGATACGATCGTCCAGACGCGCATCAATGAGGCGTCCGGCCATCAGCTTATTAATGTAGAAGGTGGCGGTGTGACCAAAATAGAAGATTAATGGATGGCGCAGCGGAATGGCTTTGGTAAACCAGGCCTGTGAATCGGCCAGACAGGTGAACAGACTTTCATACTGTTCCCAGGTCTGATGAAAATAGGCCAGCAATTCGGCACGTTTTTGTTCTATGTTCTGGCCGGAGAGCATTAACGTCCGCGTCGGTGCAGGCAGATCGCGATGGGGTTGAGCAAGCGTCACAGGAAGCTCCAGATTGCTGAGTAAGTGAAACGGTAATTCACTATAGCAAATAAGCATTTCTGCAAGATGACTTAACGGCGCCAGTGGCGCAGCAGGCGGCTTTTCATGCCGGTGTCGAAGCGCCAGATATGGTCGAAGATGCGCAGAATACCTGGTTTCCCGTGGGCCGACATTGCCACGGCGTGAAAACGTTGCTGATTATGTCGCTGGCGCTTTTTGATCGCCCCGATGACCTCTTCCGGCAGACGCTGGGCAATAAAATCGGAAACGATCACCGCATCGGCTTCCTCCCACAGTGCGCCTTCCATTCGGGTGACAACCGAAGAGAGACAGGCGGCCAGATCGGTGCCGCCACGGAAACGCTGGCTCAGAAAGCGAATCGCCTGCTCCAGTCCGTCCTCACCGGTCAGCTCATAGCCAATCACCTCATGCGCAAACAGCATGATGTAGCAGCGACGGCGATCGGCCAGCGCGACCTTCAGCAGTGCCAGACAAAAGGCTTTAGCGCAACGCTCATTAAAGCCACCCATCGAACCGGAGGTATCCACGCAGACGATAAACGGCCCGCGCGGCTGCTCTTCATGCTGCTGGTGGCTGGCCGGACGCATCGTCACCTTTTCATGCCAGGCATCGCCCTGCAGCTTATAGGTCAGCAGCCGTTTCTCGACCAGCCGCCGGTAAAATTCCAGCTCCAGTTCGCTGATGCTCAGCGCGGCTAACTCCGGCGGTAACAGTCGCAGCACGTCATCGCTCTGATGAATGCCGCTGACCTCTTCCGGCACGGATGCAGGCTCCTGCACCAGATGATGAAAAGCTTCCATCGGGGCATCCTGTGACGGCACCGATTTTGCCTCGCGGCTGCGACCCAGCTGCTGGGCCAGCTTCAGCAGTTCCGGTTGCTGCGCCAGAAAGTCGCCATATTGCAGCATCAGCTGATAATCGCCGGGCTGCAGTGACGCTTTGCTCATGTCCCACAGCCGGCCAGCGGCGGCTTCATCATCGTCACTGAGAATCGGAGCCAGCTGACCGCTCAGTGCCATGCGCTGCTGCAGTTCCGCCAGCAGGCGTTCGCGCTGCTGCTCCAGCAAATCCTGATTCAGCGTCAGAGTCTGTAAGGTCAGGCTCAGCCGCCAGCGCTGTAAAAAAAGCTGGTGCTGCGCGCTGCTGAGATGCCCGATATCGGTGTGTTGCAGCAGCCGGTTAGCTTCATCAAGAAAAGGAGACGGCAGGCTTTGAAGCGCCTCAAGTGTGGCAGTCAGCTGCTGGCTGAATTCACGATCGCTGAGGAGCTGGATGCGCTGGAACAGCTGAAACTCTTCGGCCAGCGTGGCCGGAACCGGCGTGTCTTTGAGTTCAGCACTAATCTCCGCTCGCCAGCGTGGCACATCGCGCAGCAGCGCTTTTTTCAGTCCGGGGAATTTTTCAAAAAACAGCGCCAGCTGTGGGGACGCCAGCAGGGCAATAATCAGCTCTTCAATCAGTTCGGTCTCACCCACTGAGAGCAGCGTGCTCAGCGTCTCGACTGAGATCATTTACGCGCCTGTTTCAGCTGTTCTGCCACATCCTGCAGGCTGGTTTCGACCCGCGCCAGCCAGTCATCACTGATAAACAGGCAGCGCTGATGCTGGCTGAACAGATGACGCTGCGACCGCAGCTCACTTTCCAGCGCATCCAGTGCTTCGGTGATTTCACCGGGCAACGGCTCGCTGTTGCTGACGCCTGGCAGCATCAGACGTGACGATTGCAGGCTCACATCACGGATAGCCAGGCAGTGCTGCGCATCCACCTGTAAATCCAGGCTTTGTGCAAAGCCAATCCCATTGAGCTTGCCGCGAACCTCACCGCCTTTCTGCAGCCACTGATTCAGGGCATCACGCGCAATCACAATATGGCTTACCTGCATGTCATGCAGCATCAGCGGCTTTTGCAGCATCAGCGTCAGTTGCTCATCGGTAAAGCTTTCCGGCAGATCGTAATGGGGCTTGCGGCTGAACATGCCGCTGTGTCTTTCCAGAGTGATCGCCTGCGCGATGCTCTGCTGCTGTTGCAGAGCCAGACGACGCGCTTTGATCTGCTGCAGTTTCAGCAGCATTGGCTGCTGCTGCCAGGCGTGCTGCGTCATCAGCTGATCGATTTCTCGTTCCAGCAGCTGCATGGAGGCGACGTCGTGCCAGAGGCAATCTTTCAGCAGGATCAGGTCTATCGGGGCAATGGTATTGCGACCGCTGTAGAAGGCGCTGGCCTGCAGCAGATGGATGGCTTTTTTCCAGCGACGATCGGAAATGTAAGGTGCGGCAGGCTGGCTCTCCAGTTGCTGACGCAGCTGATAAATCAGCTCAAAGACGGCATCGGGCAGGCTGACCTGGCTGATGCCGAGCTGCCACTGCGCATACTCTTCATCACTGATGCGCAGGGATTCCGCGACCGGATTGGTGTGCTCATCCTGCTGGTGGGTCAGCATGCTGCGAAAGTTCTGCTTCTCATGCACGTTATCCAGCCACAGGCGGATCAGCATTCGATCATAGAGCGCCTCAAGGCCACTATCCGCTTCCGGCAGTTCGTTGGAGGCGGTGACCAGCAGCCGCATCGGGATGGTCTCTTCGCTGTCACCATTGCGGAAGCGGCGTTCATTGATAGCGGTCAGCAGGGTATTCAGAATCGCCGGGCCGGCTTTCCAGATCTCATCCAGAAAAACAATCTCGGCGTCGGGCAGATACCCTTTAGTGAGACGCTGGTAGCGTCCTTCGTCTTTCAGTGCCTGAATGGAGAGCGGGCCAAACACTTCTTCCGGCGTGGAGAAACGGGTCATCAGATATTCAAAGGCGCGGGCGTGCTGAAAGGCATATTTAAGGCGGCGGGCAATCAGGCTCTTGGCGATGCCCGGCGGTCCCAGCAGAAACACGCTTTCACCGCTCAGCGCGGCCAGCAGGCAAAGGCGAATGGCATGGTGCCGTTCATATAATCCTTTTTCTAACGCATTGCTAAGGCGAGAAATTCTTTCTGCCAAAAGATGGGGTTGAGCCATAATCACATCAATGTCCTTACGATCGTCGGGCCGCCGCGCTTAAGCAAGCGCCTTACTCTATAGATCATCATGCGTGAAAGCGTTGATAGCTGTCAGCTTTTTTGTTTCAGAAGGTTTGCCTGTTTTAAAGTGGTGCCGGATGACAATTTATCGTCTGAAATGACCCCGTTACCCTGACCGCGAGGCGAAGCGGGTATAGGAATTTTCGTTAAACCGTGCATACTGTGCGCTTTTTGATGGCCTGAGCGAGGGGTTTTTGTACCTCTTAGACTCCAACAAAAGATAACTCTATGAGCTCGGATAATAAGCAGTCACTTCGCGGATTAACGCTGGCCGCTATTGGTGTTGTTTACGGGGATATCGGCACCAGTCCGCTGTATACCTTGCGTGAATGTCTCTCCGGACAGTTTGGTTTCGGCGTTGAGCGGGAAGCGGTATTTGGCTTTCTGTCGCTGATTTTCTGGCTGCTGGTGCTGGTGGTCTCACTGAAGTACATCAGTTATGTGATGCGCGCCGACAACGCCGGGGAAGGCGGGATTCTGACCCTGATGTCGCTGGCAGGTCGCCATACCGGTGCACGCGCCACGGCGGTGCTGGTGATCATGGGCCTGATTGGTGGCAGCTTCTTCTATGGAGAGGTGGTAATCACGCCAGCCATTTCGGTGATGTCCGCCATCGAAGGCCTTGAGATTGCCGCGCCGTCGCTGGATCCCTTTATTGTGCCGATGTCGATTGCGGTGCTGACGCTGCTGTTTGCCATTCAGAAGCATGGCACCGGTATGGTGGGCAAACTCTTCGCGCCGGTAATGCTGGTCTGGTTTCTGGTGCTGGCGATCCTGGGTGTCATGGGCATCATGCGGAACCCGGACGTACTGCATGCGCTGAATCCTGCCTATGCGGTGGAATTCTTCCTGCACTATAAGTCCGTTTCGTTCTTCGCCCTCGGTGCAGTTGTGCTGGCAATTACCGGGGTCGAGGCGCTTTATGCCGATATGGGGCACTTCGGTAAAGTGCCGATTCGGCTGGCCTGGTTCTCGGTGGTGCTGCCGTCGCTGGTGCTGAACTACTTTGGTCAGGGCGCGCTGTTACTCAGCGATCCTAAAGCAATTAAAAACCCCTTCTTCCTGCTGGCTCCGGACTGGGCGCTGATCCCGATGCTGATTCTGGCAACACTGGCCACCGTTATCGCTTCACAGGCGGTGATCTCCGGTGTCTTCTCGCTGACGCGTCAGGCGGTGCGACTGGGTTATCTGCCAGGGATGCGTATCATCCACACTTCTGAGCGCGAATCGGGCCAGATTTATATTCCGGTAATCAACTGGGTGCTCTACTTCGCCGTGCTGATTGTGATTATCAGCTTTGAGCATTCAAGTAATCTGGCTGCGGCCTACGGTATTGCGGTGACCGGCACCATGGTGCTGACGGCAATGCTCTCCTGCACGGTGGCGGTTAAAAACTGGCACTGGAATAAGCTGGCGGTCGCCGTCATCCTGGTGCTGATGCTCTGCATCGACGTGCCGCTGTTTACCGCCAACCTGGTGAAAATTTTCTCAGGTGGCTGGCTGCCGCTCTGTCTCGGCCTGGTGATGTTTATCATTATGACGACGTGGAAAAGCGAACGTTTCCGTCTGCTGCGCCGTATGCACGAACATGGTAACTCCTTGGAGGCGATGATCGCGTCGCTGGAGAAATCGCCACCGGTTCGCGTACCGGGCACAGCGGTCTATATGTCGCGTGCTCTGAATGTGATTCCGTTTGCCATGCTGCACAACCTCAAGCACAACAAAGTGTTGCATGAGCGGGTCGTGCTGCTGACGTTGCGCACTGAAGATGCGCCATACGTGCACAACGTGCGTCGTGTCACCATTGAGCAGCTGTCGCCGACCTTCTGGCGGGTGGTGGCAAGCTATGGCTGGCGTGAGACGCCAAACGTTGAGGAGATTTTCCACCGTTGCGGGCTGGAAGGACTTAACTGCCGCATGATGGAGACCTCGTTCTTTATGTCGCATGAGTCGCTGATCATCGGCAAACGGCCGTGGTATCTGCGCCTGCGCGGCAAACTCTTCCTGGCGCTGCAGCGCAATGCGCTCCGTGCGCCAGACCAGTTTGAGATCCCGCCAAACCGCGTGATTGAGCTGGGCACCCAGGTCGAGATTTGATTGGCAGCGCCCGCCTTACGGGGCGGGCGCTGACCAGCGTAGCGTGACGCACAAGCCGCCGCCGGGTCGCTGGCTGAACGTAACCTGCATCCCATGCAACTGGGCAATATTACGCACTATCGATAATCCCAGCCCGCTCCCGCTCTTCTCCTGACCTGGCGGTCGCCAGAAACGCTCACCGAGCCGTTGCAGGTCGGCAGCACTCAGACCCTCACCGTTATCCTCTACCGACAGGCTGTTTGCCTGCAACCGCACATCGACTTCGCTGCCCGCAGGCGTATAGCGAATGGCGTTATCCAGCAGATTCCGCACCAGCAGTGACAGTAACAGTGGATGACCCTGAATCTGCGGATCGGCCTCCGCGTGCAGCCGCAGGGTGACGCCGGTTTTATCGGCCAGCGGCAATTGTGCGGCGATCGTCTCCTGCACCGTGCGTTTCAGCGCCACCGGTTCGAAGGCGCTGCGTGCATCATCGGCTTCAACCCGCGAAAGCGTCAGCAGCTGATCCACCAGCCGCGTAGCGCGTGCAATGCCGGCATCCAGCTGTTGCAGCGCATGAGTTCGCATCACTTCGTCATCCGCCGTCAGCTGGATCACTTCGCTTTGCACCTGCAGAGCGGCCAGCGGACTGCGCAGCTCATGTGCGGCATCGGAGGTAAAGCGACGTTCACGCTGCATCATGGCGCTGATGCGGCTGAACAGGCCATTGAGCGCCATCATCAGCGGCTGTACCTCTTTCGGCACGCGGTCTGCCTGCAGCGGCGTATCGTCATCAGGCGCGCGCTGCGCCAGCTGCTGCGCCAGCGTCTTCAGCGGTCGCAGTTCAGACCAGACCAGTCCGATGAGTAACAGCAGCATAAACGGCAGCGCGATCAGCCAGGGCAGCATACTGGCTTTCATCAGATCCTGTGTTATGTCGTCGCGGTATTCCGACTCCTGACCGACGACTACCCGGAACTTCTGATCCGGCGTGGTCAGCCAGACAAACCGCCAGCGATCGTCATCATTGGTGAGCTGTCCTTCATGAAATCCCTGATAGTCCGCCTCAAACGGCAGATAGCGGCCATTATCGCCATCATTCATCACCTGCCTGCCGTCACGTGTGAAGACAGCAAAGGCCAGGGCATCGTCATCCTGATCGCCACGATGGTGCCGCAGCATCGCTTTGGTTCGGGGCAATGTGGTGTTGTCCAGCGAAGAGAAATCCAGCGTCAGCAGGCGCTTGGCCAGCAGCATCTGCTGGGTATCAAACAGCTCATCAAGGGTTTCACGGGTCTGATGCCAGGCACTCAGGCTGGCACTGGCCCAGCAGAGGCCGAGCAGCAGCACGAAACCGAGGCCCAGCCGCAGAAACAGGCTCATTGATCGCATTCAGCGGCTCCCAGGGTATAACCGACGCCGTGTAGCGTGCGGATAAACGCGCTGCCCAGCTTTTTACGCAGATGATGGATATGCACTTCTACCGCGTTGCTGGAGACGTCGGCATCCCAGCTGTAGAGCTTCTCTTCCAGCTGGCTGCGCGTCAGCACCCGGCCCGGGTTGCGCATAAAGAGTTCCAGCAGCGCCAGTTCACGGCTTTTCAGCTCAATCGTCTCGCCCTCGCGCATCACACTGTGACTGCCGGGGATCAGTACCACGTTACCGTGACGGAGTTCGGGCTGCAGCTGACCGTGACGGCGGCGGATTAGCGCCTGTAAGCGCGCGGCCACTTCGGTTAAGGCAAAGGGCTTGCACAGATAGTCATCGGCTCCCATCTGCAGGCCTTCAACCCGCTGATCGAGCGCATCGCGGGCAGTCAGTATCAGGACCGGCACATCATTTCCCTGCTGCCGCCACTGCCGCAGGATATCGAGTCCATCCCGCTCAGGCAGAGAAAGGTCCAGGATCACCGCATCCCAGGGCGCGGCCTCCAGCGCGTTACAGCCCGTCTCACCAGACGTAAACCAGTCAACGCTGAAGCCCAGTTTACTCAGCCCCGCTTTGATACCGTCGCCAATCAAGCGATCGTCTTCAATCAGTAAAATACGCATCACGTCTCCCTGTTCCGATAGCGTTTTATACGAAGCAACTTCCTCACTGTACAGCTGATTTCGGCGAAAATGGCTTATTTTTCACGCTTAAGAAGCTGTTAAGAACTCTGTGGTCAACTGGGCGTATTCAAACCGAAAACACCACTGAGAAAGGGGTACACCATGAAAAAGCACGCTGCAATTCTGGCCGTCGTTATGCTGGCTTCCGCCCCGGTTTTCGCTGCACAGCAGGGCGGATTTGTTGATCCCAGTGCGCCAGCCGCACAGACGCCGTCAGCATCCGGTCAGGGCGGCTTCAGTGCCGATCACACCAGTGTGGTGACCGTGAAGCAGGCTGAAGAGATGAAAGATGACAGCTGGATCACCGTACGCGGCAAACTGGAAAAACAGATCGGCAAGGAAGATTATCTGTTCCGCGACCAGACGGGCACCATGAAAGTTGAAATCGACCACAAGCACTGGAACGGCCAGACCATCACGCCCAAAGATAACGTTGAGCTGACGGGTGAACTGGATAAAGATTTCAACAGCATTGAGATGGATGTTAAGCAGGTTAAGAAACTGCCTTAATTCCCTCCTGCCGGGCCGCATTCACGGCCCTTTTTGCGTCCCCTTCCCCGCCTTAATGCAAATTTCCTCCCGCGTGAGCGAAACGTTTCGATAGCGATCACAGATTTCTTCTTTGCCGGTTGAGTTGATGGCGGCTTTTCATACACTCCAGACAGCGAAACGTTTCGCTGTGGAGTAAAAAAATGAAAAAAGGTCGCCTGTTAAACGCTGAACTCTCACATGTGATTGCCCGCCTGGGACACACGGATACGCTGACGATTGCCGATGCTGGCTTGCCGATTCCGGCTGGACCGCAGCGCATCGACTTAGCGCTCACGCCGGGTACGCCCGATTTTATGCAGGTGGTTAATGCTGTCGCACTGGAGATGCAGGTAGAGAGCGCCCTGATCGCGGAGGAGATTAAGCAGCATAATCCGCACCTTCATAGCGCGCTTGTCGCCGTGCTCGAAGCCTTGCAACAGCATCAGGGGAATCGCATCACCATCAGCTACACCAGTCATGAACAATTCAAACAACAAACGCAGCGTAGTCAGGCGGTCATTCGGAGCGGAGAGTGCTCTCCGTTTGCGAATGTCATCCTCAGCGCCGGTGTGACCTTCTGAGGCCGCTATGCAACCTTTACTGCAACTCGACGGCATTGAAAAATCCTTTCCGGGCGTAAAAGCCCTGAAGGGGGCGTCGCTGAATGTCCGTGCAGGACGCGTGATGGCGCTGGTGGGCGAGAACGGCGCAGGCAAGTCCACCATGATGAAAGTGCTGACCGGGATCTATCAATATGATGCCGGTACGCTGCGCTGGCTCGGCAAAGAGACCCGTTTCAGTGGACCGAAAGCGTCACAGGAAGCGGGCATTGGCATCATACATCAGGAGCTGAACCTGATCCCTCAGTTAACCGTGGCGGAGAATATTTTTCTCGGTCGCGAATATGTGGGGCGTTTTGGCCGTATCCAGTGGCCGCGTATGTATGCCGAAGCCGATGCGCTGCTCAAAAGGCTCAATCTGCGCTTCAACAGCCACAAGCTGGTGGGCGATTTGTCGATTGGCGATCAGCAGATGGTCGAAATCGCCAAAGTGCTGAGCTTTGAGTCGCAGGTCATCATCATGGATGAGCCGACCGATGCGCTGACCGATACCGAAACGCTGTCGCTGTTCCGGGTGATCAACGAACTGAAAGCGCAGGGCTGCGGCATCGTCTATATCTCGCATCGCATGAAAGAGATCTTTGAGATCTGCGATGACGTCACGGTATTCCGCGACGGTCAGTTTATTGCTGAACGTCCGGTCAGCGAGCTGACCGAAGAGAGTCTGATCGAGATGATGGTCGGACGTAAGCTGGAAGATCAATATCCGCATCTTGATCAGGCGCCAGGCGACGTGCGGCTCAAAGTGGAGAACGTCAGCGGGCCGGGCGTGGAGAACGTCAGCTTCAGTTTGCGCAAAGGCGAAATCCTTGGCATCTCGGGTCTGATGGGCGCGGGCCGCACCGAACTGATGAAGGTGCTCTACGGCGCGCTGCCGCGTCGTGAAGGTGCAATGTGGCTTAATGGACGGGAAGTGGTGACGCGTTCGCCGCAGGACGGGCTGGCTAACGGTATCGTCTACATCTCGGAAGATCGTAAGCGTGATGGTCTGGTGCTGGGCATGTCAGTGAAAGAGAACATGTCGCTGACGGCGTTAGGCTATTTCAGTCACGGCAGCGGCACGCTGAAACATGCGGCAGAGCAGCTGGCGGTAGGCGATTTTATCCGGCTGTTCAACGTGAAAACGCCTTCTATGGAGCAGCCGATTGGCCTGCTTTCAGGCGGCAACCAGCAGAAAGTGGCGATTGCCCGCGGTCTGATGACCCGCCCTAACGTGCTGATTCTGGACGAACCGACCCGCGGTGTGGATGTCGGTGCGAAGAAAGAGATCTATCAACTGATTAACCAGTTTAAAGCCGAAGGGCTGAGCATCATCCTGGTCTCCTCGGAAATGCCGGAAGTGCTGGGCATGAGCGATCGAATTCTGGTGATGCATGAAGGCCGTATCAGCGGCGAATTTACCCGTGAAGACGCCACTCAGGAAAGCCTGATGGCAGCCGCCGTAGGCAAGCAACACAGCGAGGATTTAGTGGTATGACGACCCAAACTTTACCGGCCAGCCGTCGCTGGTTTAGCAAAAGCTGGCTGCTGGAACAGAAGTCGCTGATTGCGCTGATGGTGCTGATCGCCGTGGTGGCCAGCCAGAGCCCGAACTTCTTTACCGTGGCGAACCTGTTCAACATTCTGCAGCAGACCTCGGTTAACGCCATTATGGCGGTCGGGATGACGCTGGTGATCCTGACTTCCGGTATCGACCTCTCGGTGGGTTCGCTGCTGGCTCTGACGGGCGCAGTGGGTGCATCGCTGGTGGGCATGGAGGTCAATGCTCTGGTCGCGGTGGCGGCTTCGCTGGCGCTGGGTGCGGCAATTGGTGCCCTGACCGGCACCATTGTGGCGCGCGGCAAGGTTCAGGCCTTTATCGCCACGCTGGTTATGATGCTGCTGCTGCGCGGTGTGACCATGGTCTATACCGACGGCAGCCCGATTAACACCGGTTTCAGTGCCAATGCCGATCTACTGGGCTGGTTTGGTATTGGTCGCCCGCTGGGTATCCCTGCGCCGGTCTGGCTCATGGCGCTGGTCTTTATCGCCGCCTGGTACATGCTGCAGCACACGCGTCTGGGTCGCTACATCTATGCGCTTGGCGGTAACGAAGCGGCAACGCGTCTCTCCGGCATCAATGTGAATCGCGTCAAAATCATCGTCTATTCACTGAGCGGCATGCTGGCAGCGCTGGCGGGCACCATTGAAGTGGCGCGTCTCTCATCAGCACAGCCGACAGCGGGTACCGGCTATGAGCTGGATGCAATTGCTGCGGTCGTGCTGGGCGGAACCAGCCTGGCTGGCGGTAAAGGCCGTATTTTCGGCACCCTGATTGGCGCGCTGATCCTCGGCTTCCTGAACAACGGCCTGAACCTGATGGGCGTCTCTTCGTACTACCAGATGATCGTTAAAGCGGTGGTCATCCTGCTGGCGGTGCTGGTGGATAATAAAAGCAGTAAATAACTCTGACCTTACACAGGATAATAAGATGAAAAAGTTAACCGCACTGGCCATGATCCTCGGCGCAACGCTCAGTACCAGTGCCATGGCAAAAGATACCATCGCGCTGGTGGTTTCAACCCTGAACAACCCGTTCTTTGTCTCCCTGAAAGAGGGTGCTCAGAAAGAAGCGGACAAACTGGGCTACAACCTGGTGGTGCTGGATTCACAGAACAACCCGGCTAAAGAGCTGGCGAACGTGCAGGATCTGACCGTTCGCGGTACTAAGCTGCTGCTGATCAACCCGACTGACTCTGATGCTGTGGGCAACGCCGTGAAGATGGCTAACCAGGCGAATATTCCTGTCATCACGCTGGACCGCGTTGCGGCACAGGGCACGGTGGTCAGCCACGTCGCTTCCGATAACCGTTTCGGCGGTAAAATGGCCGGTGACTTCATCGCCAAAAAAGTCGGCGAAAATGCCAAAATTATTGAGCTGCAGGGCATTGCCGGAACCTCTGCTGCCCGCGAACGTGGCGAAGGCTTCAAACAGGCCGCTGATGCGCATAAATTCCAGATCCTCGCCAGCCAGCCTGCTGACTTTGACCGCACCAAAGGTCTGAACGTCATGCAGAACCTGCTGCAGGCACACCCGGACGTTCAGGCAGTATTCGCTCAGAACGACGAAATGGCGCTGGGTGCACTGCGTGCGCTGCAGACTGCCGGAAAAACTGGTGTGATCGTGGTGGGTTTTGACGGCACTGCTGATGGCGTGAAAGCCGTAGAAGCTGGCAAACTGTCTGCCACCGTGGCACAGATGCCAGAAAAAATTGGCATGATCGGCGTGGACACCGCTGATAAAGTGCTGAAGGGTGAAAAAGTGAAGGCGATCAATCCGGTCGACCTGAAGCTGGTCACTCAATAACTCAAAGAAAAGCAGGGCACCGCGCCACCCTCCCGGTGGCGCACTTATTCCGGATTCCCCTAATGAGCAAAAACGCAAAACTGGCCGTTCTTGGCAGCATTAATGCTGACCACATCCTTAATCTGGCGCACTTCCCTCGTCCCGGTGAAACGGTGATCGGGCAGAATTATCAGGTTGCGTTTGGCGGTAAAGGCGCGAATCAGGCGGTCGCCGCGGGTCGTGCGGGTGCCGATATCGCCTTTATTGGCTGTGTGGGCGCTGACGACATTGGCGAACGTATTAGTGAGCAGCTCGCACAGGACAATATTGATACCACGCCTGTAGAGGTGGTTGAGGGCGAATCGACCGGTGTGGCGATGATTTTCGTCAACGGTGACGGTGAGAACAATATCGGCATCTACTCCGGTGCAAACGCGGCGTTAACACCCGATTGCGTAGCACGTCATCAGCAGGTTATCGCCGATGCCGATGCACTCTTAATGCAGCTGGAATCGCCGCTGGAGAGCGTGCTGGCCGCCGCGACCTTCGCCCGACAGCATCAGACGCAGGTAATTCTCAATCCGGCACCCGCTACCCCTCTCTCCGATGAGCTGCTGGCGCTGATCGACATTATTACGCCGAATGAGACCGAAGCCGAGAGTCTGACCGGCATTGCGGTTAACAACGATGAAGATGCGGCTCGCGCTGCGGCAGTGCTGCATGCGAAAGGCATCGGCACGGTACTGATTACGCTGGGTCGCCGCGGTGTCTGGCTGAGCGAGCAGGGAGAAGGTCAGCGCATTGCGGGCTTCAGCGTTAAAGCTATTGATACCATCGCGGCGGGCGACACCTTTAACGGTGCCTTTATTACCGCGCGACTGGAGCAGAAGCCAATGTACGACGCGGTGCGATTTGCCCATGCCGCCGCCGCGATTGCCGTTACCCGCTCGGGTGCGCAGCCCTCCGTGCCGTGGCGCGCGGAGATTGATGATTTTTTGCAGCAGCAGGGTTAAGCGATTGAGTACCATGAAAGATGTCGCTCGCCTGGCGGGCGTCTCTACCTCCACTGTCTCGCACGTTATTAATAACAACCGCTTTGTCAGTGAAGGCGTGCGGGAAAAAGTTGAGCAGGCGATACGTCATCTTAACTACGCCCCTTCTGCACTGGCGCGCAGTCTGAAAATCAATCAGACGCACACTATCGGTATGTTGCTGACTACCAGCAGTAACCCTTTTTATGCTGAAGTGGTGCGGGGCGTGGAGGAGAGTTGCTATCAGCGTGGCTACAGCCTGATTCTCTGTAATACGGCGGGAGATGAGGAGCGGATGAACCACAGCCTGGAAACGCTGATGCAGAAGCGTGTCGATGGTTTGCTGATCATGTGCACTGAAAGTCACCTGCCGTCGGCAGACATTCTGAATCGTTATCCCTCTATACCTGCGGTGATGATGGACTGGGCACCGTTTGAGGGTCGCGGTGACATCATTCAGGATAACGCGCTGCTGGGCGGCGAGCTGGCCACTCAGCATCTTATCGACAGCGGCTATACCCGCATCGCCTGTATCGCCGGTCCCCAGGATAAAACCCCGGCCCGTATGCGTCTGGAAGGTTATCGCAACGCCATGACTAAGAGTGGCCTGGAGATTTTGCCTGGCTATATCGTGAATGGTGACTTTGAATTTCAGGGTGGCTACAACGGGATGGTCGAGTTGCTGGCGCTGGAAACGCTGCCGGAAGCAGTATTTACCAGTAACGATGCGATGGCTGTCGGCGTTTATCACGCCCTCTATCAGGCTGGCATGCAGGTTCCGCAGCAGATGGCTGTCATGGGGTATGACGATATTGAACTGGCGCGCTATCTCACTCCGCCACTGAGTACGATTCACCAGCCCAAAGATGCGCTGGGCGAACTGGCGATAGATACCTTAATTCATCGTCTCAGCGATCCCGACGCCAGCCAGCAAACGCTTGTGCTGACGCCGGAGCTGGTGGTACGTGGCTCAGTTTAGCGCTTTTTCTTCCTGTCGCGATTCGTGATCAGATTACGTCCATCGCCGTTTTTCAGCAGCAGAAAAGTCAGCGCTGAAAGCACGGTAACGACACCCATGGTCAGGAACGTGGCATGGAACTGTGAAATGGTGCTGGTTTCAAACTCCTGATAGAAGCGCAGTACCGCAGCACTGACCGCCACACCGAAACTGATCGCTAACTGCTGCGTCACGGCCAGCACGCTGTTACCCCCGCTGGCATTATCATCATCCAGGTCGGCCAGAGTAATAGTGTTCATGGCGGTGAACTGCGTAGACATCGCCATGCCGAGAATAAACAGCGGAAGCAACAGCACAAAGATGCTTTCAGCAGGCGACTGCAGAGAGAAGCTGGCGATCAGGATGCCAATAATAGCGGTGATGCTGACCAGCAGGCGGCGGTAACCCAGCCAGCGCAGCAGTTGTGTCACCGTCGACTTCGCCAGTATTGAACCAATGGCGGTAGGTGCCATCATGCAGCCTGCAATAATAGCTGAATAGCCAAAGCCAACCTGCAACATGAGCGGCATTAAAAAGGGGACGCAGCCGGTACCGAGACGTGATGCAATGTTGCCGCCAATGCCAACCGAGAAAGTCCGGGTTTTAAACATCGGCAGGTTGATGAGGGGCGACGGGTGATTTCGGGCATGCACTATATAGAGAAGTAAAAGCACGATGCCGCTGAGTAATATCCCGCCAGCCAGCCAGGCGGAAACAATCCGCTCACCGAACAGCTCAATCCCAATCGAGATCATTACCAGCCCAGCCCCGAACAGTATAAAACCCAGAAAGTCGAAGCGGCGCTTAGGCGTGGTGAAGTCCGGCATATATTTGCGTGCGTAGATAATGCCGAGAATACCTATCGGGATATTAATCAGGAAGATCCAGTGCCACGTCGCATAGGTGACCAGCACACCGCCCAGCATCGGGCCCAGTATCGGGCCAACCAATCCTGGCATGGTGACGAAATTGAGCACCGGCAGCAGTTCACTGCGCGGATAGGCGCGTAGCAGTGCAAGTCGTGCGACCGGCATCATCATTGCGCCACCCACGCCCTGCACGATTCGCGATATAACCAGCACCGAAAGCGTCGGTGAGAGCGCACACGCCAGCGAGCCGAGGGTGAACAGCGAAACCGCAATGATAAATACCTTACGCGTGCCGAAGCGATCGGCGAGCCAGCCGCTGACCGGAATCAGCATCGCGACAGTGAGGGTGTAACTGATAACGGCGGATTGCATGGCCAGGGGAGAGCGGTCGAGGCTGGTGGCGATAGCAGGCAGGGCAGTATTCAGTATAGTGGCGTCGAGTGACTGCATGAAAAAGGCCATAGCCGCTATCCATGGCAAACCTGCCATGCTGCGCGAGGATTTTATCATTGAGTGTCCTTCCTAGGGTTATCCTGCGAGAAGAAGCAAAATAATAGCACCCGCAACCCGCAACGGCAGGTCTCTTTACAACGTTTGATCGCTGTTTTTGTGCGTTATTCGGCCATGAAACGTCTCTTTTTAAGCCGTTCGTTTAAAAAAGATGCGCTCAGTAAATTAATTCGAAGAAACACTTGTCAGCCTGAGGAAACTCCCTATAATGCGCCTCCATCAACACGGAACACCGGCAACGGGAAACGGGTTGAGAGGCACAGGAGACTGCGCCGCCGGAGAAAAACTTCTGAAATAGAGGTTGACTCTGCAGGAGGAAAGCGTAATATACGCCACCTCGCGACAGGACGCTAACGCACTGTTCGCACTGCTCTTTAACAATTTATCAGACAATCTGTGTGGGCACTCGCAGGATTGATATCAGCGTCTCCGGACGCAACAAAATATCAAAGCCTCACGAGTGAACACATAATGAAATTCATTATGACGTTTTACAGATGAGCACCGCTTAACTTGTTTAAGCAAATCAAACTTAAATTGAAGAGTTTGATCATGGCTCAGATTGAACGCTGGCGGCAGGCCTAACACATGCAAGTCGGACGGTAGCACAGAGAGCTTGCTCTTGGGTGACGAGTGGCGGACGGGTGAGTAATGTCTGGGGATCTGCCCGATAGAGGGGGATAACCACTGGAAACGGTGGCTAATACCGCATAACGTCGCAAGACCAAAGAGGGGGACCTTCGGGCCTCTCACTATCGGATGAACCCAGATGGGATTAGCTAGTAGGCGGGGTAATGGCCCACCTAGGCGACGATCCCTAGCTGGTCTGAGAGGATGACCAGCCACACTGGAACTGAGACACGGTCCAGACTCCTACGGGAGGCAGCAGTGGGGAATATTGCACAATGGGCGCAAGCCTGATGCAGCCATGCCGCGTGTATGAAGAAGGCCTTCGGGTTGTAAAGTACTTTCAGCGGGGAGGAAGGCGGTGCGGTTAATAACCGCGTCGATTGACGTTACCCGCAGAAGAAGCACCGGCTAACTCCGTGCCAGCAGCCGCGGTAATACGGAGGGTGCAAGCGTTAATCGGAATTACTGGGCGTAAAGCGCACGCAGGCGGTCTGTTAAGTCAGATGTGAAATCCCCGGGCTTAACCTGGGAACTGCATTTGAAACTGGCAGGCTTGAGTCTTGTAGAGGGGGGTAGAATTCCAGGTGTAGCGGTGAAATGCGTAGAGATCTGGAGGAATACCGGTGGCGAAGGCGGCCCCCTGGACAAAGACTGACGCTCAGGTGCGAAAGCGTGGGGAGCAAACAGGATTAGATACCCTGGTAGTCCACGCCGTAAACGATGTCGACTTGGAGGTTGTTCCCTTGAGGAGTGGCTTCCGGAGCTAACGCGTTAAGTCGACCGCCTGGGGAGTACGGCCGCAAGGTTAAAACTCAAATGAATTGACGGGGGCCCGCACAAGCGGTGGAGCATGTGGTTTAATTCGATGCAACGCGAAGAACCTTACCTACTCTTGACATCCACGGAATTCGGCAGAGATGCCTTAGTGCCTTCGGGAACCGTGAGACAGGTGCTGCATGGCTGTCGTCAGCTCGTGTTGTGAAATGTTGGGTTAAGTCCCGCAACGAGCGCAACCCTTATCCTTTGTTGCCAGCGATTCGGTCGGGAACTCAAAGGAGACTGCCGGTGATAAACCGGAGGAAGGTGGGGATGACGTCAAGTCATCATGGCCCTTACGAGTAGGGCTACACACGTGCTACAATGGCGCATACAAAGAGAAGCGACCTCGCGAGAGCAAGCGGACCTCACAAAGTGCGTCGTAGTCCGGATCGGAGTCTGCAACTCGACTCCGTGAAGTCGGAATCGCTAGTAATCGTGGATCAGAATGCCACGGTGAATACGTTCCCGGGCCTTGTACACACCGCCCGTCACACCATGGGAGTGGGTTGCAAAAGAAGTAGGTAGCTTAACCTTCGGGAGGGCGCTTACCACTTTGTGATTCATGACTGGGGTGAAGTCGTAACAAGGTAACCGTAGGGGAACCTGCGGTTGGATCACCTCCTTACCTGAAGATACCTTCCGGCGCAGTGTCCACACAGATTGTCTGATAAAAAGTAATGAGCAGGACGGCTGCGAAGTCGTGACACTATCGTGTCCCCTTCGTCTAGCGGTTAGGACTCCGCCCTTTCACGGCGGCAACAGGGGTTCGAATCCCCTAGGGGACGCCACCTGCTTGGTGACAGGTGAAAGGTGTCTCCATACAGTATCTCAAAACCGATTTGGTTGCGTAAGCAGCCGGGCCGCGTTTGAGATATTTGCTCTTTAACAATCCGGAACAAGCTGAAAATTGAAACGACGTGTCGTTTTCATTCTCCGTAATAAGAATGAAAAATACGATGCGTTCGAGTCTCTCAAATGCTTGCAGCTTACAGCGTTGTAAAACGCCTGTGGGTTGTGAGGTTAAGCGACTAAGCGTACACGGTGGATGCCCAGGCAGTCAGAGGCGATGAAGGACGTGCTAATCTGCGTAAAGCGACGGTAAGGTGATATGAACCGCTACAGCCGTCGATGTCCGAATGGGGAAACCCGGTGCACTCTGTGCATCATTGCAGCATGAATACATAGTGCTGCAAGGCGAACCGGGGGAACTGAAACATCTAAGTACCCCGAGGAAAAGAAATCAACCGAGATTCCCCCAGTAGCGGCGAGCGAACGGGGAGCAGCCCAGAGCCTGAATCAGCATGTGTGTTAGTGGAAGCGTCTGGAAAGTCGCAGGGTACAGGGTGATACTCCCGTACACAAAAGCACACGTGCTGTGAGCTCGATGAGTAAGGCGGGACACGTGGTATCCTGTCTGAATATGGGGGGACCATCCTCCAAGGCTAAATACTCCTGACTGACCGATAGTGAACCAGTACCGTGAGGGAAAGGCGAAAAGAACCCCGGCGAGGGGAGTGAAACAGAACCTGAAACCGTGTACGTACAAGCAGTGGGAGCCTTCTTTATGGGGGTGACTGCGTACCTTTTGTATAATGGGTCAGCGACTTATATTCTGTAGCAAGGTTAACCGTATAGGGGAGCCGCAGGGAAACCGAGTCTTAACTGGGCGTTAAGTTGCAGGGTATAGACCCGAAACCCGGTGATCTAGCCATGGGCAGGTTGAAGGTTGGGTAACACTAACTGGAGGACCGAACCGACTAATGTTGAAAAATTAGCGGATGACCTGTGGCTGGGGGTGAAAGGCCAATCAAACCGGGAGATAGCTGGTTCTCCCCGAAAGCTATTTAGGTAGCGCCTCGTGAACTCATCTTCGGGGGTAGAGCACTGTTTCGGCTAGGGGGCCATCCCGGCTTACCAACCCGATGCAAACTGCGAATACCGAAGAATGTTATCACGGGAGACACACGGCGGGTGCTAACGTCCGTCGTGAAGAGGGAAACAACCCAGACCGCCAGCTAAGGTCCCAAAGTCATGGTTAAGTGGGAAACGATGTGGGAAGGCACAGACAGCCAGGATGTTGGCTTAGAAGCAGCCATCATTTAAAGAAAGCGTAATAGCTCACTGGTCGAGTCGGCCTGCGCGGAAGATGTAACGGGGCTAAACCATGCACCGAAGCTGCGGCAGCGACGCTTATGCGTTGTTGGGTAGGGGAGCGTTCTGTAAGCCGTCGAAGGTGTGCTGTGAGGCATGCTGGAGGTATCAGAAGTGCGAATGCTGACATAAGTAACGATAAAGCGGGTGAAAAGCCCGCTCGCCGGAAGACCAAGGGTTCCTGTTCAACGTTAATCGGAGCAGGGTGAGTCGACCCCTAAGGCGAGGCCGAAAGGCGTAGTCGATGGGAAACAGGTTAATATTCCTGTACTCGGTGTTACTGCGAAGGGGGGACGGAGAAGGCTATATCAGCCGGGCGACGGTTGTCCCGGTTTAAGCGTGTAGGCGGAGGGTCCAGGTAAATCCGGTCCCTTATCAACGCTGAGGCGTGATGACGAGGCACTACGGTGCTGAAGTGATAAATGCCCTGCTTCCAGGAAAAGCCTCTAAGCATCAGGTAACACAGAATCGTACCCCAAACCGACACAGGTGGTCAGGTAGAGAATACCAAGGCGCTTGAGAGAACTCGGGTGAAGGAACTAGGCAAAATGGTGCCGTAACTTCGGGAGAAGGCACGCTGGCGCGTAGGTGGAGGGATTTACTCCCCGAGCCGAAGCCAGTCGAAGATACCAGCTGGCTGCAACTGTTTATTAAAAACACAGCACTGTGCAAACACGAAAGTGGACGTATACGGTGTGACGCCTGCCCGGTGCCGGAAGGTTAATTGATGGGGTTATCCGCAAGGAGAAGCTCTTGATCGAAGCCCCGGTAAACGGCGGCCGTAACTATAACGGTCCTAAGGTAGCGAAATTCCTTGTCGGGTAAGTTCCGACCTGCACGAATGGCGTAATGATGGCCAGGCTGTCTCCACCCGAGACTCAGTGAAATTGAACTCGCTGTGAAGATGCAGTGTACCCGCGGCAAGACGGAAAGACCCCGTGAACCTTTACTACAGCTTGACACTGAACATTGAGCCTTGATGTGTAGGATAGGTGGGAGGCTTTGAAGCGCGGACGCCAGTCTGCGTGGAGCCAACCTTGAAATACCACCCTTTAATGTTTGATGTTCTAACGTAGGCCCGTAATCCGGGCTGCGGACAGTGTCTGGTGGGTAGTTTGACTGGGGCGGTCTCCTCCTAAAGAGTAACGGAGGAGCACGAAGGTCAGCTAATCACGGTCGGACATCGTGAGGTTAGTGCAATGGCATAAGCTGGCTTGACTGCGAGAGTGACGGCTCGAGCAGGTGCGAAAGCAGGTCATAGTGATCCGGTGGTTCTGAATGGAAGGGCCATCGCTCAACGGATAAAAGGTACTCCGGGGATAACAGGCTGATACCGCCCAAGAGTTCATATCGACGGCGGTGTTTGGCACCTCGATGTCGGCTCATCACATCCTGGGGCTGAAGTAGGTCCCAAGGGTACGGCTGTTCGCCGTTTAAAGTGGTACGCGAGCTGGGTTTAGAACGTCGTGAGACAGTTCGGTCCCTATCTGCCGTGGGCGCTGGAGAATTGAGGGGGGTTGCTCCTAGTACGAGAGGACCGGAGTGAACGCACCACTGGTGTTCGGGTTGTCATGCCAATGGCATTGCCCGGTAGCTAAGTGCGGAAAAGATAAGTGCTGAAAGCATCTAAGCACGAAACTTGCCCCGAGATGAGTTCTCCCTGACCCCTTGAGGGTCCTGAAGGGACGTTGAAGACTACGACGTTGATAGGCCGGGTGTGTAAGCGCAGCGATGCGTTGAGCTAACCGGTACTAATGACCCGTGAGGCTTAACCTTACAACGCCAGAGGCGTTTTTGAGAGACACGATTTTCAGCTTTGTTACCGGATAATAGTTGTATCCTGCGGACTGAAGTCCGAAGGATTCTGCGCTGAGGCAAGGCGGCAACCGACCGATGTGAAGGAGCATACTGACGTATGTGACTGAGCAGCGCGAGGGCGGCCAACGCAGCATCAGCACAGAAGACACAGGACAGAGCACAAAGAATTTGCCTGGCGGCTTTAGCGCGGTGGTCCCACCTGACCCCATGCCGAACTCAGAAGTGAAACGCCGTAGCGCCGATGGTAGTGTGGGGCCTCCCCATGCGAGAGTAGGGAACTGCCAGGCATCAAATAAGTGAAGAAGCCCCGCACGCGAGTGCGGGGCTTTTTTACGTCTGCAGATTGTGAAAAACACGAAAACTTCCCCGTTTCAGCGCTTTTTCAGCCAGTCTGCAATGAAATCTGCCACGCTATCAGGACGATTTATATCCAGAACCGGCACATTCAGCGCTAATTTCTGATCGCTGGCGACAGCGATCACCTGCTCATCAATCAGTTCCTCGATGCCACCTTTGATCCCGGCACGCCACAGTATAATTTTAGGCACCGATTCCTCTTTAAAGCCCTCAACCAGCACTATCTCCAGCACAGAGTGATCCATACGGCTGAGCAGATAAGGCAGATCAATCGACTGCTTTTCCGGTGTCTCACACATCAATGCCCACCGCTCAGAACTGGCAACCATTACCTGACTGGCGCCCGCTTTTCTGAGCAAATAGCTATCTTTGCCTGGCGTATCTACGTCCATCTCATGATGCGTGTGCTTAATCAGCCCGGCGCGAATCCCTTTACTAAGAAGAATTGGTATCACCTGCTGTAATAGCGTGGTTTTGCCGGTTCCACTCCAGCCGACAATCGCGAGTAAGGGTAATGACATATCAGCGTCTCTCATTCAGGTCATCAGGCGTATTGATATTGCGGAAGGCAGCTTCATCATTATCCAGCTGAACAGCATGGCCGCCGTGGTCGCGCAGGAAATGCATCAGACGTCGTTCACCGGCGTGAAGATAGTCATGAAGAGGCACTGCCATCTTCCGATGAATCAGCGCCAGCGTGGGGTGGTCGCGTGATTGTGAGCGGACCCAGACTGCAGGGGCGTCTCCACGTTGTTCAGCCAGCTTTTCAACGAAGTTAAGAGGAACTGCAGGCGTATCACAGGAGCAAAACGCAGCCCATTCACCGTCGATGGCTACTAATGCACTGTAGATACCGGCCAGCGGACCCGGATAGCCATCAAAAACATCTTGCACAACCCGACACCCGCTTAACTGATAGCGATCAATATTACGATTGGCATTAATCATGACAATGTCGACTTGTGGCCTGAGCCGTTCAAGGACATGCTGATAAAGCGGCCTGCCATCCAGTTGCACTAATCCTTTATCCTGACCACCCATACGGCGGCCCTGACCACCAGCCAGAATGATGCCGGTCAATATTGTCATGGCTTTGCCCTCGCTGATGACGCACTGTGAATAACGGAGAAACCTCAATGAAATGCCATCGTTTAAACGAGTTGATCGAACTGCTGCAACCCGCCTGGCAAAAAGAGCCTGACCTGAATCTGGTCACATTTTTACAGAAACTGGCGCAGGAATCTGGTTTCCGTGGCCCGTTAAGTGAATTAACCGACGATGTATTAATTTACCATCTCAAAATGCGTGACTCAGCCAGCGATGATGCGATCCCAGGCCTGAAAAAAGACTATGAAGTTGATTTCAAAACCGCACTGCTCCGCGCACGGGGTGTCATTAAACAGGACGAGTAGTGTTATCCTTGGCTGCTATTTGCAAGGGCAACTACAGGTAATATGATGAGCGACGCTGCTTTCAACTTCCAGACATTGAATCCCGACGTATTGCTTGATGCGCTCTGGGATACAGGAATTCGCGTCGAATCAGGTCTGACAGCCCTGAACAGCTATGAGAACCGGGTTTACCAATTCAGCGATGATGAAAAACGCCGCTATGTCGCGAAGTTTTATCGCCCACAGCGCTGGCGTGCTGAACAGATCGCTGAAGAGCATCAGTATGCGCTCGATCTGCTGGCTGATGAGGTGCCCATCGCGGCACCATTGCGGTTAAAGGGCGAGACACTGCACAGCCACGCTGGCTTCTTCTTTGCCGTATTTCCCAGTCTGGGCGGACGGCAATATGAGACAGACAATGAAGATCAGATGGAATGGGTAGGCCGATTCCTGGGCCGCATTCATCAGACCGGGCGCAAAGCGCTGTTCAACCATCGTCCTGCCATCGGTCTTGATGAGTATCTGCATGAACCCCGACAGGCGCTGGAGCACTCACAATTAGTGCCTGCTTCGCTTAAGACCGCGCTGCTGCAGGCTATCGATAAGCTGGGTAACACGCTGCAGCAACAGTGGCATACCACGTGGCAGCCGCTACGATTACATGGCGACTGTCATCCGGGGAATATCCTGTGGCGCGATGGACCGCTATTTGTCGATCTGGATGATGCCCGTAATGGTCCGGCGGTACAGGATTTGTGGATGCTCATCAGCGGCGATCGACAGGAACAGCGTATACAGTGGGATATTTTGCTGGAGGCTTACAGTGAATTCAGTGACTTTGATATTAATGAATTGTCACTGATTGAACCTTTACGCGCTATGCGCATGGTTTATTATCTGGCCTGGGTTGTCCGACGCTGGCAGGATCCCGCTTTTCCGCGCGCTTTCCCCTGGATGACAGATGAAGATTTCTGGCGCAGGCAAATTTCACTCTTTACCGAGCAGGAGAAGCTGTTGCAGGAACCTCCTCTGCAGCTGACACCGCAATATTAACGACGTAGTCAGGAGAAGTTTTCACGATGAAAAAAATTTGGTTTGCACTGATGGGTTTAGTGCTGGCATTCAGCGCGTCTGCTGCCCAGTTCACTGAAGGTAAACAATATGTGAGTCTGCCAAAACCTGTGGCCAGTGAACCTCAGGTGATGGAGTTCTTCTCCTTCTTCTGCCCGCACTGCTATCAGTTTGAACGTATTTATCACGTTAATGACGCGGTGAAAAAGAATCTGCCTGCTGATACAAAGCTGGTGAAATACCACGTCGATTTCCTTGGTGGTGATCTGGGACCGGTTGTGACTCAGGCATGGGCCGTCGCCATGGCGCTGGGCGTTGAAGATAAGGTGACAGCACCGATCTTTGATGGCATTCAGAAAACGCAGACCATTACCGATCCTGCCAGTCTGAAAGAGGCTTTTGTTAAAGCGGCCGGTATCTCCGCTGCTGACTACGATGCTGCCTGGAACAGCTTTGCCGTAAAAGCGCTGGTTGCACAACAGCAGAAAGCGGCTGCGGATGTTGATCTGCGCGGTGTGCCAGCGATGTTCGTGAATGGCAAATATATGGTGAACAACGGCGGCCTCGATACCAGCTCTATGGACAATTTCGTTGCTGATTACGCGAACGTGGTTAAATTCCTCGTAAGCCAGAAGTAATCTGCCTTACCACCCCATCTGACGCCAGCTCTGCTGGCGTTTTTTTATGCCATTAAACAGAGACGTAAATTTTGTCCATCTCCAGGGCATAAATTTAATATCCACACAAGGGATCACGTAATTAAAAATGGCGATCGGGTCACGGAAATTAAATAAGCTAATGAAAATTATGTATTTTATTAATAGCCAAATCATTTAAGATCCTGAATAGCAGCGCGTTATAATTTTTACGCACAAAGTTATCCACAGAATGATCGTTGCGATCTTTCCTCCAGAACCGTTAAAAACGCGACATATCCTGTGCCTTAGTTCACCATTTCCGCCAGCTTGTGGCATCCTTATAGACCAACCCATAGCAACGAAGACAACACAGACTTATGGCGCAAATAGCAGAAAATCCCCTCATTCTGGTCGATGGCTCATCCTATCTTTATCGCGCGTATCACGCGTTTCCGCCGCTGACCAATAGTGCAGGTGAACCTACTGGCGCTATGTACGGCGTGCTCAACATGCTGAAAAGCCTGCTGGCGCAATATAATCCGAGTCACGTTGCTGTAGTGTTCGATGCCAAAGGCAAAACCTTCAGGGATGAGCTGTTCGAGCATTATAAATCTCATCGTCCGCCGATGCCTGACGAACTGCGGGCGCAAATCGAGCCGCTGCATGAGATGGTGCGGGCGATGGGTCTGCCGCTACTGGCTGTGAGCGGCGTTGAAGCCGATGATGTTATCGGTACGCTGGCGCTGGAAGCGGAGAAAAAAGGCCTTTCAGTGCTAATCAGCACCGGCGACAAGGATATGGCGCAGCTGGTCACGCCAGCCATCACGCTGATTAACACCATGAGCAACACCATCCTGGGGCCGGAAGAGGTCGAGCAGAAATATGGTGTGCCACCAGCCTTAATCATCGATTTTCTGGCCATGATGGGCGACAGCTCAGATAACATCCCTGGCGTTCCCGGCGTGGGTGAGAAAACGGCACAGGCTCTGCTGCAGGGTCTGGGCAGCATGCAGACCATCTATGACAATCTGGATAAAGTAGCGGATCTCGGGTTTCGTGGCGCGAAAACCATGGCGACCAAACTTGAGCAGAATCGGGATGTGGCGTTTCTCTCTTACCAGCTGGCGACCATCAAGACGGACGTCGAGCTGGCGCTGCCCTGTGAAGAGCTCACGGTCACTGAACCCAATGTCGAGGCGCTGCAGACCCTGTTCAGCCGTTATGAGTTCAAACGCTGGCTGAGTGACCTGCAGGATGGGAAATGGCTGCAGGGCAAGAAAAGTAATACTCAGGCACAGAAAGCGCTCTCCGATGAGCCGGTTGCTGTGCCTGAAACCAGCAGCGTATTACCGACCGAGAATTATGTCACCATTCTGGATCAGGATCTTTTCGACAGCTGGCTGGAGAAGCTGAAAAACAGCGAGGTCTTTGCTTTTGATCTGGAGACCGACGCGCTGGACACCCTGAGCGCTAACATCGTGGGCATCAGCTTCGCGATTGCGCCCGGCGAAGCCGCCTACCTGCCGGTTGCCCATGACTATCTCGATGCGCCTGACCAACTGGATCGCGCGGCTGTTCTGGCACAGCTCAAGCCTCTGCTGGAAGATGAGAGCGCCTGGAAAGTGGGCCAGAACCTGAAATACGATCGTGGCGTACTGAAAAACTACGATATTGAACTGGCCGGTATCAAATTCGACACCATGCTTGAGTCCTATATTCTTAACAGCGTGGTGGGTAAACATGACATGGATAGCCTGGCTGTTCGCTGGCTTAACCACAAAACGGTCACCTTCCAGGAGATCGCTGGTAAGGGCAAAAATCAGCTGACGTTCAATCAAATCGCATTGGAGCAGGCATCCCATTATGCTGCCGAAGATGCCGATGTGACCCTGCAGTTGCATCTGAAGATGTGGCCAGAGCTGGAGAAAGAAGCGGGCCCGAGAAAAGTCTTCGAGCAGATTGAGATGCCGTTACTGACGGTAATTTCCAGGATTGAGCGCAATGGCGTGTTAATCGATCAGGCTATTCTGGCGCAACATTCGAAAGAGCTGACTGCCCGACTGGCTGAGCTTGAATTAAAAGCACATGAGCTGGCGGGAGAACCCTTCAACCTCTCATCCACCAAGCAGCTGCAGGTGATCCTGTTTGAAAAACAGGGTATCAAACCCACCAAGAAAACACCGGGCGGTGCGCCGTCAACCAGCGAAGAGGTGTTAGCTGAGCTGGCACTCGACTATCCGCTGCCCAAAGTGATTCTGGAACATCGCGGCTTATCTAAACTTAAGTCGACCTATACGGATAAATTACCCCTGATGATCAACCCGCTGAGCGGGCGGGTGCATACCTCTTATCATCAGGCCGTTACCGCAACCGGTCGCTTATCCTCTGCCGATCCGAATCTGCAAAACATCCCGGTGCGTAATGACGAAGGACGCCGAATCCGTCAGGCCTTTGTCGCGGCCAAAGGTTATCGCATTGTGGCGGCAGACTATTCACAAATCGAACTGCGTATCATGGCGCATCTCTCTCAGGATAAAGGATTACTGGACGCTTTTGCCCAGGGCGAAGATATTCACCGTGCCACGGCATCCGAAGTATTTGGTGTACCACTGGACAAGGTCAGCGCCGAACAGCGCCGTAGTGCGAAAGCGATCAACTTTGGTCTGATCTATGGCATGAGTGCATTTGGTCTTTCGCGCCAGCTGAACATTGGCGCAGGCGAAGCGAAAAAGTATATGGACCTCTACTTTGAACGTTATCCGGGCGTACTGCGCTATATGGAGAACACCCGCCAGCTGGCGGCAAGTAAAGGCTATGTCGAAACGATTGAAGGCCGTCGACTGTGGTTGCCGGATATTAAATCCAGCAATGCCATTCGCCGGAAAGCCGCTGAACGTGCCGCGATCAATGCGCCGATGCAGGGAACGGCAGCAGATATTATCAAGCGGGCGATGATTGCTGTTGATGCGTGGCTGGAACAGCAAAACGACAATAGTGTCAGAATGATCATGCAGGTTCACGATGAACTGGTGTTCGAAGTGAAAGCGGAGGCCGTTGAAGCAGCCAGTCAGAAAATCCGCGCGCTGATGGAAGGTAGCGTGCAGCTCGACGTGCCTTTACTGGTTGAAGTCGGTGTGGGTGACAACTGGGATGAAGCCCACTGATTCACGGCTTCAGGTCGGTTCCACAGAGCGGAATCGACCCTTAGTCAGGTATAAGTAAATCGTTTAATTACCTGGTTTAACCCGGCCAGCGCTGGTACTGAGATTACGCGCTTTTCTAACTGCTTATCGGCTAAACACTTTTTTCGTTATTTAACTACATCGCAACGCTATTTTTGTGATGTGTATGGTAAAAAAAGCCCTGTTTGATGTAAGTAAGCAACAAAAAAGCCTTTGTCACGCACACAAAATCAGGTAAAGTTCGTCGCGTAGGGTACAGAGGTAAGATGTTCTATCTTTCAGACCTTTTACTTCACGTAATCGGATTTGGCTGAATTTAGCCGCCCCAGTCATTCTGTGACTGGGGCGTTTTTTATTGGGCTTTTTGTATCGCCAGCTTCAGCGGCACCGTGTTGCCAGTTACTCTTCCCCGTCCTGATCCTCAACCGCCGGTTCAAGCATATTAAACCAGCTGTCCAGCTTCTGACGAACCTTATCCACGCCGATTTTCTTCAGCGAGGAGAAGAGCTCTACCTGCACATCACCCACGAATTCGAGTGCGGCTTCACGCACGACATTGAGCTGCGCTTTACGGGCACCTGAGGCCAGTTTGTCTGCTTTGGTCAGAAGCAACAGCACCGGAATACCGCTTTCCACTGACCACTGAATCATCTGTCGATCAAGGTCTTTCAGCGGATGACGGATATCCATCAGCACGACCAGTCCTTTCAGGGCCTGACGTTTTTGCAGGTATTCTCCTAATGCACGCTGCCACTTCAGCTTCATCTCTTCCGGCACTTCGGCATAACCGTAACCTGGCAGGTCGACCAGACGCTTACCTTCTTTCACTTCGAACAGGTTAATCAGCTGCGTACGTCCCGGCGTTTTACTGGTACGTGCCAGACCTTTCTGATTGGTTAACGTATTCAGCGCACTCGATTTTCCCGCGTTCGAACGGCCAGCAAAAGCCACTTCAATTCCGGTATCAGCAGGCAGATGACGGATATCCGGCGCGCTCATGACAAAGTGGGTAACGTGATAATTCAATTCAGACAAGGTAACACTCCAGAAAACGCATTAAGGCAATGGCGGCGATTATACGCGTTATGGCGCGAAAGTGCTCAATCACATCTCGATAACAAAGTGTGTAAGAGATTTGCCATTCAGGCTGCAGGTTATTTCGCTTTTTACTTTAATTACTAAAAATAAAAAACATTAAAATTCATAACGTTGACAATAATCGTTCTTTTTTTGAACTAACTATTTTTGACACCGACTTGAGGCTTTTACCAGTTGGTCTACATTATTGTGCAGTGAACGGCAGCACACATCAGGATGATGCGCTCAGGGATGTCAGGAAGGCAACGAGCGGTGGAATGGAAACGGTCAGGGATACGGCCAGACAGGGATAAGGAAAAGCTCAGGAGTTGAGCAGGCGCGGGATTGACCGGGATGTTACGAGCCGAAAAGGACTTAAAACATGATTCCTTCTTATGAAGGTATGAAATAAGGCGACAGCTTGAGCTGTCGCCTTTTTTCTTTGTCTGGTTTCTGCTAGATTTCGCCGCAATTCTATACTGAATAAAAAAGCCGGGACCGAATACTATGAAGCAACCTGCACGAGCTGCTAACGGCAAACCTGCCGTCAAAGCCAAACGCAAATCGCGTGACGATATCAACCATGAAGCACGCGATCGCAAACGTGATAAAAAGCATCGCGGACACGCATCTGGCAGCCGTGCTAATCCGGCTGCGTCCGAAAGCAACGGCGGACGTCAGGAGAGCAGCGTAAAAGATCCGCGTATCGGCAGTAAAAAACCGGTGGCCCTGATTGCTGAGGGGAAAACCGCAGCCGTTAAGCCAAAGAAAAGCGTGGCAAAACCGGCAGCTGAGAAGAAAGTGCGTCTGACGCCCGAAGAAGAGCTGGCGAAGCTGGAAAATGACGAGCGTCTGGATGCGCTGCTGGATCGTCTGGAAAATGGCGAAACGCTGTCGGCTGAAGATCAGGGCTGGCTGGATGCCTCGCTGGATCGTATCGACGAACTGATGGAGCAGTTAGGCATTGTGATGGATGATGCTGAAGATGAGCAGGCTGAAGAAGATATGTACCGTCTGCTGAAGGGCAACTAAGCAGATTTGATCGGCATGCGGTTTCCGCATGCCGTACTTATCAGGTAAACAACAATGTTTTGGCCTGGATCAATTTTCGCGCTGCTGGCGACATGTTATCTGCTGTGGTTATTGTTTAAACTACGACGCCTGTCGCGGCTGAAGCAACGTTTACGTCGGGTCTCAACCCGCTCACCTTTCATCTCCTCTTCTTCGCGACCTTCTCTCAGACGACGTCATCGGAAGGAGTGAGCATGCCATCGCAGCAGATTGAGTGGGATCAGGCGTTAATTGAAAAGTACAATTATGCCGGCCCGCGTTACACCTCTTATCCCACCGCGCTGGAGTTCAGCGAGCACTATGCGGAAGGCGATTTTCAGCGAGCCGTGGCGCGCTACCCTGACCGTCCGCTGTCACTCTACGTCCATATTCCCTTCTGCCATCGTCTCTGCTACTTCTGCGGCTGCAATAAGATTGTGACCCGTCAGCGCCACAAAGCGGACCGTTATCTGGATGTGCTTGAGCAGGAGATTATTCAGCGTGCGCCGCTGTTTCGTCAGCGTCAGGTCACGCAGCTTCACTGGGGCGGCGGCACGCCAACTTTTCTCTATAATGCGCAGATTTCACGGCTGGTGGGTTTGCTGAAGCAACACTTCACCGTGGCCAGCGATGTTGAAATGTCGATCGAGATTGATCCGCGTGAAATTGAGCTGGATATGATTGATCACCTGCGATCGCTGGGATTCAATCGTCTGAGCATGGGGGTACAGGACTTCAATAAATCGGTGCAGGAACGGGTTAACCGGGTGCAGGACGAAGAGGTGATTTTCGGCCTGATGGCGCGCGCCCGTGAACAGGGCTTCAGCTCTGTCAGCATCGACCTGATCTATGGCTTGCCCCTGCAGACGCCAGCCAGCTTTGCCTGGACGCTGGAGCGGGTGCTGGCACTCAATCCCGATCGCCTTAGCGTGTTTAACTATGCGCATCTGCCAGCGATGTTCGCGGCACAGCGTAAAATCAAAGAGGACGAACTGCCCTCCGCTCAGCAAAAGCTGGATATCTTACAGCAGACCATCACGACGCTGACTCAGCAGGGCTACCAGTTTATCGGGATGGATCACTTTGCGAAGCCGCAGGATGAGCTGGCCATCGCGCAGCGGAAAGGGCAGCTGCATCGTAATTTCCAGGGATACACGACGCAGGGCGACAGCGATTTGCTGGGGCTTGGCGTTTCAGCCATCAGCATGATTGGCGACAGTTATGCGCAGAACCAGAAAGACCTCAACACCTGGTACAAGAGTGTTGAACAGCAGGGGAATGGCCTGTGGCGCGGTATCGCCTTAACCGACGATGATTGCCTGCGTCGTGACGTGATTAAAACGCTGCTCTGTAACTTCTCGCTGGATTTTGCCGCGACAGAAGCGCAATGGGGAATTTGCTTCAGCGACTATTTTGCTGAGGACCTGGCGCTGCTGAAACCGTTAATCGCCGATGGGCTGGTGGTACAAACGGCTGGCGGGCTGGAGGTGACGGGGATTGGCCGGTTACTGATTCGTAATATCTGCATGTGTTTTGATCGTTATCTGCGTCAGAAAGCGCGTCAGCAGCAGTTCTCGCGCGTTATCTGAAGAAACGGGCTGGCAGACCACACCAGCCCGTACTGAACCGCTTACTCCATGCCCAGCTCTTTCAGCTTGCGCGTCAGCGTGTTTCGTCCCCAGCCCAGCAGACGTGCTGCTTCCTGCTTGTGGCCTTGCGTATGACGCAGCGCAGTGGTGAGCAGCGTACGCTCCATCTCTGGCTGGGCTTCTGACAGCAGATTCTGATGACCGGAACGCAGGGCGCGGTCGGCCCACTGTGCCAGCAGGGTTGCCCAGCTGTCAGGCAGCGACTGCACCGGATTTTCCGGGGTACTGGATTCAAACAGTTCTCCGGGCAGATCCTGAATCAGTACTTCCTGGCCCGCCGCCATCACGGTCAGCCAGCGACAGGTGTTCTCCAGCTGACGAACGTTACCGGACCAGTGAAGACGGGTTAAGGCTGTCTCGGTTTCCGGATGCAGAATCTTCGCTTCCACCCCCAGCTCACGGGCCGCCACCTGCAGGAAGTAACGTGCCAGACGCGGGATGTCCTCACGACGCTCACGCAGCGGTGGCAGATGCACGCGAATCACATTCAGGCGGTGGAAAAGGTCCTCACGGAACTTGCCTTCCTGCACGCGTAATTCCAGATTCTGGTGGGTTGCGGCGATAATACGTACATCCACTTTCACTGGCGCATAGCCACCAACGCGATAGAACTGGCCATCGGCCAGCACGCGCAGCAGACGGGTCTGCACATCCAGCGGCATATCACCGATCTCATCCAGAAACAGCGTGCCGCCATCCGCCTGCTCAAAACGGCCCTGACGGATCTGGTTTGCGCCGGTAAAGGCACCTTTCTCGTGACCGAACAGTTCGGATTCAATCAAATCTTTGGGAATCGCCGCCATGTTAAGCGCGATGAAAGGCGCTTTGGTACGCGGACTATGGCGATGCAGCGCATGAGCTACCAGCTCTTTACCGGTTCCTGACTCACCGTTGATCAGCACACTGATCGACGAGCGCGATAACCGGCCGATGATACGAAACACATCCTGCATCGCTGGCGCTTCACCAATGATATCGGTGGTGGGTCCGCTGACCGGCTGATTTCGCGGCTGCTGCTGTTCCTGATAGTGACTGATGGCTCGCTCGACCAGCGCCACCGCTTCGTCAATATCAAACGGTTTAGGCAGGTAATCAAAGGCACCCTGCTGATAGGCGCTGACAGCGGCGTCCAGATCCGAATGCGCCGTCATTATGATGACCGGAAGCATCGGATGACGCTGCTTAATCTGTTTCAGCAGCGCCAGGCCATCCATACCGGGCATGCGAATATCTGACAGTAAAACGTCCGGGGTCTTGGTTGAGAGGGCATCCAGCACCTCGCTTGCGCTGTCAAAGGTCGCACAGCTCAAACCGGCTCCAGTGAGCGCGCGTTCAAGCACCCAGCGGATGGAGCTATCGTCATCGACGATCCAGACTATCCCTCGTTGCATAGAAACCTCACTGGCGAATAGGCAGGTAAACCGAAAATTCGGTGTGTCCCGGCCAACTGTTAAATTCTATTTTTCCTGAATGTTGATCAATCAGGCTACGGGCGATGGAGAGGCCTAAACCGGTTCCGCCTTCACGTCCGCTGACCATCGGATAAAACAGCGTATCCTGCAGCTGGGCCGGAATGCCGGGGCCATCATCTTCAATATCAATACGTGCCACCAGGCGATAACGCGTACCGTGCAGCGTCAACTGGAAAGCAGTGCGGGTGCGGATAACAATGGTGCCACCGTCGTCGCCCAGCGCCTGAAGTGCGTTGCGAACTACGTTAAGCAGCACCTGTTCAATCTGGTCGGGGTCATGCGGCAGTTCCGGCAGGCTGGGGTCGTAATCCCTGACCAGCGAAACATTCTCCGGCAGCTCCATCGACACCAGATTGACCACCCGTTCGGCCACCTGATGAATGCTCTGCGTGATGTGCATGCCTGGCTGCTGCGGTCCTAACAGACGATCCACCAGATTTCGCAACCGGTCGGCCTGTTCAATAATCACTTTGGTGTATTCATTCAGTGACGGATCGGGCAGGGCGCGGGATAGGAGCTGTGCCGCGCCGCGTAATCCGCCCAGCGGATTTTTAATCTCATGGGCCAGACCGCGAACCAGATCGCGAGCGGCGACCTGCTGCGCGTGCTGTAACTGCTCCTGACTGAGGCGACGCTGATTATCCATCGG
Source organism: Pantoea sp. 9140 (assembly GCF_000745295.1). Classification (NCBI taxonomy): domain Bacteria; kingdom Pseudomonadati; phylum Pseudomonadota; class Gammaproteobacteria; order Enterobacterales; family Erwiniaceae; genus Pantoea; species Pantoea sp. 9140. The sequence goes on along the minus strand of NZ_JQNO01000001.1, from coordinate 3,791,137 downwards.
CGCCATTTCCATCAGGATTAAGCCATCGGGTAACCGCTGGGCGGTCAGCGACATAATATGTGCGCGACCATCTACCACCAGCGTGACCTCACTGTCAGTAAATCCCTGGCCAGCCTCAAGACTCTCGCGCATCACCTCAATATTCAGCGAAAAGTAGCCGGTTAATTCCGGTAATGGTGTGCCGAACAATTTGCGTGAGCTTTGCGCCAGTAATTGCTGCGCCGCCGGATTGGCGTAATGAATAACCAGATCGTTATCCACTAACAAAATACTGTTGATTAACGCGTTGAGAATCTGCCCTGCATCGGGCAGAGAGCCAGTTGCCATACAACGTTCCTCTGCACCAGTCAGGTGCATTTTAGTCTTTAAGCCGAAAAGAGGGCGAATGAACGGTGAATTCGCGGAGAAAAAAGCCCATCCGAAGATGGGCTAAAAGTTTCCACGGCAACAAAAACGTCTGACCAGTTAAACGCTGTAGTAAAGCTCGAACTCAACCGGGTGTGGCGTCATGCGAACGCGATCCATCTCTGCTTTACGCAGTTCGATGTAAGCATCGATCGATTCGTCTGTGAATACACCGCCACGGGTCAGGAACTCGCGGTCTTCGTTCAGTGCATTCAGCGCTTCTTCCAGCGAGCCTGCAACTTTTGGAATCTCAGCTTCTTCTTCCGGTGGCAGGTCATACAGGTTCTTATCCATCGCGTCGCCAGGATGGATTTTGTTGATGATGCCATCCAGGCCAGCCATCAGCAGCGCGGTGAACGCCAGGTATGGGTTAGCGGCTGGATCCGGGAAGCGCGCTTCGATACGACGGGCTTTCGGGCTGGCAACAACCGGGATACGGATTGAGGCAGAACGGTTACGGGCAGAGTAAGCCAGCATAACTGGTGCTTCATAACCCGGGACCAGACGCTTGTAAGAGTTGGTTGTCGGGTTCGCCAGGGCGTTGATCGCTTTCGCGTGCTTGATGATACCGCCGATGTAGAACAGCGCCATTTCAGACAGGCCGCCGTACTTATCGCCGGCAAACAGGTTCTGGCCACCTTTAGAGAGTGACATATGGCAGTGCATGCCTGAACCGTTGTCGCCAAACATTGGCTTCGGCATAAAGGTCGCCGTTTTGCCGTAAGCGTGCGCAACGTTGTGAACGACATATTTGTAGATCTGAATTTCGTCCGCTTTTTTGGTCATAGTATTGAAGCGGGTTGCCACTTCGTTCTGACCTGCGGTCGCCACTTCGTGGTGATGCGCTTCAACAACCAGACCCATCTGCTCCATGGTCAGACACATGGCAGAACGGATGTCCTGTGATGAGTCAACCGGTGGAACCGGGAAGTAGCCGCCTTTCAGACCTGGACGGTGACCTTTGTTACCGCCTTCGTACTCTTTACCGGTATTCCATGCCGCTTCGATATCGTCGATAGCCACATGTGAGCCGGACGTTGATGAACCGAAACGGATGTCATCGAACAGGAAGAATTCGGGTTCTGGTCCAAACAGCACGGTGTCCGCGATGCCGGAAGAGCGCAGGTAATCTTCAGCGCGCTTGGCGATAGAGCGTGGATCGCGATCGTAGCCCTGCATGGTGCCTGGCTCAAGAATGTCACAACGGATGATCAGCGTAGAATCTTCGAAGAAAGGATCCATGACTGCCGTGGTGGCGTCAGGCATCAGCACCATGTCTGATTCGTTAATGCCTTTCCAGCCGCCAATAGACGAACCATCGAACATTTTGCCTTCTTCGAAGAAGTCAGCGTTAACCTGGTGAGCAGGGATCGTAACGTGCTGTTCTTTACCTTTGGTATCGGTAAAACGCAGGTCAACAAACTTAACTTCATGCTCGTTCATCATCGAGAGAACGTGTTCAGCGGACATACTCAACTCTCCTGGAAATGGTCTTTCATTATCTACATGGCGAGGAAACGTCGTTTCCGGAATCCATTGCGGGAAAACACCTCCCTGACCAACTTCACCCGGCACGCTCTTCAACCGACATCTGTCTGGCGTTTACGCTTGATTTAGATAAAGCGAATTCTGTGCCAACTTTTTTGATGTTGCTTAAATCGCCTTGTGATGCACCTTTTTGTCATAAAGCGCCTGCACCACGATGGTCTTAGTGCACCATTGCGGTGCTTAACGGTGATTTTTTAGCACTATTTTGGTGCGCAGGACCAACTTAGTGCATTTTCTGCACCGGGAACAGGGCAAATTTGCGCCGATGCAATAAACTTTCAGTGAAAAGTGTGATCCTGTTCAGTCTTCCGCTTAATCCGTGTACAATACCGCGCTATTTCTAATGCCTGAGGCAAAGCTGTGATCGAAAATTTGCGTAACATCGCCATCATCGCGCACGTTGACCATGGAAAGACCACCCTGGTTGACAAACTGCTGCAACAATCCGGTACTTTTGATGCCCGTACCGAAGCAACCGAGCGCGTGATGGACTCCAATGATTTGGAGAAAGAGCGTGGGATTACCATCCTCGCAAAAAACACCGCCATTAAGTGGAATGACTACCGTATCAACATCGTTGATACCCCAGGACACGCCGACTTCGGTGGTGAAGTTGAGCGCGTCATGTCCATGGTGGACTCGGTGCTGCTGGTTGTAGATGCGATGGATGGCCCTATGCCGCAAACCCGCTTCGTGACCAAAAAAGCGTTCGCGCATGGTCTGAAGCCGATTGTGGTTATCAACAAAGTAGACCGCCCTGGTGCGCGTCCGGATTGGGTTGTGGATCAGGTATTTGACCTGTTCGTAAACCTGGATGCCACTGACGAGCAGCTCGACTTCCCTATCATTTTCGCCTCTGCGCTGAATGGTATTGCGGGTCTTGAGCACACCGACATGGCTGACGATATGACCCCGCTGTATCAGGCTATCGTTGATCACGTTGCGCCTCCGCAGGTCGAGGCTGATGCCCCACTGCAGATGCAAATCTCTCAGCTGGACTACAACAACTACCTGGGCGTGATCGGCATCGGCCGTATCAAGCGCGGTAAAGTTAAGCCTAACCAGCAAGTCACTATCATCGATAGCGAAGGCAAAACCCGTAACGCTAAAGTCGGTAAAGTCCTGACTCATCTGGGTCTCGAGCGTATCGATAGCGATCTGGCAGAAGCGGGCGATATCATTGCTATCACCGGTCTGGGCGAGCTGAACATTTCCGACACTATCTGTGACACGCAGAATGTGGAAGCGCTGCCAGCACTGAGCGTCGATGAACCAACTGTAACCATGTTCTTTAACGTCAACACCTCACCGTTCTGCGGTAAAGAAGGTAAGTACGTGACTTCACGTCAGATCCTTGAGCGTCTGAACAAAGAACTGGTTCACAACGTAGCACTGCGTGTTGAAGAAACTGAAGATTCTGACGCCTTCCGCGTATCAGGTCGTGGTGAACTTCACCTGTCAGTCCTGATCGAAAACATGCGTCGTGAAGGTTTCGAGCTGGCGGTATCCCGTCCGAAAGTTATCTTCCGTGAAATCGATGGCCGTAAACAAGAGCCATTTGAGAACGTTACGCTGGATATCGAAGAGACGCATCAGGGTTCCGTTATGCAAGCCATGGGTGAGCGTAAAGGCGATCTGAAAAACATGGATCCGGATGGCAAAGGCCGCGTACGTCTCGACTACGTGATCCCAAGCCGTGGCCTGATTGGCTTCCGTAACGAATTCATGACCATGACGTCCGGTACCGGTCTGCTCTACTCTACCTTCAGCCACTACGACGATATTCGTCCAGGCGAAGTGGGCCAGCGTCAGAACGGCGTACTGATCTCTAACGGTCAGGGTAAAGCCGTCGCGTTCGCCCTGTTCGGTCTGCAGGATCGCGGTAAGCTGTTCCTGGGTCACGGTGCAGAAGTCTATGAAGGCCAGATCATCGGTATTCACAGCCGTTCTAACGACCTGACCGTAAACTGTCTGACCGGTAAGAAGCTGACCAACATGCGTGCTTCCGGTACTGATGAAGCAACGACCCTGGTTCCACCGCAGAAAATGACGCTGGAACAGGCTATCGAGTTCATCGATGATGACGAACTGGTAGAAGTAACACCACTGTCAGTGCGTATCCGTAAACGTCACCTGACTGAAAACGACCGTAAACGTGCTTCACGTGGTCCTAAAGACGCATAAGTGCGCCTTTAACTGATAAAAAGCCCCGCATGCGGGGCTTTTTTTTGCCTGAAATTCCGGCTTCTCCAGTCGGGCCAGTAAATATCTGGGTGCGTTCTATCCACCTTTTGGCGTTTACGCTTTTCTCTCCACGCGTGCCTGTTCAGCCTGCACTTTTGCCGCTAGAGTGAATACTCCAGGGAACAGAAGGAGACACACCATGCTGTATATCTTTGATTTGGGCAACGTGATTATTGATATCGACTTTAACCGCGTGCTGGGTGTCTGGAGTGACCTTAGCCGTGTGCCGCTGGCCTCGCTGCAAAGCCATTTCCAGATGGATGAAGCGTTTGAACAACACGAACGTGGAGAACTCAGCGATGAAGACTTCGCGCTGGCGCTGTGTGAAAAGCTGGCAATAGCGCTGAGTTATGAACAGTTTACTGCTGGCTGGCAGGCGGTCTTCGTAGACGTGCGTCCTGAAACCCTGGCGCTGATGAATCGGCTGCGGCTTGAAGGTCATCGGGTGGTGATTCTCTCTAACACCAATAAGCTGCATTGTGAATTCTGGCCGACGCAGTATCCCGACGTACAGCAGGCAGCTGACAAACTCTATCTCTCGCAGGAGCTGGGTATGCGTAAACCGGAAGCCCGGATTTATCAGCATGTGCTGGACGCGGAGGGTGTGACTGCCGATCAGGCGGTGTTTTTCGACGATAACCCGGAGAACATTGAGGCGGCGCGCGCTCTGGGCATTGAAAGTGTACTGGTTACTGACAGTAAAACGGTACCTGACTGGTTTGCAGGTCAACCGTAACTCATGATGTCACGTAAATTTCGTCCCGGGCTGCATGCGTTCTGGTTGTGGCTCAAATTGTTGTGGAAACGCATAGATGAGGATGGCATGACGACGCAGGCTGGTAATCTGGCCTATGTCTCATTGCTGGCGCTGGTACCACTGATTGCGGTGGTGTTTGCGCTGTTTGCTGCGTTTCCGGTCTTCTCAGATATCAGCGTACAATTGAAGCAGTTTGTCTTTAACAATCTGATGCCGGCTGCAGGCAACACGCTGCAACGCTATCTTGAGCAGTTTGTGGCTAACGTCAACCGGATGACGGCGGTTGGTGCCGTCGGCCTGATCGTAACGGCCTTACTGCTGATGCATTCGGTTGATACCGCGTTGAATACCATCTGGCGCAGCAACAAGAAGCGGCCGATGGTTTACTCCTTTGCGGTCTACTGGATGATCCTGACGCTCGGCCCGCTTCTGGCCGGTGCCAGCCTGGCGATCAGCTCCTATCTGCTGTCACTGCGCTGGATTAATGCGACCGGCGTCACCAGCCTGGTCGACCAGATGCTGCGCATTTTCCCGCTTCTGCTGTCGTGGCTCGCCTTCTGGTTGCTCTACAGCATTGTACCCACCCAGCGGGTGCCGCCACGCGATGCGCTGATTGGCGCGCTGGTAGCGGGTGCGCTATTTGAGCTGGGTAAAAAGGGCTTTGCGCTCTATGTTACTATGTTCCCCTCTTATCAGCTGATCTACGGCGTACTGGCCGTGATCCCCATTCTGTTTCTCTGGGTCTACTGGACCTGGTGTATTGTGTTGTTAGGCGCTGAAATTACCGTCGCGTTAGCCGACTATCGGCAGTTAAAACAGCAGCACAAAGAAGAACAACACGAGGAAACATGATTGCATTGATTCAACGCGTGCAGCGTGCCAGCGTCAGCGTCGATCAGAACGTAATCGGCGAAATCGGTGCCGGTTTACTGGTTTTACTGGGCGTGGAAAAGGGTGATGACAATGCGCGTGCGGAACGTCTCGCAGAACGCGTACTGGGCTATCGCATCTTTAGTGATGAACAGGGCAAAATGAACCTGAGTGTTCGTCAGGCGGGCGGAAGCGTGCTGGTGGTGTCGCAGTTTACGCTGGCCGCAGATACGCAAAAAGGGATGCGCCCCTCCTTTTCAGGTGGTGCGGAACCTGCTGAGGCCGAACGCCTGTATGATTACTTCAGCGATTACTGTCGCCAGCAGGGCATGACCACGGCGAATGGGCGTTTTGCGGCGGATATGCAGGTCTCGCTGGTGAATGATGGTCCTGTGACGTTCTGGTTACAGGTGTGAGATCGCAAGCGGAGCGGCAGGGAACAGGCCACCTATCCGAGCGGGAGAAACATTACATGTATCACCTTCGCGTGCCACAGACGGCGGAAGAGCTGGATATCTATTATCAGTTCCGCTGGGAAATGTTGCGTAAACCATTGCGTCAGCCGCAGGGGTCGGAACGTGACGCCTGGGATGCCCTGGCGCATCATCAAATGGTGGTTGATGAGCAGGGAAATCCGGTCGCCATAGGCCGTCTCTACATCAACGCCGACAATGAGGCCGCTATCCGCTTCATGGCCGTTCATCCGTCGGTGCAGGGGAAAGGGCTGGGTACGCTGATGGCGATGACCCTGGAGTCGGTCGCGCGTCAGGAAGGCGCGAAGCGGGTAACCTGCAGCGCCCGCGAAGATGCCGTCGCTTTCTTTGCTAAGCTCGGTTATATCAATCAGGGTGAGGTTACCGCGCCGCAGACGACGCCGGTACGCCATTTTTTGATGATCAAGCCGGTTGTTACGCTCGATGATATCCTGCATCGCGCCGACTGGTGCGGTCAGCTGCAACAGGCCTGGTATGATCATATTCCGCTCAGCGAGAAGATGGGGGTGCGTATCCTGCAGTTTACCGGGCAGAAATTTATCACCACCATGCCTGAAGCGGGCAACCAGAATCCACATCACACGTTGTTCGCCGGCAGCCTGTTCTCGCTTGCCACGCTGACCGGCTGGGGATTGATCTGGTTGCTGCTGCGCGAGCGCCATCTCGGCGGCACCATTATTCTGGCAGATGCGCACATTCGCTACAGCCGTCCGATCAGCGGACGGCCTGGCGCGATTGCCGATCTCGGCTCACTAAGCGGCGACCTTGACCGTCTGGCACGCGGACGTAAAGCACGCGTTCAGCTTGAAGTGGAGCTGTTTGGCGATGATGAATGTGGCGCGGTGTTTGAGGGCGTTTACATCGTCCTGCCCGCCGATCCTGATGGGCCGCTGGAAGAGGGCGGTTCCGGCGCACGTATCAATTAATCATAAGGGCCGCATCTGCGGCCCTTATGTTATTAACGTACCTCGCCTGCCTGCATGGTCTGCTGCACCTGCTGACTGTCGGTTGTCACCGACAGTGTGCCATTAACCGTCGGGCGTATTGGCTGGCCTGCGGCTAAAGCGCCGCTCAGTTGCAGCTGCATATTGCTGTCACCGGTTAACGGCAATGCGGGCCATCCCCAGTTCTGCAACACATTCACCGGCACTGCACGCCCCGTCAGTTGCAGCGTAAGCGGACGGGCTGGCTGCTGGCCGACGGTAGCCGTCCCTTCCATCAGGCCCTTGTTACTGAACGCACTCAGCTCGGTCACCTGAATCTGTTGTGGGTCGGCACTCAGCGCAATCGACGGGTGACGCAGATCGGTGCGGTTAAAGGTCGACTCTGCCGCGTTCAGGCTGAGCTTACCCGACCAGATCCCCCACTGATGCTGCTGCGCCAGCAGCAGGTTCTCGCCGGAACCATCCAGTGAGGTCAGCTGGAAGGGAAACGCCGGATTGATGTCGATAATCAGGTTACGATTAGAGGTGAAACGCGTCACCGCTACGCTATCCAGCCACGCGGGCAGTGCCGCCTGCCAGCGGTCGCGCCAGTCCTGCGGCAGGGTATATTCCAGTCCGGCAACAGCCAGATTTTTCAGCGTCAGGCGTTTATTGCTGCGTGACCAGTCACCGTCAGCCCGAATCACCCCATTCGCCCAGCGAGAACTGAACTGCGTCAGCGCCAGGCCCTGCGGAGAGAAATCCAGGGTAACGATAGGGTCATTAAGCTCGAATCCACCGTTGATAAAATTGCTGGCATTCAGCGCCAGCGAACCATCATTACTCTGCCAGTCATCGCCCTGCCAGTTAACGTTTCTCAGCGTCAGGTCAAGATCTGTCACCGCCCAGTCAGGCCCCTGCAGGCGGGCATCAGTCATGTCGAGGCGCGTAATCGCAATCGAGGGAACCACCTGCAGGCTATGCAGGAAATCTTTCAGGCTGCTGGCGGTCTGCAGACGAATATCATTCAGTCGCAGCTGATTAATTTTCCAGTTGCCCTGGGCATCGCGCTCACCGTTGCCGGTCATGGAACCACGCGCCAGGTCGGCACCCATATTGTCAAAGCGCATTCGTCCTTCGAAAACACTGCCCTGAATCAGGACGTTTTCAGCTGGCACCTTATTCAGCGTCATGCTGCCTGCGCTCATCTGGAAGCGGGCATCGCGGCCCAGCATATCAAGGGCTGTGGGTTTCCACGGCAGAATGCCGCCATTAACCTGCTGAGCAAACAGCGGTAGCGTGCTGTTGGGGCTGTCGATACGCATGTTATTGAGCTGCAGGCGATCGGCCTGAATGGGCAGCGCACTGCCTGGCGTCAGATTGGCCAGATTCACTTCCCCGTCGCGCAGTTCAAGACTGCTGAAATGCAGCGGATCGCTGAACTGAATCAGTGCCAGACCGAGATCGACCCGTTTCGCTACCAGAACCGCAGGCTGCCCATCATGACCAAAGCTGAAGTCATCCAGAATGATGTGAGAGGGAGAAGAGAAATTGTGTTCAATTTTACTCAGGGAGAGATGCCATTCGGTTTTGTCGCTCACCCAACGGCTAAACCAGCCTGCACCCCACTGTGTCTGCAGCAGCACATAGATCACCACGAGGATGAAAAGCAGCAGCAAAAGTAAGGTGAGGAAAAACTTTCCAATAAATTTCATAGCATCCTTCCCGAGTTAAATCCGGTGAGAGGTTGTTATGCCTGAATTACCGTTACAGCTCAACAGCCTGGATGTAAATCCGAATAATTAGCAGGCAGGCCGAAGCCTGCCTGTGGACTTACTTCTCTTGCGGAAAAATCAGGTTGAGCACGATGGCGGTAATGCCACCTGCCGCAATGCCGGAAGAGAGCAGGGTTTTCAGCCACTCGGGCGCAAACTGCAGGATTAAGGGTTGCTGAGAAACACCCATCCCCACCGCCAGCGACAGCGCGATGATCATGATGGCGCGACGGTTAAGCGGCTCGCGTGACACGATGCGAACGCCCGAGGCGGCGATGGTGCCGAACATCACAATGGTTGCGCCGCCGAGCACCGGCTCAGGAATGAGCTGAACCAGACCGCTGACCGCCGGGAACAGTCCCAGCACAATCAGCATCAGTGCGACCACAAAGCCCACGTAGCGGCTGGCCACGCCGGTCAGCTGAATCACGCCATTGTTCTGACCGAAGCAGGAGTTAGGGAAGGTATTAAACAGCGCGGAGACAAAGGAGTTAAGACCATTCGCCAGCACGCCACCTTTCAGGCGTTTCATATAGAGCGGTCCGCTCACCGGCTGCTCTGAAACATCCGAGGTGGCGGTGATATCGCCGATGGTCTCCAGAGAGGTGACCATAAACACCAGCATCAGCGGGATAAGCAGATTCCAGTCGAAGCCCAGTCCGTAGTAGAGCGGCGCTGGCACCATGATTAACGGCTGATCAGCAGGAATACCTGCTGCAGGCAGCATGCCCATCGCCCAGGCCAGCAGATAGCCCACCGCCATAGCAATCACCAGGGAGGCGACGCGCAGGTAGGGATTCTTCTGTCGGTTCAGCAGCACGATCACCATCAGCACGGCTCCGGCCAGCATCAGATTTTTCGGTGCACCAAAGGTATGGTCGTTCATCGCACTTAAACCGCCGCCAATGGAGGTCAGGCCGACCTGAATCAGCGACAGGCCGATAATCATCACCACAATACCGGAAACCAGCGGCGTAATGATCCGGCGCGCCAGATGCAATACGCGCGACAGCACCATCTCGGTACAGGAGGCCACCATCAGCGTGCCAAACAGTGCCGCCATCATAGTGGGCACGTCAGCACCGCCATTTTTCAGCGCCATCCCGCCCATAATCAGAGGCGTCACGAAGTTGAAGCTGGTGCCCTGAATCGACAACAGGCCCGAACCCACCGGTCCCCAGGTTTTTATTTGCAGCAGTGATGCCACGCCCGATGCAAACAGCGACATGCTGATCACGTGCCGGGTATCTTCTGCAGGCAGGCCCAGCGCCTGACAAATCAGAATCGCAGGCGTAATAACCGCGACAAACATTGCCAGCAGGTGCTGACCGGCGGCAAACAGCGTTTGTGGCAGGGGTGGACGATCTTCAAGACGATAAATCAGTTCACTTTTCGTGGCGGAAGGCTGATCTGGCTGAGGAGTGGTAGACATCTTCTGTTCTTCCCAAAAAATAGTGTGGCGATTGTAATCATCCGTCGGGCAAAAGCAATCGTTTGCCCGGCGAGGATAAAAAAGGCCGACTCAGATGGAGATCAATCAGACGTTGGTATAACGGGTGTTCTCTGGCAGCCAGCGTTCAATCAGGGCGCTGGCCTGCTCGGGATAGTGCTGGTGGATGTGGCGCGCCACACGCTGAACTTCCGGCACCATTGCGGCATCGCGTAGCAGGTCGGCGACTTTGAACTCCGCGTTGCCGGTCTGACGCGTGCCCAGCAGTTCACCCGGCCCGCGAATCTCCAGATCGAACTGAGCAATGACGAAGCCGTCATTACTGTCACGCAGCACCTGAAGACGCTTCTGCGCCGTTTTGCTCAGTGGCGCTTTATAGAGCAGCACACAGTGCGATGCCACGGCACCACGACCTACACGGCCCCGTAGCTGATGCAGCTGCGCCAGCCCTAACCGCTCCGGGTTTTCGATAATCATCAGGCTGGCATTCGGCACGTCAACGCCGACCTCGATGACTGTCGTCGCCACCAGCAGCTGCAGTTCATTCGCTTTAAAGGCCTGCATCACCGCCTGTTTTTCCGCGGGCTTCATCCGGCCATGCACCAGTCCGATATTTAAGTCGGGCAGCGCCGTTTTCAGGGATTCCCAGCTGGCCTCTGCCGCCTGCGCTTCCAGCAATTCGGACTCTTCAATCAGGGTGCAGACCCAGTAAGCCTGACGCCCTTCGCGGCAGGCATGCTCAACCCGCGCCACAATCTCATCGCGTCGGGTATCTGGGATCGCCACGGTGGTCACCGGAGTACGTCCCGGCGGCAGCTCATCGATGGTTGAGGTATCAAGATCGGCATAGGCGGTCATCGCCAGGGTGCGCGGGATCGGGGTAGCGGTCATGATCAGCTGATGCGGATGGAAACCCTGCTCCTCGCCTTTTTCCCACAAGGCCAGTCGCTGGTGGACGCCGAACCGGTGCTGTTCATCAATAATGACCAGCGCCAGACCGTTGAACTGCACCTGCTCCTGAAACAGCGCGTGTGTGCCCACGACCATTGCCACCTGACCGCTGGCTATCGCTTCCTGTTGTGCCTGGCGGGCTTTGCCTTTCTGTTTTCCGGCCAGCCAGCCCACTTCAATGCCCAGCGGCGCAAACCACTGGCGGAAGTTACTGGCATGCTGTTCAGCCAGCAGTTCGGTCGGCGCCATCAGCGCAACCTGCTTACCATGGGCGATAACGTTCAGCGCAGAGAGCGCGGCTACCAGTGTCTTGCCCGAGCCGACATCGCCCTGCACCAGCCGCATCATCGGGAAATCGTTGGCCAGATCTTTCTCTATCTCCGTCACCACGCGTTTCTGCGCATTAGTTGGTGAGAAGGGCAGCGCGGCCAGTAGCTGGTCGCTAAGATTGTGTCGCGGCGTCATTGGCAACGCGTAATAGCGCTGAGCACCGGCGCGTACCGCCAGCATGCTGAGGTTGTGCGCCAGCAGCTCTTCCAGAATCAGTCTGCGTTGCGCTGGATGACGGCCACTTTCCAGCTCACTGAGTCGAAGATCGGGCGGTGGACGATGCAGGGTGCGCAGCGCATCAGGCAGGCTGATTAAACCGCCGCTCAGCTCCTGCGGCAGCAGCTCGGCAATCGGGCAGCTCTCCAGCAGCGTCAGTGCCTGGTCGGTAAGATTACGCAACGTGGCCTGCCGGATGCCTTCGGTGGTGGGATAAACCGGCGTTAAGGTCTCTTCCAGCGCCACATTGCTCTGTTCGCCCTGGATGCGGTACTCGGGATGAATAATCTCCGCGCCGCGCTGACCGCGTTTAATCTCACCATAGGCGGTGACGCGACGGCCTGGCGACAGGTTGTTCTTCATGCCGGCATTGAAATTAAAGAAGCGCATCGTCAGGACACCACTGCCATCGCTGATCTGGCACACCATCATCCGGCGGCGACCAAAGGTGATGTCAGTGTGCAGTACTTCACCTTCTACGGTGGCCCAGATACCGGGCAGCAGATCGTCAATGGCATAGAGCTGGGTGCGATCTTCGTAGCGTAGTGGGAGATGAAGCAGGAGATCCTGAATGGTATGCAGGTCAATTTTGGCCAGTTTTGCTGCCTGGCTGGCACCGACGCCGGTCAGGGTACTGAGCGGGATGGCATCCAGCAGACGGCCTTTCATCTTTTTTTACCGGTCGATTGCATGGTTGCCCACCAGCTGGGATCGGCGTCGACTTCGCCCTGCGCATTGATGCGCGGATAGGGTAAACCTTTCTGCTTTGCGACCCGTGCCAGTACCGGGAATCCGCCTTCAAACAGCAGGCGTTGCTGCTCATCGTCGTCCAGCAGGCTGTAATCGCGCAGGTAAAGACCGGCATTTTGTCGCTGCCGCTGCGCTTCATAAAGAATCAGCGCACAGGCGACTGAGACATTCAGCGACTGCACCATGCCTACCATGGGAATCACGATCTTCCGGTCGGCCAGCGCCAGTGCTTCTTCGGTAATGCCGGTTTTTTCCTGTCCCATCAGGATGCAGGTGGGAAGGGTATAATCGATTTCACGGAAATCCACGGCATCGTCAGAAAGATGGGTCGCCAGAACCTGCATCTTCTGCTGTTTAAGCTGTTTTACAGCGTCGCCGATGGTGGGATGGGTAACCACTTTCACCCAGCTGTTGCTTCCGGCAGACGCGGAAGCCTGGGTGCGCATCCGCTGGCTGGGCCAGACAGCATGCACTTCGTGGATGCCGACTGCGTCGGCCGTGCGGATCACCGCCGACACATTGTGCGGCTTATGCACCTGCTCCATACAGACCGTAAGGTCGTGCTGGCGCATTGCCAGCATCGCCTGAATCCGGGCAAAACGTTGATCGTTCATGCCTAATTACGGTTACGGTGGACTTTGATCACATCCGGCATCACGCGAATTTTACGCATGATATTCGCCAGATGGACACGGTCGCGTGCGGTCAGGCGGATAAAGGCGCTGTAGACGCGGCCATCACGCTCTTCAGTATTCAGGCTCTGAATATTGGAACCGGCCGTGTTGATTGCTGCCGTCAGGTTCGCCAGTGCGCCCTGATGGTTAAACATGTCGACTTTGATTTCCGCCACGAACTCCTGCTCGGTGACTTTATCCCACTCGACCGGCATGAATTTTTCCGGCTCTTTCTGGTAGCCGCGGATATTGCGACAGGATTCATGATGCACCACCAGTCCTTTGCCAGGGCTGACATGAGCAACAATCGGGTCACCGGGAATCGGTCGGCAGCATTTAGCGAACGTAATCAACACGCCATCAGCGCCTTTGATCGGCAGCTTACCGCGCTTGCTGTTACTGCTGATGGTCTTGCTGTCCGCCTGCAGCAGGTTCTTCGCCACGACCACGCTCATCGCATTGCCCAGACCAATTTCCGCCAGCAGATCGTCAAGCGAGGTCAGCTTCATACGGTCCAGCTCCTGACGGATATTCTCAGCCGGGATCTCTGCCAGTTTACGGCTGCCGCCCAGCGCATGGCTGAGCAGACGGCGACCCAGATTAACCGAGTCTTCACGCTTGAGGTTTTTCAGCAACTGGCGAATTTTGGCGCGGGCTTTGGAGCTGACGACAAAGTTGAGCCAGGCGGCGTTGGGACGGGCGCCTGGCGCGGTGATGATCTCAATCGTCTGTCCGCTGGTCAGGGATTGCGACAGCGGATAAGGCTGACGATCAACGCGTGCGCCGACGCAGGCATGGCCGATGTCGGTGTGAACCGCATAGGCGAAGTCCACCGGCGTCGCGCCGGTTGGCAGCTCAACAATGCGGCCTTCAGGCGTAAAGACGTAGATCTCATCCGGGAAGAGATCGGACTTCACGCTTTCGATAAATTCAAACGAACTGCCCGCACTTTGCTGCAGCTCCAGCAGGCTTTGCAGCCAGCGCTGAGCGCGAATCTGTGCGGTAGTGCCACTTTCGCCCGCCTGTTTATACGCCCAGTGCGCAGCGACCCCCATTTCCGCCATCTGATCCATATCCTCGGTGCGAATCTGCACTTCAACCGGCACGCCGTGCGGACCGATCATGGAGGTATGGAGCGATTGATAGCCGTTAGCTTTGGGGATGGCGATGTAATCTTTCACGCGGCCCGGACGCGGCTTATACAAGCTGTGCATCTGGCCCAGAACGCGATAGCAGGTATCCAGATCTTTCACGATGACGCGAAAGGCATAGATATCCATGATCGAGTGAAAACGCTGCTCTTTAAGCGTCATTTTGCGGTAGATCGAGTAAAGATGCTTTTCACGACCGCTGACGCGGCAGGGAATGCCCGCTTCCTGCAGACGGCCATCGATCTCAGAAAGAATCTTCTGGATCATCTCTTTACGATTGCCGCGCGCGGCTTTCACCACCTCTTTAATCACCCGATAGCGGTTCGGGTAGAGAGCCTCAAAACCGAGCTCTTCCAGCTCCGTTTTAAGATGGTGAATACCCAGGCGATGCGCCAGCGGACTGTAAATCTCTAACGTTTCCAGCGCGATGCGGCGACGTTTGTCCGGGCGTAATGACCCCAGTGTGCGCATATTGTGGGTGCGGTCAGCCAGCTTGATGAGAATGACGCGGATATCCTGCACCATCGCCATAATCATCTTGCGGAAGTTCTCTGCCTGCGCTTCTTTCTTGTCGCGGAATTTCAGCTTATCCAGCTTGGAAACGCCTTCGACCAGCTCCGCCACGCTTTTACCGAACAGCTGTTCCATGTCCTGGTAAGTGGCAGGCGTATCTTCGATCACGTCATGCAGCAGCGCGGCCATGAGGGTTTCATGGTCGAGCTTCATTTCCGCCAGAATACAGGCCACGGCAACCGGATGGGTGATATAAGGCTCACCGCTGGAGCGTGTCTGTCCCTCGTGGGCATCACGTGCGACAAGGTAGGCTTGCTGGAGGCGCTTGATCTGCTCCTCTGGCAAGTATTTTTCAATCAGTTGATTGAGACTTTCAAACAGATACAAGGGTGACCTGCAGGTGGCTGTTAACGACGACCTTCAGCGATAGCGGTAACGGCCTGTAACTCAGCGGCTTCCTGCTCTTGCTGTTCCTGACGGTCACGCACATCTAAAATCTGATTGGTGACCAGACCTTCTTCGATTTCGCGCAGAGCGATAACGGTAGGCTTGTCGTTCTCTTCCGGAACCAGCGGATCTTTGCCGCCAACCTGCATCTGACGTGCACGACGTGCAGCGACCAACACCAGGTCAAAACGATTACCAACTTTTTCTACTGCGTCCTGAACGGTTACGCGTGCCATAGGTGTGCTACTCCACAGATGAAGAAATGACTGCGCATCATACTGAAACTGTATTCAGACTGCCAACAGTTTGCTGATTAAAGCATCGTGACGCGCCTTCTGGCGCGCCATACGCAGACGTTCGGCGCGAATAATGGTTTTCAGATCGGACAGCGCCAGATCGAAATCATCATTCACAATTAAATAGTCATACTCGGCGTAGTGGCTCATTTCCGCTACTGCCTGCGCCATACGACGCGTGATGACCTCTTCGCTGTCCTGGCCACGACCGCGCAGACGGCGATCGAGCTCTTCTTTCGACGGCGGTAAAACGAAGATGCTGCGTGCGCCTGGCATTCTGGCGCGGATTTGCTGCGCACCTTGCCAGTCGATGTCGAGAAACACATCAACGCCGGTTGCCAGCACCTGCTCAATAGCATGGCGCGACGTACCGTAATAGTTGTCGAAAACTTTAGCGTGTTCGAGGAAAGCATCTTCCGCGATCATCCGCTCAAATTCATGTTTCTCAACGAAAAAATAATGTTCGCCATGGGCTTCACCCGGACGCATGCCGCGCGTCGTGTGCGAAACAGAGACCTGCGTATCATACAACGGCTGGGTCTTTAACAGTGCCTGAATCAGGCTGGATTTCCCTGCGCCGCTGGGTGCAGAAACAATATAAAGCGTGCCTTGAGCCATGATTTTCTTGAATTGATTAAAAGCGGAGTCGATTTCCTGCACAGTATACACAGCTTCCTGCTGCCACGCAGCGTTTGCGCAGCGGCAACAGCCAACTTTTGCGTCTCTTCGCGCAAATGTCTGTCAGACCGTTGCAACTAATCCTTTATTGCCACGATACCCCTTCCTGAACCGGACATCGTTTCTGGCTGACGCCAAAGCATTGATATTGAATACCGAAAAACGTCAGGGGAAAGAGTATGAAAGAATTCGGCTGGCCGCTGTTTGCGGCTGTTTTGTGGATCGTTACATGGCCTGTGCATAGCGCCGTTTGTCCGGTCTGGACACCGAACCGGGCGACGGAAGAGATCCGCCGCCTGCAACAGCAACTGCAACACTGGGATGACGCTTACTATCGTCAGGGCCAGAGTCCGGTGGCGGATGCGGATTATGATGCTCTTCAGCAGCGACTGATTCAGTGGCAGCACTGCTTTAGCCTTTATCAGCCGGCTTACGCCCCACAACTGCCGGGTAATGGCACGTCATTGCACCCGGTCGCCCATACTGGCGTAAAAAAGATGCGGGACAAGCTGGCACTGGCTTACTGGATGCAGGGGCGACGCGATCTCTGGGTGCAGCCAAAAGTCGATGGTATCGCCGTTTCACTGGTGTATCGCCAGGGCAGACTGGTGTCGTTGTTAAGTCGTGGCGATGGATTGCGCGGTGAAGAGTGGCTGGCTAAAGCCGCCTGGATCCCGGCGATTCCGCTGAATATCGAGACCCGACTCGACGAGGTTGTGCTGCAGGGTGAGCTATTTCTGCCGATGACCGATCATCAACAGGCCATTGATGGCGGTAAAAATGCTCGCGCACAGGTGGCCGGGGCCATGATGAGTAAACAGCGTGTTCCCCTGCTGAATTCGCTCGATGTTTTCATCTGGGCCTGGCCAGATGGCCCGGCAACAATGACGGAACGCCTTGAGCAACTCAGTCGCTGGGGACTGGGCGTTGCGGCAAAATGGAGCCACAGCGTTAAAGATGAAGAGGAGGTCGCTGCCTGGCGGGATCGCTGGTTCCATGCTGCGCTGCCCTTTGTCACTGACGGTGTGGTGGTTCATCAGAGTCTTCGTCCTGCGGGCAAAAACTGGCTGCCGGGAGAGGGAACCTGGGCTGTTGCCTGGAAGTATCAGCCTCCGGAAGTCAGCGCTGAAGTGCTCTCCGTTGATTTTCCGGTTGGCCGAACCGGGAAAATAGCTGCCGTCCTTAATCTGCAGCCGGTG
The DNA here is from genome assembly GCF_000745295.1 of Pantoea sp. 9140. Taxonomy (NCBI): domain Bacteria; kingdom Pseudomonadati; phylum Pseudomonadota; class Gammaproteobacteria; order Enterobacterales; family Erwiniaceae; genus Pantoea; species Pantoea sp. 9140. The sequence goes on along the minus strand of NZ_JQNO01000001.1, from coordinate 3,773,466 downwards.
CAGCTGGATGACAAGACCGTCAGGCGGGTTAATGTCGGATCCCTGCGTCGCTGGCAGGAAAGCGATATTGTGGCGGGTGATGTGATTACGCTGAGTCTGGCGGGTCAGGGGATTCCCCGGCTGGAGCGGGTGATCTGGCGCGTGGCAGAGCGCGACTATCCTCAGCCTCCCGACGCGTCGCATTATACGCCGCTAAGCTGTTACACCTTCAGTGCGGAGTGCCAGAAGCAGTTACTGGCAAAATTACGCTGGCTCAGTCAGAAAACGGTGCTGAATATTCCGGGCGTTGAGCGCAGCACCTGGCTGCGCTTACTGGAAACCGGCAGTATGACGCATCTGTTCGGCTGGCTGACGTTAACACCGGAACAGGTCGCTGCCGCAACGGGCTTCTCTCCGGAACGGGCAGATCAGCTCTGGCACCGTTTTAATCTCACCCGTCAGCAGCCGTTTCGTCGCTGGGTGGATGCCTTAGGTATTTCACTGCCGCGGAAAGCCCTGAAGTCGCTACCCGATCAGCAGTGGGAGAGCTTAATGCAGCGGGATGTGGCGGACTGGCAGGCGCTACCGGGCGTTGGTGCTGCGCTGGCAAAGCGTCTGGTTGCGCAGTTCCATGATGCCCGTGTGCAGGCGCTGATCGCGTTCCTGCAGCAGCAGGGCATACCTTCTTCCTCAATGCTCGGGATGGGGATAGTTGAAAATCGGCAAACCGAGCCGGAAGCGCAGCGCCAGTAAACGGGCAAAGAAGCCGAACAGCAGGGTAATGATAATCACCGCTTCATGTGCCAGCGTAGTTTTCAGCAGCAGGATATAGATCCAGCCCGAGGCGAAGGCGATACCGGCGTAGAGCTCCTTCTGAAACACCAGCGGAATGCGATTACAGAACATGTCACGCAGTACGCCACCGAAGACGCCGGTAATGACCGCGCTTATTGCGGCAATAATCATGGCATGTCCGGAATCGAGCGCAACCTGCGCGCCGATAATGGAAAAAACCACCAGTCCCAGCGCATCAAGCACCAGGAACACTTTGCGCAGATGTGTCATCAGTGGCGCCAGGAAAGTGGTGATGACCGCTGCTGCTGCCACAATCATGATGTATTCGGGATTTTTAACCCAGCCCAGCGGGTAGTGACCCAGCAGGATGTCGCGCACCGAACCACCGCCGATGGCAGTCACTGACGCGATAATAATGACACCGAACAGATCCATTTTGCGGCGGCCTGCCGCCAGCGCACCGGTCATGGCTTCAGCAGTAATACCAATGATGTAGAGAACGGTCAGTAACATAGCAGACTCCGGTAAAACGGCGGCAAGGCGACGCCTTTGCCTGAAAGACGGCGACAGAGATTTTCAGGCGATCGGCGTCCGTGATAAGCGCAGTGTATACCAGCCAGCCCTGGCGTCCGTATAGAAAGACTTTTCTGCGCAGAGCCTGCGGTGAGTGCCTGTTTAAATCTGAGAAGAAACAGTCTGCAGAAGGTTTGTGCGTTGCGGCCCGCTGTTTTCCGGTTCCGGACGGGCGGATATTAACCGACCGTGAACGCCAGACAACGGCTGGAGGTAAGTCAGTTTATAAGTGAGGTAAAAAGGCTGGATGCGGCAGATAAAGAAGGGAATCGATCAGAGAAATAAAGAAACAGGCTTAATAAAAAGAAAAGGCGTGCTGGTTAACAGCACGCCAACGCATCGTTTCGGATGCTCAGAGCCCACCATACAGACTTATTTTATTATTTGTTTTTTGCACGAATTTTAGAAAAGGCTTTCAGGGTAAAATGGTATTCCGGCTGGAACCATGAACGACCATAGTAGCAGTAAATCAGCATGCGAATAGATGCCATCGCCAGATAACCCCAGATCGCACACAATACTGAAGGTGTCAGCCAGACGGTAAATAAAGTGACGGCAAGACCGGCTAATACTGATGAGGTTTCAGCAAAAGCGATACGGGTATATTGTTTTTCGCGCTGTAATATCGCACGGTAATGCTGACCCTGCGGGATGATAATAAACACCACTGAGACCATCTGCAGCATTAACGCCAGTTCAGGTTGACCAAACAGACTGTTCAGCAGGTGACTGCCCGTAAATAACAGACCAAACACCGCGACACCCATCAACATATTACCCCAGTAGATCGTGGAGAGGTCGTTGATAGAGAGCATACAGCGGCGGATCAGCTTATTTGAGAAGCCGCGATCGGCCAGCGTATCGATAGCCAGTAAAGCTATCACGGCGATCGCCAGCAGGTTCAGTTCATTCGCCTGCAGAATCTGCGCCAGCAACGAAAGCTGCAGTACGCCGATGCCAATAATTTTGATTGAAGAGAGCAGAGACCACTTTGCGCTATTAAGACTGCTTTCACGTATTGCCATAATATACTCGTTAGAGTTCATTGACTCTGTGAGAATTAAATCGTTGTGTAACAGCAATGAGAGGTTGCTGTGACACCGTTGGTTAGTGCAATTTTTCCGGCCGGAGTCCTGAAATACCTTTCCAGGTTTGCCATGTTATTATGGATTCAATCAAATAGTGCCCGGATAAAAAATAGATATCCCTGGTAAGTTCTCTGTTTCGTGTCATGGCGGAATCCCCTGCAGCGAATAAGAATTCCGCCAGATCACGAATAAATCCTGTTGTAGTTTTATATTCTCCTGCCAGCATCCTTGCGGCAATCTCAACGAATTCTTTTTCTGATAACAAAGGATACGCAGAGCGGTCCATGACTTTTTTCCTGCTTTATCATTATGGGTATTGCTGTGTGTGGAATGATTTATACATTGTTTTATTTAATTTAACACCATAAGAAAAGTCTGATTACGCTACCGCAGAAATAAATGGTTTCACTTCATGCATGATAAATATTAAATCTCCAGTACGAGAGTAATAAACGATTGTTGATGATTAATGTATGTGTTTTAGCGAAATTGTTTACACAGCAGATGAAGATGCCTGAAATCAGCGGGGACAGCCTGCCTGTCAGGCACTTTTGCCAGGAATTTTCCTGGCAACAATGCTTAAGCAGGGTTGGTGATAAACGTGTAGAAGGGGCATGCAATCAGATAAACGCTTTATGCTTTATCATCGGAAGTTTTTCTGTTTTTTTTCATAAACAGCCAGTGATAAGTACAGAGAAAAAATCGAGCTAAGTCATTGATTTACTTTGTCAGAAGCTGGTTAAGCTTCTCAAGATCGTTGCTAACCCATTCAATATCCTGCTTAAATCTCTCATCTGAAGTAAATGGCTGGCGGTAAACCGTCACCATCACCTCGGCACCCTGCTCGTTGGCTATCACGCGCATCGGTACATAGATTTCCTTTCCTGATCCACTGTCAATCCAGTGATCCATTACGCCAAACGGATTATGTGGCGAGAACCGGAGCTTTACGTTTCCCTGAGGGCCTTTAGTACGCCAGCGATTGCCATCAGGTTCTAATGCACTATTCGTCAGCCCGGACGCCCACTTTGGAAAAAATTCCGGCTTCCAGATGGTTTCATAAAGATCTAACCAGTGACGCGGAATCGTCAGGCTCAGCGTGCGCGAGGAGAGCATATAACCTCCGGAGGATAAGCTAAAAAAGCATTAAAGCATGGGGTCAGGCTCGTTAATACGTTGTAACAGCAGAAGTGTGGTGTTGAGAGGGTTTCGTACAAACGGCAGACAACGGATGAGGCTGTCTGCCGCTGACTCAGATGAAATTGCCGCGTGCAGAAACTACGTGCTCTTCGCTATGCCCACTGGCGCGACGCAGAACAAAGCCATCCGACTGAGCCATCACTGCGCAGCTGTGATTCGGGAAGATACGAAGCAGCGTGCCGACTTCAGGACGGCGATCCTGATAAAGCAGAAAACCATGCTCCTCAGATAACTTTGTCACCTCATACGTGTGGCCCGTTTCGTCGGCTGCAACACCAAAGCCGCTCGCATTGGTGCCGTGTGGCCCTTTATCCGAACTCAGCATTTTCGATCCGGCATCCACAATTGCGAAATGATCGTTTACCGCTACCACACGGGTAATGACGCTCATTGCCAGCTGGTCGACGTGACTTAGCCCGAGGCGACAGGCGGTAAGGTCCAGCAGTGCATAGTTGCCAGGCCGGATTTCACTGATGCAGGGCGCAACCTCGGCTGCCAGTGCCGTAGGCGTTGAACCCACAGAGAGCGGGCAGTCGGTAAATCCCGCAGCCTGCAGTTTTGCCTGAAGTTGCTGCATCAATACCGTTTCCTGCCTGGCAACATCAACAATAGCCGCGGCATTACCGGCACCATAAGCGTGACCGGCATGCGACACTAATCCGGCAAAGCGTAAGCCTCCGTCCCGCAGCGCCTGAGCAATCAGCACGGCTTCATCACTATCAGGATTAACACCAATCCGGTGTAATCCAACATCCACCTTAATCGCCACCGCCAGCGCGCAGTCTGGCTGTTGCTGCCACGCATCCGCAATCGCTGCCACACCCTGCAGCCTGTCCGCGATCAGGGTAAGTTTTGCCTGATGAAGCACGGCGAGACGCAGCAACTCAGCCAAGCTTTGCGGCTGCACAACCGGGTACGCTAACAGCAGATCGCGAACGCCCCCCTGAATAAAGCTGATACCTTCGCTGGGTTTAGAGACCGTGACACCCTGAGCACCATATTCAAGCTGACGCTGAGCAATCCAGACGCTTTTATGTGTTTTGATATGCGGACGCAGCGCGACGCCTGCCGCACTGGCTTTGCGCTGCATATGCTGCAGATTCTGCTCCAGCCGCTCTGCATCCACTTCAATATAGGGCGTAAGGCGGTCATCAATCAGCGGCCTCTGCCACTGCTGTGTATCGTTGATATCCATAAGATTATCCGGCTTTAACGAGGTAAGAGAATTCATCATTCCTTAATTAACTTTCTGATACCAGCCTGGTGGCCGTGGAAAGGCGCTGAACAGCAAAAATTAAAGCGTGTGTTAACCCGGGATAGAGGATGCAGCACATGGATGAACCTGAGGGAAAGGATACTAAGCAGGCGGGATTAGCAGAATAAAAAAAGCAGGCGCGGTGCCTGCTTTATCTGTTTACTCAGACGTAGAGTGATTGTTCACCCGGCGGACGGGTTTTGAATCGGCGATGCAGCCAGAGGTATTGTTCCGGTGCACGTAGAATCTGATTCTCGATCACTTTATTCATATACGCTGCAGCAGCAGCCTCGTCCGTATGAGGATAATTTTCCAGCATCGGCTCAATGATCAGATGATAGCCCTCATTATCTGCATTACGAATCAGCATAATCGGCACCATCGCTGGCTTCGCCAGACGCGACAGCACAAAAGTGCCGTTGGTGGTGGCCGCTTTTTCTACCGCAAACAGTGGCGCAAAGGTGCTGCCTTTCGGGCCATAATCCTGGTCCGGCGCAAACCAGACCGATTCACCCTGTTTCAGAGCATTAACCATGCCACGCAGATCGCGGCGGTCGATCATCGCTTTGTTCGAGCGCATCCGGCCTTTGGTCTGCACATATTCCATTGCCTGATTGTTGTGCGGGCGATACATCGCCATCATCGGCTGACAGAGACCGCTGATGCGGCCGCCCAGCTCCAGTGACATGAAATGCACGCCAATCAGCATCACACCGCGCTTTTCACTCTGCGCAGCGTGGAGATTATCCATACCTGACACTTTAAACAGACGTTTTACCGCACGGTCAGACCAGAACCAGGCAATACCGGTTTCAGCCAGCGCCATACCTAACGACGCAAAATTACCGGCAATCATATGTTCTGTTTTTTCTTCACTGATGCCAGGAAAGCAGAGCTCAATGTTACGACGGGTGATGCGCTCACGGCGTTGCAGGAAATGACGGGAAATTTTGCCGGCACCGGCACCGAGACGCATAAGAACAGGGTAGGGAAGCTGCACCAGAAGCCAGAGTACACCAAGACCAAACCAGGTAAACCAATAACGCGGATGCAGCAGCGAACTGCTAAATTTTCCGGTGTTTTTCATTAACAACCTTCATGAGATAGATGGATGTATCGCATAAAGAGCACTTCCATAAGTCTCCAGGCGGTACAGCTGTACTGATTTCGACCAACACTTTATCAAAAAGTGCCTTCAAAGAAAGGGAAACTGCGGAATCTACAGGATTGACCTGTTTCATGGAGCCAGCGTTTCAGGTGCGAAAAAAGGGTTCACAACAGAAAAAAGATTTTAAATTCAAAAAATTAAAAAAGACTGACCTGAAATGCGAAGTGTGACTGACATGCGTTCCGGAAGAGTCCGGAAATGTTTATTTATCAATCTTTACGTAGTGTTGAAGCCAGCCACGGTAATAAAAGGTCGGAGGTGTTGATGAATCTCAAACTATAGTGCCTGAAAAATGAACAAAGCGCCATCAATGGCGCTGCATTAATGACCTGCCGGAAATGTATTACTCGATATTCTGAATCTGCTCGCGCATCTGTTCAATCAGCACTTTCAGTTCGATCGCTGATGCGGTGATATCGGCATTGATCGACTTTGATGCCAGTGTGTTCGACTCACGGTTGAACTCCTGCATCATGAAATCGAGCCGACGGCCAACCGCTTCTTTCTTTTTCAGGATGTTGTAGGTCTCTTTAACGTGCGCATCCAGACGATCCAGCTCTTCGGAGACGTCGACACGCTGCGCCATCATCACCAGTTCCTGCTCAAGGCGATTGTTCTCCAGCTGAACTTCAGCATCTTCCAGTTTGGCGACCAGACGTTCACGCTGCCATTTGATGACTTCAGGCATCTGCGCACGCACTTTACTGACTTCCTGCGAGACCCCTTCCAGACGCTGCTCAATCATCGCTTTCAGCGCGGTGCCTTCGCTTTCACGTGCCGCAATGAAATCATCCAGCGCACTATCCAGCGCCTTCAACAACTGTGTGTTAATGGCATCCAGATCCTGCTCCTGTGCAGACATCACACCGGGCCAGCGCAGGATATCCAGCGGATTAATCGCGCCTTCATCGCTCTGCATTTTCACCCAGTTGGCCGCCTGCACCAGCTGTTTCGCCAGCGTTTCGTTGAGCATCAGCTCGCCCTGCGCGCTGGGGTCGGCATCAAAACGCAGGTTGCACTCAATTTTACCGCGCGTCAGACGCTGGCGAATGCGTTCGCGGATAACCGGCTCCAGCCCGCGAAACTGTTCCGGCAGACGGATATAGGTTTCCAGATAACGCTGGTTAACAGAACGCAGCTCCCAGGCGGCGCTGCCCCATTCGCCTTTGGCTTCGCTGCGGGCATAAGCGGTCATACTGCGGATCATAAGCGGTACTCATTTGCGGAAAGATGGGTGAAGTATAGCGAGGCGAGCCACGGCATAACAGGCATAAGCGTCTCACCGGAAAATAACGAACCATTTCCGCTTTCCGCAAGAGCCACTTATGATGACCACTAACCCCTTGTGAGGATGATCGATCTATGTCACGCGTTATTGCTCTTCCTGTTGTGATGGCTCTGCTGCTGGCAGGTTGCCAGACGCGCCACGCGCCGCCCACGAAACCGCAACCCATCTGTGCGGGTGGCGACATGATGATGCAAACCACACTGTGGTTTGGACTGAGCAAACCAGATGGCGGCAGGGTGAGTTCACTCGACTGGATGAACTTTGTGGACAATGAGGTCACGCCACGCTTCAAAGCGGGACTGTCGGTTTATGACGCTAAAGGGCAATGGCTGGGCGAGAACGGCAAACTGGCACGTGAGAACAGTAAAGCGCTGATGCTGATCCACGGTATCGATCCTGCCACCAATCAGGACATTGAGGCGTTACGTACCCTCTATAAAAAACGCTTTGGTCAGGAATCGGTGATGCGGGTGGATGCACCCGTCTGTGTCGGATTCTAGGATGAACGCGGGCGGCAGCGAGGCCGCCCGCGGAGTACTCAGATAAACAGACCGGCAAAAGCCGCAGAGAGCAGGCTCACCAGTGTGGAGCCATAGACCAGCTTCCAGCCAAACCGGGAAACCACATTTCCCTGTTTCTCGTTCAGACCTTTAATTGCGCCCGCCACAATGCCGATAGAGGCAAAGTTAGCAAAGGAAACCAGGAACACCGACAGAATACCCAGCCCACGCGCACTCATGCCCGCCGCGACTTTCTGTAGCTCAATCATCGCCACAAACTCATTCGCGACCAGCTTGGTTGCCATGATGCTGGCCGCCTGCAGGGCATCCGCTTTGGGAATGCCGATCAGCCATGCCAGAGGATAGAACAGATAGCCAAGCAGCTGCTGGAAGCTGTAACCGAACACCGCCGCAAACAGCGCGTTGATGGCAGCAATCAGGGCAATAAAGCCAATCAGCATGGCCAGAATGATCATCGCCACTTTGAAACCAGCCAGGATGTACTCACCCAGCATCTCAAAGAAACTCTGCTCTTCATGCAGTTTTTCCAGCGCGATAGGCTGCTCATTCTGGCTCTCCATCGGGTTGATGATCGACAGAATGATGAAGGTACTGAACATGTTAAGCAGCAGTGCGGCAACCACATACTTCGGTTCAATCATCGACATATAAGCACCGACAATCGACAGCGAAACGGTAGACATCGCGGTCGCTGCCATGGTGTAGAGCCGGCGCGGCGGGATATCACCCAGAATCCCTTTATAGGCGATGAAGTTTTCCGACTGACCGAGAATCAGCGTGCTGACGGCGTTAAATGACTCCAGCTTGCCCATGCCGTTAATCTTCGACAGCAGCGTCCCGAAAATCCGGATCAGCAGCGGCAGGATGCGCCAGTGCTGCAATATGCCGATGAGTGCTGAAATAAAGACAATCGGGCAGAGCACGCCAAGGAAGATAAATGCCAGCCCCTGTTTGCTCATTCCGCCAAACACGAATTCTGTACCCTGTGCGGCAAAGCCAAGCAGCGTCTCAAAGAATCCCGCGAACGAGCCAACCAGCGCCAGCCCTCCGGCAGAGTGAAGGAAGAACCAGCCCAGCGCGGCTTCCACCACAATCAGTTGAACAATAAAGCGCAGGCGAATCTGTTTACGGTCATGACTGACCAGCAGCGCAAGGGCGAAAATCACCACCAGCGCCAGCAGGAAATGAAGAATGGCGGCCATATGTCTTTTTTATCAGAGAGAAAGGAAAGCGCATTTAGCCACAGCTGGCCGGGAATTTCATCTGGCGCCTGCGTCAGACCGGCGCAAGAGACAGCGGGCAAGGAAGTCCGTATAATGCGCAGCCAATCATTAGCAAGCCGGAGAATACCCATGCGTCCAGCAGGCCGTAGCGCACAACAGGTGCGTCCAGTCACATTGACCCGCAATTACACCAAACACGCAGAGGGTTCCGTTCTGGTGGAATTCGGCGAAACGAAAGTGCTTTGCACTGCCTCCGTAGACGAAGGGGTTCCGCGTTTCCTTAAAGGCCAGGGCCAGGGCTGGGTCACGGCTGAATATGGCATGCTGCCGCGTTCTACCCACAGTCGTATGGCGCGTGAAGCCGCAAAAGGCAAGCAGGGTGGCCGTACGCTGGAGATTCAGCGTCTGATCGCCCGTTCACTGCGCGCCGCGGTTGATCTTAAAGCGCTGGGTGAATTTACCATCACGCTCGACTGTGACGTCATTCAGGCCGATGGCGGCACCCGCACCGCGTCAATTACCGGCGCCTGCGTGGCGCTGGCCGATGCGCTGAACAAGCTGGTGGCCAGCGGCAAGCTGAAAGCCAATCCAATGAAGGGCATGGTCGCGGCGATTTCAGTAGGTATCGTTAAAGGCGAAGCGCTGTGCGATCTGGAGTACGTTGAGGACTCCGCGGCAGAAACCGACATGAACGTCGTGATGATGGAAGATGGTCGCATGATCGAGGTGCAGGGCACCGCTGAGGGCGAACCGTTCAGCCATGAAGAGCTGCTGACGCTACTGGCGCTGGCACGTGGCGGCATTGAGGAATTGATTCAGGCGCAGAAAGCAGCGCTGGAAAATTGATGTAACAGGCGACCTCAGAGTCGCCTTTTCTTTATTTGAGGAGTGAGAAATGAAAGCCTGGCAGCGTCAGTTTATTGAATTCGCCCTGAACAAGCAGGTGCTGAAGTTCGGTGAGTTCACTTTAAAGTCAGGGCGTAAAAGCCCCTATTTCTTTAATGCTGGTCTGTTTAACAGCGGACGGGATTTAGCGCTGCTGGGACGCTTCTACGCGCAGGCGCTGGTGGATGGCGCTGTCGATTTCGATCTGCTGTTCGGCCCGGCCTATAAAGGCATTCCGATTGCGACCACCACTGCGGTGGCGCTGGCGGACCATCATGACCGCGATGTGCCCTACTGCTTCAACCGCAAAGAAGCCAAAGATCACGGTGAAGGCGGCCTGCTGGTGGGCAGCCCGCTGCAGGGCAAAGTGATGCTGGTGGACGATGTGATCACGGCAGGTACAGCGATTCGTGAGTCGATGGATATTATCGGTGCGCATAACGCTACCCTGGCAGGCGTGCTGGTGTCGCTTGATCGTCAGGAGCGTGGACGTGGAGAGATGTCGGCGATTCAGGAAGTGGAACGTGATTACGGCTGCAAAGTGACCGCCATTATCACACTGGCCGACCTGATTAGCTGGCTGGAAGAGAAACCGGAGATGGCCGATCATCTGGCTCAGGTTCGTGCCTATCAGAAAGCGTACGGGATTTAACAGAGGCGGGCGCGATGCCCGCCTTCTTTGACTCTTTACACCAGCTGAGCGGCCATCAGCGGCCAGCGAGCCTCAAAGTCTGCGGTGGGACTGAAACGAAACTCAGAACGGACATAGCGCGACAGTAAACCTTCACAGAAAGCCAGCAGCTGGCTTGCCAGTAACGCCTCATCAGCCTGAAAAGCTTCGCCCTCACGCATTTTCCGTTCACGCATCACCTGTCGCAGTTGCACTTCAATCCGCTCAAACAGCTGATTAATACGTCCCTGCAGCCGGTCCTGCTCGAACATCAGCGCATGGCCGGTCAGGATGCGCGTCAGTCCCGGATTACGCTCACCAAATCCCAGAATCAGTTGCACGATCAGACGCAGGCGCGTCATGGTCTCTTTTTCATCTTTGAGGATCAGATTGATGCGGGTAATCAGACTGTCTTCGATAAACTCAATCAGGCTATCGAACATGCGTGTCTTACTGGGGAAGTGACGATACAGCGCCGCTTCGGAAACGCCTACCGTGGCTGCCAGCTTGGCGGTGGTAATGCGCTGACTGCCATCACCTGACTCCAGCATCTGTGCCAGCGCCTGCAAAATCTCTTCGCGACGGTTCCGCTTCGCGACTTTTTTTTCTGCCATGACCTTAAAAACCCCTGAAATTCACCTAAAAACAGGCAACACCTACGCATCTGCCACAGGAACGCGTCCCATGGCGATGAGGAAAAATAACGGGCGTAAGTGAAAGTCGGTAATGCGGGTTACTGGCGACCTGAGTGGCCGAAGCCGCCTTCGCCGCGCAGGCTAGCGTCGAAATCGTCGACCAGGTTAAATTCCGCCTGTACCACCGGTACAAAGACCAGTTGTGCCATGCGATCGCCGGGTTGCAGAGAGAAACTTTCCTGGCCGCGATTCCAGACCGACACCATCAGCTGTCCCTGATAGTCGGAGTCAATCAACCCGACCAGGTTGCCCAGCACGATGCCGTGTTTATGGCCAAGACCGGAGCGCGGCAGGATCACAGCGGCCAGATCGGGGTCGGCGATATGAATCGCCAGACCGGTCGGGACCAGCGTGGTTGTGCCTGGTGCGATGTCGAGCACCTCATCAATACAGGCGCGTAAATCTAACCCAGCGGAACCTGACGTGGCGTAGGTCGGCAGTGGAAACTCTTTGCCGACACGCGCATCCAGAATTTTAACGTCTATTTTTTTCATCATAACGGCTGACAATCTCGTCTATTAATTGTTGGCCAAGGAGAGACTTATCGCTGAGCGGTAAGCGTTTTTCTCCATCCTGCCAAAAAAGGTGAAGAGCATTGGTGTCGCTATTAAATCCCTGTCCGGCTTTAGCGACATCGTTAGCGCAGATCAGGTCCAGATTCTTGCGCACCCGTTTTTGCCGGGCGTATTCTTCCACATTCTGTGTTTCAGCAGCAAATCCAACCACAAATGGCCGGTTTTCCTGAAGTGCGGCAACCCCGGCAACAATATCGGGATTCTTTACCAGGTTCAGCGTGACGTTATCATCGCCGCCCTGTTTCTTGATTTTATCGGCCGCAATATCGGCTGCCCGGTAGTCTGCCACGGCTGCGCTTGCAATGAAAATATGTTGTTTATCTATCTCGCTCATGACGGCGGCCTGCATCTCCAGCGCGCTGGTAACATCAATGCGCCGCACACCCGCTGGTGCAGCCAGGCTGACCGGACCACTGACCAGCATTACCTGTGCGCCGCGCCTGGCAGCAGCAGCGGCAATCGCAAAGCCCATTTTGCCGGAGCTGTGATTCGAGATGTAGCGCACCGGGTCCAGGGCCTCACGGGTTGGACCGGCGGTTATCATAATGTTGAGATGTTGCAGATCGTTGACGGGCGCCGCCCACTGCACCGCATGGTCAACAATCACCAGCGGGTCAAGCATCCGGCCCGGCCCGACATCACCGCAGGCCTGGCTGCCGCTGTCCGGCCCCCAGATCAGCACGCCACGCTCATGCAGCGTCTGCAGGTTGTACTGGGTCACCGCCGCACGATACATCTGCTGATTCATTGCGGGCACTACCGCTACGGGTGAGGCCGTCGCTAAGACGGCGGTGGTCACCAGATCGTTTGCCATACCGGCAGTGATACGGGCAATCAGGTCGGCAGTGGCGGGTGCCAGCACAATCAGGTCGGCCCATTTTGCCAGTTCAATATGACCCATCGCCGCTTCCGCTGCCGGATCAAGCAGATCGTCAAACACCGGATAGCCTGAAACGGCCTGCAGGCTGAGCGGAGTAATAAAGGCCTTTGCCCCCTCCGTCATCATTACGCGGACATCAGCGCCGCGGTCGCGCAGGCGACGCACCAGCTCAGGTGCTTTATAAGCGGCGATACCACCGCTCACGCCAAGAAGAATTTTTTTGCCGGCTAATCCCATCATGATGTTGGCCTCACTAAGCTCTCTGCCGCCCGCGGCGGCGAATGCACGGACTTTATCACAAAAGCGTGGACGCGCCTTTTCACCAACTGCGTTTGCGAGCCGCCTCGAAGATTGATGCGCCACTGATAGCGGTACGCTTCAGGATGGGCCACTCTAGGCGCATCTCAGGGAGAGCAAAGATGAAAATCAAGGGACCACGGGAAAAACTGCAAAAACTGGGCGCGCATTCGCTCAGCGATACCGAACTGCTGGCCATCTTTCTCCGCACCGGCTCACCGGGGCAGAACGTCCTTGAGCTGGCCGGGCAGATGCTGGAGGGATTTGGCTCGCTTTATCAGCTCATGACGTCAGACAAAGCGGCAATTTGCAAAATTAAAGGTGTCGGTGATGCCAAGCTGGCGCAACTGCACGCGATTGCCGAACTGGCGAAGCGCTTTTTCGCCAGTAAGCTGGCGCGCGAAAGCGTGATGGAAAATCCACAGATTACACGCCAGTATCTGCAAAGTCTGTTAGCCCACCAGGAACGGGAGATCTTTATGGCCCTGTTTCTGGATAATCAGCATCGGGTGCTGCGGGCACAGAATATGTTCTCTGGCTCCATTAATAGTGTGGAAGTTCACCCCCGCGAGATCGTCCGGGAAGCGCTGAAGCTCAACGCAGCCGCCTTGATACTGGCGCACAATCATCCGTCGGGGATGGCGGAACCGAGCCGTGCTGACCGTGAAGTGACCCATAAAGTCAGCGAAGCCTGTCAGCTATTCGACATCCGTCTGCTCGATCATCTGGTGATTGGCCATGGCGAATATGCCTCCTTTGCTGAGCGGGGATGGCTCTGATTCAGGGAAAATTCGCGCCAGGTGGCGGCTTTTTGCCCGATCATTCGGGATCTTTATCTGTTCGGGACTTGAGCACTTGGGCTGAGCGGCGTATACTACGCCACCTTTGAGAATCTCGGGTTTGGCGGTTAGGCCAGCTTAGCGGGTTCCATGGAACTCGCCTGGCGGGCTGCAAGCCTGACGAGGCGGCCAAAACCTAATTTTTAAAGCTCGAGCTGATTTGATTTTTGGAGATATAGACATGTCACGAGTCTGCCAGGTAACTGGAAAGCGTCCGGTAACGGGTAACAACCGTTCCCACGCAATGAACGCGACGAAACGCCGTTTCCTTCCGAACCTGCACTCACACCGTTTTTGGGTTGAGAGCGAGAAGCGCTTCGTTACTCTGCGTGTATCTGTTAAAGGTATGCGCATTATTGATAAAAAGGGCATTGATACGGTTTTATCCGACATGCGTGCCCGTGGTGAGAAGTACTAAGGTACTAAGGAACTGAATCATGGCTAAAGGTATTCGTGAGAAGATCAAGCTGGTTTCCTCTGCTGGTACAGGTCACTTCTATACCACCACGAAGAACAAACGTACTAAACCAGAGAAGCTGGAACTGAAAAAGTTCGATCCGGTTGTACGTCAGCATGTGATCTACAAAGAAGCTAAAATTAAGTAATTTTAGTGTCCTGCTAAAAACCCGGCTCCGGCCGGGTTTTTTGTTTGTGTAAAACGCTGAGGAGAAGGTATGCCAGAGTTGCCAGAGGTTGAGACCAGCCGCCGCGGTATCGAGCCGCATTTGGTCGGTGAAACCATTCTTCACGCCGTGGTGCGTAATTCACGTCTGCGATGGCCTGTTTCGCAGGAGATCCTGGCGCTAAGCGATCAGCCGGTGCTCAGCGTGCAGCGTCGGGCGAAATATCTGCTGCTGGAACTGCCGCATGGCTGGATTATTATCCACCTGGGCATGTCGGGCAGCCTGCGCGTGCTATCCGGGGAGCTGCCAGCAGCGAAGCATGACCATGTTGATTTGGTGATGGGCAACGGCAAAGTACTGCGTTACACCGACCCGCGCCGCTTTGGTGCCTGGCTCTGGAGCAGCGATCTGACGGGCAGTAGCGTGCTGGCACATCTTGGGCCTGAGCCGCTTAGCGACCAGTTTGACGGCGCTTACCTGTTTGATAAGTCACGTGGCAAACGGACGTTCATCAAGCAGTGGCTGATGGATAACAAAGTGGTGGTGGGCGTGGGCAACATTTACGCCAGTGAGTCACTGTTTACCGCCGGGATCCTTCCCGATCGTGCCGCAGGTAGTCTGTCGCAGGCTGAAGCGGAGCTGCTGGTCAACACCATTAAAGCGGTGCTGTTACGTTCAATTGAGCAGGGCGGTACTACGCTGCGTGACTTCTTACAGACCGACGGCAAGCCTGGCTATTTTGCCCAGCAGTTGCAGGTTTATGGCCGGGCCGGTGAACCCTGCCGGGCATGCGGTACGCCGATTATCAGCGGCAGGCACGGGCAGCGCAGCACCTACTGGTGCCCCAACTGCCAGCATTAAGCCAGTTTAGCCAGCAGTGCCTGATGCACGGGCGCGGGCAGAAAGGCGGAAACATCGCCGCTGTGACGCGCCACCTCTTTGACCAGCGAAGAGGAGATAAACGAGAAGCCTTCAGACGGCATCAGGAACACACTCTCCAGCGTTGGCAGCAGGTGACGATTCATCTGCGCCAGCTGCATTTCATATTCAAAGTCTGACACCGCACGCAAGCCACGGACCAGCACATTCGCCTGCTGGTCACGGGCGAAATTTGCCATCAGGTCGCTGAAGCCGATCACCTCAACGTTCGGCAGATGGGCCACCACCTGACCGGCCAGCGCCACGCGCTCATCCAGGCTGAACATCGGTTTTTTACTGGGGCTGGCAGCAATGGCCAGAATCACCTGATCAAACATCTGCGCTGCCCGCGTCACGATGTCGAGATGACCGAGCGTTACAGGATCAAACGTACCGGGATAGATGGCTTTAGTGGTCATACTCGCCCTTTTGCCGAAGCGTGATTCAGCGCCCAGAGGGCTGAATATTTATTGAAGGTATATTGCGCGTTGACCACCGCCAGAATCCAGCCCTGTTTGCCGTCGAGAAAACCGGCACGCAGCAGCAACGTTTTAACAAACGCGCCCAGCGTATGGCTGAACACAGAAAAGAGGCCGCAACGCTTACCGCGCTGGTGACGTTCCGTGGCCCAGGCTTCAGCATAGGCCAGTTGTTTGCGCTGAAAGGCGATTAAATCGCGGCAGGTCAGATGTTCCAGAGCGCCAGGCAACGCCACCACCGGTGCGCCGTCACTCTGCAGTGATTCATGCACCAGATTGTCATTGTAATGGAAGGTGCGTGGATAGAGACGCATCACGCGGTCGGGATACCAGCCACTGTGGCGCATAAAGCGGCCGAGAAACAGATTACTGCGGCCCAGGCTGTAAACCGTGTGGCTGGGTGGGGCGACCAGCACCTGCTCAATCGCGGCACGCAGTTCGGGTGAAACACGCTCATCTGCATCGATCATCAGAATCATGTCGCCGGTGGCATAGCCCTGTGCGCGCTGGCGCTGAATGCCATAGCCCTGCCAGTCATCACTTTTATAGACCTGCGCCCCAGCCTGCGTGGCGATCTCAACACTGTCGTCACTGCTGCCAGAATCCAGCACAATAATTTCGTCGGCCCAGCTGACTGAGGCCAGACAAGCCGGCAGCAGCTCCGCTTCATTTTTGGCGATCATCACCACAGAAAGACGCTGGCGTGCTGACATTAGTGGGCCCGTGGTGGCAGATGCGGTTCGAGTAACTGTAGCAGACGCTGAAGCGCACCCTGGTTCTGGTGCAGTACGTCTACCGCATGGCGTCCGTAATAACGGCGGTAATCATCATCCTGTAACAGGTTGGTGACCTCTTTTTCCAGTGAAATCACGTCGGTGACGGTGATCAGACCCTGGCCTTCCTGCAACTTGCTGCAGATATCTTTGAAGTTCCAGATGTGAGGCCCCATCAGCACCGGAAGGGCATGGGCCGCGGGTTCCAGCGGGTTGTGTCCGCCCCGCTCAACCAGGCTGCCGCCGACAAACGCCAGATCGGCGATGCCGTAAAGCAGCATAAGTTCACCCATTGAGTCGCCGATGACCACCTGCGTGGAACCCGAAGGGATCTCACCGCTGCTGCGCAGGATAAAGCTGAAGCCGCGTTCCTGCGTCAGTTCGCGCGCATCGTTAAAGCGTTCAGGATGGCGGGGAACCAGAATCAGCAGCAGATCCGGAAACGTCTGCAGCAGGCGACGATGGGTATCCAGCACGATGGCCTCTTCGCCTTCGTGCGTGCTGGTGGCAATCCACACCGGGCGACGCGGCGCCCACTGGCGACGCAGTGTTACCGCTCTGGCGGCCAGTTCTGGCGTCACGGAAATATCAAACTTCAGGCTGCCGGTAATCGCCAGCTGTGAACGTTTCAGGCCCAGACTCAGGAAGCGGTCGCCATCTTCCGTATTCTGTGCCGCAATCAGCGTGATGCTCTGCAACAGCTGGCGCATAAATTTACCCAGCTTGCGATAGCCTTTGGCGGAGCGGGCCGAGAGGCGGGCATTGGCGATCACCAGCGGAATGTTGCGCTGGTGCAGAATGCGGATAATGTTCGGCCACAGCTCCGTTTCCATGATGATCACCAGCCGTGGATTAACCGTATCCAGAAAACGATTAATTGAACCTGGCAGATCATAAGGCAGATAGACGTGGTGCACATCTTTGCCAAAAGCAGATTGCGCCCGCTCAGAACCGGTTGGCGTCATGGTGGTGACGGTAATCGGCAGGGTCGGGTAACGATGACGCAGTGCGCGCACCAGCGGAATCGCGGCCAGCGTTTCACCCACAGAGACCGAGTGCAGCACAATGCCGTCAGGCTTCACTTTGCCGACACAATAGCCATAGCGTTCTGCCCAGCGTTTGCGATAGGCAGGCGCTTTACGACCGCGCAGCCACAGGCGCAGCCAGATCAGTGGCTGAATGAAGTAGAGCAATGCGGTGTAAATGGTCGTCATAGTTACCGTTACAGCAGGTTCGCGTCTAAAAACAGATTAAAATGAGATGGCGGCATGGTATCAGAAACCCTGCATGCACTCATCCCACATTGTCAGTTGCTACTCACTACCTGCTGATAAAGCGAAGTCAGCGCCTGCGCCAGCCGTTGTGGACCATAAGGCTCAATTTTTCGCCGTGCCGCGTCACCCATTTGTGAATCGACGGAAAGTGCCGGTATGGCGTTAATTGCATCATTTAAGCCATTGATATCCAGGGCATCACAGACGAAGCCTTCCTGACCAGCAGTAATAAATTCCGCGCCACCGCAACCGGTGCTGGTAATTACCGGTAAGCCGCAGGCCATCGCCTCCAGCACCACATTCGGAAAGGGATCATAGAGCGTGGGCAGCAACAGGCCATCCGCCGCGTGATAGAACGGCTGCACATTCTGCTGTACGCCGACAAAGCGCAGGCGGTCCAGGCAGTGAAGCTGGTTTGCCAGCTGCTGATAACGTTGTAATTGTTTATCCTGGCCCACTACAATCAGATAACGATCGCTGGCAGCCAGCGCCTGTATCGCCGCTTTCAGTCCTTTGCGCTCAAAGCCGGAGCCGACATAAATCAGTACGGTCGCTGCATCGGGCAGTGACAGCTGCTGACGGGTGGCGCGACGGGCAGCTTCCGTAGCGGGCTGGAAACGACTGGCGTCGATAGCGTTATGAATGACATGGATTTTTCCGGCGTCGAGCGAAAAGCAACGCAGGATATCGCGCTTTACCATCTCTGAATTACAGATCACCGCTTTCAGCGTCGGAGAGTTGAACATCTCCGCTTCCGCCTGCAGAACATAGCGGTGATAAGGACTGAGTGCAGCACTCAGCCGTTGCCAGGATGAGACGATGCGGGCGCGCTGTTCCAGCCACACGCGATGCACGCCATCACCCGCACGGAAAATGTCACAGCCCGCAATGCGCTCATGGCTTTGTACAATATCAAACTTTTCGCGCTCCCAGCAGGCGCGTGCTGCCCGGGCAAAACCGCGCTCACGGGAGACCCGGCCTAGCTTTGCCGGATTACAGATATGCAGATGCCAGTCTGGGTTGGGCGTGCCCTGCCAGCTGCGGGTAATGATGTTGAGATCGAGCTTTTCGCTGCCCAGCGCCTCCAGCGCGCGTGAGATAAAACGTTCAGCACCGCCATCCGGACGATATTTCTGCCGGACAATCGCCAGCCGTAACTTACTCATTCAGGTAGCTCCTCGCTGCCGCGACCACATCCTTTACCGGAATGGCCGAGAGATAACGCTGGTCAGTTTTGGTGTCGATGGAATCGGGTGAGGGCAGCGGGCCATAATCGCCCGCCCAGATAACATGATTGTTGTCACCCCAGGGCCGCCAGTGCTGCAACTTGGTCGGGCCAAACAGTGCAATGCAGGGCGTTTCAAGCGCAGCAGCCATATGCATCGGCGCAGAGTCGACGCCAATAAACAGACGGGCATGATCGATCAATGCCGCCAGCTGCGGCAGCGTGAACTGACCCGCCAGCGAAACCACATCCTTTGATACACAGCGCGCGCGAATGCGGTTAATCATCGCCAGCTCCTGCTTGTCCGGCCCGGCGGTCAGCACCACTTTGCGGCCCGGTTGCGCCAGCTGATCAAGTGTGGCCGCAACGCTCTCCTCTTCCCAGCATTTGAAGCCCCAGCGTGAGGTCGGCTGCACCACAATATAGGGCGCAGTGACATGATGTTCCGCCAGTCGGGCCAGCACAATTTGCTGGTCAGCATCGCTGTAGTGCATTGATACGCGAGCGCCTTCGCTGCTGATGCCGAGGGGCGCCAGCGCCGACATATTCTGCTCAACGGTATGCAGTTTGCTGTGATTGTGTGTGGGGACCAGGCAGTTGTGACACCATCGCCACAGCACGTTATCGCGTTTTTTATAGGCAAAACCGATGCGAACGGGTGCCGCAGAGAGACGGGTAATCTGAGCAGCGCGCCACTGATCGGCCAGATTGATCACCAGATCATACTGGGCGTCGCGCACGGCGCGAATTAATGCACGCTCATGGCCCAGCTTGCGCCAGGTGCCTTCCTGCTTCCATTTGCGATCGATGACGTGCAAATGGCGGATGGCCGGATGCGCCTCCAGCATCGGACGCGTCTCCTTATAGAGCAACACGTCGATGCTGGCCTGCGGATAACGCTCATGAAGCGCATTGATGGCGGGCGTTGTGAGCAGCATGTCACCATGATGGCGCAGCTTAATCAGTAATATATTTTTTGGAGAGAAGTTTGCTGGAATCAGGCTGGCCATAAACAAGAGTTCTCAGAATTCAGTGAACCGATTGTAGGGCAAACCCTTTTTAGGATAAAGCCAGCCTCAAAGGTTATTTATCACGCCAGCGATAGAGCCGGGCAAGCCACAACAGCAACTGATACCACTGCTTAATTCCCCGGGCATTACGTAACATGCGCAGGTGTGTACCGGTCGTGAACAGATCGGCAATGATTGCCTGGCGTGCGCGGGCATCAGGCTCACGCCTCACACTGTGACAAACGCTGAGCGCTTCATGGGTCACCTGATAGTGAAACGACGGGTAGATTTTCACGCGGTCACGATAGCGATTGTTAAGCTCTTCCAGCAGCCGCGCAATCTTCAGGTAGTGACGCTGATATTCCACGTTGCGCTCGCCGGTCCGTTTGCGGTTGCTGATGGAGGCGTCGTGCATATAGTAGCGATAGAGCACGGCGTCGGTATAACGTACGCGTTTCGCCAGCAGCATAAATTCGGTGGTCCAGGGAATATCCTGATGATGCAGGCCGGGTTCAAACTGCAACTGATGCTGCTCAATCAATGCCCGGCGGTAGATGCCCAGCCAGACCACGTGCATATAACGACGGGTTTTCAACGCGGTATTGAGCCAGTCGGCACCGCTCAGCACCGGCGTACTGCGCAAACGGTCCAGCGGAATCAGCGGTTTTACCCGCTGGCTGTGTTTGAAAAACCACTCGGCGTTGCACTGTGCCGCATCCAGATTGTCCGCTTCTGCCATCGTCACCAGCGTCTGATACATCTCGGGCTGCATGGTGTCATCTGCATCCGGGAAGGTGACATATTTCCCACGGGCTATCGCCAGACCGGCGTTACGGGCGCGCGACACGCCGCCATTTTCCTGATGAATCACACGAATATGAGCGTGCTGCTGTGCATACAGGTCAGCGCGCTCACCTGAGCCGTCGGTGGAACCGTCATCGACAATGATGATCTCCAGAGCGGTCAGCGTCTGCGCCAGCAGTGACTGCATGAACTCGTCAAACATGCTGCCCGCATTGAACATCGGCGTAATGATACTCAGCAAAGGAGAAGTACTCATCACACTATCTTCACCCGCGTTGAACTCACTGCGAAAGGGCGTTGCCTCGTCATAAATCATTTCCAAATCAGCAGAATGGAATCAGGAAGTTCACGATTATAAGACGGTGTAGCTTTCCTGCTTTACTAAAAACCACGCCCGACAATAATAATGCGCTATATGCGCTTTTTTTACGCAAAGTCGCTTTACAGGTAAACAGATTATTATGCCGGTGTTCATTCAGCGTCTTTTTTATAAGATATCGTGGTAAGCAGCAGGCGGGATAAATGACGGGAAAGTCAGGCGCTGAAATAACCGCGCCTGCATCAATCTGATAAACCTGAGAGCACTACTGCTCGCTCTGCTTAAAAAACTTGAGACTGACATACTTCATCATCCAGCTCATGCTTTCAGCATACTGTTTCTGATGCCACTTTATACGGGCGAAGCGCTTCATCTCTTTATAATGTCTGGGCGTATCAAGTGGTTGTGAAGCCCAGGGCGAGCGCTGGTAATAGCTATAATATAGCTGGGCAAGATCGCTGCCGGCCCAGGCATGCCAGGGTTTGCATTTACCGGTGTAGTGAATCATCACGGTGTCCGCTGAAACGGCAGTATGATCCCAGACTTTATTGGCGATGATGTCGTAAATCTGGTTATAGCGGTCCGGCAGGATCAGAGTCTCATCCTCCAGCACGATATTTAGCGCATCCTGATCGGGAAAACCAAACTCTGCGCCCCGCGTCACCAGCACGTCGGTAATGCGCGCCGTAGTCTGCCTTTCGAGCCAGCGCGGAATATTGATCAGCATAAAACCGGAGTTGAAATAGTGATGATGCTTCAGCCCCAGCCTTGCGCACTGGTTCTGCCG
The DNA here is from genome assembly GCF_000745295.1 of Pantoea sp. 9140. NCBI lineage: Bacteria > Pseudomonadati > Pseudomonadota > Gammaproteobacteria > Enterobacterales > Erwiniaceae > Pantoea > Pantoea sp. 9140. The sequence continues at coordinate 3,751,323 of NZ_JQNO01000001.1, read as the reverse complement.
CGCACGTGGTGTGTCGTTACAGGCCGCCAGCGTGTAATCCGTGATGTCCAGAGTAAACAGAGGAGAGTAGTCGCCCACTACAAGCGTATCAGCATCAATATAGATCACCCGATCGCTGTAGCTCGCCACAGTTTCAGGGATCAGGAAGCGGTAGTGGATGCTTTTAGGATAGCGACCCACAGCAGGCAACTGATCAACCCAGGCACTGTTAAAAATATGCAACGTAATCGCCAGACGGTGGCCTGTGGCCAGCAAGCGCAGTTTTTGCACATCTCCATCACGCAGGGAATCGGAGAAAATATGGGCGTGGAACGCGGTATCAGGATGATGATGGAGAAGTGAAAACAGCGTAATGCCCAGGCCACGCGCGTAGGCGTGGTTGATGCCAAACGCAACGTGAACCGGATTATCATCCGTGTCAGCAAGCGTGTTGACCAGCAGCTGACTTTGCTGAACGGCATCAGCAAGAGGGGTAATTGCCATTACGCTTCACTATTCCAGATTATGAGTAATAAACGTTTGTATTCTAGTCAGTTTATCATGATCCAGCCCGAATAATTTTTCAGCGGGCTGATCAAACTTAAAACGGGTAGCAAAAACGAACGTCGAGGCCGCAATATTATCGGGTCCGATAAACAACACGTTATTGACCGGACGCTGCTCCCTGACTTCACACGGCCCGTAAAGCATGATCACCGGAATCTGCTGGGCATCAGCAATATACGCATTGCCAGAATCAGAGGCGATATAGAAATCCATCTGCGCAATGGCCCAGGGAACCTCTTCCAGTTTCAGCTCACCAATCAGGCTGACAATATTCTCTTTGGGGCCGGTCAGGCTCAGTAACTCATCCAGCCAAGGCTGCTCAGCCGGTGGGCCAAAGACATAAAAGGTGCAGGGCAGCTCAGCCAGCGACGCCATCAGCTGCTGCCAGATGCTGGCAGGAATGGTTTTGGCCCGATTACCGGCAGAAATACTGATACCTATTTTAATGCCGCTGCGCGGATTACGCAGCGCGGCGGGCGGCTCAGCCGGCTGCAAGAGCGGCGAGGTCGCATGTTTGGGAAAGTCGGTATAGCGGTAGTCACGGTTAATCAGCTTCAGATAACTGTCGAGCGTTAAATCCGTTTTGCTATGGTCGACAATGCCGCTGGCGCTGCGATAGAAGGTTGCATGGTAAGACTTACGCACATAGGTGCGCAGAAACTGCTTGTTCGGTGCGTTACATAACGCGGCGAAAAACAGGTTCACGCTGTTGGGCTGCACCAGATAAACGTTGTCATAACGGTTCATCAGCGTGAACGCGAGCTTCAGTTTGGCAAAAAAGCTGCGTTTAGCATCTTCAATCAGAAAGTAACGGCTGACCGTGTCATCGTAACGCACCAGCGGCTCGACCGCCTTGCTGATCAGCAGTTCAGACTGGCCCAGGGCGCGCAGCATCGGGGTGATATTGATGAAATCACCAATCTTTGCCGTCTGAATGATTAAGCTGCGTCCGGTTGGACGGTAAAACAGCCGCATTACCGTCCGCAAAGGCACCAGCAGCAGATAGATCAGCACATAGTTCATGGCGTATTTTCCCTGATAACGGCCTGAAGTTTTTCTGCCACCGCGTCAGCAGTCAGCTCCGCCAGATTATGATTCGGGGCGCTCAGTGCCTGTTGGTTCTGCCCATAACCACCAATCAAACCAGGATCGGTCGGGCCATACAGCGTGAGGTTGGGACGATCCAGTGCCGCCGTCAGGTGACTTAATCCGGTATCGACCGAGACCACCGCCCGTGCGCCCGCCAGCTGTTGGGCTATCGCTTCCAGCGTCAGCTTAGGCAGCACCTCAACATGCTCAAAGCCTTCAGCAAGACGCAAGGCGCGTTGATGCTCATGTTCTGCACCCCAGGGCAATTTCACCCGCAGCCCGCTGGGCTGCACCAGCTCAATCAGCTGACGCCAGTGGGATTCCGGCCAGTGCTTGTTGTCACGTGTCGTGGCATGCAGAAAGACCAGATAATGATGTGCGTCAGCGGACAGATGATGCAGAAAGTGTCCGGCAATCGCGTAGTCACCCTGACTTTGCGGCTTTTCATAGCCCAGGCTTTTGGCGAACAGTTCACGCGTTCGCTCAACCGCGTGTTGTCGCTTACTGACTTCATGGCGGACGTCATACCACCAGCTGGCAAACGGCTCACGCGCGCTACGGCTGTCCTGCCCGTGCTTTACCCCTTTCGATAAGCGGGTAACCAGCGCGGCACTTTTGATTAGCCCCTGCGCATCAATGACGACATCGTACTCACGCGACTGTAACGCGCGCTTAAACAGCACACGCTCTTCACGCTGCTGACTGCCAAACCAGTGTTTGCGCCAGCGGCGGATTGCGACCGGTAACACCTTATCGACCGCAGGATGCCAGCCAGGGATCTGCGCGAAGTTCTCTTCCACCACCCAGTCGAAACGGATGCCGGGGATAGCATGCATCGCATCGGTCAGTGCCGGCAGTGAATGCAGTACATCGCCCATTGAAGAGGTTTTAACAATCAGGACGTGCATGGCACCTCCTGTGGTGCGAGCAGTTCGCTCAGCGTCTGATGTACGCGCTCAGGCTGAATATCGATCAGGCTCTGGTGATAGCCCTGGTCGGCATCGCCTTTACGCACTTTGTGATAGCCGGTAATCAGGCGAATAATACGCGCCTGTTTTGCAAGCGGCGGCGTAAAGTCAGGGCTGCTCGGCCCATAGAGCGCCACCAGCGGACGGTCCAGCGCCGCAGCAATATGCATCAGGCCGGAATCGTTACTGACCACGGCCCGGCATTGCGCCAGCAGAATCACTGCCTGCTCCAGCTGGGTTTCACCGGCCAAATTACGGCAGTGGCCGCGTGCATCTTCTGGCAGCGCAGCGATAATCTCGTCGCCGGTCGGGCGATCTTTGGCGGAGCCAAACAGCACAATCTGGAAGCCTTCAGCAATCAACTGACGGGCCAGCGTGGCGTAGTGATAGTGCGGCCAGCGTTTGGCCGGACCAAATTCGGCACCCGGACAAAAACCGATGATCGGACGGGTTGCCGCCAGCTGAAACTGTGCGGCGGTTTCAATCTTTTCCTGCTCTTCAACCTGCAGCTTTGGCCACAACAGCGGCTGTGGCAGCTGCGCTGCCGAGGCAACCGGTGTGTCGTAGCCCAGCGCAATGTAGCGCTCAACCATGAGTGGAAACGCGGTTTTATCCAGCACCCGCAAATCGTTCAGCAGGCCATAGCGCATTTCACCGCGCCAGCCGACGCGGCGTTTTATTCCGGCAAAGAAGGGGACCAGCGCCGACTTAAAGGAGTTAGGCAGCACATAAGCACGGTCGTAGTGACTGGCGCGCAGCACTTTCCCCAGCCGGCGACGCTCACCAATCTCCAGTGCGCCATGCCCGAGCGGCATCGCCAGCGCCTGATTCACCTCCGGCATGCGTGACAGCAACGGACGGCACCATGCCGGTGCCATCACATCAATCACTGCATCCGGATGTTCGGCCTTGAGTGTGCGATAGAGACTTTGCGACATCATCATATCGCCGACCCACGACGGGCCGATTACCAGAATTTTCATCGCCGGAGCAGCTTCCTTTATGCGTTGCGGTTCAGCCAGACCATATATTCAGCGACGCCCTGCGCCACCGTTTTAAAGGGCTTGTCGTAACCGGCAGCACGCAATTTAGTGAGATCGGCCTGGGTATAAGCCTGATAGCGTCCTTTGAGTTTTTCCGGGAACGGGATGTACTCGATCTGACCTTTCTGGTGGAACTTCAGTACCGCATCAGCCACTTCCTGGAAGGATTCGGCGCGGCCTGTACCACAGTTATAAATTCCGGAGACGCCATTTTCCCAGCACCACAGATTCACTTCTGCCACATCATCAACGTGGATGAAATCACGTTTAAAGCCATCGCTGCCTTCAAACAGTTTTGGATTTTCATCGTTGCTGATCTGCGTGTTCAGATGGAAGGCAACACTGGCCATGCTGCCTTTATGGCCTTCGCGCGGGCCGTAGACGTTGAAATAGCGGAAGCCGCACACCGGCGAGTTCGCTTCCGGCAGCATCTGACGGACGTAGTGGTCGAACAGCATCTTGGAGTAGCCATAGACATTCAGCGGCTGTTCATACTGCCGCTCTTCGATGAAATTCTCGTTGCGTCCACCGTAAGTGGCTGCGGAAGAGGCGTAAAGGAACGGGATCTCGCGCTCAAGGCAGAAGTGCAGCAGCTCTTTGGAATACTGATAGTTGTTCTCCATCATGTACTTGCCATCCCACTCAGTGGTGGAGGAGCAGGCGCCCTGATGGAAGACCGCTTCGATCGGGCCTAAATCATCGCCCGCGATCACGCTCATCAGGAACTCTTCTTTGTCCATGTAATCGACAATATCCAGGTCGACTAAATTGGCAAACTTGGTGCCATCCTTCAGATTATCCACCACCAGAATGTCGGTGTGACCGCGATCGTTCAGCGCTTTGACGATGTTGCTGCCAATCATTCCTGCGCCGCCAGTTACGATAATCATGTTGTTACCTTCAACGTTGTGGGGTGAAACAGGAGGTTTCACACACGAATACCTCACATCATAACATTTCATCAGGGTGCAGACAGCCAGATGACTCTGTAACGCGTTATGCGTACATCGTCGTGGCGTGAACTATGCTGCAAAAATGACATTCTGTTGGGCGATTTATCGTGAAGAAGCGGCCTGTTCAGTAAGATATGCCAGATTTTTGCCATCTGAGGAGAGCAATGATGCCTGCGCAATTTTATCAACAACTTCGTCAGCAACTTGATGATGCACGTCAGGAAGGACTGTTTAAACAGGAGCGGATCATCACCTCTGCTCAGCAGACGGAGATCGCGGTTGGCAGCGATCCGGCAGTGATTAACTTCTGCGCCAATAACTACTTAGGTTTAGCGAACCATGCGGCGCTGATTCAGGCGGCGAAAGAGGGGATGGATTCGCATGGTTTCGGCATGGCGTCGGTGCGCTTTATCTGCGGCACGCAGGACAGCCATAAGCAGCTGGAAAAGCGGCTGGCAGCGTTTCTCGGGATGGAGGATGCCATTCTCTACTCCTCCTGCTTCGACGCCAACGGCGGTCTGTTCGAAACCCTGCTTGATGCGCAGGATGCGGTGATCTCGGATGCGCTGAATCATGCCTCCATTATCGACGGCGTCCGGCTGTGCAAAGCGCAGCGTTATCGCTATGCCAATAATGACATGGCAGAGCTGCGGATCTGTCTGCAGGAAGCACGCGATAAAGGTGCCCGTCATATCCTGATCGCCACCGATGGCGTCTTCTCAATGGATGGGGTGATTGCAAATCTGCCCGCCATCTGCGATCTGGCCGATGAATTCTCCGCGCTGGTGATGGTAGATGATTCCCATGCGGTGGGTTTTGTCGGGAACGCTGGACGCGGCACCCATGAATATTGCGACGTCATGGGCCGGGTCGACATCATTACCGGCACGCTAGGGAAAGCACTCGGCGGCGCGTCCGGTGGATACACCGCAGCAAAGGCCGAAGTGGTGGAGTGGCTGCGTCAGCGTTCCCGTCCCTATCTGTTCTCTAACTCGCTGGCGCCGGCCATTGTGGCCGCCTCGCTGCGGGTGCTGGATCTGCTCAGTGAAGGTGACGGACTGCGTCAGCGTCTGTGGGACAACGCCCGTTACTTTCGCGAGCAGATGACGGCGGCAGGCTTTACGCTGGCGGGGGCCGATCACGCCATTATCCCGGTGATGCTGGGTGAAGCCAGTGTTGCCCAGGAGTTTGCCCGCCTGCTGCAACAGGAAGGCATCTACGTGACCGGTTTCTTCTATCCGGTGGTGCCAAAAGGTCAGGCACGCATCCGCACCCAGATCTCTGCGGCGCACACCCAGCAACAGCTGGAGCGTGCGGTGGCGGCCTTTACCCGCATCGGCAAACAACTGGGCGTCGTCGCCTGAGGAGTCCGTCATGAAAGCACTCGCCAAACTGAAGAAGGAAGCGGGCATCTGGATGGTGACCGATGCCCCGGTTCCTGAGCCAGGGCATAACGATCTGCTGATTAAGATCCGTAAAACCGCCATCTGCGGCACCGATGTTCATATCTACAACTGGGATGACTGGTCGCGCAAAACCATTCCGGTGCCGATGATTGTCGGGCATGAGTATGTAGGTGAAGTGGTCGCGATTGGACAGGAAGTGAAAGGCTTTACGATTGGAGATCGGGTTTCGGGCGAGGGGCACATTACCTGTGGACACTGTCGCAACTGCCGCGCCGGACGCACTCATTTATGCCGTAACACGATGGGTGTGGGCGTTAACCGTCAGGGCTGCTTTGCGGAGTATTTGGTCATCCCCGCCTTTAATGCATTTAAAATTCCCGACAATATTTCCGATGAACTGGCGGCAATCTTTGATCCGTTCGGCAACGCAGTGCACACCGCGCTCTCGTTCGACCTGGTCGGCGAGGATGTCCTGATCTCGGGTGCAGGTCCAATCGGCATCATGGCCGCTGCAGTCTGTCGCCACGTCGGCGCACGCAATGTGGTGATCACGGACATCAATGAGTATCGCCTGGCACTGGCGCGGAAAATGGGCGTCACACGTGCGGTCAATGTGGCGAATGAAGATCTGCGGGACGTGATGCACTCGCTGGGGATGACGGAAGGATTTGATGTCGGACTGGAGATGTCGGGCGCGCCTCCTGCCTTCCGTTCACTGCTGGAGGTGATGAATCACGGTGGGCGGATCGCACTGCTGGGTATCCCGCCGGGTGAAATGGCGATCGACTGGAATCAGGTGATCTTCAAGGGGCTTTTTATCAAAGGCATTTATGGCCGTGAGATGTTTGAAACCTGGTACAAAATGGCGGCGCTGATTCAGTCCGGTCTCGATTTAACGCCGGTCATTACGCATCGCTACGGTATCGACGATTTCCAGCAGGGCTTTGATGAGATGCGTTCAGGACGCTCGGGGAAAGTGATACTAAGCTGGGATTAAAACAACGGCCGCTGGCACGGCGGCCGCAGGATTAGCTTTGCTTCTTCTCTTCGTCGGTCAGGTAGCGCACTTTGCGCGTGTAGTCCTGGCCTTTGAAGTTCAGCGGCTGCTGCGGGTCAGCAAGGTATTTTTGCCATTCCGACAGCGGAAAGCCGCCATGCGCGCCAACCACTTCCGGCGGGATGACTGCTGACTGACCACCGATTTTCTTGGAGACCGGCCAGTTAGCCCATTCGCCCAGATTGACGGTTTTAATATCCAGCATATCCAGCAACACCGCGAGCGGCAGCTGATCGGTCGGCGGCTGGCTGTCGTTCATTAAATTCCAGGTGTCATTAAACAGCGTCAGCCACAGTGGCGAAATACGCTGCCAGACTTCACGGGTGGCAGCCAGGTAAGCGCCATTCACGTGGTCCACCAGATAAGGCCGGATACTGTGCGGATAGTAGGCGGGAATCGCCTCTTGCGGCGCACCGTCCAGCTTGGCAATCATTTTCCCCTGACGGAAGCTGGAATAGAGATGGTCCGGCTTCATCATGATCTGCGGCATCTTAAGCAGATTGAGGTCGGAATCGATCATCAGAATACCGTCGCCTTCTGCCTGCAAGGGCGCCTGCAATTTGATCAAACGACTGCGATAGATCTGCTTATAGCGATAACTCTCTTCCCGGTGCGGCACATCCAGCGTCGCCACGCGGGTTTTAGCGGGCAGGTTACCAAAGGCGTGCGCTGGCTGATCGCTGACAATCACGACCTCTTTTGCCTCCGTCGCGAAACGTGCCGCAAAATCGGCACTTAGCAAAGCCTCTTCAATATAGTCCGCGCCGGTGCAGGGGATCACGACAGACGTGACCGGCACAGTGCCCTGAACCTCTTTTTGCGAATAAGGCAGGTTATGGCGCGCTCTGATATGGCGGTAACGGGGATTTAAAAAATTAAGCATGAGGTTTCTTTTTGGCGACGCTTTGCAGAATATTCTCGACGCCGCTGATATAGGTTTCAATGGCGTACTGTTCACGTACGCGTTTCGCTGCCGCATTGATCAGGCGTTGACGCAAATCCGCATCCTGCCATAGTGCGGTCAGGTGCTGGGTCAGTTGTACCACGTTGCCATAATCAAACAGCAGCCCGGTTTCGTCATGACTGATCAATTCGGCAGTGCCGACCACACGGGAGCCCACAACGGCGGTATTTACCAGCATCGCCTCCAGCACAACCCGGGGTAAGCCTTCACTGCGTGAGGCCAGAATAAACGCATCAAAAGCCGTGAGGTAATCGAGAGCATTGTTCTGAAAGCCCGTAAAAACCACGTGATGCTGGATGTTCTCTGCAGTCGCAAGTTGCAGCAGATGCTGAAGTTCCGGACCTGCGCCGACAATCACCATCCGCCAGTCTGCATCGGGATTGGCGCGTTTAAAACGGCCCAGCGCCTGCAGGATATGGTGATTAGATTTGCGCAATATCAGAGAGCCGATAGTGCCAAATACGAAGGTCGAAGGGGAGAGTTTGAAACGCTGGCGGACTTCAAGGCGGTCGGGCAGAGTCTGGTGAACGTCGATGGCATTACTGACGGTAAAACAGCGTTCCGCATCGATACCATGGCGACGCAGGGTGTTATTGACGCCCTGAGATACGGCAATCACAGCCTGGCAATCTTGATTCACCATGCTGACCAGCCGCGGTTCCAGAACCGGATCGATACGGCAGTGTTGAACCACCGCAACGTCAAGGCTGCGCGCGGCCAGATAACCTTCCACATTAGTACTGGGCTGGTTATTCATATAGAGCGTGTCGAAGTTACCCAACTGCAGCAGGGAATTAATTTTGCTGGCATTAGGCATAATTCGCCAGCGCGTATCAATCTCGTCGATAACACGCTTCTTAAGCTTTTTGTTGAAAAACAGCAGCGCCCGCACGGCTTCTTTAACAAGTTTTGCCCAGCGTGGCTGTTTGATTTGCGGAATAAAAAAGACCGGAATGGCCAGCGCATTCAGCGTGGCCTCAATCGTTTCGTCGTTACCACGGCTGTAGTTGTGGTAGAAGCAGCAGGTGATATCAAATTTTTGACGATCGATACGTTTCAGCAGCTCCAGCATACTGTTGGTGCCGCCGCCCCACTCTCTGCCGTTATCCAGCAGCAGGATTTTTTGTTTATTTATCGTCATCCCTATCACTGTTTCCGCACAGCCCGTTATTGTCCGACCCTGGATTATAGTAATTTCTGCGTATAAATGAACGCTAAGCCTGAGACTTAGCATTCATAGCAAATCAGAAGAGATTTTTTAGCGTGGTAAACAGTGGGCTGTGATTCACACTTTCAGCGATTACCGCTAAGGCTCGGGTCGCCGGAACCGGTGCCAGTGGCTGTTTCGCTTTACACAAGCCGGCAGGTTGGAAGCGTGGTGGCACCGGTTTTGCCGGAGCGGCAGGCGTCGGTGAGCCGCTTCGCAGTGATTCGTTCAGCAGCTGGCTGGGGCGAACCAGCGTAATGTCGGCTGGCAGCGTGGGTAACATCTGCTGCAGCACCCGAACGGTAGTCGGATGGGGATGGCCAATGGCAATCGCATAACCGTCGCGCTGCGCCAGCTTCACCGCCCGGCTGAACTGCTGGCGAATGGCGTTAATATCCTGGCTGTCATCAAGGAATACCCGGCGTTTTAACACCTTGACCTGGGTACCCTGCGCGGCAGGTATCGCCTGACTGTTAGCGATGGTCATGCTATCCAGGAAGTAGAGATTGTAGTGGTTCAGCGCCTGCATCACTTTCTGCATGCCGGGCAGGCTTGAGGTCATCCTGCTGCCCATATGGTTGTTCAGACCGACGGCATAAGGCACGTTGTTAACCGCATTACGCATGATGCGGGTAACCTCTTCACTGCTCATCTCCGGCGTTAAGGTATCTTTTTCCAGCGGCTGTTTGCTGAGCGGCGCCATCGGCAGATGGATCAGGACTTCATGACCACTCTGATGTGCTTTAGTCGCCATCTCATGCGCATGGGGTGCGTTGGGCAAGACCGCCACTGAAATGGCCTGCGGCATCTGCAGGACTTTGTTCTCTTCGGCAGGGCGATAGCCGACATCATCGATGACAATGGCCAGTTTGCCCGCCTGTGCAGCATAGCTGAACAGTAAGGCGCTCAACAGAACGGAGATTTTTCGACGTTGCAGCAAAACTTATTTTCCTAACCACGGGAGTGGATTGACGGCCTGTCCCTGACGTCGGATTTCAAAATAGAGCGACGGGGTACCGCGGCCACCACTGGTGCCCACCAGTGCGATAGGCTGTCCTGCCTTCACCTGCGTACCCACGCTCACCAGCGCACTTTGGTTGTAGCCATACAGGCTCATATCACCTTTACCGTGCTCCAGCACCACCACCAGACCGTAGCCCTGCAACCAGTCGGCCATCAGCACACGACCATCGGCAATCGCTTTCACCTCGGTGCCTTCCCGCGCATCAATCACCAGTCCTTTCCAGCGCAGTTCACCCTGCAGCTGTTCACCAAAGCGATGTTCAATGCGTCCGCGCACCGGCCACAACGCCTGTCCGCCCGCGCGCCCCAGTCCACCCGTGCGGGCTACCAGTTCACGTTCGCTCTGAGTCGGCTGATAGCTGGAGCCTTTGGCTTTCGCCTGCGCCTGACGCTGACGCACTTTTTCCGCCTCGCGCGCTTCACGAGCTGCGCGCTCGCGCGCCTCACGTTCCGCCCGGGCGATCTTATCCTGCAGACGGCTTTCGTTCTGGCGCATCTCGACCAGATCGGCCTGATCTTTTTCCAGCGCGCTTTCCAGTGACGTCAGGGTCTTTTTACGCGCGTCGCTCGCCTGTTGCAGCTTCTGCTGCTGCCCCTGCTGCTGCGCTAATAACTCTTTCTGCTGCTGCTGCTTCTGCTCCAGCGAGGCGCGTTGCTGGTCTAAATCCTGTCGCGTCTTTTGCAGCGATTCGATACTTTTCTGGCGGGCAGCGTTCAGATAGCCGAAATAGGCCAGAATACGCTCACTGCGCTGGCTCTCTTCACCGCCCATCAGAAGCTGCACGCCGCTGTGCTGACCCTGACGAAATGCCGCATCAAGTTGCTCAGAAAGCAGGTTTTCCTGGCGGGTTTGCTGTTTTTCAAGCCGGGCGATGGAGGTGGCGAGTTGTTTCATCTCATCATTCAGGGCAGTGAGACTATTGCGGGTATCTCGCAGCTGACGACTTGCCTGAGCAATGATCTTTTCCTGGCTCTGCAACTGATCCAGCAGTTTGCTGCGCTGCAATTTCTGCGCTTTAACGCTTTTCTCTTTTGCAGCAATGTTTTGCTGAATGGATTGCAACTGAGATTTACTGTCTTCTGCACTGTGAACAACGGCAGGCAACAACAGTGCTCCCGCACAAAGCAGACTAAGGGAGAGGCTGGACAGGTGTGTGAACAACGGCAGGTTATCGCCGTTGGGACGGGTCCTTGTGTGCGAAACGGTTGTTTTTCCCTTCATAGGCCAATGATTATTCCACGATGAACCGCCGCTTACCAGTGCTGCCAGCGGGCATTTGCTTTTCCAGTTATGTCCACTTTCGCCATGACATGGATTAACCCTTACGCCATTTTTGCCTTTCAGCCACTTTTTTTGGAAAATGGAGCACAAATCGATACTCTGGCCGCATAGCATCTGTACATGCGAAGTGGCGCAGGTATACTCAGAACCCTTGTTTTAGCTTATTAGCCCGGTCTGGAGTCGTTACCCCTCATGCAAGAAATTATGCAGTTTGCAAGCAATCACCCCATCCTGAGTCTGGCATGGGTCGTTTTACTCGTTATGGTGATTGTGACTACCGTTAAAGGAATGTTCTCTAAGGTAAAAACGATCAGCCGCGGTGAAGCCACCCGCCTGATTAATAAAGAGGACGCGGTAGTAGTAGACGTGCGTTCGCGCGACGATTTCCGCAGGGGGCATATTTCAGGTGCGCTGAATGTGGCAGCCGCTGAGATTAAAAAAGGCAACCTCGACGAACTGGCAAAGCATAAAGCGCAGCCCATAATTGTGGTGTGTGCAACCGGACAAAGCGCAGGCGATTCTGCTGCACATCTAAGCGCGGCAGGCTTTGAGCAGGTTTCAGTGCTGAAAGAGGGTATCAGTGGCTGGAGCGGCGAAAATCTGCCGTTAGTTCGCGGTAAATAATCTTACAGAGGTGCTGATCATGGCAAATGTTGAAATGTATACCAAGGCCACCTGTCCTTACTGCCATCGTGCGAAGGCGCTGTTAACGCAAAAAGGCGTCTCGTTTCAGGAAATCCCCATTGATGGCGATATGGCGAAGCGCGAAGAGATGATCAAGCGTAGCGGTCGTACCACCGTGCCTCAGATTTTTATTGATGCGCAGCACATTGGCGGCTGCGATGACTTATTCGCACTCGATAATCGCGAAGGTTTAGATCCCTTACTGCAGGCGTAATTTTACGCCGGACAACCTCATATATAGGATTTGGTCACATGTCAGAACACAACACCAACGAAATGCAGTTCCAGATTCAGCGCGTATTCACTAAAGATATCTCCTTTGAAGCGCCAAATGCCCCGCAGGTTTTCCAGAAAGAGTGGGAACCGGACGTTAAGCTGGACCTGGATACTGCATCTTCTCAGCTGGCTGACGAAGTTTACGAAGTGGTACTTCGTGTGACTGTAACCGCAACTGTGGGCGAAGAGACCGCTTTCCTGTGTGAAGTTCAGCAGGCCGGTATTTTCACCATCAGCGGTATCGAAGGAACGCAGATGGCACATTGCCTGGGCGCATACTGCCCGAACATTCTGTTCCCATACGCACGCGAATGCATTACCAGCCTGGTATCCCGTGGTACCTTCCCGCAGCTGAACCTGGCACCGGTTAACTTTGATGCGCTGTTCATGAACTACCTGCAGCAGCAACAAGGTGAAGAAGGTGCTGAACCACATCAGGATGCCTGATGACAACTCACGCTTCGATTAGCGTCATCGGTGCCGGTTCCTACGGCACCGCTTTGGCGATTACGCTGGCCCGTAACGGCCACCCGGTGCTGTTGTGGGGACATAACCCGGCGCATCTGGCGCAACTTCAGACTGACCGCTGCAACACTGCTTTCCTGCCCGATGTCCCGTTCCCCGATAACCTCTCCCTTGAGCCTGATCTGACCAAAACCATTGCCGCCAGCCGCGATTTATTAATCGTGGTGCCGAGTCATGTGTTTGGCGATGTGCTGCAGCAGATTAAACCTCATCTGCGGCCAGACTCGCGTATTGTCTGGGCGACCAAAGGGCTGGAAAAAGAGACGGGCCGTCTGTTGCAGGACGTGGCACGTGAAATCGTAGGCGATGCCATTCCGCTGGCCGTGATCTCCGGGCCGACCTTTGCGAAAGAGCTGGCGGCAGGATTACCGACGGCCATCGCGCTGGCCGCCACGGATGCGCAGTTTGCTGACGACCTGCAGCAGAAGCTGCACTGCGGTAAAAGCTTCCGCGTTTATAACAACCCTGATTTCATCGGCGTACAGCTGGGCGGCGCGGTAAAAAACGTGATTGCTATCGGTGCCGGGATGTCCGACGGGATTGGTTTTGGCGCCAATGCCCGTACTGCACTGATCACCCGTGGTCTGGCTGAAATGAGCCGGCTGGGCGCAGCGCTGGGTGCCGATCCCACCACCTTTATGGGTATGGCGGGTCTGGGCGATCTGGTGCTGACCTGTACCGATAATCAGTCGCGAAATCGTCGTTTTGGCATGATGCTGGGCCAGGGTGAGGATGTAGATAGCGCGCAACGCATTATCGGACAAGTTGTAGAAGGGTACAGAAACACCAAAGAAGTCAAAGCATTGGCTGCACGTTTTGGTGTGGAAATGCCGATCACCGAGCAGATTTATCAGGTGTTGTATTGCGAAAAACCGGCGAGAGATGCAGCATTGAGCCTGCTGGGACGAACAAGGAAGGACGAAAACAGCATCAGCTAACGCAGGACGCGTAGCATCATCACCTGCAGCGCCATTCAGGCGCTTTTTTTATCGGGAGAAAGCAGCAATGTCGTCTGATGAGTTAGAACTGGTCTGGAATAATATCAAAGCAGAAGCGCGCGCCCTGGCTGATTGTGAGCCGATGCTGGCCAGCTTCTTCCACGCGACATTGCTCAAGCATGAAAATCTCGGTAGTGCACTGAGTTACATGCTGGCCAACAAGCTGGCAAACCCGATTATGCCTGCTATCGCCATTCGTGAAATCGTTGAAGAAGCCTACCGTGAAGATCCGTCAATGATACTGTCAGCGGCTTACGATATTCAGGCGGTACGTCAGCGCGACCCGGCGGTCGATAAATACTCCACGCCGCTGCTCTATCTCAAAGGGTTCCATGCGCTTCAGGCCTACCGCATTGGTCACTGGCTGTGGAATGAAGGCCGACGCGCGCTGGCGGTTTATCTGCAGAATGAAATTTCCGTCTCCTTTGCTGTCGATATTCATCCCGCTGCGAATATAGGCCACGGCATCATGCTCGACCATGCCACCGGCATTGTGATTGGTGAAACCGCCGTGGTTGAGAATGATGTCTCGATCCTGCAATCGGTGACGCTGGGCGGTACTGGCAAAACCAGTGGCGACCGCCATCCGAAAATCCGCGAAGGGGTGATGATTGGTGCCGGTGCGAAAGTGCTGGGCAACATTGAAGTCGGCAGGGGAGCAAAAATCGGCGCGGGTTCTGTGGTGTTACAGCCTGTACCACCACATACCACGGCAGCAGGCGTACCCGCGCGTATCGTCGGCAAGCCAGGCAGTGAAAAGCCGTCAATGGATATGGATCAGCACTTCAATGGCAGCCTGGCCGGTTTTCAGTTTGGCGACGGCATCTAGTCTTTAATCAGTGCGCCCGCGTAATCCAGCTGGCGCCACGCTTCATAGACCACCACCGACACGGCATTCGATAAATTCATGCTGCGGCTCTCCGCTCTCATCGGGATGCGGATTTTCTGCTGCGCCGGTAATGCCGCCAGAATTTCCGCTGGCAGTCCACGGCTCTCAGGTCCAAACAGCAGATAATCGCCCGCCTGATACGCGACGGCACTGTGTGCAGGCGTCCCTTTGGTCGTCAGCGCAAACAGACGTTCAGGCGACTCCGCGGCGATAAACGCCTGATAGTCAGCATGGAATTTTATGGCCGTGAATTCGTGGTAATCCAGTCCGGCGCGACGTAAACGCTTGTCATCCCACGCGAAGCCGAGCGGCTGAATCAAATGAAGCTGGAAGCCCGTATTGGCGCACAGGCGAATGATATTGCCGGTATTTGGCGGAATTTCTGGTTCAAACAAGACAATGTTAAGCATAAGGCCCCCGATGACAGGGGCCGAAGCATAGCAAATTATTGACGACCGGAGGAGTAGAGTGGCAACCAGAGGGTCAGACGCAGGCCGCCCAGTGGGCTGTCATCGGCTTTAACCCAGCCGCGATGCTGCTGCACTGCTGTTTCGACAATCGCCAGGCCAAGGCCGGTACCGCCTGACTCACGATCGCGTGCTTCATCAGTACGATAGAAGGGACGGAAAATCTGTTCGCGATCTTCCGGGCTCACGCCAGGACCGTCATCATCAACGTGTACCGTGATACCAGAAATATCGACGGAGAAGCTGACGCTGATATGCGTGTGTGAATAGCGCAGCGCATTGCGGACGATATTTTCCAGCGCACTCTCCAGCGCATGAGGGTTGCCATAGAGCGGCCACGGGCCAGGCGGGTAGGGGATATCCATCTTCTTGCCCATCTGTTCCGCTTCGAAACGGGCATCTTCCAGCACCCCATTCCACAGCTGATTCGCCTTCATCGCTTCGCTGACCAGTGCATTTTTATGCTGGGTGCGTGACAGCACGAGCAGGTCGTTGATCATGCCATCAAGACGCTGTGCTTCCATCTCAATCCGCTCCAGCTCTTTACCTTCGCCCTGACGCCGACGCAGCAGCGCGGTAGCCAGTTGCAGACGGGTAAGCGGGGTACGAAGCTCATGGCTGATATCCGATAGCAGACGTTGCTGACCCGTCATCATCCGCTCCAGCGCACTGACCATCTGGTTAAAGCTGGAACCCGCCGCCAGAAACTCCTGTGGGCCCGATTCCAGTTCCGGATGCTGACGCAGGTTTCCGCTTGCGACTTCATCGGCGGCATATTTCAGCTTACGCGCCGGACGCGCCAGGCTCCAGGCGAGCCACAGCAGCAGCGGTGAGCTGATGAGCATGGTGACAATAAGCAGCAGTAACGGACGGTCAAACAGCAGGTTGACGAAATCGAGCTGGGAGCTGTTGGCGGGACGGATCATGTAAAGCTGATAGTTATCTTCGCCATCCCGGACGGCAAAAGGCCCTACCAGCTCAACACGACCATATTTCTTCTTCTGCGGATGATCGGCGTTATCAGACTGGCCGATAAAATTGCGGATAACCTGCATTTCGTTATGTTGCGCGCCAATCACCCGACCTTCACTGGTCACTAACAGCAGCCGCTGACCCGGCGGTGCCCACTTCTCCACGGCGCGAAACAGACGACGCCACCACATCAGATCGTTAGGGGGATCCTGTGACAGCTCTGCTTCGACGTGTTGCTCAATCATGATGCCCTGCCGCTGTTCACTCTCCAGCAGCGAGGTCATCTGTCGTGAATCGAGCTTGGGCACCATTAGCACCAGCATCAACACCAGCGCCAGCGTTAACCAGAAGATGGCGAAGATACGGGTGGTCAGACTTCCAATCATGATGCCGAAACCATCAGGTAGCCGCGGCCACGTAAGGTTTTAAACCAGGGATGACCGTCACGGCGTTCAGGCAGCTTGCGACGCAGATTTGAGATGTGCATATCAATGGCGCGGTCAAAAGGTGTCAGGCGCTTGCCCAGCACTTCCTGACTCAGATGCTCACGCGATACAACCTGGCCCAGGTGCTGCGCAAGCAGATAGAGCAGGGTGAACTCCGTGCCGGTGAGATCCAGCGTGACATCATCAAAACTCGCTTCCTGACGGCCAGGATTGAGCCGCAGGCAGTCCACTTCCAGTGTGGGCGAGCTATTGTCGTGTTGCTGCTGCTGTTCACTCCAGTTGGAGCGCCGCAGAATAGCGCGGATACGCGCCACCAGTTCGCGATCGTTAAACGGCTTGGGCAGATAGTCATCTGCACCCAGTTCAAGGCCCAGTACGCGATCCAGCTCGCTGCCGCGCGCCGTTAGCATGATGACGGGGGTCTGATGTTGCTGTCGCAGTTCTTTCAGGGTGTCGATACCGTTTTTCTTCGGCATCATGACATCCAGTAAAAGCAAATCAATAGAGTTATCGAGCAGGTTCAGCGCTTGTTCACCATCGCTGGCTACCACCACTTCAAACCCTTCCATTTCTAACAGTTCTTTTAAAAGCGAAGTTAATTCGCGGTCATCATCTACCAACAGGATTTTATTCATTTTTGTAGCCCTCCGCAGGCAAAATACCGTGTTCCTGGCGCACCTATCTATCGCTTTACGTAGTTTTACACCCCCTGACGGATGTTTGCAGCTGTCGCCGTACACTGGCTCTCGTTGAATCGCAAAACGGAACGAACTGGAGTACACGATGCGCAAATTAACCGCCGTCGTCCTTGCCTCAGCGATGGCTCTGAGTCTCGCCAGCGTAGGTGCTAAAGATGCGACGACGATTGACGAGATGCATCATGGCGGATTGCCGACAGGCAGTATGACGCAAAATCCGCAAAGCCACATGTTCGATGGTATCGAGCTGACTGAAGAGCAGCGTCAGCAGATGCGGGACCTGATGCAACAGGCCCGACATGAGCGCCCGGTCGTTCATATTGACGATATTGCAGCACTACACGACTTAGTGACTGCAGACCAGTTTAACGAAGCGGCCATCCGCGCAAAGGCGGAAGTCATCGCCAGAGTTCAGGTTGAACAGCAGGTTGAGATGGCGCGCGTACAGAATCAAATGTTTCAACTGCTAACGCCGGACCAGCAGGCCACGTTGCAGAAAAATTACCAGCGGCGACTTAACGAGCTGCGACAGTTTTCGAATCTGCAGTCAGTGTCATCGCTGCAGGCAGTGAGTAGTACCAGCAGTAACCAGTAACATAGTATCCCTGTTTTCCTTGCCATAGACACATCCCTGTCTTCCCCCGCCATGATGGTGGGGGTTTTTTTTATCTTTTTTTCGCTTTTTTTAATTTGACTGGAATCATCACCGCGCAACAAAACCTCCATTTTATTAGCGCTTGTTTAACGTTTGTTTGTCAGGCCCGACGATTATTGACTATTCAGGCCATAACGTAAATTTAAGCGTACCGGTAAGCATCTTAAGGCCATTTAAATACTTTAAGCCACTGAAAATTATAGGTTTATAACCTTGTGGTGTAAGCTTTTATCTTAACTATCAACGTGTTGGTTTTCCCGCGTTACGCTTGCCGGTTCAGGCGCACCCTCTACACTTAATCCTGTCACTGCAGGGAAGTTAAGTGTCTTTGCGAAGTCTCAGGGAGCAACAACCACATTATGTAGTCCTGAATGAATCTATTAACGGAGTAAGTTATGGCAGAGCATCGTGGTGGTTCAGGTAATTTCGCAGATAATCCGCAAAAAGCGTCTGAAGCCGGTAAGAAAGGCGGCCAGAGCAGCGGCGGCGGAAACTTCAAAAACGATCGTGAAAAAGCATCAGAAGCAGGAAAAAAGGGCGGCAAAAAGTAATCGCCGCGTCTTTCTCAGCCCAGACCAGCACATGACTGTGGTCTGACACTGATGTGTATGACACTTTGCCCCGTCCTCCCCGAGGTCGGGGCTTGTTTTTTATGCCTGCCAGGCTTTTGCAAAAGAAACTGAGCCGTTGAATGACCCGCTAAGCACTGCCCGCCTCCTGGTGTTAAACTTTAGCCATTCTTTCATTTGAGTACGCATCGTCGCTGATGCTGCATAGGGAATCTGGCATGCAACCCTCTTATGGCCGACTGGTAAAGCGTGCTGCGCTGGCCGCCACCATTCTTGCATCTGTGCTGTTAATCGTGAAAATTTTTGCCTGGTGGTACACCGGTTCGGTGAGTTTGCTGGCCTCACTGGTGGACTCGCTGGTGGATATCGCTGCCTCGCTGACCAATCTGCTGGTGGTGCGTTATGCGCTGCAGCCTGCCGACGAAGATCACACGTTCGGGCACGGCAAAGCAGAGTCGCTGGCAGCACTGGCGCAAAGTATGTTTATCTCCGGCTCGGCACTGTTTCTGTTTCTGACCGGCCTGCAGCATCTTGCTTCGCCCAGCGAGATGCGGGCACCCGGCGTTGGTATTGTGGTGACCGTTGTGGCACTGAGCTCAACGCTGGTGCTGGTCGCCTTTCAGCGCTGGGTGGTGCGTAAAACCCGCAGCCAGGCGATTCGGGCTGACATGCTGCACTATCAGTCGGACGTCATCATGAATGGTGCCATTCTGATCGCGCTGGTTCTGAGCAGCTATGGCTTTGCGCGGGCAGATGCCCTGTTCGCGCTGGGGATTGGCATTTTCATTCTCTACAGTGCGTTGCGTATGGGCTATGAGGCGGTGCAGTCATTGCTGGATCGCGCGCTACCGGAAGAGGAGCGGCAGCAGATTCTGACGCTGGCGACAAACTGGCCACAGGTGCAGGGCGTCCACGATCTGCGAACCCGCCAGTCCGGCCCGACTAAATTTATTCAGCTACATCTGGAACTGGAAGACCAGTTGCCACTGGTGCAGGCGCACCGGGTAGCCGATCAGGTTGAGAAGGCGTTGCGCAAAGAATTTCCTGGGTCAGACGTAATTATCCATCAGGATCCCTGTTCTGTGGTACCGTTCGAGAGAGAGGATTCTTTAGGTTTTTAACGTAAATGAATCAAATCGATACGAAAGGAATGACGTAACGCTAACATTGCTGCAAAAAATAGTGAAAAGTTGTCTGACCTGAATCAATTCAGCAGCAAGCCTTTGATATACTATCTGCCATCACATGTCGCGCTAATCGTAAAATGACCTTCAGCAGCGATCGACAGGCAGGATTAACCCTTAGTTTTGAACAATCCAGAGGTTGTCATGATCAAAAAAATTGGTGTATTAACCAGCGGCGGTGACGCCCCAGGCATGAACGCAGCTATTCGTGGAGTGGTTCGTTCCGCGCTGAGTGAAGGACTGGAAGTTTTTGGGATCTATGACGGTTATCTGGGATTGTACGAAGATCGCATGATCAATCTTGATCGCTACAGCGTCTCCGACATGATTAACCGTGGCGGCACATTCCTGGGCTCAGCGCGTTTCCCTGAGTTCCGTAATGAAGATGTGCGCCAGGTTGCCATTGAGAACATGAAAAAGCGCGGCATCGATGCGCTGGTTGTAATTGGTGGTGATGGTTCTTACATGGGTGCTAAGCGCCTGACTGAAATGGGCTTCCCCTGCATCGGTCTGCCAGGCACCATCGATAATGACGTGGCCGGAACGGATTACACCATCGGTTATTTCACTGCCCTGGAAACCGTGGTTGAAGCGATTGACCGCCTGCGTGATACCTCTTCTTCGCATCAGCGTATTTCGATTGTTGAAGTGATGGGCCGCTATTGTGGAGATCTGACCCTGGCAGCGGCGATTGCCGGTGGCTGTGAGTTCATCGTCCTGCCAGAGTTCCCGTATACCCGCGAAGAGCTGGTTGCGGAAATCAAAGCGGGCATCGCCAAAGGTAAAAAGCACGCTATCGTGGCGATTACCGAGCACATCTGCGATATCGACGATCTGGCGCGTTTCATTGAAACAGAGACCAAACGTGAAACCCGTTCGACCGTTCTGGGCCATATTCAGCGTGGTGGGGCACCTTGTGCTTATGACCGTATCCTGGCGTCACGCATGGGCGCTTACTCCATTGAACTGCTGATGCAGGGTTACGGCGGCCGTTGTGTCGGTATTCAGAACGAGAAGATGGTGCATCACGATATCGTCGACGCCATTGAAAACATGAAGCGTCCGTTCAAGCGCGACTGGCTGGACACCGCGAAAAAGCTCTATTAATTCCCCTGCGGGGGTGTGCTGCACAGCATGCCCCGGCATTTTCCTTCTATATTCCCCGCGGTTATAACAGCTTATTTTTAATTCTTTTAGCTCTGTAATAGTTTATGTCACGCTTAGCCCATAACGACATTGGGAGAGTGCGTAATGAACAAGTGGAGTATTGGCGTTACCCTGTTGCTGGCCTCAACCAGCGTGCTGGCGAAAGACATTCAGCTGTTAAACGTTTCCTATGATCCAACGCGTGAGCTGTACGAACAGTACAACAAAGCGTTCAGTGCGCACTATAAACAGGAAACCGGCGACAATGTCGTGGTCCGCCAGTCGCATGGTGGCTCTGGCAAGCAGGCGACCTCCGTGATTAACGGCATCCGTGCGGATGTGGTCACACTGGCGCTGCAATCGGATGTTGATGCCATTGCCGAACGTGGTCGTATTGATAAGAACTGGATCAAGCGTCTGCCGGACAACTCTGCGCCTTACACCTCGACCATTGTCTTCCTGGTTCGTAAAGATAACCCTAAGGGTATCCATGACTGGAGTGACCTGACCAAACCTGGCGTATCTGTGATTACCCCGAACCCGAAAACGTCCGGCGGCGCACGCTGGAACTATCTGGCGGCCTGGGGCTGGGCACTGGATCATAACAACGGCGATCAGGCCAAAGCACTGGCTTACGTCAGAGCGCTCTTCAAAAACGTTGAAGTACAGGATTCGGGTGCACGCGGCGCAACCAACACATTTGTTGAGCGCGGGATTGGTGATGTGCTGATCGCCTGGGAAAACGAAGCTTATCTGGCCGTTAACAAACTGGGCAAAGATAAGTTCGAAATTGTTACCCCGAGCGAATCGATTCTGGCTGAACCGACCGTGTCGGTGGTCGACAAAGTTGTGGATGAAAAGGGCACGCGTAAAGTTGCCGATGCTTATCTGAAATATCTCTACTCGCCAGAAGGCCAGACCATTGCTGCACAGAATTACTATCGTCCGCGTGATGCTGAAATCGCGAAGAAATTTGCCAGCACCTTTGCGCCAGTGAAGCTGTTTACCATTCAGGACAAATTTGGTGGCTGGGCGCAGGCTCAGAAAGCCCACTTCGCCGATGGCGGCAGCTATGACGAGGTCATGAAACCATAGTGTATTGCGGTCAGCGCGCTCTGCGCTGACCGCTTATCCGCCACTATCACGTCTTTTCTCTTCTCTGCCCAGCCGCCAGTTCATCAGCCCGAATTCCCCGTGACATTCCTTTCTCGCCAGGCGAGGATGCAGGCTGCTAAACCATTCAGGAAGCGTTGTTATGCCGACCAATCGTCGTGCAACCCGCCTGGTTGCCGTTCTGCTGGCGCTGGTTGTTGTGGGGATGCTGGCCGCCGCACTGCATTTCAAAAAGAACAGTGATGCACTCTGGCAGATCGTCAGCGAGAAATGCCTGCCTCATCAGCAAAGCAGCGGAGACCCTGCGCCCTGCCAGCGTGTCGACCAGCTACATCGCTATGCCATGCTGAAAGATATGAATGGGCCGTTGCAGTATCTGCTGATCCCGCTCGACAAAATCACCGGTATCGAAAGCCCCCGGTTACTGCAACCCGCGACGCCCGACTATTTTGCCCTTGCGTGGCATGAACGAACCCTGCTTGCACAGCGACGCGGCTCACCCATTGCTGATCGGGTTCTGTCACTGGCGATCAATTCACAGTATGGCCGCACGCAGAACCAGCTCCATATTCATCTCTCCTGTCTGCGACCCGATGTGCGTCAACAGCTGGATCAGCTGACGCCGCAGCTGGGCGGTCAGTGGCAGGAACACATGCTACGTAAGCACCGCTACTGGCTGCGAACCCTGACGGCAGATGAGCTGACTCAGCAGAGTGCCTTTATCCGGCTTGCCGATGAACGGCCACAGGCACGCACAGAGATGGGGAAATATGGGCTGGCATTGGCTGAATTAAGCGATGGGCGACTGGTGTTAATGGCGATAGAGCGGAACTGGCTGCTACTGAACAGTGGTTCGGCGGAGGAGTTGCAGAATCACGCCTGTCAGCTGATTGCGCCCATAAAAAAGGCGGCTTAAGCGCCGCCTCTGACCGGAATGCTAATGCTTAAGCGCTTTTTGCAGCCGCCGCAGCTTTAACGATTACCGCGAAAGCATCTGCTTTCAGTGACGCACCGCCAACCAGCGCGCCATCGATGTCAGGCTGGGTGAACAGCTCAGCAGAATTCTTATCGTTAACCGAGCCGCCGTACTGAATGATGACCTGTTCAGCGATAGCCGCATCTTTCTTCGCGATATGATCACGGATGAATTTGTGGACGGCCTGTGCCTGAGCAGGGGTCGCAGATTTGCCGGTACCGATGGCCCAGACGGGCTCATACGCGATAACCGCATCTTTGAACGCTTCAGCGCCCTGAGTTTCCAGAACGGCATCCAGCTGACGCGCGCAGACTTCTTCGGTTTTACCCGCTTCGTTTTCTGCTTCGGTTTCACCAATGCACAGCACCGGGACCAGGCCCACTGACTTCAGTACCGCGTATTTCTTCGCGATGAACTCGTCGCTCTCTTTGTGGTAAGTGCGGCGTTCTGAGTGACCGATAATGATATATTTCGCGCCGATATCTTTCAGCATTTCAGCGGAAACTTCACCGGTAAACGCGCCAGACAGGTTAACGTCTACGTTCTGCGCACCCAGTGCGATGTGGCTACCGGAGATGGCGTGTTTTGCCTGCTCGAGATAGAGCGCTGGCGGTGCAATGGCGACGCCACAACCTTCAACGCCAGAGAGTTCCTTGCGCAGACCGGCGATCAGTTCAGCTGTGATCTGCTTGCTGCCATTCAACTTCCAGTTACCCATAACCAGTGGATGTCGCATTCTATCCTCCGCATAACGCGATACATGAAAAATCGCTGCCAGCCGGCAGCGTTGTCTGCCAGACAGTATAGAGATCAAATGTAGTGATGGCTTTGCTTTTCGTCATTTTCAGCCACATCATCAGGGACTCGCGAGCGCCAGTTTGACCGGTTCGACCGCGAAGGTCAGCCCCTTGTCGCCGTTGTCAGCGACCACAAAACGCAATGCGCCGTCGACCTGCGCAAAGTAGGGTAAATCCTTACCTTCCTTCAGCAGACCCTCCAGCTTTTTACGCCCCTCGTCGGTACTTAATCCCGGTACAAAGAAGCGCAGCATGGCGGTCATGTAGGCCAGTGCTTTTTGCTGCGAGGCGCTCTGGTCCGGGCCAGGTAGTGGCAGCCAGGTAATCTGCAGCGTCTTGATTTTGCCGGTGCCGGGCTCCAGCGCGGTTGAGGCATAGAGCGTTTCATTGATTTTGCTGGCGGCGCGCGTCAGGTTGCTTTTATCACCCCGGTTATCAATAGCGCGATACTCCGGCAGCATCAGCGCTGCATTGGCCAGATTATATTTTTCGCGAAACTGGCCGATAGTCATATCAAAGGTGGGCGCGCCCGCCAGCAGATAAGGCGCGGTGGGCAACGCATCGGGCCGTTCCTGCGGTGGCGGATCGGCGGCAAAGACCGGAACCGTCAGCGCAAACGATAACAGCAGTGCGCCAGGCAAATTCTTCATTTTGTCGATCCTAACCCGTAAACTCAGGCGCAAATTAAAACGGTTTTTATCCGCGAGGTCAAAAGCGCGGCGGTTCTCTTATCTCTGGATGATAATGCATGACGTTACAACAATGGTGTTTTTCCTGGCGCGGCCGGCTGGGACGACGTGATTTCTGGATCTGGCAGGCGGTCTGGTTGCTGACCACGACACTTTTATTCGTCTTAGCAGCAAACGACTGGATTGATACCCAGATGGCGGCCTTTGGCGTGGTCTGCCTGCTGTGGCCCGCCAGCGCGGTTATGGTTAAACGGCTGCACGACCGCAACCGACGCGGCTACTGGGGATTTCTGGTGATTCTCGCCTGGCTGCTGGTGGCGGGAAACTGGAGCATGCTGGCGGGTGTACTGCCCTGGCTGCTGGGCCGCGCCATTCCGTTTATGCTGATAGCTGGCCTGCTGCTCGATCTCGGCGTCTTTCGCGGTACCCCCGGCGCTAACCGGTTTGGTACCGGGACGCAGCCGGTGCGATACCGGCAAACGGCTTACCAGTAATGTTCACTGGTGATATGGCCCGGCTTACGTTTCAGGTGTTTGCGCATCTCGCGCGTCTCTTTCAGTAACTGCTGCGTATCACGCACCATCTGCGGGTTGCCGCACAGCATCACATGGCTGCTGTCGGCATCCAGCGTTAATCCGGTGGCACGCTCCAGCTCGCCATTTTCGATCAGCGCCGGGACCCGGCCCGTCAGCGAACCGGGGATCGCTTCGCGACTCACTACCGTCTGGATGTGCAATTTACCGTGATAGCGCTGCTGCAGCTGCTGCATCATCGGCAAAAAGCTCAGGTCAGCCGCATAGCGCGCAGCATGCACCAGCACGATGTTTTCAAAGCGATCCAGCCCTTCGCCCTGCTGGAGCATCGACAGGTAGGGACCAATCGCGGTGCCGGTTGCCAGCATCCATAAGGTTTTGCACTCCGGGACTTCATCCAGCACAAAGAATCCCGCAGCTTCTTTGGTGACCATCACCTGATCGCCCGGCTGAAGTGCCTGCAGATGCGGACTCAGCTTGCCGTCTGGCACCGTAACCAGATAAAACTCCAGCAGGTCATCTTTCGGCGCATTAACGTAGGAGTATGCGCGCTGCACCCGCTCACCGTCGATTTCCAGCGCCAGCTTGGCAAATTGCCCGGCGATAAAGGGATCGATGGGCGCTTTTACCCGGAGACTAAACAATGCATCCGTCCAGTTTTTGACTTCCTTTACTTCACCATTGACCCACTCAGCCATAATCACTCCCTGGTTGTTGATTATTCAGGCAGGTCACTATTTTCGCGACTCGCCGGTGAGATTGCCAGCCTGCGCCCTGGCAAAGGCTCTAATCGACAAACTGTTGCTTTGTCTTTACAGGCTGGCGCATAAACTTGACAGGCGCAAGCCGGGACCTTTTCGCTTACCTCTCGCTTTGTCATCTAATCCTGATATTTTGCCCGCCATAACAAGATGACTGGCGGGTGAACCGCTGTTTTAACCTCCTTTTACAGAAAGAAATTTTGCATAATCATGATTAGTAAACTGGAAAATCGCCCACTGCTGGTGATGCTCATTGTGCTGGTGGCTGTCGGGCAGATGGCACAGACTATCTACGTTCCGGCGATGTCGGTGATGGCGGACGCCCTGAATGTGCGGGATGGCGCGCTGCAGCGAGTGATGGCGGCCTATCTGATGACCTATGGCGGATCCCAGCTGATCTACGGTCCGCTGTCAGACAGCGTGGGCCGCCGTCCGGTGATCCTGGCGGGCATGATGATCTTTATGATCGGCGCAATCACGGCTCTGATGGCGACATCACTCGATATGCTGGTGCTCGGCAGTGCTATTCAGGGGCTGGGAACCGGCGTGGCAGGCGTGATGGCCCGTACCATGCCGCGCGATCTCTACGAGGGTCACGCGCTGCGCCGCGCTAACAGCCTGCTTAATATGGGCATTTTGGTCAGCCCGCTGCTGGCGCCGGTGATTGGCGCACTGCTGACCCAGCTCTTTGGCTGGCACGCCTGTTTTGCCTTTCTGCTGCTGCTCTGTCTGGCGGTGACCGGTTCCATGGCGCGCTGGCTGCCGGAGACCCGGCCGCAGAGTGCAGAAGTGACCCCTTTCTTTAAACGTTATGCCCGCCTGCTCAGCGACGCGAATTTCGTCCGCTATATTGTGCTGCTGATTGGCGCGCTGGCCGGGATTGCGGTCTTTGAGTCGAGCTGTGGCGTTCTGCTGGGCGGCGTGCTCGGCCTGCACAGCCTCACCGTCAGCATCCTGTTCATCCTGCCGATTCCGGCTGCGTTCTTTGGTGCCTGGTTTGCCGGGCGCGAGCAGGGTTCATGGCACAGCCTGATGTGGTGGGGTGTGAATAGCTGCCTGCTGGCGGGCATTCTGATGTGGATCCCGGCGTGGTTCGGCGTGATGAATATCTGGACGCTGCTGGTCCCCGCCGCGCTGTTCTTCTTTGGTGCCGGTATGCTGTTTCCGCTGGCGACCTCAGGCGCGATGGAACCGTATGCGTGGCTGGCGGGTAGCGCGGGCGCACTGATTGGCGGCATGCAGAATCTGGGATCGGGGCTGGTGGCGTGGCTCTCAGCCATGATGCCGCAGCGCGATCAGTTCAGCCTTGGCATGCTGATGTTCTTTACCGCGCTGGTGATGCTGCTCTGCTGGTTGCCGCTCTCACGTCAGCCGGAGCGCGGCAACCAGCCGGTTACAGGATAAACGGATGGAGCGCCGGATCTTTACGGTCAAGATAGTGAATCGACTGGATGCGGCGAATGGTGCGTGATTTACCGCGAATCAGCAGCGTTTCGCTGGTGGCAATATTGCCCTGACGCGTAATGCCTTTCAGTAGTTCGCCACTGGTAATGCCGGTGGCGGCAAACACCACGTTGTCGTTGCGCGCCATCTCACTCAGCGTCAGCTTTTTACCCGCTTCAATCCCCATCTCTGCACAGCGCTGCAGCTCCTGCTCACCGAGCCGACGGTTTTCAGCGCTGTCGCCTTTCACATGATGACGTGCCAGCAACCGGCCCTGCATATCGCCGTCCAGTGCAC
The DNA here is from genome assembly GCF_000745295.1 of Pantoea sp. 9140. Classification (NCBI taxonomy): domain Bacteria; kingdom Pseudomonadati; phylum Pseudomonadota; class Gammaproteobacteria; order Enterobacterales; family Erwiniaceae; genus Pantoea; species Pantoea sp. 9140. Next base: position 3,723,667 of record NZ_JQNO01000001.1, on the reverse strand, counting down.
GGATCACCGCCGCAGAGACTACGCCTTCCGGTGCGCCACCAATGCCATACATCACATCCACTTCGCTGTCCGGCATGCAGGTCAGAATCGAGGCGGCGACGTCGCCATCCGGGAAGGTAAATACCCGCACGCCCAGCTGCTGCAGCTGGCTAATCACCGCATCATGACGCGGCTTTGCCAGAATCGATACGGTCAGCTGCGACAGCGGCTTGTTCATCGCTATTGCGATATTACGCAGGTTGGTTTCCAGCGGCAGGTCGAGGTCGATCGCACCATGCGCTGCCGGACCGACAATCAGCTTCTCCATGTACATGTCAGGGGCGTGCAGAAAGCTGCCTTTATCGCCGACGGCCATCACAGCCAGTGCGTTAGCCTGGCCAAGCGCCGTCATGCGGGTGCCTTCAATCGGATCGACAGCAATATCGACCGCATCGCCGCGACCGGTACCGACTTTTTCGCCAATATAGAGCATCGGCGCTTCGTCGATTTCGCCTTCACCGATCACAATCTGACCGTCAATTTCAATGGAGTTCAGGACATGACGCATGGCATGGACTGCCGCACCGTCAGCCGCATTTTTGTCGCCGCGTCCTAACCAGTGATAGCCTGCCAGGGCGGCAGCTTCGGTTACGCGGGAAAATTCAATGGCAAGTTCTCGTTTCATGGCATCTACCTGACAAAAAACCGGCAAGCAGTGTAACACAGCGGGGCAGTGGGGCGGGGAAAAGGCCCGCGACGGCCAGCGTCGCGGGCACAGAGATTACTCCTGGTCTTCCCACGCCTGTGCGCGGGCAACCGCTTTTTTCCAGCCGGCATAGCGGAAGTTACGCTCGGTGGTTTCCAGGCTTGGACGGAACTCACGCTCAATAACCGCTTTAGCGCGCACTTCATCCAGATCCTGCCAGAAGCCGACAGCCAGACCCGCCAGATAGGCAGAACCCAGCGCGGTGACTTCACGCACTTCCGGACGCTCAACACGGGTACCGAGGATGTCAGCCTGGAACTGCATCAGGAAGTTGTTGGACACCGCACCACCATCCACACGCAGCGCCTGCAGGCGGGTGTTGGCATCGTTCTGCATCGCTTCAAGCACGTCACGCGTCTGATAAGCGATCGACTCCAGCGTCGCGCGGATGATGTGGTTAGAGTTTGCGCCGCGCGTCAGACCGAAGATTGCGCCACGGGCATACGGGTCCCAGTAAGGTGCACCCAGGCCGGTGAAAGCAGGCACCATGTAAACGCCGTTGGTGTCTTTCACTTTCATTGCGAAGTATTCAGAGTCAGCCGCTTCACTGATCAGCTTCATTTCATCACGCAGCCACTGAATAGAGGCACCACCGATGAATACGGCACCTTCCAGCGCATAGTTCACTTCACCGCGCGGGCCACAGGCGATAGTGGTCAGCAGGCCATGGGTCGAGGTCACCGCTTCAGTACCGGTGTTCATCAGCATGAAGCAGCCGGTGCCGTAGGTGTTTTTCGCCATGCCAGGCTGTACACACAGCTGGCCATACAGCGCGGCCTGCTGGTCACCGGCAATACCGGCGATAGGAATACGCGTACCGCCTTTACCACCGATGTTGGTCTGACCGTAGACTTCAGACGAAGATTTCACTTCCGGCAGCATTTCACGCGGGATATCCAGGATATCCAGCATGCGCTGATCCCACTCCAGCTTGTGAATGTTAAACATCATGGTACGTGAGGCGTTGGTATAGTCGGTGATGTGAACGCGGCCCTGAGTCATTTTCCAGACCAGCCAGGTATCAACGGTACCGAACAGCAGTTCGCCACGTTTTGCACGCTCACGTGAGCCTTCAACGTGATCCAGGATCCACTTCACTTTTGTCCCGGAGAAGTAGGGGTTAATCACCAGACCCGTCGTGTGCTGGATATACTCTTCCAGGCCCTCTTTCTTCAGTTTGTTACAGTAGTCAGCGGTGCGGGGATCCTGCCAGACGATGGCATTATAGATAGGTTTGCCGGTCTCTTTTTCCCACACGATAGCGGTTTCGCGCTGGTTAGTGATACCGATAGCCGCAATCTCATCAGAGCGGATGTCGGCATGGGCCAGCACTTCCACCAGCGTAGAGCTTTGTGAAGCCCAGATATCCATTGGATCATGCTCAACCCAGCCCGCTTTCGGGTAGATCTGAGTAAATTCGCGCTGCGATACCGCAACGATATTGGAATCGTGGTCGAGAACGACAGCGCGTGAGCTGGTTGTGCCCTGATCGAGCGCGACAATATATTTTTTATCTGTGGTAGTCATAAATTCAGTCCTGATGATAAAAGGTGAAACTTACGCTTTACGCTGCTGAGCGCGTGCAACCGGTTTGTCTGCTGGAATTTTTGCAGGTTCTTTAGCGGCACCTGGCAGGTAGCGGCCAATCAGGGTGCGATAACCGACTGCACCCAGGCAGGCACCGACCAGCGGGCCAAAAATAGGGACCAGGAAGTAAGGAATATCTTTACCACCTGTGAAGGCAACGTTACCCCAGCCAGCGAAGAAGGCGAACAGCTTAGGTCCGAAATCACGTGCCGGATTAAGAGCAAAGCCGGTCAGTGGACCCATTGACCCACCAATGACCGCGACCAGCAGACCGATTAACAGTGGTGCCATCGGCCCACGCGGTACACCGTTGCCATCGTCGGTCAGTGCCATAATCACTGCCATCAGCACGGCAGTAATCACCATCTCGACCAGGAACGCCTGACCTACGCTGATGTGAGGGTTAGGATAGGTTGAGAAGATACCCGCCAGATCCAGACTCTGAACCGTACCGCGTACCATCTGATGACTTTGTTCGTAATCGAAAAAGAGGCTGTAGTAGAGGCCATAAACCAGCGCGGCCGCGCAGAATGCCCCGGCGATTTGCGCCAGAATAAACGGCACCACTTTACGGCCTTCGAAGTTGGCAAACAGGCAGAGCGCAACCGTAACGGCAGGGTTCAGATGCGCACCTGATACCCCAGCGGTAAGATAAACAGCCATTGAGACGGCTAAGCCCCAGATAATGCAGATTTCCCACTGACCGAAAGCGGCACCGGCGAGTTTCAGAGCAGCCACACAGCCTGCGCCGAAGAAAATAATCAAGCCTGTCCCCAGAAATTCGGCAATACACTGACCTTTGAGCGTGTTAGTTGTCTGACTCATAATAGTGGTTCCTGAAGCGAGGTTAAATTTTATCAGTTTTTGTTCTCAGTCCATGAGGCACCCATCTTTTATGTAGGGCTGATGTGAATTTATCGTTAACGAACATAAACGAGAAATAGCGAAATCGTTTTTTGTGTACTGTGTCATAAAAATGCGCGTTTTCGCGTATTCTGGCTTTCTTAAGCCATTATTCGCGCCTCATTACAGCGATAACGGGCCAGTGCCAGAACGCAGCTTCAGTAAGCGCAGCGTAAATTCAGGGATTGGCTGAAAAGTGTTACAGACTACGCCCGCAAAGGCCGCGTTGCTGGACTTGCGGGGTGAGGCTACATACAATCGGGACAACGTTGCTGGCTTAAGCTGGCATCATCAACGCCTTGCAGGAATTTAGGAGAGGTCAGAAAGATGTCATTTGAAGTGTTTGAGAAACTGGAAGCGAAAGTACAGCAGGCGATTGATACCATCACCCTGTTGCAGATGGAAATCGAAGAGCTGAAAGAGCAGAACAACTCACTGCGTAACGATGCGCAACAAGTCGCGGGCAACCACGATGCGCTGATGCGTGAAAATCAGCACCTGAAAGAAGAGCAGCACGTATGGCAGGAACGTCTGCGTGCCTTGCTGGGAAAAATGGAAGAGGTTTGAAGCCTCAGCTGATGTGAAAAACGGGTGCTCAGGCACCCGTTTTCATGTCTGGCCTATTCGAGGTCCAGCGCATCCTCTGACAGAATGATACCGGTGTTATCGGCATAGAGATGGTCGCCGGAGAAAAAGGTGACGCCGCCGAAATTGACGCGCACATCGCTTTCACCAATCCCTTCACCCGCAGCGCCTGCCGGAATCGCGGCAATGGCCTGAATGCCAATCTCCAGCTCTTCCAGCTCATCAACCTGGCGTACCGAACCGTAAATCACCAGGCCTTCCCACTCGTTGGTGGCCGCCAGACGTGCCAGCTGCGCATCGACCAGCGCACGACGCACGGAGCCGCCGCCATCGATCACCAGGACGCGACCCCGGCCATTCTCTTCCAGCAGATCGTAGAGTAAGCCGTTGTCTTCAAAGCATTTCACTGTGGTAATCTGACCACCGAATGAAGTGCGCCCACCAAAGTTTGAAAAAAGCGGTTCAACAACATTCACTTCTTCATGGTAGATATCGCAGAGTTCAGATGTATCGTATTTCATAGGGGTTTCGTCTGTTTGCCACAGGAAGGGTAAGTATATCGCTATATGCAGATTGTTGGCAAAATCATCAGTATGAAAAAAGCATCGTTCGATCAAGAACATGCATAAAAAAGCCCAGCCGGATGGGATGGGCTTCGGAAAAGCGCTGATTCAGTGAATCAGAGAATGAAGCGGCTGAGGTCTTCGTCAGCCACCAGTTCATCCAGATGTTTACCGACATAATCAGCATCGATGGTCACGGATTCACCGTGACGATCGCTGGCGTCATACGAGATATCTTCCATCAGACGCTCCAGTACGGTATGCAGACGGCGCGCACCAATGTTTTCGGTGGTTTCGTTGACCTGCCATGCGGCTTCAGCGATCCGGCGGATACCCTCTTCGGTGAACTCGATGTTCACACCCTCGGTATTCATCAGCGCTTTGTACTGTACGGTGATGGAGGCATTCGGCTCAGTCAGGATGCGCTGGAAATCATTCACGGTCAGCGCCTGCAGCTCTACACGGATTGGCAGACGACCCTGCAGTTCCGGAATCAGATCGGAAGGGCTGGCCACCTGGAACGCGCCTGAGGCGATAAACAGAATGTGGTCAGTTTTCACCATGCCATGTTTGGTCGAAACGGTACAGCCTTCAACCAGCGGCAGCAGGTCACGCTGAACACCTTCGCGAGAAACATCCGGGCCGCCGGCATTCTGGCCGCCGCGCTTACAGATTTTATCGATCTCATCGATAAACACGATACCGTGCTGTTCAACGGCATCAATCGCGTCCTGCTTAAGTTCTTCAGGGTTAACCAGTTTTGCCGCTTCTTCTTCGATCAGCAGCTTCATCGCTTCTTTGATCTTCAGCTTACGGGCTTTCTGCTTCTGACCGCCGAGGTTCTGGAACATCGACTGCAGCTGGCTGGTCATCTCTTCCATGCCAGGAGGCGCCATGATCTCAACACCAGGCGCGCTGGCGGCCAGATCGATCTCAATCTCTTTATCGTCCAGCTGGCCTTCGCGCAGCTTTTTGCGGAACGACTGGCGCGCTGCAGACGGCTCAGCGCTCTGCTCTGCCTGGCCCCAGTTGTTTTTCGCAGGCGGAATCAGCACATCGAGAATGCGCTCTTCGGCCATCTCTTCGGCACGATATTTGTTCTTTTCAATCGCCTGACTGCGCACCATCTTAATGGCCGAATCGGTCAGATCACGAATGATAGAGTCCACTTCCTTACCGACATAACCCACTTCGGTAAATTTAGTCGCCTCAACTTTGATGAACGGTGCATTGGCCAGCTTAGCCAGACGACGCGCGATCTCGGTTTTACCGACACCGGTCGGACCGATCATCAGAATGTTTTTAGGGGTCACTTCATGACGCAGCTCTTCGTCGAGCTGCATGCGGCGCCAGCGGTTGCGCAGTGCAATCGCCACGGCGCGCTTGGCGCTGTCCTGGCCGATGATAAAGCGGTTCAGTTCGCTGACGATTTCGCGTGGAGTCATCTCAGACATATTTATACCCTTACGCCTTAGACGTTAATTCTTCGAAATTAACGTTGTGGTTAGTGTAGATGCAGATATCACCCGCGATATTCAGCGACTTTTCGACGATGTCGCGTGCGCCCATTTCGGTATTCTCCAGCAGCGCACGTGCCGCTGCCTGGGCGAAAGGCCCACCGGAGCCGATGGCGATCAGATCGTTTTCAGGCTGGATGACATCACCGTTACCGCTGATGATCAGAGAAGCTGACTCATCCGCGACGGCCAGCAAGGCTTCAAGGCGACGCAGCATACGGTCAGTACGCCAGTCTTTCGCCAGTTCCACCGCGGCTTTCACCAGATGGCCCTGATGCATTTCCAGTTTACGTTCGAAAAGTTCAAACAGGGTGAAGGCGTCTGCGGTGCCGCCAGCAAATCCGGCAATCACCTTATCGTTGTATAAACGACGCACTTTTTTAACGTTGCCTTTCATCACGGTATTGCCGAGCGTAGCCTGGCCATCACCGCCAATCACTACCTGGCCGTTGCGTCTTACACTTACTATTGTTGTCACGGGCAGACCCCTTGTTGCAGTCGGAAAAGGACTCCGCGCACGGGGCGCGGAGTATCATGCAACAGATATGGGGCGGGTTTGACGGGTTTCAACCCCCGACGGAGAGTGGAATACAGCTGGAGTGTCCGGAACTGCGCAGGCGTTTCAGGGTGCTGTCAGCGGATGCGCGGTCTTTATACGGTCCGATAACCACACGATTCCAGCCGCCACCGGTCGTAATACGGCTTTCAAAACCTTCAAAGGCTAAGCCTGCACGCACCGATTCCGCCTGGTCAGTGCCTTTGAACGAACCACACTGCACCATCCAGCGCTGCGAAGAGGCTTTCTCCGCTGGTTTCGCCTTCGCTGTCTCCTGCGGTTTAGACTGTACGTCCGGTTCCCGCGTAATGGGGGCAGGCTGCGACTGGCGCTGTACGTTTTGCTGCTGCTGCTGTTGCTGACGTTGCTGTAATTGCTGCTGTTGCTGTTGCTGACGCTGTTGTTGTTGCTGCAACTGCTGCTGGCGTTGCTGTTGCTGCTGGGCCTGCAACTGCTGACGCTGTTGCTGAACCTGTTGCTGTTGCTGATGTTGCAGTTGCTGCTGCTGTTGTTGCTGAACCTGCTGCTGCTGACGTTGCAGCTGTTGCAACTGCTGCTGATGCTGCAGCGTCTGCTGACGTTGCGCCGGCGTCTGTTCGTTCCACGGCACTTCGTTGAGCTGCGTCGGCTGCTGACGCATATCAGCCTGCATTTGCTCCAGCAACTGGCGCTGCTCGTCGGTCAGCTGTGTCTGCGACTTCACTTCGCCACCTGAAGAGGGTTCGATAGGCGTTGGCACGGTGACCTGACGGTTTTCCAGCTCTTTAATATATTTCCAGCGCTCTTCTGGCTTCGGCGGCAAGCCATTGCCGTTGGCTTTATGATCCGTAATGACCGGCACGTCTTCTTTCTTGTGATGCGCCAGGAACCATAAACCACCGGCAAAGGTCACCAACACTGCGACCGCCAGTACAATCATCAATTTAGATATTCCCGAACCGCCTTTGCTCTTCTTGCCACGGCTGGGGCTTTTTTTGCGACGCGTCCCTGTTGAACGCCCGCGGCCTACGTAATCTTTTTGTGCCACTCTCGTTCTTATACCCTTCAAAAATAGTGCCAGTTGGGCGAAATGATGATTTTACGCGCCCGGCAAGGAGTCCGCCATGTTACTCAAGGGTCGGAACTTTGACCAGCAGTGTTCGCTTTAAGAATCTACTGAAAAAACCAGACGAACAGGCTTATTTTTCACGTTTTTTTGCGCGCGCCGTACTGCCACGAATCGTTAAGCCGGCATCCAGCAACCGCGATCCGCTGATCACCCGTTTACCATTTAACTCATCCAGCAGCAGCAGCATCGCTTCCCGACCAATCTGGTAACGTGGCTGTGTCACCGTGGTCAGCGGCGGCTCGCAGTAACGTGACAGCTCAATGTCATCGAATCCCACTACAGAGAGATCCTCCGGTATGCGCAGTCCACAGCGTCTGGCCTGATTCATCGCCCCCAGCGCCATAATATCGCTGTGACAGAACAGGGCGCGCGGCGGTTGTGGCAAAGTCATCAGCTGATTCATGGCGGCAACGCCTGCTTCAAACGTGAAATCACCGCGCACAATATAGGTGGGATCAACCGTCAGCCCGCTGCGACGCATCGCCTGTACATAGCCCTGCAACCGATACTGACAGAGCGGCATCTCTTCCGGTCCGGCAATACAGGCGATCTGCGTGTGGCCTAACTGCAGTAAATGATTGACCGCTTCAAATGCGGCGGTCAGGTTATCGATGTGGACCGTGGGCAGCGACATTTCCGGCGCAAACTCATTCGCCATCACCATGGGCGGCAGGTTGCGTTGCTCATCAATGCTGGCATCAAAGGGCAACTGTGACCCGAGCAGCACCATGCCATCGATCTGTCGTGTGACCATCAGATTGAGAAAGGTTCGCTCCTGCTGATTCTGATGAGCGCAGTCACCAATCAGCACCAGATAGCCCTCTTCGGCTGCCGTGACTTCGACGCCACGAATGATTTCACTAAAGAAGGGATCGCAGATGTCAGGGACAATCACCAGAATGGTTCGCGTTTCGTTACGCCGCGCGTTGCGCGCAGGGCCGTGTGCTGCATAGCCGACGGCGGCAACGGCCTGCTCGACTTTCTGACGGGTCGCCGCAGAAACCTTCTCCGGATTCATCAGCGCACGCGATACGGTGGCGGTTGAGACGCCCGCGTGCTCCGCGACATCCTTCATCGTGGCGGCGGGCGATTGTTGATTCTGCTCCAACACATGCTCCTGACGCGTTATGGCGCGTTCGATTCTGTTTTTGCCTGACCTGAAAGCAATCCGGGCAACATTGTTAACGATTGCCCGGCTGGTTGTTACTTAATTTGCATAAAAATTGTGACTTATGCGACGTTTTTCGATCTGGCTCGCAGTGTCAGCAAAAATCAGCTCTCGGTCGGGTCGATATCCAGCGTCCATTTCACTTTGCGCGCAGCGGGGAGCGTTGAAACCAGCGGCAACGAACTGCTCAGTAACTGTTGCAGACGTTGCCGGGAAGGATGCTGCAGCAGCAGTTGCCAGCGCCAGCGTCCACTGCGTTTGGGCTGCAAAGCGGGCAACGGACCCATAAACCACATCGCCTTATCGTTCAGCGGGCTCGCTTCCAGCAAATTGCGGAGTTGCTGCAGGAATTCCGCCGCCTGCTGGTTATCCATATCTTCCGCGCGGAACAGTGCATGGCGGCTCCAGGGCGGCAGGTGAACCGCCTGTCGCTCCAGCAGCGCCTGCTGGGCGAATGCCGAATAACCCTGGTGCAGTAGCGTCTGTAACAGCGGGTGTTCGGGATGGTGCGTCTGCAGTAGCACCTCGCCCTGTTTGCCAGCACGGCCAGCGCGGCCGGCGACCTGGGTGTAGAGCTGAGCAAAGCGCTCTGCCGCACGGAAATCGGCTGAGAACAGGGCACCATCAACATCCAGCAGCGAGACCAGTGTGACATCGGGGAAGTGGTGGCCCTTGGCCAGCATCTGGGTGCCGACCAGGATACGTGCGCCGCCACGATGAACGTCAGCCAGATGCTGCTCCAGCGCCCCTTTGCGGCTGGTGGTATCACGATCGATGCGCGACACCGGCACGCCAGGGAAGAGTGTGCCGAGCTGCTGCTCCAGCTGTTCAGTCCCGACCCCGACCGGCAGCAGATGGGTTGAACCGCACTGCGGGCACTGATTTGGCAGCGGACGCTGGCTGTCGCAGTGATGGCAGCGTAGCTGGCGGTGGTGCTGATGCAGTGTGTAGTAGCGGTCACAGCGGGTACATTCTGCAATCCAGCCGCAGTCGTGACAGAGCAGGGCGGGGGAAAAGCCGCGGCGGTTAAGAAACAGCAGCACCTGATTATCAGCCTGCAGATGCTGGCGCATTTTACCAATCAGGCCGGGCGCCAGGCCACCGATCAGCTGCACGCCTTTTAAGTCGATAAGCTGTTGCAGCGCCGGTCGGGCGTTGCCGGCACGCTTTGTCAGGTCGAGCTGGCGATACTTGCCGCTGCGGACATTGTGCAGTGTCTCCAGAGCAGGCGTCGCCGAGCCCATGACAATCGGGATATCCTCTTCATGCGCACGGAATACAGCCAGGTCGCGCGCCTGATAGCGCCAGCCTTCCTGCTGTTTATAGGAGCTGTCATGTTCTTCATCAATAATGATCACGCCCGGACGGGCCAGCGGTGTAAACAGCGCCGATCGGGTGCCGATCACAATGGCCGTTTCGCCGCGCCGCGCACGCAACCAGACCGCCAGCCGTTCACTGTCATTTAAGGCGGAGTGCAGTACATCGATGGGCGCATCAAAACGTTCGCGAAAGCGGGCGATAGTCTGCGGGGTTAAGCCTATCTCCGGCACCAGCACCAGCGCCTGTTTACCGCGTGCCAGCACATTTTCCAGCACGCTGAGGTAAACCTCGGTTTTGCCGGAGCCAGTGATGCCCGCCAGCAGCCAGGCGGAGTAATGTTCATCATCTGCCCGAATCGCACCCACGGCCATCGCCTGATCGGTGTTTAATCGCAGACGTTCGCCTTTCACGGCATAGGTGGTACGCCAGTCGTGCATCTGTGGCTGATGCTCATGCAGTTCGCATAAGCCTTTGGCCCGCAATGCCTGTAATGTCGCCTCGGTGAGATCGTGTTCACTGACCTGATGCCGATAGAGCGGTTGCTGACGCAGTGCTGCCAGCGCCTGCTGCTGTTTTGGTGCCCGCTTTAAACTTTCCGGCGTGGTTGCCCGGCCCTGCTCGGTGATTTCCCAGCGCCACAGGGGATTGTCCTGCGCCGCTTTGCCCTGGCGCAGCAGCACCGGAATTGCGTGGCTCAGCACTTCGCCCTGCGGAGAGTGATAGTAGCTGGCGGCCCAGTTCAGGATGCGCCACAGCGACGGCGGATAGAGAGACTCACTGTCCAGAACCTCGATCACGCGTTTGAGCTGTGCTTCCGGCAGATCGCTGCTGTCACGAAAGGCGACCACAATCCCGATCATCCTGCGATTGCCAAAGGGCACACTCACGCGCCCGCCAATGACCGGCTGCGGACCCTGAGGCGGCAGATAGTCAAACAGGCGGGGCAAGGGGACGGGCAGGGCAACCTGAACGACGGGCATAACTCTCTCTTTCCGGCTTAATCATCGGGGAAGCTAGTGTACACGCTGACCCCTATGGCGGGTATCTCAGCATATATTTGCAGCAATCGAAACTTACCTGTATAATATGCCGCCTTCGGTGAGAAATATCTGGCCGGAGTACACCCTATAATGTTCAACCGCGTGTGGTGCTGTGCAGGTTAACGCCTGGCACGGAGAGCGACACGGCCTTCTATGAGGTTTCCCATGAAACAAGGTATTCACCCGAAATACGAAGCAGTTACAATCAAATGTACCTGCGGCAACGAGATCCACACCCGTTCAACACTGACTCACGAGCTGAACCTGGACGTTTGTGGCAAATGCCACCCGTTCTATACCGGTAAGCAGCGTGAAGTGGCAACTGGTGGCCGTGTTGACCGCTTTAACAAGCGTTTCAGCGTGCCAGGCGCTAAAAAATAAGATTAAAAGGCACCTGAACCTGCGGGTTCGGCGGCAAGAAAAAACCCAGCTTCGGCTGGGTTTTTTTATGGCTGTTACAGGCTGGTGTCCGTTGCCGGGGTCGCCGCAGGCTTATTCAGTTCAAGTACCTGCGTCGTATAAGTACCATTTAAATCACTAATCGCGGCGATCTTCGGTGCGGTAATCGTGATTTTATCGGCTGACATTGTGCCTTTACTGCACAGCACCCAGAGTAAACAGGATGCGTTACTGATTTTCTCGTCTGTCGCCAGTGTCAGCGTTCCCGCCCTCATGGTACCGCTATTAGAGATGCCGTTTTTACCCGACACGTTTAACAGTCCGGTTGTCTGCATGACGCCCTGATTGCTGACCTCATTCGCCACGACAGAGGCATTCTGAGCGGTCAGGGTCGCTGCGTTAGAGACCTTTGTCGCAGAAACATAGGCTGTACCCTGTGAAGTCACGTCTCCGCCAGACAGGAGGCTGACCTCTTTAACGGCATTCATACTCAGGTTACCTGCCTGAATCGCCCCTGAATTGAGCAGGCTGGTGTTGGCGACAGCCGTGACGACACCGTCAACCGTATTATAACCGGTCTGCATGGCCAACGTTTTTGGCGTCGTGATGGTTCCTCTGTTCTCAATATTACCGGCCAGAGAAATAATATTTACAGCACCAGCAGCATCAATCTGCGCATTATTGTTGTTAGAAATTTTTCCCAGGCTGACGATGGTGGCGTAATCCGTCGTTTTAATGGTGCCGTTATTGGTGAACGCATCCGTTGTCTGCAAAACAGCCTGGCTGGCAGACAGCGTTCCTCTGTTCGTTATGCTGCCACCTGCGGTAGCGCTCAGCAGTCCGGTTTCAATCGTGCCGCTGTTGGTTAATGTGCCATTAGCTGTAATGTAGAGATTAGTCGCATTCAGTACGCCGCTGTGATTGACACCCGCACCGGCATCAGTAGTCTGCAGCTGAATAATTCCCGCAGTTGCCCCCCCCAGCGCGCTGACATCAATGGTGTTGCCGTAGGCTTTGGCCGTTCCACTCGCTGTCGCCGAACCGGAAGTGATATTGTAATCATAGATACCGGCAATCGCTTTCAATTGGGTGGTATCGATCTCTCCCTGGATATTAATTTTCTGCGCCAGCAGGTCGGTGTAATCGGCTCCTTTCAGACCATCATCATTAACAGTAATTGTGCCTTTCGCCACATTGAAACCAGTCAATGCACCATCGGTAAAGGTGGGCGTTCCGGTGGTCAGCGTGGCGCGTCCGGTGTTAATGAAGCTACAGCCAGAGCAGGTAATACCATTCGGGTTAGCGATAATGACATCCGCTTTTTGACCGGCGACTTCAATATACCCGTTCAGTGAAGACGAGCTTTTTGAGATAACTTCATTCAGGATAAGGCTGGCTGACTTATCCAGATTGCTGTTTCGCGCAAGATCACCCTTGTCACGCACTAAATCTGTGGTGCTATTATTCAGGACCATTCCATCACTGGTGACGTTAAAGTTCTGATACATATTGTGTGAAAGACCATTTGCATCAGCCTGGTTAATATTAACGACGGTCGATCCATTTGCATGGGTGTAAGTATTGAGTGCAGCCAGCGCAGGCTGTCCACACAATGTGGCCACGGTAGCCAGGAATACCAGGTTAAACTTATGCTTCTTCATTATCTCTATCCTTTTTTTGTATGGGTGTGTTTATTTTTTAAAGCTGTTTTTTATTAAAAAATCTCCATCTTTTTTAATATTTCCATTGCAATGAAAAACCCAGCGTAAGTGGATCAGTGTGAAAGGCTTGTGGTTTTTTTAGCGGGGTACCGGCAAAAAGATCAAAGCGTGTTTGCAGAACTTTTCCACGCAGGCCGACAACGCTGCCTGTGACGGTTTTTCCGGTATAATACTGCTGGTTGTAATTGCCATAGACCTGGCCTGCATCAACACCGATATAGGGCTGAATCGGTTTGCCGGGAATTATCCAGCTAAGATCGTTGCGCCAGTACCATCCCTTATTGTCCTGAAGAGAATATTCACCATCGAAACCGCGCACCGTCCAGCGGTTTGCCAGCGAAAAGCGGTTGAGTGACGAGAGGCTATCGGGCGAATATTGCAGGCTGAAATGAGGAGAGTAGTTTAGCCAGTTTTCATAGACACGAAAGTTGACGGAACCCTCAAGATCTAAAGTAACAATCCGGCCTTGCTTATCAATGAGTCCATACTCCTGCTCAACAGTTTTGCTGCTGTTAAACCAGGGCATCTTTCTTTGGTAACTTAGTGTGGTTGCGAGACCTGCATTATCAACATTGATTTGATGTTGCAGCACCGCTTTCCAGCCCGCACTTCTTTTATGCATGCTGACAAGGTCAAAATCATCCAGGGAGTAACGCGATTCCGCATCGAATATTTGCAGGCCAACCGTACTGGTCTGATGCACGGTGCGTGAAATCAGTCGATTGAGTTGCGCATTGTAATAACGGTTCTTATTATTCAGCGTCCATTTTGCCCAGTTTCCGGTCATAAATTGCCGGTAGTCACTGTGACTGGCGTAGAGATCGAGCCACCAGTAACCCCAGGGGATTGAATAACCTATCGATTTATTACTGTTACCTTTTATCGTGTGCTTCGGGGCAATATCGTGGCCATAAGAGACGTAAAGGGTGTCACTCAGTGAGGTGATATTATTCAGATAGAGCGCTGCACCACCCTGGTAACGGCCTGTTGCAACTGAGCCAGCATCATTAAGCCATGCACCCACCTGCCAGTATTTATCCTGCCTGCGCTGGATATAGATGTCACTTTCACCTTTGCCACTGCCAGGCACCAGATTGACGTTAACCTGCGATCCCGGTACGCGCTGAAGATTAAGGCTACCCTGTTCAAGGTCGCTGAGTTCAAGCACATCACCCGTTTTGAACGGTAATGTGCTGGTTAAATTGATATAGTCTTCTCCGGATTTATTAAGAACGATTTTTCCCACTTTACCGGCATTAATATCAAATTTTAATTCGCCACCTGACAGGTTTTGCTCCGGTAAATTAACGCGAGTGGTGATATATCCTGTCCGGATGATTTCATTCTGCAGGGTTTTTGACAGCAATCTTATACCCGCGATACCCAGACATTTTCCTTCTGCCTGAGAAGTAAAATACCTTAATTTTTCGAGGTGAAGTTTTTTGCTATCCTGCTTTAAAGAGACCTTATCAATGAGATAGCAGTTTTCTTCATGCGGAAAGGGAATATCTTCTGGCCGGAAGCGCTGTTGTTCAGACGCTGCCCGCTGCGGTTCAAGCATCAGTTGCTCTTTGCGTACACGATCCTGTTGCAGTGCATTGATATTCCCATTTGGCTCTGTGAGAGCGGGTGCAGCTTTCGCCTGATCAAAACAAGAGCGAACTGCTGAGGCGACCAGGATAATAATAAAAGCAGATGCAGATGACGTTATTTTATATTTAATACTCATTTTCTTTCCGTGAAATAGTCGCTCAGACAAAATTTTACGGATGCGGATAATAGTGAACAATAGTAATTATTCTATTATCGAAATAAAAAGGCATTCTTATTGCAACAGAAATAACGGAATAATATGAGAACAGGCTGGTTTTTTATGATAAGTCTGACGGGCAATATTCAGAAGGGTCAATCAGATTGCGGAAAGCAGCAAAAGCCGCTCATATCGCATCAGAAAGCGGCTCCCTGAGCGGAGCCTGCTCCTCTGAAGCGGGATTCAGTGAAACCGGACCCCGGGGATCAATACTCCCAGGTATCCGGGTCGACACCCATCTGGCGCATGATTGCTTTTGCTTCTTCCGGAATCTCATCATTACGCTCTTTGCGCAGGTCGACGTCATCCGGCAGCGGTTGGCCCGTAAAGGCATGTAAAAAGGCTTCGCAAAGCAGCTCGCTGTTGGTGGCGTGACGCAGGTTGTTCACCTGACGACGGGTACGCTCATCCGTTAAAATCTTCAGCACGCTCAATGGGATAGAAACTGTAATCTTCTTGACCTGCTCGCTCTTCTTACCGTGCTCAGCGTACGGGCTGATATATTCGCCGTTCCATTCAGCCATGGGTTACCTTAATTAATAAACGTTAAATGTGAGGAAATCAGCGGATTATGCCTGATTTTTTCCTGCCTGACCCCTGATATGGCGGGTTTTCTTCGCTCACAGCCTCTTCATCACAGAGGGGAACGCCAGGCGATGACGCATAATTTTAGCGGTTATTGCGTTTTTGCTCAATCTATACGCAAAGACATTTAGATGTCCAGATGTATTGACGTCTAATTAGAGGGTGATATTCTGTGGACTACATTTTCTTAACTCTTCAGGAACAATTCGCTCATGACGCGTAAACCGGCAACCATCGCAGTGCGCAGCGGTTTGAATGATGACGAGCAATATGGCTGCGTTGTCCCGCCCATCCACCTCTCTACAACCTATAACTTTCTTGATTTCAATGAGCCTCGTGCACATGACTATTCCCGTCGTGGTAACCCCACTCGTGATGTCGTACAGCGTACGCTGGCGGAGCTGGAAGGCGGAGCAGGTGCGGTATTAACCAATACCGGCATGTCGGCAATTCACCTGGTCACGACGGTGTTCCTGAAGCCTGGCGATCTGCTGGTTGCGCCACACGACTGTTATGGCGGCAGTTATCGGCTGTTTGACAGCCTGAGCAAACGCGGCGCGTATCGGGTGAAATTTGTCGATCAGGGCGATCCGGTGGCGCTCCAGGCAGCACTGGATGAAAAACCGAAACTGGTGCTGATTGAAAGCCCCAGCAATCCGCTGCTGCGCGTCGTGGATATCAGCGCGATTTGCGCCGCCGCGCGCGCTGCGGGTGCCGTCAGCGTGGTAGACAACACCTTTATGAGTCCGGCGCTGCAGAATCCTCTGGCGCTGGGTGCGGACCTGGTCATCCACTCCTGTACCAAATACCTCAATGGTCACTCCGATGTGGTGGCGGGCGCAGTCATTGCCAAAGATCCACAACTGGCGACTGACCTGGCCTGGTGGGCAAATAACATTGGCGTGACCGGCGCAGCCTTTGACAGTTATCTGCTGCTGCGCGGCATTCGTACACTTGCGCCGCGCATTGCAGCCGCACAACGCAACGCACTCGCGATTGTGGACTATCTGAAGCAGCAGAAGCGGGTGAAAAAGTTGTATCATCCTTCGCTGCCGGAAAACGCCGGACACGAACATGCGGTACGTCAGCAGCGCGGCTTTGGTGCCATGCTGAGTTTCGAGGTCGACGGTGATGAGGCGCTGCTGCGTCGCTTCCTGAAAGCGTTGCGGCTATTTACGCTGGCGGAATCGCTGGGCGGCGTAGAGAGTCTGATCTCCCATACCGCCACCATGACGCACGCGGGGATGTCGGCAGAAGCACGCGCGGCAGCAGGCATTTCCGATACGCTGCTACGGGTTTCTGTTGGTATTGAAGATTACGAAGATTTAATTGCCGATCTGGATAATGCATTCCGGATCGCAGCCGAGGGTTAAGCATGACGATTTCAGCAGGCGCGGGAACGCCGAACATCAGGCAGTTGCATAAGTTTGGCGGCAGCAGCCTGGCCGATGCGCGTTGCTATCAGCGCGTTGCCAGCATTATGGCGGACTACAGCCAGCCGGGCGATCTGATGGTGGTCTCCGCGGCAGGCTCAACCACCAACCAGCTGATTAGCTGGCTGAAGCTGAGCCAGAACGATCGGCTCTCTGCGCATCAGGTGCAACAGGCTTTACGGCGCTACCAGAGTGAACTAATCGGTGCGCTGCTGCCTGCTGAGATCGCCGAACCCTTAATCACCACATTTATCCGCGATCTGGAAAAGCTGGCCGTACTGCTGGATGCGCCGATCACCGATGCGGTCTATGCCGAAGTGGTCGGGCACGGTGAAATATGGTCGGCACGCCTGATGTCAGCGGTACTGAGCCAGCGTGACCTGCAGGCCTGCTGGCTGGATGCGCGTGAGTTTCTGCGTGCTGAACGTGCTGCTCAGCCGCAGGTGGATGAGGGGAAATCCTGGCCCCTGCTGCAGACTTTGCTGGCGCAGCATCCGCAAAAGCGCATCGTGGTGACCGGCTTTATCAGCCGCAACGATGCCGGTGAAACCGTCCTGCTTGGCCGCAACGGCTCCGACTATTCCGCCACGCAGATTGGCGCGCTGGCGGGTGTCGGACGCGTGACCATCTGGAGCGATGTCGCGGGCGTTTACAGCGCCGATCCCCGCAAAGTCTCTGATGCCTGTCTGCTGCCGCTGTTAAGGCTGGATGAAGCCAGTGAGCTGGCGCGTCTGGCTGCTCCGGTGCTGCACACCCGTACGCTGCAGCCGGTTTCTGGCAGCGATATTGACCTGCAACTGCGCTGCAGTTATCAGCCGGAGCAGGGCTCAACCCGTATTGAACGTGTGCTGGCCTCCGGAACCGGGGCGCGCATCGTCACCAGCCACGATGATGTTTGCCTGATTGAGATTCAGCTGCCAGAGCAGCATGACTTCGCCATCCTGCACAAAGAGATTGACCTGCTGCTGAAGCGCGCGCAGCTGCGTCCGCTGGCGTTTGGCGTCCATCCTGACCGTCAGCTGCTGCAGCTCTGCTATACCTCTGAAGTGGTTAACAGCGCCTTCACACTGCTACAGGACGCCGGTTTACCGGGCCATCTGCAGCTGCGCGACGGCCTGGCGCTGGTGGCGCTGGTTGGCGCAGGCGTTACCCGCAATCCACTGCATACCCATCGTTTCTGGCAGCAGCTAAAAGATCAGCCGGTTGAATTCATCTGGCAGTCCGAAGATCACATTAGCGTGGTGGCGGTACTGCGCGTCGGGCCGACCCAGCACCTGATTCAGGGACTGCATCAGTCGCTGTTCCGCGCAGAAAAGCGCATCGGTCTGATGCTGTTTGGCAAAGGCAATATCGGTTCACGCTGGCTTGAACTGTTTGCCCGCGATCAGGAAACGCTGTCAGCGCGCACCGGCTTTGAATTTGTCCTGGCGGGCGTCGCGGACAGCCGCCGCAGCCTGCTGAGCTATGACGGGCTGGATGCCAGTCGTGCGCTCGCCTTCTTTGATGATGAAGCGGTGGAGCGCGATGAAGAGTCGCTGTTCCTGTGGATGCGTGCTCATCCGTTCGATGATTTGGTGGTGCTGGATGTCACGGCCAGTACACCGCTGGCGCAGCAATATCTTGATTTTGCCAGCCACGGTTTTCATGTGATCAGCGCCAACAAGGTTGCGGGTGCGTCTGACAGTCAGAGCTGGCGGCAGATTCGCGATGCCTTTACCAAAACCGGGCGTCACTGGCTCTATAACGCCACTGTTGGTGCTGGTCTGCCGATTAACTATACGGTGCGCGATCTGCGCGACAGCGGCGATACCATTCTGGCAATTAGCGGGATCTTCTCCGGTACGCTGTCGTGGCTGTTCCTGCAGTTTGATGGCACGGTGCCGTTTACCGAGCTGGTAGACCAGGCGTGGCAGCAGGGCTTAACCGAGCCTGACCCGCGCGCCGATCTCTCGGGTCAGGATGTGATGCGCAAGCTGGTGATCCTGGCGCGTGAGGCGGGCTATAACATCGAGCCGGATCAGGTGCGCGTTGAATCGCTGGTACCGAATAACTGTCTTGAGGGATCGATTGATCACTTCTTTGAAAATGGCGAAGAGCTGAACGAGCAGATGCTACAGCGGCTGGAAGCCGCGCGGGAGATGGACCTGGTGCTGCGCTACGTTGCCCGTTTTGATGCTAACGGCAAGGCGCGTGTAGGTGTTGAAGCGGTGCGACCTGAGCATCCGCTGGCCGCGCTGCTGCCGTGCGACAACGTCTTTGCCATTGAGAGCCGCTGGTATCGCGATAATCCGCTGGTGATCCGCGGGCCGGGCGCTGGCCGGGATGTCACCGCCGGCGCTATTCAGTCAGATATTAATCGCCTCGCACAGCTGCTGTAATCCTTCCTCATCAGGCGCTTCGGCGCCTGTTTTCAAAGTGTTGCCTCCTCCCTGTTGAAATCCCTTCATATTGATTGAAAATTGATCACATCTGTTGAGCATTTTTACGTTGACGGCACACTGAGATTGCGTCATTTTGAACATCTGGACGTCTAAACGTGTAGATGTTTGCGGGCCGATTATTAATCAGTGAGGGTGCAGGATGAGTTTCTTTCATGCCAATCAGCGCGAAGCGCTAAACCAGAGCCTGGCTGAACTGAACGGGCAAATTAATGTGTCGTTTGAGTTCTTTCCGCCGGGCACCAGCGAAATGGAAGAGACTCTGTGGACCTCAATTGACCGCCTGAGCAGTCTGAAACCGAAATTCGTTTCTGTCACTTACGGTGCGAACTCAGGTGAACGCGATCGCACCCACAGCATTATCAAAGGCATTAAAGATCGCACCGGCCTGGAAGCAGCACCCCATCTGACCTGTGTTGATGCGACGCGCGATGAACTGCGCACCATCGCTCAGGATTACTGGAACAACGGTATCCGTCATATTGTGGCACTGCGTGGCGATCTGCCACCTGGCAGCGGCAAGCCAGAGATGTACGGTAGCGATCTGGTTTCGCTGCTGAAAGAGGTCGGTGATTTTGATATTTCTGTTGCTGCCTATCCGGAAGTCCATCCCGAAGCGAAAAGCGCCCAGGCCGACCTGATTAATCTCAAACGAAAAATTGATGCAGGCGCAAACCGGGCCATTACCCAGTTTTTCTTCGACGTCGAAAGCTATCTGCGTTTCCGCGACCGGTGTGTCTCAACCGGCATTGATGTGGAAATTGTGCCGGGCATCCTGCCGGTCTCTAACTTTAAGCAGCTGCAACGCTTTGCCACGCTGACCAATGTGCGCGTGCCCGGCTGGATGAGCGCGATGTTTGCCGGTCTGGATGACGATCCGGAAACGCGCAAAATGGTGGGAGCGAATATCGCGATGGATATGGTGAAAATCCTGTCACGCGAAGGGGTGAAAGATTTCCATTTTTACACGCTGAACCGTGCCGAAATGAGTTACGCCATCTGCCACACGTTAGGGGTTCGCCCGGTTGCGGCGGCGGCTTAACCGTTCTGCCTGAGCCAGTAAAAAAGTCGGGAATTTCCCGACTTTTTTATTGCTGCTCTCTGGCGGCGCGGGGTGTGATCCGCGCCTGACCGGAATTAACCGGTATTGCGCATGCCTGCCGCCACACCCGCAATCGTCACCATCAGAGCCTGCTCAACGCGGGCATCCGGTTCTTCACCCCGTGCTTCCTGCGCACGGGAACGATGCAGCAGTTCCGCCTGGAGTACGTTGAGCGGATCGGTATAGACGTTACGCAGCGCAATCGACTCAGCAATCCACGGCTGATCAGCCATCAGATGCGAGTCGTTGGCAATGGTCAGTACCGCTTTGATATCGGCATCAAGCTGGTCGCGCAGCTGTTTGCCTAACGGCCAGAGTGATTTGTCGACCAGACGCTGATCGTAATATTCCGCCAGCCACAGGTCCGCTTTCGAGAACACCATCTCCAGCATGCCCAGGCGGGTAGAGAAGAACGGCCAGTCGCGGCACATCGCTTCCAGTTGATCCTGATGACCGGCCGCCATCGCCTGCTGCAGAGCAGCACCGGCACCCAGCCAGGCAGGCAGCATCAGACGGTTCTGCGTCCAGGCGAAAATCCACGGAATCGCACGAAGCGACTCCACGCCACCGGTAGGACGGCGTTTGGCCGGACGTGAGCCGAGCGGTAATTTGCCCAGTTCCTGCTCCGGCGTCGCCGAACGGAAGTAGGGGACGAAGTCCGCATTTTCACGCACATACCCGCGATACATTGCGCAGGAGTCAGCAGAGAGCTGATCCATAATGTCGCGCCATTCGCGTTCTGGCTCTGGTGGTGGCATCAGGTTCGCTTCCAGAATCGCGCCGGTGTAGAGCGACAGGCTGGCGATCGTCACGGCTGGTAAGCCATATTTAAAGCGGATCATCTCGCCCTGTTCGGTCACACGCAGACCGCCGCGCAGGCTGCCTGGCGGTTGTGACAGCAGTGCGGCATGCGCGGGCGCGCCGCCACGGCCAATGCTGCCGCCGCGTCCGTGGAACAGCGTCAGGGAAATCCCGGCTTTTTCGCAGGTTTTAATCAGCGCATCCTGTGCCTGATACTGCGCCCAGCTGGCGGCCATCACACCGGCATCTTTCGCCGAGTCAGAATAGCCAATCATCACCATCTGTTTGCCCTGAATAAAGCCGCGATACCAGTCGATGCTCAGTAACTGGCTCATCACGTCGTTTGCGTTGTTCAGGTCATCCAGTGTTTCAAACAGCGGTGCAACCGGCATTGCATAGCCGATACCCGCTTCTTTCAGCAGCAGATGCACGGCCAGCACGTCGGAAGGGGTTTTCGCCATCGAAATAACATAAGCGGCGATAGAGCCTTGTGGCGCTTCAGCCGCAACGCGACAGGTCTCCAGCACTTCACGCGTCTCATCGCTGGGTTCCCAGCTGCGTGGCAGCAACGGGCGTTTGGAGTTCAGTTCACGGATCAGGAAGGCCTGTTTGTCTGCTTCGGACCAGCTTTCATAATCGCCAAGGCCCAGGTAACGGGTGACTTCAGCAATCGCCTCTGTATGGCGGGTACTTTCCTGACGCAGATCGATACGCACCAGCGGCACGCCGAAGCATTTCACGCGGCGCAGCGTATCGAGCAACTGACCGTTGGCAATAATGCCCATGCCGCACTGTTGCAGTGACTGATAGATGGCATACAACGGGTCCCACAGCTGATCGTTGGAGACCAGCAAATCGGCCGGACGCGGCAGACGCTCACCTTTCAGGCGGCGTTCCAGGAATGACTGGGTAGACATTAACTGGCTGCGCAGGCGTTTCAGGATCACGCGGTAAGGTTCCAGCGCTTCCGGATCGCCGCTGAGCTCGCGGATCTCTTCGCTGCACTCGGACATCGACAGCTCGGAAATCAATACGCCGATATCACGCAGGAACAGGTCTGTGGCTTTCCAGCGGCTTAGCTGCATCACATGGCGGGTAATGGAGGCTGTGACGTTCGGGTTACCGTCGCGGTCGCCACCCATCCATGAGGTGAACTGAACCGGCACGAAATCGACCGGCAGCTTAATGCCAAAGGCCTCTTCGACCTGTTCATTCAGCTCACGCAGGAAGGCGGGAACGCCTTCCCACAGGCTGTTTTCCACGACGGCGAAGCCCCATTTGGCTTCGTCGACGGGGGTCGGACGATATTTGCGGATCTCATCGGTGTGCCACGCCTGTGCCACCAACTGACGCAGACGGCGCATAATCTGGTTACGCTCGTAATCGGAGACGTCGCTGTGGTCGAGCTGTTTCAGACAGCTGTTCACTTCAACCAGCTTGTGAATCAGCGTACGACGGGTGATTTCGGTCGGGTGCGCAGTCAGCACCAGCTCCAGCGACAGCGACTCAATGGCCGCCAGAATGTCGGTTTCGCTGATATCTTTCTGCTGCTTCAGGGTATCAAAGGTCTTTTTCAGCAGTTCAGGATGGTTTTCACCTTCGCCGCTCTGCGAGATGGTCTGATACTGCTCCGCTACGTTAGTGAGGTTCAGAAACTGGCTGAATGCGCGTGCAACCGGCAGAAGCTCCTCGTTGGAGAGGTTCTGCAGCGTATTGAGCAGCTCTTTACGATGCGTATCATTGCCTGCACGGGATGACTTGGAGAGCTTACGGATGGTTTCCACCTGGTCGAGGATGTTCTCTCCCAGTGCATCCTTAATCGTATCCCCGAGCAGTTTGCCGAGCATACTGACATTACTTCGCATTGCGGAATATTGTTCGTTCATTGGACCCTGACACCCTTATCGTCTTTAAAAACTTCTATACCCGACCTTTCAGGCAGCAAAAAATCAGCAACATCGTGTTCCCGATAATCTACAGGGAACCGCCTCCGTTGCCGCCTGTCCGCATTCTGAAACGTTCTGGATAATCACCCGGTGGGCATAACATCGTCTTTTATCTAGCCACGTAATGTTGCGTTCGTCAAATGCGTTAAAGTGCGCTGAAGATGGCGCTAACTAACGGAAATTCACAGAATTTATCGGGAAGGAAGCGGGATAAGTTATTCTTATTGTTAAATCCCGCAGAATGAGGGGGCATTTTGCTGTTAATACAGTGAAATGCCCCATTTACTGTCAATCAGTGACAAAAATGCTGCACAACCTGACTGATAAGTGCCCGCGTCGGCTTAATAAATGCCGTATCGATAAATTCATCTGGCTGATGTGCCTGATTAATCGAACCTGGACCCAGGACCAGCGTCGGGCAGAGCTGCTGAATAAACGGCGCTTCGGTGCAGTAGTTCACTATCTCCGTTGGCGTACCCAGCAATTTCTCTACCACGCTCACCAGCTCATGATTAGCCGGACACTCATAGCCCGGAATCGGCGGATGCAGTTCGGCCACCGTGACACGGCCTGGCCAGCGGGCGCTCACTGGTGCCAGCGCCTCGTTCAGTAATCCATCCAGATCGCTCAGCGACAGGCCCGGCAGCGGTCGGATATCCATATGCAGTTCACAGCAGGCGCAGATACGGTTAGCAGCGTCGCCGCCATGAATATGACCGAAATTCATGGTGGGATAGGGGATGGCAAAGCCGTCATGGTGATAACGCTCCTGCAGCGTGTTGCGCAGTTGCATCAGGTGAGTGATCGACTCATGCATGAGTTCAATGGCGTTGACGCCACGCGCCGGATCGCTGGAATGGCCCGATTTTCCTTCAATACGAATCACATTCGACAGATGGCCTTTATGTGCACGCACTGGTTTCAGCGAGGTCGGTTCACCGATGATGGCGCAGTCGGGACGCAGTTGCGTTGATTCCGAGAAATATTTGGCACCCGCCATGGTGGTTTCTTCATCGGCCGTGGCGAGGATATAGAGCGGCTTACTCAGCGTACTGACATCCACATCGCGCAGCGTATCGAGAATAAAGGCGAAGAAGCCTTTCATGTCTGCCGTGCCCAGACCATAGAGCTTGTTGTCGTGCTCGGTCAGGGTAAAGGGATCGCGCGTCCAGCGGCCATCATCAAAGGGAACGGTATCCGTATGACCCGCTAACAGCAGGCCGCCCGCTCCGCTGCCGGTTCGTGCCAGCATGTTAAATTTATTGCGGGTGCCGGGCACCGGCTGCACTTCAACGCTAAAGCCAAGGTCGCGGAACCAGCCGGCCAGCAAATTGATTAAAGTTTCATTACTCTGATCCAGCGCGGCATCGGTTGCACTGATCGACGGTGTGGCGACTAACTGGCTGTACAGTTCAATAAAAGGCGGTAATTTTGTCTTCACTGTTGGCGGTCCTTGGGTTAGGATGTATCCATATTCATGCAGTAATAGTGAATAAAAATACATTAACGTCCTCTGCAAGGGAACCTTAAATCACTGCAGATGACAGGGTGGGTAACGGGGCAAGGCCGCGACCCGGAACGTGCGACTGTAAAAAGGGTTACAGCCTGATGTTGAATACGCTGATCGTTGGTGCCAGTGGTTACGCTGGTGTTGAGCTTGCCACCTTCCTGAATCGCCATCCACATATCAACATAACCGCTTTGGCGGTTTCGGCGCAAAGCCCTGATGCCGGCAAGCGCCTGTCCGATCTCCATCCGCAGCTGAAAGGCGTGGTGGATTTACCGCTGCAGCCGCTGAGCAGCGCGGCGGAGTGGGCAGACAAAGTGGATGTCGTGTTCCTGGCGACGGCCCACGAAGTCAGCCACGATCTGGCCCCGGAATTTCTCAAGGCTGGCTGTGTGGTATTCGACCTGTCGGGTGCGTTCCGCGTGAACGACGCTGATTTTTACACCCGTTTCTACGGTTTCACGCATCAGCATGGCGACTGGCTCGATAAAGCCGTTTATGGCCTGGCGGAATATCAGCATGAGAAAATTCAGCAGGCGCAGCTGGTGGCGGTACCCGGTTGCTACCCGACCGCTGCTCAGCTGGCTCTGAAACCTCTGGTGGATGCAGGACTGTTAAACGATGCGCAGTGGCCGGTTATCAACGCCACCAGCGGCGTGAGCGGTGCCGGACGTAAAGCCAATGTCGGCACCAGCTTCTGCGAAGTGAGCCTGCAGCCTTACGGGCTGTTCAATCATCGTCACCACCCGGAAATTGTCGCGCACCTCGGTACGCCAGTAATCTTCACTCCGCACCTGGGGAGCTTCCCGCGCGGTATCCTGGCCACCATCACCTGCCGTCTGAAAGCGGGTGTCAGCCGCGAAGATATCGCTGCCGTCTTCCATCGTGCCTATGACGACAAGCCGCTGGTACGCCTCTACGATAAGGGCGTACCGGCGCTGAAAGCCGTTGTCGGCCTGCCTTACTGCGATATCGGTTTTGAAGTGCAGGACGAGCATCTGATTGTTGTAGCAGCCGAAGATAATCTGCTGAAAGGGGCGGCATCGCAGGCAGTACAGTGCCTGAACATCCGGTTCGGCTTCCCTGAAACGCAGTCACTGATTTAACGGATAACTAAACCATGACCAATCCATTGATTATTAAGCTGGGCGGTGTGCTGTTAGACAGCGAAGAAGCGCTGTCGCGCTTGTTTGAAGCATTGCTTAACTATCGTAGCGCTCATCAGCGTCCGCTGATCATCGTCCACGGCGGCGGCTGCCTGGTTGATGAACTGATGAAAAAGCTGGCGCTGCCGGTGATGAAGAAAAATGGCCTGCGCGTCACCCCGGCCGATCAGATCGACATCATCACGGGTGCGCTGGCGGGAACCGCGAATAAAACGCTGCTGGCCTGGGCAAAAAAATCGGGCATTAACGCGGTAGGCCTTTGCCTGGGCGATGCAGGCATCGTCAATGTCGCCCCGTTTGATGAAGAACTCGGCCATGTTGGCCACGCAACGCCGGGCGATCCGGCGCTGCTGAACACCCTGCTGGCGGCCGGTTATATGCCAGTAGTCAGCTCAATTGGTATTACTGACAGCGGCGACCTGATGAACGTCAACGCGGATCAGGCAGCGACCGCACTGGCCTCGACGCTGGGCGCTGATCTGGTTCTGTTGTCAGACGTTAGTGGTATTCTCGACGGCAAAGGTCAGCGCATCGGAGAGATGACCGCCGATAAAGCCGAGCAGCTGATTACCCAGGGCATTATTACCGACGGCATGATTGTGAAAGTACACGCTGCGCTGGATGCGGCACGTACGCTGGGCCGCCCGGTGGATATTGCCAGCTGGCGTCACGCTGAGCGGCTGCCTGACCTGTTTAACGGCGTGTCGATTGGCACCCGGATTCTCGCTTAACGACTCTGATTCAAGGATTACGAAATGCAAACGCAAAACATCAAAAAAATCGTTCTGGCTTACTCCGGTGGTCTTGATACGTCAGCCATCATTCCATGGCTGAAAGAGAACTACGGCGGCTGTGAAGTGGTCGCTTTCGTGGCAGACATCGGTCAGGAGCGTGGCGATCTGGAAGGTGTGGAGAAGAAAGCGCTGCAGTCTGGCGCATCTGAATGTCACGTGGTTGACCTGCGTGAAGAGTTCATCAGCGACTACGTTTATCCGGTGCTGCAGACCGGTGCGCTGTATGAAGGCACCTATCTGCTGGGCACCTCAATGGCGCGTCCTATCATCGCTAAAGCCCAGGTTGAGCTGGCGCTGAAAGTGGGCGCGGATGCGCTGTGTCATGGCGCAACCGGTAAAGGGAATGACCAGGTGCGTTTCGAAACTACCTACACCGCGCTGGCACCGCAGCTGAAAGTGGTGGCACCGTGGCGTGAATGGAACCTGCGTTCACGTGAAGCACTGCTGGACTACCTGAAAGAGCGCAACATTCCGACCACTGCGTCGCTGGAAAAAATCTACAGTCGTGACGAAAATGCCTGGCACATCTCCACCGAAGGCGGCGTGCTGGAAAGCCCGGCCAATGCACCGAATAAAGATTGCTGGGTCTGGACTGTCGATCCGCTGGAAGCCCCTGACCAGCCTGAAGAGGTGACCGTGACCGTTGAGAAAGGTCGGGTTGTGGCGGTTAACGGTGAAAAACTGAGTCCGTTCCAGTGTCTGGAAAAACTCAACGTGCTGGGCGCAAAACATGGCGTTGGCCGTATCGATATCGTTGAAAACCGTCTGGTGGGCATTAAATCCCGTGGCTGCTACGAAACCCCGGGCGGCACCATCATGGTGAATGCACTGCGTGCGGTTGAACAGCTGGTACTGGATCGCGATAGCTTCAAATGGCGTGAGCAGCTGGGCCACGAGATGTCTTACGTGGTTTATGACGGCCGCTGGTTCGCCCCGCTGCGTAAGTCGATTCAGGCTGCTGCCGAATCGCTGGCGGAAGAGGTTAACGGTGAAGTGATGCTGCAGCTTTACAAAGGTCAGGCGACAGCCACCCAGAAGCGTTCCGCGAACAGCCTTTACTCAGAAGAGTTCGCTACCTTTGGTGAAGATGAAGTCTACGATCACCGTCACGCGGGCGGCTTTATCCGTCTGTTCTCGCTCTCTTCACGCATTCGCGCCCTGAACGAGCAGAAGAAGTAATTTTCAGGCGGGGTGCGCCTCGCCTCACCGTTTTAATTCAGAGGCGGCATTTATGCCGCCTCTTGTTTAACGATTCAGAGGAGTTTTCACATGGCACTTTGGGGTGGACGGTTTACTCAGGCAGCGGATCAGCGTTTTAAACAGTTCAATGACTCGCTGCGCTTCGATTACCGCCTGGCAGAGCAGGACATTATTGGCTCTGTTGCCTGGTCCAAAGCGCTGGTGACGGTCAACGTTCTGACTCAGGATGAGCAGCAGCAGCTGGAAGCCGCGCTGAATGCGTTACTGGATGACGTGCGTGAGAATCCTGAGCAGATCCTGCAGAGCGACGCCGAAGATATCCACAGCTGGGTTGAAGGCAAGCTGATCGACAAAGTCGGTGCGCTGGGCAAAAAACTGCACACCGGTCGTAGCCGTAACGATCAGGTCGCGACCGATCTGAAACTGTGGTGCAAGGTGCAGATTGAGGCGTTACTGGGTGCGACCCGCGAACTGCAGCAGGCGCTTGTGGTGACGGCAGAAGCGAATCAGGATGCGGTGATGCCGGGCTACACCCACCTGCAACGCGCGCAGCCGGTGACGTTTGCGCACTGGTGTCTGGCCTACGTTGAAATGCTGGCGCGTGACGAGAGCCGACTGCAGGATACCCTGAAGCGGCTTGATGTCAGCCCGCTGGGCTGTGGCGCTCTGGCTGGTACCGCTTACGAGATCGATCGCCAGCAGCTGGCTGGCTGGCTGGGCTTTGCTTCTGCCACACGTAACAGTCTGGATACCGTATCAGATCGCGATCACGTGCTGGAGCTGCTCTCTGATGCGGCCATTGGCATGGTGCATCTGTCGCGCTTTGCTGAAGATATGATCTTCTTCAATACCGGCGAAGCGGGCTTTATTGAGCTGTCAGATAAAGTCACCTCTGGCTCCTCGCTGATGCCGCAGAAGAAAAACCCGGATGCGCTGGAGCTGATTCGCGGCAAGTGTGGTCGGGTGCAGGGCGCACTGACCGGCATGATGATGACGCTGAAAGGTCTGCCGCTGGCCTACAACAAAGATATGCAGGAAGACAAAGAGGGGCTGTTTGACGCGCTCGACACCTGGCTCGACTGTCTGCATATGTCCGAACTGGTGCTGGATGGCCTGCAGGTTAAACGTCCGCGCTGCCAGGAAGCCGCTGAACAGGGTTACGCAAACTCCACCGAACTGGCTGACTATCTGGTCGCTAAAGGCGTGCCGTTCCGTGAAGCACACCATATCGTCGGAGAAGTGGTGGTGGCTGCCATCGGGCAGGGCGTGGCGCTGGAAGCGCTGTCGCTTGCGCAGTTGCAGCAATTCAGTACGGTAATTGGCGAGGATGTTTATCCGATCCTGGCGCTGCAATCCTGTCTGGATAAGCGTAATGCGCAGGGCGGTGTTTCGCCGCAGCAGGTTGCGCGTGCCATTGGTGACGCAAAGCAACGTCTGGCGTGATTGAGAAGCGGGCAGAGTTAATGCTTTGCCCGTTATTTTAATGTCAGGTAAAAGGCATGACTTTTGCGAAATTATTAACAGCTGTGTGCGCTGATTATTCAACCGCACTAAAATTTTGGGCGAAAACCAACATCAGTTGCTATTACCGGTAGTCTTTATTTTTTTGAAAAAAAATTAATCCGTGCCAAACTTTTCCCGATAATCATTCAGTAACAGCCCTGTCGCCTCGTAACCTATCGTAATGCTGGATACCATGCCCAATATGCCGCCCATTATTGCGGGGACAATAAGACCAACCAGTTGAGATATAGCGCCAAATATGATGCCACCTGCGCCACCCCATTTTCCACCAATCGCCATGCCAGTAGATGCCCCATCTAAGGTATTACTCAGCACCTGATCCATATAAGCCCAGGTTTCAGTATTAATAACGGACGCACCACTGACATATTGAAATTCATTGATCGATAATGCTCTCATGCACGATACCTTTTTATTTTTCAATAGGAAACAAAAAAGGGCGAAGAAATAAATTAATCAGACCCGGCTTCGCCCTGAAGAGTTAACAGGCGCGCGGATTAGCCGATCGTGCCGCCGTGATCAACGTTACCTGGACCGAAAGTGGAACGATAATCTGCAAGCAGGCTTTGCACTGAAGCGGTATCGGTGGCAGCGCCGATAACTAAGCCTGCGACACCACCCATGATGGTTGGAATAATCAGACCAAAAAGCTGTGATATACCACCAACGATGAAGCCACCTGCACCACCCCATTTACCCCCAATTGCCATACCTGTTGCTGCGCCATCTACCATGCCGATAACTGCACCTTGCAGGTCAGCACCACTCACTGCATTTGTTTCTTCATAAGACAAAGTACGCATAATTATATCCCTCAAAAAGTTATTTCTAAATAGAATAGGGTTTATGTCTGAACATATAAAGTTGTCCGACGAAGTCAAAAATAACCGAATGATGGATGGTGGTATATAGCATAATTTCCATTTTACGCACTGGCGGTATTTTATCTTTATTTTGGTGGTTTTTAGTCTGAATAAGTGAAAATTATATTCACTGTGCGTATTTTTACATGAGTTGCAGTGTGGTAATTTTAGTGAGTCAACTTTATTTATATTATTTCGTGGGTGAGGTTTTTTCTAAAGGGAATTTCCCAGAGATTTGGGTACGAGTAAGTTGCGGGTTCTTACCTATTATCTGGCATTATTATGGAGCATCCAGTTAATCTGACTATTTCCCGTGTGATAATTGCGGGATCTGAAAAAGTGCATGTCAGCTGCTAAGCAGGTAAAAAAAGCGGGCACATTAAATGCCCGCCAACCTCTAGCTTCAGAATTACTACTTTTTTTATAGGCACATCATCAAAGCGCCTGCTCTCCCGGCCGACGCTCAGATTCTTTATGCTGACAGCAGGTAGTGTTGCAGCTCCTCACTGCCGCCAATATGACGACCACCCATGAAGATCTGCGGCACCGTCGCCCGGCCTGAAACGGCACGCAGACTCACGGTTGTCGCATCCTGCCCCAGCACAATCTCTTCGTACTGGATACCATGATCCATCAGCATCTGTTTTGCCTGAGTGCAGAAGGTGCAGCCAGGTTTAGTAAAGATGGAGACCGACTCCTGGGCTTTACACTCCGGCGCCAGATAGCGCAGCATGGTGTCAGCATCGGAGACCTCAAACGGGTCGCCAGGTTTGTTCGGCTCGACAAACATTTTCTCTACCACGCCGTTACGCACCAGCATCGAGTAGCGCCATGACCGCGGACCAAAACCGAGATCGGCTTTCTCAACCAGCATCTCCATGCCACGCGTGAACTCGCCGTTGCCATCAGGAATAAAAGTAATGTTGTCTGCGCGCTGTTCGGCTTTCCAGGCGTTCATCACAAAGGTGTCATTCACCGAGACGCACAGAATGCTGTCCACGCCCTGTTGGGCAAACAGACCCGCTAATTCGTTATAACGCGGCAGATGGCTGGAGGAGCAGGTCGGTGTAAATGCACCCGGCAGTGAAAAAACGATTACCGTTTTGTCTTTAAACAACGCTTCTGTGGTGACATCTACCCAGCGATCGCCCTGACGCGTGTGAAAAGTGACTGATGGAATCGCTTTACCTTCCTGACTTGCAAACATTTTTTGCTCCTGACCTGCCGTGTTCCATTTGATGCGCGCATTATTCCTAACCACCCTTGATAGGGCCAATCGTTCATTGCTATTCTATCTATCGCCACGGGCTATCGTGGTTTGGAGGGTAACAATGAATATTCGTGATCTTGAATATCTGGTTTCGCTTGCTGAACACCGTCATTTCCGCCGTGCCGCGGATGCGTGTCATGTCAGTCAGCCAACATTAAGCGGGCAGATCCGTAAGCTGGAAGATGAGCTGGGTGTGATGCTGCTGGAGCGCACCAGCCGTAAAGTGCTGTTCACACAGGCAGGTCTGCTGCTGGTAGATCAGGCGCGAACGGTGCTGCGTGAAGTGAAAGTGCTGAAAGAGATGGCCAGTCAGCAAGGGGAAGCGATGTCAGGTCCGCTGCATATCGGCCTCATCCCGACCACTGCGCCTTACTTATTGCCACAGATTATCCCGACGCTGCACCAGACATTCCCGAAACTGGAGATGTACCTGCACGAAGCGCAGACGCAGCAGCTGCTGTCTCAGCTCGACAGCGGCAAGCTGGACTGCGCGATTATCGCGCTGGTCAAAGAGAGTCAGGCCTTTATCGAAGTGCCGCTGTTTGATGAGCCGATGAAGCTGGCCGTCTATGCCGATCATCCGTGGTGCGATCGCGATCGCGTACCGATGTCCGATCTGGCTGGCGAAAAGTTGCTGATGCTGGAAGACGGGCACTGTCTGCGTGACCAGGCGATGGGTTTCTGCTTTGAGGCGGGTGCGGATGAAGATACCCACTTCCGCGCGACCAGTCTTGAGACGCTGCGTAATATGGTGGCGGCTGGCAGCGGAATTACGCTGTTACCAGCGCTGGCAGTCCCGCCGGAACGCGTCCGCGATGGCGTCTGCTATCTTCCCTGCTACAAACCGGTGCCACAGCGTACGATTGCGCTGGTCTATCGTCCGGGGTCACCTCTGCGCAGCCGTTATGAACAGCTGGCAGAGGCGATTAAAACCCACATGGCCCACTATTTCGACGCTACGTTAAAACAGGCGGTTTAAGCCGTTTAACGCGGCAACGCGATAAGCTTCAGCCATGGTCGGATAGTTAAAGGTGGTATTCACGAAGTACTCAATCGTGTTGCCACCATTTTTCTGCTCCATGATCGCCTGACCGATGTGAATAATCTCGGCGGCACGCTCACCAAAACAGTGGATCCCCAGAATCTCTTTCGTTTCGCGATGGAACAGAATCTTCAGGCTGCCCACGTTCATGCCGACGATCTGCGCACGCGCCAGATGTTTGAACTGCGCGCGACCCACTTCGTAAGGCACCTTCATCGCCGTCAACTGCTGCTCGGTTTTACCTACAGAGCTGATTTCCGGAATGGTGTAGATGCCGGTCGGGATATCTTCAATCAGGTGCGCGGATGCTTCTCCTTTGATAATTGCCTGCGCGGCAATACGGCCCTGATCGTAGGCGGCAGAGGCCAGGCTTGGATAGCCAATCACGTCACCCACGGCATAGATGTGCGGCTGAGCCGTCTGATACATGCTGTTCACTTTCAGCAGGCCACGACCATCCGCTTCCAGACCGACATTTTCCAGCGACAGTGAATCGGTGTTACCGGTACGGCCGTTGGCGTAAAGCAGGCAGTCTGCTTTCACTTTCTTGCCGGACTTCAGATGCATGATCACGCCATCTTCCACGCCTTCGATCTTCTCAAACTCCTCGTTGTGACGAATGACTACGCCGCTGTTCCAGAAGTGATAAGAGAGGGAGTCAGACATCTCCTGATCGAGAAACGCTAGCAGGCGATCGCGGGTGTTAATCAGGTCAACTTTGACGTTCAGGCCACGGAAAATGGACGCATATTCACAGCCAATTACACCCGCACCATAAATAATGACGTGGCCCGGTTCATGGTGCAGGTTGAGGATAGAGTCAGAGTCATAAACGCGGGGATGGGTAAAGTCGACATCGTCAGGATGATAAGGTCGTGAACCGCAGGCAATAACAAACTTCTCTGCCGTCAGCGTCTCACGCGTGCCATCGGGTTGCTCAATTTCAATGGTATTGGCATCAACAAAATGCGCATCACCCTGATAAAGTTCACAGCGGTTACGCTCGTAGAAGCCCTGACGCATGGCTGTCTGCTGGCTGATCACATTTTCAGTGTGATTGAGAATGTCGGCGAAAGAGGAGCGAAGCAGTCGGGTATGGTCGCTGTAGAGCGGGTTCTGGTTGAATTCAATAATGCGACTGACGGCGTGGCGAAGGGCTTTAGAAGGGATGGTGCCCCAGTGCGTACAACCGCCACCGATGTTGTGGTAGCGTTCGATCACGGCGATGCGCGCTCCCTGTTTTACCAGCCCCATCGCCGCCCCTTCACCGCCGGGCCCTGAGCCAATCACAATGGCATCGTAATCGTAAGACTTTTGCATACCGATACGTCCTATTATTTATACATTTTTACAACGAGATTCTAACATCTCGTCGCGCACTTCTGAATTCTATCAGCGATTTTCATCACATTTTGACAAAGAGTGAGGTTCACAGGCGGTGACAAAGATTGCCAATCTGTACGCTGAAAATTTTGTTATAGTGCCCACTCAATACCGCTAAAGGCAGAGAGCATGGGCGTCAGAGCGCAACAAAAAGAACGTACACGACGTACACTGATTGAAGCAGCTTTCAGTCAGCTCAGCGCCGAACGCAGTTTTACCAGTCTGAGTTTGCGGGAAGTTGCCCGTGAAGCGGGAATAGCACCTACCTCTTTTTATCGTCATTTTAAGGATGTTGATGAGCTTGGTCTGACGATGGTGGATGAAAGCGGGCTGATGCTGCGACAGCTGATGCGTCAGGCGCGCCAGCGTATCGCCAAAGGTGGCAGCATCATTAAAACGTCGGTGGCGACCTTTATGGAGTTCATCGGCAACAACCCCAACGCTTTTCGCCTGTTACTGCGTGAACGTTCCGGTACCTCTGCCGCTTTTCGTGCCGCCGTGGCGCGTGAAATTCAGCACTTCATTGCTGAACTGGCCGATTATCTTGAGGTCGAAAATCGCATGCCGCGTAGTTTTACCGAAGCGCAGGCTGAAGCGATGGTGACCATTGTTTTCAGCGCCGGTGCAGAAGCACTGGATGTTGATGCTGAGCAGCGACGTAAGCTTGAGGATCGGCTGGTGCTGCAGCTGCGTATGATCGCCAAAGGCGCTTATTACTGGTATCGCCGTGAGCAGGAACGACTGGCGGTTACCCTGGAAAAACCCGAAGAGCAATGAGTAAGGATCCGTCCATGACCCACCCAGGTATCCGCGATAAAAGCACTCTGGCACTGGCTTTTATTACCGGCTTAGCGATTAACGGCTCGTTTTCTGTGCTGTTCAGCGCTTTTGTTCCCTTTTCGATTTTTCCGCTGATTGCGCTGGGTCTGGCGGCCTGGTGTCTGCATCAGCGTTATCTCAACACCAACATGCCGGACGGCATGCCAGGTCTGGCGGCGGCGTTTTTCCTGCTGGGGATTCTGGTGTATAGCGCGCTGGTGCGGGCGGAATACCCGGACATTGGCTCCAACTTTGTCCCTACCGTTCTGATGGTTGCGCTGGTGTTCTGGATTGCGACGCGATTTAAGCGCAAGCGTAATCAGTAGGGATATCATCAGGAATATATGAAAACGGGAACCTCAGGGTTCCCGTTTTTGTTTACGCTTTACGCGTCAGCAGAACGCCGCATTCCATATGGTGGGTATAGGGGAATTGATCAAACAGCGCCAGCCGCGTTACCTCATGCGTTTCTGACAGCGTCTGCAGATTGTCGCTCAGGGTTTGCGGATTGCAGGAGATGTAAAGGATGCGCGGATAGGCCTGCACCATTTTCACCGTCTCTTCATCCAGGCCGCTGCGCGGCGGATCGACAAAAATCGTCTCGCATTCGTAGCTGGTCAGGTCAATCCCTTCCAGACGATTAAAGCTGCGTACGCCATTCATCGCCTGCGTAAACTCTTCCGCTGCCATGCGAATGATCTGCACGTTATCAATCTGGTTCACGGCAATGTTGTATTGCGCCGACGCAACAGAGGGTTTAGCGATTTCTGTCGCCAGCACGCGGCGGAAATTACGCGCCAGCGCCAGCGAGAAGTTACCATTGCCGCAATAAAGCTCCAGCAGGTCGCCCTGTGAATCCTGCGTCACATCCAGCGCCCACTCCAGCATCTGAATATTCATCGCCGCATTAGGCTGGGTAAAACTGTTCTCGACCTGACGATAGATAATCTCACGACCCGCCACGGGCAGACATTCGTCTACAAAGTCGCGATCCAGACAGATTTTGGTTTTGGTCGCACGGCCAATCAGCTGCACATCCAGCCCTTCCGCGCGCAGCTGGTCACGCAGCGCAGCAGCTGCCTGCTGCCACTCATCATCCAGCTTGCGGTGATAGAGCAAGGAAATCACAATCTGATTGCTCATGGTCGACAGATAATCGATCTGGAACAGTTTATGACGCAGAGTGCGGTTATCACGGATCGCGGCGATCATCTTTGGCATCAGCTGGTTGATCAACTGGCTGGCCGCCGGGAACTGATCAACACGGATCCGCTCGCGAGTCTGCTGATCAAAGATGATGTGATAGATATCATCGCCGTCGTGCCACAGGCGAAATTCAGCGCGCATCCGATAGTGGCTGACCGGCGAACGGAACACCTCCACGTCGGGCGCAGCAAACGGCGTCATCATCGTCTCTAAACGACTGACTTTTTCCGCCAGCTGTGCGTCATACTCTTCAATGGGGAGATGTTCGGGTGTCATGAGCAATCCTGATTAATAGCTTACCAGCGGGCGATTGTAGGCATTCACTTGCTGATGTCCAGTCCTGCAGCGAGAAGATATTTAGCAGTCTGGACTTCCGTATCTCCACTCCGTAGACTGCAAGCGCCGGCCTCAAGCCCGAGTTACCAGGGAATCCAGTGTGAATCTGGAGCTGACGCGCAGCGGTAAGGAATGTCGTGATGTGTGCAAGTGCAGACACTGTCCTGCGGGATGGGAAGTCATCATCACTTATGGTTCCCAGCCCGAAGACCTGCCGGTGTAACGTCGCTACTCGTTCAATCATCGCGTTCTATTGATTGTCGGCCCGCGGCATCCTGCTTCGTCTTATGGATGCGATTAAAAATGACTAAAAAAACTGCATCGCTGTTCGCGCTGAGCGCAACGGCGATTTCCCTCTGGACGCAAAACGGTTTTGCGCAGGGAAATGATGATACGCAAATCGTTACCGCCAACCGTTTTGCTGAACCCGTTTCAGGTGTGCTGGCACCGACCACCGTTGTCACGCGTGATGAGATTGATCGCTGGCAGGCCAAAAGCCTGACGGATGTGATGCGGCGTCTGCCGGGTGTCGATGTCGCACAGAATGGTGGACTGGGGCAGCAAAGTTCACTGTTTATCCGGGGAACCGAGTCCCGACATGTGCTGATCCTGATTGATGGTATCCGGCTTAATCAGGCGGGTATCAGCGGTTCGTCTGACCTCAGCCAGATCCCTCTGTCGCTGGTGCAGCGCATCGAATATGTTCGCGGCGCGCGGTCTGCGGTTTACGGTTCTGATGCGATTGGCGGCGTGGTGAATATCATTACAGGTCGATCGCAACCGGGCACCACGCTGACGGCGGGCATGGGGTCCAATGGTTATCAGATATACGATGGCTCCACCCAGCAGAAACTGAGTGATG
Source organism: Pantoea sp. 9140 (assembly GCF_000745295.1). Classification (NCBI taxonomy): domain Bacteria; kingdom Pseudomonadati; phylum Pseudomonadota; class Gammaproteobacteria; order Enterobacterales; family Erwiniaceae; genus Pantoea; species Pantoea sp. 9140. The sequence continues at coordinate 3,686,368 of NZ_JQNO01000001.1, read as the reverse complement.
CGACAAAGCTGACCCTGGCTGGCAACTACACCTATACCAAAGAGTATGACGTGGTGGCGGGCTATCCCAATGACTATGGTCCGGCGCAGCACGATCGCGACGGCTTCATGAGCAAAACCCTGTATGGCAACCTTGAGCATCAGTTCAGCGATGAACTCAGCGGTTTTGTGCGCGGCTATGGGTTTGATAACCGTACCGCCTACGACGGGTCATACACTTATGATGACAGCTTCACTAATATCATCGGTCTGGCGGATACCCGTCAGCTCTACAGCCAGACCTGGGACACCGGGTTACGCTTCAACCGTGACATTTACTTTACCCAGCTCATCGCCAGTTACGGCCATACTAAAGACATTAACTACGATCCGCGCAATGGCCGCTATGGCGCTGCATCCACCTTTGATGATGTCATCCAGTACAACCTGCAGTGGGGCAACACGGTGCAGGTGGGGCAGGGCGCCGTCAGCGCCGGTGTTGACTGGCAGAAAGAGACGACTGAGCCGGGCACGAACTATCTGTCAGAGGGCTATGAGCAGCGTAACACCGGCCTTTACCTGACCGGCCAGCAGCAGGTTGGCAGCGTCACCCTTGAAGGTGCGATACGCGGTGACGACAACAATCAGTTCGGCTGGCATAACACCTGGCAGACGGCGGCGTCATGGGAGTTCATCTCTGGTTACCACGCATTCGCCTCTTATGGCACGGCTTTTAAAGCACCGAATCTGTCGCAGGTTTACAGTCCGTTTTATGGTAATCGCGACCTCGACCCGGAAAAAAGTAAGCAGTGGGAAGGCGGTTTTGAAGGCCTTAGCGGGCCGGTGAACTGGCGCGTGTCGGGCTATCGCAATGACATTGATAATCTGATTGAAGGCGATCCGCAGACCTTCCGCTACTACAACGTTGAGCAGGCGAGTATTAAAGGCGTTGAAGCCACCGCCGGATTTGATACCGGGCCGCTGACGCATCAGTTCTCTTATGATTATGTTGATGCGCGGGATGGCAGCACCGATCAGCCCCTCATTCGCCGGGCTAAGCAGCAGGTGAAGTATCAGCTCGACTGGACGCTGTATGAGTTTGACTGGTCCGTCACCTACCATTATCTGGGCGACCGTTATGATACCGACTTTAACAGCACGCCCAGCCGACGCGTGAACTTAGGGGGAGTGAGCCTGTGGGATCTCGCCGTCTCATATCCGGTCACTTCACAACTCACGGTTCGTGGTAGAATTGCCAACCTGTTCGATAAAGATTACGAGACAGTGTATGGCTATCAGACTCCAGGACGAGAGTATTACCTCAGCGGCAGCTACAACTTCTGATTTGCGCCCTACCGTGCTGGTGTTTGATTCCGGCGTCGGTGGGCTTTCTGTCTATGACGAGGTCCGTCAGCTACTGCCGGACCTGCATTATCTCTATGCCTTCGATAATGCGGGCTTCCCCTACGGTGAGAAAAGCGAGACCTTCATCGTGGAGCGGGTGGTCGCTATCGTTGAGGCTATTACGCAGCGCTACCCTCTCTCATTGGTCATCATCGCCTGTAATACGGCCAGCACAGTTTCATTACCCGCTTTACGTGAACGTTTTGCATTTCCTGTGGTGGGAGTGGTGCCGGCAATTAAACCGGCCGCGCGCCTGACGCGTAATGGCGTGGTGGGATTACTGGCAACGCGTGCTACGGTGCGCCGTCCTTATACCCATGAGCTGGTGTCGCAGTTTGCCGGTTCCTGCAACATTGAGATGCTGGGATCGGCAGAGCTGGTGGAACTTGCCGAAGCGAAGCTCCACGGTGCGGAGGTTGCACTGGATGAAGTGCGCCGTATTGTTCAGCCGTGGCTGAGGATGGCTGAGCCACCGGACACGGTCGTCTTAGGCTGTACGCATTTTCCTTTACTGCGCGAAGAGCTGCAGCAGGTGTTGCCTGAAGGAACGCGTCTGATTGATTCCGGTGCGGCAATCGCCCGACGTACCGTCTGGCTGCTGGAGCATGAAGCGCCTCAAATACATTCATCGCAACAGAACGTCGCATTCTGTACTGAGTTGGATGGTGAAGCGGTTCAATTATCACCCATTTTACAGCGTTACGGCTTCCCATTGCTGGAAAAACTGGCGCTTTAGCGGCTTTTAGCTGAAAAAATCAGCACTCGGAATTTTATTTGAAATTAGCACTTGTCAGCCTCCGAGAACTCCCTATAATGCGCCTCCACTGACACGGCACAACGGCTTACGAAGCGCCGGGTTGAGTAGGTTCGAAATCATACGAACCAGTGAGTTAAGCGAAAATAAATGCTTGACTGACAATGCGGAAAGCGTAATATACGCAGCCCGCGCCGCAGTAAATCGCGGCATGCTCTTTAACAATTTATCAGACAATCTGTGTGGGCACTCGCAGGATTGATATCAGCGTCTCCGGACGTAAAAAATATCAAGTCTCACGAGTGAACACATAATGAAATTCATTATGACGTTTTACAGATGAGCACCGCTTAACTTGTTTAAGCAAATCAAACTTAAATTGAAGAGTTTGATCATGGCTCAGATTGAACGCTGGCGGCAGGCCTAACACATGCAAGTCGGACGGTAGCACAGAGAGCTTGCTCTCGGGTGACGAGTGGCGGACGGGTGAGTAATGTCTGGGGATCTGCCCGATAGAGGGGGATAACCACTGGAAACGGTGGCTAATACCGCATAACGTCGCAAGACCAAAGAGGGGGACCTTCGGGCCTCTCACTATCGGATGAACCCAGATGGGATTAGCTAGTAGGCGGGGTAATGGCCCACCTAGGCGACGATCCCTAGCTGGTCTGAGAGGATGACCAGCCACACTGGAACTGAGACACGGTCCAGACTCCTACGGGAGGCAGCAGTGGGGAATATTGCACAATGGGCGCAAGCCTGATGCAGCCATGCCGCGTGTATGAAGAAGGCCTTCGGGTTGTAAAGTACTTTCAGCGGGGAGGAAGGCGATGCGGTTAATAACCGCACCGATTGACGTTACCCGCAGAAGAAGCACCGGCTAACTCCGTGCCAGCAGCCGCGGTAATACGGAGGGTGCAAGCGTTAATCGGAATTACTGGGCGTAAAGCGCACGCAGGCGGTCTGTTAAGTCAGATGTGAAATCCCCGGGCTTAACCTGGGAACTGCATTTGAAACTGGCAGGCTTGAGTCTTGTAGAGGGGGGTAGAATTCCAGGTGTAGCGGTGAAATGCGTAGAGATCTGGAGGAATACCGGTGGCGAAGGCGGCCCCCTGGACAAAGACTGACGCTCAGGTGCGAAAGCGTGGGGAGCAAACAGGATTAGATACCCTGGTAGTCCACGCCGTAAACGATGTCGACTTGGAGGTTGTTCCCTTGAGGAGTGGCTTCCGGAGCTAACGCGTTAAGTCGACCGCCTGGGGAGTACGGCCGCAAGGTTAAAACTCAAATGAATTGACGGGGGCCCGCACAAGCGGTGGAGCATGTGGTTTAATTCGATGCAACGCGAAGAACCTTACCTACTCTTGACATCCACGGAATTCGGCAGAGATGCCTTAGTGCCTTCGGGAACCGTGAGACAGGTGCTGCATGGCTGTCGTCAGCTCGTGTTGTGAAATGTTGGGTTAAGTCCCGCAACGAGCGCAACCCTTATCCTTTGTTGCCAGCGATTCGGTCGGGAACTCAAAGGAGACTGCCGGTGATAAACCGGAGGAAGGTGGGGATGACGTCAAGTCATCATGGCCCTTACGAGTAGGGCTACACACGTGCTACAATGGCGCATACAAAGAGAAGCGACCTCGCGAGAGCAAGCGGACCTCACAAAGTGCGTCGTAGTCCGGATCGGAGTCTGCAACTCGACTCCGTGAAGTCGGAATCGCTAGTAATCGTGGATCAGAATGCCACGGTGAATACGTTCCCGGGCCTTGTACACACCGCCCGTCACACCATGGGAGTGGGTTGCAAAAGAAGTAGGTAGCTTAACCTTCGGGAGGGCGCTTACCACTTTGTGATTCATGACTGGGGTGAAGTCGTAACAAGGTAACCGTAGGGGAACCTGCGGTTGGATCACCTCCTTACCTGAAGATACCTTCCCGCGCAGTGTCCACAACAGATTGTCTGATAAAAAGTAACGAGCAGAAAAAACCTCTACAGGCTTGTAGCTCAGGTGGTTAGAGCGCACCCCTGATAAGGGTGAGGTCGGTGGTTCAAGTCCACTCAGGCCTACCAGATTTGTCCTCATGCTGCGTTGTGTCGACGGCTCGCATAGTTCACTATGCTTCGCATCGACACGCCTTGCCTGAGAAAAAATCGCATTCTTTACATGAAGAATGTTACTCCTGGTAGTAGTGGTCTCTGCAGTAACTGTATGGGGCTATAGCTCAGCTGGGAGAGCGCCTGCCTTGCACGCAGGAGGTCAGCGGTTCGATCCCGCTTAGCTCCACCATACCGTTTTAACTGTTTTTCTGAATACTTCAGAGCGTACCGGCAACGGTGTGCTGCGAAGTATTATGCTCTTTAACAATCCGGAACAAGCTGAAAATTGAAACGACGTGTCGTTTTCATTCTCCGTAATAAGAATGAAAAATACGATACGTTCGAGTCTCTCAAATGCTTGCAGCTTACAGCGTTGAAAAACGCCTGTGGGTTGTGAGGTTAAGCGACTAAGCGTACACGGTGGATGCCCAGGCAGTCAGAGGCGATGAAGGACGTGCTAATCTGCGTAAAGCGACGGTAAGGTGATATGAACCGCTACAGCCGTCGATGTCCGAATGGGGAAACCCGGTGCACTCTGTGCATCATTGCAGCATGAATACATAGTGCTGCAAGGCGAACCGGGGGAACTGAAACATCTAAGTACCCCGAGGAAAAGAAATCAACCGAGATTCCCCCAGTAGCGGCGAGCGAACGGGGAGCAGCCCAGAGCCTGAATCAGCATGTGTGTTAGTGGAAGCGTCTGGAAAGTCGCAGGGTACAGGGTGATACTCCCGTACACAAAAGCACACGTGCTGTGAGCTCGATGAGTAAGGCGGGACACGTGGTATCCTGTCTGAATATGGGGGGACCATCCTCCAAGGCTAAATACTCCTGACTGACCGATAGTGAACCAGTACCGTGAGGGAAAGGCGAAAAGAACCCCGGCGAGGGGAGTGAAACAGAACCTGAAACCGTGTACGTACAAGCAGTGGGAGCCTTCTTTATGGGGGTGACTGCGTACCTTTTGTATAATGGGTCAGCGACTTATATTCTGTAGCAAGGTTAACCGTATAGGGGAGCCGCAGGGAAACCGAGTCTTAACTGGGCGTTAAGTTGCAGGGTATAGACCCGAAACCCGGTGATCTAGCCATGGGCAGGTTGAAGGTTGGGTAACACTAACTGGAGGACCGAACCGACTAATGTTGAAAAATTAGCGGATGACCTGTGGCTGGGGGTGAAAGGCCAATCAAACCGGGAGATAGCTGGTTCTCCCCGAAAGCTATTTAGGTAGCGCCTCGTGAACTCATCCTCGGGGGTAGAGCACTGTTTCGGCTAGGGGGCCATCCCGGCTTACCAACCCGATGCAAACTGCGAATACCGAGGAATGTTATCACGGGAGACACACGGCGGGTGCTAACGTCCGTCGTGAAGAGGGAAACAACCCAGACCGCCAGCTAAGGTCCCAAAGTCATGGTTAAGTGGGAAACGATGTGGGAAGGCACAGACAGCCAGGATGTTGGCTTAGAAGCAGCCATCATTTAAAGAAAGCGTAATAGCTCACTGGTCGAGTCGGCCTGCGCGGAAGATGTAACGGGGCTAAACCATGCACCGAAGCTGCGGCAGCGACGCTTAGGCGTTGTTGGGTAGGGGAGCGTTCTGTAAGCCGTCGAAGGTGTGCTGTGAGGCATGCTGGAGGTATCAGAAGTGCGAATGCTGACATAAGTAACGATAAAGCGGGTGAAAAGCCCGCTCGCCGGAAGACCAAGGGTTCCTGTTCAACGTTAATCGGAGCAGGGTGAGTCGACCCCTAAGGCGAGGCCGAAAGGCGTAGTCGATGGGAAACAGGTTAATATTCCTGTACTCGGTGTTACTGCGAAGGGGGGACGGAGAAGGCTATATCAGCCGGGCGACGGTTGTCCCGGTTTAAGCGTGTAGGCGGAGGGTCCAGGTAAATCCGGTCCCTTATTAACGCTGAGGCGTGACGACGAGGCACTACGGTGCTGAAGTGATAAATGCCCTGCTTCCAGGAAAAGCCTCTAAGCATCAGGTAACACAGAATCGTACCCCAAACCGACACAGGTGGTCAGGTAGAGAATACCAAGGCGCTTGAGAGAACTCGGGTGAAGGAACTAGGCAAAATGGTGCCGTAACTTCGGGAGAAGGCACGCTGGCGCGTAGGTGGAGGGATTTACTCCCCGAGCCGAAGCCAGTCGAAGATACCAGCTGGCTGCAACTGTTTATTAAAAACACAGCACTGTGCAAACACGAAAGTGGACGTATACGGTGTGACGCCTGCCCGGTGCCGGAAGGTTAATTGATGGGGTTATCCGCAAGGAGAAGCTCTTGATCGAAGCCCCGGTAAACGGCGGCCGTAACTATAACGGTCCTAAGGTAGCGAAATTCCTTGTCGGGTAAGTTCCGACCTGCACGAATGGCGTAATGATGGCCAGGCTGTCTCCACCCGAGACTCAGTGAAATTGAACTCGCTGTGAAGATGCAGTGTACCCGCGGCAAGACGGAAAGACCCCGTGAACCTTTACTACAGCTTGACACTGAACATTGAGCCTTGATGTGTAGGATAGGTGGGAGGCTTTGAAGCGCGGACGCCAGTCTGCGTGGAGCCAACCTTGAAATACCACCCTTTAATGTTTGATGTTCTAACGTAGGCCCGTTACCCGGGCTGCGGACAGTGTCTGGTGGGTAGTTTGACTGGGGCGGTCTCCTCCTAAAGAGTAACGGAGGAGCACGAAGGTCAGCTAATCACGGTCGGACATCGTGAGGTTAGTGCAATGGCATAAGCTGGCTTGACTGCGAGAGTGACGGCTCGAGCAGGTGCGAAAGCAGGTCATAGTGATCCGGTGGTTCTGAATGGAAGGGCCATCGCTCAACGGATAAAAGGTACTCCGGGGATAACAGGCTGATACCGCCCAAGAGTTCATATCGACGGCGGTGTTTGGCACCTCGATGTCGGCTCATCACATCCTGGGGCTGAAGTAGGTCCCAAGGGTACGGCTGTTCGCCGTTTAAAGTGGTACGCGAGCTGGGTTTAGAACGTCGTGAGACAGTTCGGTCCCTATCTGCCGTGGGCGCTGGAGAATTGAGGGGGGTTGCTCCTAGTACGAGAGGACCGGAGTGAACGCACCACTGGTGTTCGGGTTGTCATGCCAATGGCATTGCCCGGTAGCTAAGTGCGGAAAAGATAAGTGCTGAAAGCATCTAAGCACGAAACTTGCCCCGAGATGAGTTCTCCCTGACCCCTTGAGGGTCCTGAAGGGACGTTGAAGACTACGACGTTGATAGGCCGGGTGTGTAAGCGCAGCGATGCGTTGAGCTAACCGGTACTAATGACCCGTGAGGCTTAACCTTACAACGCCAGAGGCGTTTTTGAGAGACACGATTTTCAGCTTTGTTACCGGATAATAGTTGTATCCTGCGGACTGAAGTCCGAAGGATTCTGCGCTGAGGCAAGGCGGCAACCGACCGATGTGAAGGAGCATACTGACGTATGTGACTGAGCAGCGCGAGGGCGGCCAACGCAGCATCAGCACAGAAGACACAGGACAGAGCACAAAGAATTTGCCTGGCGGCTTTAGCGCGGTGGTCCCACCTGACCCCATGCCGAACTCAGAAGTGAAACGCCGTAGCGCCGATGGTAGTGTGGGGCCTCCCCATGCGAGAGTAGGGAACTGCCAGGCATCAAATTTGTTCCTTTTCCTCTGACAGGGAAAATAACGGGAACAGACGGTTATCAGCCGGTTGCTGATAAGCGTGAAAGAATCGGTGGAGCGGTAGTTCAGTTGGTTAGAATACCTGCCTGTCACGCAGGGGGTCGCGGGTTCGAGCCCCGTCCGTTCCGCCACCCTATTAGGGGCGTAGTTCAATTGGTAGAGCACCGGTCTCCAAAACCGGGTGTTGGGGGTTCGAGTCCCTCCGCCCCTGCCAGAAAACGATCCTTTGCTTCGGCAAAGGATTTTTTTTGCCTTCAGAAAGGCAAAAAAGAAGAACCAGCTAAATCTAACTGGTCTCATCTCTTCCCTGCTTACTTCTCTACCTGCCGATCTTTAGCTGTTTTGCCTGACCAGAATCGGGAATTTAAGCAACTGCCGGATATGCGCCTGCTGATCGCTGTTCTGCAACCAGACAGCATAGAGCGGACGAACGGCGACGGGCGTATCCGGGATCACCATCAACTCACTGTAAACGCTTTGCCAGAAGTCAGGCAGGAACGCGCACGCGCCGGTGGTATGCAGCAGTTCACGGGTAACATGCGCCGACGTTGTGGTCAGTACTGGCACATCATCCGCCCCGGAAAGGTAGCTCTGATGCTGATGAAAATCTGCTCCCCATTCCAGTTTAATGTAATCATATTTTTCGCGTTTCTCGCTCTGCCGGGCGCAGAACAGCGCCAGCGAGATATGACCAATCTGCTGACTGGTTAACTCATCCATTTTAGGCGCTTCAGTGGTGATCAACAGATCCAGCTGGCGTTCATGGAGCTGCTTAACCAGCAGGTGTCGTTGTGCCACGCGCGCTTCTAAATGCAGGCTTTCACGATTCTCATACAGCGTCTGTAGCCACGGCGTCAGATAAGCCTCCCATAGCGATGCACTGGCACCGATCGAAAGCTCATGGTGCTGCTGAGTGTGGGAAACCTCCTTCTTTGCCATCATCCAGGTGCTCATCAGGCTTTCAGCATAGGGAAGCAGGCGCTCTCCGGCCGCTGTCAGACGTATGTTATTGCGATGCCGTGTAAAAAGGTTAACGCCAAGTTGATTCTCTAACTGGCGGATGCGAAAACTGACAGCAGATTGCGTAAGGTAAAGTGCTTCTGCAGCACGCCCGAAATGGCGTGTTCTGCTCACTTCCAGGAAAGTTTTCAGTAATTCCGTATCCACAGCGTTCTCCCAAAAAATGTTTGTCGTATAGATTTAAATGTTTTGTTTTACACTCTGTCAAGCCTATCTAATACTCCGCGCCATTAACAGCACGGCATTAGAAAATCAGGAGCGTGTAACATGGCGGAAAGCTTCTCAACAGAGAATCGTTTCTTTGATAACAAACATTACCCGCGTGGTTTCTCACGCCACGGTGACTTTACTATTAAAGAAGCTCAGCTTCTTGAACGCCACGGTTTCGCCTTTAATGAGCTGGATTTATCAAAGCGTGAGCCTGCAACAGAAGAAGAACGTCTGTTTATTGAAGTATGTCGTGGCGTGCGTGAGCCGCAAACGGAAGCCGAACGTGTATGGTCTAAATATATGACCCGCATTAAGCGTCCTAAGCGTTTTCATACGCTGTCCGGCGGTAAACCGCAGATGGACACCGTCGAAGACTTTACCGACAGCGACGATTAACAGAGAAGGGGCGAAAGCCCCTTTTTTATTGCAGGCTGTTATGCAGATGAATCATTAAACGATCAATTGTGCGATAACTGACAGCCTCCTGCAGATGATGCCGGCTGATCTCCGCATCTCCCGCCAGATCGGCCACGGTACGCGCCACCTTCAAAATCCGCTGCCATGCCCGTACAGATAAACCCAGTTTCTCCAGTACTGACTCCAGCCACTCCGCATCCTCCTTAGCCGGCTGACACCAGCGCATTATCTCCGCATTGTTTAAATGCGCATTAATTTTGCCTGCACGGGTCAGCTGAATCTCCCGCGCTGCGACCACCCGATGACGAACCTGTCCAGACGTTTCTGCTACAGGGCGTTGTCCACTAAGCATTCCACCAGGAAGTAGCGGCACCTCCAGCGAAAGATCAAAACGATCGAGAAAAGGGCCAGACAGCTTGCTGAGATAACGCAGCACCTGCTGAGGTGAGGTGCGGTTATGCTGTCCCTGATAATGTCCGGTTGGACTTGGGTTCATAGCAGCAATCAGCTGAAATCTTGCCGGATAGGTGACTTTTGCGCGGGCACGCGAAATAGCGATGACACCCGACTCTAATGGCTCGCGCAGAGAGTCCAGCACCTTGCGATCAAATTCCGGCAACTCATCCAGAAATAGCACGCCGTTATGCGCCAGTGAGATCTCGCCGGGGCGTGGCAGCGATCCACCACCAATCAAAGCATAGAGAGATGCGCTATGGTGAGGCGACCTGAAAGGCCGGGTACGCCATTGTCGGTGCAGAGTACTGCTATTGTTCACCAGGCTGGCGATTGCCGCGCATTCCAGTGCTTCCTGGTCGGTTAAAGAAGGCATGATGCCGGGCAGCCGGGTGGCAAGCATGGTTTTACCGGTGCCAGGCGGGCCAATCAGTAACAGGTTATGCCCGCCAGCCGCCGTGATCTCCAGCGCTCTGCGTCCCTGTTCCTGACCAATAATATCTGCGAGGTCGTCAGCAGGTGGATTGCCCTGATGCTCAGGAGACTGCGCTGTCGGTAACGTGAGTTCATTGCGCAGAAAAGTGCATACGTCGCTGAGGTTAGAGGCGACCAGCGATGATCCCTGACGGATAAGTCCGGCATCCGCCTGATTTTCAGCAGAGAGAACCAGCTGTCGTCCAGCCTGAATTGCTACCATGGCTGCCGGAATCGCGCCCTGAACACCGCACAGCGCGCCGTCGAGTGCCAGTTCACCCAGAAACTCATAGTGCATCAGCTTGTCGGCAGGAAGCTGCTCAGAGGCGACCAGAATGGCGATTGCCATAGGTAAGTCATACCGTCCGCCCTCTTTGGGTAAGTCCGCTGGAGCCAGATTGATGGTGACCCGCTTTGCCGGAAAGGTGAAACCGCTGTTGATAATGGCGCTACGTACCCGCTCACGCGCTTCTTTGACCGTGGTTTCCGGCAGACCCACCAGGGTCAAGGCAGGCAGGCCGTTACTGATATGTGCCTCAATGGTCACCAGCGGGGCTTCCACCCCCAGTGCTGCCCGGGTCAGAACTTTTGACAATGACATACTCGCTCCTTGTTGCCGTCAGTCTGGTGACTGCATCAAAGAAAAGCGAGCACAGCATCAGCACAGTTCGGGACATCGCACACCCCATCGAAAGTTGTTTCATGGCGTTTTAAAACGCTGCGCGACAGTACGCAAATTCATCGAAATATTATTACGTCCCTGAAGTGATGAATAATTATCATTATGTAATTATTTCTTGTATTACAGATTGATAGGCCTTGATTCTGCGCAACAAGCTAAAATAAATCTGTAAAAAAAGTTGTGTCATGCCCCCTGACTATGATAACTCTGTAGGCATTACTTCGAACACGAAAAAGAATTGAACAACACATGAAAGCCCTTCTACAAGTGATTAGCCTGGTCGTGATTAGCGTGGTGGTGGTTATTAACCTACCGTGCGGGGCAACGCTTGGAGAAAGAAAGGCTTAAAAATCAAGCCTCGAATCCGAAAAACCCCCGCACCGAAAGGTCCGGGGGTTTTTTTTCGACCCGAGGAAATATCAGTAAATCCACAAGGAACAAACAATGAACAGTAGCATAAAATTCTGTTGTTCCGGTCAGGACACAGGAGAATAGCGATGACAGGTGCACAGTGGGTAGTTCAGGCTTTACGCGCGCAGGGTGTTGATACCGTATTTGGTTACCCGGGCGGCGCCATCATGCCGGTATACGACGCGCTCTATGATGGCGGCGTGGAACACCTACTGTGTCGTCACGAGCAGGGCGCTGTGATGGCGGCAATCGGCTATGCCCGTTCAACCGGCAAAACCGGCGTCTGTATCGCCACTTCCGGCCCCGGCGCGACAAACCTGATCACCGGTCTGGCGGATGCCATGATGGATTCAGTGCCGGTTGTGGCGGTAACGGGTCAGGTCACCTCGGCCTTCATCGGCACCGATGCCTTTCAGGAGATTGACGTACTGGGACTCTCTCTGGCCTGCACCAAGCACAGCTTCCTGGTGGAATCGCTGGATGAGCTGCCCGCCATCATGGCGGAAGCTTTTGCGCTGGCGCAGTCAGGCCGTCCTGGCCCGGTACTGATTGATATCCCGAAAGACATTCAGATTGCACAGGGTGAACCCGCGCCGCATCTGGTTCCGGTTGAAGAAAGAAATGCGCTGCCGCATCAGGCGATTGACCAGGCTCGTGCACTGATGGCGCAGGCCAGAAAGCCCATGTTCTATGTTGGCGGCGGTGTTGGTCTGGCGCAGGCGGTTCCGGCACTGCGCAAGCTGGCAGAAGAGACCGGCATCCCGGCAGTTGCTACTCTGAAGGGACTGGGCAGTGTGAACCCACACAGTGACGTTTATCTCGGTATGCTAGGCATGCACGGCACCAAAGCCGCTAACCTGGCCGTACAGGCGTGTGACCTGCTGATCGCGGTCGGTGCCCGTTTCGACGACCGCGTCACCGGCAAGCTGGATACCTTCGCACCGCACGCCAGCGTCATTCATCTCGATATCGACCCCGCTGAATTGAACAAATTACGTCGCGCTCATGTCTCTCTGCAGGGCGATCTTAACGAACTGCTGCCCGCCCTGAGTCAGCCTTTATCTATCAACGCCTGGCGCGATGAGGTGCAGGCACTGAAAGCCAGCCATACATGGCGCTATGACCATCCGGGCGACGCGATCTATGCGCCGCTGCTGCTGAAGCAGCTTTCCGATCGCAAACCGGCGAATGCCGTCGTCACCACTGATGTTGGTCAGCACCAGATGTGGACAGCGCAACATATGGATTTCAGCGCGCCGGAGAACTTCATCACCTCCAGCGGCTTAGGCACTATGGGCTTTGGCTTACCGGCTGCCATCGGTGCGCAGGTTGCACGTCCGGACGATACAGTGATCTGTGTCTCGGGCGATGGCTCCATCATGATGAACATCCAGGAGCTGGGCACCATCAAGCGCGGCAGGCTGCCGGTCAAAATCGTACTGATGGATAACCAGCGTCTGGGCATGGTGCGCCAGTGGCAGCAGCTGTTTTTCGATGGTCGCTACAGTGAAACTAACCTGTCCGACAATCCCGACTTCCTCACGCTGGCCAGCGCGTTCAACATTCCCGGCCAGCGCATTACCCGTAAAGATCAGGTCGACGCCGCCCTTGATGCTCTGCTGAACAGCGAAGGTCCTTACTTCCTGCATGTTGCAATAGATGAGCATGAAAACGTCTGGCCACTGGTACCGCCGGGTGCCAGCAATGCAAACATGATGGAGAAAACCGTATGAACCAGCATCAATTGTCTATCGAAGCCCGTTTCCGCCCTGAAATATTAGAGCGCATTTTACGCGTCGTGCGTCACCGCGGTTTTCAGGTCTGTTCTATGAACATGGCCTCAGTTGCCAACGCAGAAAACATTAATATTGAAATGACCGTTGCCAGCCAGCGCTCCGTCGATTTACTGTCTTCGCAGTTAAGTAAATTGATCGACGTTGCATGCGTTCAGATTCAACAACAGACAACACAACAAATCCGCGCGTAGCCGCGAGAGGGAATAACAATGAGCACGAAGAAAGCAGACTTTATTTGGTTCAATGGCGAGATGGTTAAGTGGGAAGAAGCGAAGGTCAGCGTCATGTCCCACGCCTTGCACTACGGTACGTCGGTATTTGAAGGCGTCCGCTGCTACGACTCTCACAAAGGACCGGTTGTGTTCCGTCATCGTGAACACATGCAACGTCTGCACGACTCCGCCAAAATCTACCGTTTCCCGATTAAAAGCAGCGTTGATGAGCTGATGGAAGCGTGCCGCGAAGTCATCCGCGTAAACAAACTGAAAAGTGCTTATATCCGTCCGCTGGCCTTCGTCGGCGATGTGGGCCTGGGCGTCAACCCGCCAGATGGCTTCACGACTGACGTGATCATTGCCGCCTTCCCGTGGGGCGCTTACCTGGGCGCTGAAGCGCTGGAAAATGGCATCGATGCGATGGTCTCTTCATGGAACCGCGTGGCGCCAAACACTCTGCCAACCGCCGCTAAAGCGGGTGGTAACTACCTCTCCTCGCTGCTGGTGGGCAGCGAAGCCCGTCGTCATGGCTATCAGGAAGGCATTGCGCTGGATACTAATGGCCTGATCTCAGAGGGTGCTGGCGAAAACCTGTTTGAAGTTAAAGATGGCGTGCTCTATACCCCGCCATTTACCTCTTCGGCACTGCCGGGCATTACCCGCGATGCGATCATCACGCTGGCGCGTGATATGGGCATTGAAGTGCGTGAGCAGACTCTGTCGCGTGAATCTCTCTATCTGGCTGACGAAGTCTTTATGTCTGGCACCGCAGCAGAAATCACACCAGTGCGCAGCGTTGACCGCATTCAGGTGGGCGAAGGCAAATGTGGTCCGGTCACCAAACGTGTCCAGCAGGCCTTCTTTGGTCTGTTCACTGGCGAAACCGAAGACAAATGGGGCTGGTTAGATCCGGTTAACCCATAATCAGATACAGCGCGGGCGTCATCTGACGTCCGCGAGCTAATTCTTACTGGAGTAAATAGAGCATGCCTAAGTACCGTTCCGCCACTACCACCCATGGCCGCAATATGGCGGGTGCCCGTGCCTTATGGCGCGCGACAGGAATGACCGACGACGATTTCGGCAAGCCGATTATCGCTGTGGTTAACTCATTCACCCAATTTGTTCCGGGCCACGTTCACCTCCGCGACCTGGGTAAACTCGTCGCTGAGCAGATTGAAGCGGCGGGCGGTGTGGCTAAAGAGTTCAACACCATCGCGGTGGATGACGGTATTGCCATGGGTCATGGCGGCATGCTGTATTCACTGCCTTCGCGTGAGCTGATTGCTGACTCGGTCGAGTACATGGTTAACGCGCACTGCGCCGACGCCATGGTCTGCATCTCCAACTGCGATAAAATCACCCCAGGCATGCTGATGGCGTCTCTGCGCCTCAATATTCCGGTGATCTTCGTTTCTGGCGGCCCGATGGAAGCGGGTAAAACCAAGCTTTCTGACCAGATCATCAAGCTGGACCTGGTGGATGCGATGATTCAGGGTGCCAACCCGAACGTCAGCGATGCCGACAGCGAACAGATCGAACGTTCTGCCTGTCCGACCTGCGGCTCCTGCTCCGGCATGTTCACCGCCAACTCGATGAACTGCCTGACTGAAGCACTCGGCCTGTCGCAGCCTGGTAATGGTTCACTGCTGGCCACGCACGCCGATCGCAAAGAGCTGTTCATCAATGCAGGTAAGCGCATCGTCAGTCTGACCAAGCGCTATTACGAGCAGGATGACGTCAACATGCTGCCGCGTAACATCGCGAACAAGGCCGCTTTCGAGAACGCTATGATGCTGGATATCGCCATGGGCGGCTCCACCAACACTGTGCTGCACCTGCTGGCGGCGGCACAGGAAGGCGACATCGACTTCAACATCTCCGACATCGATCGCCTGTCACGTAAAGTGCCTCAGCTTTGTAAAGTCGCACCAAGTACCCCGAAATACCACATGGAAGACGTGCATCGCGCAGGTGGCGTTTTCGCGATTCTGGGCGAGCTGGATCGCGCAGGTCTGTTCGACAGCAGCGCGCGCAACATCCTGCAGCAGACGATGCGTGAAACGCTGGATCAGTACGACATCATGCTGACCAAAGATCAGGCGGTAAAAGATATGTTCCGCGCGGGCCCGGCGGGCATCCGTACTACCCAGGCATTCTCGCAGAACTGCCGCTGGGACACGCTGGATGATGACCGTGCCGAAGGCTGTATCCGCACCCGCGAAAACGCTTACTCACAGGATGGCGGTCTGGCCGTGCTCTACGGCAATATTGCCGAAGATGGCTGTATCGTTAAAACCGCGGGCGTTGACAAAGAAATCCTGACCTTCACCGGTCCGGCCAAAGTCTATGAAAGCCAGGATGACGCGGTAGAAGCGATTCTCGGTGGCAAAGTAGTCGCAGGCGACGTGGTCGTCATCCGCTACGAAGGGCCAAAAGGTGGGCCAGGCATGCAGGAAATGCTCTATCCGACCACCTATCTGAAATCGATGGGCCTGGGCAAAAGCTGCGCCCTGATCACCGATGGTCGTTTCTCCGGCGGTACGTCGGGTCTCTCTATCGGTCACGCTTCGCCTGAAGCGGCCAACGGCGGCACCATTGCGCTGGTCAAAGATGGCGACACCATTGAAATCGATATCCCTAACCGCGGCATCAAACTCGCTGTGCCGGATAACGAACTGCACGCCCGCCGTGAAGAGCAGCAGGCACGTGGCGATGCAGCGTATACGCCGGTCAATCGTCAGCGTGAAGTCTCCTTTGCGCTGCGTGCTTACGCATTACTTGCGACCAGTGCTGACAAAGGCGCTGTCCGCGATAAGAGCAAGCTGGGAGGCTAACCATGGCCGAGTCTCAACCGCTACCCGACGCGCCATGCGGCGCGGAGTATCTGCGCGCAGTGCTGCGTTCACCGGTGTATGAAGTAGCACAGGTGACACCGCTGCAGGTTATGGAAAAAATTTCATCGCGTCTCGGGAACACCATTCTGGTGAAGCGGGAGGATCGCCAGCCGGTACACAGTTTCAAGCTGCGCGGTGCTTACGCGATGATTGCCGGTCTGAACGAAGAGCAGAAAGCGCGCGGCGTGGTGACGGCATCAGCCGGTAACCATGCGCAGGGCGTGGCGCTCTCCGCGACGAAGCTGGGCATCAAGTCGCTGATTGTGATGCCGCTGGCGACTGCAGACATCAAGGTTGATGCGGTGCGCGCATTTGGCGGTGAGGCTTTTCTGTTTGGGGCCAATTTTGACGAGGCGAAAGCCAAAGCGATAGAGCTCGCTGAACAGCGCGGCTACACCTTCGTGCCGCCGTTTGACCATCCGGCTGTGATTGCCGGACAGGGCACGCTGGCGATGGAGCTGCTGCAGCAGGATGCGCACCTCGACCGGGTCTTTGTCCCGGTAGGTGGCGGCGGTCTGGCCGCGGGCGTTGCGGTGCTGATCAAGCAGCTGATGCCGCAGATCAAAGTCATCGCGGTGGAGTCAGAAGATTCAGCCTGCCTGAAAGCGGCGCTGGATGCCGGTCATCCGGTCGATCTGCCACGCGTCGGGCTGTTTGCCGAAGGCGTCGCGGTCAAACGAATTGGCAGCGAAACCTTCCGGCTCTGTCAGGCTTATATCGATGACATCATCACCGTCGACAGCGATGCGATTTGCGCTGCGATGAAAGATCTGTTCGAAGATGTTCGTGCCGTGGCGGAGCCGTCTGGCGCGCTGGCGCTGGCGGGCATGAAGAAGTATATCCAGCAGCACGAGATCAAAGGCGAGCGGCTGGCGCATGTCTTATCCGGCGCCAACGTCAATTTCCACGGTCTGCGTTACGTCTCAGAGCGCTGCGAGCTGGGCGAACAGCGTGAAGCGCTGCTTGCCGTCACCATCCCGGAACAGCAGGGCAGTTTCCTGCGTTTCTGTCAGACGCTGGGCGGACGTTCCATCACTGAGTTCAACTACCGCTATGCGGATGCGGACAAAGCCTGCATCTTTGTTGGCGTGCGTCTGACCCGTGGCGTGGAAGAGCGCAGCGAGATCATCAGCGAGCTCACCAGCGGCGGTTACCAGGTGGTCGATCTCTCAGATGATGAGATGGCGAAACTGCACGTGCGTTACATGGTGGGTGGGCGTCCTTCCAAGCCGCTGCGTGAACGGCTCTTCAGCTTCGAATTCCCGGAGGCACCTGGCGCGTTGCTGAAGTTCCTGCAAACGCTGGGCACCCACTGGAATATCTCGCTGTTTCACTACCGCAGCCATGGCACTGATTACGGTCGTGTGCTGGCGGCTTTTGAACTCGGCAGCGATGAACCACGTTTCGAGGAGCATCTCACCGACCTGGGTTACGACTTTCATGACGAAAGCCAGAACCCGGCGTTCCGCTTCTTCCTCTCAGGCCACTGATTACAGCTGGCTCCAGAAGGCACTGATCAGCGGCTCTCCGAGCCGCTTTTTCTGCACGCAGATCCCGAGTTCGAACGGCGCAACCGAATCAATATTCTCCAGCAATAGCACGCGGTTCCGCACCGGGTCCGGACTGTTCTCCAGCACTACATCCGGCAACAGCGCAATACCGCAACCCAGCGCCACCATCGAGACAATCGCCTCATGCCCTGATACCGTGGCGTAAATCACCGGATTCGGGATGCGCTGGCGGCGAAACCAGAGATCGATACGCCGCCGTGCCGGTCCCTGCACCGGCAGAATAAAAGGGATTTTTGACCAGTCGGGCTGCGGCTGGGTGGCCTGGGTGCGGACGGCACAGGGCAGTGCGGGCGCAATCAGCACCAGCGGGATCAGCCCCAGTGGCATAAAATCAATGCTGGCGGGCAGGGTTTCAGGCCGTCCCGCAATCGCCAGATCGGCATCCCCGGAGTGCACTTTTTCTACCGCATCCGCAGCATCGCCGGTATCCAGTTTGATTTCGACCTGCGGATGTTCCGCGCGAAAGCGATCGAGAATCGGCGGCAGATGACTGTAGGCCGCCGTCACAGAACAGAACAGTCGCAGTTCGCCGCTGAGTGACGGGCCGTTAAGATCCATCACATGGCGCAGTTGCTGATACTGCAACAGCGTCTGCTGGGCAAACTGGCGCAGGCGTTCGCCCGCTTCCGTTAACGTCACGGTGCGGTTATCACGCAGAAAGAGCGCATGGCCGACATCGTCTTCAAGCCGCTGGATCTGGCGTGACAGTGTGGAAGGGCTGACGTGCATCGCACGCGCCGTGCGCCCGAAGTGGCAGCTTTCTGCCAGATGAAGAAACAGTTTCAGATCCCGTAAATCCATGCGCGCGTCGCCTCTGTTTAGTGTTGCATTTATTGCAATGTGACGTTGTTAATATATCAATTTAAGCAACAGAATTCCTGTCATATGATGGGGTCATTCGCGGCGTTGCATGACACGCCGTTCCTGAACAAAAAAAGCAAACACAACCTTATCGGAGTACCCATGGCTAACTATTTCAACACATTGAACCTGCGCAACCAGCTGGCGCAATTAGGCAAATGTCGTTTCATGGCGCGTGATGAATTCGCGGATGGTGCCAGTTTCCTGAAAGGCAAAAAAGTCGTTATCGTTGGCTGTGGCGCGCAGGGCCTGAACCAGGGTCTGAACATGCGTGATTCAGGTCTGGATGTCGCCTATGCACTGCGTGCCGAAGCGATTGCTGAGAAACGCCCTTCATGGCGCAAAGCGACCGATAACGGTTTCAAAGTGGGTACTTACGAAGATCTGATCCCGCAGGCGGACCTGGTGGTTAACCTGACGCCAGACAAGCAGCACTCTGCAGTGGTTCAGGCTGTTCAGCCGCTGATGAAAGATGGCGCTGCGCTGGGTTACTCGCACGGTTTCAACATCGTTGAAGTGGGCGAAAGCATCCGTAAAGACATCACCGTAGTCATGGTGGCACCGAAGTGCCCGGGTACAGAAGTCCGCGAAGAGTACAAACGCGGCTTTGGTGTTCCGACGCTGATCGCGGTTCACCCGGAAAACGATCCAAAAGGCGAAGGCATGGCGATTGCTAAAGCCTGGGCAGCAGCGACCGGCGGCGATCGTGCTGGCGTTCTGGAGTCCTCCTTCGTTGCAGAAGTGAAATCTGACCTGATGGGTGAGCAGACCATTCTGTGTGGCATGCTGCAGGCGGGTTCACTGCTCTGCTTCGACAAGCTGGTGGCTGAAGGTACGGACCCGGCTTACGCAGAAAAACTGATTCAGTTCGGCTGGGAAACCATCACCGAGTCACTGAAGTTTGGTGGCATCACCCTGATGATGGATCGTCTCTCTAACCCGGCGAAACTGCGCGCTTATGCGTTGTCAGAGCAGCTGAAAACCATCATGGCGCCGCTGTTCCAGAAGCACATGGATGACATCATCTCCGGCGAATTCTCTTCCGGCATGATGGCTGACTGGGCTAACGATGATAAAAACCTGCTGACCTGGCGTGAAGAGACCGGCCAGACCGCATTCGAAACTGCCTCACAGTATGAAGGCAAAATCGAAGAGCAGGAGTACTACGACAAAGGCGTAGTGATGGTTGCAATGGTTAAAGCGGGCGTTGAGCTGGCGTTTGAAACCATGGTCGATGCCGGCATCATTGAAGAGTCTGCTTACTACGAATCACTGCATGAGCTGCCGCTGATTGCGAACACCATCGCACGTAAGCGTCTGTATGAAATGAACGTCGTTATCTCTGATACCGCCGAATATGGTAACTACCTGTTCTCCTTCGCTGCGGTGCCACTGCTGAAAGAGTTCATGACCACGCTGCAGCCGGGCGATCTGGGTAAAGCGGTTGAAGGCACGCAGGTTGACAACGCGCAGCTGCGTGACGTCAACGAAGCGGTTCGCCAGCATCCGATTGAAACTGTTGGCCGCAAACTGCGTGGCTACATGACCGATATGAAGCGTATCGCTGTCGCGGGCTAATAGTTTTCTTCACAGTTTTCAGCAAAATAAACCCCGGCTCGCCGGGGTTTTTTGTTTGGGAACAATGCCTGAGCAGTTCGCTGGTGGAAAGGTGCCTGCCTGCACTGCCTGTCTCGCTGTGAGAACGAGCCTGCACAGGCAACACGGTCAGATCGGAAAGGCGCTTAAGCCAATCCCTGGCCACTCGGCCCGCGCCGTCCCTGGCGCGGGACGCTTTCCTCTTCTGCCCGTGTTGCCAGTGCCCTCAGACTTCTTAATTGCTGTAAGAATTACCCCGCCTCAGGTTTTATACATTTAAATGCGATTCAGTTTTTTAGAACAGACAACTAATCCACTTAAAGCGATGGGAGCATACGCCTGTAGCAAAGCATCGCGGGCCAGGTACAAAAACGCCGGGAGCGTTTTTGAACAACGCAATGCATTGGCCCGGCCAAGGGCGCACCTCAGAGATGAGGTGCGTAATCGACCGCGCTGAGCCCGCCAGGGATGGCGTCTTTTGCGTCTTTGCGAAAGGCGTATGCTCCCTGAGCCTGTCACCTGACCATAAGGCGATGCTTTTTTTAGCCCTTCAGAGCAGTTGTACTCTGTGAGCCCGCTCCATAAAAAAACCCGGCGGCTGCCGGGTTTCACTGACCTTCATCCAACAGGATTAAACGTCATACAATGTCTGGTGACGCGTCTCTTTACAGGCCAGCAACGCTATCAGCGTCAGCACCGCCATCGACGCCAGATACAGCCCCACGGCCTGCAGACCATAATTGGCATTCAGCCAGGTCGCGATGTACGGCGCAACCGAGGCACCCAGAATCGAGGAGAGATTATAGGAGAACGAGGCACCGGTATAACGCACTTCGGTCGGGAACAGCTCCGGCAGCAGCGCGCCCATCGGGCCAAACGTCAGCCCCATAATGCTCAGACCCAGCAGCAGAAACGCCATCACCAGCGCCTGTGAACCGGAACCCAGCATTGCCGGGAACAGGAACGAAAACGCGATAATCATCAGCGTAATGGTAATCATCGTCTTGCGACGACCAAAACGGTCGGCCAGCAAACCGGCAATCGGCACCATCACACCAAAACCAATCACCGCCAGCATCAGCATCCACAGCATACTGTTACGCGGAATGCCCAGACCCGCTGGTGCTGGCGTGGTGCCATAGCTCATCGAATAGACGGTCATGATATAGAACAGCGTATAGGTCGCCAGCATGATAAAGGTGCCGAGAATGGTGGCAGTCAGATGCTTGCCCAGCAGCGCCGCAATCGGCACGCGAACCTGCTTCTTCTCTTTCTGCACTTTGGCAAACACCGGGCTCTCATGCAGCGACACGCGCACATACAGGCCAATCAGCACTAGTACAGCGGAGAGAATAAACGGCACACGCCAGCCCCACTGCATAAACTGTTCATCGGTCAGCAGCCAGGAGAGCAGCAGGAAAGTCCCGTTCGCGAAGAAAAAGCCAATCGGCGCACCCAGTTGAGGGAAAGAGCCATAAAGCGCACGCTTCTTCGCCGGGGCGTTTTCCGTCGCCAGCAGCGCCGCGCCGCCCCATTCACCGCCCAGCCCCAGCCCCTGACCAAAACGCGCCAGCGCCAGCAGCAGCGGCGCCAGCACACCGATGGTTTCATAGCTCGGCAACAGGCCGATCACCACGGTAGAGATCCCCATGGTCAGCAGCGAGGCAACCAGCGTGGCTTTACGCCCGACGCGATCGCCAAAGTGACCAAACACCGCAGAGCCAATCGGGCGCGCGATAAAGGCGATAGCAAAAGTGGCCAGCGACTGTAGCGTCGCGACCGTGGCATCACCCTGCGGGAAGAAAATGTGCGGGAAAACAATGACCGCAGCAGTGGCATAAATATAGAAGTCAAAGAACTCGATGGCCGTGCCGACCAGCGAGGCAATCACCACTTTACTGCGTGAGTTAACCGGTGTGGGATCCTGCTGTTTGTCGAGTGTGTCTGTGAGAGAGGCTTGCATAACTGTTTCTTATTTGTAAATACAGACAAAGAATCTTACGCATCTGCCAGAGCGCATTCAATGACGAAAACCCGCGCCGCGTCTGGCTTCAGAGGGCAAAAAGAGGATAATTTCTGTGGTATGACGAATGCCGGGCGATACCGGGGTAAACCGGACGATATCTGGCGGGATACTCTAAGAAAGGGCTAAATAAAAGTGACCCCTCAGCTATTCATCCTGTTATCTGGTGAAAAAATAGCCGAGGAGTGACATTTTCCGCTGTTGTTAACGGATTACGATGCTTTACGGCGGGATGCGCTGCCCGCTTCCGGCATCTGAGGGTCGTCTTTATATTTGGCCGTGGCGATCCACGCTGCACAGAACAGCGTCAGACGGGCGAAGAAATAGAAGAACGCCATCAGACCGAGTACGGAACCAAAGGCTGCACCGGAAGGTGAGGTCGCCAGCTTCGGCAGCGTCAGCGTCATCACAAACTTAATCACCTCAAAGCCGATTGCCGCCAGCAGGGTGCCGCGGAACAGTGCTTTCTTACGCGGCTTATGACGCGGCAAAATCCAGAAAATCCAGAGGAACAACAGATAGTTCGCCAGCACGGAAATCGACGTGGCGATAATGGTCAGGGCAGGCCGTAACCACTCAATGCCATCCAGCCCCAGCGCACTCACAATGGTCGCCTGGGCAGAACCGGCCACCGAGGTCAGCGACAGCGTAATCACCAGCGCCAGCATCAGACCCGTCAGCGACAGGAAGTCGCGAATATAACGTTTCCAGATCTTCTCTTTGTCATCCGGTTTGCGTTCCCACACGTCGCGCGACTGGGCGCGGATCGCTTCACGCAGATTACCCATCCAGTTAAGACCGGAGTAGAGCGCCAGCAGTAAACCGGTGATACCCACGGTGGCGCGCTGCTGAATGGCGGTATTCACCGTATTCTTCAGCGTGGTTGCCAGCGTCGGGTCACTGATGCTGCTGACGATTTTGTTGATGATATCGGTCAGCAGATCCTGATTCGATGCCAGCACAAAACCCAC
The DNA here is from genome assembly GCF_000745295.1 of Pantoea sp. 9140. Lineage (NCBI taxonomy): Bacteria > Pseudomonadati > Pseudomonadota > Gammaproteobacteria > Enterobacterales > Erwiniaceae > Pantoea > Pantoea sp. 9140. Next base: position 3,662,873 of record NZ_JQNO01000001.1, on the reverse strand, counting down.
GGCGGCAAACGACACCATCAGAATGGGGATCAGTGATAAAAATGAAAAATAAGTAATGGCTGCGCCAAACTGGCTGCCGAGTCGGTCATTAAAGCGGTCGAGAGCGCGAATAAAATGCGCTACCGCCGGAATAGACTGGAACCAGGTGGCGAAGCGCGACACGCGAACAATCGACTCATCCACGGTGTGATTGCCGGTTTTGATATCGATAAGCGGCTTTTCTGGCTGCATATCCTGCGGGTTTTCCTGCTTGTCTGTCATAGACCTTCACTGTCCTGTTTATCATTAAAATCAAAGTATAGCCGCTCAGGTGACGTACTCCTGTAACACCTGACTCAGCCACTCCATAAATACCCTTACGCGGCGTGCCACATTGCGTCGGTGCGGATAGAGCAGATGGATCGGCATCGGCCTGGCGGGAAAGCGATGCAGCACTTCCACCAGCTCGCCCCTTTCCAGTAATGTCTGAATCCCGGCGGCGGGCACCTGAATAATCCCCAGCCCTGCCAGACAGGCGGCGCGGTAGGTTTCCGTGCTGTTCACCGTCACCACGCCACCGGTATGAACGTAATGGCATTGCCTGCCATCAAAATATTCAAAACCGGGTGAGGCCTGGCCGAGCTGCTGGCTGTAATGCACCATCGCATGCTGCGACAGCTCTTCCAGCCGGATTGGCATGCCGAACCGCGAAAGGTAGCCAGGGCTGGCGCAGTTGATCAAGGTATGAGTACCAATTTTTCGCGCAATCAGCCCCGAATCCTTCAGCTCACCGACCCGGATGACGCAGTCAAATCCTTCCCGGATCACATCCACCTGTCGGTCGCTGCTGCTCAGCTCAATTTCCACGCCCGGGTAGTGCTGCAAAAATTCCGGCAGCCTTGGCAGGATAAAGCCGGTGGCCATCGCCACTGACATATCGACCCGAAGTTTACCGCTGAGCGAAGCGGGCTCGTGCTGAAACAGGCTGTCCATATCGTCAATCATCGACAACAGATCCAGGCAGCGGTCGTAATAGACCAGGCCATCCTGGGTTAGTTGCACCCGGCGCGTGGTGCGATGCAGCAAACGTGTTGCCATTTGATTCTCCAGCGCCTGAATCTGTCGCGATACGCTGCCTTTGGGTATACCTAAATTCTCTGCCGCGCGGGTAAAACTGCCCATTTCGGCCACCCGTACAAACACCTGCATTGCGTGAATTTTGTCCATGTTGTTCACCGATTGTTGTTTTTATTGAAACAGTGATACGCGTTTAACCCTGTTTATAGATCAATAATTCGCGAATATCCTTAAATCGTGTTCAATTTTTCAACAGGTGTGTGAGATGAATCAGAAAGTGGCATTAATTACCGGTGCAAACCGCGGTTTAGGCCGCAATGGGGCCTTAAAACTGGCTGCCAGAGGGACAGATATTATTCTGACTTACCGCAGCCATGCCGATGAGGCGCAGTCGGTTGTAAAGGAAATTGAAGCGCTGGGACAGCGCGCCGTGGCGCTGGCGCTGGATGTTGGCGAAACCGGGCAGTTTGATCGCTTTGTCGGTGAAGTGAAAGCGGTACTGCAACAGCAGTGGCAGCGTGAGCGCTTTGACTATTTAGTGAACAACGCCGGTCACGGACACTACAAGCCGTTTACCGACACCACCGAGGCGGAATTTGATGCACTGGTGAATGTGCATTTCAAAGGGCCTTACTTCCTGACCCAGAAGCTGCTGCCGCTGATTAACGACGGGGGGCGCATACTGAATATCTCCAGCGGTCTGACCCGTCTGGTCTATCCTGGCTCCGCGACCTATGCGTCGATGAAAGGGGCGATGGAAGTCCTGACACGCTATCAGGCGAAAGAGCTGGGTGAACGCCGCATTCGTGTCAATATTCTGGCACCTGGCGCAATAGAGACAGACTTTGGCGGAGGACGTGTGCGTGATACCCGCGAGATTAACGACCAGATTGCCGGGCTGACGGCGCTGGGTCGGGTCGGACTGCCGGATGATATCGGCGACGCTATCAGCGCGATCCTCAGTGACGAAACCGGCTGGATCACCGCCCAGCGCATTGAAGCGTCCGGCGGGCAGGGAATTTAACCCCGGGCGGCGTCGCGGAAAACACGACGCCGCCGCCTTTCACAGCGTAATGGTGCCATCGATGACGGTCACGGTATTGCCGCCAATCCAGATGGTCTCACCGGCAAAGGTCACATTCACCCGCCCCGCGCGCTGCAGGGCCGTGCCCTGGCGAACGCGATAGGGGGTGGTTTGCCCCGCCGCGGCAAAGTAACGCGCCAGACAGGCGTTGGCGCTGCCGGTCACCGGATCTTCGGTCAGGCTGCCATTCTCCACCAGCAGACCGCGCACTTCATACTGTTCAGGCTCGCCAGTGGGCAGGCGGCCAAAGGGCATGATGCCCGAGACACCCGCATGCTGAATCAGACGCTGCAATTCACTGACATCGGGCTGCAGCGCCAGTACCGCTTCAGCGCTGATCATCGGTATGAGCAGCCAGCGAATCCCCATGTCCACTACCGTCGGGCTTTGCGTCAGGTCGAACGCATCGCTGTTTAAGGCGTTACTCATCCGCGCATCCTGCCAGGGCATCAGCGTGGCAGCCGGCGCGGCAAATGCCAGGCCCGCGTCACCAATCTTCACCGTCACGTTACCGACGCCGCACTCCTGCACGATTTCACCCGGCGTGCGGGTTGGCCATCCCGCCTCCAGCAGCGCATGGGCGGTGCCCAGTGTCGGATGACCGGCAAACGGCAGTTCCCCTTCAACGGTAAAAATCCGCACCCGATAGTCCGCCTCTTCATGCTGAGGCGGCAGGACAAAGGTGGTTTCCGACAGGTTTGTCCAGCGGGCAATCGCCGCCAGCTGGCTGTCGCTTAACCCCTGAGCATCCATGATCACCGCCAGCGGATTGCCGTTAAAGGCTGATGAGGTAAACACATCGACTTGCTTAAACGCGACCTTCATTGTGACTCCTTGCTCTGGGTTCAGTGTGGCCTTTTCTCTGCCGGATGATTGCTTATAACAGCTAACAGCGTTATCAATAAGTTAAAGATTTTACCGGAGACTGTGAATGCTGACGATCCTGGGACGCGCCTCCTCAATCAACGTGCGCAAAGTATTATGGCTGTGTGACGAGCTTGACCTTGATTACCAGCGCGAAGAGTGGGGCGACGGCTTCCGTTCAACGCACCTGCCCGAATTTATGGCACTCAACCCGAATGCGATGGTGCCCGTATTAAAAGATGATGACTTTGTGATGTGGGAATCTAACGCCATTCTGCGCTATCTGGCGAACGCCTATGGCGGTGAATGGCTTTATCCTCTGCATCCGCAGACGCGTGCGCCTGTCGATCAGTGGATGGACTGGCAATCCACCGAACTCAACACCTCATGGCGCTACGCCTTTATGTCGCTGGTGCGAAACTCACCGGCCCATCAGGACCCGCGACTGCTGGCTGCGGCCAGCAAAGGCTGGGCGCACACCATGAGCATTCTCAATCAGCAGCTGGAAAAAACCGGCCGCTACGTCGCCGGACGCAATTTTACTCTGGCAGACATTCCGATTGGCCTGGCGGTAAACCGCTGGTTTGAAACCCCGCTCGATCATCCCGACTATCCGGCGGTGCGCACCTATTACGAGCGTCTGACTGAACGTCGCGGCTATACCGTCTGGGGTCGCAACGGTACACCCTGAGCTTCGCCGCACGGCACGCCCGCCAGTTCACAGGCGATTTCGCCCGCGCGCTGAATCGCCCGGGTGTAGCGGGCATCAAACGGATAGCAGCAGGAGAGACGCAGCGCATGGTTGTAGCGCTCACTCAATGAATAGAGCGCGCCAGGCGTGACGCAAATCTGCTCCTGCAGCAGCCGATCAAACATCTCGGTGGTATTCACGCCGCCCGGTAACTCGACCCAGAAAACAAATCCACCGCGCGGCAGCGTCGCGCGGGTTCCTACCGGAAAGTAGCGTGCGATCAGACCGCGCGCCTCATCCAGATTGGCCGCATAGCGACGACGCAGCGTGCGCAGATGATGGTCGTAACCGCCGGACGCAAGAAACTCCGCCAGCGTTTCGGAGAGCAGGGCGGATTCGGCCATCGACGATACTGCTTTCAGTCGGGCAATTGCGTCATGAAAACGGCCTGCGGCGGTCCAGCCAAGTCGGAAATCGGGTGCCACGGTTTTGGTAAAGCTGGTGCAGTAAATCACCCAGCCATCGCGATCAAAGGCTTTCACGGCGGGTGAAAGCGGCCAGTCGAACTGCAACTCGTCATACAGCCCGTCTTCTATCAGCGGAACGTGGTAAGTATTCACTAACTTCGCCAGCCGCTTCTTATTCTCCAGAGACATGCCGCAGCCCAGCGGGTTCTGCACGCTGGGCATCGCAATCAGTGCCTTAATACGCTGCTCCTGCAGCAGCATCTCCAGCGCATCCAGCGACAGGCCATGTTGCGGATCGGTAGGAATTTCCAGCGCCTTCAGGCCCAGCGACGCTAAAAGGGGGAAGAGGAAGAAGTAAGTCGGCGACTCCAGCCCGACACAGTCGCCGGGCTGCGTCACCGCCCGCAGCGCCAGCTGTAATGCCTCCATGCAGCCGTGGGTCAGGGTGATCTCATCGGCGGTGAGCGTTTGCCCGGCGTGCAGCGCCCGTCGCGCAATCTCCTCCCGTAAGCGCTCACTACCGGGCGGAAGTGCATAGCGCCCGATAATGTTGGGATGACGGCGCAGCAGTGAGGCGGTAATCCGGGCGATGCGCGCCGCCGGAAACAGCTCGCTGTCCTGCGGGCAGGCCAGCGAGATATTGGTGTAGTCGGGATGGTTCTGCGCTGCAAACACCTTATCAATCAGGTCGAGCTTGCCGCTACTGGGGTCGCGTACCCGGGCTTTATGCTGACCGTGACGTGTGACGGCGGGCAATACGCCACGCACGTAATAGCCCGACTGCGGACGCGCCTCAATCAGCCCGCGATCTTCCAGCAGCTGCCAGGCATTCAATACCGTATTGACGCTGACCTGGTGTGACTGGGCAACGCGACGGATCGCCGGCAGGCGTTTACCGGGTTTCAGCGTGCCCTGATGGATGGCCTCAGCGAAGCTGTCTGCGAGCTGCTGATAGAGTGGCTGATCGGAAGTGGGAGCAAGGGACACAGAAGCCTCCGGCGTAGATGGGTACAATTGCTGTTAACGGGAACTGTAACCATAACAATAGTAATTTTGTGTCACTGTTACCATCTCTTTCTCCGCCGTAGTATAGAACTCTGTCCACTTTCAGGAGAGCCACTATGCTCGATCCCTCTTTCTTCAGTTACGTCACCGTGATGTCCATTACGCCAGGCCCGAACAATCTGTTGCTGGCGACGTCTGGCGTCAATTTTGGCATGCGGCGGACCCTGCCGATGGTGTTTGGCATTTTAGTGGGCTGCGCGTTACAGACGGTGATTGCCGGGATGGCGCTGGAAATATTGCTGCACTGGATGGCGGCGATTCGCCTGCCGCTGACGCTGGCAGGCTGTACCTATCTGATGTGGTTATCCTGGAAAATTTTTCGCGCCGGTGCACCGGAAGCGCGAACCCGACCACAGCCGATGACGCTGGTGGGCGGTGCCTGCTTCCAGGCGATCAACCCCAAAGCCTGGCTGATGGCCACTAACGTCGCGCTGCTCTACACCGGCAGCAGCGGCGTGCTGACGGTGATGATCGGCTTTATGCTGCTCAATCTGCCCTGCATCCTGATCTGGGCTGCGCTGGGCGATCGCCTGCGCAGCCATCTGCAGATTGCCTGGAAGCGTCAGCTTTTTAACAGCCTGATGGCGCTGTCATTGGTGGCGACCACCGTCTGGATGCTGACCGACGCGCTGCTGGCCGCTTAATCGGGCGCACCGGGTGCGGTGGCCGACGGCCATTTCCAGTTCTGCACCTCCGGCAAATCTTCGCCATGTTCACGGACATAGCGGTGATGTTCCGCCAGACGCTGCTGTAAATCCTCCAGCAGCTCGGGATGGGCGTCGGCCAGACCCGGCACCCGCAGAATCACCTCCTGTGCCAGATGATAACGGTCAAGCTCGTTCAGCACCGTCATATCAAATGGCGTGGTGGTGGTTCCCTCTTCATTGAAGCCGCGCACATGGAAGTTGCGATGATTGGTACGCGCATAGGTCAGCCGATGTATCAGCGCCGGATAGCCGTGGAAGGCAAAAATTACCGGCTTATCCTGGGTAAACAGGGCGTCGAATTCCGCATCAGATTTGCCATGCGGATGCTTATCCTGTGGCTGCAGCGCCAGTAAATCGACCACGTTCACCACCCGGATGCGCAGTTCGGGCAGCATCTCGCGCAGCAGATCCACCGCCGCCATTGTCTCCATGGTCGGCACATCACCGGCACAGGCCATCACCACATCCGGCTGTTCATTCTCCGGCGTCGTGCCTGCCCAGCGCCACTCGCCCATTCCCGCTTCGCAATGCGTCACGGCACTGGCCATATCCAGCCACTGCGGCGCTGGCTGTTTGCCCGCGACAATCACATTGATCCGATTCCAGGTGCGCAGGCAGTGATCGCCAACCCACAGTAGCGTATTGGCATCGGGCGGCAGATAGATGCGCACGATATCCGCTTTCTTGTTGGCAACGTGATCCATAAAGCCCGGATCCTGATGGCTATAGCCGTTGTGATCCTGTCGCCAGACGTGGGAAGAGAGCAGGTAGTTCAGCGATGAAATCGGCTTACGCCAGCCCAGCTTACGCGACACTTTCAGCCACTTGGCATGCTGGTTAAACATCGAATCGACAATGTGGATAAAGGCTTCATAGCAGTTGAACAGCCCGTGACGGCCGGTCAGCAGATAACCTTCCAGCCAGCCCTGACACTGATGCTCACTGAGGATTTCCATCACCCGGCCATCCCGCGCCAGCTGCTCATCATAAGGCTCGGTTCGTTCCAGCCAGGTGCGGCTGGTCACGTCGAACACTGGCGTCAGGCGGTTAGAGGCGGTTTCATCCGGGCCAAACAGGCGGAAATTATCGCGGTTGCGCTGGAACAGCACGCTGAGATAGCGGCCCAGATGCTCCGTAGCCTGCGCCATCTCTGTGCCTGGCTCGCTGACATCGCAGGCAAATTCCGCCAGCGCAGGCGTATCCAGCTCGCGGCGCAGCAGGCCGCCATTGGCATAGGGTGAAGCACCCATGCGCTTATCGCCTTCCGGTGCCAGCGCCTGCAGTTCAGGTTTTAAGCGACCCTGTTCATCAAACAGGTCATCGGGCTGGTAGCGGCGCATCCACGTCTCAAGGATCTGGCGATGACCGTCATCTTCACGACAGGCGGCGACCGGTACCTGATGCGCCCGCCAGAAATCTTCCACTTTCTTACCGTCGACCGTTTTGGGGCCGGTCCAGCCTTTGGGGCTGCGCAGGATGATCATCGGCCAGCGCGGCACATCGGCGCTGGCGTTGCCGCTGCGGGCTTCACGCTGATACGCGGCGATTTTACTGAAGGCGCTATCCAGCGCCTCCGCCATCAGCGGATGCATTTTTTCCGGCTCATGTCCGCTGACAAATATTGGCTCATAGCCGTAGCCGCTGAACAGCTGGTGGAGATCGTCGTCGCTGCTGCGACCCAGCAGCGTAGGGTTGGCAATCTTGTAACCGTTAAGATGCAGAATCGGCAGCACCGCGCCGTCACGTTCAGGATTGAGGAATTTGATGCCGTGCCAGCTGGAGGCCAGCGGGCCGGTCTCGGCTTCACCGTCGCCAATCACGCACGGCACCACCAGATCGGGATTATCGAAAGCGGCACCAAAGGCATGGGAGAGCGAATAGCCCAGCTCACCGCCTTCATTAATCGAGCCGGGGGTTTCCGGTGCTGCGTGGCTGGGAATGCCGCCCGGAAACGAGAACTGCTTAAACAGGCGCTGCATGCCCGCTGCATCCGGGGAGATGTGCGGATAAATTTCGCTGTAGCTGCCCTCCAGCCAGGTATTTGCCACCATGCCGGGGCCGCCGTGTCCGGGCCCGCAGATGTAGATCATATTCAGGTTCTGTTTGCGGATAACACGGTTGAGATGGGCATAGATAAAATTCAGCCCTGGCGTGGTGCCCCAGTGGCCCAGCAGACGCGGTTTGATGTGCTCCGGTTTGAGCGGTTCGCGTAACAGTGGGTTATCCATCAGGTAAATCTGTCCGACGGAGAGGTAATTTGCTGCCCGCCAGTAGCGGTCGATCAGCGTGAATTCCGGTAACGCAGGGGAGTAAGACATGCCGGTTCCTCTTGAGCGTTCAGCTAAAAGATGCCTTAACCCTAATAGAGAATACCCGGTACGACCAGGCAACCGGCCAATAAAAAAGGCCCCGCAGTGCGGAGCCTCTTTATCAATGGCGCTGAATTACTTGCCGACGACGAATGCGGTTTCCCGTCCTTCATCGTTGGCCGCCATCGGGGTGACCGGCGAGTAATCGAGATGCAGAATGCGGCTGGTTTCGGCTAACACTTTCTCTGTCAGCGCCACGTCGCCGTTCAGCTTACGACCCCAGGAAGGGATCACCGCACGGATTTTGTTCTGCCATTCCGGCGAAGCCATCTGCTCAGGACAGACCTTGTGCAGCAGCTCCAGCATGATCGGTGCCGCGGTAGAGGCACCTGGCGACGCACCCAGCAGCGCTGAAATCGTACCATCCTGTGAGGCAACCACTTCGGTGCCCAGACGCAATACCGCGCCTTCTTTCTCATCTTTCTTGATGATCTGCACACGCTGACCGGCAGTGACTAAACGCCAGTCCTCCTGCTTCGCCTGCGGCACATAAGCGCGCAGGGCGTCCATCCGGTCGCGATCGCTTTGCAGCACCTGATCCATCAGGTATTTCACCAGGTCAAAACTTTTCAGCCCCACTTTCACCATCGGCAGCATATTGCTGCTGTTCAGCGAGGTGAACATATCCATCAGCGAACCCTGCTTCAGGAACTTGGTTGAGAAGGTGGCGAACGGGCCAAACAGCAATACCTGCTTGCCATCCAGCACGCGGGTGTCGACGTGCGGTACGGACATCGGCGGTGCGCCGACGCTGGCTTTACCGTAGACCTTCGCCATGTGCTGCGCGACGACCTGCGGATTTTCAGTGACCAGGAACGAACCGCCCACCGGGAAACCGGCGTAGCCGTTGGCTTCCGGAATACCGGCTTTCTGCAACAGCGGTAACGCCGCGCCGCCCGCACCGATAAAGATTTTGCCTGCCGTCAGTGTGCGACGCGTGCCGCTGTTCAGACACTGCAGGGTGACCTGCCAGCGACCATCAGCGAGCTGCTTCAGCTCACGCACTTCCTGGCGCAGACGCAGCTGGAAATTCGCTTTCTTCTCTAATGCGGCGATCAGCTGACGGGTGATTTCACCGAAGTTCACATCGGTGCCCATCTCTGTCCAGGTCGCGGCCACTTTCTGGCTGCGGTCGCGGCCATTCATTACCAGCGGGATCCAGCGGGCAATCTGCTTCGGATCTTCGGAGTAGGCCATGCCACGGAACAGGGTACTCTTCTGCAGCGCACTGAAACGCTTGCGCAGGAACTCGACATTGTCGTCGCCCCAGACGAAGCTCATGTGTGGCGTGCTGTGAATAAAGCTTTCAGGGTTGCGCAGGTTGCCTTTCTGGACCTGATAAGCCCAGAACTGGCGGGAAATCTGGAACGATTCGTTAATCGTTACCGCTTTGGAGATGTCGATGCTGCCATCCGCCTGCTGAGGCGTATAGTTCAGCTCCGCCAGCGCCGCATGACCGGTGCCCGCATTATTCCAGCCGTTGGACGACTCTTCGGCCACGCTATCGAGCCGCTCCACCATTTCGATGGACCAGTCCGGCTCTAAGTCCTGCAGCCATGCACCGAGGGTAGCGCTCATCACACCTGCGCCAATCAGCAGCACGTCAACGTCTTTGCGCTCCTGCGCGGTAGTAGTGGTGTCCTTTGCCATGGCACTCATCGCGAGCGCAAGGTTTATAGCTGAATTGCACATGAGGCGACATCTCCTCTTCTGTTGACCTGAAGCCCAACAGTTTCGCAGGCGAAATAGTCACGCTTCTTTCGAGCGCGTTGCGCTATTTCTCAAAGGTTAAGTCTCAGGTATAGGGTTAAAGCGGTGATAACGCGTTAACTGCACGTTATGCTTTGTCATCCGAATATAACATTCTCGCATCTGAATTAAACATTTGTTTATTTTTTAAATGCAGAAATGATTCAGCATAAGAATTAATCATCACGGGCAGTGGCGTATTAGCGGTTTTTTAGAGTGAAGTCAGTAGGTTAACTGAAAAGAGTTGTTGCGTAAAAGCCCTATGCTGGTGCAACGCAGAAATGGGTGCAAACGGTGCGGAATTATTTAATTCGCTGAAATTTAGCGATTTATTATGCAATAAGGAATAACAGGAATCAGGTGAAGAGAGCCTGAATAGCTGCTTGTGTAAAAATAATGTTACATTTTTGTGAGTCTGAAAATGCGTGCACGCTGGTGCACGCATCGGATTCACTTATGACTGATTCGCACTGGCAGGCAGCTTTTTCAGACTTATCGCCATGCGGTTATAGGTGTTCATCAGGCCAATGGCGATGTTCAGATCGACAATCTCTTTCTCGCTAAACTGCGCTTTTAATGTGTCATAGCAGGCATCCGGCGCGCCCTGTTGAGCAATCAGCGTCAGGCATTCAGCCCAGTGCAGGGCCGCCTTCTCTTTATCGCTGAACAGCGTGCCGGATTCGTGCCAGACCTGGGTCAATACGATCTTATCCCAGCCCATACCCGATTTATTCAGCGCTTTAGTATGTAAATCAATGCAGTAAGCGCAGCCGTTAATCTGCGATATGCGCAGGAACAGCAGTTCCAGTAAAGTGAGCGGCAGATCGGTTTGCGCCAGATAACTGTACACGCCGCCCAGCGCTTTCATTCCTGCTGGTGCCGCACTGTGAAAATCGATACGTTCGCTCATCTTATTGCCTCCTGGGGTTGATGAGGCGATTCTCGGCCTTTCAATGGAGCAGATAAAGTGCCAAAAAATGAAAGTCTGACTGGTCCATCGCCGCTTTCGACGCTGACGCTCCAGCGCGGCACGTCACGTGGCCTCAGCGAACAGCTACGCCAGCTGATTGAGCAGGCGATTGGGGAAGGGCGCTTGCCGCCCGGTGCGCGTCTGCCTTCCTGCCGCGATCTGGCGGCACAGCTCGGCGTGGCGCGCGGCACCGTTCGCGCCAGCTATGACATGCTGGTCGATAGTCAGTTTCTGCAGGCCAGAGGCGCGGCGGGCACCTTCGTCAGCGCACTACCGCCGTTAAAACCGGCCATCGCCAGTGCTGAACGCCAACTGCTGGCGGGCACAGAAGCGGCTGAAGCGCCTCCGCTGACCTTTCAGATGGGCATTCCGGCCAGTGATGCGTTCCCGGTTAAAGTCTGGCTGCGCATTCTGCAGCGTCAGGCGCGCATGCAGGTCAGCAGACCGGCCTGTTATCCCGATCCACGCGGCGGCTTAACGCTGCGCCAGGCGCTGGTGGCCTATCTGGTAGTGGCGCGTGGCCTGCGCTGTCAGGCGGACCAGATCATTATTACCAACGGCTATGCGGGTGCGATGGGCCTGATTGGCCTGGCGATGGATTTTCAGGGCAAAACGGCCTGGCTGGAAGATCCCGGATTCTGGGTGGCGCGTCGCGCGGTTGACGCGCTGCGCGTTACGCCGGTAGCCGTGCCGGTAGATGCTGAAGGGTTACAGGTGGAGGCGGGGATGGCCCGCGCGCCGGATGCCGCTTTCGCGCTGGTCACGCCAGGACAGCAGGCGCCGCTTGGCATGACGATGAGCCTCGCGCGCCGCCATGAATTGCTGAGCTGGGCCAGCCGCGAACAGCGCTGGATTATTGAAGATGACTATCTTGGCGAGCTTCAGCCCGGCAATCGCGCGGCACCGGCACTGGCTGCGCTCGACAGCGAAGGGCGGGTATTGCACATCGGCACCTTCAATAAGACGCTGACGCCGCAACTGAGGCTCGGTTTTATCGTGGTTCCGCCGGCGCTGACGGCCCGATTCGGCGAAGTGTGTGCATTGCTTGCGCCAGCCTCTTCGGGATTGCTGCACAATGCGGTAGCGGAGTTTCTGCGTGAAGGTCACTTTATGCGGCATCTGCGGCGCATGAAGCGCGTCTATCAGGATCGGCTGGAGCAGATGATCGCGGCGCTCCATCCTTACTTTCCCGACCTGCAACGCGCCGGGCTGGCGGTGATTGTCCGCTTACCGGCCGGTACGCCGGATGAGTCGATTGCGCAGCAGGCAGCAGAGTGGGGCATGGCCCCGTCGCCGCTGTCGATCTGGTATCAGCAGGCCGATCAACGCGGTGCGGGCCTGATACTGGGTGCGGCACATCTGCCGCGGGAGGGTTATGCGCGTAGCGCCGAACGGCTAAAAGCGCTGGTCGATGCGCAGGCGGTCAGCTCCTGAACCAGCGACGCCAGACAAAGCGAATCACAAAAAACTCCAGTGCGCCGAGCACTAAAAACCAGACGCAAAACACCACCGTGTAGAGCTGATTCAGATCCTGCAAATGGAACATCTGCAACAGATGCTGCGCCACCGTCACGCTAAAAGCGGGCGCGGGCAGCAGCAGCGCCGAGAGAAAGCCCAGCAGCAAAATGCCACCCGGCACGATCAACGTCTCAAAAGGGTTATTCATAACCGGTTTCCCATATTTATCAGCCCGGCATTTTCCGGTAATCGGCGACAGGGTTCAATGGTGGCGTGCGGCAAAGCGCCACCCCGCAGCCTGAACCGGTCAGGTCAGCACGGAGAAAATGCTTTGCCACCATCGACTTAGCGCCATTCATAGCGAATGATAAGAGTTATAGCCTTTGCTATACTTAAATCCCTGATTTTACTGTCTTTTTATCTTTGGATTTGCGTGGTAGACTGCGCCCACTTTTTCATAACTGAACACTTTGTGTGGTGAATTCAGCGTGAATTGCCGCTTTTTCGCCCCAGGTGAATAAATCATGACCTTTATTGCCACTTTAATTCTTGCACTGGGTATGTCGATGGACGCGTTTGCTGCTGCGCTGGGCAAAGGTGCCACGCTGCATCGTCCTGGTTTTAAAGAAGCGCTGCGTACCGGTCTGATCTTTGGCTCTATTGAAGCGCTGACTCCACTGATTGGCTGGGCGCTTGGCCTGGCCGCCAGCCGTTACATTATGGCGTGGGATCACTGGGTTGCCTTCAGCCTGTTGGCGTTTCTGGGTGGCCGTATGATGATGGAAGGTTTCCGTCAGACGGCCGTCGCAGAACCCTGCGAAGCGCCGCAAAGCCACGGCTTTATGGTGCTGGCAACCACCGCCGTCGCGACCAGCCTGGATGCGCTGGCAGTCGGTGTCGGTCTGGCTTTCCTGCAGGTGAATATCATCACCACCGCGCTGACCATTGGTGCTGCTACCACGGTAATGGCGACGACCGGCGTACTGGTCGGGCGCTTTATCGGTCCGGTGCTGGGCAAGTGGGCGGAAGTGCTGGGCGGCGTCGTGTTAATCGCCGTTGGCTCCACCATTCTGTTGCAACATCTTGGCTATATGGGCTAGGGCTTTTGCCTGAAAAAGCCCCATTTTTGTGATCTGGTTCAAATTTATTTGCTGTTAAAACGCACAGAGGCTATACTTTTTCAGTATATCTTCAACTAAATTTGAAACAGGTATTCTATGAAACGCATCATTAAACACGTGTTCCGCGCTTACGTTGAGACGTTCAAACACGTACCGCCGGGTGCCATGTACTAAGCACTCCGCAGGAAACCCTCGATAATCGCGGTCAGGGATCGACCTGTGATTATCACCTCCTGCTTTTGCCCCCGCTGAGTTAAACCCGCTTTTGTGTACCTCCTGTCCGTGTGGTCTGCTGCCACTCTTGTTGTGATTTTCCCGCTATATCACTCTTTCTGGCGATGAAACGATGCCTGTTTTGCATCCGTGCTTTGTGGATCTACGATGACATCTCGTCTGTTTGTATGAGAATTAGATGTTCAGCAATGCAATGTCTAGGAATGTATTATTTGTTACAAAACTCCGATTTAGAGTCTTTGCATTCTGGTTGTGTATGAAAGCATATGAAATTCGTTTTATAAAGAATGGACATTGAAGATAATTTCCGAATATCCCTCTAAATAATTTGCTTTAATTGTTATTAATTAATCTTTTTAATGCGACTATAATTTTAATTTCATTTTTTTGCTTATATCTGTTATAAAATAGATATCTAATAATCGATACAATAATTTATCATTAAATAAAATCTTCAATGAAAAAATTCTGGAATTTCTTAAACCTTGGTGTGGCACACTTTTTACTATTTTTTATAGCAATATTCATCGTCACGCCGAAGAGAACAGAACTTTACTCTATGGTTATTTGGTTGGGTATGATTATAGCCAGCGGGCTAATTGTTCAATTTTACTATAATAAATCAACCTCTAATAAAACCCTCACTCGGCTTACCAAAAATCATAAAAAAACGCAAAGGCTGGCATTACTTTCAGCATTGTTTTTTTTGCTGACGTGTGTTTCTTTTAAAGTTTTCGATCGCGATAATATAGCAGTTCCAAATGCATTGACTGTAATGACTATTTTGTCAATTATATACACTATTTCATCGCATATAAAATTAATTGATAACAAAGATAAAGTTATCGCCCTAACAATAAAATCAGCTGTGAAATATTCATGGCTAATAGTGTCATTAATTTCATATTATCTCGCACGTTCAATGACATCAAGTTCATTGGATATTTCTTTTGATACTACATTCAACAAACTCATCACTGTAGTTACAGCTCTTATTTTTATTTTTATTTTTTATTATGCCATTTATTTTATTTTTATTTCTTTATTGTATTTTGTAACTTTGAATGCTGAAAAGGGGAAGATAAAATCCTCCGTTAATCTTGAATATTCAATATCGATTTTTTTTCCACTTTTCATTATTGGCTATGTTTCATATATTGCTTTTAATATACAGACGCTTAATATTTTAAGATTCGGCTTCGGATTTGCCATGAAATACGATATGCGCGATACTTTCTTTTGTAATAATAAATATATGTTCCTAAGTGAACATTCTAATGCTCGTTTTATGTTTATCGCTGATGGTAACTATCGAGCATTAATTCCACATAATGATGATTTTACAGTCTCACGTTTAACCTGCAAAGATAGTGCACCTTTTTATAGTCTGGTTAGCGTAATGGAGAAAAAAGAACTCATTTTAACTGCCTTAGAAAAACAAGCCGAGACGCTTGCAAGCGACATTAAAGCGACCATATCTTCTGATGTAAGATAATGCCTGTTATTACTTTAAATAAGTCTCTTAATGAGCGATAACTTGCCCTGAATATTTCTTGGATCTATCAGTTGATTTGGTATGAAGGAGGTTGTCGTCTCATGCCTATAGTTTTAAATAATATATAATTTTTGCAGTTAAAGAGATGTTTTAACTACGGGTTAATTTCCATACATATAATTAAGGCGTTGGAGGAAATTAAATGTCCTCTGTTTTCTCGTAGCAGACATTTATTTTTAGTTGCCGCAGTGACTTTCCTGAGCCAACATTACGCAACTCTGCCTCCTCCATCATCCCCCTAACTTCCAGCCCCCAACCCGATCCCGTCCTACACTGAATTATTCCTCCCAAATCAGGAGCAGCGGATGATCCGGAAGCATCGACGAAAACAGGCAGCGATTGTGGCAGGCGTGGGATTGGGTGTGGCAGCTACGCTTTGGGGCATGAAACGCTGGCAGGCGCTGAAGCAGACGCCGCCAGTGTCACCGCGCAGTCATCACGCCGGGCTGGCGGGTTACTTTCAGCAGGTGGGCGACTGGCGCATGTTTACCCGCGTGACGCCCAATGAAGATCGGGGACTGCCGGTAGTGCTGGTTCACGGTCTGGTGATGTCGGGCCGGGCGATGGAGCCGCTGGCGCTGGCGCTGGGCCGCGACTATCACGTACTGGTACCGGATCTGCCGGGGTTTGGGGCCAGTGCGCTGCCGGCTTCTGCGCCGATCATGTCCGTGGATGAGCAGGCTGACGCACTCTGGCTCTGGCTGCAGCACAACGGGTTTCAGCGTGCCATCTGGGTCGGCAACTCGTTTGGCTGTCAGATTCTGGCGGCACTGGCGGTGAAATATCCGCAGGCCGTGGCGGGGCTGGTGTTGCAGGGGCCGACGGTCGATCGTCATGCCCGCAGCCTGCCGCGTCAGCTGTGGCGCAGCTGGCGTAATGGCCGCCTGGAAACGCGTCGTCCGCCGGGGCCGCTGGCCCGCATCGATTACGCTAAAGCGGGGCTCTGGCGCGCCTTTGGCACGATGCGCGCCATGCTGCGTGACCGCATCGAGCATCGTCTGACTTACATTACTGCGCCGACGCTGCTGCTGCGCGGTTCGCGCGATCCGATCTGTCGGGCGCGCTGGCTGGATGAGCTTGCTGCTCTGATGCCGCACAGTGAACGCCTGACGCTGCGCGACGGCACGCACACGCTGCACTACGTCTATCCGTGGAGTTTCTGCAACGCCATTCGCCCGTTCCTGGCGCGCATTCAGCAGGAGAATCAGCATGAGTAAACCGCCTAAAGGCATCGCCCGTTTTGACTCGGCCGCCGCCATGCTACTGGCGCTGGCCAATGCGCTCCACGATCGTCCCTTTGCCAGTCCGAGCCAGTCACCGACACTTGACCGGCTGCTACCCTCACTGAACCGTCTGCCGACCGGGCTGCGTGAGTGGGGCTATGCGCTGGGCGGCATGGCAGAAGGTATCAGCCTGCGTCAGGCGGGCGAGCTGGATGTGGAAGGCATCGCAGAATGGATGGTCAGCGAGTACCCGCAGCAGGATTATCCGGCGGCGTTTATTGGCTCGTCGAACGGTGCGCTGGTGCATCTGGCGTCGGCGATGGGCGTGCCCTGGCTGCCGCAGACCTTCCTCTGTCCGGTGCGGGCGACCAACAGCGATCCCGATGATGCGATGGCGAGCTTTGAGCAGGGCAAAGAGATTGCGGCTGCACTGCTGGCCGCCTGGCCGAGGCTGGCGGTGCACCATATGCATGACCCGAATCAGGATCGGCTGATGCTTGACCAGATGCGCTATTTCCGGCTGAAACTGCGCGAACTGCCGCTGGCTTTCAATGAATTCCTGATGGGGAGCCTGCCCGCGGGTTCAACGCTGTTTATCAACCACTGCACCCGCCAGTGGCCGGTGACACGCACCAGCGATCGCTCGTTCTTTCAGTTTGGCGCGCTCGGTGGCGCAACCGAAAAAGAGTATTTACAGGGTGGCCCGCGGGTAGCGGAATATCTGGCGCGTTACGGCATTGACCGCGAGCGCTGGACGCCGCCTGACATCACTGACCACGTGCCGGAAGCGGAGTGGGGCCTGGATGGTTATCTGATTTCCCCGCTGAAAAAACTGGCGGCGGCGCAGAACTGGAAGCTGATGGAGATTCGTTACGAAGACCCGGAAGCAATGAGTTTTGTGGTGGCGGAGATTTATCGCGACTGGTATCTGGCAGCGGGCATTTTATCGACCCGGCTGACGGTGGACAGTTTCCTGCTGATGGATCCCTGGTGTACCCAGCAGCAGCAGGCGATTCCGTTCTGGCTGGTGTTCTGTACCGAACCGTCCGCAGCGGCGCTGCAACGCTTCCTGGAAAAACAGCCGCCGTTTCGTAACATCGACATGATGCTCTTTTCTCACGGCACCGACAGCATCGGGCTGGCGGAGATTGATCGCTGGCAGGCACTGTTATCCCATGCGCGTGATGAGGGGGCATTGATTGGGGTGGATGAAGCGCGGTTCCCGCGTGATTTCGCGACGTTTGCCCGCTTCGACTCGGCGCTGCGTGAACGGGCACCGCTGTTGCCACCACCCCCTCCACTCAGTACAGAGAAGGTGATGGCGGGCATTAAACGCTACGGTGCAAAATATGGCGTCACCCTGACGGCGCTGACGTAGCCGCCGTCAGCCGTGCTTATTCGCCGTCGGTGATCGGCTGGCGCACCAGCAGCAGGTAGGCGAGTGCGCCAACCAGCGTCACACAGGCGCAAATCATCAGCGCCAGGCTGAACGATTTGGTGGTGTCGAGCACCCAGCCAGTGATGACGGGCGCGAACGAGGCGAAGATAAAGCTGGCGAAGTTCTGGATGCTGCCGACCGAGGCGGTCATGCGGGCGGTGACGTTGGCGTGGATAAGCCCCCAGCACGACGTTCCGGCAAAGTGGATACAGAACAGCGCCATCCCAATCAGCGTCACGGCGCTGGTGGTGTCGGTCGCGCGGGTCACCACCGCGGTAAACCCGGCGGACAGCAGCATTCCGCTGACGATGCAGACTTTGCGGGTTTTCACCGCGTTAAAGCCGCGACGCACCAGCGAATCAACCACATAGCCATTCAGCAGCATGCCCGCCGCACCAAACAGGAATGGAATCGCCGCCAGCAGGCCGGTACTTTTCAGATCGAGATGATAGGTCGATTGCAGATAGCCCGGCAGCCAGGCGATATAGAGCCACGCAGTGTAGTTGATGCCGCTGAAGCCAATCATCATGCCCCACATGGTGCGCTGCTTAAACAGGCCGCGCCACTCTCTGAAGCTGATCGGCTCTTTACGCGATGCCACGCTGCCCGCCTGCAGATAGTGGATCTCTTCGGCGCTCAGAGTGTTGTTATCGCGGTCGCGGTAAATCATATACCAGCCGATCGCGAGGAACATGCCGAGGATACCGATGGTGACAAACATGCCGCGCCAGCCCATCACCAGCATCATCGCCGCCAGAATCGGCGGGGCTACGGACAGCCCAATCATCGAGGCGGCATTAAACATCCCCATCGGCATGCCGCGATCTTTAATGTTGAACCAGTCGTTGATGACTTTCACGCCGCATGGGTTCATCGGCGCTTCGCCAATGCCGAGACCGATGCGCACCAGCACGAACTGGGTGAAGTTATGCACCAGACCAGAGGCCGCCTGGAACAGCGACCAGATGAACATGCCGATACCGAGCATAATGCGCGGGCCTTTACGATCCAGCAGCGCACCGCACGGCAACTGCGCCAGGCCATACGCCAGCGAAAAAGCAGAGAGCAGGAGGCCGATTTCGGTGGCGCTCAGCCCCATCTCGTCGCGGATGGTCATATTCGCCACCGACAGCGAGCTGCGATCCAGATAGTTGATGATAGCGGCGAACAGCAGCAGCAACATTGCCGTGATCTGCACTTTGCGGATGCGCGGTGAACGCACCACGTCGCTGCGCATCGGCACGAAATCCTGGCCTGGTGGCGTGTCGCCGGTCACGCTGTCGCGGCCGGTCACTGAAGTCTTTTCCATTGCACTCTCCCGAAACTGGGTACTTATCGTTATGGTGAGAAGGGGTCTGCGCGCAGCGGCAAAAGGCCGCCGTGACGTTGCAGTCGAGACTAAGAGCAAAGGGTTAAGGATGTTGCAAAGATGTTTCTGAATCGTGCGGGAGCTAATGCTTTGTGGTTTTTAATCGGTTTTTAATTGTACTGACCGATTGAGCGCACCATCGAGGTTTTGGCGGTCGCCAGATGGTTATGTAAGGCACAGAGCGCGTCGATATCCTGACGGCCAATCAGCGCGGTGAGAATCGCCATATGCTCCTCCAGCGCCACAATATTGCGCTGCTTGAGATCGCTTTCATCCCACTGATAATGCGAATGAAAAATCACCGAGATTATCTCCAGCGACTGATTGAAAAACGGGTTGTTAGCGGCGGATAAAATCAGCGAATGCATCTGTCGGTCCAGCGCGGCAAAGTGGCGATAGTTGCTGGCAATGGTGTCGCGCATCGATCGGTGACGATCCAGCAGATCCCGCGCCTGGACCCAGCGTTCATCGCTGGCGGGCAGATTGAGGAAGCGGCTCAGGGCGTGGGTTTCCAGCATCTCGCGCAGCTCAAACAGCTTCTCGGCGTAATCCTGCGTGAACTTCTTCATCCGCCACTGACCACGTTTCACCGGCTCCAGCAGGTCATAGCGCATAAAGCGCAGCAGAAACTCGCGTACCACTACCGGACTGACCTTCACCTGCTGCGCCAGTTGCAGCTCGCTGAAGGTGTCGCCCGGCACCAGCTGCCGCTGATTAATCATATTAAAAAACATCTGCTCGAAGTGGCTGGCCTGCTGCTCAATCGGCGGCGTTAAGGCGCTAAAGCCGTCATCTTCACGCGGATCGCGCACGATAACGTAAGTCTGATCGACTTTATCCAGCACGCCGCACTGATGCAGATAGTGCAGGGTATGACGCACCGTGGTACGGCTGATATTGAACATCTCGGCCAGCGCGGCCTGCGGCGGCAGGGGTGAACAGATGTGACGCTGAGCAATACTTTCCAGCATCTGGTTGATCACGTTCTGACGCAAATTCTGGCTGCGGCTCATCTCACTCTCCGGTTTTTTATGCATTAAAAACCATTCAAAGCCCAAAAAAATCGCCGTGCTTCACACTTCCCGCAAACGAACGCCGCGCGGCGAGCAGGATTCGCCATAACTGCCAGCAGGACAACCGGAGAATCACCATGACAACAATGAAAGCACTGGTCATCGCTGAACCACGTAAGATGGTCTGGACCACACGCGACACCCCCACGCCTGCCGCGGGCGAGGCACTGATTAAAATCCTGACTGCCGGGATCTGCGGCACTGATATCCACGCCTGGTCCGGCAATCAGCCGTTCTTCAGCTATCCACGGGTACTGGGCCATGAAATCTGTGCAGAAGTGGTGGCGCTGGGCAGTGGCGCGGAAGGTTTTCAGCCAGGCCAGCGGGTGGCACTCATGCCCTACATCTCCTGCCTGCGCTGCGACGCCTGCCAGAGCGGAAAAACCAACTGCTGTGAGCGGATCTCGGTGATTGGCGTGCATCAGGATGGCGGTTTCTGCGACTACCTGAGCGTGCCGGTCAGCACCCTGCTGGCGGTGGATGAGGTCGCACCGGAAGCGGCCGCGCTGATTGAGCCGTTTGCCATCAGTGCCCATGCGGTGCGGCGTGCCGGAATTGGAGCGGATGAGCAGGTGCTGGTGGTCGGAGCCGGGCCGATTGGGCTGGGTGTCGCCGCCATTGCCGCCGCCAGTGGTGCGCAGGTGGTGGTCGCGGATACCAGCGAATTTCGTCGCCAGCATGTCGCTGACCAGCTCGGTCTGGCGGCACTGAATCCGGCTGATGAGGCGTTCGATAGTGCGCTACGCGAGCAGTTTGGTGGCCGTCTGGCGCTGAAAGTGATTGACGCCACCGGCAATCCGGCGGCGATGAACAATGCAGTCAACCTGATGCGGCACGGCGGCACCATCGTCTATGTCGGTCTGCACAAAGGCGATCTGGTCATCCCGGACAGTGAATTCCACAAAAAAGAGGCCACGCTGATGGGCAGCCGCAACGCCACCCGCGAAGACTTTGATCGGGTGCGTGCGTTAATGGCCAGCGGTCAGCTGCGCGCCGACATGATGCTGAATCACCATCTGGCTTTCTCCACGCTGGATGAAACCTTTGAGGCGCTGGTCATCAACAACCGTGAGCTGATCAAAGGCGTCATTCACTTCGACAGGTAACGTGATTCAGGGCGCGGTGAGGATCTCAAAGAAGTGCGCCCGCACCGCGTCGGCATCCACGCCAAGCGCGATGCGCTGGGCCGGCAGACCGGCAAACGGATCGGCTCGTGATGCCAGCGCGCTGAGCTTACGCACCGTCTGACCGCAGGCGATGCCCTCGGTAATCACCCGCAGCGGGCTTTCGGTGAGCGTAAACACCTGCGGCAGCGTCAGCCACGCCACCGCCAGGGTGTCGTGCAGCGCCATACCGTCGAATCCCTCTTTCTCCAGACTGTAAGCCAGGTAAGGGCGACAGATCGCGCTCAGCACCGGCTGGTTC
This sequence comes from Pantoea sp. 9140, assembly GCF_000745295.1. NCBI lineage: Bacteria > Pseudomonadati > Pseudomonadota > Gammaproteobacteria > Enterobacterales > Erwiniaceae > Pantoea > Pantoea sp. 9140. The sequence goes on along the minus strand of NZ_JQNO01000001.1, from coordinate 3,640,955 downwards.
AGACGCTGCACTTCATCGCCGCTGATCAGCACCTTGTGCGTGACATCCAGCGGGATCACTACCACGTTCAGCGCCGACGCGAGCACCTGATCGGCGGCGTGCGGATCTTTCCAGATATTAAATTCGCTGAAAGGCGTCACGTTGCCGCTGTGGCCGTCGGTGCCAAACGCGCCGCCCATGATCACCAGCTCTTTGACCAGCGGAATAATATCCGGCGCCTGATTAATGGCCGTGGCGATATTGGTCAGCGGACCAATTGCCACCAGGGTGATCTGATGCGGCTGCGCCCGCACGCTGTCGATAATAAACTGCACCGCGCCTGGCGCCTCATCGCTAAAAGCATTATCAAACGCATCGCCCAGCCCATCTTCGCCGTGCAGCCTGGCGGGCGCAGAGGGGGTCAGCGCCAGCGGCCGTGAACAGCCGCGCCAGACCGCTGCGTTAATCGCCATTTTGTCGCAGAATAGCCGGGCATTTTTCACCGCCTGACCCACTGCCACGTTACCAAAAACCGTGGTAATCCCCAGCAGATGCTGCGTCCGCGCCGCATAAGCCAGCGCAAAGGCGTCATCCACGCCGATATCAGTATCAAAAATCAGGGTACGCATAGGCTCTCCGCAACAGGCTGTAAACCTTCAGCATTACCCCGCCAGCGGGCAGGGCGTCAAGCGATTCAGCCGTATTGCCAGCCTGGAACGGGCGTCGTATTATCACCGGCTCAAGGTGATGGCGTGCCACCTTTCCTAACCGCCGGTGGGCTTAACACCGGCTGATGACGCCTGACACTCAATCCTTTCGCGGGAGCTGAGGTGTCAGGCGCAGTTTATCTCTGCCTCTCCTCCTCAGCCCGGCATTACTCTGTAATCAGGAGCAAGACATGTTTAAACCCTTACTGGCTGTGGTGATCGGCGGCTCTGCCGGCTGTGTACTGCGCTGGCTGTTCGCAATGCGTTTTAATGCACTCTTTCCCAACCTGCCGCCCGGCACGCTGCTGGTGAATCTGATCGGCGGTCTGGTGATCGGCGGGGCGATGGCCTGGTTTGTCCGCCATCCCGACATCGACCCGATCTGGAAACTGTTAATCGTCACCGGACTCTGCGGCGGGCTGACGACTTTCTCCTCTTTCACGGCAGAATTAATGGTGTTGCTACAATCAGGGAAGTATTTCTGGGCGATGGCCAGCGCGCTGGTGCATGTGGTTGGCTCGCTGCTGATGGCGTTTGCCGGTTTCGCACTGGTCACGCTGCTGGGCTGACCCGGCGCATCATACCGCTCAAGCGATACTGATTTCGGGCGTGTGCGCGGTGCATCGGATAATGCGCGGCGCTGACGCTGACCCTCACCGATTATTCCGGACGATTAAGGAGCCGAGCAAATGCGAACCAATCCCACCTTCCTTAACCTGGTGTTGTTAAACGGTGAACCCGGCCAGAAGCTCCAGGCGGCGCGTGACGCCGGTTTTGATCAGGTCGAGATCTGGCGCGAGGATGTTGAAGCCTGTGAAGGCGGTGCAGCGACACTGGCTGAGATCAGCGCACGACAGGGACCTGGCTTTACCAATCTGCAGGTGCTGCGTGATTTCACCGGCGCACCCAGTGCGTTGCGATCTCAGAAGCGCGAAGAGCTGCGTCAGTTCATACAGATTGCCCAGGCGCTGGGCTGTGACACCATTCAGGCACCGGCCAGCACCCGTGAGGATTGCTGTGCCGACCAGATTGATGATGACCTGCGCTGGATGGCCTCTGAAGCCGCGCGCTACAACATGCGCATTATGTATGAGCCGATGGCCTGGTGCAGCGTGGATAACACCCTGCCGCTGGCGTGGCAGCGATTGCAGCGGCTCGATCAGCCTAATATCGGGCTGGTGGTCGATCTGTTCCACATCTGCGCGCTGGGTGGTGATGCGTCCCATCTGGACGGCATTCCCGCCGATCGCATCTATGAAGTGCAGCTGTGCGATATGGCTGTCGTTCCCGCACAGGATAAGCAGAGCCTGATGGCGATGGCCAAGCACCAGCGTCTGCTGCCCGGCGATGGGATTATCAATGTTGAGCGCTTTGTCGATAAGCTCAAAAGCGCGGGCTATCAGGGGCCGGTGGGGATTGAAGTCTTTAATGATGCGCTGAAACGCCTGCCGCCCGACGTGGCTGCCCGCCATGCCTGGCAGGCGTTAACGCGCTGCTGGGGTTAATCCTGTAAGCACTGCCCGATAAACGCGGCGGCGTGCATGGCACCCTGAGCGGAAATGGTGTGGCCGGTGGCGGGTTCAAAGCGCGCGTCGACCGGCACCGCCGCGGCTCGCAGCCGGGCCGCCGCAGATTCGCTCTCCTGCCACGGGATGACTTCATCGGCCTGGCCGTGGATCAGCAGGGCGGGCACATGAGCCTGCGGAGTTAATTCACCGTCAACCGCCAGACGACCGGAAAAGGCGACCACGCCCGCCAGCGGATAACGGCCAGACGCCAGCGCATCCAGCGCCATGATCGACCCCTGAGAGAAGCCCACCAGCACCACATCCTGCCAGCGGTCGGCAAAGCCGTGCTGCGCGACAATTTCATTGAGTGTCGCATCAAACGCGGCCCGTGCCGCCCGAACCCGACCAGGCCGGTTTTCTGGCGTTACGTCTGTCAGGCTGAACCACTGCCAGCCAAAACCGGCGGGAAAACGTTCAGGTGCATTGGGCGAGGCAAAAACCACATCCGGCAACAGCGTCGCCCAGTGACGGCCAATCGGTGCCAGATCGTCGCCGTTACTGCCCACGCCATGCAGAAAAATCACCAGTGCTTTTGCCATCATTGCTCCTTTTATAAACCGTATTCACTCAGATCAGGACCCGCCGGAACGATGCCGTTCGGGTTCAGCGCCTTGATCGAGTAGTAACCCTGTTTGATATGGTCAATGTTGACCGTTTCACGTACGCCAGAGACCGACAACATGCTCTTAAGATAGCGGTTCAGCAGCGTATAGTCGCGGATCCGGCGCAGGTTGCATTTGAACAGGCCATGATAGGCGACGTCAAAGCGAATCAGGGTCACAAACAGCCGGATGTCGGTTTCCGTCAGCCGTTCACCCAGCAGGAAGGTACGACCATCGCTGAGCAGCGCCTCCAGTTCATCGAGCTGGCTGAAAACGTCATTAAACGCCTGCTGATAGCTGACAGAGGTCGTGGCAAAGCCCGCGCGATAAACACCGTTATTCAGACGCGGATAAAGGCTCTCATTCAGCGCATCAATCTCCGCACGCAGCGCGGCAGGGTAAAGATCGATGCGGTTATCGGCCAGATCGCCAAAGCCGCTGTTAAACATCCGCACAATGTCCGCAGACTCGTTGCTGACGATGGTGGCGGTTTTCCTGTCCCACAGCACCGGCACAGTGGCCCGTCCGCTGTAGTCGGGCGCGACGCGGGTATAGATTTCATGCAGGTATTGCGCGTTATTCAGCGGATCCGGCTGCGCGCCGGGAAAGTTGCCGAAGCGCCAGCCCTGAGCGCCAAGCTGCGGCTCGACCACCGTCACGCCGATCAGCGCTTCCAGCCCCTTGAGCTTACGGGCGATCAGCGCACGCGACGCCCATGGGCAGATCAGCGCCACATAGAGGTGGTAGCGATCGGGTTCGGCGGCGAATGCCGTGGAGCCATCGCTGCTGATAAAGTCCCGGAAGCCGGACGTCTGACGGACAAAGCCGCCCTGTTTATCGGTAGCCTGCACCGGATGCCAGTCACTACTCCATTTGCCTTCTACTAACATCGCGCGACTCCTCTCTGTTTTGAGAAGCAGCTTAACTGATGACTAAACGGCTGATAATCCGGTCATAAAGACAATCATTTCTTCCATTATGGAAGGAATCACGCAGGCGGGAAGTGGGTAAAGTGGGTCACCAGAAAATCGATGAGCAGGCGCGCCCGGTGCGCCAGATGACGGGCGGGCGGATAGACCACAAACAGGCCCAGCGGCGGTGTGTCGAAGTTATCCAGCAGCCGGACAATATCACCCTGTTGCAGCGCGGGAGCGGCGATGAAACCGGGCAGACGCGCAATGCCTAATCCGGCCATCGCTGCCTGCAGACAGGCTTCAGTGTTGGCAAATCGCAGACGGCCCCGGACCGGCACGGTGACAATCTCGTTGCTGCCGTCACCGCTGACAAACGGCCAGTGCCAGGGATCGCGGAAATTGGTGTCGATAATGCACTGATGCTGCGCCATGTCCCGCCAGTGTTGTGGCGTACCGAACTGCTCAAGATAGATCGGTGACGCAGCAATGCGGACATGCACTTCGCCCAGCTTGCGCGCCACCAGACTGCTGTCGCTGAGGTTGCCGATGCGGATCGCCATATCAAATCCCTCATCGACGATGTTCACGGCCCGGTCGGAAAAGCTGACATCCAGTTCAATCAGTGGATAGCGCCGGGCAAACGCCACCAGCACCTGAGAAAGCACCGCCGTGCCAAAAGAGCCGGGCGCACTGATTTTCAGCCTGCCGGTGGGGGTGGTGGCGCTTTCACGCACGCTGGCATCCAGCGTTTCAAACGCATCGAGCAGGTTTTTTACCCGCTCATAATAACTACGGCCAACGTCGGTGGGCGAGAGGGCGCGCGTGCTACGCTTAAACAGCTGGACGCCGAGCTGCTGCTCCAGCTTTGAAACCAGTTTAGAAGCCTGACTGCTGCTGGTACCGAGACGCAGCGCTGCCGCTGAAAAGCTGCCGGTTTCCAGCACCGTGACAAACATCCGGTCACAATCGAGTCGATCCATGGCGAAGTCCTGAAAGGGTAAAGTCGCAGTATAGAAGCTGCGGCCAGGCGTTGCAGCCTTCACTTTGCGTGCCTTAACCCTTTCGCTGCCGCGGAAAACCTGCTTGACTGACGCTCTGCCCGACGTTCTCTGGAGTAATTCATGTCGCTGATTCACCTGACGTCACTGGCGGCGATCCCGGCCGCCGAGTGGGATGCGCTGTTGCCTGATGACCAGCCGTTTTTGCGCCACGCCTTTCTGCTTACGTTAGAAGAGAGCGGCAGCGTGCGGCCTGAGTCGGGCTGGCAGCCTGATCATCTGCTGTGGCGGGAAAAGGGCGTGACGCGCGCCGCGCTGCCGGGCTACCAGAAATATCATTCACAGGGCGAGTATGTTTTTGATCACGCCTGGGCGGATGCCAGCCAGCGCGCCGGGATCCGCTACTACCCGAAATGGCTGGGGGCGATTCCCTTCAGCCCGGTCAGCGGCGCGCGCCTGCTGGGTGACGCCTCTGCCGCCGCACAGCTGCTGTCGGCCCTGCCGGAGAGCCTGTTGCAGCACGGCTTAAGCGGCGCACACATCAACTTTACCGATGCGCAGGCGAACCTGCTGCTGGCCGATCAGCCCGACTGGCTCTCCCGGCTCGGCTGTCAGTATCACTGGCACAACCGTGGCTACCGTGATTTTCAGGACTTCCTGGACACGCTGATGTCGCGCAAGCGCAAACAGCTGCGTAAAGAGCGTGAGCAGGTGGCGCAGAGCGGCTTTGCGTTTGACCGCTATGGCGGTGACCAGCTGCGTGAAGATCAGTGGGATTTTGTCTACACCTGTTACGCCAACACCTACGCGGTGCGCGGCCAGCGGCCCTATCTGACGCGCAACTTCTTCAGCCTGCTGGCAGAGCGGATGCCGCAGAATATTGTGGTAGTAATCGCCCGCCTGCAGCAGCAACCGGCGGCGATGGCCTTTTATCTGCGTGACAGCAACACGCTTTATGGCCGCTACTGGGGCTGTCTGGCGGAGTTTGACCGGCTGCACTTCGAAACCTGTTTTTATCAGGGGATGGATTTAGCGATTGACGAAGGGCTGACGCGATTTGATGCGGGGGCGCAGGGCGAGCACAAGCTGGTGCGCGGCTTTGAGCCGCAGATTACCCACTCCTGGCACTATCTGCTGCATCCCGGCCTGCGCGAGGCCGTGGCAGATTTTCTGGTGCAGGAGCGGGAAGGCGTACGCGGCTGGGCGGAAGAGGCGCGCGACGCCTTACCCTATCGACGCGGCGATTAATCGACGCCGACAAATCCGCCGGTCTGATGCTGCCACAGTCGGGCATAAAGACCGTTCTGCGCCAGCAGCTCCTGATGGCTGCCCATCTCGGCAATGCCGCCTTTATCCAGCACCACCAGCCGATCCATCTTCGCAATGGTCGACAGGCGGTGCGCAATGGCGATAACGGTTTTGCCCTGCATTAAGGACTCCAGGCTCTCCTGAATGGCGGCTTCCACTTCAGAGTCGAGGGCTGAGGTCGCCTCATCCATGATCAGAACCGGCGCGTCCTTCAGCAGCACGCGGGCAATCGCCACACGCTGACGCTGACCGCCCGACAGCTTCACGCCGCGCTCGCCCACGTGCGCGTCCAGCCCGGTGCGGCCCAGCGAGTCGGAGAGCAGCGGAATAAACTCATCGGCGCGGGCGCGGTGAATCGCCAGTTGCAGCTCCTCTTCAGTAGCGTCGGGACGGCCATAGAGCAGGTTTTCACGGATTGAGCGATGCAGCAGCGAGGTGTCCTGGGTGATCATGCCAATCTGGCTGCGCAGGCTCTCCTGGGTCACGACGGCAATATCCTGTTCGTCGATCACAATCCGCCCACCGTTCAGGTCATAAAGACGCAGCAGCAGGTTCACCAGCGTCGATTTACCGGCACCCGAGGGACCAATCAGACCAATCTTCTCACCGGGTCGGATGTCGAGGTTAAAACCGTTAATCACCTGACGGCCACCGCCATAATCGAAGCGCACATTCTCAAAGCGGATGTTGCCACGCGTCACCTTCAGCTGCTTCGCCTGCGGCGCATCCTGCACGCTCAGCGGCTGCGCAATGGTGTTCAGGCCATCCTGCACCATGCCGATGTTTTCGAAGATGCCGTTGACCACCCACATGATCCAGCCGGACATATTCACCAGACGAATCACCAGCCCGGTCGCCAGTGCAATCGCCCCGACGCTGATCAGCGACTGGCTCCACAGCCACAATGCCAGGCCGGATGTTGAAACAATCAGCAGGCCGTTCAGCGCCGACAGCGTCAGATCCATGCTGGTGACCATGCGGCTGGCGTGCTGGGTTTTGTCGGTCTGCTCCTGAATCGCCTCACGCGCGTACTGACGTTCCAGGTCGCTGTGGGCGAACAGCTTGATGGTGGCGATGTTGGTGTAGCCGTCAACAATGGTGCCCATCAGCTTTGAGCGCGCTTCCGAGGAGACCACCGAACGGGCTTTGACGCGCGGTACAAAGAAACGCAGCGAGGCGCTGTAGGCCACCATCCAGATAATCAGCGGGATCATCAGCCGCCAGTCGGCACCGGCAAACAGTACCAGCGAGGTTACGGCGTAGATCAGCACGTGCCAGATGGCGTCCACCAGCTGCACCGCCGAGTCACGCAGTGAACTGCCGGTCTGCATAATGCGCTGGGCAATACGCCCGGCGAAATCGCTCTGGAAGAAGTTAAGGCTCTGACGCAGCACGTAGTTGTGATGCTGCCAGCGGATCATGCTGGTCATGCTCGGGCTGATACTCTGATGCACCAGCATATCGTGCAGGGCGATAAAAACCGGCCGCAGAATCAGCGCCACCGCGCCCATCCACAGCAGTATCGGCCAGTTATCCCGGAACAGGGTGGCGGGCGTGGAGTGATTGACCATATCGATAATGCGGCTCAGATAGCTGAACAGCGACACTTCAATCAGGGCTGATGCCAGCCCGACCACCAGCAGCGCGGCAAAACTGGGCCAGACCTGGCGCAGGTAGTAGAGGTAAAACGACCAGACCGTTGAGGGGGGCGAATCGGTGGGTGCGTCCTGAAATATATTGATAAAACGCTCAAAACGACGATACAACATAGCGATACTCTTTCCGTCCGGTAAAGAGCTACAGCTTAGTGCATGAACCCCATTCGGCTAACAGGAGAAAATATGGAAATCACCATTCGGGCACGGGAACCGCAGGACGCTGCCGCTTATCAGCGGCTTTACAGTCATCCCGACGTCTATCCCTGGACGCTGCAGCTGCCGTTTCCCAGCGTCGCCACCTGGGAGAAAAAAATCGCCAGAATGGATGCCGAGGGCTTTATCGCCTTTGTCGCCGAGATCGACGGCGGACTGGCCGGCGAACTGACGCTGTTTGTGGATAACAAGCCGCGTACCCGCCACTGCATCAGCTTTGGGCTGGGCGTGCATCCCGATTTTGGTGGTCGCGGTGTTGGTGAGCGCCTGATCCGCACCGCGCTCGACTATTCCCGCAACTGGCTGGGCATTACCCGTATGGAGCTGGAAGTGTTTCACGACAACGATCGTGCGCTGCGGCTCTATGAGCGGCTGGGCTTTGAGCGGGAAGGGGTGAAACGCCAGGCCGCACTGCGTGACGGTCAGCTGCGCGATGTGGTGATGATGGCGAAGCTGCTGAACGGGGAGTGATAACCGGCGCGGCAGTGCTGCCGCGCCGTGTTGCGTTACGGATTTTTAGGGCTGTAGTGCTGCATGTTCTGCTGTGTGACCAGCTCAAACGGGATCCATTGGTGGGCGTCGACCTTCTGGCCTTTGATCATCTGCTGCGCCACCTCAACCGATTTCCTGCCCTGGCCCACGGCATCCTGGAACACCGTCACCGCCAGTCTGCCGCTCGCCAGCGCTTTCAGGCCATCCGGCGTGGCATCAATGCCGCCGACCAGAATGGTTTTCTTCGGCTTCGCCTGAGCAATCGCCATGGTTGCACCAATCGCCATTTCGTCGTTGTTAGCGGCGACAATATCAATCGCTTCCCCGTTCGACAGCCAGTTGAGCATTAAATCCATGCCCTCATTGCGCGCATAGTTGGCAGTCTGCTTGAGCACCACTTTCATTCCGGGATACTTTGCCACTACCTGCTCCACATCCCGGGTGCGCTGCAGTGCGCCCGCATCGCTGAGGTTACCGATCATGATGGCGACATTGCCGCGGTAACCGGCCTGCTTCGCCAGCGCCTCCATCTGCAACGTGCCGGACTCGCGTTCGTCAGAGCCGACAAACACCACGCCCGGTGGCAGGGTTTTATCGCCCGGCGTGCGGTTAACGTAGACCAGCGGAATGTGCGCCTGCTGCGCCAGTTTCGTCAGGGCTGGGGTGCTGGCGGAGTCGACCGGATCGACAATAATCGCATCCACCCCGGCGCTGATAAAGCTCTGTACCTGATCGGTCTGACGGCCGACGTCGCCGCGTGCATCTTCGAACTGCGCATCCAGCTGACGCGCTTTCGCCTCTTTCTCAATCGACTGGCGAATAATAGTCAGGAAGTTCTGGTCGAAATAAGCCATCGAAACGCCAATCTTCTCTGCCAGCGCCGACGTGGAAAGAGAGAGCAGACAGAGTAAGGCCCATGCGCGTGTTTTCATTGCGGACTCCCGAGGTTAACCGGATGGAATGGATTTTTCATTTATTATAAAAATGGATAAATAGGATCATCTGCAGCTTAGAAATTGCCGCCAGGTTTGACAAGCCGCCCGTTTCACTCTTGCTGGCGTCGCCACACTTTGCTGCAAATTCGTCGCGTCATAGCTGCCCGGGCCGGTTAAAACCCCGATCGGGTGCACACTCTGCGGCAGAGAGCAGCAGCTTTTTGCGCTTTTGTGCAGCGCCGCACGGGCGGTTGTGGCGGTTGCCAGAAAATCGCTGAATCGGACCCGTCGATCTCTACATCCGCACAATGACCGATGGTTAGCGGCCTATCTATATTTCCAGAAGCGGGAAATCTCAGCGTTATTCCTGAAAAAAAACTCGTGGCGCAACCTGCCGCTTTTTAAGGAATTCAGCTCATGCCTAAAGATGCAACGCCTCAACGGACCACCCATGTCCGCATCGGGATCCTCTGCCTGATCCTGTTTTTGTCAGTCGTGGCTTACGCCGACCGTTCGATCCTCTCGATCTCCGGATCGGCGATCAAAGAGGAGTTCGGCCTGTCAGCAATCCAGCTGGGACTGATCCTCTCTGCTTTCAGCTGGGCCTACGTTATCGGCCAGATCCCCGGTGGACTGTTTCTTGACCGCTTCGGGGCCAAAAAAGTGTATGGCATCACGCTGGCGCTCTGGTCGGTCTCGACACTGGCGATGGGATTTGTGGGTGAATTCTCCAGCGGTATGACCGGCGCACTGATGCTGATGTTTGGTCTGCGCTTTATGCTGGGACTCATTGAGGCACCCAGCTTTCCCGCCAATGCGCGCGTGGTGATTATGTGGTTCCCTGGCGCTGAGCGGGGACGGGCGTCATCACTGTTCAGTTCGGCGCAATATTTTGCCGTCGCCATTTTCTCGCCGCTGTCAGGCTGGCTGGTGTCGCGCTTTGGCTGGGAGTGGCCATTCTTTGTGCTGGGCGGCATCGGCCTGCTGGCGGTGTTTGTCTGGACGGCCTGGATGCGCGAGCCGCGCAATCACCCCGGCGTGTCGGAAAGCGAACTGCGCCACATCATTGACGGCGGCGCGCTGGTGGATATCGACGCGGCGCAGACGCTGAAAGCGCGGCCACCGGTCAGCAAAGCGATGTTCAGAAAGCTGTTTACCAATCGTATGCTCTGGTGCGCCTATCTTGGTCAGTACTGCATCATTGCGCTCAGCTACTTCTTCATTACCTGGTTCCCGATCTATCTGGTGCAGGCACGCGGCATGAACATTATGGAGGCGGGATTCGCCACCATCGCCCCGGCGGTGTTTGGTTTTCTCGGCGGGATCAGCGGCGGTTACCTGTCAGATAAGTTAATCGCCCGGGGCTGGAGCGTCTCATGGGCGCGTAAAACCCCCTATATCGTGGGCATGATGATGGCGTCGAGCCTGGTGCTGGCGGCGATCATTCCCGGTAATGGCGGCATTATCGCTATTATGTCCTTCGCCTTTTTCGGCAAAGGCATCGCGGCGGGCGCAGGCACCTGGACGGTAATCAGCGACACCGCGCCCAAAGAGGCGGTGGGTCTGGCGGGGTCCATTTTTAACGGCATCGGCAATATTGCCGGTTTCACCACGCCGCTGCTGTTCGGCATCATCGTCGGGCTGACCGGCAGCTACAGCATCGGGCTGGCATTTGTGGCGGCACACTGCGTGGTCGCGGCGCTGCTGTTCCTGCTGGTGATGGGACCGATTGAACGCGTCGGCGAAGAGACCAATCGCCCGGCAGCCTATAACCATCAGGAGAAAGAAGATGGCATTAAATCAATGTAAGGTGCTGATCAAAGGGAAATTTCTGCCACCAGAGCTGATTGCGAATATCGAAAATGCGTTCACCGCCTTCCGGCTATGGGAGGCGGACGATGAGGCGGCTTTTCTGGCTGAACAGGGTGCTGCCATCGACATACTGGTCACCAGCGGCAACGCGGTGATGGGCGCACCCGCCGCACTGATCGCGGCATTGCCCAACCTCAAAGCGATCTGCAGTAACGGCGTCGGGTATGACAGCATTGATACGGAAGCCGCCCGGTCACGCGGCATTGTCGTCACCAACACGCCCGAGGTGCTGAATGATTGCGTTGCCGACCTGGGCATGGCGCTGCTGCTGGATGTGGCGCGCCGCATCAGTGAGGCCGATCGCTTCACGCGTGCCGGGCACTGGACGCAGGGTCGCTTTCCGCTGAGCAGTAAAATTGGCGGCAAGGTGTGCGGTATCGTCGGGCTGGGCAATATCGGCCAGGCGGTAGCCAGGCGCGCACAGGCGTTTGATATGCAGATTCACTATTACAACCCGCGTTCACGCCCCGACGTGCCCTTTACCCGGCATGAGAGCCTGATAGCGCTGGCGCAGCAGGCCGATTTTCTGGTGCTTACGCTGCCGGGCGGGGCCGCAACGCGGCATATCATTAACGCAGATGTGCTGCGGGCGCTGGGTCCGCAGGGTTATCTGATCAACATCGCGCGCGGCAGCGTGGTGGATCAGCAGGCGCTGTTGGCGGCGCTGGAAACCGGGCAGATCGCCGGTGCCGGACTGGATGTTTTTGAACAGGAGCCGCAGGTGCCTGACGAATTGCGTCAGCGCGACAATGTGGTGATTACGCCACATATCGCCAGCAGCACCCACGAAACCATGGCGGCGATGGCCGATCTGGTGTTTGAGAACATGCTGGCGTTTGCTCGTGGAGAGCCGGTGCTGACCCGCGTAGTCTAACGGCAACAACGACTTAACCATGATGGACAGAGAGTGAGGCAGGAGGCCTCTCCTCTGACCACTCGCCCGCACGCCGCCTCCGCACAAAACAGCCTGAAGAATATTTGTCCAGCTGCCGATATCACCTTACCACCCGCTGATCGTAAGGAGTGATAGCGTGATAAAGCTGATTACCATTGATGAACTGCGCCCAGGGATGTTTATCCACAAGCTGGAGGTCTGGTGGATAAAGGACCAGCGCATTCATAATCAGATGCTGATCACCGATCCACGACAAATCGCCACGTTACGCAGTGAAGGGATCCGCCAGCTCTGGATCGACCTCGATCGTTCCGTGCAGGCGCCGATCTCCACCTCGATCGCGAAAAGAACCATTGGCCGCACCCCGTTTTTTCAGGAGCTGGACCAGGCACAGCTGATCTTTCAGCAGGGCAAACCGAAAGTACTGGCGATGTTCAACGAAGCGCGGCTGGGCAACGGCCTGAAGCTCGATTATATGATGGATCTGGTGGATGAAATCGCCGGCTCGATCACGCGTGAACCCTCAGCGATGCTCAGCGTGGCACGGCTGAAAAATCATGATGACTACACCTATCTGCACTCTATGGCGGTCTGCGGGCTGATGATTGCGCTGGGTAAAAAACTCGGGCTGGATGAGCAGCAGCTGCGTCGGGTGGGCATGGGCGGTTTACTGCATGATGTGGGCAAAGCCGCTGTGCCGCTGGCGATCCTGAACAAAGCAGGCAAGCTGACGGAAGAGGAGTTCAGGGTGATGCGCGAGCATCCGGTGGTGGGTACGCAGATGCTGATTGAAGCCGACGCCGATGACGATCTGCTCGATATCGCCCTGCATCATCATGAAAAATATGATGGCAGCGGCTATCCGCACCGTCTGAAAGGCGAGGCGATTTCGTTCTACGCCCGGATGGCAGCGGTGTGTGATGTCTACGATGCTGTCACCTCAACCCGCTCCTATCGCAACGGCTGGACACCGGCAGAGGCGATGCACCAGATGCTGAGCTGGCGCGGCCACTTCGATCCGGGCCTGCTGCACACCTTCGTGCGAACTATCGGCATCTATCCGGTGGGATCGCTGGTGCGTCTGGCCTCCGGCCGGGTGGCGCTGGTGGTGAAAGCGGGGGAAAAATCGCTGATGCGTCCCTGTGTGCACGTCTTCTGGTCGCTGCACGCCCAGCGTGAAGTGAAACCGGAGGAGCTCGACCTCGGCGACAGTTTCTGCACCGACAGCATTGTGGGCGCAGAGGACAGTACGCTATGGGGTAACGTCGATCTCAATCGCATCTGGGCGCTGGAAGTCGCCTGATTTTTCGCCATTTTTACACTATTTTTACGCCCGCCCGCTGCATTTTAACCTCTTCTTTATACGTCTCCGCGCAAGCTAAGCCATAAATCCAATCCTCTGGAGGTTCCTGTGAGCGTGGGCGTAATAACCGGCATTGTGCTGGTGGTGTTGTTACTGGGCTATCTGATCTATGCCCTGTTAAATGCGGAGGCCTTCTGATGGCGGCCAATGCTTTTTTACTCATCGCATTTTATCTGGTGCTGCTGATGGTGCTGGCACAGCCGCTTGGCCGGGGTCTGGCCGCGTTAGTGGCTGATAAACCGGTGTTTGCCCGTTTTGAAGCGCCGCTGTGGCGACTGCTGGGCGCGCAGCAATCGGAGATGCGCTGGCCGCACTACCTGCTGGCGATACTGCTGTTTAACGCGCTGGGCTTCGTGGTGCTGCTGGCCATACTGCTGTTGCAGGGCTCGCTGCCGCTGAATCCGCAGCAGCTGCCTGGCCTGAGCTGGCATCTGGCGCTCAACACCGCTGTGAGCTTCGTCACTAACACCAACTGGCAGTCCTACAGCGGCGAAAGCACCCTGAGCTATTTCAGCCAGATGGTGGGCCTGACGGTGCAGAACTTCCTCTCTGCCGCAACCGGGATCGCCGTGGCGTTTGCGCTGATCCGGGGTTTCGCTAATCGCAGCTCTGCATCCCTGGGTAACGCCTGGCGCGACCTGACACGCATCACGCTCTACGTCTTACTGCCGATCAGCCTGCTGATGGCGCTGTTCTTTGTCAGTCAGGGCAGCATTCAGAACTTCGCGCCTTACCACAGCTTCACCACGCTGGAAGGCGTACAGCAGACGCTGTCGATGGGGCCGGTGGCGTCGCAGGAAGCGATTAAAATGCTGGGCACCAATGGGGGCGGCTTCTTTAACGCCAACTCCGCCCATCCGTTTGAAAACCCGACGGTGCTGACCAACCTGGTGCAGATGCTGAGCATCTTCCTGATCCCGGCCGCGCTCTGCTTTGCGTTTGGCGAAAGCGTGCGTGACCGTCGTCAGGGCCACATGCTGCTGTGGGCGATGACGCTGATGTTTGTCGCGGCGGTCGCCGTCGTGATGTGGGCCGAACTGCAGGGCAACCCGCATTTCCTCCAGCTGGGTGCCGACAGCGCCGTCAACATGGAAGGCAAAGAGACGCGCTTTGGCATTCTTAACAGCAGCCTGTTCGCGGTCATTACCACCGCGGCCTCCTGCGGTGCGGTCAGTGCCATGCACGACTCCTTTACCGCACTGGGCGGCATGGTGCCGATGTGGCTGATGCAGCTGGGCGAAGTAGTGTTTGGCGGCGTCGGTGCCGGTCTCTACGGCATGCTGCTGTTTGTGCTGCTGGCGGTATTTATCGCCGGGCTGATGATTGGCCGTACCCCGGAGTTCCTGGGTAAAAAAGTCGACGTGTGGGAGATGAAAATGACCGCGCTGGCGATTCTGGTCACCCCGGCGCTGGTGCTGATCGGCACCGCGCTGGCGATGATGACCGACGCTGGTCGCAGCGCAATGGCGAACCCCGGCATTCACGGCTTTAGCGAAGTGCTCTACGCCGTTTCCTCGGCGGCTAACAACAACGGCAGCGCCTTTGCCGGACTGAGTGCTAACACGCCGTTCTGGAACCTGTTACTGGCGGTCTGCATGCTGCTGGGCCGCTTCGGCATCATCATTCCGGTGATGGCGATTGCCGGTGCGATGGCGGTGAAAAAAGTGCAGCCGGTGGGTAACGGCACGCTGCCCACCCACGGCCCGCTGTTTATTGCCTTACTCATCGGCACGGTGCTGCTGGTGGGCGCACTGACCTTTATTCCTGCTCTGGCGCTGGGCCCGGTGGCTGAGCATCTGCAACTTGTTCAGGGACAATCCTCATGAGTCGTCAACAACAGGCGTTATTTGACGCAGCCCTGCTGCGTACCTCGGCCTGGGATGCGGTGAAAAAGCTCGATCCGCGGGTACAGTTCCGTAATCCGGTGATGTTTGTGGTCTGGCTCGGCAGCGTGCTGACCACGCTGCTGGCGCTGGCAATGTTATTCGGCAGGATCAGCGGCAGCGCCAGCTTTACCGGCGCGATTGCACTCTGGCTCTGGTTCACCGTGCTGTTCGCCAACCTGGCGGAGGCGCTGGCAGAAGGGCGCAGCAAGGCCCAGGCCAGCAGCCTGAAAGGGGTCAAAAAGACCAGCTTTGCTAAAAAACTGTCAGCGGCGCGCTATGGCGCGGAGTGGCAGCAGGTCAGCGCCGATGCGCTGCGTAAAGGCGACGCGGTGCTGGTCGAAGCGGGTGACATCATTCCCTGCGACGGTGAAGTGATGGAGGGCGGTGCCTCAGTGGATGAGAGCGCGATTACCGGTGAATCTGCACCGGTCATCCGTGAGTCAGGCGGTGACTTCGCCTCTGTGACGGGCGGTACGCGTATTCTCTCTGACTGGCTGGTGATCACCTGTAGCGCCAACCCGGGCGAAACCTTCCTTGACCGGATGATCGCCATGGTGGAAGGGGCGAAGCGCCGTAAAACCCCGAATGAGATCGCCCTGACCATCCTGCTGGTGTCACTGACCATCGTGTTCCTGCTGGCGACTGTCACACTCTGGCCGTTCTCGGCATGGGGCGGCACGCCGGTCAGCATCACCGTGCTGGTGGCGCTGCTGGTCTGTCTGATCCCGACCACTATCGGCGGCCTGCTGTCGGCGATTGGTGTGGCGGGAATGAGCCGGATGCTGGGTGCGAACGTCATTGCGACCAGTGGACGTGCGGTGGAAGCCGCAGGCGATGTGGATGTGCTGATGCTGGACAAAACCGGCACCATCACGCTGGGTAACCGTCAGGCGACCCAGTTCCTGCCCGCGCCGGGCGTCAGCGAAGAGCAGCTGGCCGACGCCGCGCAGCTCGCCTCGCTGGCTGATGAAACGCCAGAGGGTCGCAGCATCGTGGTGCTGGCGAAGCAGCGCTTTAATCTGCGTGAGCGCGATCTCAGCAGCATGGGCGCGAGCTTTATTCCGTTCTCAGCCCAGACCCGCATGAGTGGCGTAAACGTGCAGGAGCGGCTGATCCGCAAGGGCGCGGTCGATGCGGTCCGCCGTCATATCGAAGCGAACCATGGCCGTTTCCCTGCCGAGGTCAATGCGCAGGTGGAAGAGGTGGCACGCAGTGGCGGCACGCCACTGGTGGTGTCCGAGGGCGCGAACGTGCTGGGCGTGGTGGCGCTGAAAGATATCGTGAAAGGCGGCATCAAAGAGCGCTTTGCCGAACTGCGCAAAATGGGCATTAAAACAGTGATGATCACCGGCGATAACCCGCTGACCGCCGCGGCCATTGCGGCGGAAGCGGGCGTGGATGACTTCCTGTCAGAGGCGACCCCGGAAGCCAAGCTGGCGCTGATCCGCCAGTATCAGGCAGAAGGACGGTTAGTGGCGATGACCGGCGACGGCACCAACGATGCACCTGCCCTGGCGCAGGCGGATGTGGCGGTGGCGATGAACTCCGGTACACAGGCGGCGAAAGAGGCGGGCAACATGGTCGATCTCGACTCGAACCCGACCAAGCTGCTGGAAGTGGTGCACATCGGTAAACAGATGCTGATGACGCGCGGTTCCCTGACCACTTTCAGTATCGCCAACGACGTGGCGAAATATTTCGCCATTATTCCGGCGGCGTTTGCGGCGACCTATCCGCAGCTTAACATGCTCAACGTGATGCAGCTGCACTCGCCCGCCAGCGCGATTCTGTCGGCGGTGATCTTTAACGCCCTGGTGATTATCTTCCTGATCCCGCTGGCCCTGAAAGGCGTCAGCTACCGCCCGCTGAGTGCCGCTGCGCTGCTGCGCCGCAACCTGCTGATTTACGGTCTGGGTGGCCTGCTGGTGCCGTTTGTCGGCATCAAAGCGATCGATCTGCTGTTAGTGCTTTCAGGCATGGCCTGAGGAGAAAAAAATGAGTCAGTTACGTCCGGCAATTTTACTGTTGTTGCTGCTTACGCTTGTTACCGGCGTGGTTTATCCTTTCCTCACCACCGGGCTGGCGCAGTGGCTGTTTCCGGCCCAGGCCAATGGCTCGCTGCTGGAAGAAGATGGCGTGGCGCACGGATCCGCGCTGATTGGGCAGAACTTTACCCAGCCCGGCTATTTCTGGGGCCGTCCTTCAGCCACCAGTGATAAAGCCTATAACCCGCTGGCCTCGGGAGGCAGTAATCTGGCCGCCAGCAACCCGGCGCTGGATAAAGCGGTCGCCGACCGCGTCGCTGCACTGCGTGCCGCCAATCCGCAGGCACCGGGCGCGGTGCCGGTTGAGCTGGTGACGGCTTCCGCCAGCGGGCTGGACCCGGATATTTCGGCCCAGGCTGCCCTGTGGCAGGCTCCGCGTGTC
Source organism: Pantoea sp. 9140 (assembly GCF_000745295.1). Classification (NCBI taxonomy): domain Bacteria; kingdom Pseudomonadati; phylum Pseudomonadota; class Gammaproteobacteria; order Enterobacterales; family Erwiniaceae; genus Pantoea; species Pantoea sp. 9140. The sequence continues at coordinate 3,623,138 of NZ_JQNO01000001.1, read as the reverse complement.
GCTGCCAGCCGCAACGTGCCGGTCGCGCAGGTCGAGGCGCTGATTGAAAAGATGACGCATCGTCCGCTGATGCCCTTCCTCGGCACGCCGACTCTCAACGTGCTGCAGCTGAACATGGCCCTCAACGAACGGTAATGGTGTTAAGGAAGCGATGAACCACGAACCCCAGCGTCCCGATCCCGACGCGCTGCTGCAGGCTAACCGCGAAAGTCATCGCGGGCAGCTGAAGATTTACTTTGGTGCCTGTGCGGGCGTGGGCAAAACCTACGCCATGCTGCAGGAGGCACAGCGGCTGCGTGCGCAGGGTCTGGATGTGCTGATTGGCGTGGTAGAAACCCACGAACGGCCGGAAACCGCGCAGCTGCTGACAGGCTTAACCCTGCTGCCGCGGCGCGCAACCGGTCGCTCGCGTCATGCGGAGTTTGATCTTGATGCTGCGCTGGCCCGCCATCCGGCCGTGATTCTGATGGATGAGCTGGCGCACACCAACGTGCAGGGCTCGCGCCATCCCAAGCGCTGGCAGGATATCGAAGAGCTGCTGGAAGCGGGCATCGACGTGCTGACCACTGTGAACGTGCAGCATCTTGAGAGCCTCAACGATGTGGTCGGCGGGGTTACCGGCATTCAGGTGCGCGAAACCGTGCCCGATCCCTTTTTCGACAGCGCTGATGAAGTGGTGCTGGTCGATCTGCCGCCCGACGATCTGCGGCAGCGGCTGAAAGAGGGCAAAGTCTACATTGGCGACCGCGCGGAACGCGCCATCGAAAACTTTTTCCGCAAAGGTAACCTGTTCGCCCTGCGTGAACTGGCCCTGCGTCGCACTGCCGATCGGGTGGACGACCAGATGCGCGCCTGGCGCGATCAGCAGGGACGGGATCGCGTCTGGCACACCCGCGACGCCATTCTGCTCTGCATTGGTGACGACAGTGGCAGTGAAAAGCTGGTGCGTACCGCTGCCCGGCTGGCGGCACGGCTCGGCAGTGAATGGCACGCGGTCTATGTCGAAACACCCCGGCTTAACCGGCTGCCCGAAGCGCGGCGACGGGCGATTCTGCGCACCTTACAGCTGGCGCAGGAGCTGGGTGCGGAAACGGCCACGCTGTCGGAACCGGATGAAGCGGAAGCGGTGCTGGGCTACGCCCGCGAGCACAACCTGGGCAAAATCGTCACCGGTCGTCGCCCGCTGCGACGCTGGCGGCGTGACAGTTTTGCCGAACGTCTGGGCCAGCTCGGCCCCGATCTCGACCTGCTGGTTGTCGCACTGGATGAGCCGCTGAAGGATGCGCCGCATCCGCTGCCGGATGGCCGCGTGACCAGTGAAAAATGGCGCATTCAGCTGCGCGGCGTGATGATGGCGCTGGTGCTCTGCATCGTCGTCACCGCAGCCGGACAGTCGGTACTGATCAATTTCGACCCTGCCAACTGTGTGATGATCTACCTGCTGGCGGTGGTGATCGTGGCGCTGCGCTATGGCCGCTGGCCGTCGGTGATCGCCACGGTGATGAATATCGTCGCCTTCGACCTCTTTTTTGTGGCCCCCACCGGCACGGTGGCGGTCTCCGACCTGCAATATCTGGTGACCTTTGGCGTAATGCTGGCGGTGGGCGTCATTGTCGGCAACCTTACGGCAGGCGTGCGTTATCAGGCGCGGGTGGCGCGCTACCGCGAGCAGCGGGCGCGGCAGCTCTACGAGATGGCAAAATCGCTGGGCAGCGCGCTGACGCCGCAGGATATCGCCGCCACCAGCCAGCGGGTGCTCGACGCCACTTTGCAGGCGCGCTGCCTGCTGTTGCTGCCGGATGAGCAGGGTGAGCTGCAACCGGTGGGCGAGGCGTTACCGGCCAGCGAACCGGATCGCGCCATCGCGAAATGGAGTTACAGCAAAGGCCAGCCTGCGGGCGCGGGCACCGATACCTTACCGGCGGTGCCTTATCAGATCCTGCCGCTGAAAAGCGGCGCGCACTGCCGGGGTCTGCTGGTGGTGGAGCCGCAGAACCTGCGTCAGCTGATGATCCCCGAACAGCAGCGGCTGGTAGAAACCTTTACGGTACTGATTGCCAATGCGCTGGAGCGGATGGCACTGTCGCACAGCGAGGCGGCCTCCCGGCTCTCGGCCGAGCGTGAACAGCTGCGCAATGCGCTGCTGTCGGCGCTGTCGCACGACCTGCGCACGCCGTTAACGGTGCTGTTTGGTCAGGCGGAAATGCTGATGCTCGACCTGGCCAGCGACAACTCAAAATATGTGCCGCAGGCCAGCCAGATCCGCGAGCAGACGCTGAGCACCATCCGGCTGGTGAGCAACATGCTGGATATGGCGCGCATTCAGTCGGGCGGCCTCAACCTGCGTGAAGAGTGGCTGGCGTTGGAAGAGGTGATTGGCGGCGCGCTGAGCAGCATGGCACCGTCGCTGAAAGGGCATGAGGTTCAGCTCGATCTGCCGGATGACATTGTGCTGATTAAAGGCGACAGCACGCTGCTGGAACGCGTCTTCACCAACCTGATTGAGAACAGCCTGAAGTATGCCGGTAACAGCGCGCCGCGTGGCATCCGCGCCTGGCGTGCTGCGACACGGCTGGAGATTGCGGTCTGGGACAGCGGACCGGGCATTGCGGAAGACGATTTAACCCGGATATTCGATAAATTCTGGCGCGGTGATAAAGAGTCGGCGGTGCCGGGCGTCGGGCTGGGACTGGCAATCTGTAAAACCATTATCGAGAGCCACGGCGGCCGGATCTGGGCAGAGAATAGACCCGAAGGCGGCGCAGCCTTTCGTCTCTCACTGCCGCTGCCGCCGGTCCCTGAAATTTCTGACGAAGGGCTGAAATAACTTCACAGTGGATCGGTTATACTTCCGGACCTGTTTGATTATTCGTGGGATTGTATGGAACGTTTTACCGAAAACCTGATGTATGCATCGCGCTGGTTGCTGGCTCCGGTTTACATTGGACTTTCGCTGGGATTGCTGGCGCTGACCATTAAATTTTTCCAGGAAATTTTCCACCTGCTGCCCAACATTTTCAGCATTGCGGAAAACGATCTGATCCTGCTGCTGCTGTCGCTGGTGGATATGACGCTGGTGGGCGGCCTGCTGGTGATGGTAATGCTGTCGGGTTATGAGAACTTCATCTCCAAGCTTGATATCGACGAAGACAAAGAGAAGCTGAGCTGGCTGGGCAAGATGGACTCCGGCTCACTGAAAAACAAAGTCGCGGCTTCTATCGTGGCCATCTCCTCGATTCACCTGCTGCGGGTGTTTATGGAAGCGCGCAACGTCGAAAACGACAAGCTGATGTGGTACGTGATTATCCACCTGACCTTTGTGCTCTCGGCCTTTGTGATGGGCTGGCTGGACAAAATGTCGCGCTACGATAAAAAGTAATTTATCACCTGGCGACCCGCTGACGCGGGCGCCTGCTTTATCCCTTCCGCTCTGCTTCCCCTGAACGACCTGCCGGCTGCGACGCCGGGCGCGTGCCCGCCAGCTGTGGCATCACCTCTTTGATCATGGCAAAAAAGTGTTGCAGCCTGGCCGGGTAGTAACTCGCCCAGGGATAGGTCAGCCATACCGGCAGCGGTGGGGCCTGCCAGGCGGGCATCAGCTGAACCAGACTGCCGTCCGCTAAATCGTCCTGCACCGCCCACGAGGAGACAATCGCCGCGCCCATTCCGGCCAGCGCCGCTTTGCGCACCGCATATAAGCTGTCGCTGCTCAGCCGGGGCGTAATCGCCAGGTTCACCGGCTGACCGTCGTCAATCTTCTGCAACGCCACTTCATTACGGTAAAAGCTGGTCAGCGCCAGCCACGGCAGATCGCGCAGCTGTTCCACACGTTCTATCGGCGGATGCTGCGCCAGCAGTTGCGGGGCTGCCACCACAATGCGCGGCACTTCGGCCAGCAGTATCGCCACCACCGAAGGATCGGTGGGCGCACCGACCTGAATGGCGCAGTCCACGTTCTCCGCCATGAAGTCGGGCGTGCGGTCATTCAGCATCCACTCGATATTGAGGCGGGGATAGCGGTGCAGATAGTCCACCAGCGGCGCGATCAGCTGATCCTGACCAAAGGCGTGCGGCGCACGAACCCGCAGCGTACCGACCGGGTCATCGCTGGCACCGGTCAGCTCATCTTCCAGCGCATGCCAGGTCGCCAGCAACTGCCGCGCCTGGGCGTAGCAGCGTTCGCCATCATCGGTGAGTTTCAGCGCATGGGTGGTGCGCAGGATTAGCTTGAGGCCCAGCCGCTGCTCCAGGGTCTGCAATCGGCGGCTGACGGTGGGCTGTGTCGTGCCAAGCTGGGCTGCTGCTGCGGACAGGCTGCCGCTCTCAACGATACGGATAAATGTCTGCATCAGGTCGATGCGATCGCTGCTGTTGGGATTGTTCATACGCGCCACGCATAACGGTTTTGTCTGGTATCAGTCTACCGCGTATAACCACAATGCGCTTTAATGGTTGCACGAAATGATGAGGATTACAGCATGTCAGCCATACAGACTCAGACGCAAAATGAATCGCTCTCTACGCCGCTGGTGTTTACCCTGGCGGCCGGAGCCGGGCTCAGCGTTGCATCGATTTACTACAGCCAGCCGATGCTGGATATCATCAGTAAGCAGTTTAATGCAGGCATCGGCGCAGTTGGCATGGTGCCGATGCTGACTCAGGCGGGCTATGCGCTGGGTATTCTGCTGCTGGCCCCGCTGGGGGATCGTCACGACCGCCGCACCATTATCTTTATCAAAGGCTTACTGCTGGTCGCGGCGCTGCTGCTGTGTGGCTTTTCCGGCGGACTCAGCGCGCTACTGGTTGCCAGTTTTATTACCGGCCTGACCGCCACCGTGGCGCAGGATATTGTGCCCGCGTCGGCGACGCTGGCCCCGGAACGCAGCCGGGGTAAAACGGTCGGCACGGTGATGACCGGACTGCTGGTCGGCATCCTCCTGTCGCGGGTAGTCAGCGGGGTGGTGGCGGAATATTTCGGCTGGCGCACCATGTACATGATCGCCGCACTGGCGGTGCTGCTGATTACGCTGACGCTGTGGCGGGTGCTGCCACGCTTCGCGCCGGGCACCTCAGTGAGCTATCCGCGCCTGTTGCTGTCACTGGTGCATCTGTGGCGTCACCATCAGACGCTGCGCCGCGCCGCGCTGGCTCAGGGTCTGCTCTCTATAGCCTTCAGCGCCTTCTGGTCGACGCTGGCGTTAATGCTCAGCGACCGCTTTCATCTCGACAGTGCGGTGGCGGGGGCGTTTGGTTTAGCCGGGGCAGCAGGCGCTATGGCAGCACCGCTGGCGGGCAGTTTTGCTGACCGCATCGGCCCGGCACGCGTCACGCAGGCCGGTGCCGCGCTGGTGACGATCTCTTTTGCGCTGATGTTTCTGCTGCCACTGCTGCCCATGCCCGCACAGCTGGCGCTGATTGTGGTCTGTACTATCGGCTTTGATTTAGGGGTGCAGGCCACGCTGGTGGCGCATCAGACGCTGGTCTATGGCCTGGCACCGGAAGCACGCAGTCGCCTGAATGCATTGCTGTTTACTGTGGTGTTTATCGGTATGGCGACCGGTGCGGCGCTGGGCAGTCTGGCGCTGGCTCACTGGGGCTGGAATGGCGTCGTTGCGCTCGCCACTTTAGCCGGTGCCGCGGCTCTCGCGGTCCGCTTCGCCAGTCGTCATCTGAAAAACTGACGCCTCGCCCGTCAAAAAATGTGCCAGGCTTATTCATAAACCCGAAATATTTTGGAGTGTTATGAACTTTTTAGCCTGGACAGCAGCGACGGGCGGCCTTCTGCTGCTGATGTCGCTGGCTTCCGGTTGGATTCACCGGGGGCCAGTCACCTCATTTGGTCTGTTCCTGATCGCGGGCATGCTGTGCGGCCCGTGGGGATTTGATGTTATCCACCTCGATATCGTCACCCATTCCGAAGCCGTGGCCCATATCACCGAAATCACCATGGCGGCCTCGCTGTTTATCACCGGTCTCAAGCTGCGTCAGCCGCTGCAGAACAACTGCTGGCACACCGGGCTGAAGCTGGCGTTTCCCGCCATGCTGCTTACCGTTGCCGCGATGACCCTGCTGGCACACTTCCTGGTAGGATTAGACTGGCCGATTGCGCTGGCGTTTGGGGCGATTGTCGCGCCGACCGATCCGGTGCTGGCGAGCTTAATCTCGGTCAACGATGCGCAGGATGATGACTCGCTGCGGGTGGCGATCTCCAGTGAAGCGGGCATGAACGATGGCTCCGCATTACCCCTGCTGATGCTGGCGCTGCTGCTGTTTAATGGCGAGAGCCTGAGTGGCGCGATGCTGGCGCACTGGGGCGCGGTCGAGGTGCTCTGGGCGATTGGCGGCGGTCTGATCATTGGCTTTGTTCTGGGGCAGTTAATCGGCATGCTGGCGACCCGACTGCGCAATGCGAATGGCGACGTTGCGCCCAATGATTTCCTGGCGCTGGCGCTGATAGCCCTCAGTTATTCGCTGGTGGAATACGTGGGTGCCTCCGGCTTCCTGGCCGCCTTCGCCGCCGGACTGGGGTTACGCCGTGCCGAGCTGGGCGTATTCCATCGTCATCAGCCGGAAGACCTCTCTGACGACGAGCGCGTATTGCCCTCTGAGGCGCTGGTGAATCCTAACAAACGCCTGGCGCATCAGGGCGGCAATAATATGGTGAAGTCGATTGGGTTTGTAGTAGGCGACGCGCTCTCTTTTGGCGATACTATTGAACGTTTACTGGCGGCTGGCATGATGGTCGTACTGGGCGTCACACTGGCGCAGCACTGGAACATCTATGGCGTGCTGATTGGGCTGGTACTGTTTGCCGTAGTACGACCGATGGCCGTCTGGCTGGTGACGCTGCGCGCCGGACTGCCGCTCGGGCAGCGCTTGCTGATTGGCTGGCTGGGCATCCGGGGAATTGGCAGCCTGAACTACATCGCCTATGCCTGGACGCACGGCATGCAAGGCCCGCAGATGGAAATCATGACGAATATAGCGTTAACGCTGGTGGTCTGCAGCGTGGTGGTTCACGGCACCACCGTGACGCCGCTGCTGAACTGGCGTCAGAAGCGCCTCGAAGCCCTTCAGCGCAAGGTTTAACCTGAACGAACAGGAGTTAAAAATGAAAGTCACTCAGATAGTGCTGCTAAGCCTCCTTGCCTCCGGCAGCGCGCTGGCAGCGGACGACGCTGATACTGAGCAGAATGTTTACGCCAGTCAGTTGTGCCACATTGTCAGCGGCGAGAAAAAGGTCGCCACTGCAGATCATTACGTCGAGCAGATGAAATCGACCGTGGCGGGCGGCCAGTCACCGTCGGCGATGAATCAGCCGGAATTTGATGAAGAGTCCGCGCGTGAAGTGGCCAGTGCCTGGCTGCAACTTGGCGATGATGAGCGGGCCAAACTGCGCGTCAACGAACAGCAGTGTGAACAGGCCGTGATGGCGCAGTTCCAGCAGGAAGATTAACCATACGGAATGAAATAAAAACGCGCCTGCCCGGCGCGTTTTTTTATGGCTTTCCTGGGGCTATTGCGTACATAATCGCCACCCATGGCACCAGACTTGCATCTGTTACTTCTTCTGTAGCCTGCCGCAACGGCTTGCTCATTACTCTGGCATCACACAACAGGCATTATGATTACGCGTCGACGCTTTATTCTCGGCACGGGAGCGCTCGGGCTCTCCATGACCACCGGCAAATTATTTGCCCGCGATGACATTATTCCCCTCTGGCCGGACGATCCGCCCGGCGGCGGCGGCCCATCCGGCCAGTTGCATATTAACAGCAGTGGATCCTGGTCAAATATCGTCAGCCCGGCGATTCAGCGGTTTAAACCAGAAAATCCGAATGGCGAAGCGGTATTAATCGCCGCAGGCGGCGGGTATCGCTGGATCGGCATGGCGCGTGAAGCCTGGCCGGTAGCGCGCTGGCTGAATGCCAGTGGCTATACTGCCTATGTGCTCAGCTACCGGTTGCCGCATGAGAAGTGGCAGGCGGGTCGGCTGGCGCCACTGCAGGATGCGCAACGCGCCATCCGGCTGGTGCGATCTTTCGAACGCAAGGTGCATGTGCTCGGCTTCTCGGCGGGTGGACATCTGCTTGGGCTGGCGGCGGCGCGGCCAGACTTTGAATCTTATCCGGCCATCGATCCGCTGGATGAAGTGGTGCCGAAAGTCGACAGCGTGGGCCTGATCTATCCGGTCATCACCCTGGAAGCCCCTTATCAGCACACCAATACGCATCTGATGATGGTCGGCAAAAATGCCACGCCGCAGGATGAGGCGAACTGGTCAGTGCAGAACTACGTGACCCGGCAATATCCGCCGACGTTTCTGGCGCAGGCCGAGGACGATCACACCTCCAATCCGTTTAACACCGAGCTGATGCGCGACACCTGTCGCCGCAACCGCGTGCCGGTTGAGCTGATTCAGATCAGCAAAGGCGGACACGGATTTGGCCTCGGCAAAGCGGGAACGCCCGCAGCGTTGTGGGATCAGGCGTATGTCCGCTGGCTGGATCGCGTAAGCTGAATTGCACTGACGCGGTGCTGCACTGCACGGTCAGAAAGCGGAAGTGGATACGGCATAATAAAACAGGCGACCTTAAGGTCGCCTGTTCTGTTTCTGAAGCCCGGTGCGGATTAACGCATCGTCACAAACTCTTCCGCTGCGGTCGGGTGGATCGCCACGGTGTTATCGAAGTCTTTCTTGGTCGCGCCCATCTTCAGCGCCACGGCGAAGCCCTGCAGCATCTCATCCATACCGGATCCGATGCCGTGAATGCCGACGATCTTCTCATCGGCACCCACACACACCAGCTTCATGCGGCACGGCTGACGATGCTGGGTGACCGCGGTGTACATGGCGGTAAACGACGATTTATAGACCTTCACCTGATCGTCTCCATACTGTTCGCGCGCCTGCGGCTCGGTCAGTCCTACGGTGCCGATCGGCGGATGGCTGAACACCACGGTCGGCACGTTGCTGTAATCCAGATGCTCGTCCGGCTTGTTGTTAAACAGACGTTCAGAGAGACGACGTCCGGCGGCAACCGCAACCGGCGTCAGCTCAACCGCACCGGTGTTGTCGCCTACGGCGTAGACGCCTGAGACATTGGTGTTCTGGAATTTATCAACGCTGATATAGCCTTTCTCGTTCAGCGCCACGCCTGCGGCCTGAATATTGAGATTGTCCGTTTCAGGCTCACGGCCAATCGCCCAGACCAGGCAATCCACAGTGTAGTCGCTGCCATTTTCCAGCTGCAGCGTCAGGCTGCCATCGCTGTTTTTGATCACAGCCTTAGGAATGGCTTCGGTATGCAGCGCCGGGCCTTCGGTGTTCATCACTTCGACCAGCGTCTCGGTGAGCAGCGGATCGAAACTGCGCAGCGGCGCGTGTTTACGCACGAACAGGTGGGTTTCTGACCCCAGCGCGTTCACGACGCCCGCCAGCTCAACCGCGATGTAGCCCGCGCCGACAACCGCGGTACGTTTTGGCAGTGCGTCCAGCTCGAAGAAGCCGTCGGAATCAATGCCGTACTCCGCACCCGGAATAGAAGGGTGAACCGGACGACCGCCGGTGGCGATCAGAATGTGGTTAGCCGTAATAATCTCGCCGTTCACTTCAACGCTGTGCGCATCGACAAAGCGGGCAAAGCCTTTGATCACTTCAACTTTGTTTTTACCCAGCACGTTGTCATAAGAGCTGTGGATGCGATCGATATAGGCGCTGCGGTTTTTGACCAGCGTGGCCCAGTCAAAGCGATTGACGGTGGTGTCGAAGCCATAATCCGGGCCATAAAGATGGATAGCTTCGGCGATTTGCGCGGCGTGCCACATGATTTTCTTCGGCACGCAACCCACGTTCACGCAGGTGCCACCCAGCTCTTTTGCTTCAATCAGGGCGCATTTCTGGCCATACATAGCCGCACGATTAATCGAGGCGATGCCGCCGCTGCCGCCGCCAATGGCGAGATAGTCGAAATGTCGGGTCATTGAAGTATCCATCCGGTTGCATAAAAAATTGGGGTTGAGTGTAACGCTGCGGGTCGAAATGACGCAAAGTTTGCGCCTATGATTGTAATAGGGTTCTGTTTTTTCACTCGCTTACAGGGAAGCATACCATGCACCTTACTTTTCTTGGCACCGGCGGCGGTGCTCCCAGCCTGCAACGTAACGTGACCTCCATTGCCTTTACCCGCGCGCTGAGTGGTGAAACCTGGCTGTTCGACTGCGGGGAGGGCACGCAGTTACAGTTTATGCGCTCCAGCCTGAAACCGGGAAAGCTGGATAAGATTTTTATCACCCATCTGCATGGCGATCATATCTTCGGCTTGCCGGGCTTACTCACCAGCCGGTCGATGGCCGGACTGACCTCACCGATGACGGTTTATGGCCCCAGAGGATTGAAGAACTTTGTTGAGACGGCGCTGTCGATCAGCGGTTCCTACACCGACTACCCGCTGAACATTGTTGAAATTGAGGCGGGCTGGACGCTGGATGACGGTGAGTTTCGTATCAGTGCCTGGCCGCTGAGCCATCCGGTGGAGTGTTTTGGCTATCGCATTGAACAGCATGACAAACCCGGCCTGCTGGATGCCGAGCGGCTGAAAGCCGAAGGCGTGCCCCGCGGCCCGTGGTTCCAGCAGCTGAAGCAGGGGGAATGTGTGACGCTGGAAGATGGGCGGGTAATTAACGGCGCTGACTACCTTGGCCCGGCGACACCCGGTAAAAAGCTGGCCATCTTTGGCGATACGGCTCCCACGGAGGTTGCGCTGCAGCTGGCGGCGGAGGTTGACCTGATGGTGCATGAAACCACGCTGGAGGCGGCGATGGTGGAGAAAGCCAACGGGCGCGGGCACTCCACAACCCTGCAGGCGGCGGAGGTGGCAAAGCGCGCCGGGGCAAAGCGGATGATCGCCACCCATTTCAGCTCCCGCTATCTGGCAAAGGACATGAGCCGCCTGCTGGCGGAGTGCCAGACCATTTTCCCCCGCACCGAGCTGGCCTCGGACCTGGCGGTGTTTACGGTTTAGTGATGCAGCGCCGGATAAGTAAACAGCAGCAGATGAGTGAGGTTAAGCGCGAAGTGCAGGGCGGCTGCCAGCCATAAGCGGCCGCTCCAGTGCCACGCCAGACCATAAAGCAGCCCGGCCAGCGTCGCGAAAACTACCAGCAGTACGCCGCCGGTTGCATGCGCCAGCCCGAACAGCAGCGTGCTAATCAGCAGCGCGGGCAACCCACCCAGCTTCTCGCTCAGCCGCTGTTGCAGATAGCCCCGGAACAGCGCCTCTTCGGCCAGCGAGACAAAGAACAGATTCGCCAGCATAAACGCGGGCAGCCAGGGCGGAAAATGAGGCTCCACGGCCAGACCGCCCAGCAGCACGGCGCTACCCAGCAGCAGCGGCACGGCGGCGATTAATGCCAGCGCAGCGATCCACGGATAACGTGGTGGACAGGCCCGGGCGCGGAACAGCGTCGGCAGGCAGGCCAGTAGCACAAAGGGGATCAGCGCTTTATCGAAGTTGAAGGAGAAACTGAACGGCAGGCTCTGTACGCCCACCTTAACCTCATCGACGACGAGGGGATTGTGAAAGCCGGGAAAAAGATGGAGGAACAATCCCAGCGAAATCAGCACCAGCAGCGCTTCACTCAGAATGTGCTGCCGGGAACGGATTGGGTCAAAGCGGCGCAGCGCGACCAGTGCCGCGATCCCGGCCAGCAGCGGCAGCACTGGCCATGTCAGGACGTCGTGATAAAACCCCAGCAGCGCAGCGAGCGCTAACAGCAGTAGCGCCAGCCGCCGGGCGGGTTGCAGCGCGCCCAGCGCGCCTGCCAGCAGAATCCACATAATCGGTTATTCAGGAACGATCTGGTTCACCACGAAGTGACCGGTACCGGCCGGAACCAGTTTTTTGTGCAGCCATGGCAGCAGGGTATTCATCTGATCGGCCAGCTTCCACGGCGGGTTAATCACGATCATGCCGGAGGCGGTCATGCCGCGCTGATCGCTGTCCGGACGGGCAGCCAGTTCGATCTGCAGGATATTGCGGATGCCGGTTGCTTCCAGGTCGCGCAGCATGTGTTTGATCTGCTGACGTAACACCACCGGATACCACAGCGCAAAGATGCCGGTGCCAAACCGTTTATGACCTTCCTGAATGCCTTTCACCACTGCCTGGTAGTCGCTTTTCATCTCATAAGGCGGGTCGATCAGCACCAGACCGCGACGCGACGGCGGTGGCAGTTTCGATTTTAACTGCTGATAACCGTCGGCACGGTCGACGCGCGCGCGGTTGTCTTTGCTGAACTCGTTGCGCAGCAGGGGATAGTCGCTGGAGTGCAGCTCGGTGAGTTGCAGCCGGTCATCTTCACGCAGCAGATGACGGGCAATCAGCGGTGAACCCGGATAGTAGCGCAGAGAAGGGCCACGATTCAGCGCACCGATGGCGTCAAAATAGGGTTGCAGCAGTTCCGGTGCATCGGGCTGTTGCCAGATACGCGCGATGCCTTCCAGATATTCACCGGTACGCTCGGCGTGCTCGCCGCTCAGCTGGTAGCGGCCTGCGCCCGCATGGGTATCCAGGTAGAAAAACGGTTTCTCTTTCTCTTTCAGCGCCGTGATGATCAGGCTCAGAACAGTGTGCTTCAGCACGTCGGCGTGGTTGCCCGCATGGAAGCTATGGCGATAACTCAGCATTGTTTATCCTGTTGAATGTATAAGGTTTTAATTGATGGAAAATCAATTTATACCAATTATTACCTCACGTATTACCTACAGAACGACGCACAGCAACCGACGCAGGAAAAGCATGAGAATCCGCGATTATATCAGGGATGGCCTGGCGATGGGCCAGAAGCGTGATAACAAATCGGGATTACAGGGCGCGGCATCCTGTTGCAGGCATGCAGGTACGGAAAGCTGCCCGACGCGCTCATCGCAATCGCAGCCATAGTTTAAAAGCAGCGGGCTTTCGGGTAGGCATTCGCGCGTTTCTTCCCCACCTCATCCTGACCCCCATTGATTTTCACTACACTAAGCCGCATGTTACTTAGATTGCGTTGCGCGACCCGCTGCGCCCCATACATCGATAAAGGACTGCGCTATGACCAATCCGCTACTGACATCTTTTACGCTCCCCCCTTTTTCTGCTATCCAGCCTGAACATGTTGTTCCTGCCGTGACGGAAGTGCTGAGCCAATGCCGCGCAGAAGTCGAAAAAGTGGTGGCGCAGGGTGCGCCGTACACCTGGGATAACCTGGTTCAGCCGCTGGCGGAAACCGACGATCGCCTGAGCCGTATTTTCTCCCCGGTCAGCCATCTTAATTCGGTAAAAAACAGCCCGGAGCTGCGTGAAGCCTATGAGCAGACGCTGCCGCTGCTCTCTGAATACAGCACCTGGGTCGGTCAGCATGAAGGGCTGTATCAGGCGTATCGCAACCTCAAAGAGGGCGATCAATACGCGGCACTGGATCTGGCGCAGAAGAAAGCGGTCGATAACGCCCTGCGTGATTTCGAACTCTCTGGAATCGGCCTGCCAAAGGATAAACAGCAGCGCTATGGCGAAATCGCCGCGCGCCTCTCTGAGCTGGGTTCGGCTTACAGCAACAACGTGCTCGATGCGACCATGGGCTGGAGCAAGCTGATCACCGATGAAAGCGAGCTGGCCGGTATGCCGGAAAGCGCGCTGGCGGCGGCGAAAGCTCAGGCTGAAGCCAAAGAGCAGGAAGGCTGGCTGCTGACGCTGGATATTCCAAGCTATCTGCCGGTCATGACCTACTGCGATAACGCGGCGCTGCGCGAAGAGATGTATCGCGCCTATGCGACGCGTGCTTCCGATCAGGGTCCGAACGCCGGTAAATGGGACAACGGTCCTATCATGGCGGAAGAGCTGGCGCTGCGTCACGAGCTGGCTCAGCTGCTGGGCTTCGACTCCTACGCGGATAAATCGCTGGCGACCAAAATGGCGCAAAGCCCGTCTCAGGTGATCGACTTCCTGAATGACCTGGCTGAACGCGCCCGTCCGCAGGGTGAAAAAGAGCTGGAGCAGCTGCGCGCCTTCGCGCAGAAAGAGCATGGCGTTGAGCAACTGAATCCATGGGATCTCACTTATTATGGTGAAAAGCAGAAGCAGCATCTCTACACCATCAGCGATGAGCAACTGCGTCCTTACTTCCCGGAAGAGCGCGCGGTCGCCGGTCTGTTCGAAGTGGTGAAACGCATTTACGGTATCACTGCGAAGCAGCGTACCGACGTTGAGGTTTATCATCCTGACGTGAAGTTCTTCGATTTGTTCGATGAAACCGGTGAACTGCGCGGCAGCTTCTATCTCGACCTCTACGCCCGCGAGCACAAACGTGGCGGTGCCTGGATGGATGACTGCGTGGGCCAGATGCGTAAAGCCGATGGCAGCCTGCAGAAGCCCGTTGCTTACCTGACCTGTAACTTTAACCGTCCGGTGAAAGGCAAACCTGCGCTGTTCACCCATGACGAAGTGATTACCCTGTTCCATGAGTTTGGTCACGGCCTGCACCACATGCTGACCCGCATCGAAGCGCCTGGCGTTTCCGGTATCAGCGGTGTGCCATGGGATGCGGTCGAACTGCCAAGCCAGTTCATGGAAAACTGGTGCTGGGAGCCGGATGCGCTGGCCTTTATCTCCGGTCACTTTGAGACCGGCGAACCGCTGCCGAAAGAACTGCTGGATAAAATGCTGGCGGCGAAAAACTATCAGGCCGCGCTGTTTATCCTGCGTCAGCTGGAGTTCGGCCTGTTCGATTTCCGTCTGCATACCGAGTTTAATCCGGAGAAAGGCGCACAGATTCTGGAAACCCTGCGCGAAGTGAAAAGCCGCGTAGCAGTCGTTCCGAGTCCGGAATGGGGCCGTTTCCCGCACGCCTTCAGCCACATCTTTGCCGGTGGCTATGCAGCAGGTTACTACAGCTATCTGTGGGCGGACGTGCTGGCGGCGGATGCTTACTCCCGCTTCGAGGAAGAGGGCATCTTTAACCGTGAAACTGGTCAGTCGTTCCTGGATAACATCCTGACGCGTGGCGGTTCTGAAGAGCCGATGGAGCTGTTCAAACGCTTCCGTGGCCGTGAGCCACAGCTCGATGCGATGCTGGAACATTACGGCATTCAGGGATAAGTCGGTTCGTGAAAATCTGTTTGCTCGATGAATCAGGCGCCGGAGACGGCGCCTTATCACGTTTAGCGCAGCGCTGGCAGCTGGAGCACGAGGAAGACGCGCTGCTGGCACTGGTGCAAACGCCGACGCACCTTGAGCTGCGCAAGCGTGATGAGCCAAAGCTGGGCGGTATTTTTGTTGATTTCGTCACCGGGGCAATGGCGCATCGCCGTCGCTTCGGCGGTGGACGTGGCGAAGCTGTCGCCAAAGCGGTTGGCATTAAAGGCGGCTATCTGCCGGATGTGGTGGATGCGACGGCCGGACTTGGACGTGATGCGTTTGTGCTGGCGGCGCTCGGCTGCCGGGTGCGGATGCTGGAACGCCATCCTGTCGTGGCTGCGCTGCTGGAAGATGGCCTGCAGCGCGGTTATCAGGATGCGGAAATTGGCCCCTGGCTGCGCGACCGCCTGACGCTGATTCATGCAGCCAGTGCGCAGGCGCTGGGCGAGATTACGCCGCAGCCGGATGTGGTCTATCTTGATCCGATGTATCCCCATCGCCAGAAAAGTGCGCTGGTAAAAAAGGAGATGCGAGTCTTTCAGTCGCTGGTAGGGCCGGATGAAGATGCCGATGCGCTACTGGAACCGGCCCGGCGGCTGGCGAAGAAACGGATTGTGGTGAAGCGGCCAGACTATGCACCGCCGCTGGCGGGTGTCGTGACGCAGGCGGCGGTCGTAACCAAAAGCCATCGCTTTGATATTTATCCTCCGCTTTAACCGATTTAAACGTATAAAAAAGCCGGCTCCGTGCCGGCTTTATTCATTTAAGCGGCTGAATTACGCCTCGTCTTCATCGCGCAGCGGCACAATCAGCATGTCGATATGCACGGTATTGATCAACTGACGAGCTGAAGACATCAGCTTGCTCCAGAAATCCTGATGATGACCGCACACCACCAGGTCAACGTCATATTTTTTGATCGCATCAACCAGCACCTGGCCGAGGTCGCCACTGCCGCTCAGCGTCTCGCTGATCGGATAGCCCGCGGCATCTGATAACCCTTTCAGTGCCGTATGCGTCTCTTCAGAGATGCGCTTCTGCATATCCCCTAAGTTGACATCAATCAGGCCGGTGTAGAGGTCGGAGTAATTCACATCAACGTGAATCAGGGAAATTCTGGCATCGTACGGGCGAGCCAGCGAGACGGCCTTATCCACCAGTAACTGACTTTCGGGAGAAAGGTCTACTGCAATCAGGATGTGTTTATAAGCCATGATAAAACTCCTTTCACGAGATTAAGGATGGCATCCGGTGTTCCTGCCGCGTCACAGCTTAGCGAAATCCTTTGCGCGAGCGGGCGATGAGCGCCACCAAAGTGTCTACCTGCGTTGCAGGTGATGATGTTGTTATGTTCTGAGTATAGCCTTCTCTCACTGCAAATGCTGCCGTTGCCGCCTGGCTTATGAATAAGATCAAGGCTATGCCAGATTTACTCGCGCTGAACGAAAATCATCGTTGGAAAAAATGTAAAGAACTCTCCTACACTGAAAAAAGGCGGTCCGGTTCGCAGCCGCTCAGGGGTCGAAAATTTTCGCAGTCCGGTGATTCAGTGGCTGGTTTTTTCTGCAGGCGGATACAGTGTCTGACGCTGAGTCTGTTGCTGCGATGCCAGTCGGGAGGGGGAGAATATGATCAACACTATTGCGCTTTTTTGGGCTCTTTGTGTGGTGTGTATCGTGAATATGGCGCGCTATTTTTCATCGCTGCGTGCCCTGCTGGCGGTATTACGGGGCTGTGATCCGCTGCTGTATCAGTATGTCGATGGGGCGGGATTCTTCACCTCTCACGGTCAGCCGAGCAAGCAGGTGCGGCTCGTCACCTATATCTGGGCAAAGCGCTATCTTGATCATCATGACGATGAGTTTATCCGGCGCTGCGAGCGGGTGCGGGGGCAGTTTCTTCTGACCAGTGCACTGTGCGGACTGGTAGTGATAAGTCTGGTGGCTCTGGCGATCTGGCATTAAAAAGGGCGACTTATGTCGCCCTTTTGTCTGCTGGCATCACACCAGTTTCAAGGCAATCCAGTAGAGCGAACCTGACAGCAGAATACAGACCGGCAGGGTGAAGATCCACGCCATGGCGATGTTCTTGATGGTCCGGCTCTGCAGTCCGCCACCGTCAACCAGCATCGTACCGGCTACGGATGAAGAGAGGATATGCGTAGTGGAGACGGGCATGCCGGTATAGCTGGCGACACCAATCGACACTGCGGCGGTCACCTGCGCTGACATGCCCTGTGCATAGGTCATGCCTTTTTTACCGATTTTCTCACCAATGGTGGTGGCAACACGACGCCAGCCAATCATGGTGCCGATCCCCAGCGCCAGCGCGACGGCCACAATAATCCAGATCGGCGCATACTCAATGGTGCCAAGCAGGTCGCTTTTCAGCTTATTGAGGAAGCGCTTGTCATCCGGTGATGTCTCTTCCAGACGGGCCGCTTTATCGGCGGTGTCTGAGATACACAGCAGCAGACGACGCATCTGGCCGCGCTGATCAACCGTCAGCTGATCGTAGCTCTGCAGATTATTCAGCAACACCTGAGCACGCTGAACCGCCTGCAGTGCGCGTGCGCTGTCACAGTGGAACTCCTGCGGGCTGGTCGCTGGCACTTCTTCCGGCGTTGGCAGCTTAGGCGGTGCCATCTGGATGATGTGCGTCAGCGAGGCGTTATGCTGCTGGTAATACTGCTCCAGGTGATTAACCGCATCGCGGGTACGCGTAATGTCATAACCGGAGGCATTCATATTTACCACGAAACCGGCCGGAGCCACGCCAATCAGGACCAGCATGATCAGGCCAATGCCTTTCTGACCGTCATTCGCGCCGTGCGAATAGCTCACGCCAATTGCCGAAACAATCAGGGCGATACGGGTCCAGAACGGCGGCTTTTTCTTGCCGTCGATCTTCTCGCGGTCAGCAGGCGTCATATGAATACGCGCACGCTTTTTGGTATTACTCCAGTAGCGACGCAGAATGAAGATCAAGCCGCCCGCCATCACCAGGCCGACAATCGGCGACAGGATCAGAGAAAGGAAGATGTTCAGGACTTTCGGGATGTTGAGTGCATCAACTACCGAGGTTCCGGTCATCAGGGCGTTGGTCAGACCGATACCGATAATGGCGCCGATCAGGGTATGGGAGCTTGAGGCCGGCAGACCGAGATACCAGGTGCCGAGGTTCCAGATAATCGCCGCCAGCAGCATAGAAAACACCATGGCGAGACCGTGAGCCGATCCAACATTTAACAACAGATCGGTGGGAAGCATATGAACAATAGCGTAAGCGACACTCAATCCACCGAGCAGCACGCCAAGGAAGTTGAATACACCCGCCATCACCACAGCAAGCTGGGCACGCATGGCACGCGTATAGATGACCGTCGCAACTGCGTTGGCCGTGTCGTGGAAACCGTTGATCGCTTCGTAAAACAATACAAACAGCAGGGCAAGAACCAATAACAGGCTAGTACTGAGGTCTAGACCAGCAAACAGATGTAGCATAAACGTTACGCCATTTTTGGAGGACATGAACGCGGCGCATTATCCGCGACAACGTGCTGTATGGGAAAGGAAAATATAGCGTTAATTTGACCTTTCGTCGTAAGGCTGAAGGGTAACTCAGCTAAAAAGGGTTAGATATTAAGCAGATACAATATGACACATTTACGGCAATTTTTTGACGCTGGCGTCTCAGTGAGCAGATCACTACAATCTGCGCCTTTCCAGTTAAGTGAGTGAACCGCAGTGGAACAGTTTGACGTTATCATCATTGGTGCCGGCGCCGCCGGTCTGTTCTGTGCCGCCCAGGCCGGACAGCGGGGACGCCGCGTGTTACTGCTGGATAACGGCAAAAAGCCGGGACGCAAGATTCTGATGTCGGGCGGTGGCCGCTGCAACTTCACCAACCTCTATACCGAACCGGCGGCCTATCTGTCGCACAATCCCCACTTCTGTAAATCGGCGCTGGCGCGTTATACCCAGTGGGATTTTATCGATCTGGTCAATCGTCATGGTATTGCCTGGCATGAGAAAACCCTGGGTCAGCTCTTCTGTGATGACTCGGCTCAGCAGATTGTCGATCTGCTGCTGGCCGAATGTGACAAGGGCAATGTCACCCTGCGGCTGCGCAGTGAAGTGCTCAGCGTGGCGCGCGATGAAAGCGGTTATACCCTGCAACTCAACGGCAGTACGGTTCAGGCGGAGAAGCTGGTCATCGCCAGCGGCGGCCTGTCGATGCCAGGTCTGGGGGCTTCGCCATTTGGCTATAAAATTGCGGAGCAGTTCGGCCTGAGCGTCTTTCCGACGCGGGCGGCGCTGGTGCCTTTTACTCTGCACAAGCCGCTGCTGGAGCAGCTGCAGACGCTGTCAGGCGTGGCGCTGGAGACCACGATTGATGCGCAGGATGGCACCCGCTTCAAAGAGGCGATGCTCTTCACCCATCGCGGCCTGTCCGGTCCGGCGGTATTGCAGATTTCCAGCTACTGGCAGCCGGGTGAATTCGTCACTATCGATCTGTCGCCCGCCACACCGCTTGAGGCGTTTCTGACGGCACAGCGTGAAGCACATCCGAATCTCAGCCTGAAAAACAGCCTGGCGAAAATTCTGCCGAAGCGCCTGGTGGAAGTCCTGCAGGCGCTGAAGGTGGTGCCGGACATCACGCTGAAGCAGCTCAACAGCAAACAGCAAACTGAGCTGGCGCAGACGCTGCACGCCTGGCGCATCCAGCCAAACGGCACAGAGGGCTATCGTACGGCGGAAGTAACGCTGGGCGGCGTGGATACGACGCAGCTCTCCTCGAAAACCATGGAGGCGCGTGCGGTGCCGGGGCTTTACTTTATTGGCGAAGTGGCCGATGTCACCGGCTGGCTGGGCGGCTATAACTTCCAGTGGGCCTGGAGTTCCGCCTGGGCCTGCGCCCAGGCGTTGTAACGCGCGTTTACCAGCGCTGATGCACGTGAGGCGCGATCTTCTCCTGATAGATCTGCTTCAGCGCTGCCATCGTCTCCTCAGAGAGCGCATCGACATCGCTGGCGCGGGCATTGGCTTCAGCCTGTTCGCGATTTTTCGCGCCAGGGATTACCACGCTGACATCTTCGTTCATCAGGATCCAGCGCAGCGCAAACATCGCCATGGTGGTATCACCCGTCACGAAGCGACGAATCTCCTCAACCGCTTCCAGCGCCACCTCATACGGCACGCCGGAGAAAGTCTCGCCCTTATCGAACGCTTCGCCATTGCGGTTAAAGGTGCGATGGTCGTCAGCGGCAAACACGCTGTCGGCATTCATTTTACCGGTCAGCAGACCTGAAGCCAGTGGCACACGGGCGATGATCGCCACATCACGGCGTTTTGCCTCACGCAGCAGCAGTTCCGCCGGACGCTGGCGGAAAATGTTGTAGATCAGCTGAATCGACGAGACGTTGGGAAATTCCAGCGCCTTCAGCCCTTCCTCGACTTTCTCAACTGAGACGCCGTAGTGACGGATTTTCCCGGCGGCCACCATCTCATCCATCACCGCGAAGACGTCCGGGTTGTAGTAGACCTCGGTCGGCGGGCAGTGCAGCTGCACCAGATCCAGCGTTTCGGTCTGCAGATTTTCACGTGAGCGATCGATAAAGGCGTTGAGATTTTCGGCGTTGTAGCCCTCAGTCACGTGCGGTGAAAGGCGACGCCCCAGTTTGGTGGCGACAAACGGGCGTTCCCCGCGGCGCTGGTTCAGTACCTCCGCGATAATCTTTTCGGAGCGGCCATCGCCATAGACATCGGCGGTATCAATAAAGGTGATGCCCGCATCCAGCGCGGCGTTCAGCGCGGCTTTGGCATCCTCCATGCTCACTTCTCCCCAGGTTCCGCCAATGGCCCATGCGCCAAAGCCAATTTCAGAGACGCGCTGACCGGTTCGGCCCAGTGTTCGTAATTTCATGCAAACCTTCCTCGATGCGTTTCAGACAGGGTGACAGAAAAGGGCTAACCATTGAGCTTAGCGCTTTCCGGCGGTGAGGCGTTTCGGCGTTGTTGCATACCAGACCCGTATAAACAGGAGGCTTTTTGCGGCAGGCTGCTGGTTACGTTGAAGATTTCTGCAAAAAACAGGCCGGATCGTGTGGATGCCGCTTCGCTAATTAATTGATTTTAAGAAATTTCACCTGAAATTAAACAGGCGAGAGTGTGGATTCGGTCACATACTTCAATTTTCAGGCCAACAAGTGGATCGCTATGTTTAAATTTGTTAAGTCGGTCTTTGCCAGTCCCGAGAAGTTTCTACAGATCATGACCCGTCAGGATATCAACGACTCCATCGCCGAAGGTGAGCGCATCATTATTGATGAGAACGGCAATATCTCGGTCAATACGCTGAGTGAGGAAGTCCACGAAGATTTTGCCCGCCATGTGAATACGTTAAAGGGAGTGTAAGGTGGGTACCGCAATATTTATGGTGCTGATGGTCAGTGGTTACTGGTACACCAGCCGTGATTTAAACAGCCGCTTTAAAATCCGCCGCTCGTCGGGCTGGGATGTCTATTTTCTGGTCGCGCTTTACGGCTGTATTTTTGTTCTGCAGGGCGTGTTCGCCACTGGCATCGTCTGGCTGCTGCTGCTCTGTATGTCCGGTATCGCCAATGCCCTGCAGATGATCCCCGGCGTGCATCTGAAGTGGCAGGTGGAGTTCATGAACTGGAGTTTCCTGGGCATCCAGGCACCGGTTGTCATTATGCTCGCCTTCGCCATTCTGCTCTGCCTCTATCGCTCAAACTGGGCGGGCAGCGCACGCCTGAATGTATCAGGGCGTAAAGATCTCTATCAGCGGCTGTCACGATCCAACGGCGTGGAGCAACTGCTGTTTCAGTGCATGGAAGAGGGCGAGCTGGCGTGGATTACGCTGAAGTCGCGCCGTATTTACATCGGCATGGTGCATGCCTCGACCTTTGAATATGAGAGCACCAAAAACATCGTGCTGATCCCGATGCTGAGCGGCTATCGCGACAGCAAAACGCTGAAGCTGGCGGTAGAGCATAACTACAGCAAATGGTACGCCGAGCATGAGATCACGCTCGACTCGAAGCCTAAAGATGCGATGTCGTTCCGTAAAGTGATTATGGTGGACCAGATTGAGAGTCTGTCACTGTTCGATCCGGCCAGCGCCACGGCACTTTCGATGGGACATCCGCAGGAAGTGGAGAAGAGTCAGGGTAATGATGACGACAGTCCGGACAGCAATGAAAGCCGTGACGAGTCGGATTAAGAATGCTCACCTGGTTTTCCCTGATTAAATTGTCTCATCAGGGGAAACCGGGTTCATCTCACACCATATTTTCCGCCGTAAACAGCCGGAACGCGACTTTACCCGCCTGATAGACATCTGGCTGATAGCCGGTTTCCAGATGACTCAGCATCAGATCGATCGCTAATCGGGCATGCTGCCGGGCATGTTGATCCAGCGTAAACGCCACTTCATCGTTCAGCAGTAGCTGACGGGTCACATCATAAAGCTCATGGGTGATGTAGGTGCATTTACCCAGCAGCTGATGAGCGCGCAGGGTATCGCTGACGTCCGTGTTGCCCATGCCGGTGTTGTAGACCCCGGCAATCGCCTGTGACGAACGCAGATTGCGGGCCAGCTCGCTGCGGATGGTTTCCCGCTGATCCTGACCCGACAGCACCTCACGCAGATAACGCTGCGGCGCACGCTGCTCCATGGCTTCACGGAAGCCGGCGATACGCTGACGGTGGGCGCGATAATCAAAGCGGCCGCTGACCATCAGAATGTCGCCGGGCTGGTTCAGGGTTTTACTCATCAGAAGGCCCGCGGTGCGGCCTGCCTGATACTGGTCGATGCCAACATGACACAGGCGGTCAGCGTCGGGCAGATCGGTGACGATGGTGATCACCGGCACATTGCGGCTGCGGCACAGTGCCAGTGCCCGATAGACAGGCGGTGAGTCATGTGCAAACACGATAATGCCGTCGCGGGTGCTGCTGCGGGCGACAATGCTCTGCGCCAGCTGCTCGGGCTGCGCTTCGGCCACGAGCGTTTTGTGCAGCTTCAGGCGGCGATAGCCAAGCTGACTGGCGATCTCGCTGAAACAGGTGGTGAGCTGCTGAAAAAAGGATGAGCCGTTGTTACTAAGGAAGACTTCGATTTGCCACGGATGCTGATACTCCTCTGGCAGCAGACGCCGGAGTCCCGCTTCACGCGCGGCCTTCAGAACTTTGCGGCTGGTCTCCAGCGAGACGCCGCCGCGCTCATTCAGCACCCGGTCAACCGTCGCAATCCCGACGCCCGCCATTTTTGCCACCACCTCTAAGGTGAGCTTTTTCATTAAGACTCCACGCGTAAATGGCGATTAGCTGCTGCCTGCCAGACTGTTTATCTCTTCTAACCGGTTAAAAGTAAAAGATAAAGTGATTTGTTGATGGAAAACCATCAACAGCGTTGCGCCATGCGCTTTTACCCTCAGTGCGGTCGTCAGGTTAAAAAGCACAGCGGGCCGCTGTCCGGGCGGAAATACCGTTAAGCTTGTAGCGAGACAATTAACGAGGAGTGAATATGGCGCAGCAAAAAGAAGTTCTGATTATTGGTGCTTCACGCGGTATCGGTCTGGCGGTCGTGCAGGCGTTTGCCGGTGACGGCTGGCAGGTTACAGCCACCCATCGCAGCGGTGTTCCGGAACAGGGCAACAGGCCAGGTATCGACTGGCAGGCGCTGGATATGACCGACGCATCGGCGGTTCAGCAGCTTGCGGGCCAGCTCAGTGGCAACGCGTTCGATGCGATTCTGATCAATGCCGGGATTTCCGGGCCTTCGCACCAGAAGGTGTCGCAGAGTGACGATCAGGAACTGGCACAGCTGTTCCTGACCAATGCGATAGCCCCGGTTCGCACTGCAGAGATTCTGCTGCCGCTGCTGAAGCCGGAGGGCGTACTGGCGCTGACCTCATTCCAGCTCGGCAGCCTGAATGAAAATCCGGAGGCGCAGATGCCGATTTACTCGGCCAGCAAAGCCGCACTGAATATGCTGAGCCGCACGCTGACCCCGGCGGTTGAAGCACAGAACGGGACGCTGCTGACGCTGCATCCCGGCTGGGTGAAAACGGATATGGGCGGCGAGAGTGCGCCGCTGACGGCAGAAGAGAGCGCCGCCGGTATCGTTCAGCAGCTGACCCAATGGCGCGGACGCGGGGGTCATCACTACGTCGATTACGCCGGCCAGCAGCTGCAGTGGTAGGCTGATACGGGGCGGTTACGCCCCGATGTCCCGCAGTGCCTTACCCTTCATCAGGTTGCGTTCAATGTGCTCCAGCGTCACATGTTTGGTCTCGGGTACCAGCATCATCGTCAGCACGATAAACACCAGGTTGAGCGCGCCGTAGAACCAGAAGGTGTTGGCATTGCCCAGTTGATCCAGCATCGTCAGGAAAGTGGCTCCCACTATCATGTTGCCGACCCAGTTGGTGGTGGTGGAAGCAGTAATGCCGAAGTCACGCCCTTTAAGCGGCTGAATCTCTGAACAGAGCAGCCAGATGACCGGTCCGGCCGCCATTGCAAAGCCAACGATAAACATCAGCAGCATCGCGACCGCAAAGTATTTGCGGAAATCTGTTTCGACACCGATATGCAGCAGCGTGCCCAGTACGCCCATGCCCACCGCCATCACCAGAAAACTGGTGGTCAGCATCGGCTTGCGACCCCAGCGATCGACAAAAAAGATGGCAATCAGCGTGGCCAGCATGTTGACCAGCCCGACAATCACCGTGCCCCACATCTGCTCACTGGTGCTGGAGAAACCGGCAATATTGAAGATTTTAGGGGCGTAATACATCACCACGTTCATGCCGGTAAACTGCTGCATTACCTGTAGCAGCATCCCCAGCCAGACCGCGCGGCGGAAATTGCCATTAGAGCGGAACAGCGACCAGCCGCGCTGTTTCACCTGGAGGCTTTCCCGGATCTCTTCCAGCTCCTCCCGTGCCTGTTCGCTGCTGTTACGCAGCCGATCCAGCACGCGCTGCGCCTCGTTGAAACGTCCGTGCGCCGCCAGCCAGCGCGGACTGTTGGGCAAAAACAGCACGCCGATAAACAGGATCACCGCCGGAATAGCGATAACGCCGAGCATCCCGCGCCAGTTGCCGCTGTAACTGAACGCGGTGTCGGAGAGATAAGCGACCACGATGCCGGTGGTCAGCATCAGCTGGTACATCGAAATCATTGAGCCACGAATACGTTCCGGCGCAATCTCCGCCAGATAGAGTGGCGCGGTATAAGAGGCGATCCCTACCGCCAGCCCCAGCATCACACGGGCACAGACCAGCGACTCCACATCGGGAGAAAAGGCGGACCACAGCGAACCAATCACAAACAGCGTCGCGCCCGCCAGCATGCTTTTCTTACGTCCCAGCTTTGAGGACATCCAGCCCGCCGCCAGCGCACCCAGCGCCGCACCAAACATCATCGAACTCACCACCCACTCCTGCTGATGGTTGGTAATCTGCAAATCTTTCGCCAGGAACGGCAAGGCCCCTGCGATGACGCCGATATCCAGACCAAACAACAGGCCGGACAGCGCCGCCATAAAACAGACGAACCAGGTAAAACGGTTCTGATGATTTCCCGATTTTTTAGCCGCGGCCATGCGAGTCTCCTTGCGGTGATTCAGTGTCAATATTGTTAATGTTATGTAAACATAGTCGATATCAATGTGGGTCCGATCACACTTCCGGCTATCGCTGGGGTCGCACAACATGGCTGTGAAAAGAAAGCATCGGAGATCAGCAGGTTGATGCAGAAACGGGAAACCGCAGCCAAGGCACGAATATGCAAAGCAGCCTGCATCAGGTCAGATTTTGCAACTGACCGCCTGCGGCATTACACTTCCGCCTTTCTGCTATTGATTGAAGGTACTTATGTCTGAACCTTTCCAGCGTCAGCCGCTGCCCTTGCCGGGCGGCCATAAAAAAGTTTTACTGCACTCCTGCTGCGCACCCTGTTCGGGGGAAGTGATGGAAGCGATGCTGGCCTCCGGCATTGAATACACCATCTATTTCTACAACCCGAATATTCATCCGCTCAAAGAGTATGAGCTGCGCAAAGAGGAGAATATTCGCTTTGCCGAGAAATTTGGCGTGCCGTTTGTCGATGCTGACTACGACCGGGATAACTGGTTTGAGCGGGCGCGCGGGCTGGAGTGGTCGCCGGAACGGGGTGAGCGCTGCACCATGTGCTTTGATATGCGTTTTGAGCGCACAGCACTCTATGCCCATGAAAACGGATTCCCGGTAATGACCAGTTGTCTGGGTATTTCACGCTGGAAAGATATGAAGCAGATTAATAGCTGTGGTGTCCGCGCAGCGGCGGCGTATCCGGATCTGCTCTACTGGGATTTTAACTGGCGTAAAGGTGGCGGATCGGCGCGAATGATTGAAATCAGCAAGCGCGAGAGCTTCTATCAGCAGGAATATTGCGGCTGCGTCTATTCACTGCGCGACACCAATCGTCATCGCGTCACCCAGGGACGTGAGCGTATTAAGATTGGTGTGCAATATTATCAGCCGGATGAATCCTGATTAACTGATATCGCAGAAAGCATCTGCCTGCGCATAGCCGCGCGCTGAGCGCGTAACAGGCCGGACTGTTACGCCACAGCTCTGCTTTATACTGCCTGGCCGGACGTAGCTGCACAGCGCGCAGGGGTCGTCAACGTCGGCCATCTGCTGCTTCGCTTCTTCACTCATCAGTCGTTTACGGCAGGCGCTTGGCGTGCAGCCCATAATCTGCTTAAACGAGCGGGTAAAAGATTGCTGGCTTTCAAAATGGTATTTCAGCGCCAGGCTGATGATGGGCGTGCGGCTGTTTTTTAAATCATTCACACTGGCGTTAAGTTTTTTCTTACGAATATAGCGCGCCAGCGTTTCATTATGATAACGGGCAAAGAGTTTCTGTAAATACCATTTCGAATACCCGGCTTTTTCTGCAATATCATCCACGCTTAAACGCTGGTCGAGATTATTGTTAATCCACTCAGTGATAGAGACGATCACGCTTTCGTTATATCTGTTTTCTTTCATAGCTGTTCTCCCCTGTTTAATTCAGCGGAATTATGAATTATTTATCTTAATGTGCTTATTCTTTGCGTAAAGTTCTTTCAATATTTGAATCGTTATCTCTGAAGAGATTCATATGAACAGCAGTTATTAATAAAACAGATGAATTGTAATTAGTCTGTTGTTAATTATAAGGGGAATAATTGATCCCGGGCGGATAACGATAAACGCGAGCATAGTATTTCGCTTGCCGCTTCGCGGTTAAGGCGGCCAGCATCTGTGAAATCAACACCATAGCACGGACCATCAATAGATTTTCTGCCGCGACATGCCAGGCTTACGACTCACCTTTAACCTGGAGAACCCCGGATGAGCCCGACATACGCGTTGAAAAAACCGCTTGCCGCTTTGCTCACCTCGCTGGCTTTATTTGCGCATGCGCCCGCCAGTGCCGCGCCTGTTTATGGCGAACAGCTGGAAGGATTTCATTACCCCTATCCTCTGCAGCATTTCGATTTTCAGTCCCAGCAGCAAACGCTGAGTATGGGCTATATGGATGTGAAGCCGGTGCAACAGGCCAACGGCAAAACGGTGGTGCTGATGCACGGTAAAAACTTCTGTGGTGCAACGTGGGAAGAGACCATTCGCGCGCTGAGTCAGCAGGGCTATCGCGTTATCGCGCCCGACCAGATTGGCTTCTGCAGCTCGACCAAGCCCGCCAGCTATCAATACAGCTTTCAGCAGCTGGCTGAAAACACCCATCAGCTGCTCGCCCGGCTGGGTGTGGAGAAGGCGGTGATCATCGGTCACTCTACGGGCGGAATGCTGGCCACGCGTTATGCGCTGATGTACCCGGAACAGACGCAGAAGCTGGTGCTGGTCAACCCGATTGGGCTGGAGGACTGGAAAGCCAAAGGCGCACCGTGGCGGTCGGTGGATCAGTGGTATCAGCGCGAACTGAAACTCAGCGCGGAGGGCATTAAGAAGTATGAGCAGCAGACCTACTATGTCGGGCGCTGGAAACCGGAATATGACAGGTGGGTCGATATGCTGGCCGGGCTCAACAGCGGGCCGGGACATCAGAAAGTGGCGTGGAACTCCGCTCTCATCTACGACATGATTTTCACGCAGCCGGTATTTTATGAATTTGGCGATCTGAAAGTCCCGACCACTCTGATGATCGGCACCTCAGACACCACGGCCATCGGCAGTGATATCGCCTCAGCAAAGGTCAAAACCCGGCTGGGCGATTACGCGGTGTTGGGTAAAGAGGCCGCAAAACGTATTCCGGGCGCGCGCTTAATTGAATTTCCCGGGATGGGGCACGCGCCACAAATGGAAGAACCGGCAACGTTTAATCAGACGCTGCTCGACGATCTGGCGCGGCCCTGAATGGTCAGGCGCTGCGGCGCCTGATCTCAAACCGCTACGCGTTTCTGCTTTTTCCTGAGGTACATCTGCTCATCGCTGTCGTGCAGCAACTGTTCCAGCGACTGTGGATGCGCTGCGTCAAACTCCACCACGCCGGACGAGAATTGCAGGCGGTAACGACGATTCAGACTGACTGACTGCTGTTGCAGATAATGGTCGAACCGGGCGAGTAACGCTTCGCTCTGCTGCTGCTGCAGGCCGTTAAACAGCACCACGAACTCATCGCCGCCCAGACGGGCAAACAGATCGGAGTGCTTAAACACCACCTTCATCGCATCGGCAAAGTCCATCAGCGCGCGGTCGCCTTCACGGTGGCCCAGCGTGTCGTTAATCTGCTTAAACTTGTCGAGATCGAGAAAGGTCAGGCAGGCGGGCCGGTTTTTCATCAGGCACTCATTCAGAACCATCTGCCCCAGCGTCATAAAGCCGCGACGGTTGGTAATCTGGGTCAGCTCATCGCAGGTGGCGGTCTGAAAGGCGACCAGTTCCGCTTCGGCCATCGCGGCCAGGTCGCGCATCGTGGCCTGATCCTCTTCGTTGAACTGACGCGGTTCGCGACCAATAATGCAGAGCGTACCCATTTTCGCGCCGCCGGGCGCACGCAGTGGACAGCCTGCATAAAAGCGAATATGCGGTTCGCCAGTCACCAGCGGGTTATCATGAAAACGCGCATCTTTTTGCGCATCTTCAACGATCATGATCTCATCCTGCAGGATGGCGTGGCCGCAAAAGGAGATGTTGCGGGGTGATCCTTTAGGTTCATAGCCCTGAGCAGATTTAAACCACTGATGGTCATTTTCCAGCAGGCTGACTAACGCGATAGGGACGTCATACAGGCGGCGCGCCAGGCGGGTTAAACGATCAAACCGCTCTTCCGCTGGCGTGTTCATTATGTTCAGCGCACGCAACTGCGATAAACGTTGTGCCTCGTCGGCAGGGATTTCAGGTGCTTTCATCACAGAGACCTTTATTGTTTTAGCGGAAGCCAGGTTCTGGTGTTTGCCTTACGGCGAAGAAGAAGAGCGTGACATAGCAACCACGCTCTTTATGAGGAGGGGATCAGAGCACTTTTTGTTCTGCGAGATCAAGGGCGAAATAGCTGAAAATCAGGTCCGCACCGGCGCGTTTAATCGCACCGAGACTTTCCAGCACCACATTACGCTCATCAATGGCACCGGCCTGTGCGGCAAATTTGATCATCGCGTATTCGCCACTCACCTGATACGCCGCCAGCGGCAGTTCGGTGCGTTCACGAATGTCGCGCAGAATATCCAGATAGGCACCTGCCGGCTTCACCATCAGTGAATCCGCGCCCTGGGCCGCATCAAGCAGCGATTCACGGATCGCTTCACGGCGGTTCATCGGGTTCATCTGGTAGGTTTTACGGTCGCCTTTCAGCGCCGTTCCGGCGGCTTCACGGAACGGGCCGTAAAACGATGAAGCGAATTTGGTGGAGTAGGACATGATGGCGGTCTGGGTAAAGCCCGCCGCGTCCAGTGCCCGGCGAATCGCCTCAACCTGACCATCCATTGCCGCTGACGGCGCAATGAAATCCGCACCGGCTGCGGCGGCAACCACGGCCTGCTTACCCAGATTGGCCAGGGTTGCATCGTTATCGACGCCGTGATCGCAGAGCACGCCACAGTGACCGTGGCTGGTGTATTCGCAGAAGCAGGTGTCAGACATCACGATCATTTCCGGCACGGTGTCTTTGCAGATGCGGGACATGCGTGCCACCAGACCGTTTTCGTTCCAGGCATCGCTGCCGGTCGCATCGGTATGGTGCGAAATACCAAAGGTCATCACCGAGCGAATGCCCGCTTTGGCGATGCGCTCAATCTCAAAGGCGAGACGTTTTTCCGGAATACGCATCACGCCAGGCATCGCCTGAATCGCTTTGTAATCGTCGACTTCTTCTTCAACAAAAATAGGCAGAGCCAGATCGTTCAGGCTCAGAGAAGACTCCTGGAACATTTCACGCATTGAAGCGCTGGCGCGCAATCTTCTTGGGCGCTGGATAAGGGAATAATCAGACATTTTCATTCTTACGCAGGTGAAAAAAGTGACGACAGTTTACTCTCTTTGCCCGCGAGGCATGAAGGTTTGTGTGCGGTAATAAGAGTGGAAAAGGACTCTCCCGCCGGGCGGCGGGAGAGCAGAACGATTACTCGTTGATATCCGGATGCTGCTGCACCAGGTTTTTACGTTTCGCTTCCAGGCGGGCAATTTCTTCGTCGATATCTTCGATTTTGTGCTCGATGTTATCGTGGTGCTCCTGCAGGATTTCGCGCGCTTCTTCCATGTCTGAGGCCGCTGGCGTCGCACCTTTCAGTGGCTTGTTTGCAGTCTCTTTCATGAACAGACCGGTAATCAGACCAATCACCGCCACCACCATGAGATAGTAGGCTGGCATGTAGAGGTTGCTGGTGGTTTCTACAAGCCAGGCCGCCAGCGTTGGCGTCAGACCGGCAACCAGTACCGAGATGTTAAACGCACTCGCCAGCGCACTGTAGCGGATGTGCGTCGGGAACATCGCAGGCAGTGACGAGGCCATCACACCGGTAAAGGCGTTGAGGATCACCGCCATCAGCAGCAGACCGGCAAAAATCAGGCCCAGCACGCCACTGTTGATCATCATAAAGGCGGGAATTGCGAAGACCAGCAGGGCAATACTGCCGATGATGACAAACGGACGACGGCCAAAACGGTCACTCATCATGCCGATCATCGGCTGAACAAACAGCATACCGATCATGATGGCGATGATAATCATCACGCCGTGATCTTCGCTGTAGTGCAGGTTGTGCGACAGGTAGCTCGGCATGTACGTCAGCAACATGTAGTAGGTGACGTTCGTCGCGATAACCAGACCGATACAGGAGAGCAGGCTGCGCCAGTGTTTGGTCGCAATCTCTTTAAACGAAACCTGCGGACCATCCTGCAGGCCTTCGCGGTCGCCCTGTTCCAGTTTGTCCACGTGCTGCTGGAATGCCGGGGTCTCTTCCAGCGCATGACGCAGGTAAAGACCGATGATGCCCAGCGGCAGCGCGACGAAGAACGGCAGACGCCAGCCCCACTCAAGGAAGCTTTCTTCCCCGATAATGGAGGAGATCAGCACCACCAGGCCCGCACCGAGCACGAAGCCCGCAATCGAACCGAAGTCGAGCCAGCTCCCCATAAAGCCACGTTTACGGTCAGGCGAATATTCGGCGACAAAGATTGAAGCACCGGTATATTCACCGCCTACCGAGAAGCCCTGTGCCATCTTAGCTAACAGCAGCAGAATCGGCGCCCAGATGCCGATGGAGGCATAGGAGGGTATCAGGCCGATACAGAACGTACTGACCGACATGATGATGATGGTGATGGAAAGGATTTTCTGACGACCATATTTGTCGCCCAGCATACCGAAGAACAGACCACCCAGCGGACGGATCAGGAAGGGTACAGAGAAGGTACCCAGCGCGGCGATCATCTGCACGCCTGGTGATGCATCCGGGAAGAAGACTTTACCCAGTGCATAGGCCACAAAGCCATAAACACCGAAGTCGAACCACTCCATCGCGTTACCCAGAGAGGCCGCGGTGATGGCTTTACGTAAACGGGCATCATCGATGATGGTCACATCATCGATCCCAATTGGTTTTACACGCTTCCTACGCAATTTCATAGAATTACCCTGTAATGGAACACGAAAGTCCTCAACGGCGCGAGCCGCGGTGAGTCATCAGACCGCTGCGTTGAGAAATTTAAGCATAGCTTCAAATAAGCGCGGTTTACGCGCCCACTGACACAATAATTACTGTTGTTATTATTGCGAACAGCGACAGAGTATACCGTTTTTGTGTGATATCTGTCATGTTTGGGCTACATACAGGCTATTTTTACCACTGATACGGCTGATTAGCTGCGCAAAAAAATTATCACGCTGCGTGACGACCGCCTTTTTTTTCAGCAAATTGGGGGCGGGAAGGGGTGATGAGCGGCGATACCGACGCCGCAGGTGGTTATTCGCTATACAGAGCAGGGTGGCAGTAAGCCATGCGACCTAACGAAAGACACACAGACGCCGATATTGCGCGGCAAGCCTGTTAAGTTCAGGGTCGGTTCAGATGCTGGCTGTCTGATGAGTCTCAGGGGCGTGATCCGCTTTAACCAGCTGTTCGCCCTGTCTGGCGAGCCAGGCAATCAACGCCGCGTTGTCCATCGGGCGGGCATAATAAAAGCCCTGGATGAAGACCACGCCGCGCCGTTGCAGATAGCTGAACTGCAATGCGCTCTCGACGCCTTCCCCCAGCACTTCCAGCTCAAGCTCATGACTGAGCTGAATGATTGCATCCAGCACCGGGGTTCTGCCCTCCAGGGATTCAATCGCGTTGATAAAGCCGCGATCGATCTTCAGATAGTCCATGGTGAAGGTCTGTAAGTAACTCAGCGAACAGTGACCGGTACCAAAATCATCAATCGCCACTTTCATTCCGCAACCGCGCAGCTGCTCCAGCTTGCGTGCCACCTCAACGCCATCTTTGATCAGGCTGCGTTCGGTCAGCTCCAGGGTAATCAGGAACTGCTTATCTTTAACCCGGTCAGCAAAGTGCAGCATATCGTCGACAAAGTCCGGGTGCTGCAGATGATCGGCCGCCACGTTAATGGCCAGATGGAAGCCTGGTTCAACCTGCCACGCCTGCACATCCTCTGCAATTAAATCGAGCAGATGACGGGTAAGCGGCACAATCATGCCTTCCGCTTCAGCGGCACCGATAAAAATATCGGGCCGGATGCCGTTACCGTCGGGCGTTGTCCAGCGCAGCAGTGCCTCTGCGCCGCTACAGCGCTGCAGCCGGTTGTCATAGACCGGCTGATAGTGCGCCCTGAACTGACCGCTGGCGATGGCCCGCCGAATCTCATCGCGCCAGGAAATACGCCGTTGCAGCCAGTTCGCCATCAGCATCATCAACAGAATCGAGAAAATGATCGCCATCGGCATGATGATCAACATTACCTGACGCCAGGCCAGGATCAGCTCAGAGGGTGAGGCAATAAGGGTGACAGAGAGCGGATAGCGGCTGGAGCTGGCCTGATAAATCAGCGGTTCAAACCAGCCGGACAGGGCGATTTGCGGATCGCCAAACGAGATCGGCGCGCCGTCGTTAAATTCCATGCTGAAATGATAGAGATGGGTACTGCTGATGGCGCGCATAAAATCGATCAGATACTGGCCATCAACGACTGCCCAGAACCCCTCACCATCGGGCAGATCGCGCATAAAAATCACTGCGGGACGGTCCGGCACACCCGCCGTTCCGGCAATCGACAGGCTCCACCAGGCTTTTCCGGTGACCGGCGCATCACGCATGATCATATCGCTCAGAAAAGCAGGCTTCGTACCATAGGCTGAAGAGCAGGCAATTCTGTTTTCTTCCATTTTACCAATGGCGCGAAAATAGGGATTCAGCGCACCGATGCGCTGTAACTGGTTTTCAATCTGGCTGCAGGGCTGATGCTGAAACTGGCGCAGCTCAGTAATCATATTCCAGGCGCTGTCGCTCATTCTCTCGGCCTGAGATAACAGCGTCTTTGCCGCGTTCACCTGCTGCTGCCGCACGGTGTGGCGCGCATCTAGGGCCGTGAAAAAAATGCCAATAATCAGAGGCAGCACGCCGGAGATAATAATCACCAGCCTGGCGTAGTCGCGTTTTCGTTTCAGTAGCGGCACCGCTAAATCCTCTGGATATTATTGGTATTATACGGAGGGGCTAATCAGTGGCGCAGCATAGCATTTCTCCGGGCGGTGCAGATTAGCGTTTTTGCGATCAACTGAACTGACTCAGGTCAATTATCGACCAGACTTTACATTTTATTGACAGGTTGTTTTGCCTTTATTGGTATTCAGCAAAAAAATAGGTGAGAACGGGAGGCAGGGCAGAAGGACGAATCGCTGCTGCCGCCTGGGGTGACCCTGGCCCGCCTGAACGCGGACGCAGGGTAAAGGTGATTCTTAATCAGCAAAATAGATCTGTTTCAGCGCCACTTCAACGCCGCGCAGCTCAGCCAGTCCTTTCAGCCGGCCAATGGCAGAATAGCCGGGATTGGTACGTTTATGCAGGTCGTCCAGCATCTGATGGCCGTGATCGGGGCGCATCGGAATTGCTCGCTGATTGCCCGTCCGCCGCCGCCGCTGCTCTTCCGCCAGAATGACCCTGATGACGCCGACCATATCGACGTCGCCCGCCAGGTGCGCGGCTTCATGGAAGCTGCTGGGGTTTGCCTCGCGCTTTGTGGCGCGCAGGTGGACAAAGTTGATGCGGTCGGCATAGGTTTCCGCCATCTCAACCAGCGCATTGTCGGCACGCACGCCATAGGAACCAGTACAGAAGCAGAAACCGTTGTGCAGACTGTCCACGGTTTCCTTCAGCCACTGCATATCTTCCTGGGTAGAGATGATGCGCGGCAGGCCCAGAATCGGTCGCGGTGGATCGTCCGGATGCACTGCCAGTTTAATCCCCACTTCCTCCGCAACCGGCACGATAGCGCGCAGGAAGGTTGCCATATGCTCGCGCAGTTTCGCTTTGTCGATGCCGTCATACTGTGCCAGCTGCGCCTGGAACTGCTCCAGGGTGTAACCCTCTTCGGCACCAGGCAGACCGGCGATAATATTGCGCACCAGCGTACTTTTATCCTCAGCGCTCATGGTGGCAAAGCGCTGAGCGGCGGCCTGCTGTTCAGCCGCGCTGTAATCCTGCTCCGCGCCCGGACGCTGCAGCAGATAAAGTTCGAAGGCGGCGAAAGCGTCGGCGTCGAAGCGTAGCGCTTTTGCGCCATCCGGCAGCGTCCAGGCGAGGTCGGTGCGTGTCCAGTCCAGCACCGGCATAAAGTTGTAGCAGACGGTATCGATGCCACAGGCGGCCAGATTGCGTATCGACTGCTGATAGCTGGCGATATAGCGAAGGTAGTCACCGCGCTGGGTTTTGATCGCCTCATGAACCGGGATGCTCTCCACCACCGACCAGACCAGACCCTTTTCCGCCAGCAGTGCCTGACGCGCTTTAATCTCCTCAACCGGCCATACTTCACCGTTAGGGATATGGTGCAGCGCCGTCACAATACCGGTTGCGCCCGCCTGACGCGCATCATCC
The DNA here is from genome assembly GCF_000745295.1 of Pantoea sp. 9140. Lineage (NCBI taxonomy): Bacteria > Pseudomonadati > Pseudomonadota > Gammaproteobacteria > Enterobacterales > Erwiniaceae > Pantoea > Pantoea sp. 9140. Next base: position 3,587,355 of record NZ_JQNO01000001.1, on the reverse strand, counting down.
AGGGAGACCGGATCGTTCGGGCCGTACCATCGCCATGTATGTTCCATTTTTACTCCTCAACTGTGATGTGGCCCAGTGGTCAGGCCGCTGGGCCAAGAGTATGATAGTGGACACATCAGGGCCGTGATCCGGATCGCAGCATGACAAACTGCATCCGGCAAGTGAGCGGATTATGCGGAATAAAAGGAGAGGGTAATGAGCCTGCCAGTCATCAAGACGGAGCGCCTGTATCGTCAGATCGCCAACGCCATTATGGCCGGTATCACGCGCGGTGATTTTGTGGCGGGCGGCCTGCTGCCGCCCGAACGCGAGCTGGCAAAACAGTTAGGTGTCAGCCGTTCGTCAGTGCGTGAAGCATTGATTGCGCTGGAGATGACCGGTTGGGTCGATATCCGCACCGGCAACGGTATCTACGTCGCTCAGCCGCTGCCACAGGCCGCCATCCCGCAGGAGAGTGAAACCTGCAGCCTGCAGGATCTTTTGCAGGCGCGTGAAGCCTTTGAAGGCATGCTGGCAGGATTTGCCGCCCTTAACGGTACCGCCGTACAGCGAGAGGCACTGCTGGCGCTGACCGCTGAACTGCAGCACTACAATGAAAACGATGCGGCGTTTCTGGAGCAGGATAAACGCTTCCATCTGCTGATCGGCGAGATGAGCGGTAATGACGTGTTACGCGACCTGCTGGAGCAGCTCTGGAACCGGCGTCACAGCCCGCATGTGCAGCGGCTGGAACGCCATTATGCCGATAACAGCTTTGCGCAGGCGATGAACGCTGATCATCAGCAGATTGCCGACGCGATTGTGGCAGGCGATGAAGCAGCGGCTCGCCAGGCGATGGAGAGCCATCTGCAGCACGTGCAGCAGCGGCTACTTGGTTAGTCCCCGGACGCGTTTAGGTCGTCCGGTGCCGAGCATAATCGCCAGACGGCTGCCGCCCGGCGTGGTCTCCATCAGGATTTTGGTAATGCTGGTTAGCGGCACCGAGAGCAGCATGCCGACCGGACCGAGCAGCCAGCCCCAGAAGATCAGAGACAGGAACACTACCAGCGTTGATAAGCCCAGGCCGCGACCCATCAGGCGCGGTTCCAGCATATTGCCGAACACCATATGAATCGCGGTAAACAGCGCAGCCACCATCGCGGCATCAAACAGGCTGTTCAGTAACAGCGCCTGCAGAAAGGGCGGAATGCCGGCAATAATCGGGCCGATATTAGGAATATAGTTGAGGATAAAGGCCACGACGCCCCACAGCAGCGCGAACTTCACATCCAGCAGATAGAGACTCAGCCAGACGGCGATGCCGGTGATGAGACTCACCAGGGTTTTCAGCGCCAGATAGTGCGTCACACCTTTCAGCGCCTTATGCAGCCCGGCGATACGAATTTTCGGGTTCACCAGCGCGTTACGCATTTTGTAAGGCAGATGGTGAACCTCAAACAGCATAAAGACCACGGTCAGCACCAGCAGCACAGTATTGGTCATCGCACCCGAAAAGCCGCTGAGCGCCGCGCTCGCCAGGTTCACCATGGTATTCGGATCGAAACGCTGCACCAGCGCGTCGGTAGAAATATTGAGATGAAAGCCCGCTGCCAGATGTTGCAGCACCGTCATTTTCTGTTCCATGGTGGCGCGCAGTTGCGGGTAAAGGTCAGAAAACTCGCTCATTGAGCTGGCGATGATGGCACCCAGCAGCAGGATACCGCAGAAGATCACAGTAATGACCAGCCCAATCGCCAGTCCACGGCGGAAGCCACGACGCATCAGCATTGTCACCAGCGGGTTGAGCACAATGGCAAAGAACGCCGCCAGCAGAAGCGGGACCAGAATATCGGACGCGGCCCGAACCCCGGCAAGAATGATGACCAGCATCGCCAGTTTTATCAGAATATTTTGTCCAATCTTTTCCCGTTGCAGCTCGCTCATTGCCTCTCCCGTGACGTAATCTGGCTGTTGGAAGTGTAGCTGAAAGAAAATTAACAATCTGATTTATCAGAGAAACGGTAAAGCGCGGCGGCATAATAGCGTGATAATCAGCGCCACCGCACTCAGCTATAACGGCAGGACCGCGACCTCCTGCTGTTCCTGTTTTTGCGCCGCGTTTTACTGCCCGATAACCGTGCCAGTGTGATGCGCCGGTGGCGAAAGCAGGTATAGTTAAAGGATAAACCTTATCATTCAGCCAACTACGTGCGAGAACCTATGCCTGAACAGCCTGCAGCGGAACAGAATGCTCCATCCGGAAGCCTGAACATCTCGCTGCTGATCCTCTCTATCGTCGCCTACAACTTTGCCAGCTATCTCACCATTGGTCTGCCGCTGGCGGTCCTGCCTGGCTGGGTGCATGACCAGCTGGGCTTCAGCGCATTCTGGGCGGGCGTGGTGATCAGCCTGCAATATGTGGCGACGCTGCTGAGCCGGCCACATGCCGGGCGCTATGCCGATCTCTGGGGGCCAAAGAAAGTGGTGGTGACGGGCCTGGTGGGCTGTCTGATTAGCGGGTTGTGTATTCTGCTGGCGGCGCTGATCGCATCCCCGCTCTGGAGCCTGATACTGCTCTGTGTGGGCCGGTTGATTCTGGGTGTGGGCCAGAGCTTTACCGGCACCGGCACTTCGTTGTGGGGGGTAGCGCGGGTCGGTTCACTGCACATTGGCCGCGTAATTTCCTGGAACGGCATCGTCACCTATGGCGCGATGGCGATAGGTGCGCCGCTGGGCGTGGTGATCTTCCGGGCCGGCGGGCTGCTGTGGCTATCGCTGGTGATTGTGGCCATCTGCGTGGTTGGCATCGTCTGCGCGGTCCCGCGTCCGGCGGTAAAAGCCAGCCGCGCCAGACCGCTGCCGTTTCGGGCGGTGCTGGGGAAAATCGCTGGCTTTGGCGCGATTCTGGCGATGGGGTCAGCGGGTTTCGGCGTGATTGCCACCTTTATCACGCTGTTCTATCAGGATAAAGGCTGGGAGGGAGCCGCCTTTGCGCTTTCCCTGTTCAGCGGCGCTTTTGTCGGGGCGCGCCTGCTGTTCCCGAATGCGATTAACCGTCACGGTGGCCTGCGGGTCGCCAGCGTTTGTCTGGCGGTTGAGGCTGCCGGGCTCTTTCTGGTCGCCGCCGCAGGCGATCCGTGGATGGCAAAAACGGGCGCGTTTATGACCGGCGCCGGGTTTTCACTGGTGTTTCCGGCACTGGGCGTGGTGGCGGTAAAAGTGGTGCCGCAGCAGAATCAGGGCAGCGCCCTGGCGACCTATACCGCTTTTATGGATCTGTCGCTGGGAATAACCGGGCCACTGGCCGGATTCATCATGAATTATGCCGGTGTCTCACGCGTCTACTTGCTCACGGCGCTGCTGGTCTGCGTCGCTTTCTTCTGCACGCTGCGCCTGCAGCGGCGTCAGGCTTCAGAGCCCGTAAGCGGGGATTGATCAGGATAAAAAAATGGCCCAGCAGCGGGCCATAACGTCTTTTCAGACACAGATAAACCAATAAATTTCGGGCGCGAACAGGTTTCAGGCCTGCAGCAGTTCAATACTGTGGCGGATCTGGCGTTCAATCTCCGCCGGTGTCCAGTTGTTGAGCTGACCGGAGAACGGCTCAAAAGCGTAGACGCCCTTGTAGCCGAGTATCTCCAGCCGTTTAACCTGCACCACGCTCTTCAGCACATCGTTGTCACTCAGCATGATGCGTTCGTCGTCGGTCAGTTCGGCAGTCGGGCGCCGATCTTCCACACCCGAAAGATGCACCAGCCCAATCTGGTCAATATCGATACCCGCCGGAAATTCCTGTTCAGCCTGTTCATAGAGATGATGGTGAAAGGTATCCAGCAGCAGCCTGAAGGGCACATCCGCCGCGGCGATCAACTGCTGCGCCTGTACGATCGAACGCAGTGAGCTGACCGGAAACCCCAGCGGCTCGACCAGCCCCTGAATGCCATAGTGTGCAAAGCGCGGCGCCAGCTGCTGCATTGCCGCCTGCGTCTGCTGAGGCGACACGGCAATCCCCTCATTCAGCGGACACATCACCAGTGCTTTTGCGCCGATCTGTTGTGCTGTCTGTAATAGCGACTCCACCCGCGTCAGCAGCGCGTCATCGATCCGGTTAAAGGGATAGAGCGCATTAATCGTGACGATATCGATGTGATATTTATCCGCCAGGGCGCGCAGCTGATCGGTGCTGAGGTCATCGGTGACGCTGCCGCCCGGCATGTCATTACGCAGTTCGACCTTGCTCAGCCCCAGACGCTGAATCAGCTGAAAGAAGGCCTCCAGCGAGAGCCGGGGCGCAATTTTGCGGTTGATACAGAAACGGGTGGGATCGATGGCCATGCGCTGACTCCGGGACAGGAGAAGGATGGACTAAAGAAAACATTTATTTCATTAATAGTGAATTATGAAATGCAGATTATTAGATCGGTCTCGCATTAATTTCATATTCCGTTTCAGTCCGATGCATAAACGCTGGATCAACTTCGCAGGAATACCCGCTCTATCCGCCTCTGCTTTTCGCCTGCCTGACTAAGGCTGAGCGCGGGTAAACGCCTCCTGCCATCAGGACATCGTCAGTGGCTTGAGGGCGGCAAAAATGCGATCCGTGCCGCTAAAAGCAAATTTTCCAAAAAGAACTATTTGAAAAATTTATTCCACTGTAATAGCTTCATAGCACGCTTTCAGGTTTGCCTGGTCAGGCAGTGTGGCAGGCCACAGGGCCCGTCTGCAGGGAACTTAACCATCTTAAGAGGCAACATCATGACAATCATAGGTAACTTTATTGGCGGCAAAACGACGTTCAGCGCCAGCAACGAAACCATTCCTGTTTACGATCCGGCAACCGGCAAAGTGGTACGTGAACTGACGCAAAGTACCGCCGATGAAGTGGCCCAGGCGATTGGTGTCGCGCATGACGCATTTGCTGCCTGGTCAAAAACCTCGCCGCTGCGTCGCGCCCGCGTTCTGTTTAACTTTAAAGCCCTGATGGAGCAGCATCGTGAAGAGATGGCGGCGCTGATTGTCTCTGAGCATGGCAAAGTCTGGTCTGATGCGTTAGGTGAACTGACGCGCGGCATTGAAGTGATTGAGTTTGCCTGCGGGATCCCCCATCTGCTTAAAGGTGAATATTCCCCGAACGTCGGCGGCGGCGTTGACAGCTTTTCGCTGATGCAGCCGGTGGGTGTCGTAGCGGGTATTACGCCGTTTAACTTCCCGGCGATGGTGCCGCTGTGGATGTTCCCGATCGCGCTGGCCTGCGGTAATACCTTTGTTCTGAAGCCACCGGCGCTGGATCCCTCTGCGGCCGTGCGCATGGCCGAGCTGCTGACCGAAGCGGGCCTGCCGGATGGCGTATTCAACGTGGTGCACAGCTCTAACGAAGATGCTGAGCAGCTCTATAAAGACTCGCGCATCGCAGCGGTGAGCTTCGTCGGCTCGTCCGGTGTGGCTGAGCATATCTATAAAACCGCCAGCGCCCACGGTAAGCGGGTGCAGGCGTTTGGCGCGGCGAAAAACCACGCTATCGTTATGCCGGATGCCGATCTGGATGCCACCGTTAACGCGATTATGGGCGGTGCGTTTGGCTCGGCCGGTGAACGCTGCATGGCGCTGCCGGTTGTGGTCGCGGTGGGCGATGACACAGCTGACAAGCTGATTGCCCGTCTGACGCCACTGGTGAAAGCGCTGCGGATCGGTCCTGGGATCAATCAGGGTGCCGATGAAAATGAGATGGGACCGGTTGTCTCAGCCGCGCATCAGAAGAAGGTGCTGGGTTACATCGACAAAGGCGAGCAGGAAGGCGCGAAGCTGGTGGTCGATGGTCGTAACGTGCAGGTTGCAGGTCACGCCGAAGGTTACTACGTTGGCGGCACGCTGTTTGATAACGTCACCTCTGAGATGGTGATCTGGCGTGAAGAGATTTTTGGGCCGGTGCTGAGCATCATGCGTGCACCGGACTACGACAGCGCGCTGCAGCTGGTCAACAGCCATGAGTTTGGTAACGGCAGCGCAATTTTCACCAGCAACGGTCACACCGCGCGTGAGTTTGTGCAGAACGTTGAAGCGGGCATGGTCGGTGTTAACGTGCCGGTTCCGGTGCCGATGGCATTCCACAGCTTCGGTGGCTGGAAGCGTTCCGTGTTTGGCGCGCTTAATGTTCACGGGCCGGATGGCGTGCGTTTCTATACCCGCATGAAAACCGCCACCGTGCGCTGGCCGTCCGGTCAGCAGACCGTGTCTGAATTCAGTATGCCAACCTTAGGCTGATCTATTTCAACGCTGATCGCGACCGGCAGGAGACTCTGCCGGTCGCTTTGTTCGCGGGCACCTCGCCCGTGAAATGACCGCAGCGTCAATCGTGACAGAGAGGAGGATCAGGATGTCTTTACTGTCGAAAGCACAGGCCCCGGACGCACAGGGCCGTATTCAGCATGTCACGCCTGAGCGTGCTGGCTGGCGTTATGTTGGCTTTGATGCTTATCTGCTGAAAAAAGGTGAAACTCTGCGCCTGACCAGCGGTGACAAAGAGCTGTGTCTGGTGCTGGTGGCCGGGCTGGCCTCGGTGAAAACCCGCCATGCTGAGTTTCCCAGAATCGGTAAGCGCATGTCGCCTTTCGAACGCGTGCCGCCGTATTCCGTGTATGTGCCGCATGACGATGAAGTGAAAGTCTATGCTGACAGCGATCTTGAGCTGGCCGTCTGTAACGCGCCCGGTCAGGGCAATCTGCCTGCAAGACTGATTGCGCCAGCCGATGTCGGTGTTGAGCATCGCGGTAAAGGGCGCAACCAGCGTCTGGTGCATAATATCCTGCCTGATACTGAACCCGCTGACAGTCTGCTGGTGGTGGAGGTTTATACCAACGAAGGCGATACCAGCTCCTATCCCAGCCACAAGCATGATCAGGAGGAGAGTGAAAACGAAACCTACCTGGAAGAGACCTACTATCACCGTTTCGATCCGGAACCTGGTTTTGCCATGCAGCGCGTTTACACTGACGATCGCTCACTGGATGCCTGTATGGCACCCTATAACCGCGACGTCGTGATGGTGCCGCGTGGCTATCATCCGGTGGCGACGCTGGCCGGATACAACAACTACTATCTGAACGTGATGGCAGGGCCGGTACGGCTGTGGAAATTCAGCTGGGAAAAAGATCACGCCTGGGTGAACAGCGACAGCTATCCACGATCAGAGTAAGGCTCAGCGGTTTTATCAGCGCATGCCTGTAAAAAAGGGCAGCCAATCAGGCTGCCCTTTTTACTGTGCGAAACGCAGGTTACTGAGCGGAACTATCGGCGTTATTCAGCGCCAGTGACACCGCCAGCGTCTGTGCCAGGCAGAGTGAGGCGACCTGCGAACGGAAGCCATCGACCTGCGCTTCACGCACCACAAAGCAGACATCGCTAAAGGCAGCCAGCGGGCTGACCTGGCTGTCGGTAATGGCGATCTGATGCGCGCCACGCTTGGCCCCCATTTCGACGACCTCGACCGCTTCACGCGCATAGGGCGAGTAGCTGATCGCAATCACCACATCTTTCGGATTAACCAGGCTGAGCTGCTCGGTAAACATCCCGCCCAGACCATCAATCAGAAACGCACGACGCTCCAGATGACGCAACGCGTAGACCAGATAGGAGGCGACGCTGAACGAGCGACGCAGGCCAATTACATAGATGTTCTCAGCCTCATTCAGCAGTTTTACTGCTTTGTTCAGCTGCTCAGGATTCACCTGCATCGCCAGCTGCTGCAGCGCCTGGCTGTTCACCATGGTAAAGACGTTGAGGATTTCCGCCGGACTCTCAGGCGCACTGGCGCTGTCGTCCGTTGAGGTCTGACGAAACAGACGCGCGCGCTCGGTATAGTTGACCGTCTCTTCCATCAGGTGCTGACGAAAAACCTGTTTCATTTCGTTGAAGCCGCTGAAGCCAAACGCATTCGCAAAACGGATCAGCGTCGACGGTGGTACATCGGCCTGCTGAGCAATCGAGGCGACGGTATCGAAAGCAATACTGTTACTGTTATCAAGGATGTAGCGCGCAACCTGTTTAAGACGCTTGCTCAGCGTTTCGTAGCGGCGACGAATATCGTCCTGCAAGAGAGAAAGTTGGGTGGGATTATTGTTCATCACTTCTGCCCGTATCATTAGAATAATGGCTGCATAATGAGCGCTATAGTATCAGATGGATGGAAAATTTCATTTGTTTGCGTCAACGAAGCGGTTTATTTCATGGCTTTATGAAATGGTTCACAGATTGGCTTTAGCGCGCCCAGGCGGGCAATGACAGGGTGAAAACCGGGATGAAATGACAGCAGGGATTAAGGGTAACCAGTAAAACGCCATCCCGGTTGGGATGGCGTGATATTACTAAAACATCTGTCTCTGCCTGCTATGAGTCCGCACAGGCTCAGGTAACACGGTCAGATCGGAAAGTCGCTCAAGCCATCCATGGCCGCTCGGCCCGCGCGATTACGCACCTCATCCATGAGGTGCGCCCGTTGCCGGGCCAACGCTCTGCATTGTTCAAAAACGCTCCCGGCGTTTTTGTCCCTGGCGCGGGACGCTTTCCTCTTCTGACCGTGTTACCTGCGCGTTGAGCTTATTCGTTGCTGCAACATTCACCCTGCTTTGAGTGAGTCAGCAGTCTGAGGCCATCGCGGTTGAGACAGCCTGGTGCAGAGCAGCAAATCAGGCGCGGGCAGCGCGCCAGTACGCAATCAGCCGCAGATAGTTGCCTTTTACGGTCTCAATCAGTGCCTGATCGTCCAGTTCACCCTGCAACCACTGACGCGAAGGCTGACCAAAGATGGTGCGACCCACCGCAAAACCTTTTACCCATGGCGCGTTGGCCGCCGCAGCGAAGCCCGCTTTAAGCTTCTCTTCGGGTGCATCCAGACCCAGCAACAGAATGCCGCGACAGAGAGGATCCTGCTCCTCAATCAGACGACTGATCGCCTGCCAGCTCTCTGCGGATAGCGGAGGCAGTTTCCACCAGTCCGGCTGAATACCCAGACTGTAGAAATGACTCAGTATATCAAGGTAATAGGCTTCATTCTTATCCGGGTTGCTCTCGGGAAGAATTACTTCCAGCAGCAGCTCATGGCCACTTTTGTTACAGCCTTTCCAGACGTCGAGCACCAGGTCATCCTGCTCTTTGCGCAGTTCAGCACTGTCATGCGGATGATAAAACACCAGACATTTCACGACATGCTCGGCGGGCCAGTCGATTAGCTGCGAGCCGATGTTGCCATGCTCCAGACGCAGTGGACGTGAGCTGGGCAGCTCGATCGGGCGGCCAATCCACCACTTCTTACCCGTGATGGCATTCAGGGCTTTCTGACCATACGTGGTATCCGCCAGAATGCCGCTTTTGTTCTCTAATCCCGCCTCACTGGCCGCCTGCTGAGCGGCTTCCAGCAGCAGCAGTTTCAGCTGTGGAATACGGCTCTCATCAACGCCCGCTTCCTGCGCCATATCCGCCAGCTGTTTGCGATGGTCAAAAGCGAACACGTTCAGCTCCGGCCATTGCTGCTTACGGGTGGTCACACGGTGCAGATGGTTCAGACGACTGTCGAGATCGGGACGTTTCACCTCTGTGTCGCGGCTCAGGAAATCATCCAGCTCCGCTTTGGTTGGCATGGCAGGGGCACAGCCGTGGCGTGACACGACCAGCGCGCCACAGGCGTTAGCATAACGGCACGCCTGCTCCCAGCCTTCATCATTCAGCCAGCCGCGCAGCAGGCCAGACATAAAGGCATCGCCCGCGCCCAGCACGTTGAGCACGTCGACGCGCACGCCGGTGTGCAGCTGAGTCTGTTCCCAGCTATCCGGAATTTCACCTTCAAACACCACGCAACCCAGCGGACCGCGTTTGCAGACCAGCGTCGCCTGGCTCGCCTGACGCACGTTCTTCAGCGCAGTCAGGGTATCGGTGCTGCCACCGGCAATATGAAACTCCTCTTCGGTGCCGACGATCAAATCGAAATAGTGCACCACTTCCTGCAACTGCTGAGTGACCTGAGACGACTCAATGAAACGTGTTTCACCGTCACCCAGAGAAGTCAGTCCCCATAACACCGGGCGGTAATCGATATCCAGCGCCGTTCGCAGGCCATTGCGGCGGGCGATATCCAGCGCTTTCAGCACCGCTTCACGGGTCTGCGGATGAGATAAGTGCGTGCCGGTGACTGCCACCGCGCGGGACGAGGTAATAAAGCCTTCGTCGATATCGCCCGGTACCAGACCCATATCAGCGCAGTTATCACGGTAGAAAATCAGCGGAAAAGTCTCTTCATCTTTAATCCCCAGAATCACCATGCCGGTCAGGCGTTTTGCATCGGTGATCAGAGCATCGGTGTTACAGCCCACGCGCTGCAATTCCTCACGCAGAAAGCGACCATTGTGCTCATCTCCCACCCGCGCCAGCATCGCCGATTTCAGCCCCTGAATCGCGGTGCCATAAGCGACGTTGCCCGATGATCCGCCCAGATATTTAGCAAAGGAGGTGACATCTTCCAGCCGTGCCCCAATCTGCTGGCCATAAAAATCAACGGCGATGCGCCCGATACAAATCACATCAAGCGGCTTCTGTTGTGTACTCATACCTGTGGTTTCCTTCTGTGATTCGCAGAGCTGGCGGGCGAAAAGATCGATCCAGGCAGGCTCTGCTTCCGGGTCTGTGGGTATCTGGCTGGCTATGAGAGAAGTATGAGGAATAAAAATTCCATATTCAATATGAAATGAAATATCCATCGCAATTTTGTGAACCAGGTAAAACTCCTGATTGCCTCCCGCCTGCGCGGTCTCTGCTGTCACGATGTGCGGTATGTCAGGGTTGTGAAGGCGATCGCAGGAATCCGTACGCCAGTCAGGCAAGCTGCCCCATTGAAATGATTTTTTTCATCATGAACCACTCTCTGCTAAACGTTCCAGATTTCCCCGTCGTGATCGCCCGCCAGACCTGTTGCCATCGTTAAATTTGATCTCACTCGCAAAATGAAATGTTTCTTCTGTAATCGTGTTTTATGAAAAATATATTTGTTTATAATCGCCTCACGTTTCAGTTATTCCGGCCGCTTTTCCGCCAATGACAACGCCTTGCGCGCTGTCGCGGAAGTCGGGGTCCACCAGCATGTAAGGAAGAAACATGGGCACAATCAGACTGACCACGGCACAGGCGCTGGTTAAATTTCTTGATAATCAATTCATCGATGTTGATGGCACTGAGACGAAGTTCGTCAAAGGCATCTTCGCGATTTTCGGCCATGGCAACGTGCTGGGGCTGGGCCAGGCGCTGGAACAGGATAGCGGCGATCTGGTGGTCTGGCAGGGTCGTAACGAGCAGGGCATGGCCCATGCTGCCACCGGCTTTGCCCGTCAGTCGCTGCGCCGTCAGATTATCGCCTGCAGTTCGTCTGTGGGACCGGGTGCGGCTAACATGATTACTGCCGCCGCCACTGCGACCGCTAATCGCATTCCGCTGCTGCTGCTGCCCGGCGACGTCTTCGCCACCCGTCAGCCCGATCCGGTGCTGCAACAGATTGAGCAGAGCTACGATCTTAGCATCAGCACCAACGACGCCTTCCGCGCCGTCAGCAAATACTGGGATCGCGTCAGCCGTCCTGAGCAGCTAATGTCCGCCTGTATCAATGCCATGCGCGTGCTGACCGATCCGGCCGAAACCGGCGCGGTCACGCTGTCGCTGCCGCAGGATGTGCAGGGTGAGGCCTGGGATTACCCGGACTACTTCTTCCAGAAACGCGTGCACCGTCTGGATCGCCGCCTGCCGGTCGCGGCGCAGCTGGCGGATGCCCTGACGCTGATTAACCGTAAGCGCAAGCCGATAATTATCTGCGGCGGCGGGGTGAAATACTCTGAAGCGGGCGAGGCGCTGCGCCAGTTTGCCGAGCGCTATCAGATCCCCTTTGCCGAGACGCAGGCGGGCAAGGGCACGCTGGTCTCTGACCATCCGCTGAATGTCGGCGGCGTAGGCGAAACCGGCTGTCTGGCCGCGAACCTGCTGGCGAAAGAGGCCGATTTAGTCATCGGCATCGGCACCCGCTACACCGACTTTACCACCGCATCGAAATGGATTTTCCAGCATCCCGATGTCAGCTTCCTGAACATTAACGTCAGCAACTTCGACAGCTACAAGCTCGATGGCGTGCAGCTGCTGGCCGATGCCCGTGAAGGGCTGACCGCGCTCACCGCTGCACTGGCCTCACAGCACTACAGTAATGACTGGGGCAGCCAGATTGAGCAGGCGCAGAGCCAGCTGCTGAAAGAGACGCAGCGCGTCTATCAGGTGGAATATCACGATGGCGACTTTGTGCCAGAGATTGCTGACCATCTCGACCGCGAAGCGGTGTTCGCAGAATTTAACCGCCTGACCCAGTCACTGCTGACGCAAAGCAGCGTGCTCGGCACCTTAAATGAGCAACTGCCGAAAGATGCGGTCGTGGTAGCCGCCGCAGGCAGCCTGCCGGGCGACCTGCAGCGCGTCTGGCGCACCAAAGATTACAACGCCTACCACGTCGAATATGGCTACTCCTGCATGGGCTATGAAGTCAATGCCGCGCTGGGTGCAAAACTGGCGCAGCCGCAGCGCGAGGTCTATGCGCTGGTCGGTGACGGCTCCTTTATGATGCTGCACTCTGAGCTGGTCACCTCGATTCAGGAAGGGGCGAAGATCAACGTCGTGCTGCTGGATAACATGACTAACGGCTGTATCAACAACCTGCAGATGGAACACGGTATGGACAGCTTCACCACCGAGTTCCGTTTCCGTAACGCGGAAAGCGGCAGGCTGGACGGCGGCTTTATCCCGGTCGATTTCGCGGCTATTGCTGCCGGTTATGGCTGCAAAACTTATCGCGTCACCAGCCTGGAACAGCTTAAAGCGGCGCTGGAAGATGCCCGCACCCAGACGGTCTCCACCCTTATCGACATCAAAGTGCTGCCAAAAACCATGATCCACAAATATTTCAGCTGGTGGCATGTCGGCGTGGCGCAGGCGTCGAAAACCGAACGCGCTCAGGCGGTGGCGGACAAGCTCAACAGCCATCTGGATCAGGCGCGCAAATACTGATTTCCGGGCCGTGCTGCGGCCCGTTTTCCTCTTCTCCGTACGAACCCTACACAGGTGTAATTATGACTTTGAAACTTGGCGTCATTGGTACAGGTGCAATTGGTCAGGAACATATTCGCCGCTGCAGCCATGTGCTGCAGGGGGCTCAGGTGGTTGCTGTCTCTGATATCAATGTCGACGGCGCGCGTGCTGCCCTGCAACGCCTGAATATTGAGGCGGCGGTGTTTGAAAATGGTCACGATGTGATTCAGTCACCCAACGTCGATGCGGTGCTGGTCACCTCATGGGATCCGACCCACGAAGAGTTCACCCTGGCGGCGATTGCCGCCGGTAAACCGGTCTTCTGTGAAAAACCGCTGGCGATGAGTGCCGAAGGCTGCCGCCGGGTGGTGGATGCAGAGATTCAGGCGGGTAAACGCCTGGTGCAGGTCGGCTTTATGCGTCCTTACGATGCGGGCTATCGCGCCCTGAAAAAAGTGATCACCGATGGCGATATCGGTGAGCCGCTGATGCTGCACTGCGCGCACCGTAACCCGACCGTGCCGGAGAACTACACCACGCCTATGGCGATCACGAATACCCTGATCCATGAGCTGGATGTGCTGCGCTGGCTGACCAGTGACGACTATAAAACGGTACAGGTGATCTTCCCGCGCGTGACGTCGAAGACCCATGGTCAGCTGAAAGACCCGCAGATCGTCCTGTTCGAAACCCACAAAGGGGTGCGCATCGACGTCGAGATCTTCGTTAACTGCGCTTACGGGTATGACATTCAGTGTGAAGTGGTCGGTGAAGAGGGTATTGCCCGCCTGCCAGAGCCTTCTTCGGTGCAGCTTCGCAAAGATGCCCGCCTGTCGAATACCATTCTGGTGGACTGGAAAGATCGCTTTATTGAGGCGTATGACGTTGAGCTGCAGGCGTTTATCAATGACATCAAAGCGGGTCAGCTTACCGGTCCTTCTGCCTGGGATGGCTTCGCCGCCTCCGTGGCCGCCGATGCCTGCATCAAAGCGCAGAACAGTGGTGCGATTGAGCCGGTAGAGATGCCACCACGTCCTGCTTTCTATAACTGATTTAGCTCTCTCTGCGGCCTGGCCGCGCTCCATCCGGGAATAAGAAGATGAACAAAGAGAATGTAAAACTGGCGATCGCGCCGATCGGCTGGACCAACGATGACATGCCGGATCTCGGCAGTGAAAATACCTTCCAGCAGACCGTCAGTGAGATGGCGCTGGCGGGCTTTACCGGCAGTGAAGTGGGTAGCAAATATCCGCGCGATCCGGCGATTCTGAAACCGATGCTCGATATTCGCGGCATCGAAATCTGCAACGCCTGGTTCAGCACCTTTTTTGCCAACGGCGACAAAGAGAAAACCATCGAACAGTTCATCGAGCATATGAACTTCCTGCATGCGATGGGCGCGCGGGTGATTGGCTGTTCTGAGCAGAGTAAAAGTATTCAGGGCACCACGCTGGCAGTGTTTGAAGAGAAAGCGATTTTCAGCGATGAAGAGTGGCGGTTAACCGCAGAAGGCTACAACGAACTGGCTCGCATCGCAGCAGAGAAGGGGATGCGCGTGACGCTGCATCACCACATGGGCACCGGCATTCAGACCACTGAAGAGATCGACCGGTTTATGGCGATGACCGACGAGCAGGTTGGTTTGCTCTATGACACCGGCCACGTCTACTACTCCGAAGGCTCCCAGCAGAAGATGCTGGCGGTACTGGAAAAATATCTGCCGCGCATCTTCCACGTGCATCTCAAGGATGTGCGTGATGAGGTGGTCGCTGAGGTACGCGAGAATCATCTCTCGTTCCTGGAAGGGGTGAAAAAGGGCACCTTTACCGTGCCGGGCGATGGCGTGATCGACTTTAAGCCAGTGTTTAAAATCCTGGACGATTACGGCTACAAAGGCTGGATGGTGGTGGAAGCGGAGCAGGATCCGGCGCTGGCCAATCCGTTTGAGTATGCGGTGAAAGCGCGGAAATATATTCGGGAAAATACAGGGTTATAACGTGCTCTGAATAAAGGCTGGCTTCCCTGTGGGAAGCCAGCATTGAGATTTTTGACAAAGTCCAGCTCGGTAGCGGTAAGACCGAGCCTGCGAAGGGAACACGGTCAGATCGGAAAGACGCAAAAACCGCCATCCATGGCATGCTCGGCCCGCGCCGTCCCTGCCGCGGGACGCTTTCCTCCTCTGACCGTGTTCCCTGCGCATTGAGTTTATTCATTGCTGCCAGACTCACCCTGATGTGGGTTTGTCAGCAGTCTGAGGCGGGCTTCCCTGTGGGAAGCCCGCCTTTTGTTTTACTTCAGCGTAATGCTTTTCACAATGCTGTCAGCATCGCTCTGGGCCTGCTGCTGGTTATCGCCTGGCAGCGTAATCTGCAGCGTCACCAGTTTGCCATCCACTTTTGCCAGAACCACGGAAGACCATGAAGTCTGGTTGTTGGCAGAAATCACGGTATCCAGCTGCTGAGCGGGCTGATCTTTCAGCGTCACAGATTTGTTCGACACCACCTGCAACTGCGGATCGCGGTTGCGCTGCTGCTGTTCCATGCGCTTCGACAGCACATCCAGCCCGTCACTGGTCGGGTCACCGGCAATCACAATAATGGCGCGGGCTCCGGTTTCATCCGCATAAACGTGCATGTTCGTGGTCTGCGAACCCAGTTTACCGCTTTTATCTGACATGCCTGGTGGCAGTGAGAAGCTCAGTTTGCCATCCATCAGCGTGACGGTCTGCGCCGACTGACTGGCACTGACGCCGTTGTCGTTCGCCGCTTCATCTTTCTTCTGGTCACAGGCCGCCAGGCCAAGTACCAGTAAACCCATTCCTACATATTTCACCAGGTTGCGCATCAGAATCCCTTTTTTAAGTTTCCAGTCAGGCATTAATACAACAGGAATCAGGTTGCAAACGCAACCTGATGATTGTCAGAAGATCTTAGCGGATAGTAACGGAAACCGTATGGGATATTAGCCGAAATTGACCTGGCGGGCGGTCTGGCGTTCAGCCAGACGTTTTAGCGCAGCATTGAGCAGTACGCCGTAGGCGGGCAGGAAGAAGACCATGCAGATCAGCACTTTGAAGCTGTAATCCACCAGGGCGATCTCGACCCAGTGCTGCGCCATAAACGCATCGGGGCTTTTATAGAAGGCGATAAAGAAGAAGGCCAGCGTATCGCTGATATTCCCCAGGAACATGGCGCAGCCGGGTGCTATCCACCACTGAGGCAGACGACGCAGACGGTTAAATACATGAACGTCGAGGATCTGACCCAGTGCATAAGCCATAAAGCTGGCGCAGGCGATACGGGCAACAAACAGGTTCATCACTTCCAGCGCCTGCCAGCCCTGCCATTCACCCTGATAGAACAGCGCCGAGACAGCGTAAGAGATAAACAGCGCCGGGATCATCACGGCCAGAATAATGCGTCGGGCCAGCGGTGCGCCAAAAATACGCACGGTGAGATCGGTCGCCAGGAAGATAAACGGAAAGCTGAACGCACCCCAGGTGGTGTGGAAGCCAAAGACAGAGATCGGCAACTGAACCAGGTAGTTACTGGAGGTGATCACCAGCAGGTGAAACAGCGATAACCAGAAAAGCGCATGCATGCGCTGACGTGAAGAAAATGCGAGCATATTCAACCTTTTTAATGTTGGGGTGAGGGAACCCATTGCGGGACGCTGTTCGGGCAGCGCCTGGCAGTTTTATGAGCAAAAAGCGGCGGCATATTACCGCGTTGTGCTTTTTATGCAATGGTTAATTTTAACGCAATCGTTATCGCCTTGCTTCACCGCCAACACGCGCTAGAATGAGCGCCCTTTACCTGAACCGAGTTGATTATGAGCGATGCTTTTTCCTCTGCCGACCATCAGCTGGACGCCCGTGGCCTGCGTTGCCCGGAGCCGGTGATGATGGTGCGCAAAACCGTACGCAGCCTGCAGGATGGCGAGACGTTACTGATTATCGCCGATGATCCGGCGACGACCCGCGATATTCCCGGCTTCTGCCGCTTCATGGAACATGGCCTGCTGGCACAGCAGACCGACACGCTGCCCTATCAGTTTCTGATCCGCAAAGGTATGGCGGGTTAACAGCAGCCGTTCAGGCCGCCGTTAACCCTACTCTTCAGACAGAACCTTTTACTCAGTCGCGGCGCCGCAGTAACCGCAGCGCGTTGGCGGTGACCAGCGCGGTCGCACCGGAATCTGCCAGCACCGCCAGCCAGAGTCCGGTCAGACCCAGCAGGGTGGTGACCAGGAAAATCGCCTTCAGCCCCAGCGCAATGCCGATATTCTGGCGGATGATGCGCCGCGTACGACGCGCCAGCGCAATCATCGGGGCCAGGTTGCTGAGCTGATTCCGCGTCAGGGCCGCATCGGCCGCTTCCAGCGCGACATCGGTGCCGCTGCCCATCGCAATGCCCAGCGTTGCTGCTTTCATCGCCGGGGCGTCGTTAATGCCATCTCCGATCATCGCCAGCGGCTGCTGCTGACTCAGTTCACGGATGGCCGCCACCTTATCGGCAGGCAGCAGGCTGGCGCGATAATCAATATCGAGCTGGTGAGCAATGGTTGCTGCCGCGCGCGGGTTATCGCCGGTCAGCATCAGGCTCTCAATGCCCAGCTTTTTCAGCGCTTTTAACGCCTCCACGGCATCGTCGCGCAGCTGATCGCGCAGGGCCAGCGCACCGAGCGCCTCGCCATCGCGCATCAGTACCACCAGGGTTTCACCTTCGGCTTCCTGCTGCGCAATCTGCGCGCTTTGCTGCGGCGTCAGGCCGGGCGTATGGCCGGGCGTCAGCAGCTGAATCTGCTGGCCTGAGACCCGCGCACTGATGCCGCGTCCCGCCTGTACCTGCTGATCCTGCGCGTCAGGAATGACCAGATCACGCGCCTGCGCGGCCGCCACGATAGCGCTGGCCAGCGGATGGGTCGCACCCTGTTCCGCCGCAGCGCTTAACGCCAGCATCTCTGACTCGCTGGCTGTGCCAAACCGCAGGATCTGCGTCAGCTGGGGCTTGCCCAGCGTCAGGGTGCCGGTTTTATCAAAGGCCATCCTGCGCAGCGAACTCAGGCGTTCCAGCGCCGCACCACCTTTAATCAGTGCACCCTGACGCGCCGCCGCAGCCAGCCCGGAAGTAATCGCGGCTGGCACAGAGATCACCAGCGCACAGGGGCAGCCAATCAGCAGCAGGGTCAGTCCTTTGTAGATCCACGGCTGCCAGTCGCCTGCGAAGAGCAGGGGTGGCACCACCATCACCAGCAGCGACAGCAGCATCACCAGCGGCGTATAGATGCGGCTGAACTGATCGATAAAGCGTTCAACCGGCGCACGGTGCGTTTCTGCTTCCTCAATCAGCTGCAGGATACGGTCAATCGCGCTTTCCCCCGGTTTTGACACCACTTCCAGCGTCACCAGCCGATCCACGCTGGTGGCACCGGCCAGGATTTTTTCACCGCTGGCGCGGGTGACCGGCAGTGACTCACCGGTCAGCGCGCTTTCATCGAAACTGGCGAGCGGGCTGATTAAACAGCCATCGACCGGCAAACGGCTGCCCGCCGCGACTTCAATCACATCACCCGGTTGCAGCGCCGCCAGCGGCACCTCACTGCGCTTGCCCTGTTTCAGGCGAATCGCCGATTCAGGCCGCAGCGCCATCAGGCTGGTGACGCCGCTGCGTGCCCTGGAGGCAGCATAGCTTTCCAGCTGTTCGCCCAGCTGAAACAGCACCAGCACCATGGCGGCTTCTGCATGCGCGCCAATGATCAACGCGCCTGCCGACGCCAGCGTCATTAATGTCTCAATGGTAAAAGGCGATCCGCTGCGCAGACGCTGCCAGGCACCGCGCGCGACCGGGACCAGGCCGACCAGGGTGGTCAGCACAAACAGCCGATCGCCCCAGACGGGTGCAAACTGGCTGAGAACGCTGCTGGCGAGCACCAGCAGCGCCAGCAAAATCAGTATCCGGTTCTGCTGCCAGCGCGAGCTTGCGGACGGCGTCTCCGAAGGTGTAGCAAGCTGGAAACCGGCTTTTTTTACCGCCTGTTCAACGGCGCTTTGTACATCGTTGTCAGCGTTCACCACCAGCTTCTCGCTGCTGAACAGTACGCGGGCATCGGTCACGCCGTTTACCTGGCGGACGGCGGTTTCAATGGTGCGGGCGCAGCCCGGGCAATCCATGCCGCTGATTTGCCAGCTAAAGGGCCAGGCACCTCGCCGGTCGCTTTCCTCAGCAGTGTCGGCCTCATTGCCAGGGCTGCTGTTGCAGTCACAGCAGCAGCCTGCCGTATCCGCCGTCACGGGCGTAGCAGCATGAATAGAAAGAGAGAGTGGACGGGCCTGACGAACCTGGCACAGCGGTTTTGCTGCGGCGTGGCTGGCACGCGGTTTGCCGCAGCCACAGGCGTGATGTTGATGCATATGACCTCCGGAGTGTAAGAGTCGCGGGATGAGCAACGTTGCTCATCCCTTATCCTACACTCTGGAGTGAACTCCAGAGTCAAGACTAATTTTTCAGACGACCCACAGTGAACGCACGATCATAAAGTGACCGGCAAAGTAGCAGGCGGCCACAATCGCGCTGTCAGCGCTGAAGCGACGACGATAGTGCGAGATAAACCAGACCGCGTTGGCGAGCAGCAGCAGACCGGCACCGGCCATGATCGAGAAGCTATAATCGGTCGGACGGAAGAAGTACTGCTCGGTCGCTATCCAGGTCATCACTACCGTCATGCCAATAAAGGTGCAGACAGGCCAGCGCAGATCCTCCAGTCGGCTCCAGATGATGCCAATCAGAGCGGCACCGATGATGAGCAGCGTCAGCGGAATCGGCCAGAAGAAGGTCATGGTCATGCTGGCGGCGAAGCAGAGCGTATAGAGCAGGTGCGACAGGAAAAACGCCCCGACGGCATAGAGCATCTGCTGACGCGGCAGTAGCGTTAACGCATCACCGACCAGTGTCGCAACCAGACCGGCCAGAATCAGATAGTCCGTGGTTTGCAGCACCGGAGCCTGCCAGGCGAGCCCGACCAGCAGCAGCAGCGTGACGGGCTTAAACAGCCAGCGCTGCCATTGTGGGCCGCGATAGGTGGCATCGACATAGAGCCAGCCGGAGAAAAGTACAGCGAGGAAAGACCAGAGCATTGTTTCTCCCTTTTTTACTCAAAATGGTGAAAGATCCCAAAATATCCCTTCCAGTTTAGGTTAAGCCTCTGAGATGTGACAATCAGGCAACTCTGGTTGTATGCTTTGCCGCCTGATTTAACAGGCATGAGAGCGCTATGAGCAAACCACCGTTAATCTTTATCATCGTTCTGGCGATTATTGCCGTGCTAGCGAGTCGTCAGTTTATTAAACAACGGCGTGAGGCTGCGGTGAATGATGCCTCCCCCACGCGTGCTCTGCAGGCTGAAGTCAAAACCAAACGTGAATTCCCTTCGCCTAATCGTCGTTCACGGCAGCGTGAAGTCATCGCCGGGGAAGAGATGCGGTATGAGGTGCTGTTTCATCCGCTGAACGGTGACAGCGACATCAAAGTGCGGCTTAAAGTGGGGGAGTATCATCAGCTGGATAAAGGCGCGAGAGGAGAGCTGAAGATGCAGGGCACGCGCTTTATCAGCTTCACGCCCGTGCAGTAAGGCGGGCATTGCGCCCGCCCGACACTACTTTTTGCGAGGGAAGTTTTTCTTCTGCCAGGCGACCAGTTCAAACACGCCAAACAGAAACACTTTCGCCTGGGTGACGCGGTCAATCGGCGGTGCATCTTTGGTCTGCGTCGTGCGCAGTAATACCAGTTGCAGACCATGCATCAGGATCATGAAGATCAGTGCAACGTTGATAAAATAAGTCAGTGGCTTCGGGTAGGGATGGACCAGATTAGCCAGTAAAAATCCCCACACGCATAGCATCAACAGACGCCCCAAATTAAGTAACATCCTGCGTCTCCTGTTGACGTTGATACAAACGATAAGCCACTTGTCCGGCTATTTTCTCGCGATAAAGATCCCACTCTGGCGGCACCGGCGGTGCGCCATTTTCCACTTCACTTTCGACGTAAATCAGCGCCTGATCGGCCAGCCAGTTATTCTGCTCCAGCAACTGTAGCGTCTGCTCCAGCAATCCCTGACGAAACGGCGGATCGATAAACACCACGTCAAAGGGTGTACCCGCCTGTGCCAGCCAGTTTAGCGCATTGGTCTGAACCACGGTGGCATTCGTAGCGCGCAGCGTCTGCAGATTTTTTGTTAACTGCTGTGCCACCGGACGTTCCAGTTCCAGCAACGTCGCCGATCCCGCGTAACGCGACAGCGCTTCCAGTCCTAATGCGCCGCTACCGGCAAAGCAATCAAGGCAGCGCGCCTCTGGCAGCACCGGGGCCAGCCAGTTAAACAGCGTCTCGCGAACCCGATCGGTGGTCGGGCGCAGTCCGGCGCTGTCCGGCACCGGCAATTTGCGTCCGCGCCACTGACCGCCAATGATGCGAATCTGCCCGGCACCGCCTGTACTGCGGGGGTTTTTATTCATCTTGCTCACAACTCGTCATAATTTGTTGCGTAGTTTAACGGGCGAATCGGTGAGAAGAAACGTTAAAAAAGGGTGCTGTGGTGAGCTGGCTGGAAAGTGTTAGACTACTGAGTTGCTGAAGTCATGCATTATTCTGCGGTTTACGCCGGTCTGGCGCTGACCAATTTCATTGATTTACCCCTGGAAACCACGCGCGACCGGGACAAAGCCATCGAGGAGTGTCGTCACACAATGGCAAAAGAGAAAAAACGTGGCTTTTTTTCCTGGCTGGGATTTGGCAAAGAGGAAGAGAAACAACCTGCAGCAGAGGAGCAGACACCAGAGGTCGCTCAGCCCGAACAGCAGCAGACAGAACAGGAAGCCCCGGCATTAAGCCAGGCTGAAGCACAAGCGGAAGAGACTGTCGTCATCACCGAAACGGTGGCCGGACAGCAGCGTGAGGCGGAAGTCACTGCGGCAGCGCCGCATGAATCAGCACCCGCGGTGCTGGATGAGGCTGAGCCGATTGAGGCCGACTCTGAAGCGCTACTGGAAGTTGCTGCACCTGAACATGACGCGGCGCCGGTTATCGACGCCGACGATGTGGTTACGCCGATCGCTGATGCGGAACCCGCAGACGCGCCGTTAAGCGAAGAGGAGCTGACGGCACTGGCGCTCGGCGACGCAGAAATCGTTGACATCCCGCACAGCGAAACCGAGGCGCCGTTAAGCGAAGAAGAGCTGACGGCGCTGGCGCTGGGCGATGCAGAGATCGTCGAACCCCCGCACAGCGAAGCCCCGTTGAACAACGAAGTGCTCACGCCACAGGTGCAGGATGACGCAGCGATCGCTGAAACTCAGGATAGCGAAGCAGACGCGCCGCTGACCGACGAAGAGCTGACCGCACTGTCTCTGGGTGACGCCGACGTCACTGACCAGGAACCGACTGAATCGTTATCCGATACCGTCAGCGATCTGCCGCTGGCCGCCGCGCCGCTCATCGTGCAGGAGCAGGAGCGTCCCAGCAAAGAGGGTTTCTTTGCCCGCCTGAAGCGCAGCCTGGTCAAGACCCGTCAGAACCTCGGTTCCGGTTTTGTCAGCCTGTTCCGTGGCAAAAAGATTGATGATGACCTGTTTGACGAGCTGGAAGAGCAGTTGCTGATTGCGGATGTGGGCGTGGATACCACGCGCCGCATCATCAACAACCTGACCCAGCAGGCAAACCGCAAGCAGTTGCGTGACGCGGAAGCGCTCTACGGCCTGCTGAAAGCAGAGATGGCCTCGATTCTGGCGAAAGTGGATGCGCCACTGGACGTGTCAGGCAAAACGCCGTTTGTCATCCTGATGGTGGGCGTCAATGGCGTGGGTAAAACCACCACCATCGGTAAGCTGGCGCGCCAGTATCAGGCCGAGGGCAAGTCCGTGATGTTAGCGGCCGGTGATACCTTCCGCGCCGCGGCGGTTGAGCAACTGCAGGTGTGGGGCCAGCGTAATAACATTCCGGTCATTGCGCAGCATACCGGCGCAGATTCCGCTTCGGTGATCTTCGATGCCATTCAGGCCGCGAAATCACGCGGCGTTGACGTGCTGATAGCCGATACGGCGGGTCGTCTGCAGAACAAATCGCACCTGATGGAAGAGTTGAAGAAAATCACCCGCGTGATGAAAAAGCTGGATGATTCCGCGCCTCACGAAGTGATGCTGACGCTGGATGCCAGCACCGGACAGAATGCGGTCAGCCAGGCCCGACTGTTTAATGAAGCCGTCGGCCTGACCGGGATTGCGCTCACTAAGCTGGATGGCACCGCCAAAGGCGGCGTGATCTTCTCGGTGGCCGATCAGTTCGGTATTCCGATTCGCTACATCGGCGTCGGTGAAGGCATTGAAGATTTACGGCCGTTTAAGGCGGAAGATTTTATTGAGGCACTGTTTGCCCGAGAGGACTAATTAGGATGATTCGCTTTGAAGAGGTCAGTAAGGCATATCTCGGCGGACGTCAGGCGCTGCAGGGGGTAGATTTCCATCTGCGTCCCGGCGAAATGGCGTTTCTGACCGGCCACTCCGGTGCCGGTAAAAGTACCTTGCTGAAGCTGATTTGTGGCATTGAGCGCCCGAGTGCCGGAAAAATCTGGTTCAGCGGCCATGACATTTCCCGCCTGCGTAATAGTGAGGTGCCTTTCCTGCGTCGTCAGATTGGCATGATCTTCCAGGATCACCACCTGCTGATGGATCGGTCGGTTTATGACAATGTGGCGATCCCGCTGATTATTTCCGGTGCCAGCGGTGAGGATATCCGTCGTCGCGTTTCGGCGGCGCTGGATAAAGTGGGCCTGCTCGACAAAGCGAAAAGTTATCCGATTCAGCTTTCGGGCGGTGAACAGCAGCGTGTGGGCATCGCCCGTGCGGTGGTGAACAAGCCGGCCGTGCTGCTGGCCGATGAACCGACCGGTAACCTTGACGATGCGCTGTCAGAAGACATTCTGCGCCTGTTTGAAGAGTTTAACCGCGTCGGCGTCACCGTCCTGATGGCGACGCATGACAGCGGCCTGATCGCCCGACGCAACTACCGGATGATGACGCTGAATCAGGGACGTCTGCACGGAGGCCACGATGGTCAATAAACGCATTAAACGTCCGGCTGCACCGAAAGCGAAGCAGCCGTCGAAGTCGAAGAGTAAAGCGCTGAAGGGCGGCTGGCAGGAGCAGTGGCGCTATGCGCTGCGAGGCACACTTTCGGACATGTGGCGTCAGCCGCTGGCCACGCTGCTGACAGTAATGGTCATCGCTATTTCACTGACGCTGCCCAGCGTCTGCTACATGGTGTGGAAAAACGTCAGCCAGGCAGCCACACAGTGGTATCCGGCGCCGCAGTTGACCGTTTATCTCTCCAAAACGCTGGATGATACGGCGGCAGAAAATGTGGTGGCACAGCTCAAGCAGGTTGAAGGCGTGGATAACGTCAACTACCTGACGCGGGAAGAGGCGCTAAACGAATTCCGTAACTGGTCAGGCTTTGGTGGCGCAATGGATATGCTGGAGCAGAATCCGCTGCCTGCGGTGACCATCATCACGCCTAAACTCAACTTCCAGAACTCAGACACCATGCAGAGCCTGCGCGATCGGGTGAGCAAAGTGCAGGGCGTGGATGAAGTGCGAATGGATGACAGCTGGTTTGCGCGGCTGGCGGCGCTGACCGGGCTGGTGGGGCAAATCGCCTCAATGATTGGCGTGCTGATGATTGTAGCGGTCTTCCTGGTGATCGGTAACAGCGTCCGTCTTAGCATCTTTGCCCGGCGCGACACCATTAACGTGCAGAAGCTGATTGGTGCCACTGACGGCTTTATCCTGCGTCCGTTCCTCTACGGCGGAGCGCTGCTGGGCTTCAGTGGGGCAGTTCTGTCGCTGCTGCTGTCAGAAGTGCTGGTGCTGCGTCTGCAGTCGGTCGTCGCCAGTGTGGCAACCGTATTTGGTACCACTTTCTCGCTGGAAGGCTTTTCCTGGGATGAAGCGCTACTGCTGCTGCTGATTGCGGCCATCATCGGCTGGGTCGCAGCCTGGCTGGCGACGGTACAACATTTACGTCGATTTACGCCGCAGTAAACGCCTGCAACATTTTTTTGTTATAATGGTCCTCTGCTACCGATGGTGGGTGCAGAGGATTTTCCCCTCTTCCCTTCCTGTCATCTGTGTGTAAAATATTCACTGCTATAATTGAACTTGTGGATAACTTTATCACTCTAAGTAGCACAGATTGCTTTCGGATCTCGCGTGACGTTGACGTAATGTATCGTCTGCGCAGGGAAATGTGCGGCAATTCCACTGAATATGTGAGGGTTTGAATGACCAAAGAAATGCAAACTTTAGCTATTGCTCCTCTTGGCAACCTGGAGTCTTACGTCCGGGCGGCGAATACCTGGCCGATGCTTTCGGCAGAAGAGGAAAAAGCGCTGGCTGAACGGCTGCATTACCAGGGCGATCTGGAAGCAGCTAAGACGCTGATCCTGTCACACCTACGCTTTGTAGTTCATATCGCTCGTAATTACTCCGGCTATGGTCTGCCACAGGCTGACCTGGTCCAGGAAGGTAACATCGGCCTGATGAAAGCGGTGCGTCGCTTCAACCCTGAAGTGGGCGTGCGTCTGGTTTCGTTCGCCGTGCACTGGATTAAAGCGGAGATTCACGAATACGTGCTGCGTAACTGGCGTATCGTGAAAGTCGCGACCACCAAAGCACAGCGTAAGCTGTTCTTTAACCTGCGTAAAACCAAGCAGCGTCTGGGCTGGTTCAATCAGGACGAAGTCGAGATGGTTGCGCGCGAGCTGGGCGTAAGCAGCAAAGACGTGCGCGAAATGGAATCGCGTATGGCCGCGCAGGATATGACCTTTGATATGTCTGCCGACGACGAGAGCAGCGAAGGCCGTTCTATGGCACCGGTGCTGTATCTGCAGGATAAAACCTCTGACTTTGCCGACGGCATCGAAGAGGACAACTGGGATGCGCACGCGGCTGACAAGCTGAGCTATGCGATGGAAGGTCTGGATGAGCGTAGTCAGCACATCATTCGCGCCCGCTGGCTGGACGAAGACAATAAAACCACGCTGCAGGAGCTGGCCGATCAGTACGGCGTATCCGCCGAACGTGTCCGGCAGCTGGAAAAGAACGCTATGAAGAAACTGCGTATGGCGATTGAAGCGTAACGCACTTCAACACCTTAAGGGGCGACAGATGATGTCGCCCTTTTTGTTTTCTGCGTCCGGCTAGTCTGCCGCCCGTATCCAGCCGTCACTCTGCGCCCTGAAGCCACACGCCTGCATAAACGCCGCGCGTACCTGCTGATCGTCACTGCCATCATCGGCAATCCACCAGTCCGCGATTGAACCATTCTGCCTGATCGTCTCCTCCAGCAAATACTGGCCTACCCCGCGTCGCCGGGTGACATCGCGCACCGCCAGCCGGTGAACCTTGCCGTGGATGCCGGAAATTTCCAGCTGCAAACCCGCCAGCAGGCGGTCGTTAAAACGCGCCGCGTAAAGACGATGAGACTCACTCAAACCCTGTTCCAGTTTTTCCATCTCCAGATCCGGCCAGACTTTGCCAAGATCGATGCGGTCCTGCGGCGTCAGCGCAGTCAGGCGCTGGATAGTGAGCTTCATAACAAAAACCTCTAAAAAAGGGGAAAGTGTAGCGAAAGTATACAACCAGAGGGCCACCACATTTTCATCAATAAAACAGGTCAAAAGATGGCCTGGATGCCAGGATAACAGGAGTAAACCTGGATAGCGGGCGATCAATCCAGCATAACGCGCTGGCAAAGTGGTTATAAACCGGCCGTTGCATCCAGTGTATTATGCTGTTTAACCCGGTCAATTCTGAATGTGTCAGTTGATTTACAGAAGAAACTTCCTGTTTAATAACCTGAAAAATAAAGCCTTATTACTAATAAATGTCAGAAAAGTACGCTAACTCATTCATCATTAATCAGTTTTCGACTTTATCTGGCAACGCAAGCACTCACAACATACACGACAAAACAAATGGGGTAGTCAGGATGAAAATGAAAGGTCGCGCATTACTGGCGGGATGTGTAGCACTGGCGATGAGCCATGCGGCGCTGGCTGAAGATATCAAAGTGGCCATTGTCGGCGCAATGTCGGGTCCAGTGGCGCAGTACGGCGACATGCAGTTCGCCGGCGCAACGCAGGCGATTGAAGATATCAATGCCAAAGGCGGCGTTAACGGCAACAAGCTGGTAGCGGTGAAATATGACGACGCCTGTGACCCGAAACAGGCGGTTGCGGTTGCAAACAAGGTGATTAACGACGGCATCCGCTATGTCATCGGCCACCTCTGCTCTTCCTCCACCCAGCCGGCGTCTGACATCTATGAAGATGAAGGCGTGCTGATGATCACCCCGGCCGCGACCGCACCTGACCTGACTTCCCGTGGCTATAAACTGATTATGCGCACCACCGGCCTCGACTCCGATCAGGGGCCGACCGCCGCGAAATACGTCATGACCGAGCTGAAACCGCAGCGTATCGCTGTGGTGCATGACAAACAGCAGTATGGCGAAGGCCTGGCGCGCTCCGTGCAGGAGAGCCTGAAAAAGCAGGGCGCTAATATCGTGATGTTTGAAGGGATCACCGCAGGCGATAAAGATTTCTCTACGCTGGTGGCCCGCTTCAAGAAAGAGAACGTCGATTTCGTCTATTTCGGCGGTTACTACCCGGAAATGGGGCAGATCGTGCGTCAGGCGCGCGCTGCGGGTCTGAAAACTCAATTTATGGGACCAGAAGGCGTGGGTAACGCCTCGCTGTCGAACATCGCCGGTGCAGCCTCTGAAGGCATGCTGGTGACTCTGCCGAAACGCTACGACCAGGTTGAAACCAACAAACCGATTGTGGACGCGCTGAAAGCGAAGAAACTGGATCCGACCGGCCCGTTCGTCTGGACCACCTATGCAGCACTGCAGTCGCTGGCAACCGGCATGGAGCGCAGCAAGAGCGCAGAGCCGGACGCTATCGTGAAAAACCTCAAGGAAGGCGCTGCGGTCCCAACCGTGATGGGCAACCTGAACTGGGATGAGAAGGGCGATCTTAAGGGCTTTGAATTCGGCGTCTTCAAATGGCATGCCGATGGCACCTCGACCGCTGTGAAATAAACCAGGCTGTTTTGTGGTGAGCGGGAAGCCGGATAACCGGTTTCCCCTGACCAGCGACACGAACGCCTGGTGCCCGTCTGCCAGGCGTTTTTTGTACCCCGATCGCCTGCGATCGGTTAAGTAAGGGTCAAGGTATGTCCGAGCAGTTCCTCTATTTTATTCAGCAGATGTTTAATGGTGTGACCCTGGGAAGCACCTACGCGCTGATCGCCATCGGTTACACCATGGTTTACGGCATTATCGGCATGATTAACTTCGCCCACGGCGAGGTTTACATGATCGGTAGCTATGTCTCCTTTATCGTGATTGCCGCCCTGATGATGATGGGCATCGACACCACCTGGCTGATGATTGCAGCTGGCTTTGTGATGGCAGTCATTATCTCCAGCGCTTACGGCTGGAGCATTGAGCGCGTCGCCTACCGGCCTGTGCGTTCATCCAAGCGCCTGATTGCGCTGATCTCCGCCATCGGGATGTCGATATTCCTGCAAAACTACGTCAGCCTGACCCAGGGTTCACGCGACCTGGCGCTGCCGAGCCTGATCACCGGACAGTGGACGGTAGGCGAGAGCAACGGTTTTGCCGCGACCATCTCTACCATGCAGATTGTGATCTGGGTGGTGACCTTCCTGGCGATGCTGGCGCTGACCACCTTTATCCGTTACTCCCGCATGGGCCGCGCCTGTCGCGCCTGCGCAGAAGACCTGAAAATGGCCAGCCTGCTGGGGATTAACACCGACCGCGTGATCTCGCTGACCTTTGTGATCGGTGCCGCGATGGCGGCAGTCGCGGGCGTATTACTGGGCCAGTTTTACGGTTCGATCAACCCCTTCATCGGCTTTATGGCGGGCATGAAAGCCTTCACCGCTGCCGTGCTGGGTGGGATTGGCAGTATTCCGGGTGCCATGATTGGCGGCCTGGTGCTGGGGATTGCTGAAGCGCTGACTTCTGCGTATCTCAGCACGGAATATAAAGATGTGGTTTCGTTTGCCCTGCTGATTGTGGTGCTGCTGGTGATGCCGACCGGGATTCTGGGCCGTCCGGAGGTCGAAAAAGTATGAAGACCTCTTTTATCAACGCCCTGATCTCTTCCCTGATGCTGCTGGTGCTGGCCACCTTCTTTATGGGACTGCGCCTGAATCTGGATGGCACGAATCTGGTGGTGCAGAACGCCGGTAGCGTGCGCTGGAACTGGATCGCCGCAGGCTGTGCGGTGGTGTTTCTGTTCCAGCTGCTGCGTCCGATCTGGCAAAGCGGCCTAAAGAAAATCTCCGGTCCGGCGCTGGTGTTGCCTGGTCTGGATGGCTCGACGCCGAAGCAGAAGCTGGTGATGGCGGTGCTGATTATCGCGGCGGTTGCCTGGCCATTCCTGGTGTCACGCGGCACCGTCGATATCGCTACCATGACGCTGATCTACGTGATGCTCGGTCTGGGCTTAAACGTGGTGGTCGGTCTTTCTGGCCTGCTGGTACTGGGTTATGGCGGCTTCTACGCCATCGGCGCTTATACTTTTGCGCTGCTGAACCACTATTACGGTCTTGGCTTCTGGCAGTGCCTGCCGCTCTCTGGCATGGTTGCGGCGCTGTTTGGCCTGCTGCTGGGCTTCCCGGTACTGCGACTGCGCGGCGACTATCTGGCGATTGTGACGCTGGGCTTCGGTGAGATCGTACGTATTCTGCTGCTGAACAATACCGCCCTGACCGGCGGGCCAAATGGCATCAGCCAGATCCCTAAACCGACGCTGTTTGGTCTGGAGTTTGGCCGTACGCCGCGTGAAGGCGGCTGGGATACTTTCCACAACTTCTTTGGGCTGAAGTACGATCCCAGCGACCGCATCATCTTTCTCTACCTGGTGGCGCTGCTGCTGGTAGTACTGACGCTTTTTGTGATCAACCGGCTGCTGCGGATGCCGCTGGGCCGGGCCTGGGAAGCGCTGCGCGAGGATGAGATTGCCTGCCGTTCACTGGGCCTGAGTCCGACCCGCATCAAGCTGACCGCCTTTACCATCAGTGCCGCATTTGCGGGCTTTGCCGGTAGTCTGTTCGCGGCGCGTCAGGGCTTTGTCAGTCCGGAGTCCTTTACCTTTGTCGAGTCCGCCTTTGTGCTGGCGATTGTGGTACTGGGTGGGATGGGCTCGCAGTTTGCGGTGATTCTGGCCGCCATTCTGCTGGTGGTGTCACGCGAGCTGATGCGCGATCTTAATGAGTACAGCATGCTGGTGCTGGGTGGCCTGATGGTGTTGATGATGATCTGGCGTCCGCAGGGATTGTTACCGATGAAGCGTCCGCATCTGAAGCTCAGAGCCGCTAAAAAAGGAGAACAGGCATGATTCAGCCTTTATTAGCCGTTGAAGGCCTGATGATGCGCTTCGGCGGTCTGTTAGCCGTGAACAATGTGGCACTGGAGCTGCGTCCGCAGGAGATCGTTTCACTGATTGGCCCCAACGGTGCCGGTAAAACCACCGTGTTCAACTGCCTGACCGGCTTTTACAAGCCCACCGGCGGCACGATCAAATTGCGTGAGCAGCATCTGGAAGGGCTGCCGGGCCAGAAGATTGCGCGGATGGGCATTGTGCGGACTTTCCAGCACGTCCGCCTGTTCCGTGAGATGACCGTGATTGAGAACCTGCTGGTCGCGCAGCATCAGCATCTGAAAAGCGGCGTATTTTCCGGCCTGCTGAAAACCCCGGCGTTTCGCCGCAGTGAGAGCGAGGCGCTGGATCGTGCGGCGACCTGGCTGGAGCGGGTGGGTCTGCTGGATCTGGCAAACCGTCAGGCGGGTAATCTGGCCTATGGTCAGCAGCGTCGGCTGGAGATTGCGCGCTGCATGGTGACGCGCCCGGAGATCCTGATGCTGGATGAACCGGCAGCGGGTCTTAACCCGAAAGAGACCCATGAGCTGGACGCGCTGATTGCGGAGCTGCGTGGCGAACACAAGGTGTCGGTGCTGTTGATTGAACATGATATGAAGCTGGTGATGGGTATTTCTGACCGTATTTACGTGGTTAATCAGGGAACGCCGCTGGCTAACGGAACGCCGGAGGAGATTCGTAATAATCCGGATGTCATTCGTGCCTATTTAGGAGAGGCCTGAGATGGCAAATGCGATGTTAACCATTGAGAACGTCAGCGCTCACTACGGCAAAATTCAGGCGCTGCACAACGTCAGCCTCTATATCAATCAGGGCGAAATTGTCACCCTGATTGGCGCTAACGGAGCCGGAAAAACCACGCTGCTGGGCACGCTGTGCGGCGAACCCCGCGCGACCCAGGGCACTATCACCTTTGATGGCAAAGCGATTACCGACTGGCAAACGGCGCGCATTATGCGTGAAGCAATCGCCATCGTGCCAGAGGGACGGCGGGTGTTTTCGCGCATGACGGTGGAAGAGAACCTGGCGATGGGCGGCTTTTTTGCCAGCCGCCCGGAGTATCTGACGCGGATTAAGCGCGTGTATGAACTCTTCCCGCGGCTGGAGGAGCGTAAAATCCAGCGCGCCGGAACGATGTCAGGCGGCGAACAGCAGATGCTGGCGATTGGCCGTGCGCTGATGAGCCAGCCGCGCCTGCTGCTGCTGGATGAGCCGTCGCTGGGACTGGCACCGATCATTATTCAGCAGATCTTCGACACCATTGAGCAGTTGCGCAGCGAAGGGATGACGATTTTCCTGGTGGAGCAGAATGCGAATCAGGCGCTGAAGCTGGCGGATCGGGGCTATGTGCTGGAGAACGGGCATGTCGTGCTCGAAGATAGCGGTGCAGCTCTTCTCTCCAACGAAGCCGTCCGCAGCGCTTACTTAGGTGCCTGATGGGGCACGACCTGGCTTACTTGCCAGGTTCCGGTTGGGCAGTGCTCGCCATCCTCACGTACTAGGAGTACGCTCCGGTGGCTGTGCACTTTGGTGTGCATGGGCCTGGCTTACTTGCCAGGCTCCGGTTGGGCAGTGCTCGCCATCCTCACGTACTACGTGTACGCTCCGGTGGCTGCGCGCTGTCCGCCCGCAACCTGGCTGCGCCGCCGACGGCCTTGAGTGTTGGTTTGAGTGGGGCCGCCGACGGCCTTCGACTTCAGTGAAGTGAAAACCTCAGTCATGCCTTTTCAGCTTCCAATTGCTCTGCAATTTATGTAACTAAAAACTGGCAGCGTGGGCGTTTTGCCGCCGTGCTGCCAGCGTCCTCTTTTCCTCAATAAAGCCTGTCACCCCGCTGTCATCTGCCTGTTATTAATCCGTCATTTCCCCGTGTCATGTTACTTCGCGAACCAGAAATCCGTGATTTCACGCGTATTTACCTGCACAGGAAAATTCTATGTCCGTCGTTACCTTTCGTCGTAGCCTGATGAGCGTGCTGCTCGGTCTGACGCTCAGCAGCCATGCCATGGCCGCCACTGAGATCCCCTTCTGGCACTCTATGGAAGGCGAGTTAGGCAAAGAAGTGGATTCGCTGGCACAGCGTTTTAACGAGACGCATCCCGATTACAAAATTGTTCCGACCTACAAAGGTAACTACGAGCAGAGTCTGGCGGCAGGGATTGCGGCCGTGCGCAGTGGTAAAGCGCCTGCGGTGCTGCAGGTCTATGAAGTCGGTACGGCGACCATGATGGCCTCTAAGGCGATTGTGCCAGTGCATCAGGTTTTCAAAGATGCCGGCATCCCCTTTGATGAAAAACAGTTCGTACCCACGGTGGCGGGCTACTACAGCGACAGTAAAGGTCAGCTGATCTCTCAGCCGTTCAACAGCTCGACGCCGGTGCTCTATTACAACAAGGACGCCTTCAAAAAAGCGGGTCTGAACCCGGACCAGCCACCGAAAACCTGGCAGGAGCTGGCGACCGATGCCGCGGCACTGCGCAAAGCAGGCCTGAGCTGTGGTTACGCCAGCGGCTGGCAGGGCTGGATCCAGATCGAAAACTTCAGTGCCTGGCATGCTCTGCCGGTGGCGACGGAGAACAACGGATTTGACGGCCTCGACGCGGTGCTGGAGTTCAACAAGCCGGTGCAGGTTCGTCATATCGACCTGCTGGAAGCGATGAATAAGAAAGGGGACTTCACCTACTTTGGCCGCAAAGATGAGTCCACCGCCAAGTTCTACAACGGCGACTGCGGCATCACTACCGCTTCATCCGGTTCGCTGGCCGATATCCGTCATTACGCTAAATTCAACTTCGGCGTCGGCATGATGCCGTATGACGACACCGTGCCGAATGCGCCACAGAACGCCCTGATCGGCGGTGCCAGCCTGTGGGTGATGAAAGGCAAAGATGCGGCAACCTATAAAGGCGTGGCCGAGTTTATGCAGTTCCTCGCTAAACCGGAAATCGCTGCGGAATGGCATCAGAAAACCGGCTATCTGCCGATTACCACCGCCGCCTACGAGCTGACGAAACAGCAGGGCTTCTACGATAAGAATCCGGGAGCAGATATCGCGACCCGCCAGATGATGAACAAGCCGCCACTGGCGTTCACCAAAGGGATGCGTCTGGGCAACATGCCGCAGATTCGTACCGTGATCGACGAGGAGCTGGAAAGCGTCTGGACGGGTAAACAGTCACCGCAAAGCGCGCTGGATAACGCAGTGAAACGCGGCAATGAGCTGCTGCGCCGCTTCCAGCAGCAAATGAAATAATCTCTCCCCTGGCCAGCCCAGGCTGGCCCCTCTTTTCTGACGTCAGGTATGCCATGTCTTCATCCCGTCCGGTCTTTCGCACCAGCCTGTTGCCTTATCTTCTGGTGCTGCCGCAACTGCTGATTACCGCCATCTTCTTTCTCTGGCCTGCCGGTGAAGCGCTGTGGTATTCGCTGCAAAGTCTCGATCCCTTTGGCATCTTCAGCAGCTTTGTCGGGCTGGAAAACTTCAGACGCCTGTTTGCCGATCCCTACTATCTGGATTCGTTCTGGACCACCATCAAATTCAGCGGCATGGTCACGGTCTTCGGCATGGTGTTTTCGCTGCTGCTGGCGGCGCTGGTGGATTATGTGGTGCGACTGCGCCGCCTCTATCAGACCCTGCTGCTGCTGCCCTACGCCGTTGCCCCGGTGGTGGCCGCGGTGCTCTGGATGTTTCTGTTTAACCCCGGTCTGGGCCTGTTCAGCTATCTGCTGAACCACATCGGCTACAACTGGAACTATGCGCAGAACAGCGGTCAGGCGATGTTCCTGATTGTGCTGGCGTCGATCTGGCAGCAGATGAGCTACAACTTCCTGTTTTTCTTCGCCGCACTGCAATCAATCCCCAAATCGCTGGTGGAAGCCGCCGCCATCGACGGTGCCGGGCCGGTGCGTCGCTTCTTCAACCTTTCTCTGCCGCTGATTACGCCGGTCAGCTTCTTTCTGCTGGTGGTGAACCTGATCTACGCCTTCTTCGATACCTTCCCGGTGATCGATGCCGCAACCGGCGGCGGGCCGGTGCAGGCGACCACCACGCTGATCTATAAAATCTATCGCGAAGGATTTACCGGTCTGGATCTCTCCTCATCCGCGGCGCAGTCGGTGGTGCTGATGCTGCTGGTCATCGGGCTGACGGTGCTCCAGTTCCGCTTTGTTGAACGTAAGGTGCAATACCAATGATTGAGAATCGACGCGGGCTGGATCTCTTCAGCCACATCGTGCTGGTGCTGGGCGTGCTCACCATCCTGTTCCCGCTTTATGTCGCCTTCGTGGCGGCGACGCTGGATAACGAGGCGGTCTATCAGGTGCCGATGACGCTGGTGCCGGGTACGCATCTGTGGGAGAACATCTCGCGCATCTGGACGCACGGCGTCAACGGCAGCGGACCGGCGTTTGGTCTGATGCTGCTCAACAGCATGATCATGGCGCTGGGCATCACCTTCGGCAAAATCACCGTGTCGATGCTGTCGGCGTTTGCCCTGGTCTGGTTTCGCTTTCCGCTGCGCACGCTCTTTTTCTGGCTGATCTTCATCACGCTGATGCTGCCGGTTGAGGTACGTATCTTCCCCACGGTACAGGTGATTGCCGACCTTAATCTGCTCGACAGCTACAGCGGCTTAACCCTGCCGCTGATGGCCTCAGCGACCGCCACTTTTCTGTTTCGTCAGTTCTTTATGTCACTGCCGGATGAACTGGTGGAAGCGGCGCGCATCGACGGTGCCGGTGCGATGCGCTTCTTCATCGACATTGTTCTGCCGCTGTCGAAAACCAATCTGGCGGCGCTGTTCGTGATCACCTTTATCTACGGCTGGAACCAGTATCTCTGGCCGCTGCTGATCATCAATGACGCCAGCCTCGGCACCGCGGTGGCGGGGATCAAAAGCATGATCTCCTCCAGCGGATCGCCAACCCAGTGGAACGAAGTGATGGCGGCAATGTTATTAACCCTGATCCCACCGCTGGCGGTGGTGTTAGTCATGCAGCGTGCCTTTGTGCGCGGTCTGGTTGAGAGTGAGAAATAAGATGGCAGGCGTAACCCTTCAGGCAGTAACCAAGTCCTACGATGGCAAAAATCAGATCATTCAGCCGCTGAACGTCACCATCAATGACGGCGAGTTTATGGTGATGGTCGGGCCATCCGGCTGCGGGAAGTCGACCCTGCTGCGCATGGTGGCCGGACTGGAGCGCGTTACCTCCGGTGATATCTATATCGACAACCGGCGTGTCACTCAGGAAGAGCCGAAAGATCGCGGCATTGCGATGGTGTTTCAGAACTACGCGCTCTATCCCCATATGTCGGTGGAGGAGAACATGGCCTATGGCCTGAAAATCCGTGGGATGGGCAAAGAGCAGATCCGCCAGCGGGTGCTCGACGCGGCGCGCAGTCTGGAGCTGGATCACCTGCTGATGCGCCGGCCTCGCGAGCTTTCGGGCGGACAGCGCCAGCGCGTGGCGATGGGGCGCGCCATCGTGCGTGAACCGGCGGTGTTTCTGTTCGATGAGCCGCTGTCTAATCTCGACGCCCGCCTGCGGGTGCAGATGCGGCTGGAGCTGCAGCAGCTGCATCGCCGCTTACAGACCACCAGTCTCTATGTGACGCACGATCAGGTTGAGGCGATGACGCTGGCGCAGCGGGTGATGGTGATGAATAAAGGTGTCGTCGAGCAGATCGGCACGCCGGTCGACGTGTATGAACGTCCCGCCAGCCAGTTTGTCGCCTCGTTTATCGGCGCGCCCGCGATGAATCTGCTGAAAGGGCAGATCAGCAGCGATGGTTCGCGCTTTAATCTCGATGCCTCGCATGCACTGCCGCTCAGTGACAGTAAACCGAAATGGGCTAATCAGCCGGTGGTGCTGGGTATCCGGCCAGAGCATATCCGGCAAAGCAGCCGTGAGCAGGGCGGCGTACCGCTACGCGTCGATACGCTGGAGATGCTGGGCGCCGATAATCTGGCACATGGTCGCATCGGGGACACGCCACTGGTGGTACGCTTAGCCCACAGCGAACGGCCGCAGCCAGGCAGTACGCTGTGGCTGCATCTGCCGTCAGATGCGTTACACTTCTTCGATTCAACCCATGGAAAGCGTCTGGAATGAGCACACAACACTGGCCCTATCCCCGCATCGTTGCCCATCGCGGTGGCGGTAAACTGGCACCGGAAAACACCCTGGCGGCAATTGATGTCGGCGCAAAGTATGGTCATCAAATGATTGAGTTTGATGCCAAATTATCAATGGATGCGCAGATCTTCCTGCTGCATGACGACACGCTGGATCGCACCAGCAACGGCTGGGGCGTGGCAGGTCAGCTGCCGTGGGAGAAGCTGTCGCAGCTTGATGCGGGCAGCTGGTTTGGCAACGCATTTACCGGCGAAAAGCTGGCGCGGCTGGACGAAGTAGCGGCACGCTGTCGTCAGCATCAGATGATGGCGAACATCGAGATCAAACCGACCACCGGCAGCGACGCTGAAACCGGACGCGCCGTGGCGCAGGCTGCCGCGATTCTGTGGCAGGATCAGACCGCACCGCTGCTCTCGTCGTTCTCTTTTGAGGCGCTGGAAGCGGCGATGCAGGTCGAGCCGCAGTTGCCGCGTGGCCTGCTGTCGCACAGCTGGGATCCCGAGTGGCAGGAGAAAACGAGCGCGCTGGCGTGCGTCTCCATTCATCTCAATCACAAGGTCCTGACCGCTGAGCGGGTCACCGAACTTAAAGCAGGCGGACTGAAGATTCTGGTGTATACCGTGAACAGCCCGGACCGGGCGCGGGAATTGCTGAAGTGGGGCGTCGATGCCATCTGTACTGACAGCATCGACATCATTGGCCCCGATTTTCATTAGTTCTGATTCGGATTCTGGTTCTGCTGGCCCGGCTGCGTGGTAATCACCCGCTGCTGGGCGCTGTTGCGCTGCTCCTGCATTTTACGCTGCATGTCCTGCGTCTGACGCTGCTGATCCTGGCGCAGCTTCAGCTGTTGCTGCTGTTGCTGGCTCTGCATCTGCGACTGCATCCGCTGCTGACTCGGGTTATAACCCGGTTTATTCGGATCGTTGGTGCTGTTCAGCGTGTTCGCCTGACTGGCGAAAGGCAGCAGGGCGGCTAAAACAATCATCCACTTTTTCATCTTTCCTCCTTCCTTTATCGCGACAGGTTTTTTGGGTGCACAACGGCGCACACCGATATCAGGGTCGCACCCATAAGTTTACGCGATATCACAGACCTTACTTTCAGATGTATTCCTGATTTGACTTAACCCCGGTTATTTTGCTGTATTTGTAGGCACTTGCAGAAATGATAAAAAAATGTAAATAACAACATGGGATGGTGGCAGGATGAAAATGCAGCAGACAGTGCGTCAGCTTAGCTGGTCGCTGGTGATGAGTTTTACCGTGGTGGCAGGCGCGAACGCCGCGCCCACTCAGGCTCCGCCGGTCTCCTACGGTGTGGACAGTGATACTTTTCACCCGGTAAAAGCGCAGCACGGCATGGTGGCGTCGGTGGATGCGCTGGCAACCCAGGTGGGCGTGGAAATTCTGCGTCAGGGCGGGAATGCGGTGGATGCCGCGGTCGCCGTGGGCTTTGCGCTGGCCGTGACCCATCCGCAGGCGGGCAACCTGGGCGGAGGCGGCTTTATGCTGCTGCGCACCGCCTCTGGTCGCGCTACTGCTATCGATTTCCGTGAAATGGCGCCGGGCCATGCGTCGCGCGACATGTTCCTTGATAAGCAGGGCAACGCCGACAGTAAGCTGTCGCTGACTTCTCATCTCGCCTCCGGCACGCCGGGCACCGTCGCTGGACTGGCGCTGGCTGCGCAGAAATATGGCACTCTGCCGCTGAGCACTCTGCTGGCACCGGCTATCAGACTGGCGCGTGACGGTATTCCAGTCAACGATGCGCTGGCGGATGACCTGAAGACCTACGGCAAAGAGGTGCTGATTACCCATCCCAACAGCAAAGCGATCTTCTACAAACCGGACGGCACGCCGTGGCAGAAGGGCGATCGGCTGGTGCAGAACAATCTCGCGCACAGTCTGCAACTGATTGCCCGCCAGGGGCCGGATGCCTTTTACAAAGGTGAAATCGCGGATGAGATCGCCGGCGAGATGGCGCAGCACGGCGGGCTGATCAGCAAAGCTGACCTGGCGGCCTATCGGGCGGTCGAGCGTCAGCCCATCAGTGGTACCTACCGCGGTTATGAAGTCTTCTCAATGCCACCGCCCTCATCCGGTGGTATCCACATCGTGCAGATTCTCAATATCCTGGAGAACTTCGATCTGGCGAAGATGGGCTTTGGCAGCGCTGACGCCATGCAGGTGATGGCGGAAGCGGAAAAATATGCCTACGCGGACCGCTCGGAATATCTCGGCGACCCCGATTTCGTGAAGGTGCCCTGGCAGGCGCTGACCAGTAAAGCCTATGCTAAAACGCTGGCGCAGCAGATTGACGTGGCAAAGGCGCGGCCTTCCAGTGAGATCAAACCGGGCAAGCTCGAACCTTACGAAAGCAACCAGACCACCCATTTCTCAGTGGTGGATAAGCAGGGCAATGCCGTTGCGGTCACCTACACGCTGAACACCTATTTCGGCAGCGGAATTGTAGCGGGCAAGAGTGGCATCCTGATGAATAATGAGATGGATGACTTCTCCGCCAAGCCGGGCACGCCCAATGTCTACGGGCTGGTGGGCGGGGAAGCGAATGCGGTGCAGCCGGCGAAACGTCCGTTGTCATCAATGTCGCCGACCATCGTCGCTAAAGGCGGCAAAACCTGGCTGGTGACCGGCAGTCCGGGCGGCAGCCGCATTATCACCACGGTGTTGCAGATGGTGGTGAACAGCATTGATTTCGGGATGAACGTGGCGGAAGCCACCAACGCACCACGCTTCCATCATCAGTGGCTGCCGGATCAGCTGCGGGTGGAGAAGGGCTTCAGCCCTGATACATTGCGTCTGCAGGAAGCTAAAGGCCAGCATGTGAAAGTGCTGCCGTCGATGGGCAGTACGCAGAGCATCATGATTGGGCCGGATGGCATGCTGTATGGTGCTTCGGATCCGCGCAGCATTGATGATTTGAGTGCGGGTTACTGATACAAACCTGACCCAGGTGAATCTGACAGCAATAAATAAGCTTAACGCGTAGGGAACGGGGTCAGAAGAGGAAAGCGTCCCGCGACTGGGACAAAAACGCCGGGAGCGTTTTTGAACAACGCAACGCGTTGGCCCGGATACGGGCGCACCTCATGGATGAGGTGCGTAATCGCGCGGGCCGAGCGTGTCATGGATGACGGCTTTTGCGTCTTTCCGATCTGACCCCGTTTCCTGTGCAGGCGATGACTGACAGCGAACCGTGCCAGGGTTTTCAGCATAAAGGGCACCAGCAGGTGACCTTTTTCATCATCACACGTCAGGCTTTAACCCGCGCCATATAATGCGCGTCGATGAGTTCACCGTGCCGTATGGCGAATCCTTTAGCCGTTCCCTCAATCTCAAAACCGAAACGCTGATACAGGGCGATGGCCGGGCCATTATCGACGAACACCGTCAGCTCCATCCGGCTCACCTGTAGCCAGTTGTCGCACAACGAGACCATTTCACGCATGAGTGCAGTGCCGACGCCTCGCTGCCGGTAACGCTCATCCACGCCCATCCCTAACGAGGCGACGTGACGGCGTCTGGGGCGCTCTTCTACGTGCAGTGCACACTGACCGACTACGTCCTCATCAATACAGGCCACCAGCAGATGTGAATGGGGCTGTGGCGAAGCGAGGCGGGTCTGCCACATCTGTAGTGATGAGTAAGGCAGATGCAGCGTGCTGGCCTGGGTATCTGGCTGACTGTAGATCCTGTGCAGCGCAGCAGCATCTTCTGGCATGACGTGGCGGACAACTATTTCACTCATGATCGCTCCTTTAGCCCATAAAAACCTTTTAAACATCAAGGTATTCAGATCATTAATCAAGCTAAAAAAGTGAAAATGACTTTACAGACGCGAATGATAATGATTATTATTGCCATGCGTTTCCGGGAGGTCGCCCGACAGCCTGGAAAAGCACGACATTGCTCACATTGCTTCCAGTATTATTTCGCCAGCTTAGATGCTGGCTTTTTTTTTGCCTGCTCTCCTTCAATGCTTTTCAGCCACTCCTGCACGATCATTCAATGAATTTGAACAGAGGAGTGAAGTTTTTCAGCTATCAATCAAACCGCCTCAGGGACACACTATAAAAAACATTGAGGAGATTTGAACATGATCTATGTACGCAAAGCTGAAGAACGCGGTCACGCAAACCATGGCTGGCTGGATAGCTGGCACACCTTCTCTTTCGCCAGCTATCACGATGCGAACTTCATGGGTTTCTCCGCGCTGCGGGTCATCAATGAAGATGTGATCGATGGCGGTCAGGGATTTGGCACCCATCCGCATAAAGATATGGAAATCCTGACCTACGTGCTTTCCGGTACGGTTGAGCATCAGGACAGCATGGGCAACAAAGAGCAGATCCCGGCAGGGGAGTTCCAGATCATGAGTGCCGGCACCGGTGTGCGTCACTCTGAGTACAACGCCAGCGAAAGCGAACCGCTGCACCTCTATCAGATCTGGATCATTCCTGAGCGTACCGGTATTGAGCCACGCTACGATCAGCGCCGCTTCCCGGATGTGCAGGGACGCCAGCTGGTGTTAAGCCCGGATGCCCGTGAAGGGTCGCTGAAAGTTTATCAGGACATGACCTTGTCGCGCTGGGTACTGGCTGCCGGTGAGCAGGATAACGTTGCGATTGATGCGGGACGTCGTATCTGGATTCAGGTCGTGAAAGGTGATGTTACCGTTAACGGCAACGCGGTCACCACCAGCGACGCCCTGGCGATCTGGGACGAAAGCGCGCTGACGATTGAAGCCAGCTCGGCGGCCGAAGTCCTGCTGTTTGATCTGCCACCTGTCTAAGCAGATAACGGGCGCGCCTCGTCGCGCCCGGTTAGGAATTTTGTGACAGAAAAGTGATAGACTCATCGTACTTTAGCTTTCAGGGCGATCCCAGGCGCTACGATGAAGAAGAAAAGACCGGTATTACAGGACGTTGCCGATCGCGTCGGCATTACTAAAATGACCGTCAGCCGTTACCTGCGTAATCCTGAGCAGGTCTCTGTTGCCCTGCGGGACAAGATTGCAGTGGCACTGGATGAGCTGGGTTATATCCCCAATCGCGCCCCCGATATGCTTTCTAACGCGACCAGCCGTGCCATCGGTGTGCTGCTGCCGTCGCTCACCAACCAGGTTTTTGCTGACGTATTGCGCGGCATTGAAGCCGTCACTGACGAAGCCAACTATCAGACGCTGGTCGCCCACTTTGGTTACAACCCGCAAAAAGAGGAGCTGCAACTGCGCTCGCTGCTGGGCTGGAACATCGATGGCGTTATCCTCACCGAACGCACCCACACGCCAGGCACGCTGCGTATGCTGGAAGTGGCCGGTATTCCGGTGATTGAGGTGATGGACAGCGTTACACCCTGCCTAGACATGGCGGTCGGCTTTGATAACGTCGAAGCGGCCCGGCAGATGACACAGGCAATCCTCAGCAAAGGCCATCGTCACACCGTCTACCTTGGCGCACGCCTTGATGAACGCACGCTGCAAAAGCAGCGCGGTTATGAAATCGCCATGCGCGAAGCGGGTCTGATGCCGCACAGCGTGATGATGGAGGATGCCTCATCATTCAGCGCCGGTGGCGATCTGCTGCGTGAAGCACAACGTCTCTATCCTGAAACGGATAGCCTGTTCTGTACCAATGATGACCTGGCGGTCGGCGCGATGTTTGAGTGCCAGCGCCAGGGATTGCAGGTACCCACTCAGATGGCGATAGCGGGTTTTCACGGCCATGATATCAGTCAGGTC
Organism: Pantoea sp. 9140; assembly: GCF_000745295.1. NCBI lineage: Bacteria > Pseudomonadati > Pseudomonadota > Gammaproteobacteria > Enterobacterales > Erwiniaceae > Pantoea > Pantoea sp. 9140. The sequence continues at coordinate 3,544,851 of NZ_JQNO01000001.1, read as the reverse complement.
GTCACACCACAGCTGGCGACAGTGCTGACGCCGCGCGACCGCATGGGACGTGAAGCGGCGGCGATGTTGCTGGCGCGCATTGCCGGTGAGAGCAGTGATGATCCGCTGCGGGATATCGGTTTTGAGATCAGTGAAGGTGGCAGCATCTGATTGTGATGTTTTTATGAGTCAGCTCACACTTTCATGCTTTTTCTGGTAAAAAGGTTGCCAGGCTGTTAACCGGCCAGGAGAATGAGAAACGACATTGTTATCGGTAACATTGGCAAATTCTCACCTGCCGGAGCAGAAAAATGACAACGCAATCCCCGTCGCATCACGTTTTTATCCTGATGGGCGTTTCAGGCAGCGGAAAGTCTGCTGTCGCCAACCAGGTCTCTCACCAGCTGAATACCGCTTTTCTTGACGGTGATTTTCTCCACCCGCGCGCCAACATCCTGAAGATGGCCGATGGTCATCCGCTGGATGACAGCGATCGCCAGCCGTGGTTACAGGCGCTGAACGATGCCGCGTTTGCCATGCAGCGCACCCAGGCGATCTCCATCATTGTCTGCTCAGCTCTGAAAAAAAGTTATCGCGACATTCTGCGTCAGGGCAACGATAACCTGCGTTTCGTTTACCTGAAAGGCGATTTTGACACCATCGAAGCCCGCCTGAAGGCGCGTAAAGGCCACTTCTTCAAGCCGCAAATGCTGGTCACCCAGTTTGCCACGCTGGAAGAGCCGGGCAGTGATGAGCCGGATGTCCTGGTCGTGGATATCGCGCATTCACTGGACGAGGTGGTGGCGGCTACGGTTGCGACTATCCAGGACGCTATCAGCCAGGATTAGAGATGAATACCGCAACACTCGTTTTGACCGCAGCAGGCTCCGTCCTGCTGCTGCTTTTTCTGGTGATGAAGGCCCGTATGCACGCCTTTGTCGCGCTGATGTTAGTCTCCATCGGTGCCGGGCTATTCTCCGGCATGCCACTGAACAAAATCGCGGAAACCATGCAGAAGGGGATGGGCGGCACGCTCGGCTTCCTTGCCATTGTGGTCGCGCTGGGCGCGATGTTCGGCAAAATCCTGCATGAAACCGGCGCCGTGGATCAGATCGCCATCCGGATGCTGAAAACCTTTGGTCAGAGCCGCGCCCATTATGCAATGGGGATTGCCGGTCTGATCTGCGCGCTGCCGCTTTTCTTTGAGGTGGCGGTGGTGCTGTTAATCAGCATCGCGTTTGCGGTGGCGCGGCGTACCGGCGGCAATCTGGTGAAGCTGGTCATTCCACTGTTTGCCGGTGTGGCCGCGTCGGCGGCGTTCCTGCTGCCCGGACCGGCTCCGATGCTGCTGGCTTCACAGATGCACGCGGACTTTGGCTGGATGATCCTGCTGGGTCTTTGCGCGGCGATCCCGGGCATGCTGATTGCCGGGCCGCTGTTTGGCAACTTTATCGGCAATCACGTGACGTTCAGCGCACCGCCGGAAGATCATCAGCCGGATGTCGATGAGAGCAAGCTGCCGTCGTTTGGCTTCAGCCTCTCACTGATCCTGTTCCCGCTGGTGCTGGTCGGCCTGAAAACCATCGGCGCACGCTTCACGACCGAAGGCACCACGCTGTACGAGTGGCTGGAATTTATCGGCCATCCTTTCACCGCCATCCTGCTGGCGCTGCTGGTCGCGATTTATGGTCTGGCTTACCGTCAGGGTATGGATAAAGAGCGGGTGATGCAGGTGTGCGGCAGCGCGCTGCAACCGGCCGGAATTATCCTGCTGGTGATTGGCGCGGGTGGTGTATTTAAGCAGGTGCTGGTGGATTCCGGCGTAGGGCCGGTGCTGGGCAATGCGCTGACCGGCGCGGGTCTGCCGATCGCGCTGGCCTGCTTTATTCTGTCGGGCGCGGTGCGGGTGATTCAGGGGTCGGCGACGGTCGCCTGTCTGACCACCGTCGGGCTAATCATGCCGGTGATTGAACCGCTGCATTACAGCGGTGCGCAACTGGCGGCGCTGTCGATCTGCATCGGCGGTGGCTCTATCATCATCAGTCATGTAAACGATGCCGGTTTCTGGCTGTTTGGCCGCTTCACCGGGGCCAGCGAAGCGGAAACGCTGAAGACCTGGACGCTGATGGAGACCATTCTCGGCACCGTGGGCGCGATCGTCGGGATGATTGCATTCGAACTGCTTTCCTGACCAACCTGACGGGCTATCTGCCCGTCAGGTTTTTTCCCGCGAGCGGGGGAAGAGTAAAAAAGGGAACAGCAAATAAGGCGCTACCACCAAAAGGACAATGACGCCGCGTGAATAGCCTGCGTCATTTATTCTCCTCACTCCGCAGGAAAAAACAGGCAAAATAAACAGCAGCAGCGCGGTTAAGCCTATTTCATGCTCTGGCCCGGTTAACCATTGCAGATAACTGCAGAACCAGACCAGTTGGAACAGCAGGAAAATAAAATAGCTCGTCCTTCCTTCACGCCCTTGATAGTTAAACGTGCGCAGCAGACAGCTTTTGATAATCTGCAGCAGCCTGTTCATGCCCATTTTCTTCTTATCAGCGCAAAACTAACCAGCGTAATGGCGGCGGCAAGTAAGTAAACCCAGGCAAAATCAGTAACGTCAACCTGCATCAGTTGCACGTCATTCAACGCCGCTTTCTGTCCCGAGACGGATAATACGGTTAAGCCAGCTAAACAGAAGATATTTGCCAGAAAGAATAGCGCCTGAAAGGCTGTTTCTTTAGCTACGGACAGGAAGGCAATTTTTCTGAAACCCCACCAGGCTACCAGATAAACCAGCAGCCAGAACAGCGCGCAGAGTAGCGGGGCAACCAGATAACTGCGCATATCTGTGATCACCCCTGAATGCCCGCTGTTGGCATACTGCAGGACTTCCTGAAGGGAGAAGTAACCTGTAATCAGATAGAGCGCGCCGAAAAAAAAGGGTAATAACAATCTCATTGCATTTCCCTCCAGGTTTTCAAACGCTGCATCAGCTGCGGCAGCTCTTTTCCGGGGTCCACCATCACCAGCTGTTTACTTTTTGCATCGTATTTCGCGGCGGCGGTCGGGTCACCTTTACCGCCCTCCGCCATCACAAAGCGGGCATCTGAACGGCCATAAAGGCCAACATGCGGAAAAGGATCGCTGCCAAACGCCAGCACGTTGCGGCCAGGCAGGGTATATTCTCTGGTCAAAAAATCCGGGATTCTTTTTGAGTCGATACCTGATAAAGGCGTAGTGACAAAGCGGGAACCTGCGTAGTCGAGGGAAAAGCAGATCTTGTTATCGGCTGCATTTTTCTGCACTAAATCCGCGCCAAACAGGATTTTTAAACGCTGCCAAACCGTCGCGCTGTCGGGTTCGATCTTCTCGCCTTCCAGATAAACATCTTGTTTATGATAAAGTTGGTAAACCATTTTGTGAATCTGCATCATGGAGGCGCCAACACCGTGCCAGTTCGGCCCATCCCTGCTGTAAAGCCGCTCAACGATAATAAAGACGCCTGTCCCGGCATAATTTTCGATACTGCCCGCCATAGAAACCTCCTTTTTTTACAGCATTATATAAATATTATTGTTCATTTCAACGCTGTGACTTTGTGATAAACAGGCTGGATTAATGTGGCTGCCTGCCGGCCTGGCAGGGTAAAGAGACAAAGGTGTGCTTACAACTTCAGATAAGCGCGAATGCCATCCAGGAACATCTGGGTTGCCAGCATAATCAGTATTAATCCCATCAGACGCTCCAGCGCATTCACACCCTTATCGCCCAGCAGACGCAGGAACAGACCTGACATCAGCAGAATAGCGACCGTTACGCCCCATGCGATCAGCAGCGCACCCACCAGATGCGACATCTGATGCGGATACTGATGCGACAGCAGCATCAATGTGGCCAGCAGCGATGGCCCGGCCACCAGTGGAATCGCCAGTGGCACCAGGAACGGTTCTTCGCCCGCCGGTAAGCCAGAACTGCTGCTTTCAGCCGACGGGAAAATCATCTTGATGGCGATCAGAAACAGGATGATCCCGCCAGAAATCGACACGGTTTCGGTGCGCAGATTCAAAAACGCCAGGATGCGTTCGCCGGTAAACAGGAACAGCAGCATGATGATCAGGGCAATCAGCATTTCACGGATTAGCACCACCCGCCGCCGTTTCGGCTCCAGATGCTTTAAAACCGACATAAAAATCGGCAGATTGCCCAGTGGATCCATAATTAACAACAATAATATTGTTGCCGAAATCATTTCAGTCATCGGTTTTGCGCCATGTTGTTCGCGAAAAAGCGGAGTTATTAGTTACGCTGCTGAAAAAGTTAGCGTAATCGAATTAATTCACTTGCTACCCGGCCTGCATTTTGTAGAGTGAGGGGACACAGGTAAATCCTATTATTACGCAGAGCGGCGTGAAAATAGCACGCGGCTCTCTCCTCTGAAATGAAAAGCAGGTGTAACTGCCTTAGACGGACACGACATGAAGAATGTAGGTTTTGTTGGTTGGCGCGGCATGGTCGGCTCAGTGCTGATGTCCCGCATGAGTGAAGAGCGTGATTTTGATGCAATCAATCCGGTCTTCTTCTCGACGTCGCAGCATGGTCAGGCGGCACCCGCGTTTGCGGGCAAACAGCAGGGCACCCTGCAGGATGCGTTTGATATTGAAGCGCTGCGCGCGCTGGATATCATTATCACCTGCCAGGGCGGCGACTACACCAGTGACGTCTATCCAAAGCTGCGCGCCAGCGGCTGGCAGGGATACTGGATTGATGCGGCCTCTACGCTGCGCATGAAGGATGATGCCATCATCATTCTCGATCCGGTCAACCATGCTGTGATTCGCCAGGGCATTGACCGTGGCATCAAAACCTTTGTCGGCGGTAACTGTACCGTCAGCCTGATGCTGATGTCGCTGGGCGGCCTGTTTGCGCAGGATCTGGTGGAGTGGGCCTCGGTTGCCACCTATCAGGCAGCCTCTGGCGGCGGTGCGCGCCACATGCGCGAACTACTGACCCAGATGGGCATGCTGCACGATCACGTTGCGCCTGCGCTGCAGAACCCGGCTTCCGCCATCCTCGACATCGAGCGTAGCGTGACCGACTTCACCCGTTCCGGCACCTTACCAACCGACAACTTCGGCGTCCCGCTGGCGGGCAGCCTGATTCCGTGGATCGACAAGCAGCTGGAAAACGGTCAGAGTCGCGAAGAGTGGAAAGGCCAGGCGGAGACCAACAAGATCCTCGCCACCTCTAAGGTCATCCCGGTTGATGGATTATGCGTGCGCGTCGGCGCGCTGCGTTGCCACAGCCAGGCGTTTACCCTGAAGCTGAAACGCGATCTGCCACTGGCTGAAATCGAACAGCTGCTGGCCTCCCATAATGAGTGGGTCAAAGTGGTGCCGAATGATCGCGAGCTGACGATGCGTGAACTGACGCCTGCCGCCGTGACCGGCACGCTGACCACGCCGGTTGGCCGTCTGCGTAAACTGAACATGGGGCCGGAGTACCTTTCCGCCTTCACGGTAGGCGACCAACTGTTATGGGGCGCTGCCGAACCGCTGCGTCGCATGCTGCGGTTGCTGACCAACTAACCAGCAAACATCGCCTGAGTCATGCCAATCGGATAAGACAAAAAGATCGGATGGCTATATGAAAGCCCGTAATCATCATTGATGGTTGCGGGCTTTTTTGCTGACTGGCCTGGAATGGTGTTATTGCGTTTTAAGCAACATACCGCTCTGTACTTCATGGCTTGTAGGGCCACTGATGACTGGCGTCTGGCTGTATGGCGTGCTTAACCTGTTTTTCGATAACCCATTCTTTTTGCATCCTTACAAAGTGTCTGTGCAGTCAGGGCGTTGAGTCATAACGACAATGTTACTCTGCCTGTGATACAGAGCAGGCGACACGAAGATGCTGAGCAGGATGAAGTACAGGTGCCCTGTGTCCTGGCCATTATCTGCTCTTATCGCTAAGCCGATTATAAACATGTCGTTAACCATCGCTTTACAACAAGTTATCAGGTAGCTTTTCTCCATCACCGTCTGCGCTCATCACACCGGTTTCTGACATTGTCCGGCGGCAGAGACGATGTTCCAGTCCGGTGAAGAATGCAGCGTCTTTCATCCGGACACGCCGGGCAGCATAAATGACACTAATCCGCGGATTTAACCGGCCTTTTTTGTCTGTTTCGTATGGGAAATAGCCTGCCGTTTCGCTTACTAAGTGATCAGCTTCCCTTTTTTGCCGATCGCTAAAGAATATTTTGCTTAAGTCCATGGCAACTGCCGCGACCAAGCTATGATTTAACCATGATGTGCCACAGGTCACTCTTGTGCTTTCCGGACTAAATGGTTGTGGTACACGGCAAAAAAATTTTCCCACGGAATGGCCTGACTTCTTTGTCGTTGTACGTATGGCTCAATGAAGAGCAGCGCAGGTGAAGCGTGACAGGCTATGTTGCGTTCATTTCGGCTGCCAATTATCACAGGAAGAAAGTCATGTCAGAGCTTCCCGATCGCGATGCGATCAATGCCCTGTTTGCGGGTAATTATGCCGACCCTTTTTCGTTACTAGGGATGCACCGAACTCAGCAAGGCCTGGAAGTCAGGGCATTGCTCCCCGAAGCGCTCGAAGTGTGGGTCATTGAAACCTCCACCGGGCGTAAACTGGCCCAGCTGGTGTGCGAGGATGCACGCGGCTTCTTCAGTGGCGTCATTCCACGCCGTAAAAATCATTTCCGCTACCAGTTGGCGGTGAACTGGCACGGCCAGCAAAATCTGGTCGATGATGCCTATCGCTTTGGCCCGCTGCTGCAGGAGATGGATCTGTGGCTGCTGGCGGAAGGAACACACCTGCGTCCTTACGAGACGCTGGGCGCGCATGGCGACGTCATCGATGGCGTCTTCGGTACCCGCTTCTGCGTCTGGGCACCCAACGCCCGTCGCGTCTCAGTGGTTGGTGACTTCAACTTCTGGGATGGCCGCCGTCATCCGATGCGCCTGCGTCAGGAACTGGGCATCTGGGAGCTGTTTGTACCGGGCGCGGTCAACGGTCAGCTCTACAAATATGAAATTATCGATGCCAATGGTGAACTGCGCATCAAAGCGGATCCTTACGCCTTTGAAGCGCAGATGCGCCCGCAAACTGCGTCGATGATCTGTGGCCTGCCAGAGCCGGTTGAGATGAAAGAGGAGCGTAAAGCCGCCAACGGTTTTGACGCGCCCATCTCCATCTATGAAGTGCATCTGGGCTCCTGGCGTCGTCACACCGACAACAACTTCTGGCTGAGCTATAAAGAGCTGGCTGAACAGCTGGTGCCTTACGTTAAAGAGATGGGCTTTACCCATATCGAACTGCTGCCGATCAACGAGCATCCGTTTGATGGCAGCTGGGGCTATCAGCCACTAGGCATGTATGCACCGACCCGCCGTTTTGGAACCCGTGATGAGTTCCGCGCCTTTATTGACGCCGCCCATGAAGCGGGCCTCAACGTGCTGCTCGACTGGGTGCCGGGTCATTTCCCCAGCGATGATTTCGGTCTGGCGCGCTTCGACGGCACGCAGCTCTATGAGCACAGCGACCCGCGTGAAGGCTTCCATCAGGACTGGAACACCCTGATTTACAACTTTGGCCGCCGCGAAGTAAGCAATTACCTGTCGGGCAATGCGCTCTACTGGACCGAACGTTTTGGCATTGATGGCCTGCGCGTGGATGCGGTGGCGTCGATGATATACCGCGATTACAGCCGTAACGAAGGGGAGTGGGTGCCGAATCAGTTCGGTGGCCGTGAGAACCTCGAAGCGATCGAATTTCTGCGTTACACCAACCGCACGCTCGGCACCGTCGCGTCCGGGTCGGTAACCATGGCTGAAGAGTCCACCGACTATCCTGGCGTGACACGTCCGACCGAAGGCGGCGGGCTGGGCTTCTGGTTCAAATGGAATCTGGGCTGGATGCACGACACGTTCGACTACATGCAGGTCGATCCCATCTACCGCAAGCACCATCACAACCTGATGAGCTTCGGCATGATGTACAACTACACCGAAAACTTTGTGCTGCCGCTGTCGCATGACGAAGTGGTGCACGGTAAGCGCTCGATTCTCGATCGTATGCCGGGCGACGCCTGGCAGAAGTTCGCCAACCTGCGTGCCTACTACGGCTGGATGTGGGGCTTCCCGGGCAAGAAACTGCTGTTCATGGGCAATGAATTTGCTCAGGGCCGCGAGTGGAACCACGACGTCAGCCTGGACTGGCATCTGCTGGAAGGGGATGACAACTGGCATCACGGTGTTCAGCGTCTGGTGCGCGACCTCAACCACACCTATCAGCACTACACACCGCTGCATCAGCTGGACTTTGATCCGGCAGGCTTTGAGTGGCTGGTGGTGAACGATGCGGAACACTCCGTCTTCGCCTTTGTCCGCCGCGACCGTGAAGGCAACGAAGTGATCGTCATCAGCAATTTCACCCCGGTGGCGCGTCCGGGCTATCGCTTTGGCGTTAATCAGCCTGGCTACTGGCGTGAAGTGCTGAACACAGATCAGCACGAGTATCACGGCAGTGACGTGCGCATTCATCGGGTGCATACCGATGAGCAGGAGAGTCACGGACGACCGCAGTCGCTGAGTCTCAATCTGCCGCCGCTGGCAACAGTCTGGCTGGTGCGGGAGGCTGAATGACCATTACTGCCGGCGATCCCGAACCGCTGGGTGCCAGTTACGATGGCAAAGGCGTTAACTTCACTCTGTTCTCACAGCATGCTGCGCGCGTAGAGCTCTGCCTGTTTGATGAACAGGGCGCAGAACAGCGTCTTGACCTGCCTGGCCGCAGTGGGGATATCTGGCACGGTTATGTTCCGGCGTTAAAACCGGGACAGCGCTACGGCTACCGGGTTTATGGCCCCTGGTCGCCGCAGCAGGGACATCGCTTTAATCCGGCAAAGCTGCTGGTTGACCCCTGCGCCCGCGCGGTGCAAGGCGATGTTCCGGATGACCCGCTGTTTCAGGGCGGCGAAGCGCAGCCCGATCCGCATGACAACGCCGCGATTGCGCCTAAATGTGTGGTGGTAGCCGAAGATTTTGACTGGCAGGGCGATGTCGCGCCACGTACGGCCTGGGGCAACACGGTAATTTATGAAGCCCATGTGCGCGGCCTGACGCAGCAGCATCCGGAAATTCCGGAAACGCTGCGCGGGACTTACGCGGCGCTGGGTCATCCTGTTATGGTGGATTACCTGCGCAAGCTGGGAATTACCACTCTTGAGCTGCTGCCAGTGGCCCACTTCGCCAGCGAACCGCGATTGCTGCAGCTTGGCCTGAGCAACTACTGGGGTTATAACCCTTTTGCGCTCTGGGCGGTGGATCCCCGTTACGCCTCCGGTCAGCCGGGTGTGACGCCGTTGCAGGAGTTTCAGCAGGCGGTCAAGAGCCTGCACGCCGCGGGTATTGAAGTACTACTGGATGTGGTGTTCAACCACACTGCCGAACTGGACGAGATTGGCCCGACGATCTCGATGCGCGGTATCGACAATGCCAGCTACTACTGGCTCGATGAGCAGGGCGGTTATCAGAACTGGACCGGCTGCGGCAACACGCTGAATATCCACCATCCGCAGGTGATGGCGTGGACCTTAGAGGCGCTGCGCTACTGGGTGCGCGTCTGCCATGTCGACGGCTTCCGCTTTGACCTTGCGCCGGTTCTGGGCCGCACACCCGATTACCAGCGTGATGCACCCTTTTTTGAGGCGATAAGCGCCTGTCCACTGCTCTCTCAGGTCAAGCTGATTGCAGAACCCTGGGATATCGGCCCTGACGGCTATCAGGTTGGCCGTTTTCCGCCACCGTTTGCCGAATGGAACGATAAGTTTCGCGACACCGCGCGTCGTTACTGGCTGCATGGCGGCTTGAGCAATGGCGAGTTCGTCCGGCGCTTTGCCGCCTCCAGCGATCTCTATCAGCATGATGACCGGCCGCCACACGCCACGGTTAACCTGATCACCGCCCATGACGGCTTTACGCTGTGGGATGTGGTGAGCTTCGAACGTAAACACAACGAAGCGAATGGGGAAGATAACCGCGATGGCCACGGTGATAACTACAGCCACAACCACGGCAAAGAGGGGCTGAACGTCAGCTTTGACGTGATCGAACGCCGCCGCCGCAGCGTGCGGGCACTGCTGACGACGCTGCTGCTGTCACAGGGCACGCCAATGCTGCTGGCCGGCGATGAGCGCGGCCATACGCAGCGCGGCAACAACAACGCCTACTGTCAGGATAACGCCCTGAGCTGGCTTGACTGGCAGGCGGATGAGAAGGGATTAGTCGGATTCACCGCAGCACTGATTGCTCTGCGCCAGCGCATTCCGGCGCTGACCGCAGATCGCTGGTGGCAGGACGGTGACGGCAATGTGCAGTGGCTCAATGCCGGTGGCCAGCCACTGCAACACGATGAATGGGCACAGGGGATGCACAGATTGCAGATCCTGCTGTCCGGCCGCTGGTTAATAACAATAAACGCCACGGATACGGTGAATGACATCGTGTTACCAGACGGAGAATGGCGTGCCCTTCCTCCTTTCGCCGGGGACGATAACCCCATCCTGCTAACTGTCTGGCATGGTCCCGCACACGGTGTGTGCGTGTTCCAAAAGCAATCATAAGGAGTCAGACATGGTTAAGTTAGATAGAACAGATCACCTGATGCTGGCCCGCCAGCTCCCTACACAGACGGTTGCTCTGATCCTTGCCGGCGGACGCGGCACGCGCCTGGTCGATTTAACGGCCAAACGTGCTAAACCGGCGGTGCATTTCGGCGGCAAGTTCCGCATTATCGACTTTGCCCTCTCCAACTGCGTCAACTCCGGTATCCGACGGATTGGCGTGATTACCCAGTATCAGTCTCATACCCTGACTCAGCATATCCAGCGTGGCTGGTCGATCTTCAATGAAGAGATGAATGAGTTTGTCGATTTGCTGCCAGCGCAGCAGCGCTTTTCGACCGAACAGTGGTATCGCGGAACGGCTGATGCCGTGACGCAAAACCTTGATGTAATTCGCCGCTATCAGGCGCAGTACATCGTGATCCTTGCCGGGGACCACATTTATAAGATGGATTATTCACGCATGCTGCTGGATCACGTGGTGAACGAGGCGAAATGTACCATCGCCTGTTTACCGGTGCCGGTACATGAGGCTACGGCCTTTGGCGTGATGGCGGTGGACGAAGATAACATGGTGATCGACTTCGTGGAGAAACCCGCGAAACCGCCCACCATGCCGGGTGATGACACGCAGTCGCTCGCCAGCATGGGGATTTACGTGTTTAACGCGGACTATCTCTATGAGCTGCTGGAGGAGGATCTGCAGACGCCAGGCTCTAACCATGATTTCGGCAAAGATATCCTGCCGAAAATCGTGGCAAGCGGCGAAGGCTATGCGCACTCCTTTGCGCTCTCCTGCGTCCAGAACGATGACAATGCGCCGCCTTACTGGCGCGACGTCGGAACGCTGGAAGCTTACTGGCGCGCCAATCTTGACCTGGCCTCGGTGATGCCTGAGCTGGATATGTATGACGTCACCTGGCCGATTCGTACTCACATGGAGCCGCTGCCGCCGGCCAAATTTGTTCAGGATCGTTCCGGCAGTCACGGGATGACCATGAACTCACTGGTATCGGGCGGCTGCATCATCTCCGGTTCGGTGGTGGTCAATTCCGTGCTGTTCCCACGCGTCCGCGTTAACTCGTTTTGCAATATTGATTCAACTGTACTGTTGCCTGATGTGGTAGTGGGCCGATCGTGTCGCCTGCGTCGCTGTGTGATTGATCGCGCCTGCGAACTGCCGGAGGGCATGGTTATTGGCGAAAACCCCGATGAAGACAGTCGCCGGTTTCACCGTTCGGATGAAGGGATCGTACTGGTCACCCGCGCCATGCTGGCAAGGCTGGCCAAAGCGGGGCTGTAAGCGATAAGCGGAACTTACGCAATCGGCACGCGGAGCGTGCCGGATAACTTAATGAGGTCGAGGATGCAGGTTTTACATGTCTGTTCAGAACTTTTCCCGCTGCTGAAAACGGGCGGACTGGCTGATGTAGTCGGGGCATTACCTCAGGCGCAGATTGCGGGCGGCACGGATACACGGGTATTGTTGCCCGCTTTTCCCGCATTGCGCAAAGGCATACCCGATCTCCAGGTAGTGACGGAGCGAGAGACATTTGCCGGTCATATACGTCTGCTATTTGGTGAATTTAATGGTGTGGGCATTTACTTAATTGATGCGCCCGGCCTCTACGATCGTCCCGGCAGTCCCTACCATGACGAGTCGCAGTTTGCATATGTCGACAACTATCTGCGCTTTGCGCTGCTGGGCTGGGTCGGCTGTGAACTGGCGTGCGGCATGGACTCTATGTGGCGTCCTGAGATCGTGCATGCGCATGACTGGCATGCTGGCCTGACCTGCGCCTATCTGGAAGCGCGTGGTCGTCCGGCTAAATCCGTCTTCACCGTACATAACCTGGCATACCAGGGGCTGTTCATGGCGCATCACATGGATGAGATTGGCCTGCCGTGGTCGTTCTTTAACATGCATGGGCTGGAGTTCTTTGGTCAGATCTCCTTCCTGAAAGCGGGACTCTTTTACGCTGACCACATTACGGCGGTGAGCCCGACTTACGCTCATGAAATTACCTCTGCCGAATTTGCTTATGGCATGGAAAGCCTGCTGGCGCAGCGGATGCGGGAAGGCCGTCTTAGCGGGATCCTCAATGGCGTCGATCCCTCTATCTGGGACCCGGCGCACGACCTGCTGCTGAGTGCGCGCTATAACCGCGACACGCTGGAAGCGAAAGCGGAAAACAAACGGCAGCTGCAGGTGGCGATGGGGCTGAAGGTGGATGATAAAGCGCCGGTATTCTGCGTGATCAGCCGACTGACTAAACAGAAAGGCCTGGACCTGGTGCTGGAAGCGCTGCCTGGCCTGCTGGCGCAGGGCGGACAGCTGGTGCTGCTGGGACAGGGTGATGCCGAGCTGCAACAGGGATTCCTGGCGGCAGCGGCGGAGCATCCGGGCAGCGTGGGTGTGCAGATTGGCTATCACGAAGCGTTCTCCCATCGCATTGTCGGTGGCGCGGATGTGATCGTGGTGCCGAGTCGCTTTGAGCCCTGCGGCCTGACTCAACTTTATGGCCTGAAGTATGGTACGTTGCCGTTAGTGCGCCGCACCGGCGGGCTGGCAGATACCGTCAATGACAGCTCTCTGGAGAACCTGGCCGACGGTATCGCCAGTGGCTTCAGCTTTGAAGATGCCAATGCCTGGTCGCTGTTGCGGGCCATCCGGCGCGCGTTTGTGTTGTGGTCCCGTCCTTCACTGTGGCGTTACGTTCAGCGTCAGGCGATGGGCATGGACTTTAGCTGGCAGGTGGCCGCACAAGCCTACCGTGATCTCTACCAACGTTTGATGTAACGGATTGGGAAAACTGGATATGAATGCACCTTTCACTTACGCCTCACCAACGTTGACGGTTGATGCCTTAAAGCATTCGATTGCCTACAAACTGATGTTCACTATCGGCAAAGATCCCTCGATCGCCAATAAGCACGAGTGGCTCAACGCCTCGCTGCTGGCAGTGCGCGACCGGATGGTGGAGCGCTGGCTGCGTTCCAGCCGTGCTCAGCTCTCTCAGGATGTCCGCCAGGTCTATTACCTGTCGATGGAGTTCCTGATGGGCCGCACGTTAGGGAATGCGCTGCTGGCGATGGGGATCTATGACGATCTCAACCAGGCACTGGATGAGATGGGTCTGGATCTGGCCGAGCTGATGGAAGAGGAGAACGATCCGGGGCTGGGCAACGGTGGTCTGGGTCGCCTGGCGGCCTGTTTCCTCGATTCGCTGGCGACGCTGGGCATGCCGGGCCGCGGTTATGGCATCCGCTATGATTACGGCATGTTCAAACAGAACATCGTGGAAGGTGAGCAGAAAGAGTCGCCGGATTACTGGCTCGAATATGGTAATCCGTGGGAATTCCAGCGTTTCAATACCCGTTACAAAGTCCGTTTTGGCGGTCGCGTTCAGCATGAAGGCACGAAGGTGCGCTGGCTGGAGACCGAAGAGATCCTGGCGATGGCCTATGACCAGATCATTCCGGGCTTCGACACGGATGCCACCAATACCCTAAGACTGTGGGGTGCGCAGGCCAGCAACGAAATCAACCTCGGCAAGTTCAACCAGGGTGACTATTTTGCGGCGGTGGAAGATAAAAACCACTCTGAAAACGTGTCGCGCGTGCTCTACCCGGATGACTCCACCTATTCAGGCCGTGAGCTGCGTCTGCGTCAGGAATATTTCCTGGTCTCCGCGACCGTGCAGGACATCCTGAATCGCCACTGGCGGATGCACCAGACCTGGGACAACCTGGCGGACAAGATCGCCATTCACTTGAATGATACCCATCCGGTGCTGGCGATCCCCGAACTGATGCGCCTGCTGATTGACGAACATAAATTCAGCTGGGACAGCGCTTTCGACGTCTGCTGTCAGGTCTTCTCCTATACCAACCATACGCTGATGACCGAAGCGCTCGAGACCTGGCCGGTCGATATGATCGGTAAGATCCTGCCGCGCCACCTCAGCATCATTTTCGAGATTAACGACTTCTTCCTCAAGACGATTCAGGATCACTATCCTGATGACCTGGATCTGCTGTCGCGCATTTCGATCATCGACGAAAACGATGGACGCCGGATACGCATGGGCTGGCTGGCCGTCGTCGTCAGTCATAAAGTGAATGGCGTGTCAGAGCTGCACTCCAATTTAATGGTGCAGTCACTGTTTGCCGACTTCTCCCGTCTGTTCCCGGGCCGCTTCTGCAACAAAACCAACGGCGTCACTCCACGTCGCTGGCTGGCGCTGGCGAACCCGGCGCTGTCAGAGGTGCTGGATGAGGAGATTGGTCGCAACTGGCGTACCGATCTCAGCCAGCTGGATGAGCTGAAAGCCCAGATCGACTATCCGGCGTTTATCGAAAAAGTCGCGGTTGCCAAGCATCAGAACAAGCGTCGGCTGGCCGACTGGGTAGCGAAGAATCTGGATGTGGTGCTCGACCCGAACGCGCTGTTTGATGTACAGATCAAGCGTATTCACGAGTACAAACGTCAGCTGCTCAACGTGCTGCATGTGATCACCCGTTACAACCGTATCAAGGCCGATCCGCAGGCGGATTGGGTGCCGCGCGTGAATATCTTTGCCGGTAAAGCAGCGTCGGCTTATTACGTCGCCAA
Organism: Pantoea sp. 9140; assembly: GCF_000745295.1. NCBI lineage: Bacteria > Pseudomonadati > Pseudomonadota > Gammaproteobacteria > Enterobacterales > Erwiniaceae > Pantoea > Pantoea sp. 9140. The sequence continues at coordinate 3,529,603 of NZ_JQNO01000001.1, read as the reverse complement.
GCACATCATTCATCTGATCAACGATGTCGCGAATGTGATCAACAACGATCCGCAGGTGAAGAACAAACTGAAGGTGGTCTTCGTCCCGAACTATAGCGTGAGCCTGGCGCAGATCATTATCCCGGCGGCCGATCTCTCTGAACAGATCTCGACCGCAGGGACGGAAGCGTCCGGCACCAGTAACATGAAGTTTGCGCTGAACGGTGCGCTGACGATCGGTACGCTGGATGGCGCCAACGTTGAGATGCTGGATCACGTCGGGGAAGAGAACATCTTTATCTTTGGTAATACCACGCCGCAGGTCGAAGCGCTGCGTAAGGGCGGCTATAACCCGCGTGACTATTACGAAAAGGACGATGAGCTGCATCAGGTGCTGACTCAGATTGCCTCTGGCGTATTCAGCCCGCAGGATCCGGGTCGCTACCGCAATCTGTTCGATTCTCTGGTTAACTTCGGCGATCACTACCAGTTACTGGCGGATTATCGCAGCTATGTGGATACCCAGGATAAGGTGGATGCGCTCTATCGTAAACCGGATGAGTGGCAGCGCCGCGCAGCGAAAAATATCGCCGGCATGGGCTACTTCTCGTCGGACCGTACCATTCAGGAGTACGCCGATGAGATCTGGAACATTACACCAATAAGGCTGTAGGGTCCGGGCAGTACGCCTTTCTGACGTTCTGTGCGGCCGGGTAACCGGCCGCCACATTGCCATCTTCTCTTCTGACCCTCCCGCCATCCCTCACCCTTTTTCACAGGGTTCAGCATCTCATGATTTCTGTGCCTGTATCTGCCCGCAGAGCGAGCCAGATCATTACACCCTGGCTGAGAATCGCTACTATGCGGGAAAGCAAAACGACCCGACAGGCAACCGCGGCCCATGAGTGACAACATCAATCAGGAAATTACCTTTCGCAAGCTCAGCGTCTTTATGATGTTTATGAGCAAAGGGAATATCGCCCGCACGGCGGAAGCGCTGGCCCTGAGCAGCGTCAGCGTGCACCGCGCGCTGCACACGCTGGAAGAGGGCATCGACTGTCCGCTGTTTATCCACAAAGGCCGTAACCTGGTGCCGTTGCCTGCCGCCTGGACGCTGCTGGACTACTGTCGTGACGTGACCACCCTGATGGGTAAAGGTATTGAAGAGGCGCGCAAGGTGGCGGGTATCGGTGTGGGTCGTCTGCGGCTTGGCACGCTCTACTCGCTGACGCTTGAAACCATCCCCCGACTGATTATGGGCATGAAACTGCGCCGGCCCACGCTGGAGCTTGATCTGACCATGGGCTCCAATCAGATGCTGCTGAACATGCTGGAAGATGACGCGCTGGATGCCATTCTGATCGCCACCGATGACGGCGAACTCAGCGATGCGCATTTTGATGTGATTCCGCTGTTTGAAGACCGTATCTTTCTGGCCGCGCCAGCCGGGGAGACGCGGGAGGGAACCGGCCCGGTGGATCTGCGTGATTTTGCCGACCGTGATTTTGTTTCACTGGCTGAGGGATTTGCCACCTATACCGGTTCGCAGGAGGCGTTTCAGATAGCCGGATTTGAACCGCGCATGGTCACGCAGGTAAATGACATCTTCTCAATGATAAGCCTGGTGCAGGCGGGCATTGGCCTGGCGCTGATCCCCGGACGGATGAAGAAGGTGTATGAAAATAACATTCAGTTGCTGCCGCTGGCTGAGCCTTATCAGATGCGTCAGCAGATTTCGATTGTCTACTCACACCGTCGCGAACGCGATAATGACCTGCTGGCCCTGGCGGCAGAAGGGCGGATGTACGCCCGCAGCCTTACTGACTGAGTCGTTTAGCCAGATGCAGCGCAACGTCGATACTGTTACGCTCCAGACAAATCGCTTCGCCCTGCCAGCCCGCCTGCAGCGTCAGGCCGGTCAGCACATTGCCAGGCGGCATCTCAATCGCCAGTCGGGCATCGCGCTGATTAGCTGAAACCATCGCATCATTCCACTGCACCGTGCGCGCCATATTAAAGGCGAGATCGTCAGCAATCTTTTCCGGCTCCCAAATCACCCGTCCGGTGGAGCCGCTGAGGTAAGCGCAATCGGGCCGCGAGAGGCTGACGGACTCAAATGCGCGCGCCAGTTCAGCGGCGGGTTTATCCAGCAGCGCGCAGTGCGACGGCACGCTCACCGCGAGTTTAACGGCTTTACTGGCACCGGCATCCAGTGCTTTCTGCGCCACGACAGCCATATCCTCGTCACGACCGGCAATGACAATCTGCGTTTCCGCATTCAGGTTGGCGATGTAGGTATTGCTGCCAGCCAGTAGCTTCTCCAGACGATTCAGCGTTAAACCGGTGATGGCGGTCAGGCCATAGCCCTGCGGATAGGCCTGTTCCATCAGATCGCCGCGCAACGCCACCAGCCGCAGGGCGTCGCTGAAATCGAGCGCGCCGGAAATCACCGCAGCGGGAAATGCACCAATCGACAGACCACTGACGATGTCCGGTTTCACCCCACGGCGGATCAGCTCGCGCGCCCAGGCGACTCCCGCAATCAGCAGACTGAGCTGGACGGCGCGGGTGTGGCGCAGCGCATCAGTGCTGTCGAGCCGGTCGGTCTCGTCGCCCAGTACCGCTCGCACGCTGTTTAACACCGCGTCGCCGTCGGGCAGATGCTGCAGCATCCCGGCACGCTGGGTGCCCTGGCCGGGAAAGGTAAAGAGTATTTTCATGGATTCTCCCTGCTCCAGGGTGAAGCGGTCAGTATCGGTCCGGTATCGGTTTTTAACAGCACGCGACCCTCACGCAGCCACTCGTTCAGCGCAAACGCGCCAGACGGCGTTTCCACCTGGGTATCTACCCGGCAGTCCAGTGCGTCAGTCTGCGTCAGCCACTGTTGCAGCGCGTCGGGTGCCAGCGGCTGCGGCGCGCGGATCACTAAATCAAGATCGCTGGCAGCGTGCAGCACAAGTCGCTGCGTCGCCAGCGCATAACCGGTGCTGCCGGTAATGCCCCAGTGCCAGGGCCAGAGAGTCTCGCTGAGCGCAATCGCCGCGCGAACCGGCGCATAAGCGGTAAAGGGTGAATCCAGCAGCCATGTCCGTTCTGCCAGCCTCTCTGGCGTCACCATCCGGACAATATCGGCTGGACTAATCCAGCCGGCGGCGCGCTGCTCACGTCGTTCACCGCGCACACCCACCGGAATCAGACCGGATTCACGGTGGTCGCGCCGTACCACCACCGGCAGATCGGGATGCCAGAACGGGCTGACCCAGCTCTCTTTAACCGCGGCTAACGCGTCACTGTGACGCAGCCAGAGCAGATCGTGGGGGCGCGGCGCACTCATATTACATTCCTGATGTCAGCGTGATGAACAGCGGTAACGATAAAATACACAGAATTGAGCTTAACAGCAGCACGGCTTCAGCATCGGGTGACTGCACGCCAAAGCGGTTGCCGAACACCACGCCGAAGAAACCGGCCGACAGCGCAATCATCAGGATAGCGGTGATGGCGACTGAACCGTTAAGTCCCAGCGCCAGTACCAGACCCCAGGCGATAAAGGGCTGAATCAGCAGCTTAGCCACAGTACCGACGCCGACGACGGCGTTGAGTTTCAGCTGACGCGCAGAGAGGATGACACCCGTCAGGAACAGCGCAGCGGCGGTGGCCGCCAGGCCCAGCGGTTTGATCGCGGCCAGCACAAGATCCGGCATTTTAACGCCCAGCGCTGACAGAACCACCCCAATCAACGGTCCCATCACGATAGGTTTTTTTACTGAACGCCACATCAGGATCGGCAGCATTTTCAGCGTTGAACCGTGTTCGGTACCTGCGGCAAACGCCTTTTCACGTTCCAGGATCAGCAGGCACAGCGGGGTGAGCAGCACTGAACCACAGGCAATCGACACCGCCACGGAGAGGGAGGTGGCCGCATTTTCACCCAGCACGCTGGCCAGAATGGGCAGTCCCAGTGCGGCGTAGTTAGGCAGCGCCACGGTCAGCGTCAGAACGGCCGCATCCTGCGGTGACTTTTTGAACACTTTGGTCGCAAGGAAATAGACGGTGCCATAGGTAATCCACATTGCACCGGTGATCACCACAATCAGCGGCCACTGCGCCACAATGCCTGGCCACGGTGTCTGAACCGTGGCGCTGAACAGCGCGGCGGGCAGTGCAAAATCCATCACGAAGATATTAAGCAGAGAGACATCTTTGTTGTTGACCATTCCGGCCTTACCGGCCCAGAAACCCAGCAGCATAATGACAAAGATCGGAGCAAGGGCATGAACAATTATATAAATCATAAATCACCTGTATTTAAGAAGAACTCTTTAAAAAACAGCGATGTTTATAATTCTGAACACGGCCACTGCTCCGGGGCGCAATTAGCGATGCGCCCCGTCAGACCGGTTTCGGCAGGTTTATTTTTTTAGTTAATTACCAGGCCGCGCGCATACGTTCGCGAACCAGGGAGGAGCTGTGACGATTGGAGGCACCGAGGCGGCTTTTCAGGCTCGGATCCTGGCGAGCGTCGCTGATCGCCTTGTGCAGCGCAATCTCAACCATCGCCACATCGGCGTCAGACGGCGCATCAGGATTGCCCACGTTCAGCAGATCGGAGAGCAGGCCCAGCGTGGCGAAGTTATTTACGTCGTAAGCCATCGGTGGAATGGTCGCAGCCAGTTTTTCCAGCGCTTCCACGGAACGCAGCGTAATACGCGCCGCCGATGCTTTGCCCATGGCATGCACCAGCACACCCTGATCGTTGAGCGCAATCAGTCGGTTAGCCTGATAACCGTGTGCCAGGAACGCACCGGACATCGCTTTGCCGACAATCAGGCCAATCACCGGATGACCGTCAAGGCGTGCGTTGGCATACGCCCCCGCTGCACCCGCCAGCGCCTGATGAATACCAAATGCCTCTTCGCGGCGGCCATAGGCCTGACTTGGCACATCAATCACCGCCACAATCGGACGTTTTACGGCACTGTTTTTGTCTGCTTCGCGCGTTTCATTCACCACTTTCGCCAGCGTCCAGCCCTCCAGCAGACCGACTTCACCCTGCGCGGCGCGCGGATAGTGGTTTTGTGGATCGGGCACGATGGCAATAAAGCGGACGTTTTCGCCATTGAGCTGGCCGTCAGCCACCTGAACAGAGGCACACAGGCCGCTAAGACGCTGTGCATTGGGTGCGAGTTTTTCCAGCCAGGTTGCACCGCGGCTGCTTGTCTGAGTCATTATTTCTCCTCCCGGGCGAAAAGCTGTTTAATCTGCGCGGTATCCGCCTGCTGGCGGGTATCAAACTGCGACAGACGTGACAGGAAATCGGCATAGTTATCGCTGCGGTTCTGAGCCGGAACGCCTTTGGCAATGAACTCATTCATGGCGGTTTTTACCGCGTTGATGCCGTCACTCACCAGCGCATCGACCAGGCCGCTGGCGTAGCGGATTTCGCCGCCGGTCATGCTCCAGATAAACGGGCGATCGCGCGAGTCATACTCTTCAATGCCTGCTTCCTGCTCAATGACCTGTGGACCGTTCAGTCCCAGACGGGCTTCGCGCGTGACAATCAGGTAGCTGCAGAGTGCGGCAGCGATAGACATCCCGCCGAAGCAGCCAACGGTGCCGCTGACGATGCCGATAACCGGGGTGTAGCGACGCAGATCGACAATCGCTGCGTGAATATCCGCAATCGCCGCCAGGCCAAGATTCGCTTCCTGCAAGCGCACGCCACCGGTTTCCAGGCAGAGCACCGCCTGAGTCGGAATGCCGTTGCGATTGTCTTCCGCCGCCAGCTCCAGCGCTGCCGCCATTTTCGCCCCGGAGACTTCGCCCATGCTGCCGCCCTGGAAGGTGCCTTCGATGGCCACCACCACGGCAGGCTGACCGTTCAGGGTGCCGCGTGCGACCACCATGCCGTCGTCTGACTGAGGCACCACGCCCTGCGGGGCCAGCCATGGCGACATAATGCCTTCAAAGGGATCAAGCAGTTCGCGGTAGCTGCCTGCATCCAGCAGCGCATGGGCGCGTTCACGGGCCCGTAATTCAATAAAACTGGCATCGTTACGCATGGCTCACCTCTTCAAAAACCTGTTCAATACGGATACGCGCTACGCCGGGTGTCGCGCCGAAATCGTGAATAATCAGCTTTCCTGCGGGCAGGCCGTTAATTAAGTTCAGGCGGTCAAACAGCGCCTTCCAGCGAGCGTCGCTGTTATCCAGTGAGGTGGTGATATCAATGTTCAGTGTCTGGCCTTCAGTTGCGGTGTACAGCACTTCCATATCACCGGAACCAACGACCCCGGCCAGCGCTCTGCCATTGAGCAGGCGGTTTGCAGGTAAAGATAATGTGATGTGTTCCATAATGGCCTCTAAAAATAAGAATGTTCAGGCGAGCAGACCCGATCAATAAACAGCGTCGCGGCCAGCAAATCGGCGGCCCCGCCAGGCGAAGCATTGAACGCCAGCATGCGCCGATCAAGCTGCGACAGCGCCACCTGACCTGCAGCTGTGCGGCAGCCTCCCGCCAGCAGTACGGCGCGTGCGCCCTGCTGCATGGCGTCTAGTCCGGTCATACCCGCACGTGACAGCACGCAGGTATCGCTGAGCGAGGTCATGATCGCCATCAGCGCATCAAGACGGGCTTCACTTTCACTGGCACCCACCGCCCGGCTGGTCAGCAGCTGCGGCAGCGCCAGCTTCATCACGTGAGGAAACGCCTGTTGCGCCTCTTCGCGTGCGCCGGGCACCTGATAGCGGTGCGTTGCTTTTAACCCTTTGCTGAACAGCTTTGGCGCAGCCCGGTCGGGCAGGCTGGCCAGTGCGGCGGCGGTGCGGGTCAGCTGGTCGGCACTGGCAGCGCCACCGTGCATGGCCGCGGCACTCACCAGCAAGCCCAGCGCCCAGATTGCGCCTCGATGGGTGTTAACGCCGCCGGTTGCCGCCATCATCTGCTGCTCACCGTCGCGGCCCAGGCGGCCTACCGTTTCGCGCAGGGCGATATCAGCGGGACGCAGCCAGCTGTGACGGGCCAGCGCCAGAAAGGCTGGCATCAGGCTGTGAGCGGAACGCTCCATCAGCGCCAGCGTCAGATCCTGATGCGCACCGTTTCCCCGACTGTCGACCAGACCCGGCTTAGGGCTCAGGCGTGCTTCATCGATCAGACAATCGCGCGCCATCGTCGCAAGCTGGCTGGACTGCGCCTCGGCTTGAGTCTGTGACAGGAGTTTCATTTACCAGCTCCGGAATTTAGCAGGTGGGTTGTACAGGCCATCTGACCATTCAACCAGGTCAGCGACGCTGCCCGCTGCCAGCAGTGAACGCGTGGCGTCAGAGCGGCGGATACCCATATCTTCCGGGTAGACCACTTTGCCGCTTTTACGCAGGGCTGCGACGCGTGCCGCATCCACACCCAGGCCGATGTCGGTAATGCCCGCAACGGCAGCGACCATAGCGCGACGCTCTTCAAGACTTTCTGCGCGATAGAGATAGGCAATGCCTTCCTCAGTCAGCACATGGGTCACGTCATCGCCGTAAATCATGACCGGTGCCAGCGGCATACCGGAGGTTTTGGCGACCTCAACCGCATCCAGGGTTTCAACGAAGGTCGGTTTTGCGCCTGCCTGGAAGGTTTCGACCATCTGCACCACCAGTTTTTTACCGCGCTGCATCGGGTCTGGCTCGGTGATCATGTTCAGCCAGGCGGGCGTTGCATGACGACGGCCATGGGGATCGTGACCCATGTTAGGTGCGCCGCCGAAACCTGAAAGACGACCACGCGTCACGGTAGAGGAGTTGGCCAGACCATCAACCTGCAGGGTGGCACCGATAAACATATCAACCGCGTACTGGCCGGCCAGCTGACAGAAGGCGCGGTTAGAGCGCATTGAGCCGTCGCTGCCGGTAAAGAAGATGTCGGGACGGGCGCGGATATACTCTTCCATCCCCAGCTCACCGCCGAAGCAGTGCACACTCTCGACCCAGCCGCTCTCAATCGCCGGGATCAGCGTCGGATGCGGGTTCAGCGTCCAGTGCTTACAGATTTTGCCTTTCAGGCCGAGCTGCTCGCCGTAGGTTGGCAGCAGCAGTTCAATCGCGGCGGTATTAAAACCGATACCGTGGTTCAGCGACTGCACCTGGTGTTCGGCATAGATGCCTTTAATCGCCATCATCGCCATCAGGATATGTTCCTGTTTGATCAGGCGCGGATCGCGGGTAAACAGCGGTTCGATAAAGAACGGTTTGTCTGCGACGATGACGTAGTCAATCCAGGAGCCGGGGATATCGACGCGAGGCAGGTCGGTTTCGTCATCGACCAGTTCATTGACCTGGGCTATCACGATACCGTCACGAAACGCGGCGGCTTCCACCAGTGCCGGGGTATCTTCGGTACTCGGGCCGGTATAGAGGTTGCCTTTGCGGTCAGCTTTGTAACCGGCAATCAACGCCACATTCGGGCTGAGATCAACATAGAGGCGGGAATAGAGTTCGATATAGGTATGGATAGCGCCGATTTCCAGCTGGCCATCCTGTAACAGCTGAGACATGCGCAGACTTTGCGGACCGGAAAAAGAGAAGTCGAGTTTGCGGGCGATGCCTTTTTCAAAAATATCGAGATGCTCACTGCGGCCGACGCTGGGCATAATCATATGCAGGTCGTGAATCTTTGCCGGATTCACCGCTGCCAGCGTGCGGGATAAGAAGTCAGCCTGTTTCTGGTTATTCCCTTCAAGCACCACGCGGTCGCCTGGTGCAATGAGTGTTTCCAGTGCTTCGGTAGCTCTTTCTGAAGGAATGACTTTGCCATCAAGGGGAAAGGAAGCTATACGGCGCGCTTTTTCACTGCGGCGTGTGTTCCACTCCCGGGCAGGCGTTTGGCCTGTGTTCATTTCAACCTCCTGATTAGAATCGCTGTTGCTTCGTTTATGCTGAGGGAAGTCTGAGCCTTCTTAATGCATCGTTCAATTAAGTAAAAAAAATGAACGTTAGATTTAAGGTAACGATAGAGAAAGGGGGGAAGAGATAAGCGACGGGTTGAGTTTAGGCTCTGATACATGAAGTAAAAGTTACAGCAGTGAATATTGCTGGTCGTAACTGATTAACAAAAAAAAGTGTGATCAATGTTCAATTTTCATCTAGCGGTTATTCTGGTCGTGAGCGCTGAAATAGATCTGAATAGTGGTCCGGTGAACATGCCATAAAAAAAGCAGGCCGAAGCCTGCTTTCTGTATTTTAATTCTCTGCTCAGGAGGCCAGTGACAGAACGGGTTTCGCTTTCGCTGCCAGCCACTCTGCAACGCGAGCCTGCTGCTCTTTGGTCAGCCACATACCCTGTTTGGTACGACGCCAGATAGCATCATCCAGTTCACGCACCCACTCATGCTGCACCAGGTAGCGCAGTTCGGCTTCGTAGAACTCGTGTCCGAAGTTCTCACCCAGGTCATCCAGACTTTTCGCGCCAGCCAGCAGGGTTTCCGTGCTGCTGCCATAAGTGCGCGAGAAGTGACGCGCCATATTTTCGCTGATGAACGGATAACGACGACGCAGACTGGCTGCATAATCTTCACGGGTGCCGGAGATATTGCCACCCGGCAACACGCAGTTTTTGGTCCAGGCCGGACCGGCGTTCGGGTAGTATTTCACCAGTTTTTCCAGCGCATGTTCCGCCAGCTTACGATAGGTGGTCAGCTTGCCGCCGAATACGGAAAGCAGCGGTGCCTGACCATTATCGTCGCGTACGTCCAGCGTGTAGTCACGGGTGATCGCCTGCGGTGAATCGGATTCATCATCACACAGCGGACGCACACCAGAGTAAGACCAGACGATATCGTCAGCGGTCAGCTGCTTTTTAAAGTGCCCGTTGAACACTTTCAGCAGGTATTCGGTCTCGTTGTCGTCGATATTGACGTTTTTAGGATCGCCTTTGTACTCCACATCGGTGGTGCCGATGATGGAGAACTCATCCATCCACGGGATGACAAACACGATACGGTTATCTTCGTTCTGCAGAATATAAGCCTGCTTCTCGGTATGAACGCGCGGCACCACGATGTGGCTGCCTTTGATCAGGCGGATACCGTAAGGCGATTTCAGCTTCAGGCTGTCATCAAACAGCTGCTTGACCCATGGACCAGCGGCGTTGACCAGGCCTTTCGCCTGCCAGGTAAAGGTTTTGCCGGTATCGACATCTTCCGCTTCAACCTTCCACAGGCCACCTTCACGCCAGGCACGGGTTACACGGGTACGGGTACGGACTTCACCGCCACGCTTCACCACTTCCTGCGCATTCAGTACTACCATGCGGGCATCATCGACCCAGCAGTCAGAATATTCGAATCCGCGCGTAATTTCCGGCTTCAGGGCCGAATCCGCGCCAAACCGCAGACTTTTACTGCCTGGCAGGCTGGTACGCTTGCCGAGATGATCATACATAAACAGGCCGGTGCGGATCATCCATGCCGGACGCAGGTGCGGACGGTGCGGCAGACGGAAGCGCATCGGGAACGCCAGATGCGGGGCCATTTTCAGCAGGACTTCACGCTCGGCCAGTGCTTCACTGACCAGACGGAATTCGTAATGTTCAAGGTAGCGCAGGCCGCCGTGAATCAGTTTTGAACTGGCAGAGGAGGTCGCGCAAGCCAGATCCCGCGCCTCCAGCATTAACACCGACAGTCCGCGTCCTGCAGCGTCTGCTGCAATGCCGGCACCGTTGATGCCGCCGCCGATCACGATCAGGTCTTTGGTTTCCACGTCATCTCCTCCGATGTTCGGAATAGTTCTCTAATGTTCGTTTTCGAGCATAATCATAATCGCAAACCAACATTTACGCCAGTCTTTAACCGGGTAAAAACATTTTTGCGTGATATAGCTAACATTCTGCCCACCAAAAAAACAGATAGCCGTAACGATTGTCAGGTTATCGGCGTGGATTCTCGGGTTACACTACGCACCATTACGACGACGCTGTTATGAGAGATTCTATGGAAATGTTCGAATGTATTAACGTGCAGCAGGCGCAGGCGCATCTGGCTGAGGGTGCACTGCTGGTGGATATCCGCGATCCGCAAAGTTATGCCCTGGGCCATGCGGCAGGCGCGCTGCATCTGACCAATACCAACCTCAGCGACTTTGTCAGTGGCGCAGACCACAGCCTGCCGGTGCTGGTAATGTGCTATCACGGCAACAGCAGCAAAAGCGCGGCGCAATATCTGCTGGGACAGGGTTTCAGCGCGGCCTACAGCATTGATGGCGGCTTTGATGCCTGGCGTGCCGCCTTTCCTCAGCAGGTTGCCCTCGGCAGTGAATAAATTGCCGCCCGTCACATGGAGAGTTACTGATGCGCATTACCCAGTTTAATCAGCCGCGCATGGCGCAGGCGTTTGTGGACTACATGGCGACGCAGGGCATCATGCTGCGCATCGAGCATGAAAATCACTACGTCATCATGCTGGATGACGAGAGCAAGATCTCAGTGGTCGAAAACGAACTTCAGCAGTTTTTACACGACCCTAACCATCCGCGCTATCAGGCTGCCAGCTGGCACAGCGGCAAGACCGACAGCGGTCTGCGCTATGAGCACAGCAACATCTGGGCGAACATCCGCGAGCGGGCCGGTCCGCTGACCATGTCCCTGATGGTGCTCTGTATCGTCGTGTTTATTCTGATGCAGGTGATGGGCGATCAGACCGTGATGGCCTGGCTCTCCTGGCCGGATGCCGACCAGCATCTGCAGGTCTGGCGCTGGTTCAGCCATGCGCTGCTGCACTTTTCACTGCTGCACATCCTGTTTAATCTGATGTGGTGGTGGTATCTCGGCGGGGCGGTTGAGAAGCGCCTTGGCAGCGGCAAACTGTTCGTGATTATGCTGATTTCGGCGCTGCTCAGCGGCTGGCTGCAGGCGAAGTTCAGCGGCATCTGGTTTGGCGGTCTGTCGGGCGTGGTGTATGCGCTGATGGGTTACTGCTGGCTGCGCGGCGAGCGCGATCCTGACAGCGGCGTCTATCTTGAAAGGGGATTGATCGGATTTGCGCTGGTCTGGCTGGTGATTGGCTGGTTCGGCGTCTTTGGTCTGGCGATTGCTAACGCGGCGCACGTCGCCGGTCTGGTCGTCGGGCTGGCGATGGCGCTGGTGGATACGCGTCACGTCACGCGTCGTTAGACAGGATATAAGCGGGTTAACAGGAGAGGAACGTGAAGCAGACGCAACGTCATGATGCGATTATCGATTTAGTCCGTCGTCAGGGATATGTCAGTACTGAGGAGCTGGTGGATCACTTTGAGGTCAGCCCGCAAACCATTCGTCGCGATCTCAACGATCTGGCCGATCAGAACAAAATTCAGCGTCACCACGGCGGCGCGGCGCTTCCTTCCAGCTCTGAGAATACCGCCTGGCACGATCGTAAAATGATGTGGTCAGCGGAAAAAGCGCGGATTGCGCAGCGTGTTGCCAGCCAGATCCCGGATGGGGCCACGCTGTTTATCGACATCGGCACCACACCGGAAGCGGTGGCGCACGCGCTGCTCAACCACAGCGATTTACGTGTGGTGACCAACAATCTTAACGTGGCGATGCTGTTAATGGGCAAACCCGACTTCCGGGTGATCATCGCAGGCGGTGAAGTACGGACCCGCGATGGCGCGGTGATGGGGGAAGCGACGCTCGACTTTATTTCCCAGTTCCGGCTCGATTACGGCATCCTGGGGATCAGCGGCATCGATATGGATGGATCGCTGCTGGAGTTCGACTATCACGAAGTCCGCACCAAGCGTGCCATCATTGAAAATTCACGCTGCGTGATGCTGGTGGTGGATCACTCGAAGTTTGGCCGTAACGCCATGGTTAACCTGGGCAACATGAGTCTGCTGGACTATCTCTACACCGACAAAATGCCGCCCGCCAGCGTTATGAAAGTGATTGAGCAGCATGAGGTTCACCTCGAACTCTGCTGATTCCTGCTACGCCAGCCGCCCGGCTGGCGTTTTTCTTTGATTGCTGTCGCTTTTTTCCTCACTCACGTCTTTACTTAACGGTTGCTGGCACCCGGTTGCCAGCCCGTGCGCTTTCTATTTTTGCTTCACCTCATTGCGTAACAGAAGGGAGTGATATGCCGCAGCAAAAATTTAATAAAGCCCGTTTTAACGCCGCATTGACCCGCCAGTGGCAGCAGTTAAGTCTCCTCTCCGCACAGCAGATGACCCCGCACCAGGCGTGGCAGGCGGTGAGCGCGGCGCTGGCAGAACTGCTGGCCGCGCAACCGGCACCGCGTCAGGCGGTGCAGCAGCGTCACGTTAATTATCTGTCGATGGAGTTTCTGATTGGCCGTCTGACCGGCAACAACCTGCTGAATCTCGGCTGGTATGACGAGGTTAAAGCGGCGCTGGCTGAGCAGCAACTCGATTTAACCGAACTGCTGGAGCAGGAGGTCGATCCGGCGCTCGGCAACGGCGGGCTGGGACGGCTGGCCGCCTGCTACATGGATTCAATGGCAACGGTAGGGCAGTCCGCCACCGGCCATGGACTGAATTACCAGTACGGCCTGTTCCGCCAGTCTTTTGACGAGGGTAAGCAGATTGAAGCGCCCGATGACTGGCAGCGCGAACGCTATCCCTGGTTCCGCCACAACGCGGCGCTGGATGTTGACGTCGCGATGGGCGGTCGGGTAGAAAAACTGGAAAACGGCGGTGTACGCTGGCATCCCGATTTTACGCTGCGCGGTGAGGCCTGGGATTTGCCGGTCACCGGCTACCGCAACGGCGTGACGCTGCCGCTGCGCCTGTGGCAGGCAGTGAGCGCGCATCCGTTTGATCTCACCGCCTTTAATGACGGCCACTTCCTGCAGGCGGAGCAGCCCGGTATCGAAGCGGCAAAGCTCACCAAGGTTCTTTATCCCAATGACAACCATCAGGCTGGCAAGCGGCTGCGCCTGATGCAGCAATATTTCCAGTGCGCCTGTGCGGTGGCGGATATCCTGCGGCGTCACCATCTGGCGGGGCGCAGCATTCACAGCCTGCCGGATTTCGAAGTGATCCAGCTCAATGATACCCATCCGACCATTGCCATTCCGGAGATGCTGCGCGTGCTGCTGGATGAGCATCAGCTGAGCTGGGATGAAGCATGGCAGATCACCAGCCGGTTGTTTGCTTACACCAACCACACGCTGATGCCGGAGGCGCTGGAGCGTTGGGATGAGAAGCTGATGCGCAGCCTGCTGCCGCGCCACATGCTGATTATTAAAGAGATTAATCAGCGACTGAAGACGCAGGTGAAGCAGCGCTGGCCGGATGACAAAGCGATGTGGCACAAGCTGGCAGTGGTGGCTGACGGTCAGGTGCGGATGGCCAATCTCTGCGTCGTCAGCGGCTTTGCGGTCAACGGCGTGGCGGCGCTGCACTCCCGTCTGGTGGTCAGCGATCTCTTCCCGGAGTATCACCAGCTCTGGCCGCAAAAATTCCATAACGTCACCAACGGCATTACGCCGCGTCGCTGGCTGAAGCAGTGTAACCCGGCGCTGGCCGGTCTGATTGATGAGACGCTGAAAACCGAGTGGGCCAATAACCTTGATGCATTGATCGGTCTGGAGGCTTATGCCGACGATCAGGCGTTTCGTCAGCGCTATCGCAGCATCAAACAGCAGAACAAAGCGCAGCTTACAAAGTATATCGCGCGGCACACCGGCATCATCGTGAATCCGGCTGCGCTGTTCGATGTGCAGATCAAGCGTCTGCATGAGTACAAGCGCCAGCATCTCAGCCTGCTGCATATCCTCTACTGCTATCAGACGCTGTTTAATAAACCGGAAGATGTCACCTTTACACCACGGGTATTCCTGTTCGGGGCTAAGGCCGCGCCGGGTTACTACCTCGCCAAAAATATCATCTACGCCATTAACAAAGTGGCGGAGGTGGTGAACAACGATCCGCGGGTTGGCGACAGACTCAAAGTGGTGTTTATCCCCGACTACCGTATCACCGTGGCCGAGCAGATGATCCCGGCAGCGGATCTCTCTGAGCAGATCTCCACCGCCGGTTATGAAGCCTCCGGCACCGGCAACATGAAGCTGGCGCTGAACGGTGCGCTGACGATTGGCACGCTGGATGGAGCTAATGTCGAAATTGCCGAACAGGTGGGCGAGGAGAACATCTTTATCTTCGGTCACACCGTGGATGAGGTGAAGGCGCTCAAGGCGAAAGGCTACAACCCGAAAAAGGTGCGTAAGCAGAACAAGCCGCTGGACGATTTACTGAAATCGCTGGAGAAGGGCAAATTCAGCGACGGGGATAAGCACGCCTTTGACCTGATGCTGGAAAGCCTGACGAAACACGGCGATCCCTGGCTGGTGCTGGCCGATTTCCAGGCCTATATCGAGGCGCAGCAACGGGTGGAAGCGCTATGGCGTGACCCCGAAGGCTGGACCCGCGCCGCCATCCTCAATACGGCACGAACCGGCATGTTCAGTTCGGACCGTTCCATTCGTGACTATCAGCAACGTATCTGGCAGGCACCGCGCTAAGGAGCAGCAATGAAGCAAAATTCACTCGATCAGGCCGCCCGTGCCGCAGGCATTTCACTGGATTACATCGACGTCAACGGCAGGAAAGAGGCTGTCAGCGATGAGACCAAACGCGCACTGCTGGCGGTGATGGCAGAACCGCAGAAGGCCAGTAAATCCCCGCTGCCGCCGGTCGCGGTGTTCAGCGGCAGCAGTAAGCGACAGCTGACGGCTCAGGGCAGTGGCACTTACAGCTGGCAATTGCAGACTGAAAAGGGCAAACAGCACAGCGGTGAGTTAACCGCCGGGGAGCCTTTTACGCTGCCGGGACCGTTGACCCAGGGTTATCACCAGCTGACGCTCACTAAAGGAAAGAAAAGCTGGCAGACGCGGGTTATCGTCGCACCGCGCCGCTGCTATCTGCCTCCGGCGCTGGAGGCCGGAGAAAAACGCTGGGGTGCACTGGTTCAGCTTTATACCGTGCGCTCTGAACAGAACTGGGGCATCGGCGACTTCGGCGATCTCGATCAACTGCTGGTGCAGCTGGCTGAACGCGGCGGCGATTTCGTCGGGCTGAATCCGCTGCATGCGCTCTATCCCGCCAGCGCCGGTTTTGCCAGCCCGTATAGTCCGTCATCGCGCCGCTGGCTGAACGTAATCTATATCGACGTCAGTCAGGTGACCGATTTTCAGCAAAGCGCGGCGGCGCAGAAATGGTGGAAAAGCGCGAAAACACAGAAGGCGCTGACCAAAGCACGTGAGGCGGAGCAGGTTGACTACGAAGCCGTGATGGCGCTGAAGCTGGCGGCGCTGCGCCATGCCTGGACACACTTTCAGGCGCGTGACAGCCAGAGCGAAGAGCCTCTCTCCTTTGCTGCTTTTGTGCGTGACGGCGGTGACAGCCTGCGCTATCAGGCTGCCTACGATGGCATACAGCTGGAGCGGCAGGCAGACAAGTCGCAGCAGGGCGGCTGGCCTGCCTGGCCAGAGGCGTGGCGCAACAGTCAGTCGCCGGAAGTGCAGCAGTGGTGTGAACAGCATGAACAGGAGATCGCCTTCTGGCAGTGGCTGCAATGGCTGGCGCAGCAGCAGTTCTCAGGCTGCTGGGCGCACAGTCAGGCGCTGGGCATGAGCGTCGGTCTCTACCGTGACCTGGCGGTGGGCGTGGCGGAAGGCAGTGCGGAGACCTGGCACGACCCGGAGCTTTATCGCCTCAAGGCCTCGGTGGGCGCACCGCCTGACCGTCTGGGACCGCTGGGACAAAACTGGGGCTTACCGCCGATGGATCCGCATGTGATGCAGGCGCGCGCCTATCAGCCATTTATCGACATGCTGCGCGCCAATATGCGTGACTGTGGCGCGCTGCGTATCGACCATGTGATGTCGCTGCTGCGTCTGTGGTGGGTGCCAGCCGGAGAGACGGCGGATAAAGGTGCTTATGTGGCCTATCCGGTCAACGATCTGCTGGCTATTCTGTCGCTGGAGAGCCACCGGCTGCGCTGTATGGTGATTGGCGAAGACCTCGGCACCGTGCCTCAGGAGATCGTCAGCCTGCTGCGTAAAAGCGGCGTCTTTTCATGGAAGGTGCTGTGGTTTGAGCAGGAGAAAGATGAGCGCTATCGCGCCCCTGAAGACTATCCACGTCAGTCTATCGCCAGCGCCAGTACCCATGATCTGCCGACGCTGACCGGCTTCTGGGAGCAGGGCGATCTGGAACTGGGCGAGAAGCTGGGTCTTTATCCGGGCGATGCGGTAAAAGCGTTACATGAGCAGCGTGCCGCACAGAAGCAGGCGCTGCTGGATGCGCTGCATCAGGCGGGTGCCTTACCGGCTCGCAGCCAGAAGAAGGCGGAGAAGCTGGCTATGACGCCTGCGCTGAACCGGGCGATCCATCGCTTCCTGGCGGATACCGACAGTGCGCTGCTGGGGCTACAACCGGAGGACTGGCTCGGAATGACCACGCCGGTTAACGTGCCGGGTACGGTGGATCAGTACCCTAACTGGCGACGCAAGCTGAGCAAAACGCTGGAGGAGATTTTTGCGGACAAGGAAGTGAATGCGTTACTGAAGGTCGTGAGTCAGCAGCGTCAGTCAGGAAAGAAAGAGAAGTAAGAAGGGCGCGGCAGCCGGGCTGCCGCGCTTTATCATCAGTAGAACGAGTGTTCGCCGCGCTGATGCTCGGTAATATCGCGCACGCCTTTCAGTTCCGGGAAGGCGGCCAGCAGCTCTTTCTCAATACCATCTTTCAGGGTCACGTCGATCATCGAACAGCCGTTACAGCCGCCGCCAAACTGCAGGATGGCGTAACCTTCATCGGTGATCTCCATCAGCGACACGCGACCGCCGTGGCCAGCCAGCTGTGGGTTGATCTGCGCCTGCAGCAGATACTCAACGCGCTCAACCATGGGCGCATCATCAGAGACTTTACGCATTTTGGCATTCGGCGCTTTCAGCGTCAGCTGTGAACCGAGATTGTCGGTAACGAAGTCGATTTCGGCATCTTCCAGATACGGCTTGCTCAGCTCATCAACGTAGGCAGAGAGCTTTTCGAACTTCAGTTCGGTGTCAGTAGCTTCAACTGCATCGGGCGGACAGTAAGAGACGCCACACTCGGCTGTTGGCGTACCCGGGTTAATCACGAATACGCGAATCTGGGTGCCATCTTCTTGTTTGGATAGCAGTTTAGAAAAATGTTCCTGGGCAGAGTCAGTAATTCGGATCATGTCGATTGCTCAATAGTTTACTAATTTAGTTGGTTATAATACGCCCATCAATGACGCTCTACAAGGTACGGCACAGGCACCAGACCTGCACGCTGGCGGCACCCTGCGCCAGTAACAGACGACTGATTTCATCTACGGTACTGCCGGTCGTAATGACGTCATCCAGCAGGGCGATATGGCGTCCCTGCACCGCCATTTCAAGGCGGAAGGCACCGCGTAAGTTGGTGCGGCGCTGCCGGGCGCTGAGCTGATGCTGTAATGCGCCCCTGCGCCTGCGGGAAACACCTTCACGCCATTCACATCCCAGCCAGTGCGCCAGCGGAGCGGCCAGCAGTACCGTCTGATTGAAGCCGCGCTGCCAGCGTCGCCGCCGGTGCAGCGGAACCGGCAGCAGCAGATCGGGACGCGGCACCGTGCCACGCCGGTAAACATTCAGCCAGCTTAGCAAAAGCAGCCGCGCCAGCATCACCCTGAGTGCGGTTATGTGAGAAAACTTCAGCTGATTAACCCACTGGCTGAACGGCGGACAGTAGTCATTGACGCAGACCAGCGCCTGCCAGGCAGGCGGTTTAAGCTGGCAGCGACCACAGGCGACCTTTGCTGAGCCTGCCGGTAATCCGCAGCGTGGGCAGAGCAATGGCAACGGCGGTAATCCGCGCAGGCATAAACTGCAGATGCCGTGCCGGGCTATCCGTAACGGCATCCGGCATAGCCAACACAGGGCGGGCATTGCTAGCATAGCGATCTCCTTATCAATTTCGGGATAGTAACTGATGACGTCGCTCTACTGGCACACCTGCGGGGAAGGAAAACGCGATCTTGTGCTGCTGCACGGATGGGGACTGAATGCCGAAGTCTGGCAAAGCATTATTCCGCGACTCAGCCCGCACTATCGCCTGCATCTGGTCGATCTGCCGGGTTATGGCCGGAGCGGTGATTTTAGTGCGCTGACGCTGGCGCAGATGGCAGAAGAGCTACTGCCTTTGCTGCCACCGCAGGCGATAGTCGTGGGCTGGTCGCTGGGCGGACTGGTGGCAACGCAGCTGGCGCTGACAGCGCCAGAAAAGCTGGCTGCACTGATTACCGTGGCGTCGTCGCCCTGTTTCACCGCCACAGAGCGCTGGCCCGGCATTAAACCGGAGACGCTGCAGAACTTTCAGCAGATGCTCAGCAACGATTTTCAGCGCACGGTAGAGCGCTTTCTGGCGCTGCAGACGCTGGGCACTGAAACCGCGCGTGCCGATGCGCGACAGCTGAAAGAGGTGGTGCTGTCACAACCGATGCCGGAGGTAGCGGTACTGGATGGCGGTCTGGAGATTCTGCGCCAGGTCGATCTGCGCGACGCGCTACCGCAGATCAGGCTGCCGTTCCTGCGACTCTATGGGGCGCTGGATGGACTGGTGCCGCGCCGGATAGCCGCTGAGATAGATGAAATGTTGCCAGATTCGCCTTCGGTGGTTATCGAAAAAGCAGCGCATGCACCTTTTATTTCCCATCCTGACAACTTCTGTCAGCATATTGTTAACTTTATCAGTAATTTATCAGGATAGTGCTGCTTTATATTGGCAAAATCGCTGACAGCAGCAATACTTCTCTCTGTGAGCAAGGCCGCTGCAATTTTATGTGATTAGTCACGGAAATGACTATGCCGTTCCATACTGCCTTACGCGTTTAGCGGCTGCTTACATCTCACAATGGATCATGAATGAGGGTAAACATAATGAAGGTTTTTAAATGGGTTGTGGCTTCAATGATGATGGGCGCGATTTCATTTTCTGCGATGGCAGCGAAAGAAGTCACCAAAGAAGAAGTTAAGACAATGAACCTGCAGAAGATTGGCACCGTTAACACCACGGCGGAAACCACCTCGCCAATGGATGCTAAAAAAGTGCTGTCTAAGCTCGCTGACGAAAAAGGCGGTAAATATTACCTGGTGATCGCCGGTCGCGAACACGGTAAATTCAGCGCCACCGCTGAAGTCTACAAGTAATTAACGTAGCCACATGAACTGCCAGGCATCCAGCTTAACCGGCTGGGTGCCATCAATTTTCTCTCCGCTCACCACATCCTGCAACGTATGCGCCACCGGCAGTTGCGTCATCACTGACCGTCCACTGAGATTAAACACGCACAGCAGTCCGTCGCCGCTCTCTGGCTGATGACGGCTGAGCACCAGCACGGCATTTTCGCTGTCATAGATCGTCATCGGATTATCAGGATGAAACGCAGGCTGGCGACGTCGTAACTGAATCAGCTGGCCAAGACGGGTATAAACCTGCTGACGCAGCCAGTCATCGCCCGCCAGCGCCGCCTCAATCTGCTGCAAATCATACTTCTGCCGATTAATCGCCCGGTTGTGCCCGGCTGCGCGTACGCCATCATAATGGTTACGGCCGCCCAGAATGCTCTGGATATAGATAGCCGGCACGCCAGGAAAGACCAGCAGAATCGCATGGGCCAGCAAAAAGCGTTTCAGCCGCGTGGCGTCATCGTCAGCTTCGCTATTTAACGCATCCAGATAGGTGACGTTGATTTCATAGGGGCTGGTGGTGCCGTCGGGGTTGTTTTTATAGGAGACCAGCGCGCCTTCCAGCGCCAGATCGCGCACCAGCGCCACAATCTCCACCTCAGACAAAATGCCGCGTGCCGGATTCAGCCCGATACCATCGTGGGATGCCAGAAAATTGAAGAAGGTGGTGTCGTTGCTGCTGAGATCCAGCGAACTCGCCCACTGCCGCAGCGCGCGCGCCGATCCGGTATGAATGGCATGCAGGACCAGCGGCGGCAGTGAAAACTGATAGACCATCTGCGCCTCATCGTGCCCATTGCCCAGATAACTGATGTTGTCCTGATGCGGCACGTTGGTCTCGGTGATAATCACCGTCCCAGGCGCGACATGGTCGGCAATGGCGCGAAACAGCTTCACCAGCTGATGGGTTTTTTCCAGATGAATACAGCGCGTGCCGGGCGTTTTCCACATATAGCCGACCGCATCGAGACGTACATAGTCAGCGCCACGGATCAGGTAGTCGAGCAGCACGTTGACCATGCGCAGCAACACCTCAGGATTGGCAAAATTAAGGTCGATCTGGTCGGCGCTGAAGGTGGTCCAGATAAAGCGGGCGTCGCCATCGGCCATCTTAAACGGCGTCAGCAGCGGCGAAGTGCGCGGTCGCGTGACGGCACTGAGATCGGTGGCGGGCGGCATGCTGATAAAGAAATCGTTCCAGCCGGGATCCTGCGCCAGAAAGTGGCGGAACCAGGCGCTCCGTGACGACATGTGGTTGCAGACGAAATCAAACATCAGCCGGGTTTCCTGATGCAGGCGCGCAATATCCTGCCAGTCGCCGCACTGCGGATCGACCTGATGATAATCAATCACCGAAAAGCCGTCATCGGACGACCAGGGAAAAAAGGGCAGCAGGTGGACCAGCGGAAACGTGGATTGCAGATGCTGCTGATAGAAACGGGAAAAGGTGCTGAGCGTGGGTTTACCGGCTTCCCGAAACTGATCGGCGTAGGTGATCAGCACCACATCCTGTTCATCCCAGTGTGCCTTACGTGGCAGCTTAATCGCCTCGCGGGCGGTAGCGATGTCAGCCTGCAGGCGCGCAAAGGTCGCCTCCGGGAATGTGCCAGCATAAATCTTCTCAATCAGATCGGTGATCGTTTCCATCGTGAATTGGGTGCCACAGCAGGTGTTGTTTTTATGACAGGCATCTTTTTAGCGTAGCGCGATGGCGGGGATTTTCAACCGGGGAGAAGGGTGTGAAAAGGGGGCCAGTTGATGGCCCCCTGAAAAGCTTAGCGTTTTTTACCGAACGCCGCAGCCAGCGCATCACCCATCGCGCTGTTACCCGCGGACGTGCTGACCGGACGTGGACGGCCTTTACCGGCGGCCGGACGTTTCTCTTCGCGCGGGGCGGCATTCTTCGCGCCGCCACGTGCATTGCTTTCGCCTGGCTGCTCATCAAGACGCATGGTCAGGGCAATACGTTTACGCTGGAGATCGACTTCCATCACTTTCACTTTGACGATATCACCCGCTTTCACCACCTGGTGTGGATCTTCCACAAAGCGGTCAGAAAGCGACGAGATATGGACCAGGCCATCCTGATGCACGCCGATATCCACAAACGCACCGAAGTTAGTGACGTTGGTGACAGCACCTTCGAGGATCATGCCCGGCGTCAGATCGTTCAGCGTTTCCACGCCTTCCGCGAACTGCGCGGTTTTGAACTCAGGACGGGGATCGCGGCCCGGCTTCTCCAGCTCTTTCATGATGTCGGTAACGGTCGGCAGACCAAAACGTTCATCAATAAAATCGCGGGCGCTGAGGTTACGCAGGCTGCCCGCGTTGCCCATCAGATCGCTCAGTGCCTGCTCGGTGGCGGCCAGAATACGCTCCACGACCGGGTAAGCTTCCGGGTGGACGGTCGAAGCATCCAGCGGGTTGTCGCCGTGGTTAATGCGCAGGAAGCCCGCACACTGCTCAAAGGCTTTTGGCCCAAGACGGCTCACTTTTAGCAGCTGCTGACGATTCTGGAAGCGGCCATTCTCATCACGCCAGCCGACAATGTTCTGCGCCATCATGCGCGTCAGGCCCGCGACGCGGGTTAGCAGCGGCACCGAGGCGGTATTCAGGTCAACGCCGACGGCGTTCACGCAATCCTCGACCACAGCGTCGAGTTTCTTCGCCAGCTGGCTCTGGCTGACATCATGCTGATACTGGCCGACACCGATTGATTTCGGATCGATTTTCACCAGCTCGGCCAGCGGATCCTGCAGACGGCGGGCAATCGACACCGCGCCGCGCAGCGAAACATCGAGATCCGGGAATTCCAGCGCCGCCAGTTCGGAGGCTGAGTAGACCGATGCGCCAGCTTCGCTGACAATCACTTTCTGTGCCGTGACCTGCGGGAACTGCTGCTGCAGATCCAGGAAGAAACGCTCGGTTTCACGGGAAGCGGTGCCGTTGCCAATCGCCACCAGCTCGACCTGATGCTTAATGCAGAGCGCGGCAACAGCGGCAGCGGCTTTGGCGGTCTGGCCGGTGTGCGGATAAACGGTATCGGTCGCCACGACTTTGCCGGTGGCATCGACCACAGCGACTTTAACGCCGGTACGCAGGCCGGGATCCAGTCCCATGGTGGCACGCATCCCCGCCGGCGCTGCCATCAGCAGGTCGTGCAGGTTGCGGGCAAAGACGTTGATCGCTTCATCTTCTGCGCGTTCGCGCACCGTACCCATCAGTTCGGTTTCCAGATGCAGCATCACCTTGATGCGCCACGTCCAGCTCACGACGGCTTTACGCCAGCTGTCGGCAGGGGCGTTATTCAGGCGCAGGTTCAGGTGTTCAGCAATCAGGGTTTCGCCGTGGCTTTCACGCGGTGCTTCGTCGAACTGCGGATCGGCATTGAGCGAGAGTTGCAGCACGCCTTCGTTGCGGCCACGCAGCATTGCCAGCGCACGATGCGACGGTACGGTGCTCAGCGCTTCATGATGATCAAAGTAGTCACGGAACTTCGCGCCCGCTTCCTCTTTGCCTTCCACCACGCGTGAGACCAGGTGGGCATTTTTCCACAGGTAGTTACGCACTTTGGCCAGCAGCGCGGCATCCTCGGCGAAACGCTCCATCAGAATGTAGCGGGCACCATCCAGCGCGGCACGGACATCGGCGACGCCTTTATCAGCATCGACATACTGCTCCGCCAGCTGCTCAGGGATGTGCGACGGATCCTGCCACAGTGTGTCTGCCAGCGGTTCCAGACCGGCTTCAATCGCGATCTGTCCACGCGTGCGGCGTTTCTGTTTGTAGGGCAGGTAGAGGTCTTCAAGCTCGGTTTTGCTGAGGGTGGTATTGATGGCGCGGGCGAGGTCGTCAGTCAGTTTTCCCTGATCGTCAATCGACTTCAGAATCGACTGGCGTCGCTCTTCAAGTTCACGCAGATAGCTGAGGCGGGTTTCCAGCTGGCGGAGTTGGGTATCATCCAGGCCGCCGGTGACCTCTTTACGATAGCGTGCGATAAACGGCACGGTATTCCCTTCATCTAACAGGCGAACGGCAGCGTCAACCTGCTCTGGTCGCGCCTGTAGCTCACTGGCAATTATCTGGCTCAGAACTTTCATCATCAGGACTGTCTTGCTTTCCGGGTTGAGAAATAGCCGACAGTTATACGGATTGATGGTCAAAATTGCCAGAGACGCGGGCGGCTTTCAGCGATAATCTGAATCGTTATTGCGGGTAGTCAATCGCATTGACATACCACAGTGCCGGACCCAGTGGCGTCTCAACGGTGGCGGCATCGCCGACCTCTTTTTTCAGCAGCGCCCGCGCCATCGGCGAGTCGATTGAGATGTAATCTTTGCGGCCAAAAATCTCATCGTAGCCCACAATGCGGAAGCGTTTGAGGTCGCCCTCATCGTTTTCAATTTCCACCCAGGCACCAAAGAAGACTTTGCCATCCTGCTGGGGGGAATAGTCAACAATACGCAGCTGTTCAAGACTTTTGGTCAGATAGCGAACGCGGCGGTCAATTTCACGCAGCCGTTTTTTGTTGTACTGATAATCGGCATTTTCACTGCGATCGCCAAGACTGGCAGCCCAGGTGACTTTTTTCGTCACTTCCGGTCGCTCTTCACGCCATAAATAGTCGAGTTCCGCTTTTAGCTTATCGAAGCCTTCGCGGGTAATAAGTCGGGTTTTCATGCTATACCGGCCACAGTGATCTCAGGAGCGACAGTGTAAGGCAAAGAGGGCGCAGCAAAAAAGAGTCGGGGAAAGGGTTTTTAAAGGCTAAAAACCCACGTTGATTTCCCCGGCGGCGAAAGGGTTGGTGCTGTGATTCAAAATCAAACCAGTAATCTGAAGCCAGTAGATGCTTAAACTTATTTTCCGGCGTGAGTCGCCGTGGTGGTCGAGGTGCCGGTGCTGTGACCGTCACCGCCGCCGCCGCCCATGGTGGCCAGCGCAACGCCCAACAGGGCTGCGACTGCACCCACACCGATGGCGTCAGAGTTACCTTTTGCAGTCGTTGTCGCTGCTGCACCGGCGGCTTCACCGGTTGCTGTGGCAGCATAACCTGGGCTGACGCTGCCTAATGCCAGCGCGCTCAGCAGTAAAATTGTTTTTTTCATTGTGTATTCCCCGTTGAGACATCGAATGTTGCCAGAGCAGTCTGGTTCAAAACGAGAGGGGCGAAAAGTTGGCTTTACTGATTGATTTAAAGGGCTTTAATTTAAAATGGCCTTGCTGATAGGGCCGCTGAAACTAATCCGAGAGGAGCGTGGGGCGTTACGCAGGTTTACTGGAATATTATGCTGCCGCTTCGCTGTTGAGGTAGATTATCTGGAGCTTATCTACAATGATGGCTGATCATTAAGTCAAATTATCTGCTAACCCACTGAATTGATTCATTGATTAAAAACTGGCTCGCTTCTGACGCCAGTGATACAGAGAAACAGGGCCTTTTTTTCAGATTTGCCGTATCAGGGGCCGGGCAGGGGCAAATGGGTTAAAACAGGCCCAAAATCACCTTAATTCAAATATAAGCTCCTGTTTAATATGCTTTGTAACAATTTTGGCTAGAATATAAACCATTAATGACTGTCACTATAAGGCATCTTTTTTTAACAATGTTGGCTCAGGCAATAGCGCCTTTGGGAGTTGAAAATGCAAGAGAACTACAAAATTCTGGTCGTCGATGATGATATGCGTCTGCGTGCACTGCTTGAACGCTATCTCACCGAGCAGGGCTTTCAGGTGCGCAGTGTCGCTAATGCCGAGCAGATGGATCGTCTGTTAACCCGTGAATCCTTTCATCTGATGGTGCTCGATCTGATGTTGCCGGGCGAAGATGGCCTCTCTATCTGCCGTCGTCTGCGCAGTCAGAGCAACCCGATGCCCATTATCATGGTGACCGCCAAGGGCGAAGAGGTGGACCGTATCGTGGGGCTGGAGATCGGCGCTGACGACTACATTCCCAAGCCTTTCAACCCGCGTGAGCTGCTGGCGCGTATCCGCGCGGTGCTGCGCCGTCAGGCCAACGAACTGCCAGGCGCACCGTCGCAGGAAGAGGCGATTATCGCCTTCGGTAAATTCAAACTTAACCTCGGCACCCGCGAGATGTTCCGTGAAGATGAGCCGATGCCGCTGACCAGCGGTGAGTTTGCCGTGCTGAAAGCGCTGGTAAGCCACCCGCGTGAGCCGCTGTCCCGTGACAAGCTGATGAACCTGGCGCGTGGCCGTGAATACAGTGCCATGGAACGTTCGATCGACGTCCAGATCTCCCGCCTGCGTCGCATGGTGGAAGAGGATCCTGCGCATCCGCGTTATATTCAGACCGTCTGGGGTCTGGGCTACGTCTTTGTGCCGGACGGCAGTAAAGCATGAAGCGACTGCGCTTCTCGCCACGGAGTTCGTTTGCCCGCACCCTGCTGCTGATCGTTACCCTGCTGTTCGTCAGCCTGGTCACGACCTATCTGGTGGTGCTGAACTTCGCCATTCTTCCCAGCCTGCAACAGTTCAATAAGGTGCTCGCTTACGAAGTTCGTATGCTGATGACCGACCGGTTGCAGCTGGAAGATGGCACGCAGCTGGAAGTGCCCCCGGCGTTTCGCCGGGAAATCTACCGCGAACTGGGGATCTCGCTCTACACCAATGCAGCAGCAGAGGAGAGCGGATTGCGTTGGGCGCAGCACTATGAATTCCTGAGCGAGCAGATGGGGCAGCAGCTCGGCGGTCCGACCGATGTCCGGGTTGAGGTGAACAAAAACTCACCGGTAGTCTGGCTGAAAACCTGGCTGTCGCCCGATATCTGGGTGCGGGTGCCGCTGACAGAGATTCATCAGGGCGACTTCTCACCGCTGTTCCGCTATACCCTGGCGATTATGCTGCTGGCGATTGGCGGTGCCTGGCTGTTTATCCGCATCCAGAACCGACCGCTGGTGGATCTGGAGCACGCCGCTCTGCAGGTGGGACGCGGGATTATTCCGCCGCCGCTGCGTGAGTATGGCGCGTCAGAAGTGCGATCGGTAACGCGTGCCTTTAATCAGATGGCGGCCGGGGTGAAGCAGCTGGCGGATGACCGCACGCTGTTAATGGCGGGCGTCAGCCACGATTTGCGTACGCCGCTGACCCGTATTCGTCTCGCCACCGAGATGATGAGCGAGCAGGATGGCTATCTGGCCGAATCGATTAACAAAGATATCGAAGAGTGCAACGCCATCATCGAACAGTTCATCGACTACCTGCGCACCGGTCAGGAGATGCAGACCGAGCGCGCCGATCTGAACAGCGTGCTGGGTGAGGTAGTTGCGGCGGAAAGTGGCTACGAGCGTGAAATCGAAAATGCGGTGATGCCGGAAGAGTTAATGCTGGATATCAACCCGCTGTCGATTAAGCGCGCGCTGGCTAACCTGGTGGTCAACGCCGCACGATACGGCAATGGCTGGATCAAGGTCAGCAGCGGACGGGAACTGCATCGCGCCTGGTTCCAGGTGGAAGATGATGGACCTGGCATCAAGCCGGATCAGCTGGCGCATCTGTTCCAGCCGTTTGTGCGGGGCGACAGCGCCCGCAGCACCAGCGGAACCGGTCTCGGTCTGGCGATTGTACAGCGGATTATCGATGCCCATCAGGGGTCGCTGGAGATTGGCGAGAGCGAACGCGGGGGCTTGCGTATTCGTGCCTGGTTGCCGTTAGTGGAAACGATGGCGCTGAGTCACAACAATGGCAGTAACAGCATCTCAAACTGATAAACGCGGCGCGGCAGCATCACTGCCGCGCCGGTTCTTTTAGCGTTGCGGACCGGCTTTCACCAGCGCAGCACCTGCGGCGTTATCTGTATACTTGTCGAAGTTATCAATAAAGCGCTGTGCCAGACCTTCGGCGGCAGCGGTCCACTTCTCTTCACTTTCCCAGCTACGACGCGGATCGAGCGTGTCACTGTCCAGCTCGCCCAGCGCAACCGGCATCTGCAGATTAAAGATTGGCAGCGTTTCTGTCGGTGCATCATCCAGCTCACCCGCCAGGATTGCATTGATAATGGCGCGGGTATTCTTCAGTGAGATGCGTTTGCCGCTACCGTTCCAGCCGGTATTGACCAGGTAAGCCTGCGCACCGGACGCCTCCATCCGCTTCACCAGCACTTCAGCGTACTGCGTCGGATGCAGCGTCAGGAATGCCGCGCCAAAACAGGCGGAGAAGGTCGGGGTCGGTGCCGTCACGCCACGCTCGGTGCCAGCCAGTTTGGCGGTGAAGCCTGACAGGAAATGATACTGCGTCTGCTCCGGCGTCAGACGTGAAACCGGTGGCAGCACGCCAAACGCATCGGCGGTCAGGAAAATCACCTTCTTCGCGTGGCCCGCTTTTGAGACCGGCTGCACGATATTGTCGATGTGATTAATCGGATAGGAGACGCGGGTGTTCTCTGTTTTGCTGCCGTCGGCGTAATCAACACTGCCATCTTCGCGCACTACCACGTTTTCCAGCAGCGCATTGCGGCGAATGGCGCGGTAGATCTCCGGCTCAGCCTGCTCAGAAAGGTTGATGGTTTTAGCGTAGCAACCGCCTTCGAAGTTAAACACGCCATCATCGTCCCAGCCGTGCTCATCATCGCCGATCAACTGGCGGTCAGGATCGGTGGAGAGTGTGGTTTTGCCGGTGCCGGAGAGGCCGAAGAAGACCGCCACATCACCTGCTTTACCGACGTTAGCTGAACAGTGCATTGAGGCGATGCCTTTCAGCGGCAGCAGGTAGTTCATGATGGCGAACAGACCTTTCTTCATCTCGCCACCGTACCAGGTGCCGCCAATCAGCTGCATGCGTTCCGTCAGATTGAAGGCAACAAAGTTCTCCGAGTGCAGACCCTGCGCCTGCCAGTCCGGATTGGTGCATTTGGCCCCGTTCATCACCACAAAATCAGGCGTGAAGTCGGCCAGCTCAGCGTCTGTAGGCTGAATAAACATGTTTTTCACGAAGTGCGCCTGCCAGGCCACCTCGGTGACAAAACGAACGCTCAGACGTGAATCGGCATTGGCACCGCAGAAGGCATCCACCACAAACAGACGCTTGCCGGAAAGCTGGCGGGTAACGCAGCTTTTCAGCGCGTTCCAGGTCTCCTGTGACAGAGGCTGATTGTCGTTTTTGCCGGTGCCCTGGTCGTTCCACCACAGGGTATCGCGCGTGGTGTCGTCACGCACAATGTACTTATCCTTTGGCGATCGCCCGGTGAAAATCCCGGTGTCTACTGCAATCGCGCCGCTCTGCGTCAGGGTGCCACGAGCAAAACCTTCGAGGTCCGGGCGCGTCTCTTCCTGAAATAGCGTGTCGTAATCAGGGTTGTAAACCACTTCCGTGGTATCCACGATGCCCAAAGCGGCAAGGTCTTGCGAGGTCAGGCCGTTAACGCGCATTTTACTGCTCCTTAAATCGGTGTCTGTTCTGCAAAGCAGAGATAGGTTGGGATCGTGCCACCGGCTGTTGTATCGGGTGCGGTGAATCACTGACGGTTTACTGCGCGTCGTTACGACAGCCTGCAAAGATAACCGGGCTATTCAGGGCATCTGCCCCTGGCTTCCGGGCGTTTGCACGATCGCGCGCAGTTTACTCTTCTGCGTTAAGGGAAAAAGGGCAGTGATCTAAAAATGCGACTCAGGGCGCGTTAAGGCCATGTTTCGAACGTTTAAAAGATGTTATGAAAGTAAAAAAAGATAATTTGTCTGAAAAATTATGGGGATAGGCTGGGGGAATCGAGAAGAGGCGGCAGACGCCGCCCGATTAATCAGTGCAGTCGGTCGTTATTCTCATGGGAGTGGCTGCGGATGGCGGCAATGTCTACTGCGTCAAACACGTAGTTTGAGCCGCAATAGTCGCAGTGCATGTCAATTTTGCCATCTTCCGCGATGATCTCATCTACTTCTTCCTGCGGCAGCGTGGTCAGCACTTCGCCACAGCGTTCGCGCGAGCAGGTGCACTTGTAGATCACCGGCTGCGGATCGTAGAGGGTGACCTCTTCCTGATGGTAAAGACGCCACAGCGCCTCATTGGCAGGGAGATCGATCAGCTCTTCCGTTTTAATGGTTTCGGTCAGGGTCGCCAGGTGTTCGAAGACCTCTTTCTCCGTGTCCTGCGCGGGCAGCACCTGCAGCAGAATACCGGCAGCGCCTTTGTCGCTGGTGCGGATAAACAGGCGCGTGGGCAACTGCTCGGAGCGCATGAAGTAATCTTCCAGGCACGCCGCGAGGGTGTCACCTTCCAGCCCGACCACGCCCTGATAACGCTCACCTTTTTCAGGGGAGATGGTGATCACCAGATAGCCATTGCCGACCATGCTTTTCAGGGTGCTGTCGTCCGCGATGTCGCCTTTGATACGTGCGACGCCGCGCAGCTCCTGATTGTTGTTACCGTTGATCACCGCCAGCGACAGCGGACCGTCACCCTGCAGCTGCACGGTGATTTCGCCATCGAACTTCAGCGTAGCGGTCAGCAGGCTGGTGGCGACCAGCATCTCACCCAGCAGCGTTTTAACCGGTGCCGGATAGTTGTGGTTCTTCACGGTTTCACGCCAGGTGTCAGAGACGTTCACCAGCTCGCCGCGCACGGCGGCATTTTCAAACAGATAACGGTGCAGTTGATCCTGGACTGACATATTTTTTTCTCTCACTGGAACGGGGCGATGGTGCGTCAGCGAAGACGGCGTTATTCATCGCCCGATAATTTAAACTTCATCAAATCGCGACGCTCTTTTTTGTCAGGTCGCCGATCGGGATGGGGCATAGTCAGCGCATTCATCTTGCGCGCCTGCGCCATTTTTTCGCGTTTTTCAATGCTGGCATCGGTTTCGTGATAGAGCTGCTGGGCTTCGCTGGCGGGACGGCGCTGCGCGGTGATACCCGCCACCACCACGGTGCGTTCATCATTGCCCTGACGCAGTGTCAGTTCCGCATTCAGCTCTACCACTTTGCCGGGTTTGCTGCGCTGGCCGTTGTAATGCACCTTGCCGCCTTCAATCATTTCCCGCGCCATCGCCCGGGTTTTGTAGAAGCGCGCTGCCCACAGCCACTTGTCGAGGCGGACCTCTTCGCTGCTTTTCTCTTTCATTACTGCTCCTGACTCAGATCAGCGTCCGGTAATCGTCCGTGGCGCGGTGACGCTGAAAGATTTGTTCAGGACGACCCGAATCGGGATTCTTAACGCCTAAACACCAGCCGATGCCCCATAACGTTGCAGCATCCAGAATCACTTCGCTATCGTCGATAAACAGCGTGCGCGGCGCAGAAAAGCCGGTGTGCTGTTGTACCGCGTGCCATAAACGCGGGTCTTCTTTCGGATACCCAAAGGTATGGGTGGAAAGTAATAAATCAAGGTGCGGCGCTAAACCTGTCTGCGCCAGTTTGACGTCCAGATTGTAAGGATGCGCGTTGGTCAGCAGAATCGTGGACTTTCCGGCGCGACGCAGGGCCTGCAAAAAAGGCAGCGTATCGTCACGCAGTGCGATCCGGCTGCGCATCGCCCAGGTCATGGCACGGATGTCCAGCGACAGCGCCTCTGCCCAGTAATCCAGACAATACCAGTTTAGCGTATGAGCGACGGCCTGATACTTTTCCGTGATGATCGCGTCGGCTTCTGCACGGGTGATGTCGCGTTGCTGGCTGAGCTGTTCAGGGACATGCTCCAGCCAGAAGTGGCGATCGAATGCCAGATCCAGCAGCGTGCCATCCATGTCAAGCAGCACGGTATCAATCTCAGACCAGTTGAGCATCGTAGTGTCAGACCCTGTAAAAAACCGGGCGACAGGGTAGCACAGAAGGGCAGGGCTCAGAATATCGAGCGCACGCTCTGCAAAGTGCCGAGGTTATGGTTGAAACACTTGTCGTAGTATTGCTGGATATCGATCATGCGCTGGCGATTACGGTGCATGCGACGCAGCGCCAACAGTCCGTTGATCACGCCGCAGGTCAGCAGCACCAGCAGCAGCAATACGGTGCCGAGATAGCGCCACTGCGCCATAGCATCCGGTTCATTGTGCAGCATGATGTGACGTGTGCCGTTGGCATCGGTAGAAATGCCAGTAATGATGCCGCTGGCGCTGAACGGCGTGTGCAGCAGCATGGCAGAAATACGTTGCAGCTCGTGCCACTGAGAGGGTGGATCAAGATCAAACAGTGACACGGTGGGCTGTGGCTGATTCACCAGCTGGCGACCCTCGTCGCTAACGATCAGGAATCCCCCTGGCGGCGGGCTGTTGAGATTTTCTGCCGCACGACGGGTTTCACGGAAAAAGAAGGTCGAGGTGGCGGTATTGACCAGATTTTCCAGCGCTTCGGCGCTTACCGGCCGCAGCAGCACATTCATGCCGTTGAGCTGACCGGAATCTGCCCGGCGCATCAGCGCTTCCCAGTCTTTAGCATTGCCCAGGTTCACCAGCGCATTTTTCAGGCGCATACAGTCCTGCGGCTGATTGCAGAGATCCTGCGTTTTCATCACCAGATCGGAGAAATCATCCAGCAGAATCATGCCGGACTTCTGAATCGCGGACGCCAGCTGTGGATTGAGTTTGGGATCGGTATTGGTTTCCGGATGCAGCTGCTTTGTCGTGGTATCCAGCAGCGCCGCGGCTTTATCAATGATGTCAGATTGTGGCTGCGGCAATGGCGTGGCGTTATTCCAGTAGACCGCCGAGCAGTCAAACGGCATATAGGCGTAACTGCGGTTGCTCTGATAGTTGTCCGGCACGGAACACATGCCGGTGCCGCTCACTTTGAGGTTGTCGCCAATATTCAGCGGCACGCTGCTGAGTTTATCGACGCTGTTGACCTCCAGACTGTCAGTGCCTCTGGCCCAGGCCAGACTGAGCTTAATCGGCATACCCAGCGGGATCCAGGTGACCAGCATGGTCAGCACTATCAGCGAACCACAGGCCAGCACCACGTTTTTCCGCCAGCGCTGGATAGGGAAATTTTTGACTTCATCCTGCAGCGACAGGAAACGTCCCTGACGCACTACCTGGCGGTTGAGGTAAATTTCGACATCCGTCACCTGACCGAGATCGTGTGCCACATAGGGCTGCCAGTGCGGGGGATAGGCCAGGTCAATAATCCCCAGCGTAATATTGCTCTGCTCCTGATTCGATTCGCTGAACAGGCCCCAGCGCTTTGGCGCGCCGCGCAGGCAGTGGATATCACGCAGTCCACGCTCACCGGGAATGCGATAAAGCAGCCACAGACTGGCCGCGATCGCTACCGTACCCGTCATCACCAGCCAGATCATCAGTGTGGTGGGCACTAACAGGCTGAAGAAGAAGAGTAAGAAGGCAAGGGAGATCATCACCGCTTCACGCGTGCCGTCTGGCCGTGACAGCCGATACTCTTCCGCTGTCTCTTTGCGCACCTGAAGCAGTTCGACATTTTCCGTTTCTGCTTTGCGGATAGAAGCGTTGGTCGACACCGGGCGCATCAGTGTCGGCAGCGATTGCTGGTCGACGGCGTAATCCACCAGCGAGTGGCCGTTCAGTGAGATCACCAGCGGAATGGACTGGGTGCGGATTAACTCAACGTAGTTTTCGTCGGTGATGTACTGTTCCCACAGCGGCGGCAGATGAACTTCAACTTCATCCAGATAGTAGCGCCATTTATGGGGATCGTCAGTAGAGAGGCCATAGCGGGTAATGGCACGGGTAACCGGATAGACATTGTTGCTCTGCGCCGTCAGTGTCAGACGTTCAGGCGCGCTGCGCTTATCGGTAGTCAGCGTGGTACGGGGCTGCTTTTCCAGCGCGGCGACATATTTATCGACCGCCTCACGCTCCTGGGCAGAAAGTTTACGGCAGGGCGGGCTGATGAATGGCAGCGGTTTCGCCAACGGCGGGCGATGCCGCATAGCGTACCAGAACCCAATACCTGCCAGGATTGAACAGGTCAGCACTATGGCCAGGATCATAAAGATTGTGCTCATGCTCTGCTCAATTCAGCCAAAATGCTGCCTTCACTTTAAACTTTCGCCTCCGGTTATGCTCACTATAAAAGAGGCATTCCGGAAGATTATATAACCCTGAGGAGTCAGACACCCGATGAAATAGTGCCAGCGTATATCTTATTGGCATTTGTTAAACCCTGCCTTGCCCGAATGGTAACTGGCACAGACTGGATTAAATATCGGTATTATCTGAAACTTATCGCAGCATATTGACTAATGCAAATTTAGTCTTACCTGATAACCAAAGGCTGTTATTCAATCGCTGTAATCTATGCAACGATAACGTCATTGCCTGACTGTCGCACAATTGCCTGTGGTTAGGTATGCTAATTCGCTCCAGATAGCCGACGCAGAATAATTTGAGGCTGATATGAAAATTCCAAAAAAACCCGACATCCTCAATATCACCGCCGTGGCACGTTCACGGTTATTCACTATTGAGTCGGTCGATCTGGCTTTCAGCAATGGGGCGCATCGCGTTTATGAGCGGATGAAGCCCTCTGAGCGTGAAGCGGTGATGATTGTGCCGATTATTGATGACCATCTGATCCTGATTCAGGAGTATGCCGTCGGACTGGAAACTTACGAGCTGGGTTTTCCGAAAGGGCTGATCGATGCAGGTGAAACCGTGAATGAAGCGGCGGTGCGCGAACTGAAAGAAGAGGTGGGTTTTGGTGCCGAACAGCTGACCACGCTGGGTAAGCTCACAATGGCCCCCTCCTATTTTTCCAGCAAGATGAATATTGTGATAGCGGAAGGTCTCTACGCCGAAAAGCTGGAAGGCGATGAGCCGGAGCCGCTGATTGTCCACCGCTGGCCGCTGAGCGATATGCTGTCGCTGCTGGACGAACCCGATTTCCGCGAAGCACGTAATGTCAGTGCGCTGTTTATGGCACGCGAATGGCTGGTGAAACAGGGGCGGCTGAATTACTGATTAAGATGCGTCACTGAATAAAAAAATGGACGACTTAAAGTCGGCCATTTTTATCGTGCGATTATGTGGGTCACATCAGAACAGCTCGTGACTCTCGCCGTTATCCATAATCGTCGTACCCACATCATGCACCGAATATTCGGTTGGCTGGGTGCCATTGATGAAGTACTCCTGACGAGTGTTGCCACCGCCATTGGCCAGCTTGCCGGTGCTGCGGTCGATAGTCACTGTGATCACGCCATCCGGCGGGGTTAACGGCTGTACCGGCACACCGTCCAGCGCGCTCTTCATGTACTCATCCCATGCCGGTTGTGCACTCTTAGCACCACCTTCATAGCCCGAAATCTGATCGGGAATCGCACCGGAGAGCGTGCTGCGGCCCAGATTGCGGCGCGCATCATCAAAACCGATCCAGACTGACGTCACCACGCCAGGGCCGTAACCCGAGAACCAGGCGTCTTTCGAGCTGTTGGTGGTACCGGTTTTGCCGCCGATATCATTACGCTTGAGGTCACGCCCGGCACGCCAGCCGGTTCCCATCCAGCCCGGTTCGCCAAAGATATTACTGTTCAGCGCGCTCTTAATCAGGAAGGTGAGGGGGGTATTGATCACGTGCGGCGCATATTGCTGCTCACCCTGCTGTGCCTGCGCAGGAACCTGCTCCAGTTCAGGCTGAGGAACCGCCTGATTCTGGTTGTTATTTGAAGCAGCAACGTTCTCGACGCTCTCTTCATTTAACGCCAGCGCTTTTTTGGTCTCACCGTAGATGACCGGCAGATTGCACTGTGGACAGGCGATCTTCGGTTTCTCTTCAAATACGGTGCCGCCCTGTTCGTTCTCAATTTTGGTAATGAAGTAAGGATCGACCAGGAAGCCGCCATTCGCCATCACGGAGTAGCCGCGCACCACCTGCAACGGTGTGAAGGAGGCCGCACCCAATGCCAGCGACTCAGTGTGCACAATGTTCTGAGCCGGGAAACCAAAGCGCTGCAGATACTCTGCGGCGTAGTCCACGCCCATCGCACGCATCGCACGTACCATGACAACGTTTTTCGACTGGCCGAGTCCCTGACGGAGACGAATCGGACCATCATACGTTGGCGGTGAGTTCTTCGGACGCCAGTCAGCCCCGGCACCCGCATCCCAGCGTGAAATCGGCACATCGTTCAGGATGGAGGCGAGCGTCAGGCCGCGATCCATGGCGGCGGTATAGAGGAAAGGCTTGATGTTAGAACCGACCTGGCGCAGCGCCTGGGTCGCACGGTTAAACATGCTCTGGTTAAAGGCGAAACCGCCCACCAGCGCGCGCACCGCACCATCATTCGGGTCCAGCGAGACCAGCGCCGAGTTCACATCCGGCACCTGGCCCAGCCACCAGTCGTCACCCACTTTACGCACCCAGATCTGCTGGCCTGCCTGCAGGACCTGCGTCACGCTTTTCGGCGTCGGGCCCTGCACGGTGTCAGACTTATAAGGACGTGCCCAGCGCACACCCGCCAGTGCCAGCGACACATTGCTGCCATCTTTCAGCATCACGGTCGCTTCATCGCTGCGTGCTTCTGTGACCACGGCCGGATGCAACAGTCCATAGACCGGCAGCGGCTTCAGCGCCTTCTCAATCTTCGTCTGATCCCAGGCGGGTTCACCCACTTTCCACAGCACGCTGGTCGGGCCGCGATAGCCATGACGCATATCGTAAGCCATGACGTTATTGCGCACCGAGGTCTGAGCGGCTTCCTGCAGACGGCGGGTGACAGTGGTGTAAACCTTGTAACCGTCGGTATAGGCATTGTCGCCGTAGCGTTTCACCATCTCCTGACGCACCATCTCGCTGAGATAGGGGGCAGAGAAGGCGATTTCCGGACCGTGATACTTCGCTACCAGCGGCGTATTACGTGCCTCGTCATACTGCTGCTGCGTGATGTAATGCTGATCCAGCATACGCGCCAGTACCACGTTGCGGCGTGACAGGGCGCGGCTCGGTGAATAAAGCGGGTTAAAGGTGGATGGCGCTTTTGGCAGACCGGCAATCATCGCCATCTCACTCAGCGACAGCTGGTCAACCGGCTTACCAAAATAGACCTGCGAAGCTGCGCCGACGCCATAAGCACGGTAGCCGAGGTAGATCTTATTCAGGTAGAGCTCAAGAATTTCATCTTTGTTCAGCAACTGCTCAATGCGGATCGCCAGGAACGCTTCCTTTATTTTACGCATCAGAGTGCGTTCCGGGCTCAGGAAGAAGTTACGCGCCAGCTGCTGAGTGATGGTACTGGCACCCTGTGAGGCATGACCGGAAACCAGCGCAATGCTGGCCGCACGGAAAATACCCACAGGGTCAACACCATGGTGCTCATAGAAACGGCTGTCTTCGGTCGCAATAAACGCTTTCACCATCACAGGTGGCACTTGCTGCAGAGTCAAAGGGATACGGCGCATTTCGCCATACTGGGCGATTAAATCGCCATCGGCGCTGTAAACCTGCATCGGGGTTTGCAGACGCACATCTTTCAGCGTGTTTACGTCGGGCAGCTGTGGCTCTATGTATTTGTATAAACCATAAATCGAGCCAGCTCCCAACAGGATGCAACACACTGCAAGGATCAATAAATACTTTACGAACTTCACCTGGAATTTCCCATCTCTTGTCGTTTGAGCAGTTTATAAACAACCGCGCGGTAGTATAAAGGCAAGCCAGACGCTTTGATATGTCCATCTTTCCCGGACGATAAGGAGATCGCGCGCATGGCTTTTCATACCTGGCAAATTGGGCTGGATATTCAGAATAGGCAGATTTGTGCCCTGGCCCTCCAGCCTCGTCGTGATGGCTGGCAGCTACGCCACTGGTGGCAGCAGCGGCTGCCGCAAGATACGTTAAGAAACGGCGTGCTGCAATCTTCGCCTGAATTACTGGCAACCTTAACGGCCTGGCGTCAGCGGTTGCCGCGTCGTTACTCGCTGCGTGTCGCGCTGCCCGCCCGGCTGGTACTGCAGCGCCAGCTTCCCCTGCCCGCACAGTCGCTCAATGAGCCTGCGCTGGGGCACTATGTGCAGGCGGCCGCGCGCCGTCTCTTTCCGCTGGAGCCTGCTGCGCTGGCACTGGATTACCGCACCGACACACAGAGCGGCCAGCTCTGCGTCACGGCGGCCCGGCTGGAGATTATAGACCAGTGGGCAGCGCCACTGCTGCAGGCGGGATTAAAGCCGCAGGTGTTCGAGCTGACTACCGAAGCGCTCAGGCGGCTGGCCCGGCAGGCCGCGCTGCAGGAGGGTGCGGTACTGGTGCTGCAGCAGGATAACCGCTGGCTCTGGAGCGATGTGCATACCGCGGCTGACAACGGCGAAGCTACCACGCTTGCGGCACTGCAGCAGCAGGCCTTCCCCGATGCCCGTTCTGTTGCCTGGTGCTCAGCCGATAATTCTGCGCTGCCCGCTGATGCCCGCGCGTTTTCCCCTTTTGATCTGTTCCTTTATAAACAGCCGCCGTTACCGGAAAGTCCGGGTGCCTTTGCGCTGGCGGCCGGGCTGGCGCTGCGCGACGGAGATCAATGATGGTCGCAGTGAATCTGTTGCCGTGGCGGCAGCGCCGTCAGCAACAGCAGCGGCGACAGAGCCTTGTCGTGCTGTTACTGATGCTGAGTGCTGTTCTGGTGGGAGTCATGCAGCAAAGCTGGCGCATCTGTCAGGCGCGTGAGCAGGTGGCGCAGATGGGCAGGGTACAGCAGCAGGCGCTGGAAAACCTGGACGCGCAGCTGGCGCAGCAAAAGACATTACTGGCACAGCGCACGGCAGTGCAAAAACAGCAGGCGAAGCAGCGCCAGAAGGCATTGCAACTGACCGCATGGCATCAGTTCTGGCTCGATTTACCCGCGTTACTGCCTGACACCGCCTGGCTGACCCGGCTGGAGAAGCGCGACAATCGTCTCACGCTAGAGGGGCTGGCGCAGGATATGGCGGCGGTCCGGCAGTTCCGTGAGCAGTTAACCACCGTCGCGCTGTTTGGTCAGGTGAGGCAGGGCAGCGTTAAGCGTCAGGCTGATAGTCATTATCGCTTTTCACTGCGGGCAGAGGTGAAGGAGGTGACTGATGAATGAGTGGTGGGATCGCTGGTGGCAGATGGCTGCACTTCCGCGTTACGGCATGCTCGCTGCCGTCTCAGCCAGCCTGTTACTGATCTCATGGGTTTTCTGGTTGCGGCCACAGCAGC
Organism: Pantoea sp. 9140; assembly: GCF_000745295.1. Taxonomy (NCBI): domain Bacteria; kingdom Pseudomonadati; phylum Pseudomonadota; class Gammaproteobacteria; order Enterobacterales; family Erwiniaceae; genus Pantoea; species Pantoea sp. 9140. Next base: position 3,490,308 of record NZ_JQNO01000001.1, on the reverse strand, counting down.
AGACGCTGATCGCTGAACAGCAGAAACTGTTGCAGTTGAACCGTACCCTGGAACAGCGGCAGCAGCAGTGGGGTCAGAACCCGGATATAGCGCAGTTGCAGGCGCAGCTGCAGTCGATGCAGACCGCCAGATCTGCACCGGGCGCATCAGGCCGGGCAGTGGAAGCGATGCTGGCGGCACGGCGTCATCAGCTGGAAGAGTGGCAGCCGGATTCTCCTTCACGCACGCTGACCCTGCATCTGCAGTGGCCAGCGTTTCAGTCACTTTTTGCCGAGCTTGCCGATGCTTCCCTGGCGTTTCCGGTGCATTTCCAGCTGCTGGCGCAGCCGCAGTATCTGGTGGCTCAACTCTGGCTGGAGCCCGACGATGCGCCATAGCCTGCTGATTTTACTGCTGTGCTGTGGCGGTGTGCTGGCACGTGATCCGTTCCGTCCTGTTGCCGGTTCGATTTGTGAGGCGCTCGTGGAGCCGCTTACCGGCTGGCATCTGCAGGGGATCATTGGCCGTGAGATGCATTTTCATGCCTGGCTGGTGAACCCGCAGGGAGAGAGCGTCGCAGTCCGCACAGGCAAGCCATTTCCCCTGTCGCCCTGGCAACTCGCTGAGATGACCCGCCGCAATCTCTCCTTAGCGGTACCGAATAGCTGCACTGCACAACAGACTTCGTTTTACTTAAAAGGACGTTCGCATGAAAAGGATAGCTACTCTGCTGCTGCTCATAAGCTGCCTGCTGCCGGTTTACGCCGCTGATGAGGAGCCTCTCAGCCTGACATTTGATAACGCGCCGGTAGCGCGCATTTTACAGGCGCTGGCTGACTATCAGCAGGTCAACCTGATGATAGCGCCAGAGGTGGAAGGGTCGTTATCGCTGCGGCTTGATAACCTGCCGTGGCATCAGGCGCTGGACCTGGTAGCGCGCATGGCAAAGCTGACGCTGATAGAACAGGATAATGTGCTGCTGGTCTATCCGGAGAGCTGGCAGCAGGCTCAGCAGCAGGCACGGGAAGCGGAGCAGCAGGAAAAGTTGCAGCAGACGCCTTTGCAGCAGCGCGCCGTGATATTGCGCTATGCCAGCGCCAGCGAGGTGCATGCCAGCCTGCTGACTGAACGGCAGTCGCTGATGACACCGCGCGGCAGCGTGACGGTCGACAAACGCACCAACGCCCTGTTACTGCGCGATACGGCGGCAGCGTTGAAAGAGACGGAACGCTGGATACGGGCGCTGGACCTGCCACTGGAGCAAATCGAGCTATCGGCGCATATCGTCACCATCAGCGAAGAGCATCTGCAGGAGCTGGGCGTGAAGTGGGGATTGCAGGCGGGTGACGCCGCCGTGACTGACATCCTGCATCATCCCCGGCTGGATATTCCGCTGGCGGTGAGTTCACCCGGCATCAGCGTGGGTATGGCGCTGGCGCGCATCGGCGGTCAGCTGCTGGATCTGGAATTAAGTGCGCTGGAGCAGGAGAACCAGATTGAAATCATCGCCAGTCCGCGTCTCTTTACCTCACATCAGCAGACCGCGTCGATTAAGCAGGGCACGGAGATACCTTATGAAGTGTCGGCGGGAAACAGCGGTGCCACCAGTATCGAGTTCAAAGAAGCGGTGCTGGGCATGGAGGTGACACCGACGATTTCCGGGAGTGGCCGCATCCAGCTGAAGATCCATATCAGTCAGAACATGCCGGGTCGCAGCATCAGAACCGGCGACAGTGACATATTATCCATCGATAAACAGGAAATTGAGACGCAGGTCACGGTCAGTGACGGGCAAACACTGGCGTTAGGGGGTATCTTTCAGCAGCAGCGCAGTCACGGAGAGAATAAAGTGCCACTGCTGGGAAATGTGCCGCTGATTGGCGGGTTGTTTCATCAGCAATCGGAGCAGCGCAAAAAAAGAGAGCTGGTGATCTTCATAACGCCGCGATTGGTCAGGGAAGCAGCGCTTACGGCTGGATAAAACGGAAAATGCGTCCCTTAAGGCCATCTGCGTTGACGCAGGAGAGGAATTAGCTTACAAGGTTTAGCGATTTTCAATACGGTGTAACCGTCTATGCAGGGTAAATCCCGGCAAACAGATCAGAAAACTCCTCTGTAAGCAGCGTGTAAAGACGCAGCGCTGGCGCGTTACAGTTTCGCGAACACAGGCCAATTCAGAAATGGATGTGCTGAAGGCAATATAATCGGTTGCCAAACAGCCTTGAGTGTTGAGATAATTTTTCATCTGACTCTTGCTAACGCTCATGAGGTCTCAGTTCCTGTCCCGCCAGCAAATGCTGAACGCGGGGTATCATTAACGAATTCTTAGTAATACCGACAAAATGGCAGAGAAACGCAATATCTTTCTGGTTGGGCCGATGGGTGCCGGCAAAAGCACTATTGGCCGTCAGTTGGCTCAGCAACTCAACATGGAGTTCTTCGATTCCGATCAGGAAATTGAGCGACGCACCGGAGCGGATGTGGGCTGGGTTTTTGATGTCGAAGGCGAAGCTGGCTTTCGCGATCGCGAAGAAAAAATCATTAACGAACTGACCGAGAAGCAAGGCATCGTCCTGGCGACAGGCGGTGGTTCCGTCAAATCCCGGGAAACGCGTAATCGTCTCTCCGCCCGCGGTGTTGTGGTTTATCTTGAAACCACCATCGAGAAGCAACTGGCGCGCACCCAACGTGACAAAAAACGTCCGTTGCTGCAGGTGGATTCACCGCCGCGCGAAGTGCTTGAAGCGCTGGCTGGCGAACGCAACCCGCTATACGAAGAGATCGCCGATGTCACCATCCGCACAGATGATCAGAGTGCAAAAGTGGTGGCGAATCAGATTATCCACATGTTGGAAAAAAGTTGATCCAACGTTCGAAGGCTTTTTAACAGGTATCGGGCATCATGGAGAAGATCACCGTCTCACTGGGGGAACGCAGTTACCCCATCACTATCGCCGCCGGACTGTTTAACGATCCGGCTTCTTTTTGGCCGCTGACCGCGGGCGAAAACGCCATGGTGGTGACAAACCAGACGCTGGCTCCGCTCTATCTTGACCAGCTGACAGCGCGGCTGACAGCGGCAGGTGTAAAAGTGGATCAGGTGATCTTACCCGACGGCGAGCAATATAAGACGCTGGCCGTGATGGATCAGGTTTTTACCGCGCTCCTGCAAAAGCCGCACGGTCGTGATACGACGCTTGTCGCCTTAGGCGGCGGCGTCATTGGCGATCTTACCGGTTTTGCTGCGGCCAGTTATCAGCGTGGCGTACGCTTTATCCAGGTACCGACCACCTTACTGTCGCAGGTTGATTCTTCAGTTGGCGGCAAAACGGCCGTTAACCATCCGCTGGGCAAAAACATGATCGGCGCGTTTTATCAACCCGCGTCAGTGGTGATTGATACGGCCTGTCTGAAGACGCTGCCTGCGCGTGAGCTGGCGTCTGGCTTAGCGGAAGTCATTAAGTACGGCATTATCCTCGACGGTGCGTTTTTCCAGTGGCTGGAGCAGAATCTCGATGCTCTGCTGGCGCTGGATGAACAGGCGCTGGCGTACTGCATTCGTCGCTGTTGTGAACTGAAGGCTGAAGTCGTGGCGGCCGATGAGCGTGAAAACGGTCAGCGGGCGTTGCTTAATCTGGGCCATACTTTTGGTCATGCGATTGAAGCACACATGGGCTACGGCAACTGGCTGCACGGTGAAGCGATTGCGGCGGGCATGGTAATGGCAGCACGCACGGCTGAACGTCTGGGACAGTTCCGGGCGGAAGAGACCGACCGCATTATTGCCCTGTTCAGGCGTGCCGGTTTACCGGTGCATGGGCCGCAGGCAATGAATGCAGAGATGTATCTGCCGCACATGATGCGCGATAAAAAAGTTCTGGCGGGCGAACTGCGGCTGATACTCCCGCTGTCAATTGGCCGCTCTGAAGTGCGTGGTGGCGTGGCACATGATATGGTGCTGGCTGCAATTAACGATTGTCAGCAACCCTGAGATTAAGCAGTTGAGTGGTGACGCGGCGCGCAGGGTGCGCAGTGCGGAATGCCGCTTTACGGAGGAGCCAAAATGGATGAGTTTAAACCGGAAGACGAGTTAAAGCCTGACGCCAGCGACCGCCGTCCCTCGCGCCCTCGTAAGTCCTCTACTGCGGCCAAAACACCGGTTTCGCGCCAGCGTATCATGATGGGCGTCGGGATCCTGGTTCTGCTGTTACTGGTACTGGGGATTGGTTCGGCGCTGAATGGCCCGGATGAGAAAAAACCGGCCACGGCGGGCACAACCCCTGCCACCAATGGCGGTTCCGGCAGCGAGAAGAACATTGACCTGGGCGGCTCCTCTTCCATGTCCGGTGGACAGACGCCTCCGTCAGGTGCGCAGACTACCCCCGCCACCAGCGAAAATAACGCGGCGACCAGCGGTGATGCTGCCTCTAATCCGCAGCGCGACATCTCGATGCCGCCTGTGGCTTCAACGCCTACCCAGGCCGCACCGGTTGATGCGCCTGCGAATCAGCAGCGTGTCACGCTGCCGGGCGATCTGAACAGCGCGCTGACTAATCAGCAGCAGCAGGTTGACAGTGCCGCGATGGGCACGCAGGGCGGCAGTTCACTGCCAACGGCGCCAGCAACGGTCAGCGGCAATGCCGGAACGGCTGCTAATCCTGTTACGGCACCTTCAGGCCGTCAGACACCGAACAAATCCAATACCGCTGCTCGTCCGGCGCACGATTCATCGCATAAAACAGCATCGAAGCCTGTAACCCGTGACAGCAAAACGCACACCACGCCAGCGCGTACGCCAGTGAGTTCTGCGCCAGCTACCACGGCTGCGGGCAGCAGTTCAGCCAGCAAATCACTGCCAGGTGGCAGCTACACTCTGCAGCTGAGTGGTGCATCGAAGCCGGAAAGCCTGAATGCCTGGGCTAAGCAACAAAATCTGAGTGGATATCACGTCTATAAAACCACCCGTAACGGTCAGTCGTGGTACGTACTGGTGAGTGGCTCCTATGCCACACCGGCCGATGCCAAACGCGCTGTAGCATCGCTGCCTGCAGACGTGCGTGCGAAGAACCCGTGGGTAAAACCCGTCAGCCAGGTGAAGAAAGAAGCCAGCCAATAGCGGATGTGGGGCCAGGCTCTGGCCCCGTTTTAAGCGCAGATCTGCTGTCGGTCCAGCCACAGCCTCACAATAAGATGTAATAACCACGACAGCATGAAAAAAAATCGCGCTTTCCTGAAATGGGCAGGGGGAAAATTTCCCTTAGTAGAAGAGATCCATCGTCATCTGCCGCAAGGCGACTGTCTGGTCGAGCCATTTGTTGGCGCGGGTTCGGTGTTTCTGAACACGGAATTTGATCGCTACCATCTGGCTGATATCAACAGCGACCTGATTAATCTCTACAACATTGTCAAAACGCGTACTGCGGATTTCATCCGTGACGCGCAGCTGCTGTTTACGCCGGAAGGTAACAACGAAATCTGTTATTACCAGCGGCGCACCGAATTTAATACCAGCACCGACGCCTACCAGCGTGCGCTGCTGTTCCTCTATCTGAACCGTCACTGTTACAACGGCCTCTGCCGCTATAACCTGCGTGGTGAGTTCAACGTGCCGTTTGGCCGCTATCGCAAACCCTACTTTCCGGAAGCCGAACTGTTATGGTTTGCCGAGCGCGCGCAAAAAGCGACGTTTGTCTGTGAATCGTACGATGTTACCCTGACCAGTGCTGGTAAAGGCTCGGTGGTCTATTGCGATCCGCCTTATGCACCGCTGTCGGCCACGGCCAATTTTACGGCTTATCATACCAACAGCTTCAGCCTGCGTGAGCAGGAGAATCTGGCGGCGTTAGCGGCACAGCTGGCTGCGTCGGAGCACCGGATTCCGGTACTGATTTCTAACCACGACACTGCACTGACGCGTTTATGGTATCAGGATGCAGTGTTACATGTGGTCAAAGCCCGGCGTTCTATCAGCCGGAGCATAGCCGGTCGCACCAAGGTCGACGAACTGCTGGCACTTTATCGCTAGTATGTTTCGTCCGCGACCAACGCATTACGCCAGCCTAAGTGCTGGCGCACAACAGTGGGAGAATCGGATGAAACAATATTTGCTGGCCCCTTCAATCCTGTCGGCGGACTTTGCCCGCCTGGGCGAAGACACAGCCAAAGCACTGGCGGCCGGAGGTGACGTGGTTCACTTCGACGTAATGGACAACCACTACGTCCCTAATCTGACCATGGGTCCGATGGTGCTGAAAGCACTGCGCGACTATGGCATCACCGCCCCCATCGATGTGCATCTGATGGTGAAGCCGGTCGATGCGCTGATCCCGGAGTTTGCCAAAGCCGGTGCCACCTATATTACCTTTCATCCGGAAGCCAGCGAGCACGTTGACCGCACCCTGCAACTGATCAAAGAGCACGGCTGTAAAGCGGGTATGGTGTTTAATCCGGCGACCCCGCTGAGCTACCTCGATTACGTCATGGATAAGCTGGATATCATTCTGCTGATGTCCGTGAACCCAGGTTTTGGCGGTCAGTCATTTATTCCCGGCACCCTGGATAAACTGCGTGAAGCGCGCAGACGTATCGATCAGAGCGGCTACAACATTCGTCTTGAAGTGGATGGCGGCGTGAAGATCGACAATATCCGCGAGATTGCGGCTGCCGGTGCAGATATGTTTGTCGCGGGTTCTGCCATATTCGGTCATCCTGACTATAAAAAAGTGATCGACGATATGCGCAACGAACTGGAGAAAGCCAATGGCTCATTTCACTGATATTCGTGCGCTGGCGTTTGATCTCGATGGCACGCTGGTGGATAGCGCGCCAGGCCTTGCCGATGCGATCGACCGCACGCTGAACGATCTCCGCCTGCCGCAGGCGGGCCTTGAACGTGTCTCAACCTGGATTGGTAATGGTGCCGATATCATGATGGCCCGTGCGCTGACCTTTGCGCTGAGCCGTGAGCCCCAGCCGGAAGAGCAGCGTGATGCACGCGCGCTGTTTGACCGCCACTACGCCGACACCGTGGATGCGGGCAGCACGCTGTTCCCGCAGGTGAAGCAGACGCTGGATGCCTTAAAAGCTTCCGGGCTGCCGATGGCGATTGTGACCAACAAGCCGACGCCGTTTGTGGCACCGCTGCTTGAATCGCTTGGCATTGCCGATGCGTTTTCGCTGATTATCGGTGGCGATGATGTGCCGGTTAAAAAACCGCACCCTGCAGCGATCTTCATGGTGTTGGGCACCTTCGGCGTACTGCCGAACGAGTTGCTGTTTGTTGGCGACTCTCGCAATGATATCCAGGCGGCGCAGGCGGCAGGCGTACCCAACGTCGGTATGACCTTTGGCTATAACTATGGCGAGCCGATTGCCACCAGCCAGCCCGATTTAACCCTCGACTCTTTCGACGAACTTTTGCCCACACTGGGGCTGTAAATATCAGGACTTAAGTATGAAACCCATCGTTTTCAGCGGCGCACAGCCGTCCGGCGAACTGACCATTGGCAACTATATGGGAGCGCTGCGTCAGTGGGTGCAGATGCAGGATGATTTCCACTGCATTTACTGCATTGTTGATCTGCACGCGATCACCGTGCGTCAGGATCCTGCTGCACTGCGTAAAGCGACGCTGGATACGCTGGCGCTCTATCTGGCCTGTGGTATCGACCCGCAAAAAAGCACCATCTTTGTTCAGTCGCATGTGCCAGAGCACACGCAGCTGAGCTGGATCCTGAACTGCTACGCCTATTTCGGTGAACTGAGCCGTATGACGCAGTTCAAGGACAAATCAGCACGTTACGAAGAGAACATCAACGCCGGACTGTTCGACTACCCGGTGCTGATGGCGGCAGACATTCTGCTCTATCAGACCAATCAGGTGCCGGTCGGTGAAGATCAGAAGCAGCACCTGGAGCTGAGCCGCGATATTGCGCATCGCTTCAATGCGATATATGGCGATATCTTCCGGGTGCCAGAGCCGTTCATTCCGAAGTCGGGCGCGCGCGTGATGTCGCTGCTGGAACCGACCAAAAAAATGTCCAAGTCTGACGATAACCGCAACAACGTGATCGGCCTGCTGGAAGATCCGAAAGCGGTCGTTAAGAAAATCAAACGCGCCGTTACCGATTCTGAAGAGCCGCCAGTGGTGCGCTACGACATCAAAGAGAAAGCAGGCGTCTCTAACCTGCTGGATATTCTGTCGGGCGTGACCGGTAAAACTATCGCGGAACTGGAGCAGGAGTTCGAAGGCAAAATGTATGGCCACCTGAAAGGCGCAGTAGCCGATGCGGTGTCGGGCATGCTTTCTGAACTGCAGGAGCGTTATCATAGCTTCCGCAACGATGAAGCGCTGCTGGAGCAGGTGATGCGTGATGGCGCGGCGAAAGCACGCGCACAGGCGCAGGAAACGCTGAAGAAGGTTTACGAAGCGGTAGGCTTTGTCGCGATGCCGTAATGGCTGAGCGGATAAAAAACGGCGGGCATTGTGCCCGCCGTTTTTATTTGCCCATTCAGAACCAGCGCAGGCTGTCGCGCAGACTCACCACGCTGCCAATAATCATCAGGCTGGGGCTGCTCACCTGACCGGCTAACGCTTCCAGTTCGTTCAGTGTCCCGGTGACCACGCGCTGACGCGTGCTGGTGCCGTTTTCCACCAGCGCCACCGGCATATCGCTGCGCATCCCATGTTTTATCAGCTGCTGCTGAATTTCTCCGGCCTGGCCCAGCCCCATATAAAACACCAGCGTCTGCTGTTCTGCCGCCAGCGTCTGCCAGGCGAGCGTACCGGATTTCTGCAGATGCCCGGTTACCAGCCTGACGCTCTGCGCATGATCGCGATGGGTCAGGGGAATGCCACTGTAGGCCGCACAGCCTGATGCCGCGGTGATGCCCGGCACCACGCTGAACGGAATCTTCAGCTGTGCCAGCGCTTCCAGCTCTTCACCGCCGCGACCAAAGATAAAGGGATCGCCGCCTTTCAGCCGCACCACGCGTTTGCCGCACTGTGCCTGTTCGCAGAGCAACTGGTTGATCGCATCCTGCGGCACGCAGTGATGTCCGGCGCGTTTACCGACAAAGATGCGTTCGGCATCGCGGCGCACCAGATTCAGGATTTCATTGGAAACCAGCCGGTCATAGACGATGACGTCTGCCTGCTGGATCAGCTGCAGGCCTTTGAGTGTGAGCAATCCGGCATCGCCCGGACCGGCACCGACCAGCGCTACTTCACCCTGTTGCGGAAGGTCTGCGCTAAAAAGTGCGTCGGTAATCTGATCCGCGCGTTCACCGTCGCCGTTAGCCAGCGTCTGGGCCAGCCGTTCGCTGTTAAAAAAGCGCTCCCAGAAGTGGCGTCGGACATTGAGGGAGCCGAACTGCTTTTTCACCCGATCGCGCAGGCCGCCCGCCAGCTGCGCCAGTTGACCCAGATGCTGCGGCAGCATCGCCTCCAGTTTCTCCCGCAGCAGCCGCGCCAGCACCGGCGCGCGTCCACCGGAAGAGACGGCGACCATCAGCGGTGAGCGGTCAATGATCGACGGCATAATGGCGCTGGCCTGCTGCGGCGCATCCACCAGATTGCAGAAGATCTGCTGTTTTTCAGCTGTGTCAGCCACCTGCTGATTGACCTCGTTATCACTGGTGGCGGCGACCACCAGCCAGCAGCCGGTCAGCCACGCGGGATCGAAATGCCCTGGTAGCAGCGTGACGGCTTTCTGCTGCGCCCATTGCAGGAAGGCAGGGGAGAAATCGGGGGCTCCGACCCAAAGATCGGCACCGGCCTCCAGCAGCAGGCGCGCTTTTCGCTCCGCCACATCACCCGCGCCGACCAGCAGACAGCGTCGGCCCTGCAGGCGGCAGAACAAGGGGAAGTAGTCCATCAGAGGTCCTTAAAAAAGCCCGCTAAGGCGGGCTGTTAACAGGCGTTACAGGCAGACTTCAACCTGTCCGGCATTGACCCGCACCGGCCAGGCCGCCACGGAGCGCGTTTCATCCTCCATGCAGTAGCCATCGCTGAGGCGGAAATGCTGCTTTTTCAGCGGGCTGGCCACCCACAGCGCATCCTGATGTTCGGCGATAATGCCGCGTGACAGCACGCTGGCATCGGCAAACGGGTCGATATTGCTGATGGCATAGAGCTGCTCATCGTCGCGCGGGCGGAAAATAGCCACCTGCTGGCCTTTGACCAGCGCGCAGACGCCCGTGGCGGGCAGGATCTGCGTCAGCGGGCACACCGGATTCCACTGGCTCATGATTCGGTCTCCTCAATCAGGGTCACGGCAATACGTTCTTCGGGGCGCGCCGGGCGATGCTGATCGCGCTCTGCCACCCGCTGCACGGCAGGATCGCGCTGCGGCGAATTGATAAAGTGGGCAAAGCGCGTCAGCTGGCTCTCATCTTCCAGCGTCGCCTGCCATTCACAGCGAACGCTGGCACGCAGCGCGGCGAACTGCTGTTCCATCTGGCTGTTAAGGCCGAGTTTGTCATCCACGATCACGCTACGCAGATAGTCGATGCCACCCTCCAGACTCTCCAGCCACAGCGAGGTGCGCTGCAGGCGATCGGCGGTGCGGATATAGAACATCATGAAGCGGTCAAGATAGGTGACCAGCGTCTGCTGATCGAGATCTGCCGCCAGCAGGTCGCCATGACGTGGTTTCATGCCGCCGTTGCCGCAGACGTAGAGGTTCCAGCCTTTTTCGGTGGCGATAATGCCGACATCTTTGCCCTGGGCCTCTGCGCATTCACGGGTGCAGCCGGAGACACCAAACTTCATTTTGTGCGGTGTACGGATGCCTTTATAGCGGTTCTCAAGCATAACGCCGAAGCCGAGGCTGTCACCCACGCCGTAACGGCACCAGGCGCTGCCGACGCAGGTTTTCGCCATACGCAGCGCTTTAGCATAGGCCTGACCGGTTTCAAATCCGGCCTCGATCAGCTGTGACCAGATAGCGGGCAGATCGTCTTTCTGCGCGCCAAACAAGCCGATGCGCTGCGAGCCGGTGATTTTGGTGTAGAGCTGGTAGCGTTCGGCGATCTCGCCAATCACCTTCAGTCCCTGTGGTGTAATTTCACCGCCGGGCGAGCGCGGGATGACCGAATAGGTGCCATCTTTCTGGATATTACCCAGATAGAGGTCGTTGCTGTCCTGCAACGGCGCGTGCTGCGGCTTGAGTACGTATTCGTTCCAGCAGGAAGCGAGCAGGGAGCCAACCGCGGGCTTGCATATTTCACAGCCGTAACCCTGACCATAGCGGGCCAGCAGCTCATCAAAGGTTTTAATCTCTTCAACCTGAATCAGGTGATACAGCTCCTGACGTGACCAGGCGAAGTGGGCACAAAGGTGGTTATTGACCTCGATACCCTGACGACTGAGTTCACTGTTCAGTACCTGGGTAATCAGGGGGATACAGCCGCCGCAGCCGGTACCGGCTCGGGTGCTGCTTTTCAGGGCGGCCACGGTGTGACAGCCACCCTGAACCGCTTTGATGATGTCGCCTTTGCTGACGTCGAAGCAGGAGCAGATTTGCGCGCTGTCAGGCAGGGAATCGACGCCGATGGCCGGTTTCTCCCCGCTGCCCGCTGGCAGAATCAGCGCTTCCGGGTTATCCGGCAGCGGAATACCATTCAACACCAGCTGCAGCAGGTTGCCATAGTCGCTGGTGTCGCCCACCAGCACCGCACCCAGCAGAGCTTTTTGATCTTCACTGATAATCAGGCGTTTGTAGACCGATTTGCTTTCATCCAGCCAGACCACGCTGCGTGCGCCTGGCGTGGTGCCGCGCGCATCGCCAATGCCGCCGACATCGACACCCAGCAGCTTGAGTTTGGCGCTCATGTCCGCGCCGGTAAACGCATTATCGCGGCCCAGCAGCTGATCGCTGGCGACCTGCGCCATTTTGTAACCCGGCGCCACAAGGCCATAGACGCGATTCTGCCAGGCGGCACACTCACCGATGGCATAAATGGCGGGATCGCTGGTGCGGCACTGGTCATCAATGGCGATACCGCCGCGCGGACCCAGAGTTAATCCACACTGTTTTGCCAGTTTGTCCTGCGGGCGGATGCCGGTGGAGAAAACGATGAAATCGACTTCCAGCGCACTGCCGTCGGCGAACTGCAGCGTTTTACCGCCGTGCTCATGATGCACTATCTGCTGGGTGTTTTTGCTGGTGTGGACCCGCACGCCCATCTGCTCAATCTTGCGACGCAGCTGTTCCCCGCCTTGCTGATCGAGCTGTTCTGCCATCAGTACCGGCGCAAATTCAATAACGTGGGTTTCAATACCCAGGTTTTTCAGCGCGCCCGCGGCTTCCAGTCCCAGCAGGCCGCCGCCAATCACCGCACCGCGTTTGCTGCGGCGCGAGCAGGCTTCAATGGCATTGAGATCTTCGATGGTGCGGTAGACAAAGCAGTCGCTGCCTTCGGCACCCTTAATCGGCGGGATCCACGGATAAGAGCCGGTGGCAAAAATCAGTGTGTCATAGTGAACGGCTCGCCCGGTGCTGGAGTGGATGAGCTTCTCATCACGGTTAATGGTGATGGCGCGCTCGCCCAGCAGCAGATTGACCTGATGTTTGTCGTAATAGCCTTCACGAACCAGCGACAGCTCTTCGGCGGTGTGATGGGAGAAGTAAGCGGACAGATGGACACGGTCGTAGGCGACGCGGGGTTCTTCACAAAAGACGGTCAGCGAAAACTGGTCGGGTTCCGCTTTCTCAAGTAACTCTTCTATGAAGCGGTGGCCGACCATGCCGTTACCGATAACGACGACATTGTGCTTGCTCATTTTTGCCTCAAATTTGTGATATCTGCGGCTACAATAGCGCGCCCTTTCTGACGCTTATTGATATGCATCAACCACAACGCCATATACCCATTAAGAGGTATATAGTTGATTTTAATTAGTTTTATCTGGCGCGGCTAACCTGCTGAATATCCTGCATTGCCACGGGTGGTATGAATCGTGTTAGTTTTAACCACACGGGTTTTTCGGATAAGGAATCAGCCATGCTGTCACCTAAGTGGATCAATAACGTGCGTTTACCCTGGCGGGAAGGATTGTGGCAAATCGAAATCGCCGACGGAAAAATAGCCCGGATTTCAGCCCAGCCGCAGCAGCCTTCTCCGGTGGAGCAATCGCTGGACGGCGAGGGCGGCTTAGCCTGCGCGCCCTTCATTGAGCCGCATATTCATCTGGATACCACCCAGACGGCGGGTGAACCGGCATGGAATCAGTCCGGCACGCTGTTTGAAGGAATTGAGCGCTGGGCCGAGCGAAAGGCGCTGCTCAGCCATGAAGATGTCAAACAGCGGGCGTTGCAGACGCTGAAGTGGCAGATCGCCAACGGCATTCAGTTTGTCCGCACCCATGTTGACGTGTCAGACCCCTCACTGACGGCGCTGAAAGCGATGCTGGAAGTGAAAGCGGAGATGGCACCCTGGATCACCATCCAGATTGTGGCGTTTCCCCAGGAGGGCATTCTCTCTTATCCCAACGGCGAAGCGTTGCTGGAGGAGGCCCTGCGGCTGGGCGCGGATGTGGTCGGTGCGATTCCGCACTACGAATTCACCCGCGAATATGGCGTCGGGTCGCTGCACAAAACCTTTGCGCTGGCTGACCGCTATGACCGGCTGATCGATGTTCACTGCGATGAGATCGATGATGAACAGTCACGCTTTGTGGAAACCGTGGCGGCGCTGGCCCATCGCGACGGCAACGGCGCACGCGTGACGGCCAGTCATACCACCGCGATGCACTCTTACAATGGCGCGTACGCCTCACGGCTGTTCCGGCTGCTGAAGCTGTCGGGCATTAACTTTGTCGCCAATCCGCTGGTTAATATTCACCTGCAGGGCCGCTTCGACACCTATCCTAAGCGGCGCGGCATTACGCGGGTAAAAGAGATGCTGGAGGCAGAGATCAACGTCTGCTTTGGCCATGACGATGTGTTTGATCCCTGGTATCCGCTGGGCACCGCCAACATGCTGCAGGTACTGCATATGGGATTACATGTCTGTCAGCTGATGGGCTATGAGCAGATTGATGCGGGTCTGGATCTGATTACGCATAACAGCGCGAAGACGATGCAGCTTGCAGGCTATGGCATTCAGAGCGGCAACGAGGCCAGTCTGATTATATTGCCAGCAGAGAGCGGTTTTGATGCGGTAAGAAGGCAGGTCCCGGTGCGCTATTCAGTGCGTCGTGGCGTGGTGGTGGCGGAGACGAAGCCTGCAGAAAGTGAGATTTACTGGCGGGAACGGGAGCGCGTAGATTTCCGACGTTAATGAGCAGGGCGGCGATCGCTCGCCGCCCTGAAGGATTAATGCGTGACGTGACCGTGAGTACGATGACGGCTGACAAAGCCGAGCAGGGCACACATCACAAATACCACGGCGTAAAGCGCATTCGCCGTCGCCAGTGCGGTATGCACACCACTTTTCTCAACGATAGGCGCCGTGACCACAAAGGTCAGCATGGTGCCGACGGTGCCGCAGGTCAGAATGAAGTTCACCAGCTTCGGTGACGCCACTTTGGTCTGGAGCGAGCCGAGAGTGATGATGGTGGTATAGATAGCACTTGAGCTGAAGCCCAGAATCATGATGATCCATTTCAGCATGCCGGCATCGCTGCTGCTGACGAACCAGTACATCAGTATCGTAGCCAGACCCGCCAGCACCATCAGAATGCGTTGCAGATCGAAGAAGCGCAGCAGGAAGCTGAAGGCCCACATACCGACCATATATGCCGTCCAGAAGCTGCCCACCAGTTGCCCGGCGTCATTGATGTTCATGCCCATAACTTTGGTGGCATATTCCGGCACCCAGGAGATAAAACCGAGCTGGCCCAGGATGTAGCAGAGTGCCGCGACAGCCAGTAGCAGCACGCCCACACCCCATTTCTCTTTCTCAACGGTCGGGCTGTTCTCAGGCTTACGCAGCACCGGGAACTCCACAAACAGCGTCATGACGAAGATGGCGACGTAGATAACGCCGATGCAGACGTAGACCCAGTACCACGGCAGCTGACGCGCCAGCAGAATGCCTGCCAGCACCGGAAACAGCGTGCCCGCCATGCTGAAGAAGGAGTCGGTAAACAGCAGACGTGAACCACGCTGACGGCCTTCATACATGTGAGTGATCAGGAAGGTGCCGATCGACATGGTGATGCCGCTGACCACGCCCAGCACAAACATACAGAGCGAGAATATGGTCAGATCGCGGCTGGTCATCAGCCCGATTATCGCCAGCACCATCAGGACGAAGCCGAAAATCAGCTGGCGCTTCAGTGGCACAATCACCATCAGCCAGGCGTTCAGGAAGACCGCCGCCAGGATGCCGCTGTTGAGGAAGGTGAAGGTGTTACTCATGCTGGAGATAGGGATCTGGAAATCTTTTGCGATATCGCCCATTACCATGCCGGTAACGATCACCAGCGCGCCGGTCAGCGCGTAGGAGAAGAAGCTTATCCAGGTAAGGCCAATACGATTACGGTTTGTCATGTTCTGAACCTGTTGAGAACCGGGTGCCAAAAAGTGTCAGAAAGTGTAAACGGAACTGTGATCTTAATAAACAAGCAGTGAAACTACAGATCCATATTTCATGTGTTGTGTGATTTTAATCACGTAATTACGGTTGTTTAACGTTTGCTCAGCGCTTTTGCCGCAACAGCGTAAATATAGGTAAAACGCTGGCTCATGGAATAGAGTCTCTTTACAATCAATCACGTTTTTGTGCCCGCTCTCCCAGGTAAGGAATCTTTCATGTTTAAACGTACTTTAACAGCGGCCATCACCCTGTTAGCGCTCTCTTCCGTTTCCGCCCAAGCGCTGGCCGCAAAAGGTGACACCCACGTTCTGCTCACCACCTCCGCCGGCAATATCGAACTCGAACTGAATAACCAGAAAGCGCCGGTTTCTGTGAAAAACTTTGTTGATTACGTCAACAACGGTTTTTACAACAACACCATTTTTCATCGCGTGATCCCGGGCTTTATGGTGCAGGGTGGTGGCTTCACCACGGATATGCAGCAGAAGCAGACCAACGCGCCAATTAAAAACGAAGCGGACAATGGACTGCGTAACCTGCGCGGTACCATCTCTATGGCGCGTACTGCCGATAAAGACAGTGCCACCAGCCAGTTCTTCCTCAACGTTGCGGATAATGCCTTCCTCGACCACGGCCAGCGCGATTTCGGCTATGCCGTATTTGGTAAGATTGTGAAAGGTCAGGATGTGGTTGAAAAAATTTCTCAGGTTCCGACCAAAGATGTGGGTCCGTACCAGAATGTGCCGTCCAAACCGGTAGTTATCCTCTCTGCCAAAGTCCTGCCTTAACGCTTTTTGTCGCCATCTGCGGATGGCGACCGCCTGTCGCTTCCGGCAAAGCCAGAATTTGCTCTTATACTTAGGGCAAAAACCTGAGCAGGAGGCGGTATGGCGAACAAACTCACCGAAAAACAGAAGGTCACTCTGTGGCAACAGCGGCGTAGCGCCAGCTATCAGGCCAGCTGTAAGCTGGAAGGCTTTGCGCCGAATGAAACCAGCCTGAACAGTGAAGATGCGGCTGCACGCCTGGCGTCACTGAGGAGGCAATATGGACTCTAATACCGCTGTGACCCAGGATCCTTACCTGTGGCAGCATGACACGGTGCTGAAAAATCTGGCCGACATTCATGACGCCGCGCAACTGCGCAAGGCGGAGCTGAGCTTCAGTGCAGCGCGTGCCGCCACGCTGGAACTGGGGCCGCGTAATCCCGGATTGCCTTACCTGCGCCAGATCCACCGCACGCTGTTCCAGGACATTTACAGCTGGGCTGGCGAACTGCGCACCATCGATATCTGGCGTGATGAGACGCCGTTCTGCCATTTTGAATATATCGAAAAGGAAGGTAACGCGCTGATGGCCGCGCTGGAAGAGGAGAAAGGCCTGGCTGAGTTGCCGCGTGACGAATTTATTCAGCGCATCGCTCATTACTACTGCGAAATCAATATGCTGCATCCTTTCCGTCATGGAAATGGCCGGGCGCAGCGGATTTTCTTTGAGCAGTTGGCGCTGCATGCCGGTTATCTGCTGAACTGGGAAGAGACGGATGCTGAAAGCTGGAAAGCCGCTAATCAGGCGGGTGTAGCCGGAGACCTGACTCCGCTGGAGCAGGTGTTTGCGAAAGTGGTGAGTGAGGCGGCTTAACCGCGTAGAATAGCGGCGCGGTTTATCATTCTGGACGCGTCATGCTGCTGCTTATCGACAATTACGACTCCTTTACCTGGAATCTTTATCAATACTTCTGCGAGCTGGGCGCGCAGGTTCAGGTGGTGCGCAATGATGCCATCACCCTGGAGCAGATGGCAGCGTTACCGCTGACCCATCTGGTCATCTCTCCTGGTCCCTGCACGCCGTCAGAGTCGGGCATCTCGCTGGCGGCGATTCGGCATTTCGCCGGTAACGTGCCGGTGCTGGGTGTCTGCCTGGGCCATCAGGCGATTGCGCAGGCCTATGGCGCGAAGGTGGTGCGGGCGCGTCAGGTGATGCACGGCAAAACCTCCGCGATTCAGCACACCGGCCAGGGCGTGTTCCGAAATCTCAATAATCCCCTTACCGTGACCCGCTACCACTCGCTGATTGTGCAGCGCGATTCCCTGCCCGATGCGTTCGAGGTGACGGCCTGGACGGTGCGTGACGGCGAGCCTGACGAAATTATGGGATTCCGCCATAAAACCCTGGCGCTGGAAGGCGTGCAGTTCCATCCCGAAAGCATTCTCAGCGAGCAGGGACATCAGCTGCTGCGCAATTTCCTTGCGCAATAAGTTGCCTTTGAGTGATTTTTTATGCATATTTTGTGATTATTATTTCAATGTTGCACAACAATCATTCAAATGGGGTAACTAATGGCAGCGGAAAAAATGGCGGTCACGCGGGAGACGTTCGATAACGTTATTTTGCCTGTTTATGCACCTGCGCAGTTTGTGCCGGTAAAAGGCAAGGGCAGTCGCGTATGGGATCAGCAGGGCAAAGAGTATATCGACTTCTCGGGTGGTATTGCCGTTACCGCACTTGGACACTGCCATCCTGCGCTGGTAGAAACACTGAAAAGCCAGGGCGAAACGCTGTGGCATACCAGTAATGTCTTTACCAACGAACCGGCACTGCGTCTCGCCAGTAAGTTAATTCAGGCGACCTTTGCCGATCGCGTTTTCTTCGCCAACTCCGGTGCCGAAGCCAACGAAGCGGCGTTTAAGCTGGCGCGCTACTATGCCTGCAAACGCCACAGCCCGTTCAAAAGTAAGATCATCGCGTTTCACAATGCCTTTCATGGCCGGACGCTGTTTACCGTTACGGTCGGCGGCCAGCCAAAATATTCTGATGGATTCGGCCCGAAACCGGCGGATATTGTCCACGTGCCGTTCAATGATCTGGACGCCGTGAAAGCGGTAATCGACGATCACACCTGTGCCATTGTGGTTGAACCGATTCAGGGTGAGGGCGGCGTCATGCCCGCGACGCAGGAATTCATGCAGGGACTGCGTGCACTTTGCGATCAGCATCAGGCGTTGCTGGTACTGGACGAAGTGCAGAGCGGTATGGGACGCAGCGGCAAGCTGTTCGCCTATGAGCATTATGGCGTCCAGCCCGATATTCTGACCTCAGCCAAAGCGCTGGGCGGCGGTTTCCCGGTGAGCGCCATGCTGACCACCAATGAGATCGCTTCGACTATGGCACCAGGCGTGCATGGCACCACCTATGGCGGTAATCCGCTGGCCTGCGCCATCGCCGAAACGGCGCTGGATATCATCAATACGCCAGACGTGCTGGCGGGCGTTGAGATGCGTCGCCAGCACTTTGTTACGGCGCTACAGGCCATCGACGCGAAGTATGACCTGTTCAGTGACATTCGCGGGAAAGGTCTGCTGATTGGCGCGGCGCTGAAACCTCAGCATGCCGGCAGGTCGCGCGACATTCTGAATGCAGCTGCCGCTGAAGGGGTGATGGTGCTGGTGGCGGGCACCGATGTGATGCGCTTTGCTCCGTCGCTGATCATCGAACCTGCTGACATTGAAGAGGGCATGCGCCGCTTCGCCACCGCCGTCGGCAAAGTACTCAACGGCTAGCTTAGTTTTTACGTAAGCGTCTGATTAGCCAGCGGCCATGTTGCGGTCGCTGGTTCCACGCCAGCGATGAAATGGTGTACATCACGCTCAGGTGATCGAGAATGCGCCGCACATGCTGTTCCACCACCGTGATCGGTCCTTCACTGATGTTCTCCAGGTCATCCAGCAGATTCACCTGTGAGCTTTCACCATCATATTCCAGCCGCTGCTGACACCGCTGCAGCGCAATTTCGCAGGATTGCAGATAGCGTTGAGCCAGCGAGGCGGTCAGCATCGTGTGCTCGCGCGCCAGAATCGTGATTGCATTGATATGCTCGACGATAAACTGACTGTGGGTGACCCAGAGCCGCATATCACTCAGATAGCGGGAATTGAATGCCGGTTCCTGCATCGCCTGATTCAGTGAGTTAAACAGCGCATTGTGTGCCTGATTCACTTTCACGCGCTGATAAGCCAGTTTCTCTGGCGACTGTTCATCGCCCAGCAAGAGCCGCAGCGCATCCTGATAGGTTTCCAGCGCGTCGTGGGCGTTCTGCCGCAATAAGCCGCTCTGCCACTGCGGCCACAGCCACAGCATCCCGCCAAAGGCGATCAGACAGCCCATCAGCGTATCCATCAGTCGCGGCAGCAGAAACTGCGCGCCATTCAGTGACAGCAGTTGCAGCGAGTAAACCGCCGTAACCGTAAAGCCAATCATCGACCAGCCATAGAACTGGCGGGTAAAGCGATAGCTGATAAAGGTGATCGCCAGCATGATCAGCAGTACCAGTGACTCCGGCACCGCCAGCCGCAGCGTGGCAGCCGCAATCACCAGTCCTGCAAAGGTGCCCAGCGCCCGGTGCTGGATACGGACGCGGGTGGCGCTGTAGCCGTTCTGGCTGACGAACATAATGGTCATCAGGATCCAGTAGGGTTTAGGGATGTTGAAGAACAGCGCCAGTGCGCTACCCAGCATCAGCATCACCGCAAAGCGACCCGCCGTGCGTAGCGCCGACGAGCGAAATGAGAGATAACTGCGCAGCGCCGGTAACAGCGGCAGGCGGCGCTGGCGGTCTGCCATCAGATCGCGCTGGTAAAGCGGCTTCTGGGTGCGCAGCACGCGCGCAATGCGGTTGAAGTGATAAAGACAGAAGTTACCCACCGGATTATCGGGGTGCTGATGAGCGATTTTCTCCAGCGCGCCGAGCTGTTTATCCATCGCAAAGCGGTCGGGTAACTGGTGATAAAGGATGTTATCCGCCAGTACCCGCAGCCGGGCCGAGATGGTTTTGGCATTCCAGCGGATCACCGCTTCAGCATGGCTCTGCTCCACCAGCTTTTGCACCTCTTCCGGGCGGTGCAGGCTGACCGAGATATGCTCCTGCAGATCGAGTGCCACCTGAAAAGCGCGCGTCAGCCGCTTATGGCTGTGATCGCGGCTTGCCGACAGCATGTGCATCTGCTGATAACAGGTGTTGATCAGATCGACCACTTTCTGCTGGTGAGCCAGCAGCGGCGGCAGCGCTTTTTCGGGATCGGTCAGCTGCGTCAGAAGGGTATATTTGGCGTCGCAGTAGTTGGCCAGCTCGCGGTAGATCAGGCTCAGGCTCTCACGCATCGGCTGCTCTTTCCACAGCCAGAACCAGAACCAGTTAAATACTCCATACCAGAGCGTGCCGCCGATATAGAGCAGCGGAGTGACATAGATGGGCATGCGGCCAATCAGGCTGAGGGTAAAGATCGCGGCAATAAGGGTGCCGGGCAGCAGACGGCCATGCAGCGGGCTGATTTCACCGGTGACGCCAAGCAGCAAAGGCATAGCGAAGAGGATCAGCGGCAGTGGAATCGCATGCAGAGTGAGCCACTGGATCAGGAAGCTGCCGAGGGCAAACAGGCTGCCGCCTACAATAAGACGTTTGAAGAAGCGTTTATGCGGAGTATCAAGACCGGCGATATTGCAGCAGGCGGGCACTAACGAGAACAGCAGACCTTTTTGCAGGTCGCCAGCCAGCCAGCCCAGCGCCACCGGCAGACAGAGCACCAGCGTTTGCCGCAAGGCGTAGTTAACTTCAGGATGGTAAATGATTCGACGCCACATCGGCCCAACACAAACAATAACGGCGTGATGTTGCCATCACGCCGTGGATGACAGGAATTAGCGGGTGCCGTAAACGACGATGGTTTTGCCGTGTGCGGAGATCAGGTTCTGATCTTCCAGCATCTTCAGAATACGGCCCACGGTTTCACGTGAACAACCCACAATCTGGCCAATTTCCTGACGAGTGATTTTAATTTGCATGCCGTCGGGATGCGTCATGGCATCTGGCTGCTTCGCCAGGTTAAGCAGAGTCTGTGCAATGCGTCCGGTGACATCGAGGAAAGCGAGATTACCCACTTTTTCAGACGTGACCTGCAGGCGACGCGCCATCTGCGAGGAGAGTCGCATCAGGATGTCGGGGTTAACCTGGATCAGCTGACGGAATTTCTTGTAAGAAATCTCCGCTACTTCGCACGCGCTTTTCGCACGTACCCAGGCGCTGCGCTCCTGACCTTCTTCGAACAGGCCAAGCTCACCAATAAAATCGCCCTGATTCAGGTAGGAAAGAATCATCTCTTTGCCTTCTTCATCTTTAATCAGAACCGCGACGGAACCTTTCACGATGTAGTAAAGCGTTTCTGCTTTTTCACCTTGGTGAATCAGCGTACTTTTGGATGGATACTTGTGAATATGGCAATGGGACAGGAACCATTCGAGTGTAGGGTCTGTTTGCGGTTTGCCGAGAACCATTCGCTATTATCCTCTGTTGTAATCGTGCCCAAAATACAGGGGGCAGTTTTCCCTGTCAGGCGGTGAAAGCTTCAAGCGTTTCCTTTTCAGGAAATTATTCGGGCCGCATCAGGCGCAGTGCGCATCATTCTTCCCGGCTTCGCCATTGGGTGACGAAAAATATTTTCAGCACTGTTTGTAGCACAGCTTTTGCCGACTGTCTTCTGTTGTCTCGCTTCAGCTACGGGCGGATTTCTCTGGATTGCTGTTTACCAGGTGAAAGCGTACTCTGGCGACAAAACAGCGTATTCCGGAGCAAAAATCATGCAGGCAAGAGTGAAATGGGTAGAAGGGCTGACATTCCTCGGAGAATCCTCATCCGGCCATCAGATACTGATGGATGGCAATTCGGGTGATAAAGCGCCCAGCCCAATGGAGATGGTGCTGATGGCGGCGGGCGGATGCAGCGCGATTGACGTGGTTTCAATTCTGCAAAAAGGCCGCAACGATGTGGCTGATTGTGAAGTAAAACTGACCTCAGAACGTCGTGAAGAGGCGCCGCGAATCTTTACGCACATCAACCTGCATTTTATCGTGAGTGGAAAAGCGCTCCAGGATAAAGCGGTCTCACGCGCCGTCGATCTTTCGGCGGAAAAATATTGCTCTGTGGCCATCATGCTGGGTAAAGGTGTGACAATTACGCATAGCTATGAGGTGGTTGAGCTGTAGTCATTGCAGACCTGCTAACTTCACTTCCAGTGTCTGCTGCAGGTTGCTTTAAGACTGTGCCTGCGCAGAGAACCGGGTCAGATCGGAAAGACGCAAAAACCGCCATCCATGGCATGCTCGGCCCGCGCAATTACGCACCTCATCCCTGAGGTGCGCCCGTGACCGGGCCAACGCGTTGCGTTGTTCAAAAACGCTCCAGGCGTTTTTGTCCCAGGCGTGGGACGCTTTCCTCTTCTGACCCGGTTCCCTGCGTGTTGAGCTTATATGCTGCTGTCAGATTCGTTGTGCTCAGGGTGTGTCTGTAGCGACCTCCCTGAAACCGGATGCGGCTGCCGGACGTGAAGCGAAGGGAGCATACGCCTGTAGCAAAGCATAGCGGGCCAGGGATGGCCCGCGCTGAGCCCGCCAGGGATGGCGGTTTTGCGTCTTTGCGAAAGGCGTATGCTCCCTGAAGCCTGCTCAGCAGTAAGCCTTTATCCGCAGAAAAGCCGGTTTTACATTTTTGCGAAAGGCATCTGCTATCTGAGGGTTTTTTGCTGACCTCTTATTCTATCCGTTTACCTTCCATAAGCCGTTTCACCAGCGGGCCCATGATCAACTCCATCGCCAGCCCCATTTTGCCGCCAGGCACCACCAGCGTATTAATGTGCGAGATAAACGAACCCTGCAGCATTGCCAGCAGGTAAGGGAAGTCAATGTCCTCCAGCCCCTGAAAGTGAATCACGACAAAGCTCTCATCCAGTGACGGAATGGCGCGGGCTGCGAACGGGTTGGAAGTATCGATGGTTGGAACGCGCTGAAAGTTGATATGGGTGCGTGAAAACTGGGGCGTGATGTAGTTGATGTAATCTTCCATTGAGCGCACCACGGAATCCATCACTGCTTCACGTGAATGACCGCGCTCGCCGGTGTCGCGCACCAGCTTCTGAATCCACTCCAGGTTAACAATCGGTACCACGCCCACCAGCAGATCGACCTGTTCCGCCACGTTGTGCTGCGCCGTCACCACGCCGCCATGCAATCCTTCATAAAAAAGAATATCGGTGTTCTGCGGTAGCGGCTGCCAGGGCGTGAAAGTACCGGGTACCTGATTCCACGGCACGGCTTCATCGTAGGTGTGCAGATATTTACGCGACTGCCCCTGCCCGCTGTGACCATATTCTTTAAAGCTCTGCTCCAGCAGGCCAAAGTCATTGGCTTCCGGGCCGAAGTAGCTGACATGACGTCCCAGGTCGCGCGCCTTACGAATCGCCATATCCATTTCCGGGCGGGTAAAGCGGTGAAAGCTGTCACCTTCAAGCTCCGCCGCGTGCAGGTCAAGCTGCTGAAAGATTTTGCGGAACGCCAGGCTGGTGGTAGTGGTTCCTGCGCCGCTGGAACCGGTCACCGCGATAATGGGATGACGTGCAGACATAGAAAAGCTCCCTGTGAGGTCGGACGATGAGCATTGTTATCATGAAAGGGTGCCGGGTGCATCAGCCACGAAATTCTTTGCGCGGCATGATATTGACCGATTCATGCAGTTCCGACCACACCAGCACTACTTCACCGGTTTCCAGCTGGCGTCGCACGTCAGCCACCTTGTCCAGCAGGCTGCGTTCATGCTCGCCATAGTCAGTGCCTTCACGCAGCACAAAGGTTTCAATCAGATTTTCAAGGGTCTCAGGAGAGACCTGTTGCCAGGGAATAATCACGAGATCAGTTATCCAGAAAAGGGGCGATCCACTGCGGGATGCGCTGTTCCAGCCACATTTCGGGCTGGCGTAATGTCCCGCCGACAAAACCGACGTGGCCGCCGTGTGGTGTCAGTTGATAAGTAATAGTGGCAGATAATTGGCTGCTGTGCGGGATCACCTCATCACTCATAAAGGGATCGTCTTTGGCGTGGATGATCAGCAGCGGTTTCTCTGCGTGCTTCAGCCAGGGCATGGCGCTGGCACGATGATAGTAATCGGCTGCATCGACAAAACCGTGGGCACGGGCGGTAATCGCATCATCAAAATCGCGCAGTCGCCGCAGTGCTTTTAGCTGCGCCAGATTGACCGGCAGCGTGTCCGGCCAGGCGTGCAGTTTGCGGCGGGCATTTTTCTTCAGCTGCGCCAGCAAATAGTATTGATAGAAGCGTGAGAAGCCGCGTTCCAGTTTTACGCTACACGGCTCCAGCAGCAGCGGGGCGGAGACAATGACGCCTGCATCCACTTCGGCAGCTGCGCCCTGCTGGCCCAGCAGGCAGCCCAGCATATTGCCGCCCAGCGAAAAACCGATGGCAACGGTCGGCACCTGGCCCCAGCGCGTTCGCAGCCAGTGCAGGAAAAAGCGGGCATCTTCCGTTTCGCCGGAGTGATAAATACGGTTCAGCCGATTAGGTTCGCCGCTGCAGCCGCGAAAATGCATCACTACTGCCAGCCAGCCGCGCGCACGGCAGATGTTCATCAGGCCATGAATATAGGGGCTGTGAAAGCTGCCCTCCAGCCCATGAAACAGCACGACGCGCGGTTTATGCTGCGCCTGCTGTGGGTCTTCGCTCCAGGCGAGATCGACGAAGTCGCCATCCGGCAGATCGAGTCGCTGCCAGTGAGGAGCGAACGTGACACGGCGACGCAGCAGGCGCGGCAGCATTGTCTGCAGGTGGGCGTTACGCAGGCTGTCAGGCGGCGTGAATTGCTCGTTTTGCAGTCCGGTAAATTTCATGTGGTAAAAGCTTGTCTGTTCCATATCACACTGTTAGCTTCGATAAGTTTTTTCTTGCAGGGTAAGGAGTACCCGATTGCCATGGAACTGAGTCTTTTCTTATCAATGTTGGGCTTTCTTTGGGTCGCGGCGATTACGCCCGGGCCTAATAATATGTTACTCACTGCCTCAGGCGCTAATTTTGGCTTTTTGCGTACCATTCCGCTGATGATCGGCATCATGATCGGCATGCAGGTGATGCTGCTGATGGTGGCCTTTGGCGTTGGCGGTCTGATCCTGCTTTATCCGTCGCTGCACCTGGTGCTGAAGATCGCCGGTAGCCTCTATCTGCTCTGGCTGGCGTGGAAGATAGCGACGTCCAGCTATGAAAAGCTGGAAACCGATCAGGCACCGGATGCGCCGATGCCGTTCTGGCAGGGTGGGTTGCTGCAGCTTATCAATCCTAAGGCCTGGCTGATGGCGCTGGGCGCGGTCGCCAGCTTCAGTCTGCCGGGTGATGCATATCGTCATTCAGTGATGGCGATAAGCGTCGGCATGTTTCTGGTTAATCTGGTGTCAGGCGTGATCTGGATGGCATTTGGCGCGATGATCGGCCGCATTCTGCGCAGCCGTCGCGCCTGGAAAATCTTTAACCTGGCTATGGGGCTGCTGACTGCGGCCTGCGTGCTGTTAATCTGGCACTGAATCAGCTGGATGCGCGTTCAACGCGCGTCCAGGGCAGTACCTCACGAATCACTGGCGCATTCGGATTGCGGATCTTCTGCAGCAGCAGCTGCACGCTGCGCGCGCCGAGCTGATTCATCGGCTGCTCAATGGTGGTCAGCGGTGGATTCAGGCTGCGGGTAAACGGCACGCCATCAAACCCGACGACCGCCAGATCTTCCGGCACGCACAGACCTGCTTCCAGCGCCGCATGAACCACGCCCACCGCCAGTACATCTGATACCGCAAACACCGCATCAGGCGGTTCCGGCAGCGCCATCAACTCCCTCAGCCCCTGACTGCCTGCTTCAGGGGAGATCTCACAGGTATAAGAAACGCCGGACCACGCATACCCCAGCTCCTCAATCGCCTGCCGGTAGCCTTTTTCACGATGATGCGAGTAGAGATAGCGCATGTCGCCATTGACCAGCCCGATGCGTTTACGCCCTTTACCAGCGAGGTAATGGACGGTGTCACGCGCTGCTTCAAGGTGATCAATGCTGACTGAGGAGGCGGGAATGTCAGGATTAAATTCACAGCACTGCACCCAAGGGGCTCCGGCGATCAGCGCCTGCAAATCCTGTAAGCCGGAGGCCGCATCCATGGTAATCACGCCATCCACCACTTTGCCGGTCAGCAGACTCAGATAGGCGGCTTCGCGCTGGAGCTGCGAGGCGGAGTTACAGAGCAGGATATGATAGCCATGCAGTTCCGCTTCGGCCTCGATGCCCTGAACCACGCGTGAACAGAAGGGGTTAGTGATATCCGAGATCAGCACCAGCAGCATGTTGCTTTGCGCCGTACGCAGCTGACGTGCCAGCAGATTGGGCTGATAGTCGCAGGCAGAGATTGCCGCCAGAACTTTCTCACGCGTATCGGGCTTTACACCGGGATGCGCGTTGAGAACGCGCGATACCGTGGCTTTGGAGACGCCAGCCAGCTGAGCGACTTTCTCGATCGACATCGGATACAGAGACCTTAACAGGCAAAAATTGGGAACGCATATCAATAGCACAGGGATAATGTGAGCGCCTGACATTTTTGCTTACTTTAGCTATTTTCAGCATTTGCGATTTTTAGCTTAGTTTTGCAGATAGTGATCTAAGAACTTATTTCTATTAGGGATAATTTTTAATTCCTTTATGAAACTATAGCGGCCGCAGACACTACCTCCACTATAAAAACGGCGGGGTAATGATCATGGCAGCAACACGTTTAACTTTTTTAGCCGCAGCGCTGGCACTGCTGGCGTTTCGGGCAGATGCGGTCAATGTCACCGTGGCGTACCAGACCTCAGCCGAACCCGCGAAAGTGGCGCAGGCTGACAACAATTTTGCGAAAGAGAGCGGGGCCAGCGTTGACTGGCGTAAGTTTGACAGCGGTGCAGGCGTCTTACGCGCACTGGCGTCCGGCGACGTCCAGATTGGCAACATCGGTTCCAGTCCGTTAGCGGTCGCAGCAGCGCAGAAACTGCCAATTGAAGCGTTTTTACTCGCCTCTCAGCTGGGCAACTCTGAAGCGCTGGTGGTAAAAAAGACCATTACCTCTCCTAAAGATCTCATTGGCAAACGCATTGCGGTGCCGTTCATCTCTACTACTCACTATAGCCTGCTGGCTGCACTGAAACACTGGGGCATTAAGCCGTCACAGGTGCAGCTGATAAACCTGCAGCCGCCAGCGATTATCGCGGCCTGGCAGCGTGGCGATATTGATGGTGCTTACGTCTGGGCGCCCGCAGTCAATGAGCTGGAGAAAGAAGGCAAGGTGTTAACCGACTCTGCGGAAGTGGGAAGCTGGGGATCACCGACGCTGGATGTCTGGGTAGTCCGCAAAGATTTTGCCGAACAGCACCCGGAGATCGTGACCGCCTTTGCCCGCAGCGCGATCGATGCGCAGCAGGCCTACCTTAACAGTCCCGACAGCTGGCTGAAGCAGCCTGATAACCTCAGCAAACTCTCACGCCTGAGCGGCGTGCCGGAAGCGCAGGTGCCGGGTCTGGTGAGGGGCAATACCTACCTGACGGCACAGCAGCAGGTTGAGCAGCTGGGCAAGCCGGTCAATAAGGCGATCGTCGATACCGCGCAGTTCCTGAAAGCGCAGGGCCGGGTGCCGCAGGCGGATAACGACTACAGCAGTTATGTAACCTCCCGCTTCATCGAGCCATTAGTTAAACCGTAAGGAGGCACTATGCTGCGCATCGCTCACCTTAATGCCCGTTATGCCGGACAGCCAGTGTTGCAGGATATCAATCTGCAACTGGATAGCCAGGAACTGCTGGTCGTGCTCGGCCCCTCCGGCTGTGGCAAAACCACGCTGCTTAATCTGGTGGCCGGATTCCTGCCGGTGGAGTCGGGCAGCATCACGCTGGATAACCAGCCGGTGACCGGGCCAGGCGCGGAGCGCGGCGTGGTGTTTCAGCATGAAGGGTTACTGCCGTGGCGCAACGTGCTGGATAACGTCGCCTTTGGCCTGCAGCTGGCGGGGATGCCGCGCCAGGCACGTGAGGCCATAGCGCGGAAACTCATCAGGCAGGTTGGGCTGGAAGGGGCGGAAAAGCGCGCCATCTGGCAGTTGTCCGGCGGTCAGCGTCAACGGGTAGGTATTGCCCGCGCGCTGGCCACCGATCCGCAACTGCTGCTGCTGGATGAGCCGTTTGGCGCACTGGATGCTTTTACCCGTGAGCAGATGCAGACCCTGCTGCTGACGCTGTGGCGCGACAGCGGTAAGCAGATCCTGCTGATTACACACGATATAGAAGAGGCGATTTTCCTCGCCAGTGAACTGATTCTGCTGTCGCCCGGACCGGGCCGTATCGTGGAGCGGCTACGGCCCGACTTTGGCCGCCGTTTTGCTGCGGGAGAGTCGTGCCGCAGCATCAAATCCGATCCGCAGTTTATCGCCCAGCGCGAATATGTGCTGAGCCGGGTATTTGATCAGCGGGAGGCGTTTGCATGAGCGCGTTAATCCACGATAAGTCTCTGCCGGTGCGCCGTCGGCTGCGCTGGCCGTTTTCAACCGCCTTTACGCTGAGCGTGCTGAGCCTCTCTCTGCTGTTACTGCTCTGGTGGGGCGTCACCGCGCTGGGCCTGATTGCTCCGCTGTTCCTGCCGTCGCCGCAGCAGGTGTTCAGCAAGCTGCTGGTAATTGCCAGCGCGCAGGGCTTTATGGATGCCACGCTGTGGCAGCATCTGGCCGCCAGCCTGACGCGGATGCTGATTGCGCTGACGGCTGCTGCCGCTATCGGTATTCCGGTGGGGATTCTGATGGGCCTCAGCCCGGTCGCTCGCGGCCTGCTCGATCCGCTGATTGAAATTTATCGTCCGATTCCGCCACTCGCCTATCTGCCGCTGATGGTTATCTGGTTCGGCATTGGTGAGACCTCGAAAATCCTGCTGATTTATCTGGCGATCTTCGCACCCGTGACACTCTCTACCCTGGCCGGGGTGCGTAACACGCAGCAGGTACGTATTCGCGCCGCTCGTTCGCTGGGGGCTAACCGCTGGCAACTGCTGCGCTGGGTGATCCTGCCGGGCGCGCTGCCGGAGATTCTGACCGGTCTGCGCATTGGTCTGGGAGTGGGCTGGTCAACGCTGGTGGCGGCGGAGCTGATTGCCGCCACGCGGGGTCTCGGTTTTATGGTGCAGTCAGCGGGAGAGTTTCTCGCCACCGATGTGGTGCTGGCGGGTATCGCAGTGATCGCCTTTATCGCTTTTAGTTTAGAACTCGGGCTCCGCGCGTTGCAGCGCCGTCTGACGCCCTGGAGTGGAGAACAGTCATGAATGAACGTATCAGTTTTACCCCGCTTGGCCCCTATATCGGCGCGCAGGTTTCAAACCTGGATGTCTCTCGCCCATTAAGTGATGCGCAGTTTGAACAGCTTTACCATGGCCTGCTGCGCCACCAGGTGCTGTTTCTGCGTGACCAGAAAATTACGCCGGAACAGCATCGCGCCCTGGCGATCCGCTTCGGCGACCTGCATATCCATCCGGTCTATCCCCATGCAGAAGGCGTTGAGGAGATTATCGTGCTGGATACGCATCAGGATAATCCGCCGGATAACGACAACTGGCACACCGACGTCACCTTTATCGACACGCCACCGGCTATCGCTTTACTGGCCTCAAAAGTGTTGCCGGAGGCTGGCGGTGACACGCTCTGGACCAGCGGCATTGCGGCCTACGAGGCGCTCTCTGAGCCTTTTAAGCAGATGCTGGCAGGCCTGAGTGCCGAGCATGATTTCAAAAAGTCATTCCAGGAATATAAGTACCGCAAAACCGAGGAGGAGCATCAGCGCTGGCAGCAGGCGGTGGCGAAGCATCCACCGGTGCAGCATCCGGTGATCCGCACGCATCCGGTCAGCGGTAAAAAAGCGCTGTTTGTGAACGAGGGTTTTACCACTCGGATTGTGGATTTAAGCGAGAAGGAGAGCGATGCGGTCCTAGGCTTCCTGTTTGCGCATGCCACCAAACCGGAGTTTCAGGTGCGCTGGCGCTGGCAGCCAGACGATCTGGCTATCTGGGATAATCGGGTGACGCAGCATTATGCCAATGCCGACTACTATCCCGCCCGGCGCATCATGCAGCGGGCAACGGTGCTGGGCGATAAACCGCGTTAAAAGATTCTCCCCGCGAGCGGGGAGAGTTTATTTATGAAGCCATCATCTGTTCGAGCTGTTCCTGGGCCTCCAGCCACGCCATCTCAACCTCTTCCAGCGCAGACTTACTCTCCGCCTGACGCTGCAGCGCGGTGGTCAGGTCCGCTTTACGGCTCGGCTCATAAATTGCACTGTCTGAGAGCTGCGCTTCGGCATCGGCCAGCTGGCTCTGCCATTTGCTCATCTGCTTTTCCAGCTTCTCGATCTCTTTGCGCAGTGGTTGCGTCTGGGTGCGCAGTTCGGCATCGCGGCGCTTCTGATCTTTACGCGCCTGGGCACTATTGCCGTTATCCTGCTTCGGTGCGGCATCCTGTTGCACCTGCTGTTTCTGCAGATCGCTCAGCCACTGCTGATAATCTTCGAGGTCGCCCTCAAACACATCCACTTTGCCATCGTGCACCAGATAGAGATCGTCGGTGGTGGCGCGCAGCAGGTGACGGTCGTGCGACACCACCACCAGCGCACCTTCGAAGTCGATCAACGCTTCGGTCAGCGCCTGACGCATATCGAGATCCAGGTGGTTGGTAGGTTCATCGAGCAGCAGCAGGTTAGGGCGCTGCCAGACAATCAGGGCCAGCACCAGTCGCGCTTTCTCACCGCCGGAGAAGCGCTCGGTGTTTTCAGTGACTTTATCGCCACGGAAATCGAAGCCGCCCAGATAGTCACGCAGCTGCTGTTCCAGCACCTGAGGTGCAATGCGCGATAGATGCTGCAGCGGCGACTCGTCAGCCCGCAGGTACTCCAGCTGATGCTGGGCGAAGTAACCGAGCTTAATCCCTTTCGCCAGCCCCATCTTGCCGTCCATCGCTTCCAGCTCACCCGCCAGCAGCTTAATCAGGGTCGATTTACCGGCGCCGTTACGTCCCAGCAGGCCGATGCGCGATCCCGGAACCAGGTTGAGCTTGATGGCGTCGAGAATGATACGGTCGCCATAGCCCGCGGTGACCTTCTCCATCTTCATCAGCGGGTTAGGCAGGTTCTCCGGCTTGCGGAAGGTGAAGCTGAACGGATTGTCGACATGGGCCGGCGCGATCATCTCCATGCGCTCCAGCATCTTGATGCGGCTCTGCGCCTGCTTGGCTTTGGTGGCCTGCGCACGGAAGCGATCAATGTAGCTGTGTAAATGCGCCACTTTCTCCTGCTGACTCTCATACAGCGCCTGCTGCTGAGCCAGTTTGGCGACGCGCTGCCGCTCAAAGGAGCTGTAGTTGCCGGTGTATTCGAACATCGACTCCTGTTCGATATGGATAATTTTGTCGATGACCGGATCGAGGAAGTCACGATCGTGCGAGATCAGGATCAGCGTGCCTTCATAACTCTTCAGCCAGCGCTCCAGCCAGATCACCGCATCGAGATCGAGGTGGTTGGTCGGTTCATCCAGCAGCAGCAGATCGGAACGACAAATCAGCGCCTGGGCCAGGTTGAGGCGCATGCGCCAGCCACCGGAGAAGTCGCTGACCGGACGCTGCAGCTGTTCCTGGCTGAAGCCCAGACCGTGCAGCAGGCTTGAGGCGCGCGCATGAATGCTCCACGCCTGCACCGCATCCAGCTTGCCATGCAGCAGCGCGATGGCATTGCCATCGTCGCGCAGATTGGCGTCCGCCAGTTCTGCTTCAAGCTGGCGGAACTGGCGATCGCCATCAATCACGTACTCCAGCGCAGCTTTATCCAGCGCGGGAGTTTCCTGATTCACCCAGGCCAGCGCCCAGTGCGCAGGAAACGTGACGGTACCGGCATCGCTGGTGATTTCACCTTTTAACAGCGACAGCAGCGTGGATTTCCCACAGCCGTTTTTACCCACCAGCCCGACCTTCTGACCGGGATTGATGGTGGCGGTGGCATTGTCGAGCAGGACGCGGATGCCGCGGCGAATTTGTAAGGCTGAGAAGACAATCATGTAAGCGCCGTATCGTCAGAATATGTTAATTTACTGGCAACATAATGAGATTTTGCTGCGTCGTGCATGGTAGCGGAAAACCGCACCAATGACGACGCTTTGGAGGGAAAGGATGTCGCAGCCACCCAGGGTTTTGCTGCTTTATGCTCATCCGGAATCACAGGATTCGATCGCAAATCGGATTCTGCTACAGCCGGCTCAGGCACTGGAACACGTCACCGTGCACGATCTGTACGCGACCTATCCGGATTTTTTTATCGATATTCACTATGAACAACAGCTGCTGCGCGAACATGACGTCATCATTTTCCAGCATCCGCTCTATACCTATAGCTGTCCGGCACTGCTGAAAGAGTGGCTGGATCGCGTTCTGTCACGCGGTTTCGCCAATGGTGTGGATGGCAATGCGCTCGAAGGCAAGTACTGGCGCAGCGTGGTGACGACCGGAGAACCGGAAAGTGCCTTTAAACAGCAGGGTCTGAACCGCTATTCGCTCAATGACATTATGCGTCCTTTTGAGCTGACCGCGCAGATGTGCCGTATGCACTGGATGCCGCCGATGATCGTCTACTGGGCGCGTCGGCAGAGTCCGGAGTTAATGAAAAATTATGCCCGCGCCTATGGCGACTGGCTGGCAGCACCGCTGCCGAATGGAGGGGTATAGATGGAAGGGCAAACGCTGCTGACCGCCGGGGTGATTTATCTGGTCGCGGCGGTATTGATTGTGCCGGTGGCGGCTCGCCTCGGTATTGGTGCTGTTCTGGGCTATCTGGTGGCGGGTATCGCTATCGGCCCGTGGGGTTTAGGCTTTATCAGCGACGTCGATGAGATTCTTCATTTCTCTGAGCTCGGCGTGGTTTTCCTGATGTTTATTATCGGGCTGGAGCTGAATCCGGCAAAGCTGTGGGCGCTGCGCCGCTCCATTTTTGGCGTCGGCGCGGCGCAGGTGATCTTCTCAGCGGCTATTCTGGGCGGCTTATTATGGCTGACCGACTTTAGCTGGCAGGCGGCAATTATCGGCGGGATTGGTCTGGCGATGTCTTCGACCGCCATGGCGCTGCAGCTGATGATGGATAAAGGCATGAACCGCAGCGAAGCGGGGCAGTTGGGCTTTTCGGTGCTGCTGTTTCAGGATATCGCGGTCATCCCGGCGCTGGCGTTGATCCCGCTGCTGGCCGGCACCGACAGCGGTCACATCGACTGGATGAAGGTCGGTATGAAAGTGCTGGCGTTTGCCGGCATGCTTGTGGGCGGACGCTATCTGCTGCGGCCGATCTTCCGTTACATCGCGGCATCAGGCGTGCGCGAAGTCTTTACCGCGGCGTCGCTGCTGCTGGTGCTGGGTTCCGCATTGTTCATGGATGCGCTGGGCCTGTCGATGGCGCTGGGCACCTTCATTGCCGGGATCCTGCTGGCAGAAAGTGAATACCGGCATGAGCTGGAAGTCGCTATCGACCCGTTTAAGGGGTTGCTGCTGGGCCTGTTCTTTATTTCGGTGGGGATGGCGCTCAACCTCGGTGTGCTCTATACCCATATTGTGACCATCCTGCTAGGCGTGGTGACGCTGGTGGCAGTGAAAACACTGGTGCTCTATCTGCTGGCGCGCATTTATGGCCTGCGCAGTTCCGAGCGACAGCAGTTCGCGGGCGTACTGAGTCAGGGCGGCGAGTTTGCCTTTGTGCTCTTTTCAGCGGCCTCGTCGGCAAAGCTCTTCTCAGGCGATCAACTGCCGATGCTGCTGGTGACGGTGACGCTGTCGATGATGACCACGCCGTTGCTGATGAAGGGTATCGACCGACTGCTGGCACGCCGCTTTAATGAGCCGGACGAAAATGCAGAGAAACACTTTGTCGAAGATGATCAGCCGCAGGTCATTGTGGTGGGCTTTGGTCGCTTCGGTCAGGTGATAGGCCGCCTGCTGATGGCGAATAACAAACGCATTACCGTGCTGGAACGCGACATCAGTGTGGTGAGTCTGATGCGCAAATATGGCTACAAGGTCTATTACGGTGATGCCACCGAGCTTGAGTTACTGCGTGCCGCCGGTGCAGCCAGCGCCCAGTCGATTGTGATCACCTGTAATGAGCCGGAAGATGTGATGACTATCGTGCATCTGTGCCAGCAGCATTTTCCGCAGCTGCAGATTCAGGCGCGCGCCCGGGGCCGTGTGGAAGCGCATGAGCTGCTGCAGGCAGGCGTCACGCAGTTCTCGCGTGAGACCTTCTCCAGTGCGCTGGAGCTGGGCCGTAAGACATTAATGTCGCTGGGGATGCATCCCCATCAGGCGCATCGCGCTCAGCAGCATTTTCGCCGGCTTGATATGCGGATGCTTCGCGAGCTGGTGCCGACGCTCTCTGAAAGCGCTGCACAGGCTTCACGTGTCCGTGAAGCGCGGCGTGAACTGGAAGATATCTTCCAGCGTGAAATGCAGCGTGAAAAACGGCAGATCGACGGCTGGGACGATGATCAATAACCTTTTTAAACAGGCAGAAGCTAATGCGTAAACGTTTTATTGCCGGTGCGACATGCCCGCACTGCCAGGAGAAGGACACGCTGGCGATGTGGCGTGAAAACAATGTCGATGTGGTGGAGTGTGTGAAATGTGGTCATCAGATGCGTGAGGCAGATAAGCAGGCGCGCGATCAGGTTCGGACCAATGAGCAGGTTATCGGCATTTTCCATCCTGAATAGCGGAATCGGGCAGCTTTTTTCACGCTTAAACTTACAGCGGGATTGAATTCCGTTACAATTGACGCCATTAAGGCTGAAGTCGCAAGAGAAAGTGAAACCCCTCTTGCACTCAACCCCGAACCTTTCTGGTTGGTGTTATTGCACGCAAGAATAGACCAATGAGACGGGATCTCAGCTCTCAACGGTTAGGAGATATCATGAAAGTAGCAAAAGACCTGGTGGTAAGCCTGGCCTATCAGGTACGTACAGAAGACGGCGTGTTAGTTGACGAGTCACCGGTGAGTGCACCGTTAGACTACCTGCACGGTCATGGTTCCCTGATTTCTGGTCTGGAAAATGCGCTGGAAAACCACGTTGCCGGCGACAAGTTTGACGTGCATATCCCGGCAAACGATGCCTACGGTCAGTACGACGACAACCTGGTGCAGCGCGTTCCTAAAGACGTCTTCATGGGCGTTGACGAACTGCAGGTTGGCATGCGCTTCCTGGCAGAGACCGATCAGGGTCCGGTACCGGTAGAAATAACCGAAGTGGAAGACGATCACGTCGTGGTTGATGGTAACCACATGCTGGCAGGACAGAATCTGAACTTCAACGTTGAAGTGGTCGCTATCCGTGAAGCCACACCGGAAGAACTGGCTCATGGCCACGTTCACGGTGCAGATGGCCATCATCATGACCACGACCACGACCACGACCACGACCATGATCACGGTAAAGGCGGTTGTGGTACTGGCGGTTGCGGCTGCAGCCACTAAGTCTCAACAGACCTTTAAAGGCCACCGCCGGGTGGCCTTTCTTTTGGCTGATACTCTGGTTCGGCCCGGCTGAGCCAGGGCCAGATACCGCCCACCATCAGTAGTGTGGCGGTGGCGTCTCTTCAGACTGTGAGGCGACCATCGAGGGCGCATTCGCTTTGAGCTTGTCGGTCAAAATGCGCATCTGCTCACGCATCTTGTTCATCTCCAGCTCGTGCTGAACCACCGCGCTGTTCAGCTGCTCAATGGTCATCTCCTGAAAGGCCAGTTTACTTTCTAACGTCTCCAGACGCTGTTCCCACTCAGATTGTTGCATGACCTGTTCCTCTGTTAAGGTGCGACTCAGGGCGTGATTCTACGACCTGAATGCCAGGAATCACCTGTTTTTTTCACGCCCGGAGGCGATGCGCTTGAAAAAAGGCAGCGCGGCATCATCTCTGATGAAACTTCCCGATGTTATAAAGGTCGGAGGTAGACCGGGTAATTACATTGTGGGAGTGTTCGACACTGCCACGTAAAGTTATAGTGTGGGCCCTGAAGTCCGCAATGTTTCCCGAGGTTAGACGCTTCGGTTTTGGAGAATGGATGAAATCACTGTTTAAAGTCACATTGTTAGCTACCACCATGGCTGTTGCACTGAATGCATCAATGGCAATGGCAGCAGACACCGCTGCAGCGCCACAGGCTGCACCAGCTGCCGCGCCACAGTCCGCGCCTCAGGCACCTAAGAATGCGGCCTTCAAAGATGAAGACCAGCAGTCTGCCTACGCACTGGGTGCTTCACTGGGTCGCTACATGGACAACTCCCTGAAGGAGCAGGAAAAACTGGGCATCAAACTGGATAAGCAGCAGCTGATTGCTGGTGTTCAGGATGCGTTTGGTGGCAAGAGCAAACTGTCTGACGAAGAGATCGAGCAGACGCTGCAATCCTTTGAAGGCCGCGTGAAAGGCGCAGCCTCAGCGAAAATGGAAAAAGATGCGAAAGAGAACGCTGAAAAGGGCGACGCTTTCGCAACCAAATTTGCTAAAGAGAGCGGCGTGAAGAAAACCGAAAGCGGCCTGCTGTATAAAGTTGAGAAAGAAGGTACTGGCGACGCACCTAAAGACAGCGACACTGTCGTGGTGAACTACAAAGGTACGCTGATCGACGGTAATGAATTCGACAACTCTTATACCCGTGGCGAGCCACTCTCGTTCCGTCTGGACGGTGTTATCCCAGGCTGGACTGAAGGTCTGAAGCACGTGAAGAAAGGCGGCAAGATCAAGCTGGTGATCCCACCGAATCTGGCTTACGGCAAAAACGGCGTTCCGGGTATCCCCGCTAACTCCACCCTGGTCTTTGATGTTGAACTGCTTGATATCAAACCCGCGCCTAAAGCAGATGAAAAAGCACAGGCCCCTGCGCCTGCTGCTGCACAAAAAGCGCAGTAATCTGCTGACCGCCGCCTCCGGGCGGCGGTTTCATTTTAGCTTCACGACAAACCTCTGGCATAAGCCGACGACATTTGCCAGACTAATGCCTGCCTAATTATCCCAATATTGAGTCTGCCCATAAGCCGCTGTGACAGGCTCCAGCCATTCAGGGTGATACTCTTCAATGTCTAATCCATTCAATCCGGGTGAACTGAGCGACTTCGATCTTCTGGAGCAGCGCCCGTTCGAAGAAACTGATTACGATATTCTGAAATCGTACGAGGCTGTCGTGGATGGCCTGGCGATGTTGATCGGCTCGCATTGTGAAATTGTCCTGCATTCGCTTGAAGATCTAAAGTGTTCGGCCGTGCGTATCGCCAATGGTGAACACACTGGTCGTAAAGTCGGTTCGCCGATTACCGACCTGGCCCTGCGTATGCTGCATGATATGCATGGCGCGGACAGCAACGTGTCACGTGCCTATTTCACGCGTGCCAAGAGCGGCGTGCTGATGAAGTCGGTCACCATTGCGATCCGTAACCGTCAGCAACGGGTTATTGGCCTGCTCTGCATCAACATGAACCTCGATGTGCCGTTCTCACAGATCATGTCGACCTTTATGCCGCCAGAAATGCAGCAGGTTGATTCCAACGTCAACTTCGCCAGTTCGGTCGACGATCTGGTGATGCAGACGCTGGAGTTCACCATTGAAGAGGTGAGCGCGGATCGCAATGTGTCGAACAACGCCAAGAATCGCCAGATTGTGCTGAACCTGTATGAGAAGGGAATCTTCGACATTAAAGATGCCATCAACCAGGTGGCGGACAGGCTGAACATCTCGAAGCACACCGTTTATCTTTACATCCGCCAGTTTAAAAATGGCGACTTCCAGGGACAGGATCGGTAATGCGCTATACCCTGCTGGTCACCGGCCCGGCTTACGGGACGCAACAGGCGACCAGTGCATATCTGTTCGCCCGCGCGCTGCTGACGGCGGGCCATCAGCTTGACAGCGTATTCTTCTATCGCGAAGGGGTGCTGAACGCTAATCAGCTAACCGCACCGGCCAGTGATGAGTTTGATCTGGTGCGCGCGTGGCAGACATTACATCAGGAGCAGGGTGTGGCACTGAACATCTGTGTCGCGGCTGCGCTGCGGCGTGGCGTCAGCGATCAGCAGGAAGTGGCCCGACTCCAGCTGGCGGGCAGTAACCTGCAGCCAGGCTTTACGCTGAGTGGCCTGGGTGCGCTGGCGGAAGCGGCGCTGAGCTGTGAACGCGTGGTGCAGTTCTGATGAATCGTGTCGCATTTGTCTTTACCCAGGCCCCGCACGGTAGCAGTGCAGGGCGCGAAGGGCTGGATGCCGCGCTGGCCACGGGGGCACTCAGTGAAGATATCGGCCTGTTTTTTATCGGCGATGGCGTGTTGCAGCTCAATCTGCACCAGCAGCCTGAGGCGATTAAGAGCCGTCACTATGCCGCGACCTTTGGCGTGCTGGCGCTATATGACATTGAACAGTGTTATCTCTGCCGGACATCGCTGATAACGCGTGGATTAGCGGTTGACGCTGACCGGTTGCTGGATGTTACGCTACTGGACGCGCCGGAGCTGCGTCAGACGCTGGCCAGCTACGATCGCATTCTGACTTTTTAAGAGACGTTAATGCTGCACACCTTAATGCATTCACCGGCACACTGTGACCTCGAAACCCTGCTTTTAATCGCGGGTGAGGGGGATGACCTGCTGCTGCTGCAGGATGGCGTGCTGGCTGCCTTAGCAGGCAGTCGCGCATTGGCGCAGTTGTCAGCGTGTAAAGCAACGCTATGGGTGCTTGCTGAGGATGTCCAGGCGCGCGGACTTACTGAACAAATTTCGAGCAGCGTGCAGTCTGTAGACTATACTGGCTTTGTCACGCTAACGATCAGGCATCCGCAACAAATGGTCTGGTAATCGGCTAAAACCTGGTTATTTCTTGACACCCCTTTGACTCAGCCCTAAAATTCTGCCTCCTCGTAATTCTACGAGGCGATTTATTACGTGTTTACGAAGCAAAAGCAAATCCAGGAGCTATTTAATGGCAACAGTTAACCAGCTGGTTCGCAAACCACGCGTCCGCAAAGTTGCAAAGAGCAACGTGCCGGCGCTGGAAGCTTGCCCGCAAAAACGTGGCGTTTGTACTCGTGTGTACACCACCACTCCTAAGAAACCAAACTCCGCACTGCGTAAAGTCTGCCGTGTGCGTTTGACCAACGGTTTTGAAGTTACCTCCTACATCGGCGGTGAAGGTCATAACCTGCAGGAACACTCTGTGATCCTGATCCGTGGCGGTCGTGTAAAAGACCTGCCAGGTGTGCGTTACCACACCGTTCGTGGCGCGCTGGACTGCTCAGGTGTTAAAGACCGTAAGCAGGCTCGCTCCAAGTACGGCGTGAAGAAGCCAAAGGCTTAATGGTTCTCCGTTAAGTAAGGCCAAACGTTTTAAATTAAATGTCATAATAAACTCATAGAGTTTTGGACAATCCTGAATTAACAACGGAGTATTTCCATGCCACGTCGTCGCGTCATTGGTCAGCGTAAAATTCTGCCAGATCCTAAGTTCGGATCAGAGCTGCTGGCCAAATTTGTAAATATCCTGATGGTAGATGGTAAAAAATCTACTGCAGAATCAATCGTTTATACCGCGCTTGAGACCCTGGCTCAGCGTTCAGGTAAAAACTCCCTGGAAGCCTTTGAAGTAGCGCTGGAAAACGTGCGTCCGACTGTCGAAGTTAAGTCACGTCGCGTTGGTGGTTCTACTTATCAGGTACCAGTTGAAGTCCGTCCGGTTCGTCGTAATGCCCTGGCAATGCGCTGGATCGTAGATGCTGCTCGTAAACGCGGTGATAAATCAATGGCTCTTCGCCTGGCGAACGAACTTTCTGATGCTGCAGAGAACAAAGGTACTGCAGTGAAGAAACGTGAAGACGTTCACCGTATGGCTGAAGCCAACAAGGCGTTCGCTCACTACCGCTGGTAACAGTCGCGTAGTTGTTAAACCAGCGGGCGCCCAAAGGGCCAACCCGCTGGGGTTGACTAATTTTGAACGTCCGAAAAACCGAGGAATCAAATGGCTCGTAAAACACCCATTGCTCGCTACCGTAACATCGGTATCAGTGCGCACATCGACGCCGGTAAGACTACCACTACCGAACGCGTTCTGTTCTACACCGGTGTAAACCACAAAATCGGTGAAGTACATGACGGCGCAGCAACCATGGACTGGATGGAGCAGGAACAGGAACGTGGTATTACCATCACTTCCGCTGCGACCACCTGTTACTGGTCTGGTATGGCTAAGCAGTTCGAACCACACCACATCAACATCATCGACACCCCAGGACACGTTGACTTCACCATTGAAGTAGAACGTTCTATGCGTGTGCTTGATGGTGCGGTAATGGTTTACTGTGCAGTTGGTGGCGTTCAGCCACAGTCTGAGACCGTATGGCGTCAGGCTAACAAATACAAAGTTCCACGCATTGCGTTCGTTAACAAAATGGACCGCATGGGTGCTAACTTCCTGAAAGTTGTTAACCAGATGGAAGTTCGTCTGGGCGCAACTCCAGTTCCTCTGCAGCTGGCTATCGGCGCAGAAGAGAAATTCACCGGTGTTGTTGACCTGGTGAAAATGAAAGCAATCAACTGGAACGACGAAGATCAGGGTGTGACCTTCGTTTACGAAGATATTCCAGCTGATATGCAGGAACTGGCTGAAGAATGGCGTGCGAAGCTGGTTGAAGCCGCTGCTGAAGGCTCTGATGAGCTGATGGAGAAATTCTTCGGTGGTGAAGAACTGACTGAAGAAGAGATCAAAACATCTCTGCGTAAGCGTGTTCTGAACAACGAAATCATCCTGGTAACCTGTGGTTCTGCATTTAAGAACAAAGGTGTTCAGGCGATGCTGGATGCAGTTGTTGAATATCTGCCAGCACCGACTGACGTTACCGCGATCAACGGTATGCTGGACGACGGTAAAGACACGCCGGCTGTTCGTCACTCAGACGACAACGAGCCGTTTGCTGCACTGGCGTTCAAAATCGCTACTGACCCGTTTGTAGGTAACCTGACCTTCTTCCGCGTTTACTCTGGTGTTGTTAACACTGGCGACACCGTGTTCAACCCGGTTAAGTCAAACCGTGAGCGTCTGGGCCGTATCGTTCAGATGCACGCTAACAAGCGTGAAGAGATCAAAGAAGTCCGTGCGGGTGATATCGCAGCTGCAATCGGCCTGAAAGATGTGACCACTGGTGACACCCTGTGTGACCCAGAGAACGTCATCATCCTTGAGCGCATGGAGTTCCCGGAGCCGGTAATCTCTATCGCCGTTGAACCAAAAACCAAAGCTGACCAGGAAAAAATGGGTCTGGCTCTGGGCCGTCTGGCGAAAGAAGACCCATCATTCCGCGTATGGACTGATGAAGAATCTAACCAGACCATCATCGCGGGTATGGGTGAGTTGCACCTCGACATCATCGTTGACCGCATGAAGCGTGAGTTCAACGTTGAAGCAAACGTGGGTAAACCACAGGTTGCTTACCGTGAAGCGATTCGCAACAAAGTTACCGATGTTGAAGGTAAACACGCCAAGCAGTCTGGTGGTCGTGGTCAGTACGGTCATGTTGTTATCGACATGTACCCACTGGAGCCAGGTTCGAACCCGAAAGGTTACGAATTTGTCAACGACATCAAAGGTGGTGTGATTCCTGGTGAATACATCCCTGCGGTTGACAAAGGTATCCAGGAGCAGCTGAAATCAGGCCCTCTGGCTGGTTATCCGGTTGTGGATCTGGGCGTGCGTCTGCACTTCGGTTCTTACCATGATGTCGACTCCTCAGAACTGGCGTTTAAACTGGCCGCGTCTATTGCCTTCAAACAAGGCTTTAAACAAGCGACACCTGTTCTGCTTGAGCCTATCATGAAGGTTGAAGTTGAAACGCCAGAAGAGAACACGGGTGATGTCATCGGTGACCTTAGCCGTCGTCGTGGTATGCTCAAAGGGCAGGAATCTAACGCTACTGGCGTTCAGATTCACGCTGAAGTTCCGTTGTCTGAGATGTTCGGATACGCAACTCAGCTGCGTTCTCTGACCAAAGGTCGTGCTTCTTACTCCATGGAGTTCCTGAAGTATGACGATGCGCCGAACAACGTAGCGCAGGCCGTTATTGAAGCTCGTAGCAAATAAGCTACGGTTTAAATTTGAACTGATGCCTTCACCCAGATGGCGAAGGCACAACGTAAGGAATTATCGCCATGGCGAAAGAGCAATTTCAGCGTAACAAACTGCACGTAAACGTGGGCACCATCGGTCACGTCGACCACGGTAAAACCACCCTGACTGCAGCTATCACCACCGTACTGTCTAAAACTTACGGCGGCCAGGCTCGTGCATTCGATCAGATCGATAACGCACCAGAAGAGAAAGCACGTGGTATCACCATCAACACTTCACACGTTGAGTATGAAACCCCGTCACGTCACTATGCACACGTTGACTGCCCAGGCCACGCCGACTATGTGAAAAACATGATCACCGGTGCTGCGCAGATGGACGGCGCGATCCTGGTTGTTGCTGCGACTGATGGCCCGATGCCACAGACCCGTGAGCACATCCTGCTGGGTCGTCAGGTTGGCGTTCCTTACATCATCGTGTTCCTGAACAAATGTGACATGGTTGATGATGAAGAGCTGCTGGAACTGGTTGAGATGGAAGTGCGTGACCTGCTGTCAGCCTATGACTTCCCAGGCGACGACACTCCAATCGTTCGTGGTTCTGCTCTGAAAGCGCTGGAAGGCGAAGCTGAGTGGGAAGCGAAAATCATCGAACTGGCTGAGCATCTGGATACCTATATCCCAGAACCACAGCGTGCGATCGACATGCCGTTCCTGCTGCCAATCGAAGACGTATTCTCAATCTCTGGCCGTGGTACCGTTGTTACCGGTCGTGTTGAGCGCGGCATCGTTAAAGTCGG
This sequence comes from Pantoea sp. 9140, assembly GCF_000745295.1. Taxonomy (NCBI): domain Bacteria; kingdom Pseudomonadati; phylum Pseudomonadota; class Gammaproteobacteria; order Enterobacterales; family Erwiniaceae; genus Pantoea; species Pantoea sp. 9140. Next base: position 3,446,938 of record NZ_JQNO01000001.1, on the reverse strand, counting down.
CGACGAAGTTGAAATCGTTGGTATCAAAGATACTGCTAAATCAACCTGTACCGGTGTTGAGATGTTCCGTAAGCTGCTGGACCAGGGTCAGGCAGGCGAAAACTGTGGTGTTCTGCTGCGCGGTATCAAGCGTGAAGACATCCAGCGTGGCCAGGTTCTGGCTAAGCCAGGCTCAATCAAGCCACACACCCAGTTCGAGTCAGAAGTTTACGTTCTGTCTAAAGACGAAGGTGGCCGCCATACTCCGTTCTTCAAGGGCTACCGTCCACAGTTCTACTTCCGTACCACTGACGTGACCGGTTCAGTAGAGCTGCCAGAAGGCGTTGAAATGGTCATGCCAGGCGACAACATCAAAATGGTTGTTACCCTGATCCACCCAATCGCAATGGACGAAGGTCTGCGCTTCGCAATCCGCGAAGGTGGCCGTACCGTTGGCGCGGGTGTTGTTGCTAAAGTTATCGCTTAATTGTGATACCTGCTGTGGTCGTGCAAACGGCCATTGCAACACAGTGAAAAAGAGCACTCCGGTGCTCTTTTTTTTGCTCTGAAAATGGTCATAACCCTGCAAAGGGTAGGTTTGAAATAAAAACGATTCGCATTTACACTGTGTACAGAAAATGTACCCGAGTGATGAATCAATGTACGTCTGCCTGTGTAATGCCATCAGTGATAAAACCCTTCGTGAAGTTGTGCGTCGATATCAGCCCAAATCTATTCAGCAGCTGCGCCAGTTTGTTCCGGTAGGCAAACAGTGTGGCAAATGCGTTCGTGCTGCGCGTGAGATTATGGATGAAGAGATGCAGCATGCCCCGCTCTATAAAGAGATAGCCTGACTGCCCCTGGATGTGTGAATACCCACAATATCTGTCGCGTTTTTTTGACTTCTTTTTAACCACATCTACGCTCTAATAAACCAGACGCGGAGGGTTAACAATGAAGGGCGATATCAAAGTTATCAGTCATCTTAATAAACTGCTTGGAAATGAACTGGTTGCCATCAACCAGTACTTTCTGCATGCGCGCATGTTTAAAAACTGGGGGCTGACGCGCCTCAACGATGTGGAGTATCACGAATCGATCGACGAGATGAAGCATGCTGACAAATACATTGAACGCATACTCTTTCTTGAGGGCATTCCAAATCTTCAGGATCTGGGACGTCTGCGTATTGGTGAAGACGTCGAGGAGATGCTGAGTTCAGACCTGAATCTGGAGCTGGAAGGCGCTAAAGATCTGCGTGAGGCCATCTCCTATGCTGACAAGGTACATGACTATGTCAGTCGTGACATGATGATTGAAATCCTGGCTGATGAAGAGCATCACATCGACTGGATTGAAACGGAACTTGAGTTAATCCAGAAGATGGGCATCCAGAACTATCTGCAGGCTCAAATCAAAGAAGAGTGAATCGGGTCTGCAGCACGATCGTTACCCAGCCCGCAATGGCCAGGAAAGGGCCAAACGGCAGCGGGCTTTTCCCCTGAATTATCCCCCGACGCTGCAGCATTACAATTGTCGCCAGTGCCAGAAAAGTGCTTCCCAGTGCAATCCAGGGTAGTGCCTGCCATCCACAGCACGCCCCTAACGCCGCGAAAAGCTTCATATCACCATAACCCAATCCTTCGTGGCCCCGAACCTGCCGATAGCTCCAGGCAAGTAGCCATAATGTACAGTAGCCCGACAGGGCGCCCCATATCGCTGCTGTTTCATTTCCGGTTACGGTGGCGTGAAGTAATCCCAGCCAGAGCAGCAGATAGCTGAGCGGGTCAGGTATACAGAAGTGGTGGCGATCAATGGCAGCCACCAGAAGCAGCAGGCTGGAGGCAGTAATGATGAAGATAGCGTCGGCAGGATCGGTGAAGCTTTGCAGCACCAGCAGGCAAAGTATTGCGACCAGCCATTCAGTGATAAAGCTTTTCGCACCGAACGGATGATGACAGAAGCGGCACCGGCCTCTTAACCATGGCCAGCTAATCAATGGCAGCGTATCGCGCCATAGCAGGCGCTGCTGACAACAATCACACCGTGAACCGGGAAAGCAGAGTGCGACAAACCACTGAGCGGGCGAGAGGGCAGGTGAGAAGCGCACACAGGCCAGCGAAAGAAAGCTTCCCAGTGCGCCTCCGCCAGCGAGTGCTATGAATTGAGTGAACAGTGACATGATGCTGCTCCGGATGAGAAGTTAAGAGCACTTTCATCGGCTTCTTATTCTGTGTCATCCATGGATAAATAACGGCGGAAAAGTGCTCGCAACAAAATTTGTGGTTTAACCGCTCTGTGGCAATGCATTGCGACGCGTGCCGCACGAACCGGCCACTATTTAACAGGGAAAACCGCAACACGGGTTGCTTCCTGAACAGATTTACGTATAATGCGCGGGCCTGCAGATATTGCAGGCGCGATTCGAGCAGAATCGCAGACGGCTGAAATATAGGCCGCCTGACAATACTCCCAATTGGGGAGTTATATGCTGAACGATTACACTCTCCCATCAATCGTAATGGGCTCGAGTAGTAATTTTTTTCGTCTATAAAAAGTTTGGAGCTCTGGTCTCATGCAGAACCAAAGAATCCGTATCCGTCTTAAAGCGTTTGATCATCGTCTGATCGATCAATCAACCGCGGAAATCGTTGAGACCGCCAAGCGCACTGGTGCGCAGGTTCGTGGTCCAATCCCGCTGCCAACCCGCAAAGAGCGTTTTACTGTTCTGATCTCTCCGCACGTTAACAAAGATGCGCGTGATCAGTACGAAATCCGCACTCACAAGCGTCTGGTAGACATCGTTGAGCCAACTGAAAAAACGGTTGATGCTCTGATGCGTCTGGATCTGGCTGCCGGTGTTGACGTGCAGATCAGCCTGGGTTAATCAGGTCATCGAGCGATTGAGAGGTTGAAACAATGATTGGTTTAGTCGGTAAAAAAGTGGGCATGACCCGCATCTTCACTGAAGATGGCGTTTCTATCCCCGTCACCGTAATCGAAGTTGAAGCGAACCGCGTTACTCAGGTCAAAGGCCTGGAAAACGATGGTTACCAGGCAATTCAGGTTACCACCGGTGCTAAAAAAGCAAACCGTGTGACCAAACCTGAAGCTGGTCATTTTGCTAAAGCTGGCGTTGAAGCTGGCCGTGGCCTGTGGGAATTCCGCACCGCTGAAGGTGAAGAGTACTCTGTAGGTCAGAGCATCAGCGTTGAGATTTTCGCTGAAGTTAAGAAAGTTGACGTAACCGGTACCTCTAAAGGTAAAGGTTTCGCCGGTACCGTTAAGCGCTGGAACTTCCGTACCCAGGACGCTACTCACGGTAACTCCTTGTCTCACCGCGTTCCGGGTTCTATCGGTCAGAACCAGACTCCGGGCAAAGTGTTCAAAGGCAAGAAAATGGCAGGTCAGCTGGGTAATGAGCGCGTAACCGTTCAGAGTCTGGACGTAGTACGTGTTGACGCTGAGCGCAACCTGCTGCTGGTTAAAGGTGCAGTTCCCGGTGCTACCGGTAGCGACCTGATCGTTAAACCAGCTGTGAAGGCGTAAGGGGATAGCAATGGAATTAGTATTGAAAGACGCGCAGAGCGCGCTGACTGTTTCCGAAACTACCTTCGGTCGTGATTTCAACGAAGCGCTGGTTCACCAGGTTGTTGTTGCTTACGCATCTGGCGCCCGCCAGGGTACTCGTGCGCAGAAAACTCGCGCCGAAGTAACCGGTTCAGGCAAAAAGCCATGGCGTCAGAAAGGCACCGGCCGTGCGCGTGCAGGTTCTGTAAAGAGCCCAATCTGGCGTTCAGGTGGCGTGACCTTTGCTGCGAAGCCGCAGGACCACAGTCAAAAAGTTAACAAAAAGATGTACCGCGGCGCGCTGAAAAGCATCCTGTCCGAGCTGGTACGTCAAGATCGTCTGATCGTTGTCGAATCATTTGCTGTAGAAGCACCGAAAACCAAGCTGCTGGTACAGAAACTGAAAGACATGGCTCTGGAAGACGTGCTGATCATCACCGGTGAACTGGATGAGAATCTGTTCCTGGCTGCGCGTAACCTGTATAAGGTTGACGTGCGTGATGCATCCGGTATCGACCCAGTTAGCCTGATCGCCTTCGACAAAGTCGTTATGACTGCTGATGCAGTTAAGCAAGTTGAGGAGATGCTGGCATGATCCGTGAAGAACGTCTGCTGAAAGTACTGCGCGCGCCGCACGTATCTGAAAAAGCATCTAGCGCGATGGAAAAAACTAATACCATCGTTCTCAAAGTTGCTAATGACGCGACCAAAGCAGAGATCGTTGCTGCTGTTGAGAAACTGTTCGAAGTTGAAGTTAAAGACGTAAACACCCTGGTAGTTAAGGGCAAAGTTAAGCGTCAAGGACAGCGTATCGGTCGTCGTAGCGACTGGAAAAAAGCTTACGTCACCCTGAAAGAAGGCCAGAATCTGGACTTCACTGGCGGCGCTGAGTAAGTCGGAGGAGAAAGACAATGGCAGTTGTTAAATGTAAACCGACATCTCCGGGTCGTCGCCATGTAGTTAAAGTGGTAAACGCGGAGCTGCACAAGGGCAAACCATTTGCCCCGCTGGTAGAAAAAAACAGCAAATCCGGTGGCCGTAACAACAATGGTCGTATCACTACCCGTCATATCGGTGGTGGTCACAAGCAGGCTTACCGTATTGTTGACTTCAAACGCAACAAAGATGGTATCCCGGCAACCGTTGAACGTCTTGAGTACGATCCGAACCGCTCTGCGAACATCGCACTGGTTCTGTACAAAGACGGCGAGCGCCGTTACATCCTGGCCCCTAAAGGCCTGAAAGCCGGCGACCAGATCCAATCTGGCGTTGATGCTGCGATCAAAGCAGGTAACACACTGCCGATGCGTAACATCCCGGTGGGTTCAACCGTGCATAACGTAGAAATGAAACCAGGCAAAGGCGGTCAGATTGCTCGCTCAGCTGGTGCTTACGTGCAGATCGTTGCGCGTGAAGGTTCTTACGTTACCCTGCGTCTGCGTTCAGGTGAAATGCGTAAAGTCGAGTCTGACTGCCGCGCAACACTGGGCGAAGTCGGCAACGCTGAGCATATGCTGCGCGTTTTGGGTAAAGCTGGTGCAGCCCGTTGGCGTGGTGTTCGTCCGACCGTTCGTGGTACCGCGATGAACCCAGTTGATCACCCGCACGGTGGTGGTGAAGGTCGTAACTTTGGTAAGCACCCGGTAACTCCGTGGGGCGTTCAGACCAAAGGTAAGAAGACCCGTAGCAACAAGCGTACCGATAAGTTTATCGTACGTCGCCGTAGCAAATAATATTAGAGGATAAGCCATGCCACGTTCTCTCAAGAAAGGTCCTTTTATTGACCTGCACTTGCTGAAGAAGGTAGAGAAAGCGGTGGAAAGCGGTGACAAGAAGCCTTTGCGCACTTGGTCCCGTCGTTCAACGATCTTTCCTAACATGATCGGTTTGACCATCGCTGTCCATAATGGTCGTCAGCACGTTCCTGTCTTTGTTTCCGACGAAATGGTTGGTCACAAACTGGGTGAATTCGCGCCGACACGTACTTATCGCGGTCACGCGGCTGATAAAAAAGCCAAGAAGAAATAAGTAGGAGGAAGAGATGGAAACTTTAGCTCAACATCGCCACGCTCGTTCTTCTGCTCAGAAGGTTCGCCTTGTTGCTGACCTGATTCGCGGTAAGAAAGTGTCGCAGGCACTGGACATTTTGACCTACACCAATAAGAAAGCGGCTGTACTGGTCAAAAAAGTTCTGGAATCTGCCATTGCTAACGCCGAACACAACGATGGCGCTGATATCGACGATCTGAAAATCACGAAAATTTTCGTTGATGAAGGTCCGACCATGAAACGCATTATGCCGCGTGCCAAAGGTCGTGCAGATCGCATCCTGAAGCGCACCAGCCACATTACTGTGGTTGTGTCCGATCGCTGAGACTCTGGAGACTAGCAATGGGTCAGAAAGTACATCCTAATGGTATTCGCCTGGGTATTGTAAAACCATGGAACTCTACCTGGTTTGCGAACACCAACGAATTCGCTGACAACCTGGACAGCGATTTTAAAGTACGTCAGTTCCTGACTAAAGAACTGGCTAAAGCATCTGTCTCTCGTATCGTTATCGAGCGTCCAGCGAAGAGCATCCGTGTGACTATTCACACCGCTCGTCCGGGCATCGTTATCGGTAAGAAAGGCGAAGATGTAGAAAAACTGCGCACGGTCGTCGCGAAAATCGCTGGCGTTCCTGCACAGATTAATATCGCCGAAGTCCGCAAGCCGGAACTGGACGCGAAACTGGTAGCTGACAGCATCACTTCACAGCTGGAGCGTCGTGTGATGTTCCGTCGTGCTATGAAGCGTGCAGTTCAGAACGCCATGCGTCTTGGCGCGAAGGGTATTAAAGTTGAAGTTAGCGGCCGTCTGGGTGGCGCTGAGATCGCACGTACCGAATGGTATCGTGAAGGTCGCGTGCCATTGCACACACTGCGTGCTGACATTGACTACAACACCTCTGAAGCGCACACCACTTATGGTGTAATCGGCGTTAAGGTATGGATCTTCAAAGGTGAGATCCTGGGTGGTATGGCTGCTGTTGAACAACCGGAACCGGCTGCTCAACCTAAAAAGCAGCAGCGTAAAGGCCGTAAGTAAGGAGAGTCGCTGATGTTACAACCAAAGCGTACGAAATTCCGTAAGGTGCACAAAGGCCGTAACCGCGGTCTGGCTGCGGGTACGGATGTCAGCTTCGGTACTTTCGGTCTGAAAGCTGTTGGCCGTGGTCGTCTGACTGCTCGTCAGATCGAAGCAGCACGTCGTGCTATGACCCGTGCAGTTAAGCGTCAAGGTAAGATCTGGATCCGAGTATTCCCGGACAAACCGATCACCGAGAAGCCGCTGGAAGTGCGTATGGGTAAAGGTAAGGGTAACGTAGAGTATTGGGTTGCCCTGATCCAGCCTGGTAAAGTCCTGTATGAAATGGACGGCGTACCAGAAGAGCTGGCCCGTGAAGCATTCAAGCTGGCAGCAGCAAAACTGCCTATCAAAACCACCTTTGTAACTAAGACGGTGATGTAATGAAAGCAACTGAGCTGCGTGAAAAAAGCGTTGAAGAGCTGAACACTGAGCTGCTTAATCTGCTGCGTGAGCAATTTAACCTGCGCATGCAGGCAGCATCTGGCCAACTGCAGCAGACTCATCTGCTGAAACAGGTTCGCCGTGATGTTGCACGCGTTAAGACTTTACTGACTGAGAAGGCGGGTTCGTAATGACCGATAAAATCCGTACTCTGCAGGGTCGTGTAGTAAGTGACAAAATGCAGAAATCTGCAGTTGTTGCTATCGAACGTTTTGTGAAACACCCGATCTACGGCAAATTCATCAAACGTACGACCAAGCTGCACATCCATGACGAGAACAATGAATGTGGAATTGGTGACGTGGTAGAAATCCGCGAATGCCGTCCACTGTCCAAGACTAAATCCTGGACCCTGGTTCGCGTAATCGAGAAAGCGGTTCTGTAATAAGAATTGTATTCTCTGAGGAAACCCTCTGCTTCGGCAGGGGGTTTTTTTTTGCCTGTAATCGGGGGTTGATCCATTTGTGCCTGTGACAGAGCAGATTTGATGGTGCTCAAAAATTTAGCAGATTGTCAGGTCTAAGCTGAGACGGTTCAGGCAATGAGGCCTGAAAGCTGTAGGCCATAAAGGTCTGGGTTATCATAACTGTACAAGGAAATGTGCTGTGAAAATGGAGAGTCCTGACCGCTTACGCCGGTCACTGATAAAGCTGCCACTGTTAGCTGCGTTACCTGCGATTAGCTCTGCCAAAAGCTTGCCGCTATTATCGGGTAGCACACAATCTCAACCCACAGGCAATAGCATGGAACGAACTCTGTTACTGAAGAATGCTGAATGCGTGGTTTGCATGGATGCCGACCGGCGGGAAATACGGAACGCCAGTATTCTGATTAAAGGAAATCAGATCGTTGCGGTCGGGGAAGCAGGATCGTTACCCGATAGCGCAGATGAGATTATCGATCTGCGGGGACACATTGTTATACCTGGCCTGATTAATACGCATCATCACATGTATCAGAGCCTGACCCGGGCTATTCCTGCGGTACAAAACGGCGAACTGTTCAACTGGCTTACCCACCTCTACCCACTATGGCAGAATCTGACACCTGAGATGATTCATATCTCAACGCAGATTTCGATGGCCGAGTTAATGCTTTCCGGTTGTACCACCACCAGTGACCATCTCTATGTCTACCCTAACGGCTGTAAGCTTGACGACAGCATTGAGGCTGCAGCGTTAATGGGCATGCGTTTCCATGCCAGCCGGGGCAGCATGAGCGTCGGTAAATCCCTGGGTGGCCTGCCGCCTGATTCGCTGGTTGAGAATGAAGCCGCCATCCTCAGGGACACGCAGCGTGTGATTGAGCGCTATCACGATGACAGCCACGGCTCGATGTTACGCATCGTGGTGGCACCATGTTCACCGTTCTCGGTCAGTCATGAGCTGATGAAGCAGTCCGCTGCACTGGCACGCAGCTTCAACGTCTCGATGCATACTCATCTGGCGGAGAACGACAGCGATATCCGCTATAGCCGCGAGAAATTCAACATGACGCCAGCGCAGTACGTTGAGGACCTCGGCTGGGTAGGGCCGGATGTCTGGCATGCACACTGCGTAAAACTGGATCAGCATGGTATGGAGCTCTTTGCACGTACCGGAACCGGCGTCGCACACTGCCCCTGTTCAAACATGCGTCTCGGTTCGGGTATTGCACCGATACGCCACATGTGTGATGCCGGTGTCCATGTCGGTATGGGCGTGGATGGGTCAGCCTCCAATGACAGCTCAGACATGATGGCAGAGGTACGTCAGGCGATGCTGTTGCAACGCGTGGGTTTCGGCCCGGATGCGATGACGGCACGTCAGGCTCTGGAGCTGGCGACGCTGGGTGGAGCAAAAGTGCTGAATCGCGACGACGTGGGCGCCATTGCACCGGGCATGATGGCTGACTTGGCGATCTTTGACCTGAATCGCATTGGTCTTGCCGGGGCAGGGCACGATCCTGTCGCCGCCCTGGTGTTCTGTAATCCGGGGCAGGTCGCTTACAGCATCATCAACGGAAAAGTCAGGGTGCGTGACGGACAACTGGCCGGAATTGAACTGCCAGCCGTGCTGCATCAGCATAACCAACTGGCCAGAAAACTGGTTAGTTGAGTCAGAAGGGCACTTTATTAGGGAGGCGACGAAAAATAAGGCAGATTACATTTGCTACTGTTCGCACTATTCCCTAGAATACGCCCTCCCTGTCATCAGGGAAAATCAGCGGCTCGATTGAGAGCCGTTTATTTTTTCTACCCATCTGTGAGAACCGGTGTTACAATGCCGCGCCCTCAATTATGGGGCTTTCTAACGACCTGAGGTTTAGGTCCCGAAGTAGTAGTTGACATTAGCGGAGCACTAAAATGATCCAAGAACAGACTATGCTGAACGTCGCCGACAACTCCGGTGCACGTCGCGTAATGTGTATCAAGGTTCTGGGTGGCTCGCACCGTCGCTACGCAGGCGTCGGTGACATCATCAAAGTTACCATCAAGGAAGCAATTCCTCGTGGTAAAGTCAAAAAAGGTGATGTCCTGAAGGCGGTAGTGGTGCGCACCAGGAAGGGTGTTCGTCGCCCGGACGGTTCTGTCATTCGCTTCGATGGTAATGCATGCGTTATTCTGAACAATAACAGTGAGCAGCCTATCGGTACGCGTATTTTTGGGCCGGTAACTCGTGAACTTCGTACTGAAAAGTTCATGAAAATTATCTCTCTGGCACCAGAAGTACTCTAAGGAGCGAACAATGGCAGCTAAAATCCGTCGTAACGACGAAGTTATCGTGTTAACCGGTAAAGATAAAGGTAAGCGCGGTAAAGTTAAGAATGTCCTGTCTTCTGGTAAGGTCATCGTTGAAGGTATCAACCTGGTTAAAAAACATCAGAAGCCGGTTCCGGCCCTGAACCAACCAGGTGGCATCGTTGAAAAAGAAGCTGCTATTCAGGTTTCTAACGTTGCACTGTTCAACGCGGCAACTGGTAAGGCTGACCGTGTAGGCTTTAGATTCGAAGACGGCAAAAAAGTCCGTTTCTTCAAGTCTAACAGCGAAACTATCAAGTAATTTGGAGTAGTACGATGGCGAAACTGCATGATTACTACAAAGACGAAGTAGTCCAGAAACTCATGACAGAGTTTGGCTACAATTCTGTCATGCAAGTCCCTCGGGTCGAGAAGATCACCCTGAACATGGGTGTTGGTGAAGCGATCGCTGACAAGAAACTGCTGGATAACGCAGCAGCTGACCTGGCAGCAATCTCCGGTCAAAAACCGCTGGTCACCAAAGCACGCAAATCAGTTGCAGGCTTCAAAATCCGTCAGGGCTATCCGATCGGCTGTAAAGTAACTCTGCGTGGCGAGCGCATGTGGGAGTTCTTTGAGCGTCTGGTCACCATTGCAGTTCCACGTATCCGTGACTTCCGTGGCTTGTCCGCTAAGTCATTCGATGGTCGTGGCAACTACAGCATGGGTGTACGTGAGCAGATCATCTTCCCAGAAATCGACTACGACAAAGTCGATCGCGTTCGTGGTTTGGATATCACCATTACCACTACTGCGAAATCTGATGATGAAGGCCGTGCTCTGCTGGCTGCCTTTGACTTCCCGTTCCGTAAGTAAGGTAGGGTTACTTAATGGCTAAGCAATCTATGAAAGCGCGCGAAGTTAAGCGTGCAAAATTAGCAGACAAATTCTTCGCTAAACGCGCTGAACTGAAAGCGATCATCTCTGATGTGAACGCTTCCGACGAAGACCGTTGGGATGCTGTTCTGAAGCTGCAGAGTCTGCCGCGTGATTCCAGCCCTTCACGTCAGCGTAACCGCTGCCGTCAAACAGGTCGTCCGCACGGTTTCCTGCGGAAGTTTGGGTTGAGCCGTATCAAGGTCCGCGAAGCCGCCATGCGCGGTGAAATTCCGGGTCTGAAAAAGGCTAGCTGGTAATTGTCACCAATTGAATCACGGGAGTAACACAGATGAGCATGCAAGATCCGATCGCGGATATGCTGACCCGTATCCGTAACGGTCAGGCCGCGAACAAAGTTGCGGTCACCATGCCTTCCTCCAAGCTGAAATTGGCAATTGCCAACGTTCTGAAGGAAGAAGGATATATTGAAGATTTCAAAATCGAAGGCGACATCAAGCTGGAACTGGAACTTACTCTCAAGTATTTCCAGGGCAAAGCTGTTGTAGAAAGCATTCAGCGAGTAAGCCGTCCTGGCCTGCGCATCTATAAGAAAAAAGATGAGCTGCCAAAGGTAATGGCTGGTATGGGCATCGCTGTAGTTTCTACATCTAAAGGTGTCATGACTGATCGTGCAGCGCGCCAGGCAGGTCTTGGTGGCGAAATTATCTGCTACGTAGCGTAATCGGAGGATACATATGTCTCGTGTTGCTAAAGCACCTGTCGTTGTTCCTGCCGGCGTAGAGGTAAAACTCGACGGTCAGGTAATTTCGATTAAAGGTAAAAACGGCGAGCTGACTCGTACTATCAATGATGCTGTTGAAGTTAAGCATGCTGACAACGCTCTGACTTTCGCTCCGCGCGAAGGTTTCGTTGACGGCTGGGCGCAGGCGGGTACTTCTCGCGCGCTGCTGAACGCAATGGTTATCGGTGTTACCGAAGGCTTCACTAAGAAGCTGCAGCTGGTTGGTGTAGGTTATCGTGCAGCCGTTAAAGGCGACGTGGTAAACCTGTCTCTGGGCTTTTCTCATCCAGTCGATCACCAGCTGCCCGCGGGTATCACTGCAGAATGTCCAACTCAGACTGAGATCGTGCTGAAAGGCGCTGATAAACAGCTGATTGGTCAGGTTGCTGCGGACCTGCGCGCCTACCGTCGTCCTGAGCCTTATAAAGGCAAGGGTGTCCGTTACGCCGACGAAGTCGTGCGTACCAAAGAGGCTAAGAAGAAGTAAGGTAACACTATGGATAAGAAATCTGCTCGTATCCGTCGTGCGACCCGTGCACGTCGCAAGCTCAAAGAGCTGGGTGCTACTCGCCTGGTGGTACATCGTACCCCGCGTCATATTTACGCACAGGTAATCGCCCCGAACGGTTCCGAAGTTCTGGTCGCTGCTTCTACTGTAGAAAAAGCTATCACTGAACAACTGAAGTATACCGGTAATAAAGAAGCCGCAGCTGCAGTAGGCAAAGCTATCGCAGAACGCGCAATCGAAAAAGGCATCACTGGTGTTTCTTTCGACCGTTCCGGTTTCCAATATCATGGTCGCGTCCAGGCACTGGCAGATGCTGCCCGTGAAGCTGGCCTTCAGTTCTAAGGTAGAGGTCTAAGATGGCACACATCGAGAAACAAGCTGGCGAACTGCAGGAAAAACTGATCGCGGTAAACCGTGTTTCTAAAACTGTTAAAGGTGGTCGTATCTTCTCCTTCACAGCACTGACTGTGGTAGGTGATGGTAATGGTCGCGTAGGTTTTGGTTACGGTAAAGCGCGTGAAGTTCCAGCAGCGATCCAGAAAGCGATGGAGAAAGCCCGTCGCAACATGGTTAACGTCGCGCTGACCAACGGCACCCTGCAGCACCCTGTTAAAGGTGCACACACGGGTTCCCGCGTGTTCATGCAGCCGGCTTCAGAAGGTACCGGTATCATCGCCGGTGGTGCAATGCGCGCCGTTCTGGAAGTCGCTGGAGTTCATAACGTACTGGCAAAAGCCTATGGTTCTACTAACCCGATTAACGTGGTTCGTGCAACTATCGACGGCCTGGGCAATATGAAATCTCCGGAAATGGTCGCTGCTAAGCGTGGTAAATCCGTTGAAGAAATTCTGGGGTAATCACGATGGCTAAGACTATTAAAATCACTCAAACCCGTAGTTCAATCGGCCGCTTGCCTAAGCATAAAGCCACTCTGGTTGGCCTGGGTCTGCGTCGTATTGGCCACACCGTTGAGCGTGAAGACACGCCTGCAGTACGCGGTATGGTTAACGCGGTTTCCTATATGGTTAAAGTGGAGGAGTAAGAGATGCGTTTAAATACTCTGTCTCCGGCCGAAGGGTCTAAGCACGCTACCAAGCGTCTGGGTCGTGGTATCGGTTCTGGCCTCGGAAAAACCGGTGGTCGTGGTCACAAAGGTCAGAACTCACGTTCTGGCGGTGGCGTACGTCGCGGTTTCGAAGGTGGTCAGATGCCTCTGTACCGTCGTCTGCCGAAGTTCGGTTTCACCTCTCGCAAAGCAATGATCACCACAGAGATTCGTCTGTCTGATCTGGCGAAAGTTGAAGGCGGTATCGTCGACCTGAACGCGCTGAAAGCAGCCAACATTGTCGGTGTTCAGATTGAATTCGTTAAAGTAATTCTGTCTGGTGAAGTATCTACACCGGTAACGGTTCGCGGCCTGCGTGTCACCAAAGGTGCTCGTGCTGCAATCGAAGCTGCTGGCGGTAAAATCGAGGAATAAGTAGCAGATGGCTAAACAACCGGGATTAGATTTTCAAAGTGCCAAAGGCGGCTTTGGTGAGCTGAAACGCAGACTGCTGTTTGTAATCGGCGCACTCATTGTCTTCCGTATTGGCTCTTTTATTCCAATCCCTGGTATTGATGCCACTGTACTTGCCAAACTGCTTGAGCAACAGCGTGGCACCATCATTGAAATGTTTAACATGTTCTCTGGTGGTGCTCTCAGCCGTGCTTCTATTTTCGCACTGGGTATCATGCCGTATATTTCGGCATCGATTATCATCCAGTTATTAACGGTGGTTCATCCAGCGTTAGCGGAAATTAAGAAAGAAGGTGAGGCTGGCCGTCGTAAGATTAGCCAGTACACCCGATACGGTACGTTGGTATTGGCCATATTTCAGTCGATCGGTATTGCTACCGGTCTGCCGAATATGCCAGGGATGCAAGGTCTGGTCATGAATCCAGGCTTTGCTTTCTACTTTACCGCTGTTGTGAGTCTGGTCTCAGGAACGATGTTCCTGATGTGGCTGGGCGAACAGATTACTGAGCGTGGTATCGGTAACGGTATTTCGATCATTATCTTCGCAGGTATTGTTGCGGGTCTTCCGCCGGCCATTGGCCATACCATCGAGCAAGCGCGGCAAGGCGACCTGCACTTCCTTCTGTTGCTGTTGGTTGCAGTACTCGTATTCGCAGTGACCTTCTTTGTTATCTTCGTTGAACGTGGTCAGCGCCGCATTGTGGTGAACTACGCAAAACGTCAGCAGGGTCGTCGCGTTTACGCTGCACAGAGCACACATTTACCGTTGAAAGTGAATATGGCGGGCGTTATTCCAGCCATCTTTGCTTCCAGCATTATTCTGTTCCCGGCAACGATTGCATCGTGGTTTGGGGGCGGTACCGGTTGGAACTGGCTGACAACAATTTCGCTGTATTTGCAGCCAGGACAGCCGCTTTATGTGCTACTCTATGCGACTGCAATCATCTTCTTCTGTTTCTTCTATACGGCGTTGGTTTTCAACCCACGTGAAACAGCAGATAACCTGAAGAAGTCTGGTGCATTCGTACCGGGAATTCGTCCGGGAGAGCAAACGGCGAAGTATATTGATAAAGTAATGACGCGACTGACCTTAATCGGCGCGCTGTATATTACTTTTATCTGCCTTATCCCGGAGTTCATGCGTGATGCGATGAAGGTTCCCTTCTACTTTGGCGGTACTTCACTGCTCATCGTAGTTGTCGTCATCATGGACTTTATGGCTCAAGTGCAAACTCTGATGATGTCCAGTCAGTATGAGTCGGCACTGAAGAAAGCTAACCTGAAAGGCTACGGCCGTTAATTCAGTTGGTTGAGAAGTTACGGAGAGTAAAAATGAAAGTTCGTGCTTCCGTCAAGAGATTATGTCGTAACTGCAAAATCATTCGTCGCGACGGTGTCGTACGTGTGATCTGCAGCGCCGAGCCAAAGCATAAACAGCGCCAAGGCTGATTTTGTCACATATTTTTCTTGCAAAGTCGGGTTGAGCTGGCTAGATTAGCCAGCCAATCTTTTGTATGTCAGTACGTTTCCATTTGAGTATCCTGAAAACGGGCTTTTCAGCATGGGACGTGCTTGTTTAATTATAGGAGTGCATAGTGGCCCGTATAGCAGGCATTAACATTCCTGATCAAAAACATACCGTTATCGCATTAACTTCGATCTTCGGTATCGGTAAAACCCGTTCAAAAGCCATCTGCGCTTCAACGGGTATTGCTGAAAATGTTAAGATCAGTGAGCTGTCTGAAGAACAAATTGATCAGCTGCGTGATGCAGTTGCGAAATTCGTTGTAGAAGGTGATCTGCGCCGTGAAATCACCCTGAGCATCAAGCGTCTTATGGACCTTGGTTGCTACCGTGGTTTGCGCCATCGTCGTGGTCTTCCGGTTCGCGGTCAGCGTACTAAGACCAACGCACGTACCCGTAAGGGTCCGCGTAAACCGATCAAGAAATAATCGGGGTGAGTAAATAATGGCAAAGGCACCAGTTCGTGCACGCAAGCGTGTAAGAAAACAAGTCTCAGATGGCGTGGCTCATGTCCATGCTTCTTTTAACAACACCATCGTTACCATTACTGATCGTCAGGGTAACGCACTGGGTTGGGCAACCGCCGGTGGTTCCGGTTTCCGCGGTTCACGTAAATCCACTCCGTTTGCTGCTCAGGTCGCTGCAGAGCGCTGTGCAGAAGCGGTAAAAGATTACGGAATTAAGAACCTGGAAGTTATGGTAAAGGGTCCGGGTCCAGGTCGCGAATCTACGATTCGTGCTTTGAACGCCGCTGGTTTCCGCATCACTAATATTACTGATGTGACTCCGATCCCTCATAACGGTTGTCGTCCGCCGAAAAAACGTCGCGTATAACGCCCGTTTTTTTAGGATAGTTGGAGAAAGAAAATGGCAAGATATTTGGGTCCTAAGCTCAAGCTGAGCCGTCGTGAGGGCACTGACTTATTCCTTAAGTCTGGCGTTCGCGCGATTGATTCCAAGTGTAAGATTGAACAAGCCCCTGGTCAGCATGGTGCGCGTAAACCGCGTCTGTCTGATTACGGCGGTCAGTTACGTGAAAAGCAGAAAGTTCGTCGTATCTACGGCGTGCTGGAGCGTCAGTTCCGTAACTATTACAAAGAAGCAGCTCGTCTGAAAGGCAACACCGGTGAAAACCTGTTGGCTCTGCTGGAAGGTCGTCTGGACAACGTAGTTTATCGTATGGGCTTTGGTGCCACTCGTGCAGAAGCACGTCAGCTGGTGAGCCATAAGTCTGTTCTGGTAAATGGCCGCGTTGTTAACATCGCTTCTTATCAGGTATCTCCGAATGATGTCGTTAGCATCCGTGAGAAAGCCAAAAAGCAATCTCGCGTGAAGGCCGCTCTGGAGCTGGCTGAGCAGCGTGAAAAGCCAACCTGGCTGGAAGTTGATGCGACTAAGATGGAAGGTGTGTTCAAGCGTATTCCTGAACGTACTGATCTGTCTGCGGACATTAACGAACACCTGATCGTCGAGCTTTACTCCAAGTAAGGCTTAGTACCAAAGAGAGGACACAATGCAGGGTTCTGTGACAGAGTTTCTAAAACCGCGCCTGGTAGATATCGAGCAAGTGAGTTCGACGCACGCCAAGGTGACCCTTGAGCCTTTAGAGCGTGGCTTTGGCCATACTCTTGGTAACGCACTGCGCCGTATTCTGCTTTCATCCATGCCGGGTTGCGCGGTGACCGAGGTTGAAATTGATGGTGTACTTCATGAGTACAGCACCAAAGAGGGCGTACAGGAAGATATCCTGGAAATCCTGCTCAACCTGAAAGGGCTGGCGGTAAGAGTTCAGGGTAAAGATGAAGTTATTCTGACCCTGAATAAATCTGGCATTGGCCCTGTGACTGCAGCCGACATTACCCATGATGGTGATGTCGAAATCGTCAAGCCTCAGCATGTCATTTGCCATCTGACCGATGAGAACGCTGCTATCAGCATGCGTATCAAAGTTCAGCGTGGACGTGGCTATGTGCCGGCTTCTGCCCGAATTCATTCGGAAGAAGATGAGCGCCCAATCGGCCGCCTGTTAGTTGACGCTTGCTACAGCCCTGTAGACCGTATCGCCTACAATGTTGAAGCAGCGCGTGTAGAGCAGCGCACCGACCTGGACAAGCTGGTCATCGAAATGGAAACCAACGGCACAATCGATCCTGAAGAGGCGATTCGTCGTGCGGCAACCATTCTGGCAGAACAACTTGAAGCTTTCGTTGACCTACGTGATGTACGTCAGCCGGAAGTCAAAGAAGAGAAACCAGAATTCGATCCGATCCTGCTGCGCCCTGTTGACGATCTGGAATTGACTGTCCGCTCTGCTAACTGCCTCAAGGCAGAAGCTATCCACTACATCGGTGATCTGGTACAGCGTACCGAGGTTGAGCTGCTTAAAACGCCTAACCTTGGTAAAAAATCTCTTACTGAGATTAAAGATGTGCTGGCTTCGCGTGGTCTTTCTCTGGGCATGCGCCTCGAGAACTGGCCGCCAGCAAGCATTGCTGATGAATAATCAGATCACAGGTTAAGGTTTCACTGAGAAGGATAAGGTCATGCGCCATCGTAAGAGTGGTCGTCAACTGAACCGCAACAGCAGCCATCGTCAGGCTATGTTCCGCAACATGGCCGGTTCTCTGGTTCGTCATGAGATCATCAAAACGACTCTGCCGAAAGCCAAAGAACTGCGTCGCGTAGTTGAGCCGCTGATTACTCTTGCCAAGACCGACAGCGTAGCTAATCGTCGTCTGGCATTCGCCCGTACTCGTGATAACGAGATCGTGGCAAAACTGTTTAATGAGCTGGGCCCGCGTTTCGCGAGCCGTGCCGGTGGTTACACTCGTATTCTGAAGTGTGGCTTCCGTGCTGGTGACAACGCTCCGATGGCTTACATCGAGCTGGTTGATCGTCCAGAAGCTCAAGCAGAAGCAGCCGCAGAGTAATCTGTAGCAACGTAAAAAACCCGCTTCGGCGGGTTTTTTATTGCCTGAAATTTACTACCTTAGAAAGATGTCTTTCATGTTCAAAGGAGCCGATTATGTGGTTGGTTGATGAACTTGCGGAACAGCATATTAAGGCAGCGCTGGAAAAGGGTGAGCTTAGCAATCTTCCGGGCTCTGGAAAGCCATTACAGCTGGATGATGACAGCCATGTTCCTCCTGAATTAAGAGCGGGCTACCGGCTACTGAAAAACGCGGGCTTTCTGCCGCCGGAGCTGGAGTTAAGACGGGAGGCGATGGAAGTGAACGATCTTATTCGCCAGCTCGATCCCGCGGATCATCACTATCAGGATCATTGTCATCGGCTTCAGTTGCTGGCGCTGCGATTACGCCAGGCGGGTATGAGCACGGATTTTCTGCATGGCGATTATTCGACAGCCCTTCAGAATCACTTCAGCGAGGAGAAGTAGATGTTTCGCATCGGACAGTTAGCTAAGCTTGCTGACGTCACGCCAGACACCATCCGTTTTTATGAAAAACAGCAGATGATGGATCATGACGGTCGTACGGAAGGGGGATTTCGCCTATATACCGAGGCCGATCTTCAGCGTCTGAAATTTATCCGCTACGGTCGTAAACTCGGGTTTAGCCTTGAAGCCATCAGAGAGCTACTTTCCATCCGGGTCGATCCTGCGCATCATACCTGTCAGGAATCAAAAGCGATCGTTGAAAA
The DNA here is from genome assembly GCF_000745295.1 of Pantoea sp. 9140. Taxonomy (NCBI): domain Bacteria; kingdom Pseudomonadati; phylum Pseudomonadota; class Gammaproteobacteria; order Enterobacterales; family Erwiniaceae; genus Pantoea; species Pantoea sp. 9140. The sequence continues at coordinate 3,428,205 of NZ_JQNO01000001.1, read as the reverse complement.
ACGGCTAAGTGAAGTGGCTCAGATGATCACAGAATTAGAAACGATGCAGCGCTCTTTGCGACACCTCTCGGATGCGTGTTGTGGTGACAGTCACAGTAGCATTTCGTGCTCAATTCTTGAGGCGCTGGAGCGTGGAGAGGCGTTGAGTAAATAAGCATCTTGTTATTTTGCTGCAAAGGAATAGAGTATCTGACCATCTCAACAGGAGGCTTTATGAGTAAATATCAGCATACTAAAGGGCAAATTCGCGATAACGCGATTCAGGCACTGCTGCACGACCCGTTATTTCGACAACGTATTGAGCAGAAGCAAAAGGGTAAAGGCAGTTTTAAGCGGAAAGAGAAACATGGTAAGGGGACTGGATGGGAGGGCAGTGATAAGAAAGCGTCTTATCACTGCCCTTCTGCTTTTACAGTAAAAAACCGCCTTCGTGGCGGCTTATTCACTATACCCGGGTATTCTGCTGTTTCAGCAGATCGCGGATTTCGGTCAGTAAGACTTCTTCGTTAGACGGTTTAGCGGCTGGCTTCTCCACTTCTTTTTTCTTGTACAGACGATTCATCAACTTAATCGCCATAAAGATCGCGAAAGCGATAATGACGAAATCAAAGATGGTCTGAAGGAAGATACCGTACTGCATAACAACAGCTGGCGCATCGCCTGTTGCGGGCTTAAGAACCCATGCGAATGATTTGAAATCGACTCCGCCGATCAGCAAGCCTAATGGTGGCATGATGATATTAGCGACTAATGATGAAACGATTTTACCGAATGCTGCACCGATGATGACACCCACGGCTAAATCCATTACATTGCCGCGCATTGCGAAATCACGAAACTCTTTGATTAAACTCATACTTATCTCCTTGCCTAAGCCAACGCCATAAAGTCTAACAAACCTCACTGTTTTTGCCATCAACACAGCCATTTAAGCGGCAGTTTTGCATGCAGCATGCTGAGTTAGCCTGTAAAAGCGGCATTTACAGGAAAAACGGACTCGGCTGGAAGAGGCGTTCCACATCTGACACGAATTTCTTATCGGTCAGGAACATGATGACATGATCGCCTTGTTCAATACGCAGGTTATCATTGGCAATCATCACATCATCACCACGAACGACTGCGCCAATAATAGTCCCTGGCGGCAATTTGATGTCATCAATCGAACGACCCACAACGCGTGACGTCGACTCGTCACCATGCGCTATCGCTTCGATCGCCTCTGCAATACCGCGTCGTAACGATGAAACGCCCACGATATCCGCTTTGCGCACATGACCCAGCAGAGCAGAGATCGTGGCTTGCTGAGGGGAAATAGCGATATCGATGACGCTGCCCTGGACCAGATCGACGTAAGCGCGGCGCTGAATCAGTACCATCACTTTTTTCGCACCCATCTTTTTCGCCAGCATGGCTGACATGATGTTCGCTTCATCATCGTTGGTGACGGCGATAAACAGATCGACCTGCTCAACGTGCTCTTCAGCGAGCAGCTCCTGATCGGACGCATCGCCATAAAACACCACAGTGTCATGCAGATGTTCTGCAAGTTCCGCTGCGCGCTGGGGATTCCGCTCAATCAGCTTAACGCTGTAGTGCTTCTCAAGCCGCTGCGCCAGACCGAAACCGATGTTGCCGCCACCGACCAGCATAATCCGTTTATAAGGTTTCTCCAGCCGCTGCATTTCACTCATCACCGCACGAATATTCTGACTGGCAGCGATGAAGAACACTTCATCACCTGCTTCTACAATGGTTGAACCCTGCGGACGAATAGGACGATCCTGCCGGAATATAGCGGCTACGCGTGTATCGATGTGTGGCATGTGCTCACGCATGATCGAGAGCGGATTTCCTACCAGCGGCCCGCCATAATAGGCTTTTACCACTGCCAGACTGACTTTTCCCTCAGCAAAGTTAACCACCTGCAATGCGCCAGGATACTGAATCAGCCGGTAGATATTGTCGATTACCAGCTGCTCAGGTGAGATCAGATGATCAATAGGCACTGCTTCAGGTATAAACAACTTGTCTGCATCGCGCAAATAGTCGGCCGCGCGGATACGGGCGATGCGATTCGGGGTATTGAAAAGCGAATAAGCAATCTGGCAAGCGATCATGTTGGTTTCATCCGAGTTGGTTACGGCAACCAGCATGTCGGCATCTTCCGCACCCGCCTCACGCAGAATTCGCGGATGGGAACCATGGCCCTGAACAACGCGCAAATCGAACTTATCCTGCAGATGACGCAGACGTGAAGAATCGGTATCGACCACCGTAATGTCGTTGTTTTCACCGACCAGATTTTCTGCCAGGGTTCCGCCAACCTGTCCTGCACCCAGAATGATTATTTTCATCGCTTATCAATACTCATCTCAGTTTGTACCCGATTTCTTTATCAGCTTAGCGTAGAAGAAACCATCTCCGCCTTCGGCCTGCGGGAATACCTGCAAGCCGTTCGCCGGCGCACCCCTGAGGGATTCTGCCTGAGCATCGTGCTGGCGTTGCAGGAAAGCCTCAATCTGCTGATGATTCTCTTCAGGCAGGATCGAGCAGGTGGCATAAATCAGCGTACCGCCTGGTTTCAGGTGCGGCCAGATGGCGTCAAGAATTTCACTCTGAAGCTTTGCCAGCTCGGCGATATCGCGATCGCGACGCAGCCATTTAATATCAGGATGGCGTCGGATTACACCGGTCGCAGAGCAGGGCGCATCCAGCAGAATACGGTCAAACTGACGATCACCGCACCACTGTTGCGGCGTTCGTCCATCACCCTGTTTAACGTCTGCTTTCATGCCCAACCGCTGCAGATTTTCCTCAACACGTTTAAGGCGCTGCGCATCTACGTCGACGGCCATCACTTCTGCTTCCGGCGCAATTTCAAGAATGTGGGTCGTTTTACCGCCAGGCGCCGCGCATAAATCCAGAATCTGTTCGCCATTTTGCGGTTCAAGCAGCAAAGCACAGCGCTGAGCGGATAAATCCTGCACGGTCACCCAACCCTGATCAAAGCCGGGTAGCTGGCTGACCGGGGCAGGCGCGTCAAGCCGCAGCGCATCCGGTACGTCGTCAGCGGGTTGTGCATTTCTGTCGATTTCGACCAGCATGGCCAGCCATGCGTCACGATTGTGGTGCTGGCGGTTAACCCGCAGCCACATCGGCGGACGAAGATTATTGGCTTCGACGATCTGCTGCCACTGTTCAGGCCAGGCATGCTGTAACCGCTTTAGCAGCCATCCCGGATGAAGATAACGCTGTGGACCATCCTGAATGCTGGCAAGCAGCTCTTCCCGCTGGCGCTGAAACTGGCGTAATACACCATTTAACAAGCCTTTCAGGCTGGTACGCTTCAGGACTTCGGCGCCCGCGACGGTTTCTGCCAGTGCGGCATGGGCAGGCACACGGGTATATTCCAGCTGATAAAGCCCGACCATGATCAGATAGTGCAGAACCCGCTGTTTGCCGGTCAGTGGACGCTCCATCAGTCTGCCGATCAGCGCTTCAAGCTGCGGCAATGTGCGCAATACGCCAAAACAGATTTCCTGCACTAACGCGCTATCTTTGTCAGAGAGTTTTTTCTGGGCGGCCGGCAGTGCGGTATTCAGGGATTCGCCTTTGTCGACCACACGCTCAATAAGTTGAGCGGAAAGGCTTCGCAGGTTGATAGATTTAGTCATAGGGTTTTGTCATCAAACAAAAGGCCCGGTGAGTGACCGGGCCTGGGAGTCAGTCGAGAAGGGTTCCAGGTTCAAACCATTCCCGGCGCGAGTTGAGAAGATCCTGAGCCGACATCGGTTTTTTACCGGCAGGCTGTAACTGCAGCAGATTCAGTACACCCTGAGCCGTCGCGACCTGTATGCCATGCTTATCCGCACTGATAATTTCACCCGGCGAACGATCGCTGTGCGGCAGAACGCTTGTCTGCCAGACTTTTACGGGTTGATCATCAATGGTGAAAAAGCTCATCGGCCACGGGTTAAACGCGCGAATACAACGTTCAAGCTGGTCTGCAGAGAGGGTCCAGTCGAGACGTGCTTCCTCTTTGCTAAGTTTCTCAGCATAGTTGGCCAGTGTTTCATCCTGCTTTTCAGGTGAAGCCTGTCCTGTGCTCAGTAACGTCAGCGTATCCAGCAGCCCCTGTGGACCAAGCTGTGCCAGCTTGTCATAGAGCGTTGCACTGGTATCTTCAGCGGTAATCGGGCAAGCCAGCTTATGCAGCATATCGCCGGTGTCTAACCCCACGTCCATCTGCATGATGGTCACGCCGGTTTCGCTGTCGCCAGCCCACAGTGCGCGCTGAATAGGCGCGGCTCCACGCCAGCGCGGCAGCAGCGAACCATGAACGTTGATACAGCCGAGACGTGGCATATCCAGTACGGCCTTTGGCAGAATTAATCCGTAGGCCACAACGACCATCACGTCTGCCTTCAGATCAGCGACCAGCTGCTGATTTTCTTCAGGTCGCAGTGACTTAGGCTGATAAACCGGAATGTCATGTGCCAGCGCCAGCGTTTTGACCGGGCCCGGCGTGAGTTTGTTACCGCGGCCCGCAGGACGGTCGGGTTGGGTGAATACGCCGATAACCTGATGTTCAGAAGCAAGCAGCGCGTCAAGATGACGCGCTGCGAAGTCAGGTGTGCCGGCAAAGATGATTTTTAGCGGGGCAGACACGTTTATCCCTTCTTAAGATCTCAGGAAGCCTGCGCGTTCTGACGCGCCAGTTTCTCTAACTTAGTTTTGATTCGTTGCCGCTTCAGAGGCGACAGATAATCAATAAACAGTTTGCCTTCCAGATGATCAATCTCATGCTGGATGCAGATGGCCAGTAACTCGCTGGCTTCCAGCTCGAAACTTTTACCATCACGATCAAGTGCGCGAACCTTTACCCGCTCAGCACGTGGAACAAACGCGCGCTGTTCCGGAATAGAGAGGCAACCCTCTTCAATACCGGTTTCGCCGCTTTTTTCCAGCAGCTCAGGGTTAATCAGGACTAAACGCTCTTCACGACTTTCAGAGACATCAATCACGATAATGCGCTGATGAATATCGACCTGCGTAGCCGCAAGACCGATACCTTCTTCGGCATACATCGTCTCGAACATATCATCAACGATACGCTGAATGTCTGCGTTAACTTCTTTAACGGGCGAAGCGACTTTGCGAAGACGCTCGTCAGGGAAATGTAATACCTGCAAAACTGACATAAATATCCAGATCTGTATTCGGTTAAGAAAAGATTACTGCCTCATATTGTAGACTTTTCGAGGCCTGATTGACAGCATTGTGCGGCAGGAAGCAAGGGCGATCAGGGAGCAGGAGATGGACAAAACAGGGCAGTATGTGCGGCTGGCGGCCGTCACCGGAATGACAGGAAAACGCTGGGTTGACGTGGCGCAGCAGACAGGTGCCGGACTGGCAGACGATGAGCAGCTTATCCGGCTTGGGTTAGATGCCAGCCAGCGGCAGCAATATTATGAATTTAATGAAAAAAATATTGAGGAAGTCTGTTCCTGGCTGGCGCAGAGTCCGGCTCATCATCTGATTACCGCTCTGGATGCAGCTTATCCAGCCCGTCTTAAAGAAACCAATCGCTTTCCGCCGCTGCTTTATATTGATGGCGATCCTGCTGTTATCAGTACACCACAGTTAGCAATTGTAGGAAGCCGGAACAGCTCTCACTATGGCCGTTACTGGTGTGACTGGTTTACCCAGCATTTAAGCCTGGGCGGATTGACCATCACCAGCGGACTGGCGCGGGGTATTGATGGCGTTGCGCATCAGGCCGCACTTAACGTGGGCGGTAAAACGGTGGCGGTGTTAGGAAGCGGGTTGCAGCATCTTTATCCCAAAAACCATACCCGTCTTGCCGCAGAGATTGTAGGGCAGGGCGGTGCTATCGTTTCTGAGTTTCCACTGACCACCATACCGCATCCCCTTAATTTTCCACGCCGTAATCGTATCATTAGCGGCCTGAGCCACGGTGTGTTGGTGGTAGAAGCCTCGCTGAAAAGTGGCTCACTGGTGACGGCTCGCTATGCGCTGGAGCAAAATCGTAATGTCTATGCCTTACCTGGCGCACTCGGTAACCCGTTAAGCGAAGGCGTAAACTGGCTGATTCAGCAGGGCGCGCTGCTGGTGGCTCATCCCAATAACATCGCAGAAGATCTGGCAAATGCACTTAACTGGCTACCCATGGCTCAGGCGGATGAAATTTATTCTGAGGTGAGGGACGATGCTCCATTGCCATTTGCTGATGTGTTGGCTAACGTAGGAGATGATGTTACACCTGTTGACGTTGTCGCTGAACGTGCCGGCCAATCTGTGCCAGTTATCTCAGCTCAGTTGCTGGAACTGGAATTAGCAGGATGGATCGCAGCTGTACCCGGCGGCTATGTCCGATTGAGGAGGGCATGCCATGTTCGACGTACTGATGTACTTGTTTGAGACATATATCCACAACGAAGCAGAAATGGGTGTTGATCAGGACAGATTGACAGATGACCTGACGGATGCCGGGTTCCATCGTGAAGATGTTTACAGTGCGCTGAACTGGTTAGAAAGACTGGCTGACTATCAGGAAGGTCTGGTAGCACCAATTTTACTGACAAATGATCCGCTCTCCATGCGTATTTATACCGATGAAGAGAGCAAACGTTTAGATGCTGACAGCCGTGGTTTCCTGCTGTTCCTGGAGCAGATTCAGGTGCTGAACCTGGAAACCCGTGAAATGGTCATCGAACGTATCATGGCGCTGGATACCTCTGAGTTTGATTTGGAGGATCTCAAATGGGTAGTGCTAATGGTGTTGTTCAACATCCCGGGATGTGAAAATGCCTATCAGCAGATGGAAGAACTGCTATTCGACGCCAATGAAGGTATGCTGCATTAAATTTCCTTTCATGCATTGATCGCTATGAGTAAAGCTGCACTCTTCACCGTGCGTAAACAGGATCCCTGCCCCGCTTGCGGGGCAGAACTGGTTATCCGTTCCGGTAAACACGGTCCTTTTCTGGGCTGCGCGAACTACCCAGCTTGTGACTACATTCGACCTTTAAAAGGTCAGGCCGATGGCCATGTGGTCAAAGTGCTGGAAGGACACGCCTGTCCTGAATGCGGTGCGGATAAAGTGTTGCGGCAGGCACGTTTTGGTATGTTTATCGGCTGCAGCCTCTATCCGGAATGCGGATACACAGAAACCATCGATAAACCGGATGAAACCTCGCTGGCCTGTCCACAGTGCCATGAAGGCCGGTTAGTTCAGCGGCGTTCCCGTTATGGCAAAACGTTTCACTCCTGCGATCGTTATCCGGCCTGCCAGTTTGTCGTCAATCTGACACCCGTTGCCGGAATCTGTCCTTATTGTGAGTATCCGCTGTTAGTTGAGAAAAAGACGGCGCAGGGCGTTAAGCGCTTCTGCGCCAGTAAGAGTTGTGGCAAAGCCATCGCTGAAGAGAATTCATAGACCATGGAAAATCAACACCTCGCCGATTCACTTGAGACCTGTTTAGAGCATCTGAATCGTCAGGCGGTCATCGCCTATCCTACGGAAGCCGTATTTGGTCTGGGCTGTGACCCTGACAGTGAATCTGCCGTTATGGCGTTGCTGGCGCTGAAACAGCGCCCGGTAGAGAAGGGGCTCATCCTGATTGCGGCTGATTACAGTCAGCTTGAGCCTTACATCTCGGCGCGCGAACTTTCTGTAGTCCAGCGAGAGCGGATGTTTGCCTGCTGGCCCGGCCCGGTGACTTTTGTCGTGCCTGTGCCGCCACAGACGCCTCGCTGGCTTACCGGACAGTTTGATTCCCTGGCCATTCGCGTCAGTGACCATCCGGATGTTCAGGCGCTATGTCGGGCGTTTGGCAAACCGCTGGTCTCGACCAGCGCAAACCTGTCAGGTCAGCCTCCCTGCCGTACGGCTGAAGAAGTGAAGCAGCAGTTTGGTGAGCCGTTCCCGGTTCTGTCGGGGAAAACGGGTGGACGGCTCAATCCTTCTGAAATCCGCGATGTCATTAGCGGCGAACTCATACGTCAGGGTTAATTCATGGATCAATTCGCCGTTTTCGGTAATCCGATCAGCCACAGTAAATCGCCGCTGATCCATCAGGCCTTCGCTGAGCAGACGGGCATTGAGCATCGCTATGGTTGCATCTGTGCCCCGGTTGATGGTTTTCCTCAATCGCTTTCTGCCTTTTTCGAACAGGGAGGTCGTGGTGCCAACGTGACGTTACCTTTCAAACAGCAGGCATGGGAATTTGCCGATCAGCTCAGCGAACGTGCAGCTCTGTCCGGTGCGGTAAACACCGTTAAAAAGCTCAGTGATGGGCAGATCCTGGGAGACAACACGGATGGTATCGGCCTGTTAAGCGATCTTGAACGGCTGAATATGATCAACGCTGGCGACAATGTCTTGCTGGTGGGAGCGGGCGGGGCCGCACGCGGTGTTATCTTGCCGCTGCTTTCAGCAGGCGTGACACTGACCGTCGTCAATCGTACCGCCGCGCGCGCTGAAGAGCTGGCGAACCTGTTTAGCGCGAGCGGGGCTATCCGGGCATCTGGTTTTGAGCAGCTGGCGGATCAGCGCTTTGATCTGATCATCAACGCCACTTCAAGTGGTGTGAATGGAGAAACGCCTCCTTTACCTGCAGAGGTTATCCATTCTGAAGTGCGCTGCTACGACATGTTTTACCAAAGCGGGCTGACGCCTTTTTTACGCTGGTGTCAGGCGCAAGGGACTTATCATCTGGCCGATGGACTGGGGATGCTGGTGGGTCAGGCTGCGTATGCTTTCTACATATGGCACGGTGTGATGCCGGAAATCACGCCCGTGATTGCTCAGCTTAAGCAGGCCATGCAGCCATGAATCAGGCGATACAGTTCCCGGATGAGGAAACCTATGACGCTGAACTGAACGCGGTCTGTTTTCCAGTACTGGTCAACGGCATACGGCTGAATTGTGCAATCAGCCGCGATTCGCTGAATTCACGTTTTGGTGAAGGAGAGGCGATGACGCTGTTTCAGCACCATCGCTGGGATCTGGAAGATGAGGCCGAAGCGGCCATTCGTCAGGATGATGTAGATAATCAGGGCTGGATCTGGTTATCTCCCGCCAGATAATCATCCTTCCAGCCAACATAGTTATTAGCGGAATAGCGTAAACCTTCCTTTTCACTGTCATTCAGCGGCCTGACCTGCTTTACCGGGCTACCCAGGTAGAGATAGCCGCTTTCCAGCCTTTTACCGGGCGGCACCAAACTTCCGGCACCAATCATTACCTCTTCTTCTACTATTACGCCATCCAGCAGAATCGATCCCATTCCGACCAGCACGCGATCGCCAATGGTACAGCCGTGTAGCATCGCTTTATGCCCGACGGTGACGTCCTCGCCGATAATAAGAGGGAAGCCCTGGGGGTTGGCGGCTGATTTATGCGTGACGTGCAGAACACTGCCGTCCTGCACGTTAGTACGGGCACCAATGCGGACCTGATTCACATCACCTCTTATCGCAACCAGCGGCCAGATGCTAACGTCATCCTCCATAATCACATCACCGACGACAACACTGCTTGGATCGACCATAACGCGCTGGCCCGTTTGCGGGAAAAGATCTTTATAGGGACGTAGGGCGGAAGTCATCTTGTTCTCCTTTGTTCTATTTTCACTGCAGCCTGATGCCATTTTAGCCAGCTGACAAGCCAATTCTGACGCGGGTCGCTGGCGATCTCACCAATCTGGATCATTTATAACCGTTCAGATAAAAGATCCTAAAAAAGGGTTGTGCTCTCAAACGGGATCCCTATAATGCGCCTCCATCGACACGGAACACCGGCAACGGGAAACGGGCTGAGAGGCACAGGAGACTGCGCCGCCGGAGAAAAACTTCTGAGAAAGAGGTTGACTCTGCAGGAGGAAAGCGTAATATACGCCACCTCGCGACAGGACGCTAGCGCACTGTTCGCACTGCTCTTTAACAATTTATCAGACAATCTGTGTGGGCACTCGCAGGATTGATATCAGCGTCTCAGGACGTAATAAAATATCAAAGCCTCACGAGTGAACACATAATGAAATTCATTATGACGTTTTACAGATGAGCACCGCTTAACTTGTTTAAGCAAATCAAACTTAAATTGAAGAGTTTGATCATGGCTCAGATTGAACGCTGGCGGCAGGCCTAACACATGCAAGTCGGACGGTAGCACAGAGAGCTTGCTCTCGGGTGACGAGTGGCGGACGGGTGAGTAATGTCTGGGGATCTGCCCGATAGAGGGGGATAACCACTGGAAACGGTGGCTAATACCGCATAACGTCGCAAGACCAAAGAGGGGGACCTTCGGGCCTCTCACTATCGGATGAACCCAGATGGGATTAGCTAGTAGGCGGGGTAATGGCCCACCTAGGCGACGATCCCTAGCTGGTCTGAGAGGATGACCAGCCACACTGGAACTGAGACACGGTCCAGACTCCTACGGGAGGCAGCAGTGGGGAATATTGCACAATGGGCGCAAGCCTGATGCAGCCATGCCGCGTGTATGAAGAAGGCCTTCGGGTTGTAAAGTACTTTCAGCGGGGAGGAAGGCGATGCGGTTAATAACCGCACCGATTGACGTTACCCGCAGAAGAAGCACCGGCTAACTCCGTGCCAGCAGCCGCGGTAATACGGAGGGTGCAAGCGTTAATCGGAATTACTGGGCGTAAAGCGCACGCAGGCGGTCTGTTAAGTCAGATGTGAAATCCCCGGGCTTAACCTGGGAACTGCATTTGAAACTGGCAGGCTTGAGTCTTGTAGAGGGGGGTAGAATTCCAGGTGTAGCGGTGAAATGCGTAGAGATCTGGAGGAATACCGGTGGCGAAGGCGGCCCCCTGGACAAAGACTGACGCTCAGGTGCGAAAGCGTGGGGAGCAAACAGGATTAGATACCCTGGTAGTCCACGCCGTAAACGATGTCGACTTGGAGGTTGTTCCCTTGAGGAGTGGCTTCCGGAGCTAACGCGTTAAGTCGACCGCCTGGGGAGTACGGCCGCAAGGTTAAAACTCAAATGAATTGACGGGGGCCCGCACAAGCGGTGGAGCATGTGGTTTAATTCGATGCAACGCGAAGAACCTTACCTACTCTTGACATCCAGAGAACTTAGCAGAGATGCTTTGGTGCCTTCGGGAACTCTGAGACAGGTGCTGCATGGCTGTCGTCAGCTCGTGTTGTGAAATGTTGGGTTAAGTCCCGCAACGAGCGCAACCCTTATCCTTTGTTGCCAGCGATTCGGTCGGGAACTCAAAGGAGACTGCCGGTGATAAACCGGAGGAAGGTGGGGATGACGTCAAGTCATCATGGCCCTTACGAGTAGGGCTACACACGTGCTACAATGGCGCATACAAAGAGAAGCGACCTCGCGAGAGCAAGCGGACCTCACAAAGTGCGTCGTAGTCCGGATCGGAGTCTGCAACTCGACTCCGTGAAGTCGGAATCGCTAGTAATCGTGGATCAGAATGCCACGGTGAATACGTTCCCGGGCCTTGTACACACCGCCCGTCACACCATGGGAGTGGGTTGCAAAAGAAGTAGGTAGCTTAACCTTCGGGAGGGCGCTTACCACTTTGTGATTCATGACTGGGGTGAAGTCGTAACAAGGTAACCGTAGGGGAACCTGCGGTTGGATCACCTCCTTACCTGAAGATACCTTCCCGCGCAGTGTCCACAACAGATTGTCTGATAAAAAGTAACGAGCAGAAAAAACCTCTACAGGCTTGTAGCTCAGGTGGTTAGAGCGCACCCCTGATAAGGGTGAGGTCGGTGGTTCAAGTCCACTCAGGCCTACCAGATTTGTCCTCATGCTGCGTTGTGTCGACGGCTCGCATAGTTCACTATGCTTCGCATCGACACGCCTTGCCTGAGAAAAAATCGCATTCTTTACATGAAGAATGTTACTCCTGGTAGTAGTGGTCTCTGCAGTAACTGTATGGGGCTATAGCTCAGCTGGGAGAGCGCCTGCCTTGCACGCAGGAGGTCAGCGGTTCGATCCCGCTTAGCTCCACCATACCGTTTTAACTGTTTTTCTGAATACTTCAGAGCGTACCGGCAACGGTGTGCTGCGAAGTATTATGCTCTTTAACAATCCGGAACAAGCTGAAAATTGAAACGACGTGTCGTTTTCATTCTCCGTAATAAGAATGAAAAATACGATGCGTTCGAGTCTCTCAAATGCTTGCAGCTTACAGCGTTGTAAAACGCCTGTGGGTTGTGAGGTTAAGCGACTAAGCGTACACGGTGGATGCCCAGGCAGTCAGAGGCGATGAAGGACGTGCTAATCTGCGTAAAGCGACGGTAAGGTGATATGAACCGCTACAGCCGTCGATGTCCGAATGGGGAAACCCGGTGCACTCTGTGCATCATTGCAGCATGAATACATAGTGCTGCAAGGCGAACCGGGGGAACTGAAACATCTAAGTACCCCGAGGAAAAGAAATCAACCGAGATTCCCCCAGTAGCGGCGAGCGAACGGGGAGCAGCCCAGAGCCTGAATCAGCATGTGTGTTAGTGGAAGCGTCTGGAAAGTCGCAGGGTACAGGGTGATACTCCCGTACACAAAAGCACACGTGCTGTGAGCTCGATGAGTAAGGCGGGACACGTGGTATCCTGTCTGAATATGGGGGGACCATCCTCCAAGGCTAAATACTCCTGACTGACCGATAGTGAACCAGTACCGTGAGGGAAAGGCGAAAAGAACCCCGGCGAGGGGAGTGAAACAGAACCTGAAACCGTGTACGTACAAGCAGTGGGAGCCTTCTTTATGGGGGTGACTGCGTACCTTTTGTATAATGGGTCAGCGACTTATATTCTGTAGCAAGGTTAACCGTATAGGGGAGCCGCAGGGAAACCGAGTCTTAACTGGGCGTTAAGTTGCAGGGTATAGACCCGAAACCCGGTGATCTAGCCATGGGCAGGTTGAAGGTTGGGTAACACTAACTGGAGGACCGAACCGACTAATGTTGAAAAATTAGCGGATGACCTGTGGCTGGGGGTGAAAGGCCAATCAAACCGGGAGATAGCTGGTTCTCCCCGAAAGCTATTTAGGTAGCGCCTCGTGAACTCATCCTCGGGGGTAGAGCACTGTTTCGGCTAGGGGGCCATCCCGGCTTACCAACCCGATGCAAACTGCGAATACCGAGGAATGTTATCACGGGAGACACACGGCGGGTGCTAACGTCCGTCGTGAAGAGGGAAACAACCCAGACCGCCAGCTAAGGTCCCAAAGTCATGGTTAAGTGGGAAACGATGTGGGAAGGCACAGACAGCCAGGATGTTGGCTTAGAAGCAGCCATCATTTAAAGAAAGCGTAATAGCTCACTGGTCGAGTCGGCCTGCGCGGAAGATGTAACGGGGCTAAACCATGCACCGAAGCTGCGGCAGCGACGCTTAGGCGTTGTTGGGTAGGGGAGCGTTCTGTAAGCCGTCGAAGGTGTGCTGTGAGGCATGCTGGAGGTATCAGAAGTGCGAATGCTGACATAAGTAACGATAAAGCGGGTGAAAAGCCCGCTCGCCGGAAGACCAAGGGTTCCTGTTCAACGTTAATCGGAGCAGGGTGAGTCGACCCCTAAGGCGAGGCCGAAAGGCGTAGTCGATGGGAAACAGGTTAATATTCCTGTACTCGGTGTTACTGCGAAGGGGGGACGGAGAAGGCTATATCAGCCGGGCGACGGTTGTCCCGGTTTAAGCGTGTAGGCGGAGGGTCCAGGTAAATCCGGTCCCTTATCAACGCTGAGGCGTGACGACGAGGCACTACGGTGCTGAAGTGATAAATGCCCTGCTTCCAGGAAAAGCCTCTAAGCATCAGGTAACACAGAATCGTACCCCAAACCGACACAGGTGGTCAGGTAGAGAATACCAAGGCGCTTGAGAGAACTCGGGTGAAGGAACTAGGCAAAATGGTGCCGTAACTTCGGGAGAAGGCACGCTGGCGCGTAGGTGGAGGGATTTACTCCCCGAGCCGAAGCCAGTCGAAGATACCAGCTGGCTGCAACTGTTTATTAAAAACACAGCACTGTGCAAACACGAAAGTGGACGTATACGGTGTGACGCCTGCCCGGTGCCGGAAGGTTAATTGATGGGGTTATCCGCAAGGAGAAGCTCTTGATCGAAGCCCCGGTAAACGGCGGCCGTAACTATAACGGTCCTAAGGTAGCGAAATTCCTTGTCGGGTAAGTTCCGACCTGCACGAATGGCGTAATGATGGCCAGGCTGTCTCCACCCGAGACTCAGTGAAATTGAACTCGCTGTGAAGATGCAGTGTACCCGCGGCAAGACGGAAAGACCCCGTGAACCTTTACTACAGCTTGACACTGAACATTGAGCCTTGATGTGTAGGATAGGTGGGAGGCTTTGAAGCGCGGACGCCAGTCTGCGTGGAGCCAACCTTGAAATACCACCCTTTAATGTTTGATGTTCTAACGTAGGCCCGTTACCCGGGCTGCGGACAGTGTCTGGTGGGTAGTTTGACTGGGGCGGTCTCCTCCTAAAGAGTAACGGAGGAGCACGAAGGTCAGCTAATCACGGTCGGACATCGTGAGGTTAGTGCAATGGCATAAGCTGGCTTGACTGCGAGAGTGACGGCTCGAGCAGGTGCGAAAGCAGGTCATAGTGATCCGGTGGTTCTGAATGGAAGGGCCATCGCTCAACGGATAAAAGGTACTCCGGGGATAACAGGCTGATACCGCCCAAGAGTTCATATCGACGGCGGTGTTTGGCACCTCGATGTCGGCTCATCACATCCTGGGGCTGAAGTAGGTCCCAAGGGTACGGCTGTTCGCCGTTTAAAGTGGTACGCGAGCTGGGTTTAGAACGTCGTGAGACAGTTCGGTCCCTATCTGCCGTGGGCGCTGGAGAATTGAGGGGGGTTGCTCCTAGTACGAGAGGACCGGAGTGAACGCACCACTGGTGTTCGGGTTGTCATGCCAATGGCATTGCCCGGTAGCTAAGTGCGGAAAAGATAAGTGCTGAAAGCATCTAAGCACGAAACTTGCCCCGAGATGAGTTCTCCCTGACCCCTTGAGGGTCCTGAAGGGACGTTGAAGACTACGACGTTGATAGGCCGGGTGTGTAAGCGCAGCGATGCGTTGAGCTAACCGGTACTAATGACCCGTGAGGCTTAACCTTACAACGCCAGAGGCGTTTTTGAGAGACAGATTTTCAGCCTTGTACCGGATATTCTGCGCGGCCCCTGTGGCGGCGCGGAGACAGAATTTGCCTGGCGGCTTTAGCGCGGTGGTCCCACCTGACCCCATGCCGAACTCAGAAGTGAAACGCCGTAGCGCCGATGGTAGTGTGGGGCCTCCCCATGCGAGAGTAGGGAACTGCCAGGCATCAAATTTAGTGTGCTGATATGGCTCAGTTGGTAGAGCGCACCCTTGGTAAGGGTGAGGTCCCCAGTTCGACTCTGGGTATCAGCACCAGTTAAGACACGAGTTCGGTAAATAAAAGAATTTGCCTGGCGGCTGTAGCGCGGTGGTCCCACCTGACCCCATGCCGAACTCAGAAGTGAAACGCCGTAGCGCCGATGGTAGTGTGGGGTCTCCCCATGCGAGAGTAGGGAACTGCCAGGCATCAAATAAGAGAGAGCCCTTCGCATATGCGAAGGGCTTTTTTCGTTGTGGCAAGCCGATAATCTGCAATAAAACCTCCTCTTATCAGCCTTCTGTCCCTTACCTTTATCATCGCATCCAGTTAGTCAGCTCAATGCACCTGCTGGTCAGGCCATAAAAAACCCGGCACCAGGCCGGGTAGTAAGATGAACGGAGTCGGTAATCAGTGAATAACCTGCGATAAAAACGCCCGGGTACGCTCCGATTGAGGATTCGCAAAGAACTCTTGCGGTGGCGCAACTTCAACGATCTCACCTCGATCCATGAAGATCACCCGGTCAGCCACCGTTCGGGCAAAGCCCATTTCGTGGGTGACACACAGCATGGTCATCCCATCCTCAGCCAGACCAATCATCGTATCCAGCACCTCTTTAACCATCTCAGGATCCAGCGCTGACGTTGGCTCATCAAATAGCATAATTTTGGGTTTCATACAGAGTGAGCGGGCGATAGCGACACGTTGTTGCTGTCCGCCGGAAAGCTGACCCGGAAACTTATGCGCATGCTCAGCAATACGCACGCGTTGCAGATAATGCATAGCCAGTTCATCCGCTTCCTTCTTTGGAATCTTTCTCACCCAGGAAGGTGCCAGCGTGCAGTTCTGCAATACGGTCAGATGTGGGAAGAGATTGAAGTGCTGGAATACCATCCCCACTTCTGTGCGTACGCGCTCGATGTTACGCACGTCGTCATTAAGGTGGATACCGTCAACAACAATACGCCCCTGCTGATGCTCTTCCAGATGGTTGATACAGCGGATCGTGGTCGATTTGCCGGAGCCGGAAGGGCCGCACAGCACGATGCGTTCTCGGGGTTTAACCTGCAGGTTGATGTCTTTCAGTACGTGAAACTGCCCGTACCATTTATTCACGTTCTCAAGCGAAATCATCAACGCGTCGGAAGAGTGTGTCATAGAGTCAGTCATGTAAAACCTCAGTGCGATGTACGCCCGGTGTGAAAGCGCTTTTCCAGATACTGGCTGTAGCGCGACATGCTAAAACAGAAAATCCAATAGACCAGTGCAGCAAAGACATAACCTTCAGTCGACATGCCCAGCCAGGTCGGATCGACCGTTGCCTGCTGGACGCTGCTGAACAGATCGAAAAGACCAATGATGATGACCAGGCTGGTATCTTTAAACAGTGCGATGATGGTGTTAACCAGGCCAGGGATGGTGAGCTTCAGTGCCTGGGGAAGAATGACCAGCATCTGCGTTTTCCAGTAGCCCAGCGCCAGCGATTCTGCAGCCTCATACTGACCTTTCGGCAATGCCTGCAGGCCACCGCGCACCACCTCCGCCACATAGGCGGACTGGAACAGGATTACACCGACCAGGGCACGCACCAGCTTATCAATGGTGGTGCCTTCAGACATAAACAGCGGCAGCATCACCGATGACATAAACAGTACGGTAATCAGGGGCACGCCACGCCAGAACTCAATAAAGATAATCGACAGCGTGCGGACCACCGGCATCCGTGAGCGACGGCCAAGCGCCAGCAGGATGCCCAGCGGCAATGCACCGGCAATACCGACCGACGCGATAATCAGCGTCAGCGTTAACCCGCCCCACTGACGTGTTTCCACACGTTCCAGTCCCAGATAGCCGCCATACAGCAGGAACCAGACAATCACCGGATAGATGACGGCCCAGGCCGCAATGTAGCGTCCACGATAGGGCAGGCTTTTGAGAAACATCGGCACAATCGACAGCAGACCAATCACCAGCGCCAGGTTAATACGCCAGCGCAGCTCATGTGGATAAAGCCCATACATGAACTGACCGAAACGCGCATGGATAAAGACCCAACAGGCACCTTCTTTGGTGCAATCGGCGCGCGTAGTGCCAATCCAGTTTGCCTGAAAGACCAGCCAGTTCAGCGCAGGCGGAATGACGTGCCAGATAACCCAGATGCAAAACAGCGTCAGTAACGTGTTAAACCAGCTGGAAAACAGGTTTTTACGAGCCCAAAGCCAGGCGCGACTGACAGGCGTCGTCGGCACGGGGGGCGTTTCATGCGTAGTGACAGACATAGTTATCCCGTTCTCTTAACGCTCAACCAGCGCAATTTTGCGGTTGTAGAAGTTCATAAGCAGCGATATCAGCAGACTGATAATCAGGTAAACGCCCATTGTGATAGCAATCGTCTCGATGGCCTGACCGGTCTGATTCAGCACCGATCCCGCGAACAGCGACACCATATCGGGATATCCGATAGCAGCTGCCAGTGAGGAGTTCTTCACAATGTTCAGATACTGGCTGGTCAGCGGCGGGATAATGACGCGCATGGCCTGCGGAATAATCACCTGACGCAGCGTCACCGGATTCGGCAGACCCAGCGAGCGTGCAGCTTCGTGCTGACCATGCGGCACCGACTGAATCCCCGAGCGGATGACTTCAGCGATAAACGACGAGGTATAGATCGACAGTGCCAGGGTCAGCGCCGCCAGCTCCGGAATCATCACCGAGCCGCCACGGAAATTGAACCCGCGCAGTTGCGGCACATCCCAGTGCGTTGCTGCACCAAACCCAAGGTGCGCAAGCAAAGGAAAGAGGATCAGCATTGCAACAGCGGCGGGCCATGTACGACGTAACTCACCGGTTTTCAGCTGATGCTGACGGTTAAAGCGGTACAGGCCATAGCTGACAGCCACGGCCAGCAGCAGTGCGATAACAAACGGCCAGCTGCCTGGTGCATAGGTCGGCCACGGGACGTAGAGTCCGCGATTGCTGACATAGGCCAGATCAAACGCATTCAGCGCCTGACGCGGGCCTGGCAGATTGCGTAATACCGCGAAGTACCAGAAGAAGATTTGCAGCAGAGGCGGGATATTACGGAAGGTTTCGATATAGATATTCGAGAGCTTCCGCAGCAGCCAGTTATCAGAAAGGCGGGCAAGACCGACCGCGAATCCGAGAATCGACGCGAAAACAATACAGAGTGCAGAGACCAGCAGCGTGTTGGTTAATCCGACCAGAAACACGCGCGCGTATGTATCTCCCTCTGTGTACTCAATCAGATGCTGAACGATGCCGAAACCGGCAGTGCGCTCAAGAAATCCAAACCCTGATGTAATGCCGCGATTGGCAAGGTTGATAATGGTGTTATGCACCAGATAACCCACCACACCAAGCACCGCGACGACGGCGATGAACTGATAAATCCAGGCGCGAACCGTGGGATTACCAAATGAAAAATCCCTTTTCACGGTTGGGCGTTGTGACATGTTGAAACCTCAGTAACGAAAGCTGGGGTAGGGCACCGCAGAATACGGTGCCCGATTGGTGAGGTCTGTTAACGTACCGGTGGTGCGTACTGAATCCCGCCCTGGTTCCACAACGCATTCTGACCGCGCGCGATCTTCAGTGCGCTGTCTTTACCGACGTTACGGTCAAAGCTTTCCTGATAGTTGCCGACCTGTTTGATGATGTTATAGGCCCACTTGTTATCCAGCTTCAGATCTTTACCAAAGTCACCCTCAGCACCCAGCAGATGCGCCATATCTGGCGTGGTCGGCTTAGCTGTCATCTGATCAACATTCTTCGAGTTGATGCCCATCTCTTCGGCATTCAGCATGGCATAGAGCGACCATTTGACGATGGTGAACCAGTCATCATCACCACGACGCACCAGGGGTCCCAGCGGCTCTTTGGAGATCACTTCTGGCAGGACGATAAATTCATCGGGTTTGCCGAGCTTGATGCGCAGGGCATAAAGCTGAGACTGATCAGACGCCAGCGTATCGCAGCGACCGCTGTCCAGCGCCTTAGCTGACTCGTCAGAGCGGTCGAAAGTCACCGGCGTATATTGCATTTTGTTGGCTTTGAAGAAGTCTGCCACGTTCAGCTCGGTGTCTGTTCCCGCCTGAATGCAGACGGTGGCACCATCCAGCTCTTTCGCACTTTTCAGACCGGCTTTCTGGTGAGTCAGGAAGCCGATGCCGTCGTAATAGTTCACGCCCGCAAACAGGAAGCCCATGCCGCCATCACGCGATGAGGTCCAGGTGGTGTTACGTGAAAGTACATCCACTTCACCTGACTGCAGCGCGGTAAAACGCTCTTTTGCGGTCAGCGGGGTATATTTCACTTTGGTCGCATCGCCGAATACCGCGGCGGCGGCAGCACGACACACATCCACATCGATACCGGTAAACTTGCCACCAGCATCTGCATAGGAGAAGCCCGGCAGGCCGTCACTGATTCCACATTGAACAAAACCTTTTTTCTTTATCGCATCCAGTGTGGTGCCTGCGTGTGCCTGCTGAGTAATGGCAACCAGCGAGGCGGCAGCGATCAGCGTAGAGAGCATCATCTTTTTCATAAAGCATCCTGTGTGGCGGGATCATGTTGTTATGTTTGCGCACTTTGGTGTGCGTTTTTCCTGTCTGTGGCGGTCAGCCATCCACGACTCTGCAAAGCTGATGCCAGGTTTGCAGAATCCTGAATTCGTATGAAAGAACGGTTAATAATCAGAAGCACCTGGAAAGTTTCGCTAATATGGCGCACCAAAAGGAAGCAATGCGAGTCGACCCGATCACATTTAGTGCAAATAGTTTCACTATATGAGAGCAGTGTGAGCGCTCGCTCAGGCAGAAATGTATGAAGAGAAGACGTTGCTTTTTTATGCGCAGGACGTCACATGCCTAGTAGTGACGGGCATAGGCAGAAAAGCTGGAGGCAGGACATTACTTAAATCAAATCAGATCGGACGAAAGCGAGGGGATGAAATATCACGCCAGCGATTGCAACTATAGTTACCATACGACAGGCAACTGTTTCACTCTCCCTGCCGTTACTTTGTGCGATGACGCACAAATAAAAACGCCAGCCCGAAGGCTGGCGTGATTAACAGACAGAACTAAAAATCAGTTCATGCCGTATTTTTTCAATTTCTTACGCAGCGTACCGCGGTTGATACCCATCATCAGGGCAGCACGGGTCTGGTTGCCACGGGTGTACTGCATCACCATGTCCAACAGAGGCTGCTCGACTTCAGCCAAAACCAGCTCATACAGGTCGCTCACATCCTGACCATTCAGTTGAGCAAAATAGTTCTTCAGTGCCTGTTTAACCGAATCACGCAAAGGTTTTTGAGTTACCTGATCCTGTGAGTTAACGGTAGAAACGGTCAGTACGTCAGAATTTACGCGTTGTTCGAACATAGTTCTTTCAGCTCTTTATTTCGTTACGCAAGATTTTCGAAGTATGCCTCCAACGCCTCCAGCTGTTCGCTGGCATCCTCTATGGCGTTGAATGTGCGCCGAAACTGGTCATTCGGGGCGTGCTCCTGCAGGTACCAGGAGACGTGCTTTCGCGCTATACGGTATCCCTTGCCTGAACCGTAAAAGTCGTGCAGCTCACGTATATGCGAAACAAGCAAGCGCTTGACCTCTGCCATCGGCAGCGGGGCAAGCAACTCCCCAGTGTCCAGATAATGCTGGATTTCCCGGAAGATCCACGGTCTTCCCTGAGCAGCGCGTCCTATCATCAGAGCATCGGCCCCTGTATAGTCGAGCACCGCTCTGGCTTTATGCGGGTCAGTTATGTCTCCATTCGCGATAATCGGAATGGAGACACTCTGCTTAACTGTCCGAATGCTGTCATATTCAGCTTCTCCGTTGAACAGGCAGGCACGAGTGCGACCATGTATCGTCAGAGCCTGTATACCGCAGCGTTCAGCCAATTGGGCAATCGCGACACAGTTCCTGTTTTCAGGATCCCAGCCAGTACGAATTTTCAGCGTAACCGGCACATTCACTGCATTAACCACTGCGGAGAGAATAGACTCCACCACGGCGGGATATTGCAGCAAGGCTGAACCCGCCATTTTGCGGTTAACCTTCTTGGCAGGGCATCCCATATTAATGTCGATGACCTGTGCACCAGCCTCAACATTAATGCGTGCAGCTTGCGCCATTTCACTGGGATCGCAACCGGCAATTTGCACGGCGCGAATGCCTGGCTCATCACTGTGAACCATACGTAATCGAGATTTGTCGCTAGCCCAGACTTCCGGGTTAGAAGACAGCATCTCAGAAACTGCCATGCCTGCACCCATTTCGTGACACAGCGTCCTGAACGGCCTGTCGGTAATACCGGCCATCGGTGCTGCAATCAGTCGATTTCTCAGCTGGAGGTTTCCAATACGCATGAAGTCAGAATGGCCATACTGTGTCTGCAAGGCGGCGTATATTACGCATTTTTGCAGGAAGATGAAAGGCCAAACTTTGAACAATCAGCAAGAAAGATCAATGAAATCCGGATGATGATCGGTGTTATTCATTAATAATGTTAAATAACAATGATTTAGCTATTTATGCTGAAATTGTGAGCAAAAGTTATTCCAGAAAAGTACGTCAATTCGCCAGATAAAAAACGTCACATGCCGTGATTAACGATACAAGCATCCATTTGAAATCGGGAAAGCCCGCAACTTACGCTACGGGCTGGCTGAATATTCTGTTAAGCCGCTTTGTTACGGCGACGGCGATATCAGCGCAAACGAACTAACGTTAAAATCAGGATTTAATCCCGGTAATCCGGCACCACTCCTCTTTGACCGCAACCGGGTCGAGTGTGAACTCGCTGGCATAGGCCTCACAGACGCTCTCCGCCTGGCTCTCTAACACGCCCGAAAGACCCAGGTGACCGCCAGACTTCGGCAGTACCCCGATCAACGGTGCCAGTTCACGCAGCGGGCCTGCCAGGATATTGGCTACCACCACATCAGCCTGCAGATTGTCAGGTTGCTGGTGGGGCAGATAGAGCGACAGGCGATCGGAGACACCGTTGCGTTCAGCATTATCCCGGCTGGCCTGAATAGCCTGCGGATCGATATCAATGCCGATCGCCTGAGCCGCGCCCAGCTTCAGGGCGGCGATCGCCAGGATCCCGGATCCACAGCCGAAATCGAT
The DNA here is from genome assembly GCF_000745295.1 of Pantoea sp. 9140. Taxonomy (NCBI): domain Bacteria; kingdom Pseudomonadati; phylum Pseudomonadota; class Gammaproteobacteria; order Enterobacterales; family Erwiniaceae; genus Pantoea; species Pantoea sp. 9140. The sequence goes on along the minus strand of NZ_JQNO01000001.1, from coordinate 3,405,655 downwards.
CACCGTTTTGCCTTCCAGATCCAGCCCATCAAGCCACGTCAGACAGAGCGAGGTGGTGGGATGCGTACCGGTGCCAAAGGCCAGACCGGGATCGAGCATGACGTTGACGGCATCAGGATCCGGCACATCACGCCAGCTCGGACAGATCCAGAGACGCTCGCCGAAGCGCATCGGGTGGAAGTTTTCCATCCATTCGCGCTCCCAGTCTTTATCTTCGATCTGTTCGATCCGGTGACGAAAACCGTCACCCAGCAGCGGATGCTGCGCCAGTTCGGCAGTAATCAGGGCCATATCTGTTTCTGCATCGAACAGGCCGATAACGTCGGTGTCGCCCCACAGGCGCGTTTCGCCTGGCAGCGGCTCATACACTGGCGTGTCGTTGGTATCCTGAAAGGTGACTGAAACCGCACCGATCTCCATCAGCGCATCGCTCAGCGTTTCCGCATGTTCACCTGAGCTGTTAATTTTGATTTGAATCCACGGCATAACGTCTCTCTTTCCGTCAATGTTGCGGCGCGTCGGCCACGTGCGGCGCGCGTCCAAACAGGTTGCCCACCAGAAATGCCAGTAGGCTTAAAAGCAGGGAGGGCACGATAGGGTGAAAACCCAGAATCTGCAGGTTAAGGCTCGCCATAAAAGCGTAGCAGCCTCCACCTGTTACCATGCCGGTGATGGCGCCTGCGGCATTGGCACGTTCCCAGTAGAGGCCCAGAACCAGCGGCCAGAGGAAAACCGCCTCCAGGCCGCCAAATGCCAGCAGGTTGAGCCAGATAATCATATCGGGCGGATTCCATGCCGCAATCAGCAGCAGGATACCCAGTGCGAAGGTAATGGTGCCAGATAACAGCCGCAGCCGTGACTCATTTTCCAGCTGCTGCGGGGCGACACGCAGGTAGAGATCTTTAATCAGCGTGGCTGAAGCCTGTAACAGCTGGGCATTGATTGTCGACATAATTGCGGCCATCGGGGCTGCCAGAAACAGTCCGGCCGCTAACGGTGGCAGAACAGTGATCATCAGCGTCGGAATGACGCTATCCGGCACGGTCAGATTCGGCAGTACCGCGCGGCCCAGCGCACCGGCCAGATGCATGCCCAGCATCAACACCACCACGACAATAGTGCCCAGAATAATGGCCCGATGGACGGCCTTACTGTCTTTATAAGAGATACAGCGCACCGCCGTATGCGGCAGGCCAATCACCCCAAAGCAGACCAGCACAACGAACGAACTGAGGAAGGTTGGCGTAATAATCTCGCCCGGCCCCTGTGGTGAAAGCAGAGCCGGATCGATGTCATGCAGTTTCTGCACCGCCGTGCTCAGGCCACCTGCCTGATGAATCACTGCGAACAGCAACAGAAAAGTGCCAATCAGCATTACAATGCCCTGCATGGCATCATTGAGTACGCTGGCACGGAATCCACCGAAAGCGGTATAGAGCGCGATGGTGCCACCAAAAATCAGCAGGCCGGTGTCATACGGGATGCCAGCGGCGGTTTCGAGCAGCCGTGCACCACCGATAAACTGCACCGTCATGGCACCGATAAAGGCAATCAGCAGACTCAGACTCGCCAGCCAGATCAGCAGCGGGCTCTGATAGCGGGCATAGAGCATATCATTCAGCGTTACCGCATTATGCTTGCGTGCCAGAATGGCAAACTTTTTCCCCAGTACACCCAGCGACAGCCAGACGGCGGGAACCTGCACCATCGCCAGTAATACCCAGCCCAGCCCATATTTGTAGGCGGCACCGGGACCCCCGATAAATGAGCTGGCGCTGATATAGGTGGTAGTGAGCGTCATCGCCAGTACGAATCCGCCCATTGAGCGGCTGCCAAGGAAATATTCAGTCAGGAAGCTGCCTTCACGCTTTTTACGGACGGCAAATACCGACAGCGCGGCAATCAGCACCAGATAAATCAGTAATGGCAGGATAATTTCACTGTTCACTTTGATCCTCCAGCGGCATGTCGCGGAAAATCACCCGCACCATCATCCAGCACAGAAAAATGAACAACAGGGGAGCAAACAGGCAGGAGAGTTCAAACCAGCGCGGCAGGCCGGTAACACCGATTTCACTGCCACCCAGCCAGGCAGAGAGCCCCCAGGCAGCGAGCCAGAGCAGTGTGAGGTAAAGCGACCAGCGCGCCTCTTTATGTGCCTGTATAAAACGAGCATCCATGATTCAACCTTAACGCCAGCGGCAAAAGAAAAAGGCCGGATTAACCGGCCTCAGACTGACTCAGCGTTGCGATTATTTCTCGTGCAAGCCGAGTTTTTTCTCCAGATAGTGGATATTGGTTCCACCGTGCTGGAAGTTTTCGTCGGACATGATTTTCATCTGCAGTTCAACGTTGGTTTTGATACCGTCGATGATCAGTTCCGCCAGCGCATTTTTCATGCGAGCGATAGCCACGTCACGCGTTTCGCCATAGGTGATCAGCTTGCCGATCATGGAGTCGTAATAAGGCGGTACGGTGTAGCCTGAGTAAATATGCGACTCCCAGCGCACGCCAAAACCGCCTGGCGCGTGGAAGCGGGTGATTTTACCCGGGCTTGGCAGGAAGGTGACTGGATCTTCAGCGTTGATACGGCACTCGACCGCATGTCCGCGAATGATCACATCTTCCTGTTTAATTGACAGTGGCTGACCGGCAGCAATACGCAGCTGCTCTTTGATCAGGTCCACACCGGTGATCATCTCGGTTACCGGATGTTCTACCTGAATACGGGTGTTCATCTCAATGAAGTAGAACTCACCGTTTTCGTACAGGAACTCAAAGGTACCTGCGCCGCGATAGCCAATCTCAATACAGGCTTGGGAACAGCGGTTGCCGATAAAGCGACGCTGTTCTTCTGTGATGCCTGGGCCTGGCGCTTCTTCGACAACTTTCTGGTGACGACGCTGCATGGAGCAGTCACGTTCGCCCAGATAGATCGCGTTGCCCTGACCGTCAGCCAGTACCTGAATCTCGATGTGGCGCGGATTCTCCAGATACTTCTCCATGTAGACCATGTCGTTGTTGAAAGCCGCTTTGGCTTCCGCTTTCGTCATGTTGATGGATTCTTCCAGATCTTTGTCGCCGCGCACTACGCGCATACCACGACCGCCGCCGCCGCCAGACGCTTTGATGATGACCGGATAACCGATGCGCCTGGCAAAGGCACGGTTTTTTTCCATATCATCCGTCAGCGAACCGTCAGAACCGGGTACGGTCGGGACGCCTGCTTTCTTCATCGCATTGATTGCAGAAACTTTGTCACCCATCAGGCGAATGGTATCTGCTTTCGGGCCGATAAAGATAAAGCCGGAGCGCTCAACCTGCTCAGCAAAATCCGCATTCTCAGAGAGGAAGCCGTAGCCAGGGTGAATCGCCACCGCGCCGGTGATCTCTGCTGCAGAGATCAGCGCCGGGATGTTGAGGTAACTTTTGACTGACTGCGCCGGGCCGATGCAGACGGTTTCGTCTGCCAGCAGCACGTGCTTCAGGTCACGATCCGCGCTTGAGTGTACCGCAACAGTCTTGATGCCCAGTTCTTTACAGGCACGCAGAATGCGCAGTGCGATCTCACCACGGTTAGCAATAACAATTTTATCCAGCATGATCTGCCCCGTTACTCGATGATAACCAGTGGCTCGTCAAATTCGACCGGCTGACCGCTTTCAACCAGGATAGCTTTCACCACACCTGATTTGTCAGCTTCGATCTGGTTCATCATTTTCATAGCTTCGACGATGCACAGGGTATCGCCGGCATTCACTTTCTGGCCAACTTCCACAAAGGCTTTCGCATCCGGGCTCGGCGTACGGTAGAAGGTACCTACCATTGGTGAACGCACGATGTGACCGCTGATTTCAGCCGGTGCCGCTTCGGCAACGGCTGCAACAGGGGCAACGGCTGTCGCCAGAGCAGGCTGTTGAACCGGCGCAGCGTAAGCCTGCTGCATCATCGGGTAACCCACGTTTGCAGGTGCACGACTGATGCGAACGGACTCTTCACCTTCAGAGATTTCCAGCTCAGAAATGCCAGACTCTTCAACCAGTTCGATCAGTTTTTTAATTTTACGAATATCCATGAGTGGGGTTCCGTACTCAGTTTGATTAATTAGTTTGAGACAGGCGTTTTACTGCCGTTTGTAAAGCCCATGTGTAGCCGTCAGCGCCAAGCCCACAGATCACGCCAGCAGAAACATCAGAAAGATAGGAGTGATGACGGAAGGGCTCGCGGGCATGCACATTTGAGAGATGAACCTCGATAAACGGTATTTCTACCGCCAGCAGGGCATCACGCAGTGCGACACTGGTATGGGTAAACGCGGCAGGATTAATGATGATGTAATCCACATTGCCTTTGGCCTCATGAATGCGATCAATCAGCTGAAATTCAGCATTGGTTTGCAGGTGGCTCAATTCCACATTCAACTGGTCTGCCCGACGCGTCAAATCATCAACGATCTGGCTCAGCGTGGAATGACCATACTTCTCAGGTTCACGTGTTCCCAACAGATTCAGGTTGGGCCCGTTTAAAAGCAGAATATGTAATTTATGCGCCATCGTGCTGCCATCTCCCGCAATCATTGAGGCATCGCGTAAAATACCTTGCGAATCTTCATTTGTCACCTTTCAGGCTGAAAAAGAAGACCCGACGAGCAATAAAGCCGGGCATTATATCCGTTTCGTGTCATTTCGCAGCAAAATACTGGTCTTATCTGCGAAGATGATCGGATGTGGCCTGCGGGCCACATCTTTTATCAGAAAACAGCAGAGGAAAACAACGGGTGAAGTGCTAGCGGGGCCACCATTTGAGAAATTTTTTGTAACGCCAGGCTAACAGCAATGCAGCAAGGAGGGCATAGATAAGTGGCTGCGGGGACACGGTTTTTACCGACCAGATATAGTGAATCGGTACCAGAATCGCCACAAGATAGACCGCGTTGTGCAGGGTTTGCCAGCGTTTACCAAGCCTGCGCTGAGCGCGCTGAAACGACGTTACCGCCAGAGCCAGTAATATCAGCCAACTGATAATTCCCAGTGTCAGATAGGGCCGGGAGATGAGTTCGCTGCCCAGCAGACGCAGATTATCCACGCCCAATTCCAGCAGGTAGTAGCTCAGCAGGTGGAGAGAGGCCCAGACAAACGTCCAGACGCCGAGCAGGCGCCGGGTGCGGATTAATAACGGCTGCCTGCCGTAGCGTGCCAGTGGTGAAACCAGCAGCGTACCCAGCAGCAGCTTCAGCGCCATGCGGCCGGTAAAATGCTGAATATCTTTTGCCGGGTCCGCACTCAGACCACCCTGCATCGCGGCAAGCACCAGATAGACCAGCGGCAACAGGGCTGCCAGGTGCAGAATCACCTTGAGCCACATGATCTGTTTTATCGACAGGCGCACCACCTAATAATTCTCCCGTAAGTCCATGCCGCGGTAGAGCGACGCCACCTGTTCGGCATAGCCGTTAAACAGTAGCGTTGGCTGACGTTCGACCTTCAGACTGCCGCCTGGGCCAATAAACCGCTCTGTCGCCTGTGACCAACGTGGATGATTAACGTGGGGATTCACATTGGCATAAAAACCATACTCGTCGGCGGCAATCTGGTTCCAGGTGGTTGGCGGCTGTTTGTCGGTCAGCGTGATTTTGACGATCGACTTAATGCCTTTAAAGCCATATTTCCACGGCACCGTCAGACGAATCGGCGCGCCATTCTGCGGCGGCAGCGCTTTGCCATAGACACCGGTGGTCAGTATGGTTAGCGGATGCATTGCTTCATCCAGACGCAAACCTTCGACATAGGGATAATTGAGGCCACCGCCAATAAAGCGATCCTTCTGGCCCGGCATCTGCTCGGGATCGTAGAGCGTCTGAAAGGCAACAAAGCGCGCTTTGCTGGTGGGTTCCGCCAGCGAGAGAAGTTTATTCAGCTCAAAGCCTACCCAGGGCACCACCATCGACCAGGCCTCCACGCAGCGCATGCGATAAATTCTCTGCTCCATAGCAAAGCGTTTGAAGATGTCATCCATATCCAGGGTTACGGGCTTCGACACTTCGCCATCAATGGTCAGTTTCCAGGGCTCTGTTTTCAATGTTCCGGCATTGGCAGCCGGATCGGCCTTATCCAGCCCGAACTCGTAGAAATTGTTGTAGCCAGAAACTTTATCCGCAGGCGTCAGTGTCAGATCGGCCTGATATTGCGCCGGTTTGGTGAAGTCGAGCGGCCGGCCTGCTGGGGCAGGTGGGCGATCGTTGCCTTTGAACCAGCTGAGGATATCGGCATTTGCCACGCCCGGCATACCCATCGCCGCAGCGCTCAGTCCCAGTGTTTTCAGCACCTGGCGGCGCTTCATATTAAATATGCTTTCCGGCGTTACGTCGGCTTCGGTCAGACAGGGTATGCGTTTCATGGGGCTTCTCCAGACAGGATGTCATCAACCAGCATGATGACTATCGCTGATATCAGCCAGTTTCGCCCTGAAAATGTGAAATTTCCTGGCTGGCCTGCGCGATGAGAATGCGCTGAAAAGTGTCGGGATCAACATCAGCAATCCTGTCCCGACGATATACTTCGGCTTCATGCGACTCGGCGCTGTCGGCAGCGGCAAATTATGCTATTTTGCTCGCGTTTTCGTCAGGCTGACGGTACAAGGTGGGGTGATCCGGTTATCACCGCAGCAATACAGGCACAGGGATGCGATTAACCACAAAATTATCTGCGTTTATTACCTTTTTAAGCCTGCTGGCGATGTCATTAATGCTGGCAGGCTGCGCATTCAGTGTTTTCTGGTTCAGTCATCAGCGGGTTGAACATCGGGCGCAGGTGCTGGCGACCGAGGTCGATCAGGCGATGTTCTCCGAGACGCCAGAACAGCTTCATAACTGGCTTACGCGCATGATGCCCATAATGAATGCCGAGCAGATTTCCCTTCATAACGGCAGGCAGACTTTCCTCACACTCTCCCGACACGAAAACCAGATGCTGGAAGACGAACCCAATCGTTTTATCCAGGTCGATGTGCCTTTGATGCATCAGACCGGTTTGCAGCTGCGGGTTGTCACCCTTGATCCTGCCAAAACCTGGCTGCGCTCATTCACCGGTACCTCTACGCTGGGCATTCTGTTTACGGCCATGCTGGTGATGAGTCTGCTGTTGCTGATGATGCATCGCTGGCTCAGCCGTCAGTGGCGTGGCATGGAGCATCTTGAAGTACGGGCAGAGGCGATTATCAACGGCGAACGCGGGGTCGTGCCGAAACGGGATGTGGATGAGTGGCCACCCAGAGCGAGTCGCGCGATGGATGTACTGCTGGCGGATCTTCAGGAAGCGGGCGAACAGCGTCTGCGTATCGACACGCTGATCCGCACCTTTGCCGCGCAGGATGGACGCACTGGCCTTAACAACCGGCTGTTCTTTGATAATCAGCTCGCGACCCTGCTGGAAGATCAGGAAGCTGTCGGTACCCACGGTGTAGTGATGATGGTGCGCCTGCCCGATCTGGACGCGCTGAAAGATTCACTGGAGCCGGCGCTGGTTGAGGAGTACCTGTTCAATTTCGTCAACATGCTCTCTACCTTTGTGCTGCGCTATCCCGGCGCCTTGCTGGCACGCTATTTTCGCAGTGATTTTGCTGTATTACTGCCGCATCGCAGTCTTAAAGAGGCAAACAGTATTGCCGATCAGCTGATCAATGCTGTTGATTCTCTGCCGCCGATGCACTTGGTCAATCGCGATGATCTGATCCACATCGGTATCACTGCCTGGCACAGCGGGCAGACCGTCCTGCAGGTGATAGAAAATGCCGAAATGGCCACACGACGTGCGGCACTGCTGGGGGGTAATAACTGGACTAATGGCGAAGGAAATCCTCAGGACGCCGGACGGGGTAGCGTGCGCTGGCGAACCCTGCTGGAGAACACGCTTAGTCGCGGCGGTCCGCGGCTGTACCATAAACCCACCGTGAATACCGAAGGCAAGGTACAGCATCGGGTCATGCTGACCCGCATCTTCGATGGCGATAAAGAGGTGCTGGCCGCAGAATATATGCCGCTGGTGCAGCAGCTCGGTATGGCTGATGGCTGGGATCGTCAGATGGTCACGCGCATCGCGGCACTCTCTGAACTCTGGCCGGAAGAGACGCTGGTGATGCCGGTGACGATAACCTCTCTCCTGCAACGTTCATTTGTCCTCTGGCTGCAGAATATGCTGCTGCAGTGCCCCAAATCACAAAGAAAACGATTTTTATTTGAACTTGCCGAGGCAGATGTCTGTCAACACATCGACCATTTAACGCCAGTATTCCGTGCACTTAAGGCTTTTGGCTGTCGGGTAGCGGTAAATCAGGCGGGTTTAACCGTCGTCAGCAGCGCCTATATACGACACCTGCCGCTGGAACTGATCAAGCTTGATGCGGGTCTGGTGCGCAACATTGAACGGCGGACCGCCAATCAGCTGTTTGTACAGAGTCTGCTGGAGGTCTGTAAGTCCACGGGTATTCAGGTGTTTGCTACCGGTGTCCGCACTAAAGCGGAGTGGCAGACATTAGTGGCGCTAGGTGTGGCAGGCGGGCAGGGCGACTTTTTTGCCCCTTCGCTTCCGGTTAACAGTAACGTGAAGAAGTATTCCCAACGTTACCGTATTTAATGATTTGCTGCCGTAATGACAGAAATTGACGGTTTTTTTTAATGTTAAGCCGCATCTGAACCCATAACCATCGTGCCGGAAATGTTAAATTTTATGTCGGGCATGGCAAGCGGAAATCACGGCAAATGCAGCACTGATGGCGTCTGGTCGCCATTCTGCTGCTACGGATCGCGGGTTCAGATGACTTAAACGCAATCAGGCGTCTTTTTTCACCGAAGCAGAACGTTTTTGCGCCTTGTGGCAGCTTCGTGTGGTTGGTAAAGTAAGCGGATTTTATTTTCCGCCCCCAGCTTGCAGGATTATCCCTTAGTATGTTTAAAAAATTTCGTGGCATGTTTTCCAACGACTTGTCCATTGACCTGGGTACCGCGAATACCCTGATTTACGTAAAAGGACAGGGCATCGTGCTGAACGAGCCTTCCGTGGTTGCTATTCGTCAGGACCGTGCCGGTTCACCGAAAAGCGTCGCGGCCGTAGGTCATGACGCCAAACAGATGCTCGGCCGTACGCCAGGCAATATTGCCGCTATCCGTCCGATGAAAGATGGCGTTATCGCTGACTTCTTCGTGACCGAAAAGATGCTGCAACACTTCATCAAGCAGGTTCACAGCAACAGCTTTATGCGTCCCAGCCCACGTGTGCTGGTCTGCGTACCTGTCGGGGCTACGCAGGTAGAACGTCGTGCGATTCGTGAATCCGCTCAGGGCGCCGGCGCGCGTGAAGTCTTTCTGATTGAAGAGCCGATGGCTGCAGCCATTGGTGCAGGTCTGCCCGTTTCTGAAGCGACCGGTTCAATGGTCGTTGATATCGGTGGTGGTACTACCGAAGTGGCGGTGATCTCCCTGAACGGTGTGGTCTACTCCTCATCCGTACGTATTGGTGGCGATCGTTTCGATGAAGCTATTATTAATTATGTGCGTCGTAACTACGGTTCACTGATCGGTGAAGCGACCGCAGAACGTATTAAGCATGAGATCGGTTCAGCCTATCCGGGTGATGAAGTCCGTGAAATTGAAGTGCGTGGCCGTAACCTGGCAGAAGGTGTACCGCGCGGCTTCACGCTGAACTCCAACGAAATTCTGGAAGCGCTGCAGGAGCCGTTAACCGGCATCGTTAGCGCGGTGATGGTTGCTCTTGAGCAGTGTCCGCCTGAGCTGGCCTCCGATATCTCAGAGCGCGGTATGGTGCTGACCGGTGGTGGTGCATTACTGCGCAACCTGGATCGCCTGCTGATGGAAGAGACGGGTATTCCGGTTGTTGTTGCTGAAGATCCGCTGACCTGTGTGGCGCGCGGTGGCGGCAAGGCGCTGGAAATGATCGACATGCATGGCGGCGATTTGTTCAGCGAAGAATAATTGCCTCAACCGGCTGAGAACGCAATGATCATGCGAGGGAGTGGCATGTGAACCGGCGAAATCTGTGCCGGTACAGTGCGTTCAGCCCAGGGAAGCACGGTGTTTTGCCGTCGCTTCCTCTCCTGTTGTCGAGGATCACGCAGATTATATGAAGCCGATTTTTAGCAGGGGACCTTCCCTGCAGTTGCGTCTTTTCCTGGCGGTCATTGTGGCAATTGCCATTATCATTGCCGACAGCCGTGTGAGCTCTTTCACCCAAATACGCAACTATCTGGATACGTCGGTCAGTCCGTTTTACTTCCTGGCTAATGGGCCACGTCAGCTGCTGGATGGCGTGTCGGAGTCGCTGGCGTCGCGTCAGCAGCTGGAGCAGGAAAATAAAGCGTTACGTCGTGAGCTCTTCCTGAAAAACAGTAACCTGCTAATGCTGGGGCAATATAAGCAGGAAAACGCACGCCTGCGTGAACTGCTGGGTTCACCGCTGCGTCAGGATGAGCAAAAGATGGTGACGCAGGTGATCTCCACCGGCACCGATCCTTACACCGACCAGGTGGTGATCGACAAAGGCAGCGTTAACGGTGTCTATGAAGGTCAGCCGGTCATCAGTGATAAAGGCGTGGTCGGTCAGGTTATCGCCGTCGGACAGCTCACCAGCCGTGTTCTGCTGATCTGCGATGCGTCACATGCGCTGCCTATTCAGGTGCTGCGTAATGACATTCGTGTGATTGCCGCGGGTAACGGCTGTACTGAAGATCTCCAGCTTGAGCATCTGCCGGGTAATACGGACATTCGGGTCGGCGATGTGCTGGTGACGTCAGGTATCGGTGGTCGTTTCCCTGAGGGTTATCCGGTGGGCGTGGTCTCCTCAGTGAAAGTGGATACTCAGCGCGCTTACACGGTGATTCAGGCGCATCCGACCGCGGGTCTGCAGCGTCTGCGTTATCTGCTGCTGCTGTGGGGCGCAGATCGCAATGGCGATATGCCGCTGCCGCAGGATGAGGTTCATCGCGTTGCGAATGAGCGTCTGATGCAGATGATGCCGCAGGTCTTACCGCCTGCGGGTGAAATGGGTCCGCCTGCACCCACCGCACAGATGGGGCCGCCTGCTCCATCAACAGGCAGCAGTGGCAGTAGCGGACAGAGCAACTCCTCGCGTTCACGCGGGGGGCAGCCTTGAGTCGATATCGCAGCCAGGGACGTTGGGTCATCTGGCTCTCTTTCCTGGTCGCGTTAGTCCTGCAGATCATGCCATGGCCGGATGAAATTTATATGTTCCGGCCTTCATGGCTGCTGCTCATCCTTATCTACTGGGTTCTCGCACTGCCGCATCGGGTCAACGTCGGCAGCGGATTTATGCTGGGTGCTATCATGGATCTGATTGCCGGATCCACGCTGGGCGTACGTGCGCTGGCACTCAGTATCATCGCCTACCTGATAGCCTTTAAGTTCCAGTTATTCCGCAACTTAGCGTTGTGGCAGCAAGCGTTAATGGTTATGGTGCTGTCACTGGCGATGGATGTAATTGTCTTCTGGGCTGAATTCCTGGTAATCAACGTTTCATTCCGACCTGAAATTTTCTGGAGCAGTGTCGTCGACGGTATTCTCTGGCCCTGGCTATTCTTACTTATGAGAAAAATTCGTCGTCAGTTCGCTGTTCAATAAGGAAATTTATGGTAACCCTCTATCTTGCTTCCGGTTCACCGCGTCGTCGTGAGCTGTTAACTCAACTTGGCCTGACATTTGAGCGCATCGTGACTGACGTTGAAGAACAGCGTCAGCCGAATGAAGCGGCTGAGAGCTATGTCCGCCGTCTGGCTAATGACAAAGCGCAGGCGGGCGTAAAACTGGCCGCGCAGGATCTGCCGGTGCTGGGCGCAGATACGATTGTCGTGCTGAATGGTGACGTGCTGGAAAAACCGCGCGATGCCGCCGATGCCCACGCGATGCTGCGTAAACTCTCCGGTCATACGCATCAGGTCATGACGGCAGTGGCGCTGGCCGACAGCCAGCAGGCGCTGGATTGCATCGTGACGACTGATGTGACATTCCGCACCTTAACTGAGAGCGACATCGACGACTATATCGCGACCGGTGAGCCAATGGATAAAGCGGGTGCATACGGTATTCAGGGCAGGGGAGGAAACTTTGTCCGCAAAATTAATGGAAGTTATCATGCAGTGGTCGGATTACCGTTAGTTGAGACAGCGGAACTGCTCAGCCATTTCCAGTCACTGCGTGCCGTAAGGGGTCAACATGACGGCTGAATTACTGGTTAACGTCACGCCTTCTGAAACACGCGTTGCTTACATTGATGGCGGCATCCTTCAGGAAATCCATATTGAGCGCGAAGCGCGGCGCGGCATTGTTGGCAATATTTACAAAGGACGGGTAAGCCGTGTTCTGCCCGGCATGCAGGCCGCCTTTGTCGATATCGGCCTGGAAAAAGCCGCCTTTCTGCACGCTTCTGACATCATGCCGCATACGGAATGTGTGGCGGGCGATGAAAAGAAAAATTTCATCGTGCGCGATATCGCCGAGCTGGTGCGTCAGGGACAGGATCTGGTGGTTCAGGTGGTCAAGGATCCGCTGGGCACCAAAGGTGCCCGACTGACCACCGACATTACCCTGCCTTCGCGTTACTTGGTCTTTATGCCTGGCGCATCGCACGTCGGTGTCTCTCAGCGCATCGAGAGTGAGAAAGAGCGCGATCGGCTTAAAGCGGTGGTGGCGGATTACTGCGACGATCTGGGCGGTTTTATCATCCGCACTGCCGCAGAAGGGATCGGCGAAGAGGAGCTGGCGCAGGACGCGGCTTTTCTCAAACGTCTCTGGACCAAAGTCAGCGAGCGTAAAAAGCGCAACCAGACCCGCTGTCTGCTCTATGGCGAGCTGGCCCTGGCGCAGCGTATCCTGCGTGATTTCGCGGGCGCAGCGCTGGATCGCATTCGGGTCGATTCGCGTCTGACCTGCGACATGCTGGTGGAATTTACCGGCGAATATATTCCGGAGATGGCCGGTAAACTGGAGCTCTACAACGGTAAACAGCCTATTTTTGACCTGTTTGACGTTGAAAATGAGATTCAGCGCTCGCTGGATCGCAAAGTTGAACTAAAGTCAGGCGGATATCTGATCATCGATCAGACCGAAGCGATGACGACTATCGATATTAATACCGGTGCATTTGTTGGGCATCGCAATCTCGATGAGACGATATTCAACACCAATGTTGAAGCCACTCAGGCGATTGCGCGTCAGCTGCGACTGCGTAATCTGGGCGGTATCATCATTATCGACTTCATCGACATGAGCAATGAAGACCATCGACGCCGGGTACTGCATTCACTGGAAAGCGCGCTCAGTAAAGATCGGGTTAAAACCGGGATTAATGGTTTTTCGGCGCTGGGTCTGGTGGAGATGACGCGTAAGCGTACCCGTGAAAGCATTGAGCATGTCCTGTGCCAGGATTGCCCGGTCTGCAAAGGGCGCGGCACGCTGAAAACGGTTGAAACGGTCTGCTATGAAATCATGCGTGAGATTGTGCGGGTTCACCACGCTTATGATTCTGACCGTTTCCTGGTCTATGTTTCACCGACAGTCGGTGAGGCGCTAAAAACCGACGAGTCTCATGCGCTGGCTGAAGTGGAAATCTTTGTGGGTAAGCAGGTGAAAGTTCATGTTGAAGCGCTCTACACTCAGGAGCAGTTCGACGTGGTAATGATGTAACGTCAGCCCGTAATCGGGCTGAATAAACGCCCTTGTTTGGGATAAAATGCGTATCTTTAACGCTTTTATTCGAAGACGGTCGGGTATGAGAACCAACTATCCGTCGTTTACGGAACACAAGGAGAGGCGTGAGTGAGGCAGTTGCCGAGGATTTTGTTACTGCTGGTCGCGGCAATCATCGTGATTGTCGCGCTGCTGGTCAGCGGATTGCGTCTGGTGATGCCGCATCTCGACAGCTATCGCAACAACCTTCTGCAATTCATCTCCGACAAAACGGATGTGCCGGTCAACGCCAGCCAGTTACAGGGTAAATGGGAGAATTTCGGCCCAACCCTGCAGGTTCGTGACCTCAGCGTCGATCTGCATGAAAACGGCAAACTCACGATTAAACGTATCAATCTGGCGCTCGACGTCTGGCAGTCTCTGCTGCACTGGCGCTGGCAGTTCCGCGATCTGACCTTCTGGCAGCTGCACCTCGACACGAATCGCCCCTTACTCGACAACGACAAAGAGAAAAACAGTTTCCGTCCGGCGCAGATTAACGAACTTTTCCTGCGTCAGTTTGACCACTTTGACCTGCGCGACAGCACCATTCGTTTCCGTACGCCTTCCGGCCAGCATGCTGAGCTGGCGATCCCCCGACTCACCTGGGTCAATGAAGATAACCGCCATCGCGCCGAAGGCGAAGTCAGTCTGTCGAGCTTTACCGGTCAGCACGGCGTGGTTCAGGTGCGGCTCGACCTTAACGACAGCAACGGTTTACTTAATGACGGCCGCATCTGGATGCAGGCCGACGATGTCGACATGCGTCCATGGCTGGGCCGCTGGGTGCGCGACAATACTCGGCTGGACAGCGCCCGCTTCAGCCTGGCGGCCTGGGTTAACCTGCGTGATGGCGACATCTATGCTGGCGATCTGCTGCTGCGCAAGGGCGGCGCCAGCTGGCAGGGCGAAACCGGACGACACCGCATAGAAGTCGATGGGCTGACCGCGCATCTGTCACGCTTCCAGAATGGCTGGGTGGTCAATGTGCCGCAGACGCGGCTCAGTACTGACGGCGAGGCCTGGCCTGCCGGTCACTTCTCGCTGCTATGGCGTCCTGAAGATAAGCAGTTGCTGGGGCCGGATGGTCAGCAGGAAGTGCGGGTGCGCGCCACACAGCTGGTGCTGAGTCATATTGCGCCGATCGTTCCGTTATTTGCGCCGCTCTCTCCGACGCTGTTTGAAAACTGGCAGACGCTGCAGCCACAGGGCACCATCGATGGCCTGGCGCTGGATATTCCATTACAGCAGCCTGAAAAAACCCGCTTACAGGTGAAGTGGCGTGATTTCAGCTGGCAGCACTGGAAACTGTTGCCGGGCATCAGTCACCTGAGTGGAGAAGCACGCGGCAGCCTGAGCCATGGTCAGGTCAGTGTGGATATGGGCGCGGCAACCGTCCCCTATGGCGACATGTTCCAGGCACCCTTAGAGATTAAGCGGGTGACCGGGGCACTGCGCTGGCTTAAAGATGAACATGGCCTGACGCTGGCGGGTGAAAACCTTGACCTCGAAGCGCGCTCACTCTGGGCGCGCGGCGACTTCAGCTACCAGCAGAATAGCGGCGGCGAGCCCCGTCTGGATATTCTGGCGGGTATCCGGCTTACCGATGCGGGCGATGCCTGGCGCTACTTCCCGGTGCCGCTGATGGGTAACAGCCTGACGCACTATCTGAGTGGGGCAGTGAAGGGTGGCAGGGTGGACAACGCCACGCTGCTGTTTGCCGGTAACCCGGCGCTGTTCCCTTTCAAGCACAATGATGGCATGTTCCAGGTCTGGGTGCCGCTTCGCCAGGCGACCTATGCATTTCAGCCCAAATGGCCGGCGCTGAGCAATCTCGATGTCGACCTCAATTTCCTGAACGACGGTCTGTGGATGAAAGCGCCAGTGGCCAGACTGGGCGAAGTAGATGCTCGCAACGTCACGGCGGTGATCCCTGACTACCTGAAAGAAAAACTGATCATCGACGGGGATATCAGTGGTGAAGGCCAGCAGATCGCTGACTATTTCGATCAGACGCCGCTTAAGCCGTCACTGGGTGCCGCGCTGGAGCAACTGGAAATTAAAGGCCGTGTCGGTGGTCATCTGAATCTGGATATTCCACTGGATGGAGAGCAGGTCCACGCCCGCGGCAATGTCGATCTCAATAACAATTCGCTGTTTATCAAACCGTTAAAAACCACCATCAACAATCTTTCTGGCCGCTTCCGTTATGACAACGGCAATCTGGCCAGTGAGGACCTGCGGGCGAACTGGTTTGGGCAGCCGATGGGCGTCCGTTTCAGCACCCGGGAGAATCCGGATGACTTTGGCGTTAACGTCAAACTTCAGGGCGACTGGCAACCCGCGAAAATCAGCCAGGTTCCGGCAGCTGTCAGCAAGCAGCTCGGCGGGCATCTGCCGTGGCAGGGGGACGTCAATATTACGCTGCCGCATCATGGCGGGGCACGTTATGACGTGACGCTGAACGGTAATGCCAAAGAAGTAAGCAGTCACTTACCTGCATCACTCGATAAAAAAGCCGGTGAGGCGATGCCAGTTGCCATTCAGGCCAGCGGCGACCTGAACCATTTCGATCTCAGCGGCAGCGTCGATGCAAACCACCGTTTTAACAGCCGCTGGTTGCTGGAGCCGACGCTGCGCGTTGATCGTGGCATCTGGCTGAATGATGCACAGAAAACGCCTGCGCTACCTGATCATGAGGGCATGGTACTGAATCTGCCCGCGCTGGATGGTGAGGCCTGGGTAGCGATGATGGCTGCAGGCGGCTCTGCGGGAGCGGGTGTGTCGGGCGGCGGGAGCGACTTCCAGACCGGTGGCGTTACACTGCCGGGTAACATTACGCTGCGCAGTCCTGCGGTTACGCTGGCCGGACAGCAATGGCATGAGGTTGAGGCGACGTTGGCACAAAGTTCAGGTGGCCGAGGTCAGGTCAGCGTCAATGCGAAAGAGCTGCGCGGTGAACTGGCGATGGCCCCCAGAGCACCATGGCAGGTGAACCTCGATTACCTCTACTACAATCCGCAATGGGAAAACGAGGCAGGCAAGGGCGGCAAAGCGTCTTCTCAGCAAACCACAAACATTAACTTCAGTCAGTGGCCCGCCTTACAGCTGCGCTGTAAAGAGTGCTGGGTACTGGGCCAGAAATATGGTCAGGTCTCCGCGATGCTGCAGCCTAAAGGAGATACGTTAGCGCTTACTAACGGAAAAGTGGATACCGGCAGCTCGCAGCTTAAAATTAACGGTGAGTGGGTTAATCGCGCGGACGACCAGCGCACCTCGCTGAAGGGCACGCTTAAGGGGCCGAATATTAATAATGCGACCAACTGGTTTGGCGTGAATACCCCGCTGCGCGATGCGCCTTTTGATATTGCTTACGACCTGCACTGGCGCTCTGCACCGTGGCAGCCCTCGGCAGAGACGCTGAGCGGCACCCTTAAGACCCACTTTGGCAAAGGCCAGATCGCGGATGTGAACACCGGCACGGCGGGAAAAATCCTGCGACTGGTGAGCTTCGATGCGCTGCTGCGCAAGCTGCGCTTCGACTTCAGCGACACCTTTACCAACTCGTTCTATTTCGATTCGATTAACGGCACGGCCTGGATCGAAAACGGCGTCATGCGCACCGATAACCTGCTGGTGGATGGACTGGAAGCAGACATCGCCATGCAGGGCAATCTCGACCTGGTGAAACGTCAGATAGATATGGAAGCGGTGGTTGCGCCTGAGATCTCTGCCTCTGTCGGCGTAGCGACTGCCTTTGCCATTAATCCGGTGATTGGCGCGGCGGTATTTGCCGCCAGTAAAGTTCTGGGACCCCTGTGGAACAAGATATCGCTGCTGCGTTATCACATCAGTGGCCCGCTGGATAAACCGGAAATCAATGAAGTGCTGCGTAAACCGCGTGAAACAGACAACAAGTGAATTTGACGCCGTACCGGAATTACCGCAGGCTATGATTATCTGAGCACATAATGAGTGAGAAACGATGACTCTGAACCTGGTAAGTGAGCAGTTACTGACTGCTAACGGCATTAATCAGCAGGACCTATTTTCCCTGTTAGGGCAGCTTTCAGAACGTCGTCTGGATTATGCCGATCTCTATTTTCAGTCCAGCTTTCACGAATCCTGGGTGCTGGAAGACAAAATCATTAAAGATGGCTCATACCATATCGATCAGGGCGTCGGCGTGCGCGCGGTCAGCGGTGAGAAAACCGGCTTCGCCTATGCCGACCAGATTACGCTGAATGCGCTGCGTCTTTCCTCTGAAGCGGCTCGCAGCATTGTACGCGAACAGGGAAACGGCAAGGCCCATACGCTTTCTGCCGTGATGAACCGTTCGCTCTATTCGGCGGTCGATCCGCTGAGCAGCCTGACGCGTGAAGACAAAATTGCCCTGCTGCATCGCGTCGATAAAGTCGCCCGTGCGGCTGATCCGCGCGTGCAGGAAGTCAATGCCAGCCTGACCGGTGTTTACGAGCAGGTGCTGGTGGCGGCCACTGATGGCACGCTGGCGGCAGACGTTCGTCCGCTGGTTCGCCTCTCTATCAGCGTCCAGGTTGAAGATCAGGGCAAGCGTGAGCGCGGCGCAAGCGGCGGCGGTGCACGTACCGGCTATGCGTTCTTCCTTGAAGATGAAAATGGCGACGTACGTGCTGATGCATGGGCGCGTGAGGCGGTGCGTATGGCGCTGGTTAACCTCTCAGCCGTGGCGGCACCTGCTGGCGCGTTGCCGGTGGTGCTGGGTGCTGGCTGGCCTGGTGTGCTGCTGCATGAGGCAGTCGGTCATGGTCTGGAAGGCGACTTCAACCGCCGTGGCACCTCGGTGTTCAGCGGTAAAATCGGTCAGCAGGTTGCCTCTGAACTCTGTACCGTGGTGGATGACGGCACCCTCGAAGGTCTGCGCGGCTCACTGGCGGTCGATGATGAAGGCGTTCCCGGTCAGTACAACATGCTGATTGAGAACGGCGTGCTGAAAGGCTACATGCAGGACAAGCTGAATGCGCGACTGATGGGCGTCAGCCCGACCGGTAACGGACGCCGTGAATCCTACGCGCATTTGCCAATGCCGCGCATGACCAACACCTATATGCTGGCAGGCAAGTCATCGCCACAGGATATTATTGAGAGCGTTGAATACGGCATCTATGCGCCGAACTTTGGTGGCGGTCAGGTGGATATCACCTCCGGCAAATTTGTCTTCTCCACCTCAGAGGCTTATCTGATTGAGAAGGGCAAAATCACCAAACCGGTCAAAGGCGCGACGCTGATTGGCTCCGGCATTGAAGCGATGCAGCAGATCTCAATGGTGGGTAATGACCTGGCGCTGGATAAAGGCGTGGGCGTCTGCGGTAAAGAGGGTCAGAGCCTGCCGGTCGGTGTCGGTCAGCCAACCCTGAAGCTGGATAAACTGACCATCGGCGGCACCGCCTGATGTGACCTCAACAACCCGCCGCCCGGCGGGTTGTTAGCTTTTACGGTGCTGCTGATACTGTTCAGCCACCTGTTCAAAATAGTCGGTCAGATAATCGATGCAGACCTGCACCTTCAGCGGCAGTTTATCCTTCTCGGTATAGAGCGCATACACCGGACGCGGGTCGGACTGATAGTGCGGAAACAGAATATCGATCTCGCCTGCGGTGATCTCATCAATCACCCACATCATCGGCACATAGGCGATGCCATTGCCCGACTTGAGCCAGCGAATCAGCGTCAGCGAATCGTTGGTCACGAAACGCCCCTGTGGCGCGAGGCGGGTGACTAAGCCTTCTGGTGCAATCAGCTCAAAATTGTTGTCGGGCCGTACGCTATATTCCAGCCAGGAAAAATTATCGATATCGCCCGGCTTCTCCGGCGTGCCGTGCTGGGCCAGATAGCTTTTTGCGGCGCATACCACCATCGGCATCGCGCCAAGACGACGCGAAAAGAGGCTGGAATCTTTTAATGCGCCCACCCGAATCACCAGATCCAGACCATCCGCAATCAAATCCGGGGCCGGAACGCCAGTAACCAGGTTCACACTCAGCCCCGGATACTCCCGCAGCATATCGCTGGTCATACCGGCTAACACATTCTGCGCCATGGTCGAAGAGCTGCCAATGCGCAACACACCAATCGGCGTATTGTTAAACGCGTAGAGCTGTTCATGCACCTGCGTCGCTTCCGCCAGCATACGTCGGCAGCCCTGATAATAGATTTTACCCGCCTCGGTCAGCCCGATACTGCGGGTACTGCGATTCAGCAGCTTAACCTGCAATGCATCCTCCAGTTTCGCGACGATCTGGCTGATGGATGAGACGCTCAGATGGAGCTGACGCGCCGCAGCAGTAAACGAACCGAGTTCGACCACTCTGGCGAAGACAGACATACCTTTCAGTCGTTCCATTATTTACTCTGGCTTAAAAGTGATTTAGATCACATTCTGTAGAAAACTTATAGTCAGGCGCGTTATTATAAGCGCGCCGGGGTATTTCCCGGTGATTCTTCATTGCCTTAAACCCTTCGATGATACGCTATTATTAAGCCAGCTGCGGTTCGGATAGCGCTGCCAGAGGGTTTTCCTGCAACATCTGAAAGGGCAACGAAGTATCCCGGCAAGGTCGAACTAAGGATTTGTGATGAGTGTGCTTCCGGTATTTGTCATGTTTGGGCTCTCTTTTCCGCCCGTTTTCATCGAATTGATTATTTCACTGATGCTGTTCTGGTTAGTGAAACGCGTGCTGACGCCGAGCGGCATCTACGATCTTGTCTGGCATCCGGCACTTTTTAATACAGCGCTTTACTGCTGTGTGTTTTACCTTGTCTCCCGTTTATTAGTCTGAGGTTGAAGTGAAAGCACTCATAAGAAAAATCGCGCGCTACGCGATCACGATTCTGCTGGTCATCATCGCAGTGGTTATCATCTTCCGCGCCTGGGTGTTCTATACCGAATCACCCTGGACTCGTGATGCACGTTTTGCAGCTGACGTGGTGGCGATCTCGCCTGACGTCACTGGCCTGATTACTGAGGTCCCGGTACACGACAACCAACTGGTGAAGAAGGGCGATACGCTGTTTGTGGTTGACCGCCCTCGCTATCAGAAGGCGCTCGATCAGGCACAGGCGGATGTTGAATATTACCAGGCCCTGGTGAGTGAGAAACGTCGCGAAGCCGGCCGCCGTAATCAGCTTGGTACCTCTGCAATGTCGCGCGAGGCGATCGAGCAATCTAACAACGATCTGCAAACCAGCGAGCATCAGCTGGCAAAATCGGTGGCGACGCGCGATCTGGCGAAGATCGATCTTGAGCGCACCACCGTGAAAGCGCCATCCGATGGCTGGGTCACCAACCTCAACGTCTATCAGGGCGAATTTATTACCCGTGGTTCTGTGGCGGTGGCGCTGGTTCAGCAGCACTCTTTCTATGTGCTGGCTTACCTGGAAGAGACCAAACTGCACGGCGTTGAGAAGGGCTTCCGCGCTGAAGTGACGCCACTTGGCAGCAACATTGTGCTGCGTGGCACCGTCGACAGCGTCGCGGCGGGCGTCACCAACAGCAGCAGCTCGGTCGACAGTAAAGGCATGGCAACGGTAGATTCCAATCTGGAGTGGGTCCGTCTGGCACAGCGTGTGCCGGTGCGCATCCGGCTTGATCAGCAGCCCGGTAATCGCTTCCCGGCGGGAACCACCGCGACCGTGGTGATTACCGGTCAGGCCGATCGCCAGCCTGAACAGGTTTCACCCATGATCCGACTGTTCAATCGCCTGCGTGAGTTTGGTTAAGAGGGCGATATGATCGAGTTCCTGCGTTTCCCGGTAAAGCTGACCTTCGCGCTGGTGTTAGCGCTGATGGTAGGGTTTCACTTTAATCTTGAAACACCACGCTGGGCAGTCATGACCGCCGGGATCGTGGCGGGCGGCACCGCGTTTGCAGCGGGTGGCGATCCCTATTCCGGTGCACTGCGCTATCGCGGCGTTTTACGTATTATCGGGACATTCATCGGCTGTATCGCTGCACTCACCATCATGATCGCCACCGTGCGTGCGCCGGTTGTGATGCTGCTGCTGTGCTGCATCTGGGCAGGGCTTTGCGTCTGGCTCTCTTCGCTGATTAAGGTAGAAAACTCCTATGCGCTGGGACTGGCAGGCTATACCGCGCTGATTATTGTGGTGACGGCTAACGCCAGCGGCGGTCTGACGCTGGTGCCGCAATATGCGGTTGAGCGCTGCAGTGAAATCGTACTCGGTATTCTGTGCGCCATTCTGGCCGACATGATCTTCTCGCCACGTTCGATTAAAAAAGTGATCGACGCGGAAGTTGATTCGCTGCTGGTGGCCCACTATCACCTGCTGCAACTCTGCGTCGCCCATGGTGATAAAGAAGAGGTCGATAAAGCCTGGAGCGCGCTGGTGCGGCGCACCACGGCGCTGAACAGCATGCGCAGCCAGCTGATGATGGAGTCGTCACGCTGGAAGAACAGCAACCGCCGTTTGCAGATGCTTAATACCCTGTCACTGACGCTGATAACGCAGGCTGCCGAAACCTTCCTCATTCAGAATTCCCGTCCGGACTACATTCCGCCCCAGTATCGGTTGATGGTTGAAAAACCGGCCTCGACGGTTGAAGAGGTACATAAGCGGATGAAAGTGATGCGGCGGGTGATTGGCGCTACGGGCAAAACAACGCCGGTCACGCTGGCCAGTTGGGTAGGCACCGCTACCGAATATCTGCTGCTGCTTAAAGGCATCAAAAGCAACAGCCGGATAACCTCGCTGGAAGAGGAGATTCTGCAGCGCGAAGTGGTGATTCAGGCGCGTTCGGCTGAAACACATCATGCAATGATTAACGGCATCCGTACCTTCGTTGCAACCGCGCTGGGTTCGCTGTTCTGGCTCTATACGGGCTGGACGTCTGGCAGTGGTTGTATGGTCATGCTGGCCGTTATTACCGCGCTGGCGATGCGTATGCCTAACCCGCTGATGATGGCCAAGGATTTTCTCTACGGCATGACGGTCGCGGTTCCACTCGGGGCGCTCTATTTTATGTATGTTCTGCCCGCGACGCAGCAGAGCGCACTACTGCTCTGCATCGCCATCGGCATACTGGGTTTTATCGGCGGCATCTTCATTCAGCGGCGTCAGCTCGGCACGCTGGGTGCGTTGATTGGTACGCTTAACGTTCTGGTCCTTGATAATCCGATGGAGTTTCACATTAACGTTTTCCTCGATAATGTGCTCGGTCAGGTTATCGGCTGCTTTGTCGCGATGATGGTTATTCTGCTGATTCGGGATAAATCGAAGGCGCGCACCGGCCGCAAACTGCTGAACCGCTTTATGTATGCAGCGGTCTCGGCCATGACCACCAATCAGGCGCGTCGGCGCGAAAATCATCTGCCGGCGCTCTATCAGCAACTGTTTCTGCTGCTGAACCTGTTTCCTGGCGACATCAATAAATATCGCATCGCCCTGACGCTGATTATCGGTCATCAGCGATTACGCGACGCAGAAGTGCCCGTTAACGCCGATCTCTCTGCGTATCACCGACAGCTGCGTTACACCGCCGACCGGGTGATCTCCGCCAGCAGCGACGACAAGCGCCGTTACTACTTTGAACGTCTGCTCAAAGAGCTGGATGTCTATCAGGAAAAACTGGTCCATTACGAGGCTCCTGTCAGCGTAACGGAACCGGTCAAACGACTGGCGACGATGCTGGATAAATACCAGAACACGCTCATCCAAATCTGAATCTGGCCGCTGCGACCTGCAGCGACCTGTGCAATCCCCATCCATCACAAAATCTGTCGCTTTTGCCAACTATACTCTCCAGACGGAAGAGCAAAACTGACAGGAGCGAATCAATGAAATCACTG
The DNA here is from genome assembly GCF_000745295.1 of Pantoea sp. 9140. NCBI lineage: Bacteria > Pseudomonadati > Pseudomonadota > Gammaproteobacteria > Enterobacterales > Erwiniaceae > Pantoea > Pantoea sp. 9140. The sequence goes on along the minus strand of NZ_JQNO01000001.1, from coordinate 3,382,060 downwards.
CAAGAGAGCGAACTGTTTCGGACCGGCTATTTAGCGGACGGCCAATGGCATCAGGCGGCGTCCACCTTTGACGTGACCAATCCGGCAACCGGCGAGGTGATTGCGCAGGTGGCAAAAGCAGGTAAGGCGGAAACGGAACAGGCGATCGCCGCCGCGGAACGCGCCTTTCCCGCCTGGCGGGCGCAGACCGCAAAAGCGCGTGCTGAAATTCTCACTCGCTGGTACCAGCTGATCATTAAGAACAAGCGCTGGCTGGGCGAGCTGATGACGACCGAACAGGGCAAACCCCTGAAGGAGGCGGAGGGAGAGGTTGAATACGCCGCCAGCTTTATTCAGTGGTTCGCCGAGCAGGCGAAGAGGGCGAACGGCGAGATCATTCCGCCGGCAAAACCTGGATCCCGCATTCTGGCGACCCGCGAACCGATTGGCGTAGTGGCTGCCATTACGCCGTGGAATTTCCCGATGGCGATGCTGACCCGCAAGCTGGGTCCGGCTCTGGCGGCAGGCTGCACCGGCATTATCAAACCCGCTAATAACACGCCACTCTCCGCCTTTGCCCTGCTGGCGCTGGCGAAGCAGGCGGGCGTGCCGGATGGCGTGCTGAATGCGGTGGCGGGTGATACCCATGCCATCAGCGATGCGATCATGGCCAGCAAAGCGGTGCGTAAAATCTCGTTCACCGGCTCCACCCAGGTAGGCAAGCTGCTGATGCGTAATGCTGCCGAAACCATGAAAAAAGTGTCGATGGAATTAGGCGGAAATGCCCCATACATCGTGTTCGACGATGCCGATATTGATGCCGCTGTACAGGGTGCGATTGCCAACAAATTCCGTAATGCGGGTCAGGTGTGCGTCAGTGTTAACCGCTTCTATATTCATAACGCTGTCTATGATGCGTTTACTCAGCAACTGGCTGCCGAAGTGAACAAGCTGAAGGTGGGCAACGGCATGGACGAAGGCGTGATTGTCGGGCCATTGATTGAAGCGTCGGCGGTGGAAAAGGTTGAGCAGCACGTAAAAGATGCAGTAGCCAAAGGCGGCAAATTACTGGCGGGTGGCGAGCGACATGCGCTGGGTGGCAACTTCTGGCAGCCGACCGTCATTACCGAGGCGCACGAAGGTATGCAGCTCGCGCAGGAAGAGACCTTTGGTCCGGTAGCTGCCTGTTTCCGCTTTGATGATGAAGATGACGTCATCCGCCGCGCCAATGATACGCCATTCGGCCTTGCCGCTTACTTTTATACCCAGAATCTGCAACGGGTGTTTCGCGTTTCAGCGGCGCTGGAAAGCGGCATGATTGGCATTAACGAATGCGCCGTTTCCACCGAGCTGGCGCCGTTTGGTGGTGTGAAAGAGTCGGGTCTGGGCCGCGAGGGTTCGGTACTCGGTATGGAAGAGTATCTGGAGGTCAAAGCGCTGCACCTGGGCGGTTTGAGCTAACGGTCACGAACGGGCGGCAGAGGTCGCCCGCAGACGGAGCATGGGAGCCGTCAGCATGAAAATCGAGCGTTTTGATTTTAATGAAATAGTCGACCAGTCCCATTTCTTTCGCCAGTTCAGCGAGCGATTTGCACTGGAGGAGCGCCGCATCTGCGATCTGGATGGATTATGGGATGTCGTGACGGGCGATCTGTTACCGATGCCGCTGGAGATTGAGTTTGTCAATCTGGGCAGGGGACAGCGACGGCGCTATGGCGCGCTGATTCTGTTATTTGATGAAGCGGAAGAGGAGCTGGAAGGCCGGCTGCACTTTAACGTCAGATAATACATCAGATGAAAAAAGGCCCCGGCGAGCGGGGCCAAAGGGTTCGTCATTAATCTGACGAGGAATTACTTATAAAGCTGTGCAGTGATGTGATAGCTATCACCGGTGCGCGCTTCAATGACTTTATAGGCGCTGGCACCCTGTTCATCAGCTTTCTGTGAAAGCTCAGCGCGGTAATCCATTGGGGATCCCCCGGTTCCACTGATGCTTACGGTGCCCGCAGGCTGCAGGTTCTGCGTCTGTTCGCTGGTGACCAGCTGTGCGGCTGATGCGCCGAACGCCATAACGGAAAGCAGACTGACTGTAGCGATGGTTGTTTTGATATTCATGATTATCTCCTCAATACATTCAACAACCTGCGGTTACTCGTAAGGGCCGGTCGTCGATATTTGTTATGCGCCTTCAGGCGTCATCACGGTTAATTATTTATAAAGCTCAGCGGTGACATGCCAGGTGTTGTCCTGGTTGTTTTCGATGATGCGATAATGGCTTGCGCCCTGTGCATCCGCTTTCTCTGACAGCACCTGACGGATATGCGTCTGGTCGCCGTTACGTCCACCAATGCTGATGGTCTGATTCATGGGCTGCAAACCCTGCGCCTGTTCATTTGATACCAGGCTGGCGGCGCTGGCACCCACTGAGAACAGGGACGCCAGACTAAGAGCAGCAATCGCTAATTTCATTTTCATGGTCAACTCTCCTGAAGATTTTGCTTCGGCCCTCCGGAGCGCAAAAAGGCGCGTCAGACAGAGAGCCGCTGGCATTATTGGGTTTAGTTATACAGCGCGGCAGTAGCGTGATAATTGCCGTTGTTGTAAGCCTCGATCACGCGATAGGCTTTTGCGCCCTGCTGATCCGCTTTGTCGCTGAGCTTCTGTTTGATATCCATCGGGGAACCCGCGACGCCGCTGACACTGATGGTGCCGACAGCCTGCAGATCCTGTGCCTGTGCGGCATCGATAGATTCTGCTGCTATTGCACCAAATGACAGGGCAGAGAGAATGCTCAGGGTAGCGATGGTAGTTTTTACGTTCATAGATATTTCCTCGTCGTCTATTTTTATCTTTCTAGTTAGTGTGATTTGCATCACGAAAAGAAGTATAGAACTAATAACGAGAGAAATTAATAACCGGCTAATAATGTTTTTTTGTGATTCTTTATCCTTATGTCTACTTTTAATAACTTAACGTTATAAAAACAGCATAAAAAATAGCCTTTACGATGATTTTAATCAGAAAAACAGCGAGATAGATCACTTTAACGTTTAGTGCGAAACTATGAGGCGTATTGGACTGGAGTTTGATCTGGATCCGGGCAATGGTGCCGGATCAGTGATGTAAAGCAGTGTAAAATAGCGCAGAAGGTTAAGCAGAGTAAGCGATCTGACCAGGAGTCAGGTGTATTAAAACTGGCTTATTAGTATTAAACAGCGCGGCAGTGTGCCGCAAAACAATGGGCAGAGAGAACAAACTAACGACCTGGGGCGGGATAGCAGGCCGTCAGTCAGCGATCAGAGTTCCTGTTCAAACAGGTTGAGGATCGCGCTGTGCAGCTGTTTAACCGTAAAGTCGCGCGCACGGGTAATAAAGATCGTGTCATCACCAGCGATCGTGCCAAGAATCCCATGTGCTTTGCCCAGCGAATCCAGCATACGTGCAATCAGCTGTGCTGCGCCCGGACTGGTATGAATCACCACCAGCGCATCGTTGTAGTCGATATCCAGTACCAGGTTTTTTAACGGGCTGGTGGTGGTCGGCACGCCCAGTTCAGCGGGCAGGCAATAGACCATTTCCATCCTGGCATTACGGGTGCGCACTGCGCCAAACTTGGTCAGCATCCGCGAGACTTTGGACTGGTTGATATTTTCAAAGCCCTCATCCTGAAGCGCCTGAACAATTTCGCCCTGGGAACTGAATTTTTCTTCTTTTAATAAGGCTTTGAAAGCCTTGATCAGATCGTCTTGTTTCGATGGGTTTCGCATAGGTTACCAATAAATAGAGAGAATAACCGCGCATCCGCCCGCGGCAGAGTGGTGATTATGCATTTAAATGCATTTTTATGCAATCGGTCGATTGATGAGCAGAGTTCGGGCGGCTAGCGGGAGGCGATAATAGCAAATAAATCCGCTCAGACCAAAACCCCCGTCACAGCCCCGAAAGGCGAAGGTTGCAAAGTTGTTATATTATTGGTGGTGTAGTATCAGAAGTAGTAACAGAAAACGCACATAGCCGCTCTCTGTCTGACGACGGCAAAGTTGTCGGTCATTCAGGCGCAATGATAAGTAACTTTTGAATCCGGCGAGCAAGTGTGAAAACACGTAGAATTAACAGCGGATATTTATCATCGCCTGAGCAGTTGATTAAGGTCTGACACAGATAGAATTTCGGCCCATCTCTGCCCCACCTTAATAAGGAGTTAAGAATGAAAGTTGCCGTTCTCGGTGCCGCTGGCGGCATAGGCCAGGCGCTCGCACTTCTGCTCAAAACCCAGCTTCCCGCAGGTTCAGAACTCTCACTGTATGACATTGCGCCGGTTACGCCTGGCGTCGCCGTTGATCTCAGCCATATTCCTACTGCTGTCTCTATTGAAGGTTTTAGTGGAGAAGACGCCACGCCTGCCTTACAGGGTGCCGATGTGGTACTGATTTCTGCGGGCGTCGCACGTAAACCTGGTATGGATCGCGCTGACCTGTTTAATGTGAACGCAGGCATTGTTCGTAATCTGATTGAACAGGTTGCCACAACGGCCCCTAAAGCCTTGATTGGCGTTATTACCAATCCGGTCAATACCACTGTTGCCATTGCGGCAGAAGTGCTGAAAAAGCACGGCGTCTACGACAAAAATCGTCTGTTTGGCGTGACCACGCTGGACATTATCCGTGCTAACACCTTTGTGGCCGCGCTGAAAGGCAAGCAGCCGGATCAGGTGGAAGTCCCGGTGATTGGCGGCCACTCTGGCGTAACCATTCTGCCGCTGCTGTCACAGGTCAAAGGCGTCAGCTTCAGCGATCAGGAAGTGGCTGATTTAACCAAACGCATTCAGAATGCTGGCACAGAAGTCGTGGAAGCTAAAGCGGGTGGCGGATCGGCTACGTTGTCGATGGGCCAGGCGGCCGCGCGTTTTGGTTTGTCGCTGGTACGCGCGTTGAAGGGTGAAGCGAATGTTGTAGAGTGTGCTTACGTGGAAGGCGAGGGCGAATATGCCCGCTTCTTCTCTCAGCCGCTGCTGCTCGGTAAAAATGGCATTGCTGAACGCAGGCCAATTGGCACACTTAGCGCTTACGAACAGCAGGCGCTGTCAGGCATGCTCAATACGCTGAAGAAAGATATCGCTCAGGGTGAAGAGTTCGTTAAACAGTAACTGACGGCTCAGATCTGAAATAACGCCCGGCTTTGCCGGGCGTTTTGCATTACAGGCCGCCAGATTTGTAGGCGCGGGCCGCGGGCGCACCGTTGCTGGCAGGCAGCTTCTTACCCAGCGTTTCCATGCGCATCTGGAACGGTGGGAACGGCATCTCGATACCGTGTTGCTCAAATCCGAGCAGAATCAGCTGGTGCAGTTCATGACGCAGCGGCATACGGTGCCCCATCTCTGCAGCATGTACCCTGATCTCAAACAACTGAATCCCCTGCTGCAGATCGACAAGGAACGCTTCCGGCGGTGGCGTATCAAGCACATAACTGCAGCGCTCGGCCGCCTGCACCAGAATGGTGGTTACCTGCTCACTGCTGACTTTGGCCGGGGCAGGGATAGTGAGTACCACCCGCGTTACGGAATCGGACAGCGACCAGTTAATAAACTGCTCGGTGATAAAGGCCTTGTTTGGCACGATGATCTCTTTGCGGTCCCAGTCGGTGATCGTGGTCGCACGCGTGTTGATCCGGGTAATACTGCCGGTCAGGTCGCGGATCGTCACGGTATCGCCGATACGAATCGGCTTTTCGAACAGGATAATCAGGCCAGAGATAAAGTTGGCAAAAATCTCCTGCAAGCCAAACCCCAGTCCCACACCCAGCGCAGCAACCAGCCACTGCAGTTTCGACCATTCAATACCAATCATCGAGAAACCAATCAGCCCGCCAATCAGCAGCAGCAGATATTTGGTCAGTGTAGTAATGGCGTAACCGGTACCCGGCGTCAGATTAAGATGCTGCAACAGTGCCAGCTCAAGCAGCGCGGGCATATTGCGCACCAGCTGAGTGGTGATGATAAACACCAGAATAGCAATCAGCACCGAACCCAGGGTAATTGGCTGAATCGACTCCACGCCCTGTACAGATGTACTGACATCCCACAGCTGAATATTCTCCAGGAAGCCGAAGGCCGAGTGAATTTCTGACCACAGCACGATCACCGAGACCAGGGCAATCAGCGTCAGGATAGAACGCACCAGCCGCAGCGACTGCGCACTGATCGCATCCAGATCAATCACCGGTTCTTCGATTTCAATCGCGTCGGTATTCAGCGCGCTTTGCTCTTTTTCTTCTTCACTGCGCGCCCGGTTAGCCAGCATATCGGCACGGCGCTGACGGGCGCGGTCAAATCCAAGACGGCGACGCTGAATCAGCATCCAGCGTCGGATAATGTGATAGATAACCAGCAGCAGAAACCAGATGGCGACGGAGGTTTCCAGTCGCGCCAGCAGCGCCTGCGCGGTTGCCAGATACCCTACAGCGGAGGCGAGGGCAGCCATCAGCGGCATGGCGATCATCAGGTTCCACAGCATCCGGTTCACTATGTTCTCGCCATTTCCCTCTTTATCGAGATAGAGCGGAATACCGGACCGCTTCAGGCTGACGGTAACAATGCTGATTGCTCCGCAGATCAGGATGAAACAGAGGCGACCCAGCGACGAGGAGAACTGCCGATCTTCCAGATTGCCAAAGGCGATTAGCAGCATAATCAGCGGCACAATCAGCCCGATGCTCAGCGAGTAGTAGCGCATGGCGCGCGCCACCCGGTTCTGCGGCCAGCGGAAATGCACAATGAACAGGCCATTCGGACGGGCAAAGGCGGCGCTGATCATAAATGCCCACAGCAGCGGCAGCGTGGCGGTAATGCCATCGCCAATCGCCACGGCGATAGGGTAGGGCCAGGCGTTCTGCAGGCCATAACCCAGTGCACCCCACAACACCGGCAGCGGCAGCGCCACCAGAATCGACCAGAACACGGTACGGATGGTCAGACGGAAACGATCCTGGGTGACCTTGCCGACTTTACTGGCAGAACGTTCAAGAAAGGCATTGAAGTGGCGGCGCGAGCTGATGCTGAAACCGACCAGCAGCAGCGCACCAATAATCGGCAGCACCGAGTTGCGGCTGGTAAACATCATCGCCATCGCTTTGCCGAGCTGACCCAGCGTATCCAGCGACAGCAGGCGGGAAAGGTCTTTAGCCAGATCCAGCGGATAACTCAGACCGATCGGACTCACGTCAGCGGTCCAGAACAGATAGCGGTGCGTCGCGTCTTTGACTTCCGTCAGCGCATCCTGCAGCTGAGTGTTGCCGACCTTGAGCTTGGTGATCTCCAGAATCAGGGTGTCACAGCCGGAGATCAGGGAATTGAGCAGTTCACGCTGGGTGCGTAGCTGCGCATCAAGAATGCGCTTCTGTTCTGCGCTGAAGGGCTGACCATCGGCCTGCCGTCCTTTGCGCAGCGTCTCCTGACGCTCCAGCAGATCTTCATAATAGAGACGCTGTACGCGAAGCTGTGCCATCTCATTATCAATCTGCTGGGACTTAGGCATCTCTGGCAGACGTGCGACCTGCGCCCGAAGCGCTTCGCCCAGCAGATTAGAGGCGCCCAGCCACTGCGACTGTTCTCTCAACGTAGAGAGCGCCTGACGGACCTGAATAATCTGATTGGTGGCCAGCCGCTGCTGCGATGCCACCAGATCCATACGCTGCGCCTGCTGATTCAGCGCAACCGAGAGTTCGCGGTTAACCCGAAACTGATCGCTGATTGCTGGTGGCAGATCGCCACTGTTTTCCGCCAGCTGTTCAGTGCGGGCCAAGGCGACTTCCGCTTCTCGTTGCCGCTGGTCATTAAGCTGATTGCGCAGTGCCTGCAGGTAGTTATCGAGCTGTGTCGCTTTACGCTGGTGAACTTCAGCCCGCATCCGCGCCAGTTCCTGACGGTTATTGGCGGAGAGCTGGGCCAGCTCAAGTTCATCGACCAGCGCTTTATTAGCGGCGCTTTCCGCCTGACGCGCCGCCAGTTGCAGCTGGCCCTGCGGTGAACTGGTACTGACGCCCTGCAGCCGCCGTTCACTCTCCGTCATCGCCCGGCGCGCTTCGGTCTGCTGCTGCGGCAGTTGCGACAACGAATCGCTGATTTCCCTCGCCCGATCCTGCTCCTGGCGTGCCTGACGCCCCTCTTCCAGCAGCTGGCTGCTGACCTGCAGAATCTCCTGATCCAGCTCGGCGCTGCTCATGTTGCTGCGTACGGTTTTTCCGCTGTCGCTCAGCGCGGCGATCTGCTGACGCAGTTCGCGCGCCAGACGCGGAAAGTCATCAATCACCTGCTGATATTGCGCCGCGCGCTCCAGCGAGTCATCGCGTTCAGAGAGGAAGTTCAAGGCAGCTTCAATCGTCTGGATCTGTTCCGCCTGGGATGGAGAACTTTTGGCCGATTTTATCTCTTCCAGCTGCTGTTTGAGCTGGCTGGCGTCAGGAAGGCTGGCCGCGAAGGCCGGGCTGCTGAGCCACAGGCTCAGCAGCAGGAGGAGAATCGAACGCACAGAGGACACTCAATTTAGTCGACGATGACGTCGGAAATGTCTGTCGCCACAGGCAGCGCGATCGCCAGCGGTTGGCCCAGACGGGTTTTGCTTTCTGCTTCCAGACTTTCAGCCAGTTTGACGCGGCCAGGTGCGAACAGGTTGATGACGGTAGAGCCAAGTTTAAAGCGGCCCATTTCCTGTCCTTTCAGCAGTACTACCGCGCCTTCATCATCCGCTGCCGGATAGTGCCAGCGTTTGATCACACCTTCACGCGGTGGCGTGATGGTGCCCGCCCAGACAGTTTCAATGCTGCCGACAATCGTTGCACCCACCAGAATCTGCACCATCGGTCCGATATCCGTTTCGAAATAGCAGATGACGCGCTCGTTACGGGCAAACAGGTTGGGAATATTACGCGCGGTCAGCGGGTTAACTGAATAGAGATCGCCAGGCACATAAATCATCTCACGCAGGATACCGTTGCACGGCATGTGGACGCGGTGATAATCGCGCGGAGCCAGATAGGTGGTGACGAACTCACCCTCCACAAACTGAGCGGCCATCCGCTCATCACCCGCCAGCAGAGCATCGATGGTGTAGTGATGACCTTTAGCCTGGAAAATCTGATCGCCATGAATATGGCCGAGCTGGCTGATAGCACCATCTGCGGGCAGGGCGATCAGGCTGGCGTCTGCATCCACCGGACGCGCATCGTCTTTCAGCGGACGAACGAAAAAGTCATTAAACGTGCGATAGCTGGCGGTATCGGGCTTACGCGCCTCCGCCATGTCGACTTTGTAAAACCAGACAAAGATGTCAATGACCAGTTTGGTCAACCAACCACCGCGGCGACTGGCGCCCCAACCGGCAAGTTCAGTCAGCCATTTCTTCGGGAGAATATGATTCAAGCCGAGTTTTAAACGATCAAACACCTTAGCCTCCTGGCTATTTCAGGACATGGTAAAAAAGGGGGCGGATTGTAGCAGTGCCCCGTTCAGATGGCGACTATACCTGATTTCCGGCACGCTGCACGCTCCGGACGCCTGATCGGAATCCACCTCGCAAAATGCAGCGGCTTATCCGCTCAGACGCGGTTACACCGATTAACTTTCACCATCAGGGAAGTTTTTACGCGTTTTTACCTGCGCCATGCTCTCCAGAATACGGTGGTAGTTATCGAAACGGGACCGGTTGATTTTTCCCTGTTCGACCGCTTCACGAATCGCACAGCCGGGATCGCTGCCATGTTTGCAGTCACGGAATTTGCAATAGCCCAGGAAAGGGCGGAATTCGACAAAGCCACGCGTAACCTGTTCCGGCTCCAGATGCCACAAACCAAACTCACGCACGCCGGGAGAATCGATCACATCGCCGCCATGCGGGAAGTGATACAGGCGGGATGCGGTGGTGGTGTGCTGGCCCAGGCCTGAGCCATCTGATACTTCATTGGTCAGAATCGCGACCTGCTCATCTTTGTCGAAGCCGAGCAGGGCATTCAGCAGGCTCGACTTACCGACACCAGACTGACCGGCAAAGATACTCACACGGTCGGTTAAGGCCGCTTCCAGATCGTCCAGGCCGTTTTTCGCCCGGCTGGAGACCATCACCACGCGATAGCCAATATCGCGATAAATATCCATCTGCTGATCAACAAAGCCGCGCGCCTCGTCATCCAGCAGATCGGTTTTATTCAGGACCAGTAACGGCTCGATGTCCAGCGTTTCACTGGCAACCAGATAGCGATCGATGATGTTCAGCGACAGTTCCGGCAGGATCGCAGAGACGATGATGATCTGATCGATATTCGCCGCCATCGGCTTTACGCCGTCGTAAAAATCGGGGCGGGTTAATACGCTGGTGCGTTCATGCACCGCTTCAACAATGCCTTTACCGCCGCTGGTGGCCGGACGCCACAGCACACGGTCGCCCGTAACCAGCGAACGGATAGTACGGCGGATATTGCAGCGGTGGGCGACGCCTGCGCTATCCTCAACATCAGCATGCATGCCAAAACGGCTCACAACGACCCCATCTGCAGCTTCACCAAACAGGTTGTCATCCGCTTCCGGACGCTCTCTGCGCTGGTTGAGACGGCGATCGTGGTTAGCGCTTACGCGACGTTGTTGGCCCTTCGACAGTTTATTTTTACTCACTCACCCTCACAGCGTTAGCCAGATTTCGCCCGGCTGGGCAAAACGTCTATGATACACCTTATTCATCGTGAATGACGACTACAGCAACCGCAGGAAACAGCATGGCTACTGGAAATGAACAGAATCTGATCTGGATTGATCTTGAGATGACCGGACTTGATCCGACGCACGATCGCATTATTGAAATTGCGACCCTGGTGACTGACGCCAACCTGAACATTCTGGCGGAAGGGCCGGTCATGGCCGTCCATCAGTCCGATGCGCAGCTGGCGCTGATGGATGAGTGGAATGTCCGCACCCACACCAACAGCGGTCTGGTTGCGCGGGTGAAGGAAAGCCAGATTGACGATCGCGCAGCCGAACTGGCGACTATTGAATTCCTGAAACAGTGGGTGCCGGCTAACACGTCGCCAATCTGTGGCAACAGTATCGGGCAGGATCGCCGCTTCCTGTTTAAGTACATGCCTGAGCTGGAAGCGTATTTCCATTATCGTTATCTGGATGTCAGTACCCTGAAAGAGCTGGCTCGTCGCTGGAAACCGGAAATCCTGCCCGGCTTCAAAAAAGGCGGTACGCACCAGGCGCTGGACGATATCCGCGAGTCGGTGGCGGAGCTGGCTTACTACCGCGAACACTTTTTGCAGCTTTAATCGACGACGGGTGCGCATGAAATCACCAGATTGCTGATTTAATCAGCAAACGCGCGGAAAGCGAAAAATTTTGCTTTCAGACGCTTGCAGCAGCAACGATTTCTCGTATAATGCGCACCCCGTACCGGTGAAGAATTTAGTATCGGTACAAGGCGCGGGAATAGCTCAGTTGGTAGAGCACGACCTTGCCAAGGTCGGGGTCGCGAGTTCGAGTCTCGTTTCCCGCTCCAGATTTAAAATGTTAGCAGTAACCTCTTTGCGGGAATAGCTCAGTTGGTAGAGCACGACCTTGCCAAGGTCGGGGTCGCGAGTTCGAGTCTCGTTTCCCGCTCCAGTTTTATAAAGCAGTACCCTTCTATGCGGGAATAGCTCAGTTGGTAGAGCACGACCTTGCCAAGGTCGGGGTCGCGAGTTCGAGTCTCGTTTCCCGCTCCAGATTTTACATCACCCCCCTGTTTCAGTTCGTTATACGACTGTTTTTGGTCGCGTGATTTTAGTTGTCTCCAGAAGGTTATCCACAGCACCACCTCCCATCTTTCGTGCCTGTCAGGGCGATCTGCAAATGCGTTCTGAACAGAGTTATCCACAGCTTTGTGATTTAACCGCAGCGGTAGTCTCATTATTAAATAAACACAACTTTTTCATAAGTTGTTGATATTTATGTTTATGAAGATATTTCAATTTGTTGTTTCACAGTGAAATCAGCGTTGTTGCAGTTGAATGACAACAGCTTTTTATTTTTATACACAGCATGTGGAAAAAGATATCCAGCGGCTCACTGTTCAATCATGCATCACGCGGTAAACCCTTCTCAACTGCACGAACCAGCCGTTTCTGCTGGGCGGGCTGCACTTCAACTACCAGCTGCTCGCGTTTCTGCTGCTGTTGCATCACTGCCCACTGAATATGTTCATCCAGCAGTTCACTCTCACCCAGTCGTTGTTCCAGCACATGAATAATGTGGGGCGACCAGGGTGCATTACCCAGCGCCACGGCAATATTGCGCAGCCAGCGCAAATGGCCAATACGGCGAATCGCTGAGCCTTCCGTGATGCGTAAAAATTTCGCTTCGTCCCACTGAAACAGATCGAGCAGCTCCGGTGCATGTAACGCCGCACGCGGTGAAAAGTCGCTTTCGTCACTGAGTTGTCCATAGCGATTCCACGGACAGATCAGCTGGCAGTCATCGCAGCCATAAATCCGGTTACCCATCAGCGGACGAAACTCTTCCGGGATAGCCCCTTCCAGCTCAATGGTGAGATAGGAGATACAGCGCCGGGCATCGACGACGTAAGGCTCAACGATAGCGCTGGTAGGGCAGATGGTCATGCAGGCAACGCAGCGGCCACACTGCTCCTGCTGCGGGGAGTCGACCGGTAGCGGAATGTCGATCAGCAGCTCGCCGAGGAAAAACCACGAGCCGGCTTCCCGATTCAGTATCAGCGAATGTTTGCCGGTCCAGCCGAGTCCGGCTTTAGCCGCCAGCGGGCGCTCAAGCAGCGGTGCCGAATCCACAAACGGCCGGAAATTCAGCTCGCCACAATGCTGCTGGATCATTTCTCCAAGCTTTTTCAGTCGATTGCGCAATACTTTGTGGTAATCACGGCCGAGTGCATAACGGCTGACATAGCCCAGTCGGGGATTTTTCAGCGTGCTGGCAAAGGCAGCTTTGGCCGGAAGGTAGTTCATACGAACGCTGATGACGCGCAGCGTGCCGGGCAGCAACTCATGAGCACGCGCCCGCATCATGCCGTGTCGCGCCATCCATGCCATCTCACCATGATACTGCTTATCCAGCCATTCCTGCAGGCGCGGCTCTTCTGCACTGAGATCGGTATCGGTGATGCCGACCTGCTGAAAGCCGAGATCCAATCCCCACTGTTTAATCTGTTGTGCGAGTTCATGAAGATCGAGAGGGTATGACATGAGTAACCAGGATTCGAAGAAAAACAGCCGCAGTTTACCATATTCTGTCTGGCCTGCGCAGGCTGTGGCGCAGCTTGAGCAAGAGGGAGCCGATGTGCTCGGGATTACTCTGTATGAGCTGATGCAGCGTGCCGGGCAGGCCGCTTACGAGCATCTGACAGCACACTGGCCCGAAGCCAGCCACTGGTTAATCCTGTGCGGTCACGGCAATAACGGCGGTGATGGCTATGTGCTGGCGCGACTGGGCCAGGCGGCGGGGAAAACCATTACGGTGCTGGCGTGCGAAAGTGAAAAAGCGCTGCCGGAAGAGGCGCAGCGCGCGCGGGACGCATGGCTGGACGCGGGCGGTGAAATCCATGCGGCCGATGCGGCCTGGCCAGAGCAGATTGATGTGATTGTCGATGCCCTGCTGGGAACCGGCAGCAATCGCGCGCCCGAAGAGCCCTATGCCATGCTGATCCAGCGGGCAAACGCCCATGCAGCACCGACAGTTGCCATTGATATGCCCTCCGGCTTATCCGCGCGCAACGGCACCGCGCCCGGCGAGGTGATTAATGCCAGTCACACGCTGAGTATGATCGCCCTGAAACCGGGCCAGATCACTGGCAAGGCGCGAGACTACATCGGAAAGCTCTGGTATGCCGATCTTGGTCTGGCTGCTTTTCTGGCCGGAGAAGAGGCACCTATCGCCCGTTATGATGCCAGCACATTAACCCGCTGGCTTAAGCCACGCAGACCAACCTCGCACAAGGGCAGTCATGGCCGTCTGCTGGTCGTGGGAGGCGATGCAGGTACCGCTGGCGCAGTACGCATGACGGCAGAAGCCGCGTTACGCAGCGGTAGTGGATTGGTGCGAGTACTTACTCACAAAGATAATATTATTCCGATTCTGACCGCACGGCCTGAAATTATGGTCGATGAACTGACGGATGAACGCCTGACGGAGGCGCTGGAGTGGGCTGATGTCATTGCGATTGGACCCGGTCTGGGTCAGCGTGAATGGGGAAAGCAGGCACTGAAGCGGGTAGCAGGCAGTGAAAAGCCGATGCTTTGGGACGCGGATGCACTTAACCTGCTGGCAATCAGTGCTGAGAAACGTCAGAATCGCATTATTACGCCGCATCCTGGCGAAGCGGCGCGTTTGCTGAATATCGAGACCAGTGAAATTGAGAGTGACCGCTTACATGCAGCGCAGACATTGGCGCAACGTTATGGTGGCGTAGTGGTACTGAAAGGTGCCGGCACGCTGATTGCCAGCGAGCAGGGCGAAATGGCCGTTGCGGATGTGGGCAATGCCGGTATGGCTTCCGGCGGCATGGGCGATCTCCTGAGTGGAATTATTGCCTCGCTGGTGGGTCAGAAACTGACGCTGTTCGATGCGGCCTGCGCGGGTTGCGTTGCACATGGTGCAGCGGCCGATGCGGTTGCGGCAGAACGCGGTACTCGCGGTATGCTGGCCACTGATTTACTGGATCTGCTGTGGCAGTTTGTTAATCCTGAGATGAATAAAGAAGCATGAAGACCTGTGTTATCTCTTTGCCCGATGAGGCGGCTACGCTCAGTTTGGGCGCTCAGCTGGCGCGCGCCTGTGGCAGCGCGGCAGTGATTTATCTCTATGGCGATCTGGGGGCGGGTAAAACCACCTTCAGCCGCGGCTTTCTGCAGGCGCTGGGCCATCAGGGCAATGTCAAAAGTCCTACTTACACCCTCGTTGAACCTTACTCGCTGGATGACCGTACGCTCTACCACTTCGACCTCTATCGCCTTGCGGATCCCGAAGAGCTTGAGTTTATGGGCATCCGCGACTACTTCAGCGGTGAAGCCATCTGTCTGGTGGAATGGCCGCAGCAGGGTGCCGGTTTTCTGCCGCAGCCCGATCTCACCTTAACGCTGCGTTATGTAGGTGAGGCGCGTGAAGCGGAACTGACGGCACAATCCGCGTCCGGCCAGCAATGGCTTGAACACGTTGGTCAGGGCAGGGATCAGGCATGATGTCACGGATGAAAATAGCACTGGTATCATTGATGCTGCTGGTCTGTACGCCCCTGTTTGCCGCCACGCTGTCTGATATCAAAGTGGCCAATGGCGATAGTCAGGCTACCGTTACGCTGAACTTTGCCGGACAGCCGGTCTATGCCTTCTTCTCTCTGCACAACCCGAATCGTGTGGTGCTGGATGTGCGCCAGAGCGGCGTAGTTCAGGGGCTGCCGCTGAATTTCAGTGGCGAAAACATCGTAAAGCGAATTCGTACCAGCACCCCAAAAGACAAACAGAGCGTGCGGCTGGTGTTTGAACTGACGCAGGCGGGTAAAACCCGGGCAGTCACCCAACGCAATGGCAACAGCTACAGCGTGGTCTTCACAATTACCGGCAAGCCGCCCGCTGTCACGCGAAGTCTGCCTGCGCCCGTCACAGCACCGACGCGCGTACCTGCGCAGAGTGCCGCAGCGGCTAACCCGTTCAATTCGAATCCGGTGACGTCCGTGACCAGCACCGCGAGTTCCGTACGTCCCGGCACTGCCGTCAGCCAGAATGACACTGTGATTGTGGCAATCGATGCCGGACATGGCGGTCAGGATCCCGGCGCTATCGGGCAGCGCGGACTGAAAGAGAAAAACGTCACTATCGCCATTGCGCGCAAATTGCGGGTGTTGCTCAATAACGATCCGATGTTCAAAGGCGTCCTGACGCGCGATGGTGACTATTTTATCTCGGTCATGGGACGTTCCGACGTGGCGCGTAAAGCTAATGCCAATGTGCTGGTCTCTATTCACGCTGACGCCGCGCCAAGCCATGCGGCGACCGGCGCCTCGGTCTGGGTCCTGTCCAACCGTCGCGCCAACAACGAGATGGCAAACTGGCTGGAACAGAAAGAGAAACAGTCTGAGCTGCTGGGCGGCGCGGGTGACCTGCTGGCTAACAGTCAGGCCGATCCCTACCTCAGTCAGGCAGTACTGGATTTGCAGTTCGGCCACTCGCAGCGTGTCGGTTATGACATCGCGCAGAAAGTCTTGCAGCAGATGCGCAGCGTCACCTCGCTGCACAAACGTCTGCCTGAGCATGCCAGCCTGGGCGTGCTGCGTTCGCCCGATATTCCTTCTTTGCTGGTGGAAACCGGCTTCATCAGTAATTCCTCGGAGGAGCGACTGCTAGGCAGTAGCGCACACCAGGATAAGATTGCGCAGTCGATCTACAAAGGTCTGCGCACTTATTTCCTGGCGCACCCGCTACAATCCATCCCAAAGGAGGAAAACCGGCCGCTGGGCTCATCGCCAGCGGTTAGCGTCGCCAGCAACCCGGCGACCGGAGTGACGCAATATACCGGCGCAACGCAGCGCCATACGGTAACGCGCGGTGAGACACTTTCCGGGATTGCCGCGAAGTATGGCGTCAGCATGGACACCCTGCGTGAGATGAATACCCTGAAGCGGGATGTGGTGTGGGTCGGACAGCGGCTGAAAGTGCCGGCCAGTGCAGTCGCCAGTCGCACCGCGCCCGCTACGCCACGCGGCGTTGTGCGCCACAAAGTTGTGGTGGGTGATTCATTAACCGGCATTGCCGCACACTACGGCGTCAGTCCGAAAGCGATAATGCAGACTAATAATCTGAAGTCGACCAACGTCATGTTGGGGCAGAACCTTAAAATTCCTGCATCCTGATTGTTTGCCCGGCCACTGCGCCGGGCTGCCAGCTAAAAGGAAAATCATGCCGATTCAAATTTTACCACCCCAGCTGGCTAACCAGATTGCGGCGGGTGAAGTGGTTGAGCGTCCTGCCTCCGTGGTTAAAGAGCTGGTGGAGAATAGCCTGGATGCCGGCGCGACGCGCATTGACGTTGATATTGAAAAGGGCGGCGCAAAGCTCATCCGCATTCGTGACAACGGCTGCGGCATCGTGAAAAGCGAGCTGTCGATGGCACTTGCCCGACACGCAACCAGTAAAATAGCCTCACTGGATGACCTGGAAGCGATCATGAGCCTGGGTTTTCGCGGTGAAGCGCTGGCCAGTATCAGTTCTGTGTCCCGCCTGACACTCACCTCACGCACCGCCGATCAAACTGAAGCCTGGCAGGCCTATGCAGAAGGGCGTGATATGGCGGTAACGGTTAAACCGGCGGCACATCCCTGCGGTACCACGCTGGAAGTACTGGACCTGTTTTATAATACGCCGGCACGCCGCAAATTTATGCGCACCGAAAAAACGGAGTTCGGTCATATCGACGAGGTCATTCGCCGTATTGCCCTGGCACGTTTCGACGTGGCACTGTCGCTGAGCCACAACGGTAAAATGATGCGTCAGTATCGGGCCGTCAGCGAGGAGAGCCAGCGCGAACGGCGACTGGCTTCTATCTGCGGCACCACGTTTATGCAGCATGCGCTGCGCATCGACTGGCAGCATGACGACCTCTCGCTGCGCGGCTGGGTTGCCGACCCTGCCGGTTCGCGTCAGGTCACCGATCTGCAGTATTGCTATGTGAATGGCCGGATGATGCGCGATAAGCTGATTAACCACGCTATCCGCCAGGCATTCCAGACCCAGCTTCAGGATGACCAGCAGCCCGCTTATGTGCTCTATCTGGAGATTGACCCGCATCAGGTTGATGTCAACGTCCATCCGGCTAAGCATGAAGTACGGTTTCATCAGTCACGCCTGGTGCATGATTTTATCTATCAGGGTGTGGTCAGCGCATTACAGGCGATGGCGGCACCGAACTTACCTGCGCTTCAGGCAGAAGAGCCCGCACCGCGCTGGCAGCCGGAAAACCGTCAGGCAGCAGGCGGTAATCATTTTGCGCAGCCTGCGGCGTCTGCCAGCGAGAAGAAATCAGCAGCATCCGGGCGTGAAACACAGCCTGCACAGGCCTGGCAGAACAAAGAGAATGTGTATCGTCAGCGTGAAGGGGCGGTTTATCAGCAGTTACTGAAAACCCCTGTCAGCACGTCATCACCGACAAAAGCCCGCGAGCCGATAGCGCGTCAGGCCGAAAGACCTTCGCCACTGGCCGCGCATGCTCAAAGTTTTGGCCGTGTACTGACCGTGTTGCACAATCATTTTGCACTGCTGGAGCAGGATCAGACATTAATGCTGATGGCGTTGCCGGTGGCGGCGCGCTGGCTGAAACAGGCGCAGCTTGAACCAGGCGAAGAGGGACTTAAACCGCAGCCATTGCTGATCCCGGTGCGCCTGAAAGTCGCCCAGGAAGAACGACAGGCGGCAAAAGAAAATAGCAGCCTGCTCAATCAGATGGGCATTGAACTTCAGCCCGAAGGAGACCACGTGACGTTGCGCGCGGTGCCTTTACCGTTACGAACACAAAATTTACAAATCTTGATTCCTGAGCTGTTAGGCTATCTCGCCCGGCAGCAGGAGAATTCTGCGACGCAACTGGCCCAGTGGCTGGCGCGGCGTCAGGAAACAGAGTCCTCTGACTGGAATCACTCACAGGCGATCAACCTGCTGGCAGAGCTTGAACGGCTTTGCCCTCAGTTGCTGAAATCGCCGCCTTCAGGCTTATTACAGCCCATAGAGATTGAGAGCGCGGTCAACGCGTTGAAGCATGAGTGAACTAAACCAGGCTGGCCGGCCAAAGGCTATTTTTTTGATGGGACCCACGGCGTCTGGCAAAACGGCTTTAGCAATTGAATTGCGTAAGCAGTTACCAGTGGAACTAATCAGCGTAGATTCTGCCTTAATCTATCGTCAGATGGATATTGGCACGGCGAAACCGTCGGCTGAGGAGTTAGCAGTGGCACCCCATCGTCTGCTCGACATCCGCGACCCCGCAGAAGCTTATTCGGCAGCGGAGTTCCGGCGGGATGCTTTAGCAGAAATGGCGGATATCGTTGAAGCCGGACGAATACCGTTGCTTGTTGGTGGAACCATGCTCTACTTCAAGGCGTTACTTGAAGGATTGTCGCCGTTGCCCTCGGCCGATCCCGACGTTCGTCAGCGGATAGAGCAAACGGCGCGTGAAAAAGGCTGGGAAGCTTTACACCGCCAGCTGTGTGAAATCGACCCGGTTGCCGGCAGTCGTATTCATCCGAATGATCCGCAGAGACTTTCGCGAGCACTGGAAGTTTTTTTTATTTCGGGTAAAACTTTAACGGAACTGACAAAAACATCCGGTGAAGCGTTACCCTACGACGTGCAACAGTTTGCCATCGCCCCCGCGAGCCGCGAATTGCTGCACCAGCGCATCGCGTTGCGTTTTGAGCAGATGTTGGCGTCAGGATTTGAAGCGGAGTCTCGGGCCCTGTTTGCACGAGGTGATTTGCATACGGACATGCCTTCCATTCGTTGTGTTGGTTATCGTCAGATGTGGTCTTATTTGTCGGGCGAAATCGATTACAGCGAGATGGTTTATCGGGGAATTTGCGCAACCCGGCAGCTTGCTAAGCGACAGATGACCTGGTTACGCGGTTGGGAAAATGTTCACTGGCTTGACAGTGACGAGCCCCGGCTGGCGCGTGATACAGTGTTACAGGTTCTTAGTGCGAAGCATGGGTGATTGTGTACAATTGATGGGTTATCGTGCGCAAATTTTTACGCAGTTTTTTTCAGAACCATAGGTTCTACTAGCAACAAACAACAAGCATATAAGGAAAAGATAGAATGGCTAAGGGGCAATCATTACAAGACCCGTTTTTGAACGCATTGCGTCGTGAACGTGTTCCGGTTTCGATTTATCTGGTTAACGGTATTAAGCTGCAGGGTCAGATTGAGTCATTTGATCAGTTCGTCATTTTGTTGAAAAACACGGTAAGCCAGATGGTTTATAAGCACGCCATTTCTACCGTTGTTCCTTCGCGCCCGGTTTCTCACCATAGCAATAATACCGGTGGCGGCAGCAACAATTACCATCATGGTGGCAGCAACACATCTGCGCAGCCACAGCCACAACAAGACGGTGATAACGCAGAATAACGCGTCGCCGTACAGCCAGGAACGGAGAACAGAGGTTTTCCGTCCTGGTCTTTTATTTAGCGAGGTTATAGCTTGTTTGACCGTTATGATGCCGGTGAGCAGGCCGTACTGGTACACATCTGGTTCTCCCAAGACAAAGAAGTAGAAGATTTACAGGAGTTTGAAACTCTGGTCTCTTCTGCTGGCGTTGAGGCGCTGCAAGTGGTTACTGGCAGCCGTAAAGCGCCACACCCCAAGTATTTTGTCGGTGAAGGAAAAGCCGTTGAAATTGCCGATGCGGTAAAAACAACTGGAGCATCGGTCGTATTATTCGATCATGCCCTTACGCCCGCTCAGGAAAGAAACCTCGAGCGCCTGTGCGAATGCCGTGTCATTGATCGCACTGGTCTTATTCTGGATATTTTTGCTCAACGCGCGCGTACCCACGAAGGTAAATTGCAGGTTGAGCTGGCGCAGCTACGTCACCTTGCGACACGTCTGGTACGTGGCTGGACGCACCTTGAACGTCAGAAAGGCGGGATCGGCTTGCGTGGCCCGGGTGAAACACAGTTAGAAACCGACCGCCGTCTTCTGCGCGGACGTATCAGTCAGATCCTGTCTCGTCTTGAGCGGGTTGAAAAACAGCGTGAGCAGGGACGACAGTCTCGTGCTAAAGCGGATGTGCCAACTGTTTCGCTGGTGGGTTACACCAACGCCGGCAAGTCGACCCTCTTTAACGCTATGACCTCTGCCAACGTCTTTGCCGCAGACCAGCTGTTTGCGACACTTGACCCCACACTGCGTCGTCTGAATGTTGCCGATGTCGGAGACGTGGTTCTGGCGGACACGGTCGGCTTTATTCGCCATCTTCCTCACGATCTGGTTGCCGCATTTAAAGCCACGCTGCAGGAGACACGTCAGGCGACGCTGTTACTGCACGTGATTGATGGTGCCGATCTTCGCGTTACGGAAAATATCGCCGCCGTTGATGCCGTACTGGAAGAGATTGAAGCGGACGAAATTCCGACCTTACTGGTCATGAATAAAATCGATATGCTCGACGGATTCGAACCGCGTATCGATCGCAACGAAGAGAACCTGCCCATCCGCGTCTGGCTTTCCGCCCAGACCGGTGCAGGCATTCCGTTGCTGTGGCAGGCTTTGTCCGAGCGCCTGTCAGGGGAAATTGCCCAGCACGCGTTACGTCTGCCACCGGAGGCGGGGCGACTTCGCAGCCGTTTCTATCAGTTGCAGGCGATTGAGAAAGAGTGGAATGAAGAGGACGGCAGTGTAGGATTGCAGATACGTATGCCCATCATTGAGTGGATGCGTTTATGTAAACAGGAACCGTCGCTGACCAGTTACATTGTTTGATATTGCCCAAACGCATTTACCTTAAAAATTGAAGATTGTCGCACTTTCGTTGCAGGCCTGAATACGCAGGATTTACCCGGGTATTTCGGATTTCAGCAAGGCGGCAACTGAGTGAATCCCCGGGCGCTTACGCAGGTAAGTGAATGGGATGAGCGAAGGCAGCCAGTACCGCTGCAATCCGAAAGATGAAGGGTAAAAACCGTAATTACAATAAATGGAGTAGAGACATGGCGTGGAATCAGCCCGGAAATAACGGACAGGACCGCGACCCGTGGGGAAGCAGCAATAATCAAGGCGGCAACTCTGGGGGAAATAAGGGAGGACGGGAATCCGGGCCTCCTGATCTGGATGATATCTTCCGTAAGCTGAGCAAGAAGCTTGGTGGACTGGGCGGTGGCAAACAGAGCGACAACGGTCAGCGCGGCTCCGGCAGCGGTGGCAAAATCGTTGGCATCGTGGCTGTTGCTGCTGTAGTCATCTGGGCTGCAAGCGGTTTCTACACCATCAAAGAAGCGGAACGTGGCGTGGTAACGCGCTTCGGTAAGTTCAGTCACCTGGTTGAGCCCGGTCTGAACTGGAAACCGACATTTGTTGATCAGGTACGCGCGGTTAACGTTGAAGCAGTGCGTGAACTGGCGGCTTCTGGCGTGATGCTGACCTCAGATGAAAACGTCGTGCGCGTGGAAATGAACGTGCAGTATCGCGTGACCGATCCGGAACGTTATCTTTATGCCGTGACCAGCGCGGATGACAGCCTGCGCCAGGCCACTGACAGTGCGCTGCGCGGCGTGATTGGTCGTTCTACCATGGACCGCATTCTGACCGAAGGCCGTACCGTGGTGCGTAGCGACACCCAGCGTGAAATCGATGAAACAATTCGCCCTTACAACATGGGGATCGCGGTGCTGGACGTCAACTTCCAGGCTGCCCGTCCGCCGGAAGAGGTGAAGTCTGCATTTGATGATGCGATTGCCGCACGTGAAAACCGCGAACAGTATGTTCGTGAAGCAGAAGCTTACGCCAACGAAGTTCAGCCTCGTGCTAATGGCCAGGCGCAACGTATTCTGGAAGAAGCGCGCGCTTACAAAGAGCGTACCGTTCTGGAAGCACAGGGTGAAGTGGCGCGTTTCGCCAAGATTCTGCCGGAGTATAAAGCCGCGCCTGAAATCACCAAAGAGCGTCTCTATATCGAGACCATGGAACGTGTGCTGAGCCATACCCGCAAAGTACTGGTTAACGATCGGGGTAACAACCTGATGATGCTGCCGCTGGATCAGCTGATGCGTGGCGGTCAGGCGACATCGGGTCAGAATGGTCAGAAAGGCGGTAACAGTTCTTCGCTGCCAGCCACCTCCGATCGCAACGCCAGCCGCAATGACACGTCGTCATACAGTCCGGACAATATTATGGATCAGCGTCGGGCGAATGCTCAGCGCAGCGACAGCCAGCGCGAAGGGAGAGAGTAATCGATGCGTAAGCCAATAGTATTTTTAATCATTGTCGTGCTGGTGGCGCTCTATGCGTCGCTGTTTGTGGTGCAGGAAGGGCAGCGGGGCATTGTTCTGCGCTTCGGTAAAGTCCTGCGCGACGGCGAAAATAAACCCCAGGTGTTTGAGCCGGGTCTGCATTTTAAGATCCCTTTCCTGGAAACGGTTAAAACGCTGGATGCACGCATTCAGACTATGGATAACCAGGCCGATCGCTTCGTCACCAAAGAGAAGAAAGATCTGATCGTGGACTCCTACATCAAATGGCGTATCAGCGATTTCAGTCGCTACTACCTGGCAACCGGTGGCGGTGATGTTTCTCAGGCAGAAGTGCTGCTGAAACGTAAGTTCAGTGACCGTTTGCGTTCTGAAATGGGTCGTCTGGATGTGAAGGATATCGTCACAGATTCCCGTGGTCGCCTGACCACCGATGTGCGTGACGCGCTGAATACCGGTTCTGCGGGCAGCGATGATGAAATCGCCACGCCTGCGGCTGATGATGCGATTGCCAGCGCAGCAGCCCGTGTAGAGCGTGAAACCAACAGCAGCGAGCCAGCGCCGAATCCGAACAGCATGGCAGCACTGGGTATTCAGGTTGTGGATGTGCGCATCAAGCAGATCAACCTGCCGACCGAAGTGTCCGATGCAATCTTCAACCGTATGCGTGCTGAGCGTGAAGCCGTAGCGCGTAGTCAGCGTTCACAGGGTCAGGAAGAGGCAGAAAAACTGCGTGCTCAGGCCGATTATCAGGTGACGCGTACGTTGGCTGAAGCCCAGCGTGAAGCCCTGATCACTCGCGGTGACGGTGATGCAGAAACGGCGCGGTTGTTTGCGGATTCGTTCAGCAAAGATCCTGACTTCTACGCCTTTATTCGTAGCCTGCGTGCCTATGAAAACAGCTTTAATGAAAATCAGGATGTGATGGTGTTAAGCCCGGATAGCGACTTCTTCCGATATATGAAGGCGCCCTCTAACGCGACACGTTAAGAACTGATATAACCTGTGGGCCGACAATGTTGTCGGCCTTTTTTTTGGGTAGCAAGATGAAAACAAGCATCTGGATGGCACTGGCGCTGGTATTAGTGCTGGAAGGGTTGGGACCGATGTTTATGCCACGCGCCTGGCGACGCATGATCCTG
Source organism: Pantoea sp. 9140 (assembly GCF_000745295.1). Lineage (NCBI taxonomy): Bacteria > Pseudomonadati > Pseudomonadota > Gammaproteobacteria > Enterobacterales > Erwiniaceae > Pantoea > Pantoea sp. 9140. Next base: position 3,357,942 of record NZ_JQNO01000001.1, on the reverse strand, counting down.
ACGATGACCCGCTTACCCGACCGTCTGCTGCATCGCTTTGGCGGCGGACTGGTGGTCGCGGGCATGGTGATTTACTGCATGCTCAGCCTGCATGGCAACCTCTGATACCAGGGTTAAGACCGGCTAAATTGTGCCTCTTCGCGCCATTATCCCCAACATGTTGTAGTGATCAAAACTCAGGCAAAAAAGCGCGCAATCGTATGCTAAAAGTGCTGAAAACCATGGGATCAGATGGTAGAATCCTTTTTTAAGCAATCGGTGATTTTGAGAAATGGGTAAGAACGTCGTCGTACTGGGCACCCAATGGGGTGACGAAGGTAAAGGTAAGATTGTAGACCTTCTGACTGAGCGCGCGAATTACGTTGTGCGTTATCAAGGCGGCCACAATGCGGGCCACACGCTTGTCATCAACGGTGAAAAAACCGTCCTCCACCTGATCCCCTCTGGCATTCTGCGCGATAACGTCACCAGCATTATCGGTAACGGCGTAGTGCTTTCTCCTGAAGCCTTAATGAAAGAGATGAAAGGCCTGGAAGCGCGCGGGATCCCGGTACGTGAACGTCTGCTGATTTCTGAAGCCTGTCCGCTGATTCTGCAATATCACGTTGCGATGGATATGGCGCGTGAACGTGCCCGTGGTGCCAAAGCGATTGGTACTACCGGTCGTGGCATCGGTCCTGCTTATGAAGACAAAGTCGCCCGTCGTGCACTGCGCGTCAGCGATCTGTTCAACAAAGAAACCTTTGCTGCCAAGCTGAAAGAAGTGGTCGATTTCTACAACTTCCAGCTGGTTGAGTACTACAAAGAGCCGGCAGTGGACTTCGACAAAGTGCTGAGCGATGTGATGGAAGTTGCTGACATCCTCACTGGCATGGTGGTTGACGTTTCAGAACTGCTGGACAGCGCGCGTAAGCGTGGCGATCTGATTATGTTTGAAGGCGCGCAGGGTACGCTGCTGGATATCGATCACGGAACTTATCCGTACGTGACGTCGTCCAACACGACCGCAGGTGGCGTGGCAACCGGCTCAGGCATTGGTCCGCGCTATGTCGACTACGTGCTGGGTATTGTGAAAGCGTACTCAACCCGCGTGGGCGCAGGTCCGTTCCCGACTGAGCTGTTCGATGAAACCGGCGAATTCCTCTGTGCGCAGGGCAATGAGTTTGGTGCGACCACCGGACGTCGTCGTCGTACCGGCTGGCTGGATGCGGTCGCGGTTCGCCGCGCGGTTCAGATCAACTCCCTGTCAGGTTTCTGCATGACCAAACTGGACGTGCTGGATGGCCTGAAAGAGGTGAAAATCTGTGTTGCTTACCGTATGCCTGATGGCCGTGAAGTGACTACTACGCCACTGGCGGCAGAGAACTGGGAAGGCATTGAGCCGATCTACGAAACCCTGCCAGGCTGGAGCGAGACTACATTTGGCGTGAAGACGCTGGAAGGTTTGCCTCAGGCTGCACGCGACTACATTAAGCGTGTAGAAGAGGTAACGGGTGTGCCGATTGATATTATCTCAACCGGTCCAGACCGCAGTGAAACGATGATTCTGCGCGATCCATTCGACGCATAATCATTCAGGCCGGACGCTGTCCGGCCCTTGTTTTTCCACTCTTTGATGCCACTTTACCTCCCTTCGCTTGTCAAACCTTGTGCTGGCTTAAAAAAACGCACGGCAAATCAGACTCTGGTTTATCATCGTAGCTAATCGAATGACGATCCGATTTAATTCTGACATCAATCACAGGGCGAATAATGCAATGCCACGCCTGAAGGTTCACTGAGGTTACTGTGCAGCTCACGAGTTTTACTGATTATGGCTTACGGGCGCTGATTTATCTGGCAGCGTTGCCTGAAGGTCAGCAAACCAATATTACGGAAGTGACAAATACCTATGGTTTGTCCCGTAATCATATGGTCAAAATCATCAATCAGCTGAGCCGTGCGGGCTACGTTGCCGCAACACGTGGAAAAAATGGGGGCATTCGCCTGGGTATGCCGCCTCGTCAGATTGTTATTGGCGACGTGGTACGCAAGATGGAACCGCTACAATTAGTGGATTGCGCCTCCTGTTCCATCACACCAGCCTGCCGTCTGAAGCAGGCACTGCACGATGCAGTGCAGCGCTTTTTGCAGGAGCTGGATAGCTATACGCTGGCAGATTTGGTCGAAGGAAATACACCACTTTATGAAATCATCCTTTCCAAATCGCCGGCGGAAATAAATATTAAATGACATCGGAGGAACCGCTATGTCAAAAGATCCTTTTCAGGATAGAGAAGCTGAAAAATACGAAAACCCTATTCCAAGCCGTGAATTTATTCTGGCGCTGTTAGAAAAACGTGAAAAACCAGCCAGCCGTGAAGAGCTGGCTGAAGAGATGAACCTGCACGAAGAAGAGCACCTTGAGGCGCTGCGTCGCCGCCTTCGCGCCATGGAGCGTGATGGTCAGCTGGTGTTCACCCGCCGTCAATGCTATGCGCTGCCAGAACGTCTTGATCTCCTGCGCGGTAAAGTCATTGGCCACCGTGATGGCTACGGCTTCCTGCGGGCAGAAGGTCAGAAAGATGACCTTTACCTCTCCGCAGAGCAGATGAAATTCTGTATGCATGGTGACGTAATCCTGGCGCAGCCGCTGGGTGCCGATCGCAAAGGCCGCCGCGAAGCGCGCGTGGTCCGCGTGCAGGAACCACGTAACAATCAGATCGTTGGCCGCTACTTTACCGATGCCGGTGCCGGCTTCGTGGTACCGGACGACAGTCGCCTGAGTTTTGATATCCTCATCCCGCCTGAAGAGACGATGAATGCCCGCATGGGTTCCGTGGTGGTGGTTGAGCTGGTCCAGCGTCCGAACCGCCGCACCAAAGCGATCGGTAAAGTGGCTGAGATTCTGGGCGATGACATGGGCACCAGCCTGGCCGTTGATATGGCGCTGCGTACCCATGAAATTCCGCACACCTGGCCGCCAGAAGTGGAAGCTCAGGTCAGCAAGCTGAAAGAAGAAGTCCCGGAAGAGGCCAAAAAAGGCCGCGTCGATCTGCGCAAACTGCCGCTGGTCACCATTGATGGTGAAGATGCCCGTGACTTTGATGATGCGGTCTACTGCGAGAAAAAACGCGGTGGCGGATGGCGTCTGTGGGTCGCTATCGCCGATGTGAGCTATTACGTCCGTCCTGGCACGCCACTGGATGACGAAGCGCATCAGCGCGGCACCTCAGTCTACTTCCCGTCGCAGGTTGTGCCGATGCTGCCGGAAGTGCTGTCGAATGGCTTATGCTCGCTTAACCCGCAGGTCGATCGACTCTGTATGGTGTGCGAGATGACCATTTCGACCAAAGGTAAGCTCACCGGCTTTAAGCATTACGAAGCGGTGATGAACTCCCATGCGCGTCTGACCTACAACAAAGTCTGGAACATCCTGCAGGGCGACAAAGAGCTGCGTCAGCAGTATGCACCGCTGGTCAAAGATCTTGAAGAGCTGCACAACCTCTACCAGGTACTGGACGCTGCACGTGAAGAGCGCGGCGGTATCTCGTTTGAAACGGAAGAGGCGAAGTTCATCTTCAACGCCGAGCGCCGTATTGAACGGGTTGAGCGCACGTCACGTAATGACGCCCACAAGCTGATCGAAGAGTGCATGATCCTGGCGAACATCGCCTCAGCACGCTTCGTTGAGAAAAATCAGGAACCGGCACTGTTCCGCGATCACGATCGCCCGACCGATGAGAGCATCAAGAGCTTCCGTACCGTGCTCAACGAACTGGGATTGACTCTGCCAGGCGGCAACAAACCGCAGCCTGTGGATTATGCGGCGCTGCTGAAGCAGGTTGCCGATCGTCCTGATGCAGAAATGCTGCAAACCATGCTGCTGCGTTCGATGAAGCAGGCGGTATACGATCCGGAAAACCGCGGTCACTTTGGTCTGGCACTCTCATCGTATGCGCACTTTACTTCGCCAATTCGCCGCTACCCGGATCTGACGCTGCACCGCGCCATTAAATATCTGCTGGCAAAAGAGCAGGATGAAGGTAAAGGTCTGGTACAACGCGCCATCAAATATCTGATGCCGAAGGAGCGCAATGTCGCCAAAGATATGACGACAGCAACCGGCGGCTATCACTACGAGATGCCGGAGATGCTGCAGCTGGGTCTGCACTGTTCCCTGACCGAGCGTCGCGCCGATGAAGCAACCCGCGACGTCGCGGACTGGCTCAAGTGTGACTTCATGCAGGATCAGGTCGGCAATGTCTTCAACGGCGTCATCTCCAGCGTGACCGGATTTGGCTTCTTTGTCCGCCTGAGCGATCTGTTCATCGATGGTCTGGTGCACGTTTCAACCCTCGACAACGATTACTACCGTTTTGACCCGGTAGGTCAGCGTCTGATCGGTGAATCGGGCGGCCGCACCTATCGTCTGGGTGACACCGTTGAAGTGCGTGTCGAGGCGGTCCATATGGACGAGCGTAAAATCGACTTTGCTCTTATCTCCAGCCAGCGTCAGGTGCGTGGTGAAGGTAAAACTGCGCGTGATCGGGCGAAGCGTGAAGACAACGCGCCAGCTAAGCGTCGTCGTAACGTGAACAAAAAGTCCAACTTCGAGCCGGATGCTGCATTCCGGGGTGACAGGGGCAAACCTGCCGCCGCCAATACCGAGAAAAAAAGTAAAAACGTCTCGGAAAAAACCCGTAAAATCGCCGCCGCCACCCGGGCGAAGCGCGCCAGAAAAAAAGCTGAGCCTGAAGGCTGAGCGTAACAGGATGCGCGTACCCGCCCTTTCTCTCCGCAGAAAGGGCGGTCATTTATTCATTTCCAACCACTGAGCAGATCGATGAGCGAAATTATTTTTGGTATCCATGCCGTGCAGGCGCTGCTGGAACGTGATCCACAACGTTTCCAGGAAGTCTTTATCCTCAAAGGCCGCGACGATCGTCGCCTGCAACCCGTGGTCGCCGCGCTGGAAGCTCAGGGGATCGTGATTCAGCTGGCCGAGCGTAAGTGGCTCGACAGCCAGGTTGAAGGCGGTGTGCATCAGGGCATCGTGGCGCGGGTAAAACCGGGTCGTCAGTATCAGGAAGGCGACCTGCCGGATCTGCTGCAGAGCCTGGAGAAGCCTTTCCTGCTGGTGCTGGATGGGGTTACCGATCCGCACAACCTGGGTGCCTGCCTGCGCAGCGCCGATGCGGCGGGTGTTCATGCGATTATTGTGCCGAAAGATCGCTCTGCTCCCCTGAATGCCACGGCCAAAAAAGTGGCCAGCGGTGCGGCAGAGAATGTGCCGCTGATTCGCGTTACTAACCTTGCGCGTACACTGCGCCTGCTGCAGGAGTACAACATCTGGGTGGTCGGCACCGCAGGGGAAGCGGATCATACCGTCTTCCAGAGCAAAATGACCGGTCCGATGGCACTGGTGATGGGTGCGGAAGGCGAAGGCATGCGTCGTCTGACCCGCGAGCATTGTGATGAGCTGATCAGCATTCCGATGGCGGGCAGTGTTTCTTCACTCAACGTCTCGGTCGCAACCGGTGTCTGCCTGTTTGAAGCGGTGCGTCAGCGCAACGCCTGATCCCCGATGTGATCCTCGCCACAAATTAGTTTCTGTACCAGGCATAACTGCGCGTCATTCGTATATACCCAAAGGATTTCGGGTTGCATTGAGGCGGCAAGAGAACGAATCCCGATGAGCTTACATGAGTAAGTGATTCGGGTGAGTGAACGCAGCCAACAAAAATGCAGCTTGAAAGACGACGGGTATACTTAGTGAGTGACATCCGCGAGGAGTGGTTATGACCTGGACAACACACACCGTTTTTAATCAGCCCCATCCTCTGAGCAACAGTAACCTGTTCCTGTCCGACACGCCGCTTGGCGAGGCACTGTCACGCGAAGGCGCCGGATGGGATGGGGAATGGCTGGCGTCAGTCGGCCGCCAGCTGGGCAGCGCCGAGTCGCTGGAGCTGGGGCGGCTCGCCAATGCTGAACCGCCTGAACTGCTGCGCTACGATGCCCGTGGCGTGCGCCTGGATGAGGTTCGCTTTCATCCTGCCTGGCACCTGCTGATGCAGGGCGTCTGCGCCAGTCGTCTGCACAATCTCAGCTGGCAACCGACGGTGCGTGAACAGGCCAGCGTAGCGCGCGCTGCACGCTTTATTCTGCACGCACAGGTAGATGCGGGTACGCTCTGCCCGGTGACCATGACGCACGCCGCCATTCCGCTGCTGCAGGCTTATCTGCCCGCCGCGTTTGAAAGCTGGCTCGATCCGCTGCTCAGCGATCGCTACGACACGCACGCACAACCCGGCGACCAGAAACGCGGATTGCTGATCGGGATGGGCATGACAGAAAAGCAGGGCGGCAGCGATCTGCTTACCAGCACCACCCGTGCCGAGCCGCTGGGCGCACGAGGCCCGGGTGAAGCCTGGCGGCTGACCGGCCACAAGTGGTTTTTCTCAGCGCCGCAGAGTGATGCGCATCTGGTCCTGGCCCAGACGCCCGAGGGACTAAGCTGCTTTTTCCTGCCGCGCCTGTTGCCCGACGGGTCACGTAACGCCATCCAGCTTGAGCAGCTCAAAGATAAGCTGGGCAATCGCTCAAATGCCAGTTGCGAAGTGGAGTTTCGCGACGCGACCGGCTGGCTGCTGGGGGAGGAGGGCGAAGGCGTACGGCTGATCCTGAAAATGGCCGGTATGACGCGCTTTGACTGCGCGCTCGGCAGTCATGGTCAGATGCGGCGCGCCTTCTCGGTGGCGCTCTGGCATGCTCATCAGCGTCAGGTCATGGGGAAAAATCTGGTGGATCAGCCGCTAATGCGGCAGGTTCTGGCACAGCAGGCGCTGCAGCTTGAGGGGCAAACTGCCCTGCTGATGCGTCTGGCTCGTGCCTGGTCACAACCGGCCAAACCGCATGAGGTCGCCTTTGCCCGCTTATTCACGCCAGCGGCAAAATATGTGATTTGCAAAGCGGGTGCGCCGTTTGTGGCGGAATCGATGGAAGTGCTGGGGGGCATCGGCTACTGCGAAGCGAGTGAGCTGCCGCGCCTCTATCGTGACATGCCGGTCAACAGCATCTGGGAAGGATCGGGCAATGTAATGTGTCTTGATGTGCTGCGCGTACTCAGCCGCCATGCAGAGGTGACCGAGATGCTGAGTCAGGAGTTTGAGGCGGTAAAAGGGAGTAATCGGCATTTCGATACGCGCTGGCGTCAGCTGCGATTGAGGCTCAAGAACGTTCCCGAAGAGCAGGCGCGCGACATCACCCACACGCTGCTGCAGCTGGCGACAGGCGCTCAGCTACTGAAATACAGTGAGCCACCCCTGGCTGATGCGTGGTGCCAGCAGTGGCTCGACCAGCGCGGTTCGCACCCGTCTGAGGCTGCAGTGACTGACCGGTTACTGGCCCGTGCCTGTGGCCGGTGAGGCACCGTACAGAATCGCGCTGGCGTACCATAAACCGGGCATCACCGTTTCGCTCAGCATCACAATTTGATAGTAAGCCGCGCCAGCCTGATTAGCCTGAGCGGCGATGGCCCGCTGGGCATCATCCGGTGAGCCATGCACGTTAACGGTAATGTTACCCAGCTTCGGCAAACCGCCACTCTGTGCCCGTGAAATCTCCTGCGCCTGTTGGGTTGGCGCAGGCGGGGCTTTGGGCGTGGTTTCAAGCGCAGAACAGCCTGCCAGCAACAGACTTATTATCAGTAAGTAAGCGGAACGCATAGCAAAACCCCTGTTCAGGACGAAATAGTAAGTGTATGTCATCGTCCTGAATGACGTCAGGATTTAAGGCTGAAAACGCTGACCAGTTGGGTCAGGTGATGCCCTTTATCACTCAGGTTCTGTGCGCTGTTTTCTGCCTGTGCCACCAGTTCGCTGTTCTGATGGGTCGCCTGGCTGATCTGGTTCATCGCCAGATTCACCTGGCCGATACCCGCCGCCTGCTCCTGTGCTGCCACGTTGATCTCGCCCATCAGCGCCTGCACCTGTTCGATGTGGGTCACAATGTCGGTCATCGCATCGCGCGTCTGCTCAGAGAGCTGGTGGCCCTCCGCCACATTGGTGATGGAGGTGGCAATCAGTCCATCTATCTCCTTGGCGGCCTGCGCGGAACGCTGTGCCAGCGCACGCACTTCTGCGGCCACCACGGCAAAGCCACGGCCCTGTTCACCGGCTCGGGCCGCTTCAACGGCCGCATTCAGGGCCAGAATATTGGTCTGGAAGGCGATCGACTCAATCACATGGGTGATATCCGCAATGCTTTGCGATGACACCTTAATGGCTGACATGGTGTTGACCGAGCGCACCACCGTCTGGCTGCCATGACTGACGATATCGCTGGCTTCGGCCACCAGTGACATCGCCTGACGCAGGCTGTCAGCAGTGTGTTCGACCGTGGCACCAAACTGCTCCATGCTGGCTGAGGTCTGCTCCACGCTGCTGGCCTGACGTCCGATCTGCTCGCTGATGTTATGGCTGCTGGCCGCGATGGTGTCCGTGCCGTCGCTGATCTCCTGCGCTGCGCCACGCACCTGGCCGACGATTTTTTCCAGCCCATCGCCAATGCCGTTAATCGCAATAATCAACTGACCGACTTCATCACGACGGCGGGTATCCATATGGACCTGCAGATTTCCGGCGGCATACTGCTCCGCCAGATGGATCACCTGCTGCAGCGGACGGGTAATCGCCCGACGGCTGTACCAGACAAAGCCCAGCGCGAAGATCACTACCAGAATCAGTCCGGTAATCAGGAACAGGTTACGGCTGTGGGTAATCGGGGCGAGCAGGCTGGCACGGTTAACTTCACCGGTAATCACCCAGTTCCAGCCCGGCAACTGCTGCCATGCCAGCATCTGCTGCTCGCCGTTAATCTCCACCTGCTGCATGCCCTGCGACTGCGTCAGCAGCGGCTGCAGTGTCGCGTTATCCCAGTCTGGCCGTTTCCCTTCGCTGTGCTGATCGAACAGATACTCGCCCTGATTCTTGCCGGGCGTGCCGTTGAGCACATAGAAATGGCCGCTGTCGCCCAGCCGGCGCGCCAGAATCTTCTCGCGCATCAGGGCATACTGCTTATCAATGCCTACGCCGACAAACAGGATGGCAACGACCTTGCCACTCTCATCTTTTACCGGCTGATACTGGGTGATGTAGCGATGGCCAAACAGTGTCGCCAGCCCCTGATAGACTTCGCCCTGATGAACGCTTTTCCAAGCGGCACCAGCGCGGTCAAGCTGCGTACCAATCGCGCGGCTGCCATCCTGCTTTTTCAGGGAGGTGGAAATACGGATAAAATCGTCGCCGTCGCGCACAAAAATGGTCGCCACGGCGGCGGTACGTTCGGTGAAATCGTCTACGGCGCTCTGGTCGAGGTTCAGCGTTTTTAACCCGGCGCGCAGCACGGGCGTCGAAAAGGCACCGACCTGCACCCGCGAGCTTTCATCCAGGCTAAAGCGCTTAGGCAGAAAGCTGGTAAAGAGGCTGGTGTAATGAGACACCTCTTCGGTGAGAGTGGCATTGAACATCGTGACCATTTCACTGATGCCCTGCACCTGATTGTGCATGTCATCAATGGCGAGATTTTCCAGCTGGCGCGAGGCGTTGTGGCTTTGAGTCAGTGTCAGTACCAGCAACAGCAGCGCTACGCTGAGAGACGTCAGTACAGACAGCTTAACTCCGAGACTCAGTCCGCTGAGAGAGAGACGCTTCATAAATTACCTTTGATCAAGTTAGGGGAATACACGATCAACGGCACGCTGCGGAAAAAGTTTAGCGTGGAAAAGCATAACTAAGCGCAGCGGGGAATTTCGCAAATTAACCCGCAGAACGTACACTTGAACGGCACGCCTTGCCCCTGCTCAGGAGAGACCATGATTGAACTCACCACAGAAACGCTGGCTGGTATCGAATGCCTGCATGCTACGCCTGCCGGACAGCGGCATCAGCCACTGCCGACCATACTGTTTTATCACGGCTTCACCTCATCAAAAGAGGTCTACGCCTACTTCGCCGTTGCGCTGGCGCAGGCGGGATTTCGGGCAGTTATGCCGGATGCCGAGCTGCACGGCGCGCGTTATCACGGTGACGCCGAAGCACGCCTGGGGCGCTTCTGGGAGATTCTGAAGCAGAACATTGATGAGCTGCCGCTGCTGGAGACTGCGCTGCATAATAAGAGTCTGATCGCTGACGGACATTTCGCGGTGGCGGGTGCGTCAATGGGCGGCATGACGGCGCTGGGTGCGATGGCACGTTATCCGCAGATTCAGAGCGTCGCCTGCATGATGGGATCGGGCTATTTTATGCAGCTCAGCGAGTCGCTGTTTCCGCCGCTGATGGCTGACACGCCGGAGCAAAAGGCGCAGTTTGCGGCCCGCATGGCCCCGCTGGCGGACTATGATCCCTGCAACCATCTGGAGGCACTGGCAAACCGTCCGCTGCTGCTGTGGCATGGCGAGGCGGATGAGGTGGTGCCCTGGGCGGAGAGCGTACGACTGGAGCGCACACTGCGTGAAAACGGGCTGGCGCAGCATCTGACCTCACTGTCAGAAAAGCAGATTGGGCATAAGATCACCCCATCCGCCTTAACGGCGCTGGTCAGATTTTTTAAAAATAAGCTTTAAACAATGAACGGGCGGAGAAGGACTCTGCCGCCCGTAAACTTACCGGCCCTTACCAGTGTGCAGACGATTTTTCTGCTGTTCTGGCAGGTGCATTAACCGGGTTTCTTTCCGGCGTATCCAGCCGGTTAACGTAGACATAACCCGATGCCGCTTCGCTGCTGTGACTTCTCATCTGCTGCGCACAGTCAGCATAGCTGGCAAGAGCGGGTGGAGACAGGAAGAGACCCAGTAAAGTGGCGATGACGAACGTTTTCATGCCCGACTCCTCACTTCAGGGAACACACTCTGAATGACGCCACTAAGCGAACCGTCGCGTCTTTATTCAGTTTAGCGACTGAGCATATTATCGCCAGATCGTTCCTCTGAACCTTTCTGTCAGCGTTTTTGAACAAAGCGGTATTAACCCGCTGTATTCACATCATTAGCACAAAAAGCCACGGTATCTGGCACGCTGCCGGCAATTTGTTTAAATGTGCGCTTGAGTTCAGGGGCCGTCGCCAGTATGATTACGCGTCAATTTTTCAGCCGCATTCTCAGGCTGTGTCCCACAAGCGCTCGTCACAGCGAACCTTTGTGGGACACAGCCTATAACGTTCCTTGCTTCCATGGGCCGCGGTTGACCCCGACAGGAGGCTGAATAATCCGTAAGGAGCAATTTCGATGCGTCATTACGAAATCGTATTTATGGTTCATCCTGACCAGAGCGAACAGGTTCCTGGCATGATCGAGCGTTACACTGGTGCTATCACTGGTGCAGAAGGCACGATTCACCGTCTGGAAGACTGGGGCCGCCGTCAGCTGGCTTACCCGATCAACAAACTGCACAAAGCGCATTACGTTCTGATGAACGTTGAAGCGCCGCAGGAAGCGATCGATGAGCTGGAAACGAACTTCCGCTTCAACGACGCCGTTATCCGTAGCATGGTTATGCGCGTTAAAAACGCGGTAACTGAAGCATCGCCGATGGTTAAAGCGAAAGATGAGCGTCGTGATCGTCGCGAAGATTTTGCTAACGAATCCGCTGATGAGTCAGATGCTGGGGATTCTGAAGAGTAATCCATCGTGACGGTCAATCGGCTTCGCCTGTCTGGCACTGTGTGCAGGACACCGGTTCGAAGAGTTAGCCCGTCAGGAATTCCTCACTGTCAGTTCGTGCTTGAGCACCGCTCAGTGCAGGAGGAGGCCGGGTTTCACCGGCAAGCCTGGTGTCGTATGCCTGTTATTATTAGCGGCAGCGCCCATCAGGTGATTACTCAACATATAACGGTCGGCACGCAACTCACACTCGACGGTTTCATTAGTTGCCATCAGGCACGAAATGGCCAGAGCAAAGTGGTGTTCCATGCCGAGCAGATTGAATTGATAGATTCTGGAGACTAGCCTAATGGCACGTTATTTCCGTCGTCGCAAGTTCTGCCGTTTCACCGCGGAAGGCGTTGTTGAGATCGATTACAAAGACATCGCAACGTTGAAAAACTACATTACCGAAAGCGGTAAAATTGTCCCGAGCCGTATCACCGGTACTCGTGCAAAATACCAGCGTCAGTTGGCTCGCTGCATCAAGCGCGCGCGTTACCTGTCTCTGCTGCCGTACACTGATCGTCATCAGTAATCGGCAACTGTCCATTAACGACTTTAAGAGGATAAGGTAATGCAAGTTATTCTGCTTGATAAAGTAGCAAACCTTGGCACCCTGGGTGATCAGGTTAACGTTAAAGCGGGCTACGCTCGTAACTTCTTAGTACCACAGGGCAAAGCTGTTCCTGCTACTAAGAAAAACGTTGAGTTCTTCGAAGCACGCCGTGCTGAACTGGAAGCCAAACTGGCTGACGTTCAGTCTGCAGCAACTGCTCGCGCTGAGAAAATCAATGCACTGGGCACGGTAACCATCACGTCTAAAGCAGGCGATGAAGGTAAACTGTTCGGTTCAATCGGTACCCGCGACATCGCTGATGCAGTGACTGCAGCAGGGGTTGAAGTGGCTAAGAGCGAAGTTCGTCTGCCAAACGGCGTTCTGCGCACTACCGGTGAGCATGAAGTAAGCTTCCAGGTTCACAGCGAAGTCTTCGCTAAACTGAACGTGAAAGTTGTTGCTGGTTAATCCTGATTAACTGAGCACGACATTAACGCCGGCCCTGTGCCGGCGTTTTTGTTTTTATGCCTTTCTCCAGGCACTGTTCGCGTTACTGCGCGCGAATAAAGCTGCCATCGGGCTGACGGGTAAACAGCACCGGGCCGTTAGCGCCATCCACGGTCAGTCCTGTTACCACGCCCTGCGCATCCTGACGGATTTTAACCTGCTGGCCACTTTTCAGTGTGCTGAGCGGCTGATCGCTGCCTTCCACCCGCGCCATCGCAAACACATCATTGACCGGCAGACTATTGTCACGAAACAGCTGCGCCAGCGTCTGACCGGATGCAATGGTCAGGTTACGCCATTCCCCCTGAGAATCGGCTTTTGGCGTCTGCTGAGATTGCGAGGATGAAGGCTGACGGGTACCGTTGTTTTCATAAATATCCGCCTGCATCGGCACCTCTTTCTCAGCCTGCGGTGCGACAGGCTGCTCAACCGGATAGCGCAATGTACTGGCGGGCCAGAGAAACGCCACCAGCATCACCAGCAGAGCGGCAACGATGCCCCGACGGTGCGGCGCAGGCAGCGGGTCCATCCAGCGAATGTGGTCGGTAAAATGCCAGATACGCTGAAGCCATGTCGGCAGGCGGGATGACGCGTCTGAAGCCATTCGGGGTTTCTCCTCTCCGGCAGGCTGCTGTGGCCTGCGTGCGGCCAGCCAGCTCTGCAGCCGGGATACAATATGTTGTGCACGCATCCTGCGGCGTCGTGGGGCAATCTGGCCCATGTTTGCTCTCTTATTCAGGTGCTACAGACGGGATGATCCCCATCGATAGTTATAGTATGGGCAATACCGGCGCGAAGTGCCTGCCAGCATTGATAAATTTGACGGCTCTATTGTTTCTCTTTCCCCCGCAAAAGTCATCTGCGACGCAGGGCATTTTACGCCAGCGGCCTGCGCTGCTATGCTGCCGGTTCGAATTTATCCGAGAGTGAAAGGAACGAAGATGACTACCCCTTCTTTCGACAGCGTCGAAGCACAAGCAAGTTACGGTATTGGTTTACAGGTTGGCCAGCAGTTGCTGGAATCTGGTCTGCAGGGTCTGCAACCAGAAGCACTGCTCGCGGGTCTGCGCGACGCGCTGGAAGGGAACTCACCGGCCGTACCGGTTGACGTGGTTCATCGCGCACTGCGTGAAGTACACGAACGTGCGGAAGGCGTACGTCGTGAGCGTACCGAAGCCATGGCAGCAGAAGGTCAGGCGTTCCTGCAGGAACATGCGCAGCGTGAAGGCGTGAGCAGCACCGAATCAGGCCTGCAGTTCAGCGTGATTACTCAGGGCGAAGGTCCAATCCCATCACGTCAGGACCGCGTACGCGTTCACTACACCGGCAAACTGATCGACGGCAGCGTATTCGACAGTTCGGTTGCCCGTGGCGAACCGGCAGAATTCCCGGTCAGCGGTGTTATCCCTGGCTGGATCGAAGCACTGACTCTGATGCCGGTTGGCTCAAAATGGGAACTGGTCATCCCACAGAACCTCGCGTATGGCGAGCGCGGTGCGGGTGCCTCTATCCCGCCATTCAGCACCCTGATCTTCGAAGTTGAGCTGCTGGAAATTCTGTAATACCCGGACGCTGCAACCAACCCGGTTGCAGCGTCTTCTCCCGCCTTATTTCTGCTGTAAATTCACCTGCCACAGCGCAAAGCCAATCGCGTCTGTCCCTTTGGGCTGAAGCGGATATTGTGCATGCTGCTGAATAAAGCCGGTCGCCTTATCACCCGGTGCCGTTTCAAACTGAATATCGAGCGGGGTGGATGAGGTAATCGGTGCCAGACGCCAGTTATTGTCCGCCTTCGGCTGCACTTCACCGTGTGCTTTGGTTTCCGCGCTGATATAAGCCGCAACCACTGCCCGGTTCTCGTCCGGCGAAGCAAAGGCAATGTATTTATCCCCGGTGCCAGCAAACTTGCCGCCGTAAGCGCGATAGTTATTGGTCGCGACCAGGAAAATGGCCTGCGGATCGACGGGCTTACCCTGCCAGGTGAGCTGACGGATACGTGAAGCATCCGGGTGGATCAGCTGACACTCCGCATCGTAGCGCGCAGGCTGGGTCACATCGATCTGGTAATTTACCCCATCAATGACGTCGAAGTTATAGGTGCGGAAATCCCAGTTGATCAACGACTGCGTTTTGCTGCTGTGCGGATCGATCTGGTTAAACTGGCCCGCCGAACACTCCAGCCACTCTTTGACCTGTGCGCCCGTGACTTTCATCACCACCAGCGTATTGGGATAAAGATAAAGGTCGGCGGCGTTACGGAAGGTCAGCGCGCCTTTCTCCACTTCGGTGTAGCTCGATGGGTCGTTTTTACGTCCGCCCGCTTTAAACGGCGCAGCAGCAGAGAGCACCGGCAGTCGGCCCAGATCCGGATCGCCCTGAATAAAGTGCTCTACGTAGGCGCGCTGCGCATTATTGACGATCTGCACGGTCGGGTCGTCCTGCACCAGCGACAGATAGCTGTACATCACATCGGCGGACTTACCGATCGGCTTCGCCACAAACTCCCGCGTCGCGCGGTGATCGTCAGCGAGCACTTGCACCAGCGCCGGATCTTCCGCCGCCAGCGATTTCTTCGCGGCGATATCATAAATCGGCCGCGCCTGCGCTTTGCCGCTGCTTACCTGCCAGTGTCCATCTTGATTGCTCAGCACCAGATCGACCACGCCCAGGTGATCGCCCCACATGCCTGGCATCACCGCCGGAATGCCGTTCAGCGTGCCGTTAGCAATGTCCGCACCCTTAATGGCGGCGAACTCCTCACTGGGGAAGACCGCATGTGCATGACCAAACAGGATGGCGTTGATGCCTTCCACCTGGCTGAGATAGTAAACTGAGTTCTCCGCCATCGTGTGATACGGCTCGCTGCTCAGGCCGGAGTGAGGGATAGCGATAATCAGATCGGCACCCTGCGCGCGCATCTCAGGCACATAACGGCGTGCCGTTTCGGTGATGTCATCGACCCGCACCTTGCCCTGCAGGTTGGCTTTATCCCACACCATGATCTGCGGCGGCACAAAGCCGATATAGCCAATCTTCAGGGTCTGTGTTTTGCCGTCGCGATCAACCACCGTGGTGGATTTGATGATGTATGGGGTAAACAGCGGTTTGCCGCTCTTCACGTCAATCACGTTGGCATTTACATAAGGAAAGCGGGCGCCTGCCAGCGCTTTTTTCAGGTAGGGCAGGCCATAATTGAATTCATGATTACCGAGGTTGCCGACGCTGTAATCCAGCGTATTGAGCGCCTTATAGACCGGATGGATCTCGCCCTCACGTAATCCTTTGGCCGCCATATAATCACCCAGCGGGCTGCCCTGGATGATGTCACCGTTATCGACCAGCAGACTGTTCTTCACCTCCTGGCGCGCGGCGTGAATCAGCGTGGCGGTTCGCACCAGGCCAAACTTCGCGGTTGGGGTGTCTTTGTAATAGTCGAAATCCATCATATTGCTATGCAGATCGGTGGTTTCCAGTATCCGCAAATCTACCGTTGCGGCCTGGGTTGCGACGGAAACGCTCAGGGCCAGTAACATCATTCCGGGCTTAAACATGCTTGCTCCTGCTGCAAATTAAATTAAGGCTCTCAAAATAATGTAAAAGCATGACAGATAGTCATTTTAAATCGTGATGGATATAACGTTTTGACGCATCAGCCAGCGGCGGATTCTTATACGACGAAGGCGCAGCAGCGCAGGCGTGGCGATTGTCGGATAACTATGATATTGATATATCTATGAATTGATGGGTCACCCTGCCTGCACATGAGCACTGCAGGCTGAACTGCTAAAATGTCACTAGCTGGGGTGAACCTATCCCGCAGCAGACAGACACAACGAGGTGAAAAATGTTAGAGCAAATCTGCCAACTGGCACGCGAAGCGGGCGACGCGATTATGCAGGTCTATAACGGTGCCGCGCCGCTTGACGTTTCTCACAAATCGGACGATTCACCGGTGACCGCTGCGGATATTGCGGCGCACAACGTTATCATGAAGGGCCTGAAGCAGTTATCGCCAGAGATCCCGGTGCTGTCAGAAGAAGATCCCCCAGCCTGGGAGGTGCGTCAGCACTGGCAGCGTTACTGGCTGGTCGATCCGCTGGATGGCACCAAAGAGTTCATCAAACGCAACGGCGAATTTACCGTCAATATTGCGCTAATCGAAGCGGGCAAGCCGGTGATGGGCGTGGTTTATGCACCGGTGCTGGGCGTCATGTACGCCGCTGCAGACGGTAAAGCGTGGAAAGAAGAGGGCGGTCAGCGTGAACAGATTCATGCCCGTGACGCGCGTCCTCCGCTGGTCGTGGTGAGCCGCTCACATGGCGATGACGCCGAGATGAAAGAGTACCTGAAACAGCTGGGTGAACATCAGACCGTCGCCACCGGCTCTTCTCTGAAATTCTGCCTGGTGGCGGAAGGTAAAGCCCAGCTCTATCCCCGTTTCGGGCCCACCAACATCTGGGATACCGGCGCGGGTCACGCCGTGGCGATGGCCGCTGGCGCCCATGTGCATGACTGGCAGGGTAAAACCCTGGACTACGCGCCACGCGAATCCTTCCTTAATCCTGGCTTCCGCGTCTCCTTGTTTTAATGCTGTCTGAATTTGCAGGCTGATGAAATCCCGGCGGTTGCGCTGTGACCGCCGGGATTTCAGCGATTACTCTTTCAGCAGTGAGGCCAGCAGCGCCATCACCTTTGTCACTTCATCCTGCGTCAGCGATCCATCCTTCACAAATCTCACCTTGCCCTGTTTATCCAGTACCACAATGGCGGAACCGCCCGACTGTAACTGCCAGGCGTGCTGGACATTGCCCTTGCTGTCGATGATAAACTGCGACCACGGATATTGCTGCTTGTTGGTCTCGACGCTACTGCGAACAAACATGCCGGTGCCAGGAATGGCGTCATCGGTATTCACGATAGTGGTGGTCTGATAGCGATCGTGTGGCAGCTTCGCCGCTTTGATCGCCTCTATCAGTGCCGCATTCATCTCTTTAGCGGAAGAGCGACCAGCAATATGCTGGACCACACGAACTTTTCCACTGATCTGCGCGCTATTCCAGTTTTTGTAGCTAAACTTCTCCTGCTGTAATAACAATTCGCCCTTATCGTTGACGCCAGTGGCGGGGACTCGTGATCCCAGCCTGAGGTCATGGGCCATCACGCTTGCTGGTATCAGCAAAGACAACGCCACAGCGGTCAGAATGTTTCGCATTGCTATTTCCTTAAGTGATCGGACCAGTCAGTCATTTTACTGCAATAGTAAGCAGGGATGATGCGCCTGTCATGGAAAGGTGTCAGGTTTGTTATGGACACCACAATTCCTTAACCAATGAAGGTTTATACTGTCTTGTATGACCCTGATAACAGAGTGTTCTGTAATGATGTGTCAATTCAGTAAAAAAATTCACTTTTCGGAACACCAGTCGATTTTAGTGTTCTATAGTTATCGCGAATTCGCGCTTCATGGGCTGGAACCAAATTTGGAAACGGCGAAGCGTGCTTTAAAAATGTACAGGAGTTAGTCAGTATGAAGATCTTCCAGCGCTATAATCCGCTACAAATAGCGAAATATGTAAAAACGCTGTTCAAAGGAAGGTTGTATATCAAGGACGTTGGCGCGTTTGAGTTCGATAAAGGGAAAGTCTTAATCCCGCGCGTCAAAGACAAACAGCATCTGAGCGTGATGTCAGAAATTAACCGCCAGGTCGTTCGTCTCAAGCTTGAGTTCAACTAATATCAAGGGCGCCGATGGCGCCCTTAGTGTCTGGCCCGTCAGACTATTTATTTCACAGTCTGAACCTGGCCCTCGGTCATTCTACTCTTCTTCGCTTTTCGTCATGCTCAGCACAGGCGGTCGTTCGTCGATGCGGGTAACCAGCAGCTGGTCGATGCGATAGCTATCAATATCCACCACCTCGAACTTGTAGCCAGCAAACTTCACAAAATCAGTACGCTTCGGAATCTTACGTAGCATATACATCATAAAGCCGCCGATGGTTTCGTAGTTGCCTGACTGCGGGAAATCATCGATGTCCAGCACGCGCATCACGTCATCAATCGGCGTACCGCCCTCAACCAGCCATGAGTTTTCATCGCGCGCCACAATCTGCTCTTCCATGCCCTGGCCCACCAGGTCACCCATCAGCGTGGTCATCACGTCATTCAGAGTAATGATGCCCACGACCAGCGCATACTCGTTCATGATCACTGCGAAATCTTCACCAGCGGTTTTAAAACTTTCCAGCGCTTCGGAGAGGGTCAGCGTGTCCGGCACAATCAGCGCAGAGCGAATCTGCAGGCCACTGTTCAGCGCCATACTTTGATTGCCCAGCACACGCAGCAGCAGTTCTTTAGAGTCGACATAACCAACGATATGATCGATATCACCGCTGCAGACCAGAAACTTAGAATGCGGATGCTCAGCGATTTTGGTCTTGAGGCTGGTCTCATCTTCATGCAGATCAAACCAGACGATATTCTCACGTGAGGTCATTGAAGAGGGAACGGTACGCGATTCCAGCTCAAACACGTTTTCAATCAGCTCGTGCTCCTGCTTACGCAGCACGCCCGCCAGCGCACCCGCTTCAACGACGGCATAGATGTCGTCAGAGGTGATGTCATCTTTACGCACCATCGGCAGTTTGAATATGCGGAAGAAGACGTTGGCCAGGCCGTTAAATAGAAACACCAGCGGACGCATCACCAGCAGGCAGAAACGCATTGGGTTGATGATGCGCAGCGCGATGGTTTCCGGGGCGACCATGCCAACCCGCTTCGGCGTTAAGTCAGCGAACAGGATAAAGAGGCTGGTGACGATGGTGAAGGAGCAGATAAAGCTGAGCTGCTCCGCCAGTTCCGGTGAAACAAAGCGGTTAAACAGGCCGCTGAAAACCGGTGAAAAAGCAGCGTCGCCGACAATACCGCCCAGGATGGCGACGGCGTTAAGGCCAATCTGCACCACGGTGAAGAACATGCCCGGCGTTTCCTGCATTTTAAGCACACGCTGCGCATTAACATTGCCTTCATCGGCGAGCAGTTTCAGTTTGATCTTACGGGCGGCCGCCAGCGATATCTCTGACAGAGAAAAAAAGGCACTGATTACGATCAGCAACAGAATGACAAGCAAGCTATCTAACATATGAGATCCAAAGGGTTATCCACTTGTCATTTTTGGCCTGGGCAGCGTGGGTAAGCGCAAACAGAGTTGGTTTATCCGTGAATCACAGCTATCCGTGCCAAAAATGTCTGCGCCTGTTCGACAGGAAAAAGATGTCGGGGCAGAAATGAAAACAGGCGGAATGCCTGTGGTGGCAGATTATAGCAGGAGCGCTCATTGTGCCGCCAGAGGGCAAACCGCCGCATCACACCGCATCTGCGTCCAGAGCGGCCGGTTATTGACTCGGATTTATCTGAGTGAGTCATCCGGATTTGATCATTCCGCCCCTCGGGAGTTGTATCGCGATCCCCATTTACCGACAATACCCTGTTATTTGACTTAGATGTCAGCGTTGCGTCGCCGTTTACCATAAAGTGCGGCTATGATGAGGGTGTTGCCGTTGCGGTAGTGCGGGCAAAGATGATTAATAAGTGCCCCGCGGAAAAGGGGCCGGCATGATTAACAGGAGTACAGGTGCCACGATTTTATGTTTATTGCATGGCTGGCCTGCTGCTTGCCGCGCCCGCCCTTGAGGCGGCGACAGTGCGATTACAGGTAGACGGCTTAACCGGGGATCTTCAGCGAAATGTCAGGGCGCGCCTGTCGACCATCGGCAGCGATGAGGTCTCTAACGATGGTCGTTTTCGTGCGCGTGTTTCTGTTGCGATAAAAGAGGGGCTGCGCGCACTCGGTTATTATGAGCCCACCATTGATTTTGAATCCCGCCCCGCGCCAGCGCAGGGCGGACGCCCGGTATTAGTGGCCCATGTCACCCCCGGCGAACCGGTAAAAATCGGCGGCAGCACCATCGTGGTCGAAGGCGATGCGCGCAATGACGCAGATTATAAAGCCTGGGTGAAGCAGGGACGGCCCAAAGTGGGTACGCAGCTTAACCACGGGCAATATGACAAATTCAAAAGCGGCTTCTCAAATCTTGCGCTGCGTAACGGCTATTTCGACGGCACCTTTAAAAAAAGCCAGCTCGGCGTCTCGGTAGAGCGGCGGGAAGCCTTCTGGGATATTGATTACGACAGCGGCGAGCGCTATCGCTTTGGCGACGTCACGTTCCAGGGTTCGCAGATTCGCGAAGAGTACCTGCAGAACCTGGTGCCGTTCAAAGAGGGGGATTACTACAGCTCCCGCGATTTAGCCGAGCTGAATCGTCGTCTCTCCGCTACCGGCTGGTTTAATTCGGTGGTGGTTGCGCCGGAGTTCAGCAAGGGACGTCAGACTAAAGTCCTGCCGCTGAATGCCGTGATGTCGCCCCGCACCGAAAACACCATTGAAACCGGTGTCGGCTACTCCACAGATGTCGGTCCGCGCCTGAAAGGCACCTGGAAAAAACCGTGGATCAACGATAGCGGCCACAGCCTGGCGGCCAGCGCCTACGTTTCTGCGCCGGAACAGCAGGTCGATCTCAGCTACAAAGTGCCGCTGCTGAAAAGCCCGCTGGAGCAGTACTACACCTTCTCTGGCGGCCTGAAGCGCACCGACCTCAACGACACTAAAGCCGACACCACGACGCTGGCGATGTCGCGCAACTGGGACAGCAGTAGCGGCTGGCAGAAGGCAGTTAACCTGCGCTGGAGCCTGGATCACTTTACGCAGGGCAGCGTGACCAACACCACGATGCTGCTCTATCCCGGCGTCAGCGTAAACCGCACCCGTTCGCGGGGCGGTCTGATGCCGACGTGGGGCGATTCACAGCGCTACTCGGTGGACGTCTCGGATACGACCTGGGGTTCAGACGTTGACTTCCTGATCCTGCAGGCGCAGAACGTCTGGATCCGCACGCTGGGCGACAGCCATCGCTTTGTGGCGCGCGGCAATCTTGGCTGGATCGAAACCAACGACTTTGACAAAGTGCCGCCGGATCTGCGCTTCTTTGCCGGGGGCGACCGCAGTATTCGCGGCTACAAATACAAAAACATTTCACCGCGTGACGACGACGGCAAACTCACTGGTGCATCCAAACTCGCCACCGGATCGCTGGAATATCAGTACAACGTCACCGGAAAATGGTGGGGCGCGGTGTTCGTTGACTCGGGTGAAGCCGTTAACGACATCAAACAGAGCAATATCAAAACCGGCGCGGGCGTCGGCGTGCGCTGGTCTTCGCCGGTTGGCCCCATCAAATTTGATATCGCCAGACCCATCGGGGATGACGAGGCACATGGATTACAATTTTACGTAGGGCTGGGGCCAGAACTATGAAGCTGTGGAAAAAGGTCCTGATCGGTATTCTGATCTTTCTGGTACTGCTGTTGGGCGGTGTGGCATTTTTAATCGGTACCACGCCGGGGCTGCATTTAGTGCTGAAGGGGGCATCGCGCTGGGTGCCCGGCCTGTCCATCAGACAGGTTGATGGCGGCTGGCGTAACCTGACGCTCAACGGTCTGCGTTTTGAGATGCCAGGCGTCAGCGTCGATGCCGGGCAAATCCATCTGGCGGTGGATCTCAACTGCCTGCTGCACTCCTCCGTATGCGTTAACGATGTTTCCCTGCGTGATATCAGCGTGGTCGTCGACAGTAAGAAGATGACACCTGCTGCGCCAGCGCCGGAAGAGGAAAGTGGCAACACCAACCTCAGTACGCCATACCCGATTACGCTGCGTCACCTTGGCCTGCACAACATCAATGTCAAAGTGGATGACACGGCGATCTCGCTGCTCGACTTCACTACTGGCCTGCAATGGCAGGATCGCGCGCTGACGCTGAATCCGACCCATATTCAAAGCCTGCTGATTGCGCTGCCGAAAGCGGCGAAAGTCGTGAATGAAGAGGTGGTGGAGCCGAAGGTTCAGCAGCCTCATCCTGCGGAGAAACCGCTGGGTGAAACGCTGCAGGCGATGTTTGCCCAACCGCTGCTGCCTGCGCTGCCCGATTTCCGTCTGCCGCTGGATATTGAGGTGCAGCAGATTCTGGGTGAACAGCTGCGCATTACCGGCGACACCGATATCTCCGTCAGCCGGTTACTGCTGAAAGTTAAAACTGCCGATCGTCATATGCAACTGACGACGCTTGAAGTGGACTCGAATCTTGGCAACCTCAACGGCAGCGGACAGGCGACGCTGGCGGATAACTGGCCGGTCGATTTCACCCTGAACGGCACGGTTAACACCGACCCGATCAAAGGCGAAAAGCTGGCGCTGAAACTGAATGGTGCAATGCGCGACGAGTTGAAGCTGGGACTGAATCTTTCCGGTCCGGTGAAAGCACAGCTGGATGCGACAACTCAACTGGCCGTGGCGGGACTGCCGCTGTCGCTGCAGCTGACCAGTCCGCAGCTGCGCTGGCCGTTAACCGGCCCGGTTCAGTATCAGGCGGATAACCTGGACTATCAGTTCAAAGGCAAAGCCACCGACTATGTGATGTCAATGCAGACCGCCGTGAAGGGCCAGTCCGTACCACCAGCCACTGTCTCGCTGACGGGTAAAGGCAATGTTGAACAGTTCAGCCTGGATTGCCTGCGCGTGGCTGCATTGCAGGGCAACATTGACCTCACCGCGCTGGTGGACTGGAGCAAGGCGATCAGCTGGCGCAGTGAGCTGACGCTGGCCGGGATCAACACCGCAAAACAGTATCCTGACTGGCCGGCGCGGCTGGATGGAAAAATCACCACCCGCGGCAGTCTCTATGGCGGCAGCTGGCAGCTGAGTGTGCCGCAGCTTCAACTGAAAGGAAACGTGAAGCAGAACGCCGTGACCGCTGACGGCTCGCTGACCGGTAACAGCTACAACCAGTGGACGGTGCCGGGCATTAAGCTGGCGCTGGGACGCAACCATCTGGATGTCAAAGGGGCGCTGGGCGATAGTCTGGATCTTGATGCCAGCATCGACGCGCCACAGCTCGACAATGCGCTGCCAGGTCTGGGCGGTGTCGTCAACGGCACTATCAAAGCGCGTGGCACCCTGAAAGCCCCACAGCTGCTGGCCGATCTCAATGCCCGTGGTCTGCGCTGGCAGCAGATGCAGATCAATCGCGTTACGCTGAATGGTGACGTGCGCTCCGGCGAACAGGTGGCGGGTAAACTGCAACTGCGCGTCGAGCAACTGAAGCAGGATGCGCTGAACATCAGCCTGCTGACGCTGAATGCGGACGGCAACGAGCATCAGCATCAGCTGAAGCTGAATGTGCAGGGCAAACCGGTCTCTGGCCAGCTGGCGCTGAACGGCAGCTTCGATCGCCAGACCGAACGCTGGAGAGGCACGCTGAACGATACCCATTTTGATACGCCTGTCGGCGAGTGGCGTCTGACCCGCGCGATGGCCATCGACTATCTCAATAGCCGCCAGACGGCGACCATCGGGCCGCACTGCTGGCAGAACCCGAATGCACAGATTTGTGTACCAGAGCCGGTAGAAGCCGGGCCGGCAGGCAAGGCGCATGTCGTGCTGAATCGCTTTGACCTGGCGATGGTGAAGCCGTTTATGCCGGATGCGACCCAGCTCAGCGGCCTGTTCAGCGGCGATGCGCGCGTCAACTGGACGGCCGACGGCGCGCTGCCGACCGGCACCGTGGCGCTGAAAGGCAACGGCGTGAAAGTGGTGCAGGATGTGCAGGGCAATAACCTGCCGATCGCCTTCGACACGCTGAACCTCAATGCCGCGTTGCAAAACGGACGTGCTAAGCTCGACTGGCTGATCCGCATCGCCAAAAACGGGCAGCTGGATGGCAACGTGCAGATCGACGATCCGCAAAACCGCCGTACGCTGGGCGGCAACGTTAATATCCGCAATATCTCGCTGGCGATGATCAATCCGGCGCTGATGCAGGGTGAGAAGATCAAAGGCAGCCTGAACAGCAGCCTGCGTCTGGGTGGCAGCATCCAGCAGCCGCAGGTATTTGGTCAGCTTGGTCTGACGGGTGTCGATGTGGATGGCAACTTTATGCCAGTCGATCTCACAGCCGCTAACCTGAATCTGGTGTTCAACGGCATGAGCTCGACCCTGAACGGGCTGGTGCAGACCGCGCAGGGCAACATTAACCTCAGCGGTAACGCGGACTGGAGTCAGCTTGATAACTGGCGTGCGCGCATTGCGGCGCAGGGCAGCCGGGTTCGCGTGACCGTGCCGCCAATGGTGCGTATGGATGTCTCGCCGGATCTGGTGTTTGAAGCGACGCCAGCCGCCTTTAACCTTGATGGCCGGGTCGACATTCCGTGGGCGCGCATCACGGTGCAGGAAGTGCCGGAAAGCGCGACTGGCGTCTCGTCGGATGAGGTGATGCTGGATGAACAGCTGAAGCCAATTGCACCGCAAACCGCCGCGATCCCGATTAACAGTAATCTGGTGATCCACGTCGGTAACGATGTGCGGCTCTCGGCGTTTGGCCTGAAAGCGAAACTGAATGGCGATCTTAAACTGGTACAGGATAGGACAGGGCTTGGTCTGAATGGCCAGATCAACATTCCGTCCGGTCGTTTCCACGCCTACGGTCAGGATCTGATTGTGCGCAAAGGTGAACTGCAGTTTGCCGGTCCGCCGGATCAGCCTTACGTCAATCTGGAAGCTATCCGTAACCCGGATGCGACTGAAGATGGCGTCACCGCCGGTCTGCGCGTCACTGGCCTTGCTGATGAGCCGAAAGCAGAAGTCTTCTCCGATCCGGCAATGTCGCAGCAGGAAGCGCTTTCCTACCTGCTGCGCGGTCAGGGACTGGGCAGTGACGGCGACAGTAACGCCCTTACTTCGGCCCTTGTTGGCTTAGGGGTTGCACAAAGTGGGCAGGTTGTGGGTAAAATCGGGGAGACATTCGGTGTCAGTAATCTGGCCGTTGATACTGCGGGTGTTGGCGACAGCCAGCAGGTGCAGGTCAGTGGCTATGTACTACCGGGTCTGCAGGTAAAATACGGTGTTGGCATATTTGATTCACTGGCGACGTTAACCTTGCGTTACCGCCTGATGCCTAAGCTCTATCTGGAAGCCGTATCCGGTGTGGATCAGGCTCTCGATTTGCTCTATCAGTTTGAGTTTTAGCAATGCGAATAATTGTCTACGGCAGTTTACGGCGCAAACAGGGAAACAGTCACTGGATGACGAATGCGCAGTGGCTGGGTGATCACCAGATTGAAGGCTTTGAGCTTTACAGTCTGGGGCATTATCCCGGCGTCATAGAGGGCAATGGAGCGGTACAGTGTGAAGTGTACCGCATTGATGCCTCAACCCTTGCGGAGCTGGATGCGCTTCGCACCAAAGGGGGAGAGTACAAACGTTATCTGACTCAGACGCCGTTTGGCAGTGCATGGCTTTATGTCTATCAACGCTCAGTGGCAGGACGCCAGCGCATTATGAGTGGTGACTGGCTGAAGCGCGATGAGGAGCCAGAGGCCTGAACAAAAACACCGTCCAGTTGGACGGTGTTTTTTTTTCGACTCACAAACCGGCAGCAGAATTACTTCTTCTGTGCACGCTCGTAAGAGGAGATGATTTCGGCTTTAGCGGCTTCGGCGTTATCCCAGCCATCCACTTTCACCCATTTGCCTTTTTCCAGATCTTTGTAGTGCTCAAAGAAGTGGGTGATCTGTGCACGCAGCAGTTCTGGCAGGTCGTTCACATCTTTGATGTGATCGTACTCTTTAGACAGTTTGGTGTGCGGAACGGCAACCAGTTTGGCATCTTCGCCAGACTCGTCGGTCATTTTCAGCACGCCAACCGGACGGCAGCGGATCACTGAGCCCGGGACCAGTGGATACGGGGTCGGAACCAGTACGTCAACCGGATCACCATCCAGAGAAAGGGTGTGGTTGATGTAGCCGTAGTTGCACGGATAGAACATGGCGGTAGACATGAAACGGTCTACAAACAGGGCACCAGACTCTTTATCAACTTCATATTTGATCGGATCAGCATTCGCTGGGATCTCAATGACAACGTAGATATCTTCTGGCAGGTCTTTACCTGCTGGCACCTGGTTCAAACTCATCTGGCATTCCTTCAGTAGTCGTATGTTGAGTGTCGGCTATTATAGCCAACTGACTCTGAAAGTATGCCCTCTTTTTGGCGTTTCGGAATGCGCCCTAACGCTACTTAGCCGCCACAAACAGCGAAACAATGCCTGCGGCAATCAGTGGTCCTACCGGCACGCCGCGGAAGAACGCTACGCCAATCACCGTGCCAATCAGCAGACCTCCGATCACCGACGGCTGCATGCTCATAAAATTCACGCCGCGACCGCCCAGCCAGGCGACAAAAATCCCCACCAGAATGGCCACAATCGACTTCCAGTTGGCAAAGGATTTGAGCAACTCAGAGGCGGGCAGGGAGCCGCTAGCCAGCGGCGCCATCACCGCCACGGTAAGAATGATGATGCCTAAGGTAATGCCCTGTTTTTCTACATAGGGGAAGAACTGCGCCAGCGGGGTAATTTTAATTGCCAGCAACACCAGTATGGAGATAGTGACCGCATTGTTGTGAACGAAATAACTCAACACGGCGAGGCCGATCAGAATGAGGGTTGAAGCGTAAGCAGCCATAGTTTCTTCCTGAAGGTTAATGAACGCGCTGACTTGTGCCAGCGAAAAAGCGGGTTAACGATCAGCAGTCATCAGTGTTAGCACAGCTGCCTGAAGCCAGTGACTGCAACATCAATGCCTGATTGCGTACCAGGCTCAGGCCCTGGGCACTCAGCGCTACGCTGCCCAGCGTTCCCTGCGTCGCCAGCTGACTGCGGCTCGCCTCAAGCCAGCTGTCGCGGTAGCTCAGCCAGGCGCGCTGTGCAATACGCAGTCTGTTTTTAGCGTCGCCGGTCAGGTTTTTCATCAGTGTGTTGTACTGCTGATTCATCTGCTGATCCCAGATCGTTGTGGCCGCAGCATAGCACTGGTTCATCGCAAGGGTCGCAGAGGCGTCATTGAGGCAGCGATCCAGTGCGGCGTCTGAAGGCAAATCCTTTGCTATCGTCGCCGTACTGACGAACAGTAGCATCAGAAGTAATCCCGATTTCATTCTTTTCTCCGGATAGCGGGCAGGCGGCGATCAGATTGAGCGATGTTTCCGTGATGATCAAGTTGTTAACTCTAATCAGGGTTAAAGTTTCGGAGCGTTACTGCCGATACCTCTTCCGTTTTAGGGCCGCTGGAAATTTCGCCTTTTCTCTTACACGGAAATCATCAGGATGAAACAGATATCACTTCGCACGGGGTTGCTGGCATTGCTGGCATTTATGACACTGCTGCTGTTGGCGGTGAGTTTTATGGGTATCGTGGCAATTAATAAAGGGAATCGCTCGCTGGATGTAATCAATCGCATTCAGGGGATCGAGCTGAACAGTCTTTACCAGAGTAATTCAGATCTGATGCGGGCCCGCGCGAATGCGGCGCTGGCGGTACGTAAAATTGAAATTGGTATGCTGGAAGAGGGCGCGGCAGTCACAAAACTGTCGCAGGCAGATGTGGTGTCATCACAGCAAAACCTGAAGCGCTTTGTGGATGCCGGAACGGTGACGGCGCACGGGAAAATGCTGGCGGATGCGATTTCAGCCAGTTACAAAGCCTATCTCGACCAGGGCATCAAACCGATGATGGACGCGCTGGACAAGCAATACACTGACGAATATTACCAGCTGCTGGAAGGCAACCTGGCGACGCTGGCGGCAAGCTACAACAAAGCTGTCACAGACTTCAGCCAGTTCGCCGGACAGGTCACCGAAGCCCAGCTCGCACAGGCGGCCTACAACGAAACCAAAATGAAAATCCTGATCGCCGTAGCGGGGGTATTAACCCTGCTGCTGCTGGTGCTCGCCTGGCAACTGCTGCGCCGGATGCTGCTGCAGCCGCTGAACCAGGCAATTGTCCATCTTGAGCAGATCGCGTTGGGCGACCTGTCACAGGCGTTACCACCGTCAAGTAACAACGAGCTGGGACGACTTAACCACGCGCTGAGCGGGATGCAGCAGTCACTGCGCACCTCAGTGAGTCAGGTGCGTGAAGCGAGTATGCAGATCGACATCGGCAGCCGTGAACTGGCCGCGGGTAACGTCAATCTGTCGCAGCGCACCGAAGAGTCTGCCGCTTCGCTGGAGCAGACGGCGGCCAGCATGGAGCAGCTCACGGCAACCGTGCGCCTTAACGCCACGAATGCTCAGCAGGCGAATCAGCTGGCTAGCGCGGTCTCCGAGACTGCCGATCGCGGCGCTGAGGTGGTCAGCTACGTGATGGAAAAAATGCATGAGATCACCGACAGCGCCAATCGCATCGGCGACATTCTCAGCGTGATTGACGGTATCGCCTTCCAGACCAACATTTTGGCGCTCAACGCTGCCGTCGAAGCGGCGCGTGCAGGCGAGCAGGGCCGTGGCTTTGCGGTTGTCGCAAATGAAGTGCGCACGCTGGCACAGCGCAGTGCTAACGCCGCCAAAGAGATTCGCACGTTGATCAGTGATTCACAGTCGCGGGTCAAAGAGGGCAGCGAGATGGCGACGCGCGCCGGGGAAACCATGGATGAGATTTCTGGCGAAGTGATGCGCGTAACGGCACTGATGAAAGAGATCTCGATGGCCTCCGACGAGCAGAGCCGTGGCATTGAGCAGGTCAATCTGGCGGTCACGCAGATGGATGCGGCGGCGCAGCAGAACGCCGCGCTGGTGGAGCAGGCAACCGCCGCGACTCAGTCGCTGGAAGCGCAGTCTGATCAGCTTCAGGCAACCATGGCGCAGTTCAGATTACAGACGGCGTAAAAGCAAAAAGGGCGCGATATCGCGCCCTTTTTATATCTCTTTTTATACTACGACCAGATTAACCCTGACGGCAATCCGGGAACTCGGCCAGGAAACGCTCAACGTCGTTTACCATTGCCTCATTACCGCAGTAGAACGGGCAGCGCTGATGCAGCGTGACCGGTGGAATATCCAGAATACGCTTCTGACCGTCGCTGGCTTTACCGCCCGCCTGCTCGGCCAGGAACGCCATAGGGTTGCACTCATACAGCAGACGCAGCTTGCCCTGAGGATGGCTGGCGGTGCTTGGGTAGAGGTAGATCCCGCCTTTGAGCAGATTACGATGGAAATCCGCGACCAGCGATCCGATGTAACGTGAGGTATAAGGACGGTGCGTTGGCAGATCCTCTTCCTGACAGAACTTCAGATATTTCTTCACACCCTGCGGGAAACGAATGTAGTTACCTTCGTTAATCGAGTAGGTGTAACCGGTTGGTGGATAGGTCATACGTTCGTGGCTGAGGCAGAACACACCCAGTGACGGATCGTAAGTAAACGCATGCACGCCTGCACCGGTGGTGTACACCATCATGGTGGATGAGCCGTAAACCACGTAACCGGCAGCAACCTGCTTGTTGCCTGGCTGCATGAAGTCCGCTTCAACCACTGGCGTACCCGGCTCGCTGACGCGATGATAAATAGAGAAAATGGTACCGACGGAAACGTTAACGTCGATGTTAGAAGAACCATCCAGTGGATCCATTAACACCACGTACTTACCGTTTTCCTCACCTTCAAAGATAACGAACTCGTCTTCTTCCTCAGAAGCGATACCGGCGACGATGCCACGTGCTTTCAGTGCTGCCTTCAGTTTTTCGTTAGCGAACAGATCCAGTTTCATCTGCTGTTCACCCTGAACATTTTCCACACCACTGGCACCGAGAATATCCACTAAACCGGCTTTATTGATGTCGCGGTGGATAATTTTGGCACCCAGCTTGATAGCTGAAATCAGCGCCGTCAGTTCACCTGTGGCGTGCGGAAAGTCGTGCTGCTTCTCGACGATAAATTCGCCCAACGTTTTCATAACACATTCCCTGAATCTTCGATGGAGTGGCAGCACGCGTAACAGTCTGCCAACGGATGCGTACGCAGTTTAGCCGATTGAACTTCAAAAACCATAGTCCTAATCCGTTTCTTCCGTCTGCGAGCGGCGTTACACTGTGCGCCGAACTTTTGAGTAATGGATCATGTTATGCGCATTCACATCCTCGGGATTTGTGGCACTTTTATGGGTGGTCTGGCGGTGCTGGCTCGTTCACTGGGTCATCAGGTGACCGGTTCAGACGCCAACGTTTACCCACCAATGAGTACACTGCTCGAACAGCAAGGCATTGAATTAACGGAAGGTTATGACGCCAGTCAGCTTGATCCGGTGCCTGACTTAGTCATTATCGGCAATGCGATGACGCGAGGTAATCCTTGTGTGGAAGCAGTGCTGGAACGCAACATTCCCTACCTCTCTGGCCCGCAATGGCTGCACGATTTCGTGCTGCGCGACCGCTGGGTGCTGGCCGTGGCCGGAACCCACGGTAAAACCACCACAGCCGGCATGGCAGCGTGGATTCTCGAGGCCTGCGGCCTTGAACCCGGCTTCATTATTGGTGGTGTGCCTGGAAACTTCGATGTCTCGGCAAAATTAGGAAAAAGTCCATTCTTCGTGATTGAAGCGGATGAGTACGACTGCGCGTTTTTTGATAAGCGTTCCAAGTTTGTCCATTACTCTCCACGAACCCTGATCCTCAACAACCTTGAGTTTGATCACGCCGATATCTTTGACGATCTGCGGGCGATCCAGAAACAGTTCCACCATCTGGTGCGGATCGTGCCGGGCCAGGGCAAGATCCTGCTGCCGGAACATGATCCTAACCTCAAACAGGTGATGGCGATGGGCTGCTGGAGCGAGCAGGAGAGCGTTGGTGAGCACGGGCGCTGGCAGGCGAAGAAGCTGACCAACGATGCGTCTCACTGGGAAATCTGGCTCGACGGCGAGAAAGTCGGGGAAGTGAACTGGGCGCTGGTGGGCGAACACAACATGCACAACGGCCTGATGGCAATTGCTGCCGCGCGGCATGTAGGTGTGAAGCCGGAAGATGCCGGCCAGGCGCTGAACACCTTTATCAATGCACGTCGCAGGCTGGAGCTGCGTGGTGAAGTGAATAACATCAAAGTCTATGATGACTTCGCTCACCATCCGACGGCCATTCTGGCGACACTGGCTGCCCTGCGCAGTAAAGTGGGTGGCAGAGCGCGCATCCTGGCCGTGCTGGAGCCTCGCTCCAATACGATGAAGATGGGCGTCAGCAAAAACGACCTGGCGCCGTCGCTGGCGCGTGCTGATGAGGTCTTCCTGTTCCAGCCGCACCATATTCCGTGGCAGGTTTCAGATGTAGCAGAAGCGTGCATTCCGCCTGCGCACTGGAGCGCGGATATCGATACCCTGGTGGAAATGGTGGCCAAAGCCGCTCAGCCTGGCGACACGATTCTGGTGATGAGCAACGGCGGGTTTGGTGGCATTCATCAGAAGCTGCTGGACAGGCTGGCCTGAAAATCAGGCGCCCGTTTCGGGCGCTTTTTTTTAAAGCGTTATTGCCGTTAATATTATTTCCTGAATAAATCCCGCATAGTTTGAATCCGATCTGCTCACTCTTCCTTCAGTTGCCATATTTTCTTTATTAGTGTCTGAAACAGAAAGGCCACACCTGCCGGTTATTTTTAGCATCGTCTCTGTTGCAGCTGAGAAATAAATAATAATCAGAAGGATTCAGATTAAAGAAACAATTAACAGGTTTTCTTTATGTGGCATCTTATATTAATACAGGGTTTAAATATAAGTTAAATTTGGGTTAAATGAATTCGGATAATTCATTGCCCTTATTACTGAGAATAAGGACATTTTTATGGGAAAAAGTACAACACGATCATTAGCTCTGGGCGTCACGCTGTTATGCACTTCGGCGGCAGCGCTGGCAACGGCTACGGTGGATTACCGGCACGAGTACCGTCTTCGCGACCGCACGCACTATGACAAGCTGGGGCTGAGTACCACACTGCCGGATAATATGTTTCTTGGCGTCGAAACCAAATTTAAAACCGGTGGCGCAGATCCAAAAGATAAATATTATAACGACACCGTGTTAAATGTGGTGGAAGTCACCTTTCTGAAGTCCTGGTACTGGGGGAACTGGACGCTATCGCCTTTTATTCAGCCGGAATTTAACTCCTCGCGCACCGAATGGAAGTTTGGTGTGGCACCCTGGTATAAAATTAATGACCGCTGGTCTGTTGGCGGATTATATCGCCTTGAACTGACCGATTATGCCCATGACGATCACTGCCGCACCGGGGGTATTGATTATTGCGATACTGACCGGCATCGCACGGCTAACCGTTTTGATCTCTATCTGCGGAATAAAACCGATCGCCTCACCACCACCTATAAGCTGGTGTATAAGCACGCGGATGCGAAACTGTTTGCTAATAAGCATGATGACTATGAACAGGAGTTACAGTTCGATTATGCGCTTGGCAACGATCGCGTCTGGGTGCCTTACGTCACCTTTGGCGATATCGGACGTTCTGCTACATCGAGCGAACGCCAGTTGCGGCTGCGCACCGGTATTCTCTATATCTATCGGTAAGTGCTGCCGGGAGGCGGGCGAGACTGCCCGCCATGGCATTACTGCGCTTCGGCCAGCTCGCGCAGATACTGGAAAATCTGACGGGCAGACTTCGGCGGCTTGTTGCCCGCTTTCTCTTTCTGCGCGTTACGAATCATGCTGCGTAACTGCTGACGATCGGCATCGGGATAAAGCGCAATCACGTCGCTCATCGCCTCATCACCTTGTTCAATCAGACGATCGCGCAGCATTTCCAGTTTATGGAACAGCGCAACCTGCTGGTTATGGCGATTCTTGAGCTTATCCAGCGCAATGCGGATAGGCTCCACATCAATGCTGCGCAGCAGTTTACCGATCAGCTGCAGCTGACGGCGGCGACCCTCTTTCTTGATGCGCTGTGCCAGTTCGATCTCGGTGCGCAGGCGCTCATCCAGTGGGATTTTATCCAGCGAGTTTTTACCCAGATCAACCAGTTCGGCTCCCAGGCGCTTTAACTCTTCTGCATCGCGTTTAATTTCACTCTTACTGACCCAGATAATCTCTTCATCTTCTTCTTCGTCATTATCTGGCACATCGTCGAGCCACTCATCGGGCTGTCTGGTCATTTCCGGGCTCCCAAAAAAAAGAGGCTAATCCTACCAGTTTATCGGGTGACTGCGAAATTGTTCTCTGACTCTGATAGACTCAAATCATTCACACATAAGATTAGACGGCAGGTCGATGAACGTATCTACTCAGGTTGCAGAACAGCGAAAAGTACTGGAGCAGGCCATTGCGCAGGCACTTGAACTGGCTAAAGCAAGCACTGACAGCGCGGAAGTGGCTGTCAGTAAGACCACCGGCATCGGGGTCAGCACCCGTTATGGCGAAGTGGAAAACGTTGAATTTAACAGCGACGGTGCGCTGGGCATCACCGTTTATCATCAGAATCGTAAAGGCAGTGCCTCATCGACCGACCT
This sequence comes from Pantoea sp. 9140, assembly GCF_000745295.1. Lineage (NCBI taxonomy): Bacteria > Pseudomonadati > Pseudomonadota > Gammaproteobacteria > Enterobacterales > Erwiniaceae > Pantoea > Pantoea sp. 9140. The sequence goes on along the minus strand of NZ_JQNO01000001.1, from coordinate 3,323,747 downwards.
CAGCCCGGATGCGATCAAACGTACCGTGCAGGCCGCGATTGATATTGCCCGCTACACCTCGCCCGATCCGTTTGCCGGTCTGGCCGACGCAGAGCTGCTGGCCTATGATGCGCCGGATCTGGATCTTTACCATCCGTGGGAAATTGACGCTGACCGCGCCATTGAACTGGCCGCGCAGGCGGAGCAGGCGTCACTGCGTGCCGACAAGCGAATTACCAACACCGAAGGCGGCAGTTTCAACAGCCACGTCGGCATCAAAGTCTTTGGCAACAGCCACGGAATGTTGCAGAGCTACTGCTCAAGCCGCCATTCGCTCTCCAGCTGCGTCATCGCTGAGCAGGATGGCAACATGGAGCGCGACTACGCCTATACCATTGGCCGTGCATTTGAAGATTTGAAAAGCCCGGAGTGGGTAGGAGCCGAGTGCGCGCGCCGTACGCTCTCCCGTCTGGCCCCGCGTAAACTGCCGACCATGAAAGCCCCGGTGATTTTTGCCGCTGAAGTGGCGACCGGCTTGTTTGGTCATCTGGTTGGTGCGATCAGCGGCAGCAGCGTTTACCGTAAATCGACTTTCCTGCTGGATTCAATGGGTCAGCAGATTCTGCCGGAGTGGCTCACCATCAGTGAACAGCCACACCTGCTGAAAGGGCTCGCCTCCACGCCGTTCGACAGCGAAGGAGTGCGGACTCAGGCGCGCGACATCATCAAAGATGGCGTATTGCAGACCTGGCTGCTGACCAGCTATTCCGCCCGTAAACTGGGTCTGACCAGCACCGGTCATGCTGGTGGTATTCATAACTGGCGCATTGCGGGTCAGGGCCACAGCTTTGACGACCTGCTGAAGCAGATGGGAACCGGATTAGTGGTGACCGAGCTGATGGGCCAGGGCGTCAGCGCTATTACCGGTGACTACTCACGCGGTGCAGCCGGTTTCTGGGTTGAGAATGGCGTCATTCAGTACCCGGTCAGCGAAGTCACTATTGCCGGCAATCTTAAAGAGATGTGGCACAACATGGTGACCATCGGTGACGATATTGAAACCCGCAGTAATATCCAGTGCGGTTCCGTGTTACTGCCTGAGATGAAGATAGCGGGCCAATAAAGATGAATTCCTGAAGCAGCCTGTTGGCTGCTTTTTTTTCATCACAATAAAAAGGAAGTAATGATGCGTAAGCATGTGATTGCAATGTTGTCGGCTTCTCTGTTGTTCTCCAGCGTCAGCCTCTATGCGGCAGATCTGGAGCAGGATATGGATACGCTCAATGCGAATCTGAAAATCGTTAAGAAAACGGACAGTGCGCAGGAGATGCAGCAGGCGTTAACCAAAATGCGAACCGCGGCGCAGGATGCCAAAAAGTCGACGCCCGATAAGCTGGAAGGTCAGCCTGCTGACAGTGCGCAGATCAAAGACTACCACGCGGGCCTTGACTCACTTATCGCACAGATTGACGTGGTCAGCGCGCTGGCGAAAGCCAACAACGTGGACGGCGCAAAGCGCGAAGCCGCTAAATTTGATGACATCCGTAATACCAACCATAAGAAATTCCGCTAATCCGACTGCCGGTCAGCCCGACCGGCGGTTTTTACCATCACTTCTGCTTATCACCGCACCGTAAACCACCGCCCGGCAGTCTGGTCGCCGCACAACATCACCGCCTTGCGAGGCTAATGCCATCATTTTGCGCATTTTGCGACGCATATCGCACTAAGCGTGCAGCCTGCGATCTGACGCACAACCTTCACTTCAATTTCCACTTACTGCTGGAAATGTTGCCTCTCCACAGCCGGGGTCATGACCGCTAATTTATTTCTAACGCGAATTATCCGGTTTAACAGGAGTAGCAAGGTGAGCAATAACGGCGTCCCGGTGTATGAAGCGCCACCGGAGAAAGTGCAACAGCTGGCTGAAAGCGTAATGACGCAGATTGCGGCGATCTATCAGCAGCATGGCATTCAGCCCAATGCGGTCCAGCAGCAGATGCTGCAATCGCATGTCGGGGCAATGGCGTCACGCTCGCTGAGCGGGGAGCCGCTGCCGGAAGTGGAAGCGGAGCTGTTTGAGGATATTCCGCCTGAAACGGTCGCGCTGGCGCAGCAGGTCGTCGACCTGTTTGGCAATCTCCCCCGCGAAGAGGCCTGGCTGCTGTCAGTGCATATTGAAGTTGCGCGATCAAATAACTGAAGAGGAACACACCATGGTAACAGTAGTGATTGGCGATCGTTTAGGTAAGGGCCAGAAAGTGGCGGCGGGCATTGAGAAAGCGGGTGGTCGTGCTGTCGTGGTGCCAGGCGTGGCCGCTGACATGAAGCTGGGTGACGTGATGAAGGCAGAGAACGCCGATTTCGGCATCTCGTTCTGCGGCAGCGGCGGCGCGGGTGCTATCACCGCGCAGAACAAATATGGCTACAAAGCCAAACACGGCATGCGTTCTGTTGACGAAGGCGTCACCGCCATCAATGAAGGCGCCACGGTGCTGGGCTTCGGCTTTATGGATAAAGAAGAGTTAGGCGAGCGGCTGGTGCAGGCCTGGAACAAGAAGCACGGCAGCTGATTATGAAAGAACACTACGTTACCCAGGTGACGGTTGAGGGCAAAGGCGATACCAAAGCGAAAGCCTTTGCCGATGCCCTGAGTCGTGTGCAGAACCAGGTTCTGCGCGCGACGCAAAAAATTCTGCTGCGCATCGAACCTCAGGATGTCCGGGTGCTGCGCGCGCAGGAGAGCGTCAGAACCGAGAAGTTTCTCTTTTTCTTTCTGGCGCGCCAACGGCGGAGCTTCAGCGTGACGCTGGAGATCACCGTCAGCGTCACCGTTTTCGACACCGAACAGGTGGCGTTCACGGCGGCATCATAAAACAGAACCTGTTTACATCAGCCCGCCGTTTGCCCATTCCACTGCTGTAGCGATAGCGCGGCGGTCAGGCCGGGGCGATGTGGCGGCGCGAATAGAGCAGGTAAAAACGACAACAAGGTACAACAACATGTTTTTAATCATTTTGTTTAAGTCGTTGATCATTGGAGGCCTGGTAGGCGTCGGCGTTGGCGCGGGGGCTGCACGTATGTTCCACGCGCCCACCACCCAGGGCATGGGGGCGTTTCGTACGCTGGGCGAGCTGAACTCGTGTGAAGGCGATCCGGCCTCTCACTTCTCCTTTGGTCTTGGCTTCTTTTTCAATGCCTGGGCATCGTCTGTCGCAGCCGGTTCATTCACGCAGGATGTGGACCATCGCATCATTCCAAACTGGGGTGCGGCTGCCCTGATGGTGAAGAATCGTAATGTGGCGGAGACGCTGCACGATCCGAAAAAAATGGCCATCGCCTGCGGCATCATCGGCATGATCGTGGTCGCCTTCCTTAACTCCACTGCCTCTGCGGTGCCGGCTGCGCTGCAGGTGACGGCGGTCAAAGTGCTGGTGCCCGCCGCTAACCTGCTGGTGAATACCGTCATGCCGGTCATCTTCTGGCTGGCGGCGATCGATGCAGGCAAAAAATCAGGCTTCTGGGCCACCATTTTTGGCGGTCTGGCGCAACTGATCATGGGCAACGCCGTACCAGGTCTGGTGCTGGGGATCCTGATCGGTAAAGGCGTGGAAGAGAGCGGCTGGAACCGGGTCACCAAAGTAATGATGACCGCCATTGTGCTGCTGTTTGTGCTGAGCGGCTTCTTCCGCGGTTTCGACATGAAGCTGCTGCAGTCCTTCCAGCTCGGCATTCCAGGCTGGCTCGACATGATCCACAACTCAGTCAGCGGCAAATAAGAGGCAATGTGATGAACGAAAATAAAGGCTTCTGGTACGCCGACTGGTCTTTCCCGATCTTTGTTGGCCTGCTCTCGTCGGGCGTTTTCGCCGGGACCCACATGTATTACCTCTATGGTATTGGCGCGTTTAACGAAGTGGCGTTTGTCTCGATGCTGCGCGCAGGGATGGAAACCGGCGTCTACGGCGCGGTCGCCGCCTTCGGTGCCAGCTTCCTGTTTGCCCGCATTATCGAAGGCTCGCTGGTGGGTATTCTGGATATCGGCGGCGCGATCCAGACCGGGGTCGGGCTGGGTGTGCCGGCACTGCTGCTGGGGGCGGGCATCATCTTCCCCGTGGCGAACTTCGCAGCTTCGCTGGCGACGGGCCTGGTGATTGGTGTGGCGATTGGCTACCTGATTATTCTGGCGCGTAAATTCACCATCAATCAGAGCGATTCCACCTACGGCGCAGACGTGATGATGGGTGCAGGTAATGCTTCAGGTCGCTTTCTGGGGCCGCTGATCATCCTGTCCGCCATGGCGGCCTCCATTCCGATTGGTCTGGGCTCGCTGCTGGGTGCGCTGCTGTTCTATCTCTGGAACAAGCCGATTACCGGCGGTGCCATCCTCGGCGCGATGATTCTGGGTGCGCTGTTCCCGATTGCTCTCTGATCTCACCGGCAGCCCGCCAGCGGGCTGTCGTTAAGGAGAAACCATGTACGACTTGATTATCCGCAATGCGCGCCTCAGCGATGAGCAGGTGGTCGATATGGCGTTGCAGGATGGCCGCATTGCTGCCATCGGCAAGGTGCAGGGCAGCGCACCGCGTGAGCGCGATCTGGCGGGCCGCTACTACCTCAGCGCGGGCTGGATCGACTCCCACGTTCACTGCTATCCCAAATCACCGATTTACCATGATGAAGCAGACGCGATTGGCGTGGCGCATGGCGTCACCACAGTGGTCGATGCGGGCAGCACCGGCGCAGAACACATCGATGACTTCTACCAGTTGACGCGCGCGGCGCAGACCCAGGTCTATGCGCTGATCAATATCGCCCGCACCGGCATCGTCACTCAGAATGAGCTGGCCGATATGACGCAGATCGATGGCGAGGCGGTGCAGCAGGCCGTGGCTCGACTGCCCGATTTTATTGTCGGCCTCAAGGCGCGCATCAGCAGCAGCGTGGTCGGTCAGAACGGCGTTCAGCCGCTGATCAAAGCCAAAGCGATCCAGCAGGAGAGCGGCGGTCTGCCGCTGATGGTTCATATCGGCAATAATCCACCCAATCTCGACCAGATTGCGGATCTGCTGACCACGGGCGACATCATCACGCACTGCTTTAATGGCAAACCCAACCGCATTCTGACGCCGCAGGGTGAACTCAAAGCGGCGGTAAAACATGCCATCGCACGTGGCGTAAAACTCGATGTTGGCCACGGCAGCGCCAGCTTCAGCTTCGAGGTCGCCCGCGTGGCGATTGCGCAGGGCATTCTGCCCGACACCATCAGCTCTGACATCTACTGCCGTAATCGCCTGACCGGGCCGGTTCACAGCCTGGCGCATGTGATGTCGAAATTCTTCAGCGTCGGCATGACGCTGCCGCAGGTGATCGACTGCGTGACGGTCAATGCGGCTGCAGGACTGCGCCTGCAGCGCAAGGGCCAGCTGAAAGTGGGTTACGACGCCGACCTGACTGTTTTTAGCGTCAAAGAGGAAATCCGGCCCTTTATCGATTCAGAAGGTGAACAGGTAACCGGTGAGAAGCATCTGGTTCCGCTGGCGGCCGTGGTCGCTGGTACGTGGATCGCGACAGAAGAAGGAATAGCGCATGACCTCGGTATATGAAAAGTATGGCCTGAAGCCGGTAATTAACGCCTCTGGCCGTATGACGATCCTCGGCGTCTCTACGCCGTCGAGTGACGTGATCGATACGGTGAAATACGGCCTCGACCACTACTTCGAAATGAAAGATCTGGTGGATAAGACCGGTGCTTATATCGCCGGTCTGCTGAAGGTGGAGAACGCGCTGGTGGTCTCCTGCGCCTCCGCAGGCATCGCCCAGTGCGTGGCGGCGGTGATAGTGAAAGACAATGACTGGCTGGTGGATAACCTGCACGCCGCACCGCTGACCATCCCGCACCAGATTGTAGTGCCGAAAGGGCACAACGTGAACTATGGCGCCCCGGTCGGCAGCATGGTGGCACTGGGTGGCGGGCAACTGGTGGAAGCGGGTTACAGCAACGAGTGCTCAACTGCCCAGCTGGCGGCGGCGATCACGCCGCAGACCGCAGCAATCCTCTATGTGAAATCGCATCACTGCGTGCAAAAGAGCCATCTCGATGTAGCGCAGGCCGCGGCGGTTGCGCGTGAGCATGGTGTACCGCTGATCGTCGATGCGGCCGCGGAAGAGGATCTGCAGTGTTACTACCAGGCGGGCGCCGATCTGGTGATCTACAGCGGCGCAAAAGCGATTGAAGGGCCGACCAGCGGGCTGGTCATTGGCAGACACCACTACGTTGAGTGGGTCAAACGCCAGACCAACGGCATTGGCCGCGCGATGAAAGTGGGCAAAGAGGGGATTCTGGGGCTGACCCAGGCGATTGAAAACTATCTGACGCAGCCAAAAATCAGCGGCGCGCAGATGGTGGAAAAAATGACGCCGTTTATTGAGCAGCTCAATGGCCTGCATGGCGTGACGGCTCGGATCGTATGGGATGCCGCCGGACGCGATATTGCCCGCGCGGAGATCGCCTTTGACGAAGCTGCGATCCAGCAGCGCACCGGCGATCTGGTGCAGGCGCTGAAAAAGGGCGACGTCGCGATCTACTTCCGTGGCTACAAAGCCAACGAGGGGATCATTGAAGCAGACGTGCGCAGCGTCAGCGCCGATCAACTGAACACTATTTTCACCCGCATTCAGGCACTGTTAAACGGAGAGAAACACGCATGACGCTGACCCCCAACTTTTATCAGGATCGCATCTGCCTTAACGTCCTGGCGGGATCAAAAGAGAACGCCCGCGCCATCTGGCAGGCAGCAGAAGGGCACGTGCTGGTCGGCGTGCTGTCAAAAAACTACGCCAGCAATGACGCCGCTATCGCTGATATGCGCGAGTATGCTGCGCTGATTGATAATGCGCTGTCGGTGGGGCTGGGTGCGGGTGATCCTGAACAGTCACAGATGGTGAGTGAGATCTCCGCGGTGCTGCAACCGCAGCATGTGAACCAGGTCTTTACCGGCGTCGCCACCAGTCGTGCGCTGCTGGGCCAGTCACAGACCATCGTGAACGGTCTGATCTCGCCCACCGGCACGCCGGGTCAGGTGAAAATCTCTACCGGACCGCGCAGCGCAAAGCAGCGCGACGGGATCGTGCCTATCGAAACGGCGATTGCGATGCTGCAGGATATGGGCGGCAGCTCGGTGAAATATTTCCCGATGGGCGGTCTGCAGGCGGTGGATGAGTATCGCGCCGTGGCGGAAGCCTGTGCAAAACTCGATTTCTGGCTGGAGCCCACCGGCGGTATCGATCTGGAGAATTTCGGCGAGATCGTGCGCATTGCGCTGGAGTCCGGCGTCAGCAAAGTGATCCCGCACGTCTACAGTTCGATCATCGACAAAGCCAGCGGAGAAACCCGCATCGAAGATGTGCAGCAGCTACTGGCTATCTGTAAAACGCTACTGGCGTAGAGATCGACACGATCAGCCTGCAGCAGGCGGATCGCGCAACATGGACGTTGTGTGACGATCGCCGTAGGCTGATGTTCCCACTTTCTGTCTGCAAACAGGTAACGCTTGTGAGATTTCCTAATCAGCGCCTCGCGCAACTGTTCGATGCCCTGCAAAACGAAACGCTGCCTCAGGATGAGCTTGCGCGGCGTTTTGCCGTCTCGACCCGCACCGTGCGCACCGATATCACGGCGCTGAATGCGCTGCTGGCAGAGCATGGCGCGCAGTTTATCCTGAGCCGTGGCGCGGGCTATCAGCTGAAGATTGAGGATGCTCAGCGCTTTCAGCATCTGCAGCAGCACACCGCGTCGCCGCTGCGGGTGCCACGCACCTCGCCAGACCGGGTTCGCTACCTGCTGACCCGTTTTCTCACTGCGGCCTATTCGCTGAAACTTGAAGAGCTGGCCGAAGAGTGGTTTGTCAGCCGCGCTACCCTGCAGAATGATATGGCAGAAGTCCGCGAATGGCTGGGGCGCTATCATCTTACTATTGAGAGCAAGCCACACTACGGCATGAAGCTGTTCGGCAGCGAAGTGGCGATTCGGACCTGCCTGACCGATCTGTTATGGCAAATCGATCAGGCGCAGCCGGAGAGTCCGCTGCTGACGATTGAAGCGCTTAACAGCGGCATGCTGGATACGCTGCGCCCGCTGCTGCAAAACTGCTTTGCCCAGCACAATATTCGCCTCAGCGATGAGGGCGAGCGCTATCTGCGGCTTTACTGCGCCGTGGCGGTGCGTCGCATCAGTGAAGGCTATCCGTTAAACGATCCTGGAGCCGAGGAGATTGGTGATGAGGTGCGTGAAGCGGCACATCAGCTGATTAATCTGATGCGCCCGCTGGTCAGCAAACCGATCTCACCGGCGGAAGAGAACTGGCTGCGGGTCAATATTGCGGCGCGGCGCATTCAGGCGATCGCCCCCAGCGCTATTAATGCCGATGACGCCGACGCGCTGGTGGATTACCTGCTCAGCTTTATCAACACGCACTACAACTTCAATCTGCAAAACGATCAGCAGCTGCGTGCCGATCTGCTCACCCACATCAAAACCATGATTACCCGGGTGCGCTATCAGATCCACATTCCCAACCCCTTGCTCAGCAACATCAAGCAGCACTATCCGATGGCCTACGACGTCACCTTAGCGGCGGTAACCAGCTGGGGGAAATATACCCCGTATGTTATCTCCGAGAATGAGATCGGCTTTCTGGTTCTGCATATCGGTGTCGGGCTGGAGCGCCACTATGACGTCGGCTATCAGCGCCATCCGCAGGTGCTGCTGGTGTGCGACAGCGGTAACTCTACGCTGCGCATGATTGAGGCAATGCTGCTGCGTAAATACCCGCAGTTACAGGTCACGGCGCGCCTGTCACAGCGCGAATATGAGGCGCGCAGCCGTATCGACGAGGATTTTGTTATCTCGACCATCCGGCTCAGTGAAAAAGAGAAACCGGTGGTGGTGATGTCACCGTTTCCCACCGGTTTTCAGCTGGAGCAGATTGGCAAGCTGGTGCTGGTTGACCGGACCCGGCCCTACATGTTGGCGAAATTTTTTGATGCACAGCATTTTCATATTGTTGACAGGCCGATGACCCAGTCTGAACTATTTCGTCAGCTGTGCGATCAGCTGCAGGAGGAGGGCTTTGTGGATGCGGCGTTCTGTCCGTCGGTTGAAGAGCGTGAAGCGATTGTCAGCACCATGCTGGGCGAAGGGATCGCACTGCCGCACTCGCTGGGACTGCTGGCAAAGAAAACCGTGGTCTATACCGTGCTGGCTCCGCATGGCATCGCGTGGGGCGACGATACCGCCTATGTCATCTTCCTGCTGGCCATCAGCAAAAGTGAGTATGAAGAGGCAATGGCGATATACGATCTGTTTGTGACGTTCCTGCGTGAACGGGCGATGACCCGCCTGCGGGACAGCAGCGATTTCAGCAGCTTCAGGGCGGTGGCGATGGATTGCCTGAGCCGGTCTTAGCTTCGCCCTGAAACCATGATACTTAGTTTTTCTTCGCCAGCAGGCGCGGGATCTCGCGCAGGCACCAGGATTTGGCTTCGCCCATGCTGTCACGTCGCCACGCCATAATAATATCGACCTCGCGGGTATACTCCGGACTCACTACCCGCAGACGACCTTCAGCAATATCCTGCTCGACTAATGAATAGGGCATGGTTGCCACGCCCAGGCCCGCCAGCAGCGCACGTCGCTTATCGTCCATGCTGCTCACGGTCAGGCGCTGCTGCTTATCCAGCAACTGCACGGTCAGCACCGGACGCTCGCGCGCAGTATCCGCGACCGCAATGCCACGGTATTTCACCCGCGTCACTTCAGACTGCGGTTCCGGCTCGTTATGAATCGGGTGATCCGCACTGGCGACGTAGACGCTCATCATGGTGTAGAGCTTGCGGGTATTGATCTCGGTGGAGGCGCGGAAGTGCATATCGGGGGCAATCACGATATCGGCGCGGCCCTGTTCCAGTCGTTCCCACGCACCCGCCAGCACTTCCGTCACCAGCGAAAACTGCGTATTGGCTTTGTCGGCCAGACGGGTCACCAGCGGAAACAGTGCATCAATGGGCACCAGCGCTTCGGTAACAATGGTCAGATGGGTTTCCCAGCCACGTGCCAGCGCTTCCGCATCGGTGGTGAGCTTATCGGCCGCTTCCAGCAGTACCCGGCCACGCTCCAGCAGCATGCGTCCCACGTTGGTAAATTTGGTACGGTGACCGGAGCGGTCAAACAGCACCACATCCAGCTCCTCTTCCAGCTTCTGCATGGTGTAGCTGAGGGCGGAAGGCACTCGCCCCAGTTCATCTGCGGCTGCTGCAAAACTGCCACGCCGATCAATCGCATCCATAACGCGTAACGATTCAAGGGTTAACGCACGCTCTTTGGCCATCCCGGGTCTCTGTCAGGAAATTTGAACATGCCGGGCAGATTAACTGGCTAACAATCCGGCGTCCAGACTTTTACCATGGGTGCATAAAGTCCGTGGCCGATCCTCGTCACCGGATGCCGGAGGTAAATAATGATAACGACACGCAGTGCGTCCGCCTGTGGTCAGGCCGATTTCGGCTGGTTACAGGGCCGCTACAGTTTCTCTTTTGGCCACTATTTTGATCCCAAACTGATGGGTTACGCGTCGCTGCGCGTACTGAACCAGGAAGTGCTGGCACCGGGTGCCGCTTTTCAGCCGCGCACTTATCCTCAGGTCGATGTGCTGAACATCGTGCTGCAGGGTGAAGCCGAATACCGCGACAGTGAAGGCAACACGATCAGCGTGCGGGAAGGGGAAGGGCTGCTGCTCTCTGCTCAGCCCGGAGTGAGTTACACCGAAATTAACCTGAGCAAAGATCGCCCGCTGACGCGCATGCAGCTCTGGCTGGCCGCCTGTCCAGAGCGCGAAAATCCGCGGATGCAGAAAATAGTCCTCACAGATGGCCGCGTGTCTCAGCTAATCGCCTCGCCTGATGGCGTGGACGACAGTCTGCAACTGCGTCAGCAGGTGTGGATCCATCAGGTCGAGCTGGCACCGGGCGAACATTACTCGCTGCCGATACAGGGGCCGCGAGCCTATCTGCAGTCGATTCACGGCTCGCTGGAGGCGATGTCCGGCACGGATCATCAGGAGAAGCTGGGCTGTGGCGATGGTGCCTTTTTGCAGGAAGAGAAGCAGTTGCAGCTGACTGCAAAAACCGCGACCCGCGCGCTGGTTATCGACATTCCGGTCTGAAAATCGGGCAATAAAAAAGGCGGCCAGGGCCGCCTTTTTGCGTTTTTACCGGTTACTTCAGCATGGTAAAGGCGGTGGTGACGTGCTTCACGCCACTGACGCGACTGGCAACATCGGCCGCGGCCTGTGCTTCCTGTTGCGTCACCAGACCCAACAGGAACACTTCGCCATTCTCGGTCGTCACCTTCACGTTGGAGGATTTCACCTGATCGCTGCCCAGCAGTTGCGAGCGAATTTTGGTGGTGATCCAGGTGTCGGACGACGTGGTGCCCAGCGTCACTTTCTGGCCGATGCGAATCTCGTTATAGACTTCGGTTGCGCCATCGACGCCCATGGTGATCTGTTTGGCACGATTGGCGATCTCCTGCGAAGGTGCCTGGCCGGTCAGCAGCACTTTGCCCTGATAAGCCGTGGCGATGACGCGGGCATCGGTTTTAATCTGCTGATCTTTCGCCAGCGCGTTAGTGACGCGCAGCTCCAGGGTGCCGTCATCAACCTGCGTCCCTACCGAGCGGGGATCGGTCGCCGTTTTGGTGGCAACCGCTGCGCCGCCAGCCACAACCGCAACGCAGCCCTGCAGCAGCATGGCGGTTAACAGAATAGCTATAGCATTCAATGCTTTCATTCGTGCTCCTTCGGTCATTCCTGATGGGGAAAGAGAGTGTTATCGATCAGATCGCATAAGCAATTAACGGTGAGCATATGCATCTCCTGAATACGGGCGCTGCGGTGCGACGGAATGCGGATTTCCACATCCTGCGGACCCAGCAGTCCGGCGAGCTCTCCGCCATCATACCCGGTAAGCGCAACGATAGTCATATCGCGTGTTACCGCCGCTTCTACCGCCTTGACGATGTCGCGGGTGTTGCCCCGGGTTGAGATAGCCAGTAACACATCGCCTGCGTGTCCCAGTGCGCGTACCTGCTTGGCATAGATTTCATCATGCAGACGGTCGTTACCAATCGCGGTCAGCATCACGTTGTCGGCACTTAAGGCCAGCGCCGGTAAGCTGGGGCGTTCGGTCTCAAAACGGTTGATCATGCTGGCGGCGAAGTGCTGGGCATTGGCAGATGAAGCACCGTTACCACAGCTCAGGATTTTATTGCCATTCAGTAGCGACTGCACCAGCGTCATGGCCGCGCGCGAGATAGCATCGGGCAACGCCTCGGCTGCGGCAATCTGGGTTTGAATACTTTCGGTAAAACACGCTTTAATTCTTTCCTGCACACGACCACCTGGTTCTAAACGTCTGCATTAAAGGCATTCGGCAGCCACTCGAGCGCCGTGCCGGTAATGGCGATGATGTCGAAACGGCAATTCACTGTTTCAAAACTGCCGCCGCGTTGCGCCAGCCAGAGAGCGGCAGCGCGCAGCAGCTTTTGTTGTTTATTCCGGGTAACGCTGGCAAGTGCGCCACCGTAACGCGCATCGCGCCGGTAGCGGACTTCAACAAACACCCAACAGTGCCCGTCACGCATAATCAGGTCAAGTTCACCATTGCGAAAGTGAACATTGCTGGCGACCCATATCAGGCCAGCCTGCTCCAGATAGCGCCGGGCATCTTCTTCATGCCCGGCACCAATCTGACGGCGATTTAGTTGGCCGGTGCGATTTCGCCCCGACGATACTGGTTCCATGTCAACTTCCTGTTGATCACACAATCCGTGTCGGCGCTGAGCTTGCCGGTATTGCCATCCAGCGTAAAGCCAGGAGACTGACGCATCTGGTTGAAGTGATTCGCCAGCGTCCAGGCATCCATACCCATGGCATAGAGACGCACCAGCGAGTAGTCATTATTGAATGACTTTGAGGTCTGCTGCATCAGGCCAGGGTTGCTGCCGGAGAGCAGCGGAATATCGCTGAACTGCAGGCCATCCATTTCCAGACGGAAGTCCGGGCCGGCACCCGCCTGCGCGCTGCGCGAGCTGGCATACAGCGAAATGTTGCTGCGGCTGCCGGTGCGCATGGCAATCATAGGCTTGATCAGCTGCAGTTCATCCTGCGTGGAGACGATGTAGACCGCATCGACGTCGCCACCGCTGCTGGTGCTGACCACATCTGGCGTGCTCTGTTGCGGTGCCGGAATGGTCAGGCCCGCAATCGAAACACCCTGCGGCTCAGCAGGTGCAGCGTTCACCGGCGTACCCGATAAGCTGATGCCCGCACCGCTGTTGATTCCCTGTTTCAGCTCAGAGGTCGAGCCAAATCGCTGCTGCATGACGGTGCTGCCACCCAGTTTCTGCCACTCCTGAGCAAAAGCGTTGGTGACGCGATCGCCCAGTCCGCTGCGCGGCACCAGCAACAGCGGCTGGCGTTTGCCCTGATCCCAGATATGGTGCGCGGCATCGCGCGCTTCGTCTTCAGGAGAAAGCGCAAAGTAGCAGATATTCGGATGGTTCTGGATCTTCTCCGGCTCATTGAGCGCAAGCACATTCAGTGGCGTCTGGCTGTTGGCGACCTTTTCAACGTTGCTCTTCAGCAGCGGGCCGACCACGATAGTCGCGCCATCCTGCTGAGCCTGCTGCATGACCTGCTCAATAGGCTGGCTGCTGGTGTCATAGACTTTGATCTGGGCGTTGCTGGCCGGTGCGGCAGTAGCAGGCTGAGACTGGGGCTGTGACTGAGGTTGGGTTGTGGTGTCAGCAGACTGCTGCGGCGCGCTGATGGGATCGGCAGCCGATCCCGCTGCAGCGGCAGGTTGCGTGCTGGCCGTCGCATCTGCAGCGGCAGGCTGGGCAGCAGCAGGCTGAGCGACCGGTGCGGAGACGCCGTTCTTCGCGTCGTTAAAGCCTTTCTGAATCGCATTCGCGAACACCTGCGCCTGGCCGTTCAGCGGCAGCAACAGCGCGATGATGCTGGTTGAGGCTTTGGTGTAGTTCTGCATCTGGCTTAGCTGCGTCGGCAGCGTTTTGGCCGCCGGGTTCTGTGGATAGCGGGTCTGCCAGTCTTTGATAGCTGACTTCAGCATCTCCGCATCCTGCGCGTTGGCGCGCCAGACCGCGAGCAGATCGAGCCAGCCCTGCAGCACATTTTCGTCGGCATTAATCACCAGGTTGCTGGCCTCCTGCGGCGACATCTGCGTCAGTGTCTGCCAGGTGGCGTCAATGTTGGCCTGATGATCGGTGCCTTTCAGCAGCGGCTCCTGCGCAATATAGGTGCGCAGCAGTGAGAGTGAAGGGCGACCCTGGGCGCTGGCGATCTGCAGGCTGTAATAACGCGCCAGCTGATCCTGCGACAGCGAACCGGTTTTCACGGCAGCTAATAGCGGTTCAGCTTCTTTGGTTTTCTGCTGTGAAATCAGCAATTGCGCTTTCAGCAGCAGGGATTCCTGTTGCTGCGTCTCAGAGAGTTGCTGCGGCAACTGGCTCAGTTGCTGGGTCGCCTCAGGATACTTTCCTTCCTTCAACAGGGCGCGGATTGCGAGTAATTGCCAGTCGGTCTTGCTATCATCGCTGCTTTGCTGCGCTTGCTGCAGATAGTAAGCGGAGCTGGCGGTGACTGGCCCCTGAATATTGACGGTTGAGGTTTGCGGCCCCTGACCGCTACATGCGGCTAAAATCAGCCCAGCAAGAATGACAGGCAGAAAGCGTCCTGCTTTATGACGAACGACTTTTGAAGGAAGCATACTGTATCCAGTGATGTTTTTTTCAAGATGCTCAATATTAAATCGGCAATTCGGATGAAACAATGAAACAACTCGATCGGGCAGAGATTTCTGCCAGCACGCTCTACATCGTTCCAACCCCGATTGGTAATTTGGGTGATATCACCCAGCGGGCGCTGACGGTGCTTTCGAGCGTCGATCTGGTCGCTGCGGAAGATACACGTCATACCGGGCTGTTGCTACAACATTTCGCCATCAATGCGCGACTCTTCTCACTTCATGACCACAACGAGCAGCACAAGGCTGAACTGCTGTTAACGAAGCTGCAGGAGGGTCAAAGCATAGCCTTAGTTTCCGATGCTGGCACGCCGCTGATCAACGATCCGGGCTACCATCTGGTGCGTCGCTGCCGTGAAGCGGGTATTCGTGTGGTGCCGCTGCCCGGTGCCTGTGCTGCCATTGCCGCGTTAAGTGCTGCAGGACTGCCATCCGATCGTTTCTGTTACGAAGGGTTTCTGCCCGCCAAAACCAAAGGCCGCTGCGATGCGCTGCGGGCGCTGGTACAGGAGCCACGCACGCTGATTTTTTATGAATCGACCCACCGTCTGATCGACAGTCTGCAGGATATGGTGAGTGAGCTGGGGGCTGAACGCTACGTCGTGCTGGCGCGCGAGCTGACCAAGACCTGGGAGTCAATTTACGGTGCACCGGTTGGCGAACTGCTGGCCTGGGTGAAAGAAGATGACAATCGTCGTAAAGGTGAAATGGTGCTGATTGTTGAAGGGCACAAGGTCGATGACGAAGACGCGTTACCGGCCGATGCGCTGCGTACGCTGGCGCTGCTGCAAAAAGAGCTGCCACTGAAGCGCGCCGCTGCGCTGACCGCTGAGATCCACAGCGTGAAGAAAAATGCCCTCTATAAGTATGCGCTGGAGCAGCAAGAGGCGTGACAAATGCCGGCGAATGTCCTATTATCCCGCGCCGAAGCTGACCAGACAGTCGCCGCTTTGTCGTCGTCCTCACTTGTGGGGAGACGGGCAGAGGGGAGGAAAGTCCGGGCTCCATAGGGCAGGGTGCCAGGTAACGCCTGGGAGGCGCAAGCCTACGACCAGTGCAACAGAGAGCAAACCGCCGATGGCCCAGAAATGGGATCAGGTAAGGGTGAAAGGGTGCGGTAAGAGCGCACCGCGCGACTGGCAACAGTTCGTGGCACGGTAAACTCCACCCGGAGCAAGGCCAAATAGGGGTTCACAAGGTACGGCCCGTACTGAACCCGGGTAGGCTGCTTGAGCCAGTGAGCGATTGCTGGCCTAGATGAATGACTGTCCACGACAGAACCCGGCTTAACGGTCAGCTTCGACTTTTTACCAGAAACCCCGCCTCGGCGGGGTTTTTGCTTTTGCGGGCCTGGTGCAGGCAGCAATGAATGACTGTCCACGACGCTCTCTATGAAAAGAACGCGGCTTAACGGTCAGCGTCGACTTTTTACCATAAACCCCGCTTCGGCGGGGTTTTTGCTTTGTGGCGCTAACAACATTTAACCGCGGCCGTGCGGTTCATCCCAGTCAAACGCCGGGCCCAGCGAAATGACGCCGCTCGGGTTGATGGTCTTGTGGCTGCAGTAGTAGTGATGACGGATATGCGGCAGATTGACCGTCTCCGCAATGCCCGGCATCTGATAGATATCACGCAGGAAACCGCTGAGGTTTCTGTAGTCACCGATCCGGTGACGATCGCATTTGAAGTGGGTCACATAGACCGGATCAAAGCGCACCAGCGTGGTCCACAAACGTAGATCCGCTTCGGTCAATTGATCGCCGGTGAGATAGCGATGCTGGCCCAGGATCTGCTCCAGCCGTGACAGCGAATGGAACAGCGCAGTGACGGCCTCATCGTACGCGGATTGCGACGTGGCGAAGCCCGACTTATAGACGCCGTTATTCACGGTGTCGTAAATCCAGCCATTCAGCTCATCAATCTTTTCACGCAGCGCAACGGGATAGTAGTCACCGGCACGGGCGCCCACCGCATCAAACGCACTGTTGAACATGCGGATGATATCCGCTGATTCATTGCTGACGATGGTGTTCTGCTGCTTGTCCCACAATACCGGCACAGTAACGCGGCCACTGTATTGCGGGTCGGCGTGCAGATAGAGCTGATAAAGGAACTCGTTCTGGTAGAGCTTATCGCCGGTCGCATCCTGGAAGGTGTCATCGAACGTCCAGCCATTCTCCAGCATCAGTGGATTTACCACGGAGACATCGATCATGCTGTCCAGACCTTTCAGCTGACGCATCAGCAGCGTGCGGTGCGCCCAGGGGCAGGCCAGCGAGACATAAAGATGATAGCGATCGCGCTCAGCGGCAAATCCCGCTTTACCGACCGGACCGGCGCTGCCATCCGGCGTTACCCAGTTGCGAAAAGCCGATTCTGAACGCTTGAAACGTCCGCCGGTAGATTTGGTGTCGTACCAGGTGTCATGCCAGACACCGTCAATTAACTGTCCCATAATGGCTCCAATGCAAGCAGGGCGGGGAAATGTCCCCGCCCTGTTAAGTATATGTGGCAATACGCTTTATGTGAGATTAGCGCGCAATTGATGCCTGTGGTTTTCTTTTGCTGATCAGGCGATCAAGGCTGTATGCACCCGGGCCCACCAGACCTAACACCAGGAAACCACCTGCGATAGAGAGGTTCTTCATGAACATCAGCTGGTTTACGCCTTCTGCGAAGTTACTGTGAAACAGAAACGCGGTCAGGATGGTGAAGCCGGCAGTGAACAGGGCAGTAAAACGGGTCAGGAAACCAAACAGAATCGCCAGACCGCCGCCAAACTCCAGCAGGATAACCAGTGGCAGCATAAAGCCAGGGACGCCCATCGCTTCCATATATTGCTGAGTACCTGCATAACCGGTGATTTTGCCCCAGCCAGCCGTAATGAACAGGATTGGCATCAGGATACGAGCCACTAATAAACCAACGTCTTCGAATTTTTTCATCATTTACTCCAGCGCTATCAGGGATGCAGGGCAGACTGCCCGCAGGGTTTATGCCCGCTGAAAGCAGTTCTGCATTCATTGGGTTGATAGCTGGAGATGATAATCGCGGCGTGGAAAGGTTGTAAGCGAGATATACTGTCAGTGTTCTTCAGAAATTCTGAAGAAGAAAAGCCGGCCTTTTCAGGACCGGCTTTAAGCGGGATTAACGCGGGGGCATAGCAGACTTGATCATGCGCCAGGTGCTCCAGGCACCGAATCCCCGCTTCGCCCAGCGTAACAGCTTGCTCGGACTGCGAATGGAGTAAACGGCGAGCGCGCTGCTGCCAATGGCCAGATAGCGACGTAAGCTGAGGAAAGTAAACCAGCCGCGATCGTAGTGGGAGGTGCCTTCCAGCCAGTCACGCCGCGCAGCGCTTAAATCCAGCCGCTGCTGCTGCACATGCTTAAGCAGTTCATGGATGCGTTCTTCACGCTCGCGGCGGCTCATCAGCGCTGGTCCTCAAGCAAATTACGGTCTGTTTCCAGCTCTTTGCGCGTATGGCGCAACAGCGTGGACTGACGTGATTTGTGAAGCGTCCAGAGCCCGAAAATAACCGCCAGCAAAAACAGCGTACCGGTCGTGATGCCAATCGCCATCAGACGATATTGTGCATCGACTGCCCAGATGATCAGAACCATCAGGCTCATCAGACCAAATGCAGTGAACAGCATTGTCAGGCCAATCATCAACAGCATCTGTATCAGATTCGCTTTCTCATGCTCCAGTTCCACCACTGCCAGACGAACGCGTGTCTCAACCATGCCAACCAGCGTGGTAACGATACGCTGGCCGATGTTAATGACCCCTTTAGCCGGGCCGTGGTTCTGCTGTGAGTCGGCCATGGTTAGCGACGCGAAATGAGCATGCCGAGTGCGACGCCAATCGCTGCACCGATACCCACACCATGCCATGGATTCTCACGCACGTAGCCTTCGGCTTTCTGCGCCGCTTCGCGCGTAGTCGCTGCGATGCGTTCGCCTGATTCGCCCAGACGCTCACGTGAGCTGTCCAGCGCATCACGCGCTTTACTGCGAAGTTTATCCAGCTCGCCTTTGGATTTTTCGGTGCTGCTGCTCAGCACTTCTTCCAGGGTGTCGGCAAGGTTTTTCAGTTCAGCACGCAAATGTTCCGATGATGTGTCTTTAGACATAAAATACTCCTTTAACATCAGTGGGTTAATTCCGATTAATAGGGCTCCGCCTGTAACTTTTTCAGCTCCCGGCGTGCTTCATCCAGTTTTTGTTGTCGTTTGGCAATCTTCTCCCTGTCATGGCCCTCTTCACGCTCTTCCCTGAGTGCGTGCTCACGCTCAGCCACTTTCTGCTTCTGAG
Organism: Pantoea sp. 9140; assembly: GCF_000745295.1. Taxonomy (NCBI): domain Bacteria; kingdom Pseudomonadati; phylum Pseudomonadota; class Gammaproteobacteria; order Enterobacterales; family Erwiniaceae; genus Pantoea; species Pantoea sp. 9140. The sequence continues at coordinate 3,304,569 of NZ_JQNO01000001.1, read as the reverse complement.
CATTAATTCTTTCCAGATGGGCGGCTTCCAGCTTTTTATCGCTGCAATCAGCCCGGACTTCGGTCAGCGCACGCTCCAGGCCGTTAACCCGGCGCTGGTTGTTATGCTTCTGCGCCATCCCGATTTCACGCTGAATATCCTGTTCTTTCTGTTCACAAAGCGATTCTGCTGCCAGCAGCGACCCCGACAGCGAAAGCAGCGCGACGCCCAGCAATACTTGATATTTCATCGGTCCTGAACCTTCCATTGCGACCTGATTCGTCATCACGCGTCAGGCATTATGCCTGCAGGTGCTGAAAATCGACTCTCGGTTAAGCATAGACATCGATAGTAAAAAGTTCAAAGAAGACCGGGAGATAGAGAGCCTTTCAGACCGCCGCACCCTTTCGCGGCGGTCTGAAAGCAAAGAGAGGGTCAGATTACGCCAGAGAGAGGTGCTGAGCGTGATCGTGCTGAGCGACGATAAAGCCCTGCGGCAGAAGGCGGCGTAATACCTTCTGTGCGGCCAGGCTCTGCTCTTCACTGTCAAAATGAATGATCAGTGCGTCACCCGCAGGCGTGATGCTTTTGATACGGATCCCCTGCGCGCTTAATTGCTGATAGAGATAAAAGCCATCAGGCAGCGTTGCGCCAGCATGAGAAACCCGAATCTGCACCACCGTCTCGTGCTGCATCAGAGGAGGAACCACACAAAGCGCGGTCAGCGCAAGCGCGCCAGCAATCAACCACGGTATCCACCGTTTAGGAATAGCCTGCAGCAGTTTCATTACTCGGCTTTCCCGTTCTGATTCGCCTGACGCTTACGCCATAACACGACCAGCGACCCCACCAGGCCAAAGACCAGCAGCGCCAGCGGCAGCATCATCAGGAAGAACATCATCTCATCTTCATAACGACGGAAAATGGGGGTTTTACCCAGTGCAAAGCCGATAACGGTCAGAATGACCACCCAGAGAAAAGCACTCACCCAGTTAAAGAACTGAAAGCGGGCATTGCTGAGGCCTGATAACCCGGCGATGGTTGGCAGCAGCGTTCGCACAAAGGCGATAAAGCGGCCAATCAACAGGGCAGATAAGCCGTGACGGTGGAACATACTGTGCGCGCGCAGATGATACTGGGCGGGTAGATGAGAAAGCCATTTCTGTACCGTAGGTGTATTGCCCAGCCAGCGGCCCTGAATGTAGCTCACCCAGCAGCCGAGGCTGGCTCCGGTGGTTAAAACCAGAATCGTTAATGGGAAACTCATGGTGCCTTTGGCAATCAGAACGCCGACCAGAATCAGCAGACTGTCACCCGGCAGAAATGCGGCAGGAAGCAGGCCATTTTCTAAAAACAAAATCATGAACAGCACGCCGTAAATGGCCCATACCAGCGTGGGGTCGGAGAGGGTTTCGTAGTCCTGTTGCCACAGGGCATGCAGCAACGCTTGCAAAATATCCATCAATCATTCCTGAACATCATTGTTAAATATGTCCCACAGGGACTTAAACGCAGACCGGCATTTAGTTATAAATTTTAGGAGCGCAGCCTGGGCGGGGTTTTCCGGATCCTTCCAGAATTGATTGTTAAATCAGCGACTTTATAAAACCCTGTCGCAAAGGGTAATAAAAGGGCGATAACTGTAACAAAAATCGCCTGTCTGAGACAGGAAAACTCTCTGGCGAACAGGAGTTTTACCTTGTGAAACGGCGTGTAAAAAGGAGCTTTACATGACCTGACACTATTGCAGATTAACTGACCATCTCAGGGTGTTTTCAGGCACGTTTAGCGGGCGTTATTGGACCCATCAGGCAGGATGACCGGATTTTCACCAAACATGTAACGATCCACGTTAAATTCAAAATCATCCGCCGTCGCGTTAAACAGCATCTGTTTAGTATTTTCCAGATGTTGCCACATCGCCAGTTTGCTGGCGGCGGGATCTTTACGCATCAGCGCTTTAAGAATCTGATCGTGGTCGTCGCACCAGCTGAGAATGCTGCGCTGGTCGATATGTTCGTGAAGTTTAAGCCAGTAGGGATTGTGCAGACGATGCAGCCACATTTTTTCAACGATGGCGGCTAAGGCACTGTTCTGGGTGGATTGCGCAATACGCACATGAAACTGCATGTCCCACTCGGAGTCGCGGAAGTGATCCTCCTGGCGGGCTTTTTCCTGTATCGCCATCAGATCGATAATGTCCTGACGCGTTACCTGGGTGGCAGCGAATTCCGCCACGTTACTCTCAATCAGCTGGCGCGCCTGAAGTAATTCAAACGGACCAAAGGTGGCAAACTCGAGCTGGCTGCTGGTGGCGGCGATACGATTCTGCTGCTGGCTGGCAATGACGTGAATGCCTGAACCTTTACGGACCTCAACATAGCCTTCCACTTCCAGCATGATGATCGCTTCGCGGACGACGGTACGGCTCACTTCCATCTCTTCGGCAATCAGGCGCTCAGCAGGCAGTTTGTCACCCACCGGATAGATTCCGGTTTCAATGCGGCTTTTCAGCTCGCTGGCCAGCTGTTGATAGAGTCGACGGGATTCAGTGATGTCCATAGCACAATCCTGGTAGCAGACAGATAAGTTGTTATACCACTTCAGGGCGTGCGAGGAAATGGGCTGGCGCAAGCCAGCCCGGCAGATTAACTGCGAACAATGCTAGCCTGTGGAATAACCGCTTCAGTATTCAGCTCTGAAATCGGTTTATTTTTCAGGACCGTCCAGATAACAACGGCACCCAGCAGATCAAACACCGCCAGTGCGGCAAACAGCGGGCTGAAGCCCAGCGTATCGGCCAGGGCGCCGACAACCAGCGCAAATAGGGTGCTGGCGGTCCAGGCGGCCATGCCGGTTAAGCCGTTAGCTGTCGCAACTTCGTTGCGGCCAAAAACGTCTGACGACAGGGTGATCAGCGCGCCAGAGAGGGCCTGATGCGCAAACCCGCCGACGCACAGCAGACCAATGGCGACGTAAGGACTGGTGAACAGCCCGATGGTGCCCGGCGCTATCATTAACACTGCACCCATTGTCACCACCAGCTTACGGGAGACGATCAGGTTAACGCCGAACCAGCGCTGAAACAGCGGCGGCAGATAGCCACCCAGAATGCAGCCGAAATCCGCAAACAGCATCGGCATCCAGGCGAACATCGCAATCTCTTTCAGGTTGAAGCCGTACACCTTGAACATGAACAGCGGAATCCAGGCGTTGAACGTACCCCATGCCGGTTCTGCCAGAAAACGCGGCAGGGCAATGCCCCAGAACTGGCGGTTACGGATAATCTGCAGGGCCGACATTTTGCGGGTGTTGCCGGTCTGATGCTGCGCTTCCTGACCGGAGAGAATATAGTCGCGCTCTTCATCGCTCAGCTTCTTCTGCTGTTTCGGGTGCTTGTAAAACACCAGCCAGCAGAGCGCCCAGGCCATGCTCAGTACGCCGGTCATGATAAAGGCCATCTGCCAGCTGTGCGCCACGATCGCCCAGACCACCAGCGGCGAAGCCAGCATCGCCCCGATAGACGAACCGACATTAAAATAACCCACTGCGACGGAACGCTCTTTGGCCGGGAACCACTCACTGCTTGCCTTCAGTCCAGCCGGAATCATCGCTGCTTCAGCTGCACCGACGGCGCCACGTGCCAGAGCCAGGCCGCCCCAGCTGCCTGCCATCGCGGTTGCGGCACAGAATATTGCCCACAACACGGCAAACATGGCATAGCCGACTTTGGTGCCGAGAAGATCCAGCACATAACCTGCCACCGGTTGCATCAGCGTGTAGCAGGCTGAATAGGCCGCAATGATGTAGGAGTACTGCTGCGTGGTGATATGCAGCTCTGACATTAATGTCGGAGCCGCCACGGCAATGGTGTTACGGGTCAGATATCCCAACACTGTGCCGATCGTCACCAGTCCAATCATGTACCAGCGTAACCCTTTGATCTTACACATCCTCTACCTCTTCCAGTTCTGTATGCGGTCTTGCCGCTGTTGTTATCTGGAGCGGGACAGCACGTGATGCAGCTCTGCTCACGCCCGCAGGTTCTGTGTGAGCAACCCTGTTATGACCTTGCCGTTATCTGAGTCTCTAACGACCTCATGATGGAGCGAGAGCCTAACTTGTTATACAACTTTAAAAGTTGAGAGCCATCACAAAAACCCTTTCTGCACTGTGGGATACTGGAAACCTGCGTAATGACAGCCATTTAGCGCGCTGCGGGCGACAGAAACGTCCATAACGGCAGTCAGGGACCGCCGTTTATGTGAGCAGGATCGCAAATAAATCCGTAACGGACTAAAATTGGTATGATAACTTTGGGCCATCAGTGGTTCAGTCGATGAGGAAGCTTGTATGTCACGTTTCATGACCGAGGATTTTTTACTGGATAGCGAATTCGCCCGTCGTCTCTATCACGACTACGCGAAGGATCAGCCGATTTTCGACTACCACTGCCACTTACCGCCGCAGCAGATTGCCGAAAATTATCGTTTCGCTAACCTTTATGACATCTGGCTGAAGGGCGATCACTACAAATGGCGGGCAATGCGCGCCAACGGTGTGGCTGAAGCGTTCTGTACCGGTAACGCCAGCGATCGTGAAAAATTTGATGCCTGGGCACGCACCGTGCCGCACACCATCGGCAACCCGCTTTATCACTGGACCCACCTGGAATTACGCCGGCCTTTCGGCATTACCGATACGCTGCTTTCTGATAAAACCGCCGACAGCATCTGGCATCGCTGCAATGAACTGCTGGCTCAGGATAGCTTTACCACGCGCGGCATCATGCAGCAGATGAAGGTGAAGATGGTCGGCACCACCGACGATCCGCTGGATGACCTGCGCCATCACCGTGCACTGGCAGACGATGCCAGCTTCAGCGTCAAGGTGCTGCCGAGCTGGCGTCCGGATAAAGCCTTTAATATCGAAGCCGACACCTTCCTGCCGTGGATCGAGACGCTGGAGCAGCTGACCGACATCAGCGTTCAGCGTTTTGACGATCTGCGCCGCGCACTGTATCAGCGGCTGGATCACTTTGCGGCTCACGGCTGTAAAGTTTCCGATCACGCGCTGGATGTGGTCTGTTATGCCGAGGCGGATGACGCCACGCTGGATGCAATCCTGGCGCGTCGTCGTAGCGGTGCCGCGCCGAACCCGCAGGAAACGGCCCAGTTTAAAACGGCGGTACTGGTCTGGCTGGGCAGCGAATATGCCCGCCGTGGCTGGGTACAGCAGTACCACATTGGCGCACTGCGCAATAACAACCCGCGCCAGTATCAGCTGCTGGGGCCGGATGTGGGCTTTGACTCCATCAACGACCAGCCGCTGGCGGAACCGCTGGCACGTCTGCTGGGCGCGCAGAATCTCAACAATGCACTGCCGAAAACTATCCTCTATTGCCTGAATCCGCGCGACAACGAAGTGTTGGCCACCATGGCGGGCAATTTCCAGGGAGAAGGTCAGGCGGGCAAAATGCAGTTCGGTTCAGCCTGGTGGTTCAACGATCAGCTGGACGGTATGCAGCGTCAGATGACGCAGCTGGCGCAGATTGGCCTGCTGAGCCGCTTCGTCGGGATGCTGACCGACAGCCGCAGCTTCCTCTCCTACACCCGCCACGAATATTTCCGCCGGTTGCTGTGCCAGATGATTGGCCGCTGGGTAGAGCAGGGTGAAGCCCCCGCCGATGAAGCGCTGTTAGGTCAGATGGTACAGAACATCTGCTTTAACAACGCCCGCGATTACTTCGGTATCGAGCTGGGAGCCTGATAATGAAAAGGCTAAACCGCCACGACTTTCCCGGTGCAGTCTATCGCGACCGGGTGATCCAGTTTGGCGAAGGCAATTTCCTGCGCGCCTTTATCGACTGGCAGGTTGACTGGCTGAATGAACATCAGGGCACCGACGCCGGGATCGTGGTGGTGCGGCCGCGCAACCGTGAAGTCAGCGACAGCCTGAACCAGCAGGATGGCCTCTACACCACGCTGATCCGCGGACTGAACGATCAGGGCGAGCAGGTCAGCGAAACCCGGCTGATCCGCAGCCTCAACCGTGAAATCCAGCCCTGGCAGCAGTTCGGCGAATTTATGGCGCTGGCCCGGAATCCTGACCTGCGTATGGTCTTTTCCAACACCACTGAGGCGGGCATCACTTTTGTCGGCACGGACCAGCTCACCGATCAGCCTGCCAGTAGCTTCCCGGGCAAACTGACGCAACTGCTGTGGGCGCGCTATTCACACTTCAATGGGGCCAGCGATCGGGGCTGGCTGGTGGTGCCGTGCGAGCTGATTGACCATAACGGCGACGCGTTGCGCGATCTGGTTCTGCGCTACGCCTATCACTGGCATCTTCCATCCGAATTTAAAACCTGGATTCATCAGCACTGTGCTTTCTACAACACCCTGGTTGACCGCATCGTTACCGGCTTCCCGGCGGAAAGCGAGCAGCTGCAACGTGAGCTGGGTTATGAAGATCGCTATCTGGTGGCGGGTGAAGTCTACTATCAGTTTGTTATTCAGGGGCCGTCGGCGCTGTTCAGTGAGCTGAAGCTGGCGGCGCTGTCGCCGCAGGTCCGGCATGTGGATGACATTGCGCCCTATAAAGCGCAGAAAGTGGCCATCCTTAACGGCGCGCATACCGCGATGGTGCCGGTGGCGTTTCTGGCCGGGATTGAGAGCGTGGGTGAGGCGATGGCCGATCCGGCCATTGCCGGATTTGTGGACAACCTGCTGCGTCACGAAGTGATCCCGACGCTGGATCTGCCGACAAACGAACTGCACGCCTTTGCCGATGCGGTTCAGCGGCGCTTCCGCAATCCGTTCATTCGTCACGCGCTGCTGTCGATTGCCCTCAACGGCATGACCAAATTCCGCACCCGTCTCCTGACGCCACTGCTTGCCGCACATCAGCAAACCGGTGAATGGCCGACACACATCACCTTTGCGCTGGCGGCGCTGATTGCTTTCTACCGCGGTGAGTCAGCCGGAAAAAGCTGGCCGTTACAGGATGAGCCGCAGTGGCTACAGCGCTACGCCGACGGCTGGAAAGCGGTTGATGCGGACCAGATGTCGCCGCAACAGCTGGTGCACGCTGTGCTCAGCGACGCGCAACACTGGGGCGAAGATTTAACCCGTCAGCCCGGACTGGCTGCGGTTGTTACCCGACACCTGCAAAATATCATCGCTCACGGAATGCGTGAGGCGCTGAGCCAACTGAGATAACGCTATGCAAGATGCAATCAAAATTGATCCCCGCGACAATGTCGCCGTGGCGTTACGTGACCTGGATGCGGGCGCCACGATAGCGCTGCCGCCACTGAGCGTGGCGTTGCAACAGGCCGTCGGACGCGGGCATAAATTTGCCCTGAAGCCTATCGCGCAGGATGAGCTGGTAATCAAATATGGGCTGCCAATTGCCCATGCCACACAACCTGTGGCCGCCGGTGAGGTCATCCATTCGCAGAACGCCCGCACTAATCTCAGCGATCTGGATCATTATGCGTATCAGCCCGATTTTGTGACGCTGCCACCGCAGCCGGGTGACCGTGAGGTGCAGATCTACCGTCGCGCTAACGGCGAAGTCGGCATCCGCAATGAGCTGTGGATCCTGCCGACCGTTGGCTGCGTCAACGGGATTGCACGTCAGATCCTGCAGCGTTTCCTGAAAGAGACCCAGGAGGCAGAAGGCATTGACGGTGCATTCCTGTTCAGCCACACCTTCGGCTGCTCGCAGCTGGGGCAGGACCACGAAAACACCCGCACCATGCTGCAGAATATGGTGCGCCATCCCAACGCGGGCGCGGTGCTGGTGATTGGTCTGGGTTGTGAGAACAATCAGGTCGATGCCTTCCGCGATACGCTTGGCGCGTTCGAAAGTGACCGGGTCGAATTTATGGTCTGCCAGCAGCACGATGACGAGGTGGAAGCCGGGCTGGAGCGTCTGCATGCGTTGTATGAAAAAATGCGCCACGACCGGCGCGAGCCAGGCAAGCTCAGCGAGCTGAAGTTTGGTCTGGAGTGCGGCGGCTCAGACGGTTTTTCAGGTATCACTGCCAACCCGCTGCTGGGGCGTTTCTCAGATCAGATGATCGCTAATGGCGGCACGACCGTGCTGACTGAAGTGCCGGAGATGTTTGGCGCAGAGCGGATTCTGATGAGCCGCTGCCGCGACGAAGAGACCTTCAGCAAAACGGTGGCGATGATCAACGACTTCAAACAGTACTTTATCGATCACCAGCAGCCGATCTACGAGAACCCGTCACCGGGCAACAAAGCGGGCGGCATCACCACGCTGGAAGAGAAGTCGCTGGGCTGTACCCAGAAAGCAGGACAGAGCCAGGTGGTCGATGTGCTGAAGTATGGCGAGCGGTTAAAAACGCCGGGGCTGAATCTGTTGAGCGCACCGGGTAATGATGCGGTTGCCACCAGTGCGCTGGCCGGAGCCGGTTGCCACATGGTGCTGTTCAGTACCGGACGCGGCACACCGTATGGGGGTTTTGTGCCGACGGTGAAGCTGGCGACCAACACGCCGCTGGCGGAGAAAAAACCGCACTGGATCGACTTTAATGCCGGACGTTTGATCGAGGGGATGAGCATGGATGCGATGCTGGAAGATTTTGTCGACAGCATTGTGGCAATTGCCAGCGGTCAGCAGACCAACAATGAGAAGAACGATTTCCGCGAGCTGGCGATTTTCAAAAGCGGTGTGACGCTCTAAACAAAAACGACCCGCTAAAGTGCGGGTCGTTTCAAATCGTTGATAAATTCTGGCCGGTTGCAGGACCCACGTTTTACGTTGTTCAAAAAATGCTCATGGCATTTTTATCCGGGGGGCGGGTCGCTTATCCTGCTCTGCCCGTATTCCCTGCGCTTTAAGGCGAAGAGAATGTCAGACACAAAGGAACATCTTTTCGATCGCCTGGACTTAATTTTCCTTGTTTGCGAGCTATTGATGTGTGTAGTCTACCCACATCAATACGCACGCTGGAGGTTTATATGGGTGAAGTAGCCACAAAACCAACGAAAAACATCAACGTCACTATCGACACGAAACTGGCCCTGGAAGCGCGTGAAGCAGGGATTAACTTCTCTCAGACACTTGCTAAAGCGGTGCGCGCAGAGCTGAAATCTCTCGCAGCAGAACGCTGGAAACATGAAAACGCGGACGCTATCGACTATCTGAACCAGCTCAGTGATGAGCATGGCCTTTTCTCTGACGAACACAGGACGTTCTGATGCAGTTTGACGTTTACAGGAACACCGGGAAGGCGGAGATATACCCATTAGTTTTGGACGTTCAGAGCGACATCATTGGCCGGCGGAAAACCCGGATGGCTATTCCTCTGTTCCCGCATGAGAACTACAAAGGGCCACGTGCTGACCGGCTAACGCCAATTCTGGTCATAGAGGGGCAAAAATACGTGATGATGACCCACGAAATGGCGAGTGTACCGGAAAAGGCGCTACGCGAAGACGTGGAGAACATCAGCGGTCAGGCGGTGGTGATAAAATCTGCCCTCGATTTTCTGTTTGATCGTATCTGAAAACTTACTGAAAGGGCTGGTTTTAAGACCCACGTTAAACCCTATCGCGTTTATCACACCCTAACGTGTCCGCCATTTGAAATCCTGCCCGCTTTAAAGGACGGGCAGTATGCCAAAAACGTCATGTCGCGCCCGGTTACCCATTGCCTGATGATTCAGGCATTGAAGCAACCTTCGTATTATCGGCTTATCAGGCTGAAACAGGCGTAAGACCCAAATCTGAATTCAAAAATGTAATCAGTTAACGAATTCAGTCGGTACTGGTTCAGGCAAGGCGCAAAGGCTTACTGTGAGCCGTCCAGGGCCATATACCGACTAATCGTCTTTTTGTATTCCAGAATCAGGCCCGGCTGGTTTCGCGCTCCGCTTCTGCCTGACAGACCGCGGCGGTAAACAGAATATCGGTTGAGGAGTTCAGCGCGGTTTCCGCTGAATCCTGCAGGACGCCGATAATAAAGCCGACCGCCACCACCTGCATCGCCAGATCATTCGGAATGCCGAACATATTGCAGGCAACCGGAATCAAAAGCAGCGAACCGCCCGCCACGCCCGATGCGCCACAGGCACAGAGTGACGCCACCAGACTCAGCAGAATCGCCGTCGGCACATCAATGCTGATCCCCAGCGTATGCACCGCTGCCAGCGTCAGCACGGTAATGGTGATCGACGCCCCCGCCATACTGATGGTCGCGCCCAGCGGAATCGACACCGAATAGGTATCCTCATCCAGATCCAGACGTTTCGCCAGCGCCATATTCACCGGAATATTGGCGGCAGAACTGCGGGTAAAGAAGGCGGTCACGCCGCTTTCACGCAGGCAGGTGAAGACCAGCGGATAAGGGTTACGACGGATTTTCCAGAACACCAGTAGCGGGTTTACCACCAGCGCCATCAGCACCATGCAGCCCAGCAGCAGCGCCAGCAGATGGGCATATTGCCACAACGCGCCAAAGCCGGTTGAGGCCAGAATCGACGCCACCAGACCGAAAATACCAACCGGGGCGCAGCGGATGACGCAGCGCACCAGCCAGGTCACCGCCTCAGAGGCATCGTTGAGAAAGGCACGGGTGCTGTCACTGCTGTGACGGAACGCCAGCCCCAGGCCAATCGCCCATACCAGAATGCCGATGTAGTTCGCCTGCATCAGAGCCGTGATCGGATTCGACACCATGCTCATCAACAGTCCACGCAACACTTCGGTAATGCCGGAAGGGGGAACGATTTCCGTGCTGCCCACCGCCAGCGTCAGCGTTTGCGGGATCAGATGGCTGAAGACCACCGCGACGACCGCCGCGAAAAAGGTGCTCAGCAGATAGAGCATGATGATTGGCCGGATATTGGTTTTCTGGCCCTGCTGGTGGTTGGCAATCGAAGCGATGACCAGTACCAGAACCAGCAATGGCGCGACCGCTTTCAGCGCACTGACAAACAGTTCACCCAGCAGACCAACCGCCAGCGCGGCATCGTGTGAAATCCAGGCGAGCGCCACACCGGCGATCAGCCCAATCATGATTTGCTTCACCAGGCTTCCGGCGAGCAGTGTGCCCAGACGTGCGGAGAGAGTTTTCTGCATAATATTTTCTATATTTTGTCGCGGATGTAGTTTCAGACGCGATGTTTTACATCGGCTAAAACGGTTTGCCCGGCGGAGTATAAGGAAATGACAGGCTGAGAAAAGAGAAAGTTCTGTCGTTGTGGCACAGGTCAGGTTTTTATTATGCTGGATAGTGGAAGTGTGACAGAGAGATGAAATGGCGTGACAGGCTGCCACAAAATAAAACAGGGGCATCCGCTGCCCCCGCAGATAATTATGGTGCGAGCTTTTTCTGGTCTCTTTTGCGGTTAACCCAGGCGTTGATCAGCAGGGTAGACGCCAGAATGGCACCGACTACACCCAGGGAGATACCCACCGGGATATGGTAAAGGTCGACAATCAGCATCTTGAAGCCAATGAACACCAGCACAATCGCCAGGCCATACTTCAGCATCGAGAAACGTTCCGCCACGTTCGCCAGCAGGAAGTACATGGCACGCAGGCCCAGGATAGCGAACAGGTTTGAGGTCAGCACGATGAACGGGTCGGTGGTCACGGCGAAGATCGCCGGGATACTGTCGACGGCAAAGATCACGTCGCTGAGTTCCACCATAATCAGCACCAGCAGCAGTGGGGTCGCAAACAGCACGCCGTTTTTGCGGGTGAAGAACTTCTCGCCGTCGAGATCGTCGGTCATGCGTAAATGCTTACGCAGCCAGCGCACCACAGGCTTGTCGCCGACCGCACCGTCATCCTCTTTCGCCAGCGCCATTTTCACGCCGGTAAACAGCAGGAAGGCACCGAAGACATAGAGGATCCAGCTGAACTGCGTGACCAGCCAGCTACCCGCGAAGATCATGATGGTACGCAGTACGATAGCGCCCAATACGCCGTAGATCAGCACGCGGCGCTGCAGATTAGCCGGAATAGAGAAGTAGCTGAACAGCATCAGCCAGACGAAGACATTATCGACCGCCAGCGCTTTTTCCAGCACGTAACCGGTCAGAAAGGCGAGCGTCTGCGTATTAGCCACTTCACGTCCTGCGCTACCCTCCAGATACCACCAGAAGGCGGCGCTGAACAGCAGTGAGACAGAAACCCAGATCAGCGACCAGACAGCCGCCTGTTTGAAAGACATGGTCTGCGCGCCGCGGCGTCCCTGCAACAGCAGGTCGATAGCCAGCATGATCAGCACCACAACCGCAAAGCTGCCCCACAGTAGAGGCGTACCCACAGTTTGCATATTCGTATCCTGTCTTAAAAATAAAAAAACGGCTGAAGTCAGAAGACGTCAGCCGCTTATTTTTGTGTAAGCAAACCTCGCCTTCCGGCAAGGTCTCACTTACAACACAGAAATGGATTCCGGGTTGCCTGATGACCGGATGCTTGCGCAACGTAATGACGATCAATCAGCTTACAAGTTACTCCCCTTTGCAGGAGGGTAAGTTACGGTCTCGCCGCACAGGAAGCAACACCTCGCAGACATATTTAGAAATATTTACACAGCCGCCCGATCGGCCGGGAAGATCACGCCGGTCTGACGGCGGATTTCAGTCAGCAGTGCGGAGGTAATCCGCGAAACCTCAAGTCCCGGATGGTCCACCTGACGCTGCTCAACCAGCCGGGCAAACGCGGCTGCTTCATACAGCATGGTGTTGATATGCTGCGGCTGGCTCAGCGCCTGCTTTTCCGCACCGCGAGGGATAAAGGTCAGCTGCTGGCACTCCGATAGCTTTTCAATCACCAGCGCGCCCGCCTCCCCCTGAATCTCGCTGGGCAGGCTGGAATCGCTCACCTTTGAATGCAGGATCGTCACGTCGAAGTCGCCGTAGTTCAGCACGACGACGCCATGCGCATCCACGCCGCTCGCCAGCAATGTCGCGGTGGCCTGCACACGATCCGGCTCGCCCCACAGCGCCACCGCCGAGGCCAGGCAGTAATACCCGATATCCATCACCGAGCCATTTGACCAGCGCGGATCAAAGGTATTGGGGTTCTCGCCGTTGAGATAGCGCGGGTAACGTGAGGAGTACTGGCAGTAACTCAGCAGCGCTTTTCGCAGTTTGCCCACGTCAGGCAGCGCCTGCTGCAGCCGCAGGAAATTCGGCAGGCTGGCGGTTTTAAACGCCTCAAACAGTACCACCTGATGCTCACGGGCGCAGGCGATCATCTTCTCTGCTTCCGCCAGATTCGAGGCCAGCGGTTTTTCGCAAATGACATGCTTGCCGTGCGACATAAACAGCAGCGCCTGCTCGCAGTGCAGGGCATTGGGACTGGCAAGATAGACCGCATCGATCGCCGGGCTGGCGGCCAGGGCATCCAGTGAAGTGAAGGTCTGTTTGCAGGGATAATCGGCAATAAAGCCGTCAGCCTGTTGCTGACTGCGTGAATAGACCGCGCAGAGCTTCATCGCTCCGGTTTCATGAGCGGCATCAATAAACTGGCGTGTAATCCAGTTTGTTCCCACAATGGCAAAACGAATCACGTCATCTCTCCGGCAGCGGTAAAGCGGCAGAGTAACATCTCACCGACGCGGTGCAAGCGCGCCGGGCAGGCAGGGATTGATCCTGCGATCCGCATTCCAATACTATGCGGAAGCGATAATAAACAGGCATCAACCAGGGAGCACAGGTGAAAGCAAGTAAGCACGCATTAAACTGGACCACATTGCTGATTGCCATTCCGGTCGGGTGTGCGGCGTCGCTGGTGACGCTGGCTTTTCGCGGCGTCATTGAGCTGATCAACCATCTGCTGTTTGCCCGCAGCGGCGACATTACCGAATCACTGCATCTCTGGCCGTGGATCTTCTGGCCGCTGCTGGTGGGCGCAGGCGGGGTGCTGGCGGGCTATTTCCTGCGTTATGCGGTAGCCATCGAGCAGCAGCAGACGTTGAAAACGGATTACCTTGAAGTGATCAACGCCCGGCTCGACGCGGTGCCGACCAAAACCTCGCTGTTCCGCGCCTTGTCGTCGATTGCCAGTATCGGCAGCGGTGCGTCGATCGGTAAAGAGGGGCCGATGGTGCAGCTCTCGGCACTGTGCGGCAGCGCGATTGGCCGCCTGTTACCGTCCTCGCTTAACCTGAAAAACAGTGACGTGGTGGCGATGGCGGCCGCGGCAGGCCTCGCGTCGGTCTACCATGCGCCGCTGGCCTCCGCGATTTTCGTCGCGGAGATCGCCTTCGGCATTTCCGCGTTGCAGCGGCTGATCCCCCTGATCATCGCCTCGGCAACGGCGGTGATGACCATGTGGACGCTGGGCTTTCGCAGCGCGCTCTATCCGCTGGCGGAGGCGAGCTTCGCCATGGATCTCAGCAGCCTGCTGATGACGGTAGTGATTGGTCTGAGCGCCGGACTGGCGGGCTGGATGCTGATTAAGTGCATCGCCCGTAGCAAAATGATGTTCAGCCGGGTTGCCTCGCTGCCCGTGCGTCTGGGCGTGGGCGGCTTTGCGGTAGGCTTACTGGCGCTGATCTCCACCGATATCCTCGGCAACGGCTATGAAGTCATCGTCAAAGTGATGGCGGGCAACTATCTGCTGCCGGGGCTGCTGCTGTTGCTGGTGCTGAAAACCCTCGCCACCAGCCTGTCGGTAGGGTCGAACGCCGTCGGCGGACTCTTCACACCTTCGCTGCTGATTGGCGCGCTGCTTGGCGTCATAATCGCCACGGTGGGGGCAGCGCTGCATCTGCCGCTGGGTAATGTGCTGCTCTATGCCGCGATTGGCATGGCGGCGGTGCTGGCGGCAGTCAGTCAGGCGCCGTTGATGGCGATGCTGATGGTGCTGGAGATGACGCTTAACAGCAGCCTGCTGTTCCCGCTGATGATCGCCACCGTGCTGGCTTCAATGGTGGTCTATCGCCTGCAATCGGCCAGTACCTATCCAGTAGTGAGTCATCATTTCAGCCGTTCAGAGGCGAAATATGATTTTGATAACATGCGCATTGCCGAGTTAATCATTCCCGGTGCGGCGCTGCAGCCGGAAGAGTCAGTGGGGCAGGCGCTGGCGGTCAGCTCGCTGAAGCGTGAACGCTACGTCTATGTCATTAATGCCGCCGGCGCTTTCCTCGGCGTGGTGTCGATTCATGAGATTTCGCGCCGGGTGCTGGCGCAGGAGATCACCCTCGATTCACCGGTGCAGTGCGTGATGGATCAGGATTTCCCGGTGGTGTTTGAGAATCAGAGTATGCGCGAGGGCTGGGAGGCGTTTGCGGCGGTCACGCTGGAGCGACTGCCGGTGCTGAACAATCCCCGGGAGCGACGCTTTCTGGGGGCGCTGACCAAAACCAGCCTGATTCAGAAAGCGCAGGAGTTTCTTTAAGCTGCGTTGCCGCGCATCGCCTGGTCAGTCATCCAGAGTCGCGCATCAAATTCGAGCTGGTGGTAATCCGGCTCCATATGGCAGCAGAGCTGATAGAACGCCTTATCGTGATCTTTCTCTTTCAGGTGCGCCAGCTCATGCACCACGATCATCCGCAGAAACGGCTCTGGCGCGAGGCGGAAAAAGGTCGAGATGCGGATCTCCGCTTTCGCCTTGAGTTTACCGCCCTGAATCCGTGAGATGGCCGTGTGCAGGCCAAGTGCGTGTTTCATCACCTTAATCTTGTTATCCCACATCACTTTGCTGATCGGTGGTGCGTTGCGCATATAGCGGTTTTTCAGCGCCTGAGTGTAGTCATACAGCGCTTTATCACTCATCACGTCGTGCGTGTCGGGATAACGTTCCTGCAGAAACGCACCTAAGCGCTGGTGGGTAATCAGCGTCTGAACCTGCTCAAGCAGAGGGGCAGGATAGCCCTGAAGGTAGATCAGTGAGGACATTAGGGATTCCAGGCGAAAGACAGTATACTGCGCCCCCGTTTTTGGGGCGAAAATCAACCAAAGTGTACCACGCCGGAGAATTCATGAGCCAACTTGAGCTGAACGATCGCACACTGATCCTGCATCGCTTCCCGCAGATGCGTGACGAAAGTCCATTACAAGCCTGGGATGCGGCTGATGAATATCTGTTACAGCAGGCGCTGCCGGAAGGACCCGTGCTGGTCTTCAACGACAGTTTCGGGGCATTAACCTGCGCCCTGAGTCCACGCACCGTCTGGAACGTCAGCGACTCCTGGCTCAGCCAGCAGGCCGCCCGTCAGAACCTTTCCTTCAATGGGCTGGATGACAGCGACGTACATTTTGTTGATAGCCTGGCTGAACTGCCGGCGGCTCCGGCGGCGGTGCTGATTAAGATACCGAAAACGCTGGCGCTGCTGGAGCATCAGCTGCGTGCCATTCGCGAAGTCGTCACACCCGATACGGTGATTCTGGCGGCGGCGCGCGCCAAAGAGATCCATAACTCGACTCTGCAGCTGTTCGAACAGATCATCGGTGAAACCAAAACCTCACTGGCGTGGAAAAAAGCGCGTCTGATTTTCAGCCAGCTCAGCAAGCCTGCACTGCGTGAGGCGACGCCGACGGTGGTCTGGCCGCTGGATGGCACCCCTTACCAGATTCACAACTACGCCAACGTCTTCTCACGTTCGTCGCTGGATATCGGCGCACGGCTGTTTGTGCAGCATCTGCCGGAAAACATTGAGGGTGAGATTGTCGATCTGGGCTGTGGCAACGGCGTGGTAGGACTGGTGGCGCTGGAGCAGAATCCGCAGGCCGAAGTGCATTTCCTTGATGAGTCTTATATGGCGGTCGCCTCCAGCAAGCTTAACGTGGAAGTAAACCGCCCTGACGATCTGTCGCGCTGTCAGTTCCTGGTGAACAACGTGCTGAGCGGCTATCCGTCGGATCGGCTGCATGCGGTGCTGTGCAACCCGCCGTTCCATCAACAGCACGCCGTCACCGATCATCTGGCATGGCAGATGTTCCGCGATGCGAAACGCTGCCTTCAGTATGGCGGCGAGTTGCGCATTGTCGGCAACCGCCACCTCGATTATCACCACAAGCTGAAGAAGCTGTTCGGCAACTGCACGCTGATCGCCTCTAACCAGAAGTTTGTGGTGCTGCGCGCGGTGAAAATGCGCTAGTCAGACCGTTAACGCCAGCTGCGTCGCCTGCGCAATCGCGCGGCGCGCATCCAGTTCCTGCGCCACATCTGCACCGCCTATCACCGTCACCACCTGTCCTTTTGCACGCAGCGCGGCTTCCAGTTCGCGCTGCGGCTCCTGTCCGGCACAGATAATCACGTTATCGACTGCCAGCAGCAGCGTTTCGCCGTTGCGCCGCAGATGCAGGCCGTTGTTATCAATCGCCAGATACTCCGCGCCGCCCCACATCTTTACGCCGCGCGCCTGCAGACTGGTGCGATGGATCCAGCCGGTGGTTTTTGCCAGGCCGGCACCGGGTTTCCCCGTCCGGCGCTGCAGCAGCCAGATTTGCCGTAACGCGGCAGGCGGCTCAGGTTTCACGATGCCGCCGCGCTGCGTCAGACTGTGGTCAATGCCCCATTCGGCATAAAACGCCGCCCGATCCTCGTCATGGGAAGGCTGTGACAGATACTCCGCCACATCAAAGCCAATCCCGCCCGCGCCGATAATCGCCACCCGTTTACCCACCGGGCGCTTATCGCGCAGCACCTCAAGATAGCTGAGCACGCTGGGGTGATCGATGCCCGGAATATCGGGCGTGCGCGGCTGGATGCCGGTTGCCAGCACCACTTCATCGGCGTCACACAGCTGATCCGCCGTGACCCGACAGCCGGTTTTAACCGTCACGCCCGCAGCCGCGAGCTGATTACGGAAATAGCGCAGGGTTTCGCTGAACTCTGATTTGCCGGGGATCTGCCGGGCAATATTGAACTGGCCGCCAATGTCGGGCGCGGCTTCATACAGCGTCACCTGATGGCCGCGCTGCGCCGCCTGCAGCGCAAACGCCATTCCGGCGGGACCGGCGCCCACCACCGCCAGCCTGCGCGGCGTGGTGCTGGCGATGACCGGCATCAGCGACTCATGACAGGCGCGCGGATTAACCAGACAGGAGGTGATCTTTCCGGCAAACACCTGGTCGAGGCAGGCCTGGTTACAGGCAATGCAGGTGTTGATGCTGTCGGGTTCGCCGCGCTGTGCTTTGCTGACAAAAGCAGGATCGGCGAGGAAAGGGCGCGCCATCGAGACCATATCGGCGCAGCCCGACTGCAACAGCTCTTCGGCAACGGCGGGGTGGTTAATGCGGTTGGTGGCGATCACCGGCACAGACACGTGGGCTCGCAGGCGCTGCGTTACCCAGGCAAAGGCCGCGCGCGGCACGCAGGTAGCGATGGTCGGGATGCGCGCCTCGTGCCAGCCAATGCCGGTATTGAACAGCGTGACGCCACACTGCTCCAGCTCGCCCGCCAGCAGCAGCGTCTCCTCCAGCGCGCTGCCCTCTTCGATCAGGTCGAGCATCGACAGCCGGAAGATGATGATAAAGGCGTCGCCGGTTGCGGCACGCACCGCGCGGGTAATTGCCAGCGCGAACTGCATCCGCTGGCGGAAGTCGCCGCCCCAGCGATCGGTGCGCTGATTGGTGTGCTTCACCAGAAACTGATTAATCAGGTAGCCTTCGGAACCCATAATCTCCACGCCATCGTAGCCCGCCTGCTGCGCCAGACGGGCACAGCGGGCAAAGTCCTCAATGGTCTGTTCAATCGCCGCCTCACTCATCGCCTGTGGCGTGAACGGGTTAATCGGGGCCTGACGTGCCGAAGGCGCAACCAGATCGGGCTGATAGCTGTAACGGCCGGTATGCAGGATCTGCAGGGCGATTTTGCCCTGATGCTGATGCACCGCCGCCGTGATCTGACGATGCCAGCTGCACTGCGCCTCATCGGTAAGCATCGCGCCATGCGCGGTGGTGACACCCTGCGCATTGGGCGCAATGCCGCCGGTGACGATCAGCGCGACGCCTTCACGCGCCCGCTCGCCATAGAACGCCGCCAGCCGGGCTGCGCCATCCGGATGCTCTTCCAGACCGGTGTGCATCGATCCCATCAGAAAGCGGTTTTTCAGTTGAGTAAAGCCAAGATCCAGCGGCGTAAACAGCGCAGGATAATCAGGATTGACGGACATGATAGTCACTCACAGTTAAGTGGTCGGATGAGTTTACTCTAGCCACTTCTGCGTTAAAAAAAAGTGAAAGAATGTCATGGTGTGAGTGAAATCATAAACATCGGTGGGGAAAGGCGAATGAGTGGGAGCAGGGAGGTTGTGCGTTACGCAGCACCGCCATCTCCTGCATCGCTTTTGATGTTCAGACCGATTAACCGGCTCTGAAACCGCTAACGCCGCCGGATCCACGAATAGCGTGAGCGATAGCCGCTACCATGGTGAGTATTAAAGCGGTAGCTTGATCCGCTCTCAGCCATGCAGTAGGTGCAGACATTCACGTTATCAATCTGCGCGGCCGGGACGCCCGCGTTCACCAGCAACTGCGTCGCCAGCGCAGGCAAATCGAACCAGACGCCCTGCTGGTGAGCAGAGGCCTGAGCACGCTGCGCCAGCGGATTGACCGGCTGCTTCTGGTGCCAGCGCAGCCCGAGGGCAAACGCCGGGTTCTGCGCTATCTCCGCCAGTTGCGGTTCGGCCAGTTCATAGCAGCAGGGGCCCATCGCCGGGCCGATGGCCACCACCAGATCCTGCGGCTCACAGCCCTGCTCGCCCAGTTTTTCCACGGCGCGGGTCAGCACGCCCGCCAGCGTGCCCTTAAGTCCGGCATGAACCGCCGCCACGATTCGCTTATTACGATCGGCGAACAGCACCGGCAGGCAGTCAGCGGTGTAGACCGCCACCGGGCGCGTCCCGCTGCCGATCACGCCATCCGACTCGCAGCTTTTCGACGGGGTGTTCTCAATGTCGGTGACCACGGTCGCGCTGTGGCACTGATGGCCCCAGGCGGCATCGGCGGGAGGCGGCTCACCAGCGGGCTGAAACGCATAATCGAGCCACTCCAGCGAATCGAGCAATGGCGAGCGCGGGATCACGGCCATAAGAATCTCCTGTTATAACAGCGTGCGTTGGGCTGCCCACAGCTTACGTTAACTGCTACATTTTTGAAGCTTCTCCTCAGACCTTTATCACCTTAAGGATGAAATGATGAAAACCTCCGCAAAACTCGCTGCATCCGGACTGGTCGCATTGCTGCTGACCGGTTGCGCCTCGTCGTCACATCAGACCGCACAACAGCAGCTCGGCCAGCAATCGGTGCTGGCGCTGAACTGGTTCCAGCAGTCTGGTGAATATCAGGCGCTGACCTGGCAGGCGTTTAACACCGCGCGCATGGCGTTTGATCAGGCACCGTCGCTGACCGGCAAACCCAAAGCGGTGATTGTCGATCTGGATGAAACCATGCTGGATAACAGCGCCTACAGTGCATGGCAGGCGAAGAACGGCCAGCCGTTCAGCAGCAAAACCTGGTCAGCCTGGACGCAGGCGCGTCAGGCGAAAGCGGTGCCGGGTGCAGTAGAGTTCGCACGTCATGTGACAGAGAAGGGCGGTACGCTGTTTTATGTGTCGAACCGCGATCAGAAAGATTACGCCGCCACGGTCGCCAATATGCAGCAGCTCGGCTTCCCGAACGTCAGCGATAAAACGGTACGTCTGAATACCGACAGCTCCAACAAGCAGGCGCGTTTCGATGCTATCAAAAACGCGGGCTACAACGTGGTGCTCTATGTCGGCGACAACCTCAACGATTTCGGTGGCTCGACCTGGCATAAGGGTAATCAGACGCGTCGCGATTTTGTGAATCTTAACCACCAGCAGTTTGGTACGCAGTTCATCGTGCTGCCGAATCCGCTCTACGGCGACTGGGAGAGTGGAATGGCGGAAAACTACAATAAACTGACACCCGAACAGCAGCTGTCGGTGCGGGAATCACGGCTGCAGAGCTGGAACGGTAAATAATTCGTCAAGAAAAAGAGCCTGCCCGTTCAGGCTCTGTTCAGAAATGGCCCTGATTTACTTACTGCCGTCACTATTCTGCTGCAAATCAAATTAATCATCTCTTGCTTCATTCTTCTCTTATTACAGGCATATTTAACTGGCTGTCAGTAATTAAGCTGGTGGATTGTGCTAATGGTTAATTTTTTAATTAAGAGTATTCCTGGTAAAAAGCACGCCGGTTGGTATGGCAGTGAATATCCCCTTATTTAATGTTTGTATTTATTTGTCAGCGGCAACCTTAGTTTATTTTTACTTCTTTTTTAGCTAATTGATTTTAATGGATTAATAAGGCGATTGGTTTATCTGGCCTCATTTCTGCTGCTGAATTAAATTTACTTAAGCCTGACCTTTACTGACCGTTGACTGACAAAAACCGCGTTGTTAAATCGCTGTGAAATATTGCGCGTGCATTGAAATTGGTTAGCGTCTATAACCTTTTTCTGTGACTCAGTTCTTATTAACCTGGCGGCTCACGCTTTATTTGTGAGCCGATACACTTTGTGGTTAGCCAGGATGCGACATCCCGGTAGTAGAGAGAAGATGATTGTGACGACACTTAAACCCTTATTAGCGAAAAATCGCAGTTGGGCATTACAGCGCCGCCAGCGTAATCCGGATTATTTTAATAAATTCCTTCATCAGCAAAAGCCGCACTCACTCTGGATTGGCTGTTCTGACAGTCGCGTTCCGGCAGAAGTCTTAACCGGCTCCCATCCTGGCGAACTCTTTGTGCATCGCAATATCGCCAACATGGTGATCGAGGACGATGACAATTTACTGAGCGTGCTGCAATACGCACTCTTCTTTCTCGGCGTTAAACGCATTGTATTAAGCGGTCACTATGGCTGCGGCGGTGTAGAAGCCGCACAAAATCTGCCGGGCAGCGTACTGGACGGGCAGGAGAGCGCACTGGCGAGACGCATCCAGACCCTGCGTGATGATATTCAGCATGGCCTGGCAGAAATGCCTTCCTCAGGCGCACCGCCGGGTGAACAGCTCGATCGGCTGGTTGAGGCCAATGTTAAGGCGCAATTCGCCAGACTGGTGAAATCTGAACCGGTCAGGCAAATCTGGCAATCGGGCCAGGAACTGGAGGTGTTTGGTTGTGTTTACGACCTGCGCTCCGGTCATCTCAAAGAGCTGATTCATCAATCTGCAGAGGAGCCTTCATTATGAACCTCGATACCCTGCGTCGCGATATTCCTGCGGGTCTGGTGGTTTTCCTGGTCGCCTTACCGCTCTGCCTTGGCATCGCTCAGGCCAGCGGATTACCCCCGTTTGCCGGTCTCCTTACCGGTGTGATTGGCGGTCTGGTGGTGACGTCGCTGAGCCCATCCCGGTTTGCCGTAAGTGGCCCGGCGGCGGGCCTGGTCACCATCGTCGTCGCCTCAATGGCCTCACTGGGCAGTTTCTCCGCCTTTCTCACTGCGCTGATTATTGCCGGGGCACTGCAATGCGTGTTTGGTCTGCTGCGCGCCGGGCGGTTTATTTCGCTGGTGCCGGGCAGTGTCATCAAAGGGATGCTGGCGGCGATTGGCCTGCTGCTGATTATGCAGCAGATCCCGGTAGCGCTGGGTGCCGCTGGTGATGCAGAACTGGTGTCACTGGTGACCGGCCAGATGACTTTCTCGCTGCCCGCAATCATGGTAGCGGGTGTCGGTCTGGCCATTTTGTGTCTCTGGACGACCGCGCCGGTGAAACGGATCAAAGCGCTCGCCTGGATCCCCGGCCCGCTGATTGCGGTGCTGATCGGTTGCCTGGCTACCGTGGTGGGAGGACGACTTTTTCCTGAGATGACCCAGGGGCTGGCGCGCATCTCTTTACCCGCTTTTGACAGCGTCTCTGCGCTGGTGGCTGAACTGGAAACGCCCGACTGGATGGCCTGGCAGAATCCGCAGGTCTGGGTGGTTGCGGTGACGCTGGCACTGGTCGCCAGTCTGGAGACCCTGCTGAGTCAGGAGGCGCTGAAAAAATTGCGTCCTCAGACACCCGCGCCATCGCCCAACAAAGAGATGTTCGCGCAAGGTATCGGTAATCTGGCGGCCGGTTTTCTTGGGGCGATGCCGATAACGGCAGTGATTGTGCGCAGCTCAGTCAACGTCAGTGCGGGCGCGCAGACGAAGCTCTCGATCTTCATTCACGGCGTGCTGCTGCTGATTTGCGGCATGTGGTTCAGTGAGATGCTGAATGCCATTCCGCTGGCCAGCCTGGCTGCCGTGCTGCTCTATACCGGTTATAAACTGGCGACACCCAAACTGTTTGTTGAGCAGTTCCGGATGGGGGCACAGCAGTACGTGCCGTTTCTGGCCACCATCGTCGGCATTATCACGCTGGGTATGCTGGTCGGTATCGGCATCGGCATCGCCACGCAAATCCTCTACAGCATCTATAAGAGCCATCGTAACGCGCTGCAGCTTACCCGCTATGACGACCACTACGTGCTGCGTTTCCAGCAGAACCTGACCTTTATGCACAATCCAAAGCTGCAGGGATTGCTGGATGAGATCCCGGAGAACAGCGTCGTCATTGTTGATAACGACAATGCGGAGTATATCGATCCGGACGTTAAAGCGGTGCTGAAAGATTTTGGTGATAACGCCGACAAACGTGGCATCCGCCTGAGTCAGTGGCCGGTCGCGGTAAAATAGCGCTTAGCGCAACGGTAAAGTCGTTTAAAAGGCAAAAATCGGATATCTCGGATATCCGATTTTTTTATTTGCGAGGCATAATAAGTTCCTAATTTCTGCTGTCATCTGATGGGCTTAACCTCTGCAGGATAACTTTCCTGAATCAGCCCGTGAAATGAGGCTTTATCGCCGGATGACATTGAGGGTATTCAGGATTTAATCATTCTGACACCACGCGCCTGTTCAGGCTGGCGTGGACAGCCAGCCTCTCTGCGACAAGGTCCGGATGTATGCGCATACAGCTGTTTGAAGAGCACAACGCTAAGAAGAACGCATTTTTGCTGTTTTTGATCACGCTGCTGTTTTGCTTTATCGGCGGACACCTGCGTTTCCCCCAGGAGCTGTCTCTGTTCTGGCCGGTCAACGCGATCGTCACTGGCGTTATCGTCCGTAATCCTTTTCTGCATCAGACCCGCTCTTACCTGGCCATCTTTGCCGCGATGGTGTTTAACGACACCGTATTTTCCGGCTGGGCGCTCTCTGCATTTACCCTCAACCTGGCGAATCTTCTGTTTGTGCTGGTGGCCGCCACGCTGCTGGTAAAGCATCTTCAGCACGACTCCGGCAGCGAGCGTATTACCAGTGTGCTGCGTATTTTTCCGGCCTGTCTGCTGGCCGCACTCGCCTGTGCCAGCTGGGGAGCGCTGGCACAGCAGGCTGATTTTAATGCCGGACTGGCGGTGGCATGGGGTGACTGGTTCAGCGAGCAGTTCTCAACCGGACTGATGCTGCTACCCTTTTTGCTGACGCGCGACTGGTCGTCGCTGTCGCCCCGCCAGTTTCTGCAAATCCGCAAGCTGGCACCGGTCATCGCTGTGATGGTTTCGCTAATGATCGGCGCGATGATGGGCGGCGCGGGCAGCCTGACGCTGCCGGTTCCGGCGCTGGTCTGGTGCGCCATTGTGTTGCCGATGCCGCTGACCAGCTTGGTGATCCTGCTGACCGGCATTACCGAAATCATTCTGGTCTCTCATGGTGTGATGAACATTCAGGGCGACGATAATCTGTTGCCGATTAGCCATCTGACTTCTGCGCGGCTGGGCGTAGCAACCATCGCGATAAGTCCGCTGATCGTAGCTGCAAGCATGGATGCAATCCGCCAGCTTAATCAGCGTCTGGCGCTGCGCGCGAATTACGATTTCCTGACCCGTCTGCTGTCACGTTCCGGTTTATATGAAAGCCTGCGTACGGAGCCGATTTTCCCGGATCGGAAAGTGGGCGTGATCCTGCTGGATGTCGATTACTTCAAAGCTATCAATGACAATTTTGGTCACGATGCGGGTGACAGCGTGCTGGAAGAGATCGCCCGCCGGATGCAGCGGGTAGTGGGTAAAGCAGGGCGCATCTGTCGCTTTGGCGGAGAGGAGTTTGTGGTAGTGCTGTTCGACCAGAACGCGGAAAAGCTCTATTTTCTGGCGGAGGCAATCCGGCAGAAGATGGCGAAAGAGAAGTTCTGGCTGCAGGGCAGCACGGCCACGGTGACCGTCAGCCTGGGGCTGGCCCATGGCAGTGCGGATGAGGCAACGGAGTGGCATCGCGTGATCAACCGGCTGATCTCCGCGGCGGATAAAAATCTCTATCTGTCGAAGCGCAATGGCCGTAATCAGACTTCGCCGGTTAACTACCGCGCCATTACCAGCGACGTGGCATAACGCCACGTCGCCGTGTTCGGTCAGCTGACGCTGCTTTTCAGGGTGCTGGCCTGCTGGTGGCGTTCAATCGCCAGGTCGATCAGACGGCTGATCAAATCCTGATAACTGAGTCCGGCCGCCTGCCACAGTTTCGGATACATACTGATATTGGTGAAGCCGGGCAGAGTATTCACTTCATTGACGATAATCTCGCCATCATCAGTCAGGAACACATCGACGCGCGCCATGCCAAAGCACTCCAGCGCGGAGAAGGCTTTGATGGCGACGTCACGGATTGCATCGCTGGTTTCCGCTGCAATGGCTGCCGGAACCACCGTCTGTGCACCGCTTTCAGAGATATATTTGGTGTCATAAGAGTAGAAGGCGTCATGCACCACCACCTCGCCGCAGGGGCTGGCTTCAGGCGCATCGTTGCCGAGTACCGCGCACTCAATCTCCCGGCCTTTGATGCCCTGCTCAATCAGCACTTTGCGGTCAAAGGAGAAGGCCAGCGCCAGCGCGGCATCAAATTCTTCAATGCTATCCACTTTGCTGACGCCAACTGATGAACCCTGGTTGGCAGGTTTGATAAACAGCGGCAGGCCAAAGCGGGCAATCACGGCTTCGGCGTCCAGTTGCGCGCGCTGCGCCTGGGTGACGCTCAGCCATGGCGCCACGTTGAGGCCAGCATCGCGTAACAGGCGTTTGGTAAAATCTTTATCCATGCTGACAGCAGAACCCAGCACGTCGGAACCGACGAAGGGTAACGAGGCCATGCGCAACAGGCCCTGCAGGGAGCCATCTTCACCCAGCGTACCGTGCACGATAGGGAAGATAACGTCGATCTGCGACAGCGGATGGGCGTTGTGGCGGGTGATGATCTGCTGCTGCGTGTTACCCGGCACCAGCGCCACATCTTCAGCGGCGTGATTCAGCGCGATCAGCGCCGGATTCTCAGCGTTCAGTAAGAAGTTCGACGCATCATTCAGACGCCAGTGTCCCTGTTTGTCGATGCCCAGCAACACCACGTCAAACCTGGTTTTGTCGATCGCCTCAAGGATATTTTTGGCCGACTGCAACGACACCTCATGCTCAGCCGATTTGCCGCCAAACACGATCCCTACCCGCAACTTTGTCATCAATTTTGCCCACTGAAAAAATCAAAACCACAAGATAGCATGGGGTTTGCGCGAGGGAATAGGGTGGGGAGAGATTATTTGGATTGAGATTCACTATAAGATTTAAGCGTATAACCGCATGATAACTCCCTGTTCTGTTGAAAATTATCGAAAACAGTAAAACTTAAATTATGACTGATGAATAAAGGCGCTGAAACAGGGTGTCAATTGAAATGCTATTTCATATTAGATATTCTTTGCGAAAAATATTATTTGCTTACAAGGAAAGGTATGGACGCAAAGCAAATTGCACATGGGATTATGGAGGGTATCTCATCTGTCCCTTCAGGCATGTATCAGGGAGTTGTAAGAACGTGGGAGGGAAGCGGTCTTGCCGGGAGCGATCTTAAGAACCGGAATCAACGGGAAACAGAACGGTTTATGCGGTTGATCAAAGCCACCGCAGACAGACATGAACCCATCCGGCAACTGGTTACTATTGTGATTAACGACTTTTACTTAAAGCTTGATGATGAAGGTAAACAGGCTATCAATAGTAAGCTGGGTTATGGTGCTGGCAGGCTAGGGGGAAGAATTGGTTCGCAATTTATTCTGGCTCAGTTTATCGCTAAAAAAATATTAACTCGTATCGTTACAGTTGAGCCCTTCAAACGTTTTGTAAGAGTTGGTTCGTCGCTATCTTTGAATGTTATTATGCTGCAAGGATTAATTGAAGAGGCTTCATGCGCATCAAGACGGATGCAAATGAGATTCCCTGTGACTTATTCAAAGGTTTCCCGAATAAATTTAGATATGGTCTATTTCCTCGTAGAGAAGCCACTCGAGCCCTATCTGGTTTATATCAATAGCCATCCATTAATGTGTGAAAGGATACAAAATGAACTCTGCAAAATCATTTCTTCTAAAGTTCGTTAAGTTCATTGGTATACAAACCACAAATATTTTTGAAGCTATCTCTACAGGTCTTTGCTCATTTGCCGCATTTTTCTCTTTGTTGTTACTTGATGGATGGCTGTGGAAAATTGTGGGTTTCTTCGGGTTCTTCATGCTGGCCTACTTTGTTGCTTACCTGATGGATAAGCTAAAAGGAGAAGCATGATTCCTTTGTCACGTAATCGGTAATTATATTATCAGGCGTCAAGGTCATGATACTGAACGTGGCCTTTTTTATTGCTTATTTTCTCATATCTAAAACAGTAGATCTCAAGGATGTGCTTAGTAAAGCATTGCCTTTCAGATGCTATGCATGTGACTCTCTTAAAGCATCTGCCGCACCTTTATCGCCGCTTCAGAAATCAGAAAACTAAAGAACCACCCTGAAAGGTGGCTTTAATCTACTGATTTTACAGCTAAAAATTGGTGGCCCCTGCTGGGTTTGAACCAGCGACCAAGCGATTATGAGTCGCCTGCTCTAACCACTGAGCTAAGGGGCCAGCGGAGCGGGGATTATAAAGTATCTCTTCAGGGCAATCCAGCACTCCGCCACTGGTTGCTGAAATAAGCAGCAGCGTTTTAGCTGCTGATTTCTATAACAAATCTGGCAACGCCTAAAGCTGCAGTCGCAAAACGGCACGGATAATGCTTCTCCGTACCGTTAACGAAACCGGACTTCAGCCGCGATGAGTTAACGTTGACTCACTTCTGGCGATAGCGTGATGCGGATTTATCCCTGGAAAGGTGAGGAACCATCGCACCACGCACCCGATCGTAGTTGTGCCACATCTGCAGATCCTCCAGCGCCGGAATGGTTACCGCCTCTTTGCTGTCGAGACCAGCCAGCGCGGCATCCACCATCTCATCAACGTCCATCAGCATCTCAGCCGGGATTTCATTGATCGACTGACCGGCACGGTCAAAGATTTCGGTGCGCGTCGCACCAGGTAATACGGCCTGTACCTGCACGCCGCTCTCTGCAAGTTCTCGCTGCATGGCGCGCGTCAGAGTCAGCACGTAAGATTTGGTGGCGTTATAGGCGCCATTGAACATCTCATGCATTAGCGACAGCACCGAGGCGATATTGATAATGATGCCGTGACCGCGTGCTTTGAATGCCCGGCCCGCCGCCTGTGCCAGTCGGGTTGGGGCCAGAATATTTAACGCCAGCATGCTGTTGATGCGTGTAATGTCTGCCTCCAGAAACTCGCCTTCCACGCTCATGCCAGCGTTGTTCAGCAGCAGCGTAATCTCTGGGTTGTTCGCCAGCTCAGACTCCACGCGCTTCAGGTCCTGATCCTCCGTTAAGTCAGCCTTCATGACGGTCACCCGGATAGCGTGCTGTTGTGCCAGTACATCCGCCAGGGTGGTGAGTCGCGCCTGATCCCGGGCGACCAGGATCAGATCATAACCGCGTGCTGCCAGTCGTTTTGCATAAGTCGCGCCGATACCGCTGGATGCGCCAGTGATTAATGCTGTGCCTGATTTTGACATCTTTTCTTCCTCGTATGATGATCGTCATAATGGCTATAAATATGACGATCATCATATCAGCCGTCAAGCTGGAATATGATGACCGTAATAATTACTATAATAGCCAGAAGCTACTGGGCAGAAACCGAAGGAAATAAGATGGAGAAGCAGAGCAGCAAAGCACAGACGCGGCAGCGTATCCTTGATGAGGCGGCGCGTGTGATGCGTGAAACCGGTACCGAAGGGATCGGTGTGGCGGCGCTGATGAAGCGGGTAGGGCTGACACACGGCGGTTTTTATGCACATTTTGCGTCACGTGAGGAGCTGGTTGAGGAGGTGCTGAAACATATGTTCGCTGAAGCCGATACCTTTAAGCCCGCTCAGTCAGTGACCCAGCCAGCGCAGCAGCTGGCAGACTTTATTGATAGCTATCTTTCCGAGGCGCATCGCAATGCACCGGCGCAGGGTTGTCCGCTGGCAGCGTTGGTAAGCGAAGTGGCGCATCTTCCCCAACCGACGCGGCAGATCTTCGCCCAGGGCTTCAGTACGATGCATGCCCGTCTGACGCAGTTGCTGAGTGAGCTGGGGTGGACGGATGCGGATACGCAGGCTTCAAGCATGATGGCAGAGATGATTGGCGCGCTGGCGCTGGCGCGAGCCTGTCCGGATGCGGAGCAGGCCAGCCTGCTGCTGCAACGCAGTCATGCAGCGCTGAAGCAGCGCATGCTGGAGGTCGCAGCATGAGTGAACACGCTATTCGCGACATCATCAGTTCCGGTCTTGATGTGCTGTTCTGCGGCATTAACCCCGGCCAGTCAACGGCCCATCAGGGGTTCCACTTTGCACATCCTGGCAATCGCTTCTGGAAGGTAATCCATCTGGCGGGATTCACCCGGGAACAGCTGAAACCTGAAGAAGAACAGCGCCTGACAGAAACCGACTGCGGCATCACGATGCTTGTCGAGCGGCCCACGGTGCAGGCGAATGAGTTAGCGCCTGATGAGCTGCGTGACGGCGGTAAACGCCTGATGGAAAAGGTGCTGAATTACCAGCCCGCCGCGCTGGCGATTCTGGGTAAAGATGCGTTTCGTCGCGCCTTTAAGCAGAGCAAAGTCGAATGGGGGAAACAGCCGATCTGTATGGGAAAGACGCAGGTGTGGGTGTTGCCGAATCCCAGCGGACTGAATCGCGCATCACTGGACGAAATGGTTGAGGCATATCGTCAGCTCTGGCTGGAACTGCACCCGGAGAGCAGTTGAACCTGCGAAGGGCTGGGGAGAGGTGCTAACAGGCAGGCATAAAAAACCCCGGCGAACCGGGGTTTTTGTCGGACTTAATCGTCGAGGAAGCTACGCAGCACTTCCGAACGGCTCGGATGGCGCAGTTTACGCAGGGCTTTCGCTTCAATCTGACGAATACGCTCACGCGTAACGTCAAACTGTTTGCCCACTTCTTCCAGCGTATGGTCCGTGTTCATATCGATACCGAAACGCATGCGCAGTACTTTCGCTTCACGCGCGGTCAGGCCAGCCAGCACGTCATGGGTGGCAGAACGCAGGCTCTCTGAGGTAGCAGAATCCAGCGGCAGCTCCAGCGTGGTGTCTTCGATAAAATCGCCCAAATGTGAATCTTCATCATCACCAATCGGCGTCTCCATCGAGATCGGCTCTTTAGCGATTTTCAGCACTTTGCGGATTTTATCTTCCGGCATCAGCATACGCTCAGCCAGCTCTTCCGGCGTCGGTTCGCGGCCCATCTCCTGCAGCATCTGGCGCGAAATACGGTTGAGCTTGTTGATGGTCTCAATCATATGCACCGGAATACGGATGGTACGCGCCTGGTCAGCGATAGAGCGTGTGATAGCCTGACGGATCCACCAGGTCGCATAGGTCGAGAACTTGTAACCACGGCGATATTCAAACTTATCTACCGCTTTCATCAGGCCGATATTACCTTCCTGAATCAGGTCGAGGAACTGCAGACCACGGTTGGTATATTTCTTCGCAATCGAAATAACCAGACGCAGGTTTGCTTCCACCATCTCTTTCTTCGCGCGACGCGCTTTGGCTTCACCGATCGACATGCGACGGTTAATGTCTTTAACCTGCTCGATGGTCAGGCCGGTCTCTTCTTCAACCTGTGCCAGTTTCTGCAGGGAACGCATTACGTCATCCTGCACTTCCAGCAGCTTCTCAGACCACGGCTTGTTCATTGCCAGTGCGGCTTTGAACCAGCTTTCATTAGTTTCATTACCGGTAAACAGCGTGATGAAGTTTTTCTTTGGCATTTTGCACAGCTCAATACAGAGCTTCATGATCAGACGTTCCTGGGTACGAACACGTTCCATCATGGTGCGCATGCTGCCTACCAGGTAATCGAACTGCTTCGGTACCAGGCGGAACTGCTTGAAGACGTCGGAGAGGTTCTGGATTTCGGCAACGGCAGCAGCATGACTGCGACCTTTGCTTTTAATCACGTCGCGGGTGGTTTCATACTGCTTACGCAGGTCAGAAAACTTCTCGCGCGCCAGTTCCGGGTCGATAGAGTTATCGTCGTCGGAGCTGTCATCATCCTCTTCATCTTCTTCATCGTCGTCGTTACGATCGGCTTCAGAAAGTTCAGAACCCACGTGCGTTGCCGTCGGGGCCAGATCTTCTTCTGCGTTAGGATCGACGAAACCCGTGATCAGATCGGAGAGGCGTGATTCACCTGCTTCAACTTTGTCGTATTGATCCAGAAGATAAGTAATCGCTTCAGGGTATTCGGCTACAGAACACTGAACCTGGTTGATACCGTCTTCAATACGTTTGGCGATGTCGATTTCGCCTTCGCGCGTCAGCAGTTCAACGGTACCCATTTCACGCATATACATGCGAACCGGGTCAGTGGTGCGCCCGATTTCAGATTCAACGCTGGATAACACCTGAGCGGCAGCTTCCGCGGCATCTTCGTCAGTATCGGAGCTGTTTTCATTCAGCATCAGATCGTCGGCATCCGGGGCTTCTTCAACCACCTGAATACCCATGTCGTTAATCATCTGGATGATGTCTTCGATCTGATCTGAGTCGACGATATCTTCCGGCAGATGGTCATTGACCTCAGCATAGGTCAGATAGCCTTGCTCCTTACCACGGGTGACAAGAAGCTTGAGCTGTGACTGCGGGTTTTGCTCCATAAGACGGTATCCACACTTCTGTTAAATTAGATTGGTGTCGGTCGGCAGCGCGCCAACAATAGCAGTGAAGGCGTTTAATTCTTGCCGCTGCCTTCGTCGCGGCGTGGGCTTTGCCCAACAGTAATCGGCACTTAAGCCGCTTGTATAAATTTTTGGTGGTACAGGCCTGGCTTACTCGCCATTCTGCTCCCCGGCAGTGCTCGCTCTCCTCACGTACTTCAGTACGCTGCGGGAGCTGTGCGCTGGCGGTAAAACAGACTGGCTTCGACGCCTGGCCTTTAAAATCTGTGCTCATGGCCTGGCTTAACGCTCCCGGCCTTAAAACAGCCACGCCGCCCTTCGTCAGAACGGGCAGCGTGCTAAATTATTTCCTGGCAAATGCCTGACTGAGTGTCCAGAGTTCACGGCGCTCATCGGCGCTCAGTCCCTGGGTGCGCTCACGCGCAATTAAAAACTCCAGGCGCTCTTCAAGAGCAGAATCGTAGATGCTGGCCAGCGAGTCCTGAAACACCGCTTCGGCTTCTTCATCTACTATCATGTGGTTCCAGATCGCCAGCGTTTCAAGCGTCTGACTAAAATTTGTTCCGCGATATAACTCTAGTAGCTGTCCGGTGGTCAATCCAGGATTCTCAGTACAACGACCCACTAACTCAATAAATAGCTGTAAACCCGGCATTTTTGACTCAGACAGCCCATCAAGCGAAGGCACCAGGGTCGCCAGCTGCGGGTTCTGAATCAGCAATGCTACCAGCACGCGCATGGTGGTCCGTTTCAGCGGTGGCGCAACCGGCGCCGTTCCGCTTGCGGCCAGCTTTGGCATCAGCTTTTCAAGCTGATTGTCGTCAAGAATACCGAGCTTGTTCCCCAGCTCCTGACGCATATAAATACGTAAGGTCTCACCGGGGATCTGCGTAATCAGCGGTAAAGCCAGCGTGCTCAGACGCGCTTTTCCGTCGCGTGAGCTCAGATCAACCTGCGGCAGCAGGCTATCAAACAAAAACGAAGAGAGCGGCATCGCCTGCTCCATCCTCGCTTCGAAGGCGGCTTTACCCTCTTTGCGTACCAGCGTGTCCGGATCTTCACCATCGGGTAAAAACATAAAGCGTAGCTGACGACCATCATTCATGTAAGGCAATGCGGTCTCAAGCGCACGCCATGCTGCTTCACGACCCGCCCTGTCGCCGTCGTAACAGCAGATCACGGTATCGGTACTGCGAAACAGCAACTGAATGTGTTCAGCCGTGGTGGAGGTGCCTAACGACGCAACAGCATAATCAATGCCGTACTGCGCCAGCGCAACCACGTCCATGTATCCCTCGACCACTAACAGGCGGGCGGGTTCAGGATGGTTCTTAACTGCTTCATACAGGCCATAAAGCTGGCGGCCTTTATGGAAAATAGGGGTTTCCGGTGAGTTCAGATACTTCGGCGTATCGTTACCCAGTACGCGACCACCAAAACCGATGACGCGTCCGCGTTTATCGCGGATCGGAAACATGACGCGGTCGCGAAACCGGTCATAGGTACGGCCTTTGTCATTGCTGACCAGCATGCCCGCTTCCATCAACGATTCGCGGTCTTCCGATTGCTTACCAAAACGCTTGAGAACATTATCCCAGCCGGCTGGCGCGTAACCTATGGCGAAATGATTGATGATGTCGGCGCTCAGACCACGACGATCAAGATAGTCGCGTGCTGGCTGCGCACTGGATTGCTGCAGACCCTGCTGATAAAAACCGTTCAGGTTCTCCATCAGCTGATACAGGCTCTGGCGCTGATGGCGTTCCATCTGGCTGGGCCCGCTGCCTGCTTCGTAAGGCACGTCTAAACCGTGGGAAGTGGCTAACTCTTCAATACTTTCAACAAACTCCAGACGATCAAAGTTCATTAAAAAGTCGATAGCGTTGCCGTGTGCACCACAGCCGAAACAGTGATAGAACTGCTTTTCGCCGTTTACGGTGAAAGAGGGCGTTTTTTCATTATGGAAAGGACAGCACGCATGGAAATTCTTACCCTGCTTTTTCAGCTTAACGCGGGCATCGATAAGATCCACGATATCCGTGCGGGCAAGTAAATCATTGATAAATACGCGTGGAATTCGTCCAGCCATACGCCCCAGATTTTCAGCTCATAAACGGCAACAAGCCGCGCTTCCTTTCGGAAAGCACGGCCTTTTACTTGACTCTGTCTGCGTGAATCACGCGGTGGAGGCGGACCTCCGGAACGACTTAGTACAGACGAGTGCGGCGTGCGTTTTCGCGAGCCAGTTTCTTGGCGTGACGCTTAACTGCTGACGCTTTAGCGCGCTTACGTTCGGTAGTCGGTTTTTCATAGAACTCACGACGACGAACTTCAGCCAGAACGCCTGCTTTCTCGCATGAACGCTTGAAGCGACGCAGTGCTACGTCAAATGGCTCGTTTTCACGTACTTTAATTACCGGCATGTAACTCTCACCTCGATAAAATTCGGTTTTGCTGCTGACTGCGGCGCCAGCACATTTCAAAATGGTGCAGCATTTTACTCCAACTCATGTTGGTTTGTAAAGCACCAAGGATAATTTGAAACCAACAGGAGCGTTTGCCTGTGCGGCTGCCGGTTTTTCCAGGGGCGGGAGTATAGCGCACTCTTTAGCCGACAGAAAATGACTTTTTACGCGGGATGCCCGCGCTGCACATCACATTGCTGTGATAAACTGCGCGCCGCAAGAATGAGGTGATGCAATGCGAATTCTGGGTATTGAAACGTCGTGCGATGAAACCGGCATCGCAATCTATGATGACGAGGCTGGATTACTGGCTAACCAGCTCTACAGCCAGGTAAAACTGCACGCCGATTATGGCGGTGTGGTGCCGGAACTGGCCTCACGTGATCACGTGCGTAAAACCGTGCCGCTGATTCAGGCCGCACTGAAAGAGGCCGGTCTGGCGCCGCAGCAGATTGATGCCGTAGCCTACACAGCCGGTCCCGGACTGGTGGGTGCGCTGCTGGTCGGCGCCACCATTGGCCGCGCGCTGGCGTTTGCGTGGAAAGTGCCTGCCGTGCCGGTTCATCATATGGAAGGCCACCTGCTGGCACCGATGCTGGAAGAGAATCCACCGGAATTTCCGTTTGTCGCACTGCTGGTGTCCGGCGGACATACCCAGCTGATTAGTGTCACTGGCGTCGGTGAATATGAATTGCTGGGTGAATCGATCGATGATGCAGCGGGCGAAGCCTTTGATAAGACGGCGAAGCTGCTGGGTCTGGATTATCCGGGCGGGCCGATGCTGTCGAAGATGGCGCAGCAGGGCACGGCGGGGCGTTTCACCTTCCCGCGGCCGATGACCGATCGTCCAGGTCTGGACTTCAGCTTCTCCGGCCTGAAAACCTTTGCCGCGAATACGATTCGCGCTAATCCTGATGATGCGCAGACCCGTGCTGACATCGCCCGCGCCTTTGAAGATGCGGTGGTGGATACGCTGTCGATCAAATGTAAGCGCGCGCTGGATCAGACCGGCTTTAAGCGTCTGGTCATTGCCGGTGGCGTCAGCGCTAACCGCACACTGCGCGAGCAGATGGCGGTCATGATGCAAAAGCGCGGGGGCGAAGTGTTTTACGCCCGCCCGGAGTTCTGTACCGACAACGGTGCGATGATCGCGTATGCGGGCATGGTGCGGTTAAAAGGCGGGACGCGGGGCGAGTTGAGCGTCAGTGTGCGACCGCGCTGGCCGTTGGCGGAGTTACCTGCCATCTGACGTAAAAAAAGCAGACTCAACAGCCTGAATGAGAGTGCATCTGGCCGCAACGGATAAGCTCAACACGCAGGGAACTGGGTCAGAAGAGGAAAGCGTCACGCGCCATGGATGGCGCGGGCCGAGCGGTCAGGGATGACGGCTTTTGCGTCTTTCCGATCTGACCCTGTTTCCTGAGCAGTGCCGGTCGCACAGCCACATTTTTTGGACACCCTATTGCCGGCTTTTTTTATGGCTGAGATTTCTTTTTGCGCTTCCAGATTTTGCCTTCCTGACCGCGCCACAGCCGCTGAATATTATCGTGATGACGCAGCAGGATCAGACAGGAGAGCATGGACACCGGAAAGGTGAACTGCGGTTTGAACCACCAGACATAGAATGGCGCGATCAGTGCACTGACAATCGCCCCCAGCGAGGAATAGCCACTGAGTAAAACTGTGAGCAGCCAGGTGCCGGTGACCAGCCCGGTTAAGTCCCAGCCAATCGGCGCAATCGCGCCAAATGCCGTTGCCACACCTTTGCCTCCGCGGAAGTGAAAGAACACCGGATAGATATGTCCGAGACAGGCGGCAATGGCGGTCAGGCCAAGATAGAGCGGCGTCACGTGCATCAGATAAGCCAGCCAGACCGGCACCATCCCCTTCAGCACATCAAACACTAATACGGTTGCTGCTGCGGCTTTACCGCCCAGACGCAGTACGTTGGTGGCACCCGGATTACCGGAACCGTGTGTGCGGGGATCGGGCAGGCCAGCGAGTTTGCAAACCAGAATCGCACTGGAAATCGAACCGCAAAGATACGCGAAAATAATCATACCAAGCGCGAAAGCACTCATAACACCGTACCGTTCCCTTTAGGGTCGTTTTGATCTCATCAACCGTGGATAATACGCATAATCCGCCGGAAGTGGTATCCGGCTTAGCCAAAAACAGAGAACCTCATCATGGATATCGTATTTATAGAACAACTCACGGTGTTCACCACCATTGGCGTTTACGACTGGGAACAGGGTATACAGCAGAAGCTGGTGCTCGATGTCGAAATGGCCTGGGATAATCGTCTGGCGGCCAGCAGCGACGATGTGAAAGATTGTCTCAGCTATGCCGATGTCTCCTCGGCGATTCTGACCCATCTGAACGGAGGGCGTTTTGCCCTGGTTGAGCGGGTAGCTGAAGAAATCGCGGATCTGTTGATGAACCGTTTCAGTTCGCCTGGCGTGCGTATAAGGGTAAGCAAACCGGGCGCTGTAGCCCAGGCGGCGCAGGTTGGCGTGCGAATTGAGCGCGGGACTATTCCTAAATAAATACGATGTGATTGCCATCACAATGAAACCAAACCAAATTACTGTCTGTCATAGCGTGGACCGTTTCGTTACAGCAGGCGAAACGGTGTAGATCTTAAGGTTTAATTCAGGCTAATAGCGGCATAATTTCAGGCGATAGCAGCGCGCTACCGCCTTTTTAATGGTTTGAAACGGATAGAGGGAACATTTGATGGCAGATATTCATCAGCTTTGGGTAGCTGCAATCCTGGGCGTTGTGGAAGGACTGACCGAATTTTTACCGGTCTCTTCCACAGGGCACATGATTATAGTGGGTCACCTGCTGGGCTTTGAAGGTGAAAAAGCCGAGACCTTTGAAGTTGTGATCCAGTTAGGATCGATTCTGGCTGTAGTAGTGATGTTCTGGCGCCGTCTGTTTGGCCTGATCGGCATTCACTTTGGCAAAGTCAAACATGAAGGTGTCGGCACCGGGCGCCTGTCGCTGATCCATATCCTGCTGGGTATGGTTCCGGCTGTGGTAGTGGGTCTGGTGCTGCACGATCAGATCAAAACGCTGTTCAATCCGATCAACGTGATGTACGCGCTGGTGGTGGGGGGGTGCTGCTGCTGGCCGCAGAGTATCTTAAGCCAAAACAGCCGAAAGCCGTCGGCGTCGATGATATTACCTATCGTCAGGCCTTCATGATTGGCTGCTTCCAGTGCTTAGCGCTATGGCCGGGCTTCTCACGTTCCGGTGCAACCATCTCCGGCGGAATGCTGATGGGTGTGAGCCGCTATGCCGCGTCAGAGTTCTCCTTCATCCTGGCGGTGCCAATGATGATGGGTGCGACCGTACTGGACATGTACAAGAGCATCGGCTTCCTGACCATGGCAGACTTTCCGATGTTCGCCGTGGGCTTCGTAACGGCATTTATCGTGGCGCTGATTGCGATTAAAGCTTTCCTTGAGCTGATCAAACGCATCTCGTTTGTCTCGTTCGCCATTTACCGCTTTATCGTGGCGGCAGCGGTTTACATGATCTTCATGTAAACCCGTGGCAGCCTGCTAGTCAGGCTGCCCGATCGCCAGACCCTGCGCGACGGCGGCAGTGCGTCGTCGCGTCATCTCTTCCCGCACTTCCATCCCTTTGAATCCCGCTTCGATAACCGCTTTGGTCGGCACCGCCTGCGCCAGCGCAAAAGCACGACGCAGATAGTCGCCCTGCGGATAAGGCATACTCTCCAGCCCGGCACGCCCACGCGCATCTGCTTCGCTGGTCAGCGCCATCTGCTCAACGCGCTGCGGCTTACGCCAGGCATCGATGCGGTCGAACAGCGCTACCAGCGACGCCGCAGATTGCCGCTCAATGGTGTGCACAATGTCGTGAAACTCGGTCACGATCAGCGCCAGATCGCGAATTGCATTGGGCACCCGCAGTCGCTGGCACAGCGCCTCGACCAGCGGAACGCCTGCCAGACCATGACCGTGATGGCTCGGCCACAGCTCAGGCGGCGTCAGCGCTTTACCGACGTCATGAAACAGTGTGGCGAAGCGCACATCGATCTCACTGGAGAGCGCGGCGGCCATCGCCAGCGTCATCAGCGTATGCACACCGGTGTCGATCTCCGGGTGCCATTTAATCGGTGCAGGAATACCAAACAGATTATCCAGCTCAGGAAACAGCACCTGCAACGCCCCACAGTCGCGCAGCACCTGAAAATAGACCTGTGGATTGCGTGAACTCAGCGCTTTTTCCGTCTCTTTCCACACCCGTTCGGCAGTGAGATTCGACAGCTCACCGCTTTCGGCCATCTGCTGCATCAGCTGCTGGGTTTCGGGGGCAATACGAAAGTTGAGATGGGCAAAACGCGCAGCAAAGCGCGCGACGCGCAATACCCGCAGCGGGTCTTCACTGAAGGCTTCTGAGACGTGACGCAGCAGGCGCTGGGCAATATCACGCTGGCCGTTGTAGGGATCAACCAGCTCGCCGTTTTCATCCTGCGCAATAGCATTGATGGTCAGATCGCGGCGCTGTAAGTCCTGCTCCAGCGTCACGTCGGGCGCAGACCAGGTGACAAAGCCGGTGTAGCCTTTCCCGTTTTTCCGCTCGGTCCGGGCCAGCGCATACTCTTCGCGACTGACGGGATGCAGGAAAACGGGAAAATCGCGACCGACCTGTTGATAACCCTGCTCAAGCATGGCTTCGGGCGTGGAGCCTGTTACCACCCAATCTTTGTCTGTAACCGGCAGATTCAGCAGCGCATCTCGCACCGCACCGCCAACAAGAAACGTCTTCACGCAAAACTCCAGAGAAAAAGAAATGACCTGCACGCCGGGCGTATCCCGCGCCTGAAATCAGCGGTGCATCTCATTTTATTGTTGCACAGATTCCCCGGATTGCAGACATGCCAAAAGGGGGATCCTGCGATCCCCTGCTCAAACCCGACAGAAGGGGGGTCAGTTCATCCAGCGATCGCTTTTCTTACGGCGCGGCAGCATGTGCGGCAATAAGAGTCCCAGCAGCAGGCCAACACCCAGCACGCCGCCGCCATACATAAACCACTGCATGATGATGGTGCGCTGCTTGTCATCCAACTGAACGTTAGCGGCGCTGACTTTCTTCTGGGCGACGATCAGCTCATTTTTCAGCTTCTGATTCTCGCCTTTCAGCCCGTTGATCACGCCGTCGCTGCTGGCGACTTTGTTCTGCATCTCAGCAGTACGCTGATTCCAGCTGTTGTCGATGTTATCCAGCTTGGCCGTCAGATCTTTCACCTGCTGCTCAAGCTGCGGCACCCGGGTACGCAGGCTCGGATTGGCACTGAGCTGCGACAGGGGGATCCAGGTGGTGCGGCCTTCCGAATCACGGATCTGGCCATAATGGGTGTCATTGTTAGTCTGTAGCAGCTGCACCTCTTCCCCGGCGTTCAGCTTACCGAGCAGGCGGAACTGATCGCCCGGCCCGCTGCGGACCCAGGTTGAGAGTTCATCAGAAACATAGCGTTTTTCGTCGGCATGGGCAGGTGCAAGGGTGCTGAGGGCCAGCAAAGTGAGTCCAGCGAGTGTGATTTTTTTCATTCGATTTCGTTTGGCTTAGTCTGACTTAAAATTTACCGGCACAGTCTGGAGAGGCCTCGCATAAATCTGAATGAGAACTATCCTGGTCTCATGAGAGTGCGAAAAGGTCTGCGAAAGAGCAAAGAAAGCAGAGACAGCGCGGCTTCTGTGCATTAATCTTCGCCTGATAACCCCTTGCCCTCCAGGCGGCAGCGTGAGTAACCTGCTGATAATCGCCTGAAATATGCAGGAAAAACCCTCTTAAGTGCCAGCGGCGTAGTGAATAAAAAATTATGACCATCGAAATCGAACTAAAGTTCATTGCAACTCCACAGGCAGCCGGGAAAATGGCTGAACTGCTCTCCACTCTGCCGCATCAGCATCAGGCTGCTCGCGAGCTGACCAACATCTACTTCGAAACTGACGACAACCAGCTTCGACGCTGGGATATGGGATTACGTATCCGTGGCGTCGATCAGCGCTATGAAATGACGCTAAAAGCGGCGGGGCAGACGCTCGGCGGCCTGCATCAGCGTCCGGAATATAACGTTGAGCTCAGCGAGCCGGTGCTGGATATTGCGCGCCTGCCCGCAGAGATCTGGCCTAAGGGCACCGATGTCGCGGCGTTGCAACAGCGGTTACAGCCGCTATTCACCACCCATTTCCAGCGCGAAATCTGGCTGATCACCACAGGCAACAGTGAAATTGAAGTCGCGTTTGATCAGGGCGCGGTCACGGCGGGTGAGCTTAGCGAATTGCTGTGCGAGATCGAACTGGAGCTGAAAAGTGGCGAACGCCAGGATCTGCTGGCCTTTGCGCAGCAACTGGTGGCGCTGGGCGGTCTGCGTATGGGCAGCCTGAGCAAAGCCGCCCGCGGTTATCAGCTGGCGCAGGGTAATCCGCCGCGCCAGATTGAGGCTTTCCCGCTGCTGAAAGCAGGCGCTAAAGCGACCGTTGAGCAGGGCATGGTCGCTGCAATGTCGGCGGGGCTGCGTCACTGGCAATATCATGAAGAAGTCTGGCTGCGCGGCAACGCGGCGGCGCAGGATGCGGTGCGCGAAGCGCTGGATCTGCTGCGTCAGGCGTTCAGCCTGTTTGGTGCGCTGGTGCCACGCAAAGCCAGCAGTGCTCTGCGTCAGCAGCTGACCACGCTGGAAGAGACGCTGGTAAACGAAGAGCAGGAGGCGGCGGCGTTCTGCTTATCTTCCCTCTCGGTTGAAACGCAGCTGGCGCTGACCCACTGGCTGGCGGAGTCTCAGTGGCGTCAGTGGATCGATGCCAAAGGAGAAGCCAAGCTGCAGGGTTCGTTTAAGCGTTTCAGCGACATCATGCTGAGCCGCGTCAATGCCGATCTGAGAGAGACATTCATCACGGTCAAACAGCCCAATGAGTATCAGGACAAAGCTACCCGTCTGGCGCGTCAGCTGCTGACGGTGCACCTGCTGGCGGGTTCCTATCCCGTGGAAACGGTGATGGCCTGGCTCGAACCCTGGCAGCAACTGCTGTCGGCGATTCATGAAAAGCAGTCATCCGGATTAGCCTGGCTGACGTCGCAGGCACTGAAACAGCAGCCATTCTGGCTCACCAGCGGCGCTAGCCGCTAACGGGTAATTCGTACCGCCATCAAGGAGGGCGTTATGTTGGCAGCACTTCCCGCGTTGCTACGCGACCAGGCCGACCAGGCCGCCCGACAGCTTGGGGTTCCGCTGACTTCGCTTAGCCCGGAGCAGGCCGCCGGGCTGGCTTTCAGCGATTTCGTGCTGGAAAACCTGCAACAACATCCCGACTGGTGGCAGACGATGCTCGACCAGCCGCCGCAGCCTGATGAGTGGCAGCACTACGCTGTATGGCTAAATGAGGTACTCAGGGGCATTGACAGTGAAGCGAGCCTGATGCGCGAACTGCGGCTGTTTCGCCGCCGTATGCTGGTGCGTATCGCCTGGATGCAGGCTCTGCAACACGCCACGACTGAACAGAGTCTGCAACAGCTTAGTGTCTTAGCTGAGGTGCTGGTCAGCAGGGCGCGCGACTGGGTATATCAGGATTGCTGCCGTGATTTTGGTACGCCCTGTAATGCCGATGGCGACGCTCAGCCGCTGCTGATTCTGGGCATGGGCAAGCTGGGTGGCGGTGAACTGAACTTCTCCTCTGACATTGACCTTATTTTCGCCTGGCCAGAAAACGGCACCACGCGCGGCGGACGGCGTGAGCTCGATAATGCTCAGTTCTTTACCCGTATGGGCCAGCGGCTGATCAAAGTCCTGGATCAACCCACCATGGATGGCTTTGTCTATCGTGTGGATATGCGGCTGCGGCCGTTTGGCGACAGCGGTCCGCTGGTCATGAGCTTTGCCGCACTGGAAGATTACTACCAGGAGCAGGGACGTGACTGGGAGCGTTACGCCATGGTCAAGGCCCGCCTGA
The DNA here is from genome assembly GCF_000745295.1 of Pantoea sp. 9140. Classification (NCBI taxonomy): domain Bacteria; kingdom Pseudomonadati; phylum Pseudomonadota; class Gammaproteobacteria; order Enterobacterales; family Erwiniaceae; genus Pantoea; species Pantoea sp. 9140. Next base: position 3,262,090 of record NZ_JQNO01000001.1, on the reverse strand, counting down.
TGGGCGATGACCACGACCGCTGGAGCCTGGAGCTGCAGCAGATGCTGCGGCCGTTCGTATATCGGCGTTACATCGATTTCAGCGTGATCCAGTCGCTGCGTAACATGAAAGGGATGATCAGCCGTGAAGTCCGGCGACGCGGGCTGAAAAACAATATCAAACTGGGCGCGGGCGGCATCCGTGAAACCGAGTTTATCGTGCAGGTGTTCCAGCTGATTCGCGGCGGACGTGAACGCTCGCTTCAGTTGCGTTCGCTGCTGCCGACGCTTGAGGCGATCAAAACGCTGGCCCTGCTGCCTGCTGAGCAGGTGGATGCGCTGCGTGACGCCTATCTGTTCCTGCGGCGGCTGGAGAATCTGCTGCAAAGCCTGGGCGACGAGCAGACCCAGACGCTGCCCGAGGATGAGCTGCATCGCGCCCGGCTGGCGTGGGCGATGGATTGTGCCGACTGGCCTGCGCTGATGACCCAACTTGATGCTCAGATGGCAGCGGTACGGACAATCTTTGATGAGCTGATTGGGGAAGATACGCCTGAGATTGGCGATCAGCGTGAGCTGGCGGAGTTTCAGGTGCTGTGGCAGGACCAGCTGGAAGATAGTGAACTGGCTCCCCTGGTGCCGCAGCTCAGCGACGATCAGCGGCTTACGCTGCATCAGACGCTGGAGGCGTTTCGTCAGGACATCAGCCGGCGCACCATCGGCCCGCGTGGCCGTCAGGCGCTGGATCAACTGATGCCGCGCCTGCTGAGCGAGGTCTGCCCGCGTGAAGACGCGGCGGTCACGCTGAGCCGTCTGACGCCACTGCTGCTCGGCGTGCTGACCCGCAGCACCTATCTGGAGCTGCTGACCGAATATCACGGTGCCCTGCGTCACCTGATTCGCCTGTGTGCGGCCTCACCGATGGTAGCCAGCCAGCTGGCGCGCCACCCCCTGTTGCTGGATGAACTGCTCGATCCCGCCACGCTCTATCAGCCGACTGCCACCGACGCCTATCGTGACGAGCTGCGGCAGTATCTGCTGCGCATCCCCACTGAGGATGAGGAACAGCAGCTGGAAGCGGTGCGGCAGTTTAAGCAGGCGCAGCATCTGCGTATTGCTGCTGCTGACATCGCGGGCACGCTGCCGGTGATGAAAGTCAGCGATCATCTTACCTGGCTGGCGGAAGCAATCATCGACTCTGTGGTGCGTCAGGCGTGGAACATGATGGTGCAGCGCTACGGTCGTCCCTCTCACCTGAGCAATGAACATGAACGCGGTTTTGCGGTGCTGGGTTACGGCAAACTGGGTGGCTGGGAGCTGGGTTACAGTTCTGATCTCGATTTAGTCTTCCTGCATGACTGTCCGGCAGACGCGGTGACCGAAGGGGAGCGCAGCATCGATGGCCGTCAGTTCTATCTGCGTCTTGCTCAGCGCATTATGCATCTCTTCAGTACCCGCACCGCCTCCGGCATTCTCTACGAAGTGGACGCGCGGCTGCGTCCTTCCGGCGCGGCAGGGATGCTGGTCAGTACCTTTGAGGCGTTTGAAGAGTATCAGCGCAGTGAAGCCTGGACATGGGAACATCAGGCGCTGGTCCGGGCGCGCGTGGTGTTTGGCGAAGCAGAGCTGGGTGATCGTTTCAACGCGATTCGTCAGACGATTCTGTCGCTGCCACGTCCTGCAGACGCGCTGCAAACCGAAGTGCGTGAGATGCGTGAAAAGATGCGCGCTCACCTCAGCAACAAACATAAAGGTCGCTGGGATATCAAAGCCGATGCGGGTGGCATCACCGATATTGAATTCATCGCCCAATATCTTGTCTTACGCTACGCCGCTGAGCAGCCTGAACTGACGCGCTGGTCTGACAATGTGCGCATTTTCGAGCTGATGGCGAAGTACCATAAAATGCCCGCCGATGAAGCGCAGGCGCTGACGCAGGCTTATGTCACGCTGCGCGACGCCCTGCACCATCGCGCCCTGCAGGAGCTGCCGGGCCACGTTGAGCCAGAGGCTTACGCAGCGGAGCGGCAGACGGTTCTGAACAGCTGGCAGCGCTGGCTGATAACGCCTGCGTCTATCCTGGCGTGATGCTGATAGCACAAATCGCAACTGTGCTATCATCCGCGCACTATTTTTAATGCAGTCTGGAGTGTCTGGAATGAAAGTGACTCTGCCCGCGTTCGGCCAAGCCTCAGTGCTGGTTGTTGGCGATGTAATGTTGGATCGTTACTGGTATGGCCCAACCAGCCGTATCTCCCCTGAAGCACCGGTTCCGGTGGTGAAAGTGGACACGGTTGAAGAGCGCCCTGGCGGCGCGGCAAACGTAGCGATGAACATTGCAGCACTCGGTGCCGCGTCCCGGCTAATCGGCCTGACCGGCGAAGATGATGCGGCGCGCGTGTTGAGCAACACGCTGAAAGACGTCAACGTTCATTGTGACTTCGTGGCGGTCAAAAGCCATCCGACCATTACCAAACTGCGCGTGCTTTCCCGCAACCAGCAGCTGATCCGCCTCGACTTTGAAGAGGGCTTTGAACAGGTCGATCCGGAGCCGATTCACCAGAAAATGCGTGATTCACTGGCCGCAGCGGGTGCGCTGGTGCTGTCCGATTATGCCAAAGGCGCGCTCTCCAGCGTGCAGACCATGATTACCCTTGCGCGCGAAGCGGGCGTGCCGGTATTGATCGATCCGAAAGGCACTGATTTTGCGCGCTACCGTGGCGCGACGCTGCTGACGCCGAACCTCTCCGAATTTGAAGCCGTGGTCGGCAAATGCAAAAACGAAGAGGAGATCGTGGCGCGTGGCACGCAGCTGATCGCTGATTTTGATCTCTCCGCGCTGCTGGTGACCCGTTCTGAAAACGGTATGACGCTGCTGCAGCCGGGCAAAGCGCCTCTGCATCTGCCGACTCAGGCGCAGGAAGTCTACGACGTGACCGGTGCCGGCGATACGGTGATTGGCGTGCTGGCGGCAGCGCTGGCAGCGGGCGACTCGCTGGAAGAAGCCTGTTTCCTGGCCAACGCGGCGGCGGGCGTGGTTGTGGGTAAACTCGGTACCTCGACCGTCAGTACGGTTGAGCTGGAAAATGCGATTCATGCCCGCCCGGAACAGGGTTTTGGCATCATGACGGAAGCGCAGTTAAAAGCCGCCGTTGAGATGGCCCGCCGTCGTGGCGAAAAAGTGGTGATGACTAACGGCGTGTTCGACATTCTGCATGCGGGACATGTCTCTTATCTGGCCAACGCCCGCAAGCTCGGCGATCGACTGATCGTTGCGGTGAACAGCGATGCGTCGACTAAGCGTCTGAAAGGTGAAAGCCGTCCGGTCAATCCGCAGGAAAACCGGATGATCGTGCTGGGTGCGCTGGAAGCGGTCGACTGGGTGGTCGTCTTTGAAGAGGATACGCCGCAGAGGCTGATTGCGGGCATTCTGCCTGACCTGCTGGTCAAAGGCGGTGATTACAAGCCGGAAGATATCGCGGGCAGTAAAGAAGTCTGGGCAAATGGCGGCGACGTGCAGGTGCTGAACTTCGAGGATGGTATCTCCACTACCAACATCATCAAAACCATTCGCGGCAGCTAACGCAGAGGGTAAGCGGGAGCCTGGCTCCCGCTTAACGCTTATTCTGACTTGTTGTCCGGAACAGGTTTCACGACATCGGCAACCGGTGGCGGTGAAACGGCGGGTGAGGTGGCTACTGAAGCAGATGGTGTGGCCACTGCAACAGGTGCTGCCGGTGCAGTTGCCGTCGGTGGCGTACCGGCTGATGAACCCTGACTTTCCAGCTGGGCCAGACGCTGTTCCAGCGCCGCCAGTTTCTCCCGCGTACGCAGTAACACCTGCGTCTGCACATCAAACTCTTCACGGTTGACCAGATCCATACGCGTCAGCTGCGCCTGAAGAACCTGACGAATTTTCTTTTCGACATCATCACCAAACTCACGAACACCTTTAGGCATCGCTTCGTGAACCTGACGGGCAAGTTGTTCAATTTTTTTCGTGTCGATCATGATGATTTCCTGGTTACGGGGAGCTGTGTCAGCGTGTTTACCAACGTAATAAGTGTTAAGTGTAATGCCAGAAATGAAAAGGATAAACCTCAAATCGGTAACGCAGGAAATGCAAAAGCAATTGCGCTATTGATGATTGCCGCCTCAAACGATCGGCGTTATAGTTGAAAGGCTTATTCTCAGGGCGGGGCGCAATTCCCCACCGGCGGTAAATCAGCTTCGGCTGAAAGCCCGCGAGCGCTTTATCTTGATGAAAAGAGAGGTAAAGGTCAGCAGATCCGGTGTAATTCCGGGGCCGACGGTTACAGTCCGGATGGGAGAGGGTAACGACATCTGTCGGACAATTGTGTCTGCATCACGTTATTGCCACGTCTTTTTGACGTCACTCCTAAGCACGCCCTGATTCTGGTAACCCATACATTTTAAGGTTTTTATTACCATGAATCAGACGCTACTTTCTGAATTTGGCACGCCTGAACAGCGTGTAGAACGTGCTATCGCCGCCCTGCGTGAGGGACGCGGTGTGATGGTACTCGACGATGAAAATCGTGAAAACGAAGGCGATATGATCTTCGCCGCAGAAACCATGACCGTTGAACAGATGGCGCTGACTATTCGTCACGGCAGCGGCATTGTCTGCCTCTGCCTGACCGAAGCGCGTCGCCAGCAGCTTGACCTGCCAATGATGGTGGAAAACAACACCAGCTCCTTTGGCACTGGCTTTACCGTGACCATTGAAGCGGCTGAAGGCGTCACTACCGGCGTCTCCGCGCAGGATCGCATCACTACTATCCGCGCGGCCATTGCCGATGATGCTAAACCTGCCGATCTGCATCGCCCTGGTCATGTCTTCCCGTTGCGTGCCAGCGAAGGCGGCGTGTTAACCCGTGGCGGGCATACTGAAGCGACTATCGATTTAGTCACTCTGGCCGGCTTTAAGCCTGCGGGTGTGCTGTGTGAACTGACTAACGACGACGGCACCATGGCCCATGCGCCTGAAGCGATTACGTTCGCGCGTCAGCACAACATGCCGGTAGTGACAATCGAAGATCTGATCGCCTGGCGTCGTACGCACGAAACGCGCCACGCCAGTTAATCTTTCTGCTGCGATAAACAGGCCCCGATCAGGGCCTGTTTCATTTTTTTCATACCGTCATGACGCCGGCTGAACTCTCGCTTTTCCACACTTCTCTCTGCTGAATACCTATGCCAGCTGTTACGTCAGATTTCATTCAAATTTCCTGGTGATCATCATCATGGTTATCCGCGTGATAACCTGACGAATGCGCGTATCGTAGTGGCTATTAAACCACCGGATGCCGGAGAGTACGAATGAGCCAGTTACGCATGCCAGCCCTGTTTTTAGGCCACGGCAGCCCGATGAATGCCCTTGAAGAGAACCGCTATACCGCCGCGTGGCGTCACGCAGGCGACACGCTGCCACGTCCACGCGCCATTATTGCGGTTTCGGCGCACTGGTATACGCGTGGCACCGCCGTGACGGCAATGGCACAGCCGAAGACCATTCATGATTTTGGTGGCTTCCCACAGGCGCTGTTTGATACGCGCTATCCGGCACCCGGATCGCCTGAACTGGCTCAGCAGCTGGTGGAGCAGTTAGCGCCCGTTGAGGTGAAGCTGGATCAGGACTGGGGACTGGACCATGGCTCCTGGGGCGTCCTGATTAAGATGTACCCGGATGCCGATATTCCGGTGGTACAGCTCAGCGTTGATGGCACTAAACCTGCGGCATGGCATTTTGAGATGGGCCAGAAACTGTCTGCACTGCGCGATCAGGGCGTAATGATTGTCGCCAGCGGCAACGTGGTGCACAACCTGCGTAAAGTGCGCTGGGATGGCAACAGCGAAGTCTATCCGTGGGCCAGCAGTTTTGAACAGTTCGTCCGCAATAACCTGGCAGTACAGAGCGATGCGGCTTCTCATCCGCTGGTTAGCTTTATGGATCATCCCGGCGCGGCACTTTCTAACCCGACGCCTGAGCACTATCTGCCGCTGCTCTATGTGCTGGGCGCACGTCAGCCGGATGACGTCATCAGTATTCCGGTTGATGGCATGGAGATGGGTGCTATCAGCATGCTGTCGGTTCAGGTAGGTTAGGGCGAAGCTGAGAGAAAACAGGCCAGAAGCTGGCCTGTTATTATCGCGGTGCGTTAACCGATAAAGGCGTGCGGATAGAAACGGGAAAGATCCTGAGTGATCAGGTCGCGATCTTCACGCAGGCCGATCCCAGCCGGTTGATCGTCGATCAGCCAGCTACCAATCAGCGTATAACTGTCGCCAAATTTTGGCAGCGGATGGAACTGCTGGACGATCATTCCCTCTTCGCCGTACGGCCCATCAACGCGGGCAATCTCCTGACCATTCTCTACGATGCGGATGTTAGCCCCTTCACGTGAAAACAGCGGCTTCACCACATATTTTTCCATGTGTGGCACGTCATCTTCCGCGAACCAGGCGGGCAGCAGGTTAGGGTGATTCGGGAACATCTCCCACAGCAGCGGCAGAAGAGCTTTGTTCGAAATGATGCTTTTCCATGCCGGTTCCAGCCAGCGCACGCCCGCATCGCCCAGCTTAGTAGAGAACATTTCACGCAACATGAACTCCCATGGATAGAGCTTGAACAGGTTACTAATCACCTGATCATGAGCGTCGGTGAATTCACCTTTTTCGCCCAGGCCAATCTCATCAATATAGAGAAACTCACTCGGCAGACCCGCTTCGGTAGCGCAATCCTGAAGATACTGCACGGTGCCACGATCTTCGTCGGTGTCGCGGCAGCAGGCGAAGTGCAGCCAGTTAAAGCCGTGCTGCTGATGTAACGCGGCAAAGCGTTCAATCAGCTTTTCCTGCAGGCTATTAAACTGATCGCTGCCAGCGGGGAGCTGACCGGCATTAAGCTGGTCTTCCAGCCAGAGCCACTGGAAAAATGCTGCTTCATACAGCGAGGTCGGCGTATCAGCATTGTTCTCCAGCAGCTTCACATCACCCTTGCCATCCCAGGCGAGATCCAGACGAGAGTACAGCGATGGCTGACGCTGATGCCATGAATCGCGCACGAAATCCCAGGTATGCTTGGGGATGCGGAATTTAGTCAGCAGCGCTTCGCTGTTGACCACTTTTTCCACCACCTGCAGGCACATCTGATGCAACTCGGCGGTGACCTCTTCCAGATGCTCGATTTGCGCCAGCGTGAACTGGTAATAGGCCTCTTCACACCAGTAGGGTTCGCCATGCATGGTGTGAAAACGAAAACCGAACTCGGTGGCTTTTTCGCGCCAGCCTGGGCGCTCTGAAATGGCAATGCGTTCCATCGGGGCGTTAGCCTCCCATTGAGCGGCTGGAGGTGCCGGTGGCGCTGCTGCGCTGCATGCTGTTCTGCTTCGCGACGGTTTCACCGAAGCCACCACGGGTAATGGTCGACGTGGTGGCCGGTTTTGGTGCCAGCGCCGTTTTCGGCACGGTCATGGTTTTGCCGGAGGTAGCTGCGCCGTAGTTACGGCCCGATGCATCAACAAACTGACCATTGGCCGGGCTACGGGCATTTTTCGGCGAGAACAGCGGTTGCTGCGCAAAGCCTGAACCACCGCCCATCATGCGGCCCATCATGTAACCCGCCATCAGTGGCATCCAGAAGCTTCCGCCGCTCTGCTGTGATTCCGCATTGGTGGTGCCTACACCTGCCTGAGCCGGTGTCTGCTGACACTGGTTTTCGCCAAATTCAGCGACACAATCTTCACGGGTGGCATATTTTGGCGCGGTGCGTTCCGCCTCTTTTTTAGCCTCATTGAATGCGGTGGTACATTGCGCACTCTGGCCCGGATTGGCTTTCGAACAGTCATCGGCGTTCTGGTACATCGAAACCGTTTCATCGTTCTGTTCACAGCCAGCCAGCATAAATACCGCCGAAACGGCGATAGCAACGGGCGTTAAATGGCGTGCCTGCCAGCTCTTACGAAAAGCGGCATAGCGAATAGATTTTGTGCGTTTCATTATGATTATCCTGTGCCCAAAGGTAGCGCATAGAATAGGGGATGGGGGGGTAAAATTGAAGCTGGAGGCCTGATACAACAGGGATCTTTACTTAGTTATACGTTCAACAGAGAGGCGGGCCGCAAAGCAGCCCGCCCGCAGATTAATTACCGAAAGGATTACCGCTGCTGTGGCGAGCTGCAGGACGCGCTGCCTCAGAAGAGCCGGTTGCCGCCGGACCGCTATCCACACGTGCGGTCTGCTGGGCATTTTCCGGTGCCACGGTTTCCGGTGACGTCGGGATCTCTTTACCCAACTGACTGTTCAGTTTCTGCAGGCTCTGCTCATTGAGCGTACCCAGCGCATAGCTGATATTCAGCTGGTTAATCAGGTAGCTATAGCGCGCATCGGAAAGCTGCTGCTTCGCGTTATAGAGCACGGTAGTCGCATCGAGCACATCGACGATAGTACGCGTACCCACCTGATAGCCTGCTTCTGACGCATCCAGAGAGCTTTGTGCAGAAACGACGGCCTGTTTGTAGGCGTTGATGCTGCTGATAGACGCATTCACGTTGTTAAACGATGAACGTACCGTCTGGACGGCTGAGCGGTGCGCGCTTTCCAGCGATTCGCTGGCGCTGACGAAGCTGTACTGCGCCTGTTTTACCTGAGAGTTGACGCTGCCGCCGCTATAGAGTGGCAGAGAGAAGCTCAGGCCAACCTGATTTGAACCGGTAATCGAGTCAGTAGCCCCCTGGCTCTGATTGGCACGGCTGCCGCCATATTTGCTGTTCGACATGCCGGTAGAGGCGGTCAGATCCAGCGTCGGCATATGACCTGTTTCTGCAGAGCGAATCTGCTCACGGGCTAAATCCTGATTCAGACGTGCAGAGAGCAGCGACAGGTTACGGCTTTCAGCCTGTTTAAGCAGCGCACTGACCGCTTCGGGCTTATCGGTTCTGAAGCGATCGATACTCAGCGAAGCCAGCGACATGTAATCCATACCGGTGATCTGACGTAGCGTTTCTACGTTATTATCAAGGTTGTTACGCGCGGTGACTTCATTGGCCAGTACGCTGTCATATTGCGCGCGGGCGTTCTGTACGTCAGTGATGGCAACCAGGCCAACGTTAAAGCGCTGCGTGGTCTGATCCAGCTCGCGATAGATCGACTGTTTCTGCGCTTCGGTGTAAGAAAGCGTATCAATCGCTTTCAGCACGTTGAAGTAGGCGGTCGCGGTGTTCAGTATCAGATCCTGCTGTGCGACCTGATAGGTGACATCCTGAATACCGGCTGCTTTTTCCTGTAGGGTCAGCGCGCGCCATTTCGACATGTCGAAAATAGTCTGGGTTAATTGCAGCGAGCCGCTGGTCGTGTTGGAATGAAGACCGCTGCTGTCGCGATAGCCGTTGTTATAGGTGTAGTCTGCACCCAGGCCGAGCTGGGGTAATAGGGGGCTGCGCGCTTCGTTGATTTTCTCAAAAGCAGAATCGCGATCGGCAGCGGCACTGCGCAGATCCGGGTTGCTCAGACGCGCTTGTTGATAAACCTGAAGCAGGTCTTCTGCCTGGCTGGCGAAGCTGAAACCGCCCAGGCTCAGCCCAATAAAAAATGGGAGCAGTTTTTTCATTTGCATTCCTTTTGTTGCAGCAAATTGCAGTGGGTGCGCTGCCGGGTAAGCCAAAAAATTATCGCCGATTCTAGCAGAGGGCAACTGTGAGATAAGTTGGCTGAACGTGCCTTCTCCCCCTAATTTACGTAAATAATTCAGAAAGAACTACTTACATGGAGCACAGTTACAGGCTTTTTTCGCTCCACTCCAATCTGCACAAGGAACCTGATGATGCCGGAAGAAAAAAAATCCCCTGTGACTTTCACAAAAAACGATGTAGAAATTATTGCACGCGAAACCGTCTATGATGGTTTTTTTTCCGTCGAACGTTACCGCTTCCGCCACCGCCAGTTTAATGGCGAAATGAGTGGGGAAGTGCAGCGTGAAGTTTTTGAGCGCGGACATGCCGCCGTGCTGCTACCTTATGATCCCTTACGCGATGAAGTGGTGCTGATTGAACAGATCCGCATCCCGGCTTATGACAGCAGTGCTTCACCCTGGCTGCTGGAGATGGTCGCCGGCATTATTGAACCCGGCGAATCGGTTGAGCAGGTTGCGCGCCGTGAAGCCGTTGAAGAAGCAGGTTTAGACGTTGGCCGGGTTAAGCCTGTGCTTAGCTATCTGGCCAGCCCTGGTGGCACCAGCGAACGCCTGTCGGTGCTGATTGGGGAAGTGGATGCCAGCCAGGCAGAGGGATGCCATGGTCTGGAGGAAGAGAATGAGGATATTCTTGTGCATGTGGTGAGCCGCGAACAGGCTTATCGCTGGGTGGAAGAGGGGATAATCGACAATGCGGCGTCTGTCATCGCCCTGCAATGGCTGGCGTTGCACCATGAAAAACTACGCGAAGAGTGGATACAAAAATGAAACAGCGCTATACCCCTGACTTTCCCGAAATGATGCGGCTCTGCGAAACCAACTTCGCCCAGTTACGCCGCCTGCTGCCGCGCAACGATGAGGCGGGCGAATCGGTGATTTATCAGGTGAGTGGCGCCCGTTATCAGCTGACGATTCAGGAGTCGACGCGCTACACCACGCTGGTGGAGATCCGCCAGGTCGCGCCTGCCGTAAGTTACTGGAGCCTGCCCTCAATGTCGGTCCGGCTCTATCACGATGCGATGGTCGCCGAAGTGTGTTCAACTCAACAGATCTATCGCTTCAAAGCGCGCTATGATTATCCTAATAAAAAATTGCATCAGCGCGATGAAAAGCATCAGATAAACCAGTTTCTTGCAGACTGGCTGCGCTACTGCCTGGCGCATGGCGCAATGGCAGTTCCGGTCTGCTGATGCGTATAATGCAGTAAATGGCGTGGAGACGAAGGAAACGCTTTGGATAGCCTGCTAACTCTTCCTGCAGCGAACGGTTCCGAAATCAGGATTTTGCAAATCACGGATACTCACCTGTTCGCGGGAAAACATGAATCGCTGCTTGGCGTGAACACCTGGTCGAGTTATGACGCGGTGCTGGATGCGATTATTGCGCAACAGCGCGACTATGACCTGATCATCGCCACCGGCGATCTCGCCCAGGATCACTCTGTCGAAGCCTATCAGCATTTTGCTGAGGGTATCTCACGTTTACCGCGCCCCTGTGTCTGGCTGCCCGGTAATCACGACTTTCAGCCCGCGATGGTCGACACGCTGGCGGCAGCGCACATCAATGCCCACAAGCAGGTGCTGGTGGGTGAGCAGTGGCAGATTGTGTTGCTCGACAGCCAGGTTTACGGTGTCCCGCATGGGATGCTGAGCGACTATCAGCTGGAGTGGCTCGACAACGCGCTGTCCCGCTTTCCGCAACGTCATACGCTGGTCCTGCTGCATCATCATCCGCTGGCCTCGGGCTGTACCTGGCTCGATCAGCACAGCCTGCGTAATTCCCATCAGCTCGATGCGGTGTTACAGCGCTACCCCTTAGCCCGGACGCTGGTCTGTGGTCATATTCATCAGGAGCTGGATCTGGAGTGGCACGGCCGCCGCGTGCTGGCCACACCATCAACCTGCGTCCAGTTCAAACCGCACTGCACCAGCTTTACAATTGATACCGTGGCACCGGGCTGGCGCTGGTTTACCCTGCATCCGGATGGCGGCCTTGAGACCGAGGTCAACCGGCTCGACACCGACGCTTTTCGTCCCGATTTAGACTCAGAAGGATACTGACGCGTGGCGGCATTGCTTTATCTGCACGGTTTTAACAGCTCGCCGCAGTCGGCGAAGGCAACGCAGTTCCGGCAATGGTTAGAGACGCAGCATCCCGGGATCGAGATGATCGTGCCTCAGTTGCCGACTTTTCCGGCCGATGCCGCGGCCATGCTGGAAGATCTGGTATTAAGCCGTAGTGGCGAAACGCTGGGGCTGGTGGGCTCCTCGCTGGGCGGTTATTACGCCACCTGGCTGTCGCAATGCTTTATGCTGCCTGCCGTGGTCGTTAATCCTGCGGTGCGACCTTTTGAGCTGCTGGCGGATTTCCTGGGCGAAAATCAGAATCCCTACACCGGCCAGCAATATGTGTTAGAGTCACGCCACATTTACGATCTCAAAGTAATGCAGATTGAACCGCTGGAAGCGCCCGATTTACTCTGGCTGCTGCAACAGACCGGCGATGAAGTTCTCGATTACCGCCAGGCGCTCGACTATTACAGCGCGTGCCGTCATACGGTAGAAGAGGGCGGTAATCATGCATTTACTGGATTCGAGCGCCATTTCCCGCAGATTCTGGACTTTCTCGGTCTGAATCATCCCTGAGTAATGCGGAAATCGCACCCCATTTCACCCTTCTAATCAGACATTTACGATGAGTCAATCTAACTATAACGCGGATGCCATTGAGGTCCTGACTGGCCTTGAGCCTGTTCGCCGTCGTCCGGGCATGTACACCGATACGACGCGTCCCAACCATTTGGGTCAGGAAGTGATTGATAACAGCGTCGATGAGGCGCTGGGCGGCCATGCGAAGCGGGTTGAAGTGATTCTGCACGCTGATCAGTCGCTGGAAGTGATTGATGATGGTCGCGGCATGCCGGTGGACATCCACCCGGAAGAGGGCGTGCCCGCCGTCGAGCTGATCCTGTGTCGTCTGCATGCGGGTGGCAAGTTCTCCAACAAAAACTATCAGTTCTCGGGCGGCCTGCACGGCGTCGGCATTTCTGTGGTTAATGCCCTGTCAAAACGTGTTGAAGTCACGGTGCGCCGTAATGGCGAAATCTATGACATGGCGTTTGAAAATGGCGACAAAGTGCAGGATCTCACCGTCACCGGCACGGTGGCGAAACGCAACACCGGCACGCGCGTCCATTTCTGGCCCGATGAAAGCTTCTTCGACAGCCCGCGCTTCTCGGTATCGCGTCTTTCCCATCTGCTGAAAGCCAAAGCGGTGCTCTGCCCTGGCGTTGAGATTGTCTTCAAAGACAAGCTGAACAATACCGAGCAGCGCTGGTGCTACGAAGATGGCCTGACCGACTATCTGTGTGAAGCGGTGAATGGCCTGCCGACGCTGCCGGAAAAACCTTTTGTCGGCAGCTTTGCCGGTGATGTGGAAGCGGTGGACTGGGCGCTGTTGTGGCTGCCGGAAGGCGGCGAGCTGTTAACGGAAAGCTACGTTAACCTGATCCCGACCATGCAGGGCGGGACGCACGTCAACGGCCTGCGTCAGGGGCTGCTGGATGCGATGCGTGAATTCTGCGAATACCGCAACATTCTGCCGCGTGGCGTGAAGCTCTCAGCGGAAGATATCTGGGATCGCTGCGCCTATGTGCTGTCGGTGAAGATGCAGGATCCGCAATTCGCCGGACAGACCAAAGAGCGTCTCTCTTCCCGTCAGTGTGCTGCCTTTGTCTCTGGCGTCGTAAAAGATGCCTTCAGCCTGTGGCTGAACCAGAATATTCAGACGGCGGAAATGCTGGCTGAGCTGGCGATCTCCAGCGCCCAGCGGCGTATGCGGGCAGCCAAAAAAGTGGTGCGTAAAAAGCTCACCAGCGGACCGGCACTGCCGGGTAAACTGGCGGACTGCACCGCACAGGATCTGAATAAAACAGAACTGTTCCTGGTCGAAGGGGACTCGGCAGGTGGCTCGGCCAAACAGGCGCGCGATCGTGAATATCAGGCGATTATGCCGCTGAAAGGCAAGATCCTGAACACCTGGGAAGTCTCTTCCGATGAGGTGCTGGCGTCGCAGGAAGTGCATGATATTTCCGTGGCGATCGGCATCGATCCTGACAGCGAAGATCTGTCGCAGCTGCGCTATGGCAAGATCTGCATTCTGGCGGATGCGGACTCCGATGGTCTGCACATTGCTACGCTGCTCTGTGCGCTGTTCGTGAAACATTTCCGTTCACTGGTCAGAAATGGTCACGTCTACGTTGCGATGCCGCCGCTCTACCGCATCGATCTCGGCAAAGAGGTCTACTACGCGCTGGACGAAGATGAGAAAGAGGGCGTGCTGGAGCAGTTGAAACGCAAAAAGGGCAAACCGAACGTTCAGCGCTTTAAAGGGCTGGGCGAGATGAACCCGTTACAGCTGCGTGAAACGACGCTGGATCCGAATACCCGCCGTCTGGTCCAGCTGACGATCAGTGAAGAGGATGTTGACCAGACGCTGCGCATGATGGATATGCTGCTCGCGAAAAAACGTTCCGAAGACCGGCGTAACTGGTTGCAGGAAAAAGGCGATTTGGCCGATATTGAAGTGTAAAAAACAGGACGCGAAAGCGTCCTGTTCTCTTTGTGCTTCAGCCCGCACATCCTCAGAGAACCCGGCAGATTCAGAGCAGAGACAGTAACCCTTGTGAAAATTACCCTGGAAGAGCTACGCGCCTGGGTGGCGGTGGTGGACAGCGGTTCCATTACGGCGGCGGCAACCCAGCTGGCGCAGACCAGTTCGGGCATTAGCCGGGCGTTGTCGCGGCTGGAGAGTAAGCTGCAGACCACGCTGTTGCATCGGACTACCCGACGGCTGGCGCTGACTGAAGAGGGACAGGTCTTTCTGGAGCATGCGCGCCAGATCCTGGCCTCGGTTGAGCAGGCGGAAGAGCAGATTGCGCTGCGGCGCGAGATGCCGTCAGGACGGCTGCGGGTGAACGCTGCGACGCCCTTTATGCTGCATGTGATTGTGCCGCTGGTGGACGATTTTCGCGCCCGCTATCCGCTGATCCAGCTTGAGCTGAATACCGACGATATTATGATCGATCTGCTGGAGCAGCAGACCGACATTGCCATTCGTATCGGGGAATTGCGCGACTCCACGCTGCGCGCCCGGCTGCTTGGCAGTAGTGCAATCCGGCTGATGGCCAGTCCGGCCTATCTGGCGAAAGCGGGCACGCCACAGAGTGTTGCCGATCTCGCGCAGCATCAGACCATCGGCTTCAGTTATCCTGACAGCCTCAACGTCTGGCCGATCTGGCAGCCTGATGGGGATTTTATGCGCGTCAAGCCGACACTCGTAGCCTCCAGCGGTGAAACCATCCGGCAGCTGGCGCTGGCAGGACAGGGTATCGCACGGCTCTCCGACTTTGTCAGCCGGGAAGATTGTGCCGCTGGCCGACTGGTGCCGGTTCTTACCGCGGAAACCCGCGATTTGCGGTTGCCGGTGCATGCGGTTTATTACCGTAATACCACGCTCTCGTCGCGTATCGGCTGTTTTCTCGATTTTCTCCGCACCGAGATTGATCGGCGTCAGATGCTTTAAACCGGTATGTCAGAAACAAAAAACCTCTGTCACAGAACAGAGGTTTGAGGAGGGTGACAAAGTCTGGCCGGTTTTGCTTTCTGATTGTGCCCGCTCAGGGAATATGGACAGATCGGAAAGACGCTCAAGCCAGTCCCTGGTCGCTCTACCCGCGCGATTACGCACCTCATCCCTGAGGTGCGCCCCTGTCGGGCCAACGCTTTGCGTTGTTCAAAAACGCTCCCGGCGTTTTTGTCCCTGACGCGGGACGCTTTCCTCTTCTGCCCATATTCCCTTCGGGTTGAGCTAATGCGTTGCTGCCAGAGCCACTCAGCTTTGAGTTTGCCAGCAGCCTCCGGCACGAATACAGGAGCATTAGCAATCAGCTTATTAGTCAGGCACTCGGTTCCAGCACCAGAATCTTCACATCCACCACATCATCTTTAATGATGGCGCGATGCGCATCCATGTGCGGCATCTGCTGATGCTGCTCAAGATGGCGCAGCGTTTCCCACTGCTCCAGCATGAAAATAGAGTCTGGCGAGTTCTGCTTCCATGGCACCTGCGCCTGGTGATCCAGCAGCGCGTCATACTGATGGCAGCCATCTTCTTCTAAGACCTGCGGGATCAGCTTTTTCACTGCATCCAGCACAGCCTGACGGCGACCGGGTTTAACACAAATTTCAGCAACGACTGTTAACATTCGCGAATTCCTCTTTCGTGGGAAAATAGGGGATAGCCCCTTACCATCTTACGCAAAAACGCGGCTAAGATGGGTCCGATAAGCGGCAATATCGCGTGGCACGTCCGGCGCTTTAATCACGTCGTTGCAGATAAAGGTCGGCAGCGCGTCCATTCCCAGGAACTGGTTGGCCTTGTGGAAGTGCAGATAGAGACCATCGACGCCGACGCCTTCAAAGAACTGCTCCGGGTCGGTAAAGGCCTGCAGCGGCGCATTCCAGGTGAGCGACAGCATATATTTTTTGCCCTGCAGCAGACCGCCGGAACCATATTTTTTTGCTGCATCGGAACGGGTACGGCCATCGCTGGCATAGAGCGAACCGTGGCCTTCAGTAAAGACTTCATCGATGTAACGCTTCACCGTCCAGGGCTCGCCCATCCACCAGCCCGGCATCTGATAAATCACCACATCGCTGTCGACATATTTCTGCACTTCATCGGCGATCACGTAATCGCTGTCAGCTACGGTGACTGACACCTCATGTCCCATGTCACGCAGCTGGCTGGCCGCAACATCGGTCAGCGTGTGGTTCAGTTCGCCTTTAGAGTGGGCAAAAGTTTTGCCGCCATCGATAATTAAAATCCTGCTCATGAATAGGTTGCCTCGTTTCCTGAATATGGCGCTCAGCTTACGCGCGCCGCAGCCGCAGAAAAATGCGAGGTTGATCACAACACTTTTGCTGTAGCAGCAACAATACGCCGGTTTATGGCACCATCGGTGGGCAAACTCACCATAAAAAATCATAGAAAATAATCAGAATGAAAAAATCAGTTCTCGCTTTGCTGCTGGTCAGCGGTGCTGTCCAGGCGCAGTCTCATCTCGACACCGTTCTCAGTTCTAAGACGCTCAAAGTCTGCACCACCGGCGATTACAAACCCTACAGCTATCTGCGACCCAATGGTCAGTATGAAGGGCTGGATATCAGCATGGCGAACGCGCTGGCTACCTCGCTTGGTGCGAAGGTGGAGTGGGTACAGACCAGCTGGAAAAACCTGATGCCAGACTTTCTGGCAAAGCAGTGTGACATTGCCGTTGGCGGCGTCTCCGTCACGCTGAAGCGCCAGCAGACCGCCTGGTTCGCACAGCCGCTGGACGTGGATGGCAAAATCCCGCTGGTGCGCTGTAGCGATAAAGATCGCTTCCAGACTATCGAACAGCTCAACCGGCCAGACGTGCGGCTGATTGAACCGGCTGGCGGTACTAACGAAGCCTTTGTCCACAGCCATCTGCCAGAAGCCTCACTGACGCTGTTCCACGATAACGTCACCATCTTTCAGCAGCTGGTCGACAACAAGGCGGATGTGATGATCACCGATGCCTCTGAAGCGCGTTTTCAGCAGCAGCATTACCCGACGCTGTGCGCGATCAATCCTGATAAACCGCTGCAGTATGGCGAGAAGGCTTACATGATCCCGCGTGACGACATCAGCTGGAAGCTCTATGTCGATCAGTGGGTGCATCTCAGCACCGCCACCGGTGAATATCGCGATATTGCCCGCCAGTGGATAGGAGCAAAGCCCTGATTCACTTCCGCAGAGAGGTCAGGGACTTGCCGGTCTGAATCCGGCGTGCCTCCGGCACATGAAATCGCGCGGCGGGACGCCTCTTGTCCCGTGCTTCCCCTGTGACTAACACCAGGGAATAAGGTACTATCCTCGCCAAACCACCGCCGGGTGTCCCGCCGTTGTGGGTCACGATGTGAGGATGAAAAATTCATGAGTGAACTGACGCAGGATGGTGCAGAGCGTCTTGCCCTGCATACCTTTACCGAAGATGCGTATTTAAAATATTCGATGTACGTCATCATGGACCGCGCGTTGCCTTATATCGGCGACGGGCTGAAGCCTGTACAGCGACGCATTATCTACGCCATGTCGGAACTGGGTCTTAATGCCAGCGCCAAATTTAAAAAATCGGCGCGTACCGTGGGTGACGTGCTGGGTAAATACCATCCGCACGGCGACAGCGCCTGCTATGAAGCAATGGTATTGATGGCGCAGCCGTTCTCCTATCGTTATCCGCTGGTCGACGGTCAGGGTAACTGGGGTGCGCCGGATGATCCTAAGTCGTTTGCAGCTATGCGTTACACCGAATCACGCTTGTCAAAATATGCCGAGCTGTTGTTAGGTGAGTTAGGCCAGGGAACGGTAGAATATCAGCCAAATTTTGACG
Organism: Pantoea sp. 9140; assembly: GCF_000745295.1. Lineage (NCBI taxonomy): Bacteria > Pseudomonadati > Pseudomonadota > Gammaproteobacteria > Enterobacterales > Erwiniaceae > Pantoea > Pantoea sp. 9140. The sequence goes on along the minus strand of NZ_JQNO01000001.1, from coordinate 3,243,924 downwards.
GCACGCTGCAGGAGCCGAAAATTCTGCCAGCGCGTCTGCCCAATATTCTGCTCAATGGCACCACCGGTATTGCCGTAGGTATGGCGACCGATATTCCGCCGCACAATCTGCGCGAAGTGGCTCAGGCGGCGATCGCACTGATCGACGCGCCGAAAACCACGCTGGACCAGCTGCTGGATATTGTCCAGGGACCTGATTATCCGACCGAGGCGGAGATCATTACGCCGAGTGACGAAATCCGCAAAATTTATCAGACCGGGCGCGGCTCCATCCGCCAGCGTGCGGTATGGAAGAAAGAAGAGGGCGAGGTGGTTATCACCGCGCTGCCGCATCAGGTATCAGGCGCGCGCGTGCTGGAGCAGATTGCTAACCAGATGCGCAACAAAAAGCTGCCGATGGTGGAGGATCTGCGTGATGAATCAGATCACGAGAACCCGACCCGTCTGGTGATCGTGCCGCGCTCTAACCGCGTCGATCTCGATCAGGTGATGAACCATCTGTTCGCCACCACCGATCTGGAGAAGAGTTACCGCGTTAACCTCAATATGATCGGCCTGGATAACCGCCCGGCGGTGAAAAACCTGCATGAGATCCTGACCGAATGGCTGGTGTTCCGCCGCGACACGGTTAAACGTCGTCTGAACTACCGACTGGATCGCGTGCTGCGCCGCCTGCATATTCTGGAAGGTTTGCTGGTCGCATTCCTGAACATCGATGAAGTGATCGAGATCATCCGTACTGAGGATGAGCCGAAGCCGGTCCTGATGTCGCGCTTTGGCATCAGTGAAACGCAGGCCGAATCGATCCTCGAACTGAAGTTGCGCCACCTGGCAAAACTGGAAGAGATGAAGATCCGTGGCGAGCAGGCGGATCTGGAAAAAGAGCGCGATCAGCTGCAGGCGACGCTGGCGTCTGAACGCAAGATGAATACCCTGCTGAAAAAAGAGTTACAGGCTGACAGCGCCAGCTACGGCGACGATCGTCGTTCGCCGCTGTGTGAGCGTGAAGAAGCCAAAGCCCTGAGCGAAACCGAGCTGGTGCCGTCTGAACCGGTCACCATTGTGCTGTCGCAGATGGGCTGGGTGCGCAGCGCCAAAGGCCACGATATCGATCCCGCCGGACTGAGCTATAAAGCGGGTGATAGCTATCTGGCTGCCGCACGCGGCAAGAGCAATCAGCCTGTGGCCTTTATCGACTCCACGGGCCGCAGCTATACGCTGGATCCGACATCGCTGCCTTCTGCGCGCGGACAGGGCGAGCCGCTGACCGGTAAGCTGACGCCACCGCCGGGTGCGGTGGTTGAACAGGTGCTGATGGAGCCAGATGACCAGCGTCTGCTGATGGCGTCTGATGCGGGCTACGGCTTTATCTGTACCTTCAGCGACCTGGTGTCGCGCAACCGCGCCGGTAAAGCGCTGCTGACGCTGCCGGACAATGCCCGCGTGATGACGCCAATGGCGGTGCATCATGAAGATGACATGCTGCTGGCGATTACCCAGGCGGGACGCATGCTGATGTTCCCGGTTGGCGAACTGCCGCAGATGTCGAAAGGCAAGGGCAACAAAATCATTTCCATTCCGTCAGCAGAAGCTGCTGCGGGTCAGGACAAACTGGCCTGGCTGATGATCCTGCCGCCGGGCAGCGCGATCACACTGCACGTGGGCAAGCGTAAAATGCTGCTGCGCAGTGAAGAGCTGCAGAAATTCCGCGCCGATCGCGGACGTCGCGGCACGCTGTTACCGCGCGGCCTGCAAAAAATTGATCGTGTTGAACTGGATGCGCCTGCGCGTCCGGTGAGCCCGGATAGCGAAGCGTAAACAACCCGGCTGACCCTGCGTCAGCCGTGGCTCAATGAGGGAACTATGTTACTGATTCTGCGTGCCATTATTGTCGTCATTTATTCGATCCTGATCTGTATCTTTGGCTGTATCTGGTGTCTTTTTTCACCACGCGATCCGCGCCACGTCGCCACTTTTGGCCATCTGTTCGGCAAATTGTCGACGGTATTTGGTCTTAAAGTCGATCTGCGCAGACCGGAAGGCGCGGAGAATTATGGCAATGCGATCTATATCGCCAACCATCAGAACAACTACGACATGGTCACCGCGGCCAAAATGGTGCAGCCCTATACGGTTACCGTGGGCAAGAAGAGCCTGCTGTGGGTGCCGTTTTTTGGCCTGCTCTACTGGCTGACCGGCAACCTGCTGATTGACCGCGATGACCGGGCGAAAGCGCGCGGCACCATCGGTGAGCTGGTGGATCAGTTTAACCGCAAGCGCATCTCTATCTGGATGTTCCCGGAAGGGACGCGCAGTCGTGGCCGTGGCCTGCTGCCGTTTAAAACCGGTGCCTTCCACGCTGCCGTGGCGGCGGGCGTGCCGATCATTCCGATTGTGGTCTCCAATACCCATGGCAAGATCGATCTCAATCGCTGGAACAACGGTCTGGTCATTGTTGAGATGCTGCCGCCGGTTGATGTAAAAGCATTCGAGTCTTCGTCGGTGCGTAAGCTGGCAACTCACTGCCGCGAACTGATGGCGGCGAAGCTGGAAGAGCTCAATGCCGAAGTCGCAGAACGCGAAAAAAACGGAAAAATCTGACCGGCGAGTCATTCGCCGAACTATCCTGCATGGATGCCGCGCGGCGAGCCTTATCCGGCTCGTCGTGAACGCAGCACAGCAAAAACAGATCAATAAAAACAGGGCCGGCGCTTAGCGCCACGCGTAAAGGGTCAGAAGTTTTATGTCTTTCAGCAGACGTCAGTTCATCCAGCTTTCTGCCGGAGCGGCGCTTAGCGCCAGTTTACTCCCTCATGCGGCACATGCCGCTTCTTCAGCTAATGGCGATACGCCACTTCCGGTTCCGCCGTTGCTGGAATCCCGTCGCGGCCAGCCGCTGTTCCTGACGATGCAGCGCAGCCACTGGTCATTTAATGGCGACAATAACAAAGTGCCGGTGTGGGGCATCAATGGCCTCTACCTTGGCCCGACCGTCCGGGTTTACAGCGGTGACGACGTTAAGCTGATCTACAGCAACCGGCTGAATGAGTCCGTCTCCATGACCGTCAGCGGTTTGCAGCTGCCGGGTGCGTTAATGGGTGGCGCGCCACGTATGATGTCGGCCGGTGTCGACTGGGCGCCGGTGCTGCCGATTCGTCAGGCAGCCTCAACCTGCTGGTATCACGCCAATACCCCAAACCGCATGGCGCCGCATATCTATAACGGTCTGGCGGGCATGTGGCTGGTGGAAGATGACATCGGCAAACAGCTGCCGTTGCCGAAACATTACGGCGTCGATGACTTCCCCATCATCATTCAGGACAAGCGGCTCGATAACTTTGCCACGCCGGTCTATGACCCGCCGCAGGATGGTGGTTTCCTGGGTGATACGCTGCTGGTGAATGGGGTACGCAATCCTTATGTTGAGGTGTCACGCGGCTGGGTGCGCCTGCGTCTGCTGAACGCCTCGAATGCGCGACGCTATGAGATGGTGCTCAGCGACAATCGTCCATTTATGGTGATTGCCAGCGATCAGGGCTATCTGCCTGCGCCGGTTGCGGTGCAGCGTCTGTCACTGGCGCCGGGCGAACGTCGTGAAGTGCTGGTGGATATGTCGCAGGGTGATGAAGTGTCGATTACGGCGGGAACGGCGGCAGGCATTATGGATCGGCTGCGCGGGTTCTTTGAGCCATCTTCTATTCTGACCTCCACCCTGATCCTGACGCTGCGCCCAACCGGCTTACTGCCGCTGGTGACGGATAATCTGCCGATGCGGCTGCTGGCCGACCAGATTCTGGATGGCGTGGCGGTGCGCACCCGTGAATTCCGCATCGGTGATAGCATGCCGGGCATCAACGGCGCGCTCTGGGATATGAACCGCATTGACACCACTGCGCAGCAGGGCACCTTTGAGCGCTGGATCCTGCACGCCGATCGGCCGCAGTCGCTGCATATTCAGGGCGTGATGTTCCTGATTAAAAGTGTGAATGGCGCACAACCGATGGGTGAAGATCGTGGCTGGAAAGATACGGTGTGGGTCGATGGCAGCGTGGAACTGATGGTCAGCTTCCCGCAAAGTTCGTCAGATCACTTCCCGTTTGTCTACCACAGTCAGACCCTGGAACTGGCCGATCGCGGTACGGCGGGTCAGCTGGTGGTGCAGCCCACGGCATAACAGCGTGGTCAGGCGGGAAGAACCCGCCTGACCACGTTAAGCCTTTTCTGCCCGTCAACAGCAGGGCCAAGTAGTTAAGGTCACCTTCACGTCAGTTAAAGGTTTCCGGATCCGGTCCCAGACGATTGCCGCTGTCCAGTTTCGCAATATCACTCACTTCATGCTTATCCAGACGGAAGTCGAACACCTTAAAGTTCTCTTCGATACGCGCTGGCGTCACCGACTTCGGAATCACCACCAGACCGCTATCCAGATGCCAGCGGATCACGATCTGCGCCGGGGTCTTGCCATATTTCTTCGCTAGCGACTTGATGATCTCCTGATCGAAGACCCCTTTGCCGCCCTGGGCCAGCGGACTCCAGGATTCGGTCTGGATCTGGTGCAGCGCGTTCCACGCATGCAGCGTGCGCTGCTGCAGCATCGGGTGCAGCTCTATCTGGTTCACGACCGGCGTCACACCGGTTTCATCCAGCAGACGCTTCAGGTGCGCTTCATGGAAGTTACAGACGCCGATGCTTTTGGTCAGCCCCTGCTGCTGCAGTTCAATCATCTTCTTCCAGGCATCAACGTAGTGGTCTTTTTCCGGGCACGGCCAGTGCATCAGATAGAGATCGACCTGATCCAGTTTGAGTTTCTCCAGGCTGGTTTCCATCGCCTGCTGAACATTCTGCTGATCGTCGTTCCACAGTTTGGTGGTCACGAAAATCTCTTCGCGCGGTACGTCGGTTTCCTGCAGAGCCTGGCCAATCGCCTCTTCATTCTTATAGGCGGCGGCGGTATCGATTGAGCGATAGCCGACCTCAAGCGCTTTCAGCACCGCATGACGCGCATCTTCGATGCTGGCCTGCCACACACCGAGTCCGAGTTGCGGCATCATATTGCCATCGCGCAGTTTGATAATGGGTTGGTCTGCCATAGTTGCTCCTTTCCGTTGCGGTTAACCCGTGAGAATTCACTGTGCTTAAGTCTAGCCAACAATTTTCAGCCTGCTCAGCGCCAGCAACAACAGCGGGTCTGCTCTTCTGCCCGATTCGGTAAATTTCTTGCCTGATTCTCCAGGCTGCTGGCGGTTCAGGCATTAGCACGGCACACTGGCTTTTTGCCCGTAAAGGAGTCGCTATGGCGCACGATGCACTGTGTCACCGGCTGGCACAGCAGGTAGTCACCTTAATGACCCATGGTCGCGACCGTCTTTGCCCGGTCGAAAATGTGTCGCTGATTTATGCCAATCAATATCGTCCCCGTACGCCGATGATGTATCAGCCCGGCATTGTCATCCTGTTTCAGGGCAGCAAAACCGGCTATCTCGGCAGCACCGTGTTTCAGTATGACGCCAGCAAATACCTGATGCTGACCGTGCCGCTGCCGGTGGAGTGCGAAACCTGGGCCTCGCCGGAGATCCCGATTGCCGGGCTGTGTCTCAGGGTTGATACCGCCAGCCTGCAGGATCTGCTGATTGAAATTGGCGACGACGATCAGTTTCAGCCGCAGCCGCAGACTTCGGGTATTCACTCGGCCTGGCTGACGGAACCGATGCTGTGCGCCGCGGAGCGACTGCTGGATGTGATGACCCAGCCGCGCGATGCGCGCGTGCTGGGGCCGCATATCGTGCGGGAAATTATCTACTATGTGCTGACCGGCCCGATTGGCGGCGCGCTGCTTTCGCTGGTGAGCCGACAGACGCAGTTCAGCCTGATCGCGCGCGCCCTGCGACGGATTGAGAATCACTATGCGGAAAACCTCAGCGTCGATGCGCTGGCCGCGGAAGTGAACATGAGCGTCTCAGCCTTTCACCATAACTTCAAAGCGGTGACGCAGACCTCACCGTTACAGTATCTCAAGCGCTATCGCCTGCATCAGGCGCGGCTGCTGATGCTGCACGATGGACTCAAGGCGAGTGCGGCGGCGGTGCGGGTGGGCTATGAAAGCCCTTCGCAATTTTCGCGGGAGTTTAAACGCTATTTCGGCGTGACGCCGGGGGAAGAGGTGAGTCGTGTCAGGCAGACGGTAGCGGATCCGTCCGCCTGAGTGGCGGCGGATCCGAAAGCCAGACGCGCGTCAGGCGCGTTTCTGGCGACGCTTTTTCCAGATCACCACAATGCTGCCGGACAGGCCGAGCACCAGCAGCACCATCGGCAGTATCATCAGAATCGCCATTACCTGATCTTCATGACGCTTGATAAACGGCACCTGGCTGATGCCATAGCCAAAGGCAACCACAATGCCGACCCACAGCACGCCGCTGAGCCAGTTAAACAGCTGGAAGCGGCCATTCTGCAGGCCTGCAATGCCCGCCATGGTCGGCAGGATAGTGCGGATAAAGGCAAGAAAACGGCCAACCAGCAGCGCCATCAGCCCGTGACGGTTAAACATATTCCAGGCGCGCTGGTGATACTGTGCCGGCAGATGCATCAGCCAGCTTTTCACCAGTCGGGTATTCCCCAGCCAGCGGCCCTGCAGATAGCTCAGCCAGCAGCCGAGGCTGGCGGCGGTCGTGAGGATCACCATCGTCGGCACAAAATCCATCACCCCTTTAGCCACCATCGCGCCTGCCAGCAGCAGCAGACTGTCGCCCGGCAGGAAAGAGGCGGGCAACAGACCATTTTCCAGAAACAGCGTCAGGAACATCACGCCGTACACCACCCACACCACATCCGGATTTGCCAGCGCGGCAAAATCCTGATGCCAGAGCGCCTGGACAATCTCGTGTAAAACACCCATTAGCGATTCCATCACGTCACAAGGAACAATCCGTCTGCGTTCAGGCAGCACGGCAATCTCACCGGTAAGCTGAACGATGCGGGATAAATTTTAACAACAAATGAGCCGGTGCCCGGCAAACTCTCCGGGCCGCCGCTACGTGGTTTATCTTCTGTTTACTTTCTGTTTATCTGACTTAGCGCGTCAGGCGCGCAAAACCGGCCTCCAGGTCAGCCAGCAGATCATCAACGTGCTCCAGACCAATGTGCAGCCGCACCAGCGTGCCGGTGAAATCCACACCGCCCGCCGGACGAATCTCAGCCAGCTCTTCCGGCTGATTTGCCAGGATCAGCGATTCATAGCCGCCCCAGGAGTAAGCCATGCTGAAATGATGGAAGTGATCGAGATATTCCGCCAGTTGGGGCGCGTCTAATTTTTCCTGCAGGATGAACGAGAACAGGCCGCTGCTGCCGTTAAAATCGCGCTGCCAGAATGCATGACCTTTGCTTTGCGCCAGTGCCGGGTGATTGACACGTGCCACTTCCGGGCGCGCCGCCAGCCACTCAGCCACCTGAATTGCGCTCTCTTCATGCTGACGCAGACGGGTGCCCAACGTACGCAGACCGCGGCTCGCCATGTAGGCGGTATCGGCATCCACCATCTGGCCCATCAGATAAGAGTTCTCACGCAACTGGTCGATACAGCGTGCATTGGCGACCGCCGTGCCGATCATCGCATCGCTGTGACCAATCAGATATTTGGTGCCAGCCTGAATCGAAATGTCGATGCCGTACGCCAGCGCGTTAAACAGAATACCGGCCGCCCAGGTGTTGTCGATCATGATGATCGCCTCGGGCGCTTTAGCGCGTACCGATGCCACAATCGCCGGAATATCCTGAACTTCCATCGTGATTGAAGCGGGCGACTCCAGGAAGACAACACGGGTGTTGGGTTGCACCAGCTCACCGATTTCACTGCCGATGCAGTGATCGAACCAGCCCGTGGAAACCTGCAGCTTAGCGAGAATTTTAGTACAGAAGTCCTGCGTCGGTTCATAGACCGCGCCGCTCATCAGTACGTGGTCGCCCGCCTCGACAAATGCCAGAATCGCGTTTGCCACGGCAGCCGCGCCGCAGGGGTAGAGCACACAGCCCGCACCGCCTTCCAGCTCGGTCATCGCATCCTGTAGCGCAAAATGCGTCAGGGTGCCGCGACGGCCATAAAAGAGTTCGCCTTTTGCCCGACCGGCGGTGGCGCGTTTCTTCTCCGCAACCGTATCAAAAACCAGCGAAGAGGCGCGCTGAATGACGCTGTTCACCGAGCCCTGAGTATAACGCTTGCTGCGTCCTGCACTGACGAGCGTGGTATCAATTTTTCTGGTGGTCATGAGTCGCCTTTACCGCTTCACACTAAGCCTTCACGTTATCATGAAACGGCCAGCAGGGTTGAGACTCAATGGTGATTATCAGAGTGCGTCGCAGGAAAAAAACCGGCCCGCAAGCGAGCCGGTTTTCATTGCCTTACATCACGCCCATCAGGCGCGGCAGCCAGAGTGAAATAGCGGGAATATAGGTAATCAGCATCAGCACCAGGAACAGCATGCCGTAGAACGGCAGCATCGCCCCGACGACCTGCTCAATCTTCTGCTTACTCACCGCGCTGGCAACAAACAGTACGGTGCCGACCGGCGGCGTAATCAGCCCGATGCCCAGGTTAGTCAGCATGATCATGCCAAAGTGAACCGGATCGACCCCCAGCGTGGTCGCTACCGGCAGCAGCACCGGCGTCAGGATCAGAATCAGCGGCGCCATATCCATCAGCGTGCCCACCACCAGCAGCAGGATGTTGATACACATCAGGATCACATATTTGTTATCGGAGAGGCTGGTGAACGCTTCGGTAATAATGGTTGGCAGTTGCATAAAGGTCATTACCGCGCCAAACCCGGCCGCGAAAGCGATCAGCACCATCACGATGGTGACGGTTTTAATGGTGCGGAACAGCAGGATATGCAACTGGCTCCATTTAAAGTCGCGATAGATAAACATGGTGACGAAGAACGCCCAGATGCAGGCGATCGCAGCGGACTCCGAGGCGGTAAAGATGCCGGAGAGGATCCCCCCCATAATGATCACTACGGTAAACAGACCCCAGAACGCGTCGAAGAAAATCTTCAGCGCCTGACGAAACGGAATGCGCTCGCCTTTGGGATAGCCGCGTTTACGGGCAAAGCCCAGACACATCACCATCAGGCAGGCCCCCAGCAGCAGGCCAGGAAAGATCCCGGCGACAAACAGTGAGGAGATAGTCACCATGCCGCCGGTTGCCAGCGAGTAAATTACCGAGTTGTGGCTGGGGGGCGTCAGCACCGCCTGAACGGAGCCGCTGGCGGTTACGGCCGCCGCAAAGTCACGCGGATAGCCTTTCTCTTCCATCTGCGGAATCATCACCGAACCAATCGAGGCGGTATCGGCTACCGACGACCCGGAGATAGCGCCAAAAAAGGTTGAAGCGACGATATTAACCAGCGACAGCCCGCCGCGAATAAAGCCGACAAAGATATAGGCGAAGTTGACCAGACGACGGGCAATACCGCCCTCTGCCATAATCGCGCCAGCGAGGATAAAGAACGGAATGGTCAGCAGCGAAAATTTGTTAATCCCGTTGGTCACCTGAATCACCACCGCTTCCAGCGGCAGATCGATCCACCAGGCTCCGATAAAGGCGCTCAGTCCCACCGCAAAGGCGACCGGAAAACCCACCATCAGTAACACCAGCAAACTGCCTATCAAGATCAATGCATCCATTTTTCTGCTCCGCGTTAGTGGGTGCCGCCCAGCGTGACAATCGGCCGCTGGCTCTGATCGCCGATCAGCAGGCGCTCAATAACAAACAGCAGGGTGAAAATTGCGCCAATCGGGATCGGCAGATACATCTCGCCGTAGGTCACCGCCGGAAGTGAGGCGAGGGTCTGCACCCACATCGCTTCGCACAGGCTGTAACTGGCCTGGAAGATCACCAGACAGGTGACGATCATCAACAGATCGCTGACGCGCAGCATCAGGCGCTGCCGGGCAGGCGACAGGCGGTCAGTGACCATCGACACGCAGATATGGGTTCCGGCGCGCAGACCCACCGGCGCGCCAATAAAGGTAAAAATAATCATGCAGATAATGGCAACCGGCTCTGGCCACGAGAGCGCGCCGTTCATCACGTAACGGGCGAAGATCCCAATCGGGATCACCGTCACCATGATCAACAGCGCCACGGCGGCCACCAGCATGCAGAGCAGATAAAGCCCATCCATCAGACGTGCATAAGCAGACATAATTGATACCTGATTAAGTACGCCACACGGCAGCGTGGCGCGGGAAGGGTTATTTCACCTCAGCGATACGGGTCATCAGATCCTGATATTTGCCGCCAAACTGATCGCGTACCGGCTGAGTCGCTTTGACGAAAAAGTCGCGGTCGGTCTGCTGGAAGGTGATCCCGCCCGCCTTCATTTTGGCGATCGACGCTTCGGTATAGGTCGCCCAGAGCTGGCGCTCCTCATCCTGTGCCTCTTTGCCAAGCTTTTTCAGCAGGGCCTGATCGTCGGGTTTCAGGCGATCCCAGGCGCGTTTTGAAAACAGGATCATCTCTGGCTGGATAAAGTGGCCGCTGAGGGTGTAATACTTCGCGACCGGCATATAGTTATGGGCGACGAAGGTAGGTGGGTTGTTCTCGGTGCCATCAACCACGCCGGTCTGCATCGCACTGAACACTTCACTGACGCCCATCGCCACCGGATTGGCGCCCATCGCTTTCAGGGTTGCCAGCGAGATGGCGCTGTTTTGTACCCGGATCTTCATGCCTTTGAGGTCGTCCGGTTTTGCCAGCGGCTTTTTGGTGATCATGTTGCGCTCACCGGCATCGGTCCAGCCCAGGAACACCATGCGGGCGTTGGGATCGTTATCGAATTTGTCGGCAATCTCGCGGCCTATATCGCCATCCAGCACGTTGTGCATATGATTAACGTCGCGGAAAATGTAGGGCAGGGTCAGCACGCTGGTTTCCGGGGCAATCGAGGTGACCGGGGCCAGCGAGACGCGAATCATATCGATAGCCCCCAGCTGCACCTGTTGCAGCGTCTGATCTTCATCACCCAGCACGCCACCGGCGTAGAGCTTCATCTCCAGCCGTCCATCGGTGGCCTGTTTCAGTTTGTCGCCCATATGTTGCAGAGCGACCACAGTGGGATAACCGGCAGGCTGCACTTCAGCCACTTTAATCACCTGTGCCGTGGCGGTGGCGCTCGCTATCATCGCCGCCAGGGCACTGGCCACGCATGTTCTCATCATTCTCATTATATTGTCTCCCGCAGAGGTAATACGGCCTGCGGTCAGGGCTAACCGCAGAGGGCCGTAAGGAGCCAGCATAGTGAAAACGTGTCTGAGTAAAATGCAGCAATGCTGATTGAATGAATTCCGTCACATTTTGAAACGTTGTTTTAATAAATTTTCATGCGGCTTCACATTTTCGAAACATCCTCACAAACCGTGCCTGAACCTGCTCAACAGCAGGTCAATAACGCGGATCAGCTTTGTAAATAGTAATGAGAACTACTATCAATTCGCCGCCGTTTTGCTATTATTTGCGCTTGTTTCGCATCCCTGAATCAGAAGTTGGAGAAGCAGCGTGGTAGCCAGTGATTTGATGCAAACGGACCTCTCCGTTTGGGGCATGTATCAACATGCCGATATCGTGGTAAAGGTGGTCATGATTGGCCTGTTATTGGCCTCAGTGGTGACCTGGGCGATCTTCTTCGGCAAATATGCCGAACTCAGCGCGGCTAAGCGTCGCCTGAAGCGTGAGCAACTGGCACTGGGCGAAGCCCGCAATCTGAATGACGCCGCCCGCATTGCCCAGACGTTTACCGGGCACAGCCACTCTGTGGTGCTGCTGAACGATGCGCAGAATGAACTTGAACTGTCGGCTGGCGTGGAAGATACCAACGGCATTAAAGATCGCACCAGTTTCCGCCTCGAGCGCCGTGTAGCCGCCTTCAGCCGCCATGCGGGTCGTGGCAACGGTTTCCTGGCGACCATCGGGTCTGTCGCTCCGTTTATCGGCCTGTTCGGCACCGTCTGGGGCATCATGAACAGCTTTATCGGCATCGCGAAAACCCAGACCACCAACCTTGCGGTGGTGGCACCGGGTATCGCCGAAGCGCTGCTGGCGACCGCGATTGGTCTGGTTGCTGCGATCCCGGCCGTCGTCATCTATAACGTTTTTGCCCGCATGATTGCCAACTACAAAGCCTCGCTGGGTGATGTCGCCGCGCAGGTGATGCTGCTGCAGAGTCGTGATATCGATCTGGGCACCGTCGCTACAGAGGTTCCGCGTCCTGCGACCGCCCAGAAACTGCGCTTAGGGTAAGTTGTTATGGCCATGCGATTAAACGACGATCTGGAAACCGATGGTGAAATGCATGAGATCAACGTGACGCCGTTTATCGACGTCATGCTGGTGCTGCTGATCATCTTTATGGTGGCCGCGCCACTGGCCACGGTCGATGTGCGCGTTAATCTGCCTGCTTCCACCAGCGCGCCGCAACCGCGTCCGGAAAAGCCGGTCTATCTGTCGATTAAAGCAGATAAACAGCTTTACGTGGGTAACGATCAGGTCACCCCGGACTCGCTGGTGAATGTACTGACCAGCCAGACGCAGGGCAATAAAGAGACCACCATTTTCTTCCAGGCAGACAAGTCGGTAGATTATGAAACGCTGATGAGCGTGATGGATAAGCTGCGCACGGCGGGCTACCTGAAAATCGGTCTGATGGGCATGGAAACCGTGAAGAAATAGCGGGTTATCCGGCAATATGAAAAGGCGACTGTTAAGGTCGCCTTTTTTTTATGGCGGCTCTTCAGCCAGATAAAATCAGGCAGATCAGCACCAGAGCTGATCACTTATGCTGGCTGATTTGAATTGTTAATTGGTTGTTACTTATGTACACAGAATTGTAAAGTGCAATGGTGAGCCAGGTCACATTAATCTCGCCTCAGGCAGGCTAAAACGGCTAAAAAACAACAGGAAGCCGTTATGAGTCACACCCCGTCTTTACATAAGCCGCCGAAAAGTGCTGCCCGGACCATCTTTAACGTCACCAGTGGTAACTTTCTGGAGATGTATGATTTTATGGTGTTTGGCTATTACGCCACCGCCATTGCCAAAACCTTCTTTCCCGGTGATGACCCGTTTGCTTCCCTGATGCTCACTCTGATGACCTTTGGTGCCGGTTTCCTGATGCGTCCGCTGGGGGCGATCATTCTGGGTGCCTACATCGACCATCATGGTCGTCGTAAAGGCTTATTACTGACGCTGGGCTTAATGGCGATTGGTACCCTGACCATTGCGCTGGTGCCAGGCTACGCCACGCTGGGCGCGGCGGCACCGATTCTGATTCTGCTGGGACGCCTGTTGCAGGGCTTCTCGGCAGGCGTCGAGTTGGGTGGCGTATCGGTCTATCTGGCGGAAGTCGCGCCGAAAGGCCGCAAAGGCTTTTTCGTCAGCTGGCAATCAGGCAGTCAGCAGATTGCGGTGATTTTTGCCGCCCTGCTGGGCCTGATGCTCAATCATCTGCTGGCGAAAGAGGCGGTGACGGAGTGGGGCTGGCGTATCCCGTTTGTGGTCGGCTGCCTGATTGTGCCTTTCCTGTTCTACATTCGCCGGATGCTGGAAGAGACCGAAGCGTTCAGCAAACGTAAACATCACCCGAGCATGACGGAAATCATGCGGTCAGTTGCCAGCAACTGGGCGCTGGTGCTGGCGGGCATGCTGATGGTGGTCACTACCACGGTGATGTTCTACATGATCACTGCCTTTACCCCGACCTTTGGTAAAACCGTGCTGATGATGAGCGATAAGCAGGCATTTCTGGTCACCCTCTGCGTGGGTGTCTCAAACCTGTTCTGGCTGCCGCTGATGGGCGCGCTGTCGGACCGCGTCGGTCGCCGTCCGCTGCTGATCATTTTTACCCTGCTGATGATTGTGACCACCTGGCCGGTGCTGCACTGGCTGGTGGGCTCGGCCAGCTTCGCTCATCTGCTGGAAGCGGAACTGTGGCTGTCGTTTCTTTATGCCAGTTACAACGGGGCAATGGTGGTGTATCTGGCGGAGATTATGCCTGCTGAGGTGCGCGCCGCCGGTTTCTCTATGGCCTACAGTCTGGCGACGGCGCTGTTTGGCGGCTTCACGCCTGCCATCTCCAGCTATCTGATCCACGCCACCGGTGATAAGGCGATGCCGGGCGTCTGGCTGACCTTTGCTGCCGTCTGCGGGCTGATCGGTACACTGTTGATTGGCCGGATGGTGAAACAGTATCAGTTGCGCCACAGCGCGACGCCGGCCAGCGCTTCCCTTTAAAAAGACAAATCGACCACCACGCTGTCGCTGTAGTTACCGGCAGGCGGCGTGTTTTGCGTGGTCAGGATGCGCGCGGTGTAGTTAAAGCCGCGCGTCAGTCCATCCGTAGATACCGCCGTCGAGGTGGTACTGCTCCAGCGTTCCGTACCTGCCGGGCCCCAGCGATTGCTGGTGGTACTTTTATAAATCTCATAGCTCAGCCGATTCGTCCCGCTCGCCATATTCCTGACGCTGCTTAGCGCATAGCTGCCATTGCTCAGTCCGACGGTATAGGTGCTGCCTTTACTGCACAATACGTTGATGGTCTGCGAGACGGTGGAAAAGCTGCCCACCAGCGGCGCGCTGCCAAAGCTGATATTGGGTGAGGTAATCGTCGTGCAGTCATTGGTCAGGATAGCGGTGATGTTAATCGGGATTACGCCGCTGCCGGTCTGCTCACTTAAGCAGAGATTGCCCACGCCGACGCTGGTGCAGATGCGATAAGTCACCGCCATGTTCAGCGTCACCTGATAGGTTCCGGCGGCAACCACCTGACCGGGAACGGTGCGCAGATAGACCGGAATGGCGAAGTTAAGGCTGCCCAGCAATCCCGCCAGGTTAATCAGCGTTTGTGAGCCATAGACAAAGGGCGTGCCACCGATAGTCAGTTCGGTGGCGCAGGCACTGTCGGTGCAGAGTTGCACCGGCACATTATCGCTGCCGGTGTCACCGCTACGCTTGAGGATGCCGCGCGTGCCGCTGACAGTGGTTGCGCCGGTCAGCTGAAAGGTTATCTGGTTATTGCCCAGCAGCGACAGCGACGAGCCGGAGCCACAGTTGACGTTGGCGTTGGTGGTGACCGAACTGACGGTGGTATTCGCCACAAAGGTGGTGACCGAACCAAAGCTTGCCGTGGAGGCGGGAAGGGTACAGGCGGCGTAGCTCAGTGACGGCAGTAGCAGCAACAGGCCAGCCAGTAACAGCGATCTCATCATAGTGGATTTCCGGACGTAAAAGGTTCAGCAGGCGCGGCGGCGCTGCCTGCAACAGGAGCCGGCAGCGCGCAGGTCAGAGGGCCATAGGTTTTCAGCGCCTGCGGCTGACCGCTGGCGATATGCAATTCGGTTTCGCAGCGGCGACCATCTGGCGTCACTACCTCGATCGGATTGCTGGCGGTAAGATCTTCCATCCAGACGATGCCATCCCAGCCGACATATCCGGTGGGATGGTCAGGACGCTGCACCAGGCTTGAGACCGGCAGCGGCTGGCCCTGCGCATCGACCAGGATCACACTGGCGGCGCGCAGTTTCTCCACCGGGAAATTGAGCAGGTAGCCGCTCTGACGTTTCACCGCGAAGCGCTGCTCAACCCGCGGCGTGGTCATATCGGCGGGCAGGTCGAGGGTGTCGATATCATATTTGGCCGGATAGTAGCTGCTGATGGCGGGCACCAGCAGATAGCCCTGTTGATTGGTGCGTCCCATCGACTGATTTTCGTAGCGCACGTTCACGTCGGGATAGCTTGTTTTCACCAGCACAAAGGCGTCGTTGATGGCGTTAGCGGCAAAGACGCTGTTATCCATTAATACCAGCGCACCGGAGAGATCGGCCCATTGCGTGAGGTTGTCATCATCGCCATAAAAACCGCCGGAGGTATCAATCTGGTTATTGCGATAGCGCAGACTGCCCTGACGATAATCGCCGCTGTCACCGCTCTGATTCGCCCATGAGGCATCCCAGGCGAACCCGCCGTCGCTGGGCATGGCGCTGGAGGCGTAGATACGCTGGCTGTCGCGACCGCGCTGATCGCGTTCGGTGCTGATGGCCGCGCTGCCCTGTTCACCAAACGGGATCACCAGCGAGAGGGCACCGGTCCAGCTCTTCTCCTGCTGATCGCGGCTGGCAGAGACATAGAGGCTGCTGTTACCCCACAGGTTTTTACTCCATGAGAGGTTCCACAGGCGGGTGCGGTCGCCCTGACCGTCGGTGATATCGATGAAAGCGGCACCGACGCTGCCAAACTGGTTCAGCGAGACGCTGGCGCTGTACTGCGCACTCCGGCGCGACAGCGCGTAACGGCTATCCGCCTGGCTTCCGGCACGGCTGCCGACCAGCGCCAGATTGCCGAAGTCGCTGCTGCGCTGGGTCTGCTGCGTGCCGATATTGAACCAGCTGTTGTTGTACTGATAACCCCAGCTGTATTGCCTGCCGCTCTCGCCCTCAAGCTGACTCTGCGCTACCGCGCCGTTGACCACGCCCCAGCTGCCGACGCGCAACTGACCGCCCAGCCCGCCCATCGCCAGGCTTTCGCTGCCTTCAGCGTGACTCTCCAGCGTCAGCCAGTCGGTCATGCCGTATCGGTAAGAACCGCTGGCGGCGGCCTGCCCATAATCGAAGTTTTTTATGCCGTAGTTCTCGCGGATCGCGCCAGCGGAAAAGGCATAATCCGACAGGCCCGACTTCAGCAGATTACTGGAGACGTAAAACGGCATGGTGGTAGTGACGCGACGGCCCACCGCATCGGTGGTGGTGATCACCGCGTCACCCGCGCCGTTAACAAACGGCACATTGGTCATTGACCAGGGGCCGGGCTGCACGTTTGCCTGGCTGGAACGATAGCCGTTGATAAAGAGATCGACAGTGGAGGGAACGGCGGCCTGGCCGGAAAAAGCGGGCAGCGGATAGGTCACCAGATCGGGACGGACGCTGAAGTCGCGGCCGACGCGGATGCCGCCAAGCCGCACGCTGCTGCTCCACGCCAGCGAATCGGTGACCAGATCGCCAACCCGCCAGCTTACCGCCGTGTTCTCATCTTCATTGCTCCACCAGCTGTCGTAGCGGATGTAGCCATCGTTCTGATAAGTCTTATTGCCTTCCAGCTGTTGCTGCCAGACACCGTTAGTGGAGACGTGTCCGGTCTCACCAAACATCCGCAGTTCATGTCCGGCGGCAAGGCGGGTGCCGCTGTTATCGGTACGGCTGGCGTAAAGATCGTAGTTAATCAGCGCACCGCTACTGGTGCGGCCTGGATAACGCGGTCCGTTCTTTGCCTCACCAATGACCTGACCGGGCAGCCAGTCAGGCGGCACGGTCAGCAGCAGGCGCTGCCGCGCAGCGTCATACTCCACGCTGATGGATGGCAGGCTGCTGACATCAACCTCTGGCTGCTGGCCCAGCTTAGCCGGTGGCAGACCGGCACGCTGTAGATCGCCGCTGCGCAGCCAGAAATGACCGTTGCGCTGCTCCACCGCCACAATGTTGCCGTTCGCCTGCTGGTTAATCACCAGTTCCAGCATATAACGCTGACCGCTGCCGGTGCTCTGCAGGCTGGGCGGCGGGGGCAGGGATGAGTAAGTCTCCGCCAGCAAAGGATCCGGCGTAAGCGCGTAAATCACGCTGGCCACCGCCAGCGCGCAGGGATGCAGGGAAAAGGGTCTCATTCAGCGCTTACTTCTGAGCAGCGCTGCGCCACTGGCTTTTGTTCACGTCAGCGGTAAGTTCGCCCCCCACCGGCGAGGTGAGCGGCCAGCGATGCGTGCTGTCCGCCAGCACATAGCCGTATAAGCCTTCGCCCAGTTTGCGACCGCCAATCGCCACATTGCTGAGCCGGGCGTGGCCGTTGCCGCTGTTGGTCAGCTGAAGCCAGCGCTTGCCGCCCTCGCTGACCTGTTGCCAGCGCAGAGCAGGGCGGGCGCTGTCGGTGGAGAGCCCGGTACCATACACGAACAGCGGCACCGAATAGCGCATCTGAAAGGTCAGCCCGGCCTGATTCTCGCCAGGAATGTTCGGCGTCGGGATCTCATCCAGCACCACCCGATAGGCCAGCTCTTTACCGGCCGCCGGGGGCGTCTGTTTAATCAGCCTGACCAGCTGTTTCTGGCCCGGCTCCATTCGTACCATCGGCGGGCTGGCGACCACCTGCTGCTGGGTCTGATACTGCTCCTGACTGTTAATCTGCTGCCAGCTGAAAACCCGGATTTGCATCATGGTCGTACTGTTACCGCGATTCTCCAGCCAGAGTTCGCTGGCTTTCTCTTCAGGGTTAATGGCGGGGTCGATAGGCCAGATCATCACCGAGTTAGCGGCGAAGGCCGGAGAGAGCAGGGTGGGACTCAGCAGCAGCAGGGCGCGCAGTGGCTTCATGATCATATCCTTGTTTTCTATCGCCTCACCAGCTCAGGGTGACGGTCAGTGTGTCGGTATAGACGCCGGCGCGCGCAGTGCCGGGCAGTTGTAGCTGGCCATAGATCGGCAGCGTAATGTTATTGGCATTGCTATAGCTCAGCGACACCGCCTGGTTTACCGGGATGACCGTGGTGCGGCTGGCGTTGCTAAAGAGCGTATAGGGAACGGTATTGGTGAAATTGGGCAGCTTCAGATTACGGGTCGTCGTGAAGTTGCTGCCCTGATTGATGCTCATGCTCAGCGTGGTGCCTGGCGTACAGGCAAGGTTAATGGAAGTGCTCTGCACGAAGCTGGCGTTGACGGTGCTGGTCGCCAC
Source organism: Pantoea sp. 9140 (assembly GCF_000745295.1). Lineage (NCBI taxonomy): Bacteria > Pseudomonadati > Pseudomonadota > Gammaproteobacteria > Enterobacterales > Erwiniaceae > Pantoea > Pantoea sp. 9140. Next base: position 3,225,162 of record NZ_JQNO01000001.1, on the reverse strand, counting down.
ACCAGACTGCGTGCCGAAATCAAGCGTGCCGAAAACGCCGGTATTGGTACCGGATATCACGCAGCCTGCCACAATCGACGCCGTAACCTGGAAAGTGCTGGTAGGCAGACTCCAGGCGTTAACGCTCCCTATCAGCAGAGGCAGACCGCGTGCGATCGTCAGGCAGGCTCGCCAGAGAACCACCTTTCTTTACCTGCGAGAGCAGTTAATAGTTCACGGCAACGTTGATCGTATCGGTATAGGTTCCGGCAGGGATCAGGGGGTTAAAGCCGCCGCCGACCACCCGGCCATAAATGGCGTAGTTGGTTCCCCGCGTCGGATCGGTCGTACCACTGGAGGCGATCGGCGTATTGTTGGCGATCGCTGTGGTGAAGGAGGCGTCACTGTAGAGGGTATAGGCGATACCCTGCGCATTATTCGATCCCAGAATCAGATAACGCGGCGACGTAGAGGCGGTGCCATAGATAGTGGCTGGCGCAGCATTGCTGCTGGTCACCACCACGTTGTAATCCTGGCCGGTGGTGCAGCGCACAAAAATACCGTTACCGGCTGCACCGACCAGGGTGGCGTTCAGGGTATCAAAGGTGGCGGCGCTGCTACCAAAGTTCAGGGTACCAAAGTTAACGCCCGCCGTGGCTGACTGTCCGTTTACCAGACAACCGGTGGTCAGTGTTAACGTGGCATTGATGGTTCCCGAGGTCGTAGCCGCCTGGGTTAATGATGGAACAGCAACAGTTAATCCTGCAGCGGCAAACAGAAAAAGCTTGAGTTTCATAATATTTCCTTACGGATTATCGAGAGTCAGTGCTTTTTCACCCGGTGTTTATTAACGATTCAACCCAAAGTAAGGAAATAAAAATAACAAGTCCGGCAGCGCCGTAGCCCTAAGAAAAATCTCAGACTTAAGAATGATGATTTATATCAGTTTTATTTACTATAGATCAGTTAAAGCGTTACGCGAAGTGCGGCTGTTTATTTTTCGTTAATCAAATGGTCTTTCTGGCCGATAACCCAGTTACAGCAAGGCGTAAAAGCGAGACGGCAAAACAAAATCCCTTGTTTTTTCGGCCTCTGGTATGCTTTCTGCTTCGGTGATATGTTCCTGTACCAATCAGACATAATAACGATTTACCGCCAGAGACAGCAGGCGGTTAATAAGATGCAGGTCACAAATGGCCCTGCGTTTATGGGCCTGTTTTGCCCGGTCTTCAGGGCCAGTAAATACTGAAGTTAATTAACTTTCACCCATTGGGTGTTTTTAAAATTACTTTTCTGACTTTACACAGCACCTGCTTTTCTGCGGGTGGTGAGGAGTTGTACATGTTGCTTGTCACCTGGGATAGCGTGCTGATCTGCGTTTCGCTGCTCGTGGCGTTTATTGCCTCTTTTACAGCGCTGGACACTGCCGGACGGGTGGCGGTCTCCCATGGCTGGAGCGCGCGGTTCTGGCTGCTGGTGGGCGGCACGGCAATGGGGATTGGCATCTGGGCCATGCATTTTATCGGGATGCTGGCAATGATGATGCCGATGACGATGCGCTATGACACGCGGCTGACGATCCTCTCGCTGCTGGTGGCGATCCTGGCGTCAATATTCGCCTTCGGCCAGACGGTTGGCGGCCTGCATCTCACCCGTCAGCGGCTGCTGCGCGGCACGCTGATCCTGGGCGCGGGCGTGGTGGTGATGCACTATCTTGGTATGTCGGCCCTGCTGATTGATCCGCAACCTGAGTGGAATACGCTGCTGGTGGCGCTCTCGGTGCTGATTGCGTTCGTCGCCTCGGGCGTGGCGCTGTGGCTGGCGTTTCATCTGCGGCAGGGTGACCATCATCTGCTGCTGATGCGTGGGCTGGCCTCAATAGTGATGGGGATCGCGATTGCAGGCATGCACTATGTGGGCATGGCGGCGGCGGTGTTCAGCCACGACAGCACCATGCTACCGCACGGCGTCAGTAATCCGGGACTGGCGGTATGGGTCTCGCTGATTACGCTGAGTATTCTGGGGATCACCCTGCTGAGTTCGATGCTGGACGCTCAGGTGCGCGCCGCGCGGCTGGCAACCCGGCTCAATCGCGCTAACCAGGAGCTGCGTCAGCTGGCGATGCATGACAACCTGACGGCGCTGCCCAACCGGGTGATGCTGGAGCAGCAGCTTGATCTCGCCATCAAACAGGCGACGCTGAATGAAGATCGCTTTGCCGTGATCTATATGGATCTGGACGGCTTCAAGGCGGTCAATGACACCTGGGGACATCACGTCGGTGACCGGCTACTGGTGGCAGTGGCGGAACGGCTACGCAGTCAGCTCAGTAACACCATGCTGCTGGTGCGGCTGGGCGGGGATGAGTTTGTGCTGATGGCGGAGTGTGATATCAGCCCGGCCCGGCAGTTGGCGCAAAAACTGGTGAAAGTAATCGGTTCGCCGTTTGAACTTGACCGCTATGTACTGCACGTTTCACTCAGTGCCGGTATTGCAATCTTTCCACTGCATGGCCGCAGCCGGCAGGAGCTGTTGTTTAATGCCGACGCGGCGATGTACCACACCAAACACAGTGGGCGAAACGGCTGGTGCCTGTTTGAGCCCGCCATGAGCGCGGCAACGCAGCATCAGCTGGAGCTGGCCAACGATCTGTGGGAAGCGATCGATCGCCAGCAGATGCGGCTGTTCTATCAGCCCAAATTCCGTTCCGGTGGCACACGATTAATGGGATTTGAAGCACTGCTGCGCTGGCAGCATCCGCAGCGCGGTCTGCTGACGCCTGAGCTGTTTTTGCCGCGCGCCGAAAAAACCGGTCAGATTGTGGCGCTGGGCAACTGGGTGATTGAGGAGGCGTGCCGTCAGTTAAGGATCTGGCACAGCCAGGGACACAGCGACTGGACGGTCTCGGTGAATCTCTCGGCATTGCAGTTTCACCAGCGTGATCTCCTCAGCACGCTGACCGGGACGCTGGCGCGTTACCAGCTGTCAGGGAGCGCGCTGATGCTGGAGATCACCGAAACGATTGCCATGCGCGACCCTGTTTTCAGCCAGCAGCGGATTCGGGAGTTGCAGCAGGCAGGCGTCAGCGTCGCCATTGATAACTTCGGCATCGGCTATGCCAACCTGTTGCATCTTAAGCATCTGGATGCCAGTGAACTTAAAATTGATCGCAGCTTTATCAACTGCCTGCGACCTGGCAGCGAAGATGCGACCGTGGTCAGCGCCATGCTGACGCTGGCGCAGAGCCTCAACCTGCGCATGGTAGCGGAAGGCGTTGAGACGGAAGAGCAGCAGCATCTGCTCACCAGCTTAGGCTTTGATGCATTGCAGGGATATCTGCTGGGCAAGCCAACGCCTCCGGATCGGGTTGACGCGTTCAGTTTTCCCGCACTGCGGCAGCCGGTGTCGTCGGTTTCTGGCTGAAGCTGACGATAGATTTCATCACTCAGAATGAGTGGAAAGGAGGCAGGGTTCGCGGCTCATTAACCGCCGGGCTATGCCGATAACTCATACAAATTTAAAAAAACCTCTGCCCAACCACCAGCACGGCTTTCGCGGGAATGCACTATGTTAGCAACCTCATACGACTCTTTTATCGTCATCGTCTCAGTTCTTGTCGCGATGCTGGCTTCGTTTACCGCCTTAGATATGGCGGGGCGGGTGGTACATTCTACCGGCAAAGTGGCGCTGGTCTGGCTGTTCGGCGGCGGTTTCTCCATGGGCATCGGCATCTGGGCGATGCACTTTATCGGCATGCTGTCGATGAGCATGGAGATGGTCATGAGCTACAACGCCGGACTTACCGCCTTCTCCGCCGCCATTGCCGTCTGCGCGTCGATATTTGCACTGTGGCTGGTCTGCAGCAGTGGCGATCTGCCTTTGCCGCGTCTGGCGGGCGGCGCGCTGATCCTCGGCAGTGGTGTCGCGGCGATGCACTACACCGGCATGGCGGCGCTGATGTTCTCGCCCGGTATCGTCTGGCAATGGGGCTGGGTAGCGCTGTCGGTGGCGATTGCTCTGGCCGCTTCGGGCGCGGCGCTGTGGCTGGCGTTTAACCTGCGTGAGGGTCAGACTGGCCGGGTCACACTGCTGCGCATTGGCGCTTCGGTGGTGATGGGCTGTGCGATTGCTGGCATGCACTATACCGGCATGATGGCAGCAGAGTTTCCCACCCACAGTCATCCGGTCGGGCAGGGCGTCAACAGCAACTGGCTGGCGATTCTGGTCACGGTGGTCACCATTTCGATTCTGGGCATTACCCTGCTGGTCTCGATGCTGGATGCGCGGATGCAGGCGCGTACCTCGATTCTCGCCAGTTCGCTGGCTGAAGCGAATCGCGAGCTGGCTCAGCTGGCGCTGCACGATAACCTGACCCGGCTGCCGAACCGTATCCTGCTGGAGGATCGACTGGAGCAGGCGATCAACAAAGCGAACCGTGAGCAGACGCAGTTTGCCCTGATGTTTATGGATCTCGATGGGTTTAAGGCGGTTAACGACGCCTTCGGACATCACATTGGCGACAGTCTGCTGGTCGGTGTGACCGAGCGGATGAGTCAGCAGATGACCGGCTACTACACCCTGGCGCGGCTCGGTGGTGATGAGTTTGTGCTGCTGGTTGAGATAGACGATCCCAATGATGCAGCTGCCATCGCCGATAAGCTGGTTAAAGCGGTGGATCGCCCGTTTGATATCTCACGCTATGAACTGGTGGTCTCACTGAGTCTGGGTATCGCCGTCTATCCCGGTGATGGCGTGGATGAGCGGGAACTGATGTTCAACGCCGATGCGGCGATGTACCACACCAAAAATAATGGCCGCAACGGCTACACCTTCTTCCAGCCCTCAATGAACATTCAGGCGCAGAGCCAGCTTCAGCTGAATAACGATCTCTGGCATGCGCTGGAGAACGACGAACTGCGCCTGTTCTATCAGCCCAAATATTGTGCGCCGCGCGGCCCGATCCTCGGTTTTGAGGCGTTGCTGCGCTGGCAGCATCCGAAGCGTGGCCTGCTGTCACCCGATAAATTCCTGCCGATGGCGGAAAAGACCGGCATGATTGTCAGCATCGGCAACTGGGTGATCCATGAAGCCTGTCGTCAGCTGCGCCAGTGGCATCTGCAGGGCCATCCGGACTGGTCGGTGGCGGTGAACCTGTCGGCGCTGCAGTTTGAACAATCGAATCTGGTAGAGACGGTGGTGGATGCGCTGGCAAAACATCAGATTCCGGCCGAACTGCTGACGCTGGAAGTGACGGAGACCACTGCGATGCGCGATCCCGATGAGAGCGTGCGTATTCTCACCGAGCTGACCCAGCTCGGCGTGAAAGCCTCGATTGATGACTTTGGCACCGGCTACTCCAGCCTGCTCTATCTGAAACGGCTGCCGGCCAGCGAGCTTAAGATCGACCGGGCCTTTGTGAATGAGCTGCAGCATCAGAAAGAAGATGCCACCATCGTGTCGGCGATTGTGGCGCTGGCGCAGTCGCTGCAGCTGAAAGTGGTGGCTGAAGGCGTTGAAACCGCTGAGCAGCAGGCCTTTCTGACCAGCCTGGGCTGCAATACGCTGCAGGGCTATCTGCTGGGCAAGCCGGTTCCCCCTGAGCGGGTGCCGGATCTGGCTAATTTTGTGGTGCCGGAAACGGAGGTGGCGATGGCAAACGTGAGCCCGATGACTGAGGCCGATCAGCCCCTGACGCCGCAGGTGGCGGTGATCTGACGCGCCTGAGTAGCGCTGAATCAGCGTAATCGGAGACGATAAGCGATGCGCGCCGCCTGTCATTGGCCGCCGTGCGTGGTAAAGTCTCGCGGTCAGACGACTCGCGGTAAACAAGGAGAGGCGACCCGTGGCGAAATACCAGCGCTTGATGGATGAGATTCAGCAGCAGATAGAGGCCGGCATCTGGCTGCCGGGCACCCGTTTACCGTCGCTGCGTCAGCAGGTTGCGCATCAGGGTGTCAGCCTGATGACGGTGCTGCATGCCTATGAGCTGCTGGAGAGTCAGGGCTGGATCGTCTCGCGTCCACAGTCAGGTTACTACGTGGCACCGCGCGCCTTAGCGCCCGCACCGCTGAGTGTGGCAATCAGCGAGCAGGTCGATATCAACGACTTTGTGTTTGATGTACTGCAGGCCACGCGCGATCCCGCCATCGTGCCGTTTGGCTCTGCGTTCCCCGATCCGGCACTCTTTCCGCAGCGTCAGCTGATGCGCTCGCTGGCGAACGTCTCACATCATCTGACCCCAACCGATGCGCTGCACAATCTGCCGCCCGGCAACGCTACGCTGCGACAGTTGCTGGCGCAGCGCTATGCGCGTCAGGGCATCACCCTGTCGCCGGATGAAATTGTCATCACCAGCGGGGCACTGGAGGCGCTGAACCTCAGCCTGCAATCCCTGACCGAGCCGGGCGACTATGTGGTGATTGAGCAACCGAGTTTTTATGGCGCGCTGCAGGCGATCGAGCGGCTCAAGCTTAAGGCGCTGGCGATTCCGGTCGATGCAAAGCAGGGCATCGATCTCATCCAGCTGGAGGAGGCACTGCAACGCTGGCCGGTAAAAGCCTGCTGGCTGATGACGACGCTGCAGAATCCGCTGAGCGTGACGTTAACGCCGGAGCGCAAACAGCAACTGGTGGCGCTGCTGGCGCGTTATCAGGTGCCGATGATTGAAGATGATGTCTATGCCGAACTCTGGGCGGGTGAGGCTGCGCCGCTGCCCGCAAAGGCCTGGGATCGCCAGGGAAACGTGCTGCACTGTGGCTCGTTTTCCAAGTCGCTGGTGGCGGGTTTCCGCGTCGGCTGGGTGGCAGCGGGACAGCATGCGCAGCGCATTCAGCGCCTGCAATTGATGAGCACGCTCTCGACCAGCGCACCGATGCAGCTGGCGCTGGCCGACTTTCTTGCCACGCGGCGTTACGACACCCATCTGAAGCGGCTGCGACAGATACTGGCGAAGCGACAGCAGATGGTGCGTCAGGCGCTGCTGAAGGTGCTGCCGCCGCAGGCGACGGTCAGCGAAGCGCGCGGCGGCTATTTTCTCTGGGTGACGTTGCCGGACAGCATCAATACTACCCGGCTCTACCAGCAGGCGCTGGCGCAGGGGATCAGTATCGCACCGGGGCAGTTGTTTTCGGCAGGAGAGCAGTTCAGTCACTGCTTCAGACTGAATACCGCCTGGCCGTGGGATAGCCGGGCCGAGGCGGCAATAGCGACGCTGGGTCAGTTAATGGCGCAACCGCAGGCGGATTAGACGCGTGCCGCTTCCTGGTGGCCCCAGGTCAGGTAATAGACATCATAAAAGTCCACTTCCCCTTTTTGCGTCAGCAGACGCTGGATACCACTTTTCACCCGCTCCGGCGTTTCAGGCAGCGACAGAATGCGTGAGATAGCCTGTTCGCGCACCGGCTGAACGTAATACCACTCACCGTTGTAGCAGACACGCAGATCGAGCGCATCGATATCTTCAAAGCGATATTTCGGGTTGATATCAAGCAGCATCAGCACGCTCATCACCAGCACAAATGCGGTGGCAAACCAGAAGGCGGGCCAGCCGAGCATCTCGGTGGTGAAGATCAGCGCCACGCACAGGCCGTAGCAGAGATACATAACGGCCCAGAGGCCGGGATGGTTCTTCAGAAACGAGAGGCTAAATCGCGGCAAATTGTCGCGACGTTCTTCGCGGTTAAGCGTGGCGATCTCGTCAATCAGGATTTGTTTAATAGCGTCCATTTGTTACCTCACTGTCATCTGTTAGCTATTACAACAGATAACAGTCAAGCATATCAGAAACAGATCTGTGCGATTTTTGTATAACAGTTTATCAAAAGAGTGTCCGGACATCGGGCTGCCGTATCTGCGTGCCGGGCCGCCTGACATTTTGCAACACTTTGCCGCAGTAAGAACCGCTATCCGCAGGCGTACAGGCACTATCTGGCCCTATTGTTAACGACACATTTGGCTTTAGTCAGCAATATCAGTCCATTATCTCAATTGTGTCGTCCGGCGCACATTGCATTGTGCTGCGGGTTTGCCACACTTAGAAAAAAACCGGAGAACCTGTATGCGTGCCTCATCCTCCAGTCTGTTGTTAACGATGTCCTTTGCCGCGGGCACTTTTGCGGCCGGGGCCTCTGATAATCCTCAGCATCTGATGCTCGCCATCCCGTCGGGCGGCGTACCTAATAACCCGTTACCTCTGATTATCTGGCCGCGCGTGGTGCCGGAAGAGGAGGAGATCGCAGCGTGGTTTGAGAAAACTTTCGACGAAAACGGCTGGCCACCTGCCTGGCGCTATCCGATTTTCCCCTATACCCACTTTCATCCCAACACCCATGAACTGCTCGGGGTTGCGGAAGGCTGGGCGGAAGTGCTGTTTGGCGGCGACAGTGGCCGGATGGTCACCCTGCGCGCAGGCGATGCGGTGCTGATCCCGGCGGGTGTCGGTCATCGGCAGGTCAGCGCCAGCGAAGATTTTATGGTGATTGGCGCCTATCCGCACGGCATGTCGCCTGAGACGCTGCGCGACGAACCCGCGAAGCTGAAAATGGCGCAGGAGCAGGTGAAAAAAGTGCCGTTGCCGACACAGGATCCGTTCACCGGTAAAGAGGGCGCGTTAACCGAGATCTGGCAGCCGATTGCCGCGATGCATTTACAGCAACAGATGGACCTGTAAACGTCGTTTCTGCCAAGAAATGATTAAGCGCGAGCCAGTCTCGCGCTCTGACCTGGCTGGCTGTAAAACCTGCCTTAACGCCTGAGCTCAGGCGCTTATCCCGATCATCACATCATTGAACATTTGCTCGCCGCTGCCGATAACTCCCCTGTTAAGATTAGTTATTCTTCTTAATACGCTTGTCTTCGCAGACCTTTTCCGCTGTAGTCTCGGCTCGCGATTAAGAACATTCTTAAGCCTTTACCGGGCTACCGATCAGCAGGCAAATAACAATGGATAATAACTCTGATGTCATGTATCGCATGCTGGTACAAAGCGTGATCGACTACGCGATCACCATGCTTAAACCGGACGGAACTGTCGCCAGCTGGAACGGTGGGGGTCTGCACGTCCTTGGTTACAGGCCAGACGAAATTATTGGACAGCACGCCGCCCTGTTTTACAACGACGAGGATCGCCGTCGCGGTCAGCCGCAGCGCGAACTCGATATCGCCGTCACCACCGGACGTTACGAAAACGAAGGCTGGCGCTGCCGCAAGGATGGCAGCAGCTTCTGGGCACACGTGGTCATCTATCCGATCCGCGACGAGACCGCTCAGCTGATAGGATTTGCTGCTGTCTGCCGTGACTGCACCCGGCAGCAGGAGCAGCAGCGCAAAGAGCGGGAACAGGAGATGCGCTTCCGCCTGCTGGTGGAGGGCGTCACCGATTACGCCATCTACATGCTCGATCAGGACGGAAACGTAGTGAACTGGAACGCCGGCGCACAGCGGGCCAAAGGCTATGTGGCGGAAGAGATTGTTGGCCAGCATTTTTCCCGTTTCTACAGCGCGCAGGATCGACTCAATCATATCCCCAGCCAGAACCTGCAAACGGCGTATCGTACCGGCCGTTTTGAAGATGAGGGCTGGCGCTACCGCAAAGATGGCAGCGCGTTCTGGGCCCATGTGGTGATCGACACGATCCGTGACGATCAGGGTAAATTGCTGGGTTACGCCAAAATCACCCGTGACTGCACCGAACAGCAGCGTGTCCGCAGCGAGCAACGGGAACAGGAGCAGCGTTTTCGCCTGCTGGTAGAGGGCGTTACCGATTACGCCATCTATATGCTCGATGTCGACGGCGTGGTGGTCAACTGGAATGCCGGTGCCCAGCGCGCCAAAGGGTATAAAGCGGAAGAAGTAGTGGGTCAGCACTTCTCGCTGTTTTACAGCGCTCAGGAGCGACTGAACCGCACGCCGGAAGCCAACCTCGGTATCGCGCTGAAAACCGGCCGCTTTGAGGATGAAGGCTGGCGCTACCGTAAAGATGGCAGCGCGTTCTGGGCGCATGTGGTCATCGACGCGATCCATGATGATGACGGTAAGCTGATCGGTTTCGCCAAGATCACCCGCGACCGCACGGAAGGCCGTGAGCAGGAGCAGCAGATCCTGCGCGCCCGGGATCTGGCCGAAGCCCAGAGCACGCAGAAAACCGCCTTATCTAAATTCCTGGACAATATCATTGCTAATATTCCCTCCTGCGTGATTGTTGAAGATGCGATCACCCGCGAGATCCTGCTGGTGAATGACCGTACTCAGCAACTGTTTGGCCTGTCGAAAGCACTGATCGTCAACAAGCGTCCGCACGAATGCATGTCACCTGAGCTCAGTGATTATTTTAACAATCTGGCGGACGTTGCACTGCGCAGTGAGGGCATGCATGAGCGTGAGCAGTTACTGATGACCGCCAGCGGCGAACGCATTCTGCATACCCGCGCCACCGCGATTAATGGCCAGGATGCACGCCGCAACTACCTGATGCTGCTGGTGGAAGATGTCACCGACCAGCGTGCCGCCGATGCCCGTATTCACCATATGGCGCACCACGACAACCTGACCAGCTTGCCGAACCGCATTCTGTTCCGCCAGCGTCTGAGTGAGGCGTTGCGCACCGCGAATCAGACGCAGCGCCAGACCGCCGCGCTGTGCCTTGATCTGGATAACTTCAAAAATGTGAACGATGCGCTGGGCCATCAGATTGGCGATGAGCTGCTGCGCAGCGTGGCTAAACGTCTGCGTAACACGCTGCGCGATCAGGATACGCTGGCGCGCATCGGTGGCGATGAGTTCGCTATCGTGCTGCCCTCGGTCGCGAACAGTGAGGAGGCGAGCATTGTGGCGCAGCGTCTGATCGAGGCGATTCGTCCGCCGGTTAACGTTGAGGGTCATAATCTGTCGGTCGGGCTCAGCGTAGGCATTGCGCTCAGCACCACCATCACCAATACGCCGGAGCAGCTGTTGCGCTGTGCGGATATGGCGCTGTATGAAGCCAAGCGTAATGGCCGCAACCGCTATGAGCACTTTACGCTGGAGATGGATGATGTTGCGCGCAGCCGCCGCCTGATTGAAAACGATCTGCGCGATGCAATCAGCGGCGGGCATCTGCGGCTCTACTATCAGCCCATCACCAATGGCGATCATCGCACGATTATTGGCTATGAGGCGCTGATGCGCTGGCATCATCCGATCCGCGGGCTGATCATGCCCAACGACTTCATCCCGATTGCAGAAGAGACCGGCCTGATTCATATGCTGGGAGCTTTTGCGCTCTATGAAGCCTGTCGTGAAGCGGCGAGCTGGGAAGGGGAGCAGTCGGTCTCGGTCAACCTCTCACCGCTGCAGTTTAAAAACAGCTCGCTGGTGCCGGTGGTCGAAGGCGCGCTGAAAGAGTCGGGTCTCGATCCGGCGCGACTGGAAGTCGAGATCACCGAATCGGTGCTGCTGGATGACTCACTGGGGAATATCCGTACCCTGCAGAATCTCAAGGCGCTGGGCGTACAGATTGCGCTGGATGATTTCGGCACCGGCTATTCGTCGCTGAGCTATCTGCGATCCTTCCCGTTCGACAAAATCAAAATCGACAAATCGTTTATCAACGATATGGGCGACAGCCGCGAGGCGCTGGCGATTATCCGCGCGATTACCGGCATGAGCCGCAGTCTGGATATCCAGATTACCGCTGAAGGCGTGGAGAGCGATGAGCAGTTCGCGAAGCTGCGCGATGAGGGCTGTACGCTGTTCCAGGGCTTCCTGTTCGGACGGCCTCAGCCGTCGGAATTGCGGCTGAAAACGCTGGATTAATCAGCACCGGGTTAATCATAAAGGCCATGCTGCTGAACCGGCGCATGGCTGAGATTATCGCGAATGCGGCGCACCGACTCGCGCACCACCAGCCTGCCATTCAGCAGCAGGCTGCCAGTGGGTGTGCCGGGATTCAGCCGCATCTCCTGCAGCATTCTGACTGCTGCGGCGCCCAGCTCATCACGTGGCACCTGTACCGATGTCAGCGGAATGTCGTGGATAGCGGCCAGGTTAAACCCGTCCATGCTCATTACTGAGATATCCTGCGGCACCCGCAATCCGGCCTGCTCCAGCGCGGTGACGGCACCTGCGGCGATGTAATCCCCGCTGGCGAGAATCGCCGTCGGGCGCAGCGCGTCAGGGCAGTGGCGCAGATATTCACCCAGTCGCTCCGCCGCCTCATTGCTGCTGAAACTGTTCAGGGTCAGCAGATGCTGGCGGCTGTCAAAGCGCAGATTCATGGCGTGCCAGGCGTCACGTACGCCCTGTAAGCGCTGCTCCATGGTGTAGCGGCGCAGGCAGTGTAGCGACAGGATCTGCCGGTGTCCCTGCTCAAACAGATAGCGCGCGGAGAATTCCCCAATCAGCTGATGATGTGGTGAGACCGAGGGCAGGCGCATCCGGCGATCGCGGGCATTGATCAGCACGCAGGGTTTGTTCATCTCCGCCGCCAGCTGATGAATATGCTCATCATCAATGCCGATCAGCAGGGCGGCTTCGGTCTGCTGCATTTTATCGATAAACAGCGCGGCATTACTCTCTACCTCTTCCAGCGGGCAGTAGCGCAGCCGCACCTCATGCGGCTCCACCGCCTGGCTGATCCCCTGAATCACCTTGTAGTAGAAAATGTCGCTGCGTACGTCAAAGGCGCGCGGCGGGGCAAAGACCATCAGGTTATTCAGCAGCAGGCGACCGCTGTGCAGGTTATCCAGCACGCCCTGCTGCTGCGCCACGGCCAGCACTTTGTCCCGCGTCGCGGGCCGGGTATTCGCTTTTCCCGCCAGCACCCGCGATACCGTACTGATCGAGACCCCACTCAGCGCCGCAATCTCACCGATTTTCAGCCTTTGTTTCATTCTGTGATCGCCTTCAAATCTGCTGATGAAAAATTTTTCATAGTCTGCTGAATCGCGTCAGATAAGCGTTCCAGTGCCATTTCCTGTCGGGATTCAGCCTGCCATGAAAAGCGTTGCAAAAAAGTGGCTGTACCCACGTTTCGCACTTTTCTAAGTTCGATAAAAGCACACGCGGTACGCCAGCAGGCGGTGTGCGTCATCAATGGCAATCAGGAGTGGCACAATGAGCCTCGAATCAACAACCAAACCCATCAGTGCGTCACGCACGGTGCGCGTGATTAAAAATTTGCGCTGGTGGATGCTGGGAATGTTTTTGCTGGGTGTAACCGTCAACTACATCACCCGTAACTCCCTCGGCATTCTGGCACCGGAACTGAAAACCAGTCTGAACATGACCACCGAACAGTATTCGTGGGTCGTAGCCGCATTTCAGCTCGCTTATACCCTGTTTCAGCCGATTTGCGGCTGGCTGATCGATGTAATCGGACTGAAGATGGGCTTCCTGATCTGCGCGCTGATCTGGTCGGTAACCTGTCTGCTGCACGCCGGTGCGGGAAGCTGGCTGCATCTGGCGCTGCTGCGTTTTGTCATGGGCGCGTCCGAAGCGGCGGCCACGCCTGCTAACGCCAAAGCGATCGGTGACTGGTTTCCGAAAAAGGAGCGTCCGGTTGCGGCGGGCTGGGCGGGCGTCGGCTTTTCGATTGGTGCGATGCTGGCGCCACCGATTATCTATGTTGCCCACATTACCTTTGGCTGGCAGGGCGCATTTCTGCTGACCGGCGGCCTGGGCCTGCTGTGGGTGGGACTCTGGTGGTGGGGCTATCACTCGCCGGAGAGCCATCCCCGTCTTTCCGATAATGAACGCGCCTTTATTAACCAGGACAACGAGGCGATGGGTGAAAAGCTGCCGTTCTTCACCGCGCTGAAAGTGATTGGTAAAGAGAAGAAATTCTACGGCATCGCCATTCCAGCCTTTCTGGCTGAACCCGCCTGGGCGGTGCTGAGCTTCTGGGTGCCACTCTATCTTGCCAACGAGCGCGGCATGGATCTTAAGCAGATCGTCATGTTCGCCTGGCTGCCGTTTCTGGCCGCCGACCTCGGCAGCGTCGCCAGCGGCTATCTCACCAGAATCTATGTGCGCTGGTTTGGTATGACCCGCGTGAATTCCATTATCGCCAGTTCCGTCACCGGTGCGCTGCTGATGGTGTCGCTGGCGCTGATGACGCTGGTGAAAGATCCCTGGCTGGCTATCGCCCTGATCTCCGTCGGCGGCTTCGGTCATCAGGTGATCTCCTGCATGCTGAGTGCGCTGGTGGTGGAGCGCTTTGATCGCCGCCAGATGGCCACTGTTAACGGCATGCGCGGCTCCTGCGCCTGGATCGCCAGCTTTATCTTCTCGCTGATTATCGGTGTTACCGCCGATACCATCGGCTTTAATCCGCTGTTTGTGGCGATGGGCTTCTTTGACCTGATTGGTGCCGTTTTCCTGGTGATGCTGATCGCCGAACGCCGCCAGCGCCCTGCTAACCAATAAGGATATCGCGATGAAAACCCTGAAGAACTGGACGCTGCATCAGCAGGCCGATCACTTTGTTGAACTCAAGGTCGACGCTCGACATTTCCTGCGACTTTACGTGCTGGAAGAGAAGCTGGTGCGCGTGCTGCTGAAGCGCGACGGCGAGCTGGCGCTGAACCGCACCTGGAGCATTGCGCCAGAGCACGATGTGCCCTGGCAGGGACGTGACCGTGAGGCGCTGGATGGCTTTACGCTGCCCGCGTTTCAGGTGGAGCATGATGCGCAGCAACTGCGCATCAGCACCCGACAGCTGCGGGTCACCGTGCATCAGCCGCTCTGCCTGAGCTGGGAGCAGTTTGATGGTGAGAGCTGGCAGCCGCTGACCGCCGATCGTCACACCGGTGCCTATCTGCTCAATGCCCACGGCGATGGCGTCGAGCACTATCAGCGTCGTCAGCCGCAGGATCGGGTGTATGGTCTGGGCGAGAAGAGCGGCGACCTGAACCGCGTTAACCGGCGTTTCGAGATGCGTAATCTCGACGCGATGGGCTATAACGCCGCCAGCACCGATCCGCTCTATAAACATATTCCGTTTACCCTGACGCAGCGCGATGGCGTCAGCTTCGGCCTGTTTTATGACAACCTCAGCAGCAGCTGGCTCGATCTGGGTAACGAGCTGGATAACTACCATCTGCCTTATCGCCGTTACCGTGCCGAGGCGGGCGATCTCGATTACTATATGATGCTCGGCCCGACGCTGCTCGACGTCACCAAAGCTTTTGTCCGTCTGACCGGGCGTACGCTGTTTCAGCCGAAGTGGAGCCTGGGCTACAGCGGTTCGACCATGCACTACACCGACGCGCCGGACGCACAGCAGCAGCTGCAATCCTTTATCCGCCTGTGTCGCGAGCATGAAATCCCCTGCGACTCGTTCCAGCTCTCGTCCGGTTATACCTCGATCAATAACAAGCGCTATGTCTTCAACTGGAACTACGACAAAGTCCCGAACCCCAACGCGCTGAGCGACGCATTTCACACTGCCGGAATGAAGCTGGCGGCCAACATCAAGCCCTGTCTGCTGCAGGATCATCCGCGCTACCAGGAAGTGGCGACGCAGGGGCTGTTTATTCGTGACTCTGAGTTCGATCGTCCCGAACGTTCGGTGTTCTGGGATGATGAGGGATCGCACCTTGATTTCACCCATCCGCAAGCGGTGCGCTGGTGGCAGGAGAATGTCACGCAGCAGCTGCTGGAGAAAGGCATCGATTCCACCTGGAACGATAACAACGAATATGAAGTGTGGGATGGTGAGGCGCGCTGTCACGGTTTTGGTCAGCCGATCGCCATCAAGCATATCCGGCCGGTGATGCCGCTGCTGATGATGCGCGCCTCGATGGAAGCGCAGCAGCAGTTTGCGCCAGACAAACGCCCCTATCTGATCTCCCGTTCCGGCTGTGCCGGGATGCAGCGCTATGTGCAGACCTGGAGCGGCGATAACCGTACCAGCTGGCAGACCCTGCGCTATAACATCCGCATGGGGCTGGGAATGAGTCTCTCCGGGCTGTTTAACGTCGGACACGATGTCGGCGGCTTCTCTGGCGACAAGCCGGACGCTGAATTGTTTGTGCGCTGGGTTCAGAATGGCGTGATGCATCCGCGCTTTACCATCCACTCGTGGAATGACGATCACACGGTGAACGAGCCGTGGATGTACCCGGACGTGACACCGATGATCCGCGAAGCGATCCGCCTGCGTTATCGTCTGATGCCTTATCTCTACAACCTGGCATGGCAGGCGAGCGTGGAAGATGAGCCAATGCTGCGTCCGACCTTCCTCGACCATGAGCAGGATCCGCTGACGTATGAGGAGTGTGATGACTTTATGCTGGGCCGCGATCTGCTGGTCGCTAGCGTCGTGGAGCAGGGCGCGCGCAGTCGGAAAGTCTATCTGCCACGTAACCAGGGCGGCTGGTATGACTGGCACAGCGGCAAAGCGTTTGCGGGCGGCGAGACCATCACCCTTGATGCGCCGCTGGATCGGCTGCCGCTGCTGGTGCGGGCGGGTGCGGTGATCCCGCTGGGTGAGTGCGAAACCACCACCGATGCGCGGCGCGATACTGTGCGGCAGTGGCAACTGTGGCCGGCACCGGAAGGCGTAACCACCCAAGGCGAAATGTTTGACGATGATGGCGAGAGCCACGGCTGGCAGCAGGGCAACGCGCTGTGGCTGAGCTGGACGTTGTGCAGCAGCGCCAGCCGAATCGACCTGACGGTAGAAAAACGCGGCGATTATCAGCCCGCCTGGCGGGAGATCGCGCTATTACTGCCTGCGGGTGAACGTCGTGAGCTGTGGGTAAATGGCGAGAAAGCGGCGAGTTACCGTCTGGGATAGCGGTGTTGAGGAGGCAGTGAAGAAAAGTCCGGCCCCGAAGCGAGGGCCGTTAAGGGCAACAGCAAAATCGGACCTGCTTCGCTGTGAGATCGTGCTTGAACAGGAAATACGGTCAGATCGGAAAGACGCAAAAGCTGTCATCCATGACACGCTCGACCCGCGCGATTACGCACCTCATCCCTGAGGTGCGCCCCTGGCCGGGCCAACGCGTTGCGTTGTTCAAAAACGCTCCCGGCGTTTTTTGTCCATGGCGCGGGACGCTTTCCTCCTCTGACCGTATTCCCTGCTACATAAGCTTTATCATTGCTTCCTGAAAGCGTACCAGGGAATTGTCAGCAGCCTGAACCGACCTGAAAGATATTACTCTGCGTGGTTCTCGGTACTCATGCGGCCCAGGTCTTTATCGACCAGGAACAGACCGTTGCCGCTGTTGCTGACCAGCGCCAGTTTATCCAGCACGGTTTTGAACAGCTTCTCTTCTTCGTGCTGCTCGGCAACATACCACTGCAGGAAGTTGAAGGTAGAGTAATCCTGTGACGTCATAGCGGCGTGTGCCAGCTCATTGATTTTGCTGGTGATCAGCTGCTCATGCTCCAGCGCCTGCTGCAGGATTTCATTCAGCGAGGTGAAAGAAACCGGTGGCGCTGCGATGGTGCCCAGCACCGGCATGCCGCCGGTATCGCTCAGGTAGTCAAACAGACGCTGCATGTGCTGCATCTCTTCACGTGAATGCATCTTCAGGAAGGAAGCGGCACCCTCAAAGCCTTTGTCGCTGCACCAGGCGCTCATTTGCAGATAAAGATTGGCAGAGAAAAATTCCAGGTTCAGCTGGTCGTTTAAACGCCCAGTCATTTCAGCAGTCAGCATGGCCGAGTCCTTTTAAGAAGATGTTAAATAAACAGGTGGATGCGGTGAATTATGCATCATACATGTTAGTAAAGTGAAGCCTTTTCCGCAAAATGAGTCAATTTATCTGATTGATTTAAATAGAATTATTTCGGAAATTGAATGCGACCAATTCTCATTCTGTATCGCGCAATATCAGGCAACAACATCAGGAGAATCAGCACCATGATAGTGCGGGCGATAGCTATTCTGCTGGTGCAATGGTCGCTGCGGCAGACGAAATACCCACCATCTGATGACGTCCCGGAAATATAACGTTGTGTTCTGAAAAATCATTTTCAGAGCGCGATAAGAGGTATGGCGTGGATTAAACGTCCTGTGTCGGCAAATAAGGCGTTACCAATCGTTCTCCAGGCGGCTCTGGCATAAATCCTGCTTAGAACTGAGTTCCATATATTGAAACTTGCCACGGCAGGAAACGGGCGGCAGGCCATGTTATCAGGAGAAAATAATGTCAGAAGAGAGTGTGGTTAATCCGGTAAAAATGACGGCGACCAAAGGCAGTTATATCGCTTTAATTTTTGCCATTCTGTTTTTCTCAGGGCTGTTTTATAACGTCGAGGGCCTTAAATGGCTGGGTGCGTTTGACTTCACCACGCTGGGCGGCAGCTTCGGCACCATGAAAGATCCCGCCAGCAACACCTTTCTTGGCGCAGGCGGACTCAGTGCCAAAGCAGGCTTCCTGTTTGCCCTGTCGCTGACGCCGACGGTAATGCTGGCGCTGGGCGTGCTGGAAATCTTTACCCACTATGGCGCGATTCGCGCGGCACATCGCTTACTGACGCCGCTGCTTAAGCCGCTGATGGGGCTGCCGGGTCGTTGCGGTCTGGCGTTAATCACTGACCTGCAAAGCACCGACGCGGGCGCGGCATTAACCAAAGAGATGGCTGACCAGAAACAGATTGGCAAAAAAGAGCTGGTGGTGATGAGTGCCTGGCAATATTCGGGTGCCGGATTAATCAATAATTACTTCGCCATCGGTTCAGCGCTGTTCGCCTCAATGACGCTGCCGATCATTATTCCGCTGTTATTAATGTTCGTGCTGAAATTTGTCGGTGCGGCGATAACGCGCGCTGTGTTAAACAGTGTTTATAAGAAGGATTTCGCGGATGGAAAATAAAATTGCGACAAGCAGTAATCCGTTCGATGTGTTTGTGACCGGTGCGCGTAAAGGCTTTCATATCGCCATTCACAACCTGATGCCGAATGTGGTGATGGCCTATGTGCTGGCAGAAGTGCTGAACCTGCTCGGCATTATGCAGTTCCTCGGACATGTGTTTGCGCCGGTGATGGGGCTGTTTGGCCTGCCGGGCGAGGCGATTACTGTGTTGCTCACCGCCTGGCTCTCCTCGTCGGCGGGCACCGGCGTCGCGGTAAGCTTGCTGACCAAAGGGCTGCTGACCGGTGCAGATATCACCATTCTGGCGCCGGCGATTTTCCTGATGGGATCGCAGCTGCAATATATGGGGCGGCTGCTGGGCGTGGCCGATGTGCCCAAAAAATACTGGCCGCTGCTGATGCTGGTGAGCATCATCAACGCGCTGATCGCAATGTCTGTTATGCGTCTGTTTATTCAGGAGTAACGCTGTGTCTAAGGTATTAGAGCATTACCACTATCTGCATGAAATTCCGGAGCTGGGTTTTCAGGAGGTGAAAACCTCGGCCTACATCGCCGATCAGCTTGAGAAAGCGGGCCTGAAGGTGACGCGCAACATCAATAACACCACCGGCATTGTGGCGGAGATCGACAGCGGTGTGCCGGGGCCGGTGCTGGCGCTGCGTGCTGATATGGATGCGCTGGGCCACATCATTGATGGCGTGCCGTGTGCGCGTCACACCTGTGGTCACGATGGACACTCTTCGGTAGTGCTGACGGCAGCATCGGCGCTGCTGCAGGAGGGCACGGTGAAACGTGGCCGGCTGAAGATTCTGTTCCAGCCCGCCGAGGAGCTGGGTGCGGGTGCGCTCTCGATGATCGAAGGTGGCGCACTGGATGATGTGGAGATGATTCTGGGCTTCCATCTGCGTCCGCTGGAGGAGTGCGTGGTTGGTCAGGCGGTGCCTGCGGTGCTCTACTCCGCCTGCAGCACGCTGGAAGCGACGATCACAGGCCAGCCCGCTCATGCGGCGCGACCGCATCTTGGCGTGAACGCGCTGGATGCCGCCGTGCAGGCGGTTCAGGCCGTCAACGCCCTCCATCTTTCACCCGGCCTGACCTGGAGCGTCAAGGCGACCCGCTTCCTGTGTGATGCCGGTGTCACCAACTCGGTGCCGGATGAAGCCCGCGTGGTATGGGATCTGCGTTCGCAGGAGAACGGGCCGATGACGCAGCTGAAAGAGCAGGTCACGCGCGCCATTACTCACAGCGTGGCGGCACTGGGTGCCACTGCCGAGGTCCGCGTGCTGAAAGAGATGCCCGCCGCCGAGATTGATGATGAGGCGACGGCGGTAATCCGCGCGGCCATCGTTGAAGTGCTGGGTGAAGAGGGCGCACTGCCGATCCGAACCACGCCGGGCAGCGAGGACTTTTTCTACTATCCGGTGAAGCGTCCGGGTGTGAAGGCGGGCTTCTGGGGGCTGGGCACTAACCTGACGCCAGGACTGCATCATCCCGACATGCGTTTCGATCTCAGCTCGCTGGAGATTGGTGTGCAGATCTTCAAAGCCTGCGTCAGAAAGGTATTGGGATAACAGAGTGGGGCGGGTGCAGACCCGCCAGATTCTGTTGCCGCATCCGCTGTTCTCCGATTCTCCCTCTGCGAAATGCCGCCCCTTCCCTGTAGGCCGCGCGCGCAAAATATTGTATGCTATGCCGCCTTAAAGCTGACCAGGTAACCGGACTTCACGCCAATGTAACTTCGCGCTGACCCGCCAACGATAAAACATCGTTTTGGCACCGTTTACCCGCCGGTAAGGTTCTGCCGGCCACCGTGATTTATCAGCAGCGCCAGTACGTTGCGCTGCCTATTGAGAAGAATTCCATGTCTAATCCCTTTTTAGAAGAGGTGGCACGCCGCCGCACCTTCGCGATCATTTCTCACCCGGATGCCGGTAAAACCACCATTACCGAAAAAGTGTTGTTGTTCGGACAGGCTATCCAGACCGCCGGTACGGTAAAAGGCCGTGGCTCTAACCAGCACGCCAAGTCGGACTGGATGGAGATGGAGAAACAGCGTGGTATCTCCATTACCACCTCGGTGATGCAGTTCCCTTACCGCGATAGCCTGGTGAACCTGCTGGATACCCCAGGTCACGAAGACTTCTCGGAAGATACCTACCGTACGCTGACTGCGGTTGACTGCTGTCTGATGGTGATCGATGCCGCCAAAGGCGTCGAGGATCGTACCCGCAAGCTGATGGAAGTGACCCGTCTGCGCGATACGCCCATCCTGACCTTTATGAACAAACTTGACCGTGACATCCGCGATCCGATGGAGCTGCTGGATGAGGTTGAAAGCGAGCTGAAAATCGCCTGCGCACCGATCACCTGGCCTATCGGCTGCGGCAAGCTGTTCAAAGGGGTTTACCATCTCTACAAAGATGAGACCTATCTCTACCAGACCGGTAAAGGGCATACCATTCAGGATGTGCGCATCGTGAAGGGACTGAACAACCCGGATCTCGACACCGCGGTCGGTGAAGATCTGGCGGCACAGCTGCGTGAAGAGCTGGAGCTGGTGCAGGGCGCCTCGCACGAGTTCGAGCAGGAGGCCTTCCTGAGTGGCGAACTGTCGCCGGTCTTCTTCGGCACCGCGCTGGGTAACTTCGGCGTTGACCACATGCTGGATGGCCTGGTTTCCTGGGCGCCGCGTCCGATGCCCCGTGAGACCGATACCCGTACGGTTGAAGCGAAAGAAGAGAAGTTCACCGGCTTCGTGTTTAAGATTCAGGCCAACATGGACCCGAAACACCGTGACCGCGTGGCCTTTATGCGTGTGGTCTCCGGTAAATATGAAAAAGGGATGAAGCTGCGTCAGGTACGCACCGGCAAAGATGTGGTGATCTCCGACGCCCTGACCTTTATGGCGGGCGACCGTTCACACGTTGAAGAAGCATATCCTGGCGATATCATCGGTCTGCATAACCACGGCACCATTCAGATTGGCGACACCTTTACCCAGGGTGAGAACATGAAGTTCACCGGTATTCCGAACTTCGCGCCAGAACTGTTCCGTCGTATTCGCCTGCGCGATCCGCTGAAGCAGAAACAGCTGCTGAAAGGGCTGGTTCAGCTGTCGGAAGAGGGTGCCGTGCAGGTGTTCCGTCCGGTGCATAACAACGATCTTATCGTTGGCGCGGTCGGGGTACTGCAGTTCGATGTGGTCGTGGCACGTCTGAAAAGCGAATATAACGTCGAAGCGATCTACGAAGCGATTAACGTCTCTACGGCGCGCTGGGTTGAATGCAGCGACGCGAAAAAGTTTGAGGACTTCCAGCGTAAAAACGAAGTTAACCTGGCGCTCGATGGCGGCAATAATTTGACTTATATTGCGCCAACCATGGTCAATCTTAATATTACGCAGGAACGTTATCCCGACGTGACCTTCCGTAAAACGCGCGAGCACTAATCGCCTGTTTCAGGGCCATTCCAGCAGGGAATGGCCCTGATTTCCCCACTCCAGACTCCTCCTAAAAACCCCGTTTTTTTTCTGTTTTGACGTGTGATCAACCAGTTAGCCAGGCAAATCGCAAAATGCCGTCTATGATTATTCTATCGGACGGCGGAAGAGACTTCTCTTGTCCTTACGTCCTGTAACGCAGCGGCACCTGTGCCTCTGTTTCGCCCACAGTTTTGGGTGAGTTAACTGATAGAAGGAAGATATCGATGAACAAGACTAAGATTGCTAAAACCCTGATGGCCGCCATGATTGGCTCAGCACTGATCAGCGGCAGTGCACTGGCTGACGAATCAGTGTCGCAGAAAGCGTCACAGACAGCCGACAGCGCGGGTTCGAAAATCGATAGTTCTATGAAAAAAGTCGATGGTTATATGGATGACAGCGGCATCACCGCCAAAGCCAAAGCGGCACTGGTGGATGACGACGCCATTAAAAGCACGGATATCTCGGTAAAAACGCATAGCGGCGTCGTGACCTTAAGCGGTTTCGTCACCTCACAGGATCAGGCTGAAAAGGCTGTGGCGGTGGTGCAGAAAATCGAAGGTGTTAAATCCGTCAGCGACAAACTACACGTCAGAGACAGCAAATCATCTTCAGTGAAAGGTTATGCCGGCGATGCCGCTACGACCAGCGAAATTAAAGCTAAGCTATTAGCAGACGACATTGTTCCGTCGCGCAACGTAAAAGTTGAGACCACCGACGGTGTTGTTCAGCTTTCAGGGCATGTTGCTACTCAGGCACAGTCAGATCGTGCAGAAAGCATCGCTAAAGCCATTGAAGGCGTGAAAAGCGTTAAGAATGACCTGACGGTTAAATCTTAAGCTTGCGTGCGGTCACTTCGTTGACCGCATGGATAAAAGATACCCATCCGGGGATTAAATAAGCAGTTCGATTTTTAAATAGGGTAAGGAGAGGCTTATGTTTCGTTGGGGCATTATTTTTCTGGTGATCGCACTGATCGCTGCAGCGTTAGGTTTTGGCGGTTTAGCGGGCACAGCAGCATGGGCAGCTAAAGTTGTCTTCGTCGTTGGTATTATCCTGTTCCTCATCAGCCTGTTTACCGGCCGTAAAAAGCTTTAGCCGATGAGTCCTGCAGCGTAATGCAACGCAAAGCATAGAGCGGAGACCAGTCATCTGCAGCGACTGACGTGAAGAAAGGGACACCTTCACATCGCTGCGATGGCAAGCCAGTTCAGCTGGCCTGCCGGTTAAAGGAATAGATGACTGGTTCTCCGGAATGCTGCTGTCTTTAACGGATCCCTCCTCCAGCATACCCGGAACCCTTTTTTGAGGTTCGCACAGTGGGTATACGCATTCCTGTCACACTCGGCGCCATTGAACCTCTGGCCCTGACACCCTTTAAAGCTCAGAAAATTGCCCTGGTCTGTGAAGGCGGCGGTCAGCGCGGCATTTTCACCGCAGGGGTACTGGACGAATTTCAGCGCGCCCGATTTAATCCTTTTCAACTGATGCTCGGCACCTCTGCCGGTGCACAAAATCTCTCTGCCTTTGTCTGTGGTCAGCCCGGCTATGCCCGTCGCGTGATTACCCGCTATACCACCAGTAAACTCTTTTTTGATCCGCTGCGCTTTGTGCGTGGCGGCAACCTGATCGACCTCGACTGGCTGATCGATATCACCCGCAGTGAATTTCCGCTGGCGATGAGTAGTGCGGAACAGCTGTTCTCCAGCGGCCGCGAGTTTTATATGTGCGCCTGCCGCAGCGACGACTATTCGCCCGGCTACTTTACGCCCACCGCCGACAACTGGCTGGATCTGATCAAAGCTTCCAGTGCGATTCCCGGTTTCTACCGGCTGGGCGTCAATCTGGAAGGGATAAGCTATCTCGATGGTGGCATCAGCGATGCGATTCCGGTGCGCGAGGCCGCACGTCGCGGTGCGGATACCATTGTGGTGATCCGCACAGTGCCATCGCAGATGTTCTACACCCCAAAATGGTTTAAACGGATGGAGCGCTGGCTCAGTACTGGCGCGCTGCAGCCGATGATCAACGTGCTGAATAAGCATGAGCAGAGCTATCGGGAAATTCAGCAGTTTATTGAGAATCCTCCCGACGATTTGCGCATTATCGAAATTTTTCCGCCGCACGTGCTGGCCAGCAGTGCCCTGGGCAGCCGGGTTGCCGCGCTGAATCAGGATTATCATCTGGGGCGGCGCTGTGGTCGCTATTTCCTCGCCACGCTGGGCCAGTGGCTGAGCGATGCTGAACCGATGGTCTCAGCGCGCATCGTCACCCCGCCTGCGCCGGTTGCCAATGCGCCGGATACCCGATTGATTATCACGCCGCCGCTGGCGGACAATGATGCGGATTACGACAAGGGATCGCTGGCATGACGTTTATCGATACGCACTGTCATTTCGACTTTCCGCCTTTCGAAGGGGATGTTGCCGCCAGCTTGGCGCGCGCAGCTGAGGCGGGCGTAGAGAAGATTATTGTTCCGGCGATTGATGCCAGCCGCTTCGAACGTGTCTGTGCGCTGGCCGCGGAACATTCGCCGCTCTACGCGGCGCTGGGCCTGCACCCCATCGTCATTGAAAATCACCTTGAGGTGCATCTCGGGCAGTTGGAAACCTTACTGCAACAGCGGCCACGTAAGCTGGTGGCGATCGGCGAGATCGGGCTGGATCTCTATCGCGACAATCCGCAGTTTGATAAGCAGCAACGCTTTCTCGAAGCACAGCTGAAGCTGGCAAAACAGTATCAGCTGCCGGTGATCCTGCATTCGCGGCGCACCCATGACAAGCTGGCGCAGATTCTGCGTCGTCTCGATCTGCCGCGCCGTGGCGTGGTGCACGGTTTTGCAGGCAGCCTGCAGCAGGCACAGGCCTTTATTAAGCTGGGTTATGCGATTGGCATTGGCGGGACCATTACCTATGAACGCGCCAGCAAAACCCGTCAGACCGTAGCACAGCTGCCGCTCTCTGCGCTGCTGCTGGAAACCGATGCACCCGATATGCCACTGCAGGGCTTTCAGGGCCAGCCAAACCGCCCGGAACGGGCGCGTCAGGTGTGGGAAGTACTCTGCAGCTTGCGAGAGGAATCACCCGAAGAGATTGCCGATGCACTGTGGCACAACAGTCAGCAGCTGTTCCGGCTCGATCCCGCTTTCCCAACGCTGCGTAACTGACCGGATCTGCCTCATCAGCGCTTAAATGTGATAATAGTAACATTGGGTCGGCTGGCGTATAATGGCCATTAAACGCTGTTATCTGCGATTTAAGTCACAGTGATTGTGACGCAATTGCATCAATTTCTTATCCCTATGTGACTACTGGCACATATCAGGCCGCTTCTGAGTGTTATTATTATAACATTCCGCCGGCAAGCCGGTGGGTTGCACCCCGATCTTTTGGAGAGCCTCATGACCGATATTAAACCTCTTGCCCTGCGCGCCCTGAAACTGATGGATTTAACCACCCTGAATGACGACGACACCGACGCAAAAGTGATCGCCCTCTGTCATCAGGCTAAATCCCCGGCAGGTAACACCGCCGCCATCTGTATCTATCCGCGCTTTATTCCGATTGCGCGTAAAACGCTGCGCGAGCAGGGTACGCCGGAAATCCGCATCGCCACGGTAACTAACTTCCCGCACGGCAATGACGACATCGATATTGCACTGGCAGAGACCCGCGCCGCCATCGCCTACGGTGCAGATGAAGTGGATGTGGTCTTCCCGTACCGCGCGCTGATCGCCGGTAACAGTCAGGTTGGTTTCGATCTGGTGAAAGCCTGTAAAACCGCCTGTGCTGAAGCGAACGTGCTGCTGAAAGTCATCATCGAAACCGGTGAGCTTAAAGAAGAAGCGCTGATCCGTCAGGCTTCTGAGATTGCTATCGACGCGGGTGCCGACTTCATTAAAACCTCCACCGGTAAAGTGCCGGTTAACGCCACGCCGGAAGTGGCGCAGATCATGATGAATGTGATCCGTGACAAAGGCGTTAGTAAGGAAGTTGGCTTTAAACCGGCGGGCGGCGTACGCACTGCTGAAGATGCCGCGATCTATCTGCAGATGGCAGAAGAGACGCTAGGTGCCGACTGGGCCGATGCACGCCATTTCCGCTTTGGTGCATCAAGCCTGCTGGCGAGCCTGCTCAACACCCTGGGTCATGACAGCGACACCAGCAAAGCGGGTTACTGATCTTTCAGGCGGTCGCTGACCGCCTGTTCTCCATCCTGATTTCCCTGAACCAGGGGGCTACTTTGTTTCTGCCACAAGAAATTATTCGCAAAAAACGTGACGGCCAGGCGCTGACTGAAGAGGAGATTCGCTTCTTCATTAATGGCGTGCGTGATAACACCGTCTCGGAAGGTCAGATTGCCGCGCTGGCGATGACCATTTATTTCCACGACATGACGCTGCCAGAGCGGGTCGCGCTGACGATGGCGATGCGTGATTCCGGTACGGTACTTAACTGGAAATCACTCAATCTTAACGGGCCGGTGGTGGATAAGCACTCGACCGGCGGCGTCGGCGATGTGACGTCGCTGATGTTAGGGCCGATGGTCGCTGCCTGCGGTGGATATGTGCCGATGATTTCCGGTCGTGGTCTGGGTCATACCGGCGGCACGCTGGATAAACTGGAAGCGATTCCGGGCTTCGATATTTTCCCCAGTGATGACCGTTTCCGCGACATCATTAAGCAGGTCGGTGTGGCGATTATCGGCCAGACCAGCTCGCTGGCCCCGGCGGATAAGCGCTTCTACGCGACGCGTGACATCACCGCCACCGTCGATTCCATTCCGCTGATCACCGCCTCGATTCTGGCCAAGAAGCTGGCAGAAGGACTGGATGCGCTGGTTATGGATGTCAAAGTGGGTTCCGGCGCATTTATGCCAACCTATGAAGCCTCAGAAAGTCTGGCGCAGTCGATTGTTGGCGTTGCCAACGGCGCAGGCTGCCAGACCACCGCGCTGCTGACGGACATGAATCAGGTTCTCGCTTCTTCAGCCGGTAACGCGCTGGAAGTGCGCGAAGCGGTGCGCTTCCTGACCGGTGAACAGCGGAATCCGCGCCTGCTGGAAGTGACGCTGGCGCTCTGTAGCGAAATGCTGATCTCCGGCAAACTCGCCGCCAGCGACGTCGACGCGCGTCAGAAGCTGATGACGGTGCTGGATAACGGTAAGGCGGCTGAGGTGTTTGGCCGCATGGTCGCTGCCCAGCAGGGACCGGCTGATTTCGTCGAACGTTACGACGCTTATCTGCCCGCGCCATTGCTAAGCAAACCGGTCTATGCCGACCAGCCAGGCATCGTCAGCAGCATGGATACCCGTGCGCTGGGTCTGGCGGTGGTGGCGATGGGCGGCGGACGTCAGCGCGCCAGCGACAGCATCGATTACAGCGTCGGCTTCAGCGAAATGATCACCCTGGGCGAACGTGCCGATGCGCATCGTCCGCTGGCGGTCATTCACGCCAGCAGCGAAGACAAATGGCAGCAGGCCGCCGCAGCGGTTAAAGCTGCGCTGGTGCTCGGGGATTCCGCCCCGGCTGAGACGCCGGTCGTCTATCGCCGTGTGAGCGATCTCAGCTAACTGACCAGTAACCGGTGCCAGCCGCGATGCATTCGGGTATACTGATCTGATCGCTTTTTTTTGACTTGTCACGCGCCAATGCGCAGGAGACTTGCATGAAACGTGCTTTTATTATGGTTCTCGATTCCTTTGGAATTGGCTCCAGTAAAGATGCCGATAAATTCGGCGACGCAGGTTCAGATACCCTAGGTCATATCGCCGAAGCCTGTTTTAACGGTGAAGCAGACAAGGGACGTAAAGGCCCATTGCATCTGCCTAATCTCACCGCGCTGGGGCTGGGTAAAGCCGCCGAGCTGTCGACCGGCCGCTTCCCGGCGGGTCTGGATCCTGAGGCAAAAATCACCGGCGCGTATGCTTACGCCAGTGAGCTTTCGTCAGGTAAAGATACGCCGTCAGGCCACTGGGAGATCGCCGGTGTGCCGGTGCTGTTTGACTGGGGCTACTTCAGCGACAAAGAGAACAGCTTCCCGCAGGAACTGCTGGACAAGCTGGTTGCGCGCGCCGACCTGCCAGGCTATCTCGGTAACTGCCACTCTTCAGGTACGGTGATCCTCGACCAGCTGGGCGAAGAGCATATGAAAACCGGCAAGCCGATTTTCTATACCTCTGCGGACTCCGTATTCCAGATCGCCTGTCACGAAGAGACCTTTGGTCTTGAGCGGCTCTATGCGCTGTGCGAAATCGCCCGTGAAGAGCTGACCGAAGGGGGCTACAACATTGGCCGCGTGATCGCCCGTCCGTTTGTGGGTGATAAAGCGGGTCAGTTCGAGCGTACCGGTAACCGTCACGATCTGGCTGTTGAGCCACCATCCGCCACCATGCTGAAAAAGCTGGTGGATGAGAAGGGCGGTCACGTGATCTCCGTGGGTAAAATCGCCGATATCTATGCGGAGCAGGGCATTACCAAAAAGGTCAAAGCGACCGGTCTGGATGCGCTGTTTGACGCGACGATTCAGGAGATGAAAACCGCGCCGGATCAGGCGATTGTGTTCACCAACTTCGTTGATTTCGATTCAACCTGGGGACATCGCCGTGATGTCGCCGGTTATGCGGGCGGGCTGGAGCTGTTTGACCGTCGTCTGCCTGAGCTGATGGCGCTGGTTGGCGAAGATGACATCCTGATCCTGACTGCTGACCACGGCTGTGATCCGACCTGGGAAGGCACCGAGCATACGCGTGAGCACATTCCGATTCTGATCTACGGACCGAAAGTGGAGCCGGGTTCACTGGGATACCGCGAGACTTTCGCTGATATTGGTCAGACAATTGCACACTATTTTGGCCTGTCCGAGATGGACTATGGCAAGAACATGCTGTAAATCAGCAATTTAATAAGGATTAAACAATGGCAACCCCTCATATTAATGCTGAAATGGGTGATTTCGCAGACGTCGTACTGATGCCTGGCGATCCGCTGCGCGCAAAACACATCGCAGAAACCTTCCTGGAAAATGCGGTTGAAGTGAACAACGTGCGCGGCATGCTGGGCTACACCGGCACATACAAAGGCCGTAAAGTCTCTGTAATGGGTCACGGAATGGGTATCCCTTCCTGCTCCATCTACACCAAAGAGCTGATCACGGACTTCGGCGTTAAGAAGATCATCCGTGTCGGCTCCTGCGGTGCCGTACGCCCTGATGTAAAACTGCGTGATATCGTGATTGGTATGGGTGCCTGCACTGATTCCAAAGTGAACCGTATGCGTTTCAAAGATCACGACTTCGCGGCGATTGCTGACTTCGACATGGTGCGTAACGCGGTTGATGCGGCGAAAAACCTGGGTGTTGAAGCGCGCGTAGGTAACATCTTCTCTGCCGATCTCTTCTACACGCCGGATCCGCAGATGTTCGACGTAATGGAAAAATATGGCATTCTCGGCGTTGAGATGGAAGCCGCGGGTATCTACGGTGTGGCTGCAGAGTTCGGTGCGAAAGCGCTGACCATCTGTACCGTATCAGACCATATCCGTACGCACGAGCAGACGACTGCTGCTGAGCGTCAGACAACCTTCAACGACATGATCAAGATTGCGCTGGAGTCTGTCCTGCTGGGTGATTAATCCGCGCGGCGGGTGACGATTCCCGACTGCTGCCCGATCGCCTGTTCAGATCCTCCCTAACCGGAGGATCTGAGTTTCCCGCCTCGCTTTCCCGGTAACATTCACATCAAATGACACACTTTTGCCGAGGCTTGTGCATCTTCGCGCTGGCACGCCTGCGATCGCGCTTTATCATAGTGTGCAATAACAGATAATAATTAGTCGCCTGATAATGCCCCCTGATGAACTTTCGTAACTTCGATGCTGAAGAGAAGCTGTTTGCCCGTCGCGCCGCAATCGCCTTTGCTCTGGTCTGTCTCTGTTTCACTATTCTTGGCGTAAACCTTTTCCGCTTACAGGTGCGCGACCATGCCTACTACCAGACGCGCTCCAACCAGAATGACATCAAGATGATTCCCATCGCCCCGACGCGCGGGCTGATTTATGACCGCAACGGTATTCCGCTGGTGCGTAACGTCAGCTGGTACGCCATCACGCTGACGCCTTATAAAATTGACGATATGAATGCCACGCTGCGGGCGCTGACGCCGATCGTAAATCTGACACCCGATGAGATCGACACTTTCCGCCGTGCGCTGAAGCAGACCAGTCGTTACAAGCCGGTCGTGCTGAAGGAGGAGCTGACCGAAGAGCAGGTTGCCCGCTTTGCGGTCAATCAGTTCCGCTTTACCGGTGCCAGCATTGAGACCTACCAGGATCGTGAATATCCCTATGGGGCCGATCTGGCCCATGTGATCGGTTATGTCTCGAAAATCAACGATAACGACTACAAACGGCTGAATGCGGAAGGTATCGCCGAAAACTATGCGGCTGACCACAACATCGGCAAGCAGGGGATTGAGGGCTATTACGAAGCGCTGTTGCATGGCAAGCCGGGCTATCAGGAAGTGGAAGTAGATAACCATGGCCGCATTGTGCGGGTGCTGAAAGAGGTGCCGCCGGTCGCGGGTAAAAACCTGACGCTGACGCTGGATCTGCATCTGCAACAGTATGTGGAGAGCCTGCTGGCCGGACAGCGTGCGGCGCTGCTGATTGAAGATCCGCGCGACGGCTCCGTGCTGGCGATGGTCTCCAGTCCCAGCTACGACCCGAATCCGTTTGTGAAAGGCATCAGCTATCAGGCCTACAAAAAGCTGCTGCAGGATAAAGACCTGCCGCTGATCAACCGCGTCACGCAGGGACTCTATCCACCCGCTTCCACGGTGAAGCCTTATATGGCGATGTCGGCGCTGCTGACCCATGTGATTACGCCACAGTCGCAGTTCTTTGGTGCGCCGACCTGGACGCTGCCGGGCACGGACCGGCGCTATCGCGACTGGAAGAAAACCGGGCACGGCATGCTGGATGTCACTCGCGCAATAGAAGAGTCCGCCGACACCTTCTTCTATCAGGTGGCTTTCATGATGGGCATTGACCGGATTCACACCATGCTCAGCCAGTTTGGCTATGGTAAATCGACCGGCATCGACCTGAATGAAGAGTACAACGGCTTATTGCCAAGCCGTGAGTGGAAGCAGAAGGTGCATAAAAAGGCCTGGTATCAGGGCGATACGGTTTCGGTAGGCATTGGTCAGGGCTACTGGATTGCGACGCCGATTCAGATGGTGAAGGCGATGGTCGCACTGATCAATAACGGTCGGGTCATCGCAC
The DNA here is from genome assembly GCF_000745295.1 of Pantoea sp. 9140. NCBI lineage: Bacteria > Pseudomonadati > Pseudomonadota > Gammaproteobacteria > Enterobacterales > Erwiniaceae > Pantoea > Pantoea sp. 9140. The sequence goes on along the minus strand of NZ_JQNO01000001.1, from coordinate 3,193,622 downwards.
CGCACCTGCTGGAGAAAACCCAGCGCGGCACGCTGGTGGAAAACTACCATCCACAACAGCACGAGGCGCAGATTGGCGATCCTCACTCACCATACTGGTCGCTGGTGCGTCACGCGATGTTTGGCATGGCTAACGCGCCCAACGGCACCGGTTATAAATATTTCCATACGGCTCCTTATGGCATCGCGGCGAAGAGCGGGACGTCACAGGTATTCAGCCTGCGTCAGAACCAGACTTATAACGCGAAGATGATCCCAGTGCGGCTGCGTGACCATATCTTCTATACCGCCTTTGCACCGTTTAATGACCCGAAAGTGGCGGTGGCGTTAATTCTGGAGAATGGTGGCGGGGAAGGGGTAACGGCTGCGCCCGTGATGCGGGATATTCTGGACCATATCTTTATCCCGCCGGTGCCAGAAGCACCCGCTCAGGCCACACCGTAAAAAAGGGGGACGAAGGCCCCCGCAGAGCATCAGACTTTAAGCGTTTTAGTGACCTGTCCGATGGCACGCACCACGTCCGTTGCGCCTTCACGGATTTCTGCAATCACGCCGCCCGCCTCCTGAGCCAGCTGTACACCCTGATCGGCACGTTTCAGGTTCGACTCAATACCTTTCAGCGCCCGGCTTGCCAGCAGATGATTTTGCTGAATCCGGTTTTCAATGTCGGTAGTGGCGCGGTTAATGTTGGCTGCCAGCGTGCGGACTTCATTAGCCACCACAGCAAAGCTGCGGCCATGGGTGCCCGCCCGCGCTGCTTCAATGGCGGCATTCAGCGCCAGCAGGTTGGTCTGATCGGCGATCCGGCGAATACCTTCTACAATCGCGCCGATACGATCAGAAGACTCACTCAGGCCGGTAATATCACCGGAGATCCCCTGCAGTTCACCCGCCAGCGCATTCATGGTTTCCACGCTGCTGGCGATCACATCGGCACCCAGCTTTGTGCTTTCATCCGTTTGCAGTGCGGTGTGATAAGCCCGCTGCGCCGCATCATGCTCCTGCTGATTCTTTTCAACTTGTGCCGTCACATCCGTGGCGAATTTGACGATTTTGTAGAGTCGGCCCTGCTCGTCAAATACCGGATTGTAGGTGGCGCGTAGCCAGACCGTCTCACCCCGTTTATTCACCCGGGGAAACTGACCCGAGACAAATTCACCCCGGTTCAGTTGCTGCCAGAACTCGCTATATTCGCGGCTGTCGCGTACGGCCTGCGAACAGAAACGACTGTGGTGGATCCCTTCGACCTCTTCACGACGGTAGCCCATGGTTTTCAGAAAGTTGTCGTTGGCTTTCAGCACTTCACCTTTGAGGTTAAAGGCGATGACCGCCATCGACCGTTCAATGGCGGTGGTAATGGCGCGCTGCTCCTGGGCATCGTTGATATGGCCCGTAATGTCGGTGGCCAGTTTGACGATTTTAATCACCCGGCCATGGCGGTTCTGCACCGGCACATAGTTGGCTTCCAGCCAGATCGGGCGGCTGTTTTTCGCCATGCGCAGAAATTTATCGCTGAAGCTTTCGCCCCGGTTCAGCCGCAGCCAGAAATCCTGATAGTCCCGCGACTGAAGCTGTTCCGGCGTGCAAAAAAGGCTGTGGTGCTGGCCTTCAATCTCCGCCAGCGTGTAGCCCATGCGCGCCAGAAACAGCGCATTGGCGCTGAGAATGGTGCCATCGGGGGAGAACTCAACCATGGCGATGGAGCCGTTGAGCGAGCTCAGCGTGGCCGCTGAGTGAGCCCGCTTCTGCCAGCCGTGGCGTGAAGTGATACCTGATGTAATGGTGGAAAACATGGCGATCCTTATTATTAGTGTTGGTCTCGCCTCATATATCGGCAAAATCGCGGCACAATGGAGCCTTTACCGCTCCGCTGACTAAAATTTATCCGGCCAGACGCGAGATTTTTGCGCCGGGTCAAACCCGATATTTGAGTTGATGGAAAAGCCGTCAGTCGATGTGATTTTGGTGAAAAGCGTTTGACGCTGCCGGGCCGCTTTGGTTTAATGCGCCCCGTTGCCCGAATAGCTCAGTCGGTAGAGCAGGGGATTGAAAATCCCCGTGTCCCTGGTTCGATTCCGGGTTCGGGCACCATCTTTAAAGAACCCGCCTCTGGCGGGTTTTTGCGTTCTGGCACGAACCCGCTATCGAAGTTTCGATACACTCGCCACATCCTGTGGCTCGCCCTTCGGGTCGCGCTGACGCGCGATGCAAAAATGCTCCCGGCATTTTAGTCCGGGTTCGGGCACCATCTTTAAAGAACCCGCCTCTGGCGGGTTTTTGCGTTATGGCACGAACCCGTTATCGAAGGTTCGCCAGACTCCCCCGACATTTCCGAATTTCACTTCAGTCCGGCGCATTTCGCCGCACAACGCTGTAGCAATGCAAACAGATTTCACGGTGAAACCAATTTGCTGCTTCGCCTCTGTGCTGTGTTGCCAGACCCGCACCGCCTGATGTGCTGTCCAGCCTGCAATTGGCCGCGGCTAATCGTGTTTTAGTAGCCACTCTTTACAGAATCAACCTGACAGGCACAATAGCCATTTTTACAGTTCTCTCATGATCATGTCAGAAGAAGCGCTGCGTCTGCAGATACAGAACCTGAAAAAGCATAATGCGCGTCTGAAGCGTATAGCGCATGACGCTCGTACAAAACTCAACGCGGCACTGGATGGCACCGGATTATTCCTGTGGCAGCTTGATATTCCCAGCGGCAAACTGGTGATCTTCAACCGACGCTGGGGTGCGATGCTCGGCTTCCAGCCTAAAGAAACCGACGCCAACTTCGAATCGTGGAAAGAGAGTCTGCATCCTGATGATGCCGCCGAAGTTTTGCGGGCATTTAACGATCATATCGCCGGAAAAGCGCCTTACTATGAAGCGCTGCATCGCATGATCGCCAAAAATGGCAGTATCACGTGGGTGCTGGATCGGGGCCGGGTCAGCGAGTGGAACGCGCATGGCGAGCCGGTTAAAGTCATCGGTACTCACATCGACATGACCAAAGAAAAGCAATATGAAGAACAGCTCGCTCTGCTGGCGCTGCACGATCCCCTTACGCTGCTCAATAATCGCCATGCCCTGCAAAATGATTTCTGTGAAATGAAAGCGCAGGGGCCGCTCTGCGTTGTCTTTATTGACCTGGATAACTTTAAACACGTCAACGATACCCTGGGGCATCGCAGCGGTGATGAAGTGTTAATTCAGTTAAGCCAGCGATTGACTGAGCTCTCCCCGGCAGAAGTAATCATTGGCCGGCTCGGCGGCGATGAGTTCGTCCTGCTATTGCCGTTTGCACTCAGGCAGCCGCAGGTCAGACAGCTGGCGCATGCCTGCCTTGATGCGGTACTTACCCCTTTTGATTTGGCTAACGGGCACGCGCACATAGGCGCGTCAGTAGGCGTGTCACAGGTTGAGGTAAAAGATGACTTTGATACCGCCCTGGCACGTGCTGATGAAGCCATGTACCGCATAAAGAAGAACGGTAAACGCGGTGTTGCCTTTTATTCCGCCGTGTCTGACCCCCTCTGACGCTGCCAGGCTTCCTCCCTGCAGGCCACTGACGCACGATTTCCCGACAGGCACTGCACGATTCCATCCGTCATTTTTTAATTTGTGCTTCTACTCGCCGCCTGCAGGCTCATAAAACCTATGAATTTCTCCACAGAAAACATTTTTTAGTACTATTCCGAAAACCCGATTTTCATCCCCGATTTACCTGAATATCACCGCTTCGTTTAATCCTGAATATCTGTACCAATTATTGCGTATCATTCTGATTAAAATTTTCATTAAATCAGTATAATTGATCGTTTATTGATCAAAATCAGCTATTTTCAGCTGGCACGGTCAAAGCCTTGCGTCTCGCTTAATTCAGCTTCCAAAACAGTGGTGTGTAAATATATTTACCGCTTCGCTTAGGGAAATTGATCGTTTGTTGATCATCTTCACTAACTGATATTGATGAAGTTATCTCATTGCCGCTTCGGTTACTGTTTTTTCAATTGGACATTTTTCGAAAATGATCGATTAATAGGGCGCGGCGATTTTTGTAAGAAATGTATTTGGAGCCGTAGCTCTTTTTTGAATAGAACAGAGCGATAGTTGAAATGCGTTACCAGTCCGGATGAGGGTTGAGCTGCCAATAAGTCAGATCGGTAGCGGGTTTTTTATTTATCTCGCTTGATCGGTACGGTTTTCTGTCTACATTTAGGTTGCTGAATCGGCCTGATTAAGCATTAACTGTGCAAATTCTGATTTTAATTTCAAAGAGGAACACAGAATGACTCAATATCGTGGTGGGGCCGGGAATTTTGCGGCTGACAAAGAGCGTGCTGCGGAAGCAGGGCGCAAAGGCGGTCAGAAAAGTGGCGGGAACTTTAAGAACGATCCCGAACGTGCCATCGAAGCCGGGCGCAAGGGAGGTAAGGTAAGCCGCAGAAGCTAAACGCTTTTAAGGCTGCCGGATGGCAGCTTAACGCGTTTGCCGGGCTGCACAGATTCTCTTTTCATTTTCCTGCAAGATAATTACCTCCTGAATTATGTCGCTGATTTATCATTGACACAGAGAGATGCCGTTAATTAAACCGGTTGGGTTTTCCCTGCCGGTTTTTTTATTTCCGATCGATTAAAGCTATACGGTTTAATAAAGTTCTGTACAACTAAGTTTTGACTGGTGCTTTTTTTATGCACTTAATCCTAAAAAATTTATACAGAGATTTATTGCTTTGTACAAATTCCACCGCAGCGAGCGAAGCCGCAGCCATAAAAACCTTTTAGGCTAAATGACTGCTGTAAAAAGAAAAATGCATTTTGCATGCCACTTTTGTATTAAATTCATACTGCCACAGCGTGCGATATTAAGAATCTCCACTAAACTTTTCAGGTGCCAACGATATGACCGGCGTTGCGTTATTACCGACGCAGCTTTTTAATCAATGAGGCTATCTTATGACAGTGAAAACGTTAAACGATCTGTTCATCCACGACCTTTCCGATGTATACAGCGCTGAGAAACAGATAACCCGTGCATTGCCTAAAATGGCGCGTGCTGCCAGTGACGAAAATCTTATCGCTGCGTTTAATCAGCATCTTGAAGAGACCCGTGCTCAGATTGAACGACTGGATGAACTGGTAGACGTGACACCTGAAGTCAAAATCAAAAGAATGAAATGCCATGCGCTTGAAGGTCTGGTTGAAGAAGCCCAGGAAATTATCGACTCGGTCGAAAAGGGCGAAGTCCGCGATCAGGGGCTGATCGGTGCGGCACAGAAAGTTGAGCACTATGAGATTGCCACCTACGGCACGCTGCATGCACTGGCGCTGAAGCTGGGGTATACCAAAGCGGCAGAGCTGCTGGCAGCGACCCTGAATGAAGAGAAACAAACGGATGAGAAACTCACCTCGGTAGCCGAGGCGATTACCGTCTCTTAAGGAGTGACACATGACTGCGATTGAACATTATCATGACTGGCTGCGCGATGCGCATGCGATGGAAAAGCAGGCAGAAAGCATGCTGAGCAAGATGTCAGGCCGTCTTGAACACTATCCAGCGCTGGAACAGCGTCTGGCGCAACATCTGGAAGAAACCAGGCATCAGCTGACCCTGCTGGAACAGCTGCTCGACAGCCACGCTATCGATCACTCTGTGGTGAAAGATGCGATGGGTAAAATGGCGGCGACCGGCCAGGCGGTGGGCGGTATGTTTAACTCCGATGAAGTGGTGAAGGGTGCCATCAGTGGCTACGTTTTTGAGAATGCTGAGATCGCCAGCTACACCAGCCTGATTGCCGCGGCGGAGCAGGTGGGCGATACGCAGGGCGTTCGCATCCTCAACGAGATTCGCGATCAGGAAGTGGCCATGGCGGAGTGGCTGCTGCAACACCTGCCTGAAGTGACTCAGAAATTCCTGCAACGTGCGTCGCAGCCGGGCGCAGAAGCGAAGAAGTAACGCCTGAATGCCTGTATGAAAAAAGCCGGGAATGACCCGGCTTTTGCGTTTTAGTGATTTACAGGCTGCGACACTCAGTCAGCCATTAAATGCCCATACATCGTCATCAGCTTACGTGTAACGCCGTTCGTCCAGCCGAAGCCATCCTGTAATGGATACTCGCCGCCGCCGCCGGGACGGGCGCGGTCGCCGCTGATGTCATACTTCTCGACCAGCTTGTGGTGCAACTGATAGAAGTTATTAACCGTATTAAGCCAGTTCACCGCGACTTCACTTGCCAGCGTCTCTTCACCATAGTTATTCAGACCCACAACGGCCATCCACTGCATCGGTGCCCAGCCGTTAGGACGGTCCCACTGCTCACCGCTTTCCACCATTGAGGTCAGCAGGCCACCGTTGCTCAGCAACAGATGACGCAGGGAGATTGACTGCAGATGCGCCTGATGCGGCGTCGCCAGACCCACAAACAGCGGAACGACCGAGGCAACGGTAAAGGCACCAAAACGCTCACGACGCCAGTCGTAGTCACGGAACACACCAGCGGTGCTGTCCCACAGGTAACGGGTAATAGCGCGTTTCCGCGTTTCCGCCTTTTTCTGCCAGGCCAGCGCCGTCAGCTCTTCGCCTTTGGCGTGCGACAGGGTGGCAATCATCAGCTCCAGCTTGTACAGGAACGCGTTCAGATCGATAGGGATAAACTGTGTCGTACGGATACTCGACAGACGTTTCGGGTTACGCAGCCAGCGCGAGGAGTAATCCCAGCCCGACTCAGCACCAGCACGCAGGTCACGATAGACTTCGCTGGCCGGACGTTTAGATTCGCGCGCGGTTTCAACATCTTCCATCCACGACTCATCACGTGGCGTATCGCGGTCATCCCAGTAACGGTTCAGCAGCGAGCCATTTGGCATCCGCACGACGTGACGATAAGCCTGGTTTGGCATCAGTGAGCCGGCACCATCCATCCAGAACTGATACTCCTTCATCAGCTGTTCCTGATAGCGCTTAGCACCGCGCACGCCATCCTCTTCGAACAGCTCCACCATCAGGGCAAATACCGGCGGCTGAGAACGGCTGAGATAATAAGTACGGTTGCCATTTGGCACATGGCCGTAGTTATCGATCAGCCAGGCAAAGTTGTCTGCCATATGACGCAGCAGATCATCACGGCCCGATTCCGCCAGGCCCAGCATGGTGAAGTAGGAGTCCCAGTAGTAGGTTTCGCCAAAGCGTCCGCCCGGTACCACATAGGGCTTCGGTAACGGCAGCAACGATGAATGCGGCATATGCTGCTGCGGCATTTTGGTCAGAACCGGCCACAGGTCATCGATATGCTCGTTGAGCGATTTATCCGGGTTGGAAACATAAAAACTTTCGTTTACGCCAGGCAGATAAAAGTGATCGGCGACAAAACGCGACAGGTCGAAATCACTGCTGCGTTTCTGTCGACGATAGCGCATCAGCACATCCAGCGGATCGTACTTAGGCGAACAGTCGGGGAAGGTTTTGCTGTCCTCAAAAATCCGCGACATCTGGACATGTTCAAACAGTTCCAGATAACGATCGGCAGGCGTGAGCGCATCCGGTGCCGGTAAGCCTTCAATCAGCTCCGGTTCCGGTTCAGAATCCTGCATGCGATCCAGTTTCAGTTCATGGGGATCGTATTGATACTCAACTTCCGCCCCGGCACGAACCTCTTCAAGTGCATTTTGTTGCTGGCGATGGGTATTAATAACGGCCTCCTGAGCGGTCGTGGTTGCACAAAGGAGAAATTATAGACCTCTCAGCCTGCGGAACAACAATGCAGAATATCTATGAACGTAATAAATATTGTCGATTAATCGAGGCTTTTTAATAAATTCCAGTCAATTCAACCAAATATAGCAGTGTTCACAAAAAACACATTTCGGATGAATCTCTTAGCAGCATGAATAAAAAAATTTAAGCTGAAGAAAACTGGCATTTATTCACATTTTGTAAAAGAAACCGCAGCCGCAAAGGGTGCAGAAAATGGCATACGCAACGGAAATCAGGGCAGGAGTGAGAAGTGAGCGGGCAGGGTTGCCCGCTCAGAGAGAGCTGGATTAAGTGTTCGCCAGTGCTGCGCGGATCACCGCCTGCCAGCTTGTGGTCGGGCGACCGATCAGTTTGCTCAGCTGACGCGAATCATCAAACAGGCCACCTTTTTCTGCACCGGCATCAGAATCCGCCAGCATCTCCGCCAGACCCTCTGGCAGGCCAGCGCCTTTCAGCGCGGCGGCAAAGTCAGCCTGAGACAGATTGACGTAATCAACTTTCTCACCACTCTGTGCGGCAATCTCCGCAGCAAACTGCGCCAGCGTATAGCTGTCGTCGCCGGACAGCTCATAGACTTTGCCCGCCTGATCGTCACGGGTTATTACTTCAGCCGCCGCTTCAGCGTAATCCTGACGTGCAGCAGAGGCGATGCGGCCTTCACCTGCCGCGCCGATAAACGCATGATGTGCCAGCGCCGGAGGAATGCTGGCGGCATAGTTCTCGGTGTACCAGCCGTTGCGAAGCAGGGCGAACGGGATGCCCGCTGCTTTTAACAGCGCTTCAGTCGCGCGATGTTCAACACCTAAACCCAGCGGTGAGGTATCCGCATGCAGCAGACTGGTGTAGGCGATAAAGCCCACGCCTGCAGCCTTTGCAGCGTCGATGACAGCTTTATGCTGCGCCTCACGCTGGCCCACTTCACTGCCCGAGATCAGCAGCAGCTTATCCACGCCTGCAAAAGCGGCCTCCAGCGTCTCTGGCTGGCCATAATCGGCCTGGCGGACAATCACGCCCAGCGCAGCAAGATCGGCCGCTTTGGCGGGCGTACGCACAGCGGCAACAATTTCTGCCGCCGGAACTTTTTTCAGTAATGTATCGATAACGATTCGGCCCAGCTGGCCGGTGGCACCTGTAACTGCAATCATGGGATGACTCCTGTGGCTGTTGGTGAAATTCAGACTAGGGTATAAACTAATTTTTAGTAAGTACTTACAGAATTGTTAGTTTGAGGTGCGCAGGTTAAATGTCTGAAAAATTGAGTGAAAAATTTAGTCGTGGTGAACTGCTTAACGTTAACTGTCCGTCGCGCGACGTACTGAAACGGGTGACCAGCCGCTGGAGCGTACTGATTCTGCTGGCCTTACAGGACCAGACGTTGCGCTTCAGTGCGTTGCGCCGGGCGGTCGGTGGCGTCAGTGAACGGATGCTGGCGCAGAATCTGCGCTACCTGGAAGAAGATGGCTTCGTGCAGCGCATCGCTTACGATGTCGTACCGCCGCACGTGGAGTATCGTCTGACTCCGCTTGGTCGCGAAGTCAGTGAACAGGTAGTGGGGCTGGCGGACTGGCTGGAGCTGAACCTGAGCCGGATTCTGGCACAGCGTGAAAAGTCTGCAGCTGAGTAAAATCCCCGCCTGTCAGCCATCCCGTCGTGAAGGTGTGGAGATGCTGGCAGGAGATTTCTGATCTGTTCTTCTCTCCCATTTCTCTCACTGAAACCGGAATAACGTAACGGCAGCGAAAATAACCTAAGCGGTTTTTTCGCCTCTTTGCTGGTTATTAAATCATTTCATCAGGCTCTGGCCCGGAATAACCGACTGCTTCGGATGCGCTGTTAATTCAGTCCAGCTTTTTGACCCATTTTATTAACATCTCCCGTGGCGCTTAAAGGCGCCGCTCTGGCTATTTTTCGCCTGGGTGCAGGTCTGAATTAGCAAGGGTAATACAAAAAAAATAAACAAAGCGGTGGTGGTACTCATTTACTGATTTAACTCGTTAAAAAATAAGATTATTTAATTTATCCGCTCTCAAATTTGACCTTTTTGAAATCAGGGTTTATAACAAAATAACGTCTGAAAACAGCCGGTTGAAGGCTTTTTTTAGTCAGGGTTTGCTTTGCCGATGTGAATTTTTAAAGTGACAAATACCGTAACATTAACGACACATAAATACGCTCTGATTAACCTTTAAGCCTTATTTTTAAATAAGTGATTCCCGTTAAAAACAATGATCAAAATCAACAAAGACTGTTATAGTTTTCATTAACCCCACTGTTTCTGTTTCCTCGTCGCGAATAGTTCTAAATTTGCGGCGGGAATTTCAATAAGCGCAGAGAAGTCAGCGCATCAGGCTTAAGTTGTTAATAATAAGTAAATACATGGTGTTCTATGTGGCAAAGAGGTAAGCAATGTTCGGATTAGATGCCTTTCATCTGGCCAGGATTCAGTTCGCATTTACTGTTTCCTTCCATATTATCTTTCCCGCCATCACCATCGGTCTCGCCAGCTTCCTGGCCGTACTCGAAGGTATGTGGCTCAAAACCCGCGATCAAACCTATCGCGATCTCTACCATTTCTGGTCCAAAATCTTTGCCGTTAACTTCGGTATGGGTGTGGTGTCAGGGCTGGTGATGGCTTATCAGTTCGGCACGAACTGGAGCGGCTTCTCAGAGTTTGCCGGCAGTATCACCGGTCCGCTGCTGACCTATGAAGTGCTGACGGCGTTCTTCCTGGAAGCGGGCTTCCTGGGCGTGATGCTGTTTGGCTGGAATCGCGTAGGTCCGGGTCTGCACTTCTTTGCCACCTGCATGGTCGCCCTGGGTACACTGATTTCGACCTTCTGGATCCTGGCCTCTAACAGCTGGATGCATACGCCGCAGGGCTACATCATTCAGAATGGCATCGTGGTTCCGCAGGACTGGTTCAAAATCGTCTTTAACCCCTCTTTCCCTTACCGGCTGTTCCATATGTCGGTGGCGGCGTTCCTGGCGAGTGCCTTCTTTGTCGGTTCATCGGCGGCCTGGCACCTGCTGAAGGGCAACAATAATCCTGCCATCCGCAGGATGTTCTCCATGGCGTTATGGATGGCGCTGATCGTTGCGCCGATTCAGGCGATGATTGGTGATGCTCACGGTCTGAACACACTGGAGCATCAGCCTGCCAAGATCGCGGCGATTGAAGGTCACTGGGAAAACCCGCCGGGTGAAGCCACACCGCTGATCCTGTTTGGTATTCCCGACATGGAGCAGGAGCGCACCAAATATGCGCTGGAAGTGCCTTATCTCGGCAGTCTGATTCTGACGCACAGTCTGGACAAGCAGGTTCCGGCGCTGAAGTCGTTCCCGAAAGAGGATCGACCTAATTCAACGGTAATTTTCTGGTCCTTCCGCGTGATGGTGGCGCTGGGCCTGCTGATGATCACACTGGGCGTGGTCAGCCTGTGGCTGCGTTTCAAAGGGCGTCTTTATGAGTCGCGTCCGTTCCTGTGGTTTGCACTGTTGATGGGTCCATCGGGTCTGATTGCGATTCTGGCAGGCTGGTTTACCACTGAAATCGGTCGCCAGCCGTGGGTGGTTTATGGCGTGCAGCGCACCATTGATGCGGTCTCGGCACATGGCGATATGCACATGAGCATCAGCCTGCTTGCCTTTATTCTGGTCTACAGCTCGGTGTTTGGCGTGGGGTATCACTATATGATGCGTCTGATTAAGCAGGGACCGGTTGTCGGCGAAGGTCATATCACCGAAGAGGGTGGACCGGGTCAGAAGAAAACGCCAGCGCGTCCACTTTCCGCTGCCACCTTTAAGGATGGAGACCACTAAGATGATCGATTTTTCCGTTATCTGGTTTGTGATTATCGTCTTCGCAACCCTGATGTATATCGTGATGGATGGTTTCGACCTGGGCATTGGTCTGCTGTTCCCGTTCAACAAAGATGCTGGCGAGCGCGACATGATGGTGAATACCGTCGCGCCGGTCTGGGATGGTAATGAGACCTGGCTGGTGCTGGGGGGCGCAGGCCTGTTCGGTGCATTCCCGCTGGCCTATGCAGTCATCGCTGATGCACTGTCTATTCCGCTGACCGCCATGCTGATCGGTCTGATTTTCCGCGGCGTTGCCTTCGAGTTCCGCTTTAAAGCGGTGGAAGGCCATCGTGCATTCTGGGACAAATCGTTTATTGCCGGTTCGATCATCGCCACCTTCAGTCAGGGTGTGGCGGTCGGTGCATTGCTGGATGGTATTCCGGTTGAGGGACGCCGCTTTGCCGGTTCCGCAATGGATTGGCTGGCACCGTTCCCGCTGTTCTGCGGCGTGGGTCTGGTGGTGGCCTATGCGCTGCTGGGCTGTACCTGGCTCATCATGAAGACCGAGAATGAACTGCATCGTAAGATGTCTGCGCTGGCGACGCCGCTGGTGATTGCGCTATTAGTGATTATTGGCATCGTCAGCCTGTGGACGCCGTTTGCGCATGCCGACATCTCTCATCGCTGGTTCAGCACGCCAAATTTGTTCCTGTTCCTGCCGGTTCCGGTGCTGGTGCTGCTCTGTTCGTGGGGCATTATTCGCGCCATCAAACGCGAGGCGCACTATTCACCGTTCCTGCTGACGCTGGCGCTGATCTTCCTCGGCTTCTCCGGACTGGGCATCAGTATCTGGCCAAATATTATTCCGCCATCCGTGACCATCTGGGCCGCTGCGGCACCTCCGCAGAGTCAGGCCTTTATGCTGGTGGGTAGCCTGCTGATTATCCCGATGATCCTGGGCTATACCTTCTGGAGCTACTACGTGTTCCGTGGAAAAATCAAAGCAGACGCAGGATATCATTGATATGAAAAGCCTCAGCAGCATGAAAGACCACAATCACACCGCAGAGACAAAAGCACCGTGGTGGAAGCGTGTGATGTGGCTGGTGTTTATCTACGCCGCCAGCGTGCTGGCGCTGGGCGTTGTCGCCTCGCTGTTCCGTATGATGATGACTGCGGCGGGAATGCGTAGTCATTAATTGTCGTGACGACTGCGAGTATTGATAACGAGCAAGCTCAGGGAGCATACGCCCTCCGCAAAGACGCAAAAACGCCATCCCTGGCATGCTCAGCGCGGGCCATCCATGGCCCGCGATGTTTTGCTCCTGGCGTATGCTCCCATCGCTTTACATTCTGAGTTGTCTGAGGCTGACGTCAGTCAGCCTTTTTTAGTTAGTAACCTAAGCAATTAATGCGGAATCGCCCCGAACAGGCGCGTGCGCCTTACCCTTTCCTTACACCGATTCGCAATTTTTGTTATTCTTTTGTAACGAAAATTCCAGTCCTAACCCGCGTCGTAAATCGCCATCATGCTCAGTCAGGCTATTAAAAAGCAGCACATTAACGATCTGGTCGAGTGGATAGAAGCCAACCTCACCGACGATCTCAATATCGATCAAATCACCCTGAAATCAGGTTATTCCAAATGGCACATGCAGCGCATGTTCAAGGAGATGACCGGACAGACGCTGGCGGCATATACCCGCAAACGGCGTCTGACGATGGCGGCCATGGCGCTGCGTCTGACACGCATGACGCTGATCGATATCGCCGTACGTTTTGGCTTTGATAACCAGCAAAACTTCACGCGGGTGTTCAAAGGCCACTTTTCACTGACGCCTGGCGCGTTTCGCCGTATTCCTCACTTGCCGGTTAAAAACTTCCATGGCCGCATTCTGGTGCGATCGCTGGCAGAGCGTGCGACGCTGGTGGAACGTGAGGAAGAACTGCATCTGTGCGGAGAGACACTGGAGTGGGAGTGCAGGTTTGGTGAGTATATTGCCGACCACGACCACCGGGTGGCAGAGCAGGCACGGCATCTGGTCGCGCTGGCGGGCAGCCATGCGACGCACGGCTGGTTAGGCTTTCAGTATGGTCCCGGCCATAGCTCTGCTGACCAGCAGAATATCAGCCTGTTTCAGGCGCTGGCACCACAACATGCCGGGCTGCTGGGTGACAATACTGCCAGCTGGAGCGAGGTGTGCGGCCTCTATGCGTCGATACGCTGGAGCGGCAGGCCGGAGCAGCTGACGCGCTTTATCGAGGATATTTACTATCAGCATTTGCCCATGCTGGGCGTGTCGCGCCGTCCGGGCAAAGACCTGTTGCGTCTTGATTTTGCGCACTGTAAGCCCGACTGGCTCAGCGGCGTTTTTTCTATTCCGGTGATGCAGGCGTAGCCGGCAGGGCAGGGGCGATCACTTCTGCTCCTGCCAATGCATCTTTCGTGCGATAAACCGTGACAAACCGCACGATTTTATAAAATAAGTTGCCATTCTGGCGTAAAATCCTCCCCCGAAACCCTGCCATATCTGAATCATCGTACTTCTGTGGCAGGGCTGGAACATTCATCTGCATTTCAGGCCTTTTCTGGCCAAAACGACAATCGAAGACAACTATGCGACGCTTAATGATTTCCCTGATCCTGGCATTGCCTGCAATGGCGATGGCGCAGCAGGCTGAGCCTTTCTCACCGCCTGCCGGACTGCATCCGCATTCTCAGGTTACCCAGCATGAAATCCTGGGTGATGGTGAACTGCCGGATCACACCAGCAGTAATGCCTCCCTTTCCGGATTCAACGACACGCTGTAAGTGTTGATGCGCTGCCAGAACCGGCGGCGCGAGATGATGCCCGGCTCATCAGGAGCCGGACAGCTTCTGCCTGATTTACCTGCTCATACTCTGCACCTGCGGCTTCCTCTCTGAGGCCCATTCACCTGCATCTGAAACAGTCTTTACCTGCATGCTGCATCTCTGATGCTTCTGATTCATGCCGCTTCCCGTCCGTATCTCCTCGCTTACGACACTGCTTAAAATATATCTTAAGTTGCAGAATCGCATTTTTCGTTCTTGTGCCGAAGATATATCATAGCTAATCTTGTTGCTTCAGATGAGAATGATTGTTATTCCATTGGTGTTTAATCATGGCGGGTATGCCCCTGACTATCGGGCATAAGCCCTGTTTCAGGAGAAAAATTTTGACTACAACAGCCGATAAGCGCACGCCGCAGCGCGTCCGCAATGAACTGCGTTTTCGCCATATTCAGGTCGCCAGTAAAACCAGGATTGCCGGGAAATTCTGGCGCATCCGGTTCAGCGGCAGCGATCTGGCAGGCTTTACGTCGCCAGGCTTTGATGACCACATCAAGGTGTTTTTCCCTGCTGCTGAAGGCGAAACACTGGCTCTGCCGCAGATTACCGACGCAGGCATTGTCTGGCCGGAAGGTTTACGTCCGCAGGCGCGTGATTACACGCCGCTGGAATTCGATGGTGAATCTTCACTGACCCTCGACTTCTATATTCATCAGCAGGGCGTGGCCAGTGACTGGGCCGCGCAGGCGCAGGTGGGCGATAAACTGATTGTTGGTGGGCCACGCGGCTCGCTGGTGGTGCCGACCGATTACGCATTTCAGCTTTACGTCTGCGACGAAACCGGCCTGCCCGCTTTTGCCCGCCGTCAGCGTGACGCCCGCGCCCAGGCGCTGCATCTCTATGCCTTTACTGATGAAGCGACCGGTCGCGACTATTTAGCGGATACGGCAGACGTAACGACAAACTGGCTGGGCAGCGGTCAGATGCAAAAAGCGCAGTTCAGCCAGCTGATTACCCGGCTGGATCAGATCGCTATTCCGACAGAGGATTACTTTATCTGGCTGACCGGCGAAGGTGAGTTTGTCAAAGCGCTGTCTGACTACTTTACCTCGCAGTGTGGTCTCGACAGCGACTTCGTGCGGGCGGTGGCCTACTGGCATCAGAAGTAAGCCGCGCTGGCAATTGAGTTTTGCCAGATGGCGGACTACCATCACTCTCCTTTTTTCAGCAGGGCAGGTCATGAAACAGCATCCGACTTCCACTTCATCTGACGAACAGACTTCGCGCGCAGGCGGCTGCGGCGGACGACGTAAACGACGTGAAAAGATGCTGGAAGCGAGTGAGATTCGCCTGCTGATGCTCCATTTCCTGGCGCAGAATGCGGCGCACGGCTATGAGCTGATCAAGTCCGTTGAGGAGCTGTCAAAGGGAGAGTATTCGCCCAGCCCGGGGATCATCTATCCCAATCTGACGCTGCTGGAAGAGATGGAGGCGATTCAGGTGGTGGATGCGCAGGCAGCGCGTAAAGCCTACCGATTGACGGCGGCTGGTGAGGCGCAGCTGTCTGATAATCGCGAAACCGTAGCCAGCCTGATTACGCGGCTCTCTACGCTGGCGATCGTGGTCAATAACCGCAGCATTCCTGCTGTGGAACAGGCGATTCACGGGCTAAAGATGGCTCTGAATCAACGACTGGCGCAGGAAGATATTTCAGAAGCCGCGCTGCAGACGCTGATTAAGGCGCTGCACGACGCGGCTGATAAAATCACCCACAGTTAATCAGCTGATTTCACTCTTATTCTTGTCGATATGGCCCAGAGTACGATCCGGGAAACAGATGTCGCGCACGCGCTGTTTCAGGGTAGTCGCATCCGGGAAACCACCGTCCCGCTTACGTTCCCACAGCAGATGACCATCCAGCGTAATCTCAAAAATACCGCCGGTGCCGGGTTTCAGCGTGACCTCTGCCAAATCCTCGGCGAAGGTATGCAACAGTTCCTGTGCCATCCACGCTGACCGCATCAGCCAGTTGCATTGCATACAGTAGTGAATAACAACCACAGGTTTTTGCGCCATAACTCTCTTCCTTTACGTATTGATAAATGCAGATGCATTCGGGTTAACAATTTGTGCGCTGTGGTTTATGTCTTAATGTAAATAGGATTGATAATGATTATCAGTTGCATTAAATTCGCGGCGATAATGATTACACCCGCATGATGTTCTGACTTTTTACGGCTTTTATGCAGAGCCGTTTTTTATGTTCCAGCAAGCAAGTGAGCGAATACTAACAATTAATCAGGTAATTCGCGCCTATGTCACCACGTTTTCGGAGATTGACGCAACCGCGTCTGTCTGAGCTGGCGTTGCTCGCCACCTTTATCAATACCACCTGCACCTATGCTGCGGGCAGTGAACCTGCCACGCTGACCCTTTCCGACCGCTATGGCAGCAGTGCTGAACCGGTAATGACGGTGAATGCACCGGAAATTAAACAAACGGCGGGCAGTAAAACCACGCTCTCTGCCAGCGATCTGCAGCAACGTGGCGCTACTGATTTTGGATCGATCATGCGTTATGAACCGCTGATCAGCGCCACCGGCACCAGTGGCGGCTCCTCAGCCGGTAAGAGCGGCTTTGACCGGGCCGGTTACACCGGCTACAACATTCGTGGTTTAGAGAGCAACCGCGTGGGTCTCGATGTGGATGGCATTCCGTTGCCGCAGGCCACCGGCCGCAGCTACGTGGGACGTGCCGGTCTCGACAGCTTTGGGATTGGCCGCGATTACATCGATCCCTATATGTTTGGCCATATCGGAATTGAGAAGGGTGCCACGGCAGTGGATCAGCCGAATAACTCGATTGGCGGCAATGTCTCGTTCCGTAACAAATCCCCGGATGACTATCTGCATCCTGGTAAAGGCAACTATTTCGGTTATCAAAGCGACTATGACTCCGCCAGCCGCAGCTGGCACAACGGCGTTACGGCAGCAGCAGGCGATGATACGCTGCGGGGGATCTTTGTTTACAGTCGTCGTGACGGCCAACAGACCCGCAACAACAGCGACACGGTTGATGCCTATCCAGCCAACTGGCATTCCGATGCCTTTATGACCTCGGGCATCTGGCAGCCCAATGATCTTCACAAGCTCAGCGCGACTTTCGATTACTATCACAAAACGCACCACAGCCATTACGACAGCTGGAGCACGTCCGGCAATACGGTCTGGGGAACGGCGCAGCAGCAGAGCGATACACGACGCTGGGGCATCAGCCTGGTGGATGAGTACACGCCTTATAATGACCTGATCGACAGTCTGACAACCCGCGTTTACTGGCAGCAGACCCAGGCACATGACAACACCTTTATGCCGTCAGGTGCCACCACCTGGCAAACCGTCTACTCCGACTACAACAGCGACAGCTACGGTTTTGACACCCGCGCGCTTAAAAACATCGGGCGCCATGAACTGAGCGCCGGGCTGAATGCGCGTCTGGTGGATACCGAACGGCCTTTCCGTCAGTCGCCTGCGGCGAGCGCCACCAGCGTGATCATGCAACCGCAGGCCAACAGCCGCAGTTATACGGTTGGCGGTTATCTGCAGGATACCATCAGCTTCGATGCTGACGGACACCGTGCGGCTATCGTGCCGGGCGTGCGTGTGGCGTACCAGAACACCCGCCCACGCGATGTGGCGACACTGACGACAAACAGCAGTGTGCTCGACGCCAGCGAAGTCTCCGCGCTCTACGGTTCGCCAAACAGCGACACTCAGGTGTTGCCGTCGATCGCCTTCCAGTACGATCTGACCCCGGCATTGATGACTTATCTGCAATATACCCGTGGCGCGCAGTTCCCTAACGACTCTCAGCTCTATGGCTCATGGAACCTTGGCTCCAGCTATGCCGGTCCCGCGCAGTATGCGCTGATTGGCAATGCCGATCTGAAAACCGAAACCAGCAACAACTACGAATGGGGTATAAAAGGCCAGGTTGCAGAGGGCGTGACGCTTAACGCTGCCGCGTTCTATAACGACTACAAAAACTTCATTGCCTTTACCCGCTACAGCCGGGCGGCCAATCCGGGTAAGTTCGTCAATGTACCCAGCAACATCTATACCACCTATCAGGCGGAGAACCGCGACAAAGCCTATATCTATGGGGCTGAAATCAGCAGCAAGGTGAACGTCGGCAGCTGGTTCAGCGAGGTCGAGGGGCTGAGCGCTAATCTGGCGTTTGGGTACACCCAGGGTGCGGCGAAGTCGAGCTACCTGGGAGACCGCTACGTCGACCTGGAGAGCGTTGCGCCGATGAAAGCAATTGTCGGACTCGCCTGGGATGATGAGGCGCGCGGCTATGGTGCTGCCGTCACCGCCACGTTTGTTAAAGGTAAGAAAGCCAGCGCCACAAATCGCAACAGCTTTACCAACACCGGCAACAGCCTGACTGACTCCAGCACCGATTACATGCGGGTGCCGGGTTATGGCCTGGTGGATATGACGGCCTACTGGCGCGTCACGCACAACGTCAGGTTAAGCGGCGGGCTTTACAACATAACCGACCGTAAATACCGGGATTACCTCAGCAGCCGTCAACTGACCAGCGCTACCCAACAGGATCGTAACGATCAGGCACTGGCCGTAATGCCGGGTCGTACTTTCCAGTTAGGTGTTAATGTCGATTTTTAATCACCGCCGCCCTGCGCTGATGCAGGGCATGACTAAGAGAAGCGAATCATGAACCCGATTTATCAGCACTATCTCGCCCTGAAGAGTGAACATCCGAAGAAATATGCCCGCGATCTGGCCACGCTGATCGGTATCAGCGAAGCGGAACTGTGTGAAGCGCGTATCGGCGTTGATGCCGTGGCGCTGAAACACGATTTCCCGGCGCTGCTGAAGGCGCTGGGCGCGGTCGGCGAGACCAAAAGCATTACCCGTAACGCTTATGCGGTGCATGAGCATCTGGGCGAATATCAGAATGTGCAGATCGGCGCACATGGCGGCCTGGTGCTGAATCCCCGGGCGCTCGACCTGCGCCTGTTTGTCGGACAGTGGTTCAGCGCCTTTGCCCTGCAGGAGACAACCGCGAAGGGCGTACGTCACAGCATTCAGGTCTTCGATCGTCACGGCGATGCGGTGCTGAAAGTTTACGTCACGGAGCAGACCAACATGGCGGCATGGCACGCGCTGATCGCCGACTACACTGACGCCGCTGCGACGCCGCTGGTGGTTGAGCCGGTTACCGCTGCTACTCAGACAGAGACCATTGATGCCACCGCGATTGACCGTGAATGGCGCGCCATGACCGATGTTCATCAGTTTTTTGCCCTGTTGAAGCGCCATCAGGTCTCACGGCCGCAGGCGTTCCGCGCAGTGGGTGAGGATCTCGCCTGGCAAACCGGCAACGATGCACTTGAGCATGTTTTGGAGATGGCACAGCAGGCGGGCAACGAAATTATGATTTTTGTCGGCAATCGTGGCTGTACCCAGATTTTCACCGGCAAAGTAGAGAAGCTGGTACCTATGGATAACTGGCTCAACATCTTCAATCCCCGCTTCACGCTGCACCTGATGGCGGACCAGATCAGCGAAAGCTGGGTCACACGCAAACCCACCGGCGATGGCTTTGTGACCAGTCTGGAACTGTTCGCCGCCGACGGCACGCAGATCGCCCAGCTCTATGGACAGCGTACGGAAGGCACGCCAGAACAGGCCTGCTGGCGTGAGCAGGTGAACGCACTCCGTACGCCAGGAGCGGCGGCATGAAACACCTGAGTCTGTTGTGGCTGCTGCTGACGCTGCCCTCACTGGCTGCGGAGCGGGTGGTGTCGATTGGGGGTGACGTCACCCGGATTATCTACGCGCTGGATGCTCAGTCACAGCTGGTAGCGCGCGACAGCACCAGCCTGCGTCCGGCGCAGGCTGCCCGGCTGCCGGATGTGGGCTATATGCGCCAGCTGAATGCCGAAGGTATCCTGGCGCTGAAGCCGACGCTGGTGCTCGCCAGCGCGCAGGCAAAGCCGTCGCTGGTACTACAACAGATTGCCCGCGCGGGCGTCAGGGTAGTGACGGTCAGCGGCGACAACAGTCTGCAGGCGATCCCGCAGAAAATTATCACGGTGGGTCAGGCGCTGCAGCGTGAAAGCGAAGCTCAGGCCCTGGTGCAGCAAATAACGCAGCAGATTCGCCAGTTGCCGCAGCAATCGCTGCCGGTGAAGGTGCTCTACATCATGGCAAACAGCGGCATGAAAACGATGGCGGCCGGAAATCAGACCGCAGCCGACGGCGCTATTCGCAGCGCCGGGCTGGAGAATGCCATGGGTTCGGTGCCGCACTATCAGGCGCTGTCGCAGGAAGGCGTGATCGCCGCCGCGCCAGATCTGGTGATGATCGGCGAGGATGGCCTGAAAACCCTGGGTGGTGAAGCGCAACTGTGGCAGTTACCCGGCCTGGCGCTGACGCCAGCCGGACAGCAGCATCGTCTGCTGATCATTGATACCCAGGCGCTGCTGGGATTTGGCCTTGATACGCCGCAGGCAATAATGAAATTGCGGCAGGCTGCGGAATCGCTGAACCATGATTAATGGCAATGCGCAGCGGGGTCTGACGCTGATGCTGATTTTCCTGCTGGTGGCGATGGTAGTGGCGGCGAATCTGGGGGCGATGTCGCTGTCGGTGCGGGCGCTATTGCAGGCACCGCTCAGCGATCTCATCTGGCAGATCTGGCTGAATATCCGCCTGCCACGCGTGCTGCTGGCGGTGGCGATCGGTATGGCGCTGGCGGTCTCTGGCGCGGTGATGCAGGGTGTTTTCCGTAACCCGCTGGCCGATCCTGGCCTGCTGGGTATCAGCAGCGGCGCGGGGCTGGCGGTCGCGCTGGCAATCGTTATTCCACTGGCGTTGCCACCCCAGCTGGCACTGTGGCTACCGATGATTGCCGCCTTCATCGGCAGCCTGCTGGTTACGCTGCTGATCTTCAGTTTCAGTCGGCTGGCAGAGGGCAATCTCTCCCGGCTGTTGCTGGTCGGCATTGCGATTAATGCGCTCTGCGGTGCGGCGGTCGGCGTGTTGTCGTGGCTGAGCGATGACCAGCAGCTGCGTCAGCTGTCACTGTGGGGGATGGGCAGCCTCAGCCAGGCGCAGTGGCCTGCGCTGCTCATCTGCCTGCTGCTGATTCTGCCTGCGTTGCTGCTGTTACAGAGCCGTGCCCGCCATCTCAACCTGCTGCAGGCAGGTGAAGAGGATGCGCACTACATGGGAATTGATGTGAAGCGTACCCAGCATCAGCTGCTGATCCTTAGTGCGCTGCTGGTCGGTACGGCGGTCTCGGTCAGTGGCGTGATCGGCTTCGTGGGATTAGTGGTGCCGCATGTGATGCGCTTTTGTCTTGGCAGCGATCATCGCTGGCTGCTGCCCGGTTCAGCGCTGGCAGGCGCGATTCTGCTGCTGCTGGCCGATACGCTGGCGCGCACACTTGTGGTTCCGGCAGAGATGCCGGTCGGACTGCTGACCAGCCTGATTGGTGGTCCCTGGTTTCTCTGGTTGATCCTGCGTCAGCAGCGAGGATTTGAATGATGGAAAGGTTAGAGGCGACGGGACTCTGTCTGGCGCGCGACGGCAAAACCGCTATCGATAATCTTGACGTTACGCTGTCAGGTGGAGAGCGGGTGGCGCTCATCGGGCCCAACGGCGCAGGTAAATCAACACTGCTACGGTTGCTCACCGGATTTTTAGCGCCCGACCGGGGTGAGTGCCGGCTGGGCGATCGTGTGTTGTCCGCATGGCCGCGTGAGCAGCTGGCGCGACGCCGGGCCATGATGCGGCAGCAGAACAACCTGACCTTTGCCCAGTCGGCGCAATCGGTAGTGGCGATGGGCCGTGCGCCGTGGCCTGAGAAGCAGACGTCGCAGATTGTGGCTGAAGTCATGCAACTGACCGGCTGTGATTCGCTGGCGCAGCGCGATTACCGCCAGCTCTCCGGCGGTGAACAGCAACGGGTGCAGCTGGCGCGGGTGCTGGCGCAGCTCTGGCAGGAGGGAAGACCGCGCGGCTGGCTGTTTCTGGATGAGCCGACCTCGGCGCTGGATCTCTTCTGGCAGCAGCAGACTCTGCGTTTATTACGTCAGCTGACGCGCACGGGTGATCTCACCGTCTGCACCGTGTTACATGACCTTAATCTGGCGTCATTATGGGCCGATCGCATACTGCTGCTGCACGCGGGCAGACTGGTGGCTCAGGGTTCACCGCAGACGGTGATGACTGAAAAGACGCTGACGCGCTGGTATCAGGCTGATTTGCAGGTGGTGTCACAGGCAGAGAGTGGGAAGCCACATATCCAGCTGCGGGTTTAGACCGTTTCGCTTTAAAAACATTGCCTTGCGTGCTTTTAATCACTGATTTTGCGCTATACCTGGTGTTCAGGACAGAATACTCAGGAGACCATAATGGCAAAATCATTAGATCAAACCGCTGAGCAACTGGGTAACATTTTACTCTCCTCCGGACTTCATCTGACGACCGCCGAATCCTGTACCGCGGGGCTGATCAGCATCACGCTGGCCGCGGTGGAAAGCAGCGGCGACTTCTATACCAGCGGCTTCGTGACCTACAGCGAAAATGCCAAAATCCGCCTGCTGGGCGTGCATCCTGACACGCTGAAACAGCACACGGCGGTGAGCGAGCAGACGGCGCGTGAAATGGTACAGGGAGCCTGCGCCCGTTCAGGCGAACCGGTAGGGTTATCGATTACCGGCTATGCCGGACCCGATGGTGGCGAAGATGGCACGCCAGCGGGCACTATCTGGTTTGGCTGGGTATTGCCGGACGGCAGGGACGAGGCGGAGTGCCATCAGTTCAGCGGCGATCCGAAATCCGTGATGGAGCAGGGCACGCAGTTCGCGCTGGAAGGGTTGATCAAACGGCTGCAGCGAGCCAGTCGATAAAGGCGCGCGGTACGCGCCTTATAAACGCGGGTTAGCGGCAGTCGACAATCAGACGACCCTGTACGCTGCCATCCAGCAATGCCTGCGCACCTTCTCTGGCTTCACTCAGCGGGATCACCCGGCTCAGTTTGCTGAGCCGATCGCTATCCAGCAGCTCACCGAGTCGTTGCCACGCCTGCTGACGAAGCGGCTTCGGACACATCACGCTGTCGACACCCGCCAGCGTGATGCCACGCAAAATAAAAGGCGCGACGCTGGCGGGCAGGTCGAGTCCCTGCGCCATACCGCAGGCAGCCACCACCCCATCACGCTGAATACCGGCCAGCACGTTCGCCAGAGTGTGACTGCCGACGCTGTCTATCGCGGCGGCCCAGCGCTCTTTTGCCAGCGGCTTACCGGGATGGGAAAGCTCTTCGCGATCAATCACCGATGCCGCGCCCAGCGTATCGATAAGATACGCATGGTCACTGGCGCGACCGCTGGAGGCGATCACCTGATAACCCAGACGCGCCAGCAGGCTGACACTATAGCTGCCGACGCCGCCACTGGCACCGGTCACCAGTACGGGGCCATGTTCGGGCGTGATGCCCTGTTTTTCCAGCGCCATGACGCAGAGCATTGCGGTCAGCCCTGCTGTGCCGATGGCCATGGTCTGCAGCGGGCTAAGAGAAGCGGGCACGCGCACCAGCCAGTCGCCGCTGACGCTGGCTTTCTGCGCCAGGCCGCCCCACTGTTTTTCGCCTGCGCCCCAGCCCGTCAGCAGCGCCACATCATCCTCTTTCCAGTCGGGATGACGGCTGGCCGTCACGCGGCCGACAAAATCGATACCTGGCACCATCGGAAACTGGCGCACAATCGGGCCTTTATTGCAGATAGCCAGGGCATCTTTATAGTTCAGGGATGAGTAGCTGACGTCGAGCGTGACATCATAGTCGGGCAGTTGGGATTCGGGGAGATCTTTCAGCAGGGAACGGTAACCTTGTTCGTCATTTTCAATGACCAGTGCCTTAAACATGTAGCCTCCGGCAGAGTGTGAATTAGAGGGTAAGTTTACGCTCGTGAGTGGCAATGCGGTAGGGCAATGGCCGCCTCTTCGGTTTAAGGAGGCAACAGGCAGGGAAAAGTGCGCTGACAGCGCTAGCAAATTACATGCATAAATCTGCATATAATTCATATAATTAGTCGTATCATGAATTTTTTACGATAAATAGACTATAAAAATCATGTTGTTATCTTTTTATTATGTGACTGAATAATTGCCTGGGTCGGGTTGTTCGTGCATAAAAAAGATGACATTATGACCGCCACTTTTTGGCCCCTGCTTGTTCACTACAGAGGACGTCGCCATGTCCGGTTCACCGCGCACCTGCCCGGATTACCGTTCGCTTTTTCCGGCGCTCACCGGGTTTTCCTGTTTTCCGCACTCTCCGTTATTCGCCATGCGGTGAGGCCAGCCAGGCAGCGGCTGTGGATCTGCTCGCCACACTGCACTATGCCTTCTGACGCTTAATTATTCGCCGGGGCGCTGTCCCCATACTTGTGCTTCTGGCACCTCCTCCCTGACGTTAGGGATCCTGTTATGACTCCACTGAAAATTGCTGCCAGCGCCGCTGTCGCGCCCAGCCTGACCCTGAACACCGCGCGTGACGTAGTGACGCTGGATAATACCGACTTTACGGATGTGGCTGCGGTCGTCGTCTCGCTGGCGGATACCCGCAGCGGCGTGCTGGCGCTGCTGCGTCACACCGGCTTTAATCTGCCGGTATTTGTCGCAAATGCGTTTGAAGAAGAGGTGATGCACCTGCCCGGCGTCAACGGGGAGCTGAATGGCGAGCCGCAGGAGTGGCTTGCGCTGGAAACAGCTGCGCAGGCGTATGAAGCGGCGCTGCTGCCACCTTTTTTCGAAACGCTGACCCGCTATGTCGATATGCAAAACAGCACCTTTGCCTGTCCCGGACATCAGGGCGGCGCGTTCTTCAAAAAGCATCCGGCAGGCAAACAGTTTTATGACTTCTACGGCGAGAATGTTTTCCGCTCTGACATGTGCAACGCCGACGTCAAACTGGGCGATCTGCTGATCCACGAAGGTTCGGCTAAAGATGCGCAGAAGTATGCGGCAAAGGTGTTTAACGCCGATAAAACCTACTTTGTGCTCAACGGCACCTCAAGCGCCAATAAAGTGGTGACCAATGCGCTGCTGACCCGCGGCGATCTGGTGCTGTTTGACCGTAACAATCACAAGTCGAACCATCATGGCGCGCTGATTCAGGCGGGCGCGACCCCGGTCTATCTTGAAGCAGCACGTAACCCGTTCGGCTTTATTGGTGGCATTGACGCGCACTGCTTTGATGAGGCTTATCTGCGTGAGCAGATCGCGGTCGTCGCCCCTCAGCGCGCAGAAGAGGCGAGGCCTTTCCGTCTGGCGATTATCCAGCTCGGCACCTACGATGGCACGGTCTACAACGCCCGCCAGGTGGTGGATCGCATCGGTCATCTGTGTGATTACATCCTGTTTGATTCCGCGTGGCTCGGCTATGAGCAGTTCATTCCGCTGATGGAAGGCTGTTCGCCGCTGACCCTGGATCTGAATGAAAACGATCCCGGCATTTTTGTCACCCAGTCCGTGCATAAGCAGCTGGCCGGTTTTTCGCAGACTTCGCAGATCCACAAAAAAGATAATCACATTCGCGGACAGCGGCGCTTCTGCCCGCACAAGCGTCTGAATAACGCCTTTATGCTGCATGCTTCCACCAGCCCGTTTTATCCGCTGTTTGCCGCACTGGATATCAACGCCAGAATGCATCAGGGCGAAGCAGGGCGTCGCATGTGGGATGAGTGCGTCACGCTGGGCATTGAGGCGCGTAAAGCGATCCTCGAACGCTGTGAAATGATCCTGCCGTTTGTGCCGGAAGTTGTTGATGGACAGCGCTGGCAGGATGCGCCTGTTGAGACGATCGCCCGCGATCTGCGCTACTTCAGCTTTGAACCGCAGGCGAAGTGGCACGGTTTCGCCGGTTACGCGCGCGATCAGTATCGGATTGATCCCTGCAAGCTGCTGCTGACCACGGCAGGGATCGATGCGGCAAGCGGGGAATACAGTGATTTCGGGATCCCGGCGACCATTCTGGCGAACTACCTGCGTGAGAACGGCATCGTGCCGGAGAAGTGCGATCTCAACTCGATCCTGTTCTTGCTGACCCCGGCTGAGAGCCCGGAGAAGATGGCGAATCTGGTGGCGATGCTGGCGCAGTTTGAGCAGCACATCAAAGAGGATGCGCCGCTGGCCGAAGTGCTGCCGACGATTTACCGCAAAAACGCCGAACGTTATGCCGGGTATACCCTGCGTCGCCTTTGTCAGGAGATGCATGACCTTTACGTCAGCCATAACGTGAAGGATCTGCAGCGCCTGATGTTCCGCGCCGCCGAGTTCCCGCCGGTCAGCGTAAATCCGCAGGATGCACATCAGGCTTATATTCGCGGCGAAGTGGAGCTGGTTCCGATCGCCGAGGCCGCAGGCCGTGTCGCTGCGGAAGGCGCGTTACCTTATCCACCGGGCGTGCTGTGCGTCGTGCCAGGCGAAGTCTGGGGCGGCGCGGTGCAGCGTTACTTCCTGGCGCTGGAGGAGGGGCTTAATCTGCTGCCGGGCTTCTCGCCGGAGCTGCAGGGCGTTTACACCGAAGAGGATGAGCAGGGACGTAAGTATCTGGTGGCCAATATGATGGTGGGGCGCTGATCTGAGCGGGGCAGAGGCGGGTAGCGGCCCGCCAGGCCTTTAGTTCGCTGCGCGAAAGGGCGCTGAGAGAGTTTCGTTCGTCTCACGAGGTGGGCATGCTTTGCAGCGGGCTGGCACTGAGAAGGTTTCGCCCGCTAGGTGATGGGCAGTTTCAGGTCGCCCGTGCAGGCGGACGCGTCAAGGGGCGGACGCCCGCCCCTTAACAATCCCGGCGTCCGGCAGCCTGCGCGCCCCGCTTTGCGGGGTGCCCTCGTCACGCCCTGCGGCCAGCGGACCGTCCGAACGCGCCATCCCTGGCGCGAACCGTCCTTTCGCCGACGTCCTGTCGGCTCATCCTGGCCTCCGGTTGTTCCTCAGCGCTTCGGATGCCTCTGGTAATTCCCCGCCTGTTATCTCTTTTGTTTTCTCTGGTGCTGTATTGTCTGCTGACCTGAAAAGCCAAAGCCAAAGCCAAAGCCAAAGCCAAAGCCAAAGCCAAAGCCAAAGCCAAAGCCAAAGCCAATCCCGGAAACGTAAAGCGATAAAATACCCAACACAAGAACACGAAATAACAGCGAGGGGTCAGGGAGGCCATCTGAACCGCTGAGCGGATGAGGGATTTCAGGACGAGCGACAGGGATGTCGCGAAGAGGCGGGTTCGCGCCAGGGATGGCGCGTCCTGCCGGTCCGTAAGAAATCCTGAAGAAGCGAAGGAACCGCGAAGCGGCGGTGAAGCAGGCCGGAGCCGGGGGTCAAGGGGCGCGGCGACTGGCGCCCCTTGTCGGTCGCCTGCAGAGGCGTGTCTGAAACTGCCCAGCTGATCAGGCGAACGAAACCCTTCTCAGTGCCACCCTGCTGCAAGCGAAACCTTTTCATAGCAAGCCCGCTGCGAAGCGTGCCCCGTTCGCGCAGCGAACAACCCTCCGCTTCAGCGGCTCCGATCAGAATCCCCGATAACTCTTCTGCGCCGTACTCACCTTATACAGATAACGACGCGACTCCGCCGACGGATGCTGGTTCGCCAGGGTCGAATAGACTTTGCTGGGTGACATGCCGTTGATCATGGAGAACGCCCGATCTTTATCGCTGGAGAAGACGCGCAATACGCTGCCTGCACCACCGTTATAGGCGGTGATCACCGCATAGCGGCGTGATACCGGATCCTGAATGCCGCCCAGATAGCTGCGCTGCAACAGCGACAGATAAGCTGTACCGGCATCGATATTGTTCTCCGGATCCAGCAGATAGCTGCGGCTCGGCTTGCCCCATTTACCTTTCATGCGGAACACGTCAACACCGGCGGTATGTTGCACCACCTGCATCAGACCCAGCGCATCAGAATGGCTTACGGCGTAGGGGTTGAAGCTCGACTCAGTCTGCATAATCGCCAGGATCAACGAAGCATCCACACCATACTGCTCGGCGGCTTTACGCACCATCGGCAGGTATTTGTGCGCACGCTTATCCAGGTGGTTCGGTACCATCGGAATCGAAATAGAGTAAATCACATGCAGACCCGAGGTGCGGCGCATTAATTTATTCTGAATCAGATAGTCAGCAAAGGCTTCCGCGCGACCCTGCCAGCGAATCGGCTGACCGGTGTTATCCAGCACCTGACCATAGAGCAGCGGCTCTTTACTGATCTCGATGTCGTTAGCGTCAGAATAGAGATCGACATTACCCGGATCTTCGCCAATCAACAGCGTGGTCACGATAGCCTGACGCAGACTGGCCATCGGATCGGTGCCAGAAATGGTCTCGATGGTCAGCTTACCGCTTTCAAAGTTGATGTGGCTGCGGGTGTAATAGTTGTCGCTATATTTGACGTAATCTTTAGGTCCGGCGATCAGGACCTCATTGATACCCCAGATATTCTCAATATTGTGAGCAAACTGGCCCATCAGAATATCAAAGCCGTTGGTGTCTTTAACCCACTCCTCGTGGGATTGCTGATTCTTTGACCCGGAACAGGAAACCAAAAGTGGTGCTATCACCAGCAGGGCGATTAATTTTTTATTCATTGGAAATGCAAGCCTGACCTGGATAACCGGCCTCAGCGATGAGGCCCGGAATGTTTACGCTTCTGGCGGTGTATAGCCTTCGATATGAACGTCTTTGCCTTCGAACAGGAAATTGATCATCTCCTTCTCCAGCACCTTACGATCTTCGGGATTCATCATGTTGAGCTTCTTCTCATTGATCAACATGGTCTGTTTCGCCATCCACTTCTGCCAGGCTTCTTTGGAGATGTCGTTGTAAATACGCTTACCCAGGTCGCCCGGATAGAGTTGAAAATCCTGACCTTCCGCGTCGCGCTGTAAAAAAGTACAAAAAATGGTGCGGCTCATTACTCTTCCTCATTAATCTCACAACTGTCCAAAGCCAGTTGTCGGGGATGGCGCAGCTCGTGTAACAGGCGCTCAACGGGTGCAGCTAATCCCACAGATGGTGGCAGCGCTAAGTTATACCAGAGACCGCCTGCTTCATCCATCGCCGCCCCGGCAGAAGGCCACGACAGCCACATTGGCACGATATCGAGATGGAAATGACTGAAGGTGTGACGAAACGCGGTAAGCTGTTGCGGTTTTGCATGGATGCCACGCGCCGCCAGCCAGTCATTCAGCGCCGCTTCGGTGGTGAACTGCGGGAAACAGAACAGACCGCCCCACAATCCCACAGGCGGGCGCTGCTCCAGCCAGACATCATCGCCATCCTGCATCATCAGGAACCAGCCGCTGCGCTCTGGCAGCACCTGCTTAGGCTTTTTGCCGGGATAGCTCGCCCAGCTGCTGCTGGCGTACGCCTCACACCCGCTGTTCAGCGGACAGATTTCACACTTCGGCTTAGAGCGGGTACAGACAATCGCACCCAGATCCATCATCGCCTGATTAAACTGGCTGACGCCCTCGGCGGGTGTGACCTCTTCGCTGATCTGCCACAGCCGCTTTTCGACCTCTTTTTTACCCGGCCAGCCGCTGACGGCATAGCAGCGGGCCAGCACGCGCTTGACGTTGCCATCCAGAATCGGGAAATGCTGACCCAGCGACAGCGACAGGATTGCGCCCGCCGTGGAGCGGCCAACGCCGGGCAGGGCAGAAACATCATCGAAATTACGCGGGAATTCGCCCCGGTGAACCTCGACAATCTGCTTAGCCGCTTTATGCAGATTACGCGCACGGGCGTAGTAGCCGAGGCCGGTCCAGAGATGCAGCACCTCATCCAGCGGTGCCGCAGCGAGATCGGTGACCGTGGGAAAGCGCGCCATGAAGCGTTCAAAATAGGGAATAACCGTGGCAACCTGGGTTTGCTGCAGCATCACTTCGGAGAGCCACACCTTATAAGGCGTTTTCTCCAGCTGCCACGGCAGGGTTTTGCGACCAAAGCGCTGATACCAGTCCAGCACCTGTTGCGCGAACTGCGGCGCTTGCATCATAAGAAGGAAATTTTCCGTGTTTACTCTACACTCAGGCAGGAATTCCAGCACATGCGCACCTGGGTGTAAACCGGAAGATTGCAAAGGCTTGCTTCTGCTTATGAACTTTGCATAATGCCCGTTTCCCGGAACAGGCTAACCAGCAGGCTTTTACATGATTAATGACGTCATCACCCCAGAATTTGATGAGAACGGGCGGCCATTGCGCCGGATCCGCAGCTTTGTGCGCCGCCAGGGTCGCTTAACCAAAGGCCAGCAGCAGGCGCTGGATACCCTGTGGCCGGTCATGGGGGTGGAATATCAGCCTGAGCCTGTCGATCTGCCCGCGCTGTTTGGCCGCGAAGCTCCGATCACGCTGGAGATTGGCTTTGGCATGGGCGCATCGCTGGTGACCATGGCGCAGAACACGCCGCATCAGAACTTCCTGGGTATTGAAGTGCATGCGCCGGGCGTGGGTGCCTGTCTGGCCGCCGCCAAAGAAGCCGATGTACAGAACCTGCGGGTCATGTGCCATGACGCGGTGGAAGTGCTGGAGAAAATGATTCCGGATAACTCGCTGCGCATGGTTCAGCTCTTCTTCCCCGACCCGTGGCATAAAGCACGTCACAATAAACGCCGTATCGTCCAGGTGCCGTTCGCCGAACTGGTGATGCGTAAACTGAAGCTGGGCGGCGTTTTCCACATGGCGACCGATTGGGAAGCCTACGCGGAGCATATGCTGGAAGTGATGAACAGCATCGATGGCTACCGCAATCAGTCAGAGCAACAGAATTACGTGCCGCGTCCTGAGACGCGTCCACTGACCAAGTTTGAGCAGCGCGGGCAGCGTTTAGGCCATGGCGTATGGGATTTAATGTTTGAGAGGGTGAAATAATGGCCACACAACGCAGCCGCCGTTTACGTAAAAAACTGCACATCGACGAGTTTCAGGAACTGGGCTTCTCCGTTGCCTGGCGTTTCCCGGAAGGCACCAGCGAAAGCGAAATTGATGAGACGCTGAACCAGTTCATCAATGAAGCGATCGATCCTAACGGCCTGGCCTTTGATGGCAGCGGCTACCTGGTGTGGGAAGGTCTGGTTTGCCTGCAGAAAACCGGCAAATGCACCGATGAGCATCGTGCGCTGGTCCGCAAATGGCTGGAAGACCGCAAGCTGCAGGATGTGCAGATGACGGAACTCTTTGACGTCTGGTGGGACTAAGTCGTCACACAGTGTCGGGCTGCGGCCCGATCGGAGGGTTTCAGACCCGATCTTAGGGAGTAGATATGATGCGTAAAGCGCTTCTTGCTGTGCTGCTGGTGGCAGCAACTCAGGCTCAGGCAGCCTACGAATGCAGCGTTAAGCCGCAGGACGATGTGGTGATTAAACCGCAGAGCGTGCAGGTGGTCGGTGCTAACGGCAATATGGAAATCTCGCCGCAGGGCGACGTGCAGTTCAATGGCCAGAAAGTTTCGCTGGATATCGCTGAACGTCAGAAAGCGATCGACTATCAGAACGCGCTGCGGCGCGATCTGCCGTGGATCGACAGCGGAGCGACCTCCCGTCTGGAGAAAGGACGTGCGGCACTGGATCGGGTCATCGTTGAAAAACTGGGCACCGACAGCAACGTGCGTAATCGCCTGACCACGCTGAATGGCCAGCTGAAACAGCAGATGAACCGCATCATTGAACACCGTGAAGACGGTCTGACGTTCCACCATCAGGCGATCGATCAGGTGCGCGCCGAAGGCGAAAGGCTGGTGCAGTCAACGCTGGGCGGCGTGATGCAGGACAGTCTGAATGAGATGGGCAGTAAGCAGGGCAGTGGCGGCAGTAATCCGCTGCAGGCGATTATGGGCAATCTGGGCGGTCTGCAACAGTCGATTCAGGCTGAGTGGAGCAAGCAGGAGCAGGATTTCCAGAACTTCGGACACGAAGTGTGTAATCGCGTGATTTCGCTGGAAGATCAGCGTAAACAGCTTACCGGCGCACTGAAAAAATAAGTTAACGCCTCAGCCTGACGGGCTGAGGCGCTTTTTTACTCTTCCGCACTCACTCTTCCGCTAAGAACAGCTCCAGCAGCGAATTCAGGAACAGCTTCCCTTTCTCCGTAATCTGCCACTGCTCAGCGGTTTCCGTCACGTAACCGGCGGCAATCGCGGCATCCATCTGTGGACGGATCACCTGCTCTGACAAACCGGTGTAGCGGCTGAACTCGTCGCGCGGCGCGGCCTCCAGCAGGCGAAAGCGGTTCATGAAATATTCAAACGGCTTGTCGCTATCGACAACCTCATACTGCTTTTCGCGGTAGTTACCCTGCATGAAGCCACGCGGATGACGGGTTTTCACCGTGCGGACAATGCGGCCATCCGGCTGGGTCAGCTTGCCGTGTGCGCCACAGCCAATCCCCAGATAGTCGCCAAAGCGCCAGTAGTTGAGGTTGTGTTCACAGCGATATCCCGGCTTCGCGTAGGCGGAGGTCTCATACTGCTGATAACCGGCCGCCTGCAGCAGCCGATCGCCCTGCTCGAAAATGTCCCACAATGCATCATCATCCGGCAGCACCGGCGGGCGTGAGCCAAACAGGGTGTTGGGTTCGATGGTGAGCTGATACCAGGAGAGATGCGGCGGATTCAGCGCAATCGCCTGACGTAAATCGTCGAGCGCCTCTTCCAGCGACTGATCGGGCAGGCCATGCATCAGGTCGAGGTTAAAGCTGCGCAGCGACAGCGACTCTGCCAGTTCGGCGGCGCGGACGGCCTCTTCCGGACCATGAATACGGCCCAGACGCTGCAACTTTTGCGGACTGAAACTCTGTACACCAATCGAAATACGGTTGATACCGGCACGTTGATAAGCGCTGAACCGGTCAGCTTCCACGGTGCCAGGATTGGCTTCCATGGTCACTTCCGCATCAGGGGCGAGCGTCAGACGCGCCCGCACGCCATCCATCAGCATCTGCA
Source organism: Pantoea sp. 9140 (assembly GCF_000745295.1). Lineage (NCBI taxonomy): Bacteria > Pseudomonadati > Pseudomonadota > Gammaproteobacteria > Enterobacterales > Erwiniaceae > Pantoea > Pantoea sp. 9140. The sequence continues at coordinate 3,160,235 of NZ_JQNO01000001.1, read as the reverse complement.
TCGCACTGCTGCTCAGCAGGCTGGGCGTACCGCCGCCAATGAAAATCGTGCGCACTTCCCGGCCATTGATCAGCGGCAGGTCGATCTCCAGATCGCGCAGCAGGTGCTGCACGTATTCAACGTGCGGCACCTCATCTTTCAGCGCGTGGGAGTTAAAATCACAGTAGGGACACTTCTGTACGCACCACGGAATGTGGATGTAGAGACTTAACGGCGGCAGATTAGGCATTACGCATCGCTTCCAGCAACAGCGTCAATGCTTTACCCCGGTGAGAAACTGCACCTTTTTCCGCTTTGCTCAGCCCGGCCGCGGTTTTACCCAGCGCCGTGACAAAGAAAATCGGGTCATAACCAAAGCCACCGGCGCCAGAGGCGGAGCGGGCAATCTCGCCCTGCCAGCTGCCGTGGAACACCAGCGGCGTCGGGTCTTCCGCATGACGCAGATAGACCAGCACGCAGTGGAACTGCGCCTGGCGCTGACCGTCAGGCACGTTTTCCAGCGCCTGCAGCAGTTTCTCCAGGTTCTGCTGATCGCTGGCCTCTTCACCGGCGTAGCGCGCCGAGTAGATGCCAGGCGCGCCGCCCAGCGCATCCACGGCCAGACCGGAGTCATCGGCGATGGCCGGTAATCCGGTGATCTGTGCCGCGTGACGCGCCTTGAGAATCGCGTTCTCAATAAAGGTCAGGCCAGTCTCTTCTGCCGATTCAACCCCAAGGTCAGTCTGCGCGACGATATCCAGACCAAAGGCGGAGAGTAACTCCGCCAGTTCACGCACTTTGCCGGGATTGCCGGTTGCGAGCACAACTTTTTGCATAACAGTTCCAGTTTGATTCATTTACAGCAGATACCAGAGACCCGGGAACAGGTCCATGCCGAGAAAGTTCAGGGCATACAGCACCAGGATGACGATCATCGCTGAGAAATCGATGCCGCCCATCGCAGGCAGAATACGGCGAATAGGTGCCATCATCGGCTCGGTCAACTGCACCAGCAGATAATCGACCGGGCCACGGCCCTGGCTGATCCAGCTCATCAGAGAGCGAACGATGATGACCCAGAAGACCAGATAGCCGGCGGATTTCACCAGCGATAGCAGACCGACCAGGAGATTCGTCGGATCGACCGAGAACACGCCTACCTGAATCAGCAGTAAAATCGGGTATTTCAGCGTGGTCAGCACAAAGGCCAGCAGCAGCGAGGCGGTATCAATCGGCCCCAGAGCCGGCAGTATGCGGCGCAGTGGCTTAACAATCGGCTGTGTCACTTTTACGACAAACTGCGCCACTGGATTGTAAAAATCGCAGCGGGACCACTGCATCCAGATGCGTAACAACAGCACCATGACGTAGAGATCGATCAGCGTTTTTACTAAAAACGTCAGTGTTAACATGAAGTTCCTCTGTTATTGTTGTGAGTTGTGCGCATAATCTCGTGCGCCAAAAATGGCGGTGCCGATACGCACCATCGTACTGCCTGCGGCGATTGCCGCCTCCATGTCATCGCTCATTCCCAGCGAAAGCGTATCTGCCTGCGGATAGTGCTGTTGCAACTGCCGGAAGGCTTCCGCCATCTGCTGACACACCGCCAGCTGCCGCTGGTAATCACTCTCCGCTGCCGGAATCGCCATCAATCCCCGCAGCCGCAGTTGCGGCAGGGCAGCGATCTGCTCCGCCAGCCCGGAAATGGCCTCCAGCATGATGCCAGATTTGCTGTTCTCGTCACTGATATTTACCTGAATTAACACATTCAGTGGTGGCAGCGAGGCGGGCCGCTGATCGTTGAGCCGCTGCGCAATGCGCTGGCGGTCAATGGTGTGACACCAGGCGAAATGCTCTGCCACCAGACGGCTTTTGTTGGACTGCAACGGGCCGATGAAGTGCCACGCCAGTTCAGGATGTGCGGCCAGTGCCTGAACCTTTTCAACCCCTTCCTGGACGTAATTTTCACCGAAGGCAATCTGGCCAGCGGCAAAGGCTTCTTTGACCGCGCTCGCAGGTTTGGTTTTGCTGACTGCAAGCAGGGTTATTTCTTCCGGAGCGCGGCCGCAACGCGCGGCAGCGGCGGCGATTCGCTGTCGCACTTGCTGTAGGTTCTGCTGGATTGAAGTCATAGTCAGGAGAAATTATGAATCTGGATGAAATGGTGGGGCTTAGTGTAAAGCATAATGCCGCCGATCTGCACCTTTGCAGCGGACATTTGCCCTACTGGCGGCGGCAGGGAAGGCTGGAGGTGATTCCGCAGCAGGCCAGACTTTCTGCCGCCTGGATGGCAGAGTTTATGACCCGCTGGCTCAGTGACCCGCAGCGTCAGCAGCTGGAGCATGCAGGGCAGCTCGATTTCGCCCTGAGCCTGACCTGCGGCCAGCGTCTGCGTGCAAATCTGTTTATGCAGCGCAACGGCCTGTCACTGGCGCTGCGTATCATTGCCACCGCGTGCCCGACGCTGGAGAGCCTGCAACTGCCCGCCGTTGTGCCGACGCTGCTCGAGCAGCAGGATGGCCTGATTCTGGTGACCGGTGCGACCGGCAGCGGTAAATCGACCACGCTGGCGGCGCTGGTCGATGCGCTGAACCGCCAGCAGGCGCGCCACATCATTACGCTGGAAGACCCGATTGAATTTATCCATCACAGCCAGCAGTCGCTGATTCAGCAGCGCGAAATTGGCCTGCACTGCGATTCGTTCTCGCTGGGGATAAAGGCGGCGCTGCGTGAAGATCCCGACGTCATCCTGCTGGGCGAACTGCGCGACAGCGACACCATCCGTCAGGCGCTGACGGCGGCGGAGACTGGTCATCTGGTACTGGCGACGCTGCACACCCGCGGCGCAGCGCAGGCGGTGGACCGGCTGGTGGATGTCTTTCCGGCGGAGGAGAAACAGCTGGTGCGTACGCAGCTGGCGGGCAGCCTGAAAGCAGTGATTGCGCAGCGGCTGGTGCCTTCAATTGCCGGATCGCGCATCGGACTGTTTGAAGTGTTGATCGCCACGCCCGGCATCACTAATCTGATTCGGGAAGGTAAGATGCACCAAATCCCTGCGCTGCTGCAGACCGGCGCGCAGGCCGGTATGCAGACGTTTGAGCAGAGCCGGCTGGCGCGTCAGGCCGCCGGTCTGATTGAGTAAGCAGATCAGTAATGGTTTTCGAACCAGTCCTGCAAAATGATGGCCGCGGACTGTGAATCGACCGACCCTTTGTTGAGCGCGCGATAGCCGCCGCGCTCAAACAGGCCAGCACGTGCTTCTACCGTGCTGAGTCGTTCATCCTGCAGCTCTACCCGGATGCCAAAGCGACCGTGCAGGCGGTTGGCAAATTTACGCGCGCGATCGGTCAGCGGCTGCTCGGTGCCATCCATATTCAGCGGCAGGCCGACGACCACGAAATCGGGCTGCCACTCTTTCAGCAGCTTTTCAATCACCTGCCAGTCCGGGATGCCATCCTGCGCTTTAATCGCGGTCAGCGGACGGGCGCTGCCCGTGAGTTCCTGACCTACAGCGACACCAATACTTTTGGTGCCGAAGTCGAAACCTAACAGAGTCTGAGTTGACATCAGGCGTGTCCCGCGTCGCTGGCCATGTTGTGAATATCGACGCCAATACTGCGCGCCGCTTCGCGCCAGCGCTCTGAAATCGGCGTCTGGAACAGGATATTGCTGTTAGCTGGCGTGGTCAGCCAGGCATTTTCCATCAGCTCATTTTCCAGCTGATCTTTTTCCCAGGCGCAATAGCCCAGCGCGACCAGCACATTGGTGGGCTGAGACGCGGTGCCGATCGACTCCAGCACGTCACGGGATGTGGTGATAATGGTGTTATCTGAGACACGGATGCTGGAGGTAAAGGTGCGTTGTGCTGAGTGCAGGATAAAGCCACGATCCTCTGCCAGCGGGCCGCCGGTAAACACCGGTTTATCCAGCCTGATGGCCGGGTCGCGATCGTCGGCAGAGATTTTCAGCTTCTTCAGAATGCCTTCAACCGTCAGGTTTTCCATGGGTTTATTGATGATCAGTCCCATTGCGCCCTCTTCGTTATGTTCGCAGAGATAGACCACGGAACGCTTGAAGAAAGGATCCTGCAATGAAGGCATGGCAATCAAAAAGTGATGTTGTAAATTCATTCTCACACGATGTACCAAAAAAATAACCGGCACGCGACGGCCGCACCGGTATTGGGTTGATCACGGAGCCACGCCCCGGCTTCTTGCTCAGCCCAGGCGCTTCTCAATGGCATCCATCAACATGCCGGTGATGGAGATCGGGAACGCAGCCTCAATTTCACGAATGCAGGTTGGGCTGGTCACGTTAACTTCAGTCAGTTTATCACCGATGATGTCGAGACCGACAAAAATCAGTCCTTTTGCTTTCAGTGTCGGGCCAACACGGCGCGCAATTTCCCAGTCGCTTTCGCTCAGCGGACGCGCTTCACCACGACCACCGGCGGCGAGGTTGCCACGCGTTTCACCGCCCTGCGGGATACGTGCCAGGCAGTAAGGCACCGGTTCGCCATCCACAACCAGCACGCGTTTGTCACCTTCTTTGATCGCCGCAATGTAGTTCTGCGCCATGCAGAAACGGCTCTCATGCTCGGTCAGGGTTTCGGTAATCACACCAAAGTTAGGATCGTCTTTCTTCACGCGGAAAATCGACGCGCCACCCATGCCATCCAGCGGCTTCATGATGATGTCGCCATGCTCCTGCCAGAAGGCACGCAGCTGCGCTTTGCTGCGGGTCACCAGGGTGTCAGGCGTGAACTCGGCAAACCAGGCGGTATAGAGCTTTTCGTTACAGTCACGCAGGCTCTGCGGTTTGTTCACGATCAGCGTGCCCAGCTCTTCTGCGCGCTCCAGAATGTAGGTCGCATAGATGAACTCGGTGTCGAATGGCGGATCTTTGCGCATCAGCACCACGTTCAGGTCAGCCAGCGGGATCACCTGCTCGCTGCCGAACTGATACCAGTTGTCAGGGTTCTGCTCGACGGTCAGCAGGCGGGTGCGGGCAGAGGCCACGCCACCGCGCATAGAGAGATCGTGCATCTCCATGTAGTGAATTTCGTAACCACGGCGCTGTGCTTCCAGCAGCATAGCGAAGCTGGAGTCTTTTTTAATATTGATGGACGAAATAGGGTCCATCACGATGCCAAGTTTAATCATTATTATCTCCTCGGTGAGGCGGTATTTACCGCCTCGTCTGGTTCGGTCTGCAGTGGGCCGATCGGTCAGGACATCATGCCTGCGCTCTTTCCGCTGAAAGTATCGCTTAACCCAGGTCGCCAAACCTCACCTGAAGTGCCGTAATGGCCGTCAGCGCGGTGGTTTCGGTACGCAATACCCGTGGGCCAAGCAGAATGTCAGTAAAATCGTGCTGTGCCGTCATCGCAATCTCGTCCGCAGACAAACCGCCTTCAGGGCCAATCAGCAGTCGTACCCGCTCAACAGGCTGTGGCAGCGTATTGATGCTGTGACTGGCGCGCGGATGCAGGTTGAGCTTCAGACCGCTGTCAGCCTCTTCACACCAGGCTTCCAGCGTCATCGCTTCACGAATCTCCGGCACGCGATTACGGCCACACTGCTCGCAGGCGGCAATAGCAATTTTCTGCCACTGCTGGATCTTCTTCGCCAGACGTTCAGCATCAAGCTTTACGCCACAGCGCTCGGAAAACAAGGGTGTAATGACATTCACGCCCAGTTCGATCGATTTCTGGATAGTGAATTCCATTTTTTCACCGCGCGACATCACCTGACCTAAATGCAGATGCAAAGGTGACTCGCGATCGTCCGGCTGGCTCTCTGTGACCGATACTTTTACACGCTTTTTATCAACATGCGTGATCTCTGCTGCAAAAGTCAGATTAGTGCCATCAAAGAGTTCCAGACGCTGGCCTGCCGTCATCCGGAGTACCCGGCCCACATGATTGGATGCATCTTCATCCAGGGTAATTTCACTGCCGATCTCTAATGGCCCGGCGTGATAGATGCGAGGTATGCGCATAAGGTTCCTGAAACCGGACGCCGCGCTGCGGCGGCGTCATGGGGAAAAAAAGCTAGTGTAGGGCAGGGATTTTAGCGCTGGCAAGCCTGCTGCACATATGGATTGTGATTGCCCTGAATCTTTGCAATGCGCTGGTCGCGTTCGCACTCCCATTTTGTGACAGGATAGAGCTTGTCCCAGGCGGTAAACAGCTGCGTCTGCTGGCGCGAAATGCGCAGATGGTACTGGTCGCGCATATAGAAATAGGTGCGGGCAATGGCACCGCGCGCCCGCGCGGGTGGCTCCGCCTGTTTAAGTTTGAAATCGATCTTCATCTCACACTGACCGTACTGCTTCTCGCTGCCGTTCCATTGACTGTAGGCGAAGTTACCACGGTCGCCATTCACTTCACCCACTGCGGGCTGAAGGTTATGCAAATCAGTTTCGATGCGGCGATACTCGGGATCCTTGCTGCAGTTTTTGCGGCCACCGTCCTGCCAGCACTGGCGCTGATGACCAAACTCCCAGGCCGGCATCACATGTTCCCACTCAATGCGCCCGGCGCGATTGGCGTTCTTGCGCACCTGATAGCCACAGCTGTTGAGATCGGGAATGCCCTTTTTGCCCTGCCACTGAATCTTACAGCCACAGTAGAACGAACCCGGTGCATCGGCGTTAATCGCCGCCGCAAAGGTTTTGGCCTGCTGGAAGTTATTTTGATGATAGTTATTCAGATTAAGAGCGTCAGCGGCAGGTGCAAACAGCAGCGCAACCGCCAGACTTAGTATGCGAGACATATTCCGGATTTCTTCCTGGTACGAAAAAGGGCGGCAGGTTAACAGAATGTGGAATAGGGCGGAATGGGGATTGTTCTCAGGAAGCGACAAACTCGCCTGCGACCAGCAGGCTGCCGCAGTGCACGCAGCGATATTCACTTTCTTTGCGCAGAATACGATTGTGGCGGCGAACCGTCAGCTGATGCTGCTGGCACTGGCAGCGGTAAGCAAAGGTGTTACTGCGCACGGAGGCGATCTCAAACTGATGGGTGCGGCGTGCCGGCACCCCCAGCACCTGCTCCATCATCCACTTCCACTCTTTGCCGTGCGGTGCGACGCGGCCAAACTGTTTCCACACCAGCAGATGCGCCAGCTCGTGCGGCACCACTTCATCGATAAATGCCTGCTGGTTTTCCAGCAGCAGCACCGGATTGATGCGGATCTCCCAGGATGTCAGCCAGGCGGTGCCCGCTGCCGTACCGCGTTGCTGGTAGAGCAGCTTCGGTTCCGGATAATGGGTTTTCAGGGCCTGATTTGCACGCTCAAGCGACTGGCGCAGTGAGCGCATCACGGCCTGCTGCAGGGCAATGGGGAGACGAGGTGTTTTCATGGCGCTCAGAATAATCGCCGTCGCCCAGGAACTCAACGTTACCCGCGAAAACGACAGCGCAGCGACTATACTCATCCGCCAGTTTCGAACCATACGATCCACAGTGTTCGTGTGGCCCGGCGTAGCCCTGCGATTAGTTAAAATTCTGGATTAAATATTGTTACGGTCTTTTTTAGAATATCCTGTTGATAATGTTCACTGCAGAGTGAATGGATCAGAAGCGGAAGGCACAGTGTACGGACAACGCAATGAAAAATAATAACATCAGGAAACAGCGTATTGTGCTGGTTACCGATCTCATGGCTGGCCGCGGCGGTATGGAGAATGTGACCTGCCAGCTGATTACCGCCCTGAATAAGGAATCCGAAACGGAAGCAGGGCTGTTTATTATCAACAGCGGAGAGGAGAGCCTCTCCCGTGCCTGGACCGCCAACGCCGTTTTATCAGAGAGCGTCTGCACGCTGCGTAATAAGAAAATAAAAAATCTTATTCACACGCTGAGAATGGCCGCCTTCTTTCGTCGCTATCAGCCCGACCATGTTCTGACCCTCAACACCATTCCCTGTCTGATGACGCGCCGGGCCATTACGCTCTCAGGACGCAAAATCGTGTTGTCGAGCTGGATGCACCTGCCACCGCGGGAGCGCTACCGTCCCCACTATCTGCTGCGGGCCGATCACCATTTTGCCATCAGTAAGCAGATCAAAGAGCAGCTGGTGGAGCTGGGCGCACCCGCTACTGACGTTGACGTCATCTATAACCCGATCCGGCGTAATGACGTGGTTATCGGCAGGCCGCAGGGGCTGAAGTTTCTCTATATCGGTCGCGTCCATTTTCAGCGGCAGAAACAGCTTAAAGATCTGTTTGATGCGTTGAAGCATCTGGATGCGCCATGGACGCTGGAGATTGTGGGTGACGGAGAAGATCTGACGCAGTGTCAGCACTACGTGACGCAACTCGGCATTCAGGATCGTATTACCTGGCATGGCTGGCAGGAGAACGCCTGGGAGTATGTCATCCGCCATATCAGACAGGTCACCTGTCTGATCATGACCTCGAACTTTGAAGGCTTTCCGCTAATCCTGCTGGAGGCGATGTCTCGGGGTGTCTACTGCGTCTCATCCGACTGCATCAGTGGCCCGTCAGAGATTATTCAGAACGGTCTCAATGGTCAGCTCTACCCCACTAATGACAGCATGGCGCTGGCCGCTATTCTCAACGCCATGAGCCGGGATTTCCACTTTCCCGATCATCAGGTTATTAAAGCGAGCATCACCGGTTTTTATGAGGAAAATTATATGAAGCACCTGATGAGTGCGTTTAACCGTCTGACTGAGGTTAAGCATGACGAATAAAAGCAGTCGTAATGGATTAACGTTAATGGTTAATGCTTCAGTTATTGCGCTCTGTCTGGCGCTGTCACTGAATATGTTTATTTCCGGCCTGCCGCAAAAAATATTTTATCTGGTCTCTTATCTCTCCGTCGCATCTGTGTTGTATGGCCTGGTGCGCAGGCGAGTGGCGTTTAAAGAGAACGGTTTTTATGTCGTCCTGTTTGCTGTGCTGATTCTCTTTGCTCTGATCCGTCTGTTCTGGGCGATACACACAAAGGGGCTTGAAACCGCACCCTCAAACGATGCCATCACCAATATCGCCAACTATCTGCTGGGGGCGAAGCGGCTGTTGCTGGGAGCCTTTGTGCTGCTCAGTCTGGCGATTTATGGCAACCGGGTCTCTGCAACCACGCTGCGCATTGGAAAAGTGTTAATTCTGGTCGGTCTGCTGATTACGCTGGGCTTTGGTATTCATGAGCATCTCTATACCGAGAATATCCGCATCAAGCTCACCACCGAAGCGGCCTCGATGTCCTCCTACATGATTCTGTTTATCTACTGCACCTGGCTGTGGCTGAGCCGTTACGAGACGCACGCATACTGGAAGATTGCCGATATCACTGTGCTGGCTGTGACCTTTGCCTTGCTCTACCTGTGCGGCACCCGCGTAACGCTGATTGCACTGATTGCCGTGGGGCTGCTGTTCCTGTTGCAGACCTACCGGCTGTCGCTGCTGACCAACTGGCGAATCAGCGCATTACTGGTGGGCGTGCTGGCGGTGCTGATCCTGATGACCAGTAACCGCTGGGTAGAAGGGATGCAGGACATTGAGAATTACGGGTCAAACAGCTCGACCTCGCTGGGCGCACGCGTGGCTATCTGGGGCGGGGCGGTCAACTTTATTGAGCATCATGGCGGTTTTGCCACGCCGGATGTACGCACCACGGAGGCGCGGGAGTTCATCATGGCGCACTATCCGCTTAATGGTGAAGGCTACACCAACGTTAAGTACAACATGCACAACGAGTTTCTGGAAGTGACGACGCTGCAGGGCTGGCTGGGCGCGCTGTCGCTGGCGCTGCTCTATCTGGCTGTGCCTGGCGGCTGGCTTAAGAAGTGCGATCTGCGCGGCGTGGCGCTGCCAATGCTGGCACTGTTTATCTGCGGACTGACCGATTCAGTACTGCCGTATAATCAGACAGCCACTATTTTCATTATGGCGCTGGCGCTCTGCTGCATACGGCAGCCATTGCCGGCAGGGCGGGTTAGCACGCTTTAATCATGCATTGAACAAATAAAAACGGCGGGGTTTCCAGAGAAACCCCGCCGTTTTTTTTACCGTATTTTTTATCGGGTAATATTAGTCACGTGAACCGATGTCGCGCAGTTTCTTACCTGCCATCAGGTTACGTTCGATGTGTTCCAGCGAGACGTTTTTGGTCTCAGGAATCAGCATCACGGTCAACAGAATGAAGAACAGGTTAAGCAGTGCGTAGACCCAGAAGGTGTTCGCGTTGCCCAGCGTATTCAGCATCGTCAGGAAGGTCGCACCCACGATCATGTTGGCGATCCAGTTGGTGGTCGTGGAAACCGTGATACCGAAATCGCGGCCTTTCAGCGGCTGAATTTCGGAACAGAGCACCCAGATCAACGGACCGGCTGACATCGCAAAACCAACGATAAACATCAGCAGCATACCGACCGCGAAGTACTGTGCGCCCGCGGAGTGAATGCCGAAGTGCAGCATCGTACCCAGCACGCCCATACCAGCTGCCATCACCATAAAGCCCAGAATCAGGGTAGGTTTACGGCCCCAGCGATCCACCAGACCAATAGCAATGAAGGTCGCCAGTACGTTGACCAGACCCACAATCACCGTGCCCCACATCTGCTGGGTGGTGTTGGTGAAGCCCGCGATTTCAAAGATTTTTGGTGCGTAGTACATGATGACGTTCATACCGGTAAACTGCTGCATGACCTGCAACAGGATGCCCAGATAGACCGCACGACGGAAGTGGCTGCTGCTGGTGAACAGACCCCAGCCAGACTGCTTGACCTTCAGGCTTTCACGAATCTCTTCCAGCTCACGTTTTGCCTGCTCACTGGTGTCACGCAGACGATCCAGTACGCGTTGCGCATCGCGGAAGTTGCCTCGCGCCGCCAGCCAGCGTGGGCTGTTTGGCAGGAAGAAAACACCGATCAGCAACAGCAGAGCCGGAATGGTGATGATGCCCAGCATCCAGCGCCAGTTGCCGGTAAAGCTGAAGGCGGTATCGGTAAGGTAAGCACCCAGAATACCGATGGTGATCATCAGCTGGTAAAGCGAAATCATACTGCCGCGAATTTTTTCCGGAGCGATCTCAGAAAGATAAAGCGGGGCGGTATAAGAGGCAATACCGACGGCCAGGCCCAGCAGAACGCGGGCGCTGATCAGCATTTCCGGGTTTGGCGACATCGCTGACCAGAGTGAACCGATAACGAACAGAATCGCACCGGCCATCAGGCTTTTTTTACGGCCCAGGCGGGATGACATCCAGCCGCTGCCGATAGCACCGACCGCCGCACCAAACATCATGGAACTGACGATCCACTCCTGCTGGTGGGGAGTAACGTTAAAGTCCTTTGCGATAAACGGCAGGGCACCGGCGATAACGCCGATATCCAGACCGAACAGCAGTCCCGCAAGGGCCGCCAGAAAGCAGACAAATAAGGTCATCGCCTTATTTGAAGTTCTGCTTTTGTGTGTATTGCCAGGCATGGGAGCCTCCAGGTTTATCCATCATTGTTTTTATCAATGTTAAAAAACCTTTTGCGGGAAAAAAGTGAGTCTGATCACATCAGTGTAATCGCTTACACACGCTGAAACCCTGAAATTCAGCATATTTTTCCCGGAAAGATTAATTAACCAGTGAGGTATAGCACTCATTAAGTTTCTGACAATGCTCTATTTAGTGGCTATCAGACGACGCTGAAAATAACGCATTTTCAGCATAATAACTACGTGCGTTAATTCCTAAATATAGGAAAAACAAAGCATTTCAATTTGTAATCGTTAACATTTTGTCGTCAGAAAAAGCGAAAGGAAGTGTAGCTGAGAATGGAAAATTTGCTGCAGAGTGAAAGACATGCCGGTCAGGTTCGTTTTTTCCGTCCACGGGCGCGCGCTGAAACGGTGTGGGGATATTGTTCAGAAGGATGGCGGAAGCAAAAATTCTCCGGTTAGCGATGGGGCTGAAAAGCCGATAAAAAACCCCGCCGCAGGGGCAGGGTTTTCATCAGCAGCTGCTGACCTTACAGGCCAGCGGCTTCACGCAGCAGGGCCGCTTTGTCGGTTTTTTCCCAAGGGAAATGTTCGCGACCAAAGTGACCGTAAGCCGCCGTCTCTTTATAGATTGGGTGCAGCAGATCCAGCATCTGAATCAGACCGTATGGACGCAGGTCGAAGAACTCGCGTACCAGCAGCGTCAGCTGTTCAGTAGAGATTTTCTCAGTGCCGAAGGTTTCCACCATGATTGAGGTCGGTTCAGCCACGCCGATTGCGTAGGAGACCTGGATTTCACAACGGTCAGCCAGACCGGCCGCCACGATGTTTTTCGCCACGTAACGCGCTGCATAGGCTGCAGAGCGGTCAACTTTTGACGGATCTTTACCCGAGAACGCACCGCCACCGTGACGCGCCATGCCGCCGTAGGTGTCAACGATGATTTTACGACCGGTCAGACCGCAATCGCCCATCGGGCCGCCAATCACAAAGCGACCGGTTGGGTTGATGTGATATTTGGTTGAGGCGCTCAGCCATTCTGCTGGCAGAACCGGCTTGATGATCTCTTCCATCACCGCTTCCTGCAGATCTTTCTGGCTGATGGATTCCGCGTGCTGGGTAGAGAGCACAACGGCATCGATGCCGACGATTTTGCCATCGTCATACTGGAAAGTGACCTGGCTCTTGGCATCCGGACGCAGCCAAGGCAGGGTGCCGTTTTTACGCACTTCAGCCTGACGCTGCACCAGACGGTGCGCATAGGTCACCGGCGCAGGCATCAGCACGTCTGTTTCGTTGGTGGCATAGCCGAACATCAGGCCCTGATCGCCCGCGCCCTGTTCCAGCGGATCGGTGCGGTCAACGCCCTGGTTGATATCCTGAGACTGTTTACCAATCGCGCTTAATACCGCACAGGAGTTGGCATCAAAGCCCATATCGGAATGAACATAGCCGATTTCACGTACGGTCTTGCGGGTGATCTCTTCGATATCGACCCAGGCGCTGGTGGTGATTTCACCGCCAACCAGCACCATACCGGTTTTAACGTAAGTTTCGCAGGCCACGCGCGCTTTCGGATCCTGTTCAAGGATCGCATCCAGCACAGCATCAGAGATCTGGTCGGCGATTTTATCGGGATGTCCTTCTGATACGGACTCGGACGTAAAAAGGTGTTTAGCCATTCTGTTCTTTACCTTAAATATGGTTTGAGTACGACTGCATAGCGCCAGTGAGGTTGTCTGACCTGACGCCCCTTCAGGCAAAGCCGCGAGCAGTGAGGTTGTGTCAGCACAGCGGGCCAACACCGCCTGGATAGTAACCTGTTTAGATGGAAAACCATCTGGACGGCTATTTTAGGATAGAGGGTAAACCAATTACCAGCCCTTTTTCTGTTTCAGCATTTAACCTGTTATCGTTATCGACATAATTTGCTGACACTTCACGCAATTCCCGGATAATCTTTTTGCATTTTTGGGCCGTAAACGGTATAAAACGCCGCTGCTTCGAGAGCAGCAGCAAGAATGACGCCACTCTCTGCGTCGCGCCTGTCGGACTCTGATCTGGCTTTCACCCAGGTTGTTTTCCATGTGCCCCTGGCATATGCGGAGGTGATACAAGTAATGAACCACGCTTTTTCTTTTTCCGGTTCTCTGCGCTGCGGCGTGGCGCTGGCTCTCTCCTGCTTCCCATCTGTTTCTCTTTTCTGCCGACACGACGTCCGATGCGGTAATTTTACCGACACAGGCGCCGGCTAATCTTTATCTCTGCTCGATCGGTTTTGTCTCTTCTCTGCGCCCGCGCAGCGGAACGACGCAGATTATCCATGGTCAATAGTGATCGGTTAAATGTTCTCTGTTTCAACGGAGATGGCCAGGGTGTTTTACACTTAACTCTCATGCGTGAATCGCGCTGACGGCAATGTCAGGTGAACAGGACAGTGGATTTAATGTGGCAACAGGTTTTCAGATTAGCGGCCATAAAGCCGGTTAACAGTTCTATCTTTCAACGGAAAATTGAGGTTCGCGATGTCTGACGACATGAAGAATATCAAAGGTTCGTCAGCTGGCGAACAGGGTACACTCCGCTCCATGCAGGAGGTTGCAATGAACGATCAGGATGCGAGCAAAATGTTGCGTACGTACAACATCGCCTGGTGGGGCAACAACTATTACGACGTTAACGAACTGGGCCACATCAGTGTCTGCCCCGATCCGGACCGTCCGGATGTGCGCGTCGATTTAGCCCGCCTGGTGAAAGAGCGCGAAGCACAGGGCCAGCGTCTGCCCGCCTTGTTCTGCTTCCCGCAGATCCTGCAGCATCGTCTGCGTTCGATTAACGCCGCCTTTAAGCGTGCGCGTGAATCTTACGGTTACAAAGGCGACTACTTCCTGGTTTACCCGATCAAAGTTAACCAGCACAAACGCGTCATCGAATCGCTGATCCACTCTGGAGAACCGCTGGGACTGGAAGCAGGTTCCAAAGCAGAGCTGATGGCGGTGCTGGCGCACGCCGGACAGACCCGCTCAGTGATCGTCTGTAACGGCTATAAAGACCGCGAATATATTCGTCTGGCGCTGATCGGCGAGAAGATGGGCCACAAGGTCTATCTGGTGCTGGAGAAGATGACAGAAGTCCGGCTGGTGCTGGAAGAAGCAGAGCGTCTGAATGTGGTGCCGCGTCTCGGTATCCGTGCGCGTCTGGCTTCTCAGGGCTCCGGTAAATGGCAGTCGAGCGGCGGCGAAAAGTCGAAGTTTGGTCTGTCCGCGACCCAGGTGCTGAAGCTGGTTGAGATCATGCGTGAAGTGGGTCGCATCGACAGCCTGCAGCTGCTGCACTTCCATCTGGGTTCGCAGATGTCCAATATCCGCGATATCGCCACCGGTGTGCGTGAGTCGGCGCGCTTCTACGTCGAACTGGCGAAGCTGGGCGTTAATATCAAATGTTTCGACGTGGGCGGCGGTCTCGGTGTCGATTATGAAGGCACACGCTCGCAGTCGGACTGCTCGGTCAACTATGGCCTGAATGAGTACGCCAACAATGTGATCTGGGCGATTGGTGCGGCCTGTGATGAGCACGGTCTGGACCATCCGACGGTGATCACCGAGTCCGGTCGTGCCGTGACCGCGCACCACACGGTGCTGGTCTCCAACATCATCGGTGTGGAGCGTAACGAGTTCAGCGAACCCGAAACGCCGGATGCGGATGCGCCGCGCCCGATCCTCAGCATGTGGGAAACCTGGCAGGAGATGCACGAGCCGGACACCCGTCGTTCGCTGCGTGAATGGCTGCATGACAGCCAGATGGATCTGTCTGATATCCACACCGGCTACGCGTCCGGCACTTACGATCTCAAACAGCGTTCATGGGCTGAGCAGCTCTATCTGAGCATCTGCCACTACATTCAGCAGCATCTGGATCCCAGCAACCGTGCGCACCGTCCGATCATCGACGAACTGCAGGAGCGGATGGCGGATAAGATCTACGTTAACTTCTCGCTGTTCCAGTCTATGCCGGATGCGTGGGGTATCGATCAGCTGTTCCCGGTCCTGCCGCTGGAAGGGCTGAACAAGAAGCCGGAGCGCCGCGCCGTACTGCTCGACATCACCTGTGACTCAGATGGCACCATCGATCACTACGTGGATGGCGACGGTATCGCGACTACTATGCCGATGCCGCAATATGACGTTGATAACCCGCCGATGCTGGGCTTCTTTATGGTCGGGGCGTATCAGGAAATCCTGGGCAACATGCACAACCTGTTCGGTGACACCGAGGCGGTGGATGTCTACGCACGCGAAAATGGCGAAGTCGAAGTGCAGCTTTCGGATGAAGGTGACACCGTGGCTGACATGCTGCGTTATGTGCAGCTTGATCCTAACGAGCTGATGGCGCTGTTCCGCAATCAGGTGCAGGCGTCCGATCTCGACGACGAACTGCGCGCGCAGTTCCTGGAAGAGTTTGAGAGCGGCCTCTACGGATACACCTATTTAGAAGATGAGTAATCGGCCCCGGCAGCCCGCAATCGCATATTGCAGTTGCCGTTAACTATGTCGATAATCTGAACCACTCAATCCCTTCCTCGTCGGGCCTAACGACGCGGAGGGGATTTTTTTCATCTCAACCTTAATGGCTTGCGGGCCTGGCCCGACTTACGCACATAGAGAGAGCAATTATGTATAACACGCTTGGCAATCAGTACGACAACTCCCTGGTTTCTAACGCCTTTGGCTTCATGCGTTTTCCGCTGAATTTCCAGCCTTACGACAGCGACGCCGAGTGGGTTATCACCGGCGTGCCGTTTGATGCCGCCACTTCCGGTCGTCCGGGCAGCCGCCTGGGTCCGGGCGCAATCCGTCAGATCTCAACTAATCTGGCCTGGGAAGGCTGCCGCTGGCCGTGGGATTTCGACCTGCGTCAGCGCCTGAACGTCGTCGACTGTGGCGATCTGGTTTACGCCTTCGGCGACTCGCAGGACCTCTCTGACAAGTTACAGGCCCATGCGGAAAAACTGCTGGCCAATGGCAAGCGCATGATGACCTTTGGCGGTGACCACTACGTTACGCTGCCTCTGCTGCGCGCCCATGCGAAACATTTCGGCAAGATGGCGCTGGTGCATTTCGATGCCCATACCGATACCTACTCCAACGGCCCGACCTTTGACCACGGCACCATGTTCTTTACCGCGCCGAAAGAGGGTCTGATCGATCCACAGCACTCCGTGCAGATCGGTATCCGTACCGAGTTCGACAGGAGCCTGGGCTTCAACGTGCTGGATGCGGCGCAGGTTAATGACCGCAGCGTTGACGATATCCTCGCCGAAGTGAAACGCACCGTCGGCGATCTGCCGGTTTACCTGACCTTCGACATCGACTGCCTGGATCCGGCCCATGCGCCTGGCACCGGCACACCGGTCATTGGCGGCCTGACCACCGATAAAGCGACCAAGCTGATTCGTGGCCTGCAGGGCATGAACATTGTCGGCATGGATCTGGTGGAAGTGGCACCGGGTTACGATCACGCCGATCTGACAGCACTGGCGGCGGCGACGCTGGCACTGGATATGCTGCATGTTCAGGCCGTGAACAAAGGCTAATCCCGTCCTGAGCCTGCCGGGTCAACCCGGCAGGCTTTGCGCTGCCACCTGAAGCGGCGCAGTGTCAGTAACGGTCACCATCCGCTTTTTCCCCTCCGGATTTTTCTCCCGCTTTTGATAGCGCACGCGCCTCAGGCGTAACCACGCATCAGCAACTAAACTGACTGATATCAATTCTCAACGTGGAGGCAATTATGGGCTTTCTGGATGAACTGGCGGAAGCGCTGCAGGGCAACCAAAGCGACGGGCATCTGCCTGGGCAGTTGCAGGCGGTCTGGCACTGGGTACAGGAGCAGGGCGGCATCGAAGTGCTGCTGCAAAAATTCCAGCAGGGCGGGCTGGGTGAGGTGTTTGGTTCGTGGATCGGCACCGGGACGAATCAGCCTGTAGAACACAGCGACATCCACTCGGCGTTTGGTGAGGCGGAACTGCAGTCACTGGCGGATAAGCTGGGAACCGACGTGAAAGGCGCAGCGGGCACGCTGGCAGTTATCCTGCCGCAGCTGATTGATAAGATGTCACCGCAGGGGCATATGGATGAAGCCTCACTGCACGAGAACAAACTCGATTTAGGTTCGATGGTGGATCAGATATTCAAACGTTAGGCCACAGATACTGACCTGACACGCTCTGCAGGCGCATGCACAATGCACGCGCCTGCCGTCCGTATTACTTCGCGTCAGCAGCAATACGTTCGCGGATGTGCTCGGCGCGCGCTTCAGAAGCCGGGTGCGAGTCAAACATCGAGCTCTGACGTCCCTGTTCCAGTTTCGCCAGTTTCTCAAAGCTGGTGACCAGGCCTTCCGGGTTGATGTTGCGCTTCTTCATCAAATCGTAGGAGTAGTCATCCGCCTGTGATTCCTGTGTCTGGGAGAACTGCGCATTGACCAGTTTTTCCCCCATCTCACCCAGCTGCGACTGCGACAGTGAACCGATCACGCCGCCCACTGAGGCTGCTGCCGTGCGGGCTGCGGTCGTGGCATACGCCAGTTGCATCGCCTTGCGCGTATGACCTAACGCCACGTGCCCCATCTCATGACCCAGCACGCCTTCCACTTCATTGTCAGTCATCATATCCATCAGGCCGCTATAAACGCGGATACAGCCGTTGGCCATCGCCCAGGCGTTAACATCTTTGGTCTGATAGACCTTGTAGTTAGCCGGGACGCCGTTGATGTTGTCGCCCAGCGCGGCCGCAATCTTGTTCAGACGCTGCTGATACTCACTGTTCGCAGGCGCAACCTGATTATCTTTGTCCATCTGCTCACAGGATTTATCGCTCAGCTGCTTAACCTGATCGTCGCTCAGGGTGTACGCCTGAAACGCCTGCGCGCCCGACTGCATCAGTCCATTATTGTCTAAACCCTGACAGCCGCTGAGCAGCGTTGCCAGCCCAAGCGCTAACACCGTTTTCTGGATTTTCATGCTCTATCCCATTCATAACAAGGTAAGAAAAACAAACACCTGAAACTCAGTCAGGTGAATAAACGATTTGGTTATAGCGTGCCAGTCTGCACTTTGCTAGCAGAGTTGGCCGGAAAAGCCATACGGAGCGGTTACATTTAGCGTTTTACAGCATGTACTTTTGCCCCGATTTTCATGTACATTGATGGGCAACTTTTTCCTTGTTTTGCCCACTAACTCATTAATAACAATAAGTTAAGGCGCGAAGCATTAATCCGACCTGGAGTAGAAAATGCCCTCTCGTAAAGAGCTTGCCAACGCCATTCGTGCGTTAAGTATGGATGCAGTACAGAAAGCGAAATCGGGACATCCGGGTGCCCCAATGGGCATGGCGGACATCGCTGAAGTACTCTGGCGCGGCTACCTGAACCACAACCCAACCAACCCGCTGTGGGCCGACCGCGACCGTTTCGTTCTGTCTAATGGTCACGGCTCCATGCTGATCTATAGCCTGCTGCACCTGACCGGCTACGATCTGCCACTGAGCGAGCTGGAAAACTTCCGCCAGCTGCACTCAAAAACTCCAGGTCACCCTGAATATGGCTACACCGTGGGCGTTGAAACCACCACCGGTCCGCTGGGGCAGGGCATCGCGAACGCAGTCGGCTTCGCCATTGCGGAACGCACGCTGGCCGCACAGTTCAACCGTCCGGGTCATGACATCGTAGACCACAACACCTATGTCTTCATGGGTGATGGCTGCATGATGGAAGGTATTTCGCACGAAGTCTGCTCACTGGCGGGTACGCTGAAGCTGGGCAAACTGGTTGCGTTCTACGATGACAACGGCATCTCTATCGATGGTCACATTGATGGCTGGTTCACCGATGACACCGCGAAGCGCTTTGAAGCGTACGGCTGGCACGTGGTGCGCGGCGTTGATGGTCACGATGCGGACGCGATTGCTAAAGCGATCGACGAAGCGAAAAGCGTCAGCGACAAGCCTTCATTGCTGATGTGCAAAACCGTTATCGGCTTTGGTTCACCGAACAAAGCGGGCACGCATGATTCACACGGCGCACCGCTGGGTGATGATGAAGTGGCACTGACCCGCAAACAGCTGGGCTGGAACCACGCGCCATTCGTTATTCCTTCTGACATCTATGCAGAGTGGGACGCGAAAGAAGCGGGCCAGGCAAAAGAGTCTGCATGGGATGAGAAATTCGCTGCGTATGCGCAGGCACATCCTGAACTGGCTGCCGAGTTCAAACGTCGCGTCAGCAACGAACTGCCCGCTAACTGGCAGGAAGAGTCGCAGAAGTTCGTTGAGCAGCTACAGGCGAACCCGGCCAAGATCGCCAGCCGTAAAGCCTCACAGAACGCTATCGAAGCTTTCGGTAAAATTCTGCCGGAATACCTGGGCGGCTCAGCCGACCTGGCACCGAGCAACCTGACTATCTGGTCTGGCTCTAAGCCAATCAACGAAGATGCAGCGGGTAACTACATCCATTACGGCGTGCGCGAGTTTGGTATGACCGCTATCGCTAATGGCCTGGCGCTGCATGGCGGCTTCCTGCCGTACACCGCCACCTTCCTGATGTTCGTTGAATATGCGCGTAATGCAGCGCGTATGGCGGCACTGATGAAGATCCGCCAGATCATGGTCTACACCCACGATTCTATCGGTCTGGGCGAAGATGGTCCGACGCACCAGCCGGTTGAGCAGATGGCGAGCCTGCGTACCACACCAAACATGAGCCTGTGGCGTCCATGTGACCAGGTTGAATCTGCCGTGGCGTGGAAATATGCCATCGAACGTCAGGATGGCCCGACAGCACTGATCTTCTCTCGTCAGAACCTGGCGCAGCAGGAACGTGACGCTGCACAGCTGGCTAACGTGGCACGTGGCGGTTATGTACTGAAAGATTGCGACGGCACCCCTGAGCTGATCCTGATCGCTACCGGTTCAGAAGTTGAGCTGGCTGTCGGTGCATGGGACAAACTCACCAGCGAAGGCCGTAAAGTGCGCGTGGTCTCTATGCCCTCAACGGATGCTTTCGACAAGCAGAGCGATGAGTACCGCGAATCCGTACTGCCGAAAGCGGTCAGCGCGCGCGTCGCTATCGAAGCGGGCATCGCGGATTACTGGTTCAAATACACCGGTCTGAACGGCGCTATCGTGGGTATGACCAGCTTCGGCGAATCTGCACCTGCGGATCAGCTGTTTGAACTGTTTGGCTTCACCGTCGACAACGTGGTCGCTAAAGCGAAGGCGCTGCTGGCGTAAAAACCGGCCAAGCGGGTCTGTTCCCGTCTGGCAGTGAAACAAGAGGGGCGAAATTTTCGTCCCTTTATTTATTATTCCTCCAGTAATAACTGACTATGGCCCGAATTTGTGACGCAGATCCAAATTTAAGCAGTCAGATTGATCACAGTCATTCCTGTTATTCCTTCCTTCTATTATTGTGGCTGAACCGTTTCAGTCGCTGTGCACACCGCCCTGATTTCGGACAATGCCGGGTAAGAATCTCCTGTACAAAATGCAGTGAAACGCTCAGGCTAACGGCACGTTTTTTTCAGTCTGACGTGGCAGGAGAGAAATGACGGTACGGGTAGCGATAAATGGTTTTGGCCGGATTGGACGCAACGTCCTGCGCGCGCTCTATGAAACGGGCCGGCGTGCAGAGATCACCGTGGTCGCCATTAACGAGCTGGCAGAAGCCACCGGTATGGCGCATCTGCTGAAATACGATACCAGCCATGGCCGTTTTGCGTTCGACGTCCGTCAGGAGCGCGATGTGATGTGGGTGGGGGGTGATACCCTACGTATTCTGCACCGTGCAGACATTGCCGATTTGCCCTGGCGTGAACTCGACGTGGATGTGGTGCTGGACTGTACCGGCGTCTATGGCTCGCGGGCTGATGGCGAAGCGCACCTGCAGGCTGGCGCTAAAAAAGTGCTGTTCTCTCATCCCGGCGGCAACGATCTCGACGCCACGGTGGTGTATGGCGTTAACCAGCAGGCACTGACCGCCAGTGACCGCATCGTCTCCAACGCCTCCTGTACGACGAACTGCATTATTCCGGTGATTAAGCTGCTGGATGATGCGTTTGGAATCGAATCCGGCACTGTCACTACGATCCACTCGGCGATGCACGATCAGCAGGTGATCGACGCCTATCACAGCGATCTGCGCCGCACACGTGCAGCCAGTCAGTCGATCATCCCGGTAGATACGCGTCTGGCGGCTGGCATTACCCGTATTTTTCCGAAATTCAACGATCGCTTTGAGGCGATAGCCGTTCGCGTCCCGACGATTAACGTGACGGCCATTGATCTCAGCGTTTCTGTGCATAACGCGGTGACAGCGTGTGATGTTAACACCCTGTTGCGGAGCGCGGCAGAAGGGGCATTTCGTGGTATAGTTGACTATACGGAATTACCGTTAGTCTCAGTAGATTTTAACCATGATCCGCACAGTGCCATTGTGGATGGAACACAAACGCGGGTCAGCGGTCAACACCTTATCAAGACCCTGGTCTGGTGTGACAACGAATGGGGCTTTGCTAACCGAATGCTCGACACGACGTTAGCGATGGCCGCAAGCGGTTTCAGGTAAGACGCGGTTTGCGTCTGGCAAAACTTATGAGAATCAACGAGAGGGTTCACCATGTCTGTAATTAAGATGACCGATCTGGATCTGGCTGGCAAACGCGTTCTGATCCGTGCCGATCTGAACGTACCAGTTAAAGAAGGTAAAGTGACGTCTGATGCACGTATCCGTGCTTCTCTGCCAACCATTGAAGCGGCGTTGAAACAGGGCGCGAAAGTAATGGTTACCTCCCACCTGGGTCGTCCGACCGAAGGTGAGTACAACGAAGAGTTCTCGCTGCTGCCGGTAGTTAACTACCTGAAAGAGAAGCTGAGCGGCACCAATGTGACCCTGGCAAAAGATTACCTCGATGGCGTTGAAGTCGGCGCTGGCGAACTGGTGGTGCTGGAAAACGTTCGCTTCAACAAAGGCGAAAAGAAAGACGACGAAGCACTGTCTAAAAAATATGCTGCGCTGTGCGACGTATTTGTGATGGACGCCTTTGGTACTGCGCACCGTGCGCAGGCGTCTACCCACGGCGTCGGCAAATTTGCTCCTATCGCCTGTGCCGGTCCGCTGCTTTCTGCAGAACTGGAAGCGCTGGGTAAAGTTATGAGCAACCCGGAACGTCCGCTGGTGGCTGTTGTTGGCGGTTCTAAAGTCTCTACCAAATTTGACGTGCTGCAGTCTCTGGTCAAAATCGCGGACACCGTGATTGTGGGCGGCGGTATTGCTAACACCTTCGTGGCTATCGACAACAATGTCGGTAAATCACTCTATGAACCAGACTTCGTTGAAGCGGCCAAAGGCCTGCGCGATCAGCACGGTATCCCGGTTCCGACTGACTCACGCGTCGGCACAGAATTCTCTGAAACTGCGCCAGCGACCGTGAAAAAGGTTTCGGAAGTGGCGGATAACGAAGAGATTATGGACTTTGGTGACGAAACCGCACAGGCGATGGCGGCTATCCTGAAGGATGCTAAAACCATCCTGTGGAACGGCCCGGTGGGCGTGTTTGAGTTCCCTAACTTCCGTAAAGGCACCGAGATCGTGGCGAACGCCATTGCAGACAGCGATGCCTTCTCTGTTGCTGGCGGTGGCGATACCTTAGCGGCTATCGACCTGTTCGGCATTGAAGACAAAATTTCCTACATCTCTACCGGCGGCGGCGCGTTCCTTGAATTCGTTGAAGGCAAAAAACTGCCTGCAGTTGCTATGCTGGAAGAGCGTGCGAAGCAGTAATCCTTTGGGGGCGATGCCTGGCGGCATCGCCTGAAGTCTTGCCCGTCTGGGCGTTTAAATCGATGTTCCCGAGCGGGAACAACGGTCACGAAACAGGACACAATCATGTCTAAAATTTTTGATTTCGTAAAACCCGGCGTTGTCACTGGTGATGACGTACAGAAGATCTTCAAAGTTGCGAAAGAGAACAAATTCGCACTGCCAGCCGTAAACTGCGTCGGCACCGACTCTATCAATGCCGCACTGGAAGCCGCTGCGAAAGTTAAAGCGCCAATCATCATCCAGTTCTCTAACGGCGGTGCTGCATTTATCGCGGGTAAAGGCTTCAAGACTGATAAACCACAGGGCGCGGCCATTTTCGGCGCTATCGCGGGTGCACACCATGTTCACCTGATGGCTGAGCAGTATGGCGTGCCGGTTATCCTGCACACCGACCACTGTGCCAAGAAACTGCTGCCATGGATCGACGGTCTGCTGGACGCGGGTGAAGAGTATTTCCAGAAAAACGGTAAACCACTGTTCTCTTCTCACATGATCGACCTGTCAGAAGAGTCTCTGGAAGAGAACATCGAGATCAGCAGCAAATACCTGGCGCGTATGGCGAAACTCGACATGACGCTGGAAATCGAACTGGGCTGCACCGGTGGTGAAGAAGATGGCGTGGATAACAGCCACATGGACGCTTCTGCACTCTACACTCAGCCGGAAGATGTGAACTACGCGTATGAAAAACTGCATGCGATTAGCCCGCGCTTCACCATTGCGGCTTCATTCGGTAACGTACACGGCGTTTACAAGCCAGGTAACGTGAAACTGACCCCGACCATTCTGCGCGATTCGCAGAAATATGTGTGTGAAAAACATGGCCTGCCGCACAACGCGCTGGACTTCGTTTTCCACGGCGGTTCAGGTTCTTCAGCTGCAGAAATCGAAGAGTCTATCAGCTACGGCGTGATCAAGATGAACATCGATACCGATACCCAGTGGGCAACCTGGGACGGCATCCTGCAGTACTACAAAAAGAACGAAGGCTATCTGCAGTCGCAGCTGGGTAACCCGGAAGGCGACGACAAGCCAAACAAAAAATACTACGACCCACGCGTCTGGCTGCGTTCTGCCCAGGCCTCTATGGTCGTGCGTCTGGAGCAGGCTTTCAAAGAGCTTAACGCTGTCGACGTGCTGTAACTGACATTCAGTAATCGTACAAAAAAGGCCCGAAAGGGCCTTTTTTTATGCAAAATTTTCGTAAAAACGCGCTTTAAAGCCCGACGGTTTGGCGCTTAAGGGGATAATTGATTACCCTTGATGGCAGGGTGTCGGATGTCATCTGGCAGTTTTTTCATTCCCGGTGGGAATCTAACAACAGGGCTTATTAATGGAAGATTTACACGTCGTCGACGGCTTAAACAACGCAGGTAACTGGCTGATTCGCAATCAGGCGCTGATCATCAGCTATGCCGTAAATATCGTTGCCGCTATCGCCATCATCATTATCGGGATGGTCATCGCCCGTATCATCTCTAATGCCGTAAATCGCCTGCTGCGCGCCCGTCATATCGACGCGACCGTGGCAGACTTCCTCTCCGCGCTGGTGCGCTATGGCGTTATCGCCTTCACCATTATCGCGGCGCTGGGACGTATTGGTGTGCAGACCGCCTCGGTGATTGCTGTACTGGGTGCTGCTGGTCTGGCAGTTGGTCTGGCCTTACAGGGATCGCTCTCAAACCTGGCCGCAGGCGTCCTGCTGGTCACCTTCCGCCCGTTCCGTACAGGCGAGTTTGTTGATCTGGGTGGCGTGATGGGCACCGTACTGCATGTGCAGATTTTCTCTACTACGCTCCGGACCGGGGATGGCAAAATTGTGGTGGTGCCAAACGGTAAAATCATCAGCGGAAACATCGTTAACTTCTCGCGTGAGCCGGTTCGTCGCAATGAATTTATCATTGGCGTCGCTTATGAAGCGGATGTGGATGAAGTCATTGCCTTACTGCAGCAGGTCGTTGAAGCCGACAGCCGTGTATTGAAAGAGAAGGGTATTCAGATCGGTCTTAACGAACTGGCTGCTTCTTCCATGAACTTTGTGGTGCGTTGCTGGAGCAACAGCGGAGACCTGCAGGACGTTTACTGGGATCTGCTGAAGAACTTCAAACGTGCGCTGGATGGCAAAGGAATTGGTATTCCTTATCCGCAGATGGATGTGCATCTGCATCAGAAATCCGCGCCTGAAGCCGTCGAAACGCAGGTTCAGTGACAATAAAAATCGATCAATGGGCGGCGACCGTCGCCCATTAATTTTGCTAATCGCAGATTAGTTCTTTCAATTTCCGCTAATCATTTCCTCTCTTTATACTTCTTCGCATCTGACCACGTGAGGACGTAATGCTGTGATATCTCTCTACTTTCAGGGGCTTGCCCTCGGCGCCGCGCTGATACTGCCGCTGGGGCCGCAAAACGCATTTGTGATGAATCAGGGTGTAAAACGTCAGTACCATCTGATGACGGCGGCACTCTGCTCGCTGAGCGATATTCTGCTGATATGCGGCGGCATCTTTGGCGGCAGCGCCTTGCTGAGTCAGTCTCCGCTGCTGCTGATGGTCATCACCTGGGCGGGCGTGGCTTTTCTGCTGTGGTATGGCTGGGGCGCGTTGCGCAGTGCTTTTCGCGGTGAGGCCGATCTGACGGATGGTGAGCCGTTAAAGCAGAGCAGGGGACGCATCATTGCGACGCTGCTGGCGGTAACCTGGCTCAATCCGCACGTCTACCTCGACACCTTTGTGGTGCTGGGCAGTCTTGGCGGTCAGTTGCCGACTACCACGGCGCGTCAGTGGTTCGCGCTGGGCACCATCAGTGCGTCGATCCTCTGGTTCTTTGGCCTGGCCCTGCTGGCCGCGTGGCTCTCACCGCGCCTGCGTACCGCGAAAGCCCAGCGCATTATTAACCTGCTGGTGGGTGCGGTAATGTGGTTTATCGCCCTGCAGTTGGCGCGCCAGGGCATTGCCGGTTTTTGATCCCGGCTGCGATCCGCGCCAGTAATTGCCGCACCGCAGGCGAACTTTTGCCATAATGACCACTCAAAGCATGGCGCATACCGATGCGCTTTTGGGCTTCGCCGGTTGGAAGCCGTCATAGTGACCTTTTCAAGGAGGACTTTCATGAAACTGAAAGCATTGGCTCTGGCCGCAATCATGAGCGCCGGGGCATTGCCTGGCGTACACGCTGATGAGTTACCGAACGGACCGCACGTGGTGACCTCAGGCAAGGCAACGGTCGATGCCCGTCCCGATATCGCGACGCTCTCAATCGTGGTGAACGTGTCGTCGAAAGATGCTGCAGATGCGAAAAAGCAGGCGGATAGCCGGGTTGCGCAATATTTCGATTTTCTGCAGAAAAACGGCATTGAGAAGAAAGATATCGATGCAGCTAACCTGAGCACACAGCCTGAGTACGATTACACCAAAGAGGGTAAATCGGTACTGAAAGGCTATCGCGCGGTGCGTCAGGTGCAGGTCACCCTGCGTCAACTGGACAAGCTGAACGATCTGCTGGACGGGGCGCTGAAGTCTGGTCTGAATGAGGTACGCAGCGTTGAGTTAGGCGTGGCAAACCCGGAAAGCTACAAAGAGCAGGCGCGTAAAGCCGCGATTAAGAACGCGACTCAGCAGGCCTCACAGCTGGCTGAAGGCTTCAACGCGAAGCTGGGATCCATCTACAGCATTCGTTATCAGGTTGCCAACTATCAGCCGATGCCAATGAACCGCATGTATAAAGCGGCAGCCGCGGCAGATACGTCGGCGCAGGAAACCTACGATCAGCAGAGCATCAACTTTGACGATCAGGTAGATGTGGTGTTTGAGCTCAAGCCCAACACGCCATAATGCAAAACGGGGCTGATGTCCCGTTTGAGATTGTTGACAAAACCTGGCCTGGTTCGCTGTGAGACGGTGCCTGCACAGGAAACAGGGTCAGATCGGAAAGTCGCTAAGGCCAATCCCTGGCCGCTCGGCCCGCACAATTACGCACCTCATCCCTGAGGTGCGCCCGTGACCGGGCCAACGCGTTGCGTTGTTCAAAAACGCTCCCGGCGTTTTTGTCCCAGGCCGCGGGACGCTTTCCTCTTCTGACCCTGTTCCCTTCGCGTTTAACTTTTCTGTTGTTGTAAGACTCCTGGTTATCCCGATTTGTCAGCAACAAAAACGGGGCTTTCGCCCCGTTTTTGTTTTCAGGCTGCCACGTCATCCTGCCGCAGCACCCGATGTCCATGCGCAATCAGCGCATCGGTCACCCGACGCATTAAGCGGCTCTCCGGCGCAAACCGATGCCAGTAGAGCATCCGGCGCTGACACAATCCCGGCGTCAAATCGATTAACTCACCGCTTGCCAGCTCACGCTCAATCTGAAGATGCGGGATCATACAGCAGGTTGAACCCTGCCGCGCCATCTGCACAAAGGCTTCAGAGGAGTTCACGATGTGGCAGGGCACGCTGCCGGGTGAAAGATCAAAGTTCTGCTGCAGGAAGGCCTGATGCATATCATCAAGATGGTCAAACGCCACCGCAGGCGCTTTCAGCAGGGCTGAGCGCGTGACGCCGTTAGGAAAGAAGCGATCGGCAAAGTCGCGTGACGCGACAAACAGATAGTCGAGCGCACCGAGCTGATCCACCAGACAACTCGGTAGCGGTTGCGGCTGAATACTCACTGCACCGACTACTTCACCCCGACGCAGACGCTCCTGAGTGCGGGTTTCATCTTCGACCTGCAGATTCAGACGGACAGGGGAATCTGCCAGCACATCTTTCAGCGCAGGCAGTAGCCAGGTCGCCAGACTGTCGGCGTTGACCGCCAGCGACAGCAGCAGCGGTGTGGTGCCACTGTTCTCATCGCCCAGCCACTCCTCTTCCAGCAGCTCCACCTGATGCAGTAACGCCAGCAATTTCTGACCCTGTTCAGTCGGACGCGGCGGCACGGTGCGCACCAGCAGCGGCTGACCAAACAGGTTCTCCAGCTGCTTGATACGCTGTGAAACCGCCGATTGGGTGATACACAACTTTTGTGCGGCACGCTCAAAGCCGCGTTCGCGGATCACTGAATCCAGCGCCTGAAGCGTTCGATAATCCGGGCGTTTCATTCTTCTTCTCTCTCCTTCAGGGTGGACGTCACTATGCCACAAAAGTGTCACCTGTGATGGCTCGCTTGTTTTTTGTGGGCTGGCTTCCAAAGCGTTAAATCCACGTCGGACAGCCGAGCATTTTCAGCAAGCCTTGTTTTATACTACGCGCACTTCGTTGTCGCACAGGTTTTAAACATACCATGACCCAGGATGAACTGAAAAAAGCCGTTGGCTGGGCTGCACTTGACTATGTGCAGCCGGGCACCGTTGTTGGCGTAGGCACCGGATCCACCGCTGCCCACTTTATTGATGCGCTGGCCACGGTCAGGCATCAGATCGAAGGTGCCGTCTCCAGCTCCGACGCTTCTACCCAGAAGCTGAAAAGCCTGGGCATTCAGGTGTTCGATCTGAACGAGATTGACCTGCTGTCGGTTTACGTTGATGGCGCGGATGAGATCAACCCACAGATGCAGATGATCAAAGGCGGCGGCGCAGCGCTGACGCGTGAAAAGATCGTAGCCGCGGTGGCCGAGACCTTTATCTGCATCGCTGACGCCTCAAAAGAGGTCGATGTGCTGGGGCGTTTTCCGCTGCCAGTCGAAGTGATTCCGATGGCGCGCAGTTACGTGGCGCGTCAGCTGGTGAAAATGGGCGGCTTACCTGAGTATCGTCAGAACGTGGTGACCGATAACGGCAACATTATTCTCGATGTGCATAATCTGCGCATTCTCGATCCGATTGAGCTCGAAAAAACCATCAATGCCTTGCCGGGCGTCGTTACCGTTGGTCTTTTTGCCGCGCGCGGTGCCGATATCGCATTGATTGGCGGTCCTGATGGCGTGAAAACTATCAAAAAATGATCTGTCTGGCGCTGTAAAGGCGCCGGTTATTTCTGCCTGCAAATCATCTTTTCTCACGTCGGTGAAATTTGGTGACTTATGTCACATAACCGTCATCGACAGTAGGTTCGTTCTCTCTTCATCGCTGACATCATGATTTTGTCCGGCAATGTGCTGCTGTCAGACATTGCCGTGCTGGCTGCCGGGCAATCGTTTGTATTGCCGGACGCGATTTTTTTGATATTTTGACAGAAGGCTGGCTTATGGTAGTCCTCATTGAATGCTGAATAGGATCGGGAAATGGCAAAGGTATCACTGGAAAAAGATAAGATTAAGTTCCTGCTGGTGGAAGGTGTCCATCAGAGCGCGCTGGAGAATCTGCGGGCTGCAGGCTACACCAACATCGAATTCCACAAGGGCGCACTGGACTCCGACGCGTTAAAAGCATCGATCCGCGATGCGCACTTCATTGGTATCCGTTCCCGCTCCCAGCTCACTGAAGAGATTTTTGCGGCGGCTGAAAAGCTGGTCGCCGTTGGCTGTTTCTGTATCGGCACTAACCAGGTTGATCTGCAGGCGGCTGCGAGCCGGGGTATTCCGGTATTCAACGCGCCGTTCTCGAATACCCGCTCGGTGGCAGAGCTGGTCATTGGTGAGATGCTGCTGATGCTGCGTGGCATCCCCGAAGCTAATGCGAAAGCACACCGTGGTATCTGGAATAAGATTGCCAAAGGCTCATTTGAAGCGCGTGGCAAAAAGCTGGGTATCATCGGTTACGGCCACATCGGGATGCAGCTGGGCGTGCTGGCCGAAAGCCTGGGGATGCATGTTTTCTTCTACGACATTGAAAACAAGCTGCCGCTGGGTAATGCCACGCAGGTACGCCATCTGGCCGATCTGCTCAACATGAGCGACGTTGTCAGCCTGCACGTGCCGGAAACCGCCTCCACACAGGATATGATCGGTGCAGAGCAACTGGCGCAGATGAAACCCGGTGCGCTGCTGATTAACGCCTCACGCGGCACCGTCGTGGATATTCCGGCGCTGTGTGATGCCCTGGCCAGCAAGCATGTGGGTGGCGCAGCCATCGATGTCTTTCCGACCGAGCCTGCCACCAACAGCGAGCCGTTTATCTCTCCTCTGAGTGAGTTCGACAACGTGATCCTGACACCGCACATTGGCGGATCGACGGAAGAAGCGCAGGAGAACATCGGAATTGAAGTAGCGGGTAAGCTGGCGAAATATTCCGATAACGGCTCGACTCTCTCGGCTGTAAACTTCCCGGAAGTGTCACTGCCGATTCACGGTATCAGCGCCAGCCGTCTGCTACACATCCATGAAAACCGTCCCGGCGTGCTGACGGCTATCAACCAGATCTTCGCAGAGCAGGGCATCAACATCGCCGCGCAGTATCTGCAGACCTCGCCGTTTATGGGTTATGTGGTTATCGACATTGATGCAGAGCCAGAAGTGGCAGAGAACGCACTGCAGCTGATGAAGGCGATTCCGGGCACTATCCGCGCTCGTTTGCTTTACTAAGTGATACCAACCTGAATAGGCGCTTAGTTGTGTCTCTTCAGGTAGTTAATACAGGCTGTCCCGATTTGCTTTAATACCGAGACTGCGAAGAGAACACGGTCAGATCGGAAAGAAGCAAAAGCCGCCATCCATGGCATGCTTGGCCCGCGCGATTACGCACCTCATCCCTGAGGTGCGCCCGTGAACGGGCCAACGCGTTGCGCTGTTCAAAAACGCTCCCGGCGTTTTTAGTACGCACCTCATCCCTGAGGTGCGCCCGTGAACGTGCCAACGCTTTGCGCTGTTCAAAACGCTCCCGGCGTTTTTGTCCCTTGCGCGGGACGCTTTCCTCTTCTGACCATCTTCCCTGCGCATTGAGCTATTTCATTGCTGCCAGTTGCGCCCGAATATGGGTTTAAGCCGTCTGAAAATCCCCTAACAGTGCTTCTTCTACTCCCACTGCCAGAGCTTTGACGGCGTCATCACCGCTGGCAAAGGCACATCCCATTCTGCAACCGGCAGGCTATCCACCTGCTGACAGTCGTGTGCCAGACCAACGGGCAAAAAACCGTGCTGCCGCCAGTTCTGTAGCGTGCGGTCGTAGAAGCCGCCTCCCATCCCCAGCCTCTGCCCATGCTGATCAAAGGCCACCAGCGGCACCAGCATCAGATCCAATTGATCAAGTGTGATCAACTGCCGGATATCGAGCAGCGGTTCAGGAATGCGCAGTTTATTCGGGATCAGTGGTGTATCGGGCGAGTAGCGCTGAAACAGTAAATTACCGGGGGAGAAAGGGTGTAAAACCGGCAGATAGACGGCTTTCTTCAGATGCCAGAGCCGGGCAATCAGCGGACGGGTATTCAGCTCACCATCAACCGATAAAAACAGGGCAATATGGCGTGCGGCTGAGAGCGGGGCGTAGTTAAGGGCGAGTTCAGCGAGCTGTTCGGCGGCCTGAGCCTGCTGCTCATCCGTCATGGCACGACGCAGATGGCGCACCTGCTGACGAATTTCCTGACGCTGTAACATTGAAGGTGATGACATGGAAGGTTCAGACATGATTTCCCCGCCGGATAAGCCGCTGTGCAGCGACTATAACATGTCGGTCCGGGGAAAAAAGCAGGACTACAGGAAGGGAGATCTCCGAGATGCCGCCGTAGGCTGTAACCCTTGAACCCTTGGTTCAAGGTGAACATGCCGTCGTAACCATCAGGCTTCTCGGACGAACCGAGCATGCACACAGGTTACAGAGCGTCACATTCTGTTTTTTCGAAATATCGGCTCAGGGGACTGGCCCACATGCAAACATCTCAGAGAAAATTTACCTCACCGTTGATGTAACGATAGCAACCATGAAGTTTTATTCGAACTTCGCACCCTCACGCTCAGAGATGCGACCTTGCTCAACCAGTGCCTGTTCTATCGTCTGCTGCAGCATACGAATACGCTGTTCCATATTAGCAGCATAATCGCGCGTTTTCACTTTCTCTTGCGCCAGCTCGTGGCAGACGTTTAACGCGGCGATGAACACCAGTTGTTCTGTATTTGTGACTCTAGTGCGAACTTTTAGATCTTGCAACCGCTGATTGAGATCTTCAGCCGCGCTATTGAGCGCATCTTGCTGCTCTGGCGGACAATTCACTCTCAACGAACGACCAAAAATTTGTAAATCTACCGGTTGTGCAGACATGCCACCTTCCTGACTGATTACTTCGCTCGCAACTCCCTTAGCAGTCAATGGCTTGGGAGGCGGGCAACTATATAGACCCACGAAATAAGATACAACCCCTTTTCTGGAAACCTTGAGGCAGCTAGTGGTAGCATAACACGAACTTATTCTGCCAACGACGATGAAAACTTATGTCCTTACAGAACGCAACCCCCGATTACAACGCGCTCGCGGCT
This sequence comes from Pantoea sp. 9140, assembly GCF_000745295.1. Lineage (NCBI taxonomy): Bacteria > Pseudomonadati > Pseudomonadota > Gammaproteobacteria > Enterobacterales > Erwiniaceae > Pantoea > Pantoea sp. 9140. Next base: position 3,127,595 of record NZ_JQNO01000001.1, on the reverse strand, counting down.
GTGCTCTCCCAGCAGGGCGTTGGCATGACGCCCGCGGAAATGCATGGCCTGCTGAGCGGGATCCTCTGTGGCGGTAACCAGGACACCAGCTGGAAGACGCTGGTACACGATCTGGCTAACGAAGGCATGGCGTTTTCACACACTCTTGCCGTGCCGCTGGCGGCGCTGCACGAGCACACGGCCACCACGCTGGAAGATGACGGCTTCCTGTTTCAGCTGATGCTTCCTGCTGACGATGACATCACTGTCTTTGACCGCGCAGATGCACTGGCAGGCTGGGTTAACCATTTTCTGCTCGGCCTGGGCGTAACACAGCCTAAACTGGATAAGGTCACCGGCGAAACCGGCGAAGCAATCGACGATTTGCGCACTATCGCCCAGCTTGGTTACGAAGAAGATGAAGACCAGGAAGAGCTGGAGCAGTCGCTGGAAGAGGTGATCGAGTATGTACGTGTCGCCGCACTGCTGTGCCACGATACGTTTACCCGTCCCCAGCCCACCGCTCCAGAAGTGCAAAAACCGACGCTACACTAATTTCAGGTCAACGCGTTTAACCAGTCAGTTTACAGGGAGTGCAGAGATGATTTCACTGGAACGATACCAGCAGCGTCGTCAGGCGCTGCTGGCAAAGATGGCGCCTGGTAGCGCAGCGCTGATTTTTGCTGCGCCAGAAGTGACACGCAGTAATGACACGGAATACCCGTTTCGTCAGAGCAGCGACTTCAGCTATTTCACCGGCTTTAACGAGCCGCAGGCACTGCTGGTACTGATCAAAAGCGACGAAAATCATAATCACAGCGTGCTGTTTAATCGCGTGCGTGACCCGGCAGCGGAAGTCTGGTCTGGCCGTCGGCTGGGCCAGGAGGCGGCTCCCGAAAAACTGGGCGTTGATCGTGCCTTACCCTGGAATGATATCGGTGAACAACTCCACCTGCTGCTGAATGGCCTTGACGTTATTTACCATGCGCAGGGCGAATATGCCCATGCGGATACGCTGGTGTTCAGCGCGCTGGACAAGCTGCGTCGCGGTTTCCGTCAGAATCTCAGTGCGCCCGCTACCGTCACTGACTGGCGACCGTGGGTGCATGAAATGCGCCTGTTCAAAGATGCAGAGGAGATTGCACTGTTACGTCGCGCCGGGGAAATCAGCGCACTGGCGCATACCCGTGCCATGCGAATCTGTCAGCCCGGCATGTTTGAGTACCAGCTCGAAGGGGAGATTCATCACGAATTTACCCGCCACGGCGCGCGTTATCCCTCCTACAACACCATTGTGGGGGCCGGTGAGAACGGCTGCATTCTGCACTACACCGAAAACGAAAGTGAGATGCGTGACGGCGATCTGGTGCTGATCGATGCAGGCTGTGAATTCTACGGCTATGCGGGCGATATCACCCGCACCTTCCCGGTTAACGGCAAATTCAGCCCGGCGCAGCGCGCGATTTACGACATCGTGCTGGCTTCGCTGAACCGATCGCTTGAGATGTTCCGCCCTGGCGTCAGCATCCGTGAAGTGAATGATGAAGTAGTACGCATCATGATCACCGGTCTGGTTGAACTGGGCATTCTTGAAGGCGACGTTGATACCCTGATCGCTGAAGAATCGCATCGCCAGTTTTACATGCATGGCCTGGGGCACTGGCTGGGACTGGATGTGCACGATGTTGGTCACTATGGCACGCCGAGCCGCGACAGGATCCTGGAGCCAGGTATGGTGTTAACCGTCGAGCCGGGTCTTTATATCGGGCCGGATGCGGACGTGCCCGCACAGTATCGCGGCATCGGTATCCGAATCGAAGATGACATAGTGATCACGGAAGAGGGTATCGAAAATCTCACCGACAGCGTGGTGAAAGAGGCCGATGAGATTGAAGCACTGATGGCGGCGGCAAAACAGGCATGACGATTCTGATTGCCGGAGGCGGCATGACCGGGGCGACGCTGGCGCTGGCGATCTCCCATCTTACTCAGGGCACACTGCCGGTGACGCTGATTGAAAGCAGTGAGCCTGGCAGTCGGGCGCATCCTGGTTTCGATGGCCGCGCGATTGCGCTCTCTGCCGGCACCTGCCAGCAGCTGGCGGACATCAATCTGTGGCATCGCATCGCCAGTTGTGCCACCCCGATTACCGATATCCATGTTTCCGACCGCGGGCACGCTGGCTTTGTGTCGCTGGCAGCGGCTGATTACGCGATTCCGGCGCTGGGACAGGTGGTCGAACTGTTTGACGTCGGTCAGCGGCTGTTTGCTGAACTTAAAAAAGCGCCAGGCGTGACGCTGCGCTGTCCGGCGCGCGTCACGCATGCCCAACGCAGCGAGCAGCAGGTAGAGGTGACGCTGGACAGTGGCGAGCAACTGAGCGGCAAACTGCTGGTGGCGGCGGATGGCACGCGGTCTGCGCTGGCCGCCTCGTGCGGTATTCAGTGGCAGCGGGACGACTATCAGCAGCTCGCAGCGATTGCCAATGTCACCACTGCGTTGCCTCATCAGGGCCGGGCATTCGAGCGTTTCACCGAACATGGCCCACTGGCGTTGCTGCCGATGTCCGGCAACCGTCTGTCACTGGTCTGGTGTCATCCGCTTTCGCAGCGTGAACGCATTGAGCAGTGGAGCGAGGCCGAATTCCTGAGCCAGCTTCAGCGTGCCTTTGGCTGGCGCCTGGGCAAATTCACCCACACCGGTCAGCGTGAATATTACCCGCTGGCACTCCACCGGGCGATCTCGCCCGTGACCCACCGCGTGGCGGTGGTGGGCAATGCAGCGCAGACGCTGCATCCGATTGCCGGACAGGGCTTCAATCTTGGCCTGCGGGATGTGATGTCGCTGGCCGAAACCCTGGCCGCCGCCCATCGCCAGCAGCAGGACCCCGGCAGCTATGCGGTGCTGAACCATTACCAGCAGCGTCGTCAGCCCGACCGCGCCGCGACTATCGGTATTACCGACGGTCTGGTTCGTGTCTTTGCGAATCGCTATGGCCCGATGGTGGCCGGTCGCAACCTGGGTCTGCTGGCGATGGATCATCTGCCGTGGTTACGAAATCAACTGGCTGAGCGTACGCTTGGCTGGGTTAAGCGTTAATAAAGAGGCTCAGATGCAAACTTTTGATGTGGTGATTGCCGGTGGCGGTATGGTGGGGCTGGCGGTGGCCTGCGGCTTGCAGGGCAGCGGGCTGCGCATCGCCGTGCTGGAAAAATCGCCGGAGCCACCGCTGGCGCTGAGTGCGTCTCCGTCCATTCGCGTGTCGGCAATCAATGCTGCCAGCGAACGGCTGCTGCAGAAGCTGGATGTCTGGTCGACCATTCTCTCGCTGCGCTGCCGCGCATATCACGGCATGGAAGTGTGGGATAAGGACAGTTTCGGCACCATCGCCTTTGATGATGAGCAGCAGGGCCTGTCGCATCTGGGCCATATCATCGAAAATCCGGTGATTCATAACGCGCTCTGGCAACGCGCCAGCGCCTGCAGTGACGTAACGCTGATGGCACCCTCGCAGTTACAGCAGGTGGCATTTGGCGACAACGAAGCCTTTATTACTCTGCAGGATGGCAGCATGTTAAGCGCGCGATTAATGATTGCCGCTGACGGGGCTAACTCCTGGCTGCGCAACAAAGCCGACATTCCGCTGACCTTCTGGGATTACGATCACCATGCGTTAGTGGCTAACGTCCGCACTGAGAAGCCTCACGATGCGGTAGCGCGCCAGGTGTTCCACGGCGACGGCATTCTGGCTTTCCTGCCGATGCAGGATCCCCATCTGAGCTCCATCGTCTGGTCGCTCTCGCCGCAGGAAGCGAGTCGTCTGGAAACCATGCCGGAAGCGCTGTTCAATCAGCAGCTCTCGGTGGCGTTTGATATGCGCCTTGGCCTGTGCCAGCTCGAGAGCGAGCGTAAGTCGTTCCCGCTGGTGGCGCGCTATGCCCGCAACTTTGCGGCACACCGTCTGGCGCTGGTGGGCGATGCGGCCCACACCATTCATCCACTGGCGGGTCAGGGCGTTAACCTTGGCTTTATGGATGCCGCCGAATTGATTGGTGAAATTCGCCGTCTGCATCAGCAGGGTAAAGATATTGGTCAGCACCTTTATCTGCGTCGCTACGAGCGCAGCCGTAAGCACAGTGCTGCCATGATGCTGGCGGGAATGCAGGGCTTCCGTGAAATGTTCGCCGGTAATAATCCGGCAAAAAAACTGCTGCGCGATGTCGGTCTGAAACTGGCCGATCGCCTGCCCGGGGTAAAACCCATGATGCTGAAGCAGGCGATGGGCCTGAATGATTTGCCCGCCTGGCTACGCTAAATCCACACCTTCTGATAAGCCAGCATCTGCTGGCTTTTTTTATCCCTTAACCCCTCTGCACCACCAAAAGGCAACGCTGCACCATCAGGGATCTTCGTTTGATTTATTCTAATTTTGCGGCCGAATTCGCATTACTTTTTCTCATTCATCTCCTGGCAGAGTGCGGAATTTTTTTAACATCCTGAATGCCATCCCGCATAAATTTGCTGCGTATATTTAAAGGCCCTGCATTTATTGCGCGATTAATCACAAAATTGCAGTTTTTTATCCTGTGGTCAGCTGTTCCTGGTTAGGCTGTGCATCTGCTTTCGACCCCGGTTTGCTTATGGTTAATCGTCAGATTCGGTGGTAACGTCAGCCGTAAGAGAACGTTTGCGTCGGCCCTTAATTCCGGCGCACTTTTGCACTCAACCGCTTCTGCACAGGATGGTTATGACTCAGCAAACACCTCTGTTTGAACAGCATCAGGCCTGCGGTGCCCGCATGGTAGATTTTCATGGCTGGATGATGCCGCTGCACTATGGCTCCCAGATGGATGAACATCATGTGGTGCGCAGCGACGCCGGTATGTTTGATGTCTCTCACATGACCATTGTTGACCTGACAGGTCCGCGTACCCGCGAATTCCTGCGCTACCTGCTGGCAAATGATGTGGCAAAACTGACGCAGCCGGGTAAAGCGCTCTACACCGGCATGCTGAATGCTTCAGGTGGCGTCATTGATGATTTAATTGTTTACTTTATGAGCGAAACGTTCTTCAGGCTGGTGGTGAACTCCGCGACCCGTGAGAAGGACCTCGCCTGGATTACCCAACACGCAGAGGGCTATGGCATTACGCTCACCGAACGTGATGACCTGGCGCTGATTGCCGTGCAGGGGCCGCAGGCGCAGCAGAAAGCGCAGACCCTGTTCAGCGAAGAACAGCGTCTGGCTGTCGCTGGCATGAAGCCGTTTTTCGGTGTGCAGTCAGGTGACCTGTTTATCGCTACGACCGGCTACACCGGCGAAGCGGGCTATGAAATTGCGATGCCCGCAGAAGAAGCGGCCAATTTCTGGCAGCGTCTGCTGGCCGCTGGTGTAAAACCGGCTGGCCTTGGCGCACGCGATACGCTGCGTCTGGAGGCGGGTATGAATCTTTATGGTCAGGAGATGGATGAAGGCGTGTCACCGCTGGCCGCCAACATGGGCTGGACCGTCTGCTGGGAACCCGCCGATCGCGATTTCATCGGCCGGGAAGCGCTGGAACTGCAGCGTGAACGTGGCACCGAAAAACTGGTGGGGCTGATCCTCACAGAAAAAGGGGTGCTGCGTAACGGCCAGCCGGTGCGTTTCACCGATGACCAGGGGCAGTTGCAGGAAGGCATCATCACCAGTGGTTCTTTCTCACCGACGCTGGGTTACAGCATCGCCCTGGCGCGTGTTCCAGCCTCTATCGGCAGCACTGCCATCGTTGAGATCCGTAACCGCCAGATGCCGGTTCAGGTTACCCGTCCCGTTTTTGTCCGCGCCGGTAAACCGGTCGCCCAGTAAATTTTATTCAGGAGAAATGGCCAATGAGCAATGTGCCGAATACGTTGAAGTACCGCGACAGCCACGAATGGGTGCGCAAAGAAGCTGATGGCAGCTACACGGTGGGGATTACGGAACATGCGCAGGAGTTACTGGGCGACATGGTGTTTGTTGATCTGCCTGAAGTGGGCGCGACGTTTGCTGCCGGTGAAGAGTGCGCGGTGGCTGAATCCGTTAAAGCAGCCTCAGACATCTATGCGCCGATCAGCGGTGAGATTGTGGCGGTCAACGAAGCGCTGACCGACTCACCGGAGCAGGTCAACAGCGAGCCTTATGACGGCGGCTGGTTATTCAAAATCAAAGCCAGCGACGCGTCTGAAATCGACATGTTGCTGGATGCGGATGCTTACAAAGCCTCCATCGACGAGTAGTCGTCAGGCGGCCTCGTGCAGAGGCCGCAGATTTCTGTTTGCTCTCCGGTTCCCCCAGCCCGATTCAGGATTTACTGCTAATGACTCAGACTCTCAGCCAGCTAGAACACAACGGTGCATTCATCGAGCGCCATATTGGTCCTTCACCTGAGCAGCAGGCGCAGATGCTTGACGCGATTGGTGCCCGTTCGCTGGACGCGTTAATCAGCACGATTGTGCCGGCAGACATTCAGCTGCCTGGCCCGCCCGCGGTGGGCGAAGCCGCCACGGAACAGCAGGCGCTGGCCGAACTGAAAGCCATTGCCAGCCAGAATCTGCGGTACAAATCCTGGATCGGTATGGGATACAGCGCGGTCATCACCCCGCCGGTCATCCTGCGTAACATGTTGGAGAATCCAGGCTGGTACACCGCCTATACGCCGTATCAGCCTGAAGTTTCACAAGGCCGTCTGGAAGCGCTGCTGAACTTCCAGCAGCTGACGCTGGATCTCACCGGCATGGATATCGCGTCTGCTTCACTGCTGGATGAAGCCACTGCCGCCGCCGAAGCGATGGCAATGGCAAAACGCGTCAGTAAGCTCAAAAACGCCAATAAATTCTTCATTGCCGACGATATTCATCCGCAGACGCTGGATGTGGTCCGTACACGTGCGGAGACGTTCGGCTTCGAACTGATCATTGACAGCGCCGACAAAGCATCCGATCACGACGACCTGTTTGGCGTGCTGCTGCAACAGGTGGGCACAACGGGTGAAGCGCACGATTACAGCGCGCTGATTGCCGGGCTGAAAGCACGTAAAGTCGTGGTCAGCGTGGCGGCGGACTTTATGTCGCTGGTGTTACTGGAAGCGCCAGGTAAGCAGGGCGCAGACATCGTCTTTGGTTCCGCTCAGCGCTTCGGCGTGCCAATGGGTTACGGCGGCCCGCATGCCGCCTTCTTCGCCAGCCGCGATGAGCATAAACGCTCCATGCCAGGCCGCATCATCGGTGTGTCACGTGATGCCGCGGGCAATACGGCGCTGCGTATGGCGATGCAGACCCGCGAACAACATATCCGCCGTGAAAAGGCTAATTCCAACATCTGTACGTCGCAGGTGCTGCTGGCCAACATCGCCGGTCTCTACGCGGTGTTCCACGGCCCGGCCGGTCTGAAACGCATTGCCTCACGCATTCACCGCTTCACGAATATTCTGGCAGCCGGACTGCAGCAGGGCGGCCTGAAGCTGCGCCATCAGCACTGGTTCGATACGCTGACGGTGGAAGTGGCGGATAAAGCCGCCGTGCTGAACCGCGCCCTGAGCTTTGGCGTTAACCTCCGCAGCGACATCCATAACGCCGTTGGCATCACGCTGGATGAAACCACCAGCCGCGACGATATTCTGGCGCTGTTCGCTATTCTGCTGGGTGATGAGCACGGCCAGGATCTGGAAAAGCTCGACAGCGAAGTCGCCAGTGAAAGTCACGCGATTCCGGCTGGCCTGCAACGCCACAGCGAAATCCTGACCCACCCGGTGTTCAACCGTCATCACAGCGAAACCGAGATGATGCGTTACATGCACAGCCTGGAGAAAAAGGATCTGGCGCTGAATCAGGCGATGATCCCGCTCGGTTCCTGCACCATGAAGCTGAATGCCGCCGCCGAAATGATCCCGATCACCTGGCCGGAATTTGCGGAGCTGCATCCGTTCTGCCCGGCGGAACAGGCGACCGGCTATCTGCAGATGATCGGCCAGCTTTCACAGTGGCTGGTGCAGCTTACCGGCTATGACGCACTCTGTATGCAGCCGAACTCCGGCGCGCAGGGTGAATATGCCGGGCTGCTGGCGATCCGCCGCTATCACGAAAGCCGCGGCGAGGGCGATCGTCATCTCTGCCTGATACCGAGCTCGGCGCACGGTACGAACCCGGCATCCGCCCAGATGGCGGGCATGGACGTGGTGGTGGTGGCCTGCGATAAACAGGGCAACATTGACCTCGGCGACCTGCGCGAAAAAGCGGCGCAGGCGGGCGATAAGCTCTCCTGCATCATGGTGACGTATCCGTCCACCCACGGCGTTTACGAAGAGACCATCCGTGAGGTGTGCCAGATTGTGCATCAGTACGGCGGCCAGGTTTATCTGGATGGCGCGAATATGAATGCGCAGGTCGGCATTACCACGCCGGGCTACATCGGCGCCGATGTCTCGCACCTCAATCTGCATAAAACCTTCTGCATTCCGCACGGCGGCGGCGGTCCGGGTATGGGACCGATTGGCGTGAAAGCGCACCTGGCGCCGTTTGTTCCGGGGCACAGCGTGGTGCAGATTGACGGTGTGCTGACGCAGCAGGGCGCGGTCTCCGCAGCGCCGTTTGGCAGCGCCTCTATTCTGCCGATCAGCTGGATGTACATTCGCATGATGGGTGCGGAAGGGCTGAAGCAGGCCAGTTCAGTCGCCATTCTGAATGCCAACTACATCGCCAGCCGCCTGCAGTCCGCCTATCCGGTGCTTTACACTGGCCGTGAAGGACGCGTGGCGCATGAATGTATTCTCGACATCCGCCCGCTGAAAGAGCAAACCGGTATCAGTGAGCTGGATATCGCTAAACGCCTGATCGATTACGGATTCCACGCCCCGACCATGTCCTTCCCTGTGGCAGGCACGCTGATGGTGGAGCCGACCGAGTCTGAGAGCAAAATCGAACTGGATCGCTTTATCGACGCGATGCTGGCGATCCGCATGGAAATTGACCGGGTTACGGCAGGTGAATGGCCGCTGGACGACAATCCACTGGTGAATGCGCCACATACCCAGCTGGAAATCGTCAGCGAGTGGTCACATCCTTACAGTCGCGAACTGGCCGTCTTCCCGGCGGGCAGCCACAACAAATACTGGCCGACGGTGAAACGTCTGGATGATGTATTTGGCGACCGTAATCTGTTCTGCTCCTGCGTGCCGATGAGCGACTATCAGTAATCTTCGCACAGACAAGCATTAACCATCAGGGGCCGCTTCGTCGGCCCTTTTTTCTGGAGAATCAGCATGAAACTGGCACTGGTTACGGGTGGCAGCCGCGGTATCGGACGGGCCACCTCGCTGTTACTGGCCGCGCGGGGTTATCGGGTTGCGGTGAACTACCGTCAGCGCGAGGCAGAAGCGCAACAGCTGGTGGCACAGATCCAGCAGCAGGGGGGTGAAGCCTTTGCGGTTCAGGCGGATATCAGTGATGAAGCCCAGGTGATGGCAATGTTTGCGCAGCTCGACCAGCAGTCTGTGCCGCTGGCGTTGCTGGTGAACAACGCCGGGATTCTGTTTCAGCAGTGCCGTACAGAGCAGCTGGATGCGGCGCGCCTGCATAAGGTCTTTGCCACCAACGTCATCGGGACCTTTCTCTGTTGTCGTGAGGCGGTGAAGCGGATGGGCACCCATCACGGCGGTCAGGGCGGCGCGATCGTAAACGTCTCGTCGGCCGCGTCACGTACCGGTGCGCCTGGTGAATATGTCGATTACGCCGCCTCAAAAGGGGCGATGGATACGCTGACGAAAGGATTGTCGCTGGAAGTGGCGCAGCAGGGGATTCGGGTTAACGGCGTCCGTCCGGGATTCATCTATACAGAGATGCATGCCGATGGCGGCGAGCCAGGCAGGGTGGATCGGCTTGCCAGCATTATCCCGATGGGACGTGGCGGTGAGGCAGAAGAGGTGGCGGAAGCGATCGTCTGGCTGGCCAGCGACGCGGCCTCTTACGTCACCGGCAGTATCATTGACGCTGCCGGTGGGCGTTAACGGGTTTCAGTAATGAATCAGAGGTTTTCGCCGTTGCTGGCGATAACCTGCTGATACCAGCTAAAGCTCTTCTTCTTCGCACGAGAAAAGTCGCCGCTGCCATCATCGTTTTTATTCACATGAATAAAGCCGTAACGCTTGTCGTACTGGCCGGTGGTAAACGAAACGCAATCCAGGCAGCCCCACGGCGTATAGCCCATTAATTCGACGCCATCATATGTCACGGCTTTCTTCATCTCTTCGATGTGCGCACGCAGATAGTCGATACGGTAATCATCTTCAATCAGCCCGTCGGCATTGGGCTTATCGATAGCACCAAAGCCGTTTTCCACAATAAACAGCGGCTTCTGATAACGCTCGTACATCTCGTTCATGGCATAGCGCAGGCCCACCGGGTCGATCTGCCAGCCCCAGTCTGACGCTTTCACATGCGGGTTTTTCACCACGCCTTCAAAGCCGGTAATCGGGTCGTCAACGCCGCTGGCATCGGTCTTCACGGCGTTACTCATGTAGTAGCTGAAGCCGACATAGTCGGCGCAACCCAGGCGCAGCGTCGCGGCATCGTCCGCTTCCATCTGGATGTTATACCCTTTGCGCGCCCACTCTTTCAGGGTGTACGCCGGATAGTAGCCGCGCATCTGCACGTCACTGAACACATAGCGCTGATGCATCGACTCCTGGGCCAGCACCACATCGTCCGGATGGCAGGAAAACGGGTAGACCGGGACCATGGCGATCATGCAGCCAATCTGAAAGTCAGGATTGATAGCGTGACCGAGTTTGACCACTCTGGCGCTGGCAACAAACTGGTGGTGCATCACCTGATACATTGCCTCTTCAGGCTTCTCGTGTTCGGTGAAGATCACGCCTGAACAGCAGTAACCAAACAGCGGATACTGCCAGTTACGCTGATTGTTGATCTCGTTAAAGGTCATCCAGTATTTCACTTTGTTCTTATAGCGATTCAGCACCACTTCGCTGAAGCGCACAAAGAAGTCGACCACTTTACGGTTATGCCAGCCGCCATACTCTTTGACCAGGTGATAAGGCATTTCGAAGTGCGAAAGGGTGATAACCGGTTCAATGCCATACTTCAGCAGTTCATCAAACAGATCGTCATAGAATTGCAGACCCGCTTCGTTGGGCTGCTGCTCATCCCCGTTGGGGAAAATGCGGGTCCAGGCAATGGAGGTGCGGAAGCATTTGAAGCCCATCTCGGCAAACAGCGCGACATCCTCTTTGTAGTGGGAGTAAAACTCCACGCCCTTGTGGTTCGGATAAAAATGGCCAGGCTGCACGCCGTCGGTGATCACCCGGTCAACGCCATGCGAACCGCCGGTCAGCACGTCAGCAATGCTGACGCCTTTGCCGCCCTGATCCCAGCCGCCTTCAACCTGATGCGCCGCCACCGCGCCGCCCCACAGAAAGCCTTTTGGTAACTGCAATTCTGCACTCATGCTCCACCCCATTGCGGATATTGAAATTGGGCTGAGTGTAGCAAGGCAATAATGAAAGTCACGATATAACAGCGCGCCAGTAATTGCGTTTGTTACACCTGAAAAACAGGCTGTTTTATTTGCCCAGCTGGCGGCCGATCGCTTCAATAATATAGGTCACTGGCACCTGCGTCGTAATATCCGTGTTGTCCGCCATACGGATAATCGGCACATGGTAGCAGAGGTTGAAATCACCAATCTTCGCCAGCGAGCAGCTTTCCGTATTGGTTATCGCAATGATTCTGCACTTGTTCAGACTGAACTGGCTGGCAATACGCAGGATCTCTTCGGTTTCACCAGAGACGGATAAAATAATGGCAATGGCATTTTCATAGAGATCGGGAGCGACCGGGTAATAGGGATCGTCAATCGCATGACTGAATTTACCGAGATTGGAAAAAAAGCGCGCGCCATATTTTGCCAGGCTGCCGGAGGTGCCGACACCAATAAAGAAGACCCGCTCAGCCTGATTAATTTTCTGCGCGGCCTGGGCGATGAGCTGTTCAAATTCCGGGTTATTAATACTTTTAAAAAAGCTCAGCATCTCGCTGACACCCGCCGTGTTGAGCAATGGCGCGCTCTGTTTTTCGCTTAAGCGCAGGCGGATGCGGAATTCCGACCAGCCTTCGCAGTCCATCTTGCGGCAGAAACGCAGCACGGTGGTGGTGGAGACACCAGCCTGCGCAGCCAGCTCGCGGATCGTCATGTAGCTGACGCCTTCGCGATGCTTAATGATGAACTGATAGACCTGCATTTCCAGATCGTTAAGGCGGGCAAGATCGCGATGCGAAAACATGGATGGCTCATTGAACAGTTGACCGGCGGTCAGTTTACCAGATTCAGCACCGGGTTTAACGGAGAGTGAATTTCAGCTAAATAATTTTAGCGTACACGTGCACACTGAAAAAATTATTGGCTACGCTGGGTAACAGTTATGACTGCTATGGCGCTGTTCAGGAACCGGATATGACCACTACACTCTCTCAAAAACACCGGCCCGCTGCGGGTTATTCAGTTGCTGAAGAAATTGCCAACAGTATCAGTCACGGCCTTGGCTGCCTGTTCGGTATCGTCGGGCTGATACTGATGATCAACCAGGCCACTGCGCGGCAGGCGGACACCCTCACTTTTATCAGTTACAGCCTCTATGGCGGTAGCATGATCCTGCTGTTTCTGGCCTCGACGCTCTATCATGCGGTTCCGGATGGACCGGCCAGACCCTGGCTGAAAAAGCTGGATCACTGCGCCATCTATCTGCTGATTGCGGGCACCTATACGCCGTTTCTGCTGGTCGGGCTGAGGACGCCGCTGGCATATGGATTAATGGCGGTGATCTGGGGGCTGGCGCTGGCCGGGATTCTGTTCAAGCTCACGATTGCACATCGCTTTAAAGCGCTGTCGCTGGTGACCTATCTCTGTATGGGGTGGCTGTCGCTGATTGTGGTTTATCAGCTGGCGATGATCCTGCCAGCGGGCTGCATCTGGCTGCTGGCCGCAGGCGGAATTATCTATTCGCTGGGGGTGATCTTCTATGTGGCGCGCCGTATTCCCTATAACCACGCTATCTGGCATTTGTTCGTGCTGGGCGGCAGTCTCTGCCACTTCTGCGCTATCTACTTCTATGTGCGCTGAGTAGATTGCGGCATGGCCCTTCCGTTAAAGGAAGGGCCTGGACGTTACATCACTCTTCAGTCAGCGAGTAGGGTAGTGGCTGAATGGTCAGATGCCCGCCCTCGTCACCTTCAACCCGCAGCAGGCTATCCGGCTCCAGATCGTTATTCAGCACCACCTGAATCCAGCTGATGCCGTCATCTAACTGCACCGCAGCCAGCACGCTGCCGGTACGACGCCAGCGTTCACCCATCTGCAACTCCAGCGGGGCGTTGGCTTCGGGCAGATGACTGGCCTGACCCGCCAGCCAGTAAAGCGCGCGTTTATTGGCACCGCGATATTTCGCTCTGGCGACCATCTCCTGACCGGCATAGCAGCCCTTTTTAAAGCTGATGGCATCCAGCGCCTGCAGGTTAGTGGCCTGCGGAATAAACTGCACGCTGGTGGCCGGATCGATCACCGGAATTCCCGCTTCAATATCCAGTGCCAGCCACTGCTGACTGTCATTGAACTGTGCATCATCGTTGAGCTTCTGCTTCAGCGTCTCAGCCTGTGCCTGCGAGGTAACAATCAGAAAGCGCTCGGCCGGATGGGCGAACCACAGCAGCGTCGTTTCTCCCTGCTGCACGACCGGTTTCTCGCTGTCGGGCAGGCTATCAAACAGTTTCGCCAGCGCGGCGCGTGCCTGAAAACCGGCAACGCCCAGCAGCACGGACTCATCGTCAGCCGCCATCGTCACTTTCGAAAACACCGCGTATTTTTTTAACTCGGTCAACTGGGTGTCGCGCAGGTCACGGCGAATCAGATAGGCATAGCCTTCGCCGCGATGGAACAGGCGCATATTGCTCCACATTTTGCCTTTAGCATCGCAGTGTGCGGCGGGCGAATGGTGGTCTGCATCCAGCGCCGCGACATCCAGCGTTAACTGACCCTGCAGGTAAGCGGTGCTGTCGGCACCGGTAATGGAAACCAGCGCCCAGCTATCCAGTGACATCAGGGTTAACGGCAGACGAGACGACGCGGCAGGCTGGCGCGGCGGTAAAGTAAAAGTGGGCATGGAGGTATCCTGTATAAGAAGCTTCATCCGGAACATTGTCTTCAATGTTAAAAGAGCCGACTGGCAATGCAACCTGTTTACGGAAAACGGCGCACAAAAGGCGTGATAACCTTGAAAACGCGCGTTCTGGAATGTGGCAGGTTGCACAGCCTGCGACGCTGCGCCTGCGAGCCGCAGTAAACCAGGTTACACTAGCGGCCACGTTGTGAATTGTGGAAATTGACGCATGGATATTAATGATAAATCACGTATTCAGTGGGCCTGCCGTCGCGGCATGCTGGAACTGGATGTGGCGATTATGCCGTTCTTCAAATTTGAGTATGACACGCTGAACGACACGGATAAGCAGGTCTTTGTTGCCCTGCTGAAGAGTGACGATCCCGATCTGTTTAACTGGCTCATGAATCATGGCGAGCCAGCCGATCCGGAGCTTAAGCGGATGGTAAAACTGATCCAGCAGCGTAACCATGATCGCGGCCCGGTGGCAATGTAAGCTGCGACCCTCTCGCCTGGCGTGCGGATGTCTGTGCGCCTGGCTGGTGGCTACCGTTCCTGGTGTAATCCTGATGACGCTGCCTGTGGGCGGCTGGCTGATTAAAACGCCGGTTATTCTGCTGATGCTGGCTGAAGGCTGGCGTTGTTACCGGCGATTGATTCGGCGACACGGCACATTGCAGCGGGAAAGCGTTCATTGCTGGATCTGGCAGGGAAAACGCTGGCGGCCCACCCAGCCGCTGCGGTGGTTACCGATTGGCGTACTGCTGGTAGCGAAGAGCGAGCAGGGGGCTGCGTTGCGCTGGTGGCTGATGCAGGACAATATGCAGCCGGACGAATGGCGGGCGTTACGCGCCAGCTGCTTCAGTAAGGCGCGGCATTAACGGCAACAGGGCTGGCAATCATCGTCTGCTGGCGCATGGGTTCAACAACAGCAAACCAGCGCGCCTGACCGGTCAGAGCAGTGCGGCGGTTTCGGTTAACACCTGTTCACACCACTGCTCAACACGCTCATCGGTGACCTCAAACTGATTCACATCATCCAGCGCCAGCCCCACAAACTGCGCGCCATCGGCACTCAGCGGTTTCGGGCTGGTAAATTCATAGCCTTCAAGCGGCCAGTAGCCGACAAAGCGCACGCCCATCGGCTGGAGCAACTCGTGCAGCATGCCGAGCGCATCTAAAAACCACTCGCCATAGCCAATCTGATCGCCCATGCCATAGAGCGCGACAATCTTGTTTTGCAGATTCAGCGCGGGCAGCTGCGTCCAGATGGCTTCCCAGTCCTCCTGCAACTCACCGAAATCCCAGGTCGGGATGCCCATGATCAGCAAGTCGTACTGCTCCATCAGGCGCGGGTCGTCATCTTTGACGTTATGCAGCGTTACTAACTCTTCGCCAATAAAATCGCGAATTTTTTCCGCTACGATTTCGGTGTAACAGGTACTGGAACCGTAAAAAAGACCGATTTTCATGCAGATAACACTCTGTAAATACTGACTTTGGCGCAATTGTACCAGAAGCACCGCTGAATCAGGCATAATGAGCATGATTTTACACCAGACGGCGGAGATAACGTGCAGGACAGCGAACTGACAGAACAGTTTCTTGATGCGCTCTGGATTGAACGCAATCTGGCGCAGAATACTCTCTCCTCTTATCGTCAGGATCTTCAGACGCTGACCGGCTGGCTGACGCATCACCAACTGACGCTGCTCAGTGTGACGCCGCTGGATCTGCAGCAGTTCCTGGCCGAACGGCTGGAGGGCGGCTACAAGGCGACCAGCTCAGCGCGGCTGCTCAGCGCGATGCGTCGCCTGTTCCAGTATCTTTATCGCGAAAAGCTGCGCCCGGACGATCCCAGCGCGTTGCTGTCCGCGCCAAAACTGCCGCAGCGTCTGCCGAAAGACCTCAGTGAAGCCCAGGTTGAGCGGCTGCTGCAGGCACCCGATACCAACATTCCGCTGGAGCTGCGCGACAAGGCGATGCTGGAGGTGCTCTATGCCACCGGCCTGCGCGTCTCTGAACTGACTGGACTGACGCTCAGCGACATCAGCCTGCGCCAGGGCGTCGTGCGGGTTATCGGTAAAGGCGATAAAGAGCGGCTGGTGCCGTTAGGTGAAGAAGCGGTTTACTGGCTGGAGCAATATATGGAACATGGTCGCCCATGGCTGCTCAATGGTCAGACGCTGGACGTGATGTTTCCCAGTAATCGGGCACAGCAGATGACGCGCCAGACCTTCTGGCATCGCATCAAGCATTACGCCACGCTGGCGGGGATCGACAGCGAAAAGTTATCGCCGCATGTGATGCGTCACGCCTTTGCGACCCATCTGCTGAACCACGGCGCGGATCTGCGTGTCGTACAGATGCTGCTGGGACATAGCGATCTCTCTACCACCCAAATTTATACGCACGTCGCCACTGAGCGCCTGCGTCAGTTGCATCAACAACACCATCCGCGAGCCTGATTCGCGGCCATAAGGATAAAAATGAACAAGCATTTTGCTATGCTGGCCCTGTTAGCCAGCGCCTTTTCCGGTCTGGCACAGGCCGATGACAGCGCCATTCAGCAATCCCTTAAAAAGCTCGGTCTGAACCAGACGGAGATCAGCCCGTCACCATTGCCAGGGTTTAAAACCGTACTGTCGGAAAGCGGCGTGCTCTATGTGACCGATGACGGCAAGCATATGATTCAGGGCCCGCTCTATGATGTCAGCGGCAAACAGCCGGTCAACGTCACCAACCAGCTGCTGGACAAAAAAGTCGAGGCGCTGGTGCCGGAAATGATCGTCTACAAAGCGCCAAAAGAGCAGCATGTGATCACGGTCTTCACCGACATCACCTGTGGCTACTGTCACAAGCTGCACGAGCAGATGGCGGACTACAATGCGCTGGGCATCACCGTGCGCTACCTGGCGTTTCCGCGTGAAGGGCTGAATGGTCAGATCGAACCAGCGATGAAAGCGATCTGGTGCAGCGCTGATCGCAATAAAGCGTTCGATGAAGCGATGAAAGGTAATGCGCCGAAGATGGCCGCGCCGGACAGCTGCAAAATCGATATTGCTCAGCACTACAAACTGGGCGTGCTGTTCGGTATTCAGGGCACGCCCGCGATGCTGACCGACACCGGCATGATGATCCCGGGTTATCAGTCGCCGCAGGAGCTGAAGCAGGTGCTGGACAATCAGAAGCGTGGTGGTTAATCGGTGTTAAAACAGGAAGTGGAACTGCGTCGCCGTGAGGTGACGGTTGACGATGCGCTGCCGGCTACGCTGCCGCCGCTGCTGAAACGACTCTATCTGCAACGCGGCGTGTGCGACGCCGCGGAGCTGGAGCGCGGTGCGAAAAACCTGCTGCCGTATCAGTCCTTAAGCGGGATTGAGAGCGCCGTGGCGCTGCTGCACCAGGCGCTGCTGGATGGGCGCCGCATTATGGTTGTGGGCGACTTTGATGCCGATGGCGCAACCAGTACTGCGCTGACGGTGATGGCGCTGCGCAGCATGGGGGGCGGCAACGTGCAGTATCTGGTGCCTAGCCGCTTTGAAGATGGTTATGGCCTCAGTCCGGAAGTGGTTGAGCAGGCGCGCGCGCGCGGTGCCGCGATGATCCTGACGGTCGATAACGGCATCTCCTCTCATGCCGGTGTGGAATGCGCACATCAGCACGGTATTCCGGTGCTGATTACCGATCACCATCTGCCGGGCGAAACCTTACCGGCAGCTGAAGCGATCGTGAATCCCAATCTGCCGGACTGCAACTTTCCCTCACGCGCGCTGGCGGGCGTGGGCGTCGCGTTCTATCTGATGCTGGCGCTGCGCGCCCATCTGCGTACCCAGGGCTGGTTTGGCGCTACCCGCACTGAACCGAATCTGGCGGAGATGCTGGATCTGGTGGCGCTCGGCACGGTAGCCGATGTGGTGCCGCTCGACGTTAATAACCGCATTCTGGTGTGGCAGGGGCTCAGCCGTATCCGGGCCGGAAAATGTCGGCCAGGCATCCGGGCGCTGCTGGAGATTGCGAATCGCGATGCGCGTCAGCTGGCGGCCAGCGATCTCGGTTTCGCGCTGGGGCCGCGGCTCAACGCCGCAGGCCGCCTCGACGATATGTCGGTGGGCGTAGCACTGTTAATGACCGACGATCTCAGCCAGGCGCGCATGCTGGCCAGTGAACTGGATGCGCTGAACCAGACGCGCAAAGAGATAGAGCAGGGCATGCAGAGCGAAGCGCTGGCGCTGTGTCAGGCACTGGAGCGTGAGCAGAGCGATCTGCCGCTGGGACTGGCCTTTTATCACCCCGAATGGCATCAGGGCGTGGTGGGCATTCTTGCCTCTCGTCTGAAAGAGCGTTTCCATCGTCCGGTCATTGCCTTTGCGCCGGCGGGCGACGGCACGCTGAAAGGCTCGGGCCGTTCGATTGCCGGTCTCCATCTGCGCGACGCGCTGGAGCGTCTGGATACGCTGAATCCAGGCCTGATGCTGAAGTTCGGCGGTCACGCCATGGCGGCCGGTTTATCGCTGGAAACCGCGCGCTACGAGGAGTTTCGTCAGCGCTTTGCCGACCTGGTCGGAGAGTGGCTGGATGGCGAATCCCTGCAGGGCATCATCTGGTCCGATGGCGCGTTACAGCCGCAGGAGTTTTCGCTGCAGACCGCAGAGATGCTGCGCGAAGCCGGTCCCTGGGGCCAGGCGTTCCCGGAACCCGCGTTTGACGGCAAATTTAAGCTGCTGCAACAGCGTCTGGTGGGCGAGCGACATCTGAAAGTGATGGTCGAGCCGCTGAATGGTGGGCCGCTCATCGATGGCATTGCCTTTAATGTCGATACCACGCTCTGGCCCGACAGCAGCATTCGTCAGGTCGAACTGGCGTATAAGCTGGATATTAATGAGTATCGCGGTAACCGCTCAGTGCAGCTGATCATCGACCATATCTGGCCGCTGAACTGAGTCAGACAGGCTGTCGCGACTCTCCGGCCACGGCAGAGGCGCGACAGCCTGATTATCCCCTGCATTAGCCCGCTACCTGCGAGCATGTCGGCGCGCTGCAAGACGCAAATGCGACACGTCACGCAACCCCGGCATCCGCCCGCTGTCTCAGCGCTACAATCTGCCGCCAGTTTCGGGTAAACTTGTGCGTTAATTTTCCTGTCCCATCGAACATAAGAAAGACGCTAAAGCCATGTTTGAAATCAACCCGGTCAAAAACCGTATTCAGGACCTCAGTGAGCGCAGCGACGTTCTTCGGGGGTATCTTTGACTACGATGCCAAGAAAGAACGCCTCGAAGAAGTAAACGCCGAGCTGGAACAGCCCGATGTCTGGAACGAACCTGAGCGTGCTCAGGCGCTGGGCAAAGAGCGCTCCTCGCTGGAAGCCATCGTGCAGACGCTGGAACAGATGTCGCAGGGCCTGGAAGATGTGCAGGGTCTGCTTGAGCTGGCCGTAGAAGCGGAAGACGAAGAGACCTTCAACGAAGCCGTTGCCGAGCTGGATGTCCTTGAGGGCAAGCTGGGCGAACTGGAATTCCGCCGCATGTTCTCCGGCGAATATGACAGCGCCGACTGCTACATCGATCTGCAGGCGGGTTCCGGCGGCACCGAAGCGCAGGACTGGGCCAGCATGCTGATGCGTATGTATCTGCGTTGGGCCGAAGCGAAAGGCTTCAAAACCGAAATTATCGAAGAGTCTGAAGGTGAAGTTGCGGGCATCAAGTCTGTGACCATTCGCGTATCAGGCGACTACGCCTTTGGCTGGTTGCGCACCGAAACGGGCGTGCATCGGCTGGTGCGTAAGAGCCCATTCGACTCCGGCGGCCGTCGTCACACCTCCTTCAGCTCCGCCTTTATCTACCCGGAAGTGGATGACGATATTGATATCGACATCAACCCGGCCGATCTGCGCATTGACGTCTATCGTGCGTCGGGTGCGGGCGGCCAGCACGTTAACCGGACCGAATCTGCGGTGCGTATTACCCATATTCCAACCGGTACCGTCACCCAGTGTCAGAACGACCGTTCTCAGCATAAGAACAAAGATCAGGCGATGAAGCAGATGAAAGCGAAGCTGTACGAGCTTGAGATGCAAAAGAAAAATGCTGAGAAACAGGCGCTGGAGGACAACAAGTCCGACATTGGCTGGGGAAGTCAGATCCGTTCTTACGTTCTCGATGATGCACGCATCAAAGATCTGCGCACCGGCGTAGAGACGCGTAACACCCAGGCGGTGCTGGACGGCGATCTGGATCGTTTCATTGAAGCTAGTTTAAAAGCAGGGTTATAGACATGTCTGAACAACAACCGCAGAGCGCTGATACCGCCGTTGAGTTAAATAACGAACTGAAAACGCGCCGTGAAAAGCTGAGCGCGCTGCGTGCCAACGGTCTGGCGTTTCCCAACGATTTCCGTCGTGACAGCCTTTCGAACCAGCTGCTGGAAAGCTATGGCGAGAAGAGCAACGAAGAGCTGGAAGCGCTGGGTATCGAAGTCAGCGTCGCCGGCCGCATGATGACCCGCCGTATCATGGGTAAAGCCTCTTTCGTCACCCTGCAGGATGTGGGCGGCCGGATTCAGCTTTACGTTTCACGTGACGATCTGGCGGAAGGCATCTACAACGAGCAGTTTAAGAAATGGGACCTCGGCGATATCCTGGGTGCGCGTGGCAAACTGTTCAGAACCAAGACCGGTGAACTGTCGATTCACTGTTCAGAACTGCGTCTGCTGACCAAAGCACTGCGCCCGCTGCCGGATAAGTTCCACGGCCTGGCCGATCAGGAAACCCGTTACCGTCAGCGTTACCTTGATCTGATCGCCAACGAAGAGTCTCGCAACACCTTCAAAATTCGTTCGCAGATCATGGCCGGTATTCGCCAGTTCATGGTGGGCCGCGACTTTATGGAAGTGGAAACCCCGATGATGCAGGTGATCCCGGGCGGTGCCTCTGCGCGTCCGTTTATCACCCATCACAATGCGCTGGATATCGACATGTATCTGCGTATTGCGCCAGAGCTCTACCTGAAGCGTCTGGTGGTGGGCGGCTTCGATCGCGTATTCGAGATCAACCGTAACTTCCGTAACGAAGGTATTTCGCCACGTCATAACCCAGAGTTCACCATGATGGAACTCTATATGGCTTATGCGGATTACAAAGATCTGATCGAGCTGACCGAAAGCCTGTTCCGTACGCTGGCGAAGGATGTGCTGGGCAGCACGGTTGTGCCTTACGGCGAGCAGGAGTTTGATTTCGGCAAGCCGTTTGAAAAACTGACCATGCGTGAAGCGATTAAGAAATACCGTCCGGAAACGGATCTGGCCGATCTGGAAGACTTCGACAAAGCCGTGGCGATTGCACAATCCCTGCACATCAAAGTAGAGAAGAGCTGGGGTCTGGGCCGCGTCGTGACCGAGATCTTCGAAGAGACGGCAGAAGCGAATCTGATTCAGCCAACCTTCATTACCGAATATCCGGCTGAAGTCTCTCCGCTGGCCCGCCGTAATGACGAGAACCCGGAAATCACCGATCGCTTTGAGTTCTTCATTGGTGGTCGTGAAATCGGCAACGGCTTCTCCGAGCTGAACGATGCAGAAGATCAGGCTGAGCGTTTCCTGCAGCAGGTGAATGCCAAAGATGCGGGTGACGACGAAGCGATGTTCTACGACGAAGACTATGTCACCGCACTGGAACACGGTCTGCCGCCAACCGCGGGTCTGGGCATCGGTATTGACCGTATGGTGATGCTGTTTACCAACAGCCATACTATCCGTGATGTGATCCTGTTCCCGGCATTGCGTCCAGGCAGCAAGTAAGTCTGACTGTTTTCAGAAAAGGCCGGGCATCCCGGCCTTTTTTATATCTGCTGTTCGCCTCGCCATGCTTGAGTCATGCCGCTTCCTCTGCCAAGCTGAATGTCTCAACCTGGAGCCATCATCATGACGCAACGTCCCGACTGTATTCGCCACTGGCAGGCGCTGGAAGGCGAAGATAACGAACACTATGCCGACAGCGATGAGCGCATGTCGTTTGGTTCGCCACTGGGGAGATTGCTAGGATTAACCCGCCCTGGCATTCACCATGAAAGGCTGTTGCCCGGACGCCGCTTGTCTTATCCCCACGCGGAGAGCGCGGAAGAAGAGTTCATTTTTGTGCTTGAAGGACATCCTGACGCCTGGATTAACGGCGAGCTTTATCCACTGTCGCCGGGCGATGCAGTGGCCTTTCCGGCGGGCACGGGCATTTGCCACACCTTTATCAATAACAGCGAGCACGAGGCACGCTTTTTAGTGGTGGGGGAGACCAGCAAGCCTGAAAATCGTATTACTTATCCTCTTAACCCGGATTACGAAGCAACCCGTAAAGACAGATGGCTGAATCCGCCCGAACATCCTATGGGCAACCATCCCGGTTTGCCCGACAAAAAAACTTAAGATTTTATCGCCTGATCCAGCCAGGTCTGGAACCGTGAATAGGGCACATAGAGCGCAACGTTCTTATACAGCGTCTTACCGCTGGCATTGTCATTGATGTTATTGCTGTAGCCAATAATTACACCTGCCAGCGTGTCGTCTGAGGCGTTATAGACCGCGCCGCCCGACATCCCTTTCACCACACCCGCATTCGCCGCGACGACGACACAGTCTGGCTTGTTCCAGCTGTTTGCCAGCGTGGTATTAATCAGGTTCTGTCCGCTGGAGCTGACCGGCATGGCCGAAATAAAACTGTAGCCGTAGAGATTCACCTGGTCGCCGATATGACTGTTGCGGAAGCTGGGTGGCAGGTTCATTTCGCTGTTTTTGTGGTAGACCACCGCCAGATCGCATTGCGGATGCCAGGCTTTGACGCGGTAAAGTGAAAACTTCGCCACGTGCGCGGCGGTCAGACTGTACTCCGGCGTCAGCGGGATAGTGGTACCGAGCGTACCAAAGCCCAGCACGGTGGGAATGCCGGTGACGGTCATATCAACCCGTTTTTCAGCCTCTTTACTGTACTCATAATGACCCACCGAGCAGCCGGTTAAGCCAAACACCATTAAGGCTATGAGTCGTTGCATTCTCTCTCCCTGCGTCAGAAGTTGATTACATCACCTGGCAATTGATTAGGGATATATCGGCAACGTTAAAGATTTATTAATTAATTCCGCATTAAAAAGCGTAACCGGTTAACAGAAAATGACAACCTGACAGTGGGGGAATGAGGCTGTGCGGGCCTGGCCTGCAGGCTGGAGACGAAAGATTTTTACGATAACGCGGCAGGATTATTGCGGCGGCGGCAATAATCCTTTGCTGCACGCAGGCTATGTCGCAAATCAGTGCTGTGCTGTAATACTCAACGTGACGCAGATCAAATTCTAACAAGCGTCGAGGGGCGGCGCGTCTGCGCGGTTCACCTGCAAATAAAACCGGGAGAGTGTTATGCCTGTAGCATTAATGGCGCTGGCGTTGAGTGCGTTCGCCATCGGAACCACCGAATTTGTCATTATGGGGTTGCTGCCGGAGGTGGCACGTGACCTTCAGGTGTCGATTCCGTCGGCGGGCTGGCTGATCAGTGGCTATGCGCTGGGAGTGGCGATTGGTGCGCCGATTATGGCATTGCTCACCGCCAGATTGCCGCGCAAAAAAACGCTGATCCTGCTGATGGTGATCTTTATTGTCGGCAACCTGCTGTGTGCGCTGGCTTACAACTACAACCTGCTGATGCTGGCGCGAATCGTCACCGCGCTCTGTCACGGTGCTTTCTTTGGTATCGGCGCGGTGGTGGCCGCCAGCCTGGTGCCGGCCGGTCGTCAGGCTTCTGCTGTGGCGCTGATGTTTACCGGGCTGACCCTGGCTAACGTGCTGGGCGTCCCGCTGGGAACCAGCTTCGGACAGATGTTTGGCTGGCGCGCTACGTTCTGGGGCGTAGCGGTGATCGGCGTGCTGGCGTTTATCGCCCTGATCGTGAGTCTGCCGAACAATAAAGAAGAGAAGCCGGTTCATCTGGCGAGTGAAATCGGTGCGCTGGCCAACGGCAAACTCTGGCTCTCGCTGCTGATGACGGTGTTCTTTGCCGCGGCGATGTTTGCCCTGTTCAGTTACATTGCGCCGCTGCTGTTAGAGGTAACGGGCATCAGCGATCGGGGTGTCAGCTGGACGCTGTTCCTGATTGGCGCGGGCCTGACAGTGGGTAACATTCTTGGCGGCAAACTGGCCGACTGGAAAGTCTCCTTCAGTCTGATCCTCAGCTTTTCTCTGATCGCCATCTTCTCGCTGCTGTTCAGCTGGACCAGCCATGCGCTGTGGCTGGCGGAGCTCACCCTGTTCCTGTGGGCAATGGCGACCTTTGCCACGGTACCGGGCCTGCAGATCAACGTGGTCCGTCACGGCAAAGAGGCACCTAATCTGGTCTCAACCCTGAACATTTCGGCGTTTAACGTCGGTAATGCGCTGGGTGCCTGGGTCGGCGGGGCAGTCATTGGCCGTGGTTTTGGCCTGACGGCGGTGCCGGTTGCGGCAGCTGCGCTGGCCGCTATCGGCCTGCTGATCTGCCTGATCACCTTCCGTAAATCGGGCAGCGCAGCCGCCAGAGTTCGCGCTTAAGCCAGGCGGGCGGCAATACGTGCCGGAAAGTCAGCCACCTGCTGCTGCAGATGGCTGACAAAGGCATCGACCAGCGCTGACGCGGGACGGTGTTGTGGCCTCACCAGGCTGACGGTAAACGGCACCGCCACGCTGAATTTTCGCATCACCACACCGCTGTCGGCGTAATCCAGCGCCGTCAGCGGATTCACAATCGAAATACCCACGCCCGCTCTGACCATCGCGCACACCGACGCGGCGCTGTGCGTCTCCATCACCAGCCGCCGTTCGACGCCCTGATCCTGAAACAGCGCATCCAGCAGTTGACGATAGCTGTCGTTGCGCGACAGGCTGACATACTGTTCGCCCGCAAAGTCGTGCGGTGTCAGTTCTGCACGCTGACTCAGAGGATGATGCTGTGGCAAAACGCATACTTCATCACAGGTCAGCAGGGCGAGGCGGTCAGTGCCAGCCGGCGCGTGCTGGGTTTCGGTTAAGCCGATATCGTAGCGCTGTGCCGACAGCCACTCCTCCAGCAGCGGCGACTCCTGCGGAATCACATTCAGGCTCACATCCGGGTAGCGCTGTAAAAAAGGCTGACACAGCGGTGGCAGCAGCGACTGCGAAAAAACCGGCAGGCAGGCGATCGACAGCTCACCCTGACGAAACTGACGCAACCCTTCTGCCGCTTCCATGATGCGATCCAGCCCATACCAGGATCGCTGTACCTCTTCAAACAGACGTAACCCCTGTACCGTCGGCTGCAGGCGACCGCGTACCCGCCCGAACAACGCTAATCCCAGTTGCTGCTCCAGTCGTGCCAGCTCCCGGCTTACGGTCGGCTGTGAGGTATGCAGCAGCGTAGCAGCCTGGGTCAGGTTGCCGCTGGTCATCACCGCATGAAAAATTTCGATATGCCGCCAGTTAATGTTCGCCACGCCGCCTTCCTATATCTATTCTGAATAGATGCTATTAAAACAGATATTTTTCGCTATGGCATGATTCTGGCTTAATGCGGTTATCGCCACAGGAGAATTGCTATGCCACGTTCATTACAGAGTACCGACACCGCCCTCAACGCCACTAACCTGCTGCCGCTGGCACGCCGTTATGCCGGTCCATTCTGGGCTTATGACGCACAGATTATTCAGGCGCGTATTGCTCAGCTGCAGGCGTTTGATGTAGTGCGTTTTGCGCAGAAAGCCTGCTCAAATATTCATATCCTGCGCCTGATGCGGGCCGCGGGTGTGAAAGTGGATTCGGTATCGCTGGGTGAGATCGAACGTGCGCTGGCTGCTGGCTACCAGTCTGGCGGTGACGAGATCGTCTTCACTGCGGATCTGTTCGATCAGCCGACACTGGCGCGGATTACTGCGTTGAAGGTGCCGGTCAATGCCGGTTCGATCGATATGCTGCATCAGCTCGGCGCGGTGTCACCGGGACATGCGGTGTGGCTGCGGGTCAACCCAGGTTTTGGTCATGGCCACAGTCAGAAAACCAATACTGGCGGCGAAAACAGCAAGCACGGTATCTGGCACGACGACTTAGACGAGGCGCTGGCGGCCATTAAACAGCACGGCCTGAAGCTGGTGGGTATTCACATGCACATCGGCTCTGGCGTGGATTATTCGCATCTGCAGCAGGTCTGTGATGCGATGGTGGAACTGGTGATGGCATCGGGTCAGGATCTGACTGCGATCTCTGCGGGCGGTGGCCTTTCTATTCCTTATCGCTACGGCGAAGAGGCGATCGATACCGATCACTACTTTGGACTGTGGGACGCGGCGCGTCAGCGTATCGCTCAGCATCTGGGTCATGCGGTCAAACTGGAGATCGAACCGGGCCGTTTCCTGGTGGCCGAAGCGGGCGTGCTGGTGTCGCAGGTGCGGGCAGTGAAGTCGATGGGCAGCCGTCATTTCGTGCTGGTCGATGCCGGTTTCAGTGACCTGATGCGTCCCTCCATGTATGGCAGCTATCACCATATTTCGCTGATGGCGGGCGATGAACGGGCGATTGATGAGCAGCAGACCATCGACACGGTAGTGGCCGGTCCGCTGTGCGAATCGGGCGATGTCTTTACCCAGCTGGAGGGCGGCATGGTTGAACCGCGCGCGATGCCGGCAGCAAAAGTGGGCGATTATCTGGTGTTTCACGACACCGGGGCTTACGGTGCCTCTATGTCCTCAAACTACAACAGCCGTCCGCTGATCCCGGAAGTGCTGTTTGAGCAGGGCCAGCCGCGCGAAATCCGTCGCGCGCAGACGATTGAGTCGTTGCTGGCGCTGGAAATCGATTAACTTATGAAAATCGTCCCGCTCAGCGATGTGCCAAAGTTTGCCGATCAGATCACCGACTGGCAGTGGCGCGCTTTTGGCGAAGCCAGCAGCCGGGCGTTCTTCGCCAGTGTGGTAAACAGCAGCCTGACCGGCGCTGATTTTCCGGTGACGTTTGTCGCTGTAGAGGCGGGCAGAGCAATCGGCACGGTGGGATTCTGGCGCTGCGATCTGATCAGCCGTCAGGATCTCTATCCGTGGCTGGCGGCGCTGTATGTGGATGAGTCGGCGCGCGGCAAAGGTGTCAGTGAGGCGCTGCAGCAGCATGTCATTGCTTATGCACAGGCTCGCGGCTATCCACGGCTGTGGTTATGGTCAACGTTTGGAGGATATTACGAACGGTCTGGCTGGCTGCCGCAGGGAGAGGCGCTGGAGTATCCCGATAAGCCGGTGAAACTCTATTATCGTGACCTGTGAGAGAAGCCAGCCGCCCTGCGGCAGCTGGCAACAGAGTATTTATGGCGCAGGATAGGTATAACGGCGGTGGATTGCCTCAATACCTTCCAGAATCTCTGTATTTAAGGTCAGATTGAAGCTGTCGATATTAATCTGCAACTGCTCAAGCGTTGTGGCGCCCAGCAGCGTGCTGGCCACAAACGGCTGCTGACGCACATAGGCCAGTGCCATCTGCGACGGGTCAATCTGATGCTGTTGCGCTAACGCCACATATTCGGCAATCGCCTTCTGAGACTGCTCGCCGCTATACCGGGTAAAGCGACTGAACAGCGTGTTACGTGCGCCCGCAGGCTGCGCACCGTTCAGATATTTACCGCTCAGCGTACCAAACGCCAGGCTGGAATACGCCAGCAGCTCGACGCCTTCATGCTGGCTGATTTCGGCCAGACCCACTTCAAAGCTGCGGTTCAGCAGGCTGTAAGGATTCTGAATGCTGATAATGCGCGGCAGTTCATGCTTCTCCGCCAGCTGCAGATAGCGCATCACGCCCCACGCGGTTTCGTTCGACACGCCGATATAACGGATTTTACCGGCGCGCACCTGCTCGGTCAGCGCTTCCAGCGTCTCCAGCAGCGTCACCTGGGCCGTGGTCTCGCTGTACTGATAGCCCAGCTTGCCAAAATAGTTGGTCTGGCGCTGCGGCCAGTGCAGCTGGTAGAGATCAAGGTAGTCGGTGTTCAGACGTTTCAGGCTGGCATCGAGTGCGGCGCGGATGTTTTTACGGTCCAGTGCCATATCCGGGCGAATCGACGCATCATTGCCGCGTGACGGACCCGCCACTTTACTGGCCAGAATGATTTTATCGCGGCTGCCGCGCTGTTTAAGCCAGCTGCCAATGTATTGTTCGGTCAGACCCTGGGTTTCCGGGCGCGGTGGCACCGGATACATTTCAGCGGTATCAATAAAGTTGATGCCGGAACGGATAGCTAAATCCAGCTGAGCATGGGCGTCGGCTTCGCTGTTCTGTTCGCCAAACGTCATAGTGCCCAACCCCAGCTGACTCACTTCCAGCGTGCTGTGGGGAATACGATGATAGTGCATTGCCAGCTTCCTTTTTTTATGGAATGGAATGTTGTGTCCTCAGGGACTATAGCGCGAGCAACGGCGGGGAAGGAAGGGGGAAAAGTCGGGGAAATCACCTGCCAGCGCGGAATCGGTGGCAGGTAATTAAATCGGGCACTTAACGTTCAATGATCGTTGAGACCTCATCGCTGTTAATCTGCACCTCGTGACCCGTCTGGTCGGTGTACTGCACCAGGCCGGTCTCTTTATCAATGCTCGGCTTGCCCTCGGTCATGATCATCCGGCCATCTTTAGTCGCCATGACATAATCAGAACTGCATCCACTCAGTAACGCTGCGGTTACCATCACCAGTGCTACGCCTGCCAACCCTTTCATCACGCCTCTTCCTCACAAATCGTTAAGTGCAAAAAGTGTAGTAATAAATGGTTTTGCCGGCAGGGTTAATCGTAGGATTCTGAAAATAACCGGGCGAGCAGGCTCGCCCTTGACTTTGTCAGGCGTGCTTTTTCTTACTGCGCATAAGGTTAAGGCACTCAACCGCCATGGAGAAGAACATAGCGAAATAAATGTAACCTTTTGGTACGTGGACCGCGAAACTCTCCAGAATCAGGGTAAAACCGACCAGAATCAGGAAGGAGAGTGCCAGCATTTTCACTGACGGATGGCGCTCGACGAACTCACCAATCGCGCGTGCGGCAAACATCATCATCAGCACCGCAATCACAACGGCTGCCATCATAATGAAAAGATGATCGGAGAGGCCGATGGCAGTGATCACCGAGTCGAGGCTGAAAATAATGTCGAGCATCATGATCTGCACAATCGCGCCAAGGAACGAATGAACGCGGGTATTGTGTTCGCCTTCGCTGCCTTCAATCGTTTCATGGATCTCCATGCTCGATTTCCACAGCAGGAACAGACCGCCAAACAGCAGAATCAGATCGCGCGCCGAGAACGCATGATCCATCAGCGTAAACAGCGGATTAGTCAGGCGGGC
The DNA here is from genome assembly GCF_000745295.1 of Pantoea sp. 9140. Classification (NCBI taxonomy): domain Bacteria; kingdom Pseudomonadati; phylum Pseudomonadota; class Gammaproteobacteria; order Enterobacterales; family Erwiniaceae; genus Pantoea; species Pantoea sp. 9140. The sequence goes on along the minus strand of NZ_JQNO01000001.1, from coordinate 3,098,084 downwards.
GACCCACGCGATGGAAGCCAGCAGGCCAAGACGCATTAACATCGCGCCCATCAGACCAATGCGGCGTGCACTGGCTTGCTGGTGTTTTGGCAGTTTAGCGACCACCAGTGACAGGAAAATGATGTTATCAATACCCAGTACCACCTCAAGGATGGTCAGGGTGCCCAGCGCCAGCCAGGCGTTGGGATCGGAAATCCACTCAAACATACCGGCATTTAATCCTAAACGAAAAGTAAACGGCGATTATACGCATTGAATTCGCCAATCTCCCACAAAATTGCGACGATGGTCGCGCAGGATAAGCGATTTACAGGAGAAAATGGCGCGCCAGCAGGGGACCGGTGAAGCTCTTCTTCAGGTAGAAGCCGCGCGGCAGGGTCATGATGGGCTGGCCCTGATCGCCGATTCCCTCGGTCAGTGCCTTACTGTTAGCGGCTTTAGGCCGGATTTGCAGCCAGGCACCATGCCGTGCGGTAATCTGCTCAACACGCCCCAGCACGATCATATCCATCAGTTCTTCCCAGTCCTGACGCAGCATCTCATCTTCTTCCGCATCCGGGCTCCATAACAGCGGCGCGCCGACACGGCGTTCCCGCAGCGGAATCTCGCGTCCGCCTTCAACCGGGATCCACAACACCCGCGCCAGCTTGTGACGCACATGGCTGGTGAGCCAGGTCACGCCGCTGTTACCGGTCAGCGGTGCGACGCAGACAAAGGTGGTTTCCAGCGGTTTACCCTGTGCATCAATCGGGATGGTTTTCAGTTCGATACCCAGATGGGCAAAGTCCTGTTCCGCTTTGCTGCCCGCGCTCGCCCCAAGGTGCCACTCCAGCAGCATGCCGACCCACCCTTTATCGCGTTTAAGATCCGCAGGCATGGGCAGACCGGCACGCGCAGCCAGCGTTTCCATAGGTAATCCGGCTAAATCCTGCGCGCGTGCCAGCAGGCTGGCTTCATCTTCGGGTGGTCCTGGGGGATAACGCATGTTGATAACTCGCAATGGTTAAAATTTGTACAACTGCGGGTGGCTAAGTTGTCCCGCTAAAATAAATCATGTCCGGGATCGATAATAACATGATAGATCATGCTTTTTTAGATGGATTGCCCTTGCGCTATCCGCAGTGGGACAGGGTTATCCCAGCTTACCCGCAACAATGAACAGGATCTCCAGCCCGGTTATCCACAGAAAAGTGGGATAACCCCCTTATGTTTGCGGTACTGGTTCCATTTACAGCCTTGACTTTTCGCTATTTGACCAAATTTTCACCGCCATGACCTAACCCTGAGCAATTATCTGTGGATAAAAAGCACTGTGCTTATAATTTAGCCAATTGTCAGTAGGCGTAAAAATATTCGCTGTTTATAAAAAGCCGATGAAGCAAGATTCTGCATTAATTTCATTTTTAATCAGTAAGATAATAAACTAACTCTTTTTGGCATTCCCAGGTGTGATGGCAGGGTTATTCAGTTAACTCCCGCGTTCTGCACAAAGCTATCCACAGAAAAGGTGAATAAGATCGATCTTTTTTGCGGTCTTTGTTTATAACTTTGCCCTTTTCTGTGAGTTATCCCGCTATTGATGGCTCAACCCCCCATGAATCCAGTGGTTTACCGCCTGTAAGGAGTGTGAAACAATCAGGCCATTCAAATTTTGCTTTGAGGTAGTCCGGTGATCGATGATGATGGCTACCGCCCGAATGTTGGTATCGTAATCTGTAACCGGCAGGGACAAGTGTTATGGGCCAGGCGCTTTGGACAGCACTCCTGGCAATTTCCTCAGGGAGGCATCAATCCCGGTGAAACCGCAGAACAGGCGATGTATCGCGAACTGTTCGAAGAGGTCGGATTACACCGGAAAGATGTTCGAATACTTGCCTCTACCCGTAACTGGTTGCGTTACAAGTTGCCAAAACGTTTGGTGCGTTGGGACACAAAGCCGGTATGTATCGGCCAGAAACAAAAGTGGTTTCTTCTGCAGTTAATGTGTAATGACGCGGATATCAATGTGCAGCACAGCAGCACGCCGGAATTTGACGGCTGGCGCTGGGTCAGTTTCTGGTATCCGGTGCGTCAGGTTGTCTCCTTTAAGCGCGATGTCTATCGTCGGGTAATGAAGGAATTCGCTGGCGTGGTGATGTCTATGCAGGAGAGTGCGGGGCAGCGAAATAATCCTGCCCATCGACGTAAGAGAGGATAGGCCACGCCCTTTATGCTCACTCAGTTGCGCGAAATTGTAGAAAAAGTGGCGAGTGCGCCGCGTCTCAATGAAGCACTCGACATCCTGGTCAATGAGATCTGTCTGGCGATGGATACGGAAGTCTGTTCCGTTTACCTCGCCGACCACGATCGTCGCTGCTATTACCTGATGGCGACGCGCGGCCTCAAAAAACCGCGTGGCCGCACCGTGACGCTGGCGTTTGACGAAGGTATCGTCGGTTTAGTGGGCCGTCTGGCCGAACCGATTAACCTTGCTGACGCCCAGAGTCACCCCAGCTTTAAATATATCCCCGCAGTCAAAGAGGAGCGTTATCGCTCCTTCCTCGGCGTGCCCATTATCAGCCGTCGCCAGCTTCTTGGCGTGCTGGTGGTGCAACAGCGCGAACACCGTCAGTTTGATGAAAGCGAAGAGTCATTCCTGGTGACGCTCGCCACCCAGATGGCGGCGCTGCTGTCGCAGTCTCAGATGGGTCAGCTGTTTGGTCAGTTCCGGCAGACGCGCGTGCGCGCCATTGCGGCAGCGCCTGGCGTAGCGGTGGCACCCGGCTGGGTCGATGAGACGCAGCCTCTGCTCGATCAGGTTTCGGCCGCCTCGACGCTGGATGTGCAGCGTGAACGTGAGCGTCTGTCGCTTGCCATGAGCGAAGCGGCCAGTGAATTCCGCCGCTTCAGCAAACGTTTCAGCGCCAGCGCACAGAAAGAGAGCGCGGCCATTTTCGATCTCTACTCTCACCTGTTAACCGATGCCCGGCTGAAGAAAGATCTGTTCGACGAGATCGAGCGCGGATCGGTCGCGGAGTGGGCCGTTAAACAGGTGATCGAGAAGTTTGCTGAACAGTTCGCCAGCCTGACTGACAACTACCTGCGTGAACGCGCAGGCGACCTGCGGGTGCTGGGTCAGCGTCTGCTGTTTCACCTCGATGATACTCTGGTCGGCACGAATGCCTGGCCGGAACGCTTTGTGCTGGTCGCCGATGAGCTGACTGCCACTACCTTAGCGGAGCTGCCGCAGGAGCGGCTGGCGGGTGTGGTAGTGCGTGACGGCGCGGCTAACTCCCATGCGGCGATCCTGACCCGTGCCATGGGCATCCCGACGGTGATGGGCGCTGACATCCAGCCTCATCAGCTCAACAAACGCCTGCTGATCGTTGATGGCTATCGCGGTGAGCTGCTGATCGATCCCGAGCCGGTGCTGGTGCAGGAGTATCAGCGGCTGATCAGCGAAGAGAACGCGCTGAGCAAAATGGCGGAAGGCGTGGTCGATCAGCCGGGTGAGCTGAAAAGTGGCGAACGCGTGCAGGTGATGCTCAATGCCGGATTAAGCCCGGAACATGAACAGGCGCTGGGCAGCTGGGTGGATGGTATCGGCCTCTATCGTACCGAAATCCCGTTTATGCTGCAGAACGGCTTCCCGTCGGAAGAGGAGCAGGTGGCGCAGTATCAGGGCATGTTGCAGCTGTTCCACAATAAGCCGGTAACGCTGCGAACGCTGGATGTGGGGGCAGACAAACAGCTGCCCTACATGCCGATCAGTGAAGAGAACCCCTGCCTGGGCTGGCGTGGCATCCGCCTGACGCTCGACCAGCCGGAAATTTTCCTGGTGCAGGTGCGCGCGATGCTGCGCGCCAATGCCGCCTCCGGCAACCTCAGTATCCTGCTGCCGATGATCAGTCATATCGACGAGATCGATGACGCGAAACAGCTGATCGATCGCGCCGGACGCGAAGTGGAAGAGATGCTGGGCTATGCGATTCCCGCGCCGCGTATCGGCATCATGATCGAAGTGCCGTCGATGCTGTTTATGATCCCGCATCTGGCGTCCCGGGTCGATTTTGTCTCGGTCGGCACCAACGACCTGACGCAGTATCTGCTGGCGGTGGATCGTAACAATACCCGCGTCGCGAACCTGTACGACTCGCTGCATCCGGCGATGCTGCGCGCACTGAATGCGATTGCGCAGGAAGCCCGCCTGGCCAATCTGGAATTGTGCCTGTGTGGTGAAATGGCAGGTGATCCGATGTGCGTCGCGCTGCTGGTCGGCCTGGGTTATCACCATCTCAGCATGAATGGTAAAAACGTACCGCGCGTTAAGTACCTGTTGCGTCATCTGGATCATGAAGAGGTACAGAAGCTCAGCGAGCAGGGAATGAATGCCGACACTGCCACCGAAGTTCGCCATCTGGTCTCGGCCTTTATGGAGCGGCGCGGATTAGGTGGGCTTATCCGTGGTGGTCGTTAGACGCTGAAGCAGGCTTTACGCGTTATCCGCGTTTACATTTGCAAGACAATTCACAAAACCGGCTGTGCTATGATGCGCAGCCTTAATTTATGTGCCTGACAACGCCCCTTTTCAGGGTTGAAAAATAGACGGTGAATGATGAATAACGGCTATATTGCATTTCCGCAGTTCGATCCGGTGATCTTCTCGATCGGACCGGTTTCGCTGCACTGGTACGGTCTGATGTATCTGGTGGGCTTTGTTTTCGCCATGTGGCTGGCAGTACGCCGCGCCAATCAGCCTGGCAGCGGCTGGAAAAAAGAGGAAGTTGAGAACCTGCTTTACGCCGGTTTCCTGGGCGTCTTCCTGGGCGGCCGTATCGGCTATGTTCTGTTCTACAACTTACCGCTGTTCCTGGAAAATCCTCTCTATCTGTTCAAAGTCTGGGATGGCGGCATGTCGTTCCACGGTGGCCTGATCGGGGTGATTGTGGTGATGCTGATCTTTGCCCGCCGCACTAAACGTAATTTCTTCCAGGTTTCGGATTTCATTGCGCCGCTGATCCCGTTTGGTCTGGGTGCCGGTCGTCTCGGCAACTTCATTAACGGCGAGCTGTGGGGACGGGTCGATCCGGGTTTCCGCTACGCCATGCTGTTCCCCGGCTCCCGCAGCGAAGATGTCGCGCTGGCCGCCACCAATCCGCAATATCAGGAACTGCTTAATACCTACGGCGTACTGCCACGTCATGCTTCGCAGCTCTATGAACTGGCGCTGGAAGGTGTGGTGCTGTTTATCATTCTGAACCTGTTTATTCGCAAGCCGCGCCCGATGGGCAGCGTCTCTGGCCTGTTCCTGATTGGCTACGGTGCCTTCCGTATAATCGTTGAGTTCTTCCGCCAGCCGGATGCCCAGCTTGGCCTGTTTGAAGGCGGAATCAGTATGGGACAGATCCTCTCTGTGCCGATGATTGTTGCCGGTATTATTATGATGATCTGGGCGTATCGTCGTCGCCCCCAGCCACAATTTCGCGAGGAAAAATGAAACAGTATCTGGATTTAATGCAACATGTGCTGCACGAAGGCACACCAAAAGCTGACCGTACCGGCACGGGTACGCTTTCAATTTTTGGTCACCAGATGCGTTTCAATCTGCAGGATGGTTTTCCGCTGGTCACCACCAAGAAATGCCATATCCGCTCCATTATTCATGAGCTGCTATGGTTCCTGAAAGGTGACACCAACATCGGTTATCTTAAGGAAAATAACGTCTCCATCTGGGACGAGTGGGCAGATGAGAATGGCGATCTCGGCCCGGTGTATGGCAAACAGTGGCGCAGCTGGGGCACGGCCAGCGGTCAGCAAATTGACCAGTTAAGCCAGGTGATGGAGCAGCTGAAGCGCGATCCTGACTCACGCCGGATTATCGTTTCTGCCTGGAATGTTGGTGAGCTCAGCGAGATGGCGCTGGCTCCTTGCCATGCGTTCTTCCAGTTCTATGTGGCGGACGGCAAGCTCTCCTGCCAGCTTTATCAGCGCTCGTGCGACATCTTCCTGGGTCTGCCGTTTAACATCGCCAGCTATGCGCTGCTGGTGCATATGGTGGCGCAGCAGTGCGATCTGCAGGTGGGCGACTTCGTCTGGACGGGTGGTGACACGCACCTCTACAGCAACCATCTGGAGCAGGCGCGCCTGCAGCTGACCCGCGAGCCGCGTCCGTTGCCAAAGCTGGTGATCAAACGCAAACCAGCATCACTGTTTGACTATCAGTTCGACGATTTCGAGATTGAAGGCTACGATCCGCATCCCGCGATCAAAGCACCTGTCGCCATCTGATCCGCAGTAAACGATAACGCCCTGGCAACTTCGCCGGGGCTTTTTTTTGCCTGCATACCGGTAAATCTGCGGCACCCCTCGCACGCTTCTGCCACTGCCTGTGTGGGGGGGGAAGATTCTCTGCGGCACGCTTTCCAGCCTGTCACAACACCTGTTGTTTCGACTATTCATCACCCGCACTCTGACGCCATGAAAACAGCACATTTACGCGGTTTTACCCTGCCGGAGCTGCTGCTGGTAATGGTGATTGCCGGCATTCTAAGCCTTGCCGCGCTACACGGCTGGCAGCGCTGGCAACAGCGGCAGCAACTGCGCGACAGCGCTCAGCAATTGCAGGGATTCCTGCTACGACTGCGTGCCCAGGCCAACCGGCAAAATAGCGACCTGGTGTTATGGTCACAGCCTGGCGATCTCTGGTGCATTGGGGCTGGAAGCCGCCCGGTTGCGGGGTGTGTTCACGGGAAACGGCTGCATTTCATCGCGCCGCACGCGGGCGTGGCGCTCTATGATATTCGGGGCGAGCCGGGTTTCTATGGCCGCCGCAATGTCGCTAAGGCGGGCAGTATAGAGCTGGGGAACAGTGCCGGACGCATGCGGCTGATTATCTCAGCCAGAGCCCGTATTCGCCTCTGCATGATGGATGAGGAGACGTGCCGTTGAAAATCGCCGGATTCAGCCTGCTGGAGATGCTAATCGCCATGGCAATCAGCGCGGTCGTCATGTTAAGTACCGGGCGTTTTCTGCCGCTGCTGCTGGCGGAGAGTGCTGGCGTACTGCAACAGGCGCAGCTGCGTCAGGAGTTACAGCAGATGATGGCCACGCTGGAAAAGGCGGTTCGGCGTGCCGGTTATTGTCACGGTGAGTGCGGCAGTGGTGCGCTGAAAATCAGCGAGAACTGCCTGCTGCTGCGCTGGGATGAGAACAGCAACGGTAAATGGGAACCGGTGGGCCATACGGAGAGTGACTATTACGGCTTTCGCCTGCGCCAGCAGCAGCTTGAGATGCAGCGCGGCGTTGACCAGTGTCAGTCAGCGGGCTGGGAACGGCTCTCCGATCCCGCATTCATGACAGTTGAGCAGTTCGGCATCAGCCAGCAGGGTAAACAGGTCAGGATTGTGCTGCAGGGACGGGCCGGACGCTGGCTTGAAACGGTGGAGAGCTGGATAGAGGGCGTGAACCTGTGAAGCAGCGAGGCAGCAGTGCGCTGGGCATGGTGCTGATGATTATGGTGATAGGCAGCTTTACGCTGCATGCCAGCCGAAAGATGTCTGAGCAGGGAATGCGACTGCTGGCGGATGAGCAGCAGTTTATTCAGGATTTCTGGCGGGCGCAGTCGGCGCTGCAATGGGGTCTTTCTCTGAGCTGGCCAGCGACGGAGTCAGCCCTGTGTCAGCAGGATGCTCGTCAGGGCTGGCGCAGCTGTTTACAGCGAGGTGAAAGGGATGAAGGTCTGCTTAAAGGTGAGGCCAGCGGCAGTGGCATGGCGGTATGGCATTGGGTGCATTTACGGGGCAATCAGATTAGTGCGCTGCCGCACGGCTGGATTGATTACTGTCCGCTCACGTCCCCGGCAACCTGCCAGTAAATGCGGCGGATTCAGTCTGCCGGAAGTGTTGTTTGCTCTGCTGTTAATGGCATTAAGCAGCAGCATGCTGTTGCACTATCATCGCGCACTGGCGCTGGGATTCAGTCAGCAGTGGTATCAGCGCGAGGCATGGCGGGTGGCTGAGCAGCGCCTGGCAGGGCATGACGTTGCGGGCTGGACATCTGCGCTGCAACAGCAGAGCGGTCCTTCAGGCTGCACCCTGGAGCGGGCTGACGTGACGGGGCCTTATCAGCGCCGCGCTACTCTGACGCGGCTGCGATGTTAAAGGTCGCGGATCGCCCTTTTGATGGGTTTCAACCGCGATACGCGGTAAAGTGAAACAGCCGCAATACCGCAGTCACGTTCTGAGTTATCACAGGAGTTTTCATGTTTCACGTTTATCACTCAAATCAGCTTGATGTGCTGAAGATTCTGGCGGCGGCGGTGATTAAACATGATCCTCTTGATGATCCTTTCGCCTCAGAAATGGTGCTGGTGCAGAGCCCCGGAATGGCGCAATGGCTGCAGATGGAGCTGGCGCAAACCTTTGGCATTGCGGCCAATATCGAATTCCCGCTGCCTGCCAGTTTTATCTGGGAGATGTTCGTCCGCGTACTGCCCGATATCCCGGTAGAAAGTGCTTTCAGCAAGGCCAGCATGGGCTGGAAGCTGATGCATCGGCTGCCGGTGATGCTCGAACAGGAAGAGTTTGTCTCTTTACGCCACTATCTCCATGACGACGGCGACAAGCGAAAACTGTATCAGCTCAGTTCACGCGTGGCCGATCTGTTCGACCAGTATCTGGTTTATCGTGCCGACTGGCTCAACAGCTGGGAGCGTGGCGAAACCATTGACGGACTGGGCGAAGCGCAGCGCTGGCAGGCCGCACTGTGGCGCGATCTGGTAAGTTACACCCAGGCGCTGCGCCAGCCCGAATGGCACCGTGCCAACCTCTATTCGCGATTTATCCAGACGCTGGAGCAGGCGAAAACTACGCCGGAAAATCTGCCGAAACGGGTCTTCATCTGTGGTATTTCTGCGCTACCGCCAGTCTATCTGCAGGCGTTGCAGGCGCTGGGACGACACATCGACATCCATCTGCTGTTCACCAATCCCTGCCGCGACTACTGGGGCGACATTCAGGACTATGCGTTTCTGGCGAAACTGCAGAGCCGTCAGCGCCGACGTCATGGTGCCGAGGAATCACGCGGACTTTTCCGGGATGCAGAGCAGGCTCCGGCGCTGTTTAACGACGCTGGTGAACAGCAGCTCACTAACCCGCTGCTTGCCTCATGGGGCAAGCTGGGGCGCGATAACCTGTTTCTGCTCAGTCAGATGGAGTCAAACGACGATATTGATGCGTTTGTGGATGTGGAGCCAGATAACCTGCTGCACTGCATGCAGCACGATCTTCTCAACCTGCAGGATAACGCCGTCATCGGGCTGAATGCGGCGGAACTGGCGCACAGCGATCAGAAGCGCTGTCTGGATCCGGAGGACCGCTCCATTGCGGTTCAGGTCTGCCACAGCGCCCAGCGTGAAGTCGAAGTATTGCAGGATCATCTGCTGGCGATGATGGAGGCCGATCCGACGCTGAAAGCGCGTGACATTATCGTCATGGTGGCCGATATCGACGCCTACGCGCCGTTTATTCAGGCAGTGTTCGCCAACGCACCCGCCGATCGCTACCTGCCGTTTGCGATTTCAGACCGGCGGGCCAGTCAGGCGCATCCGGCCATTGTGGCATTTCTGAATCTGCTGGCATTGCCGGACAGCCGTTTTGTCTCAGAGGATGTTCTGGCGCTGCTGGATGTTCCGGCGCTGGCTGCTCACTTCTCTATTGATGAAAGTGGCCTGCGCTTACTCCGGCGCTGGGTCAGCGAATCGGGTGTGCGCTGGGGGCTGGATGATGCCAGCGTAGAAGCGCTGTCACTTCCGATTACCGGCCAGCACACCTGGCGCTTTGGCCTGCAGCGTATGCTGCTGGGCTATGCAATGGAGAGCCACAACGGGGACTGGGAAGGGATTCTGCCTTATGACGAGTCGAGTGGTCTGGTGGGGGAACTGGCGGGACATCTGGCTGAGCTGCTCTCCCGGCTTAATCACTGGCGACAGCTGCTGGCCGAACCCCGTCCGCTGGTCGCCTGGCTGCCACTGTGCCGGGAATTGCTGAACGCCTTTTTCAGCCCCGATGCAGAAACCGAGGCTGCCCTGCTGCTGGTGGAAGAGCAGTGGCAGCAATTGATCGAATATGGGATGGATGCGCGCTTTGAAGAGGCGATTCCGGTGGCGCTGCTGCGCGATGATCTGCGTAGCCGCCTTGATCAGCAGCGCATCAGCCAGCGTTTTCTGGCCGGACAGATTAACTTCTGCACCCTGATGCCGATGCGCTCCATTCCTTTTCAACTGGTTTGTCTGCTTGGCATGAACGACGGCGTCTATCCCCGGACCCTGGCACCGTTGGGCTTTGACCTGATGCAGCAGCAGTCCCGCAAAGGTGACCGCAGCCGCCGTGATGATGATCGCTATCTCTTCCTGGAGGCGATGATTTCGGCACAGCAGCAGCTCTACATCAGTTATATCGGCCGGGCGATTCAGGATAATACGGAACGCTACCCGTCGGTGCTGGTCACAGAACTGCTGGATTACATTGGACAGAGTTTTTATCTGGAGGGCGACGGTCATCTTGAGCTGGATGAAAGTGCCGAACGGGTGCGGATGCACCTGCAGCACCTGCACAGCCGGATGCCCTTTGCTGCAGAGAACTTCCAGCCCACTGCCAGATTGCAGAGTTTTGCCCGTGAGTGGCTGCCTGCGGCGCAGGGAGCAGGGCAGCCGCAACCCGATTTTGTTCAGCCGCTGGAAGCGCCGTTAATTGATGCGCTGACGCTGGAAGCGTTTCTGCGTTTCTGGCGGCATCCGGTCCGCGCCTGGTTCCACCAGCGGCTCGGCGTGAGTTTCTGGCTGGAGGAGAACGAACTGCCCGACAGCGAGCCGTTTGCGCTCGACAACCTGGAGCGTTACCAGATCAACGCGCAGCTGCTGAATGCCCTGGTCGAAGGCGAGGACACTCAGCGGCTTTATGCGCACCATCGCGCGGCCGGTAATCTGCCTTACGGCGCGTTCGGTGAGTTGTTCTGGCAGGCGCAGCGTGATGAGATGCAGGAAGTGGCTGCTGAAGTGGTCACTCAGCGCAGTGATGGCGAGAGCTGGGAAGTAAACCTGCAGCTGGAGCAGGTCAGCTTAACCGGCTGGCTGACGCAGGTGCAGAGTGACGGATTACTGCGCTGGCGGCCGGGCGTGCTCAATATGAACGACGGACTGTTACTCTGGCTGGAGCATCTGGTCTACTGCGCGCTGGGCGGCACCGGCAGCAGCCGGATGTTTGGCCGACAGCAGAGCCGCTGGTGTTTCCTCGCCGTACCGCAGGCTGAGGCGATCGCTGCGCTGAATGAATATGTCGCAGGCTATCTCGCCGGTATGCGCCAGCCGCTGATGCTGCTTAACAAGAGTGGCGGCGCGTGGCTGACCGCCAGCTATGACAAAAAAAGCCAGCAGTTGCTGACCGATGAAGCGACGCAGCTCAAAGCGCGTAATCGACTGCTGACCGCCTGGCAGGGTAACTATCAGGTTGAGGGCGAGGGCGGCGATCCCTATCTGCAGCGTCTTTGCCGTGTGCTGGATGAGCCACAACTGCAGCAGATAACTGAGGCGGCACAGCGCTGGTATTTACCGGTGCTGGCTGCACATCAGGATGATGAATAGCAGGTCAGAAGGCATTTTTGCTAGCTGGCTTATTACACAGAAATTTTGCTCTGCTTTGGGCCGCCGTGTCAGAGATTGGCGGTTTATCGGGAAACGAGAGGGGTTTACATGCGGGTACATGCACGCTGGATAGCGGCGCTATTGTTAAGCCTGGTGGCTTGCACAGCACAGGCGCAGACATCATCAGGCTGGCAGCCAGTTAACGACACTATTCGCAAAAGTGAACAGGATCCGCGCCACTATCAGGCGATCCGGCTCGACAACGGGATGACGGTGTTACTGGTTTCCGATCCTGTGGCACCGAAATCGCTGGCGGCGCTGACGCTACCGATAGGATCGCTGGACGATCCCGATCAGCAGGCGGGACTGGCACACTACCTCGAGCATATGGTGCTGATGGGCTCAAAGCGCTACCCGCAGCCGGACAACCTGGCCGAATTTCTGAAAAAGCATGGCGGCAGCCATAACGCCAGCACCGCTTCTTACCGCACCGCTTTTTACCTGGAAGTGGAAAACGATTCGCTGGAACCGGCGGTTGATCGCCTGGCGGATGCGGTGGCTGAGCCGCTGCTGGATCCGGTTAACGCCGATCGAGAACGCCACGCCGTGAACGCCGAGCTGACCATGGCGCGCTCGCGCGATGGCCTGCGCATGGCCCAGGTGGGTGCTGAAACCCTGAACCCGGCGCATCCGGCGTCACGTTTCTCGGGCGGCAATCTTGAAACACTGAAAGATAAGCCCGGCAGCAAATTGCATCAGGCGCTGCTGGATTTTTATCACAAGCATTACTCCGCCAACCTGATGAAGGCGGTGATCTACAGCAACAAACCGCTGCCAGAGATGGCATCTATTGCGGCTAAAACCTTTGGCCGGGTGCAAAATCATGACGCCAGCGTGCCGGAGATTACGGTGCCGGTGGTGACGGATGCACAGCAGGGCGTCATCATTCATTACGTTCCGGCCCAGCCGCGCAAGCAGCTCAAAATTGAATTTCGCATTGCCAATAACAGCGACAGCTTCCGCAGTAAGACCGACACGCTGATTAGCTATTTAATCAGTAACCGCAGCAAAAACACGCTGACTGACTGGCTGCAAAAGCAGGGGCTGGCCGACGGGGTCAATGCGGGCGCTGACCCGATGACCGAGCGTAACAGTGGCGTATTTGCGATTACCGCGTCACTCACTGATAAAGGCCTGGCACAGCGTGACGAAGTGGTAGCGGCCATATTCAGCTACATCAATCTGCTGCGTCAGCAGGCCGATGATAAGCGCTATTTCGATGAAGTTTCACACGTGCTGGCGCTCGACTTCCGCTATCCCTCTATCACCCGCGATATGGATTACATCGAATGGCTGGTTGATACCATGCTCCGCGTGCCGGTTGAACACACGCTGGATGCACCTTATCTGGCGGATCAGTACGATGCCGCTGCGATCAAAGCCCGGCTGGACGAGATGACCCCGCAGCATTCGCGCATCTGGTATATCAGCCCGCAGGAGCCGCATAACAAAACCGCCTATTTTGTGGATGCGCCTTATCAGGTTGAGAAGATCACGCCACAAACCTTTGCCGACTGGCAGCAACGCGCCAGCCAGATCACGCTGGCGATGCCCGTGCTGAACCCCTATATCCCGGACGACTTCACCCTGTTGCCGTCGGACGGAAAAACGTATCAGCACCCGGTGAAGCTGGATAACCATGATGGTATGCGCATTTACTGGATGCCCAGTCGTTATTACGCCAGCGAGCCTAAAGCGGCGATAACCCTGGCGTTACGCAATAAAAATGCCATCAGCGACGCCCGTCAGCAGGTGCTGTTTGGCCTGAATGACTACCTCTCCAGCCTGGCACTGGACGAGCTTAACTCGCAGGCCTCGGTGGGCGGCATCAGCTTTTCAACCGGTGAAGATCAGGGGCTGGTGTTCAGCGCCAACGGTTTCACGCAACGTCTGCCGACGCTATTGAAGAAACTGGTAGAGGGTTATGCCACCTTCCAGCCGACAGAACAGCAGCTGGAGCAGGCCAAATCCTGGTATCTGGAGCGGCTGGACGCGGCGGAAAAAGGCAAAGCGTTTGAGCAGGCGATTCAGCCGATGCAACTGCTGTCGCAGCTGCCTTATACCCAGCGCGAGACCCGCCGCAAGCTGGTCAGCACAATCTCACTTAAGGATGTGACGACCTATCGCGATACGCTGTTCCGCGATGCGACGCCAGAGATGCTGGTGGTGGGTAATCTCAGTGCTGACAGCGTGACGCAGCTGGGGCATGAGCTTAAACAGCAGATGCAGAGTAATGCGACCCGCGACTGGCACAGCCAGTATGTGACGATTAAAAAACCGCTGAAAGCCAACCTGCAACAGCAGGGTAGCAGCACCGACTCCGCTCTTGCCGCTCTTTATGTTCCACTGGGATATGGTGAATATCAGAGCATGGCGCACAGCTCGATGCTGAGCCAGATCGTTCAGCCGTGGTTCTACAATCAGCTGCGTACTAAAGAGCAGCTCGGCTATGCGGTGTTTGCCTTCCAGATGCCGGTGGGCCGACAGTGGGGTGTCGGCTTCCTGCTGCAAAGTAACAGCAAACAACCGGACTGGCTGTTGCAGCGTTATAAGGCCTTCTATCCACAGGCAGAAAAACGATTACGCAGCATGAGTAAGGCAGATTTTGCCCAGTACCAGCAGGCGATGATCAACGATTTGCAGCAGCGTCCTCAGACGCTTTTTGAGGAAGCGGATCGTTTTAGCCGCGACTTTGATCGGCAGAATGATCACTTTAATACCCGGCAAAAAGTGATCGAGCAGGTTCAGCAGTTAACCCCGGCCAGCCTGGCAGACTTTTTCCGGCAGGCCGTGATTGAACACAAGGGCATGGTAATGACCTCGCAGATTGCCGGCACCGGCACTGGCAAAACTGAATTTGCCCGCCAGCCTGGCTGGAAAACCTGGAATGAAGTGGCGCAACTGCAGCAGTCGCTGCCGGTAAAGAGTGAGACCCAATGACGCAGTTACCGCCCATCTCGCTGAATCCTTTAACGCTGCCGCTCAGAGGCGAGCGGCTGATTGAGGCGTCAGCGGGCACCGGAAAAACCTTTACCATTGGTCTGCTCTATCTGCGCCTGCTGCTGGGGCTGGGCGGAGAAAACGCTTACAGCCGCCCGCTTTCGGTAGAAGAAATTTTAGTGGTGACCTTCACCGAGGCCGCCACTGCGGAGCTGCGCGGGCGCATCCGCGAGAATATTCATCAGCTGCGTCTGGCCTGTATCCGCGGCAAAAGCAGCAACCCGATGCACCAGTTACTGCTGGAGCAGATGCCCGATTTGAGTCAGGCCGCCGCGCAGCTGCTGGCTGCTGAACGGCAGATGGATGAAGCCGCCATCTTCACCATTCACGGCTTCTGTCAGCGGATGCTCAATCTCAACGCCTTTGAATCGGGCATGCTGTTTGAGCAGGAGTTAATTGAAGATGAGCAGGCGCTGCTGAAACAGTCGACCGCCGACTTCTGGCGTCGTCAGTGCTATCCACTGAGTCTGGATGTCGCGCGGATCATTGCCGCAGAATGGAGCGGGCCCGACAGCCTGCTGACCACGCTGCGCCCCTGGCTTCAGGGAGAATCACCCAGCCTGAAACGTCCGCCCGCAGCCGATGAGACGCTGGCATCACGTCACGCCCGTAACCTGGCGCGCATTGAGGCCATCAAGCAGCAGTGGCAGGCGCTTAGCGCCGATGTTGAAGGCATGATCAGTGCCTCGGGTGTGGATAAGCGCAGCTACAGCAGTAAACATCTGCCCAACTGGGTCGCAAAAGTCACGCAGTGGGCCAGCAGTGAGACGCTGGATTATCAGCTGCCGAAAGAGCTGGAACGCTTTGGTCAGCAGGTGCTGGATGAGAAAACCAAAAAAGGTGATGCTCCGCGACACTCGCTGTTTGAGGCGATCGATCAGTTTCTGGCAGAACCCTTGTCGCTGCGCGATGTGATTATCGCGCAGGCGTTGACTGATGTGCGTACCACGGTACAGCGTGAAAAGCGGTTACGCGCGCTGTTAGGTTTTGACGATCTGCTCAGTAAACTGGATGAGGCGTTGCAGCAGCCCGGCGGCGTGTTGCTGGCAGAAACCATCCGGGCGCGTTTCCCGGTGGCCCTGATTGATGAATTCCAGGATACCGATCCACAGCAGTATCGCATCTTCCGCACGCTCTATATTAATCAGCCGGAGCAGGCGCTGTTTCTGATTGGCGATCCCAAGCAGGCAATCTACGCGTTTCGCGGCGCGGATATTTTTACCTATCTGCAGGCCAGAAGCGAAGTCAGTGCTCACTACACACTGGATACTAACTGGCGTTCTTCACCTGAGATGGTAGAGAGCGTCAACCGCCTTTTTTCTCAGCTCGATTCACCTTTCCTGTTTTCGGCGATTCCCTTTCTGCCGGTGAAACCTGCTGCGCCCAACGAGTCACTGAAGCTGATTTTTGATGAGCAGCAGCAACCGGCATTACGTTTCTGGCTGCAGCCTGGCGAGGGGGTCGGCAACAGTGACTACCAGCAGTTTATGGCGCAGCAGTGTGCCGCCGATATCAGCCGCTGGCTGGTGGCAGGACAGCAGGGACGAGCCTGGCTGGGTAAAGGTGAGGCGCTGCAGCCAGTGCGGGCTTCCGATATCACTGTGCTGGTGCGCAGTCGCAATGAGGCCGGCTTAATTCGCGACGCGCTGAATGCACTGTCGATTCCGTCGGTCTATCTCTCCAGCCGGGACAGCGTCTACACCACGCCGGAAGCGCGCGAATTACTCTGGTTGCTGCAGGCGATACAGGCACCGGAACAGGAACGGCTGCTGCGTAGCGCGCTGGCGACCTCTATTTTTGCCATCGATGCGGCGACGCTGGACGCGCTGACACAGAATGAGCGCGAGTGGGATGCGCTGGTGGAGCAGTTTGCCGTCTGGCAGCAGCTGTGGCATCAGCGCGGCGTGTTACCGATGCTGCGTGATGTGATGATCAAGCGGCAACTGGCGGAGAATATGCTGGCCTCGGAGAACGGTGAACGTCGCCTGACTGACCTGATGCATCTGGGTGAACTGCTGCAGGAGGCCTCGGTGCAGCTGGAGAGTCCGCACGCGCTGGTACGCTTCCTGGCGCAGCAGATTGCCCGGCCAAACAGCCAGGCCTCCAGCCAGCAGCTGCGTCTGGAAAGCGACCGCCATCTGGTGCAGATCATCACCATCCATAAATCAAAAGGGCTGCAGTATCCGCTGGTCTGGCTGCCGTTTGCTGCAGGGTTCCGCGAGGCGGCCAGCGCGCTCTATCACGATCGCGACAACTTCACGGCGCTGCTCGATGTGCAGGGTGATGCGCAGAGCCTGGCGCTGGCCGAAGAGGAGCGTCTGGCAGAGGATCTGCGTCTGCTCTACGTGGCGCTGACCCGTTCCGTTTATCACTGCAGCGTTGGCATTGCACCGCTGATCAAAGGCACCCGTAAAAAAGAGGGCGAAAGCGATCTCCACAAGAGCGCACTGGGCTACCTGGTGCAGCAGGGGCAGGCGGCCGATGCGCAGCAGCTCAGCCAGCGACTCAATGCATTAACCGGTGAAGGGATTGCACTGGTTGAAGAAGATCTGCTGCCGGGCGAAATGTGGCGGGACGCTGAGCAGGGTGATGAGGCGCTAAGCAGCCGCGACGTGACCCGCGCCCTGGCGGATGTCTGGCGGGTAACCAGTTACTCCGGTCTTCAACAGCATCACAGTTCGCCACTGCTGGATGCGCTCCCTAACTTCGATATCGACGCAGCGGGCGAAGAAGAAAATGGTGAAGAAGCGGCACTGACGCCGCATCACTTTCCTCGCGGAGCGGCACCCGGCACCTTCCTGCACGGTCTGTTTGAGTCGATCGACTTTACCGAACCGCCGGATCGCATCTGGCTGGAAGATCAGCTGCAGCACAATGGTTACCCGCTGAGCTGGTTACCGGTCATTGAACAGTGGATTGATCGGGTGTTACATACCCCGCTCAACGTCGAGGGGCTGACGCTGTCGGCAATCAAAAGCAGCGAACGGCTCATCGAGATGGAGTTTTATCTGCCGATCAACAATCTGCTGACGGCGGCGGATCTTGACGGTCTGCTGCGTCGTCACGATACACTCTCTCAGCAGGCCGCTCCGCTGGATTTCCGCCAGGTGCGCGGCATGCTGAAGGGCTTTATCGATCTGGTCTTCCGCTGGCAGGGAAAATATTATCTGCTCGATTATAAATCGAACTGGCTGGGAGAGAGTCACGCCGCTTATACGCCCGAGGCGATGGCGCAGGCGATGATTGGCCACCGCTACGATCTGCAGTATCAGCTCTATACGCTGGCGCTGCATCGCTATCTGCAGCATCGCCTGCCGGACTATGACTATCAGCACCATTTTGGTGGGGTGTTTTATCTGTTTTTACGCGGGATGGATGGCAGCTCGGCGGACAACGGCATTTTTGCCACCCGACCTTCCGAAGCTTTTGTGGAAGAGATTAATGCGCTGTTTGGTGAAACCGGGGAGATGCTATGAGTGACATGCTGAGTCTGCTGCTGCAGGCGGTTGAGAAGCGTCTCCTGCGGCCGCTGGATATTCAGTTTGCCCGTCTGGTGGCGACAGAATCACAACCTGCGCTGCTGCTGGCGGCCGCCTGCGTCAGCGCAGAGGCGGGAGAAGGTCACGTCTGTCTGCCGCTGAACAACCTCTGTGAAGACAGTCTGTTTGCCGGGCGTCAGCCTGCGCTGGCCCAGGCCATCTGGCAGGCAGCGGGTAAGCCGGATGACTGGCCATCACTCCTGGCAGACTGGTCGGCGGTCAGTAATGGCAGTCGGGTGACGCCGCTGGTGCTGAGCAACCAACGTTTGTATCTGCATCGGCTATGGCACAGTGAAGGCCGGGTCGCCGATTTTTTTGCTGCTCAGGACGTGAAAACCGCGTTTGATATGCGTGCCGCGGGTGACGTGCTGAACAGTCTGTTTGGTGACCAGCCGGAGAACTGGCAGAAAATTGCTGCGGCCGTGGCGCTGACCCGCAAGACAGCGGTAATTTCCGGCGGGCCGGGCACCGGTAAAACCACCACCGTGGCGAAACTCCTCGCCGCCCTGATTCGGCTGAATCCCGGCGCGCTGCGGATTCAGCTGGCAGCACCGACAGGCAAAGCCGCTGCGCGACTGACCGAGTCGCTGGGCAGGGCGCTGCAGGATCTGGCGGTCAGCGACGAAGAGCGGCGGCGTTTTCCCGGCGAAGCCACCACGCTGCATCGCCTGCTGGGCGCACAGCCCGATACCCAGAGATTGCGCTACCATGCCGGTAACCCACTGCATCTTGATGTGCTGGTAGTGGATGAAGCGTCGATGGTCGATCTCTCGATGATGGCAAAACTGATCGCCGCGCTGCCTGCCCATGCCCGCGTGGTGTTTCTGGGCGACCGCGATCAGCTCGCCTCCGTTGAAGCTGGTGCGGTGCTGGGCGATATCTGCCGCTGCACGGAAAGCGGCTACAGCCTGGCGCGGGCCGAACAGCTCGCCCTGCTGACCGGCTGTACGTTGCAGGGCAGTGACGATGGACAGGCACCGGTCGTGCGCGACAGCATCTGCCTGCTGCAGAAAAGTTATCGTTTTGACGCTTCATCCGGCATCGGCCAGCTCGCAAAAGCGATCAACCTTGGTGATGCAGAGCAGGTCAGGGCGGTATTTGCTGCGGCCCATGACGATGTCAGTTACCAGACGCTGAACAGCGCGGAAGCGTATCAGGTGATGCTGGATGAGGTCGCACAGGGCTATCAGCCCTTCCTGCAGCTTATCCGACAGCAGGCGGATCCTGCTGAGGTGATTGCCGCCTTTGGCCGTTATCAGCTGCTGTGTGCGTTACGTGACGGGCCATTTGGCGTGCAGGGCCTGAACCAGCGTATTGAGCAGCGACTGATGCAGCTGCAGCGCATCCGGCGTCCTGGTATCGGCAGTCGCTGGTATGCCGGGCGTCCGGTGATGATCACCCGAAATGACAGTGCGCTCGGCCTGTTTAACGGTGATATCGGCATTACGCTGCGGGATGAAGAGGGTAACCTGAAGGTCTTTTTCCCGCTGCCGGATGGGTCAATCAAGGCGATCCAGCCGAGCCGGTTACCTTCACATGAAACGGCCTGGGTGATGACGGTGCATAAATCGCAGGGGTCGGAGTTCGACCACACTGCGCTGGTGATGCCGACGCAGTTTCTGCCGGTGCTGACCCGAGAACTGGTCTATACCGCGATTACCCGCGCACGTAAGCAACTGACCATTTACAGCGAACCGGGCGTATTTCAGCGCGCCGTGCAGCTGCAGACGCAGCGACGCAGCGGTCTGGTGGAACGACTGGGTGAAACCGGCTGAGAAGAAGGGGGACAGTCCACGCCAGGTGGCCTGTCCCTTCATGATTGAATCAGGTGAGGTCGGCCATCAGCACCTTGGAACGGCGCTGATAGTTGTACATCTCTTTTTTACTCTCGGGCAGTGACTCGATATCAACCGGCGTAAAGCCGCGCTCCTGGAACCAGTGGATGCTGCGCGTGGTTAACACAAACAGCTTTTGCAGTCCCATCTGCTTCGCCTGTAATGCCACGCGCTGCAGCAGCATTTCTCCGCGTGAGGAGCTGCGATAGTCAGGATGAACCGCCACACAGGCCATCTCGCCAATCTTCTCATCCATAAACGGATAGAGGGCGGCACAGGCGATGGTCAGATTGTCACGCTGAATAATCGTGAACTTATCGATCTCCATCTCCAGCTGCTCGCGTGAGCGACGCACCAGAATACCCTGCTGCTCCAGCGGACGGATCAGTTCGAGGATACCGCCGATGTCGTTGATATTGGCACGACGAATCTGCTCGGCCGACTCCATCACAATCTGCGTACCGATACCGTCGCGTGAGAAGAGCTCCTGCAACAGTGCGCCATCTTCCTGGTAGCTGATGAGATGGCTGCGGCGCACGCCACTGCGGCAGGCTTTCACCGCACCGCGCAGGAAGCGGACCGTGCCAGAAAGATAATCACCTTCTTTTTCAATCTCGTCGATGCGGGCCTGCGCATCGTTCGGGAACAGCTCGGAAATGATTTCACCGTCGCTGTTCAGCACACCCTGCTCGGAGCAGAAGCCGATCATTTTTTCGGCTTTGAGCTTAATCGCCAGTTGGGTAGCCACTTCTTCTGAAGTCAGATTAAAGCTCTCGCCGGTCACAGAGACCGCCACCGGTCCCATCAGCACGATGGCATCGTTATCCAGCTGGCGATGAATCGCCTCTTCATCGATACGACGGATACGCCCGCTGTGGCAGTAATCCACGCCATCATCCACGCCCAGCGGCTGCGAAATAATGAAGTTGCCGCTGACCACATTGATATGCGCGCCCTGCAGTGGGGTATTGTTAAGACTCATTGAGAGGCGGGCAGTGATATCTAACTGCAACCGACCGGCAGCCTGCTTCACTAACTCCAGCGATTGCGCGTCGGTCACCCGGGTAAATTTATGATAAACCGGTTCCAGCTGCTGCTGAGCCAGGCTGGCGTCTATCTGTGGCCGTGCGCCATAAACCACCACCAGGCGGATGCCCAGGCTGTGCAGCAGGCCGATGTCGTTAACGATGCCAGAGAAGTTCTCATGCTCAATCGCTTCGCCACCCAGCATGATGACAAAGGTTTTACCCCGGTGGGCATTGATATAGGGAACGGTATGGCGAAAACCCTGAACCAGTTCAGTACTACGTTCCTTCACGGCCAACCCTCAGTGAATGTTTATTCGTATTTTCTGTATTTTTATGCTTTCACGCACGATTTTGCAAGTCTTAATCCTGACGAAAATTTACGTTTTTATGGGTGTCAAAGCCGCTAACAGCCTGCATTATTTAGGGTTTCCGGGATGACATCATCCTGCGGATTGGATAAAGTTTTCGCCGCCATTTGATTAACTGGCGATTTTTTAGACATAACACAGCAGCTGGAGCGGCATGTCAGACGGTAATTCCCATTTTTCACGCAGACGTTTTTTACAGGGGACAGGCGCCTTACTGCTGTTGAGCGTCAGCCGCACAGGCCTGGCGGCAAAAAACCACATTGTGGCGGTGCGTATCTGGCCCTCATCCACCTATTCGCGTATGACGCTGGAGTCCAGTGTCGCGCTGAAATACAAGCAGTTTGCGCTGAGCAATCCCGAACGTCTCGTCATAGATATTCAGGACCTGCATCTTAATTCGGCCCTGAAAGGGGTGGATAAGCAGGTACGGGTCGACGATCCTTTTATCAAAAATGCCCGGGTCGGCCAGTTCGACAGCAACACGGTGCGCGTTGTTCTGGAGCTGAAGCGCAACGTCGCACCGAAGATCTTTAATCTGGCACCGGTCGCCGGGATCAATCACCGGCTGGTGGTCGATCTCTATCCGACCCAGAACCATGTGGAAGACGATCCGCTGCTGGCTCTGCTGAAAGATTATAATCAGGGCGATCTGGACAAGGATGAAGGGGTGCAGGCGCCGTTACCCGGCAAAGCGGGACGCGATCGTCCGATTATCATCATGATCGATCCCGGTCACGGTGGAGAAGACCCTGGCGCGCACGGCAAATATAAGACCCGTGAGAAAGATATTGTGCTGAAGATCGGACGGCGGCTCAAAGCGCTGATCGATAAAGAGCCCCACATGAAAGCCTATATGACGCGCAATGAAGATGTCTTTATTCCGCTGCGCGTCCGGGTCGCTAAAGCCCGTAAACAGCGTGCCGATCTCTTTGTGTCTATCCATGCGGATGCCTTTACCAGTCGGGCAGCACGCGGCTCTTCGGTGTTTGCCTTATCCACCAGCGGTGCCACTTCAGCCGCCGCCCGTTTCCTGGCGCAGACCCAGAATGAATCAGACCTGATTGGCGGCGTCAGCAAAAGCGGCGACCGCTATCTTGATCACACCATGTTCGACATGGTGCAGCGTCAGACGATTCATGACAGCCTGAAGTTTGGTAAAGAGGTGCTGCATCGTATGGGGCGCATCAACCATCTGCACAAACGCACCGTGGATCAGGCTGGCTTTGCGGTGCTGAAAGCCCCGGATATCCCGTCAATCCTGGTAGAAACCGCGTTCATCAGTAATGTGGAAGAGGAGCGGAAGCTGCGAACCACCCGCTATCAGCATCAGGTGGCAGAGGCGATTCTGAACGGTATCAAAGCGTATGTAGAGAGTGGGGCGGCACTGGCCCATCGGTAAAGGTGTGCGGGTAGTCACGGCTATCCGCGCATTTATCTGCGGGAAAGAGGCTTAAGAGGAATTTACGAACGGCAGAAACAAAAAAACACCCTTTCAGGTGTTTAAATGATTGGTTGCGGGGGCCGGATTTGAACCGACGACCTTCGGGTTATGAGCCCGACGAGCTACCAGGCTGCTCCACCCCGCGTCCGTATCATACTTATTTCACATTGTGACTTCTGTAAAACGACTGCAGAAGTATTGGTTGCGGGGGCCGGATTTGAACCGACGACCTTCGGGTTATGAGCCCGACGAGCTACCAGGCTGCTCCACCCCGCGTCCGTGTTGCTTCTATTACTTCTCACACTGTGACTTCTGTAAAACTGCTGCAGAAGTATTGGTTGCGGGGGCCGGATTTGAACCGACGACCTTCGGGTTATGAGCCCGACGAGCTACCAGGCTGCTCCACCCCGCGTCCGTGGAAGCGCACTATACTCTCCGCGCTAATTCATGCAACCCCTTTTTAAAGATAAAAGCCAAATTAACAGCCAGTTGCTGAAGGATTCAGCCATCTGATTAATTATTGAACTGATATGCGCTACGTCAAAGCGGATGCATTTCATTCTGTCGGGGGCTTTGCTATCGTCGCGGGGCGAACAGTTATAAAAAGAGAAGAGAATGAAATCACATTGGGTGAAGTATGCACTCACTGGCGCGTTAATCACGCTGCTGGCGGCCTGTAGCTCTAAACCGACCGATCGCGGTCAGCAATATAAAGATGGCAAACTGGAACAGCCGCTGGCGCTGGTGAATCAGCCCAATGCTAAAGGCGCGCCGGTTAATGGCAAAGACTTTGGCGATCAGGTGCGCCAGATTCAGTCCGCCTCATCCGCTCTTTATAGTCGTCAGAACGGCACTTACAGCGCCATTGAAAGCTGGCTGATGGCGGGTGCTGATACCCGGCAGCTTCGCCAGTATGGCCTGAATGCCTGGCAGATGGAGGGCACGGATAACTACGGTAATGTGCAGTTCACCGGTTACTACACGCCGGTCGTGGAAGCGCGTTACACCCGTCAGGGCGAATTCCAGTATCCAATCTACCGTATGCCGCCGCGCAAACGCGGAGAGAAATTACCGAGCCGCGCCTCTATCTATAGTGGCGGACTTGATGACCGCTACGTCATTGCCTACAGCAACTCGCTGATTGATAACTTCATGATGGATGTGCAGGGCAGTGGTTACGTCGACTTTGGCGATGGCCGCCCGATGACCTTCTTTGGTTACGCCGGTAAAAATGGCTGGGGCTACCACAGTATTGGTAAAGAGCTGATCGACCGTGGTGAAGTGAAGCGCGAAGATATGTCGATGCAGGCGATTCGCCAGTGGGCGCAGGAGCACTCACCGCAGGAAGTGCGTGCGCTGCTGGAAACCAACCCGTCATTCGTCTTCTTTAAGGCTGAGCCGTTTACGCCGGTGCGCGGTGCCAGCGCCGTTCCGCTGGTAGCGAAAGCCTCGGTGGCTTCTGACCGCTCAATTATTCCGGCGGGCACGGTGCTGCTGGCAGAAGTGCCGCAGTTGAATGAGAAGGGCAAATTCAACGGCAAATATGAGATGCGCCTGATGGTGGCGCTCGATGTGGGTGGCGCGATTAAGGGACAACACTTTGATATCTATCAGGGTATCGGCCCGGATGCCGCGCATCTGGCGGGCTTCTATAATCACTACGGACGCGTCTGGGTAATCAAAGCCGCACCGGGTGCCGGACAGCCGCTGTTCTCCAGCCCGCAAAACGGTAATAATGGTTCACTACTTCTCGGCTCTAACTAATGTCTTCTCTGCGGGCCTCCGGGCCCGCACGACGTAACAGGTTCAACTATGAAAGTGTTAAATGACGCCTGGCATCAGCGCTTTGGCGGCACGGCGCGTCTCTATGGCCAGGATGCGCTGCAACGTTTTGCTGACGCACACTTCTGCGTCATTGGTATTGGCGGCGTGGGTTCCTGGGCAGCGGAAGCGTTGGTGCGCACCGGCATTGGTAAAATCACCCTGATAGATATGGATGATGTCTGCATTACCAACACCAATCGACAGCTTCATGCGCTGCAGGGCAACGTCGGAAAAGCCAAAACGGAGGTGATGGCGGAGCGGCTACGGGCGATCAATCCGGACTGCGACGTGATCTGCATTGATGACTTTATTACGCCCGAGAACACCGCCGAACTGATGGCCGCCGGTTTCGACTATGTGATCGACGCGATCGACAGCGTACGCCCTAAAGCGGCGCTGATCGCCTGGTGTCGCCGGAATAAGATCCCGCTGATCACCACCGGTGGCGCGGGCGGACAGATTGATCCGACCCAGATCCAGGTTGCCGATCTGGCGAAAACCATTCAGGATCCACTAGCGGCGAAGCTGCGCGAACGCCTGAAAAGCCTGGGCGTGGTGAAAAGCAGCAAGGGCAAACTTGGCATCGACTGCGTTTTTTCTACCGAAGCGCTGGTCTATCCGCAGGCCGACGGCAGCGTTTGTGCTTCACGCAGCACGGCAGAGGGTCCGAAGAGAATGGATTGCACATCCGGCTTTGGCGCGGCCACCATGGTGACCGCGACGTTCGGTTTTGTGGCCGTTTCGCATGCGCTGAAGAAGTTTCTGGCACGTGCCGCCCGTCAGGATGCGGTCAGCGCCTGACGCGCGGCATGCTCTACCGCAGCAGCCAGCGCCTGCAGACCGCTGCTGCGTGAGGCGCTGAGCTGGGCACGCAGCCCCAGCTCATCAAACAGGGTTAAGGGATCGGTGGCCAGTAATTGCTGCGGCGTCTGGCCCTCAACGGCGGTCAGCAGCACGGCCAGCAGGCCGCGCACGATCCGTCCTTCACTGTCACCATAGAAGTGCAGTGAGCCATCCTCACACAGCTGGCTGCCCAGCCAGACCCGGTTTTCACACCCGCTCAGTTCAATTTCCGCTATTTTCAGTTCCTCCGGCAAGGCTGGTAACTGGCGGCTCAGCTGGATCAGCTGACGATAACGATCTTCCCACTGGTGAAAACGGCCAAAGCTCTCTTTCAGACTGGCAACGGTAATCTGTTCGCCAAACGGGTGTGGCGCTAACCGCGATGAACGCATAATCAAAACTCCGATAACAGCGCGATGGCGCTCTTCATGGCGCGCACCAGCGCATCAACATCCTGCAGATTATTATAGGGTGCAAAAGAGGCGCGCAGCGTGCCACTGACGTCCAGCGCCGCCAGCAAGGGCTGAGCGCAATGCTGACCGGCGCGCAGTGCGATTCCCTGCTCGGCCAGCAGCGTTACCAGGTCACTGTGATGCAGACCTGAGAATTCAAAGGCCAGCAGGCTGGCATTGCCACAGCGGAAGCTGCGAAAGCCGGGCAGTTCTGCCAGCTGCTCTTCCGCCAGCGAGGCAAGCTGCTGACTCCAGCGCTCGGCTTCGGACAGATCGTACTGCGCCAGCCAGCTCAGTGCCGCACTCAATCCCACCACGCCAGCCACATTCGGGGTGCCAGCCTCAAAACGCCACGGTACCGGCTGCGGCATAAAACCATTGAAGTCGACATTCGTGATCATCTTACCGCCGCCCTGCCAGGGCGCCATCGCCTCCAGCAGCTCCGCTTTGCCATATAACGCGCCAATGCCCATCGGGCCGTAAATTTTATGGCCGGAAAAAGCGTAAAAGTCGATATCCAGCGCCTGTACGTCAGGCGGGTAGTGCACCACCCCCTGCGCGCCATCGACCATCACTTTCGCGTCCACGGCATGTGCCAGTGAAATCGCCTGTGCGAGATCGGGGCATCCCCCGGTGACGTTCGACATCTGACCTACAGCCAGCAGGCGGGTGCGGCTGTTAAGCAGAGCGGGTAACAGGCTGATATCGGGCAGACGATCTGGCCCTAACGGCCATTTTACGACGCGGGCACCGCACGCCTGCGCAGCCATTAGCCAGGGAACCAGGTTGGCGTGGTGCTCAGCCTCACTCACCACGATCTCATCACCGGGCTGCAGGCGCGGACGCAGCCAGCTGTTCGCCACCAGGTTTATCGCTTCGGTGGTGCCACGCGTCCAGACAATCTCTCGATCGTCCGCGGCGTTAACCCAGCGGGCAACCTGATTGCGCGCCTGCTCATAGCGCTGGGTTAAGGCCTGGGCAGCAGCAAACTGGCTGCGATGAACCGTACCCGCGCTGAGGCTGTAAAACTGCTGCGTGCTGTCAATCACGGCCTGCGGCTTCAGCGTGGTCGCGGCGCTGTCGAGGTAGACGCCGGCGTCGGCGAGCGCGGGAAACTGCTGGCGGAATGCGGTGGGATTAAATGCGGTCATGCCGGGTCCATGATAAGAAAAATTAGGACCACACTGAAAGAATGGTCTGCGTCTGGCAAAGCTGGAAAAGCGCGTTATGCTGAATATTGCAAGGTTTGAACCAAACCCGCATAACGATCGGACGTTTAATAGTCGATCTCACTTATCGGCTGCCTCTGGTTAGCGTAACGCGGGTGGTTTGATGCAATCAATCTACAAGGAGATAGCAGATGAAAAAACTTACCGCAGTCCTGGCCGTGTGTACTCTGGCTTTTACCCTGAGTGCCTGTTCAAGCAATTATGTCATGCATACCAACGATGGTCGCACCATCGTGGCTGCCGGCAAGCCAAAAGTTGATAACGATACCGGCATGATCAGCTATAAAGATGCGAATGGCAACGAGCAGCAGATCAACCGCTCTGATGTCAAAGAGATGGTCGAGTCAAAGTAAGCAGCAAAAAAAAAGCACCGCAATTTGCGGTGCTATTTAAAAATCACTATGGACAGACAGGGTAAATCTAAAGGAATTAAGAGTTCGATCCGCAATCGTCGGATCAAAAATTGCAAACACAACATCACGACCACAAGCCAAAAGCTTTCAGAAAATCTGCGAACTCACTCACAAATCTAAAAACTTTTCGTTCCGGCTCAGGAAGTGCGGCAACTATAGGTATTTGCTGGAGGTTCCTCAACGGACAAATTATAATGCCTCGGATTAAAAATTCTAATACGTAAACGCTTTGTATAAGCCTGCGTATTTTTCGCCGATCCGGATACGGAAAACCATGTCGAAACGCCTTCCTCCTCTTAACGCACTGCGGGTTTTTGATGCCGCTGCGCGCCATTTAAGCTTTACCAAAGCCGCTGAAGAGCTGTTTGTCACCCAGGCTGCCGTAAGCCATCAGATTAAATCTCTGGAAGATTTTCTGGGGTTAAAGCTGTTTCGCCGGAGGAATCGTTCGCTGTTACTGACCGAAGAAGGGCAAAGCTACTATCTCGACATCAAAGAGATTTTCTCGGCAATTAACGAAGCGACCCGCAAACTGCAGGCGCGCAGTGCCAAGGGCGCGCTGACCGTCAGTTTACTGCCGAGCTTTGCTATTCAGTGGCTGGTTCCCCGCCTTTCCAGCTTTAATATGGCTTATCCGGGAATCGACGTGCGTATCCAGGCCGTTGACCGCGATGAAGAGAAGCTGGCCGACGATGTCGACGTGGCAATTTTCTACGGACGCGGCAACTGGCCCGGCCTGCGGGTTGAAAAACTCTATGCCGAATATCTGCTCCCGGTCTGTTCACCATCACTGATGACCGGCGATAATCCGCTGAAAACCCCGATGGATCTCTCGCGCTTTACCCTGCTGCATGACGCCTCCCGCCGTGACTGGCAATCGTATATCCGCCAGCTGGGTTTACAGCATATCAACGTGCAGCAGGGACCGATTTTCAGCCACAGCGCCATGGTGTTGCAGGCGGCGATTCATGGTCAGGGCGTGGCGCTGGCCAACAACGTCATGGCGCAGAGCGAAATAGAGGCCGGGCGATTAATCTGCCCCTTTAATGATGTATTAGTCAGTAAAAACGCTTTTTATCTGGTTTGTCATGACAGTCAGGCAGAACTGGGTAAAATAGCCGCCTTCCGACAGTGGATCCTGGAAAAAGCTGCAACCGAACAAGAAAAATTCCGCTTTCGCTATCAACAATAACATCTTGATTTATTTGCATTACGATGCAAAAGCATCCTGAGGATAGGTTAATGTCCAGTCGTGCCATGTTTGTTTTTGCGGCTATCAGCGGATTTCTGCTGGTGGCTTTTGGCGCATTTGGTGCCCACGTTTTAAGTCAGTCGCTGGGTGCGGCTGAGATGGCCTGGATTCATACCGGGCTGGAATATCAGGCTTATCACACGTTAGCGGTGATGGGACTGGGTGCCGCGATGTTACGCCGCGCCAATATCTGGTTTTACTGGAGCAGTGCGCTGATGGCGCTCGGCACCGTACTGTTCAGTGGCAGCCTCTATTGTCTGGCGCTGTCACATCTGAAGTTTTGGGTTTTTATCACACCGGTAGGCGGGATCTGTTTCCTCGCCGGTTGGGTATTGATGTTGATTGGCGCGCTGCGTCTTAAACGAAAGGCAGAACGCCATGAATAAAGTTTTACTCTATTGTCGTCCCGGTTTTGAAAAAGAGTGTGCGGCAGAAATCAGCGCTAAAGCGGCTGAACGTGAAATCTACGGCTTTCCGCGGGTTAAAGATGACTCCGGCTACGTGCTGTTTGAGTGCTACCAGTTTGAAGATGCTGAGCGTCTGGCACGTGAGTTACCGTTTGACGAGCTGATCTTTGCCCGGCAGATGCTGGTTGTCGGTGAAATGCTGCGTGACCTGCCGCAGGAAGATCGCATCACCCCGATTGTTGGCATGCTGACCGGCGTGGTGGAGAAGGGCGGCGAACTGCGTGTTGAAGTGCCTGACACTAACGAAGCCAAAGAGCTGACCAAATTCTGCCGTAAGTTCACCGTGCCGTTGCGTTCAGCACTGCGTGAAAGCAAGATTCTGCTGAACTATGAAAGTCCGAAACGCCCTGTGGTGCATGTGTTTTTCATCGCGCCAGGCACCTGTTACGTCGGCTACTCCATCCGGGAAAACAGCTCACCGTTTTACATGGGTATTCCACGGCTTAAGTTCCCCTCCGATGCACCAAGCCGCTCGACCCTCAAGCTGGAAGAGGCGTTTCATGTCTTCATTCCTGCGGATGAGTGGGATGAGCGTTTAGCCAGCGGCATGTATGCCGTGGATCTGGGTGCCTGCCCGGGCGGCTGGACCTATCAGCTGGTCCAGCGCAGCATGATGGTCTATGCGGTCGACAACGGACCGATGGCCCCGAGTCTGATGGATACCGGCCAGGTGATGCACGAGAAAGCCGACGGGTTTAAATTCCGTCCACCCCGCACCAACATCAGCTGGCTGGTGTGTGACATGGTCGAAAAGCCGGTGCGTGTGGCTAACCTGATGACCGACTGGCTGGTTAACGGCTGGTGCCGTGAAGCCATCTTCAACCTGAAGCTGCCGATGAAAAAGCGTTATGAAGAGGTGACGCAGAATCTGGCCATGATGCAGGAGCGCTTTGATGAGAATGGCATCAACGTGCAGATTCGTGCCCGCCAGCTTTATCATGACCGCGAAGAGGTAACGGTACATGTGCGTCGTATGTGGGCAGCGACTGGTGGCCGTCGCGACGAACGTTAATCGCCGGGCTGAGTGCAACTGCACTCAGCCGGTATAACGCAGCGTATTCAGATTGCCCTGCAATACCAGATCCCGCTTTAGCGTGGCTACCTGACGGCTGATCTCAGCCATCTGCTGACCTTCTGCGAGCTTTTCCTGCCATTTGGCGGGCACCTTATCCAGTTGCTGATAGATTCCTTCAAGCGTATGAAACTCTGCCAGCAGCTGTTTCGCGCTTTTCGGGCCGATGCCGGTGATGCCTGGAATTTTACTGCTGCTGATGCCGCACAATCCCCAGTAGTCGGGAAGTAGCTGGGGTGCCACGCCAAATTCAGCTTCGATAAAAGGCAGATCGAGCCAGCGCTTCTGAAAGTAGTCGCGGATGCGGATTTCGGGGGCCAGCAGCTGACAGTAACCTTTGTCGGTGGACACGATGGTGGCCAGGTGTCCGGCCTGCGCCATTTTCACCGCCAGCGTCGCCGCTAAATCATCTGCCTCATCCTCGCCCGCTATCCAGCAGCTTACACCTGCCGAACGAAAGGCCTCCTGCAACGCCGGCATCTCTGCCTGTAAATCGTCTGGCATCGGCGGGCGACCGCTTTTGTAATCGGGCAGCAGCTGATGTCGCCAGCCCTGATGACGTGCCTCGCCATCAAATACTGCGACAGCGTGAGTCGGACGGGCGTGGCCCAGAACCTGGCGCAGCGCAGCCACGCAGCCGTCAACACAGGGTGAGCCCTGTACCGCATGCAGACGGCGAATCAGATTCAGCGCGTCAACAATAACAAGATGAAGAGCCATGAGCGTATCGGCAGCCCGGGGGCTGCCTCCTGGGTTATTTGATAATTTCGTAGCAGGGGATGTAGGCGGTGCCTGGCAGTTTCATGCGTTGCTGGGCAACGAATCCCTGTAGCAGCTCATCCATGCGGTGCATGATGTCGGGATCGCCATGCAGTCTGTAGCGTCCCTTCTCGCGGATTTCGCGGATGCCCATCTCTTTAACATTACCGGCGACGATACCTGAGAAGGCGCGGCGCAGGTCGGCAGCCAGCTTCTCGGGAGGCTGATTGGTATAGAGATTGAGGTTGGCCATATTTTCATGGGTTGGCATGAACGGCACCTGCAGATCGGGCTCAATGCGAATCGACCAGTTAAAGCTGTACGCATCGCCGGTTTCACGACGGTTCTCTTTCACCTGCGGCATCGCTTTCTTCATCAGACGCGCCACTTCTGCCGCGTCATCAATGATGATCTGGTAATGCTTACGCGCCTGTTCACCCAGTGTGTTAACGATGAAATCATCCAGCACGCGGAAGTAATCGGCGCTCTCTTTCGGCCCGGTCAGAATCAGCGGCAACACCTGATTGTTGTTCTGCGGATTCATCAGGATGCCCAGTAGATAGAGCAGCTCTTCAGCCGTACCGACGCCGCCAGGGAAAATGATGATGCCGTGGGCGATACGCACAAACGCTTCCAGACGTTTTTCAATGTCCGGCATGATGATCAGCTCATTCACCAGTGGATTCGGCGGTTCAGCTGCAATGATTGAGGGTTCGGTGAGGCCGATAAAGCGGCTGTCGCGATAGCGCTGCTGAGCATGGCCAACTGCTGCGCCTTTCATCGGCGCTTCCATCACGCCCGGCCCGCAGCCGGTACAGATATTCAGCTCACGCAGTCCAAGCTGCGTACCGACATTGCGGCAATACTGATACTCAACGGCGTTGATTGAGTGACCACCCCAGCAGACTACGGTGTTGGGATACTCGCCGATATGCAGAGCCCGCGCATTACGCAGAATGGAAAACACCGTGTTGGTAATGGTGGCGGAATCATTCTCATCGGCTGCACTTAACCGGCCCGGTATGTTGAGCTGGCCGCTGACAAACAGGATGTCACGCAGCACCGCAAACAGGTTAGCCTGCAGTGAGCGGATGATGCGGCCATCCACGAACGCCTCTTCCGGCGGATTGATCAGTTCCAGTTTGACGCCGCGCTCCTGGCGCAGCACGTTGATGTCGAAATTCTCAAAGCGTGAGAGCAGTTCGTGGCTGCTGTCAGTCTGGCTGCCGGAGTTAAGCACGGCCAGAGAGCAATTGCGAAACAGCTGGTAGAGGTCGCTGCTGGCTGTGCGCTTGAGCATGTCGACTTCCAGCTGCGAAAGCAGATCCATTGAGCCAAGTGGGCTGATATGGGTAATCAAATGAACTCCTTTACACCCGCCTGGGTGCGTGTTGGCACTGCAACGGCAGTGACGAAAATCCCTGGTCGGCAACCCGCAGATTGCCGCCTTCACCAGAGTAGCCTTGTCGGCCCGCACAGCTCAAGCGGAACTGCGCTTACGGCGCCCAGCCTGAGAGAAGTCTCGCAAACTACTGACGGACCAGCCGCGAAAAACCGGGCGAGAAGGGCACATTGGTGCGCCACGGGTTAATATCCAGCCCGCCACGACGGGTGTAGCGCGCATAGACCGTCAGCGCTTCCGGATGGCAGAATCGCATCACATCGTTAAAGATGCGCTCAACACACTGCTCGTGAAATTCGTTGTGCTGACGGAATGAGACCAGATAGCGCAGCAGTGCTTCACGCGCGATACGCGGGCCTTTATAGCGGATCATCACCGAGCCCCAGTCGGGCTGGTTGGTAATCAGGCAGTTCGACTTGAGCAGATGGCTGACCAGCGTCTCTTCAACGATTTCGCTGCCTGCGGCATCCGCCAGATAGTCAGCATTGAAGCGGTAATCCTCTATGGCGATATCCTGCTCATCGATGCAGCAACCCTCAAAATGACCAATCGGCTGACCTTCTATTTCATTGAGACGGAACAACGCGACCCGCGCTTCCCCTTCAGCGCAGGCACTCAGATCCCGCTCCAGCGTCTGACGAACCTCACCCCAGTCGGCAAAGCGGGTCTGATTGAAACTGTTCAGGTAGAGCTTGAAGCTTTTCGACTCGATAAGATTACGGCTTTGCGCATCCAGCACCACTTCGCCAACGGCAACCTGTGGCAGACCTTTGCTGTTGAGCCACGAGAGTTCATACAGGGTCCAGATATCGCTGCCGGTAAAGGGCAGACTGTCGGGAAACAGGCCAAGCGGTTCACGGTTCAGGCTGCGCGGCACCGCCTGCAGTAAGCTGTTGTCATACCGATCGTGATAGGCTGTGGGTTTGCCCAGCGTCAGGTTACTGAGCGCCTGATCCTGTTCGTGAGTAGTCATTGCGGTTACCACCAAAATTAATCAAAGTGGCTAAGTGTAACCTATCAGAAGTGAGAATATGAATGATGCAGCAAACTGCCGCCGCGTTGCGCGACTTTACCACCCGATACTGCCAGCACTGGCTTCAGCATACCGGGCATGCGCCGGCCAGCAGCGATCTCTATGGCGTTCCTTCGCCCTGTGCACTTGAAGATCGCGAGCAGCGGGTCATCTGGCAGCCGCAGCCGTTTAGTCTGCCAACGACGCTGGATGCGATTGAGCGGGCGGTCGACATCCAGCTTCAGCCGCCGATCACGGCGTTCTATACCACGCAGTTTGCCGGCGATATGCAGGCCCGTTTTGGTGAGAATCAGCTGACCCTTTTGCAGGTGTGGAGTGAAGAGGATTTCCTGCGATTACAGGAGAATCTGATTGGGCATCTGGTGATGCAGCGCCGCCTCAGACAGTCGCCTACGCTATTCATTGCCACCACCGATTCAGAGGAGGAGATCATCTCCCTGTCTAATCTCAGCGGCGAAGTAATTCTGGAGCAGCCTGGTCGTAAACAGCGCGTGGTACTGGCAGAAAGTCTTGAGATATTTCTTAAGTCATTACAACCGGTTATCATCTGAATTGCAGTGATTTGCCGCCTGGCTTGTGAGACATCTCTTACATATACTGTGAGAGATCGCCATATAACAGTTGAGACATCCGGAAGGCCATGATGTAAAAATATTGTGAATCATCAACTTAATGGCGTTAATCTGAATTTGTGCAGCACATTTCGTAAAGTTTCGCTGTAAGTACCTTGTGCGCGTAACGAGTTCTGTCAAAATGTTTCTCACTGCAGGATGCTCAGGAAACAGATATCGTCAGGATGATGATAAGCCAGGAGGCAGGAACGTAACGGAGCTTACGGCACACGGAAGGTTTCAGGATGAAACAGGATCGCTCAGGAGTGAGCAAGGGACACCTCCAGGATGGAGAATGAGAACCCCCTCAGAAGAGGTGGTGGGCCAGGATGCTAAGGATACATCAGGACGATGCGCGACAGGAGTTCGCACTGGACAAGTTGTCATGGAAGAGCAGGGAGCAAAAACGTAGCAGGATGGCTGCAAACGAACCGGGAGCACTGTTTATACAGTGCTCCCTTTTTTTGTGCCTGTGCCAACAAGTGATATGCTTGCCGCCCATTTTTGACTGCTTGCCGGAGGTGGCGCATGACGCCTGAACAATTGATTACGCAACGGCTGGAGCAACTGGAAGCGGTGATGCGTGAGCACCATCTCTGGCAGAGTACCCCTCCGGCCGAAGACGCGCTCGAGAGCCGTGAACCCTTTTGCCTGGATACGCTGGAGCCGCTGCAGTGGCTCCAGTGGGTGCTGGTCCCGCGGATGCATGCCCTGATTGCTGCTCAGCATCCGTTACCGCAAAATTTTGCGGTTGCTCCCTACTACGAGGTTGCGCTGGTGCCTGACCAGCCCGGTATTGCGCCGCTGCTGCTGACCCTGCGTCAGCTTGACGCGTTAATCAAGGATGCAGCCCACTGATGCTGGAGATACTCTATCAGGATGAGTGGCTGGTTGCCGTCAACAAGCCCAGCGGCTGGCTGGTTCACCGCAGCTGGCTGGATCGCCATGAAACCGTGTTTGTGATGCAGACCGTTCGCGACCAGATTGGACAGCATGTGTTTACCGCGCATCGCCTGGACAAACCCACCTCAGGCGTACTGCTGATGGGGCTTTCAAGCGAAGCCGGTCGTCTGCTTTCCCTGCAGTTCGAACAGCATCAGATGCAGAAAACCTATCATGCCGTGGTACGCGGCTGGCTGGAGAGCAGCGGAACGCTCGACTATCCGCTGGTGGAAGAGCTGGATAAAATTGCTGACAGGCACGCCACTGAAGCGCGCACCGCACAGCCCGCCGTCACCGATTATCAGTCACTGGCGACGGTCGAGATGCCGGTCGGCATTGGCCGCTATCCTACTTCGCGTTACAGCCTGGTCGAAATGGCCCCTAAAACCGGCCGCAAACATCAACTGCGTCGTCATATGTCGCACCTGCGTCATCCGATTATTGGCGATTCGGCGCACGGCGATCTGCGCCAGAACCGGGGTGCCGCTGAACACTTTGGCGCTAACCGGCTGATGCTGCACGCCAGCAGCCTGGCACTCACCCATCCGGTGACCGGTGAACCTTTACTGATCCGTGCCGGGCTGGATGGCGTCTGGCAGAACGTGATGAACCAGTTTGGCTGGCAGGATCGCATTCCTGAGGTGCCGCGGGTTGAGTTTAACGCAGCGCCAGGACAGGATAACGTTTCAGAATAAGGGAGAAAGCAGATGGCAAAGATTGGCATTTTTGTAGGGACGGTATACGGCAATGCGCTGCTGGTAGCGGAAGAAGCAGAGCCCCTTCTGCAGCAGCAGGGTCATAGCGTCACCGTGTTTGACGATCCGACGCTGGCAGACTGGCAGAACTATGCCAGCGACGTGGCGTTAATTGTCACCTCAACCACCGGACAGGGCGATTTTCCGGATACGATTTCAGGCCTGTTCCATGCGGTTAAAGATAAGCTCGGTCATCAGCCTGCGTTGCGCTATGGCGTGATTGCGCTGGGTGACAGCAGTTATGACCATTTTTGTGGCGCGGGTAAAACTTTCGATGCGCTGCTGCAGGAGCAGGGCGCACAGCGGGTCGGTGAAGTGTTACTGGTTGATGCCACCGAAAATCCTGAGCCGGAAGCGGTGACCTCTCCGTGGGTTGAAGCCTGGGGCGCGCAGCTCTGATGGCAACGCCAGGCTTATCGCAGCATAAGGATAAGCCTGGCGTGCGATATCAGGTCACCGGTGCCGGGTTAAACACCGCCAGCTGATTACGGATGCCCCAGCGATCGGACCAGGTCTGCTTCCTGCCACTGGCAATGTCCAGAATCAACTCAAACAATCGCCAGCCCACCTGCTCAATACTCTCTTCACCGGTCGCAATCGTGCCGGCATTAATATCCATCAGATCGTGCCAGCGCTCGGCCAGCGCATTGCGCGTTGCCATCTTGATGACCGGAATCGCAGCCAGACCGTAGGGCGTTCCGCGGCCGGTAGTAAACACCTGTAGCGTGATACCGGATGCCAGCTGCTGCGTACCGCAGACAAAATCGCTGGCGGGCGTCGCCGCGTAGATCAGGCCACGTCGCGTAGGTCGCTGACCGGGCGAGAGCACTTCGACAATGGCGCTGCGCCCCGATTTGGCGATCGACCCCAACGCTTTTTCCACCACGTTCGCCAGACCGCCTTTTTTATTGCCCGGCGACGGATTCGCGCTGCGATCGGTCTGGCCCTGGTCGAGGTAGTTGTCATACCAGGCCATCTCCTCCAGTAAGCGCTTACCGACTTCCTGATTAATCACCCGCGGCGTCAGCAGGTGAATCGCATCACGCACTTCAGTGACTTCCGAAAACATCACCGTCGCACCGCAGCGCACCAGCAAATCAGACGCGAAACCCACTGCCGGATTCGCCGTTACGCCTGAGAATGCATCGCTGCCACCGCACTGCATGCCGACAATCAGTTCTGCAGCAGAACAGGTTTCGCGCTGGCGCTGATTCAGCCGCTGGAGATGGCGCTCCGCTACCTGCAGAATCTCATTTACCATCGCCCCAAAACCGACCAGCTTCTCATCCTGCAGGCGCACAATGTCATGATCGTCCAGCGAAATCGCCTGCACGTCGGGCGTGCCGGTCAGCAGACGCTCCGGCTGTAACTTCTCACAGCCCAGGCTGACGATCATCACTTCGCCACCGAAATTGGCATTCAGCGCCAGGTTATGAATGGTGCGAATCGGCACCACCGCCGCGGGTGCATTAATCGCCACGCCGCAGCCATAAAGGTGATTGAGCGCGACCACGCCATCCACATTCGGGTAGCGCGGCAGTAAATCCCGTTCAATGATCTGTACGACATGATCCACCACACCGGCCACGCAGTGGACGCTGGTGGTGATGCCGAGCAGGTTACGCGTGCCGACGCTGCCATCCGCATTGCGATAACCTTCAAAGGTATAGCCTTCCAGCGGCGGCAATTCAGGTGGAACCTGCGTGGCTAACGGCAGACTCGCCAGCGGAGGCGCTTCCGGCAACGCGACCAGCGACTCATCAATCCAGCTGCCCTGGGCAATATCCCGTAATGCATAGCCGATGACTTCGCCGTAACGCACGATCTCTGCACCCTGGTTAATCGCGCGCAGCGCGACTTTGTGACCCTGTGGCACATGCTCCGTAAGTGTCAGGCCATCCGCAAACTGCGTGCCAGCCGGCAGGCCCAGGCTGTTAACCACTATCGCCACATTGTCGTGCTCATGGACTTTGATATAGAGCGGTTGTTCATCTGTTTTGGGGTACATCGCTCACCTTCCCGTCTGTCGTGCCGTACTTGTGCGGCACGCTGTAATGTTCTGACCTGTCACACGTTTGTTTGCCATCTTCAGTATAGGGAGGCGGAGCAGGGCGCGCATTGTGCAAATGACCACCATTGAGACAATTCGCCTTATCGATTTGGGGCGATTATCCAGAAGCAAGTGAAGAGCCTCACAAACAGCGGGGGAAAGCGTTACCTGAGGCGGTTATTGCTCGGTTATTTGCCGCTTTCGTGAGCCATCCCGCAGGGTTTTGTGCATCCGCCACACAATCACTTCTGCACGGGCATTATTCCAGGGCGATGTGCCAATGTGCTCGCTTCAGGCTGTTCTTATACTGGGTTCCGTTAGCCAAAGTCAGGTTATCTGTCACGACGTATTACTCATCCGCAAAGGTCGCAGAAGCGCATTGGCTGCCACCTCGCAGATGGATAAATAAAGGTTTGCCAGAACAAAAAGATCGCCGTGTTTAACCCAACTTCTCTCTGATACCCAACGCGATGTGTATGTAGTCAGAGCGAATGTAGCTCACGCTATATTTCAGGAGTGCATCATGAATAGTTTCAGCCAGACCGCGGAAACGGTGCAGAAGCGCACCAATGCCCGCTACTGGATTGTGGTGATGTTATTTATCGTCACCTCATTCAACTACGGTGACCGCGCAACCATCTCGATTGCCGGTTCCGCGATGTCCAAAGATATCGGCCTCGATTCGGTCGGACTTGGCTATATCTTCTCTGCCTTCTCATGGGCGTATGTTATTGGCCAGATTCCGGGCGGCTGGCTGCTCGATCGCTTCGGCTCTAAACGCGTCTACTTCTGGAGCATCTTTACCTGGTCGCTGTTTACGCTGCTGCAGGGCTTCGTGGATATCTTCAGCGGCTTCGGCATCATCATGTCGCTGTTTATTCTGCGTTTCCTGGTGGGTCTGGCTGAAGCGCCTTCCTTCCCCGGCAACAGCCGGATTGTGGCCGCCTGGTTCCCGGCGCAGGAGCGCGGCACGGCAGTGGCGATCTTCAACTCCGCGCAATACTTCGCCACCGTGATCTTTGCACCCATCATGGGCTGGCTGGTCTCTGAAGTGGGCTGGGCGCATGTGTTCTGGTTCATGGGTGGCCTGGGCATCATCCTCAGCTTTATCTGGCTGAAAGTGATCCACGATCCCACCGATCACCCCGGCGTGAACAAAGCTGAACTGGAGTACATGGAGCAGGGCGGCGCGCTGATCAACATGGATGTCAAAAAGGATACCCGCAAGGTGAGCTGGAGCGAGAAGTGGTTTCAGATTAAGCAGCTGCTGACGTCACGCATGATGCTGGGTATCTACCTCGGTCAGTACTGTGTTAACGCCTTAACCTATTTTTTCATCACCTGGTTCCCGGTCTATCTGGTGCAGGCGCGCGGCATGTCGATTCTGAAAGCGGGCTTTATTGCTTCGATTCCGGCAGTGTGCGGCTTCCTGGGCGGCGTGCTGGGCGGAGTTATCTCCGACTGGCTGATGCGTAAAACCGGCTCGCTGAATATCGCGCGTAAAACGCCGATCGTGCTCGGCATGCTGCTCTCTATTTCGATGGTGATGTGTAACTACACCGAGACCGAATGGGTGGTGGTGTTCTTTATGGCACTGGCGTTCTTTGGTAAAGGCATTGGTGCGCTGGGCTGGGCGGTGATGGCGGATACCGCACCGAAAGAGATCAGCGGACTCAGCGGCGGCCTGTTTAACATGTTCGGTAACTTCTCCGGCATCGTGACCCCCATTGCTATCGGCTACATCATCGCCACCAGTGGTTCCTTTGAAGGTGCACTGGTCTATGTCGGCATTCATGCCTTTGTTGCGGCATTCAGCTTCCTGGTGATTGCCGGTGATATCAAACGTGTCGAACTGAAATCCTGGCACGGTAAGGATGCATCATGAATACGCAAAGTTCCCCGGTAATCACGGAGATGCGGGTTATCCCGGTCGCCGGTTACGACAGCATGCTGCTTAATATTGGCGGTGCCCACAACGCCTGTTTTACCCGCAACATTGTGGTCCTCACCGACAGCGCCGGCCACACCGGCGTGGGTGAAGCGCCCGGCGGTGACACCATCTATCAGACGCTGGTGGAGGCGATTCCGCGGGTTTTAGGCCAGCAGATTGCCCGCATGAACAGTCTGGTGCAGCAGGTACACAAAGGGAATCAGTCGGCTGACTTCACCACTTTTGGCAACGGTGCCTGGACTTTTGAGCTGCGCGTCAATGCGGTGGCCGCGCTCGAAGCGGCGCTGCTCGATCTGCTGGGACAGTGTCTGGGCGTCCCGGTGGCTGAGCTGCTGGGGCCGGGCAAACAGCGTGATGAAGTGACGGTGCTGGGCTATCTGTTCTATCTCGGCGATCGGCGCAAAACCGATCTGCCCTATCTCACTGGTGAGCAGGCCAGTCACGACTGGTATCACCTGCGCCATCAGGAAGCGCTAAGCAGCGATGCCGTGGTGCGGCTGGCTGAGGCAGCACAGGATAGGTACGGCTTTAAAGATTTCAAACTCAAAGGTGGCGTGCTGCCGGGTGAGCAGGAGATCGCCACGGCGGCAGCGCTGAAGCAGCGCTTTCCCGATGCGCGCATTACAGTTGACCCCAATGGGGCCTGGCTGCTGGATGAGGCGATAGCGCTGTGTAAAGGGATGCAGGATGTGCTGAGCTACGCCGAAGATCCCTGCGGCGCAGAGCAGGGCTATTCGGGGCGTGAAGTCATGGCCGAGTTCCGGCGCGCCACCGGCCTGCCGGTCGCCACCAACATGATCGCCACCAACTGGCGCGAGATGAACCACGCGGTGATGCTGAATGCGGTCGATATTCCGCTGGCGGATCCACACTTCTGGACGCTGAGCGGTGCCGTGCGTGTCGCCCAGCTGTGCGATGAGTGGGGCCTCACCTGGGGTTGCCACTCTAATAATCACTTCGATATTTCCCTGGCGATGTTCACCCATGTGGGTGCGGCGGTGCCGGGCAATCCCACCGCGATTGATACCCACTGGATCTGGCAGGAGGGCGATCAGCGCCTGACGAAAAATCCGCTGCAAATCCGCAATGGAAAAATCGCCGTACCGGATGCACCGGGTCTGGGCATTGAGCTCGACTGGGACCAGGTAAACAAAGCCAATCAGCTTTATCAGTCACTGCCCGCCGGTGCACGTAACGACGCGACGGCGATGCAGTATCTGATCCCCGGCTGGACTTTTGATCGCAAGCGCCCGGCATTCGGCCGGAAAACAGCATAAGGAGCAGGAGATGAGTTCAACACCGAAAGTGACCGCCATGCAGGTTATTCCGGTCGCAGGCTATGACAGCATGCTGCTGAACCTCAGTGGCGCTCACTCGCCATTCTTTACCCGCAACATTGTGATTATCAAAGATAACGCCGGACATACCGGCGTCGGTGAAATTCCGGGCGGCGAGAAAATCCGTCAGACGCTGGAAGATGCCGCCTCGCTGGTGATCGGCAAAACGCTGGGTGAGTACAAAAATACCCTCAGTCTGGTGCGCAGTACTTTTGCTGACCGCGATGCGAGTGGCCGCGGCAACCAGACCTTTGATCTGCGCACCACGATTCATGTGGTAACCGGCATCGAAGCGGCGCTGCTTGATCTGCTGGGTCAGCACCTGGGCGTCAACGTCGCCTCGCTGCTGGGTGACGGGCAGCAGCGTGACCGTGTTGAGATGCTCGGTTACCTGTTCTACATCGGCGACCGCACTAAAACCTCGCTCTCTTATCAGAACCAGCAGAATGATCCGTGCGACTGGTATCGCCTGCGCCACGAAGAGGCGTTAACGCCGGATGCGGTAGTGCGTCTGGCGGAAGCGGCCTATGAGAAATATGGTTTTAACGACTTCAAACTTAAAGGTGGCGTGCTGCGCGGCGGTGAAGAGGCCGAAGCGGTTACGGCGCTGGCAAAACGTTTTCCTGAAGCTCGCATTACCCTCGACCCCAACGGGGCCTGGTCACTCAACGAGGCGATCATGCTCGGCAAACAGCTCAAAGATGTGCTGGCCTACGCAGAAGATCCCTGTGGCGCAGAGCAGGGCTACTCAGGGCGTGAAGTGATGGCGGAGTTCCGCCGTGCGACCGGCATGCCCACCGCCACCAATATGATCGCCACCGACTGGCGGCAGATGGGGCATACCCTGTCGCTGCAGTCGGTGGACATTCCGCTGGCCGATCCGCACTTCTGGACCATGCAGGGTTCGGTGCGCGTGGCGCAGATGTGTCACGACTTCGGCCTGACCTGGGGTTCGCACTCCAATAACCACTTCGACGTTTCGCTGGCCATGTTTACCCACGTGGCCGCCGCCGCACCGGGCGCGATTACCGCCATTGATACCCACTGGATCTGGCAGGAGGGCAATCAGCGCCTGACCAAAGAGCCGTTCCAGATCAAGGGCGGTATGGTGCAGGTGCCGCAGAAGCCGGGTCTTGGCGTAGAGCTGGATATGGATCAGGTGATGCAGGCCAATGCGCTCTATCAGAAGCAGGGGCTGGGCGCGCGTGACGATGCTGAAGCGATGCAATTTTTAGTGCCGGGATGGACTTTCGACAATAAACGCCCGTGCCTGGTACGTTAACCTTTCTGGCTCCCGCCGCGGAGCCACCGTCACAGGAGTTCAACCATGAGTAATGCAGCCTGGCCCAATGGATTTCGTCGTCGCCTGTTAGCGGGCGACACCCTGATTGGCAGCTGGTGTGCGCTGGCCAGTCCGATCTCAACTGAAATCCTGGGGCTGGCCGGTTTCGACTGGCTGGTACTGGATGGCGAACACGCGCCCAACGACATCACGACCTTTGTGCCGCAGCTGATGGCGCTGAAAGGCAGCCACAGCGCCCCCGTGGTGCGTCCGCCCTGCAACGAGCCGGTGATCATTAAGCGTCTGCTGGATATCGGCTTTAACAATTTCCTGGTGCCGTTTGTCGAAACCGAAG
Organism: Pantoea sp. 9140; assembly: GCF_000745295.1. NCBI lineage: Bacteria > Pseudomonadati > Pseudomonadota > Gammaproteobacteria > Enterobacterales > Erwiniaceae > Pantoea > Pantoea sp. 9140. The sequence goes on along the minus strand of NZ_JQNO01000001.1, from coordinate 3,055,167 downwards.
AGGAAGCTCTGCGTGCCGTCGCCTCAACCCGCTATCCGCCCGCCGGGATTCGCGGTGTCTCGGTGTCGCACCGCAGCAACATGTACGGCACGTTGCCGGATTACAACAGCACCATTAATGACAACATCACGGTGCTGGTGCAGATCGAAACCCAGCAGGCGGTCGACAACATTGACGCCATCGCGGCGGTGGATGGCGTCGACGGTATTTTCGTCGGGCCGGGCGATCTTTCCGCTGCGCTGGGCTATCTCGGCCAGCCTGCGCATCCTGAAGTGCTGAAAGTGATTAAACACATTTTTGAACGTGCCAAAGCGGCCGGTAAGCCGAGCGGCATTCTGGCGCCGGTGGAAGCGGACGCGCGTCGCTATCTGGAGTGGGGAGCCACCTTTGTGGCCGTCGGCAGCGATGTCGGAATGTTCCGCAACGCCTCGCAGGCGTTATGCGACAAATTTAAGCGCTAATCGATCAAGGAGAAACGCAATGAAAATTGGATTTATTGGCCTGGGCATTATGGGCAAACCCATGAGTAAAAATCTGGTGAAAGCCGGTTATTCGCTGGTGGTACGCGATCACAACGCCGAAAACGAAGCGGAGCTGACGGAACTGGGCGCGACCGTGGCGAAATCGCCTAAAGAAGTGGCGGAACAGTGCGACGTGGTGATTACCATGGTGCCTAACTCGCCGCAGGTGATCGAGGTCTGCCTGGGTAAAAATGGCATCGTCGAAGGGGCGAAGCCGGGCCTGGTGGTGATCGACATGAGTTCGATTGCGCCGCTGGCGAGCCGTGAAGTCCATGATGCGCTGGCAGAAAAAGGCATCAAAATGCTGGATGCGCCGGTCAGCGGCGGTGAACCTAAAGCGATTGAAGGCACGCTCTCTGTGATGGTCGGTGGCGATAAAGCGGTGTTCGATGCCTGCTACGACATCATGAAATCAATGGCGGGATCGGTCGTGCATACCGGCGACATCGGTGCAGGTAACGTTACCAAGCTGGCAAACCAGGTGATTGTGGCGCTGAACATTGCGGCCATGTCCGAGGCGCTGTCGCTGGCGACGAAAGCGGGTGTGAATCCGGATCTGGTTTATCAGGCAATTCGCGGTGGCCTGGCGGGCAGCACGGTACTGGATGCCAAAGCGCCGATGGTGATGGACCGCAATTTCAAACCGGGCTTTCGTATCGACCTGCATATCAAAGATCTGGCGAACGCGCTGGATACCTCGCACAGCATCGGCGCGCATCTGCCGCTGACGGCGGCGGTGATGGAGATGATGCAGGCGCTGCGCAACGAGGGTCAGGGTACCGCCGACCATAGTGCGCTGGCCTGCTATTATGAGAAGTTAGCGAAGGTTGAAATCGCCCGCTAAAATCCGGTGCCGGTTTCCTGAAACCGGACTGGTTAAGAGCCGTTTCAATTACTCAACTGCGCTCGGATTGCCTATGAAAATCGTAATCGCACCGGATTCATATAAAGAGAGTTTATCCGCCCTGGATGTGGCATCGGCGATTGAAGCGGGTTTCCGTGACATTTTCCCCGATGCGCATTACGTGAAAATACCGGTCGCCGACGGTGGCGAAGGCACGGTAGAAGCGATGGTGGCGGCGACGAAGGGAAAGATCGTCAGGTTGAAGGTGACAGGTCCGCTGGGCACGCAGGTTGATGCCTTTTACGGTCTGTCGGGAGATGAACGCACCGCCTATATCGAAATGGCGGCGGCCAGCGGACTGGAGCGGGTGCCCGCTTCACAGCGTGACCCGCTGATAACGACATCGTTTGGCACCGGCGAGTTGATCAGGAATGCACTGGATAAAGGCGTTGCTCACATCATTATTGGTATCGGCGGCAGCGCCACCAACGATGGCGGTGCCGGGATGATGCAGGCGCTGGGTGCCCGATTGCTCGACGCCCAGGGCAACGAGATTGGTCACGGTGGCGGCGCACTCTCTGACCTCGCCAGCATTGATATTGACGCCCTGGATGCCCGTATCCATCAGTGCCGCATCGAAGTGGCCTGTGACGTGACAAATCCGCTGACCGGCAAAGAGGGTGCATCGGCCATTTTCGGTCCGCAGAAAGGGGCGACTCCGGCGCTGGTGCAACAGCTCGATCAGGCGCTGGCCCATTACGCCGCGATTATTCACCGCGATCTCGATATCGATGTGCTGCATATTCCCGGCGGCGGCGCAGCGGGCGGCATGGGCGCGGCGCTGCACGCCTTCTGTCAGGCGGAGCTGCGGCGCGGCATTGAGATTGTTACTGAAGCGCTGGGGCTGGCTGAAGAGGTCAAAGATGCTGACCTGGTGATTACCGGTGAAGGGCGTATCGACAGCCAGAGTATCAATGGCAAGGTGCCGATTGGAGTCGCCAGCGTGGCAAAGCGCTTTCACAAGCCGGTGATTGGCATCGCCGGAAGCCTGACGGCGGATGTCGGCGTCGTACATCAGCACGGGATTGATGCGGTATTCAGCGTGCTCTACAGCATCTGTACGCTGGATGAGGCACTCGCGAATGCCGGAAAGAATGTCGAGATGACGGCGCGTAACGTAGCCGCGACGCTGAAACTGGCCGGATTCCACTGACCGTCAGGACTATCCGGCCATGCAATGCGGGCCGTGATCTGTAGAGGGTGATGCAGGTGGTCAGGCATAGTTTTACGGCGTCAGTCCGTGACTTCGGCGGCAGGTGTGCGTCAGCGGAAGCTAAAGCACCTGCCGGTTAGCGTTTGCGCATATTGCTGGCGTGGCAGCAGGCCGGTCAGACTTCCCCGAACCCTAACAGTCGCCGGGCTTCTCTGGCGACGTTCTCCATCTCATCCTGCAGCTCCAGCAGTTCCGGCTCCAGCGCGGCGATATCGCTGGCCTCCAGCAGCCCCCGTTCCAGCTGATGACAAAGTTGCTTCATGCGCGGCACGCCGCTGTAGCTGGCACTGCCGTGCAGCTTGTGAATAATTTCACGCAGGGCGTTGACCTCATTGGTCGTCATAAACTGCGCCATCTTCGCATGCACTTCCGGTAAAAACTCCAGCAGCATTCGTAGCAGATCGCGCGCCAGCTCGGGTTTGTTCGCCGCCTGACGCAGCGCCAGCTGCCAGTCCAGCGTCGGTAATATTGGCTGCAGTTCCGGCAGGGAGACCACCGGCGGCGGCGTATAGCGCGCCAGCAGCTGTCTCAGCTTGCTCTCATCAATCGGCTTGGCAAGATAGTCATTCATACCCGCCTTGATCAGCTGTTCACGCTCGCCATCAATCGCATGTGCGGTCACCGCCACAATCGGTGTATTTGCGTGATGCGGCAGACCCCGGATAATTTCGCTGGCGCGAATGCCATCAATCTCAGGCATCTGAATATCCATCAGAATCACATCCAGCGACTGCTGACGCGCTTCGCGGATGGCGTGTTCGGCGCTGCTGCACAGCAGGATATTCTGCACCTGCTCCTCCAGCAGCGCGCCAATCAGCTTGAGGTTGGCGGGATTATCATCCACCGCCATCACCGTCAGCGGCAGTCGCGGTGACAGCGGCAGTTCGCTGACCTGGCGGGTATGGATATCCAGTAACATCGGCAGAAGCCGCGTCAGAGAGATCGGTTTAGCGATGCAGCCGTCAATGCCGCGTACTTTTAGTTCATCAGCCAGCAACATCATCGGGCTGGGAAGGGCCATCAGCACGTTGTCTGCCCGATCCAGCAGCCCATTGATCAGGCGCTCATTAAGCAGTTCAGGCTGGCTGATACCGACCGGCATCGCCATCAGGAGTAGCGGATAGTGAGACGCTTTCAATCCCTCCAGCGTTTCACTGTAGTCGATCTGCAATGGGGTGGCGCTCAGCATCTCCAGCGCGGCGCTGGCAACGTTAGCATCCGCTTCCACATAAGCAATACGCGCCTGGGACAGCGTTTCCAGCACGCGGGGCATACCGGGCGCATTGGGATTGAGATCCAGCTGCACGCGAATCATAAAAGTCGAACCCTGATCCGGCTGGCTGCTGAAGGTAATTTCCCCCCCCATCTCCCGCACCAGCTTCTGGGTGATGACCAGACCCAGCCCGGTGCCGCCATGACGCCGCGAAATGCTGGCGTCAGCCTGACGAAACGCCTGGAACAGCTGTGTCTGTTGCTGCTCAGAGATACCGCTATCCTCAACCTGAATCTCCAGCTCGACGCGCGACTGGGTAATCACCCGCTGTCCGACGCGCAGGCCGATGTATCCTTTCTCAGTAAACTTGATGGCGTTACCAATCAGGTTGATCAGAATCTGTTGCAGTCGCAGCGCATCGCCAATCACGTTGTCCGGCACGCTGCTGTCACACACCACCGTCAGCTCCAGCCCCTTTTCATGCGCCGACGGCGCCAGCAGCACCAGGGTTTCATCCAGCGTGGCGCGCAGCGGGAAGGGGATCGCCTCCAGCATCAGCTTGCCCGCTTCCAGCTTCGAAAAATCGAGCACGTCGTTGATAATACTGAGCAGATTATTGGCTGAGCGTTCAATGGTTTGCATATAGTCGCGCTGCGTGGTGCGCAGCTGGGTTTTTAGCATCTGCCGGGTAAAACCCAGTACGCCATTGAGCGGCGTTCGCAGTTCATGCGACATATTGGCCAGAAACTCAGATTTAATACGCGCGGCTTCCTGCGCGCGTTTCTTCGCCAGATCCAGTTCAACGTTCTGAATTTCCAGCTGTTCCAGCGTCTCTCTTAAATCGTAGGTTGCCTGGTCGATATTGTGCTGCATCTCTTCGTGATAGGCGGTCAGCGACATCGCCATCGCGTTAATGCCGTTTTTCAGAATGTTGAGTTCACCCAGCATGTAGCCCTCAACGCGGCTGTCGAGCTGGCCGCGACGGATGCGGTCAACGGTGGTGACCATATTGCGGATCGGGCCGGTAACATCGCGCATCAGACGATAAGCAAACAGCATGGCAAGACAGAGGCAGAAGAGCAGCATCAGCGTGGCAACAAACACCTCTTTGTACTGCTGCAGGCGCACCGACTGCAGATCCAGTTCAATCGCCACATAGCCCAGCGGATTGCCTGCGGGCTTGGCATCTTCATCCGGTAATTCGTCTACATCGTAACGCTCGGAGGTAATCGGCGTGCGCAGAATTAATAGGCTGCCGTGGCGCTCCATTGAGACATCGTCAGGCAGGGCGCGGATATCATCCTGTTGCAGCAGGCTGAGGTTTTGCTTGTGGTTCGAGGTGACATAGAGCTGATTATGATTATCAAACACCGAGATGGCCCGGACGATGCCGGAATGGCGGCGGTGCAGCAGGCTGACCAGCTCACGCATGGCATCCCGATTGTGCCAGGTCATGCTGTATTCGCTGGAGATTGCCAGTGGTTCGATGATGTTAGCTCCGGCATCGATCACCTGGCGCTGCAGTTCGTTGTAGCGGTGCACCACAAAAAATGAGCTGAGCAGCAGGCCAACCATCAGCGTGGGTGCCAGGATTAAAATCATCATTCGCGCCCGCAGGCTGTATTTGGTCATAATAGTCGCCTGGCTACTCCGGCATTAACGTCCCTGTGCATGCGGTCGACAAAACGATGCAGGCCGTTTTCGATAAAGAGAATGAATAACACTATGGCGCAATTTTACGTTGCAAAACAGCGCGTGACGACGCAACAACGGATCACCGTCACCATTGATGAGCTCGATCCGTTCGGACAGGGCGTAGCGCGTCACAAGGGTAAAACCCTTTTTGTCACGGGTGCTCTGCCGGGTGAACAGGCGGAGGTCGTACTGACAGAGGATAAACGTCAATTTGCCCGGGCGAAAGTGACACGACTGATTAGCCGCAGTCCGGACCGCGTTACGCCGCGCTGCCCGCACTATGAACGCTGTGGTGGCTGTCAGCAGCAGCATGCGGATGTGGCGCTGCAACAGCAGAGCAAAGCCCAGGCGCTGAGCCGGATGCTGAGCAGGGCCGCAGCACAGAACGTGGCGGTAGATGAGGTGATTGCCGGTCAGCCCTGGGGCTACCGCCGTCGCGCCCGTCTGGGTCTGCAATGGCAAAATAAAGCGCAACGCTTACAGATGGGCTTCCGCCAGGAAGCCAGCAACGATCTGGTCGATATTCAGCACTGCCCCATTTTAGCGCCCGAACTTGAAGCGTTACTGGTTCCGCTGCACCAGTGCCTCAGTGCGTTGCGCGCCGTCAGGCGTCTCGGACATGTGGAACTGGTGCTGGCGGATAACGGCCCGCTGATGATTCTGCGCCATCTTGATGCGCTGCATGCCGATGATCGTGAAAAACTGGAACAGTTTTCGCATAAGCATCAGCTGATGCTGTTCCTGGATGCGGGGGAAGAAGAACTGAATGCGTTAAGTGAGTCGGTGCCGTTTTATCACTCGCACCAGCTTAAGCTCACCTTCAGCCCACAGGATTTTATCCAGGTTAACGATGCGGTTAATCAGCAGATGGTCGCGAAGGCGATCGCCTGGCTCGACCTGCAGCCGGAAGACCGGGTGCTGGATCTGTTTTGCGGCATGGGAAACTTCACACTTCCTGTAGGAATCTTCGTACAAAATGTCGTTGGTGTGGAGGGGATTGCAGCATTAGTGCGGCAGGCAGCGTATAATGCTGATTTGAATAATCTTAAAAATGTCAGTTTCTTTCAGCATAATCTGGAAGAAGAGGTGTCGCGCCAGCCGTGGGCGGCACAGGGATTTAACAAGGTATTACTCGATCCGGCACGCGCCGGGGCTGCGGGCGTCATGGCGCATTTGGTTAAACTTGCACCAGAACGCGTGGTCTATGTTTCGTGTAATCCCACAACACTCGCCCGCGACAGCCAGACATTGCTGTCGGCAGGCTACCAATTGGAAAGGGTCGCGATGCTGGATATGTTCCCACATACCCGTCATCTCGAATCCATGGTGCTGTTCAGAAAAACATAAGCGATGAATGTCGTTGTGCAGGAGAGGTTATGGTTGCGGTCAGAAGTGCGCATTTAAATACTGAGGGGGATTTCGCCCTCGACCAGTGGATCGCCAGTCTCGGTATTGCCAACCCGCAATCCTGTCAACGCGTTGCTGAGACCTGGCGCTACTGCGAAGCGCAGACGCAGGGCCATCCCGATCAGTCGCTGCTCCTGTGGCGCGGTATCGAGATGGTGGAGATCCTCTCCATGCTCAGCATGGATATTGAAAGCCTGTGTGCGGCGCTGATTTTCCCGCTGGCTAACGATGAAGTGGTGAGTGAAGAGGAGCTGGAAACCGCCGTCGGTAAAGGCATCGTCTCGCTGGTTCACGGCGTGCGCGATATGGACGCCATCCGCCAGCTGAAAGCGATCCACAACGACTCCATGGCCTCTGAACAGGTCGATAACGTCCGCCGCATGCTGCTGGCGATGGTGGAAGATTTCCGCTGCGTGGTGCTCAAGCTGGCCGAACGCATCATGAACCTGCGCGAAATGAAAGATGCGCCGGAAGATGAGCGGGTGCTGGCCGCCAAAGAGAGCACCAACATCTATGCGCCCCTGGCCAACCGTCTTGGTATCGGTCAGCTCAAATGGGAGCTGGAAGATTACTGCTTCCGCTATCTGCATCCCGACGAATATAAGCGCATTGCTAAATTACTGCATGAGCGTCGCATCGATCGTGAGCAGTACATCGATAACTTCGTTAACAATCTGCGCAAAGAGATGGTTAAAGAGGGCGTGCGCGCCGAAGTCTACGGACGTCCGAAACACATCTACAGCATCTGGCGCAAGATGCAGAAAAAATCGCTGGCCTTCGATGAGCTGTTTGACGTGCGTGCGGTGCGCATCGTGGCGGATCGCCTGCAGGATTGTTACGGCGCGCTGGGCACGGTGCATACCCTCTATCGTCATCTGCCCAGCGAATTCGATGACTACGTCGCTAACCCAAAACCCAACGGCTATCAGTCGATTCATACGGTGGTGTTAGGGCCGCAGGGCAAAACGGTGGAGATCCAGATCCGTACCCGCCAGATGCATGAAGATGCCGAGCTGGGCGTGGCGGCGCACTGGAAATATAAAGAGGGGCCAACCTCCAGCAGCGCGCGCGGCGCAGCAGGTCACGAAGAGCGTATTGCCTGGCTGCGTAAGCTGATTAGCTGGCAGGAAGAGATGGCTGACTCCGGCGAGCTGCTGGAAGAGGTCCGTAGCCAGGTGTTCGACGACCGGGTTTACGTCTTTACCCCGAAAGGTGACGTGGTGGATCTGCCGGCCGGTTCGACGCCGCTCGACTTTGCCTATCATATTCATAGTGACATCGGTCACCGCTGCATCGGTGCAAAAATCGGTGGCCGCATCGTGCCGTTCACCTATCAGCTGCAGATGGGCGATCAGGTTGAAGTGATCACCCAGAAACAGCCGAACCCAAGCCGCGACTGGCTCAACCCGAATCTGGGCTATATCACGACCAGCCGTGGACGCTCAAAGATCCACAACTGGTTCCGCAAGCAGGATCGCGACAAGAACATTATCGCCGGACGGCAGATTCTGGATAACGAACTGAATCAGCTTGATATCAGCCTGCGCGAAGCAGAGAAACTGCTTCTGCCGCGCTACAACGTGACCTCACTGGAAGAGCTGCTGGCGGCGATTGGCGGCGGCGATATTCGTCTTAACCAGATGGTTAACTTCCTACAGGCGAAGCTGAACAAGCCGAGTGCTGAAGAGGAAGATCGCGAAGCGCTGCGGCAGCTGACCCAGAAATCGTACTCGCAGCCTGCACGCAAAGAGAGTGGGCGCGTGGTCGTCGAGGGTGTGGGCAATCTGATGCACCACATTGCCCGTTGCTGTCAGCCGATTCCGGGCGATGATATTGTCGGCTTCATCACTCAGGGGCGCGGCATCTCCATTCACCGCGCCGACTGCGACCAGCTCTCTGAACTGATTTCACATGCGCCGGAACGTATCGTCGATGCCGTATGGGGCGAGAGCTACTCCAGCGGTTACTCGCTGGTGGTGCGCGTCACCGCCAACGATCGCAGCGGCTTGCTGCGTGACATCACCACCATTCTTGCCAACGAGAAAGTGAATGTACTGGGCGTCTCAAGCCGCAGCGACACTAAAAAGCAGCTGGCGACCATCGACATGGATATTGAGATCTACAACCATCAGGTACTGGGACGTGTCCTGGCGCGCCTGAACCAGGTCTCTGATATTATTGACGCCCGCCGCCTGCACTGATATTCAGCTGCAGTGCGGCAACCGGCAACCGGAGGTTGCGCGGGCGTTTTCTGCGGTACCTGAGCGTGCCGGACGCGGTTCACCCCGTCCGGCACTGTTATACGCCTCGCCTTCTTGCCCGCTGCCTGTCACCTGACTACTCAAGGACCCGTCTGAATGAACGCTATCGAGCGCCTGCTTGGCATCATGAAAACCCTGCGCGATCCCCAACATGGCTGCCCGTGGGACCGTGAACAGACCTTCACCTCTATCGCGCCCTATACGCTGGAAGAGACCTATGAAGTGCTGGACGCCATCCAGCGCGAAGATTTTGACGATCTGCGCGGCGAACTGGGCGATCTGCTGTTTCAGGTGGTGTTCTACGCGCAGATGGCCAGCGAACAGAGTCGCTTTAATTTTGAGGATATCTGTCACGCCATCAGTGACAAGCTGGAGCGCCGTCATCCGCACATTTTTGGCGATGCCACGGCAGAAACCAGCAATGACGTGCTAAAAAACTGGGAAGCGATTAAAACCGCCGAGCGGGCTGATAAAGCCCAGCATTCGGCGCTGGATGACATTCCTAAAGCGCTGCCCGCACTGATGCGTGCCCATAAGATTCAGAAGCGCTGTCACAATGTGGGATTCGACTGGACCACGCTGGGGCCGGTAGTGGCAAAAGTGCATGAAGAGATTGATGAAGTGATGCACGAGGCGCAGCAGAGCGTGGTGGACGGCGAAAAGCTGGAAGAGGAGATTGGCGACCTGCTGTTTGCCACAGTTAACCTGTCGCGTCATCTTGGCAGTAAAGCGGAAACGGCGCTGCAAAAGGCGAACGACAAGTTCGAGCGTCGGTTCCGTGAAGTGGAAACAATCATCGCAGCACAGGGGTTAAGCATGCCGGGTGCCACGCTGGAGCAGATGGAAGCGGCCTGGCAGCAGGTGAAACAGGGCGAGAAGCGCTGATTATTCCAGCGCTGTGCATAAAGTCGCCAGATATGCTTACTCGTTTCAGCGTGGGTACAACTTTGTGACGCACATCAACATTTCATTGGCAGCTATCCGTTATGTTAGGACGCAGCAATGCGTTGGAGGATGGCTGTGATTCATCAATTGTGGCTGATAGCGGTTTCCAGTATACTGTTTTCCCGTCCTGGTTATTCCACCGTCTTTAAACCTAAACTCTCAGGTTCAGCATGACAACGAATTATATTTTTGTGACCGGCGGGGTCGTTTCCTCTCTGGGTAAAGGCATTGCCGCCGCCTCCCTCGCAGCCATTCTCGAAGCTCGTGGTCTGAACGTGACCATCATGAAGCTGGACCCGTATATCAACGTGGATCCAGGCACCATGAGCCCGACCCAGCACGGCGAAGTTTTCGTCACTGATGACGGCGCTGAAACCGATCTCGATCTGGGTCACTACGAGCGCTTCATCCGCACCAAAATGTCGCGCCGTAACAACTTCACCACCGGCCGTATCTACTCAGAAGTCCTGCGCAAAGAGCGCCGTGGCGACTATCTGGGCGCAACCATTCAGGTTATCCCGCACATCACCAACGCCATCAAAGAACGCATTATTGAAGGCGGTGAAGGTCATGATGTAGTGCTGGTCGAAATCGGCGGCACAGTAGGGGATATCGAATCACTGCCGTTCCTGGAAGCGATTCGCCAGATGGCCGTGGATGTGGGCCGCGAACACACCATGTATATGCACCTGACGCTGGTGCCGTACATGGCGGCGGCGGGTGAAGTGAAAACCAAACCGACTCAGCACTCCGTAAAAGAGCTGCTGTCGATTGGTATCCAGCCAGACGTGCTGATTTGCCGTTCTGATCGTGCCGTTCCGGCCAACGAACGCGCCAAAATCGCCCTGTTCTGTAACGTCCCTGAAAAAGCGGTTATCTCGCTGAAAGACGTGGATTCCATCTACAAGATTCCAGGCATGCTCAAGTCGCAGGGCCTGGATGACTACATCTGCAAGCGCTTCAACCTGAATGCACCGGAAGCCAACCTGGCCGAGTGGGAGCAGGTAATCTACGAAGAAGCCAATCCGGGTGGTGAAGTCACCATCGGTATGGTGGGCAAGTATGTTGAGCTGCCGGATGCCTATAAGTCCGTCATCGAAGCGCTGAAACATGGTGGCCTGAAAAATCGCGTCACCGTGAACATCAAACTGATCGATTCGCAGGATGTTGAATCCCGCGGTGTCGAATTACTGAAAGATCTGGATGCGATTCTGATCCCAGGCGGCTTCGGCTACCGTGGTGTGGAAGGCAAGCTGATGACCGCCCAGTACGCACGTGAAAACAACGTGCCGTACCTCGGCATCTGTCTGGGCATGCAGGTCGCGCTGATGGAGTTCGCGCGCAATGTCGCGGGCATGCCGGGCGCCAACTCCACTGAATTTGTGCCAGACTGTAAATACCCGGTGGTGGCATTAATCACCGAATGGCGTGACGAAGAAGGCAACGTCGAAGTCCGCAGCGAGCAGAGCGATCTGGGCGGCACCATGCGTCTGGGCAGCCAGCAGTGTCAGTTAACGCCGGGCAGCCAGGTTCGCCAGCTCTATGGCTCTGACACCATCGTTGAGCGCCATCGCCACCGCTATGAAGTAAACAATATGCTGTTAAAGCAGATTGAAGCAGCCGGTCTGCGCGTAGCAGGTCGCTCGGGTGATGATCAACTGGTTGAGATTATCGAGATCCCGAACCATCCGTGGTTTGTGGCCTGCCAGTTCCACCCTGAGTTTACCTCGACCCCACGCGACGGCCATCCGTTGTTTGCCGGCTTTGTTAAAGCCGCGCATGAGCATCAGAAGCGTTTAGCGAAGTAAGTTTCACAGACAACGCGCGAACTTTTCGCGCGTTGTCTGTCTTAGGATTGACTAACTTGTACTGAGGAAAATCGTAATGTCCAAAATCGTAAAAGTCATCGGTCGCGAAATTATCGACTCACGTGGTAACCCGACTGTTGAAGCTGAAGTGCATCTGGAAGGCGGTTTTGTAGGCCTGGCAGCTGCACCATCAGGTGCCTCTACCGGTTCACGCGAAGCGCTGGAACTGCGTGACGGTGACAAATCACGTTTCCTGGGCAAAGGCGTAACCAAAGCCGTTGCTGCAGTAAACGGTCCGATTGCTGAAGCGGTAAAAGGCAAAGACGCGAAAGATCAGGCGAACATCGATAAGATCATGATCGACCTGGACGGTACTGAGAACAAATCTAACTTCGGTGCTAACGCCATTCTGGCTGTTTCACTGGCAGCGGCTAAAGCAGCGGCAGCTTCTAAAGGTCAGGCGCTGTATGAGCACATCGCTGAGCTGAACGGCACCCCAGGCAAATACTCTATGCCACTGCCTATGATGAACATCATCAACGGCGGCGAACATGCCGACAACAACGTCGACATCCAGGAATTCATGATCCAGCCGGTTGGCGCTTCTAACGTTAAAGAAGCTATCCGTATGGGTTCTGAAGTATTCCACAACCTGGCAAAAGTGCTGAAAAGCAAAGGCATGAGCACGGCAGTGGGTGACGAAGGCGGCTACGCGCCTAACCTGGGTTCCAACGCCGAAGCGCTGGCAGTTATCGCTGAAGCGGTAAAAGCAGCAGGCTACGAGCTGGGCAAAGACATCACCCTGGCGATGGACTGTGCGGCATCTGAGTTCTACAAAGATGGCAAATACGTTCTGGCCGGTGAAGGCGGTAAAGCGTTCACCTCTGAAGAGTTCACCCACTTCCTGGAAGATCTGACTAAACAGTATCCGATCGTCTCTATCGAAGATGGCCTGGATGAATCTGACTGGGACGGCTTCGCTTACCAGACCAAAGTACTGGGCGACAAAATCCAGCTGGTGGGTGACGACCTGTTCGTAACCAACACCAAAATCCTGAAGGAAGGTATCGATAAAGGTATCGCTAACTCCATTCTGATCAAATTCAACCAGATCGGTTCTCTGACCGAAACCCTGGCTGCGATCAAAATGGCGAAAGACGCGGGCTACACTGCCGTGATCTCTCACCGTTCAGGCGAAACTGAAGATGCAACCATCGCTGACCTGGCGGTAGGTACTGCAGCGGGCCAGATCAAAACCGGTTCAATGAGCCGTTCTGACCGTGTTGCTAAGTACAACCAGCTGATCCGTATCGAAGAAGCGCTGGGTTCTAAAGCGCCATTCAACGGTCTGAAAGAAGTTAAAGGTCAGTAATGACCCTGTGCTGATGGCGCATTAAGCGGCATCGCATACGCTGAAAGCCCCGCCTTGTGCGGGGCTTTTGCTTTTTCGTGTCGCGCAGCTGTTGTTGTGCGACACACGCTGGCATAATCAGCGCCCCGATTTATCCAGGCGAGTAAAAAATGTTCTACCCGATTAACGAAATGTTCCAGACACTGCAGGGCGAAGGTTATTACACCGGCGTGCCTGCCATTTTCATCCGCCTGCAGGGCTGCCCGGTGGGCTGTAGCTGGTGCGATACCAAACACACCTGGGAAAAGCGGGCAGATCGGGAAACGTCTCTGGGTGATATTTTGGTCAAAACGGTGGAGAGCGACGCCTGGGGCGATGCCGATGCCGTCACACTGCTTCGTAGCATCGAACAGCAGGGCTGGACGGCGCGTCATGTGGTGATCACCGGTGGTGAACCGGCGATTTACGACCTGCGTCCGTTAACCACGATTCTGGAACAGCACGGTTTCCAGTGCCAGATTGAGACCAGCGGCACTCACGAGATCCACTGTTCTGAGCAGACCTGGGTGACTGTCTCGCCGAAGGTCAACATGCGCGGCGGCTACGATGTGCTGCCCCAGGCGCTGAGCCGGGCCGATGAAATTAAACATCCGGTGGCACGTCAGCGTGATGTGGACGCACTGGATGGGCTGCTGGCGGGGATTGACGACACCAAAGCCCGAATCATCGCTCTGCAGCCTATCAGCCGTAAAGACGATGCTACACGACTCTGCATTGAGACCTGCATTGCACGTAACTGGCGTCTGTCGATGCAGACCCATAAATATCTCAATATCGCCTGATAAAAAGTGTGCTGAGCGGTTAACCACAGGGAAGAGGCTTGATGCGGGATGGAAGCGAAACAGCGTCGGATCGAAAGGCTCGATCCGACAGGCTTAGCCGCGGTAAACGCAGCCTGCGGTGCAGGTTTCTTTGATCATGACCGCGCTTAACAGCGGCAGTTGCGGCTTCATCTGATCCCAGATCCATTTTGCCAGCACTTCGCTGGTGGGATTTTCCAGGCCAGGAATATCATTCAGATAGTAGTGGTCCAGCCGATTGTACAGAGGCTTAAACGCCGCCTTCAGTTCAGCAAAATCCATAACCCAGCCGGTATGCGCATCCACTTCGCCGGTAATCTCCAGACGAACCAGGAACGAATGACCGTGCAGACGGCCACATTTGTGTCCGGCCGGCACATTCGGAAGATGGTGCGCGGCTTCGAACTGGAACTCTTTAAACAAGGTGGTAGACATAGTGGTTCTCAGACATTAAAAAACCGCTGAATTCTACCTGATTACCGCTTTTTTCGCACCCGCGCCGCACAAAGCGATACTTTCACATCCGATTGCCGGATCGTGTCCAGCTAATTAACTGATAAATCATCCGTTTACTTACCAGTTTTAACGATTAGCTCTACCAGAAAAACCACTTAGTCATTTTGGTTATTTGATATGTCGAAGGTGTATTTAATCGTTAATATACAGCCCGGTAACCTACGCACTCTTCCGCCACTTTACGGTCCGGACTTCTGATACTGGAATTTTTAACGCGATGACGACTCAGGCACCTGGTTCACTGCTTCCGCTCTCCCCGGAACAACTCGCCCGCTTACAGGCGGCGACGACAGATTATTCCCCGACTCAACTGGCGTGGCTGTCAGGCTATTTCTGGGGCCGGGTAGAGCAGACGCCGGGTAGCGCCGTCGCCAGCAGCGCACCGTCCGCGCCCGCCGCTGAAACGCCGGTTATTACCCTGCTTTCTGCTTCCCAGACCGGCAATGCCCGTCGTCTGGCTGAGCAGCTGCGTGATGACCTGCTGGCCGCGAAGCTGAACGTAAACCTGGTGAATGCCGGTGATTACAAGTTTAAGCAGATTGGCCAGGAAAAAATGCTGGTGGTCGTAACCTCTACTCAGGGCGAAGGCGAGCCGCCGGAAGAGGCGGTAGCGCTGCATAAATTCCTGATGTCGAAGAAGGCACCGAAAATGGAGGGTGCGGCCTTTGCGGTGTTTGGCCTGGGCGACACCTCTTATGAATTCTTCAGTCAGGCGGGCAAAGATTTTGACAATCGTCTGGCTGAGCTGGGCGGCGAACGCCTGCTGGATCGCGTTGATGCGGATGTCGAGTACGCAGAGCAGGCTTCGGCCTGGCGCAGTGCGCTGACCGACATTCTGAAACAGCGCGTGCCGACCGAATCCCCGGCGCAGGCTGCGGCGACAGCGGCAGGCAGCGTCAACGAAGTGACCACCAGCCCCTACAGCAAAGAGTCTCCACTCAGCGCCAGTCTGGCGGTGAATCAGAAAATTACCGGACGTGACTCAGACAAAGATGTGCGCCATATCGAAATCGATCTGGGCGACTCCGGTCTGCGCTACCAGCCTGGCGATGCGCTGGGCGTCTGGTATGAAAATGACGCGGCGCTGGTCAGTGAACTGCTGGAGCTGGTCTGGCTGAAAGGCGATGAGCCGGTAGAGATTCAGGGCAAAACCCTGCCGCTGGCGGAGTCGCTGCAAAAGCATTTCGAGCTGACGGTGAACACGGCGCAGATCGTCGCGCAGTACGCCCAGCTGTCCCGTAATGCGGAGCTGCTGTCGCTGGTGGATGATAAAGCCCGGTTGCAGCACTATGCGCAGAACTATCCGATTGTGGATATGGTGCGTCTGGCTCCGGCTGAACTCACGGCAGAACAGCTGACCGGCCTGCTGCGACCGCTGACGCCGCGACTCTATTCTATCGCCTCTTCGCAGGCCGAAACCGACACCGAAGTGCACATCACCGTGGGTGCAGTGCGCTTCGATATTGAAGGTCGCCAGCGCGGCGGCGGTGCATCGACCTGGCTGGCCGATCGCATTGAAGAAGAGGGCGAAGTCCGTGTCTTCATTGAGCACAACGATAATTTCCGCCTGCCGGCTAATCCGGACGCGCCGGTGATCATGATTGGCCCGGGCACCGGCATCGCGCCGTTCCGCGCCTTTATGCAGCAGCGCGACAACGACGGTGCCAGCGGCAAAAACTGGCTATTCTTTGGTAATCCGCACTTCACCGACGATTTCCTCTATCAGGTGGAGTGGCAGAAATATGTGAAGGATGGGCTGCTGACGAATATCGACCTCGCATGGTCACGCGATCAGGCAGAGAAGATTTACGTACAGGATAAGATCCGCGCGAAAGGGGCTGAAGTCTGGCGCTGGATTGAAGAGGGCGCGCATCTGTATGTCTGTGGCGACGCGAATCGTATGGCAAAAGACGTCGAGCAGGCCCTGCTGGATGTGGTGGTCGAACACGGCGGAATGGATCGTGAAACGGCCGACGAATTTTTAAGTGAGCTGCGCATTGAGCGCCGTTATCAGCGAGACGTTTACTAATGAGCGATAAACACCCTGGACCGCTGGTTGTAGAAGGCAAATTAGCAGACGCTGAGCGTCTGAAGAAGCAGAGCAACTATCTGCGCGGCACCATCAAAGAAGATTTGGAAGAAGGTCTGACCGGCGGCTTTACCGGCGATAACTTCCTGCTGATCCGTTTTCACGGCATGTACCAGCAGGACGATCGCGACATTCGTGCCGAACGTGCAGAGCAGAAACTGGAGCCTCGCCACGCCATGATGCTGCGCTGCCGACTGCCGGGCGGGATCATCACGCCGACGCAGTGGCTGGCCATCGACAAATTTGCCACCGATAAAACCATTTATGGCAGCATCCGTCTGACCAACCGTCAGACCTTCCAGTTTCACGGTATTCTGAAGAAGAACGTCAAGCCGACGCATCAGATGCTGCATGAAGTGGGGCTGGATGCGCTGGCGACCGCCAACGACGTCAACCGTAATGTGCTCTGTACGTCGAACCCGGTTGAGTCGGAACTGCATCAGGAAGCGTATGAGTGGGCGAAGAAGCTCTCCGAGCATCTGCTGCCGCGCACCCGTGCCTATGCAGAAATCTGGTGGGATAAAGAAAAAGTCGCGACAACAGACGAAGAGCCGATTCTCGGTGAAACCTATCTGCCGCGTAAATTCAAAACGACGGTAGTGATCCCGCCGCACAACGATGTGGATCTGCACGCCAACGATCTGAACTTTGTCGCCGTCGCCGAGAATGGCAAGCTGGTGGGCTTCAACCTGCTGGTGGGTGGTGGCCTTTCGATCGAGCACGGTAACAAAGCGACTTACGCGCGTACCGCCAGCGAATTTGGTTACTTCCCGGTTGAGAAGATCCTCGATGTTGCCGAGGCGGTCGTGACGACGCAGCGTGACTGGGGTAACCGTACCGATCGTAAAAACGCCAAAACCAAATATACCCTTGAACGTGTTGGTGTCGAGACCTTTAAAGCGGAAGTTGAAAAGCGCGCTGGCCTGACGTTTGAGCCGATCCGTCCCTATGAGTTCACCACCCGTGGTGATCGCATTGGCTGGATCAAAGGCATCGACAACAAATGGCACCTCACACTGTTTATCGAAAATGGTCGCCTGCTCGACTATCCGGGCCGACCGCTGAAAAGCGGCATCGCGGAAATTGCGAAAATCCATCAGGGTGACTTCCGCCTGACAGCCAACCAGAACCTGATTGTGGCGGGTGTGCCGGAAAGCGAAAAAGCGCAGATTGAAGCGATCGCCCGCGAACATGGTCTGATGGATCATGTGACGCCACAGCGCGAAAACTCCATGGCCTGCGTTGCGTTCCCGACCTGTCCGCTGGCGATGGCAGAAGCCGAACGCTTCCTGCCCGCGTTTGTGACCAAAGTCGAGGGCATCATGCACGCGCATGGCGTTGGTGATGAGCACATAGTGTTACGCGTTACCGGTTGTCCGAACGGTTGCGGCCGTGCCATGCTGGCGGAGCTGGGTCTGGTGGGTAAAGCGCCAGGCCGCTACAACCTGCATCTGGGCGGAAACCGCAGCGGAACGCGTATTCCCCGTATGTACCGTGAAAACATTAACGAAAGCGAAATTCTCGCCACCATTGATGAGCTGGTGGGACGCTGGGCCACCGAGCGCCAGGCCGCTGAAGGCTTTGGTGACTTCACCATCCGCGCAGGCATTGTTGCGCCGGTGCTGGACCCGGCACGCGACTTCTGGGAGGAAGCAAAATGAGTCAGCCCGACCTCGCAGCACTGAATGAGATGTCCAAAGTCCAGCGTGCGATGGCGCTGGCCGCGACCAATGCACAACTGGAGAAGTCATCAGCAGAAGAGCGGGTCAGCTGGGCGCTGGAGAATTTACCGGGCGCCTACGTGCTCTCCTCCAGTTTCGGTATTCAGGCGGCGGTGTCGCTGCATCTGGTGACGCGTCAGCAGCCCGATATTCCGGTGATCCTCACCGACACCGGCTATCTGTTCCCGGAGACCTATCGTTTTATTGATGAGCTGGCGGACCAGCTCAATCTCAACCTCAAAGTGTTCCGCGCCGAAACCTCACCGGCCTGGCAGGAAGCGCGCTACGGCAAGCTGTGGGAGCAGGGCGTCGAGGGGATTGAGAAATATAACGAGATCAATAAAGTCGAGCCGATGAACCGGGCTATCGAAACCCTGGGTGCCCAGACCTGGTTTGCCGGCCTGCGCCGTGACCAGTCCGGCAGCCGGGCAAATCTGCCGGTGCTGGGCGTGCAGCGTGGCGTCTTTAAGCTGCTGCCGATTATTGACTGGGATAACCGCCAGATTCATCAGTACCTGGAACAGCACAAGCTGAAGTACCATCCGCTGTGGGATGAAGGCTATCTTTCAGTAGGTGATACCCATACCACCCGCAAATGGGAGCCGGGTATGGCAGAAGAAGAGACACGCTTCTTCGGTCTCAAGCGTGAGTGTGGTCTGCACGAAGGCTGATGACGTTCTTCTCTCCCCCGCGAGGGGGAGAGAAGTGCTTCGCCAGAGTCAGTCAGGAAGCTAAACGCCTTTTAATCCGGCAAACGCCTCCGCTTCGCGCGTCACATTCACCTTCGTCACCTCATACTCCGCCACGGCAACAAATGGATCTTCCGCTAAGATCGCATCCAGCTTTTCACGTTCCATCTCTCTGACCAGCAACATGCCGCCCGTGCGTGGATCTTTACGTCCCGCGGCAATAAAAAAGCCCGCATCAAAATAGCGATCGAGCCAGTCGATATGGCCTGCCAGCAGCGCTTCAACCTCTTCTACCGGACGAACATAATTCAGAAAAACTACGTACATGTCAGATCCTCACACTTTAGGATTGGTCAGTTCGCTGATCAGCGGCAGCAGCACGCGGACGCTGTCGCGGGTTCGCAGGGCTATCTGGCCCGGCAGCCAGCGGTCGAGATAGCTCAGATTATCCAGGTCAGTCTGATGACGGGTCACGCCATCCGGAAAGTGGTGGCTGCGATGACGCTGTAATGCGCCATCTTTATTCCCCAGCGTCCAGTTGCTGGCAGTGACATCGAGCAGCGGAAAGCCCGCCCTGTCGAAGGCATTCAGACCGTTGAAGTCTTTGCGAGTCAGCTGATGACTGGCAGCGGGAATGCCCTGCTGACGAGCCAGTAACAGCGCGCGATCGCTGGTCTGCTTGCGCACCGCCCGGGGCGTATTCATGCCGCTGTTGAAATAGAGATGATCGCCGGTGATCAGGCTATTGAGATCGATGACCAGCAGCGTGTTCTTCTTTTCACGCGCGCTCATCCGCTCAACGTAATCATCCATGCCGTGCAGGTCGGTTTCTCCGGCGCTGAGCGCCACAAAGCGGATGCCGTAGTGCAGCGGTTTACGACTCAGCTGCTGCGCCAGCTCCAGCATCACGCCAAGACCCGACGCATTATCGTCGACGCCCTGCAGACGTAAGCCGCCCAGATTATGATGGACCTGGCTGCTGTTCTGCGGCGTCCAGGTATCCAGATGTGCCACGATCAGAATCTCCTGCGGCACGCTGCCTGCGCGCGCAGCAATCACCGAGGTGGCCGTGAGCTTATGCCAGCGCTGCGTGCCGTCATCTTCCTGCCACTTATAGCCGGTGTTGAACTGGCGGGTATCGGTTTTATACCCCAGCGCGGTAAATTGCTGTTGCAGATAGTCAGCGGCCATCAACTCAGCCGGACTACCACTCATGCGGCCAGGAAAATAAGTGGCGATGTGCCGGACCTGCTGTTCGGCAAACTGACCCGCTGGCGCGGCCAGGGCCAGCGGGGAAATGAGTGCGCTCAACAAAACTGTCGCGACCCTCAGGCGGAGGGAACAAAACATAGTGCATCCTTTTTTACATTATCCGGGAGCTAACAGGCATGCGGGCCAGGCCTGCTCATGCCGCGCGCATTATACCCCTTTTGTTCTGCGAGCTGGTTAGCGGAATCGGGCGCTACTGAGAGGGAAAGCACCTACGCATATTTATCGCTGGCACTTATCTGCTTTTGCGGGCGCAGGCGCTGACCGGAATGTGTGAGCCTGTTCACGAAAAAGCCATTAAATTTCATCTGTTAAGATCAAATTGTTCTGTGCTTTGCGTTGTCGTTATTCCATTCGGTAACTACTCATTCCAATTCGTAATTTCATCTGGATAAACTCAGCGACGTATAGTCGCGTTAATACAAAGTTAAATCATCAGGGTTAACGTGGACTATTTGCCTCTTTTTGCCGATCTCTCTGGCCGCCCGGTTCTGGTTGTCGGCGGTGGAGATATTGCGGCGCGAAAAATTGAACTGCTGCGTCGCGCGCGCGCGCGCGTTCAGATCGCCTCTCGTGAACTCTGCCCGGAACTGCAGGCACTGCTGGATAAGCAGGAGCTGGAGTGGGTGGCGACCGAATTTGATCCGTCCCAGCTGGATGGCGTTTTCCTGGTGATTGCTGCCACCGACGATAACCATCTCAACACCCAGGTTTTTGAAGCCGCTAACGCGCGGCATAAGCTGGTTAACGTGGTCGACGACCAGCCAAAATGCACCTTTATCTTCCCGTCGATTGTTGACCGCTCACCGCTGGTAGTGGCGATCTCCTCCAGCGGCACCGCGCCGGTGCTGGCACGCATGTTGCGCGAAAAAATCGAAACGCTGCTGCCTGCCAGTCTTGGTCAGATGGCGGAGGTAGCCGGACTCTGGCGCGATAAGGTCAAACAGCGCTTCAGCCGCATGTCCGATCGTCGGCGTTTCTGGGAGCGGGCCTTCGACGGTCTGTTCGCCAGTCAGATGTCAGCCGGTAACGTCGAAGAGGCGAAGCGCACGCTGGATCGTGAACTGCTGGAAGAGCCAACCCGTCAGGGCGAGATTTTTCTGGTCGGTGCCGGGCCGGGCGACAGCGGCCTGCTGACGCTGCGTGGCCTGCAGGTAATGCAGTTAGCCGATGTGGTGCTCTACGACCATCTGGTCAGCGAAGAGGTGCTGGACCTGGTACGTCGCGACGCCGATCGCATCTGCGTCGGTAAACGCGCCAGCGCGCATACGTTGCCACAGGAAGAGATTAATCAGTTGCTGGTTTCACAGGCGCTGAAAGGTAAGCGCGTTGTCCGCCTCAAGGGTGGCGATCCCTTTATCTTTGGCCGCGGCGGCGAAGAGCTGCAGGCGGCACAGCAGGCGGGCGTGCCGTTCCAGGTGGTGCCGGGCGTCACCGCGGCTGCTGGTGCGACGGCCTATGCCGGGATTCCGCTGACCCATCGCGATTACGCGCAGAGCGTGATGTTTATTACCGGTCACTGCCGTCCCGATGGCGATGATATCGACTGGCCATCGCTGGCGCGCGCGCGCCAGACGCTGGCGATCTACATGGGCACGGTTAAAGCGGCTGCTATCAGCGCGGCGCTGATTCAGCACGGTCGCGCGCCATCAACGCCAGTGGCGGTGATCAGTCGCGGCACCCGTCAGGATCAACAGGTGCTGACCGGCACCTTAGAACAACTTGAGGCGCTGGCCGCCTCGGCACCTACCCCGGCGCTGCTGGTGATCGGAGAGGTGGTTAATCTGCACGGGCAACTCGCCTGGTTTAAACATTCAGCACAGCAGGGGACTCGCGAGTCCGCCGTTGTCAATCTGGCTTGAGGGAAAATCATGGACCAAAAACGACTCACTCATCTGCGTCAGCTGGAGGCGGAGAGTATCCACATCATTCGCGAAGTGGCGGCGGAGTTCAGCAATCCGGTGATGATGTACTCTATCGGCAAAGACTCCTCGGTGATGCTGCATCTGGCGCGTAAAGCCTTTTATCCGGGCACGCTGCCGTTCCCGCTGCTGCATGTGGATACCGGCTGGAAATTCCGTGAAATGTACGCGTTCCGCGACCGCACCGTGAAAGCGATGGGCGCAGAGTTGCTGGTTCACCGCAACCCGGAAGGCGTGGCGATGGGGATTAACCCCTTTGTCCACGGCAGTGCCAAACACACTGACATCATGAAGACCGAAGGGCTGAAGCAGGCGCTGAACAAATATGGTTTCGATGCGGCCTTTGGCGGCGCACGTCGTGATGAAGAGAAGTCACGCGCCAAAGAGCGTATTTACTCCTTCCGTGACCGCTTCCACCGCTGGGATCCGAAAAACCAGCGTCCTGAGCTGTGGCACAACTACAACGGCCAGATCAACAAGGGCGAAAGCATCCGCGTCTTCCCGCTGTCGAACTGGACTGAACTGGATATCTGGCAGTACATCTTCCTGGAAAACATCGAGATCGTGCCGCTCTATCTCGCCGCGCCGCGTCCGGTGCTGGAGCGTGATGGCATGCTGATGATGATCGATGACGATCGCATTAACCTGCAGCCGGGTGAAGAGATCACCCAGCGGATGGTCCGTTTCCGTACGCTCGGCTGCTGGCCGCTGACCGGTGCGGTAGAGTCCGAAGCGCAGACGCTGCCGGAGATCATCGAAGAGATGCTGGTCTCCACCACCAGCGAGCGTCAGGGCCGCATGATCGATCGCGATCAGTCCGGTTCGATGGAACTGAAAAAACGCCAGGGTTATTTCTAAGGAGACGCCAGATGAATACCGTAATTGCACAACAGATTGCCGACCAGGGCGGCGTTGAAGCCTGGCTGACCGCTCAACAGCATAAGAGCTTGCTGCGTTTTCTGACCTGCGGCAGCGTTGATGACGGAAAAAGTACCCTGATTGGTCGTCTGCTGCACGACACCCGTCAGATCTATGAAGATCAGCTTTCATCACTGCACAACGACAGCAAACGTCACGGCACCCAGGGCGAGAAGCTCGATCTGGCGCTGCTGGTGGATGGCCTGCAGGCGGAACGTGAGCAGGGCATTACTATTGATGTGGCCTACCGCTACTTCTCGACCGAAAAGCGTAAATTCATTATTGCGGATACGCCGGGACATGAGCAGTACACCCGCAACATGGCGACCGGCGCGTCAACCTGCGATCTGGCGATCCTGCTGATCGATGCGCGTAAGGGCGTCCTGGATCAGACCCGCCGTCACAGCTTTATCTCGACGCTGCTGGGCATCAAGCACCTGGTGGTGGCGATCAACAAGATGGATCTGGTGGAGTACGAGCAGACACGCTTCGAGCAGATCAAACAGGATTACCTCGACTTTGCTGCCCAGTTGCCGGAAGACCTTGATATCCGCTTTGTGCCGATGTCAGCGCTGGAAGGGGATAACGTCGCCTCTGCCAGCCAGACTATGCCGTGGTACAGCGGCCCGACCCTGCTGGATGTGCTGGAAACCGTGGAGCTGAAGCGCGTTGTCGATCATCAGCCGATGCGTTTCCCGGTGCAGTATGTCAACCGCCCGAACCTGGATTTCCGTGGCTATGCCGGTACCCTGGCGTCAGGCAGCGTGCAGGTCGGCCAGCGCGTAAAAGTGCTGCCGTCTGGCGTGGAGTCGACGATTGCCCGCATTGTCACCTTTGATGGCGATCTGCAGGAAGCGGGTGCAGGTGAAGCGATCACCCTGGTGCTGCAGGATGAGATTGATATCAGCCGTGGCGATTTGCTGGTCGATGCCAGCGAAGCGCTGTCGGCGGTGCAGTCTGCCAGTGTTGATGTGGTCTGGATGGCGGAACAGCCGCTGCAGGCCGGTCAGAGCTATGATCTGAAAATCGCCGGTAAGAAAACCCGTGGTCGCGTTGAGAAGGTGCTGCATCAGGTTGAGATCAACTCGCTGGAGACACGTCAGGTCGATTCGCTGCCGCTGAACGGCATTGGTCGCATTGAGATCACCTTTGACGAACCGATGGTGCTCGACAGCTATCAGCAGAATCCGGTAACCGGCGGCATGATCTTTATCGATCGCCTGAGCAACGTCACCGTGGGTGCCGGTATGATCCATCAGCCAAATCATGATGCGCCGGTTAACAGTGGTGAATTCAGCGCGTTTGAGCTGGAACTGAATGCGCTGGTGCGTCGTCACTTCCCACACTGGAACGCGCGCGACCTGCTGGGCGGTCAATAATGGCGCAGCACGATGACAACGTGGTGTGGCATGACCATCCGGTAACACGCGCTTCTCGCGAGCAGCAGCACGGCCATCAGGGCGTGGTGCTGTGGTTCACCGGGCTTTCGGGCTCGGGGAAATCCACCGTCGCAGGTGCGCTGGAGCAGGCGCTGCACCGCATCGGTGTCAGCACCTATCTGCTGGATGGTGACAATGTGCGCCACGGCCTCTGTCGTGACCTCGGCTTCAGCGATGATGACCGCAAGGAAAACATCCGCCGGGTCGGTGAAGTGGCGAAACTGATGGTGGATGCCGGACTCGTGGTGCTCACCGCCTTTATTTCGCCGCATCGCGCCGAGCGTCAGATGGTGCGCGACCTGCTGGAGCCAGGGCAGTTTATCGAGGTGTTTGTCGATACGCCGTTAGCCGTGTGTGAAGCGCGCGATCCGAAAGGGTTATATCGTAAAGCGCGCGCCGGTGAGCTGCGTAATTTCACCGGCATCGACAGCGTCTATGAGGCGCCAGACAGCCCGGAAATCCAGCTGGATGGCGAACAATTGGTTACAAAACTGGCCGCCCAATTGTTAGACCTGCTGCGCGACCGCGATATCATCAGATCCTGAAGAGACAGCGGCAGATCGTCTGATCTGCCGCCCTCGCGCCAACAGGATGCCTATGCAGAATATTACCCCAATGCTCGCCCGTAAAGATGACTCCGCCCCGGATGAGCCACGCTCACTGCTGCCGGGCGGCGTTATCGGTTTTCTTGCTTACGGGTGTGCGCTGGCGATCCCTTTCCTGCTGTTCGGTTCTAACACGCTGTTTTTCTTTCTCTATACCTGGCCATTCTTTCTGGCGCTGTTGCCGGTCGCCGTGGTTACGGGTATTGCACTGAATACGCTGCTGAGCGGACAGTGGCTCTGGGCCGCGCTCGCCACTGTGATTATGGTGGTCACGCTCTTCTGGTTAATGTTCTCCTTTCTCTCCGGCTGGTAGCCATCACTGCGCCCGTGCTGATGTGCAAACGCATCGGCAGGTTACAAATCTTTTCCCGCCAGAATCGGGACTCATTACGCATACGCGCAGCAAAGCATGCCATTTTCGCCGCTGGTGTGGAGTCCTGTGCAAAGTTATGGGATGATTGGGCCGTTTTTAGGGGGCGGGATGGGAAAACTGACGTTACTGTTATTGGTGCTGCTAGGCTGGCTGCAATATTCATTGTGGCTGGGGAAAAATGGCATCCATGACTATACGCGTGTCAATGATGATGTCGCGGTGCAACAGGCAAACAATGCCAAACTGAAATCGCGAAACGATCAGCTGTTTGCCGAAATTGACGACCTCAATGGTGGCTCGGAAGCGATCGAGGAGCGTGCACGCAATGAACTGGGCATGATTAAGCCTGGTGAGACTTTCTATCGTCTGGTGCCTGACCAGAACAAACGCAACGCGCAACAAGCAGCGCAAAACCAACAACGATAAAACATGAACACTCTGGCCTCCCTTGCGGATGTGATTGCCGTGGTGCCCGCTGCCGGGATTGGCAGCCGCATGCAGGCAACCTGTCCGAAGCAGTATCTGACAATTGGTCAGCACACCCTTCTGGAACACAGCATTGCACGTCTGTTTTCCCATCCCGCCATCAGACAGGTGATTGTTGCCCTCAGCCCCGATGACGAGCACTTTGCTTCCCTGCCGCTGGCGCGCGATCCGCGTGTGCTCAGGGTGACAGGCGGAGAAACCCGTGCCGAATCGGTGCTGGCCGGACTGCAGGCCGCACAGGGTTCCGCCTGGGTGCTGGTGCATGACGCTGCGCGTCCCTGTCTGCATCCCGACGATCTCCAGCAACTGCTCAACGTGCGCGAACAGAGCCACGTAGGCGGAATTCTGGCTGCGCCCGTGCGTGACACCATGAAGCGGGGCGAGCCGGGCAAAGCGGCAGTGGCCCATACCGTAGAACGTGACGATCTCTGGCACGCCTTAACGCCGCAATTTTTCCCTCATGCGCTGCTTACCGCCTGCCTGACGCGGGCGCTGACAGAAGGCGCGACCATCACCGATGAAGCCTCGGCGCTGGAGTATTGCGGCTACCATCCGCTGTTAGTCAGCGGACGCAGTGATAACATCAAAGTCACCCGGCCAGAAGATCTGGCGCTGGCGGCTTTTTATCTGAGTCAGATTCAATTAAAGGAGAGCGCATGATGCGTATCGGTCACGGTTTTGACGTTCACGCCTTTGGCGGAGAAGGTCCGTTAGTGATTGGCGGTGTGCGGATCCCGTTTGAACACGGTTTTATCGCCCATTCGGATGGCGATGTGGCGCTGCATGCGCTGACTGACGCGCTGCTGGGCGCAGTAGCGATGGGCGATATCGGCAAGCTGTTTCCCGACACCGATCCGGCCTTTAAAGGGGCGGACAGCCGCGGCCTGCTGCGTGAGGCCTGGCGTCGTATCGAAGCCAAAGGCTATCGTATCGGTAATGTCGACGTCACGATTATTGCTCAGGCACCGAAAATGCTGCCGCACGTGCCACAGATGCGTATCAACATTGCAGAAGACTTAGGCTGCCACATGGATGCAGTCAACGTCAAAGCGACCACCACCGAGAAGCTCGGCTTTACCGGACGCGGCGAAGGCATCGCCTGTGAAGCGGTCGCGTTAGTCCTGAAAGCTGACAGCCAATGACGCTGAATTACCTGCACGGCACGCCCGTCGCTTCTGGCGTGATCAAAGCCAACCCGGAAGATTTCGTGGTGGTGGAAGACCTCGGATATGGCGCGGATGGGGAAGGTGAGCATCTGCTGGTGCGCATCCGTAAAGTCGGGGCCAATACCCGCTTTGTGGCGGAGGCGCTGGCTAAGTATCTTGGTATTCATCAGCGCGACATGAGCTATGCCGGAATGAAAGACCGCCATGCGGTCACGGAGCAGACCCTCTGTTTCCGTCTGCCAGGTAATGCGATGCCCGATCTGCGTGGTTTTTCGCTTGAGGGCGTCGATATTTTGCAGGTGGTGCGTCACAAGCGTAAGCTGCGCATCGGCGCACTGGCGGGGAATGCGTTCCGGCTGGTTATCCGCCAGATCAGCGACCGCGATGCGGTTGAAACACGTCTGGTGCAGGTTCGCGATGCGGGCGCGCCCAACTATTTTGGTGAACAGCGTTTTGGGCGCGGCGGCAATAACCTGGTGATGGCGGAGAAGTGGGCGCGCAATGAGATTATTATTCGCGACCGCAACAAACGCAGCCTGATGCTCTCTGCCGCACGCAGTGCGCTGTTTAATCAGGTGACCAGCGCGCGTCTGCAACAGCAGGGCAGCCTGACGCAGGTACTCAATGGCGATGCTTTGCAGCTGACTGGCCGTGGCAGCTGGTTTGTCGCCCAGCCTGATGAACTGGCAGAGTCACAGCGCCGGGTTGAACAGCATGAGCTGCGCATTACCGCGCCGCTGCCGGGACGCGGCCAGCCTGGCCCGCAGGCTGACGCGCTGGCCTTTGAACAGCAGGCGCTGGCGGATGAGTCGCTGCTGCTGGGATTGATCGAACGTGAGAAGGTCGATGCTGCCCGCCGCGCTATGCTGGTGGTGCCGCGCGATATGCAGTGGGGCTGGTGGGATGACGTCACGCTGGAACTGTCGTTCTGGCTGCCTGCGGGCAGCTTTGCCACCAGCGTGGTCCGGGAGCTGCTGACTCAAACGGATTCGCCCGATCAGCCTGATGAGTAATCTTCGCTGCAACATGACCCGACTTGTGGGTAATGTTGCGGCAAACCCCCACCGTCGTGTGATTTACGCCTACCACTTCCTTGCGTGCCTCGCTAGAATGCAAAAATCGCTGTCCATTCATCACCTGTTGCCATGCCGTTCAAACAGGTCCAGTCACGGCGACCAGTCGAATAAAAAAAGGTCAGAACGAAATGCGGATATTGCTCAGCAACGATGACGGCATTCATGCGCCAGGCATTCAGACTCTGGCAAACGCTCTGCGGCAGATTGCTGACGTGCAGGTTGTTGCTCCCGATCGTAACCGAAGCGGTGCCTCTAACTCCTTAACGCTGGAAACACCCCTGCGTACTTTCACCCTTGAAAACGGCGATATCGCGGTTCAGATGGGTACCCCGACCGATTGCGTCTATCTGGGGGTGAATGCGCTGATGCAGCCGCGTCCCGATATTGTCGTGTCAGGCATCAACGCCGGCCCCAATCTGGGCGATGATGTCATCTACTCCGGCACGGTGGCGGCGGCGATGGAAGGGCGGCATCTTGGTTTACCGGCGATAGCGGTTTCACTTAACGGCCATCAGCACTATGCCACCGCGGCAGCGGTGACCTGCGCGATCCTCAGGGCGCTGACGCATGAACCGCTGCGCACCGGCCGCATTCTCAACATCAATGTCCCCGATCTGCCGCTGACCGAACTCAAAGGCATCCGCGTGACGCGTTGTGGCAGTCGCCATCCGGCGGATCAGGTGATTGCGCAGCAGGATCCGCGTGGCAATACCCTCTACTGGATTGGCCCGCCGGGCGAAAAACTGGATGCGGGCCCGGATACGGACTTTGCCGCCGTGGATCAGGGTTACGTTTCTGTCACCGCACTGCATGTCGATTTAACGGCACACAGCGCGCAGAACGTGCTTAGTGACTGGCTGGCTAAAGCTGAGGTGAACCTGGCATGGTGAATCGGCGTATTGAGACACTGCTGTCACAACTGCGTCAGCAGGGTATTGATGATGAAAACCTGCTGAAAGCCATCAGCGAGGTGCCGCGCGAACGGTTTATCGACGAGGCGTTTGAGCATAAAGCCTGGGACAATGTGGCCTTGCCTATCGGCTCCGGTCAGACGATTTCACAGCCTTATATGGTCGCGCGGATGACCGCGTTGCTGGGGCTGAATCCGCATTCGCGTGTACTGGAGATTGGTACGGGTTCCGGGTATCAGACAGCGATTCTTGCCCATCTGGTCGACCATGTCTATTCAGTGGAACGCATCAAAGGGCTGCAATGGCAGGCCAAACGCCGTCTGAAACAGCTGGATCTGCATAATGTATCAACCCGCCATGGCGATGGCTGGCAGGGCTGGCCATCTCGCGGTCCGTTCGATGCCATCATTGTTACCGCCGCTCCACCGGAAATTCCGATTGCGCTGATAGCACAACTGGCAGAAGGCGGCATTATGGTGCTGCCGGTTGGCGAAGATCAGCAGGTACTGAAGCGCCTGCGCCGTCAGGGCGAAGAGGTCACGGAAGAGATCATTGAACCGGTGCGTTTTGTTCCGCTCGTACAGGGCGATCTCGCCTGACGCTCTTCGTATTTCTTCACAACTGTTTCATGGCACCACCTGGTTGATATTGTTACTATCCAGTTCATTCAACGAAAACACAGATTTTATCGCGCCGCGCAGAGCATTCTGCTGGCGGGTACAGTGAAACAGATAGATCAGCGTTGCCATCACGGGGGATTAATGAGCACGGGAAGCACACTTTTTCAGTTACGCCGTCTGGCGGCACTTTCACTGGTAGGATTCTGGCTGGCAGGCTGCAGCTCTGGCGACAACTCACAGGCACCGATCAGCCGCGTTGGCGATGATGGCGGCATGATGAACAGCCAGGCTGGCGCAGGCCCGGTTTCGGGTGGTGTGCCTGCCGCGCCGTCTCAGGGACAAATGTTAAGCAGAAATTCAGCATCCGTCCCCAGCAATGGCGGAATGGTTAGTACCAACAGTAATGTTGAGACGCAGAACGGCCGGATCGTGTACAACCGCAGTTACCAGAATATTCCTAAGGGTAGCTACTCCGGTGAAACGTATACCGTTAAGCGCGGAGACACCTTGTTTTATATTGCCTGGATTACCGGCAATGATTTTCGTGATTTAGCCCAGCGCAACAACGTTGCTGCGCCATACAGCCTGAATGTGGGTCAGACTTTACAGATTGGTAACGGGTCGGGTCAGCCGATTACCGGTGGCAATCCCATTACCGTTGCTGATGCAACGCAGGGCGGCGTTCCGGCGGCGCCACAAATTAAATCGCCTGCTGTTGCACAGCAACCTGTTATTACGTATTCTGATGATTCAGGTAATTCGGGTGGCAGCAAATTGTTGCCTTCGAAAGGAGCAAATGTTGCAACGACAACAGCTCCGGTGGTTACCGCACCCCCAACGGTTAGCAGTACTACCAACAGTTCAACGCCGGTCGGAAGCTGGCGCTGGCCGACTGACGGGAAGATTATCGATAACTTCTCTGCCGCCGAAGGTGGCAATAAAGGTATCGATATCGCCGGGACGCGCGGACAATCTGTGGTTGCCACTGCTTCAGGACGAGTGGTTTACGCAGGTAACGCACTCCGGGGTTACGGTAATTTAATCATCATTAAACACAACGATGATTACCTGAGCGCCTACGCCCACAACGATACAATGCTGGTTCGGGAACAACAGGAAGTTAAGGCGGGGCAAAAAATCGCTACCATGGGTAGCACCGGAACCAGTTCAGTCAGATTACACTTTGAAATTCGTTACAAGGGGAAATCCGTAAACCCGTTGCGTTATTTACCGCAGCGATAATCCGGCAGAACAAACCCTTTTTATGTTCTGCCCTGGAATCACGGGTAGGAGCCGCTTATGAGCCAGAATACGCTGAAAGTAAACGAGTTACATGAGAACGCGGAATTCGATGAGAACGGAGCTGAAATTTTTGACGAGAAGGCCCTTGTTGAAAATGAAGCCAGTGATAGCGACGTAGCGGAAGAAGAGTTGCTATCACAGGGTGCGACGCAGCGTGTATTAGATGCGACGCAGCTCTATCTTGGGGAGATTGGCTATTCTCCGTTGTTAACGGCAGAGGAAGAAGTTTTCTTCGCTCGCCGTGCATTGCGGGGTGATATCCCTTCCCGTCGTCGCATGATCGAAAGTAACTTACGCCTGGTGGTGAAAATCGCCCGTCGTTACAGCAATCGTGGTTTAGCACTGCTGGACCTGATTGAAGAAGGTAACCTCGGCCTGATTCGCGCCGTAGAGAAATTTGACCCGGAGCGTGGGTTCCGTTTCTCGACGTACGCCACCTGGTGGATTCGTCAGACTATTGAACGGGCGATCATGAATCAAACCCGTACCATTCGTCTGCCGATTCACATTGTTAAAGAACTGAATGTTTATCTGCGTACCGCGCGTGAACTTTCCCACAAGCTTGACCATGAGCCAAGTGCGGAAGAGATCGCCGAGCAGCTTGATAAACCGGTTGATGACGTAAGCCGTATGTTACGTCTCAACGAACGCATTACCTCAGTTGATACGCCATTAGGCGGTGATTCTGAAAAAGCGCTGCTGGATATTCTGGCCGATGAGAAAGATAACGGCCCGGAAGACACCACGCAGGACGATGATATGAAACAAAGCATCGTCAAGTGGCTGTTCGAACTGAACGCCAAGCAGCGTGAAGTGCTGGCGCGTCGTTTCGGCCTGTTGGGCTATGAAGCGGCAACGCTTGAGGATGTGGGTCGTGAAATCGGCTTAACCCGTGAGCGTGTACGTCAGATTCAGGTTGAAGGTTTGCGCCGTCTGCGCGAAATCCTGCAGGCGCAGGGTCTCAACATTGAAGCACTGTTTCGTGAATAATCGTCTGTAAGATGGTCTGAGTTCGAATGCAAAAAGCGGTGGTGAAAACCACCGTTTTTTTTATGCCTGCAGAAAAGTGATTTACAAAGAAATGCCAGTGCCGCACCGTGCTTTTACACGATACGGCGTGCTATCACACCAGCGATTTAAGCCGATAAATCCAGTCAAGTGCCTGACGCGGTGTCAACGTATCCGGATCCAGCGCCTCAAGCGCCTCCACCGCTGGTGAGGTCTCTTCAACCAGCAGCGGCAGCTGAGAACCATCTACCGTTGATGATGCCGAGTGGTTTGAAACGGTCTCCAGCTCTTTCAGCTTGTTCCGCGCCCGCTTGATCACCTCTTTAGGCACGCCGGCCAGCGCGGCGACGGCCAGACCATAACTCTTGCTTGCAGCCCCTTCCTGAACGCTGTGCATAAAGGCGATGGTGTCGCCATGCTCAACCGCATCCAGATGAACGTTGACCACGCCTTCCATTTTTTCCGGCAATGTTGTCAGCTCGAAGTAGTGAGTGGCAAACAGTGTCATTGCCTTGATGCGGTTCGCCAGGTTTTCAGCACAGGCCCAGGCCAGCGATAAACCGTCGTAGGTCGAGGTGCCGCGTCCAATCTCATCCATCAGCACCAGACTGTTTTCAGTGGCGTTGTGGAGGATGTTAGCGGTCTCGGTCATCTCCACCATAAAGGTCGAGCGCCCGGAGGCGAGATCGTCAGCTGCACCGACGCGGGTAAAGATGCGATCCAGCGGGCCAATCAGCGTCTCATCAGCAGGAACAAAACTGCCGATCCATGCCATCAGTGCAATCAGTGCCGCCTGTCGCATATAGGTACTTTTACCGCCCATGTTGGGACCGGTAATGATCAGCATTCTGCGCTGTGGTGCCAGTGATAGCGGGTTAGCAATAAACGGCTCTTTCAGAACCTGCTCAACCACCGGATGGCGACCGCCGCTGATTTTAATTCCGGCTTTATCCTGCAGCACCGGACGGCAATAGTTCAGGGTCCAGGCACGTTCGGCCAGGTTGCTCAATACGTCCAGTTCGGCCAGCGCGGCGGCACTCAGCTGCAGCGCTTCAAGGTGCGGCAGCAGCTGATCGAACAGCGCCTCATACAGGCTTTTCTCCAGCGACAGCGCTTTGCCCTTCGAGGTGAGGACTTTGTCTTCGTACTCTTTCAGTTCCGGGATGATGTAGCGTTCAGCATTTTTCAGCGTCTGACGACGGACATAGTGCATCGGCACCTGATGGCTCTGGCCACGGCTGACCTGGATGTAATAGCCATGCACACCGTTAAAGCCGACCTTCAGCGTATCCAGTCCCAGCTTCTCGCGTTCGCGGATCTCCAGCCGGTCCAGATAGTCGGTTGCGCCATCGGCCAGCGCGCGCCACTCATCCAGCTCTGCATTGTAGCCGGGCGCGATCACGCCGCCGTCACGAATCAGCACCGGCGGTGACTCAATCACCGCCTGCTCCAGCAGCTCGCGTAGTGCGGTGAATTCGCCCATCTGCGTGCGCAGCTTTTGTAGCTGTGGCGCTTTTACGTCGGCCAGCAGCTGGTTCAGTTCTGGCAGTTGCTGAAACGCATGGCGCATGCGGGCCAGATCGCGCGGACGGGCGGTGCGCAGTGCGAGTCGCGCCAGGATACGTTCCAGATCGCCAACCTGACGCAGCACCGGTTGCAGGACTTCGCTGAGATTCTGCAGCTCAGCAATCGACTCCTGACGCTGGTTAATGATGCGCACATCGCGCAGCGGCATATGCAGCCAGCGCTTCAGCATCCGGCTGCCCATTGGCGTGACGGTTTTATCCAGCACGGCCGCTAAGGTATTGTCGGTGCCGCCTGCCAGGTTCTGGGTGATCTCCAGATTACGGCGGGTGGCGGCATCCATGATGATGCTGTCCTGCTGCCGCTCCATGCTCAGCGAGCGGATATGGGGCAGCGTGGTGCGCTGGGTATCTTTGACATATTGCAGCAGGCAGCCCGCCGCGCTCAGCCCGAGGTGCGCGTTCTCCACGCCGAAGCCATTGAGGTCGCGGGTGCCAAACTGCAGGTTCAGCTGCTGGCGCGCGGTATCGATCTCAAACTCCCACAGCGGACGACGGCGCAGGCCACGACGCTGATCGATCAGCGACATTGCCTGAAAATCCTCGGGATAGAGCAGCTCGGCGGGGTTGGTGCGCTGCAGCTCTGCCGCCATGGTTTCAGCATCCGCCGGTTCGCTTAAGCGAAAACGGCCTGAGCTGATATCCAGCGTGGCGTAGCCAAAACCGCGCGGACTTTGCACAATCGCCGCCAGCAGATTGTCATGCCGCTCCTGCAACAGCGCCTCATCACTGATGGTGCCGGGTGTTACGATGCGCACCACTTTGCGCTCCACCGGGCCTTTGCTCAGCGCCGGATCGCCTATCTGCTCACAGATGGCAACCGATTCGCCCAGCTGCACCAGCTTAGCCAGATAGCCTTCAACCGCATGATAGGGCACACCCGCCATCGGGATCGGTTCGCCCGCGGACGCCCCGCGTTTGGTAAGTGAAATCTCCAGCAGCTGCGAGGCGCGTTTGGCGTCGTCATAAAACAGCTCGTAGAAGTCACCCATCCGGTAAAACAGCAGAATATCAGGATGCTCCGCCTTGAGGCGCAGGTACTGCTGCATCATGGGCGTATGGGAAGGAAAGTCCTTTTCGGTTGGCTCTTGCATAAGGTTTTAACTCATCTTTAATGCGGTAAATTTCTGGCGGTCAACGCCCATGAAACCGAAAGGGATTCCAGGCACGCAGGATAACCAGATGATAACGAATAGGGCAGGGCATATGCCAGCCTGATAAACGTCCTGATCCTGACCGGGTGTAACCTGACAGGCATCCTGGCAAATGTGGCGACGGCTGGCGACAGAAAAGTGGCGTTTTTCATTACTCTGGCGCGGTGCTGCGAGGCGGCTCGCGATTTCTGCGTCAGTTTACGGTGTGCGGAGCGGCACCAGAGCGCACAGCAGAAGAAAAATGCTCAGTGCAGCCCGTTCTGCAGCGCCCAGACGGCGGCTTCAAGGCGGGACTTGAGGTTCATTTTTTTCAGCAGATATTTGACGTGAACCTTAACCGTGCTTTCACTGATGTCCAGTTTGCGGGCAATGGCTTTATTGGTCATTCCATCGCTGATCAGTTGCAGGATGTCGCGTTCACGTCGGGTTAGTTGGCTGATATCGCGCGTCTGTGCAGGCTGCGATTCGCGCAACCGCGCAACCAGAATCGGGGTTAACGCTTCGCTAAGTACGATCTGCCCGGCGGCCGCCTGATGCAGCGCTTTCAGCAAGGCTTCCGGTTCCATATCTTTCAGCAGATAACCATCCGCGCCGCGCTTCAGTGCGCTGACCACATCCTCTTCATTATCGGAAACGCTGAACACCACCACGCGGCCAGAAAGGGCGATTTCGCGCAGCTGGGTCAGGGTATCCAGCCCGTTCAGACCCGGCATATTAAGATCCAGCAGGATCAGGTCGGGATCGTGCTGTTGTGCCAGCGCCAGACCATCAATGCCGTTACCCGCTTCGGCCACCACCTGCAGTCGTTCATCCAGCGCAATCAGCTGTTTCAGCCCGTTGCGCAGCATGGGGTGGTCATCGATTAATAAGAGCGTAAATTTCTCTGCCGTCACAATCTTTCCTGTCCTGTACGCCAGCCCTGTGCGGGCGAAGGTGCCTATCTTACCGGTGAAGCGGGGTCGCTATATACCCCCAAAGGACTACTCCTTTATTTCCATTCAGATGCCCTTTTGCTGAAGGGGTTCGCAGCAGTAATTAAACCGCATGATTTATAAGGATTATCTGCATTCAGTTAACTACTTAACCGGGATGATCAGAGATTGCCACGCCTTTGTAACCTGCATTGCCGTTGATTTGTATCAAGCAAGCCGCCAGGCCGGATGCGCAGGATATGCACAATTATTATTCTGCTGATGAGAGATTTATGACCCAATCTGCCCCACTGCAAACCCCGACGCGCGGCGCATTAATCCAGGACTGGCAACCGGAAAACGAGGCGTTCTGGCAGACGCGCGGCAAGCGTATCGCCAGCCGTAATCTGTGGATTTCTGTTTTTTGCCTGCTGCTGGGCTTCTGCGTCTGGATGCTGTTCAGCACCGTCGCGGTTAACCTGAATAAAGTCGGCTTTAACTTCACTACGGAGCAGCTCTTTTTGCTGACCGCGCTGCCGTCGGTGTCCGGCGCGCTGCTGCGTGTGCCTTACTCTTTTGTGATCCCCATCTTTGGTGGCCGCCGCTGGACCGCCTTCAGCACCGGTATCCTGATCATTCCCTGCCTGTGGCTCGGCTTTGCGGTACAGGACAGCCAGACCTCATTCGCGACATTTATGGTGATCTCCCTGCTGTGCGGATTTGGTGGCGCTAACTTCGCGTCAAGCATGGGCAACATCAGCTTCTTCTTTCCCAAAGCCCGCCAGGGCGGCGCGCTGGGCATCAACGGCGGCCTCGGTAATCTTGGCGTGAGCGTCATGCAGTTTGTCGCGCCGCTGGCGATCTCCTGCGCCATCTTTGGTTTTGCTGATGTGGGCCATACCACCGTCACCGGCGACAGCCTCTGGCTGGAAAATGCGGCCTGGATCTGGGTGCCGTTCCTGGCAATCGGCACGCTGGCAGCCTGGTTCGGCATGAACGATCTCGCGGCGGCGAAATCCTCGCTGCGTGAGCAGTTGCCGGTGCTGAAACGTCCACACCTGTGGGTCATGGCGCTGCTCTATCTGGCGACCTTTGGTTCCTTTATTGGTTTCTCTGCCGGTTTTGCCATGCTGACGAAGACGCAATTTCCTGATGTCGTGATTATGCATTACGCCTTTTTCGGTCCGTTGATTGGCGCGCTGGCCCGTTCAGCAGGCGGCATCATATCTGACCGCCTCGGCGGAACCCGCGTCACACTGGTCAACTACATCCTGATGGCGCTGTTTGCCGCGCTGCTGTTTCTCACGCTGCCGGGGGACGGACATGATGGCTCGTTTATCGCCTTCTTCGCGGTGTTTATGGGCCTGTTTCTGACTGCCGGTCTGGGCAGTGGCTCCACCTACCAGATGATTGCGGTGATCTTCCGCAAGCTGACGCTGGAACGTATTAAAGCTGAAGGTGGCGACGATGCGCATGCGCAGCGTGAAGCGGCGACAGAAACCTCGGCTGCGCTGGGCTTTATCTCCGCTATTGGCGCACTGGGCGGCTTCTTTATTCCACAGACCTTTGGCCTGTCGCTCGCCATGACCGGTTCACCCGCTGGCGCGATGAAAATCTTCCTGGTCTTTTATCTCTGCTGCATCGCCGTGACCTGGCTGGTTTACGGACGAAAAGCCCGCGCCTGATAACGACAAAGCCGGTGTGGCGCACCGGCACCATTTTACTTTCTGTGTCGCGACAGATGCAGAGTCAGCAATGTCATACCAGGCCTTCAGGAGTATTCCGGATGAGCAAGTTTCTTGATCGATTTCGTTATTTCAAACAGCTGGCTGAGCCTTTTTCCGGCCAGCATGGGCAGACCTTAAACAGCAACCGCGACTGGGAAGATGGCTACCGCAGCCGCTGGCAGCACGATAAAGTTGTGCGCTCTACCCACGGTGTTAACTGTACCGGCTCCTGCAGCTGGAAAATCTACGTCAAAAATGGACTGGTCACCTGGGAGACCCAGCAGACCGACTATCCACGTACCCGTCCCGATCTGCCCAACCATGAGCCGCGCGGCTGCCCACGCGGAGCCAGCTACTCCTGGTATCTCTACAGCGCTAACCGCCTGAAGTATCCGCTGATGCGTAAGAAGCTGATCCAGCTGTGGCGCGACGCGAAAGCGCAGCACAGCGATCCGGTAGAGGCCTGGGCATCCATCATCAGCAATCCAGAGAAAGCGAAAAGCTATAAGCAGGCGCGCGGACGCGGTGGCTTTGTGCGTTCCAGCTGGCAGGAAGTGAACGAGATGATCGCTGCTGCGAACATCTGCACCGCGAAGACCTACGGCCCTGACCGTATTATGGGATTCTCGCCGATTCCGGCGATGTCGATGGTCTCCTACGCTGCGGGCGCACGTTACCTGTCACTGATCGGCGGAACCTGCCTGAGCTTCTATGACTGGTATTGCGATCTGCCGCCAGCGTCACCGATGACCTGGGGCGAGCAGACCGACGTGCCGGAATCGGCCGACTGGTACAACTCCTCATACATTATTGCCTGGGGCTCGAACGTGCCGCAGACCCGTACCCCGGATGCGCACTTCTTCACGGAGGTCCGCTATAAAGGGACAAAAACCGTGGCCATTACCCCGGACTATGCCGAAGTCGCGAAGCTGTGTGACCAGTGGCTGAGTCCGAAGCAGGGCACCGACAGCGCGATGGCGCTGGCGATGGGCCATGTGATGCTGAAAGAGTTCCATCTTGATCGCGAAGTCGGCTATTTCCGCGACTACGTGCGCCGCTACACCGATATGCCGATGCTGGTCATGCTGGAGCCACGCGAGGGCGGTTACTACGCCGCAGGCCGTCAGCTGCGTGCCAGCGATCTGGTGGATGGTCTGGGTCAGGAGAATAATCCGGAGTGGAAAACCGTGGCGCTGGATCAGGCGACCGGTGAATTGATTGCCCCGCAGGGCTCTATCGGCTTCCGCTGGGGTGAAAAAGGCAAATGGAACCTGGAGCAGCGCGACGGCCTGTCGCAAAAAGAAGTGGAGCTGCAGCTCAGCCTGCTCGGCAGCCACGATGAGGTGGTTGAGGTCGGTTTCCCTTACTTTGGCGGCATCACCCACGAGCATTTTAACAGCGTCGCGCTGGATGAGATTCTGCTGCACAAGCTGCCGGTGAAACGCCTGCAGCTGGCGGATGGCAGTGAAGCGCTGGTTACCAGCGTCTACGATCTGACGCTGGCGAACTATGGTCTGGCTCGTGGTCTGGATGATGCCAACTGCGCGCAAAGCTATGACGAGATTAAAGCCTACAGCCCGGCCTGGGCAGAGCAGATTACGGGCGTTTCCCGTCAGAACATCATCCGCATTGCCCGCGAATTTGCCGAAAACGCTGAAAAAACCCGTGGCCGCTCAATGATCATCGTCGGTGCCGGTATGAACCACTGGTATCACATGGACATGAACTACCGTGGCCTGATGAACATGCTGATTTTCTGCGGCTGCGTCGGTCAGAGCGGCGGGGGCTGGGCGCACTATGTCGGTCAGGAGAAACTTCGTCCGCAGACCGGCTGGACACCGCTGGCCTTTGGCCTGGACTGGCAGCGTCCGCCACGTCAGATGAACAGCACCTCTTTCTTCTACAACCACTCCAGTCAGTGGCGCTATGAAACCCTGGCCACCAGCGAACTGCTGTCACCGCTGGCGGACAAAAGCCGCTACAGCGGCAGCCTGATCGACCTTAACGTCCGTTCCGAACGCATGGGCTGGTTACCTTCCGCGCCGCAGCTCAACGTCAACCCGCTGCATATCGCGGCGAAGGCGAAAGCCGCCGGCCAGTCACCGCTGGATTACACCGTGGAGAGCCTGAAGCAGGGCACTATCCGGTTTGCCGCTGAACAGCCGGACAACCCGCAGAACTTCCCGCGCAACCTGTTTGTCTGGCGTTCCAACCTGCTCGGCTCCTCAGGCAAAGGGCATGAGTACATGCTGAAATATCTGCTGGGCACCGAAAACGGTATTCAGGGGAAAGATTTAGGTCAGCAGGGTCGCGTGAAACCCGAAGAAGTGGAATGGCTGGATCAGGGTGCCGAAGGCAAGCTGGATCTGGTGGTCACACTCGACTTCCGCATGTCGAGCACCTGTCTCTACTCTGACGTCGTGCTGCCAACCGCCACCTGGTATGAAAAAGACGATATGAATACCTCGGATATGCATCCGTTTATTCATCCGCTTTCGGCCGCTGTCGATCCGGCCTGGGATTCAAAAAGCGACTGGGAGATCTACAAAGGCATTGCCAAAGCCTTCTCCGATCTCTGCCCTGGCCATTTAGGTGTTGAAACGGATGTGGTGACGCTGCCGGTGTTGCATGACTCACCTGCCGAACTGGCGCAGCCGTTTGAAGCCAAAGACTGGAAAAAAGGCGAGTGCGACCTGATTCCGGGCAAAACCGCGCCACACATCATGGTGGTGGAACGCGACTATCCGGCGACCTGGGAACGCTTTACCTCGCTGGGGCCGTTGCTGGATACCCTGGGTAACGGCGGCAAAGGGATCAGCTGGAACACCAGCAAAGAGGTCGATTTCCTCAAACAGCTTAACTATGTCAAAGCGGATGGCCCGGCAGCGGGACGGCCAAATATTGACACGGCGATTGATGCAGCCGAAGTGATCCTGGCGCTCGCTCCGGAAACCAATGGTCAGGTGGCGGTGAAAGCCTGGCAGGCGCTGGGCGCGATTACCGGTCGTGACCACACGCATCTGGCGCTGAACAAAGAAGATGAGAAGATCCGCTTCCGCGATATCCAGGCGCAGCCGCGCAAAATTATCTCCAGCCCGACCTGGTCAGGTCTGGAAGATGAACATGTCTCCTACAACGCCTGCTACACCAACGTTCATGAGCTGATCCCGTGGCGAACCCTGAGCGGCCGTCAGCAGCTCTATCAGGACCATGAGTGGATGCGCGCCTTTGGCGAGAGCCTGATGGTCTACCGTCCGCCAATTGATACTCGTGCGGCGAAGCCGTTGCTGAACAGCAAACCCAACGGTAATCCGGAGAAGGCGCTGAACTTCCTGACGCCACATCAGAAGTGGGGCATTCACTCTACCTACAGTGACAACCTGCTGATGCTGACGCTGTCGCGTGGCGGACCGATTGTCTGGATGAGTGAAGATGACGCCCGCGAACTGGGCATCGTGGATAACGACTGGATCGAGGCGTTTAACGCCAACGGTGCGCTGACTGCGCGTGCGGTGGTGAGCCAGCGTATCCCGGCCGGTATGACCATGATGTACCACGCTCAGGAACGCATCGTGAATATTCCCGGCTCGGAAATCACCAGCCAGCGCGGCGGCATCCATAACTCCGTGACGCGAACCTGTCCGAAACCGACCCATATGATCGGCGGTTATGCCCAGCTCTCCTGGGGCTTTAACTACTACGGCACCGTCGGCTCTAACCGCGATGAGTTCGTGGTGGTGAGAAAAATGAACAACGTTAACTGGTTAGATGGGGAAGGCAACGATGCCTGCCAGGGCAGCCAGCAGGAGGTAAAACCATGAAAATTCGTTCACAGGTCGGCATGGTGCTGAACCTCGACAAATGTATCGGCTGCCACACCTGTTCGGTGACCTGTAAAAACGTCTGGACCAGCCGCGAGGGCATGGAATACGCCTGGTTCAACAACGTCGAAAGCAAGCCTGGCGTCGG
Source organism: Pantoea sp. 9140 (assembly GCF_000745295.1). Classification (NCBI taxonomy): domain Bacteria; kingdom Pseudomonadati; phylum Pseudomonadota; class Gammaproteobacteria; order Enterobacterales; family Erwiniaceae; genus Pantoea; species Pantoea sp. 9140. The sequence continues at coordinate 3,013,535 of NZ_JQNO01000001.1, read as the reverse complement.
CTATCCGCACGCCTGGGAAGATCAGCAGAAGTGGAAGGGTGGCTGGATCCGTAAGATTAACGGCAAGCTGGAGCCGCGTATGGGCAGTCGCGTCGGCCTGCTGTCGAAGATCTTCGCCAACCCGGATGTGCCTGCGCTGGATGATTACTACGAGCCATTCGATTTCGATTATCAGCATCTGCACAACGCGCCTGCCGGTAAACATCAGCCGATTGCGCGTCCGCGCTCGCTGATCACCGGTCAGCGGATGAAAAAGATCGAAAACGGCCCGAACTGGGAAGAGATCCTCGGCGGCGAGTTTGCTAAACGCTCACAGGATAAGAACTTCGACAACGTCCAGAAGGAGATTTACGGCCAGTTTGAGCACACCTTCATGATGTACCTGCCACGCCTGTGTGAGCACTGCCTCAACCCGGCGTGCGTGGCGACCTGTCCGAGCGGCGCGATCTACAAGCGCGGTGAAGATGGCATCGTGCTGATCGACCAGGATAAATGTCGCGGCTGGCGGATGTGTCTCACCGGCTGTCCGTACAAGAAGATCTACTTCAACTGGAAAAGCGGCAAGTCAGAAAAATGCATTTTCTGTTATCCACGCATCGAAGCGGGCCAGCCCACCGTCTGCTCGGAAACCTGTGTCGGCCGTATCCGTTATCTTGGCGTGCTGCTCTATGACGCGGATCGCATTGAACAGGCGGCCGCAGCGGAAAGCGAGAAAGATCTCTATCAGCGCCAGCTGGATATCTTCCTTGATCCCCACGATCCTGCCGTGATCGCCCAGGCACTGAAAGATGGCGTCGCGCAGAGCGTGATCGACGCCGCGCAACGTTCACCGGTTTATAAAATGGCGATGGAGTGGAAGCTGGCGCTGCCGCTTCACCCTGAATACCGCACGCTGCCGATGGTCTGGTATGTGCCGCCACTGTCACCGATTCAGTCGGCGGTAGATGGCGGGGCGCTGGCGCACACCGGCGTGCTGCCGGATGTGGAAAGCCTGCGCATTCCGGTTGAGTACCTGGCGAACCTGCTGACCGCGGGCGACACCGCGCCGGTGCTGCTGGCACTGAAACGTATGCTGGCGATGCGCCATTACAAGCGCGCAGAAAGCGTGGAGGGTGAGCATGATATCCGGGCGCTGGAGCAGGTCGGTCTGACCGAAGCACAGGCGCAGGAGATGTACCGCTATCTGGCGATCGCCAACTATGAAGATCGCTTTGTGGTGCCTTCAAGTCATCGTGAACTGGCGCGTGAAGCCTTCCCGGAAAGCAAAGGCTGTGGCTTCAGCTTTGGCGATGGCTGCCACGGCAGCGACAGCAAATTTAACCTGTTCAACAGCCGCCGAATTGATGCCATCGACGTCAGCAGGAAGACCACGCGTCCGGAGGATGCCTCATGATCACGCTGCGTATTGTGTCGCGCCTGCTGGACTATCCGGACGAGGCGCTGTTTACCCACTATCCCGATCTGATCGCGGCTCTGGAAGAGGCCAGCGAATTCAACCTGCAGCAGAGCGCACGGCTGGTGCGCTTTATTAATCAGCTCTGCACCCGGCCCTTGCTGGACGTACAGGCTGACTACTGTGAACTGTTTGATCGCGGCCGCGCCACCTCGCTGCTGCTGTTTGAACATGTGCACGGAGAGTCCCGCGATCGCGGTCAGGCGATGGTTGATCTGCTGGAACAGTACCGGGCCGACGGTCTCGAGCTGGACAGCAAAGAGCTGCCCGATTATCTGCCGCTCTACCTGGAATATCTCGCCTGTAAAAGCAATGAGGCGGCGCGTCAGGGGCTGGACGACATCGTGCCGATCCTGGCGTTGCTGGCCGCGCGGCTGGAAGCGCGTCAGAGCTCTTATGCTGACCTGTTCACGGTGTTACTGACGCTGTCCGGCAGCGCGGTCGATCCTGCGGCCCTCAAGCCACAGGTGGCACAGGAAGCGCGCGACGATACCCCAGCCGCGCTCGATGCGGTCTGGGAAGAGGAGCAGATTAAATTTCTCGGCGAACAGGGCTGCGCCTCGGCGCAGCAGGCGATGCATCAGCGTCGCTTCGCCGATGCGGTCGCGCCGCAGTATCTGGATATCGCCGCGGCGGCGGCGCGCACCACAGGAGAATCAGCATGAATTTTATTAACACTTTCTTCTTCGATATTTACCCTTACCTGGCCGGAACGGTTTTTCTGGTCGGGAGCTGGCTGCGCTATGACTACGGGCAGTACAGCTGGCGGGCCGGTTCCAGTCAGATGCTGGACAAAAAAGGAATGCGGCTTGCCTCTAACCTGTTCCACATCGGCATCATCGGGATCTTCTTCGGTCATATCGTCGGGATGCTCACCCCGCACTGGATGTATGAATCGTTCCTGCCGATCGACGTGAAGCAGAAGCTGGCGATGATTGCCGGTGGCCTGTTTGGTGCGATGACGCTGGCGGGCGGCGCGCTGCTGCTGAAACGCCGTCTGACCAATCCTCGGGTGCGGGCGACGAGCAGCGTCGGCGACATTTTGATCCTGACGCTGCTGGTGGCTCAGGCCACGCTGGGTCTGCTGACTATTCCTTTCTCCGCCCAGCATATGGACGGCAGTGAAATGATGAAGCTGGTGGGCTGGGCGCAGGCGGTGGTGACCTTCCACGGTGGTGCATCGCAGCATCTTGAGGGCGTCGCGTTTATCTATCGCATGCATATGGTACTGGGCATGACGCTGTTCCTGCTGTTCCCGTTCTGCCGTCTGGTGCATATCTGGAGTGCGCCGGTTGAGTATCTGACCCGCCGTTATCAGCTGGTGAGAAACCGCCGCTAAACGCCGGATGGCTGCGGGGGAGATACTGCCCCGCAGCCCTTTTCACCCACCACTGCATTGACGTTTTTTTAAGATTCCGGACTGTATGTCAATGCGCTGAACGACTACTATTACCGCATCTGAATTTACCCCTCGTTTATGGATAACCGATGCGTCTTAAGCTAGCCCTCCTTGCGTTCATCCCGCTTCTGGCCTCCTGCAGCAGCAAACCTGACGTTCCGTCCCAGCAGAAGATGCTGGCTGCGCCGCAGGGCGGTTTTTTACTGCAGCCGTCGCACAGCGGACAGGCGATGTTCGGCGACTTTGCCGGTAACCCGGCCGCAGAGCAGTTTATCGATAAGATGGTTGAGAAGCATGACTTCGACCGTGAGCAACTGCACAACATCATTGGTCAGGCTAAGCGACTGGATTATGTGCTGCGGCTGATGGATCGTCAGGCACCGAGCTATACGCCAGCGCCGGGCCCTAACGGGGCCTGGATCCGCTATCGGAACAAGTTCATTACGCCGGATAACGTGCAAAACGGCGTGGCGTTCTGGAACCAGTATCAGGATGCGCTGCAACGCGCGCAGCAGGTCTATGGCGTGCCGCCGGAGATCATTGTCGGCATTATTGGCGTAGAAACCCGCTGGGGCCGCGTGATGGGGAAAACGCGGATTCTGGATGCGCTGGCAACCTTATCGTTTAACTATCCGCGCCGTGCGGCGTACTTCAGCAGCGAGCTGGAAACCTTCCTGCTGATGTCGCGTAAAGAGCAGGATGACCCGCTGGCGCTGAAAGGTTCTTTCGCCGGAGCGATGGGCTATGGCCAGTTTATGCCTTCCTCTTACAATGATTACGCGGTTGATTTCAATGGCGACGGCCATGCAAACCTGTGGGATCCGGTGGATGCGATCGGCAGCGTGGCGCACTACTTCCAGAAGCATGGCTGGCGCAGCGGTGAAAATGTGGCGGTCCCGGCCAGCGGTCAGGCACCGATGCTGGAAGATGGCTTCAAAACCAGTTACAGCGTGAGCATGCTGGCGGCGTCAGGCCTGTCACCGCAGGGCTCGCTGGACGGTAATAATCAGGTCAGTCTGCTGCGTCTTGATTTAGGCACCAGCTATCAATACTGGTACGGCTTACCCAATTTCTATGTGATTACCCGCTACAACCACAGTACCCATTATGCGATGGCGGTATGGCAGCTGGGCGAGGCGGTGAGCAAGGCACGGCAGGGCGGCCTGTTATAAAGGCTATCCTTGTTAACTGTAAGGTTATATGATGACGCCCTTTTTCAGGCCACACAGCCACTGATATCTCTGGAGTCGTTATGTCTTTACCTGCCTGCCCAGCCTGTCACGCCGATTACACCTGGCAAGATGGCGAAAACCTCAACTGCCCCTCCTGCGGTCATATCTGGACCGAGGGAGAGGGTGACAGCAGCAACGGATCGCTGGAAGTGCGTGATGCCAACGGTAATCTGCTGGCCGATGGCGACAGCGTCACGGTGATCAAAGATCTTAAGGTGAAGGGCAGTTCCTCATCGCTGAAGATCGGTACCAAAGTGAAAAGCATTCGCCTGGTTGAAGGGGACCACAACATCGACTGTAAAATCGACGGTTTTGGCCCGATGAAATTAAAATCTGAGTTCGTGAAAAAGAACTGAGATCCGGGGCGCAGGGATGCGCCCGCCTTTCTTTTAATTGAACAGCCGATCAATTGCGGCGCACTGTTCCGCGTTCAGATCACCACCGTAATTACGCGAGTTACTGCTCATTGAGTCATAACGTCGCGCCACGGCCGTTTTAATCGTGGTCACAAAATCATCGCCAATACTGTAAATCGCCATCAGCCGGCCGATCTGCTGCTGCAGCCGCGTCAGCTCAGGCAGATTGCCTGTTCGCCATGCCGCCATCATCTCGGCAAAGTATTCCGGCACAATATTATTCAGGCCTGAAATCACTCCGGCACCTCCCGCCAGCAGATTGGGAAGCAGGTATTCGTCATACCCTGATAGCACGGCAAAATCACTGCGTACCTTGCGGGTCTCTTCGATCATCACCCGGTTATGCGACAGGCAATCCACCGTATCTTTGATGCCGATAAAGTTGGGCAGCTTTGCCGCCAGAGCGGCTATCAGCGTGGGCGTCAGATCGCAGCCGGTGCGAGCCGGGAAGTTGTAGGCAAACCACTTGCCACCCAGTTGCGCGTCGAGCGCTTCGAAGTAGTGCATCATCTGCTGTTGCGTCTGGCCGTAGTAGTAGGGCGGCAAGACCATTACCGCATCAAAATCGTTTCTCCACGCGGCTTCAGCCAGCGCCAGCATGTCGGGGATGCAGGTTGCCGAGACGTTCGCTACCATCTTCAGCGGTGACAGGGGCCTGGCTTCCTGAATCAGCTGTAAACGCTCCTGTTGCGTCAGAGAGGCAAACTCGCCAATGCTGCCCATCACCAGCAGGGTGTCGATACCGGAGTCATTAAGGCGGGAGAAGTGTCGCCCGAGCGCGTCGATATCAAGGCCGCCCTGTGCATTGAACGGGGTGACGGTAGGGCACCAGACACCGGCAAAGGCCGATTTTTCACGCATAGCTGACTCCTGAAGCAAATGTTAAAAATGAAACAGTGTTTTAACTTAATGGCTCCAGTCAGTCTCTGCCAGCGCATGATTCAAAAGTGAGCAACGTGTCGCACTTTTTCGTTTTTCGTTCGTCTCAGTAAGCGGATGCTTCTGACAACTGAGCGAGAGGTGATGATGAAAGAGTGGGATCCCGTGCTGTATCGCAAATTTGAAGCGGAACGAACCCGTCCGGCCCGCGAGCTGCTGGCGCGCATCAGTCTGGAACAGGTTGAGCAGGTGACCGATCTGGGCTGCGGACCCGGCAACAGCACCGAGCTGCTCGCCGATGCCTGGCCGCTGGCGCAGATCACCGGGCTCGACAGGTCAGCGACGATGCTAACTCAGGCCCGTGAACGTCTGCCGCACTGCCGTTTTGTCCAGGCCGATATCCGCACATGGCAGGCGGATGCGCCGCAGCAGGTGATTTATGCCAACGCGTCTCTGCAATGGCTGGATAATCACGCCACGCTGTTTCCTCATCTGGTCAGCCAGCTGGCACCCGGTGGCGTGCTGGCGATCCAGATGCCTGATAACCTCAATGAGCCGTCGCACCAGCTGATGCGCGAGGTGGCGGCTGACAATCGCTGGTCGTCACGGATTAATGCCAGTGCCGCTGAACGTACACAGCTGCTTTCCACAGGCGAGTACTACGATCTGCTAACGCAGGCCGGCTGTGAGGTGGATATCTGGCGAACCACCTATTATCACGTGATGGCCGATGCGCAGGCGATTATCAGCTGGCTGCAGGCGACCGGCTTACGGCCTTTCCTGGCGACGCTGAATGAGTCTGAACAGACGTCTTTTCTGTCTGATTATCATCAGCGCTTACTTACCGCTTATCCGGCTCAGGCCGATGGTCAGGTTCTGCTCGCCTTCCCGCGACTTTTTATGGTTGCAGTGAAAAAAAGGTGAGGGCGCTGGAAAGCAGGCCGCAAAATCAGGGCAATAATGATATGAGCCCTTGAAAAAGTGGTTTTTCTGCACCACCTTCAACCCACGAGCAAAGGGAGAGTTGTAATGGACGATCAGCAATTGCATGCGTTAAGCGCGCAGATAGGTGAGAAGCTGAAGCAGCGTAATGCCACCGTAACCTGTGCGGAATCCTGCACCGGCGGCTGGATTGCCAAAGTCTTTACCGATATCAGCGGCAGCTCCGCCTGGTTCGAACGCGGTTTTGTCACCTACAGTAATGAGGCGAAACAGCAGTTGGTGGATGTTAAGGCCGACTCGCTGGCGCAGTATGGCGCGGTGAGTGATGCGGTGGTGCGTGAGATGGCGCTGGGTGCCCGCAAGGCGGCCCATGCTGACTACGCGATCTCCGTCAGCGGCATTGCCGGCCCCGATGGCGGCAGTGAAGAAAAACCGGTCGGCACGGTGTGGTTTGGCTTTGCCGGGCCGCAGGATAACGTATTGACTTTTCAGCAGCATTTTAGCGGCGATCGTGATGCCGTCCGCCGCCAGTCGGTGGCATGGGTCCTGCAGAAACTGTATGGCGAATTTCTGACAAATTAAACTTGATACTGTATGATTATACAGTATAATTGTCGGCAACAGAAAGAGTGCAGGCACCCTGAGTGCGTGTTTACCCGGCTTGATTAGGAGTTGAAATGGCGATTGATGAAAACAAACAGAAGGCTTTAGCTGCCGCGCTGGGCCAGATTGAGAAACAATTTGGTAAAGGCTCCATCATGCGCTTGGGTGAAGACCGCTCAATGGATGTGGAAACCATCTCTACCGGTTCGCTCTCGCTGGATATCGCATTGGGCGCAGGCGGTCTGCCAATGGGCCGTATCGTTGAGATCTACGGACCAGAGTCTTCCGGTAAAACCACGCTGACCCTGCAGGTTATCGCATCTGCACAGCGTAAAGGCAAAACCTGTGCCTTTATCGATGCTGAGCATGCGCTTGATCCGGTTTACGCCAAGAAACTGGGCGTAGATATCGAAAACCTGCTCTGTTCTCAGCCCGATACCGGTGAGCAGGCGCTGGAAATCTGTGATGCCCTGGCGCGCTCTGGTGCCGTTGATGTCATCATCGTCGACTCCGTTGCGGCGCTGACGCCGAAAGCGGAAATCGAAGGTGAAATCGGTGACTCACATATGGGCCTCGCGGCACGTATGATGAGCCAGGCGATGCGTAAACTGGCCGGTAACCTTAAGCAGTCCAATACGCTGCTGATCTTCATCAACCAGATCCGTATGAAAATTGGTGTGATGTTTGGTAACCCGGAAACCACTACCGGTGGTAACGCGCTGAAGTTCTATGCGTCTGTCCGTCTTGATATCCGCCGTATCGGTGCCATCAAAGAGGGCGATAACGTGGTGGGCAGTGAGACCCGCGTTAAGGTAGTGAAAAACAAAATCGCTGCGCCATTTAAACAGGCTGAATTCCAGATTATGTACGGCGAAGGTATCAATACCTTTGGTGAGCTGGTCGATCTGGGCGTGAAGCACAAGCTGATTGAAAAAGCGGGTGCATGGTACAGCTACAATGGCGACAAGATTGGTCAGGGTAAATCGAATGCCGGCAACTTCCTGAAAGAGAATGCTGCTGTGGCAAACGAAATTGATCTGAAGTTACGTGAGATGTTGCTCAACGGCGCGGATGAGAAACTCGCAGCAGCCGATAAGTCTGCTGAGAAAGAAGACGCGGCAAGTGAAGCGAACGAAGACTTCTGATTTATGATGCGGGAGGGGCAAAAGCCTCTCCCGCTGTTTTATCCCCCTGATACCTTTCCTGCCTTCCCTCTGTCCTGTTCTGTCGCCATAATCTCCCTCTGTTTGTAGAAGGTGCGCAGTATGACTGAATCCTCTCAGCCCCAACCCAATGTTGTCTCTTATTCTCGTCTGCTTGACCGTGCGATGCGCATTCTGGGTCAGCGCGATCACAGCCGTGCAGAGTTATCCCGTAAGCTGCAACAGTCAGCTCAGCGCGCCGCGTGGGCGCAGAAAAAAGAGCCTGAAATTATCACTGAAGCGCTGCTGGAGCAGGTACTGGACTGGTGTCAGGAAAGCGGCTGGTTAAATGACGAGCGTTTCACCGATCGGTTTATTCAGAGCCGAAGCCGTAAAGGTTTTGGGTCGCAGCGCGTACGGCTTGAACTGGCCCAGAAAGGCATCGATCGTGAAGCTATTGATATTGCAATGGAAGAGACGGATGTTGACTGGGCAGCCTGCGCTGCACAGCTGGCTGAACGAAAATTCGGACATCCGCTGCCCACAGAGTGGAAAGAGAAAGCGAAAGTACTACGCTATCTGCAGTCAAAGGGCTTTCAGACCGACGATATCCAGTCTATTTTCAGAAATTTTGATGACTAAAAGCCGATGTAATTTTACTTCCCACTGAAGAAAATTTATCTTATTCCCACTTTTTGTTCCGCTAATCAGGCACCACGAGAATGTGGCCGCGCCGATCAGAGGGAACGTTCGTTAGCGTGATTCCAGGACATTTATGAGCAAGAGCACTGCTGAGATCCGTCAAGCGTTTCTCGACTTTTTTCATAGCAAGGGACATGAGGTTGTAACCAGCAGCTCCCTCGTACCGAATAACGATCCAACGTTGTTGTTTACCAACGCCGGGATGAACCAGTTTAAAGATGTGTTCCTCGGTCAGGACAAACGTGATTACACACGTGCGACCACGTCACAGCGCTGCGTTCGCGCAGGCGGTAAACACAACGATCTTGAAAACGTCGGCTACACCGCGCGTCACCACACGTTCTTTGAAATGCTGGGTAACTTCAGCTTTGGTGACTACTTCAAGAGAGAGGCGATTGGTTTTGCCTGGGAACTGCTGACGAGCGAGCAGTGGTTCAGCCTGCCGAAAGAGCGTCTGTGGGTGACGGTCTATGAAACCGATGATGAAGCCTACAATATCTGGGCGGATGAAATCGGCGTGCCACGCGAGCGCATTATTCGCATCGGCGACAACAAGGGCAGCGCGTACGCGTCAGATAACTTCTGGCAGATGGGCGATACCGGTCCTTGTGGTCCATGCAGTGAAATTTTCTACGATCATGGCGATCACATCTGGGGTGGCCCGCCAGGCAGCCCGGAAGAAGATGGTGATCGTTATATTGAGATCTGGAACATCGTCTTTATGCAGTTCAACCGTCAGGCTGATGGCACCATGCTGCCGCTGCCAAAACCGTCGGTTGATACCGGAATGGGCCTTGAGCGTATTTCTGCCGTTCTGCAACACGTCAACTCCAACTATGAAATCGACCTGTTCCAGAAACTGATTCAGGCTGTGGCACAGGTTACCGGCGCAACCGATCTGAGTAATAAATCGCTACGCGTGATTGCCGACCATATCCGCTCCTGTGCTTTCCTGATTGCCGATGGTGTGATTCCATCGAATGAGAACCGTGGCTATGTGCTGCGTCGTATCATTCGTCGCGCCGTACGTCATGGCAACATGCTGGGCGCCAAAGAGGCCTTCTTCTATAAGCTGGTTGCGCCACTGGTTGAAGTCATGGGTGCTGCGGGCGAAGAGTTACAGCGCCAGCAGGCTCAGGTTGAGCAGGTGCTGAAAAGCGAAGAGGATCAGTTTGCCAGAACGCTGGAGCGTGGACTGGCGCTGCTGGACGAAGAGCTGGAAAAACTGCAGGGCGACACGCTGGATGGCGAAATCGTCTTCCGTCTTTACGATACCTTTGGCTTCCCGGCTGATTTAACGGCTGACGTCTGCCGCGAACGCAATCTGAAAATTGATGAAGCGGGCTTTGAGCAGGCGATGGAACAGCAGCGTCAGCGTGCACGTGAAGCAAGTGGCTTCGGTGCTGACTACAGCAACGTTATCCGCATTGATGCCGCCTCTTCCTTCAAAGGTTACGACCAGCTTGATTTGGCTGCCACGGTGAAAGCGCTCTACGTTGCGGGCGAGGCGGTTGATGAAGTGACCGCAGGTCAGGATGCCGTAGTCGTGCTGGATGAAACCCCATTCTATGGCGAATCCGGTGGTCAGGTCGGCGATACCGGTCTGCTGAAAGGGAAGAATGCTGAATTTAGCGTCCAGGATACACAAAAATATGGTCAGGCAATCGGTCATGTCGGTAAGCTGACCGCAGGGCAGTTGCGTATCGGAGATCGCCTTGAGGCCCAGGTTGATGCGGCACGTCGTGCGCGCATTCGTCTTAACCACTCTGCGACCCACTTATTGCATGCCGCATTGCGTCAGGTTTTAGGTGAACATGTGGCGCAGAAAGGCTCGCTGGTTAATGACAAATACCTGCGTTTCGACTTCTCGCATTTCGAAGCGATGAAACCTCAGGAGATTCGTCAGGTCGAAGATATTGTCAATGCGCAGATTCGTCGCAACCTGCCGGTTGAAACTGAAGTGATGGATCTTGACGCGGCGAAGTCTAAGGGTGCAATGGCACTGTTTGGCGAGAAATATGATCAGCGCGTACGCGTTCTGACCATGGGTGATTTCTCGGTTGAGCTGTGCGGGGGTACGCATGCTGCGCGCACCGGTGATATCGGCCTGTTCCGTATTCAGGCTGAATCAGGAACAGCAGCCGGTATCCGTCGTATCGAAGCGATTACCGGTGAAGGCGCGCTGGCGCAGGTCAATGCGCAGAGCAGCCAGCTTCAGGATCTTGCGCAGCTGGTTAAAGCAAACAGCAGCAACCTGAACGAGAAAGTGCGAGGTCTGGTCGATCACGTGCGTGCTCTCGAGAAAGAGTTGCAGCAACTGCGCGATCAGCAGGCCGCGCAGGAGAGCGCCTCACTGAGCAGTAATGCCATCGACGTTAAGGGTGTGAAACTGCTGGTCAGTGAGCTCAACAACGTCGAGCCTAAAATGTTGCGTACCATGGTTGATGATCTTAAGAATCAGCTGGGATCGGCGATTATTGTGCTGGCGACAGTTGCTGAAGGTAAGGTGTCGCTGATTGCGGGTGTGACCAAAGATCTGACTGACCGTGTTAAAGCGGGTGAGTTGATTGCCGGTCTGGCACAGCAGGTTGGCGGGAAGGGCGGTGGTCGTCCTGATATGGCACAAGCTGGTGGTACTGATGCTGACGCGCTGAAAGGCGCTCTGGCAGGGGTCGAGAGCTGGGTTAACAGCCGCCTGTAATGTAAACAGAACAAGGCATTGTCTGAAGCGTCAGAACCCCGGTTCCGGCGCTTTTTAATACGATGCTAAAGCAACAAATGACAAAGTCAGGTTGATGTAGTGTATTTCGGCTAAACTAACTATCAGCAGAATGTATTGGCGCATCGATGTGCATTGGTGTATTTCTCATAGTCAATGTGCAGCGTTAAATGATGGATAATGCCGGGAGCCTGTACAAGCCCGACTCTTTTAATCTTTCAAGGAGCAAAGAATGCTTATTCTAACTCGTCGAGTTGGTGAAACCCTCATGATCGGTGATGAGGTAACTGTAACGGTGCTGGGTGTTAAGGGTAACCAGGTTCGCATAGGGGTTAACGCGCCGAAAGAAGTGTCTGTGCATCGCGAAGAGATCTATCAACGCATCCAGGCTGAAAAAACGCAACAAACCAGCGTTTAACGGATTCAGCGTCTCGCACCTGTGCGAGGCGCTACCGCTTTCTGTAAAAATCCTGCCTTTTCTTTTCTGCTTTCTCTTACCTGTTTCGTTAACGACATCATCTTTCATTGTTGATAATTCACTCTTTTTGTCGCCATTTTGTCCCAATTGTGTGTGATTTGCTCAATCAAACAAAGTTTCGGAAAAATTGTTTGACTTAAAAGTCCGGGAAAGTAATATGTGCGCCACGCAGTGCCGATGAGCAGAAACAAGTTCAGAAGCACGGTTCGAAAGAAAGCGTAAGGTGAGGTGGCCGAGAGGCTGAAGGCGCTCCCCTGCTAAGGGAGTATACGGTCAAAAGCTGTATCGAGGGTTCGAATCCCTCCCTCACCGCCATTTTCGATGCATCCATAGCTCAGCTGGATAGAGTACTCGGCTACGAACCGAGCGGTCGGAGGTTCGAATCCTCCTGGATGCACCATATTTTCGAATATGGAGAAGTGCCTCGGTGTGACATGACGCATTAGCGTTCAGGCCGCACTAAGGAGGATAACGTTGCATCAGCAACGGCCCGCAGGGCGAAGCGTAAGCTGAGTAATCCTCCTGGATGCACCATCGAAAAACAAAGTGAATTAGCAATTCCTTTCATGGTGAGTAGTTAGCACCCTGCGTTGTACAAGAATCAGATTTATGCATCCATAGCTCAGCTGGATAGAGTACTCGGCTACGAACCGAGCGGTCGGAGGTTCGAATCCTCCTGGATGCACCATTCTTTGTAACATCCTCAGGTTGGTTTCTGTAAGTCCATAAAAAGTTGTACCTCGAAAGACAGACCCCAAAAGATAGACCCCAATGCATCCATAGCTCAGCTGGATAGAGTACTCGGCTACGAACCGAGCGGTCGGAGGTTCGAATCCTCCTGGATGCACCATCTTTTAGTTTTCAAAAATCCCTCAATTTATCGTGGCGTGATTATCGCTAAGATTGTGCCTGACACCACTCTTTTGCATCATTTACCGCCCATGACCCAAAGTTAAGCAAGTTTCCTTATAACCCCTGCAGTTTCTCTCTGGCTTTACCCATACTGTTTTTCTGCTTAACCCGCCTCACTGATTCATCATTCTGACTTAAGCGAATTACAGCGCCTGTTTCACGTGTCAGCACTCTCTGTTTTGCTGCTCACGCCCGTCCGCCGCCGCCTGTCTGCCAAAATAATGTTAAAAAATCGCTGCAAATTCGTACGGTTATCCCTGGCCGCGCACGATCACCTTTATCTGAAAACAAAAATTGCTAATGCTTTCAAAGCATTTGCTGTTCATCCCCCCTGGCGACAACCTGTCCACATTAGGCTAAAGTAATGTCTCATTTGGTGAATGTCCGGAGTGACAATGTACGATCAATATGACGCCCTGATTTTCGATATGGACGGCACGATTCTTGATACTGAGCCGACACATCGAAAAGCGTGGCGTCAGGTACTGGCGCGTTATGGATTAACGCTGGATGAAGCGCGTATTATCGACTTCAATGGCGCTCCCGCCTGGCGGCTGGCGCAGTTCATCATTGAATCCAATCAGTCGTCACTCGACCCTCATCTTCTTGCTGCAGAAAAAACGGCTGCTGTGAAAGCGATGCTGCTGGAAAACGTCAGGCCACTGCCATTAATGGAGGTGGTAAAAGCGTATCACGGGCGTCGTCCGATGGCGGTGGGTACCGGAAGCGAACACAGCATGGCAGAGGCGTTACTGACGCAGCTGGGCGTGCGTGAGCTCTTCTCAGCAGTTGTCGGCGCTGACGACGTTCAGCGTCATAAACCTGAGCCTGAAACCTTCTTACGCTGCGCTGAGCTGCTGGGTGTGGCGCCGGCACGTTGTGTGGTGTTCGAGGATGCGGACTTTGGGATTCAGGCCGCGAAGGCGGCGGGCATGGACGTGGTGGATGTCCGCTTACTGTGAGTGACGTTCTCGCCTATGCCTCGATGTTCGGCAGCAGTTTTCTGAGTGCGACGCTCCTGCCGGGAAGTTCCGAAGCACTGCTGATAGCACTATTGATAGCAAAAAAGACATCAGTTTACGGGTTGCTTTTGGCCGCATCCCTGGGAAACACCTTGGGCGGCTTAACCAACATTCTTATTGGTCGCTTGCTGCCGCTAAAACGTCAGGGGCGATGGCATGACACAGCAATGACGTGGTTGCACCGACTGGGACCTGCAGCACTGTTATTCAGCTGGCTGCCGGTGGTAGGTGATCTGCTCTGCGTTCTCGCAGGCTGGTTACGTTTCGCCTGGCTACCTGCGATGCTGTTTCTCGCCGTCGGCAAAACACTGCGTTATATCGTTATCGCGACTGCCACATTACAGGGTATGCAATGGTGGCATTGATTCGCACAGATTCGAGGCTACGGTTAACATTATGCTGAACAAAAATAAATTATTATCACAGCGGGGGGGTAATGTGATCCCGGACGTATCTAAAGCGCTCTCCTGGCTGGAAGCGCATCCCAATGCCCTGAAAGGTATTGGCCGTGGCATCGAGCGTGAAACGCTGCGTGTACAGGAAAATGGCGATCTGGCAAAAACCGGCCACCCTGAATCTCTGGGCTCGGCGCTGAAGCATGACTGGATCACCACTGACTTTGCCGAAACACTGCTGGAATTTATTACGCCAGTGGATCACAGCATCGATCATATGCTGGCTTTCCTGCGCGATATCCACCGTCACGTTGCCCGTGAACTGGGTGATGAACGCATGTGGCCCTTCAGTATGCCGTGCGAGATTGACGACGCGGACAATATCGAGCTGGCGCAATATGGCACCTCCAATATCGGCAAGATGAAGACGCTCTACCGCGAAGGCCTGAAAAACCGTTACGGCGCGTTGATGCAGACCATCTCCGGCATTCACTATAACTTCTCGCTGCCGCTTTCATTCTGGCAGGAGTGGGCTGACGTGAAAGATCAGGAAAGCGGCAAAGAGACTATCTCAGCGGGCTACCTGCGGCTGATCCGCAACTACTATCGCTTCGGCTGGGTGATCCCGTATCTGTTTGGCGCATCGCCGGCTATCAGCTCCAGCTTCCTGCAGGGCCGTGAGAGTGCGCTGCCGTTCGAAACCAATGACAAAGATACCATGTGGCTGCCTTACGCCACCTCGCTGCGTCTGAGCGATTTAGGCTACACCAATAAATCGCAGAGCTCACTGGGCATCACGTTTAACTCTCTGGAAGGCTATGTCACTGCGCTGAAGAATGCGATCAGAACGCCATCTGAAGAGTATGCGGCGATGGGCACCAAAGATGCTGACGGTAACTGGCTGCAGCTCAATACTAACGTATTGCAGATTGAGAATGAGCTTTATGCGCCAATCCGCCCTAAGCGTGTGACACGCTCGGGTGAAGCACCTTCAGATGCGCTGCTGCGTGGCGGCATTGAATACATTGAAGTGCGCTCGCTGGATATCAACCCGTTCTCTGCCATCGGCGTTGATGAGAATCAGGTTCGCTTCCTAGACCTGTTCCTGATCTGGTGTACCCTGGCGGATGCGCCGGAAATGAGTGCCGATGAGTTGCAGTGCACCCGAAAAAACTGGAACCGGGTGGTGCTGGAAGGGCGTAAACCGGATCAGAAAATTGCTGTGGGCTGTGGAGATGCGGAGCATTCGCTGGTGGAAGTAGGCAAGACCCTGTTTGCCGATCTGCGTCGCGTTGCTGAAGTCTTAGACAGCAATAATCAGGACAGCACGGAATATCAGCAGGTTTGCGATCAACTGGTAGCATCATTCGACGATCCTGAGCTAACCTACTCGGCGCGCATCCTTCAGGCAATGAAGGACAATGGTGTCACCGGAACGGGCGTGGCGCTGGCTGAACAGTACCGCCATCTGCTCTGCGAAGAGCCGCTGGAAGTGCTGACAGAAGACGATTTCACGCGTCAGGCGCAGGAATCTGTTGCTGCACAGCAAGAGCTGGAAGCGAATGATAAGCTGGATTTTGAAGCGTATCTGGCGAGCCGGGAAGGGTAGAAAAGAAAAAGGCCACATCAATGTGGCCAAATTAACATCTCTGTTGTCAGGGATGATGATAACAAATGCGCGTCTTTCATATATTCAGACGTTGGGCGAACAGAAAAGTTTCATCGTTTTAAAAAAAATTCTCAGAACAGGAGGTGACGTATGCCACTACTGGACAGTTTTACCGTTGATCACACCATCATGGGCGCACCTGCAGTACGCGTTGCAAAAACCATGAAGACTCCGCATGGCGATACGATTACCGTCTTTGACCTGCGTTTTTGCCGCCCGAACATTGATATCCTCACTGAGCGTGGCATTCATACGCTGGAGCATCTCTTTGCCGGATTCATGCGTGACCACCTGAATGGTGACGGTGTGGAAATCGTCGATATCTCGCCGATGGGTTGCCGCACCGGCTTCTACATGAGCCTGATTGGTACGCCAGACGAGCAGCGCGTTGCGAAAGCGTGGAAAGGGGCGATGGAAGATGTTCTGAAAGTGAAAGATCAGAACCAGATCCCTGAGCTGAATGAATACCAGTGTGGCAGCTACAAACTGCACTCACTGGACGAAGCGCAGCAGATCGCCCGCAATGTGCTGGCGCATGAGATCGGCGTTAACCGCAACGACGATCTGAAACTGCCTGCTGAAAAGCTGAAAGAACTGCACATCTAGTCAGGACTTCTCTGCTAAAAAAAACGCCGCATCGATTCGATTGCGGCGTTTTTTTATGGCTTCAGGAACCGACCGATTTTTTCAGCGGCGTCTTTGGCGTGATGCGCACCTGTTTGATCATGTTGTCCTGCACGTCCAGAATATCGACGTTGTAATGGCCGATCTGAACCCGGGTGGCGATGGCGGGGATCTCTTCCAGCGCTTCCAGCAGCATGCCGTTGATGGTGCGGGCTTCCTGCTCTGGCAACTGCCAGTTAAATGCCTTGTTGATTTCACGCACGTTAGCACTGCCCTCAATCAGTACCGAGCCATCATTCTGCGGCATTACTTCCTCTGCCAGCGACGGTGACATGGAGGTGGTAAAGTCACCAACAATCTCCTCCAGAATGTCCTCAATTGTCACCAGCCCTTTGATATCGCCATATTCATCCACCACTACGCCCGCTTTCTCTTTATTGCGCTGAAACTTCACCAGCTGAGTGTTCAGCGGTGTACCTTCCGGGATGTAGTAGATCTCATCGGCGGCACGCAGCAGTGTCTCTTTGGTGAACTCTTTTTTCTCCGTCATCATGCGCCAGGCTTCGCGTACCCGCAGCATGCCGACGCAGTCATCCAGCGAATCCCGGAACAGCACGATGCGGCCGTGTGGCGAGTGACTCAGCTGACGTACGACCGACTTCCAGTCATCGTTGATGTTGATGCCGACGATCTCATTACGCGGCACCATGATGTCGTCAACGCTGACTTTCTCCAGGTCGAGCACAGAGAGCAGCATGTCCTGGTTCCGGCGTGACATCAGGCTACGCGACTCATAGACGATGGTACGTAACTCCTCTTTGCTCAGCGCAGAGTTAATGGCACCGTCAGCGCGGATACCCGCTATTCTCATCAGCAGCCGGGTAATGGTGTTGAGCAGCCAGACCAGCGGCAGCATGATGTATTGCAGCGGGACCAGCAGCAGGCTGCTGGGAAAGGCGACGCGCTCGGGATAGAGCGCCGCCACGGTTTTCGGCAGCACTTCGGCAAAGACTAGCACCACAAAGGTCAGGATGCCGGTCGCAATCGCGACGCCTTCATCACCGTGAATACGCATGCCTACGATGGTGGCAAGGGCGGAGGCCAGAATATTGACCAGGTTGTTACCGATTAAAACCAGACTGAGCAGCCGGTCAGGACGACGCAGTAGCTTTTCCACCCGGCGTGCGGCGCGATTACCGTTTTTTGCCTGATGGCGCAGCTTATAGCGGTTAAGCGTCATCATTCCGGTTTCCGACCCGGCAAACCAGGCGGAAACCAGGACCATGACGCAGAGAATAATAATCAGCGTGGTGGTTGAAACATTCTCCAACGCAGAACTTCCTTTTTAACGAGAGGTAGGGACAAGCAGATGCTGCAGGATGCGACTGCCGAAGTAAGCCATGGTTAACAGCACCGCACCGCTGCAGTTAAACCAGACGACGCGGCGACCACGCCAGCCTTCATGATAGTGCCCCCAGAGCAAAACGATATAAACAAACCACGCAATGATGGAGAGAACGGCTTTATCGACGTTTTCTGCGCTGAAGAGATCCTGCATATAAAACAGACCTGTGCAGAGCACCAGCGTCAGCAGCACGACGCCCACCTGGGTAATGTGAAACATCTTACGTTCGATGGTCAGCAGCGGCGGCATATCCTGGGTAAATGCCAGTCGCTTGTTTTTCAGCTGGTAATCAATCCACGCCAGCTGCAGCGCATAGAGCGCGGCAATAATCAGCGTCGCATAGGCGAACAGCGACAGGCCGATATGGATCATCATGCCTGGCGTGGTTTCCAGATGGGTAATGAACGCATTGGGGACGAAGGTGGCGAAGGCCAGATTAATCAGCGCGAAGCTGTAGACAATCGGCAGCAGCAGCCAGCCACGGTTGCGTGACGCCACAATGGTCATGATGGCGCAGATCAACAGGCTCACCAGCGAGCCAATGTTGAGCAGGCTTAAATTCTGTCCGCTATCAACCGCAAATATGCGTTGCTGCAGGGCGACCGCGTGTGTCACCAGCGCCACACAGGCAGAGAACATCGCCATTCGCCGCCAGCCGCCGTTACGTTTCAACAGGCTGGGAATGATAAGGGCAAGACTTAAGGAGTAGGCGAATAGCGCCACTATCGCGAAAACGAACATAGATCCTTTCAGGTCAGTCAGATAAGGAAAAAGGCAGTATAGCGCCAGCCGAAGCAGGCTCCAAACGATCTGAGGGGCAATTGCAGAGATCGCCGAGGCTTCGTGTTATAATCCGCCGCATTCTGCCGATCAGGCACCTCGCGATCTTTTTTTTAGTGAGAGACCATGTTTGATAATTTAACCGATCGTTTGTCGCAAACCCTGCGAAATATCAGCGGCCGCGGAAGGCTGACTGAAGAGAACATCAAAGAGACCCTGCGTGAAGTGCGCATGGCGCTGCTTGAAGCTGACGTTGCACTGCCGGTGGTGCGTGACTTCATCAACCGTGTGAAAGAGAGCGCGGTCGGCCATGATGTGAATAAAAGCCTGACGCCAGGTCAGGAGTTCATCAAAATCGTTCGTAACGAGCTGGTTACGGCGATGGGTGCAGAGAACAATGCACTCGACCTGGCAGCTCAGCCACCAGCCGTAGTACTGATGGCGGGCCTGCAGGGTGCCGGTAAAACTACCAGCGTCGCTAAGCTGGGTAAGTTCCTGCGTGAGAAACATAAGAAGAAAGTCTTAGTGGTTTCTGCCGACGTCTATCGTCCGGCGGCAATCAAACAGCTGGAAACACTGGCACAGCAGGTTGGCGTGGATTTCTGTCCGTCCGATCTCAGTCAGAAGCCGGTCGATATCGTTAACAATGCGCTGCGTGAAGCCCGCCTGAAGTTCTACGATGTGCTGCTGGTGGATACTGCCGGTCGTCTGCACGTTGACGAAGCGATGATGGACGAAATCAAACAGGTTCATGCCGCGATTAAACCGGTAGAAACACTGTTTGTGGTCGATGCCATGACCGGTCAGGATGCCGCAAACACGGCGAAAGCCTTTAATGAAGCGCTGCCGCTGACCGGGGTTATCCTGACCAAGGTCGACGGCGATGCCCGCGGTGGTGCAGCGCTGTCGATTCGCCATATCACCGGCAAGCCGATTAAATTCATGGGTGTCGGTGAAAAAACCGAAGCGCTTGAACCGTTCTATCCTGACCGTATTGCGTCACGTATCCTCGGCATGGGTGACGTGCTGTCACTGATCGAAGATATCGAAAGCAAGGTTGACCGTGATCAGGCGGAGAAACTGGCTAAGAAGCTGAAGACCGGCGACGGTTTTGATCTCAACGACTTCCTTGAGCAGCTGAAGCAGATGCGCAACATGGGCGGCATGGCCAGCCTGATGGGCAAACTGCCCGGTATGGGACAGTTGCCTGACAATGTGAAATCGCAGATGGATGACAAGGTGCTGGTACGCATGGAAGCCATCATCAACTCGATGACGCGCAAAGAGCGTGAGAAACCAGAAATCATCAAAGGCTCGCGCAAGCGCCGCATTGCAACCGGCTCCGGAATGCAGGTGCAGGACGTTAACCGCTTATTGAAGCAGTTCGACGACATGCAGCGTATGATGAAGAAAATGAAGAAGGGCGGTATGGCGAAAATGATGCGCGGCATGAAGGGTATGATGCCGCCAGGATTCCCCGGCCGCTAAGCGTTCCACAAAAAAGCCCGGAAAGGCACGGTTTAGGTTGCTTTTTTCGCCAAAATGAGTAAAATTTTCGGGCTTTTTATACAGCACCCGGACCCCGTTCCTCGATGGGGGCCGGGTGTTTTATTAACTGAAGAGGATGTTATGGTAACAATTCGTTTGGCACGTCACGGCGCTAAAAAGCGTCCGTTCTATCAGGTCGTCGTTACTGACAGCCGCAATGCACGCAACGGTCGTTTCATCGAGCGCGTTGGTTTCTTCAACCCGATCGCATCTGGTCAGGCTGAAGGTCTGCGTCTGGATCTGGACCGTATCGAGCACTGGGTTGGCCAGGGCGCAACACTCTCTGATCGCGTTAACGCGCTGGTCAAAGAAGCTAAGAAAGCAGCTTAATCTGTCACGGTGGTGAGCATGAGCAGACAACTTGCCGCACAGCCTCCTGTTAACCCGATTGTATTGGGTAAGATGGGAGCCGCCTACGGTATTCGCGGCTGGCTCAAAGTGTTTTCCTCCACTGAAGACGCTGAAAGCATCTTCAACTACCAACCCTGGTTCATCCAGCGCGCCGGTAAATGGCAGCAGGTCGAACTGGAAGGTTGGAAGCACCACAATCAGGACCTGATCATCAAAGTCAAAGGCATTGACGATCGGGATGCGGCGGCTCAGTTAACCAATTGCGAAATTCAGGTTGACTCGACGCAGTTGCCATCGCTTGAAGAGGGCGACTACTACTGGAAAGACCTTATGGGCTGCCAGGTAGTTAACCTTGAAGGCTACGAGATGGGTAAAGTCATCGACATGATGGAAACCGGCTCGAACGACGTACTCGTCGTTAAGGCAAACCTGAAAGATGCATTCGGTGCTCAGGAGCGGTTAATTCCGTTTCTTGATGAACAGGTTATCAGGAAAGTCGATCTCTCTACTGGCGTCATTGAGGTAGATTGGGATCCTGGTTTTTGATCTCCGAATCGAACGGTAACGTAACGGCGAATACAATGTGGATTGGTGTTATCAGCCTGTTTCCAGAAATGTTTCGCGCTATTACCGATTACGGGGTAACTGGCCGGGCTGTAAAAAACGGTCTGCTCAGCATTCAGAGCTGGAGTCCTCGTGACTTCACGCACGACCGGCACCGTACCGTGGATGATCGTCCTTACGGCGGCGGACCGGGAATGCTGATGATGGTACAACCCTTACGGGATGCCATCTCCGCAGCGAAAGCAGCGGCAGGTGATGGCGCCAGAGTGATATATCTTTCACCTCAGGGTCGCAAACTGGACCAACAGGGCGTTTGCGAACTGGCGGCACGGGACAAGTTAATTCTGGTCTGTGGCCGTTATGAAGGGATTGATGAGCGCGTAATTCATTCCGAAATTGACGAAGAATGGTCAATCGGTGATTACGTTCTCAGCGGCGGGGAACTGCCAGCAATGACGATGATTGATGCAGTTGCCCGGTTTATTCCAGGCGTACTCGGCAAGCAGGCGTCAGCCGATGAGGATTCGTTCTCTGATGGCTTGCTGGATTGTCCGCACTATACCCGACCTGAAGTGTTAGACGGCGTGGAGGTCCCGGCAGTATTACTGTCAGGTAACCATGCTGATATTCGCCGCTGGCGTCTGAAGCAGTCGCTAGGCCGTACCTGGCTGAGAAGACCTGAACTTCTGGAAAACCTGGCTCTGACTGAAGAGCAAGCAAGGTTGCTGAATGAGTTCCAGCGGGAATCTCAGCAGCAACAAAACGATGATGTGGAAGAGTGATCTTCCCCGACTATCAGTTTACCCAGGATATGAGATTTAATTATGAGCAACATTATCAAGCAAATTGAACAAGAGCAGATGAAACAGGACGTACCTTCCTTCCGCCCGGGTGATTCCGTGGAAGTGAAAGTATGGGTCGTTGAAGGTTCTAAAAAACGTCTGCAGGCATTCGAGGGCGTGGTTATCGCTATTCGTAACCGCGGTCTGCACTCTGCATTCACTGTTCGCAAAATTTCTAACGGCGAAGGCGTTGAGCGTGTATTCCAGACTCATTCACCTGTTATTGACAGCATCGCTGTTAAACGTCGTGGCGCTGTGCGTAAAGCCAAACTGTACTACCTGCGTGAGCGTACTGGTAAGTCTGCTCGTATTAAAGAGCGTCTTAACTAAGGTATCGCTAACGCGACATCTAAAAGTTAATAGCAAACAAGGGGTTGGCATCTGCCAGCCCCTTTTTTTGTCCTGATGACAACCAGATGGCAGCAGTTAACCAGCATCCGGCCGCTGAAAATGATAAATCGCGGTATTCACCGGCCCCGCCTCTAATACGATCAGGCCATAGCGACAGCCAATAAACTGGCCGCCGCACTTCTCCGCTACGCCCCGACTGGCCAGGTTATCCTCAGCGGCCAGAATTTCAATCACCCGTGTCTCCGGGCGTGAAAATCCCAGCGGCAGCAGCTTTGTTACCGCGCGGCTCGCGATCCCCTGACGCTGTGCATCACTACGAACCCAGTAGCCAATTGCGCTGGTGTCACCCGGATGACGGGCAAAGCGTATGCCTGCGCCACCCAGCAGCCGGTCATGTTGATCGACAATCGCAAACTCTTCTGCTTCCTCCTTCATCCGCTGCCAGTGAGTAAAGCGGATCCAGCTTTCTGCTTCGTGAGGCTGATAATCGTGATGCGCCCAGACCATCCAGGGGATCAGGCTGTCCAGAGAGGCATTAACCGCAGCAGTAAATGCGGCTATGTCATTGAGCTCAAACGGTCGCAGATAAATTTTCTGTAGCGATGGGCGCATAACTCTCTCAGTTTTAACAGAATCATTCTTTCATTCTGCCTGTGGGGAGCAGAAACGCAACATACGCATGTGTAAACATATAATTACATTATGGTAGCTCGCCATTTTTTGCGTATCTTAATTAATGTTATGAATTTAAAGGTTATTTAATTGGTAAGCTTGGCAGTGTTTGATTTGTGGTAATAAATGTGTACATATAATATTGCGCTATGTATTGCCTGTGATACAGTATTTGCATTCCTCAATGAGGAGCCACAATCAGCTAATACGAGCTAAAGGATCGCCATCATGCAAAAAGACGCGCTGAACAATGTTCATATCGCCGGTGAACAGGTACTCATTACGCCTGAAGAGCTGAAAGCGAAGTTTCCACTGACTACTGAACAGCAGGAGCAGGTCGCGGCGTCCCGCCAGACTATCTCTGACATTATTGCCGGCCGCGATCCGCGTCTGCTGGTGGTGTGCGGACCCTGCTCGATTCACGATACTGAAGTGGCGCTTGAATATGCTCATCGTCTGCAAACCCTTTCTGAAGAGCTGAAAGATCAGCTTTATATCGTGATGCGCGTCTATTTTGAAAAGCCTCGTACGACTGTCGGCTGGAAAGGGCTGATTAATGATCCTTACATGGATAACTCGTTTGATATGGAAGCGGGTCTGCACATTGCGCGTCAGCTGCTGGTGAACCTGGTTGAAATGGGCCTGCCGCTGGCGACTGAAGCATTGGATCCGAATAGCCCGCAATACCTGGGCGACCTGTTCAGCTGGTCTGCCATTGGCGCACGGACGACAGAATCTCAGACGCACCGTGAAATGGCCTCGGGCCTGTCTATGCCGGTCGGCTTTAAAAACGGCACCGATGGCAGTCTGGGAACGGCAATCAACGCCATGCGTGCTGCTGCAATGCCGCACCGTTTTGTCGGGATCAATCAGGCTGGTCAGGTCTGCCTGCTGCAGACGCAGGGCAATCCGGATGGTCACGTGATTCTGCGTGGTGGCAAAGCGCCGAACTACGGTCCTGAAGATGTCGCGCAGTGTGAAAAAGAGATGCTCAAAGCGGGACTGCGTCCAGCCTTAATGATAGATTGCAGCCATGGCAATTCGAACAAAGACTACAGCCGTCAGCCTGGCGTAGCGGAATCCGCTATCGCGCAGATCAAAGACGGTAACCGTTCAATCATTGGTCTGATGCTGGAAAGCCATATCAATGAGGGTAATCAGTCTTCTGAACAGCCACGCAGCGAAATGAAGTATGGCGTTTCCGTAACTGATGCCTGCATCAACTGGGAAGTGACCGAAACGTTGCTGCGTGAGATGCATCAGGATCTGCAGGGAGTGCTGTCGGCGCGTCTGTCACAAGAGGTGTAAGAGCAATGGTGGCTGAACTGACCGCGTTACGCGATCAAATTGACAGTG
Organism: Pantoea sp. 9140; assembly: GCF_000745295.1. NCBI lineage: Bacteria > Pseudomonadati > Pseudomonadota > Gammaproteobacteria > Enterobacterales > Erwiniaceae > Pantoea > Pantoea sp. 9140. The sequence continues at coordinate 2,989,079 of NZ_JQNO01000001.1, read as the reverse complement.
TTGATAAAGCGCTGCTGGATCTGCTGGCTAAACGGCTGGAGCTGGTAGCGGAAGTAGGGGAGGTCAAGAGCCGTTACGGACTGCCTATCTATGTCCCTGAACGGGAAGCGTCTATGCTGGCTTCCCGTCGCAAAGAGGCTGAGGCGCTCGGTGTACCACCGGATTTGATAGAGGATGTGCTGCGTCGTGTGATGCGTGAATCCTATACCAGCGAAAATGACAAAGGCTTTAAAACCCTCTGTCCTGAACTGCGCCCGGTGGTGATCGTCGGTGGCAAGGGCCAGATGGGCCGGTTGTTCGAAAAAATGCTCGGGCTGTCAGGCTATACGGTCAAAACGCTGGATAAAGAGGATTGGCCACAGGCTGAGTCACTGCTTAGTGATGCCGGCATGGTGATCATCAGTGTGCCGATTCACCTGACCGAGCAGGTCATTGCTCAGCTGCCGCCACTGCCTGAAGATTGTATCCTGGTCGATCTGGCGTCAGTGAAAAACCGCCCTCTGCAGGCGATGCTGGCCGCTCATAACGGCCCGGTGCTGGGTCTGCATCCGATGTTTGGCCCGGACAGCGGCAGTCTGGCAAAACAGGTGGTGGTCTGGTGTGATGGCCGACAGCCGGAAGCCTACCAGTGGTTCCTGGAGCAGATTCAGGTCTGGGGTGCGCGTCTGCACCGTATCAGCGCGGTTGAGCATGACCAGAACATGGCCTTCATTCAGGCGCTCCGTCACTTTGCCACCTTTGCCTATGGCCTGCATTTAGCTGAAGAGAACGTCAATCTCGATCAGCTATTGGCGCTCTCGTCGCCGATTTACCGGCTGGAACTGGCGATGGTGGGACGATTGTTCGCGCAGGATCCGCAGCTTTATGCGGATATCATCATGTCCTCAGAGAGCAATCTGGCGCTGATCAAACGCTATTACCAGCGGTTTGGCGAAGCAATAGCCCTGCTGGAGCAGGGTGACAAGCAGGCGTTTATTGCCAGCTTTAACCGGGTAGAGCAGTGGTTTGGCGATCACGCGAAACGCTTCCTGGTTGAAAGCCGCAGTCTGTTGCGTTCGGCCAATGACAGCCGTCCATAAATGAAGAAGGCATCCAATCGGATGCCTTTTTTCTTTTCTTTTTATTCGCCAGGGTCAACTGGCACCACATTCTCGCTGGGATAGCAGCCCAGCACCTTCAGCGAGCGTGTCATGGTTTGCAGTTCCTGAAGCGCCTGCTGCATCCGCTCTGACTGCAGATTGCCCTGCACATCAATGTAAAACATCTCTTCCCACGGATTGCCATTAATCGGGCGGGACTCCAGCTTGCTCATAATCAGATTGTGCTTACGCAGAACCAGCAGCGCATCGACCAGCGCACCTGCCTGCTGGCCGGTTGCCATGATCAGCGTGGTTTTCGCCGGGACCTGGTCCGACACCTCAATTGGTTTGCGGGCCAGCACGATAAAGCGGGTATGGTTCTGCTGCTGATTGGCCAGATTACGTTCCAGCACCTGCAACTGATAGAGCTCGCCGCCTGCTTCACTACCCAGCGCTGCCACCTTAGGTGAGTTGAGCGCAGCCACTTTCTCCATCGCTGCTGCGGTACTCTCGGTATATTCGATTTTCCAGTGCGGGAAGCGGTTAATGAACTGGCTGCACTGCTGGAAGGGTTGAGGATGGCTGTACACCGTCTCAATCTGCTGCAGATCGGTGGGACCATTTACCAGTACGCAGTGGTCGATAGGTAAGGTTAATTCGCCCACGATAGAGAGGCTGGTCTGTTGCAGCAGATCGTAGACGTCGTTAATAGAGCCCGAACTGGTATTCTCAATCGGCATTACGGCGTAATCAGCCACGCCATTCTCGACCTGTTTGATGATGTCGTGAAACTTCAGGCAGCCACATTCCACCATGCTATCGAAATGGCGCGATGCGTAGTTGCGTGCGGCAAGATGTGAGTAAGAGCCTTTCGGACCAAGGAAAGCGATGCGGGCGGCATGCGCATGGGGATGGTTGAGGTTTTTCTGCAGCAGTGCCTGCTGAGTCAGCACGGAATCTTCGATGACCAGCTGGAACAGGCGGGTGATGTAGTGCGCATCCAGTTTGTGCGCTTTACCGAGCACAATCAGATTCTCCAGCAGCGCACGTTCGCGCTCCACATCGCGAATCGGGCGATGCGTTGCCAGTTTCGCTTGCGCGACTTCAACTGCCAGCAGACGACGCTCGGCCAGCAGCGTCAGAAGTTTTTTATCCACTGCGCTGATCTTGTCGCGTAGCGCCAGCAATGGATTGTCGGGATTCATAGGGCTCACCTGTATGCTATCCAATAAAAAAGCCTCCCGGTTGGGAGGCTTCGTTGTTCGTCTTCGCTTTCATTTTCACACGACGAATGGCCTCCCGTTCAGGGGAAGGTAAAAAAGAAAGCGAAGAAAAACAGATCAAGTTTCATGGGAATGTCCGAAAAGAGAGTGACCTGAGAGTAACCGTACTGCTTAAAAGCTGTCAATAAAAAACGCGCCCGAAGGCGCGTTAACAAACTCAGGACTCTTCGTCGGCGGGGATAATATCTTTTACGCTGGCACTGGCGCGGCGTGCTTCAGACTTATGCTGAACTTTATTCAGCTGACGTTCGAGCTTCGCAATCAAATCGTTGATCGCGGTGTACATATCATCATGCTTGGCGCTGGCCACCAGAGTCCCGTTAGGTGTGTTAATGGTGGCGTCAGCCACGAATTCTTTGGGCTCTTTGGACAGGACAATATGCGGGTTAATCAGGTCAGTTTGCCATTTTTCGAGCTTGGCGAGACGGTCTTCAACATGGCTTCGGATTGCCGGAGTAATTTCCATTTGTTTACTGGTAATGTTCAGAATCATCGTTCTTACCTCTCTGTCATTTCCGTCTTGGTCTTTTCAGCATAGCGTGAAAAAGCGTTGAATGTGCGATTTCGATCACGAAAAAATGTCACTTTTTGTCAGTCACGACATTCTGTGAGAAAGGCTGAGAAACTGGCTGAAATGGCTTGAAGCGAAACGATTAACACGGCATGCTTGATGAGTTAGCTCGCTGGCATCAGATCCACTTCTGACTGTTCTTTGAGCAAAAAAAAGCAGCCATCGCAGGCTGCTTTTTTTATGGCTGAAAAACTATCGGGCTATCAGCTGTTGTTCGCTGCAATGATTTTGGCCACTTTGTCTGCTTCAGCGTTGAGCTGCAGATTGCGGTAAGCATTTTCCATCAGCGGCAGCGCATCGTGTGTTGCCTGAGTATCCGGATAATCGCGCATCATACCTTCGACACGGTTAACAACCGCGACATACGCCTCACGCTTAGTATAGAATTGCGCCACTGACAGCTCATATTTCGCCAGGCGGTCTTTCAGATAGACCAGGCGTTTCTGAGCATCAGCCGCATACTGGCTGTTCGGGTAACTGCGCAGCAGCTGGGAGAAGTCGCGGAAGGCATCACGAGCGTGCGTCGGATCGCGGTCAGAACGATCGATACCAAAGAAGCCCTGCAGTGCTGAGTCATCCAGCGCCATGTCCGTCAGACCTTTCATATAGATGACATAGTCAATGTTCGGATGTGTGGGGTTAAGACGCATAAAGCGGGCAATGGCAGCCTGCGCCAGGGGCAGATCGGCATTTTTATAGTACGCGTAGATTAAATCCAGCTGCACCTGCTGCGAATAAGGACCGAACGGATAACGATTATCCAGCGCTTCCAGTTGCTTAATCGCGGCTTTAAAGTTACCGTCCTGCAGCTTTTGCTGCGCTGTAGCATAGATTTCAGAAGGCGGGCTGTCCGGTACCGCGTCATTTGAGCCGGAACAACCAACAAGTGCCAGGCTCAGTGTGGCAGCAGCCACCAGATGTTTCATACGCGTCATGACGAAGTGATTATCCTCAAATGTTATGGCGGAAGCTGTCCGTATAGCTCCCGGTAATGACCAGGTACGATAGCACATTATATTAAACGGCATCGCCGTGAAAACCCAACGTTAACGAAGAAGCTGTATATGGCACAACAAGTTCAACTCACCGCAACGGTATCCGAATCACAACTCGGACAACGCTTAGATCAGACTTTGGCGGAATTGTTCCCTGATTATTCACGTTCCCGCATAAAAGAGTGGATCCTCGACCGTCGCGTAACAGTAAACGGCGTCATGGTCGATACACCTAAAGAAAAAGTGCTGGGCGGCGAGCTGGTCGCGATTGACGCTGAGATCGAAGAGGCACAGCGCTGGGAACCGCAAAATCTGCCACTCGACATCGTTTATGAAGATGAAGACATCATCGTCATCAACAAACCACGCGACTTTGTGGTTCACCCTGGCGCCGGTAATCCGGATGGCACGGTACTCAACGCCTTACTTCATCACTATCCGGCGATTATGGATGTGCCACGCGCGGGCATCGTACACCGCCTGGATAAAGACACCACCGGTTTAATGGTGGTGGCGAAAACTGTACCGGCTCAGACGCATCTGGTGGACTCGCTGCAACGTCGCGAAATCACTCGTGAATATGAAGCGGTCGCTATTGGTAATATGACGGCGGGCGGCACGGTTGAGCAGCCTATCAGCCGCCACTCAACCAAACGCACCCACATGGCGGTTCACCCGATGGGTAAGCCGGCGGTGACGCATTACCGCATCATGGAGCACTTCCGCGCGCATACCCGTCTGCGTCTGCGCCTGGAAACGGGTCGTACTCACCAGATCCGTGTGCATATGTCTCACATCAGCCATCCGCTGGTGGGCGATCCGCTTTATGGTGGCCGTCCGCGTCCGCCAAAAGGCGCATCAGAGGCATTTATCACTACGCTGCGCAGTTTTGATCGTCAGGCTCTGCACGCTACCATGCTGCGTCTGTATCACCCTATCAGCGGGATTGAAATGGAATTCCATGCGGCGCTTCCGCAGGATATGGTTGATCTGATCGCGGCGTTAAAAGCAGACACCGAAGAATTTAAAGACCAGATGAACTGGTGATGAATCTGATTACGCCTCAATGGCCCGCTCCGTCACGCGTTCGGGCCTGCTCGACGCAGCGACAGGGTGGCATTAGCACATCGCCCTGGGATGCACTGAATCTCGGCGGTCACGTAGGGGATAATCCGGATACGGTAACGCGTAACCGGCAGTTGCTGGTTGAAGAGGCGGGCTTGCCTGCGATGCCGCAGTGGCTGGATCAGGTTCATGGCACGGAGGTTGGGCGTCTGGCTGCAGGAGAAGGTACGCCATTACGTGCCGATGCCTGTATCACCGATCAGCCCGGCGTCGTCTGCGCCATCATGACCGCTGACTGCCTGCCGGTTCTGTTCTGTTCGCAGGATGGGACGGAAGTGGCGGCAGCACATGCAGGCTGGCGCGGACTGTGTGCGGGTGTACTGGAAAATACCCTGGCGCAGTTTCGTTCCCCGCCGGATCAGATCCATGCCTGGCTGGGTCCGGCAATCGGGCCGGATGCATTTGAGGTCGGTGCAGAAGTACGTGAGGCCTTTATAGCTCAGGATCCTCGCGCCGTGCAGGCTTTCCGCCCCTCAGGCGAGAAATTTTACGCTGATATCTGGCTGCTGGCGCGTAGGCGACTGCAGGCTGCGGGCGTGAAATCAATCAGTGCCGACAGCCGTTGTACCTTTACGCAGCGCGACGATTTCTTCTCCTTCCGCCGCGATGGGATCACCGGGCGTATGGCAACTTTGATCTGGCTGTTATAACCTTACGCCATAAGACGGTCCAGTTAGCGTATTTTTTACTCAAATCTCAGGTCATTAACCTTGAAATTTTTGAGGGATGACCTCATTTAATCTCCAGTAGCATTTTGACCTGTAATGGGAGGAATTATGCGTCTGGATCGTCTTACTAACAAATTTCAGCTGGCTCTCGCCGACGCGCAGTCCCTGGCTCTGGGACACGACAACCAATTCATTGAACCTCTGCACCTGATGAGCGCGTTGCTCAAACAGGAAGGCGGATCGGTTTCACCTTTACTGACTTCTGCGGGTGTCAACGTTACCCCCTTACGCGTTCAGGTTGAGCAGGCCATCGATCGCCTGCCACAAGTTGAAGGCAGCGAAGGGGATGTACAACCCTCATCTGACCTCGTCCGGGTATTAAACCTGTGTGACAAGCTGGCGCAGAAGCGCAACGATAACTTTATTTCATCCGAATTATTTGTTCTGGCCGCCCTTGAATCTCGTGGTTCACTGGCCGATCTACTTAAAGCAGCGGGCGCAACGCGCGAAAAAATCACCAGTGCGATTGAACAGATGCGGGGAGGAGACAACGTGAACGATCAGGGGGCTGAAGATCAGCGCCAGGCATTGAAGAAATACACTATTGATCTGACCGAGCGTGCCGAGAAGGGCAAACTCGATCCGGTCATCGGCCGCGACGAAGAGATTCGCCGCACCATTCAGGTTCTGCAGCGCCGTACTAAAAATAACCCGGTGCTGATTGGTGAGCCTGGCGTGGGTAAAACCGCGATTGTCGAAGGGCTGGCGCAGCGCATCATTAACGGCGAAGTCCCTGAAGGTCTGAAAGGCCGCAGGGTACTGGCGCTGGATATGGGTGCGCTTGTGGCCGGGGCGAAATATCGCGGTGAATTCGAAGAGCGTCTGAAAGGCGTGCTGAGTGACCTGTCGAAGCAGGAAGGCAACGTCATTCTGTTTATTGACGAACTTCATACCATGGTAGGCGCCGGTAAAGCGGACGGTGCAATGGACGCCGGTAACATGCTTAAGCCTGCGCTGGCGCGTGGTGAACTGCACTGCGTGGGCGCCACTACGCTGGATGAGTACCGTCAGTACATTGAAAAAGATGCTGCGCTGGAGCGTCGTTTCCAGAAAGTCTTTGTGGCTGAGCCGAGTGTGGAAGACACCATCGCTATTCTGCGTGGCCTGAAAGAGCGTTACGAACTGCATCACCATGTGCAGATTACTGACCCGGCGATTGTCGCAGCGGCGACGCTGTCTCATCGTTACATTGCTGATCGCCAGTTGCCGGATAAAGCGATTGACCTGATTGATGAGGCGGCATCCAGCATTCGTATGCAGATGGACTCGAAGCCGGAGTCACTGGATCGTCTTGAGCGCCGCATCATTCAGCTGAAGCTGGAGCAGCAGGCGCTGAAGAAAGAGGCGGATGATGCCAGTATCAAACGTCTGGAGATGCTGGAAACTGAGCTGAACCAGAAAGAGCGCGAATATGCCGAGCTGGAAGATGAGTGGAAGACTGAGAAAGCTTCGCTGTCGGGCACGCAGAATATTAAAGCTGAACTTGAGCAGGCGCGTCTGAACTTAGAGCAGGCTCGTCGTCAGGGCGATCTCGCTCAGATGTCAGAACTGCAGTACGGTAAAATTCCGGAACTGGAAAAACAGCTAGCCGCAGCGACCCAGGCGGAAGGCAAAACCATGAAGCTACTGCGCAACCGTGTAACGGATGTGGAGATTGCGGATGTGCTGGCGCGCTGGACCGGTATCCCGGTGGCGCGAATGATGGAAGGTGAGCGCGATAAGTTACTGCGCATGGAACAGGATCTGCACGGCCGGGTCATCGGACAGGATGAAGCGGTTGAAGCGGTATCCAATGCCATCCGCCGTAGTCGCGCTGGCCTGTCAGATCCTAACCGGCCAATTGGTTCCTTCCTGTTCCTGGGACCTACCGGGGTAGGTAAGACCGAACTGTGTAAATCGCTGGCTAACTTCCTGTTCGACAGTGACGATGCGATGGTGCGTATCGACATGTCCGAATTTATGGAAAAACATTCGGTGTCGCGGCTGGTGGGCGCACCTCCGGGCTATGTCGGCTATGAAGAGGGCGGTTATCTGACCGAAGCGGTACGTCGTCGTCCTTATTCGGTCATTCTGCTGGATGAAGTTGAGAAGGCGCATCCTGATGTCTTCAACATTCTGCTGCAGGTGCTGGATGATGGGCGTCTGACGGATGGGCAGGGTCGTACGGTCGACTTCCGTAACAGTGTGGTGATCATGACCTCTAACCTGGGATCAGATTTAATCCAGGAACGGTTCGGCAATCTCAGCTACCCGGAAATGAAAGATATTGTGATGGGTGTGGTCGGACAGCATTTCCGTCCGGAATTCGTCAACCGTATTGATGAAGTGGTCGTCTTCCATCCGCTGGCAGAAAAACACATTGCGTCTATTGCGCAGATTCAGCTGCAGCGGTTGTATAAACGTCTGGATGAACGTGGTTATCAGCTGCACATCTCAGAGGATGCGATCAAACTGCTGGCCGAGAACGGATATGATCCGGTCTATGGTGCACGACCTCTCAAACGTGCGATACAGCAGCAGATTGAGAACCCGCTGGCTCAGCAGATCCTTGCCGGTTCGCTGGTGCCAGGCAAAACCATCGAAATGGATGTGGAAAACGACGTCATTACTGCACATCAGTAATAATGTGAGTTGAAAAACGGGCCACTGGCCCGTTTTTTTGCCCTTTTGCGGGGTTTTTGCTTATTTAGCATACCTTTTGAGTGCAAATTGAACGGTCAGTAAAAAAGTTATCATTTGCACTTGCGCTATCTGAGCCGTTCCCTATAATGCGCCTCCATCGACACGGAACACCGGCAACGGGAAACGGGCTGAGAGGCACAGGAGACTGCGCCGCCGGAGAAAAACTTCTGAGAAAGAGGTTGACTCTGCAGGAGGAAAGCGTAATATACGCCACCTCGCGACAGGACGCTAACGCACTGTTCGCACTGCTCTTTAACAATTTATCAGACAATCTGTGTGGGCACTCGCAGGATTGATATCAGCGTCTCCGGACGCAACAAAATATCAAAGCCTCACGAGTGAACACATAATGAAATTCATTATGACGTTTTACAGATGAGCACCGCTTAACTTGTTTAAGCAAATCAAACTTAAATTGAAGAGTTTGATCATGGCTCAGATTGAACGCTGGCGGCAGGCCTAACACATGCAAGTCGGACGGTAGCACAGAGGAGCTTGCTCCTTGGGTGACGAGTGGCGGACGGGTGAGTAATGTCTGGGGATCTGCCCGATAGAGGGGGATAACCACTGGAAACGGTGGCTAATACCGCATAACGTCGCAAGACCAAAGAGGGGGACCTTCGGGCCTCTCACTATCGGATGAACCCAGATGGGATTAGCTAGTAGGCGGGGTAATGGCCCACCTAGGCGACGATCCCTAGCTGGTCTGAGAGGATGACCAGCCACACTGGAACTGAGACACGGTCCAGACTCCTACGGGAGGCAGCAGTGGGGAATATTGCACAATGGGCGCAAGCCTGATGCAGCCATGCCGCGTGTATGAAGAAGGCCTTCGGGTTGTAAAGTACTTTCAGCGGGGAGGAAGGCGATGTGGTTAATAACCGCACCGATTGACGTTACCCGCAGAAGAAGCACCGGCTAACTCCGTGCCAGCAGCCGCGGTAATACGGAGGGTGCAAGCGTTAATCGGAATTACTGGGCGTAAAGCGCACGCAGGCGGTCTGTTAAGTCAGATGTGAAATCCCCGGGCTTAACCTGGGAACTGCATTTGAAACTGGCAGGCTTGAGTCTTGTAGAGGGGGGTAGAATTCCAGGTGTAGCGGTGAAATGCGTAGAGATCTGGAGGAATACCGGTGGCGAAGGCGGCCCCCTGGACAAAGACTGACGCTCAGGTGCGAAAGCGTGGGGAGCAAACAGGATTAGATACCCTGGTAGTCCACGCCGTAAACGATGTCGACTTGGAGGTTGTTCCCTTGAGGAGTGGCTTCCGGAGCTAACGCGTTAAGTCGACCGCCTGGGGAGTACGGCCGCAAGGTTAAAACTCAAATGAATTGACGGGGGCCCGCACAAGCGGTGGAGCATGTGGTTTAATTCGATGCAACGCGAAGAACCTTACCTACTCTTGACATCCAGAGAACTTAGCAGAGATGCTTTGGTGCCTTCGGGAACTCTGAGACAGGTGCTGCATGGCTGTCGTCAGCTCGTGTTGTGAAATGTTGGGTTAAGTCCCGCAACGAGCGCAACCCTTATCCTTTGTTGCCAGCGATTCGGTCGGGAACTCAAAGGAGACTGCCGGTGATAAACCGGAGGAAGGTGGGGATGACGTCAAGTCATCATGGCCCTTACGAGTAGGGCTACACACGTGCTACAATGGCGCATACAAAGAGAAGCGACCTCGCGAGAGCAAGCGGACCTCACAAAGTGCGTCGTAGTCCGGATCGGAGTCTGCAACTCGACTCCGTGAAGTCGGAATCGCTAGTAATCGTGGATCAGAATGCCACGGTGAATACGTTCCCGGGCCTTGTACACACCGCCCGTCACACCATGGGAGTGGGTTGCAAAAGAAGTAGGTAGCTTAACCTTCGGGAGGGCGCTTACCACTTTGTGATTCATGACTGGGGTGAAGTCGTAACAAGGTAACCGTAGGGGAACCTGCGGTTGGATCACCTCCTTACCTGAAGATACCTTCCCGCGCAGTGTCCACACAGATTGTCTGATAAAAAGTAATGAGCAGGACGGCTGCGAAGTCGTGACACTATCGTGTCCCCTTCGTCTAGCGGTTAGGACTCCGCCCTTTCACGGCGGCAACAGGGGTTCGAATCCCCTAGGGGACGCCACCTGCTTGGTGACAGGTGAAAGGTGTCTCCATACAGTATCTCAAAACCGATTTGGTTGCGTAAGCAGCCGGGCCGCGTTTGAGATATTTGCTCTTTAACAATCCGGAACAAGCTGAAAATTGAAACGACGTGTCGTTTTCATTCTCCGTAATAAGAATGAAAAATACGATACGTTCGAGTCTCTCAAATGCTTGCAGTCTGCAGCGTTGAAAAACGCCTGTGGGTTGTGAGGTTAAGCGACTAAGCGTACACGGTGGATGCCCAGGCAGTCAGAGGCGATGAAGGACGTGCTAATCTGCGTAAAGCGACGGTAAGGTGATATGAACCGCTACAGCCGTCGATGTCCGAATGGGGAAACCCGGTGCACTCTGTGCATCATTGCAGCATGAATACATAGTGCTGCAAGGCGAACCGGGGGAACTGAAACATCTAAGTACCCCGAGGAAAAGAAATCAACCGAGATTCCCCCAGTAGCGGCGAGCGAACGGGGAGCAGCCCAGAGCCTGAATCAGCATGTGTGTTAGTGGAAGCGTCTGGAAAGTCGCAGGGTACAGGGTGATACTCCCGTACACAAAAGCACACGTGCTGTGAGCTCGATGAGTAAGGCGGGACACGTGGTATCCTGTCTGAATATGGGGGGACCATCCTCCAAGGCTAAATACTCCTGACTGACCGATAGTGAACCAGTACCGTGAGGGAAAGGCGAAAAGAACCCCGGCGAGGGGAGTGAAACAGAACCTGAAACCGTGTACGTACAAGCAGTGGGAGCCTTCTTTATGGGGGTGACTGCGTACCTTTTGTATAATGGGTCAGCGACTTATATTCTGTAGCAAGGTTAACCGTATAGGGGAGCCGCAGGGAAACCGAGTCTTAACTGGGCGTTAAGTTGCAGGGTATAGACCCGAAACCCGGTGATCTAGCCATGGGCAGGTTGAAGGTTGGGTAACACTAACTGGAGGACCGAACCGACTAATGTTGAAAAATTAGCGGATGACCTGTGGCTGGGGGTGAAAGGCCAATCAAACCGGGAGATAGCTGGTTCTCCCCGAAAGCTATTTAGGTAGCGCCTCGTGAACTCATCCTCGGGGGTAGAGCACTGTTTCGGCTAGGGGGCCATCCCGGCTTACCAACCCGATGCAAACTGCGAATACCGAGGAATGTTATCACGGGAGACACACGGCGGGTGCTAACGTCCGTCGTGAAGAGGGAAACAACCCAGACCGCCAGCTAAGGTCCCAAAGTCATGGTTAAGTGGGAAACGATGTGGGAAGGCACAGACAGCCAGGATGTTGGCTTAGAAGCAGCCATCATTTAAAGAAAGCGTAATAGCTCACTGGTCGAGTCGGCCTGCGCGGAAGATGTAACGGGGCTAAACCATGCACCGAAGCTGCGGCAGCGACGCTTAGGCGTTGTTGGGTAGGGGAGCGTTCTGTAAGCCGTCGAAGGTGTGCTGTGAGGCATGCTGGAGGTATCAGAAGTGCGAATGCTGACATAAGTAACGATAAAGCGGGTGAAAAGCCCGCTCGCCGGAAGACCAAGGGTTCCTGTTCAACGTTAATCGGAGCAGGGTGAGTCGACCCCTAAGGCGAGGCCGAAAGGCGTAGTCGATGGGAAACAGGTTAATATTCCTGTACTCGGTGTTACTGCGAAGGGGGGACGGAGAAGGCTATATCAGCCGGGCGACGGTTGTCCCGGTTTAAGCGTGTAGGCGGAGGGTCCAGGTAAATCCGGTCCCTTATTAACGCTGAGGCGTGACGACGAGGCACTACGGTGCTGAAGTGATAAATGCCCTGCTTCCAGGAAAAGCCTCTAAGCATCAGGTAACACAGAATCGTACCCCAAACCGACACAGGTGGTCAGGTAGAGAATACCAAGGCGCTTGAGAGAACTCGGGTGAAGGAACTAGGCAAAATGGTGCCGTAACTTCGGGAGAAGGCACGCTGGCGCGTAGGTGGAGGGACTTGCTCCCCGAGCCGAAGCCAGTCGAAGATACCAGCTGGCTGCAACTGTTTATTAAAAACACAGCACTGTGCAAACACGAAAGTGGACGTATACGGTGTGACGCCTGCCCGGTGCCGGAAGGTTAATTGATGGGGTTATCCGCAAGGAGAAGCTCTTGATCGAAGCCCCGGTAAACGGCGGCCGTAACTATAACGGTCCTAAGGTAGCGAAATTCCTTGTCGGGTAAGTTCCGACCTGCACGAATGGCGTAATGATGGCCAGGCTGTCTCCACCCGAGACTCAGTGAAATTGAACTCGCTGTGAAGATGCAGTGTACCCGCGGCAAGACGGAAAGACCCCGTGAACCTTTACTACAGCTTGACACTGAACATTGAGCCTTGATGTGTAGGATAGGTGGGAGGCTTTGAAGCGCGGACGCCAGTCTGCGTGGAGCCAACCTTGAAATACCACCCTTTAATGTTTGATGTTCTAACGTAGGCCCGTTACCCGGGCTGCGGACAGTGTCTGGTGGGTAGTTTGACTGGGGCGGTCTCCTCCTAAAGAGTAACGGAGGAGCACGAAGGTCAGCTAATCACGGTCGGACATCGTGAGGTTAGTGCAATGGCATAAGCTGGCTTGACTGCGAGAGTGACGGCTCGAGCAGGTGCGAAAGCAGGTCATAGTGATCCGGTGGTTCTGAATGGAAGGGCCATCGCTCAACGGATAAAAGGTACTCCGGGGATAACAGGCTGATACCGCCCAAGAGTTCATATCGACGGCGGTGTTTGGCACCTCGATGTCGGCTCATCACATCCTGGGGCTGAAGTAGGTCCCAAGGGTACGGCTGTTCGCCGTTTAAAGTGGTACGCGAGCTGGGTTTAGAACGTCGTGAGACAGTTCGGTCCCTATCTGCCGTGGGCGCTGGAGAATTGAGGGGGGTTGCTCCTAGTACGAGAGGACCGGAGTGAACGCACCACTGGTGTTCGGGTTGTCATGCCAATGGCATTGCCCGGTAGCTAAGTGCGGAAAAGATAAGTGCTGAAAGCATCTAAGCACGAAACTTGCCCCGAGATGAGTTCTCCCTGACCCCTTGAGGGTCCTGAAGGGACGTTGAAGACTACGACGTTGATAGGCCGGGTGTGTAAGCGCAGCGATGCGTTGAGCTAACCGGTACTAATGACCCGTGAGGCTTAACCTTACAACGCCAGAGGCGTTTTTGAGAGACACGATTTTCAGCTTTGTACCGGATATTCTGCGCGGCCCCTGTGGCGGCGCAGAGACAGAATTTGCCTGGCGGCTGTAGCGCGGTGGTCCCACCTGACCCCATGCCGAACTCAGAAGTGAAACGCCGTAGCGCCGATGGTAGTGTGGGGCCTCCCCATGCGAGAGTAGGGAACTGCCAGGCATCAAATAAGTGAAGAAGCCCCGCACGCGAGTGCGGGGCTTTTTTACGTCCAGATTTTGCGACATTAAGTAGAAATAGTGACCGCAATTCCACTTCCAGCAGCCCTCGCAACCCCCATGCTTCTCTCAAGAATCACCAGCAACTCGCTGATTTTTCGCTAATTGGCGATATGGCTCACAATATTAATCTCAGATTACCCCGCCTTTACCTTCAGTAGACTTAAATGCTTTACTCAATCCTTTAAACGCTGTTGATCAGCAAGGAACAGAGGTAAGGCATGACAACAACAAATAATAAAATTCAGCCGGATGATACAAGGAAACGCATCTGGGCTATCGTCGGCGCGTCATCGGGCAACCTGGTTGAATGGTTCGACTTCTATGTCTATTCATTCTTCTCGCTCTACTTTGCGCACATCTTCTTTCCGCAGGGCGATACCACCACGCAGTTGTTACAGACTGCGGGCGTTTTTGCGGCAGGATTTCTGATGCGTCCGATTGGTGGCTGGCTGTTCGGCTATATCGGCGACAAACATGGCCGAAAAAATTCGATGCTGGTTTCGGTCTGTATGATGTGTTTCGGGTCGCTGGTCATTGCCTGCCTGCCTGGTTACGCAACGATAGGCGTAGCGGCTCCCGTCATTCTGCTGCTGGCGCGTATGTTTCAGGGATTATCGGTGGGTGGGGAATATGGGACCAGCGCAACCTACATGAGCGAAGTGGCACTGGAAGGGCGCAAAGGATTCTACGCCTCATTTCAGTATGTCACGCTGATCGGTGGCCAGTTAGCGGCGGTACTGACGGTGGTGCTGCTGCAATTTCTGCTCACTGACGCGGAGCTACGCAACTGGGGCTGGCGAATCCCCTTCTTCCTCGGCGCACTGCTCGCGGTTGTCGCATTATGGTTACGGCGCTCTCTGGAAGAAACGTCAGACAAGACCAGCCGCGAACATCGCGATGCGGGAAGCGTAATTGGATTGTTGCGCAACCATACCCGTCCTTTCCTGATGGTGCTGGGTTTCACCGCAGGCGGTTCCCTGAGTTTTTATACCTTCACCACCTACATGCAGAAGTATCTGGTTAATACATCGGGTATGGATCCTAAAACGGCCAGCGGGCTGATGACCGGTGCGCTGCTGGTCTTTATGCTGATTCAGCCGATTATTGGTGCATTGTCAGATAAAATCGGTCGTCGCACCTCGATGATGATCTTTGGTGCGGGCGCGGCTATCTGTACCGTGCCAGTTCTGACGCTGCTCCAAAATGTGCAGAGTCCCGGCGTGGCTTTCCTGTTAATTATGCTGGCATTGCTGATTACCAGCTTCTACACGGCTATCAGCGGAATCCTTAAAGCCGAAATGTTTCCGCCGCAGGTGCGCGCACTGGGTGTCGGGCTCTCCTACGCTGTTGCGAATGCCATCTTCGGTGGTTCGGCAGAGTATGTCGCGTTGCTGATGAAGAAGCAGGGGATTGAGACCACCTTTTTCTGGTATGTCTCAGCGATGGGTGCGGTGGCGTTTCTGGTGTCGCTGTTGCTGCACAAGCGTGGTAAGGGGATTAAGCTTTAAAACAGCTACTGACTCAGATTCCACAGGGCAATGCCGCTGGCTGCACCGGCGGCATCCCAGGCGAAATCTTTCCAGCTCCAGCCGCTGCCATTCGGGCGGCTGTCATACAGCTCTTTTCCCGCCCCAGGGCTTAACGAAAACATAATGCCGACAGACCTGCTTTGCTGGCCAGAAAGGTGCTGGCGATGTCCATATTCACTGCCGGAGGCGACAAAGTGTTCTGCTTTATCCCGTCCTGTTCATTGATCTTCCGCCATATGGGCACTTCCACTACACAACAGCAAAGCAGGCAGCACGCTTCGCATAATGGATGCCTTCATGGCCGCAGGGATTAAAGAATACGGCTGATCAGACGATCGATACGTATCCGGCGCAGACGACGAATCAGTTTCCGCACCTTGGCCGGATAATCAGCAATACTTTCAAGCTCACGGAAATGCGTCACTACCGTGGTGTGCTGACGGATTAGCGTCAGCTCTTTTTCACGCTGCGCAGCTAATTGCTGATGAGGATCGTGGATCAGTACCGCATTTTCCAGGTCGAGCCGCCATGCACGTGGATTGAGGTTATTGCCGGTAATCAGCTGCCATTCATCATCGACCCACATCCCTTTAAGGTGATAACTGTTCTCGCCATCCTTCCACAGTCTTACGACCAACTGGCCGGTCGTAACGTAGTAGTGCAACCGACTAAGGAAACGGCGCAGATTGATTTCATACAGGTATGGCAGCACGCCGATAATTTTGAACGGTTGATCGGGCGCGATATAGAAATCATTGGCTGTTTTATCACCGACGATAATCTCGACCTGTTTTCCCTGGCGCAGCAGGTTAATGATATTACGCACCAGCAAGGCGGGCAGGTTGAAGTAGGGTGTACAGATAATCAGCTTCTGTTCTGCACAGGGCATCAGGTGAAAAATGGTTTTATTAAGCAGGCTATGCTTACCCAGACCGACCAGCGGCGTGACCGCCAGTTCATCGTTGCCGGCATTCCCTTCAAACTGATAATTGAAGCCACGCAGATCCTGACGGAACTGGCGCGTCTCATTTTTAATTTCAGGGCTGGAAGGGCGCTCAGCAAAATCGAGCCGGTTAACCGCTTCTGCTGGCTTCAGATTGAGCGTGATCCAGTTATACATGGTATCGGTCAGCTGCGAATTGCGGATAACCTGGTAGCGATCGTAGCGATACTTGTCATGCTGATGCAGGTAAACATCATTGATGCTGGCGCCGCTGTAGAGCAGCGTATCATCAATAATGAAACCTTTAAGATGGAGTACACCCAGGGCTTCGCGGGTATTAACCGGAATACCATACACCGGGATGGCAATATCGGCATAACGCGTCGCCATTTCGCAATACCAGTCGGCATTGGTTACGCCTCGCGCTGCGCCAATTCGCCCACGCTGCGCACGATGCCAGTCTACCAGAATTGAGATATCCAGCTCCGGTCGCGCCTGCTTCGCATGATAAAGCGCATCCATGACGGCACGTCCGGCGTCATCGTTTTCCAGATAGAGCGCAACGATACAGATGCGGGTCTGCGCTGCCGCAATCTTCTCCAGCAACGTCTGACGAAATTCGGCCGGCGAGTAAAGTGTCGACATATCCGCAACGGATTGTGACAGTTTCGGCAGCTCTGCGAGGTGTTGTTGGTGTTTATTACGTTTAAATTTAGACAACATCACAGTGCACTTCTTCTCTGTTCATTGCATGGCCTTTTGCCATCAAATCAGGGTTATAACCATAAATAATAACATCAACTTCGTTGATTCGAACGTTTTTTACCTTTCTCTACAAGGTTAGCTGATCTCATTCTGTAAAGACAATTTCAGGCTGACAATACCGTCATCCAGTTGAATATCAACATGAAAATTGAGTTTTCGGGCCAGGGTAATCATGCCGCGGTTATGGGGCATGGTGATACCGTTCAATTGTTGCAAGCCGTGATGTCGGGTATAGCGGATCATCTTTTCCAGCAGACGACGGCCCATACCTAACCCTTTCAGGTCCGAACGGACCAGCACTGAAAACTCTGCATCAATGTTATCAGCGTCAGATATGGCGCGGGTGACGCCAATGATTTCGGGGCGCCCCTGATGCTGACGGACCGCCACAATCGCCATCTCTCGGTCATAATCGATCTGAGTCATATTGGCGAGGTCATCATGCGTGAACTCGTTGATCTCACTGAAGTAGCGGTAGTAGAGATCCTCTTTGGTAACCTGACTGATAAAATCGCGCAGTAAAGGCTCATCCTCTGGCAGAATCGGGCGGAACAGGCAGAATTGCCCATCTTTTAACTCTACCTGCTCTTCCAGATGCTGCGGATAAGGGCGAATGGCCAGTCGTGTTTCGTTATCGCCGTGGAACGGGGCCAGCGTCAGAGTGACGTCCAGCAGGGTAAAGTCATTGCCCGCCGCCAGCAGCGGATGAATATCCAGTCGCTGGATCTCCGGGCAATCCACGACCAGATCAGAGACCTGCACCAGCAGCTGACTCAGGCCGGGGATATCCAGCGGATTCAGGGCGCTGCGGCTGCGGATTTTTCCGCTCTTGATCGCCTGGATTACCAGATAGCGTGCCAGCGTCATATTCAGCGGGGGGAGGGCAACGGCAGCCTGTTTATCAGCCTGCCATTCAACTCCGCCTTCACCCAGCATAATAATTGGGCCAAACAGTGCATCCTGGTCGACCACAACCCGCAGTTCCTGCGCGCCCGCACGGCTTGCCATGCTCTGAACCAGCAGCCCCTCAATACGTGCCTGCGGCAGCGTCTGCTTTACCCGATCAAAAATAGCTTCGGCGGCATGCTCTACTTCACTGGCATTGCGCAGGTAGAGCATCACACCCTGAACCTCTGACTTATGGGCGATATCGGGTGAACGCAGCTTCAGCGCCACCGGGTAGCCAATCTGGTCAGCAATGGCTACCGCTGCCGCGCTGTCACTGGCGATCCAGGTTGGCAGCGTCGTGAGCCCATAAGCCTGCAGCACCGGCTGCACTTCGTGAGTATCCAGTGAGGTAATGCCGCGCGCCAGCGCCTTTGACAACAACTGGTGAGCATGGGCGCTGTCCTGGTTCAGCGTGGCGGGCAGGGCAGGGGTTTCGCGCAGCTGCTTCTGATTACGCCGGTACTCAACCTGATGCATAAAGGCGGTCACGGTGCCTTCCGGCGTACGCCAGGTCGGTATACCCGCCTGCGTAAAGGCACGACGCGCAGCCTGTGAAGAGAACTCGCCGCTCCAGTTGGTCAGCAGCGTCACCAGCTTGCCGCGCGGGTGGCGGGCCACGGTATCGATCAGATGTGCGGCTGTTTCAGTCGCAGGCGCGACCGCGCTTGGGGCATGAATGATCATTAAAGCATCAAGTTCATGGCTGTCGAGCAGGATCTCCACACAGGCAGCGTAGCGCTCAGCGGTGGCGTCATCTTTTAAATCCAGCGGATTACCACGACCCGCACCGGCAGGCAAAATAGCCTCAAGCTGCCGACGCGTTTCATCGCTGAGCTGCGCCAGTTTCCCGTTGCGGGCATAAAGCTCATCCAGCGCCAGCGCGGCGGGCGCCGCACCATTACTGATGATCATCAGCCTGTCACCGCGCAGTGGCCGCATATGACTCAGCGATTCAACGGCGGAAAACAGCTCATGGGTATCCTGTACCCGCAGCAATCCGGCGCGCTGAATGGCCGCATCCCAGGCCGCGTCCAGACCACTGTGGGTGCCAAGCAACGCCTGCGCTTCGCGGCTGCGACCACTCTTGATCACCAGAATCGGTTTATTACGGGAGGCGCTGCGTGAGGCGGAAACAAAGCGACGTGCGTCACTGAGGTGCTCCAGATAAAGGAGGATGGCGCTGGTTTTACCGTCGCGAGCCAGGAAGTCGAGCAGGTCATCAACATCGGTGTCCAGGCTGTCACCCAGCGCGATAAACCACGAAAAACCGAGGTTACGCTGCTGCGCCCAGTCGAGAATGGTATTCGACACGGCGGCGGACTGGGAGATAAACGCGATACGGCCTTTCTCTATGGGTACCGGCGAGAAGCTGGCATTGAGTCCCTGCCAGGGGGCCAGCAGACCAAGACTGTTCGGTCCCAGCAGACGTATCTGCCACTGGCTTGCGCAGGCTTTAAGTTCCGCCGACTGGCTGGCAGGCGCAGAGAGAATAATACAGGCCTTGCAGCCTTTCTCGCCGAGCTGTTGCAGCAATTCGAGGTTACGTTTTGAGTGGGTGCAGATCACCGCCAGGTCAGGCGCGAAAGGTAAGCTGTCGATAGTGGGCCAGGCGAGTACGCCGCTGACCGCTTTGTATTTTGGCGTCACCGGCAGCACCGGTCCGCTAAAACCGCCTGCCAGCAGGTTACGCATCATAAAGTAGCCGGCACGCCCGGGCGTGACCGAGGCACCAATCACCGCAATTGATTTAGGTCGTAACAGCGCTTCCAGTCCGCGTTGGCTCATCTCGCCCTCCAGAGATCGGGATTTGCGTGATTGTAAACGCTTTTTGCTGACCGTGCTTCCGGGCAGATCGCAGGCTGAACATCCGGATCCTGCAAACTGTCAGGGCAGGCTCATGCCTGCCAGCCAGAGAGGGATGCGGTTAAGCCTGCCCGGCGTGATGCGGCTTTCCTGCCAGGTAAGCCGTGCGGAACCGATCGAAATGGTGAGATAGCGCCTCTGCCGCCCGCCGATCGCCCGCCTGTGCCAGCAGCGCCGCTGCCACTTCAGCGGTACAGTGCTGACCTTCGCCGTGGGCCTCACGCAGCGTGTAGCGCGAAGGCGTGCTGACATCCAGCGACATCACCGGCAGGGCATCGAGCCAGGGACTTTTGCGAAACATCTTGCGCGCTTCGGTCCAGGTGCCATCCAGCATAATAAACAGCGGCGGCTTGCCGCTGATGGGTGGCGTTGTCAGCACCTCGCGACCGGGATCGGCATAGGAAGCCGGAAAGACGACCAGCGGCTGATAATCGGGATTACGCACGGCCGCCAGCAATAGCGGATCCGGTTCGGTGCGTGACCAGCCAAATGCCTGGGTATCCGGCAGAATATCGGCAATCAGACGACCGGTGTTACTTGGCTTCATTGGCTCGGTATCAAACATCACCAGGCAGAAGCGACTGCGGGCAGACTGCGGCACGATCTGACTGCAGAGGCAGTTGGCCTCTGGCAGCAGGCAGCCCTGGCAGCGAATGACCCGATTTCCTCGCGCGAGGAAAGGACGGGTGGCGCGGGCCAGGCGTTGGGTGCGCAAGCGCAAAACGGCATTATCAGACATGAGTATTCAGGGCAGGAAAAACGTCAGTGTAATCGAAGCGCAGATGAAAAGGAAAAGGCCAGACTGGCTGGCCTTTGAAGTTTAAAGTGATTCGTCGAGCCATTCGTTAAATGGCGCTTTGGGCATAGCTCCGTTCAGCATGTCGACCCGCTCGCCATTTTTAAACAGCATGATGGTCGGGATGCTGCGAATGTTGAAACGGGCGCTCAGGGCGGGCTCCGCTTCGGTATTCACTTTAATAAAGCGGACCTTGCCGCTGCGCTCGCTGGCGACATCTTTAAACACCGGCGCAAAATTGACGCAGGGGCCGCACCAGGGCGCCCAGAAATCGATCACTACCGGCAGATCATCCTGCAGATATTTGTCAAAGTTGGCGCTGGTGGCATTCACCACTTCGCCATCGAACAGCTCATTTCCACAGCGACCACATTTCGCCACGTCGGCAAGGCGTTCGTCAGGAACGCGATTGGTTGCCTGACATGAAGCGCATACCGTATTCATAGGAACCTCTGATGTTGAAAAGTGTCAGTCTGGTAATAGTTGTCCATTATGAAAGGGGGCGGATTTTCGCTCAATCTGGATTGCTCTATAGGTTCAATAGTTGATAGCTAAGCGTCAGCACATCAGGTAATCTGCGCGCTCTGAATGCAGGAGGAAGACATGAACGACGAATATAAAGGCAAGAGCGGCAAAGTTAAGGTGATGTACGTGCGTGGCGAGGACGATAAAAGCGCGCGCGCGCCGAATCCTCGTACAGGCAAAGGTGGTCACTCTGCTGCCCGCCAGGATGATAATCGTCGTTCATCTGGCCCCCGCACTGAACGCACTCAGGAAGGCGGTCGCTCCGCTGGTCGTCGTAGTGACGACACCGGTCGCAGCAGTTCACCGCGTCGTGATGAAGG
This sequence comes from Pantoea sp. 9140, assembly GCF_000745295.1. Classification (NCBI taxonomy): domain Bacteria; kingdom Pseudomonadati; phylum Pseudomonadota; class Gammaproteobacteria; order Enterobacterales; family Erwiniaceae; genus Pantoea; species Pantoea sp. 9140. The sequence goes on along the minus strand of NZ_JQNO01000001.1, from coordinate 2,967,405 downwards.
CGGACGTGGCGCACCACGCCGTTCAGACGATGGCGCAGGTCGCCGCAACGATCGTGGTGATGACAGCCGCGGCGCCTATGGCAGCAGCGATTCCCCGTGGCGCACCGTGTCACGCGCACCATCCGCCGATCGTGCGTCATCCCCTGAGAGCGATAAGCCGGATCACGGCGGCATCAGCGGCAAGAGCTTCGTCGATCCTGAGCAGATCCGCCGTCAGCGTAATGAAGAGACCCGCGTCTATGGCGAGAACGCCTGTCAGGCGCTGTTCCAGAGCCGTCCGGAAGCGATTGTTCGCGCCTGGTTCGTGCAGGAAGTCACACCGCGTTTCCGCGAAGCACTGCGCTGGCTGGCGGCTAACCGCAAAGCCTATCACGTGGTAGAAGATGCTGAAATCACCAAAGCATCAGGTACTGAGCATCATGGCGGCGTCTGCTTCCTGATCAAAAAGCGTATGGGCATGGCGGTGTCTGAATGGCTGAGCCAGGCAAATACGAAAGATTGCGTACTGGCACTTGAAGATGTCAGCAACCCGCATAACCTCGGCGCAATTATGCGCAGCTGCGCGCACTTTGGCGTAAAAGGTTTGCTGGTGAATGATGCTTCACTGCTGGAGTCAGGTGCAGCCGTGCGTACCGCAGAAGGCGGCGCTGAGCATGTGCAGGCGATCAGCGGCGCAACCTTCAGCGAAGGTCTGGAAGCGTTCCGTAAAGCGGGTTACACCATCGTGACCACCTCCAGCCATCAGGGCACGCCGCTGGCGCAGGCTCAGCTGCCGGAAAAAATGGTGCTGGTGTTAGGTCAGGAGCGTGAAGGTCTTTCTGACACCGCGTTCAAGCAGGGTGATATGAGCCTGTCGATTGGCGGCACTGGTAACGTGGAAAGCCTCAACGTCTCTGTCGCAACCGGCGTACTGCTTGCCGAATGGTGGCGTCAGAACGCATAAAAAAACGGGCCGAAAGGCCCGTTTTTTTGGCAGGGACGGGTCAGCGTTAAGATCGAGCCTGCGCAGGGAACAGGGGCAGCTCGGAAAGACGCAAAAAACGCCATCCCTCTGTGAGCATGTCAGAAATGAAAAACGGGCCGAAAGGCCCGTTTTGCTGTGTGACATCAGTGCGCGCCACCACCACCACCGCCTGCCCCAAACGGCGGACGGGCAAACCAGATCAGCACCAGCAGGATCAAAAATACTCCCGCCGATGCCCAGAAGATCTCATTCGCTGAAATAATTAGTCCCTGATTGGTAATCTGCTGCGCGATATAAGCTGACGCCTGCTGCTGCGTCATCCCCATGCTCTCCAGCTGGCTATACATCTGCTGTGAATTGACGTTATACGGGGTAATCGACTCCGTCAGATAGCTATGATGCATCGACTCGCGGTTCGTCCACATGGTGGTGGTAATCGACGTTCCCACTGAACCGGCAAAGGTTCGCATAAAGTTCGACAGGCTGGATGCGGCGGCCATGCGCTCCGGCGGCAGTCCCGACAGCGTAATGGTGGTCAGCGGCATAAAGAAGCAGGCCACGGCAAAGCCCTGAATAAACTGCGGCCAGGCTGAGGCACCAAAGTCCATGCCCGGTTCAAACGTATACGCGCGCCAGTAGAAGCAGACGGCATACATAATGAAGCTGAACGTGACCAGCCGTCGCATGTCGAGCTTATGCGCAAAGCGACCAATAATCGGCGACAGGATTACCGGCAAAATCCCCACCGGCGCAGATGCCAGACCCGCCCAGGTTGCGGTGTAGCCGTAGACCTCCTGCAGCAGTTGCGGCAACAGGACTATCGAGCCGAAGTAAAGCATATAAGCCAGACTGATCGACAGGCAGCCAATGGTGAAGTTGCGCGATTTAAACAGCGACAGGTCGATGATAGGGTGATCGTCCGTCAGCTCCCACACCAGCAGCACTGACAGCGCAATCACCGCCACGACCCCGAGCACGATAATCTCGGACGAGTTAAACCAGTCAAGCTCCTTTCCGCGGTCCAGCATCACCTGCAGACAGCCGATCCCCACCACCAGCAGCACCAGACCGACCATATCGATCGGCCGGATTTCTGTTTTGGTTTCCCGGCCACGCAGGGTCTGCAGCGTCAGTATGACTACTGCCACACCAATGGGCACATTGATAAAGAAGATCCAGCCCCAGTGGTAGTTATCGCTGATCCAGCCACCCAGTATCGGGCCACAGATCGGCGCAACAATCACCGTCATCGCCCACAGCGACAGCGCAACACTCCGCTTGGCCGGGGGATAGTTGTTGAGCAGAAGACTTTGCGACAGCGGAATCAACGGACCCGCGACGATCCCCTGAATGACGCGGAAAAAGATCAGCATCTCCAGGCTATCTGACATGCCACACGCCCAGGAGGCGATAGCAAACAGAATGGTCGACCAGGTGAAGAGCTTCACTTCACCGATGCGTTTTGCCAGCCAGCCGGTCAGGGGGATCGAGATCGCATTGGCGACGCCAAACGAAGTGATCACCCAGGTGCCCTGAGAGTTCGACGCCCCCAGGTTCCCGGCAATGGTAGGGATAGCCACGTTGGCGATGGTCGAGTCCAGAACCTGCATGAACGTCGCCAGCGACAGCGCAATGGTCATCAGGACCAGCGGCATCCCTTCAAGCGGTTTTTGTGCCATTACAGACTCCGCGTTCTCATCCGGCGTTGGCGCGGACGATATCGGTGATCATCTGATTGACCGGCGCAAGGTCAATCGCCAGCGCGTTGCTGCTGTAAGCGGCCTGCTGACGGGCGCTGGTGGCGAGCGCGCTACCCTCTTTGCTGGTGGTATCGATTTTAACCAGCGTGGATAGGCCGATGCGCAGCGGATGCCTGGCGATATCGTCCTGATTCAGTTCGATACGAACCGGCAGACGCTGCACCACCTTAATCCAGTTACCGGTGGCATTCTGTGCGGGCAGCAGAGAAAAGGCGCTGCCGGTGCCCATATCCAGCCCCACGACTTTGCCCTGATAAACCACTTCGTCACCGTAGATATCGGCGACCACGGTGGCAGGCTGACCGATACGAACGCCTGCCAGCTGCGTCTCTTTGAAATTCGCATCGACCCACAGATTGGTGGCAGGTACGACAGCCAGCAGCGGGGTGCTGGTAGAGATTTGCGAACCGACCTGTACGCTGCGACGGGAGACAAAGCCATCCATCGGGCTGCGAATTTCGGTGCGCTGCAGCGCCAGCCAGGCGTCACGCAGCTCAGCCGCGCTCTGTTGCACGGCAGGCTGATTCTCCAGCGAGGTATTGAGGATCATCGCCTGATTCGCATTGTATTGCTGAATGGCTACGTCCAGCTGCGCTTTGGCCGTTGCCACGGCGTCACGGGCGTGCTGCAACTCTTCACGGCCAATCAGGTTAGCCGCACCTAATGGCTCACGACGTTTCAGGTCGGCTTCTGCCTGCGCCAGCGCGGTCTGCTGCAGCGTAATGCTGGCCTGATACTGTTTGCCATTAATCATCAGCTGATGCGTCTGACGCACGCTGGTGGCCAGAGCCGTCTGCGCTTTTTCAAACGCCTGCTCGGCATCGGTCTTATCGAGCGACACCAGCACATCGCCTTTTTTGACGAAATCGGTATCTTCAAACCAGACTTTATTCACGCTACCGGAGACCTGGGCCATCACCTGCACCTGATTACCTGCAACGTAGGCGTCATCGGTTTCCTGAAAATGGCGCAGGACCAGGAACCAGTAAACGCCCCAGGCAATACCAATCAGCACAAAGATCAGCGCCAGCACAATGAGCACGCTTTTGCGCTTCTTCTTTTTGCTGGCTGACGGTTGCGGGCTTTGTGCTTCTGCCGTTGCACTCATGACTTTCTCCACGTTTTCCATTTAGTCGGGCGGCAGAAATCCTTTTCTGCCAGCGCCCGAGTCGAAAAAGCCAGCGACTGAGCGCTGGCCAGATAAAAAAGGAAATTAAAATAACGATTTCGACAGGTGATTGTGTCGCACTTATTGCTATTAGCGGGACAGCGAGGCGATCAGCTGATCTTCATCCATTTTATCAAGACGATTAAGCAACTTACGGGTAATGCCTTCGAGCTGAGACTTCTCATCGACTGACAGCGACGACCAGAGGTACTGCAGGCTCTGATGCTGAGGTGGCAGCAACTGACGCAGGAACTCCATCCCTTTATCGGTCAGATGCAGGTGCAGACAACGACGATCGTGATCGCTTTCGCGACGCTCAATCCAGCCGCGCTTTTCCAGCTCATCAGCAATGCGCGTGGCATTGGTGCGTGAAGAGCCAAGGGCAGAGCTGAGCTCAGAAGGCTGAATGCTGTGATTTTCCTGCGCATCCAGTGTAATCAATGCCATAAACAGGGTCTCATTAATACCCTGTGCTTTCAGCATCTTATTGCGGTTGTCCAGCAGTTTACCCTGCATATGCATACAGAGACGCGTCAGAATAATTTCCTGCAACGGAAAATCCTTATGGCGATTGGCACGGATGTTTAGCATCTGCTCAATGGGAGTAAACGAACTTTCCATTAAAAAAAACCTCACTAATTGCAACTTGTATAATAACTATGGTGACAGGCTAAGCGTAGTCACTTTTTGGCAGGTGGTCGCTGACAGACTCGCACGCTGCACCATCAAAGGTATTCCAGGCCATTCCCTGGCCCTGGGTCAAAAACCCGTACGCCCGGCGGCAGCCGCAGTGCCGGGACGTTATCAAAAAGGGGGCAAATTTAATAATATCGCGAGGAAAAATAACTGAAGTGAATAGGTTTGTTACTAACCATAACAAACCTAACCATTTGTGACCAGACCAATGCACTGTCCGGACAGCCTTCAGTTAATTTTTTCCGGCTCAAAGCGCGATCCGCCCGCCCAGATCAGCAGATTTACCAAAGTCAGTAACGCGCCAGCGATACAGACACCATACCAGCCCGCAAGATGGTAAGCGGTAGCGGAGAGCAGCGAGCCCGCCGCACCGCCGATAAAGTAGCTGGTCATGTAACCGGCATTCAGACGGTTACGCGCCTCCGGCATCTGCGCATAAATCACGCTCTGATTGGTGATATGGACAGCCTGCACCGCCAGATCCAGCAGCAGGATGCCAACGATCAGCGGCACAAGCTGCTCTGCACCCCACGCGATGGCGGCCCACGACAGCAGCATCAGCAGCAGGCCCAGTCGGGTCGTCAGCTTCGCTTTACCTTTGTCGGCCAGTGAACCCGCCTGACGTGCGGCCAGCGCACCCGCGGCACCGACCAGGCCCAGCAAGCCAATTTTGCCTTCTGAGAAGTGATAGGGCGCGCCGGAGAGCAGAAACGCCATCGAGGTCCAGAGCAGGCTGAAATTGGCAAAGGAGAGACAGCCGGTCCAGGCACGAGTGCGGATCACCCGATTACCTGCATACAGCCGAAAGATGGACGCCAGCAGTTGCGGATAGCTCATGGGCACGGACTGTTTCACGCGTGGCAGCGATCGCCACAGCGCCAGCGCCATAATCATCATCAGCAGGCTGGCGGTCCAGTAGACGGTGCGCCAGCCGCCAAGCTGTGCCAGGCCGCCTGCCACGGTACGCGCCAGCAGAATTCCCAGCAGCAGACCGCTCATTACCGTTCCGACAATTTTACCGCGTCGCTCCGGCTCAGCCAGCGTGGCGGCCAGCGGCACCAGAATTTGTGCGGCGACCGAAAACAGGCCGGTCATGACCGTGCCCAGCAGTAAAAAGAGGAACGAGTGCGACAGGGCGATAATCACCATGCCCGCCGCAGCCAGCAGGATCATCGTCACAATCAGGCTGCGTCGTTCAAAGCGATCGCCCAGCGGCACCAGCAACAGCAGACCGCAGGCGTAGCCGAGTTGCGCCGTGGTGACAATAAACCCGGCAAGGCTCACAGAGAGATCAAACTGTTGGGCGATCGTATTGAGCAGTGGCTGAACGTAGTAATTACTGGCTACACAGAGGCCGGTTGCTACCGACATCAGCATTACTAAAGCAGGCGTCAGACCCTGGCGAGTCGCATTCATAAACAGCATCGGTCGCTAATAATCATTTGAGGTTAATAATAACTCAAAAAACTATTTCACACGCATGTTTATTAACAGGCCATACCAGTTATAACAAGAGGTTTAAACCGCGGTAGAGGATTTACGGGTGACGTTATGCGAACAGGCTCAGGAAGCATACGCCTTTCGCAAAGACGCAAAAGATGCCATCCATGGCATGCTCAGCGCGGGCGATGACGCACCTCATCCGTGAGGTGCGCCCGTTACCGGGCCAACGCGTTGCGTTGTTCAAAAACGCTCCTGGCGTTTTTAGTACGCACCTCATCCCTGAGGTGCGCCCGTTGCCGGGCCAACGCGTTGCATTGTTCAAAAACACTCCCGGCGTTTTTATCCGGGCGGCGCTATGCTTTGCTACAGGCGTATGCTCCCATCGCTTTGAGTTTTGGTGCCGTCTGAATGAAGAAACGCTTTCAGATCAGGACGACCTGCCCGACTATCAGAAATTCCAGTCTTCGTCTTCAGTTTCGACCGCTTTCCCCATCACATAAGAGGAGCCTGAGCCGGAGAAGAAGTCGTGGTTCTCGTCAGCGTTGGGTGAGAGCGCCGACAGAATGGCCGGATTCACGTCCGTCAGCTCCGCCGGGAACAGCGCCTCATAGCCCAGATTCATTAATGCTTTGTTGGCATTGTAGTGCAGGAAAGTTTTTACCTCTTCCACCCAGCCGACATCACCATAGAGCGCTTCGGTATAGGCTACTTCATTCTCATACAGCGCCAGCAGCAGATCATAGGCAAACTGATGCAGCTCTTCGCGACGCAGATCGTCAGCGCTGGCCAGCGCCTGCTGATATTTGTAGCCGATGTAGTAACCGTGCACCGCTTCATCGCGGATAATCAGGCGAATCAGGTCTGCAGTGTTGGTCAGCTTGCCCCGGCTTGACCAGTACATCGGCAGCCAGAAGCCGGAATAGAACAGGAACGACTCCAGGAAGACGCTGGCGATCTTCTTCTTCAGCGGATCATCGGCCCGGTAGTGCTCCAGGATAATGCGCGCCTTGTTCTGCAGCGGCGCATTCTCTTCGCTCCACTGGTAGGCGGCATCCACATCCTGCGTGTTGCACAGGGTTGAGAAGATCGAACTGTAGGAGCGGGCATGTACCGCTTCCATAAAGCTGATATTCGACAGCACCGCTTCTTCGTGTGGGGTAATCGCATCCTCCATTAGTCCCGGCGCGCCGATCACATTCTGGATGGTGTCGAGCAGCGTCAGGCCGGTAAAGACCCGGATGGTCAGTTGCTGCTGCTGTTTATCCAGCGTCTGCCAGCCGGGCAGATCATTGGAGAGTGGCACCTTCTCCGGCAGCCAGAAGTTACTGGTGAGACGATTCCACACCTCAAGATCTTTATCATCCTGAATGCGGTTCCAGTTAATGGCCTGAATCTGTTTAAGTTTCATCGTGTTCATTACAGGGAGCATGAGACGCAGCCCTGAACCTCCGTGCCCTGAAGCGCCATCTGACGCAGTCGAATGTAATAGAGCGTTTTGATGCCTTTTTTCCACGCGTAAATCTGCGCTTTGTTGATGTCACGGGTGGTGACGTCATCGCGGAAGAACAGCGTCAGCGACAGTCCCTGATCGACGTGCTGCGTTGCTTCTGCGTAGGTATCAATAATCGCTTCCGGCCCAACCTGATACGCATCCTGATAGAGGTGCAGATTCTCATTGGTCATAAATGGCGCGGGATAGTAGACGCGGCCAGTTTTGCCCTCTTTGCGGATCTCGATAGGGGAGACAATCGGATGGATGCTGGAGGTAGCGTGATTGATGTAAGAGATCGAACCCGTCGGCGGGATCGCCTGCAGGTTCTGATTAAACAGCCCGTGCTGCATCACCGCATCACGCAGTACCTGCCAGTCCGCCTGAGTTGGCAGCGTCAGTCCGGCGTCGGCAAATAGTTGAGCTACCCGTTCAGTACGCGGCAGCCATTCCTGCTGCAGATACTTATCGAAGTAGACGCCGCTGGCGTAGTCCGAATCCGCAAAGCCGTCGAAGGTCTGCTGATGCTCCTGCGCCAGCTTATTAGAGGTGCGCAGCGCATAGTAGGTGATGCAATAGAAGTAGAGATTGGTGAAATCCAGCGCTTCCGGCGAACCGTAAGCGATGCCTTCCCGCGCCAGATAGCCGTGCAGGTTCATCTGACCCAGGCCAATGGCGTGTGAGCGGCGATTGCCTTCGGCGATGGAAGGCACCGAGCCGATCTCGCTCATCATCGATACCGACGTCAGGGCGCGAACGGCCACATCCACGGTGCGCGCCAGATCGCGCGAATCCATGGCGTGTGCAATGTTCAGTGAGCCGAGATTACAGGAGATATCTTTGCCGACACGGCGATAGCTGAGATCGTCGTTGTACTCGCTGGCGCTGTTGACCTGCAGGATCTCCGAGCAGAGGTTGCTCATGTTGATGCGACCGGCAATCGGGTTGCTGCGGTTTACGCTATCCTCATACATGATGTAGGGATAGCCCGACTCAAACTGAATCTCAGCCAGCGTCTGGAAAAAATCACGCGGCTGAATATAGGTTTTCCGGATGCGATCGTCAGCCAGCATCTCGTCATACTTCTCGCTGATGCTGATATCACCAAAGGCCTGGCCGTAGATCCGCTCCACGTCGTAGGGCGAGAACAGCGCCATCGGTTTATTCTCTTTCGCCAGCTGGAAGGTGATATCGGGGATCACCACGCCCAGCGACAGGGTTTTGATGCGGATCTTCTCGTCGGCATTTTCGCGTTTGGTATCCAGAAAGCGGAAGATATCGGGATGATGTGCATTAAGCCACACCGCGCCAGCGCCCTGACGTGCGCCAAGCTGATTCGCATAAGAGAAGGCATCTTCCAGCATTTTCATTACCGGGATAACACCTGACGACTGATTTTCTATGCGCTTGATCGGCGCGCCGGACTCTCGCAGGTTTGACAGTAAAAAGGCGACGCCGCCGCCCCGTTTTGACAGCTGCAGTGCCGAGTTCACGGCGCGACCAATCGACTCCATATTGTCTTCGATACGCAGCAGGAAGCAGGAGACCAGCTCACCGCGCTGCTGTTTGCCGCAGTTCAGAAAGGTGGGCGTGGCAGGCTGAAAACGACCGCTGAGGATCTCCTCCAGCAGCGCCCGCGCCAGCGTTTCATCGCCCTGGGCCAGCGTCAGCGCCACCATACAGGCGCGCTGCTCGAAGGTTTCCAGATAGCGTTTGCCATCAAAGGTCTTCAGCGTATAGCTGGTGTAGTACTTCCAGGCACCCAGAAAGGTTTTGAACTCGAATCCCCGGTTCTCCGCCACCTCATGCAGCGCAAGCAGGAAGTCAAAGTCGTACTGGTTCAGCACATCCGCTTCGTAATAACTCTCCGCCACCAGATAGCGTAAACGCTCAGCGTTGCTGGCGAAGGAAACCGTATTGGGCTGCACATGCTGCAGATAAAACTGACGTGTCGCTTCGCGATCCTTGTCGAACTGGATGCGGCCATCCGCGTCATAGAGGTTCAGCATGGCATTAAGGGCGTGATAATCGAGCGTCACGCCGTTGAGGGTATCTGTTGTTGCCAAAATTGGGTTACTCCCGCTTTAACTTTCGCAATATCGTCAGGCGTACCCATCAGCTCGAAGCGGTAGAGGCAGGGAACCTGACATTTTTTTGCAATGATGCTGCCCGCCAGGCAGTAACCGGCACCGAAGTTACGGTTGCCGGCCGCGATCACGCCACGAATACCGCGCCGGTTCGCTTCATCATTAAGAAATTGAATCACCTGACGGGGCACCGCACCGCGACTGCTGCCACCGCCATAGCTGGGCACCACCAGAATATAGGGCTGGTCGATATGCAGCGCCTCCCGGGCATCCAGCGGGATGCGCCGGGCGGGCAGGCCGAGGCGTGTCACAAACCGGTGGGTGTTTTCCGACTGGCTGGAAAAATAGACCAGCGGGAACATGCGGTTAGCCTCCGACAGCGGCAAGCTGGCGCAGAGTGGCGATCTTGTCCGGGCGGAAGCCGCTCCAGTGATCGTTATCTGCCATCACGACCGGTACCTGGCGGTAACCCAGTGTTTTCAGGTTATCGATAGCATCCGGCTGGCTGTCGAGATTGATGAGCTGATAGGCGAGACCCTGGCGGTCCATAGCATTTTTGGTCGCCGTGCACTGGACACAGTTATCTTTAGTGTAAATAATAATGCGCATGATTCGTATTTCCCTCTGTGTGCGGTTCTGATGCCCGGAAATAAAGCTGATGCAGCCTGTTGCGTGCTTTATTCGGGCGAGCATCTGGTATCGTGCTGATGAGGTAAATACTAGATGTAGTGGTTTGAGGGGTCAAGCCCACCAGATATAGGGTTTTATGATTTGCATTTGCGCAACTCAGGCAAAGCCAGCAGGGATGCGCCCTGCCGCCTGGAAAATTCTTTTGTAAATGTCGCAGGCCGGAAAAAAGGCAAAAAAAAGCCCCGCACGGGGCAGGGCTCAGGGGATTTTTTGTACTTAGCGGCGTGAAGCCAGCAGTATACCCACTACGATACCAAACGCGGCGCCGACACCTACACCGTGCCATGGTTTGTCATGCACGTAGGTATCAACCTGTGCACCGGCATCACGTGCAACCTGAGATACGCGGTTGCTGCCACCGTTCAGTTTAGAGCGGGTCTGCTTCAGCAGTTTTTCTGCCTGACTACGGGCAGAATCCACTTCGTCTTTGGCGTCACTGCCATAAGATTTCAACAGCGCTTCCAGTGAATCGGCCAGCTCATTCACATCCTGATTGATATCAATGTCATCGTTTTTTACAGTGCGATTAAACATTTTTTAGCTCCCTTTGATTTAAAAACGTAATACTAGTGTAGACGACCTTTTTGATAAACGAGACGCGGGAGTGTTCTTTAGGGAAAATTCCGAATGCCCACTCTGTCATGCTGATGTAAGGTTGCGAAGCTTTTGAAAGAGGAGAGGATCGAGCATGTATTTACGACCAGATGAGGTAGCGCGCGTACTGGAAAAAGCGGGTTTCGAAGTCGATGAAATTACCCCACGGGCCTATGGCTATCGCCGTGGTGAAAACTACGTTTATGTGAATCGCGAAGCGCGCATGGGGCGCATGGCTTTAGTGATTCACCCGACGCTGAAAGAGAAAAGCCAGCCGTTCGCTGAACCTGCTTCAGAAATGAAGACCTGCGATCACTATACCCAATTCCCTCTCTACCTGGCGGGTGATTCACAGGAACATTACGGCATCCCGCACGGATTCAGTTCCCGCATGGCGCTGGAACGCTATATTCAAAGCGTTTTCGGCTAACGCATCAGGCCCCGCCGCGACGGGGCACTGAACCACCTGACCATCCTCCCTGTTTACCCTGCCGTTGCAATTACCGGCTGTGACGCGTATAAATTTGTCCCTTATAGATGTTTAGACGTCCATACGGATAAAAGTGATGAGCGAACAGCCAACTCCCTCGCAGGAACAATTTAAACGCACCATGAAAGTGCGCCATCTGGTGATGTTATCGCTGGGCGGCGTGATCGGCACCGGCCTGTTTTTTAACACCGGCTATATCATTTCAACCACCGGCGCGGCGGGAACGCTGCTCGCCTATCTGATTGGCGCGCTGGTGGTCTGGCTGGTGATGGTCTGCCTGGGCGAACTCTCCGTAGCGATGCCGGAAACCGGCGCGTTCCACGTCTACGCCGCGCGTTATCTCAGCCCGGCAACCGGCTACACCGTGGCCTGGCTCTACTGGCTGACCTGGACGGTGGCGCTTGGCTCCAGCCTGACGGCGGCGGGTTTCTGTATGCAGTACTGGTTCCCGCAGATCCCGGTGTGGATCTGGTGCCTGGTCTTCTGCTGCGCCATCTATCTGCTCAACGTCATCTCAACCCGCTTCTTCGCGGAAGGAGAGTTCTGGTTCTCACTGATAAAAGTCGTCACGATTGTCGCCTTTATCGTGCTGGGCGGCGCGGCAATGTTTGGCTTTATCCCGATGAAAGATGGCACGCCCGCGCCGGGCCTGAGTAATCTCACCGCGCACGGCTGGCTGCCGAATGGCGTACTGCCGATTCTGATGACGATGGTAGCGGTGAACTTCGCCTTTTCCGGCACCGAGCTGATCGGGATTGCTGCCGGTGAAACTCAGCAGCCGGAGAAAGTGTTGCCGCTGGCGATCCGCACGACGGTGGCCCGACTGATTATTTTCTTTATCGGCACCGTATTTGTGCTGGCGGCGCTGATCCCGATGGATCAGGCGGGGATTGTGAAAAGCCCGTTTGTGCTGGTGTTTGAAAAGATCGGCATTCCTTATGCGGCTGACATCATTAACTTTGTGATCCTGACCGCTATCCTCTCTGCGGCCAACTCGGGCCTTTATGCCTCCGGGCGCATGCTCTGGTCGCTGGCTAATGAAAATACACTGCCGCGCGCCTTTGCCAGCGTCAACAAGCGCGGCGTGCCTCTGCTGGCCATCACCGTCAGCATGATCGGTGGCTTACTGGCGCTGGTCTCCAGCGTGGTCGCACCGGACACGGTATTTGTGGCGCTGTCGGCCATCTCCGGCTTTGCGGTGGTCGCGGTCTGGCTCAGCATCTGCGCCTCGCATTTTGTTTTCCGTCGCCGTCATCTTCAGCAGGGCAAATCGCTGGCAGAGCTGGGCTACCGTGCGCCGCTCTATCCGCTGACGCCGGTTCTGGGCTTTCTGCTCTGCCTGCTGGCCTGTCTCGGGCTGGCGTTTGATCCGACCCAGCGTATCGCGCTGTGGTGTGGCATCCCGTTTGTGCTGTTCTGCTATGCCGCTTACCATCTGACCCACAAATCATCCCCGAAGCCTGAGGAGGCCAAAGATGTCGCATAACCCCGTCGCGCAGGCTTTAACGGAGTCGCCATTGCTGATTCTGGATGGCGCGCTGGCCACCGAGCTGGAAGCCCGCGGCTGCCATCTGGCCGATGCGCTCTGGTCAGCGAAAGTGCTGATGGAAAATCCTGAGCTGATCTACCAGGTTCACTACGATTATTTTGTTGCCGGGGCGCGCTGTGCCATCACTGCCAGCTACCAGGCGACGCCGCAGGGCTTTGCCACACGCGGTCTCGATGAGGCGCAGTCACTGGCGTTGATCGCCCAGAGTGTCGCACTGGCGCGCCGCGCCCGTCACGATTATCTGGCGGTACGGCCCGATGCGAAAACGCTGCTGGTGGCGGGATCGGTGGGGCCGTATGGTGCCTTCCTGGCGGATGGTTCGGAATATCGCGGCGACTACGCGTTGCCGGAAGCGGAGATGATGGCGTTTCACCGCCCGCGCGTGCAGGCGCTGCTGGCGGCGGGTGCCGATCTGCTGGCCTGTGAAACCCTGCCTTCCTTTGCTGAAGCGCAGGCGCTGGTGAAGCTGCTGGCTGAATTTCCTGAAAGCCGCGCCTGGTTTACGTTTACCCTGCGTGATGCCGGACACATCAGCGACGGCACGCCGCTGTCAGAGGTGGTGAGCTGGCTGAATCAGCAGCCACAGGTGGTGGCCATTGGGATAAACTGCGTGGCACTCGAGAGCGTGACGCCTGCGCTACACCAGTTGCAGAGGCTGACCGACAAACCGCTGGTGGTCTATCCCAACTCCGGCGAACAGTATGATGCCGACAGCAAAACCTGGCATTCAGCGCCCTCGGGCTGCACGCTGCATGACAAGCTGGACGAGTGGCAACAGGCGGGCGCGAAGCTGATTGGCGGCTGCTGCCGTACCTCTCCCAACGACATCGCGGCTATCGCCCGCGCTTGTCAACCGCAATAAGCTGGCTGAATCGGGCGATGATAGCCCGATTGAGTCTGAAAGGGCGGTCTACACTCTGATCATTGATCACTCTGTGGACCCCTTCATGAAACAGCGAATTCTGGCTCTGGCCGCCGCGCTGCTGCTTAGCGGCTGTGCCACCATTGTCGGCACTGAAACCCAGATGGTGCGCATCGACTCTCTGCCGCAGGGCGCGCGCTTTACCGTGCAGGATGAGCGTGGCTATGCGGTTGCGCAGGGTTTCACGCCGCAGACCGTTGAGCTGGCTAAATCGACCGGTCGCTACTTCGGCAAAAAACACTACCTGCTGATGCTGGAAAGTCCGGGCTACGTGCCGGTTACGGTGCCGATCGAGGCGCGCGCTAACCTCTGGTATCTGCTGGGCAACATTCCGCTGGGTGGATTCCCGGGCTGGCTGCTGGTCGATCCCTTCTATGGCGGCATGTACGACCTCAAGCCGGAACATCCGCGTCCCTTTATGAACCCGGTTGGCGCGCGCGGCTGATTACTGCGCGGTTGGCTTCACCATTCCGCCTGGCGTTTTATGGCGTTCCAGATACTGATGCTGGAAAATGCACATGCGGATGGTGTTGCGGTACTCCCCGTTAATGAAAAACTCATGCTTAAGCACGCCTTCGATCTCGAAGCCGAGCTTGGTGTAGATGTGGATCGCTTTTTCGTTTTCCTGATCGACAATCAGGTAGAGCTTATAAAGATTCAGCACCGAAAAGCCGTAATCCATCGCCAGCTTTGCCGCCTGCGTGGCCAGCCCTTTGCCCTGATGCGCCGGATCGATAATGATCTGAAACTCAGCGCGCCGGTGCACATGGTTAATCTCGACCAGTTCCACTAATCCCGCTTTCTGCCCGCTGTGCTCCACCACAAAGCGGCGCTCGGTCTGATCGTGAATGTGCTTGTTGTAGAGATCGGACAGCTCCACAAATGCCTCATAAGGCTCCTCGAACCAGTAGCGCATCACGCTGGCGTTGTTATCCAGCTGATGGACAAAGTGCAGATCTTCCCGCTCCAGCGGACGCAGTTTTACCGTCATTACCTGACTCCTTTTTTAAAGAAACTGCGGCGAGTATACCGCATCAGCCTGGTGCTGCGATTTGCGCAGTCGCATACGGTTGCTGGCTTCAGCGAACAGTGCGCCGTTCCGGCAGGGGAGAAGAGAGGTTAACGGCGGGCATAGAGGCGTGTTAAGACAGGCGGGAGAAAACAATAGCGCCGGACGGCAGGTGAACGCCATCCGGCTTGGTTTCAGGCAGAGATCTGTTCGATGATGCGACCCTGCGCCATACGCACCGCGCGATCGCACATGTGATCGATAACATCGGGATCGTGGCTGACCAGCACCATCGTCAGACCATCCTGTCGTTTCAGATCGTTGAGCAGATTAAGGATCTCGGCCTGCACTGACATATCCAGCGCCGACGTCGGCTCATCCAGCAGCAGGATCTTCGGCTGCAGCAGCAGGGCACGCACGATAGCGACGCGCTGACGCTGACCGCCGGAGAGCTGATGCGGATAGCGATCTGCCAGCGCAGGATCGAGTCCGACGTGACGGAAGCCCTGATCGATACGATCGTTAATATTGTCGCGTTTCAGCAGCTTCAGCGGCTCCGCCAGCGTGCGACGCAGGCGGTGACGCGGATGCAGCGAGGCATAAGGATCCTGAAACACCATCTGCACTTCCTGACGCAGTGCGCCGGTAAAGGCTTTGCCCGGCTGAACCTCGTGACCGGCAAGCTGCATCTGGCCCTGCCAGTGTGGATTGAGACCTGCCAGCACCCACAGCAGCGACGACTTGCCGCAGCCTGAAGGTCCTACCAGACCAAAACACTCGCCAGCGTTAACCTTCAGGTTGACCTCATGCACCACGGTGCGCAGTTCGTAACCCTGTTTGTGGGCGACGCTGAGATTGTGTAACTCAATCATAATTCGCCTCCAGCGCGGCGCGATCCAGCACCGGTAAAGCCTGTCCGTGAGTCGCTTTGCCCGGGCGGCAGGCCCACAGCGTGCGGGTATAGGGATGGGTCGCGCGCGGCAGATCGGCGGCGGGCAGCGTATCCAGCAACCGGCCTTTGTACATCACCATCACCCGCTCGCAATGTTCCGAGACCTGCTGCAAATCATGGCTGATCAGCAGCAGACCCATGTTGCGCGCCTCCACCAGGCCGCGGATCAGCGCCAGCACCTGATCGCGCATGGCGTGATCCAGCGCGGAGGTCGGTTCATCGGCGATCAGGAAGTCCGGATCGGTGATCAGTGCGATCGCCAGCATCACACGCTGGCCCATACCGCCAGAGAGCTGATGCGGATACTGCTGCATCAGACGACGCGGATCGGGCAGGCCGACCGCATCCAGCATCTCGCACACCTTCTCTTTGCGCTCGGCACGGCTCAGACGGCGATGCAGGATCAGCGGCTCTTCTACCTGCCAGCCAATCGTACGCGTCGGATTAAGGGCATACTTTGGGTCCTGCATTACCATCGCCACACGGTTACCGCGCAGCTGGTTCCAGTGGCGCTCACTCAGCGTCAGCACATTCTCACCGGCGACCTGAAGCTGGCTGGCCTGCAGATGCAGCGCGGGCGAGAGCAAGCCCATCAGGCTGCGGGCAGTGAGTGACTTGCCGGATCCGGACTCACCCACCAGCGCCACACGCTCGCGGCCCACGGAAAAACTGATGTTATCGACCAGCAGCGCATCATCGCTGCGAATGGTCAGCCCTTCGGCATGAAGCAGATTATTTTGCATGACGGGTATCCAGTCGGTCGCGCAGGCCATCGCCTGTCAGGTTAAAGGCCAGGCTGGCAAACAGAATGGCCGCGCCCGGTGCGGCAGCAACCCACCACTGATCGAAGATCACTTTACTGCCTTCGGCGACCATTGAACCCCATTCCGCCGTCGGCGGCTGAACGCCCATGCCGAGGAAGCCAAGACCGGCCGCGGCCAGGATAATCCCGCCCAGGCTCAGCGCGGCGCGGACCACCGCCGTCGGCATACAGAGCGGCAGGATATGACCAAACATCAGGCGAAAGCCCGTAATCCCCTGCATCCGCGCAGCGGCAAGGTAATCGCTGCGGCGCAGTGCCAGCGTTTCAGCGCGCGCCTGACGGGCAAACGGCGGCCAGCTGGTCAGCGCCAGTGCCAGCGCACCGTTCATCAGGCCAGGGCCGAGAATCGCCACCAGCGCCAGCGCGATCACCAGGTTCGGCAGCGACAGGAAGATATCGGTAATGCGCATCAGCAGGCGTTCAGTCCAGCCGCCAACGTAACCGGCGGTGATGCCGATCAGCAGCCCGGCCGGAATGGTCAGCACCAGAATCAGCGACACCAGCAGCAGCGTAGGACGTGCGCCGTAAATCACGCGCGACAGCAGATCGCGGCCAAAGCCGTCGGTGCCAAACCAGTGCTGCGCCGACGGTGCCAGCAGACGGCTCGACATGGTCTGCATATTCGGATCGAATGGCGCAATCAGCGGTGCCAGCAGCGCCATCAGGATAAGAATCGCCACCAGCGTCAGCCCAACGGTTAACGAGGTCACGCGTTGACGGCGACGGCGTGGTCGCAGCGTTTCGAGTTCAGAAAGTTGTTGCGTCATCGGGTTCTCGGATCGGTTAACCAGGTTAAAACATCCGCCAGGGCGTTAATCAGAATAAAGCAGCTGCCGATCAACAGGGTGGAGCCCAGAATCGCCGGCACATCGCCGGAGAACAGCGCATTGGTCATGTAGCGACCCACACCCGGCCAGGCGAAGACGGTTTCGGTCAGCACCGAACCTTCCAGCAGAGTGGCGTAGGAGAGGGCGATCACCGTAACCAGCGTGCCCAGCACGTTAGGGAAGATATGGCGCAGCAGGATGCGAACCCGACCCGCGCCTTTGGCACGTGCCAGCACCACATACTCTTTGCTGCTCTCTTCCAGCAGCGCAGCACGCAGCAGGCGGGTAATGCCCGCCATCGCCAGCAGGCCGAGGATCACCACCGGCAGCCAGAGGTGCGCAATCGCATTGCGGAACATCTCCGGTTCACCGGACAGCCAGCTGTCGATCAGCACAAAGCCGGTCTTCGGCTCCAGGGTATAAACCCAGATATCATCCAGCCGTCCCGGTCCGGCGGACCAGTGCAGCACCGCATAAAAGAGCAGCAGGCCCAGCAGGCCGAGCCAGAACACCGGCACTGAGTAGCCCAGCAGAGAGATAAAGCGGGCGAGGTTGTCGATCCAGCTGCCCGGTTTCCATGCCGCCAGCAGCGCCAGCGTGACACCGAACACCACCGCGAAGATCATCGCGCAGGTCGCCAGCTCAATGGTGGCGGGGAAGGTGGTCATCAGGTCGCCACTCACTGACTGATTGGTCAGACGGGAGACGCCCAGATCGCCCTGCGCCAGATGTTCGATGTAGCGCCAGAACTGCATCAGCACCGGCTGGTCGAGCCCCAGGTCGTGACGTACCTGTTGATAGGTTGCTTCACTGGCGTGATCGCCAGCGATCTGCTGCACCGGATCAATCGGCGAGAGATGCGACAGCATAAAGGTGAAGGCGAGCAGGCCAAGCAGCGTGACCAGCAGCGACAATACGCCACCGATCAGCCGTCCGCCACGCTGCCAAAAAAGCCGGGCGAACCCGGCTGAAGGAACAGACTGTGCCATTACTTAGTGACCTGCGAGTAATACACCATGTCAGGGTTAATACCCTGGACATAGCCTTTCAGGTTGTCGCGCACGGCGATCAGGTTCTTCGCCTGCATGCCAATCACGTAAGGGGAGTTCTTCATCACTTCACGCTGCATCGCTTCATACAGCGCGATGCGCTTCTTCGGATCGCTTTCCGCAGTGGCCGCAATTACCTGCTTGTTCAGCTCAGGAATGTGCCAGTCTGAACGGAAGGCGATGGTTTTGCTGCCATCTTCCGGGTTGTAAGCAAACGAGGCGGCGTTGGTGTTCGGATCGAAGTAGTCGGAGCCCCAGGCGTTCAGCGTCGCTTCATATTTATGCGCTTTCACGTTGGTTGAGACTTCGGAGCTCAGGCCGGGCACCACTTCCACTTTCACGCCCGCTTTGGCGAAGCTGCCCTGCAGCGCCTGCGCAATATCCAGATAAGGCGGCTGGTTGCTGGTGGAAAGCTTGAAGGTGACGTTGTTCAGGCCCGCTTTCTTCAGAATCGCTTTGGCTTTTTCCGGGTCGTAGCTGTAAGGCGTGTCGTTGATTGCGCCCAGGAAGCCCTTCGGCAGGAAGCTCTGATGCACGTCGAACTGGCCTTTCAGCAGCTCGTTGGCAATACCTTTGTAATCCCACAGGTAGCGTGCGGCTTCCCAGAAGGCCGGGTTCTTCATCGTCTCGTTCGCGCCGATGTTGAACTGGATGTAGTAGAGCGACGCCATTGGAATCGCTTCTGTCTTCACGCCAGGTTTGCCGTTAAGCGCAGCAATCTGATCGGCACCCAGGTTACGGGCGATATCGGCATCACCCTGTTCCAGTAGCAGACGACGCGCCGCCGGTTCCGGTACGTTCTTGATCAGGATGTTCTTCATTTTTGGCGCGCCCGCCGGTGAGGTCGGGTTGGCGCTGAGCAGCACCACCTGATGCATCACCACTTTACGGATCTGATACGGACCGCTGCCCGCCGAGTGGGTTGCCAGCCAGGCGTTACCGAAGTCGCCGTTCTTCGCATTCGCCATCGCCGTTTTTTCATCGACAATGGACGAGACCGGCGCAGAGAGCAGGCTCAGTACGTAAGTCGGGCTGACGTTGGCGGTCCAGCTGATCTGCACATGATTGTCGTCAACTTTCTTCAGGAAGCCATCGACGTTATCTTTGGTCCAGCCGAGCTGCGTCAGGATGAAAGAGGGATCGAGGTTCAGTTTCACCACGCGGCCCAGCGAGAAGATCACATCTTCCGGACGCAGCGGGTTACCGGTGGAGAATTTCGCATCTTTGCGCAGTTCAAAGCTCAGGCTGCGGTTATCGCTGCCGGGCTGCCACGAGGTGGCCAGTGTCGGTTTCAGATCCACGGGATTCTGTGGGTCAGACTGTACCAGACGCTGATAGATATTCGTAAAAGCCTGAACGCTGGTCAGTTCAAACCCTTTGGCCGGGTCGAAGCTGTCGGCGTCGTCGGTAGATTGGGCAATCACCAGCGTATCTTTTGGTGTTGCGGCCTGTGCTGTGAAGGCGGCAGCCAGCGTCAGCGCCAGCAGTGATGGAATTATAGTTTTCATGAAATTTCCTTGCCTCTAAAAAGTTACGCGAGTTTACGAAAGGGCCGATGCGAAGAATAGTCTAATATAGGCTAACCATATGCCAAAAGGTTATAAGTGTTAGGTTGTGGTTATAAGAAGATCGCCATGTTGTTACCGAAGCGGCAACCTGAGCAGAAACAAATCCTCAACGAAGCGGTTATTTATCTCTGAATCGCTTTACCCCAATATTCCTCTCTCTATAATAGCGGCAAATAACTTCAGGAGAATTCAGTTGGACAGTCACCCTAGATTAATTTTAATTCTGGCAAGCTGAATTTTCTCTGCTGCTTGCCAACCGGCGAGCAGCGATCCCCGCTTTAATTAACGATCGCGCTCCTTGTTTTTAATCCTGTTATGCACAGGAGTGCGCGTTATGCTGCTGTTTATATTAGCTCTTTTTCCTCCGCCCCGACTGGCGTAGCTCAGGCTGCGCCCGAACGCCGATATCAGACCTTTAAAACGCAGCGCTTAACAGGCGTTACGTCACCCTGCGCGCGTCATTATTTTTCACGCAGGCGGAATAACGTCATTATTCCCAAAGGTCACCTTATTAAATAACCCGGCCACGCCAGGTTTTATCCATGCACCTAATTTTGCGTGCAGGACAACTATTGCTTTAAATCAGGGAGATGTCGAAATGAGCGACATGAAACTGGAACAGGTTGCGATCACCTCATCTGGCAACCGTAACGATAAAAAAAGTAAAAAAATATTTGCTGTCGCACAGCAGGCAGGCCAGCACGTTGAGATGACGCTGGCGAACCTGCGCAGTCAGCGTCAGGGTCTGACTCAGGCTGAAGCGGCGAAACGACTGGCTCTGTATGGCCGCAATGAAGTGGCACATGAGAAAGCACCACCGGCGCTGATTCAGCTGCTGATGGCGTTTAATAACCCGTTTATCTACGTCCTGCTGGTCCTGGCGCTGGTGAGCTTCTTTACCGACTATATATTACCGCTGCGCGCCGGTCAGGAGACCGATCTCTCCGGCGTCATCATCATCTGCACTATGGTGATGCTGAGCGGGCTGCTGCGCTTCTGGCAGGAGTTTCGGACCAACCGTGCTGCTCAGGCGCTGCAGTCACTGGTTCGCAGCCAGGTCACCGTGCTGCGGCGGGAGCCCGGCAGTGAAACCGCGCAGCGTCAGGATGTGGATATGAGTGAGCTGGTGCCGGGCGACATTATTCTGCTCAGCACCGGCGATCAGGTGCCTGCCGATGTGCGCCTGCTGAGCTCACGTAATCTGTTTATCAGTGAAGCGGTGCTGACTGGCGAGTCGCTGCCGGTCGAGAAACACAGCAGCGATGCGGGTATTGATGCTGAAGAGCAGACTGCCCAGGAGCTGCTGGCGTCACCGAACATCTGCCTGATGGGCACCAGCGTGGCCAGCGGCACAGCCAGCGCCGTCGTCGTTGCGACCGGAGGCGAAACCTGGTTTGGTTCACTGGCCTCATCGCTGACCGGAAGTCGTCCACAGACTGCGTTTGACCGTGGGGTGAACAGCGTCAGTAAACTGCTGATCCGCTTTATGCTGGTGATGGTTCCGGTGGTGCTGCTGATTAACGGCTTCACCAAAGGGGACTGGATGGATGCCACGCTGTTTGCTCTGGCGGTCGCGGTCGGGCTGACCCCGGAAATGCTGCCGATGATTGTCAGCGCTAATCTGGCCAAAGGCGCCATTGCGATGTCCCGGCGCAAAGTGATCGTCAAAAAGCTCAATGCCATTCAGAACCTGGGCGCGATGGATGTGCTCTGCACCGATAAAACCGGCACGCTGACCCAGGACACTATCCTGCTGGCGCATCATCTGGATGCGCAGGGCAGTGAAGATGAGCAGGTCCTGCTGCTGGCCTGGCTTAACAGTGGCAGCCAGAGTGGCGCAAAAAACCTGATGGATCGCGCCGTGCTCTGCGCAGGCGATAAAGTCATTTCACAGACTCAGCGCAGCCAGTATCAGCTGGTTGATGAGCTGCCGTTTGATTTTACCCGCCGTCGTGTGTCGGTGCTGGTGGAAGATCTGACTCAGCATCGCTCGCATCTGATCTGCAAAGGCGCAGTTGAAGAGATGCTGGCAGTCAGCGTTGCCGTGCGGCAGGGTGATGCGGTCGTTGCACTGGATGCGGCACAGCGTGCGGCGTTGCTGGCGCAGACCGAACGCTATCATCAGCAGGGTTATCGCGTGCTGCTGGTGGCAACCCGTGATGGCGAGCTGCACGCGCCGCTCAGCGACAGTGATGAGCGCGATCTGGTTATTCAGGGCATGCTGACCTTCCGCGATCCACCAAAAGCCAGTGCCGGTAAGGCGATTAAAGCCCTGCGCGACAGTGGTGTAACGGTGAAAGTGCTGACCGGTGACAATCCGCTGGTGACGCTGCGGGTCTGTGCCGATGTCGGGCTGACCGATCCGGCCATGCTGACCGGCGATCAGATTGAGGCGATGAACGATGATGAGCTGGCACTGGAAGCAGAGCGCTGCACCCTGTTTGCCCAGCTGACGCCGTTGCAGAAATCACGTCTGGTACGGCTGATGCAGCAGAACGGTCACACCGTGGGATTCCTCGGCGATGGTATCAATGACGCGCCTGCACTGCGTGCGGCTGACACCGGTATTTCTGTGGACAGCGCGGCGGATGTGGCGAAAGCCTCATCGGACATCATCCTGCTGGAGAAAGATCTTCAGGTGCTGAATGAGGGGGTACTCAAAGGACGCGAGACCTTTGGCAACATCATCAAGTATCTCAACATGACCGCCAGCTCCAACTTCGGCAACGTGTTCTCGCTGCTGGTGGCCAGTGCCTTTATTCCGTTTCTGCCGATGCTGTCGATTCATCTGCTGATTCAGAACCTGATGTATGACGTCTCCCAGCTGGCGCTGCCGTGGGATAAGGTTGACCGTGAGTTTCTGAATAAGCCGCGTAAATGGGATGCCGGCAACATTAAACGCTTCATGCTTTGGATGGGTCCGACGTCATCAATTTTTGACGTGACCACCTTTGCGCTGATGTGGTTCGTTTTCGGCGCTAACCATGCAGGCGTGCAGTCGCTGTTCCAGTCTGGCTGGTTTATCGAGGGACTGCTGTCACAGACGCTGGTGGTACATATGCTGCGTACCCGGAAGATTCCGTTTATCCAGAGTCGTGCCACCTTACCGGTGATGCTGACCACGCTGGCGGTAATGGCGCTGGGCATCCTGATTCCATTCTCACCGCTGGGTGCGATGGTCGGTCTGGTGCCGCTGCCATGGCAATATTTCCCGTGGCTGGTGCTGACGCTGTTCAGCTACTGTCTGGTGGCGCAGGGCATGAAACGTTTCTATATCCGTCGGTTTGGTCAGTGGTTCTAGGGAGGCAAAGATGAAAAAAGGCAGGCTTGATACGGTATTTGTCGGCGTGATGATCATCGGCTTAACTCTGATTGCGCTGACGGTCGTCGTTAGATGAAAAAATTGTGATAGTGCGGTAGTTAAGAGGCAGCGAGACAACTCGCTGCCTTTTTTCTAATCTTCGTCGCGCTCACGGCTGGCGCGCTGGCGTTCGTAGTATTCATCTTCTGCGGTGATGATCTCATCCATCAGCGAATCCATATCCACCACGCGCTCTTCTTCAACAAACTGTCCGGTCAGCGGTGTTTCCGGGGTCAGCTTGCCATCTTCATAAAGCTGCCAGATCTCTTTGGCATAGCGCGTCTTCAGCAGCGCCGGAGCGAACTGACCGTAGTAGGAGGTAATGTTGTCGACGTCACGTTCGAACATCGACTCAGCATGGTTATTGGCTGCCGCATCGACCGCCTGTGGCAGGTCAATAATCACCGGGCCCTGATCGTCCAGCAGCACGTTGAACTCGGATAAGTCACCATGGACGATACCGGCACAGAGCATACGCACGATGTTGCGAATCATGGTGTGGAAGTCGGTAATCGCCTCCTCTTCGGAGAGCGTGACGTCGCTGAGGCGCGGCGCGACAGAGCCATTGGCGTCGGTCACCAGCTCCATCAGTAACACGCCGTCAATGCAAAGATAAGGCTGGGGCACGCGAACACCGGCATTAGCCAGGCGGAACAGGGCGTCTACTTCGGCAGTCTGCCAGGACTCCTCCTGCTGCTTACGGCCAAACTTCGTGCCTTTCTGCATGGCGCGGGCGTTACGGCTGTTGCGGGTTTTACGTCCTTCCTGATACTGCACCGCCTGCTTGAAGCTACGCTGGGTCGCTTCTTTATAAACTTTGGCGCACTGCACTTTACCGCCGCAAAGCACGGTATAGACGTCTGCTTCTTTGCCGCTTTTCAGCCGCTGCAGCACATCGTCAATGAGGCCGTCATCGACCAGGGGCTGGATTCTGTTTGGGATTTTCATGCGGCTTTATACCTTATTTCACCCGCTTTTCGTATCACTTTGCGATGATGGAAAACATTGGCAATGACTGAACAAAGTATCTGATTCTACCCTGGAAAGATGCGTTGTGGGGATGAACCTTGATGCGTTGCGCTTTTGACCTTTGTTTTATCATAAACAACGGATTAGGCGGGAGAGCAGGGCGGTTTTATCTGCCAGAGATTCGCTTTTTCACGGCACCGGGCAGCATCATGTCAGAGAGATGTGCCTGAATGGCAGGCGGATGCGGGCATAAAGGCCGAAATCCTGCTCACAGAATCCCGGCCTGCCTGCGGGATTACTTCAGACCTTTAAGCACTTTAACCGTGCTTTCGATGTCGATCTCATCTTCGGAGAAGATCAGCGTCGTTCCCTGGAAAGTGGTCACCGCCAGCTTTTTCAGCGAGCGCATCTCACTGGCGTTCGGGTCAGACTTCGGACGGATATTATTCAGCAACAGGCCCACTGAAAGCACCGCGTTCTCTTTATCGACACCAGCATCAACCGGGACGTCTTCGTTGTAAACCAGGTAAGACTTAATCGAAGTGATCTTCAGCCGCTCACCTGCGATATAGATATATTTGCTGGTCGGCGCGACCTTCACCGCATAGGCGGATAAGCCTTTGTTGTTGGTGGTGGGTTCAAATGTCACCGCCGCATCTTTCTTAATCAGATCAGGATTGGCGACTTTAATCACATGAAAATAGCGGTTATCACCGTTTTCATCTTTGATAAAGCCAAAACCTTTATCTTCAAACCAGGTTGTGATCGTTCCGTTCATCGCCATTTTTGCCTGCTTAATCTACTCAGTTTTTTACAGCGCGCAGTGTAAAACACAATGCCTGCGCAGACTATATAAGTCTGGATGATAATTTACGGCCGGGCAAGAGGCTGGGGCGGATGCCCGACGCGGAGGTGAATGCGGTAGTCAGAAAGGTTAACCGGCCGACGGCGCAACGCTCGTCTGCCGGTGCGTATCTCTTACTCGTTGCCCCAGCGGTTCAGGAACTCAGCGATATCATCAATACGCTGCTCATCGATACCCGCTTCGCGCGCCATATCCTGCTGAGACTCTTCACTGATCTCTTCGTTGTTCATCAGACGGGTAATCAGCAGCTGGAAGTAATGCGCCAGCGGAGTACGCTCTGCTTCGCTGACCGGCTTAGCCGCCTCCGTCGCGTACTCGTCTGCGACATCATAATATTTGAGAGAAATTTCGTTATTCATAAGGGGTCCGCAGAGTTGAGAGTAAGTAGCGACCGGATTCTGACCCGGCTTGTGGAGGTATTATTTCGTGTTTGGGTTGGGGCTGTAAAGGGGAACAGGATGCCCGGTTCTGACTAGAGAACCAGCGGCGGAAGCTGTCTGAAGGTGTTGACTAAGCCTTCTCCCCAGCCTTTACGGATAGTACTGAAGTACGGATGGTCTTCGGTAATGCGGTATTGCCGGGCATCGCTGTAGCTGTCACACGGGTAGATCATCACGTCGAGCGGCAGGCCGACGGACAGATTACTGCGCAGGGTCGAATCCAGTGAAATCAGCGCGCATTGCATCGCCTGATCCAGAGACATGTCGTAGTGCAGCACCCGGTCAATAATCGGTTTGCCGTACTTGCTTTCACCAATCTGGAAATAGGGCGTATCACGGGTTGCTTCGATGAAATTACCCTGAGGATAAATATGGAACAGGCCCATATCATCCCCGTTGATTTGCCCGCCGAGCAGCAGGTTGCAACTGAAGTCTGTCGTGCTGCCATTCTGTTGCGCCTCACTGTCACGCTGGATCACCTCACGAACCGTTTCGCCTATCAGCGACGCGGCCTCATAGAGGCTGGAGACATTCAGCAGATTGGGACAATCGGCATTCCTGCTGCGGTGTCGCAGCAAGCTGATGATACTTTGCGTGGTCGCCAGATTACCGGCAGTCTGAAGCACCAGCGTACGATCGCCGTCCTGATGAAACACGTGCAGTTTACGGAAGGTGGAAATATGATCCACGCCAGCATTGGTACGTGAATCGGATGCAAAGACCAGCCCGGATGACAGGCGCATGGCCACACAATAGGTCATACCACACTTCCTTCAAAAAAAGATTTGCACGCCATCAGCGTGCATGAAGTTTTCACCATCAGCAAGTCGCGATTTACATTATTTGTACGGCAGCAATCGCACACATATCTTCATATCCCCCGCCAATCCGTAAACCGCGCACCGGACAGGCATCCAGGTAATCAATGCCGACGGCAAGCTTAAGGTGTTGATCAGGTATACGGGTATTGTTGGTAATGTCAAAGCAGTGCCAGCGATCTTCCACCCAGACTTCGGCCCAGGCATGCGTGGCGACATGGGTAGAATCTTTACTGTGCAGGTAACCGCTGACGTAGCGCGCCGGTATATTCAGGCTACGACAGCAGCTCAGAAAGACATGCGTATGATCCTGGCAGACGCCGGTACTGGCGGCGAAAGCCTCCGCGGCACTGTCGGTCACAAGGGTAGAACCTGGGGTGTAAGGCATCCTGAGCAGCAGGTCTCCCATCAGGTTTTCCAGGGCGGCCAGCATCGCCTGAGGCTGATGATAACGCAGGGCAAACGCCTGAATCGCCGCATCGGGCTGGGTCAGCGGACTGTGGCGCAGGAAAACCAGCGGCGACAGATGTCCCTGAGCCTGATCTTCAATGCCGTGTTCAATCTCTACCACGCCATGTGCCTGAATGGTGATGGACTCATGCGGCTCATCGAGTGTCAGCACATGCATGATGTTGCCGAAGGCATCCGTGGTGCAGACCGCCTTCTCCGGCAAGGTCAGTTGCCAGGAAAGTATGCGTTGATGAGGCGATTCCTGAGGCGTCAGACGCAGGTACTGGATACTCCGTTGCACTGCCTGGTCGTAGCGATAGTGCGTGTTGTGCTCAATGCTAAGTTTCATTGCGCCTCCAGATACGTGTGATGAATACTTTCGGCGATCTCGTTGACCTGAGCGAGAAAGGCTTCCAGCCAGTTGTTCAGCCCGATTCTGTTCAGGTCTTTCATGGAACTGAAACGCAGCTCGGCGTGCAGGATGTGCGCCAGGCGGCGTGGCGGATTTGCACGGCCCCCAATCAGCTCCAGTTGCTGAACCATATCGTTGATACACGCCAGCAACGAACGCGGCAGCTCGTTGCGCAGGATCATCAGTTCGGCGATGGTCTCCCGGCTCAGGGGCTGCTTATAAATACTATGGTAGGCTTCGCGCGCACTTACTGCCTGCAGCAGTGTGTCCATGCGGTAATATTCGCGCACCGGGTCGTCGTCAATGTCCATCAGTCGGTTTTTCACCTCCAGCAGACGGGCGGTGCCATCAGCCCGTTCCAGCAGCGTCCCCAGGCGGATAAAGTGCATCGCATCGCTGCGGAGCAGGGTACCGAACATGGCACCACGGAACAGATGAGAGCGCTCTTTCACCCAGTCAAAGAAGGCGTCGGCACCGTCTGAGCCGATGCCCTGACGGCGTATCGATTTCATCCCGATCCAGGTGGCATTAATACATTCCCAGACTTCAGATGACAGGCTGCCACGCACCGCATGCGCGTTGTTCCAGCCCATCTGCAGGCAACTGAAAATGCTGCTGTGATTCCGGTTATCAAGAGCGAAAAAACTGACCAGATTGGGCATTGTCAGTGTCGGGTAGGTCTCAGCATACAGCCCGCTGGTGCTGGTCAGGTTGAGCGGTACCAGCAGATCATGCGTACCCCCGTTGCGGATTGGCATCATCGACAGCTTGTTGGTGACGTCCAGCACCCGGGCGATATTTTCTGCCCGCTCCAGATAGCGGGCCATCCAATAGAGTTCACTGGCTGTCCGGCTCAGCATAGATCATCCTCCAGTACCCAGGTGTCCTTGGTTCCGCCGCCCTGAGATGAATTGACGACCAGCGATCCTTCCGTCAACGCGACGCGGGTAAGCCCGCCAGGCACCAGCCGGATCTCCGCGCCACTGAGCGCAAAGGGCCGGAGATCGATGTGACGTGGTGCCAGGCCGTCGTTGACAAACGTGGGGCAGGTGGACAACGCCAGCGTGTTTTGCGCGATGTAATTCTGCGGGCGCGCCAGCAACAGGTCACGGAAGTGGGCGAGCTCAGCTTTGCTCGCGGCAGGGCCAATCAACATGCCGTAGCCCCCAGCGCCATGAACTTCTTTCACCACCATTTTTTCGAGGTTGGCCAGCACATACGACAGCTCATTTTTATGTCTGCACTGCCAGGTTGGTACGTTGTTGAGGATCGGTTCTTCCTGCAGATAAAAGCGCACCATATCCGGTACGTAGGGGTAGATAGATTTGTCATCAGCCACGCCCGTGCCGATGGCATTGGCCAGAACAACATTGCCAGCCCGGTAAACCGACAGCAGTCCTGGCACGCCGAGCATGGAGTCCGGGCGGAACGCCAGCGGATCGAGGAAGGCGTCGTCAACCCGACGATAGATCACATGCACTCTGCATGGCCCGGCGGTCGTGCGCATGAACAGCATGCCATCCTTCACGAACAGATCGGCGCTTTCAACCAGTTCCACGCCCATTTGCTGGGCCAGGAAGCTGTGTTCGAAGTAAGCGCTGTTAAAGCGGCCTGGAGTCAATACCACCACGGTGGGATCGTTGACGGGTGAGCTTTCGCGCAGCGTTTGCAGCAGATGCGATGGATAGCGTTCTACGGGAGCTATGCGTTGCTGTGCAAACAGTTCCGGATAGAGCCGCATCATCATCTTACGGTTCTCCAGCATATAGGAGACGCCGGAGGGGGTACGCAGGTTATCTTCCAGGACGTAATATTCGCCATCACTGTTGCGCACCATATCCACGCCGATAATGTGTGCGTAGATGTTACGGTGGAGATCAACACCCTGCATACAGGGTTGATACTGTTCGTTAGCCAGAACCTGTTCTGCCGGAATGACGCCCGCTTTCAGAATATGTTGTTCATGGTAGATATCGTAGAGAAAGGCATTGAGCGCCTGCACACGCTGACGAATGCCGGCATCGAGCATGGCCCACTCGGCGGCCGGGATAATACGTGGCACGCTGTCGAACGGGATCAACCGTTCAGCGCCATTATCGTCATCGTAGACATTGAAGGTAATCCCTACCCGGTGAAACAGGAGGGCGGCTTCTTCCCGCTTGCGCTGTACCGCCTGGTGATCGGCCTGCTGCAGCCATTGCCAGTAGGCGGCGTAGTGGTCACGGTGTTCACCTTCAGCCAGAAGCATCTCATCAAAAAAGGGTGAAGCGGAGAGATTGATATTCAGCATCGTCACCTCGCAGACGTTAAAGGCTGTCAGTCTATCCAAGCATAAAGTGTGCCAGCCTCAGAAGAAGCGGAACGGTGCAACGCCGTGATAGTGCAAGGGTTAAAGCACTTTTTTGGTGCAGGCGCAGAGCAGCAATGTCTTAATATGGCGCTTAGTCTTTCGTGGTGAAAAAACGGTCATGGTTAAGGCGTCTTTAGCCCATGAATGCTGTCGCTCAGACGGTAACGGTAAAATGGGGGATTTTATCGAGCTGCCGGGTGTGCTCGGGCTGGTGAATCTGGAAAAAGTTATCGCCGCGCAGCCGGATGTCTATCTGGTCAGCGGCGCCAGGACGCCGAAAGCGGGCGATCCGCTACCCGCCGGTTAAGTGCTGGGCGCGCAGACTACTGCAGAACAGGCGAGTGCCAGCCTGAAGCCGCACTGGCGCGTAAAGGCATCAGCACGCTGAAAGCGGTTGAAGCCGGTCGCAGTTTTGGCATCTGGTACCATTTCTCCTATAACGTGCTGGCCGTGCAGTTCTTCGCCAGGATGTTTTATCCGCAGAAGTTTGCCGATCCCGATGCGTAGCAAACACAAAAAAACTATAAACCGTTCCTTGCCGTCGAACCGACCGGCACTTACTGGACAAAATAAAAGGGACTTTGCCCCGACTGCCGGGGCGTTTTAATTCACGGAGAGAAGAGAATGAAGATCAGCGGATGGTCACTGTCTCCGCTATCGAACAGAGTCTTAACGATGCGCCCGGAGTTCTGACAGGCGAAGCCTTTTCAATGGCAATACACGCAGTCGGGGGACGCTGTTTTAAGCGCTTTATTCACTACCTGATAATCAGCGTGAAAGAGTATCTTGCGCCTGCATAAATCGCGCACGCCAGGGCTTGAGAACCCACAACGCCAGACCAGCGGTGATGAAGTCGAAGGTAATCGCGCAGCCAAAGACCAGGT
Organism: Pantoea sp. 9140; assembly: GCF_000745295.1. NCBI lineage: Bacteria > Pseudomonadati > Pseudomonadota > Gammaproteobacteria > Enterobacterales > Erwiniaceae > Pantoea > Pantoea sp. 9140. Next base: position 2,936,776 of record NZ_JQNO01000001.1, on the reverse strand, counting down.
GCCAGTTATGGGTGTGCTGATACATCAGCGCCGCCAGCGGACCACCAAAAATTGCGCCGATACCCTGCGAGATATAGAGCCAGCCATAGTTCGCTGAAGCATTTTCACTGCCAAAGGTGTCAGTCAGTGTGGAGGGGAACAGTGAGAAGATTTCGCCCCAGCCAAAGAACACAACGCCTGAAAGCAGTACGAAGAGCAACGGATCTTCGCGGCAGGCAAGCCACAGCGTCATCGCTACACCTTCCAGCGCGAAGGCAATAAACATGGTATTTTCGCGGCCGTAGCGGTCAGAAATAAAACCAAATAAGGGACGCGTTAAACCGTTAGTAAAACGATCAATGGTCAGCGCAAGCGGCAGGGCGGCCATACCGAAAATTACCGCCTTGCTGATGCCGAAGTCTTCGGCAAAAATCGCCATCTGCGAAGTCACCATCAGCCCTGAAGTCGACATCATGGTCATCATCATGAACATCAGCCAGAACAACGGCTGGCGCAGCATTTCCCCGGATTTAAACTGGCGCTGGCTCAGCACGGGAGACGGTGTTTTGCTGGCCGGTATCATCATGCTGGTTTCGGGCAATCTCAGGTTCTGGCTGGCGAGAAGACCCACAGCGGCGAAGATGAGTCCAAACGTTGTCATCGTCTGTTCCAGCCCGTAGCTGTTAAGAGAAATAGAAATCGGGAAGGTGGTAAAAATTGCCCCCATGCCGTAGCCCGCCGCCACGGTTCCGGCGGCAAAACCGCGCTGCTGTGGAAACCACTTCATCACCAGTCCCACCACGCCAATGTAAACAATACCCGTGCCCAGTCCGCCAAGGCAGCCGTAGGCCAGATACAGTGAGGTCAGGCTGTTGACATGGGCGGCGATCACCCAGCTGAAACCCGCCATCAGTGTACCGATGGAGATCAGCAGACGTGGTCCAAAGCGTTCGACCAGCCGACCCTGAAAAGGTGAGAAAAAAGTCTGCAGAATAATCAGCAGCGAGAATGTGACCTGAAGTTCCGCCAGCCCGACGCCGAGTTTAGCAATCATCGGTTTGGTCAACAGCGTCCAGACATATTGCGGGCTGGAAATGGCTGCCATGCAAAGTAATCCAAGCAGAAGCTGTACCCACTTGCTGTGTTTCGCTATTACTACCGGTTCGCTCATTAAGGCCATTGTCTGTCTCCATAATTACGCTTTGCTCTGCTTAACCACTTTTTTGTCGTCGCACCTATTCAAACCATTACCTTCAAATGCTCCCTCTCCGAAATCATCCCGATACGCGGATATGTACGTAAAGCGATAAAGCAGGATGTGTGCCAGTTTAAAAAAGTTATCGAATTCAATCGGTAATAGAATTACGGGCGGAATAAATATGATGAGGTGCAAAAACGTAGTGCGCTGAGATGGTGCGAGGGAGACGGTTGATGGCCTGTCAGAAAAGCTATCGGGTACATTCTGATATTCGAGGTGATGCAGCGAAAGGCGTTGTCGGAAAAAGATGAACAGGTGTTTGAAATGTTCGGATTTAAGACACAAAAAAGCCCGTAAGGCTTGTGCCGTGCGGGCTTTCAGAACTTCGATGATGGTTGTGGTAACCATCAACCAAGGATTTGGTAGGCTGGCGGATTCTAAGTATTAGTTGAAATTTTATGTTTGATATACTTTGTTATTAATTCAACTCTAACTGATATTCCTAAGCGTACACCAATGCCGTTTTGTCTGCTGCCTGGTCACCTGCTCTGCTGATAGGTTAAACGGGCTTCAGATTACCCTATCTACTACCATCTGCTTTGGCTGGTGCAGGGTTAGCATTGATATCAATGTATTTTCTCAATCCCATTGTGCGGCTTACTCCGGGAGGATCGGAAAAGGGGAGTTTAAACGTCGGAGATGCTGATACTTTTACTGTCCACGTGGTACCACCGATGAAGCGGAAGCTCGCTGAATGGGGTGAAACTTTCAAAGCCTCGAAATGACCAGAAGTATAAATACCCCCAATAGTCAGTTCCTCTATAATTCCCTGAGAGAGATCTAACAGCAGGAGCGTCAGCATCTCTTCAAAAAGAACGTCATCTGTTATGAATAAAAGATAGCGGCGCTCATCAATTCTTATCGAACCTTCAAGCACTTTTCCAGGGATGATAATTCCCGTTGAGATGCCGCCAATCAAAACTTCGGAACGAGCCTGGGCGGTATCTGTTGCCTCATTAACTTCCGTCAGGGATAGTGTAGTGACTTCTTCCATTTCTATTTCCACCAGTTGCCTATTTCCCACGCCGCTAAAGCACCGCCGACGAATCCGCCTAATAGCACGCATACGGGTGCGCCAGGTCCACACATTAAACCAGCAACGGCACCGCCAGCCCAACCGCCCGCAATCCCAGCTCCGTTAATAGCAACCTGCCTGCCGGTTTCTGAGGCTTTGTTGTCTGACATGTATATTTCATACACAGATACTCTGATAGAAAGAACTATCAAGCCTTTAGCTGCACGGGATAATTTCATCATTCTCAGGTTAACCTGAGGATTTGATTTACCCGCTGACTCTATAATCGCGGTATAAACCTGATTTTATGCGTTTCAGATAAGCTGTAAAAATTAGCCTTTGGCCCGAACATAGCGGCAGTTTTTTTGGCGACTAATTCATTAAGCGTTACGCCTGAAGTCTTGATGCTTTCTGCCATTGACCTGCCAAGTGGCGTACTCCGGGTGCGCACCATATCCATTATCAGATTTCTGGTTTCCTGTGCCTCCATTGCAGCTTTATCCCAGCTGATAATGCCACTATTCGCTTTTGCTCTGAGATCCTCGGCCATTTCTTTAATGGGTTTAGAGTACTCAAGACGCAGTTGGGAATCGACAGAGAGCCTTGCCGCTGCCGCAGATACATCGCCTTGTAATGCGTTCACCGCACTTTCAAATTTCGTTTTGCCGTCTGAGTCCAGCGCACTAAGTAAGGCCGTATCCATTTTCAGTTCCTGTCAGATGAGCAATTCCACGAATATAACAAATGTGTTAATGAAATTGAAAATTGCCTCATTATGCTATCCGCCGACTTTTCATGCTGAGCGGATTCTTGAGGCTGCTAGCCTCCACTCAGGCAGTCTGTCGTAGTAGAGGTAATGCCTGGCCTGACGCGGACTGATACTGACATTCCCCTTATAGAGTTCATCTGGCTCCGACATGTGCAGGATCACCCAGCGGCTCGATATGCTGTCGATGATGGCATTGATGCGGGCACCATCACCGCTCCACAATTACCGGGTTGGTTTGGATCACTTTGACCGATTACAAACACAAAAAAGCCCGCAAGGCTTTCACCTTGCGGGCTTTCAGGACTTCGATGAAGGTTCTGGTAACCCTCAACCAAGAATTTTGGTGGGCTGGCGGAATCTGAAAAAAGTCCGCAACTTTATGAAATTAGGTGTTTTTCGCCAATTCAACTTTGGTGCGTGTACCTAAACGTGTACCAATTATTGGATCTCACACCCCGTAACGGCATGGCAAGGATGACGAATGCTCGGTGCTGAATCCAAAATAAAATGATTTTAGGGAAAAGTGTTCACAGTGTTCACTTTTCGATTTTATGCATTTAATTCATTCACTTAAGTAGTGAAGGGTATTAGGGAGGATGTACACTAGTGTGCACTAAGGGTGATCACCTTAGATGAGATAAAAAATGCGACCGAAGCCTCTATGCGTGATGCAAAGTCCTTAGGCGCTGCTGTTTCAATTGTCCGTTTTATGCTAAGAGCGGACGTCTCTTACATCAGATTAAATTAATAAACGCGGATAGGTCATCATGACAGTAAAACTATTGATAATGGCTTTATTTAGAGGAAATAACTGTTTGTTAATTAGCCTCAGGAGTTGAGGGTAAATCCTCTACACATCCATGAACTTAAATCTTACTGTATGCTCCTGATAAATCTTTTTTACCTCTGTTAAGTCAACACCTACCGCACTGCGATTTATTCCAGTACAAATTTATTTAGGTACTTATGCTGATAACATCGTGCGTTTTACATTTATAGGTGTAATGATATAAAGTAATAGGTTATCAATACTAGCGATTCATATAAATACTAAGTTAAACATGCTGGAACCACGATCAATAACATTAAAGGGGCAAGTTTTGATTTTATACATAATAGGGAATGGCTTCGATTTATATCATGGTATGAAAACAGGTTACAGCGATTTCAAGAACTACGTGATGAGAGAAGATCTTGACGTATACAATGCTGTAGATGAGTTTGCCCCTGCCGGAGACGAATGGAATGAACTTGAGTCCTCTTTAGGTGATATAGATTTCTACAATATAATTGATGAGTGTGGGATGTATTTAACTTCTTACGGAGCAGAGGACTTTAAAGCCAGAGATCATCATAATTATGAGTTTGAAATCGAAAGAATAACAGAAAATCTGACAAGCAACTTATTGGAACAGTTTTGTAACTGGGTTGGGAAAATTGAAGTTCCTAGGGAAGAACAATGCAAAAAATTCAAAACTATTGATAATAAATCAATCTTTCTTACCTTTAATTATACAAATACTTTAGAACTACTTTACTCAATAAATAAATCCAACATCAAACATATACATGGATCAATTGAGGATGGCAGTGAAATTATTTTAGGTCATGGCTGGGAGCGAACCAAAACTGTTAATCCTGCTCCTGGAATTGATCAAGATGTACGAGAGGGCGGAGGTTATGCTCTAATAGATAAAATGTTCGATTCGAACTTTAAAAACTGCTCAAAAATAATAAACGAAGAGAGTGTTTTTTTTGATTCATTAACCTCAGTCACTCAGATCGTAGTAATCGGACATTCTCTTTCTGATGTCGACTCTAGGTATTTTAAAGAAATATTAAAAAATGTGCCCCAAAGTGCACTTTGGAGATGTGCGCTACGTAACTCCAGTCAGGATCAAGAAAAAACAGATTTACTTGTTAACTTTGGCGTCAGTAGAGGGAACGTTAAAAATGTATTAATAAGCTCTCTATAAGAGCTCTACCGTTAATTTCGGTATAAGTATCATGGGATGTTTAGTCAAAGGCGTTGGGGTTCGCTCTTCGCTCACAATGGATCTTTCCTGGGCTTTAGGTTTGTTTCGAGCGAGAAGCGAATATTTCTATCGTATTATATAACTTTTAATCGTCACTTTCACTTATCGCTGATAAAGTAATATCTGGGTAGGATTCAAACTCCCCTTCCCAGTCTTTATCTCCTGGAATCCTTTTCATTTCTCGCCAATATTTTACTTCAAGATTGTTTTGTTCATTTTTATTAGGAGTAAAAGTTTGCGGAATGCAATGATTAGGGGTATCTGACAGGTTCTGTTCTAAGTTAGCTCGTTCAAAATCTACCTTGTTTATTTTTGAGGCAACTTCAACAAGTGAAATTAATGACATTAATGCCGAGTGAGATTCTTCATATGAAGGTGTTAATCCCTTGTGGATAAAGTCATTTCTAGCAAATCTTGCTTTACTTAAAAATGAATAGCTATCCTCACATAAATATTTTTTTTGAAATAGAATTTCAATTTTATGTGCTGAGTTCCATTGTTGTGATTCAATAAATTTTCGTCTCTTATGAATATTAACAGACTTTGCATCTTCAACTATAGTTTCTTTCCAAATAAATTCTAATATTTGTTCTATACTAATCCAGGCGTGCGCTAATGCCTCGCATAATTGGTGTTTTTTATAATATGAAAATGCACCGATAAAGAGTGAAGGAGATAGAGTTGGCAGTTTGGAAAGAATCTTATGTCCATAGTTATATGCAGATATGATCCTGTCAGCACTTATAATCTCAGGCTCGAGCAATCTAATAGAAGCCAATGAACCTGCATCACACTCTCCGATTGCATGATGGAAACTAGCATTACTACTATGAGTGGAGCAATGACGGTAGTAACCGGTAACATTTATTGTGCCTCTTGATACATCTAAAGGCTCAATTGATTCGACATAAACGCCACCGATAAATATAGAAGCTAGAATTCTGTTAACTTCTTCAACAACTAAATTATCATTTTTAAACTCTTCAATAAATGGAAATATTAAGCTTCCGTCGAATCCTAAACATGCTGGCATTGGTTTAGGTAAATGTGCATTGAAGAACTTGCTTGCTCTGTGAAGTTTCACATAGTCATATGTGGAATTATTTATTTGCTCTAGGCTAGGAGTCCATACATCAAAATCACCACGAGATATTAGCCTGAATGGTTTGAAATTTGCGATCAAAATTGGAATGTTAATTTCGCTCATGTTTTTTTCTCGATAGTATAACAAAGAATGTTATTTTCTTATCTTACAGCGCTACCCTGTAACGGCCAGTTCCTATAGTTCTTTCTGCTCCATATTAGCAGTTGAAAAAGAGCTTGGCTAAGAGAAAAATAAGTGGGGTTGTCAATTTCCCATAGTCTTTCCGTGTGACATTCAGTATGTAAGTAATCTATAAGCCCATTATATTTATTTACTTCTGTGTGAGAAGACTTAAGCATCCATTACTTTTCTCTAAGGAGTGCTAACCGTCCTGATGCTTAATTTCAAGATCAGAGATTGCTGTTTCTCTTATTTCTTTCAGGGCTGTATCAATGGCTGATTTTATTCTGTAGCCATAGTCATCTGGTTCTTCATAATCCAATGGGGAAGGATCGAAACCGATATTTTCAATTAGCCTCTCTAAGATTAAAGTTACGTCATTATTTAAAAGAATGGCTTTTGTTATTAAAACCTCAGTTAAAGATGTCATTGCAATACTTAATTTCTGTTGCAGTTCTCTATTTTTCTTCTGAATGTCCTTATCATTTATTGCTTTATCAATTTCTGCGTGAGCCTTTTCAATTTCCATATAAAATTGCTTTTCTTGCGCCTCATTAAAATAGGGCTGGTGACTACTCGCTATCCACCCAGGAGTCATATGAAGTTCAATTATATGAAACTCATTATCTGCCCATTTTTTAATCGCTAGCAATTGTGCATAAACAAATTCATACATATCATATTTTTTTTGCCAGACTTGCTGGGAAATCCATAATTCGGAAGTTATCTTTTTCTCAATGTCTTTAATAGTAGTGGTGTTTATAGATAACTGTTCCCGCAGTGTTTCATAGTTAGAATTGGTTGCTGATATTTTAGCCTTTTCAGTAACAATCGAAACTAGAAAACTCATTATTAGAGCTGCGACAACGACGGCGAAGCTCAACCCAAAAATTTCAGCTGTCGAGAAATTTGATGACTGTAATGCTTTAATAAGTTCAAATAATTGCTTTTCTGTAAGCATTGGTTATTTCCAAACATTAAAATCCGTTCCTTATTAATCAATAGGTTACAACATACTTTGCATGATTAAAATAAAAAATCAGCAATTGATATATATCTTTTTAAATCATATGGATAGGCTCTCTATAGCGAGATGTATCTGTCACATATAGTGGTTCAAAGCAGCACATATCATAGTTAACGGCATGCTAGCCAATAAGGCATACAATCACCGTCCGTTCTTATAGACTTTGACAGGCATTGATAACTGCATCAAATATAAAAAAACCGGCCTGAGCCGGTTTATGTGTAATGATTTTATCATACGCTACATGCGGGCAACCAATCAGCCTCGCTGTCCTCATGTAACGTCAGGTTGGTTTGTATGCCGTTATTCGTCCGGCGCTTGAGCAGCACGCGCTCGTACTCTTTCAACGTCTGTGGCACAGCCTGGCCGAAAGCCGTCAGGCTGAGCGGGTGCTGATGCCCGCGCGATTCCATAAACGACAAGTACGCATGATAGAGATAGCGCTTCGGGTTAATCGGGCGAATATTGGCATTGCCGATAAACAGCCCGTTCGGCGTGCTCAGTGGCATCAGATAGCCACAGAAATCGACCAGCGGATCGGCCTGGCGCTTTATCTCCAGCGCTTCGCCGGATGACTGCTGCGCCTGCAAAAGCTCGCGTGCTTCATCAGGCGATGCGAAGCGCTGCATCAGGTGGCGAACAATCACGGCCAGCTCTTTGCTGATTTTATCCAGTAGCTGCGGGTCGCGCTCTTTCGCCGGTATCACTTCTGGGAACGTCAGGATTACCCGGCGGCGCGACACGCCGCCGCTGCGATCGCTGAAACGCATCGGATTGTTATTCACCGCCAGAATCACGGCCGGGATATGGGTTGAATAGGCATCGCGATATTTGGGATCGATGGCTACAGCATCGCCGCCGGTAATCGCCTTGATGCCCGCACCATCGCCGCTCCATTTCTCCTGATCGGGCAGAATAATCAGCGAGAAACCTACCACGCTGGCGCGCTCGCGGGAGGATTCCAGTGTATCGATGGTAGCTGACGTGGTGTTGTCTTTTCCGGCCAGCAGAGTGGCTATCGCGGCCATGACACTTTTACCGCTGCCGCCGGGGCCGGTGATTTCAAGGAACATCTGCCAGCCATAGCGGTTTGCCAGCACCATAAATAACGCCGCGAGAATGCGCTCCTGCTTGTCGTGACTGTGTCCGGCTGCCCGCGTTAACCAGCGCCAGAAATACGGGGCGTGGTCTGCGAGGTTTTCACCCGGACGCGGGGCAGTGTAGTCCACGCTGTTAACGTTGCGCAGCCAGTGCTCGCGGCGGTGCGGGCTGAACGTGCCGGAAGCGGTATCAAACACGCCGTTACGGAAACCAATCAGGCGGCGGGACGGTTCACCCATCTGCGGCACCATCAGCTTGAGCGTGTCCAGCACGCTGCCGATACCGGCGGCCGAGAACGGTGCGCGTACCTTCTGAAACAGCGCGGCGATTTCCCGGCGCAGCGTCTTCGCCTCCATCACCTGCCATGCGCCGTTTTCATAGCGGCAGATTTCCTCCCCGACCGGCGGCACGGCCAGCGCCTGCCCGTAGTGGGCGACCAGCAGCTCCGCTTTCTGGCTGGCGCTCATGGCCTTCAGGTCAGCCTCGCTGACGGATTCAAACGGGCTGAGCGGCTGCGGCTGCGTGAAGGTGGTGAGCTGCGCCTGCGTGGCGATATCGCCCTGCGCCTGCCACACGTCGTTCCAGTCACCCGTAACCGGCGGCAGGGCGGTTATCCCGCTGCAGGCTTTCGCCGCTTCCTCTGCCTTTAACTGGCCGGTGCCGTTGTCATCGCGGTCGGCGGCAATCAGCATCAGCGCGCCGGGGTATGACTCACGCAGCCGCTTTGCCAGTGAGGGCAGGTTGTTGGCGCTCAGCGCCACGTAAACCGCCTGCCCGGTCAGCCGGTGCACGGTCAGGCCGGTAGCGTATCCCTCGGTGAGCCACAGCGTTTTGCCATCCGGCTCGCCTGCCAGCCAGTACGTGCCTTTCACCTGTCCGCCGGGCAGGGTGCGTTTGTCGCCTGCGGCGCTGATTAGCTGCACGTTAATGGCGGTACCGTCTTCGCCGGTCAGCGGGATAAGCACATCCCCGGCGGCAAAGCTGACACCACCACAGCGCAGCGCCTCCCCAAGCGTGAGCGCCTGCGTGCCGTGCAGCCCTTTCGCTGAAAGGTAGGCGTTGTCCGTGCGGCTGACGGCAGCGGCTATAAGTGCCTGCGCCCGTGCGGCTGCGTCTGCCTGCGCGCGGCTTTTGTCTGCGGCTTCATCATGCATAACCGGGGCTGGATCCGGCAGCGTGCCGAGCATTCCGGCCACCTTCATGGCGGCCTCTTTAGCACTGATACTGAGCGCCTTTTCCACCAGGTTAAGGCCGTCACCGGCCCCGCACTGGTTACAGAGCCACGTTCCGCGCCCGTCCTGATTGTCAAAACGGAAGCGGTCTTTGCCGCCGCACGCCGGGCAGGCTCCGTGCCGCCCTCCGTCGAGCACGCTGATACCGAGGGCAGGCAGAAGCTGCGGCCAGAATCCGGTGGCCGCCTTTACGGTGTCAGAGACGATATGTTTCATCTGCATGTTCTCCCTCAGTGCAGCGTGATGCGGCTGGCGGCCGCAAGCTGGCTACGGAACAGCTCATCCATCATGGTGATACCTAGCTGCGTCAGGCGCGGCGGCGCGGTCAGCAAATCAGGCTCGACCATATCGCCCAGCATCGTGCAGGCCATCTCCATGCCTGCATCGGGGCCGTGACGTCGCACATAGAAGCCTTCCAGCTCAAGGGCAATGGTCATCTGAAGCTCATCGAGCGTCGCTGACACGGTGATGCCGAGGCTTTTGCAGGTGTTCAGGTAGCCCTGCGCCAGTGCGCGACGGTAAACAGCGGTGCGTACCTCAACAGGGAGGCAGGAGTGATTAACGGTCATCATGGCGAGCCTCCGTGGCTAACATGCGGGATTCACAGGTTTCAACGACTTTACCGAGCTGGTCGGTGAGCAGGGCGACGACCGAGGCCAGCGCCGCGCCGTCTGGCACGCATCCGCGCGCACTCAGGCAGTTCACCGAGTCGAACATATCGAGTACGGTCACGCCGACCGTGTGCGCGTGCAGCAGGCGCAGATAGTCAGCATGGGGAATAGGGTAGGTGTCATGGTTATTCAGGTGTTGAGAAAGGGTATTCATGCCGCCACCGCCTTAGCCGGCAGACGACCGGCAAAGGACAGGACGTAATCACGGGCTAGGGTGGCGCGGGCGCTGCGCTCATCGCCTGCGACAGTACGCAACATGCAGGGACGGGCGGCGGCATCAGTGCGGCGCACGGCGGCAAAAATAAAGGTGAATTCGGGGTGAGCGGCAGTAAGGGCCGTTGTCATGTCGACAATCTCCATTGAGTAGCGGTTGCTGCTACCACCGGAGTTCCTACGCTCATGGGTGGCAGCCCGGACGGGGGTAGGAATACCGGCCTCAATGGATACCGGCCAGCCCGAAGGCTGCCCCGCCCGGGCCACCATTACGCAGACGGCGCAACGGCTAAAGAACCGTTGCCCGGATAATGAGTGCACCGAGGCATAGACACAAAAAAAGACGCATGGCGCGTCTGGTGTCGCCATTGAGTAACTCGGGTTCCTACGCCCGGCTGCCGATTTTGCGGCAGCACGAAAACTGTATACCGGCCGCTTGCCAGAGAAAAGCCTTATTTCACTCATCGGGGCGTTTTCCTCAACAACCGGTCAGGACGTGATCGGATTGCGGCGGATTTGATCGGAATTCCCCGTTCTCTTTCTTCGCCTGCTGCCTGGCAGGCTTCGCTTTTTTACTCAGCACGTAAATATGGCCGTGCGTTCCACTGGTAAAAGCCAGTGCCGTGACGGGTTTGCCGCTGACCGCTGTCGTCAGACTTTCCGCGACAAAGGCAGCTTCTTTGCGGGTGAGCGGAAAGGTTTTTGTGCCGAAATTCAGTGTAATCATGCTGTACCTCCGGCGCGCTGTGCGATGCGGGCTTGCATCCAGCCGTCAATCTCTGACGCCAGCCAGGCGACGTTTTTACCGCCGAGGGAAATCTGCGACGGGAACTGCTCCCGGCTGATTAAATCGTAAATGGTCGAACGTGACAGACCACAGGCGCTGATGACTTCCGGCAGGCGCATAAAGCGGTCACGCGGATAAATGGCATCGCGGATTACGGGAATGGCAGGGGCTGGTACGGATGAAGCTGCGTGCATGGTGTTACCTCATTATGAGTCCGGCCGGTGCTGTCCGGTTCCGGTAGTGTCTTCAGGTAACCCCCTATTCTGGTTATATTTCTGGTGAAGTAAACAACCCCCTGATTGCTGAAAAATGAGCAAAAAGCACTTCTCTTACCTCCTGTTTGCCTTTGTTTGCCAACGTTTGCCAGCGTTTGCCTTTTAAGAGCTTTCAGCGATTAAAAAGCTTTTATTAATAGAATTAAAATCTGAAAAAGGCTCGCCAGAAAAAAGCTGTTATCTGAGGATGTGTGAACACAGGTGAATACTCAGTGAAGACTTAATTTTAAAGTGTTCACTGTTTTAAGTGTTGTATTTATTATCTTTTTTATCTCAGTGAATACCAGTGAACAGTTATATAAGAAATATTATCAGTTAAGGGCCACCTCCTACCGGTTATGCCCTTGTTTGTTCATCGACAGGCGGAAAGCAATTAAATGCGCTGTCCTGTGGTACACGACAGAATGGCCTCATCCTTTACAGACGATGAGAGATAATCATGACCACCCCGGAACAGAAACCTGCATCACTGGAACGCTTCGAGAAAGCCCGCGCTGAACATACCGAAAGGATGAAAGCCTATAACGGCATTTGCGCCGATATCGCCCGCTGTGAAAAAGAACAGCAGGCAGCCATCGAGGCAGGGAAAGAAGCCGAGAGCAGCTGGCGTAGGAGCTTCCGCAACCTGCGAGGCAATCTCACCGACGAACTGCGCGCCGAACATTCTCAGCACATCGCCAGCCGTGAACTGGCCGATGAGTTCGGCGGGCTGCTTAAAGAGCTGGCTCTGGATAAGCAGGAGGCGATGCTGAAATGCTGCGGCAGTGGGAAAGAGTACGTTGAATCACACCGGGATGCGTTTACCGAATTTGCAGATGCGCACTGGCAGTCAGCCCTGCGTAACGTGAGCCCTTCGCTGCTGTGGGCCATTAAGCTGCGTCTCCGTCGTGAAGAGCTTTCCCCGACGTTTGCCGGAGACGACCGGGATAGTATTAAGGACGTGGCTTATCTGGTCGGCGAAGCGCTGACGCGGGCGGCGGCTGCTCTGCCAGACAGCAAACTAAATGAGGCTCCGCTGCTGGAGAATATTGGTCTGTATCGCCCGCCGCTTACGGGTATTGATATGGAGCTTTACCGCCATCCTATGCGCCGCCAGAAGCTGGCTGAATCAATCCGGGCGCAGCGTGCAAAACTTCAGGAGGGAAGCCAGAAATGATGCACTGTCCTTACTGCAAAAGCGCGGCACATACCAAATCGAGCCGCTATATGTCAGAGCAGGTAAAAGAGCGTTATCACCAGTGCACCAACCTCGACTGCTCCTGTACTTTCAAGACGAATGAGAGCATCACAAAGGTTATCACCGCACCGCCACAGCCGGAAAACGTACCGGAAGTACCACCGGAACCAGCAAGAGAACGCCAGACGCTGGGCCGTTATGGTTCTGCATTCCGCCAGATTCATTAATCCCGCACAGCCGCTGCCTGAACAGCGGTTTTATTGCGTCTTTAGTTTGTCCTTCTGAAGCCTTTTTTCTGGCGAGCCGCTTTGTAAAGAGCCGTGCATGCATAGCGTGCATGGATCTGCATGCAAAATCTTGCGCCGCTTTCCCTCGTTCAGGCCATACAGAGCCCGGCCCGGCCAATAGCATGCACCTGCATGAAAAGCGATACATAAAGCGGGCAGGCGTGGCGGGGATAGCATTGCGCGCTGACCTCTTTGTGCAATTCCTGGACGCCAATAGCTTTCTTCCATGCTGAGCTAATTTTTATAGGTAAAGGTACCCCACCAACTCATCATCTCTTTACGCTGTTCGAGATAGGTAGAACGGTTGTACGCTCGCCTAACTTCGTTTTTATCAGTATGTGCAAGCGCTGACTCGATGACATCAGGATTAAAGCTAGCTTCGTTGAGCGCTGTGCTCGCTATGGAACGCAGACCATGAGCAACCAACTTGCCGCCATAGCCTATGCGCTTTAATGCGGCATTCGCAGTTTGGCTATTCATTGGTTGTTTGGGATCGTTACGGCTTGGAAAAACATATTGTCGTTTGCCGCTGAGAGGCCGCATAACCTCAAGAATATCGAGAGCTTGTTTTGATAAAGGAACGACATGTTCGCGCTTGGCCTTCATGCGTTCAGCTGGAATAACCCAAAGGTTTAAATCGAAGTCGATTTCTGCCCACTGTGTTCCAGAGGCTTCTGACGGCCGTACAAGGGTAAGCAGTTGCCACTCGATTAAACAGCGAGTGGTGATTGAGAGATTGGACATCACCAATGAACGCATTAGCTTAGGCAATTCTTCCGGTCGTAATGTTGGCATGTTCTGTTTTTTTGGCCTTTCGAAAGCCATACCAACGCCCGAAGCAGGATTCGCATCAATCAACCCTGTGTTGACTGCAAAAATCATAATCTCGTTAATGCGCTGCACTAACCGGCGAACAGTCTCAAGTGCGCCGCGAGCTTTAATTGGCTCCAGTGTTTCAACAATCGTCCTGGCTTTGAGCGCTTGAACAGGAATCTCACCGATAGTAGGGAAGATGTCTTTCTCCAGCGATCGCCAAATATCCTTCGCATAATCTTCGGTAACGCTTTTGCTCTTAAGCTGGAACCACCTTCCGGCAACAACTGAAAAAATGCTATCCAGCTCAATTTGCCGTTGCTCTGATACTTCCTCTTGCTGTTTTTGTGGGTCGATCCCTTGCGCAAGCAGCGACAAATATTGGTCACGCATCTGGCGTGCGACAGCGAGCGTCAGGGCAGGGTAAGAGCCAAGGCTGAGATTTGTGCGGCTGCTGCTATTTGGCCGCTGATAGCGAAAACGCCACAGTTTCTTACCTGATGTTTTCACGAGCATGAAAAGGCCGTCGCCATCGTGCAGCGTGAAGTCTTTCTCTTGAGGCTTAGCTTTGAGGATTTCGTTATTGGTGAGAGGGCGTGTCATCCGCGCCATGACTGGTTTCCGTCCATAATTGGTACACGTTTTTGGTACACATTATAACGTGTACCAATTCGTGTACCAATCATCGCTGGATTCAGACGGATCGTCTCGGAAGATTACAGACACAAAAAAGCCCGCAGGGCTTGTGCCGTGCGAGCTTTCAGGACTTCTGCGGATGGCACTGGAACCATCTTTGAAGAATTTTGGTGGAGCTGGCGGGAGTTGAACCCGCGTCCGAAATTACTACACCGTCGGCACTACATGCTTAGTCAGTTTTTACATTCGCCGGTTAGCTGCGAACAGACACGCCACTAACAGACTATCCTGATTGGATTTAACGCTTCAACCCCAGGCAAGGCATCCACGCGATCTCTTTTGGGTTTGACTTCTCTTGATCCCCGTCTTAAGAGCGGAAGCTAGGGAGAGAAGGCTAAGAGCAGGTTATTAAGCTGCTAAAGCGTAGTTTTCGTCGTTTGCGACTATTTTTTTGCGGCTTTTTACGAGGCAAACCGCCCCTCGGCATGCTCCTAAGGCTTCACAATCCCGTCGAGTCCAGAATCAGCCCCAGAACTTCAAATACTAGCAACAATACAAATGAAAATCCAGTGCTTAACGCTTTGAATTCTTCATGATACGTGCTTTGTCTAACTGCCATTCGCGGTCTTTGATATCGTCGCGCTTGTCGTGCTCTTTCTTACCGCGTGCAACACCAATCTTCAGTTTGCACCAGGCATTCTTCCAGTACAGCGACAGTGCCACGATGGTGTAGCCTTCGCGGTTAACGCGGCCATACAGGGAGTCGAGTTCACGTTGCTTCAGCAGCAGCTTACGGCTGCGCGTTGGGTCACAGACCACGTGGCTGGAGGCAACGGCTAAGGGTTGAAAGGTTGAACCGAACAGAAAGGCTTCGCCATCGCGCAGCAGAATATAGCTGTCGCTGATGTTGGCTTTACCGGCACGAAGTGACTTAACTTCCCATCCTTGTAACGACAATCCCGCTTCATACTCCTCTTCAATGAAGTACTCATGGCGGGCGCGTTTGTTCATGGCAACAGTGGCAGAACCGGGTTTGTGTGCTTTTTTCTTTGTCATAGTGCGGCGTATTTTACATCACTTAGTCGGTTATCGCATCCCCAGTCCAGCGGGGCAGCAGGAAACGGGATATTCTAGCACACCCTCACTCGGGGACATTTTTGTTTAATCGCTGAAAATGCTATTATTCAGCGGTTTTGTGATGAACAGGAACCATTATGGCTCAGATTAGTCGTTCGGCGCTGGTCCCGTTTAGTGCCGGGCAGATGTACCAACTTGTAAATGACGTGGATGCCTATCCGCAATTCCTGCCGGGTTGTACCGGAAGCCGCGTGCTGGATGCGTCTGATAATCAGATGACGGCATCCGTGGATGTGTCGAAAGCGGGCATCAGCAAAACGTTTACCACCCGCAACACCCTGACGGATAACCAGAGCATTCATATGCAACTGGTTGATGGGCCGTTCCGCAAGCTGACCGGCGGCTGGACGTTCGTCTCGCTGGGCGATGACGCCTGTAAGGTTGAGTTAAGCCTGGAGTTCGAATTCACCAACATGCTGGTAGAGATGGCCTTTGGACGTATCTTCAAAGAGCTTGCCAACAGCATGGTGCAGGCCTTCACTCAGCGTGCCAAAGAGGTTTATCGTGCCTGATATCTCCGTCGAGGTAGTCTATGCCTTGCCTGAAAAGCAGTATCAGCTTTACGTGAAAGTGGAGCAGGGCAGCACGGTAGAGCAGGCCATCCTGAAGTCAGGCCTGCTGGAACTGCGGCAGGAGATTGACCTCGCTAGCAACAAAGTCGGCGTCTACAGTCGACCAGTGAAGCTGGATGATGTGGTTCAGGAGGGTGATCGTATTGAGATCTATCGTCCGCTGATTGCCGATCCTAAAGAGTTGCGTCGTCAGCGCGCAGAGCGAGCGGCAGAAAGTAAAAAATAAGTCGTTATATCGCCTGAAATAGCGAATAACAGGCATAAAAAAGGCGCTCAATGCGCCTTTTTTGCTGTCTTTAAAACGGCCTGTTGTGAAATCAGTCGTTGTTCTTTGACAGATTCTGCTTGTTATCGATGTTGGTCAGAACACCGTTGCCATCAAAGGTCAGCGTCAGCGTCTGCTGCTTCACGCTCTCATGGCCTGGCTCCTGACGGAAAACGTAATACCAGACGTTGCTGCCAAACGGATCTTTCATCATCGGCGTACCGAGCGTGTAAGCCACCTGCTGCTGTGTCATACCGGTATGGATCTTGGCCACATCGTTGGCAACCAGATAGTTACCCTGGTTGATATCAGGACGATAGACCACGCGCTCTAAGGTGGAACATCCGGCGGTCATCATCAACATTACCACTGCCGCGGCAGTCAGCGTTTTACAGCGCATCTATACATTCCTTTTCCGGGGCCAAACGCCTTTAACAGGCGGCTTTCTTGCCATCAAAATCTGAACTCTGCCTGCGGCAGGCTTTATTACTCTGACAACATAAGTGCCGATGATAATAAACCTTTTCGCCGTTGGAAACCTCTACAGAGCAAGCATATGACCACGGTACGTTAAAAAAGTGCGCTGCTATGCGGCTAAAAGTTCTTTTGCGTTGGCCAGGGTATTGCGTGTCACCTCGCTGCCGCCCAGCAGTCGCGCCAGTTCCTGCAGACGCGCCCGCTTATCCAGCGGCTGCATATGGGTTTCGGTCATCGCGCCATCGGTCTCTTTGCTGACATAGAAGTGCTGATGTCCGCAACCGGCAACCTGCGGCAGGTGGGTGACGCACATGACCTGGGTCGATTCACCCAACTGACGTAGCAGTTTACCGACGACGGCAGCGGTCGGGCCGCTGATCCCGACATCCACTTCATCGAAAATCATCGCCGGTGTTTCCATTTTCTTCGCGGTGATTACCTGAATCGCTAGCGCGATACGTGACAGTTCACCGCCCGAAGCAACTTTGCCTAACGGCTGCAGTGGCTGGCCTGGGTTGGTCGTCACCTGGAAATCGACGCGGCTCGCGCCATCTGCCGTCAGCTGATCCGGGTTAAAGGTCAGCGCGATTTTAAACTGGCCATGCGGCATTGAGAGCAGATGCATACTCTGGGTAATCAGCTGCTGCAACTCATCGGCATAGTGGCTGCGTTGCTGATGCAGCTGCTCTGCACTTTGCAGTGCCGCCTGGTAATGTTCACCCACCAGCGATTGCAGGCTTTCCTGATCGCTTTCGTGCTGTGACAGCAACTCCGCTTCCGCCAGCAGTTGCTGATGCAGTTCAGGCAGCGCTTCTGGCGTGACGTGATGCTTACGCGCCAGCGCAATCTGGCGGGAAATACGCTTTTCCAGTTCGTACAGGCGATTAGGGTCCAGATCAAGGCTGTCGCAGTAGTGACGCAGTTCGTCGCTGGCTTCGCTCAGCTGAATCGCCGCCTCTTCCAGCAGGTTATGAACGCCGTTCAGTTTCTCATCCAGCGAGGTCAGTTCTGAAATCATCTCACGCGCGGTGTAGAGCAGGCTGTTGAGATTATTGTCATCGCTGTCTGCTAACAGCTGCAGCGCCTGCTGGCTGGTCGACAGCAGCTGTCCGCTGTTGGCCAGACGCTTGTACTCTTCGTCAATCTGCTCATATTCGCCCTGCTGCGGTGCGAACTCGTTCAGCTCTTTGAGCTGATACTGCAACAGCTCGCGGCGTGATTCGCGTTCTTGCGCCTGCTGCTGATGCAGCGCGAGGGTGCGACAGCTCTGGTGCCAGGTCTGATAACTGGCGCGCATTTGCTGCAGGAGATCGTCGTGACCGGCATAGGCATCCAGCAGATGCTTCTGATGATCGGGTTTGAGCAAAAGCTGATGGGCATGCTGACCGTGGATCTGGATAAGCAGCTGGCCGAGATCGCGCAGCTGAGAAAGTGGCACCGCTGTACCATTGATAAAGCCACGGGAACGACCATCAGCGCTGATCACCCGACGTAGCAGACACTCGTTGCCGTCGTCGAGTTGATTTTCCATCAGCCAGTGCTGAGCAGAAGGGGAGGACTTAAGCTGGAAACGGGCGCAGATATCGGCCCGGCTGGCACCCTGACGCACCATGTCGGCATCGGCACGGCCGCCCAGACATAATCCCAGCGCATCAATCGCGATAGACTTACCGGCACCGGTTTCACCAGTGATTGCCGTCATGCCGCGTTGGAAATCAATGTCGAGCTCACGAACGATAGCGAAATTACTGATGGTCAGTTGGGCCAGCATAGGTTCACCTGTACGAATAAACACATATGGTTTTTCATACAGTATAAACTGGTTTTTTATCCAGTAAAGAGGTGAGGCCGGTTTTCAGAACAATTTTTTTGACCAGCCCAGTTTTGAACTTAGCGTATTGAAATAGCTGTAGTTTTTAGGATGAATTAAATCAAGATGACCGGCACTGCGCCGAATCAGTACATCCTCACCTTCCTGAATTGGCAGCGCAATCTGGCTGTCACAGCTGATTTCCAGGTCGCTACGGCGTGAAGAAAAGCGCAGACGGATGGTACTGCTGCTGTTAATGACCAGTGGCCGCGCTGACAGCGTATGCGGGAACATTGGCACCAGCACAATCGCTTCGAGTGATGGCGTCAGAATCGGTCCACCCGCAGAGAGGGAATAGGCGGTAGAGCCGGTGGGGGTCGAAATAATCAGCCCATCAGAGCGCTGGGAAAAGGCGAAAACTTCATCAATGTAGACTTCAAATTCGATCATGTGCGCGACTTTACCGGGATGCAGCACCACTTCGTTGATGGCGGAGCCAATACGCGGTGAGCAGTCGGATTTGCACACCTGCGCTTCCAGCAGAAAGCGGCTCTCGACGAAATAGTTACCCTGCAGCACCTCATCCAGCTGTTGCTGCGCATTGTCCGGGTCAAGGTCGGTGAGAAAACCGAGGTTACCGCGGTTAATGCCAATCACTTTGATATCATAGCGCGCCAGCACTCGCGCTGCGCCCAGCATGTTACCGTCACCACCCACGACGACCGCTAAATCAGCCTGCTGACCAATCTCCGCCAGCGTGCCGGTCTGCACGTCGTGAAGCGACAGCTCCTGCGCAATCTGCTTCTCAACGATCACTTGATAACCTTTGGCTGTCAGCCAGCGCCAGAGCATCTCATGCGTGGTTAACGCGGTGGGATGGCGCGGATGACCCACGATACCAATGCAGTTAAAGTGTTTGTTCATCTGGTCGGTGTTCCTTATAAGCCAAAACGGCAAGGCAATGTGACAGGTTCCCTTGAATCCGTCATACCAATCCCCATAATAAGCCAACCAGCGAAATGAATGTGCAAAACGCGGAGAAATTCATGAGTAGTAAAGAACAGAACACCCCAAATGAGCAAGTCTCAGATGAAATTCAGCAGGATCAGCTGCAACCTCAGGAAGCGGAGACAGCAGCAGAGGTGGATCCGCGTGATGAGCGTATTGCTCAGCTCGAAGCTGAATTAGCGCAGTCGCAGACCGGTGTACGCGATGCCCAAATGCGTGCGCAGGCTGAGGTTGAGAACATTCGTCGTCGTGCCGAGATGGACGTTGAGAAGGCGCACAAGTTTGCGCTGGAGAAGTTTGCCAACGAACTGCTCCCGGTCATCGACAGCCTGGAACGTGCGCTGGAAGTGGCTAATAAAGAGGACCCACAGCTGGCATCCATGATCGAAGGGATTGAACTGACGCTGAAGGGCCTGCTCGGTGCCGTGCGTAAGTTCGGTGTTGAAGTGGTCGGCGAAACCGGCGTGCCATTCAACCCTGAAGTCCATCAGGCGATGTCGATGATGGAGTCTGAAGAATTTGAACCTAACCATGTCATGCTGGTGATGCAGCGTGGCTATACGCTGAATGGTCGCCTGCTGCGCCCGGCGATGGTTGCGGTTTCTAAAGCTAAAAGCTGATTCAACCTGAATCCTGTTACACGGCCGCGCACTGACGCGGCCGTGTGCGTTTGGGCGCTATTCAGGTAAGACCGGCGTCCAGTCCACCGGCTTTTTACCGGCAGCGCTCAGCAGTTCATTGGTCGTTGAGAAGTGTTTGCTGCCGAAAAATCCACGGTGCGCGGAGAGCGGCGAGGGGTGCGGCGCCTGCAGCACATGATGGCGCTTGCGATCGATAATGCTGCCTTTCTTCTGCGCATGTGAGCCCCACAGCAGGAAAATTACCCCTTCACAGTGCTGGTTGATCGCCGCAATCACGTTGTCCGTAAAGGTCTCCCAGCCAAAACGAGCATGGGAATGGGCTTTACCCGCCTCAACCGTTAACACCGTGTTCAGCAACATCACCCCCTGTTTTGCCCAGCTCTCAAGAAAGCCGTGATCGGGTTTTTGGAAGCCGGGAATATCCTGCATCAGCTCTTTATAGATATTCTGCAGTGAGGGCGGTACCTGAACGCCCGGCAGCACCGAGAAAGCCAGCCCGTGCGCCTGATTTGGACCGTGATAGGGATCCTGCCCCAGAATCACGACGTTGACGTCACCCAGTTCCGTCAGGCGAAACGCATTGAACACATCTTTCTGCGGTGGATAGACGGTTATGCCCGCGGCGCGTTCATCGGCGACCTGCTTCAGCGTCTCAATAAAATAGGGTTTCTCTTTCTCTTCAGCCAGCACGTCGTGCCAGGTCAGCTTTTCAGCCATGTTTAATTCCCTTAACGTTAGTGGAGTAAGCTTAGCCGTTCCTGTCGCTGACCTGAAGGCAAAAATAATTTGAAAAATAAAAATTATTTTTAGCTGGCAGGCATTTTGAGATCAATGGGTTAGCTAAAAAGCGCGCTGAATGGCTGATTAATATTGATACAGGTCAAGGCTGTGTCGAATGAACGATGGTATACCGGGGCCTCAAATTTGATTTATTCACGTATTATCCGGGAGACGCAATCATGATCACTGGTATCCAGATCACTCAAACTAACAATTCACAACTTCTGAACTCTTTCTGGCTGCTGGATGAAGAGAAAGCTGAAGCGCGTTGCCTGTGTGCAAAAGCGGGCTATGAAGAAGATCAGGTTGTCGCCATCAGCGAACTGGGCGAATTCGCTTACCGTGAAGTGCCGGTTGAAATCAAACCTCAGGTCCGCGTTGAAGGCGGACAGCATCTGAACGTCAACGTTCTGCGTCGCGAAACACTGGAAGATGCGGTAAAACATCCTGAAAACTACCCGCAGCTGACCATTCGTGTTTCAGGCTATGCCGTGCGTTTTAACTCACTGACGCCAGAGCAACAACGCGACGTGATCACCCGTACCTTTACCGAAAGTTTGTAAGCCGCCTGAATTATCGGGCGCTGAAAATTAGCGCAAAGCACACACAGCAATTTTTATTCGTATCATGAAAGAGATAAGCAGTTAATTACCCGGCATGCTGATGCCAGTGTTGTGAAGAAAGGGAACTGGCAGAAAAAACATTCTGAAAAGGCCGTAACTGATTATCAGATAAAAAAAATCGCCTCTTGTGGGGCGATTTTTTTATGCGTGTGATGTTTTATTCCGCATTCTCGTTAGCTGGCGTAGTGCCGCTTGCCTTGCGGCGTTTGCCGACATTTTTGGCATCACGATGGCGTTTTTTCACGCGCGGTTTTTCTGTTTCGCTCGCTTTCTTCTCTGCACGCTTTGCCAGCACCTTTTTCGACGGTTTACCCGTGGTTTTAGCACCAGGCGCACGCGTCTCAGGACGCAGCTCATCAATCACACGCGCTTTGATCGGCTCGTTCACGTAGCGTGTTATTTTGCCCAGCAGCACGAAGTCATGCGCTTCAACCAGCGAAATGGCGATGCCTTTACGCCCCGCACGACCGGTACGACCGATGCGGTGCAGATAGGTGTCGGCGGTACGCGGCATGTCATAGTTGAAAACGTGACTGACATCTTCAACATCGATGCCGCGCGCGGCGATATCCGTTGCTACCAGCACGTTTACGCGGCCTTCACTCAGACGCTTAATCGCTTCGTTACGCTTGGCCTGAACCATTTCACCTTCAAGATAGCTGCTACGAATCCCCGCTTCGTGCAGCCAGCTCACCAGTTCATGCAGACGTTCACGCTTACGTACGAACACAATGCTGCGCGTTACATCCGGCTGCTTCAGCAGATGAATCAGTAATTTGGTTTTATGCTGCAGATCATCAGCGCGGTAGTACCACTGCTGGATCTTTTTGCGCTCGCGACGGCTCGGATCAGCTTCCAGTTCAACCGGTTCGTTCAGCAGACGTTCGGCGAAGTCACGGATATTGTCGCCTTCCAGCGTGGCGGAAAACAGCATGGTTTGCTTGCGCCAGCGCGTTTCAGCCGCGATGGTTTCGATATCCTGAGCAAAGCCCATATCAAGCATGCGGTCCGCTTCATCCAGCACCAGCGTTTCTACGGCGCGGCAGTCAAAGTTTTCTTCTTTGATGTACTGCAGCAAACGTCCAGTGGTCGCGACCACGATATCCTGGTTTTCGCTGAAGACTTCGGCATGGTTCATGTAAGCCACGCCACCGGTGATCGTGGCGATGTCCAGATGCGTATGTTTCGCCAGCTCACGCGCATGATCGGCAACCTGCATCGCCAGTTCACGGGTCGGGGTCACAATCAGGATGCGTGGCGGCCCGGATTTCTTGCGCGGAAAATCAAGCAGGTGCTGCAGCGCCGGTAACAGATACGCGGCGGTTTTCCCGGTTCCTGTAGGTGCCGAACCCAGAACGTCACGGCCCTCCAGCGCGGGCGGAATTGCAGCAGCCTGGATCACTGTTGGGCGCGTAAAGCCTTTTTCCTGCAACGCTTGTAGCAGGCTTTCGTCGAGTTCGAGTTCGGAAAATGTGGTTACTGTCATGGTCTACCTCAGTTTGGGGCGCTGATTATAGACAGATCAGACTGAATCTTCATCTGTTAATCCGTTTCCGCTGCGCCTGGAGTTGTCTGCTGCGTGAATTCCCACTGTCGTCACGTTACACTCATGCGCTGCCGTGCGGCAGGAAAAAACGATGGTAGTGACGAATGATGCAGGATAAGCCGCGTGAACGGCCTCAGTTAAACAAGAACGGATTTACCTTTAAACAATTTTTTGTTGCCCACGATCGCTGTGCGATGAAAGTGGGCACCGATGCCATTCTGCTTGGTGCCTGGGCGCCGGTCGCCGGAGTCAGACGCATTCTGGATATTGGCAGTGGCAGCGGGTTAATCGCACTGATGCTGGCGCAGCGCACGCCGTCACAGGTCCAAATCGATGCGGTGGAGTTAGAACCTGAAGCCGCACAGCAGGCGCAGGAGAATATGCAGCAGTCGCCGTGGCCTGAACGTATTCAGGTTCATCAGCAGGATATCGCCAGCTGGGCTGAGCAGTGCGATAAACGTTACTCGCTGATTGTCAGCAATCCCCCTTATTTTACGCCGGGCGTAGCCTGTTCTACCGTGGCACGGGACAATGCACGCGCGACAGCCTCGCTCGATCATCAGACGCTGTTACGCAGTGCAGCCTTATTAATTGAAGAAGAGGGGATGTTCTGCGTGGTGCTGCCCGTCGATATTGGGCAGACGTTTATCACCCTGGCGCAGGCCGATGGCTGGCATCTGCATTTCCGGCTGGACGTGGCGGAATATGCCCATCGTCCGCCGCACCGCGTCATACTGGGTCTGTCGCCGCAGGCTGGGGAAACGCTGCTGGAGCGTCTCGCAATCCGCGCACCAGACACCCACTATTCCGATGAGTGGTGTAGCCTGACGCAGGACTTTTACCTCTTCATGTAACCCGGCGGGGTCAGAATAGTTGGCAGCGCTTCTGGCAGTAAGTCCGGATAGTCACGGATATAGTGCAGGCCGCGACTCTCTTTTCGCTCCAGCGCGCAGCGTACCATCAGGTCAGCGACCTGCACCAGATTCCGCAGCTCCAGCAGATTATTGGAGAGGCGGAAGTGGTGATAATACTCATCGATCTCCTGCTGAAGCAGATTGATGCGGCGCAGCGCCCGCTCCAGCCGCCGGGTGGTGCGGACGATTCCCATATAATCCCACATGAATAACCGCAACTCGTGCCAGTTATGCTGGATCACTACGCGTTCATCGGCGTCATCAACCTGACTCTCATCCCATGCAGGAAGGGCAGTGACGGCTTCAATGCCGGGCAGGGTACGCATCAGCTCCTCTGACGCGGACCAGCCATACACCAGACACTCCAGCAGTGAATTGGAGGCCATGCGGTTAGCGCCATGCAGGCCGGTATAACTCACTTCACCAATGGCATACAGGCCACTGACATCGGTCTGACCGTGCTGATCGACGACAACGCCACCGCAGGTGTAGTGCGCGGCGGGCACGATCGGAATCGGCTCTTTGGTCAGGTCAAAGCCAAAGGTCAGCAACTTCTCATAGATCATCGGGAAGTGTGCGCGCACAAATTCTTCAGGCTGGTGGCTGATATCCAGATACATACAGTCCACACCCAGTCGTTTCATCTCGTGATCGATAGCGCGGGCAACAATATCGCGCGGGGCCAGTTCGGCACGTTCATCGAAGTCGGGCATAAAACGACTGCCATCGGGACGTAACAGCCAGGCACCTTCTCCGCGTAACGCTTCGGTTAACAAGAAATTCTGTGCCTGCGGATGAAACAGGCAGGTCGGATGAAACTGGTTAAATTCCAGATTGGCTACCCGGCAACCCGCGCGCCACGCCATCGCGATGCCATCACCAGAGGCGATGTCAGGGTTAGTAGTATATTGATAGACTTTGGCGGCCCCGCCCGTTGCAACGACGACGGCCCGCGCCCGACAGGTTTCGACCTGCTCGCGATTGCGATTCCAGATCCACGCACCCACCACTCGCCGAGCGCCAGGCAGGCCGATTTTATCTGAAAGAATCAGATCGACCGCGTTGGTGCGCTCCAGAATCCGGATGTTAGGGTGGCTTAATGCCTGGCTCACCAGCGTGGTTTCTACCGCATGGCCGGTGGCGTCAGCACTGTGCAGAATGCGGCGATGACTGTGGCCGCCTTCGCGCGTCAGGTGATAGCGCATGTCACCCGCCGCCTGCGGATCGAGATCAAACGCAACGCCGTTGTCGATCAGCCACTGCACACAATGCCGGGCATTACTGGCAATAAACGACACGGCCTCACGGTCGCATAATCCCGCGCCGGCAATCAGCGTGTCTTCGATATGTGACTCGATGCTGTCCGTCTCATCAAATACCGCAGCAATACCGCCCTGCGCATAAAGGGTTGACCCTTCATTGACCTGCGCTTTACTGAGGACGGTCACCTGATACTGTTTTGCCAGCCGTAACGCCAGCGACAGTCCAGCCGCACCGCTGCCCACAATCAACACATCACACTGATAATCCGGGTTCGCATTCATCATAATGTTTAATTTACTAAACAAGGCCAGGCCTGAGCATAAGCCTAACAGGGAGTTCTGTGAAGTATTTTAAACATGAGGTGCGCGCGTTAATCTGACAATTATCTAAAGTCACCTATAATCAGTAAGTTAAAAACAGGCCGTTTCAGCCGTGGTTTTTTATAGCAAACTTATTAAACCTAAAGGATTTAATGATGAAAAAGCTGTTGTCATAGGTTACTCTGCCTGCGATTTACGCTCCTGACACTGAACGAAAACGAACAACCTGTGTTATCTCCATCGGAGCGGTAAATATCACGGCGGGAAGTGAACTTCGCACCACATCACAACTCTAAGCGCATGCTTGCTCAGAACATGAGATGTGCTGGCAGTTACTTTATGCATATGAAAAATTTGGGGAGACATTACCTCGGATGAGCGAGCAGTTAACGGATCAGGTCCTTGTCGAGCGGGTACAGAAGGGAGATCAAAAAGCGTTCAACTTACTGGTGATTCGTTACCAGCATAAAGTGGCGAGTTTGGTTTCACGCTATGTTCCCTCGGGCGACGTGCCTGATGTAGTACAGGAATCGTTTATTAAAGCGTATCGCGCACTGGACTCTTTCCGGGGCGATAGCGCGTTTTATACCTGGCTGTACCGCATTGCGGTAAACACAGCGAAAAATTACCTGGTTGCTCAGGGGCGTCGTCCGCCATCCAGCGATGTGGATGCGATTGACGCAGAAAATTTCGAAAGTGCGGGTGCATTAAAAGAAATTTCGAACCCTGAGAACTTAATGTTGTCTGACGAATTGAAACAAATTGTCTTTCGTACCATCGAGGCGCTACCCGAGGACTTGCGTATGGCAATCACCCTCAGGGAACTGGACGGTCTGAGTTATGAAGAGATCGCCGTCATTATGGATTGCCCGGTAGGCACTGTTCGATCACGTATCTTTCGTGCGCGAGAGGCCATTGATAACAAAGTTCAACCGCTTATCCAACGTTAGTGATAACGGCTACTGGAAGGGTACATAGGCATGCAGAAAGAAAAACTTTCCGCTTTAATGGATGGTGAGACCTTAGATAACGAGCTGTTTTCCGCCTTGTCTAAGGACGCAGAACTACAGAAAAGCTGGGCGAGCTATCATCTTATTCGCGATACCATGCGCGGTGATGTGGGCGATGTCCTGCATTTTGATATCTCTGCGCGCGTCGCTGCTGCTATCGAAAAAGAACCGTTGCGTACGGTTACCACGCTGATCCCTGAAGCTCAGCCAGAACCTTCCCGCTGGGAAAAAATGCCGTTCTGGAAAAAAGCGCGCCCGTGGGCTGCGCAACTGACTCAGGTGGGCGTAGCTGCCTGTGTGTCACTGGCCGTGATCGTGGGTGTTCAGCACTACAACCAGCCGCAGGGTAGCGCCACGCAGACCTCTGACTCTCCGGTGTTTAATACGCTGCCGATGATGGGTAAAGCTTCGCCGGTGAGCCTGGGTGTGCCGTCTGATGCCTTTGACACCAACAGCTCAAATCAGCAGGTTCAGGATCAGCGTCGTCGCGTAAACGCCATGCTGCAGGACTATGAACTGCAACGTCGTCTGCATGCTGATCAGCTGCAGTTTGAAACCGATGCGCCAAAACAGGCGCAGGTTGATGTTCCCGGAAACCAGTCATTAGGACAGCAGCAGCAGTAATGAAGCCGCTTTGGTATGCTGTTAGCCTGCTGACAGGCAGCCTGTTGTGGTCATCTGCCGCCCCGGCGCAAACTACTGCGTCCGGGGCGCTATTGCAGCAGATGGAGCAGGCAAGTCAGAACCTCAATTACGAATTTGCCTATATCAACGTCTCGCGCATCGGCATTGAATCGCTGCGTTATCGTCATGCTGTGATCGATAACCGGATATTCGCGCAGCTGTTGCAGATGGACGGACCACGTCGGGAAGTGATCCAGCGTGGCAACGATATCAGCTACTTCGAACCCGGCCTCGATCCTTTCTCGCTTCCTGGCAATCACATTATCGACGCTTTGCCGTCAGTGATTTTTGCTGACTTCACCAAACTCGCCACTGCCTACGATTTTATTACCGTGGGACGCTCGCGCATTGCCGATCAGATGTGTGATGTATTGCGCATCGTGTCACGCGATGGTACGCGTTACAGCTATGTGGTCTGGCTGGATGTCGATACCAAGCTGCCGCTGCGCATCGACCTGCTCGATCGTGACGGTGAAACGCTGGAGCAGTTCCGCGTTATCAGCTTTGCGGTGGATGAAGGGGTGCGCAATCTGATGCAGGGGCTGGAGAAAGCGAATCTGCCACCGTCGCTGTCCGTGCCGAAAGGGGACGCAGTTACCGTCGCCTGGCAGCCAGGCTGGATACCCGCAGGCATGTCGCTGGTGTCGCAGAATCGTCGCACGCTGCCGGGGCTGAACAAAAATATTGAGTCGAAGCTCTACAGCGATGGTCTGTTTAGTTTCGCGATCAACGTGACGCCAGCTGATAAAAGCAGCACAACCCAGACATTGCGCACTGGGCGTCGTACGGTCCAGACCGTTGTGCGCAATAATAACGAAATTGCGGTGATCGGCGAATTACCGCCCTCAACCGCAAAACGTATTGCGGACAGCATCGACCTGGGGTCACAAAAATGATGAGAGAATGGGCCACCGTGGTGGCATGGCAGGATGGCATTGCCACACTGCACACCGAAGCAAAAACGTCCTGCAACAGCTGCCAGGCACGCAAAGGCTGTGGCAGCCATATGCTGAACAAACTCGGTCCGAAGAATGCTCACGTGATGCAGATTGCCAGCAGCAAGCCGCTGCAGCCGGGACAGCGCATTGAGTTAGGCATCAAAGAGAGTAGCCTGCTGGGTTCGGCGCTGCTGGTCTACATGACGCCGCTGTTTGGCCTGTTCGTGGTTGCTGGATTGTTTCAGTCGCTGTTCAGCAGCGATCTGGCGGCCGCCTGTGGCGCACTGCTGGGCGGCATCGGCGGTTTTATTGTCGCGAAAGGCGTTTCAATGAAATTTGGCGATCGCGAAGCCTTTCAGCCGGTCATTCTGAACATTGCCCTCCCTCCCGATGCGCTGCGTGTTGAAAGCGAAGCGTAATGTACGTCCAGGCCGCGCATCCCGCGGCCTTTGTCCGTTCTGCCTTGCGCAGATATCTGTTTCGCTTCCACCACGTTCCATTCTTTTATGCGCGGCGTTAACAGTGTAATATGCGTCGTCATTAATGAGGCTGACAGGATTGTGGGTAAAGAGCGATCTTCCTGAATGTGTCTGTGCTCAGATTTTCAACTGAATTTTAAGCGAAGATATCCCTATAAATGAAGCACATAAGAAATTTCTCCATCATCGCTCATATCGACCATGGTAAATCTACGCTCTCTGACCGCCTTATTCAGATCTGCGGTGGCCTCTCTGACCGTGAAATGGCTGCGCAGGTTCTTGACTCTATGGATCTGGAGCGGGAGCGTGGCATTACTATCAAAGCACAGAGCGTCACACTCGATTACCACGCGAAAGACGGCGAAACTTACCAGCTCAATTTCATCGATACTCCGGGCCACGTAGACTTCTCTTATGAAGTTTCCCGCTCACTGGCTGCCTGCGAAGGTGCATTGCTGGTGGTGGATGCGGGTCAGGGTGTTGAAGCGCAGACACTGGCGAACTGCTACACCGCGATGGAGATGGATCTGGAAGTAGTGCCGGTTCTGAACAAAATTGACCTGCCGGCCGCCGATCCCGATCGCGCTGCGCAGGAGATTGAAGATATCGTCGGCATTGATGCGGCTGATGCGGTGCGCTGCTCCGCTAAAACCGGCGTCGGCGTTCCGGACGTGCTGGAACGCTTAGTGCGCGATATTCCGCCGCCGGAAGGCGATCCGGAAGGCCCGCTGCAGGCGCTGATTATCGATTCCTGGTTTGATAACTACCTGGGCGTTGTCTCGCTGGTGCGTGTGAAAAACGGCACCATGCGTAAAGGTGACAAGATCAAAGTCCTCAGCACCGGCCAGGTCTATAACGCTGATCGCCTGGGTATCTTTACCCCGAAACGTGTCGATCGTAATGAACTGAACTGTGGTGAAGTCGGCTGGCTGGTCTGCGCCATTAAAGATATCCTCGGCGCACCGGTGGGGGATACCCTGACCACCGCCCGCAACCCGGCAGACAAAGCGCTGCCAGGCTTTAAAAAAGTGAAGCCGCAGGTTTATGCCGGTCTGTTCCCGATCAGCTCTGACGACTATGAAGCGTTCCGTGATGCGCTTGGCAAGCTGAGTCTGAACGATGCCTCGCTGTTCTATGAGCCAGAAAGCTCAACGGCGCTGGGCTTTGGTTTCCGCTGTGGCTTCCTCGGTCTGCTGCACATGGAAATCATCCAGGAGCGTCTGGAGCGCGAATACGACCTCGATCTGATTACCACTGCACCGACGGTAGTGTATGAAGTCGTGACCACCGGCGGCGAAATTGTTCATGTCGACAGCCCATCCAAGCTGCCG
Source organism: Pantoea sp. 9140 (assembly GCF_000745295.1). Classification (NCBI taxonomy): domain Bacteria; kingdom Pseudomonadati; phylum Pseudomonadota; class Gammaproteobacteria; order Enterobacterales; family Erwiniaceae; genus Pantoea; species Pantoea sp. 9140. The sequence continues at coordinate 2,906,438 of NZ_JQNO01000001.1, read as the reverse complement.
CCACTGAATAACATCGAAGAACTGCGTGAGCCGATCGCGGAATGTCACATGCTGCTGCCGCAGGAGTATCTGGGCAACGTCATCACGCTCTGTATTGAGAAGCGTGGCGTGCAGACCAACATGGTTTACCACGGCAATCAGGTTGCACTGACGTATGAAATTCCGATGGCAGAAGTGGTCCTCGACTTCTTTGACCGTCTGAAATCCACCTCGCGCGGCTATGCCTCGCTGGATTACAACTTCAAACGTTTCCAGCCTTCAGACATGGTGCGCGTCGACGTACTGATTAACTCTGAACGTGTGGATGCGCTGGCGCTGATTACCCATCGCGACAACGCGCCTTATCGCGGCCGCGATCTGGTTGAGAAAATGAAAGATCTCATCCCGCGCCAGCAGTTCGATATTGCGATTCAGGCTGCCATTGGTAACCACATTATCGCGCGTTCAACCGTTAAACAGCTGCGTAAAAACGTTCTCGCCAAGTGTTATGGCGGTGACGTCAGTCGTAAGAAGAAACTGTTGCAGAAACAGAAAGATGGTAAGAAGCGTATGAAGCAGGTTGGTAACGTTGAGCTGCCACAGGAAGCGTTCCTCGCCATTCTGCATGTCGGTAAGGACAGCAAATAAGGATTTCCAATGGCTAATATGTTCGCCCTGATTCTGGCGATAGCGACGCTGATTACTGGCATCGTCTGGGTAATTGATCGTTTCAAATGGGCACCCGAGCGTCGCGCGAAACAGGCGGCGGCGCAGGCCCAGACCGGTAACGCGCTTGACAGCAAAACGCTGGCGAAAGTCTCTTCACAGCCAGGCTGGGTTGAGACCACCGCGTCCGTGTTCCCGGTGCTGGCCGTGGTTTTCATCGTGCGTTCGTTTATTTACGAACCGTTCCAGATTCCCTCTGGCTCGATGATGCCAACACTGCTGATTGGCGACTTTATCCTGGTGGAGAAATTTGCTTACGGCATTAAAGATCCGATCACCCAGACGACGCTGATCCCAACCGGTCAGCCGAAGCGTGGCGACATTGCGGTATTTAAATACCCGAAAGATCCGAGCCTGGACTACATTAAGCGCGTTATTGGACTGCCAGGCGATAAAGTCATCTATGATCCTTACAGCAAAACGCTGACGGTGAAACCGACCTGTGGTGATGATAAAGCCTGTGACACAGCGTTGGCAGTGACTTACACCGACGTTGAGCCTAGCAACTTTATCCAGACCTTTAGCGGCTTTGATGGCAACGAAACCGGCAACGGTTTTTATCAGGTGCCACAGGGCGATACTCTGCGCGGTGGTCTGCGCCTGGGAACACGCAAAGAGACAATCGGTAACGTGACGCATGACATTCTGCTGGTTAACGAAGCGCAGAGTCAGGCGGGCATGTATTATCAGCAGCCGGGTCAGCCGCAGGCGAGCTGGGTCGTGCCGAAAGGGCAATACTTCATGATGGGCGACAACCGTGATAACAGCGCCGACAGCCGCTACTGGGGCTTTGTCCCTGAGCGTAATCTGGTCGGCAAAGCGGTCGCTATCTGGATGAGCTTTGAGAAACAAGAAGGTCAGTGGCCAACCGGCGTGCGATTCAGTCGCATCGGCGGTATCCACTAATAATTTTGTCTGATTAACAGGCAAATCGGGTGGCCTCCTCAGGGAGGCCACTGCACACCAAACGGAACGTGTTGGACTGCCAGCCCCGTTTGGTATGCAGAGTCACAGACGCAACAAAGAACTGGAATCGCATGAACCCCATCCTGATTAACAAGCTTCAGCGCAAACTGGGCTACACTTTTACTCATTCGGAACTGTTACAGCAGGCCCTGACTCACCGTAGCGCCAGCAGTAAGCACAACGAGCGCCTGGAATTTCTGGGCGATTCTATTCTTAGCTATGTGATTGCGAATGCCCTTTATCACCGCTTCCCGCGAGTTGATGAAGGTGACATGAGCCGCATGCGTGCCACGCTGGTGCGCGGCAATACGCTGGCTGAAATGGCTCGCGAATTTGATCTTGGCGAGTGCCTGCGCTTAGGGCCGGGTGAGCTGAAAAGCGGCGGTTTCCGTCGCGAATCGATCCTGGCGGATACGGTGGAAGCGCTGATTGGCGGCATCTTTCTCGACAGCAGCATCGAGCGGGTAGAGCAGCTGATCCTCGACTGGTATCAGACGCGCCTGGATGAAATCAGTCCTGGCGACAAACAAAAAGATCCCAAAACGCGCCTGCAGGAGTATCTGCAGGGACGTCATCTGCCGCTGCCAAGTTATCTGGTAGTGCAGGTGCGTGGCGAAGCCCACGATCAGGAATTTACCATTCACTGTCAGGTGAGTGGCATGGCCGAGCCGGTCGTCGGCGTCGGCTCCAGCCGTCGTAAAGCCGAGCAGGCAGCGGCTGAACAGGCACTGATAAAATTAGGTCTCGAATAGGTCTGTCGGGGTGACAGTGCCGGACCGGCGCTGAATCAATCACCCTCTGACAGCTCTATCCCGGCGTCAGAAGACGCTGAATGACACATGACTCAAATAGCACTCTTCGGCGCCGCATCAGGCGCTGAACAATTCAGGACTCGAATGAGCGAAAACGTTACTTATTGCGGCTTTGTCGCGATTGTTGGCCGACCGAACGTCGGTAAATCCACCTTACTGAACCAGTTGCTGGGGCAGAAGGTGTCGATCACCTCGCGTAAGCCGCAAACCACGCGCCACCGCATCATGGGCATTCATACTGAGGGCAACTATCAGGCGATTTACGTCGATACCCCCGGACTGCACATGGAAGAGAAGCGCGCCATTAACCGTCTGATGAACCGTGCAGCCAGCAGTTCAATTGGCGACGTAGAGCTGGTGATCTTCGTCGTTGAAGGTACCCGCTGGACGCCAGATGATGAGATGGTGTTAAACAAACTGCGCGACAACAAAGTGCCGGTTGTGCTGGCTGTGAATAAAGTCGACAACATCCAGGATAAAACCATTCTGCTGCCGCATCTGCAGTTCCTCAGCCAGCAGATGAACTTCCTTGATATCGTGCCAATCTCTGCGGAGAGCGGCAAAAACGTCGATACCATTGCGGCGATTACCCGCAAGCATCTGCCGCAGGCCGATCATCACTTCCCGGAAGATTACATCACCGATCGCTCTCAGCGTTTCATGGCGTCAGAGATGATCCGTGAAAAACTGATGCGCTTCCTGGGCGCTGAACTGCCTTACTCGGTCACCGTGGAGATTGAGCGCTTCGTGACTAACGAACGCGGCGGTTATGACATCCATGGTCTGATTCTGGTCGAGCGCGAAGGGCAGAAGAAGATGGTGATTGGCAACAAAGGTGCCAAAATCAAAGTCATCGGAACAGAAGCGCGGAGGGACATGGAAGAGATGTTCGAAGCGAAAGTGCATCTCGAACTGTGGGTGAAAGTGAAATCCGGCTGGGCAGATGACGAACGAGCGCTGCGCAGCCTGGGTTATACAGACGATCTCTGATTCAATGGAAGGCTGGCAACGCGCCTTTGTGCTGCATAGTCGTCCCTTCAGCGAAACCAGCCTGCTGCTCGACCTGTTCAGCGAAAACGAAGGGCGGGTTCGGGTGCTGGCCAAGGGCGCACGCTCGCGGCGCTCCCAGCTGAAAGGTGCGTTACAGCCTTTTACCCCGCTGCTGGTTCGCTGGAGCGGGCGCGGGGACGTCAAAACTCTGCGCAACGCCGAAGCGGTGTCGCTGGCTTTACCGCTCAGCGGCATTACGCTCTACTGCGGTCTCTACGTCAATGAGTTGGTCTCTCGCGTACTGCAGCCGGAATCGCCCTTCCAGGAACTTTTCTTCGACTACCTCAACTGCCTTCAGGCATTAGCCTCAACGCACGGCAAGCCCGAACCGGCACTGCGCCGTTTTGAACTGGCGCTGCTCGGTCACCTGGGCTACGGCGTCGACTTCCTGCATTGCGCCGGCAGCGGCGAGCCGGTCAGTGACGACATGACGTACAGCTACCGTGAAGAGCGTGGCTTTATCGCCAGTCTGGTGGTTAATCAGCGCAGCTTTACCGGCCGTGAGTTGCACGCCCTGTGCGAACGTGAGTTTCCCGATGCCGACACGCTGCGCGCTGCGAAGCGGTTTACCCGTATTGCCCTGAAGCCCTACCTGGGTGGCAAGCCGCTGAAAAGTCAGGAGCTGTTCCGCCAGTTTATCCCGAAGAAAAAGCCCGAACAGGCAGATGAATAGCGCAGGGTGTACTGACGGTTTATAGTTGCGCGGTACACTCAACATCACGATGGAAAAGAAGTGAGGATGGTTATGGCTGAGTTGCTGTTAGGCGTCAATATCGATCACATTGCCACGGTGCGTAACGCCCGTGGGACAAACTATCCCGATCCGGTGCAGGCGGCGTTCATCGCCGAGCAGGCAGGCGCAGACGGCATTACGGTGCACCTGCGCGAAGATCGCCGTCACATTACCGACCGCGACGTGCGTATTCTGCGTGACACCATCCAGACGCGCATGAATCTGGAGATGGCGGTCACTGATGAGATGATCGGTATCGCCTGTGATATCCAGCCCCATTTCTGCTGCCTGGTGCCGGAAAAGCGCCAGGAAGTGACCACGGAAGGCGGACTGGATGTGGCAGGGCAGCAGGAGAAGATGAACGCGGCCGTACTACTGCTGCGTGACGCGGGCATTCTGGTTTCACTGTTTATTGATGCCGACCACCGCCAGATCGAAGCGGCCGTTGCTACCGGTGCGCCTTACATCGAAATTCATACCGGCGCTTATGCTGAGGCTCCCGAGGGACGGGCGCGTGACGCAGAGCTGGCACGCATTCGCCATGCCGCGACCTTTGCCGCCAGCCTGGGGCTGAAGGTGAATGCCGGTCACGGTCTGACCTACCATAACGTGCTGCCGATTGCGGCGCTGCCGGAAATGCATGAGCTGAATATCGGCCATGCGATTATCGGCCGTGCGGTGATGAGTGGCCTGCCGGATGCGGTCAAAGAGATGAAGCAACTGCTACGTGAAGCCCGCCGCTGATGGCTATTCTGGGACTGGGCAGCGACATCGTTGAGATTGAACGCATCGCCGACGTGATAGCGCGCTCCGGCGACAGGCTGGCGCGTCGGGTGCTGAGTGAAGCCGAATGGCAGCAGTATCAGGCGCATAAACAGCCGGTGCGCTTTCTCGCCAAACGCTTTGCGGTTAAAGAGGCGGCAGCCAAAGCCTTCGGCACCGGCATTCGCGGTGGTCTGGCATTTAATCAGTTCGAAGTTTACAACGATGCGCTGGGTAAACCGGGGTTACGCTTCTTTCAGCAGGCCGCTGACGTGGCAGAGAAGCTGGGCGTTAACCACGTTCACGTAACGCTGGCCGATGAGCGTCACTACGCCTGCGCCACGGTAATCATTGAAAGCTAGCCGTGCAGCAGCACGAACTTATCCCACAGCGCATCGCGTGATTCGGTGTGCTGTGGGTCAGTGATAATGGTGTTGTCGATGGGGCAGACCCGCTGACAGGTTGGCGCTTCATAATGCCCGACGCATTCCGTGCAGCGGCTGACATCAATCTCATAGATCGCATCGCCCAGTGAAATCGCCTGGTTCGGGCACTCCGGTTCACACATATCGCAGTTAATGCATCTGGACGTAATCAACAGCGCCATTTATCCCACCTGGTAACAACAGAAAAAACGCGGGTATTATACGCGCTGCCACTGATCAGACCAGCTTTTTCACCAGCGCTTCGCTGTGACGAATATGACTCGACGCACGTTCCGGATCGTTTTGCACCAGCGCCATAAACAGCAGATCGGTCAGGGCCAGCTGCGCTGTGGTCGAGGAGATCGCCGCGCTGCGGGTGCTCTGCTCTTCCGCCACCGTGTAGAGACAGTAGCTGGCACTCTGTTGCAGGGTGTTCGGCGTAAAGCCGGTAAACGCAACCACATCGGCCCCAACCTGAACCGCTTCCTGCGCCGCCAGATTAATCTCGCGCCGTTCCCCGGTGTAGGAGATGGCGAGCAGCACATCGCCTGGCCCCATCGCCTGTACGCTGGCCAGCAGGGCGTGCATGTCCTGTTCCGCCACCGCATTAATCCCGATCTTCATCAGCTTCCAGGAGAAGTCCTTTGCCACCAGGCCCGATGCGCCGATGCCGACCAGTAAAATGCGCCGGGCATTTTTCAGCAGCTGTAACACATCGTTGAGCTTCTCTTCGCTATTAATATCCAGCGTGGCGCGGATCGCCGAGAGCTTTTCGGTCAGCAGCTTTTCCCCCACCATTTTAAGCGGATCGTCGCTGAGAATATGGTTATGCACGGTAATGGCATCCTTGTCCGCCAGTGACTCACTCAGAGCCAGCTTAAGCGCCGGAAAGCCTTTATATCCCAGCTTCTGAGCAAACTTCACCACGCTCGACTGGCTGACGCCCGACTCTTCCGCCAGCTTTTGCGAACTCAGGTGACGTGCCCGATCGGGTTGCGACAGTAAAAAATCCGCCAGCCGACGCTCGTTCAATGCCAGACGTGGATAAAGCTGGCGAATGCGCAGCAATGAACTCATGCCCAATCCTCGTAATTCAGGGATAATCAGTGAAGAATAAACTATTCATCGGGCATTGTAGTCATCGGAATTAAAAATGACCGTCATCGCCGTACCGCCTGATGATGGCTACACTACTCTTTATCATCCCGGAATCAGCCGTTAAGGAGAGTTGTTTGACCAGGGGAACACAACGTCGCATCGTATTTTTCGACCTCGATGGCACTTTGCATCAGCAGGACATGTTCGGCACCTTTATGCGCTATCTGCTGCGTCGCCGCCCGCTTAATCTGCTGCTGGTGGTGCCGTTACTGCCGGTGGTGGGCATCGGTCTGCTGTTTAAAGGCCGCGCGGCACGCTGGCCCATGAGCCTGCTGCTCTGGTCAATTACCTTTGGCCGCTCCGAGCAGACATTGCTGCGCCTCGAAGCCGAGTTTGCCCAGTGGTTTCGCCTGCGCGTAAAGGCCTTTCCGATGGTGCAGCAGCGTCTGACGGATTACCTCGGCAGTGATGACGCTGACGTCTGGCTGATCACCGGATCGCCACAGTCGCTGGTGGAGCAGGTCTATTATGACTCCGCGTTTCTGCCACGCGTGAAGCTGATTGCCAGTCAGATGCGTCGCGGCTGGGGCGGGCGTGTGCTGGCGATGCGCTGCCTCGGTCATGAGAAAGTGGCCCAGCTTGAAGAGAAAATCGGCACGCCGTTACAGCTTTACAGTGGCTACAGCGACAGCAAACAGGACAACCCGTTACTGTTCTTCTGTCAGCATCGCTGGCGTGTAACCCCGGCGGGTGAACTGCAGCAGTTGGAATAAGTTTCGACACGCTCGCAGAGATCGCTATAATGCGCCGCTTTTCAGTCGCCCGGAGTGGTCAGCGTGAAACAACAAGATGAATACTGGATGCGCCACGCGCTGAGCCTGGCGCGTCGCGCCTGGGAGCAGGGCGAAGTGCCGGTGGGGGCCGTGCTGGTTCAGAACGACCGGGTGATTGGGGAAGGCTGGAACCGGCCCATCGGCCAGCACGATCCGACCGCGCATGCAGAGATCATGGCGCTACGGCAGGGCGGTAAAATACTGGAAAATTACCGCCTGCTGGATACAACGCTTTACGTCACGCTGGAGCCGTGTGTGATGTGTGCCGGTGCCATGGTTCACAGCCGTATTAGCCGACTGGTCTATGGTGCGCACGATATTAAAAGTGGGGCAGCGGGATCGCTGCTGGATGTGCTGGGCCATCCTGGCATGAATCATCAGGTTGAACTGCATAGCGGCGTGCTGGCTGAAGAGTGTGCCGCCATGCTGAGCGACTTCTTCCGTATGCGTCGTGAGCAGAAAAAAGTCCTGCGTCAGGCGCAACGCCAGGGTTAGTTCATGGCGATCTTCGGTTCAACCGCCGGGTAGCCCTTCGCCAGTTCGGCCTGTGCTTCAGCCTGCCGCGCCAGACGCTTCTCCTGCTCCTGCAGATAACCCACCAGGCTTATCTGATACTTGCGGATATTCTCCACGTAGTTATAGGCTTCATGTCCACGGGCATAGCCATACGCTGTCTGCGTGTAGTAGCGCTTCTGGCTTAACATGGGCAGACGCAGCTTCACATCCGCCCAGCTGTCCGGATTACCGCCCTGGCGTGCCGTCAGTTTGCGGACGTCAAGCATATGGGCATAACCCATGTTATAAGCCGCCAGCGCAAACCAGATGCGCTCATCTTCCGGGATGGTCTGCGGCACCTTCGCCATCATATCCTGCAGATACTGACTGCCGCCGCGAATGCTCTGTTCGGGATCGGTACGGTCGCCCACATCCAGGCTATCAGCGGTGTTACGCGTCAGCATCATCATGCCGCGCACGCCGGTCGGCGAGGTAGCCTGCGGGTTCCAGTGCGACTCCTGATAGGAGATCGCCGCCAGCAGCCGCCAGTCGATGCTGGTGGCGTACTTCTCAAACAGCGGCTTGATGTCGGGCAGCGTATTGTCGATGGCGCGCAGGAACGTGCGGGTATCAACATAGTCAAAGGTGCCGACGTGACCGAGGTATTTCTCCTCCAGCCGCGCCATCGCGCCTTCTTCGCCCATACCATTAAAGAAGTCGAGCATTGCTGCATTCAGGCTGTCGTCATCGCTGTGCCGCACATACCAGGTCACCGGCTCTTCATCGGTAACATCGAACGCCACCGCCAGCTGCGGATAGATGCGCTGCAGCAGGGCGATGGTCACCGAGTCACCAATGGTGTAGTCGAGCTTGCCGTCGGCGACCGCTTCCAGCAGGGCCTTAGGACTCTGATCGGTGGAGATCGCCCAGTCCAGATCGGGGAACTGATTGGAACGGGCGCTCTTAAGCGTGGACAGATAGGCCGATCCGGACGCAACTGTCAGCCGCCCCTTTAAGTCACCGAGGTTTTTAGGGCGTGGCTTATCCACGCGATAGACCAGCTGTTGTGAAACGTTGTAGTAACCTGGCCCGGTCTGATAGCGCGTCAGGCGTTCATTGTTGTAGTTCAGGCCAGCGGCCAGCAAATCGGCTTTACCCTCGTCAAGATCATCAAACAGATCGCTCAGGTTAGGACGAACCGTCACCTTCAGTTTGACGCCAAGATAATCGGCGAAGCGTTTTGCCAGCTCATAATCCATACCGGCCGGTAACTGGTTAACTGTGTAGTACGTTAATGGGGAGTTGATGGTACTGACCCGCAGGACTCCCCGTGATTTAATCTGTGAAATCCTGTCCTGCCCACCCCCATACCAGGGAATGGATGGCCACAGCGCTAACGCTAACAGCACGGCAACCAGACCGATAAACAGATAATTAAATTTTAGGCGTTTCAAATAGTTATCTCTCGCTGGCTCTAAGGCCTCTGTCTTTTAAAGGCAGTATTTATCTTCTTTGAACTCCCAGAGCGAGGGGCATTTTGCGCAACAAAATCACACTGAGCAACTTTTATAGCAGCTTTTGCGCAAAATTCAGGCAAATCCGGGTTGCCAAAAATTGTGCGCAAACGGTTTCGTCACGAGGTCGCTTTCTCTATAATACGCCCCGTTTTCCCTGTTGCGCCCAATCAAGCGTCGCCCGGCGCCCTGACGAGAGACTTATTAATGGAAATTCTGCGTGGTTCGCCCGCCCTGTCGGCATTTCGTGTAAACAAACTGCTGACCCGCTTTCAGGACGCTCATCTGCCGGTGAGTGATATTTACGCTGAGTACATCCATTTTGCTGATGTCAGTACGCCTTTAACCGCTGACGAACAGAGCCGCCTGCAACGCCTGCTGAAGTATGGTCCCTCTCTCGCTGAACATGCCCCACAGGGACGTCTGCTGCTGGTGACACCACGTCCCGGCACCATTTCGCCCTGGTCATCCAAAGCCACCGACATTGCTCATAACTGCGGCCTGCCGCAGGTACGTCGTCTGGAACGCGGTCTGGCTTTTTATGTGCAGGCTCCGCAACTGACAGAAGCGCAGTGGCAGACGCTGGGTACACTGCTGCACGATAGGATGATGGAAACGGTCTATAGCGATCTGGCCCAGGCTGAGCAGCTGTTTGCGCACCATACGCCGCAGCCGGTGAAGAGCGTCGATCTGCTGGGTGAAGGCCGTCAGGCGCTGGTTCAGGCAAATATCTCGCTGGGTCTGGCGCTGGCAGACGATGAAATTGACTACCTGGTGGCGGCATTTACCGCGCTGGGCCGCAATCCCAACGACATTGAACTCTATATGTTTGCGCAGGCGAACTCTGAGCACTGTCGTCACAAGATCTTCAACGCCGACTGGATTATCGACGGCGAGAAACAGCCGAAGTCGCTGTTTAAGATGATTAAAAACACCATGGAGCAGACGCCGGACTTCGTGCTCTCTGCTTATAAAGATAACGCCGCCGTGATGGAAGGGTCAGAGGTTGGCCGCTTCTTTGCTGACGCCGGCGAGAGCGAATACCGCTGGCATCAGGAAGCCGCGCACATCCTGATGAAGGTGGAAACGCATAACCATCCAACGGCCATCTCGCCGTGGCCAGGCGCCGCGACCGGTTCCGGTGGTGAGATCCGTGATGAAGGCGCAACCGGACGCGGCTCCAAGCCCAAAGCGGGCCTGGTTGGATTCTCGGTTTCTAACCTGCGCATCCCGGGCTTTGAACAGCCGTGGGAAGAGGACTTCGGCAAACCGGCGCGCATCGTCAGCGCACTGGAAATCATGACCGACGGGCCTCTGGGCGGCGCTGCGTTTAACAATGAATTTGGTCGTCCGGCGCTGAACGGCTACTTCCGTACCTATGAAGAGCAGGTCACCAGCCACAACGGCACCGAGCTGCGCGGCTATCACAAGCCGATTATGCTGGCGGGCGGCATCGGTAACATCCGTGCCGATCACGTGCAGAAAGGCGAAATCACCGTCGGCGCGAAGCTGGTGGTGCTGGGTGGACCGGCTATGAACATCGGCCTGGGCGGCGGCGCAGCATCCTCCATGGCCTCGGGCCAGTCGGATGCCGATCTCGACTTCGCCTCGGTTCAGCGTGATAACCCGGAAATGGAACGCCGTTGCCAGGAAGTGATCGACCGCTGCTGGCAGCTGGGCGATGAGAACCCGATTCTGTTTATTCACGACGTAGGCGCGGGCGGCCTTTCCAACGCCATGCCGGAGCTGGTCAGCGATGGTGGCCGCGGTGGCCGGTTTAACCTGCGTGACATCCTGAGTGACGAGCCAGGCATGAGCCCGCTGGAAGTCTGGTGTAACGAATCACAGGAACGTTATGTGATGGCCGTCGCGCCCGATCAGCTGGCGCAGTTTGAGGCGATCTGCCAGCGCGAACGCGCACCGTTCGCGGTGATTGGTGAAGCGACCGAAGAACTGCACCTGAGCCTGGAAGATAGCCATTTCGATAATAAGCCAATCGACATGCCGCTTGACGTGCTGCTGGGCAAAACGCCGAAGATGACGCGTGATGTGGTGACACAGCAGGCACAGGGGACCGAACTGCAGCGCGACGGCATTACGCTGGTCGATGCGGTGAATCGCGTGCTGCATCTGCCTGCCGTAGCGGAGAAAACCTTCCTGATCACCATCGGTGACCGCAGCGTGACCGGCATGGTAGCGCGCGATCAGATGGTCGGCCCGTGGCAGATCCCGGTTGCCAACTGTGCGGTGACCACTGCCAGTCTCGACAGCTATCACGGCGAAGCCTTTGCCCTGGGCGAACGTTCACCGGTTGCGCTGCTGGACTTCGCGGCGTCGGGTCGTCTGGCGGTGGGTGAAGCACTGACTAACTTGGCGGCAACGCAGATTGGTTCGCTGAAGCGCGTGAAACTTTCCGCTAACTGGATGTCTGCAGCCGGTCATCCGGGTGAAGATGCTGGTTTATACGCGGCGGTGAAAGCGGTCGGCGAAGAGCTGTGTCCGGCGCTGGGGATCACTATCCCGGTCGGTAAAGATTCGATGTCGATGAAAACCCGCTGGCAGGAAGGCACCGAACAGCGAGAGATGACCTCACCGCTGTCGCTGGTGATTACCGCGTTTGCCCGCGTCGAAGATGTTCGTCGTACCGTCACGCCACAGCTGCAGGCCGATCAGGATAACCTGCTGCTGCTGATTGACCTGGGCAACGGCGCGAATACGCTGGGCGCAACCGCGCTGTCGCAGGTCTATCGGCAGCTCGGCGACAAACCTGCCGACGTGCGTGATGCCACACAGCTGGCGGGCTTCTTCAATGCGATTCAGGCGCTGGTGGCTGAGCAGAAACTGCTGGCCTACCACGACCGCTCTGACGGTGGCCTGCTGGTGACGCTGGCCGAGATGGCGTTTACCGGTCACTGCGGTATCGACGTTGATATCGCCTCGCTGGGCAACGATGCGCTGGCTGCTCTGTTTACCGAAGAGCTGGGTGCGGTGATCCAGATCAATGCCGCCGATCGCGCGGCGGTTGAGCAGATCCTGGCGGATCACGGCCTTGCCGCCTCGACGCATCTGCTGGGCAGCGCACAGCTGGGCGATCGCTTTGTGATCCGTGCCGGTGACAGCGCGGTTTACAGCGAAAGCCGTACCACGCTGCGCACCTGGTGGGCGGAAACCACCTGGCAGATGCAGCGCCTGCGTGACAACCCGGCGTGTGCCGATCAGGAGCATGAAGCGAAGAAGAACGACAGCGACCCTGGCCTGAATGTGAATCTGACCTTCAATCCGCAGGAAGATGTGGCGGCGCCGATGATCGCTACGGGCGCACGTCCACGCGTCGCGGTGCTGCGTGAGCAGGGCGTGAACTCACACGTCGAGATGGCCGCCGCCTTTGACCGGGCTGGCTTTACCGCCATTGACGTTCACATGAGCGATCTGCTGGCCGGACGTCGCGGTCTGGAAGAGTTCCAGGCGCTGGTGGCCTGTGGCGGCTTCTCTTACGGTGATGTGCTGGGTGCCGGTGAGGGCTGGGCGAAATCGATTCTGTTCAACCCGCGTGTGCGTGACGAGTTCGAAACCTTCTTCCACCGTCCACAAACCCTGGCGCTGGGCGTCTGCAACGGTTGCCAGATGATGTCCAACCTGCGCGAACTGATCCCGGGCAGCGATCTCTGGCCGCGCTTCGTGCGTAACCAGTCTGAGCGCTTTGAAGCACGCTTCAGCCTGGTCGAAGTGGCCGCCAGTCCGTCACTGCTGCTGGACGGCATGGCCGGTTCGCATATGCCTATCGCGGTTTCGCACGGTGAAGGCTTTGTCGAAGTCCGTGATGCGACGCATCTGGCAGCGCTGGAGTCGAAAGGGCTGGTGGCACTGCGCTTTGTCGATAACTTCGGCAAGGTGACAGAAACCTATCCGGCTAACCCGAATGGTTCTCCTAACGGCATTACCGCCGTGACCAACGAAAGTGGTCGCGTCACCATTATGATGCCGCATCCGGAGCGCGTGTTCCGTACCGTCAGCAACTCCTGGCATCCGGCTGAGTGGGGCGAAGACAGTCCGTGGATGCGCATTTTCCGCAATGCGCGCAGACAGCTGGGTTAATTTAATCCACTGAAATGAACAGGAGGCCAGCGTGCCTCCTGTTCTTTTTTGCGCCGTTGTTGGCAAATGGCGACAACAGAGTCATTGCACTGTCTCTTTATGGCGACATTTATCTCGTTGATTTTTTAATATGTGCTTATCAGACTGGTTTTAGTGTCGCCTTACGGAGACAGACAGCCTGTGCTTATATAAGATTTTTCGCGACAGTCAGCGGGCGGGCCTGCTCAATTTGCTGAAAAATATAATGATTTATTTTCTGGCATGGAACTTGCTATACTCATGCAGCTGCTCATTCACCTGTTTATGATTGCCCCGCTTAGCGGATAAGAGCTCATAAAGCCCGAATGACGCACCAAACGGAGCCTGCCGTCCACCTGACCGATAATCGCTTGCGTTATCAAACACCGGACGTAACGTTGAGTAAGGCTCCACCCATTCTTACGCGATGCACTACGCGTCGTGCCAGCGGCAGGCCATTGAGCCTGCCGTTTTCTTTTGTTCCCCTTTCTTCCGCAGACAGAGTCCGCTAGCATCCAGACAGCGAATCTTAAGGAAGCGGCTGCGTGAAAAAATGGCGTTTATTTCCCCGTTCTCTGCGTCAGCTGGTGCTGATGGCGTTTGTCCTGGTGCTACTGCCCCTGCTGGTGCTGGCCTGGCAGGCGTGGGAAAGTCTCTCTGCATTAAGCGAACAGGCTGCGGACACCAACCGCAATACCTTTACCGATGTACGCAGAAGTGAGGCGATGGCGCGAACGGCAGTTGAGCTGGAGCGTAGCTATCGCCAGTACTGCGTGCTGGATGATGCCTCGCTGGCGCGCCTCTATCAGACTCAGCATACCCGCTACAGTCAGATGCTGAGCTCACACAGCGCGAGCCTGCCCGAACTGCCCGCCTTCCAGACCTTACAGGCGACGCTGCCGCTGCTGACGCCACTGAAATGTGACAATGGCAATCCGGTGCCGGTTGCCGCAGAGGCGCTGGATCGTTTTTCTGCGACCAATGCGCAGATGGTGCAGGACACGCGCGAGGTGGTCTTTTCGCGTGGCTTACAGTTGCAGCGCGAAATTGCCGATCGCGGCCAGTTTTTTGGCTGGCAGGCGCTGATTCTGTTTATCATCAGTCTGGCACTGATGACGCTGTTTACCGGCATGATTATCGGTCCGGTTAAGCGCATTGAACGGATGATCAACCGGCTTGGCGAAGGGCGGGCACTGGGTAACAGCGGGACATTTCGCGGTCCGCGCGAATTACGATCGCTGGGACAACGCATCGTCTGGCTCAGCGAGCGGCTTCAGTGGCTGGAATCGCAGCGTCATGAATTTCTTCGCCATCTCTCTCACGAGCTGAAAACGCCGCTGGCCAGCCTGCGTGAAGGCACGGAACTGCTGGCGGACGAAGTCGCCGGCTCGCTGAATGCCGATCAAAAAGAAGTGGTCACTATCCTCGACAGCAGCAGCCGTCATCTGCAGCAGCTGATTGAACAGCTGCTCGATTACAACCGCAAACTGGCGGATGGCCCGATCGCGCTGGAGCCGGTCAGCGTGGCGGAGATTGTGGAAGATGTCGTTAACGCACATGCGCTTTCGGCCCGCGCCAAACTGATGCAGACGGTCGTCGATCTTAAGGTCAGTCACTGCCTGGCAGAACCGATGTTACTGATGCGGGTCATCGATAACCTCTATTCGAACGCCGTGAACTACGGCAGCGAATCCGGTACCATCTGGCTTCGCAGTCAGCAGCAGGGCGATCGGGTCTGGATTGAGGTCGCGAATAGCGGCTCGCCGATTCCGCCTGAAGAGCAGGCGATGATTTTTGAACCGTTCTACCAGGGCAGCCAGCAGCGTAAAGGGCCGGTGAAAGGCAGCGGGCTGGGATTGAGTATCGCCAAAGATTGCCTGCGCCGGATGCAGGGCGACCTGACGCTGGTCTCCTGCGATCAGGCTGACGTCTGTTTTCGAATTGAACTTAACACCACAGCCGGGAAAGTCTGACTGATGAAATATTTACCCGCTTTGCTGTTGAGCACGCTGACTACGCTGCTCCTCAGCGGATGTACGACCTCCCCGGCCACCTCCTCTTTGCCATCAGGCCATCAGGTGGCGGAACCCGAGGTCAGAATCGCTGATTACCTGGCGACCCGCTGCAGTGACCTGTGGCCGATAGAAAATAAGACGGCGCTGGGTAACACCCTCTACTGGATGCGGGCGATCGACTGTGCCGAACGTCTTTCTCCCGCGGAGGCCCGTGCCGAAGCCCATCGCTGGCCGGCTGAAAACTGGTCGCGCGCCTTCAAGCAGGGCGTGCTGATGTCCAACGGCAACGTGACGCCTGTTGAACGTCGTCGCTATGTTGAAACCCTGGATCGCTACAGCAGCGATTTTCCGCAGTCCGTGCGCCCGCTGATTCAGCTGTGGCGCAGTAATCAGACCGCGCAGCTTGACCTCAGTGAAGCGCGCACCCGTTATGCCCATCTGCAGCAGAGCAGTGATACGCAGCTTGAGGCGATACGCCAGCAGATGGTGAAACAGCAGCAGCAGCTCAGCGACACGCAGCATAAGCTGGAGCGGCTGACTGACATCGAGCGCCAGCTTTCATCACGCAAAGCCCCGGATGTGTCTGACAGCGGTCACGGCACGGCACTCCCGCAGGATGAGGAGCAATGATGGTGAGACAAGCGGCAAAATTGCTGCTGGTGGATGACGATCCCAGCCTGCTGAAGCTGCTGGGCATGCGTCTTCGCAGCGAAGGATATCAGGTCACTACCGCGGCCAGCGGACCTGAAGCGTTACGTCTGCTGCAGAAAGAGAAAATTGAGTTGGTGATCAGCGATCTGCGGATGGACGAGATGGACGGTCTGGCGCTGTTTGGCGAAATCCAGAAGCGCCACACCGGTCTGCCGGTGATTATCCTGACGGCGCACGGCTCCATTCCGGACGCGGTCTCTGCCACGCAGCAGGGCGTCTTCAGCTTCCTGACCAAACCGGTGGACAAAGATGCGCTCTATAAAGCGATTGATGAGGCGCTGGCACAGCAGGCGCCGGTCAGCGATGACCGCTGGCGCGAAGCGATTGTCACCCGCAGCCCGCTGATGTTGAAGCTGCTGGAGCAGGCGCACATGGTGGCGCAGTCCGACGTCAGCGTGCTGATTAACGGTCAGAGCGGCACCGGTAAAGAGATGCTGGCGCAGGCAATTCACGCCGCCAGCCCGCGTAACGGCAAGCCGTTTGTCGCCATTAACTGTGGCGCACTGCCGGAGCAGCTGCTGGAATCAGAGCTGTTCGGTCACGCTAAAGGGGCGTTTACCGGCGCAGTCAGTGCCCGTGACGGTTTGTTTAAAACCGCTGGCGGCGGCACGCTGTTCCTGGATGAGATTGGCGATATGCCGCAACCGCTGCAGGTGAAATTGCTGCGGGTGCTGCAGGAGCGTAAGGTCAGGCCGCTGGGCAGCGATCACGATATTGAGATCGACGTGCGCATCATTTCAGCTACCCATCGCGATCTGCCAAAGGCGATGGAGAAGAAGGAATTTCGCGAGGATCTCTTCTATCGTCTGAATGTGGTGAATCTGAAGATTCCGGCGCTGCATCAGCGCACCGAAGATATCCCACTGCTGGCTAATCATCTGTTACGTCAGGCGGCAGAACGGCATAAACCGCAGATTCGCAGTTTTTCCGTCGATGCGATGAAGCGTCTGATGGCGGCCAACTGGCCGGGCAACGTGCGTCAGTTGGTGAACGTGATTGAGCAGTGTGTGGCACTGAGTTCATCGCCGGTGATTAGCGATGCGCTGGTGGAGCAGGCCTTAAGTGGCGAGAACAGCGCGTTGCCGACCTTTGCGGAGGCGCGCAATCAGTTTGAGCTGAACTATCTGCGTAAGCTGTTGCAGATGACCAAAGGCAATGTGACCAACGCCGCACGTCTGGCCGGGCGTAATCGCACGGAGTTCTATAAGCTGCTGTCCCGGCATGAACTGGACGCCAGTGATTTCAAAGAGTAGCGGGGGCGGCGAAGTGATACCGGGAGGTTGACTGATCAGGCCCGACGCAGAATGGCTGCAGTCAGCACAATCTGACAGCGCTTGCGGCAACCTGAAGAAACCCGGATATTACCGCCCGACAGCGCCAGTAACATTTATACTTGATAAACCCTCTGACCATGGAGGGAGTGAAAAAGGGTCTGACATGAAAAAGATTGATGCGATTATCAAACCATTCAAACTCGATGATGTTCGTGAAGCCTTAGCGGAAGTGGGCATTACCGGGATGACCGTGAGTGAAGTAAAGGGCTTTGGCCGCCAGAAAGGGCACACCGAGCTGTACCGCGGCGCAGAGTATATGGTCGATTTTTTACCCAAAGTGAAAATCGAGATGGTGGTGGGCGACGATATCGTTGATACCTGCGTCGAGACCATTATGCGCACGGCGCAGACCGGCAAAATCGGTGATGGTAAGATCTTCGTCTTCGACGTGGCGCGCGTAGTGCGTATCCGTACGGGTGAAGAG
Organism: Pantoea sp. 9140; assembly: GCF_000745295.1. Classification (NCBI taxonomy): domain Bacteria; kingdom Pseudomonadati; phylum Pseudomonadota; class Gammaproteobacteria; order Enterobacterales; family Erwiniaceae; genus Pantoea; species Pantoea sp. 9140. The sequence goes on along the minus strand of NZ_JQNO01000001.1, from coordinate 2,888,448 downwards.
GATGAAGAGGCGATCTGATAACCTCTTTATCAGCATAAAGAAGCCCGCGCTGCGGGCTTTTTTTATGCTGGGACTTGGTGAGGTTGGCTTTGAAACCGAGCCCGCTCCGGGAACACGGTCAGATCGGAAAGACGCAAAACCCGCCATCCATGGCACGCTCGGCCCGCGCGATTACGCACCTCATGCCTGAGGTGCGCCCGTAAACGGGCCAACGCGCTGCGTTGTTCAAAAACGCTCCCGGCGTTTTTGTCCGTGTCGCGGGACGCTTTCCTCCTCTGCCCGTGTTCCCTTCGCTTTAGACTTATGTGCGGCTGCCTGGTTTACATTGGATTTGTTGGCAATTTAAACACGCGCTGCGAGCTTTTTTTATGGCTCAATCACATACCTTTGTGCGGCCCAAACAGCTCGTAATGAATACGAGTATCTGCCACACCGGCATCACGCAGTTGTGCCACCACATGTTGCATAAAAGGCAGCGGGCCGCAGAGGTAGAAATGGGTGTCAGGTGAGGTGAGACGTGCTGAAAGCGCGGTGATATCCATCAGACCCTGCGCGTCATAGCGACCGGCATCTTCAGCCGCGGGATCGCGGTACCAGACATGACTGACGAAATCGGCGAGCTGTGCGCCTGTGTCACGAACTTCCGCGCTAAACGCATGCTGTTTACTGTTATCTGCGGCATGCAGCCAGCTGACCAGCGCGCGGTGCTGGCTTGCTGCCAGCGCATGGAGCATCGCCAGCATCGGCGTCTGACCCACGCCTGCGGAAATCAGCGCTACTGGCGTGACAGGATCGACCTCAAGGAAGAAGTCGCCGTGCGGTGCGGCGAGCATCAGTTCATCACCCACCTTGCCATTCTGATGCAGCCAGCCGGAGACGGTGCCCTGCGCTTCACGTTTCACCGCGATGCGATACGCTTTGCCGTTGCTGAGATGCGTCAGCGAGTACTGACGAATCTGGTGATGTTCGAAGCTGGCAGGCTGCAGATGCACCGTCAGATACTGACCGGGCTTAAAGGCGGCGACCGGGCCGCCATCTACCGGCGTAAAGGTAAAGCTTTTAATCACATCGCTCTGCTGCGCAATCGCGCTGATGCGAAACGCCCGGGTGCCGCGCCAGCCACCGGTTTGCTGCTCTGTGGCCTGATAAATTTCCTCTTCGCGATTGATGAATACGCTCGCCAGTACGCCGTAGGCCTGGCCCCATGCCGCCAGCGCCTCTTCGCCTGGATCCAGCAGCTCTTTGATGGTGGCCAGCAAATTTTCACCGACGATGGCGTACTGCGCAGGCTGGATATTCAGGCTGGTATGTTTCTGCGCAATCTTTTCCACTGCAGGCAGCAGCGCCGCCAGATTCTCCAGATTCGCGCCATAGGCACAGATGGCGTTGAACAGCGCTTCACGCTGATCGCCGTTGCGCTGGTTGTTCATGTTGAAGACGTTTTTGAGTTCCGGATGGTGCGACAGCATGCGGTCATAGAAGTGGGCCGTAAGCTTTGGGCCGTAGGCAGCGATGGCAGGCAGGGTCGATTTAACGGTAGCGATGGTGTGGGCATCAAGCATAGAAGTAGCCTCTCAGATAAACATGCATTTTAAATGCATCTTATAGCCGCTTCGTCTGCGGTGTAAATAACCCAATGAACTTTCTGGTTGTCTGAGTGGCAACTTTTTAGTGCATCATGAAAAACCTTCGTCACAACCTGAAGAAAAATCGTGGCGTCTGAACGGGGTAAAAAGGTGTAAAAATGCCGTGCCAGCAGCCAGCCAATCGTTTGCGTAAAAAGAGGCGGTTCACCCTACCTTCACCTGTTAAAACGGTTTACACTGTGGGCCTTCGCCCCTGAAGGGGGGTAAATACCGTCAGAAAGTTAGCTGAGTCAGGAGATCCGGATGTTAAAGCGTGATATGAACATTGCCGATTACGATGCCGAGTTGTGGCAGGCAATGGAGCAGGAGACAGTGCGTCAGGAAGAGCACATTGAACTGATTGCTTCTGAAAACTACACCAGCCCGCGTGTTATGCAGGCGCAGGGTTCTCAGCTCACCAATAAATACGCTGAAGGCTATCCGGGCAAACGCTACTACGGCGGCTGTGAGTACGTTGATATCGTTGAGCAACTGGCGATCGACCGTGCAAAAGAACTGTTTGGCGCTGATTACGCTAACGTGCAGCCACACTCTGGTTCCCAGGCTAACTTCGCGGTTTACACCGCGCTGCTGCAGCCGGGCGATACCATCCTCGGGATGAACCTGGCGCACGGTGGACACCTGACTCACGGATCACCGGTTAACCTGTCCGGCAAACTCTATAACGTAGTGGCTTACGGTATCGATGAGACCGGTAAAATCGACTATGACGAACTGGCTGAACTGGCGAAAACCCACAAGCCAAAAATGATCGTTGGCGGGTTCTCTGCGTACTCCGGCGTCTGCGACTGGGCAAAAATGCGCGAAATCGCGGATAGCGTAGGTGCATGGCTGTTTGTCGATATGGCACACGTTGCTGGCCTGATTGCCGCAGAAGTCTATCCAAGCCCGATTCCACATGCGCACATCGTGACCTCCACCACCCACAAAACGCTGGCGGGTCCGCGCGGCGGCATCATTCTGGCGAAAAACGGCGACGAAGATTTCTATAAGAAACTGAACTCTGCTGTCTTCCCTGGCGGGCAGGGTGGTCCACTGATGCACGTTATCGCCGGTAAAGCAGTTGCCTTTAAAGAGGCGATGGAGCCAGAGTTCAAAACCTACCAGCAGCAGGTGGCAAAAAACGCCAAAGCGATGGTAGAAGTGCTGATCGAGCGTGGCTATGACATCGTGTCTGGCGGCACCCATAACCATCTGTTCCTGATCGATCTGGTGAGCAAGAACCTGACCGGTAAAGAAGCCGATGCGGCGCTGGGCCGTGCCAATATCACGGTTAACAAGAACAGCGTGCCAAACGATCCGAAAAGCCCGTTTGTGACGTCCGGTATCCGTATCGGTACACCAGCAGTTACCCGTCGTGGCTTCAAAGAAGCAGACGTGCGTGAGCTGGCTGGCTGGATTGCCGATGTGCTGGATAACATCAATGACGAAGCAACCATTGAGCGCACCAAGAAGAAAGTGCTGGATATCTGCAGCCGTCTGCCGGTCTACGCTTAATCGCTAACCTGTTGTGAGACAGAATAAAAAAGGATGGCATCTGCCATCCTTTTTTATTGCCTAAAAAACGAGTGCGAAAAAGCTGCAAGACCTGAGTTGCTCAGGAAACACGGTCAGATCGGAAAGTCGCTAAAGCCAATCCCTGGCCGCTCGGCCCGCGCAATTACACACCTCATCCCTGAGGTGTGCCCGTAACCGGGCCAACGCTTTGCGTTGTTTAAAAACGCTTCCGGCATTTTTGTCCATGGCGCGGGACGCTTTCCTCCTCTGACCGTGTTTCCTGCGCGTTAAAACTTAGAGGTAGCGGTAAGAGGCGCTCTGATTTGGACTGGTTAGTGCTCTGAAAGGATGGCATCTGCCATCCTTTTTTATTGCCTGTCCCGCGGCGCTCTGCCAGAGTAGCGCCCACTCATGCTGCGAGGCAGCACACTTGCTGGAGGGAATATGGCAATCGGCTCCGCCAGATGGCTCGGATTGGGCTACTTCACTTACTTCTTCTGTTACGGCATCTATCTGCCATTCTGGGGCGTGTGGCTGAAAGGCACCGGCCTGGATGCTGAGAAGATTGGCCTGCTGCTTGGCTGTGGTATGGTCGCGCGCTTCGTCGGTAGTCTGCTTATCGCTTCTCAGGTTAAGAATCCCAGCCGGTTGATTACGGCGCTGCGTCTGCTGGCGTTGATGACCTGCCTGTTCGCCGCCGGTTTTTGGGTAGGTGAGCAGTGGATGTGGCTGCTGACTGTGATGATCGGCTTTAACCTCTTCTTCTCGCCGCTGGTGCCGCTCAGTGATGCGCTGGCCGCGACCTGGACACAGCAGATTGGGCTGGCGTACGGGCCGGTGCGGCTGTGGGGATCGCTGGCCTTTGTAATCAGCTCGGCGTTAACCGGCGTGCTGGTCAGTGCTTACTCCTCTCAGGCTATTCTGCTGCTGCTTTCCGTTGGTGTCATCGCCATGCTCGCGGGCATGATGCTGAGACCGGCCACCCAGCCACAGGGTCATGAGCGTCAGAGTGCTGCGGGCGGCGGCTGGCAGGAATGGCGTGATTTGCTGCGTGAAAATGCAGTATGGCGATTTATGCTCTGCGTAACGCTGCTGCAAGGCGTGCACGCTGCCTATTACGGCTTCAGCGCTATCTGGTGGCAGGAGAGCGGCTACTCCGCCTCGACGGTGGGTTATCTCTGGTCGCTGGGCGTAGTGGCGGAAATTATCGTGTTCGCTCTGAGCAGCCGCCTGTTCCGCCGCTGGAGCGCGCGTGACCTGCTGCTGCTTTCAGGCATCTGCGCGCTGATCCGCTGGGGCCTGCTGGGAGCCAGCACCGCGTTGCCGCTGCTGATTGTGGCGCAAATCCTTCACTGTGGCAGTTTCACCGTCTGTCATCTGGCGGCGATGCGCTTTATCGCGGCGCGGCAGGGGGCGGAAGTGATCCGGCTACAGTCGCTCTATTCCGCGCTGGCGATGGGCGGGGGTATTGCAGTAATGACCATGATCTGCGGCGTGCTGTTCGCGCATCTGCAGGGGCATCTTTTCTGGGTGATGGCACTGGTGGCCCTGCCCGCACTGTTCCTGCGTCCCGGCTACGACTCCAGTAAATAACGAATGCGCTGCTGATGGTGCAGCGTCAGCGGCAGTTCCGCATGCACCAGCGGCGGAGAGAACAAGGGCAGCGAAGTCGGGTAGGGCGAAATGATGATGTCGACATCCCGCGGCGCGCCGTCCCGCTGAAACTGCTTGACGTCCAGGTAGGAAATATTGACAGGCAGCAGCGTGATCTCCCGGATCTGCTGCTCCACATCCTGCTCCAGGTCGGCGTCGTCGCCGGTCAGGATCAGCACCTGCTTTTCCTGCAGCGCATTCTCCTGCATCAGCCAGGCACCAAAAATAATGGTGACTAAACTCACCTCTTCCGGCGTAAAAGTAATGTTGTAGTGCTGCTCAAAAGCCTGCAGGGCCTGCTGAGTGGTGCGCAGCAGGCGAGGATAGAGGCGGCTGACATCCAGTGCGACGCTATTGTCGATACCGATAGTAAAGTGAGTGCGATCGAGCGCCTGCGCCAGATGCGGATAGAGCTGGTGCAGCAGTTCGTCGCGGTCAGCAAAGGTGATTTCGGCGCAGGCTTCAAAGTCATTGATCAGTTGCTGCGTCGCGTTCATCAATTGCTGCTCAGCAGGATGGGTAATTACGTCCACGACCGGCGTATGAATCTGGCTGAACAACAGCGTCCAGAAGTCGGTTTCACTGACGTGCGGGGCAAGATGGCAGCGTTTTCGCCAGTGATGTATCACATCTTCGGCGGCCTGCCGCTCAGGCTTCTGCTGAAGCCAGAGAGACTGCGCCTCACTGAACAGCACCGGCTGACGCTGGCACAAGCCATACTTCATAAATATCTGCAGAAAAAGCCGGTCGCGTTCGCTGAAATCACGCTTCAGACGCAGGCTGCAGTGCTGAATCAGCGCCTGTAAATTGGTCTCATCCCACAACGCTTTTTCAATCTTCATGACCTTCAGGCGCTGACGCAGCGGCGTGGCAAAATGCTGGCAGACAAAGTCCTGCGATAAACGCAGACTGCGTCGCAGGTTGTGCAACAGACAAAGGCGCCGGTCCAGCTCTGTACCATGAAGACGAAAGCTGCCATCCACCATCTGATGCAATTCCAGCTGGTGATATCGCTGTATCTCAAGGCCTACATCCGCGATATCCTGTCGGGCAACGGCAGGATCGATGCCATTCAGTTGGCAGATTTTTTCAAGCGTAAGCACGGGTGCGGGCAAAAACAGCAACAATAAAAGATGGCACTGACGCTGTGAACGGGTGAAGAGTGGTGCCAAAGGGGTAGCAGAACTCATCAATCAGATTTCCAGCAGGCTAATTTGAGCTAAGCGTAGTCAACCCGGTCAGCGCCCGCGCGGTTTATGCGGTTTATTTGCCGGAGGTTTAAGGCGGGTCACAAAATTTTGTTACTTATAGATTCTTTTCTTCAGGAACGTTACTTTATAACATTATGAAACGCGCACTCTTTGCCTTACTGATGGTATTAAGTCCGGCTCTGCTGGCCCATCCTCACAGCTTCATCGACATGAAAACCGAGCTGGTGGTGCAGGGTGACACCTTTACCGGATTAAAGATGACCTGGACTATGGATGAGATCACCTCCGCTGACCTGCTGTATGACGCGGGCGAGGCCAGGCCAGGCAGCGTGGTGTGGAAAAAGCTGGCGGCGGGCGTGATGGCGAACGTACTGGGCCAGCACTACTTTTCTGAAATCTGGCACAACCAACAGCGGGTAAAGTTTTTGAATCTGCCAACGGAATATAATCTGTCGCGTAGCGGCCACAAAGCGGTGCTGGAATTTGTTCTGCCGCTGGCGGAACCCCCGACGCTGGCCGGGCAGCGCTTTGAGATCCTGACCTTCGATCCCACTTACTTCGTCGATATGTTCTATGACAATCCCGGCGCGTTAACGCTGCCGCCGGCGTTACAGACCCGATGCAAATTTGCGCTCAATACGCCAAAACCCAATGATTCTCTGAAGCAGTATGCGCTGTCGCTGGATAAAGCCGATGCGCCTGCGGAGGAGATGGATTTAGGTCGCCAGTTCGCACAAACGGTGGTACTGACATGTCAGTAATCTCCGCACCCCTGCGGGCTTCACGGCTCTGGCCGCTGTGGTTGCTGGCGGGACTCTTCATCGGCGGCGCATTGCTGGTCTGGCTTTACTGGTCGCAGATTCTGCTGCAGAGCGTGTTGTGGCAGAAAGATCTGCACCGCCAGATGACCCAGCTGTTACAACAGGTGGCGGAGCAGCCCAACAAGGCGGGCCTCTCGCTGGTGATATTCAGCCTGCTCTATGGCGTGCTGCACGCGCTGGGTCCGGGCCACGGCAAAGTGGTGATCGCGACCTTTCTGGCAACTCATCCTGCAAAAGTGAAAACCAGTATCAGGCTGACGCTACTCGCCTCGCTGTTGCAGGGTTCGGTGGCGATTGGGCTGGTGACGGTGATGCTGGTGGTGCTGAAAACCTCGTCGCGCCAGCTGCATCTCAGCAGTTTCTGGCTGGAGAAGGGCAGTTATCTGCTGGTGATTGGGCTGGGCGTGATGATCGGGTATCGGGCGCTGCGTTCACTGTGGCGGGCATTGCGTCCAGCTCCGGTATTTCGTGCCTTCCGGCCCCACCATCAGCATGATGAGCATTGCGGCTGCGGGCATGCGCATCTGCCAACCCCGCAGCAGATGAGCGGCAACGTTAGCTGGAAAACCCAGCTGCTGGTGGTGGTGTCGATGGGATTACGTCCCTGCTCCGGCGCGATTATGATGCTGCTGTTTGCCAAAGTGATTGGTGTTTATGGCTGGGGCATTCTCTCTGCTTCCGTGATGGCGGTCGGCACGGCGCTGACCATTTCGGCGATTGGCCTGCTGGTGCAGCAGGCGCGCTCGGTGGCGCAACGGCTGGCACAGCCTGGTGCAGTCTCAGGCATCTCGCGACTATTGTTGCCAACGCTGGCCTTAACCGGTAGCCTGATTTTAATTGTGGCGGGCATCGCATTATGGCAGTCAGCACAGCTGACGGCAGGCGGCGGAATTCGACCTTTCTGATTATAAACGCAGCGGGAATAAAATTCCCGCGGTTATCCTTACCTCGCTAATTATCTCTTAATTCATCTCTTTATTTTTTTCTCTGGGCAGTTTAGTGGAGAAATGACTATTCCCTGTCTACGCTGTTAATACCAAAACGGCATTCCGCCGTCGGGATGATAAAAGATCAGAGCCGTTTTCTGTTTATTGCGAGGAGTATATTTCATGGCTGATACCCGTATTAATAATGGCTACACCGAAACGCTGGCGACCGGGCCGGCAGGATTACCGTTAAAACGTATTTCCTGGAGCGCGGTGTTTGCCGGTGTTATTTGTGCATTAATCGTTCATATCATTCTGACGCTGCTGGGAACCGCCATTGGTGCTACCACCATTGATCCGATGAAAGAACAGAATCCGCTGGACGGCCTTGGTACTGGCGCGCTGGTCTGGACGGCCATTGAAATGCTGGTCGCGATGGCGGCGGGTAGTTATGTTGCCGGTCGACTGGCACAGCGTGAAGGCGCACTGCACGGTTTACTGATGTTTGGCCTTAGCACAATTTTCACTATTTACCTGGCAATTGCGCTGGCAACCAGCGTATTAGGTGGCGCGATGAATATTGTGGGTTCAGGCTTCCAGGCACTGGGTAGTGGTATTTCCGCCGCTGCGCCTTCGGTCACTCAAATGGCAAAAGAAAAGCTGCAGGAAAATAATATTAATTTAGATAACCTGCAGAACGAACTGGAAACCACATTACGCCAGACTGGTAAGCCGGAATTACAGCCAGAGAATTTGAAGCAGGACGCAAATAAAGAAGCGCAGAATGCGGAAAACCAGGCTAACAACACCGCGAACCATCCGCAGACAGCCGATACCGATCTGACTAACTGGGTCAAAGGTGTGATGGATCGTCATTCAGATACCCTGCAGGCAGCCGACCGTGACGCACTGAAAAATATCATCAAAGCGCGTACCGGTAAAAGCGATGAGGAAGTGGATCAGATCGTTGCGAAAACCGAGCAGAGCTATCAGCAGGCCGTTCAGAAGTATAATGAACTGAAACAGCAGGCTGAGCAGAAAGCACGTGAAGCGGGTGAAAAAGCCGCTGCTGCGACCGCTAAAGCGAGCTGGTATGCCCTGATTCTGCTGATCATCGAAGCCGTACTGGCTGGTGTCATGGGTATGGTGGGTCGTCGTACTCAGCCCCGTCAGGTGCTGGCACACGAACGTCGTTAATCATCACTGATTAGCAGGCAATAAAAAAGGCGGCTGATAAGCCGCCTTTTTCTGTACTGAGACTTAGCGTTTTAACGCTTCGCTCAGCTCATCACGCATGTTCGACAGCATCGCTTTCACCACACGCGGGTTACCCGCGACCAGGTTACCTGACAGCAGATAGCCGTGGTTACCGGTGAAGTCAGTGACCAGGCCGCCCGCTTCACGAACCAGCAGTTCACCCGCCGCAAAATCCCACGGCTTCAGGCCAATCTCAAAGTAGCCATCTACGCGACCCGCAGCCACATAGGCCAGATCCAGCGCAGCAGAACCGGTGCGACGGAAGTCAGCGCACTGAGTGAAGAGTTTGGTCAGGATGTTCATGTAAGCAGGCGCGTGCTGCTTCATTTTGAACGGGAAGCCCGTTGCCAGAACGGTGCCATCCAGATCGCGGGCAATGCTGCCACGCAGACGATAGCCATTCAGCTGAGCGCCCTGGCCACGTGAAGAGGTGAACAGTTCATTGCGCATTGGATCGTAAACGACGGCGACTTCAGTGCGGCCTTTGATGCGCACCGCGATTGAAACAGCAAAGTGGGGCAGACGTTTGATGAAGTTGGAGGTGCCATCCAGCGGATCGATAACCCATTGAACATCCTGATCTTCGCCCGCCAGTTCACCGCTTTCTTCAGTGATGATGGTATGTTTCGGGTAAGATTTACGAATAATTTCGATAATCAGGCGTTCTGCTTCGCGGTCAACATTGGTTACGAAGTCGTTGCTGCCTTTCTGGCTGGCTTCGACGGCGTCCGGGGTTTCATAATATTTGGCAATTAAATTTCCGGCCTTGCGCGCTGCGCGCACGGCAATGTTGAGCATTGGATGCATCGGTATCTCTCGCTGGATGTTAAAGAACGGGGAAAACGGCGCGGAGTATAGCAGCGTGTTCGGTAAATGTCCTGCTTTATGTTACGATTCTCTCCACTGATTTTACTGACCCGTTTCTGAGTATCCCTAATCATGTTGCAAAATATTCGTATCGTGCTGGTCGAAACTTCTCACACCGGTAACATGGGCTCCGTTGCGCGCGCCATGAAAACCATGGGTTTAACCAACCTCTATCTGGTTAATCCGCTGGTCAAACCCGACTCACAGGCGATCTCCCTGGCTGCCGGTGCCAGTGACGTTATCGGCGACGCAAAAATCGTCGATTCACTGGATGAGGCAATTGCCGGATGCAGTCTGGTGGTCGGTACCAGCGCACGTTCGCGTTCGCTGCCCTGGCCGATGCTGGATGCACGTGAATGCGGCGTAAAAAGTGTGGAAGAGGGCCAGCAGGCACCGGTCGCACTGGTGTTTGGTCGTGAACGCGTTGGCCTGACCAACGAAGAGTTGCAGAAGTGCCACTATCACGTCGCGATTCAGGCTAACCCGGAGTACAGCTCGCTGAACCTGGCGATGGCAGTACAGATTATCGCCTATGAAGTGCGCATGGCATGGTTACAGTCGCAGGAGCAGGCCAGCCCGCCGCCAAAGTTTGAAGAATCGCCTTATCCGCTGGTGGATGACCTTGAGCGCTTCTATCAGCATATGGAACAGATGATGCTGAACAGCGGCTTTATCCGTGAAGCCAATCCAGGCCAGGTGATGAGCAAACTGCGTCGTCTTTATACCCGTGCCCGTCCGGAACGTGATGAACTGAACATCCTGCGCGGTATGCTTTCGTCGTTTGAAAAGCGAAAAAACGAGAAAAAAGAACCAGATAATAGTTGAGTAAATTACCTGGTTAAATACCTGACTAATTTACCAGGTTAAATAGTTGACCAATTTACTCGGGAATGTCAGACTTCATGGCATCTGTTGCTAATCCTCCGATAACCGGACGCTATTGAGGTCGTACGCTATGAGACTGACATCCAAAGGACGTTATGCCGTTACTGCAATGCTGGACGTTGCCCTTCACTCCCATGAAGGTCCGGTCCCGCTGGCTGATATTTCAGAACGTCAGGGCATCTCGCTCTCCTATCTGGAGCAGTTATTCTCCCGACTGCGTAAAAACGACCTGGTTTCCAGCGTTCGTGGCCCGGGTGGCGGTTATCTGCTGGGTAAAGCGTCAGACACCATCTCTGTCGGCGAAGTGATCACTGCGGTTGATGAGTCAGTTGATGCCACTAAATGCCAGGGCAAAGAAGGCTGCCAGGGCGGTGAGCGTTGTCTGACTCACGTGCTGTGGCGCGATCTGAGCGTGCGTATCAGTGACTTCCTGAACAATATTACGCTGGCTGAGCTGGTGAATAATCAGGAGATTCTGGATGTGGCCGATCGTCAGAATGCGATCGATAATCGTCGCTTCCAGAGCCCGCGTTCGCAGGAAATTAACGTCAACCAGCGCGCCTCGTAATCCCCGCTGTTGCGGCCCTTACTGCTAACGCGGTCAGGGCCGAATCTGCTATAAAGACGTATGATTTTCTATACGGAGCTGTAGCGCAATGAAATTACCGATTTACCTGGATTATGCCGCCACCACGCCGGCCGATCCGCGTGTAGCCAGCAAAATGATGCAGTTTCTGACGCTGGATGGCACGTTCGGTAATCCGGCTTCGCGATCGCACCGTTTTGGCTGGCAGTCTGAAGAAGCGGTCGATGTTGCCCGCAATCAGATTGCCGAACTGGTCAACGCCGATCCGCGCGAAATCGTCTTTACCTCTGGCGCCACCGAATCCGATAACCTCGCGATTAAAGGCGCAGCCCACGCCCATCAGGCGCGCGGCAAACATATCATCACCAGCCAGACGGAACACAAAGCGGTGCTCGACAGCTGTCAGCAGCTGGAGCGCGAAGGTTTTGATGTCACGTATCTGACGCCGGCAGCTAACGGCATTGTCTCGCCTGAACAACTGCGTGCGGCGCTGCGCGATGACACCATTCTGGTTACTCTGATGCACGTTAATAATGAAACCGGCGTGGTTCAGGATATCGCCGCCTTTGGTGAACTCTGCCGCGAGCGTGAGATTCTGTTTCATGTGGATGCGACCCAGAGCGTCGGTAAGTTGCCCATCGACCTCAGCCAGTTACCGGCCGATTTGATGTCATTTTCGGCCCACAAACTCTATGGTCCGAAAGGCATCGGTGCGCTCTATGTGCGGCGTAAACCGCGCGTACAGATTGCTGCGCAAATCCACGGCGGCGGGCATGAACGCGGGATGCGCTCCGGCACCCTGCCGGTGCATCAGATTGTCGGTATGGGCGAGGCCTATCGTATCGCGGCAGAAGAGCGCGAAACGGAGATGGCGCGTCTGCAGGCGCTGCGTGATCGTCTGTGGCAGGGCATCAGCGTGTTGCCGGATGTGACCCTCAATGGCGATCCGCATCAGTGTGCGCCGAACATTCTTAACATCAGTTTCGCTGACGTTGAGGGTGAATCCCTGATCATGACGCTGAAAGATCTGGCGCTCTCTTCCGGCTCGGCCTGTACCTCTGCCAGCCTGGAGCCTTCCTATGTTTTACGCGCGCTGGGCGTAAGTGAGGAGCTGGCGCACAGTTCGCTGCGCTTCTCGCTGGGACGCTTCACGACCCAAGAAGAGATCGACTACGCCATTGCCCTGGTGCAGAAGTCGGTGACCCGGCTGCGGGCCTTAATGAAATCCTGATACCCGGTCATAGTCCGGAAACTGCGCCAATGTGGGCGCTTCGCTGGCATCGTCCGGCGGAATCTGTTATCAGGTCTCTGCGAAATACATTTAACATCTTATTAAAGCCGTCATAACAATCAGGCTGGATGAAACAGATAACGATTACGGAGCTTTTTGATGACCACACAACCGATGAACATTACGCTTAGCAGCCAGCCCGCCGATGCGCGCTGGGGCGAAAAAGCGATTCTGAGCAGCAACGACAGCGGCATGACGCTGCATCTGACCGGCACGGATGCGCTGAATACCATTCAGCGTGCGGCGCACAAAATCGACAGCCAGGGCATCCGCCACGTGGCGCTGACCGGCGAAGGCTGGCACCTGGAGCAGTGCTGGGCATTCTGGCAGGGCTTCCGTGGCCCGAAAGGCCAGCGTCAGGTTGAGTGGCCAGCGCTGGGCGAACATGAGCAGGCGGAGTTTGATCGCCGTCTGAAAATCATCGACTGGGTCCGCAACGTGATTAACCTGCCTGCAGAAGATCTGGGGCCGGAACAACTGGCGCATACGGCCATCGATCTGATCAGTGAAGTAGGCGGCAGCGCCGTCAGCTATCGCATTACCAAAGGCGACGACCTGCGCGTTCAGGGCTATATGGGCCTGCACACGGTGGGACGGGGTTCAAATCGCCCGCCGGTTTACCTGGCGCTCGACTACAACCCAACCGGCGATGAGAATGCACCGGTCTATGCCTGTCTGGTCGGTAAAGGCATCACCTTTGATACCGGCGGCTACAGCCTGAAGCAGAGCAGCTTCATGGACTCAATGAAGTCTGACATGGGCGGCGCGGCGACCGTTACCGGCGCACTGGCAATGGCGATTTCGCGTGGTCTGAACAAGCGCGTCAAACTCTACCTCTGCTGTGCCGATAACATGGTCAGCAGCAACGCCTTCAAGCTCGGCGACATCATTCGCTATCGCAACGGCAAATCGGTGGAAGTGATGAACACCGATGCGGAAGGTCGCCTTGTCCTGGCCGACGGTTTAATCGACGCCAGCGAGCAGAACCCGACGCTAATCATCGATGCTGCCACGCTGACCGGCGCGGCTAAAACCGCGCTGGGCAACGATTATCATGCGCTGTTTACCTTTGATGATGTGATGGCGCAGTCGCTGATGGGCAGCGCGGTGAGTGAGAACGAGCCTTTCTGGCGTCTGCCGCTGGCTGAATTCCACCGCAGCCATCTGCCGTCTAACTTCGCCGATCTCAATAACATCGCCAGCCCGTCTCATGCGGCAGGCGCCAGCAGTGCGGCAGCGTTCCTGTCCCACTTCGTGAGCAACTATCAGCAGGGCTGGCTGCACATCGACTGTTCCGCCACCTATCGTAAAGGGGCGGTTGATCAATGGGCTGCGGGTGCAACAGGTCTTGGCGTGCGAACCATCGCTAATCTGTTACTGAAATAAGAAGGGCTCAGCGGTGGCAGATGCCGCCGCTGTTCAGAGGGAAACTATGAACCGTCTTGAAGAGGTGCTGAAGCTGGCAGCCACCGAGCCTGCCCATCGGCCCGAATTTTTTCAACTGCTGCTGGAGTCTGATGTCTTTGTTCCAGGCGAAAGCACCACGCAACAGCTTGATGCCAGCACGCCCGTTGATCTGCAGCACTGGGAAAAAGAGGATGGCAGCAGCATCATTCCTTTTTTCACGTCTGAAGAGGCGATGAGTGAAGCGGTAAGCGGTGAGCAGTCCTGGCTGCGTCTGCCGGTCCGGACGCTGTTTGAGATTACACGTGGCGAGACGCTGTTTCTCAATCCCAAACTGCCTTCCGGTAAAGAGTTTACTGCAGCCGAGATCACCCATCTGCTGGCTGAAGAGGGCAGTGCGCTAAGCCAGCAAACCGTGCTGGAAGGCGGACAGTCCCTGCTGTTGTCTGAAGTGGCCGAGCCGCCTGCGCAGATGATCGATTCGCTGACGCAGCTGTTCAGTAAGCATAAACAGGTGCGCCGGGCATTTATCGCCAGCATTCGTGAGCGGTCTGATGAAGCGCCTAATCTGCTGATTGGTATTGAAGCTGACAGCAACATTGAGGCGATTATTCAGGCGGCGGGCAGTGTGGCAACGGACACGCTGCCAGACGATGCACCGATTGATATTTGTGAAGTCACGCTGCAGGACCGTGGCATTAGCCACTTCTTTACCGCCCACATCACGCCATTTTATGAACGTCGCTGGGGCAGTTTCCTGCGTGACTTCAAGGGCAGTGAGCGGATTATCTGATTCACTTAAAAAAACAGGCGGCTTATCAGCCGCCTGTTTTTTACTTCGCTATCGGTAAGTCGTCGCGACTGCCCCATTCGCCCCAGGACCCGTCATACAGCGTGGCATCCCGAGCGCCCAGCGCCGTCAGCGCCAGAATCAATACCACCGCCGTTACGCCAGAGCCACAGCTGGCGACCACCGGTTGTGTGATATCCACGCCCGCGTCAGCAAACAGCCTGCGCAGTTCCGCTTCCGGCTTGAGTTTTCCCTGCTCAACCAGCGTATTCCACGGCACGTTCAGGCTGTTGGGAATATGTCCGCGATGCAGGCCGGGACGCGGTTCGTCCACTTCGGCATTAAAGCGATTAGCGGCACGCGCATCAACAATCTGTGCACCGCCTTCATGACTGATCAGCAGCACGTCCGTCAGACGTTTCACCCGGCTTTCATCCGCGTGGGCTTCAAACTCACCTTCCGGCAGATTCACGTCGCCGGTTGCCAGCGCAAAACCGGCTTCTTTCCAGCCCTGCAAACCACCGGCCAGAATCGACACCTGCGCCACACCAAAGGTCTTCAGCATCCACCAGGCGCGTGGCGCGGAAAAGAGGTTACCCTCGTCATAGACCACCAGATGCTTATCACTGCTCACGCCCAGCTCGCGCATCGCGACGGCAAAGGTCTCGGCACGCGGCAGCATATGCGGATAAGGGCTGGTGTGATCGGAGAGCGCTTCAATATCAAAGTAAGGGGCGTCGGGTAGATGACCTGCCAGATATTCAGCCTGGACATCGCGAACCGCTTCCATTCCGGGTGGCAACAGACGTGCATCCAACACCTGAAGTCGCTCATCGTTGTAGTGTTCTTGTAACCAGTCGGCGGACACAAACAGTGGCGTCGTCATAACAACCTCATTTCAGCAATCTGTCATACCAGTGTCAGGGAATGTGCGCACCATCTCAAGAGAAGCGTTGATTAAATGCGAGCATTGATATGAAATTGCGCAGCGTAATCAAACGACACTCCCTGCGTCCCGGTGAAGGAACTACCATGAAGAAACGCACTACCCGGCTGCTGCTCAGCATGCTGATCGGTGGCTCGCTGCTGTCAGCGACCCTGTTACCTGCTTTGCCTCTCCAGGCAGCAGAGGCACCCGCAACCAAACATGTCAGCAAACCGCTGACGATTATCGATCTCTCGGAACTGCAGATCGACGGTGCTGCTGCGCTGGTCTTAACCTTCAGTCAGCCGCTGGATGACAAACAGGATATCGCGCAGAAAGTCAGGCTGACCGACGACAAACAGGGCCGGGTGGATGGCGGCTGGGAGCTTTCCGCTAACCGTAAAACGTTGCGCTTCCGCCATCCCGAACCGTCGCGCCACTTCACCGTCACGGTGGATGCGGGACTGCGTGCGGCCAGCGGTGAGACGCTCGCCGCCGATTACAGTAAAAAAATCGCGTCCAGGGATATCCAGCCGATGGTGGGCTTTGCCAGCCGCGGTTCACTGCTGCCGCTGCGTATCACGCAGGGCCTGCCGGTACTGGCGCTGAATGTTAACCAGGTCGATGTCGATTTCTTCCGCATTAAGAATGCTGGCCTGGCGGAATTTCTCTCGCAGTGGAATTACGGCAATAACCTTTCAAGCTGGCAGTCACAGGATCTGCTGAAAAGCAGCCAACTGGTCTATACCGGACGCTTTGAGCTTAATCCGGCGCGAAACACCCGTGAAAAACTGCAGCTGCCGATGAGTGACATCAAGGCGCTTCAGCAGCCCGGCGTCTATCTGGCCGTCATGAAGCAGGCCGGGACTTATCACTACAGCCAGCCCGCCACACTCTTCACTCTGAGCGATATTGGCCTGTCACTGCACCGCTTCCCGACTCAGTTCGAACTCTTCGCCCAGAGTCTGGCAAACGGCCAGCCGCTCTCCGGCGTCAGCGTCAGATTGCTGGATGAGAAAGGGCAGGTGCTGCAGAGCGACACCAGTGACAGCACCGGTCATCTGCGCCTGAAAGCGGATGAAAAAGGCAAGATCCTGCTGGCCGTGCAGGGTGAACAGACCTCAATGATCGACCTGGCGCGTCCGGCGCTGGATCTGGCTGAGTTTCCGGTAGCCGGGCCGCAGGGCTATGACAAACAGCTGTTTGTCTTTGGCCCGCGCGATATCTACCGTCCCGGCGAAATCGTCATTGTTAATGCGCTGCTGCGCGATGCCGACGGACGCCCGCTGCCCACCCAGCCGATTAAAGCGGAGCTGGTGCAGCCTGACGGCCAGGTGATGCGGACCTTTGTCTGGCAGCCGGAAGCGGGGCTCTACCAGCAACGACTGGCACTGCCCGCGTCCGCCATGACCGGCGACTGGATGCTGCGGCTCAATACCGGCGATAACCTTAAGCGTGAGTGGAAGTTTCACGTCGAGGATTTCCTGCCGGAGCGCATGGCGTTAACCCTGAAAAATGATCCTCAGCCGCAGCCTCCTGATGCCAGCGTTGAGTTCGGTATTGAAGGACGCTACCTCTATGGCGCGCCAGCTACCGGGAACATCTTACAGGGGCAACTCTATCTGCGACCGGCGCGTGAAGCCGTGGCTGCACTGCCGGGCTACCAGTTTGGTGACATCACCGAAGAGGGATTAAAGCGCACGCTGGATGAGGTAGATCTTAAGCTCGATGCCAGCGGTAAAGCGCAGCTTACGGTAGAGAATCAGTGGGATCAGCTGCACTCCCCGCTTAACCTGATCCTGCAGGCCAGCCTGCTGGAGACCGGCGGACGTCCGGTCACCCGTCGGGCCACCCAGGCTATCTGGCCCGCTGACGCACTGCCGGGCATCCGGCCGCTATTTGGGAATAAGGCAGTTTATGACTACCGCAGCGACAGCTATCACGATGAGCCTACCGTGCCGGAAGAGAGCCTGGCCGAATTTGACATTGTCTATGCCAACAGTCAGGGCAGGAAACTGGCGGCAGACAAGCTGGACGTGCGCCTGATACGTGAGCGCCGTGATTACTACTGGAGCTTCTCTGACAGCGAAGGCTGGCAGTCGCAGTACGGCGACAAAGATCTGCAGGAAGATGAACGCGCCATCTCAATCCCGGCTGACGGCAGCACCAAAGTCAGCTTCCCGGTCGAGTGGGGCCACTACCGGCTGGAAGTGCAGGCGGGCGAGAAGATCGTCAGCAGCGTGCGGTTCCAGGCCGGTTATGACTGGCAGGACAACACCAACGGGACGGGTGCGTTGCGCCCCGATCAGGTCAGACTGAAGCTGGATAAAGCCGCTTACCAGCCGGGTGACACCGTGCATCTGCAGGTCGAATCACCGGCAGCCGGTAAAGGCTACCTGATGGTGGAGTCGAGCAGCGGCACGCTCTGGTGGCAGCCGCTGACCGTACCAAAGGGCGGCACCACGGTGGATGTGCCGGTGGCTGAGAGCTGGCGGCGTCACGATCTCTACTTCAGCGCTATTGTGGTGCGTGATGGCGATAAAGTCAGTGGTGCCACACCAAAACGCGCGGTAGGGCTGTTGCACCTGCCGATGGCGACCGAAGCACGTCGCTTAAACCTGACGCTTGCGGCACCCGATAAAATCCGTCCTGAGCAACTCCTGACGGTCAACGTTCACGCCAGTCGTGACGGCGGTCCGCTGCCAGAAAAAGTGAATGTGCTGCTGTCAGCCGTGGACAGTGGCGTACTCAGTGTGACGGATTTTAAAACGCCCGATCCGTGGCAGGCTTTCTTTGGCCGTAAACGCTACAGCGTCGATCAGTACGACGTCTTTGGTCAGCTGATCGAAGGCGGCGGCCGTCTGGCGGCGCTGCGTTTTGGTGGTGATGGCGAGGATGAATCGATGACGCGCGGCGGTAAAAAGCCGGTAACGCACGTCAATATCGTCGCACAGCAGTTACAGGCGGTGACGCTGGATAAAGAGGGCAACGGAACGATTACGCTGCCGATCCCGGCCTTTAATGGTGAACTCCGGCTGATGACGCAGGCCTGGAGCAATGACAGCTTCGGTGCCGCAGAGCGCAAACTGGTGGTCGCGGCGCCGCTGATCAGCGAGCTGGCTACCCCACGTTTTCTTGCCAGCGGCGATACCGCATCACTGGCGCTGGATCTCACTAACCTGACCGATCTGCCGCAAAACCTTAAGGTTGATCTCTCCAGCAGTGGCCTTGTGGATCTGGCCGGTGCTGCCAGCCAGAGTGTGACGCTGGCTAAAGGTGCACGCACCACGTTACAGATTCCGGTCACGGCGAAAACCGGCTTTGGTGACGGCGAGGTTATCGTACAGATTTCCGGTCTGAATCTGCCGGGTGAGCAGGTGAAGCCTGGCAGACAGCAGTGGAAAATCGGTGTCAGACCGCCTTATCCGGCGCAGACGCTGAACTTTGATGCTGTAATCAATCCCGATCAGCCCTGGGAGATCGCGGCGGCGGCGCTGACGGGGCTGGATGCACAAACCCTGAGCGGCCAGCTGACGCTGAGCAATCGTCCGCCGCTGAATATCGCCAGCTATATCAGTGCGCTTTACGCCTATCCCTACGGCTGCCTGGAACAGACCAGCAGCGGACTATGGCCTTCGCTTTACACCAGCCATGCTGAGCTGACCGCGATGGGCATTAAAACCAGCAGCGATGAAGCACGACGGGCCGCGGTCGACACCGGCATTGCCCGTCTGGCTGGGATGCAGCGCGCCAACGGCAGCTTCGGGCTGTGGGATAAACAGAGTGAAGAGGAGTTCTGGCTGACGCCTTACGTGACGGACTTCCTGCTGCGCGCCAGCGAGGCGGGCTATGCGTTGCCGGATAATGTGGTGGAGCGCGCTAATGCCCGGCTGCTGCGCTATCTGCAGGATCCCTCGCAGATCAGCGGCGGCGGTGATAACAACGCCGCGCTACAGTTCAGCGTACAGGCTTACGCCGGGCTGGTGCTGGCGCGTCAGCAACGTGCCCCGCTGGGTGCGCTGCGCGCCTTGTATCAGCAACGTGAGAAGTCCCGCTCCGGCCTGGCGCTGATGCAGCTTGGCGTCGCGCTGAAGCTGATGGGTGACGGACAGCGTGCACAGCAGGCGATCATGCAGGGTGCCACGCTGACGCGTTCGGATAAAGAGTGGTATGGCGACTATGGCAGCACGGTGCGCGATCAGGGGATGATGATTGCGTTGCTGGCGGAAAATAAGCTGCAGCCGGATGTGCAAAACAGTCTGCTGCTGTCACTGTCCAGAGAGGTCAATGGCAAACGCTGGTTCTCGACTCAGGAAAATAACGCACTTTATCTGGCAGCTCACACTCTGCAACGTGCGCAGGGCGGAAGCTGGCAGGCGCTATTGTCGGGCAATCCTGAACCGCTGCAGGGCGATGCGCCGCTGAATAAAGGGCTGGGTGCTGAGCGACTGTTGCAGGGCTTAGCCATCCGTAATCCGGGTAGTGCGCCGCTGTATGGTCGTCTGGACGTCACCGGTTATCCGCTGGCCGCGCCTCAGCCTGAGAGCAATGTGCTCGGGATAAAACGTGAATACTTTACCCTGGATGGCAAAGCCGCCGATCTCAGTAATCTGCGCAGCGGGGAGTTGCTGGTGGTACGTCTGACCGTTTCGTCAAAGCGCAGCATCAGCGATGCGCTGGTGGTGGATCTGCTGCCTGCCGGTCTGGAGCTGGAAAACCAGAATCTGGCCGACAGCAGCGCCAGTCTTGGCGACAGTGCGGATGCGCTGAAAGAGAGTATGGGCGATATGCAGCAGGCTGACATTAAGCATATTGAGTTCCGCGACGATCGCTTTGTCGCGGCACTGGCGGTAGATACTTATCGTCCCGCAACGCTGGTCTATCTGGCGCGGGCGGTCACGCCGGGTCGCTTCCTGATGCCGCCGCCGCAGGTCGAGTCGATGTATGTGCCAGAGTGGCGCGCTACCGGCAGTACGCCGCCGCAGCTGCATATCCAGTAAGTGACGCGGCGCGTGTTAAAACCTCGCACCCTTAAAAAGTGGTGGCTCGCGCTGCCGCTTTTTTTTCTGGCGTTATGGCTGGCGACGTGGGGACTGGATCGGCTGTTCCCGCTGCCGCTTAAACAGGTGCAGCCTGCGCGGGTGATCGTTGCCAGCGACGGTACGCCGCTGTGGCGCTTCGCTGACAGCAAGGGCATCTGGCGCTATCCGGTGACACCAGAAGAGGTGGCACCGGCCTATCTGCAGGCGCTGCTCACCTACGAAGATCGCTGGTTCTGGTATCACCCCGGCATCAATCCCCTGGCGCTGGTGCGCGCGGCCTGGCAGGATTTGCGTCATCAGAGTGTGATTTCCGGCGGCAGCACCCTGACCATGCAGGTGGCACGCCTTGTCGACCCGCAACCCCGCACGTTGCGGGGCAAGCTGATTCAGGCGTGGCGTGCGCTACAGCTGGAGTGGCATCTTTCCAAACGAGACATCCTGACGCTCTATCTTAATCGTGCGCCCTTTGGCGGTACGCTGGAAGGGGTGGGCGCGGCAAGCTGGAGCTGGCTGGGCAAAGCCCCGTCACAGCTGACGCCGGGTGAGGCGGCGCTGCTTGCCGTGTTGCCGCAGGCACCCAGCCGTCTGCGGCCCGATCGCTGGCCGGAGCGGGCGGAAGCCGCTCGTAATAAAGTGCTGGATCGGCTGGCGGAATACCACATCTGGTCCGCGGAACAGGTGGCGGAAATTCGTCAGGAGCCGGTGTGGCTGCCGCCGCGCCAGATGCCGCAGATGGCACCGCTGCTGGCCCGGCGGCTGCTGTCGATCAGCGCCAGCGACAAGATTGTCTCCACGCTCGATCCTTCACTGCAGCGCGAACTGGAAAGCCTGGCGCTGAACGTTAAAAACCAGCTGCCGCCGCGCACCTCACTGGCGATGCTGGTGGTGGATCACACCACCATGGCCGTTCGCGGTTATGCCGGCTCGGCCGACTTTACCGATGACAGCCGTTTTGGTCATGTGGATATGATCGCCAGCGTGCGCTCGCCAGGTTCGGTGTTAAAACCCTTTATCTACGGCATGGCGCTGGACGAGGGACTGATTCATGCCGAATCGCTGCTGCAGGATGTGCCGCGTCGCTTTGGTGATTACCGGCCCGGCAACTTTGACACCGGCTTTCACGGACCGGTCAGCGCCAGCGACGCGCTGGTGCGCTCCCTGAATCTGCCCGCCGTTCAGCTGCTGGAGGCGCTGGGGCCGAAAAATGTCGCGGCGCGTCTGCGCAATGTGGGTCTGAATTTACGTTTTCCGCCTGGCGCTGAACCCAATCTTTCATTGATTCTCGGCGGCACCGGGGCGCGCATGGATGAAATTGTCGCGGCCTACAGCGCTTTTGCCCGCCACGGCAATGCCGCTCAGCTGCGCTGGATGCCCGATCAACCGTTGCAGCAGCGACCGCTGCTATCAAAGGAGTCGGCGTGGATCATCCGGCGTATCCTGGCCGGCGAAGCGCAGCCTGCCGGTAATGGCAACGTGCCCGACGTAGTGCCGCTGGCCTGGAAGACCGGCACCAGTTACGGCTATCGCGACGCCTGGTCGGTGGGCATTAATCCCCGTTACCTGATTGGCGTGTGGGTCGGACGACCTGATGCGACGCCGGTTGCCGGCCAGTTTGGTTTTGCCTCAGCCGTGCCGATCATGAATCAGATTAACAGCGTGCTGATGAGCCGCCTCGGCAGGCGTGACGTGCCAGGCGATCCGCGTCCGGCCTCGGTCACGGTCGCGACCATCTGCTGGCCTGGTGGTCAGCCGCTGCCCGCCGGAGACGAAAACTGTCTTCAGCGGCGGCAAAGCTGGGTTGCTTCGGATACGCTGCCGCCAACGCTGCTGGCACCCGGCCAGGAGAGCCTCAGCGGATTACGCCTGAGTTACTGGCAGAATGCGCAGGGGCTGCGCGTTGCTGCCGACTGTCCCGGCGCCACCCGTCACGAACGGCTGGTCTGGCCGCTGCCGCTGGAAGCCTGGCTGCCGCCTCAGGAGCGGCGGGCGCAGCGTATGCCACCTGTTGATACGCACTGTCCACCGTTACAGCAGGGCAGCAGTGCACCGCTGATCGTCACTGGCGTCATTGAGGGGCAAATCGTTAAGCCGCTGCCGGGCAACAGTGCGCTGGCGATCCCGGTCGCGGTGCAGGGCGGGCAGGGTGCGCAGCGCTGGTGGTTCCTGAATGGTGAGCCTCTCATAACGCAAAATGCCGCAGAGATGTCGCTGCATCTCGATCATCCGGGCGAGTATCAGCTGGTGGTGATGGATGAAGAGGGGCAGCTTGTCTCAGTCACTTTTAGCCGGGACTGACGCTTTTCTGCGCTAAATCACAACCGTTGCGCTTCTGCTTCGACTCAGATCAAGAATTTTCAATAAATCAGGGATCTCTGGTAGGCAATGCCGGACTCAGCCCCTATAATCGGCGCCGTTTCTTAACCGGGGCGGACGCCACCGGTTTCTTCAGAACGTCAAGACAGAGGTCATCATGGCAATCGAACGTACTTTTTCTATCATCAAGCCAAACGCCGTCGCTAAAAATGTGATTGGTGCTATCTACAACCGTTTTGAAAGCGCAGGCTTCAAAATCGTTGGCGCAAAAATGCTGCAGCTGAGCAAAGAGCAGGCTGAAGGCTTTTACGCTGAGCACCAGGGCAAGCCATTCTTCGATGGTCTGGTTGAATTCATGACCTCTGGCCCGGTTGTTGTTTCCGTGCTGGAAGGTGAAAATGCCGTTCAGCGTCACCGTGACCTGATGGGTGCCACTAACCCGGCAAACGCACTGGCTGGCACACTGCGTGCTGACTACGCTGACAGCTTCACCGAAAACGCGACCCACGGTTCAGATTCTGCTGAATCCGCTGCCCGCGAAATCGCTTATTTCTTCGGCGAAAACGAAATCTGCCCACGTACCCGTTAATCGCCTGGCGATAAACGTTACAGCGGCTTTACAAAAATCTGCGTAGGGGAGGTCACTCCCGCCTGTTATCAGGCCGCAGATGTTGTACAATATTGCGCCTTCATTGACATCGCTTAATGAAGGCGCAATTTTTTCACCTATCCCTGAACAGCGCCATAACGTGTAACAACGAGGCCAGAGAATATTATGTCCGAACAGATTGTGACGTCCGCGTCCGCATCCCCTATTGTCGTCTCCCCCAAAAGCCAGAAAATCAACCTGCTGGATCTCAACCGTCAGCAGATGCGCGAATTCTTCCTGTCGCTGGGTGAAAAGCCGTTCCGTGCCGATCAGGTCATGAAGTGGATTTATCACTACTGCTGCGATGACTTCGAGCAGATGACCGACATCAACAAAAAGCTGCGTAACCGGCTGATGGAGCTGACGGAGATCCGCGCGCCAGAAGTGGCGGAAGAGATGCGCTCTACCGACGGCACCATCAAATGGGCCATTCGTGTCGGTGACCAGCTGGTGGAAACGGTCTATATCCCGGAAGGCGACCGCGCTACGCTCTGTGTCTCTTCACAGGTGGGGTGTGCGCTGGAGTGTAAATTCTGTTCGACCGCACAGCAGGGCTTTAACCGTAACCTGCGGGTGTCAGAAATTATTGGTCAGGTGTGGCGTGCGGCGAAAATTGTCGGCGCAGCGAAAATCACCGGCCAGCGTCCTATCACCAACGTGGTGATGATGGGCATGGGCGAGCCACTTCTCAACCTCAATAACGTGGTCCCGGCGATGGAGATCATGCTTGATGACTTTGGTTTTGGTCTGTCGAAGCGTCGCGTGACCCTTTCTACTTCAGGTGTTGTTCCTGCGCTGGATAAACTGGGCGATATGATTGACGTCGCGCTGGCCATTTCCCTGCATGCGCCGAACGATAAGCTGCGCGATGACATCGTGCCAATCAACAAAAAGTACAATATCGAAACCTTCCTGGCGGCGGTGAAACGCTACATTGGTAAATCCAACGCCAATCAGGGACGAGTGACCATTGAGTACGTGTTGCTGGATCACGTCAACGACAGCACCGACGATGCGCATGAGCTTGCCGCATTACTGAAAGAAACACCGTGTAAAATCAACCTGATTCCGTGGAACCCCTTCCCGGGCGCGCCGTATGGCCGTAGCTCAAACAGCCGCATCGATCGTTTCTCGAAGGTGCTGATGGACTATGGTTTTACCACCATCGTGCGTAAAACCCGTGGCGACGATATTGATGCCGCCTGTGGTCAGTTAGCCGGAGAAGTGATCGACCGTACCAAGCGAACGCTGCGTAAAAAAATGGCGGGTGAAGCCATATCTGTGAAGGCTCTCTAGAAGAGTGACACAGTGCGTTTCCTGAAGTGATGACGCGTGGCAGGCTGCAGCCTGTCAACGTCAACCGGATGGAAACGATTATGCGTAACGGATTACCTGCAGTTTTACTGGCGCTGTTTGTTGTAAGCGGGTGTGTCAGCCAGCCATATGAACCCGGCGCTGAAGAGGTGCGTCTGCAGTTAGGGATGCACTATCTGGCCGGTGGAGACTATGCCGCAGCTGAGCGAAACTTTCTGCGTGCACAGGCCGCCGCGCCCGAGGACTACCGGGTCTCGCTTGCGCTGGCACGGCTGGCGCAGCAGCAGGGTAATCAGACAGCAGCGCAGGCACGGTTTATACTGGCACAGCAGCAGGCCCCGGATAATGGTTTTGTTGCTAACAATTACGGTGCGTTTCTCTGCGCTTTAAGGCAGTATGACGAAGCGCATCAACAGTTTAGTCGGGCAGGCGCTGCACCTCAGTTTGATGCACGCAATGACGCGCGTGAACTGGCAGGATTTTGTTATCTGCAGGCGGGCGATGTTGCCGCTGCCCGCAGGACGTTACGCCAGGCCCTTGAGGCCGACAGACGCAAAGCAAATTCGCTGCTGTCGGAAGCTGAAAAGCTGATGGCAGATAACCAACTGGCAAAGGTGCAGGTTTTGCTCGACGTTTACCAGCAACAGTTGCCCGAAACGGCACGAAGTCTGGCGTTACACTTACGTTTCGCCGCGCTACAGGGAAATGCCGCTGACGTTTCACGTTATGGCGACCAGTTAGCGCGACGTTTTCCGCAATCGATACAGTACCAGCGTTATTTAGCTAATGAATACTGAAGCCACTCAAGAAAACTCTGCATTACATTCAACAGGTGAACGCCTGCGTCTGGCCCGTGAGCAGATGGGGCTGACGCAGCAGAACGTCGCTGAGCGCCTGTGCCTGAAACTCTCTACCGTGCGTGACATTGAGGAAGACAAATCGCCTGCCGATTTAGCCTCTACGTTCCTGCGCGGCTATATTCGTTCTTACGCGCGTCTGGTGCACATTCCTGAAGAGGAACTGCTGCCAATGATGGCGAAACAGACACCGGTTCGGGCTGCAAAAATCGAACCGATGCAAAGTTTCTCACTGGGAAAGCGCCGCAAAAAACGCGACGGCTGGCTGATGATTTTCACCTGGCTGGTCGTGTTTGTGGTAGTGGGGCTGACCGGCGCCTGGTGGTGGCAGAACCATAAGGCGTCGCAGGATGACCTGGTGCCGATGACCGATCAGAACAGCAGTAGCGGCGACAATGGCCAGTCGATTCCGCTGGGTGAATCCAGCGGTGACAGCACGGCACCTGCCGCGCCGGACGAAAGTAATACCACTACCAGTAACAGCGCGGCCAGCACGCCAGCGAGTGCGGCTCCGGCCGCCAGCGCCAGCAATAGCGCGACTGCCGCACAGCAGGACACCACCAGCAATGCGGTGGTGTCGCCGAGTCAGGCACCTGTGGAAAACACGGCGGCTGCCCCTGCAGCCACCCAGTCCGGTACCAGCACGGCACCTCAGATGCCAGTAGGCGCAGCCGCAGTCAGTGAGCCGTCTGCTGACCCTAACGCAGTGGTCATGACCTTTAACGCCGACTGCTGGCTGGAAGTGAGCGATGCGACCGGCAAAAAACTGTTCAGCGGTATTCAGCGCAGTGGTGGTAAACTCAGCCTCGCAGGAACGCCTCCGTATCGTCTGAAAATTGGCGCGCCTTCCGCGGTTCAGGTGCAATATCAGAATCAGCCCGTTGATTTAAGCCGTTTTATCCGTAATAACCAGGTTGCTCGCCTGACGTTGGGTGCGCAATAACAGCGTATCGCGTACCGGGCAATTGTGGAGAAGAAATATGCATAACGAAGCACCCATTATCCGCCGTAAATCCAAACGCATTTACGTCGGCAAGGTGCCGGTCGGTGACGGCGCGCCAATCGCCGTACAGTCGATGACCAACACCCGCACCACTGACGTGGAAGCGACGGTAAATCAGATCAAAGCCCTTGAGCGCGTCGGTGTCGACATCGTGCGTATCTCGGTGCCTACCATGGATGCCGCAGAAGCATTCAGACTGATCAAACAGCAGGTAAACGTCCCGCTGGTTGCAGATATTCATTTTGACTACCGCATCGCCCTGAAAGTCGCCGAATATGGCGTCGACTGCCTGCGCATCAATCCTGGTAATATCGGGAACAATGAGCGCATCCGTATGGTGGTCGACTGCGCACGCGACAACAATATTCCGATTCGAATTGGCGTGAACGCCGGTTCGCTGGAAAAAGATCTGCAGGAAAAGTATGGCGAGCCGACGCCACAGGCGCTGCTGGAATCTGCCATGCGACACGTCGATCATCTCGACCGTCTTAACTTCGATCAATTCAAAGTCAGCGTAAAAGCGTCTGACGTCTTCCTCGCGGTTGAATCTTATCGCCTGCTGGCGAAACAGATCGAACAGCCTCTGCATCTCGGCATCACCGAAGCGGGTGGCGCACGTGCGGGCGCGGTGAAATCGGCGATTGGCCTGGGGCTGCTGCTGTCAGAAGGGATTGGCGATACGTTGCGCATCTCGCTGGCGGCCGATCCGGTTGAAGAAGTGAAAGTCGGTTTTGATATCCTGAAGTCACTGCGCATTCGCTCTCGTGGTATCAACTTCATCGCCTGTCCGACCTGCTCACGTCAGGAGTTTGACGTTATCGGCACGGTCAACGCGCTGGAGCAGCGTCTGGAAGATCTCATCACGCCGATGGATGTGTCGATTATCGGCTGTGTAGTCAACGGACCCGGCGAAGCGACACTCTCTACGCTGGGCGTTACCGGCGGCAGCAAGAAGAGTGGTTTCTACGAAGATGGTGTGCGTCAGCGCGATCGTCTCGACAACAATGACATGATCGATCAGCTGGAAGCGCGCATTCGTGCCAAAGCGTCGATGCTGGATGCCAGCCGCCGTATTGATGTGCAGCATCTGGAAAAATAATGGCGTGCGCGGCCTGCGTACGTGACTTTTTTGACTGAACCTGTGCGGTTTCATCCTCATAAGGTATGATGCCGGACAGGTTTTTTTGCATTAAGAGATTTTAACGTGGCGAAGAATATTCAGGCAATTCGCGGGATGAACGACTACCTGCCTGCGGATACTGCCCTCTGGCAACGGATTGAAGGCGTTCTCAAGCAGACGCTGGCGAGCTACGGTTACAGCGAAATTCGCTTACCGCTGGTAGAGCAAACCCCACTGTTTAAACGCGCCATCGGTGAAGTCACCGACGTGGTTGAAAAAGAGATGTATACCTTCGATGACCGCAACGGTGAAAGCCTGACGCTGCGTCCGGAAGGCACGGCAGGCTGCGTGCGCGCCGGTATCGAACACGGTTTACTCTACAATCAGGAACAGCGCCTGTGGTACATGGGACCGATGTTCCGCTACGAACGTCCGCAGAAAGGTCGCTATCGTCAGTTCTATCAGATTGGTGTGGAAGTCTTTGGTCTGCAGGGACCGGACATCGATGCTGAACTGATCATGCTGAATGCCCGCTGGTGGAAAGCCCTGGGTATCTCTGAGCACGTTCGCCTGGAACTCAACTCTATCGGTTCGCTGGAAGCCCGTGCTCACTATCGTGACGCGCTGGTCGCCTTTCTTGAACAGCACAAAGACGTGCTGGACGAGGATTGCAAACGCCGCATGTACAGTAACCCGATGCGCGTTCTCGACAGCAAAAATCCCGATGTTCAGCAACTGCTGAATGATGCGCCACAGCTTGGCGACTATCTGGATGACGAATCCCGCGAGCATTTCAGCGGCCTGTGTGCCCTGCTGGATGACGCTGGCATCAGCTACACCGTCAATCAGCGTCTGGTACGCGGCCTGGATTACTACAACCGCACTGTGATTGAGTGGGTGACCGATAGCCTGGGTTCACAGGGCACGGTGTGTGGCGGCGGTCGCTATGATGGCCTGGTTGAGCAGCTCGGTGGTCGTGCAACGCCTGCCGTGGGTTTCGCCATGGGCATGGAGCGTCTGGTGCTGCTGGTTCAGGTGGTTAATCCTGAATTTGAACCGACGAGCAATGTGGATGTCTATGTTATCGCTTCAGGTCAGGGCGTGCAGTCTGCTGCGATGCAGCTGGCTGAGAAATTGCGTGATGAAGCGCCGGAACTGAGGCTGATGACTAACTTTGGCGGCGGCAACTTCAAGAAGCAATTTGCCCGTGCTGACAAGTGGGGCGCACGCGTTGCCCTGGTGTTAGGCGAAGACGAAGTTAAAGCCGGTCAGGTCGTGATTAAAGATCTGCGCCGTGGCGAGCAGCAAACGCTGGATCAGGCAGAGGCTGCTGCTGTATTGCGCACGCTGTTACAGTCAGCGTGACACAGCACCAACCATAGAAAGGAGAGGGATTGCGTGGAAGTGTATAGCAATGAGAACGAGCAGACCGACGCGCTGCGCAACTTTTTTGCCAGTAATGGCAAAGCGTTAGCCATTGGCGTAGTCATCGGCATTGCTGCGCTGGGTGGCTGGCGTTACTGGAGCAGTCATCAGGATGATACGGCGAAATCCGTGTCCGCGCAGTATCAGCAGCTCACCAGCGCCATGCAGGCGGGTAAACCGGAAACGCTGGAAGCGGTCAGCCGTTTTGCCAGTGAAAACAGCAATACCTACGGTGCGCTGGCTGCGATGGATCTGGCGAAGCAGTATGTTGACGCTGGTCAGCTTGATAAGGCCGCAACGCTGCTGCAAAACGGACTGAAAGACACCAAAGATGCCAATCTGCAGGCGGTGATTAACCTGCGCCTGGCACGCATTCAACTGCAACAGAATCAAGCGGATGCGGCGCTTAAAACCCTTGACGGTGTGAAGGGTGATGGCTGGACAGCCATTGTGGCCGATATTCGTGGCGAAGCGCTGCTGACCAAAGGTGACAAGCAGGGCGCGCGCGATGCCTGGAGTAAAGGAGTCGAATCTGACGCCTCTCCGGCATTGAAGCAAATGATGCAGATGAAGATGAATAACTTAAGCTAAGCCAGTCAAGAGAGCGCACATGGAATTACGTAAATACCTGCTGCCAGGACTGATTTCAGTCACTTTGCTCAGCGGTTGTTCGCTGTTTAGCGGCGAAGAAGATGTAGTAAAAATGGCCCCGTTGCCGAAGGTAGAAAATCAGTTCACGCCACAGAAAGTGTGGAACACCTCGGTAGGCGATGGCGTTGGTGATTTCTACTCAAATCTGCATCCGGCCTGGCAGGACAACACCGTTTTTGCAGCCGATCGTTTTGGTATTGTCAAAGCGCTGGATGCCGCAGACGGTAAAGAAAAATGGAAAGTCGATCTCTCTGAGAAAACCGGCTTCTTCTCGAAAAACCGCTCAGCGCTGTTATCAGGCGGCCTGACCGCTGATGGCGATCGGGTTTATGTCGGCAGCGAGCGCGGCAAAGTTTATGCCCTGAACAGCAGCGATGGCAGCCTGGCCTGGCAGACCAGCGTCGCAGGTGAAGCGCTGTCTCGTCCTGTTGTCAGCGATGGTCTGGTACTGGTGCATACCAGTAACGGCATGCTGCAGGGACTGGATCAGAGCAGCGGTGCGGTGAAGTGGAGCGTCAATCTGGATATGCCAGCGTTGTCTCTGCGCGGTGAATCTGCACCTGCTGTCGCATTTGGCGGCGCCATTGTCGGTGGCGACAACGGTCGTGTCAGTGCCGTGGTGATGAACCAGGGACAGCTAATCTGGCAGCAGCGTATTTCTCAGGTCAGCGGTGCCACTGAGATCGACCGTCTTAATGACGTCGATACCACGCCGGTTATCGTTAATGGCGTAGTGTATGCACTCGCTTACAACGGTAACCTGTCGGCGCTGGATCTGCGTTCCGGCCAGATTTTGTGGAAACGCGAAATTGGCGGTGTGAAAGATCTGATTGTCGATGCCGGTCGTATCTATCTGGTCGATCAGGATGACCGCGTGATTGCGCTGAACGCTGACGGTGGTGTTGCCATCTGGCGTCAGAGCGATCTGCTGCATCGCAACCTGACTTCTCCGGTGCTCTACAACGGCTACCTCGTGGTCGGCGACAGTGAAGGTTACCTGCACTGGCTGAACACCACTGATGGTCGTTTTGTCGCACAGCAGAAACTGGATAGCTCAGGCTTCCAGACTGAGCCGGTGGTTGCCAGCGATAAGCTGCTGATCCAGTCGAAAGACGGCGAGGTTTATGCGATTACCCGTTAACGGGTAAACGTCTGGCAGGTGAAATCCTCCGTTCCGACGGCTCCTGATTTAATCAGGGGCCGTTTCGTTTTTAGTCAGGCATGGTATTCTTTGCGCCTTAAGCCTGAACTTAGCGGCCAGAGCCGTTATAATCACGCCATTCGGGCGATTCATTATTTATTGAGGCATTTTGTTATGGTACCTGTGGTCGCGCTGGTTGGGCGTCCCAATGTGGGAAAATCTACGCTATTTAACCGCTTAACCCGCACACGTGATGCGCTGGTAGCGGATTTTCCTGGACTGACTCGCGATCGCAAATATGGTCGCGCCGAAGTGGAAGGGCGCGAATTTATTGTTATTGATACCGGTGGTATCGACGGCACCGAAGAAGGTGTTGAAACGCGGATGGCCGAGCAGTCACTGCTGGCGATTGAAGAAGCCGATGTCGTGCTGTTTATGGTCGATGCACGTGCGGGCATGATGGCCGCCGATCAGCAGATCGCTAAGCATCTCCGCTCGCGTCAGAAAGCCACTTTCCTGGTGGCGAACAAAACTGACGGACTCGATCCGGATCAGGCGGTTGTCGACTTCTATTCACTGGGCCTGGGTGAGATTCATGCCATTGCGGCCTCGCATGGTCGTGGTGTGAGCAGCCTGATAGAAGAGGCACTGCTGCCGTGGATGGAAGAAGCTGAGACGGTCGAGCTCACTGAAGAAGAAGAGAACCAGGCTTACTGGGCTGCGCTTGAAGCTGACGAGATTGCTGAGCAGGAAGCCGCAGAGGAAGAGGAAAACTTCGACCCGACTGGCTTGCCAATCAAACTGGCGATCGTTGGTCGTCCTAACGTAGGTAAGTCAACGCTTACTAACCGCATCCTGGGCGAAGATCGTGTGGTGGTCTACGACATGCCGGGTACCACGCGCGACAGTATCTATATTCCGATGGAGCGTGATGGACGTGAATACGTTCTGATCGACACCGCAGGCGTGCGTAAGCGTGCCAAAATCTCGGATACCGTAGAGAAATTCTCGGTAATCAAGACGCTGCAGGCGATTGAAGATGCCAACGTCGTGATGCTGGTGATTGATGCCCATGCCGGTATTTCCGATCAGGATCTCTCGCTGCTGGGCTTCATTCTTAACAGTGGTCGCTCGCTGGTGATTGTGGTCAACAAATGGGATGGCCTGTCGCAGGAAGTGCGTGATGAAGTGAAAGAGACGCTGGATTTCCGTCTGGGCTTTATCGATTTCGCCCGCATCCACTTTATCTCTGCGCTGCACGGCAGCGGCGTGGGTAATCTGTTTGAGTCGATCACAGAAGCCTATGACTGTTCGACCCGACGCGTTAACACCTCGCTGCTGACCCGCATCATGAACATGGCGGCAGACGATCACCAGCCGCCGCTGGTACGCGGTCGTCGCGTTAAGCTTAAATATGCGCATGCTGGTGGCTATAACCCGCCTATCGTGGTGATCCACGGTAACCAGGTTAAGGATCTGCCTGATTCTTATAAACGCTATCTGATGAACTATTTCCGTAAATCACTTAACGTGATGGGAACGCCAATTCGCATTCAGTTCAAAGAGGGTGATAACCCTTATGAAGGCAAACGTAACCTGCTGACGCCAACGCAGCAGCGTAAACGTAAGCGTCTGATGGCGCATATGAAAAAGAATAAGCGTTAATAAAATGAGGGCCATCTGGCCCTCTTTTTTTGCGCTGAATAACGCAGGAGGAAAACGTATTGAGTGTACTTTGTGAAAAATGCCAGCAACCGCTGTCGCTCAGCGACGGTGAATTTATCTGCACAGCCTGCGGAGCACATTACCCGGCGCATCCCTGCTGTCCTGAGTGTCATCAGCCACTTGAGGTGCTGAAATCCTGCGGCGCAGTGGACTATTTTTGCCGCAACGGACATGGTCTGATCTCCCGCAAGCGCGTACTTTTCCAGCTACCCGGTCACTGACCTCGCTTTCAGCTACGCTTAAAATGTCAGATAACGCAGAGTGATCCCTGGCCCTTTTTTGTAGCAAAAATGCTATTACGCCGTAACAAACGCGTTGTATATGTTCACTCTGTAATGTACCAGGTGGTACAATCCTGCCGCGTCGTGGGAGGGGTCAGCCACATCCGTGCTCTTCCGGCCCACAGATTCTCACGGACGCGGGTCTGTTTATATTCGATTTGAAACAGAGCAATGCTCTGCGCGGACGTGCATAACGCGCCAGAGACCGGACGGCATCTGTCCAGATGCTCTGTTTATTCAGGAGAGTAAGTGTTATGGCTGAAACATCCTCCCGCTCCGGAAAGGGGCTGGGAATCGCATCCGTGCTGCTCGGACTGGTGCTGCTTGCCACCGGTCTGTTTTTTGCCATTGGCGGCGGCAAACTGGTAGCCCTTGGCGGCAGCTGGTACTTTTTAATTGCGGGTATCGTCACTGTGCTCTCCGCAATTCAATTCTTCCGTCGCAAATCATCGGCAGTGGTTCTGTTCCTGCTGGTCTTTGTCGGCACCCTGATCTGGTCGCTGTTCGATGCGGGTCTGGAGTTCTGGCCACTGGTCTCACGCCTGATGGTGCCTGCCGGACTGATGCTGCTGGCCTTCCTGATCTGGCCTTCACTGCGTAAGCACGAAGGTAAGCACTCACTGGCAAAACCTTCATACGCCTTCTCTGCGCTGCTGGCGGCAGGCATGGTGGTTACGCTGGTGCAGATGTTCCAGCCACATCCTACCGTTGCAGCGACCGGCGAAGAGCTGCCACTGATCCCGGTTGATAAAGCGAAACAGCAGAAAGACTGGGATAACTACGGTAATACCCCGCAGGGCAGCCGCTTTGTGGCGCTGGACCAAATCACCCGCGACAACGTGAAAGATCTGCAGGTCGCCTGGACCTTCCACACCGGTGATACGCCTGTCAGCCCGACCGGTAACGGTGCCGAAGATCAGCAGACACCATTGCAGATTGGCAACACCCTTTACCTCTGTACGCCACACAATAACGTCATCGCGGTTGAAGCTAATACGGGTAAGCAGATCTGGAAACGTGAAATCAATGCCAAAGCAGAAGTCTGGCCGCGCTGCCGTGGTCTGGCTTACTTTGACGCAACCAAACCGCTACAACAGCCGGATAAGCCGGGCTCTTCACCTGTACCTGCCGCTGTGCTGCCAGCTGGTGACAGCTGCCAGCGTCGCATTCTGATGAACACCATCGACGCGCGTCTGATTGCGATCAACGCCGATAACGGTGAGTTCTGTGAAAACTTTGGCGAGCACGGCATCGTTGATCTTAAAGCGGGACTGGGCCAGGCACCGGATCCACAGTATCAGCTGACGTCAGCGCCAACGCTGGCGGGCACTACTGTCGTGGTGGGTGGTCGTGTCGCAGATAACGTGCAGACCGATATGCCAGGTGGTGTGCTGCGTGGCTTTGACGTTATCACCGGTAAAATGCGCTGGGCGTTTGACCCAGGCAATGTAGACCCGAATGCGATTCTGATGCCGGGTAAAGATTATACCCGCAGTACGCCAAACTCCTGGGCGCCGATGTCGTACGACCCGGCAATGAACACGGTGTTCATCCCGATGGGCAGTTCCTCGGTTGACCTCTGGGGTGCGAACCGTACCGAACTGGATCACAAATACGGTGCTTCAGTGCTGGCACTGGATGCGACTACCGGTAAAGAGAAGTGGGTCTATCAGACCGTACATAACGATCTGTGGGACTTCGACCTGCCGATGCAGCCAAGCCTGATCGACTTCCCGCAGAAAGATGGCAGCACCACGCCAGCGGTGGTGATTGGTGGTAAAACCGGCATGATCTTCGTGCTTGACCGTATGACCGGCAAGCCGCTGACCAAAGTCGAAGAACTGCCGATGCCGCAGGGTCATATCCCGAACGAGCAGTACACGAAAACACAGCCACACTCGACCGGTATGCCGCAGATTGGCAACCAGACGCTGAAAGAGTCTGACATGTGGGGTGCAACGCCGTTCGATCAGCTGGCCTGCCGTGTTGCCTTCAAATCGATGCGCTACGACGGCCTGTTCACCGTGCCGGACACCGACAAGTCGCTGAGCTTCCCGGGTTCGCTGGGCGGGATGAACTGGGGCAGCATGTCGATCGATCCGAACAACCATCTGCTGTTCGTCAATGACATGCGTCTGGGCCTGTGGGTTCAGATGATCCCGGCGGATACCAGCAACATTGCCCGTGGCAGCAACGGCGGCGAAGCGATCAACACCGGTATGGGTGCCGTTCCGCTGAAAGGCACGCCATATGCTGTGAACAAAAACCGCTTTATGTCGCCGCTGGGCATTCCTTGTCAGAAGCCGCCATTTGGTACGCTGTCGGCGATTGATTTGAAAACCCAGAAAATCGTCTGGCAGGTGCCGGTCGGCACCGTGCAGGATACTGGTCCGTTTGGCATCAAAATGCGTGTGAAAATGCCGGTTGGCATGCCCACGCTGGGCGGTACGCTGGCAACACAGGGTGGCCTGGTGTTCATCGCCGGTACGCAGGATTACTATCTGCGCGCCTTTGACTCTTCAACCGGTAAAGAGGTGTGGAAAGCACGCCTGCCGGTCGGCAGTCAGGGTGGCCCGATGAGCTACGTTTCACCGAAAGATGGTAAGCAGTACATCCTGATCTCAGCAGGTGGCGCACGTCAGTCACCGGACCGCGGTGATTACGTGATTGCTTACGCGCTGCCAGACAGCAAGTAACAACGCATAAAGAAAAGGGCCGACATTGTCGGCCCTTTTTTTGAAAAAGTCTTACCCCATTTGCTGTAAAACCGAGCATGCTCAGGGAAAACGGTCAGATCGGAAAGTCGCAAAATCGTCATCCATGACTGCTCGGCCCGCGCGATTACGCACCTCATCCCTGAAGTGCGCCCGTTGCCGGGCCAACGCGTTGCGTTGTTCAAAAACGCTCCCGGCGTTTTTGTCCCAGGCGCGGGACGCTTTCCTCCTCTGACCGTGTTACCTTCGCTTTAAACTCATTCGTCGCTGCAAGATTCACATCGGATTATCAGCTGTCTCAGGGCCGACATTGTCGGCCCTTTTTATTTGCTTATTTTCCGTCGTGCCACAGCGCCTTTAACTCAGGCGGCGCCACCTGTTCCGGAATCAACAGCACTATCGTCCCGACCTCGCGGTGCGTTGCATATTGAATCTGGATGCGGAAATAACGCTGGTCACCACTGCCCACCTGTGCGGCATTCTCCTCGGGTTCGCCCAGCGGCATCGCCTGCTGCAGCGCATGGCAGACGCGCTCTCTTTCTGGCGGCGGCAGATCGCCCAGCATAAAGCGTCGTTCGGCGCGTAGCCCGGGAATAAAGGCCATGCCGCCTTCACGCGCGACGACGATGGTCGCATCATCGGTGAGTTCGGGCAGGTCACTCATAGCACGCCAACCTCCTTCCACGCCTGTTCAATGGCACTGCTCACTGACGGGTTAAACCGCTTTTCGCCATGCTTAATGGTGAAGCGAGCAAAGGTTTTAAAATCTGCATCTTGTGGCAGTTCGTCGTCACACACCGTGTCATACCAGGCATATCCCGCCTGTTCCCACGCATGACCACCCAGCGCTTTGGCCGCCAGATAAAAAGCCCGGTTAGGAATGCCGGAGTTGATATGAACGCCGCCATTGTCTTCGCGGGTTTTCACATAGTGATCCATGTGGGCCGGTTGCGGGTCTTTGCCCAACAGCGGGTCGTCGTAGGCGGTGCCGGGTTCGGACATCGACCGCAGACCACGCCCGTTAATACCCTTCGCCAGCAGCCCTTCACCAATAATCCAGTCTGCTTCATCCGCACGCTGCTTTTTGCTGAACTGTTTTACCAGCGAGCCAAAGACATCCGACAGCGACTCATTCAGTGCGCCAGCCTGCTCAAAATAGATTAATCCGGCTTCGTTTTCCGTGACGCCATGTGCCAGTTCGTGGGCCACAACGTCAATCGCAATGGTAAAGCGATTAAAGATTTCGCCGTCACCATCGCCAAATACCATCTGCTGACCGTTCCAGAAGGCGTTCTGGTATTTCTCACCATAATGCACGGTACCCAGCAACTTCAGGCCCTGACCATCCAGCGAATTACGCTGATACGCCTGCCAGAAGAAGTCATAGGTGACGCCAAGGTAGTCCCAGGCTTCTTCAGCCGCGACATCATCATTACCCGGCTGGCCCTCCTGACGAATCAGCTTACCCGGCAGGGTTTCCTGGTTTTGCGCATCATAAATTTCACGATCAACATGACCGCCCGCCGCTGTTTTCACGCCGGTCGGTTTTTGCCAGTGTTCCGCCATCAGGTGCTGAACGTGCGTCAGGGTGCGGCGCGCCTGCTCCTGCTGGTGGCCGGAACTGTGAGCGATGATCTTGCGAAGGATATAGGGAGGAATAACGCAGTAAGCCATGTAAGACTCCTTGGCAAAAAGGAATGAGTCAAAAGTATAGACCCGTCTGGCTGGTTAGACCTCATTAGCGAGGCCAGCGGTAAATGGAAAAATGTGAGGTGGCGCGCAAAGTCAGTGTCAGGGGCGGATTGGAGATGGCGCTTATTTTTCAGACAACCATTCTCACGGGTTCTATGAGAATTTTTGGCAGCAAAAATCAGCCCTAAAAACAATCGGTCAGGCTGTACAGGACTCATGAATGAGGCCAGCGTTAAGTGGAGAGGTGTGAGCTGGCGGAGAGCGTCAGGAAGCGGTTTTACGGCGGCGCTTTTTCTCAGGTAACAGCTGTGTCACCTGGCTTTCAACCCAGCCATCATCCAGACGGGTGCGCAGCAGGTCGCCGCTCTGCAGCTGTGCGGTTTTCTTCACCACCTGACCGGCGATGTCGGTGGTCACGCTAAAACCACGCGCGAGCGTCGCCAGCGGGCTGACACCTTCGAGTTGTGCGACCAGATGACCAAACTGCTGTTTATTATTGCTCAGCTGTGTTGCCATGCTCTGCTGCAGGCGATAGTGCCAGCTTTGCAGCTGTTTTTGCGCCTGGAACAGACGCTGCTGCGGCTGTTGAGCGTTGAGCCGATGCGCCAGGCGATCCTGCTGACGTGTGGCCTGACGCAGGCGGGTTTCCATCGCTTCACCCAGACGCTGCTGCAGGCGGAACAGGGCGGTCTGCTGACGGGCCAGACGCAGCTGTGGATGCTGCTGCTGCAGGCGATGCTCAAGACGCGTGTAAAGCCGCTGCTGGCGCGCCAGATAGTAATCCATCGCCATCTCCAGCCGCTGTTGCTGCGATTGCAACTGGCGCAGCAGCTCCAGCTGGTTCCGGCTGACGATTTCTGCGGCTGCTGAAGGGGTAGGGGCGCGTAAATCGGCGACGAAGTCCGCGATGGTGACATCCGTTTCATGACCGACGGCGCTGACGACAGGAATGCGGCTGGCAAAAATGGCACGCGCCACGCGTTCGTCGTTAAAGCTCCATAAATCTTCCAGCGAACCGCCGCCGCGCCCGACGATTAACACATCGCACTCATTGCGCAGGTTGGCAATTTCAATCGCCCGGACGATAGCGGCTGGCGCATCGACACCCTGAACCACAGTCGGGTAAATGACCACAGGCAGGGAGGGATCACGGCGATGTAGCACGCGTAACACATCGTGTAGCGCCGCGCCGGTGGAGGAGGTGATCACCCCGACCTGACGCGCCGGTTCCGGCAGCGGTTGCTTATGCTGCGGCTCAAACAAGCCTTCGCTCGCCAGCTTTGCTTTCAGCAGTTCAAACTGCTGTTGCAGCAGGCCTTCACCCGCCGGATGCATGCTTTCAGCAATCAGCTGATAGTCACCGCGAGGTTCATAGAGGGTAATGTTGGCGCGAACCAGCACCTGCTGACCATGCTGTGGCCGAAAGGTGACGCGACGGTTGCTGTTGCGGAACATGGCACAGCGAACCTGAGCGCCATCATCTTTCAGCGTGAAGTACCAGTGACCGGAGGCCGGTTGCGTGAAGTTGGAGATCTCGGCGCTGATCCAGACCAGGCCCATCTCTTTCTCCAGCAACTGACGCACTGTCGTATTGAGACGGCTGACGGTAAAAATATTGGCGGTAGATGGCAGCGACATGTGACGAAGATCAAATTCCAAATCAGCAGGTTAATTCATCGATACTACAGGGCTGTCAGTGCGGATCAAGAGTTTTTCGTAAATAATGCTGGAGGCAATCGATTACGGCCTGTATAATGCCGCGGCAATATTTTATCTAATCTCAATCACCCGAGGTGGAGTATTGCCATGTTAAGAATCGCTAAAGAAGCACTCACTTTTGACGACGTTCTGCTCGTTCCTGCTCACTCCACCGTCCTGCCTAATACGGCCGATCTCAGCACTCAGCTGACCAAAAATATCCGTTTGAATATTCCTATGCTCTCCGCTGCCATGGATACCGTGACCGAAGCGGGTCTGGCGATTGCGCTGGCACAGGAAGGCGGCCTTGGCTTCATCCACAAAAACATGTCGATTGAACGCCAGGCGGATGAAGTGCGCAAGGTGAAGAAACATGAGAGCGGCGTGGTTACCGATCCGCAGACCGTGCTGCCAACCACGCCACTGGCTGACGTTAAAGCCCTGACCGAGCGCAACGGCTTTGCGGGCTATCCGGTCGTCAACCGCGACAACGAACTGGTCGGTATCATCACCGGTCGTGACGTCCGCTTTGTGACAGACCTTTCTCAGCCGGTCTCTGCGGTTATGACCCCGAAAGATCGCCTGGTGACGGTGAAAGAGGGCGAAGCCCGTGATGTCGTGCTGCAAAAAATGCACGAAAAGCGTGTTGAGAAAGCGCTGGTGGTGGATGACAGCTTCCATCTGCTGGGCATGATCACCGTTAAAGACTTCCAGAAAGCCGAACGTAAACCTAACGCCTGTAAAGATGCGCAGGGTCGTCTGCGTGTGGGTGCGGCAGTAGGCGCGGGTACCGGTAACGAAGAGCGTATCGATGCGCTGGTTGCTGCGGGCGTTGACGTGCTGCTGATCGACTCTTCACACGGCCACTCTGAAGGCGTGCTGTCACGTATCCGTGAAACCCGTGCCAAATATCCTGACCTTGAAATCGTCGGCGGCAACGTTGCGACTGGCGCGGGCGCACTGGCGCTGGTCGCGGCAGGCGTCAGCGCTGTTAAAGTGGGTATCGGTCCTGGCTCTATCTGTACGACCCGTATCGTGACCGGCGTGGGCGTTCCGCAGATTACTGCCGTTTCTGACGCGGTCACCGCACTGGAAGGCACCGGTATTCCGGTTATCGCCGATGGCGGCATCCGTTTCTCTGGTGACATTGCGAAAGCGATCGCCGCCGGTGCTTCCTGTGTGATGGTCGGTTCGATGCTGGCGGGGACCGAAGAGTCACCGGGTGAAATCGAGCTCTATCAGGGCCGTTCATTCAAATCCTACCGCGGTATGGGTTCACTGGGCGCGATGTCCAAAGGCTCTTCTGACCGTTACTTCCAGACCGATAACGCCGCTGACAAACTGGTGCCGGAAGGCATCGAAGGCCGCGTTGCCTATAAAGGCCGTCTGAAAGAGATCGTACATCAGCAGATGGGCGGCCTGCGTTCGTGCATGGGCCTGACCGGTTGCCCGACCATTGACGACCTGCGCACCAAAGCGGAATTTGTTCGCATCAGCGGCGCGGGCATCAATGAGAGCCACGTGCATGACGTGACCATCACCAAAGAGTCACCGAACTACCGCATGGGTTCATAATCCCGATTTCCCGCCCGGCTTCAGCCGGGCGCTTTTATTGATCAAGTCACCGTTCTGGAAACCCCTCAATGACGACGGAAAATATCCATAAGCACCGCATTCTGATTCTCGATTTCGGCTCACAATATACTCAGCTGGTTGCCCGCCGCGTGCGTGAACTCGGCGTTTATTGTGAACTCTGGGCATGGGATGTCACCGAAGAGCAGATCCGCCAGTTCAACCCAAGCGGCATCATCCTTTCCGGCGGCCCGGAAAGCACCACCGAGCTGAACAGCCCGCGTGCACCTGAATATGTCTTCAGCGCTGGCGTGCCGGTACTGGGTGTCTGCTACGGTATGCAGACCATGGCGATGCAGCTGGGCGGCACCGTATCAGGATCAAATGAGCGCGAATTTGGTTATGCGCAGGTCGAAGTCACCACGCCAAGCGCGCTGGTTCGCGACATCGAAGATGCGATCAGCGCTGCGGGTAAACCGCTGCTGGATGTCTGGATGAGCCACGGCGACAAAGTCACGGCGATCCCGGCTGACTTCGTGACCGTTGCCAGCACAGAAAGCTGTCCGTTCGCTATCATGGCCAACGAAGAGAAGCGTTTCTACGGCGTGCAGTTCCACCCGGAAGTGACCCACACCCGCCAGGGTCTGCGGATGCTCGAGCGCTTCATCATCGACATCTGTGAATGTGAAGCCCTGTGGACCCCTGCCAAAATCATTGAAGATGCCGTTGAGCGCCTGCGTGAGCAGGTGGGTAACGACAAAGTGATCCTCGGTCTGTCAGGTGGCGTGGACTCCTCTGTGACCGCAATGCTGCTGCATCGCGCCATTGGTGACCGCCTGACCTGCGTGTTTGTGGATAACGGCCTGCTGCGTCTGAACGAAGCACAGCAGGTGATGGATATGTTTGGCGACCACTTTGGTCTGAACATCATCCATGTACCGGCTGAAATGCGCTTCCTGGATGCGCTGGCGGGTATTGATGAACCTGAAGCCAAGCGTAAAACCATTGGTCGCGTCTTTGTGGAAGTGTTCGACGAAGAAGCGCTGAAGCTGCAGGACGTGAAGTGGCTGGCGCAGGGCACCATCTATCCGGACGTGATTGAATCGGCTGCGTCTGCCACCGGTAAAGCGCACGTCATCAAGTCGCACCACAACGTGGGTGGTCTGCCGAAAGAGATGAAGATGGGCCTGGTTGAGCCGCTGAAAGAGCTGTTCAAAGACGAAGTGCGTAAGATTGGTCTGGAGCTGGGCCTGCCATACGACATGCTGTTCCGCCATCCGTTCCCGGGTCCGGGTCTGGGCGTGCGCGTACTGGGCGAAGTGAAGAAAGAGTATTGCGACCTGCTGCGTCGTGCCGATGCTATCTTCATCGAAGAGCTGCACAAAGCGGATCTCTACAACAAAGTCAGCCAGGCATTCACCGTCTTCCTGCCGGTTCGTTCGGTCGGCGTGATGGGTGATGGCCGTAAATATGACTGGGTTGTCTCGCTCCGCGCGGTAGAAACCATCGACTTTATGACCGCACACTGGGCGCACCTGCCGTATGATTTCCTGGGCCGCGTCTCTAACCGCATCATCAATGAAGTCGACGGTATTTCCCGTGTGGTGTATGACATCAG
This sequence comes from Pantoea sp. 9140, assembly GCF_000745295.1. Lineage (NCBI taxonomy): Bacteria > Pseudomonadati > Pseudomonadota > Gammaproteobacteria > Enterobacterales > Erwiniaceae > Pantoea > Pantoea sp. 9140. Next base: position 2,845,874 of record NZ_JQNO01000001.1, on the reverse strand, counting down.
CGGTAAGCCACCGGCGACGATTGAGTGGGAATGATTTCCCGACCGGTCACGTCTGGCACTAACAGGCACTAAACCATACTTAAGTCCGCGTAATTGCGGACTTTTTTCGTTTTTGGCTTAGTCATTTGTGGCAATGTCTGGCAACGCCAAGCACGGTTTGACCGTGGTATTTTGATGGGTATGATTCATCGGTAATGCCATGGATTACGCCCGATACCATGCTGAGTATTTTTGATGGGCATGGTATTAATTTTTCATATTCATATGTTTTATAAGGATTAACCTTTAGTTGTTTAGAGGTTTTTCAGCATGGTATCAAACAAGAATAATAGGTTAAAAGATGCTCACTGATACTAAGCTACGCAATCTTAAACCCAAAGATAAACTTTACAAAGTCAATGACCGTGATGGCCTCTATGTTGCCGTCACAACCGCAGGGTCTATCTCCTTTCGCTACAACTATTCGATCAATGGCAGGCAAGAAACCATTACCTTTGGCCGCTATGGAGTTGGAGGTATAACATTAGCTGAAGCACGTGAGCGTCTCAATGAAGCGAAGCGAATGGTTACTAATGGAAAGTCTCCGGCCAAAGAGAAAGCCCGTGCTAAGGCGAGAACAAAAGATGCTGAAACCTTTGGTGCCTGGGCACAGAAATGGCTGCGTGGATATCAAATGGCCGACTCTACCCGGGATATGCGTCGCTCAGTCTATGCCCGGGAGCTAGAGGGAAAATTTGGCAACCAAAAGCTAACAGAAATTACCCATGAAGATTTGAGAGCACTTACTGATGCGATAGTGGAGAGAGGGGCACCTGCAACCGCAGTGCATACTCGCGATATTGTGTTGCAGGTATAACGATGGGCAATAGAACGAGGGCAAAAAGTAGAGAACCCCGCTGATTTGGTACGGCCTGCAAGTATCGCTCGATTTGAGCCAAGAGACCGAACATTAACGCCGGCTGAGATCGGTTTGATGTACCGGTACATGGAAAAAGTAGGAACAACTCCTCAGATTCGTGCTGCGGTAAAGCTTCTCTTGCTAACTATGGTACGTAAAAGCGAATTAACTAATGCAACTTGGAATGAAATTAACTTTACTGAAGCGTTGTGGACGATCCCTAAGGAGCGAATGAAACGGCGTAATCCACACTTGGTATTTTTGTCTCGCCAAACTATGGATATTCTAATTGCTTTGAAAACATTTGCCGGTGGTTCTAACTACATTCTTCCTTCTCGGTATGATTCCGATGCTCCAATGAGCAGTGCGACGATGAACCGCGTAATGGATTTAACATACAAGGCGGCGCTGAAAGATGGTCAGTCGCTCATTAAATTTGGACCTCATGACCTCCGTAGAACTGCGAGCACTCTGCTGCATGAGGCCGGATACAATAGTGACTGGATAGAAAAATGCCTGGCACATGAACAGAAAGGGGTGAGAGCGGTATATAATAAAGCTGAATATCGAGATCAAAGAACATCAATGCTACAGGATTGGGCTGATATGATTGATGAATGGATTGTTTAAAATTTGTATATTCATACATAAGCTGGAATATAGAGGTGCATAGGCTAGCCTAATTTGACAGGCAGCTCTGTATCAGAAGGGCACATTCGGCATCTTTATACAAACAATCACAATGCATACTTTGAAAGTTCGTTTTCGCATGTAAATTCCTGATGCAACTTAACTTTTTTTTAATGGTTTGATAAGATTGTCGCATGTGTATTATGTAAATATTATAGGTGGCCAAAGTGATCATAAACGATATATTTAAAATATCCGAAGCAATTTCTTCTCCGTTTCACTATATCTTCAGAAGAAATCTCTCACATTACTTATATAAAAAGAGTGTTGTTACAATCCTAACCAGTGTCAATGAAAAAAGACTACGGGAGCGGTATCGGCCATTGGATTTAATTGACGCCAGAGAATTTAGAGGGCTAATTAATTCACTTTTCCAACCTGGGGACTATCATTTTTCTGCAATGGATATCGCCGTTACAATTAATATAGCAATAGGGCATTATTGCGATAATGAATTTAACAAAATTAGTCATGAAATTATTGATTTTTCATATCACTTTTCACGTGAAATAAAAGAGTCTATAATTAAGAGTAAACTAATGCGGGACGGGTTGGCTGATTATGGAAAAAACATTGCCCTTCTTGATGTCAATTCAGAGCGCGCAAAGATTGAATATCTGTTTAAAAATAAGAAGGCTTTATTAAAGCATTACTTCTCCACATTCAAAAATGATAATTTTAACAACAGCATTAGGATCTGGCATCAAAGTAATGACCATTCATGGGTTGACTGGAACGAAAAAAACTCTATCTGTATAAACATTAATCCTTACAAAATTCGTGAGGGTTTCTTTTTGGTCGGTTTTGACTACTTTGATATTACAAATAGCGAAAGTTTGTATGTTGCCAGCAATAAAGATGGATGTGAATATTTTAATGAACATTTAGATGATGGTTTATGCGTATGGGTGCGTTAGAAATTTATAAAGAGAGGGTTTAATTTAAAATTATTTAATGAAATCAAATGATAAATTCACTATTTATACTAATCAAGGCCTTTGAAACTGCTTGGTGTGAAATAATTCTCCCCTCAATTTTTGTTAACTTATCTGCAATTTTTCTCTGATTGAATCCTTGTTTCTTAAGAACAAGCATACGTTTCTTACTATCTGTTAAGCGTGAGTCAACCATGCGGCGAGCAACATTTCGCAGCATTCCAAGATCGTTAGCTCCAAGAGTTTTACCTGCTCCAGTCAAGCGAACGGCTGCTTCATGAATGAGTCTTTCGGTTTCTCCCTTAAGTAATATTGGGTACTTAAAATTATCCCTAACGTAATGAAAGAACTCGTCACTTTGTTTCTGAGTGACGCATTTATCTTGGAGGAAATGATAGAAATAAAGGTCAATTAGTTCATCTCTTGAAATGACTTTGAGCTCTTCGACTCTGACAATGTGAAGTTGCAATCTCTGCAATTCATTCTCGAATTGATCTTTTGAGTCCAGAGCATTCTTGTAAGCGGAGTTCCACGTATGGCCATTTTTGTGTTTCGGTTTATGGTAAGAACAATACCTGTGGCTGAGTTGTAGTTTTTTCTGATTATCAGGATTCTGTTTGTTGTGGCTTTCTATCTCATCTTCCAGTTCAAGCATATTTTTATCTAGCTTATAGAAATATTCTGCAAGTTGATTTCTTTGGCCACACAGTTCGCAGAAAGTTTGCTTTCGTCGCGCATTGAGTTTTATGTCTGCACTGTGCTGCTTGAAGCGCGTCGGTGTAAGGTGAAGCTGCCATAATAGCTCAAGCAGATTATCCACGGTGGCCTGAAACTTAAAATCTATAGGTCGATATTGATGTTGCGTATTTGCAAAATGTCTTAGTTGGTGTTTAATTACATCATGAGCATTTTTGAAACCCATGACCACTACTAAATTGGTTATCGGAGTTTCTTCTTTAAATTTAGAACTGTATTTACGAGACGAACAACTAAGGGCGCTTTCAGGACTGCTCAAATTATCATTTGAACGTTGTAAGGGAGAGTGAGCAACATTCATATAGGGGTTAGGAAAGAATTGAAAATGACTCTCAGGAAGAGATTTAAGGAATGCTGACACCTTAGGATCAATGACCTCTAGGATAAGTTCTCCAATAGGACGCTTATCCGATTCTCGTTTGTCGTAGGATGAAACCCCTTTCAAATGGCTTCGTGAATTTTTCCTTTTTGAATGTACGCTGTAGTTTGCCCACCGCTCTCGAAATTCCCGTATGCCAGCGGCAACAGCGTTATCGCAATCTTTCCAGACAGAGATAAAGTACATCCCTAAGCGATCAATTACATCCTTTTCACTTTCGATATATGCCATTTGTCAAGTCCCTCATATGTAGACCATTGCCATGTTACTACTGGTTAAGTAATGAGTCTATTGGCAACTGCTTGTAATGGCTGGCAGCTGTTATTTGTTAATTTGAAAATAAATAGAAGATTCAACCTAATCCGCCAAAACGTCCAATTCAATGTCTAAAAAATATTGGCATACTCAGGTCTCTGCAACTAACAGGAGGCCAACACATGCAAGAACTGGCACATAAGACCCTAATTAATCGTAAGACCTTACTCAGCATCATTCCTTTGTCTGATCGAACAATCTATAACCTGGAACAACGTGGTGAGTTTCCTCAGCGTATTGTTTTGACGAGTCGAAGTGTTGCATGGGATTTAGCGGAGGTTGAAAACTGGATAGAAGCAAAGCGCAGATCTGCTTTAAAGGCAGCAAGACCCGGTTTTATGTGGTCTGTGTGAATCAACATGAAGATTAAAAATTTAGTAGATTTTCAGAGTCAGGAAACAAACCAGAAAAAAAAGGAATCTGTGACAAAAAATAAAATGAAATTGGATGCAGGATATGTAGATAAACTTATCGCAATACATGAGTGCAGTGCTCAGGAGGCTAATCAACTTGGTTTCATTGCTCGGTTTTTAATTCAAGCAACTCTGCCACACAGCAAGCCAAGATTGAATGAGTGGAGCCGTAAGAATGGCAATTTAACCATGCATATGATGGCACCGTCAGCAGTAGGTTTGCCTTACGGTTGTTATGCTCGATTATTATTGGTTTGGATTAGTACTCAGGCAATTAGAAATAAATCGAAATTAGATAGAGGTATTATTACTGAACAGGAAGTTCGCAAGCTTGAATTAGGACGATCTCAGCGACGTTTTATGGAAGCACTGGGGCTACGTTCAAGTGGTGGGAAAAATGGCTCTATTGTCCCGCTTCGTGATCAAATGCGACGATTATTTAAAACGACAATTAGTATTATGTTAACAGAGTTAAATGAGGAAAGTGGATATATTTGTGAAGATGAAATGGGAGCCAGGATTGCCGATATTTCACATATTTGGTGGAGTGTAAAATATCCTGATAGAGATTTATTTAGTCAATCTTGGGTAGAGCTGTCGCCAAAGTTTTTTCAAATGATAACAGATAAGCCTGTTCCATTGGATATGAGAGTTTTGCGGCTGATTAAACGTTCCCCAATGGCTTTAGATATATATTGCTGGGCGACTTATCGGGTTAGTTATTTAAAGCGAGTAACAATTATTCCTTGGTCAGGTTTGATGGAGCAAATAGGATCTAATTACGCCGATGTCAAAGACTTCAGACGACGGTTTAATGATGGGCTTAAAAAAGTACAGTGGGCATGGCCAGGGCTAGACGCTACACCAACCGAAAAAGGACTTCTTATAAAACCAAGTGCCCCTCAAGTACCTCGAAGGAAAAAACAAAGAACAGAGGGGTTTTGAAGCTTTATGAACGCCTATTCACTGACTCTTTATAAGAGTGTATATGCTTGGGGATAAAGAAAGTTATCCACGCATATTCTGTCCCCCTTTAGAGAAAGTATTCTGCGCATCTTCTGTCTCAGTTTGCGCATGTTTTGTCTCAGGCTGCGCATGTTCTGTCTCTTAAATGGTCGTATAGTCCTTTTGTAACAGAGACTTATAGGGAATCCTATAGTATAGCCTGTAGGTTTAACCTATATAAAAATCAGCCTGTAGCCTAAGTTGAGAAATTGTGGATAAACTCTGGGGTAATTATATCTCTGACTGGTATTTTTCACTTTCTCTTTTTTTAATGAGCTGTTAGCTAAAAGGATTTTCTAAATATCATTTTTTCTTTTGGACGTGATGTGCTCTGTATACGTTTAAAACTTGCCATCATATTTATGACATATGAGGTACGTGTTTTTTTTTGATATGTAAAACAGTATGTTAGCTGCATTCATGGTTTTTCGAGAATTTTAGCCGCTAAAATCCGATGATCTATCTAGGAAGATAAGAGCGATGAAATCAGTTATAGCTGAGTTTATAACTAATGAAGCGAGGACCGAGATTCACTATATAGAAGAATTTTACCCGAGTAATTCTACAGTAATACTTTAAGAAAACACATCCTGTACACAGGAATACACAATACGTACACAGGAATACACAGTATGTACACAGATATACAACGGCAACGGTAGGGCAGGACATGTAAAGTAGGCCCACCTCTCCGGTGTCCCAACTTTACTACTCCCTATTCGCTGCAACGCTGCTCAAGGTAGTCCTGCTCTGCGAGGCTGATAGGCTACCGCCTATGTGGAGAGTGATATGACAGTTTCTCAGACTAGAAAGAACAGTACACCAATTAAAGTTTATTGTTTGCCAGAGGAAAAAGCGCAAATCCAGGAAAATGCAGAAGCTTCTGGTTTAAGTGTCGCGAGTTTTATTCGTAAAGTCGCAATGGGTTATCAGGTTGAGTCTATTGTAGATATTAAACAGGTTATAGAACTTAGCCGGGTAAATGCTGATCTGGGGAGGCTTGGTGGTTTACTTAAATTGTGGCTAGCTAATGATCCTCGCACAGTTGATTTTTCGCCCAAGCTGATAAAAGCGTTGCTTGCAAAAATAGAATCAACCAGACAAGAACTAAGAACTATTATGGATAGAATTTTGGATAATTAAATGTATTGCTTTCTATATATCAGCATCTGTTACCAGCCAAGTCTACAATACTAATAATCAGTTGAGTTTGAGGTAAGCAAATGAAATTTATGCTCCAAATATTTTCATCGCAAAGAAGTATTTTAGCCGCTAAAAAAGCGTTAGTAGATTCCTTCATCGCGTATATCGTAGCATTACCGGTCAAAGCAGGTATCCCAGTTATTGATGGAACTAATGTTGTTCAGACCACAATCAGTGCAGTCAACAACGTTCAGGCAGTGGCAAAACAAATCCAGCAATACCAGATGCAACTGCAGCAATATGAAAACATGCTGCAGAACACCGTAGCACCTGCTGCTTACATCTGGGACCAGGCTAATTCGACCATCAACAAATTACTGCAGGCGCAGGACACCCTGAATTACTACAAAAATCAGGCCGGGAGTCTCGATGCGTACCTGAAACGATATCAGGATGTTAACTACTACCGTTCATCACCGTGCTTCAACACCAATCTTGAGTGTACTGCATCTGAAATTAGCGCACTGCGTAAAGCTGAACAGGACAGTTCTGAGGCACGAAAAAAAGCTAATGACGCCGTATTCAAGGCGATTGATGAACAGCAAGAAACGCTGCAAAACGATGCTAACAACCTGGCCGATTTGCAAACTCATGCAACCGGTGCAAAAGGGCAAATGGAAGCCATTCAGACGGCTAACCAGCTGGCTAGTGCACAAACAAATCAGTTACTGCAAATCCGCTCATTACTGGTGGCACAACAAAATGCAGCTACAACCCTAGCGCAAGCTCAGGCTGATAAAGAAGCCCAACAAATAGTCGCTGATGAGAAAGTATTAGCTGGACAGAATACACCAAGCCCAAAGCGAATGTGGTGAGGACCAATTGGATGAAAAATAAAATTGCGATGGTTTTTATTCTAATCACTACAATGATTTTTTGTTCTTGCAAAAAAAACGATAAAGATTGCTCAACAATGCCAGATAATAAATTAGATGCGCATAGATACGATAATTGCACATTGCGTAGTAATAATAAACCAAGCCCTAAACGAGAATGGTAATCATGAAAATAGCAAGCAAACTCACCTTTTTAGGCATCATACTTTTCTTTTCTATAAATGCCTATGCTGGTCAATTAGATAGTAGCGGGCTACTTGATTCTTTATTAGATAAGTTTCAACAAGTAGCCAGTACATGGACAACAGTAATTGCTGCCTATGCAAATTGGCTCTTCTGGGGTCTGGTATTAATAAGTATGGTCTGGACATTTAGCATGATGGCGCTGCAAGGGGAGGGGCTGACTGGGGTACTTGCAGAAATGGTTCGTTTTTTTGCTGTTATTGGTTTTTTCTATTATCTTTTAATCAACGGCCCAGCTATATCTCAATCAATAATTAATTCAATGAGACAACTTGCAGCAAACGCTCTGGGAATAGGTACTGGTATATCACCCTCAAGCATAGTTGATATGGCATTTGTGATACTGTCCAAGGTCAGTTCAGCCGCATCAATTTGGTCGCCAATGATATCCACCATAATGATAACAGTAGCGATAATTGTTTTGATAGTAATGGCCCTCATAGCAATAAATATGCTAATCATTTTAGTTTCTGCATGGGTGTTGTGTTATGCGGGAGTTATATTGCTTGGGTTTGGTGGCTCGAAGTGGACCTCTGATATAGCAATAAATTACCTACGGACAGTTTTATCGATTGGTGTTCAATTATTCACTATGACAATAATCATTGGTATTGGACAATCATTTATAGATCAGTACTTTTCTATTATTGGAAATGATATTCCTGATCTTAATAGTCTTATTGTTTTACTGCTGGCGTCAATTATTCTTTTAGTATTGACTAATAAATTACCGTTGTTGTTATCTGGCATTGTCGGAGGAGCATCCTTACAAGGGATTGGTGGGTTCGGGGCCGGTATGATTACGGGCGCTGCTGCTACTGCGATTAGTGGTGCTGGAACGATGGCAATGAGCACTACAGCTCAAGTCAGTGGCGGGGTTTCTGCATTAAAAGCCGCTTTCGAATCTGCACAAACAAGCAATGGCCGAAGAATCTGGGTCTGCCGGTGGTTCAGGTGGAGGATTTGGCGGTGGTGAAGATACTGGTTCTGTAAACACGTCGGGAGACCAGTCATCTCGTAAAGGTAGCTCCAGTGGGGGAAGCGAAGGTTTTGCTGCATCGTTCTCGCGTATTGGACGCATGGCAAGATATATGGGAAGCAGTATGGTTAATGGAGCTGCTGAGTACCAGACAATGAAGCAAAACAGCAATTCTTCTGGTGCTCATCAGACTATGGGAGAAGAGTTGGCGACTCAGATACGTAAACAAACAGCTACTCGTCGGGATAACCGCGAACATGATGATTTTGCCGGAGATAGCTTATCCGGCAATAATAAATCTTGAATCATGCGCGTCAGTTAACAAGGTAGCGTGAACTGACGCTTTCACTGAGCGAACTTTACTCCTGCAACTCAAAGGAAAAATCATGTCTAGGACTCCTTATTCACGGTTACGCATTGAGGGCTTCCGCAAAGCAGAGGCTTCCTTGAGAATTGAAGGAATGGACCCCAGTGGTACGCCGCTCTATGAGTCCATTAAGGCACGTATTATTTCAGGTGAGCTGACGTATGAGCAGGGGCGTGCTGAGATTCTTGCATACTACACAAAAGCAGATACCGCCGGGCCTGTGACAGTGGGATAAATGCTAGCAGAGGAATTTTTAAAACCGCTGAACATGTCTCATGATCAACTGGCGGAAGCTATGGATGTTTCTCTGCAGGATGTTGAAGATATCATCTCCGGTATGCGTCGTCTCAGAGATGACGAGGCCCGCGTTCTTGTTAAAATCTTTGGGGCTCATGAGGGCTTTAAGAGTAATCTGCAGGAGCTACAAGATCCGAATGAACGACGGCAGAAATAATAACTCATATGCCATGATATCTGCAGTCCCTCAGGTGCCATGAAACTAGACGGATGAAGCTTGAGTAAAATTAACCGTGTCATTGTGGGAGCAGGATCAAGAAAAAAATGCTGTTTTAAAGTAGTTTGGAAGATATAGCATTTTGATGGTTATCTCTTAGAAGAGATATCAACAATGACTTGAATTTAATAGCACTGTTTTGTTATTGATAATAGGTTGGGGTGTGTGTCAATTTTATTGAATTTGAAAATCTTGCGAGAAATTCCGGAGTGAAGAATCCAAAAGGTAGACCAATGACAATAAAGGAGATACCGATAGACAAGGCGGAATTGGCTACGAAACTCCGCACTCTCGGCTTGGTTCAGACTATTGCGGACGGAGGGTATCGGTGCTTGGATGACAGCCATTCTGCATTGATAGAGACGCTTGCAACAATATTGAATGCTACCGATGCGCCACCGATTGACCTTCATATTGAAGAAGCGCTGTCGGAGTTAAAGGGACCACGTTTCTTCCTTGTCCAGCATTTTCTATGCGATCTGATACCCCTTTTGAACCTAGATCAGGATGTTCTCCTTGCTTTTATCACACGTCTGCTTGATGCAGGTGGTAATGATCTGGCGGCAGGGGCCCCGAGTACTGCATTTGGGGAATGGACGAAGAAGAATCCAATCAGATCTTCCAAGGTCTACGAAGCGGTACATGCTGGCGATAACTTAGCTCTGCGTCAACTATTCACGGTTCTCGTAATGAATGCCGAAATAGAAAAAGGCATCATCTTTGCGCAGGCTCAGGAGCGGGAGGCTAAGCTTGCAGCCCTCTCGGCTTTGGGGGCCATGGAACTTGGTGAACGCTACGGTGAGGTGCTCGACATCCTGCTCCAGGCAGCGTCCAGCGATGATGAAGACATCGCACTCAGATCCTTGGAAGCGGGCTATCGGGCTGCTGCACAGCGAAAAATAGTTGCACCGGTCGGTTTTGACGAGCAACTTGACAGGATCTTTCAGACGAGGAGTCCCTTCTCGATCCACTTGGCAGTTGACCTGTTGTGGCGTCACCGGGTTGGTCTCACAGAAAATGCTGTAAACTTATGCCTTGATGCTGCTGCGGATGTTGACTCAGATAATGTAGGAACGATTTCACATCTCAGCCATGCAGCCTATCAACTCGTGAGTGATGGGCATGCTGAAAAAGTGATTTGTCTGCTTACTGAGTTATTTGAACGCTCAGGAGGTCGGATTACGTTAGACGCGTTCGAGGGCACCTACAACGCGTTGCAAAATGCCGGCTCTGAGGTATTAGGGAACGCTGTTGTGTACTGGCTACTGAACGGGAGCATGCATACTCACAAATGCGTTGCTAGCGAAGTTTGCGGTGTCGGAAATGACGATCCTCCTTTCTCAATCCCCGCGTCATCTCTTCCAGTGGAGCCATCGGAGCAACTATACCTTTGTCGCAAGGCGGTCGGGTGGTTCTTCATTGATCCAGTAGTTGCAGTAGTCATTCCATTAGCGGTGCTTCGCAATGGGTCGTCAGATATCAAAAATGATGTCCTTGATCTGATCTATCACCCTTTGCTCGTGAGCTACGGGGGTAAGTTACAGGACTACCTTGAGCGTTACGCTGAAAGCACTCCGGACCTTGCTGAATTGCTCACACGAAAGGTAGCACTTCAGGATGCAATGGAAGGTATTGAGCGTTTAGTCGAGCTGCACCCCAGTGAAATGCAGCGCGAGGCGGCACGTGTCCAATGGCATGAGCAGATGGAGCGAGGCATGGAGCAAGGGCGTCGGAAATCTATTTTTGAGAATATCTTCGCCAAACAATACATCTTGTATGGCAGATCGTCGTTGACGCCGATCCATACCGGGCAGGGGGCCACACATCTCACCGAGACTGCGATGCATTCATTTTCAATCTCGTCCGAGTTGCCTATCCTCGACATTGTTGACCCAGTAGGACTCGATCATATGCTCCTCTATTTCAAGCTTGAGCAGCGAGGACAGAGATGAAACTCGTCGTGATGCACTATCTGCGCTCGCTACGCGAGCGTGAAGAACTTGACGCTATTCTTCCTGATCTTTTGGCTGAGAGTGGTTTCGAAGTTCTAACACGTCCTCGTCGTGGCACACGGCAAGCTGGTGTCGACGTAGCGGCAGTCGGCCCTGATCCTGATCGTGATGGTACTCGAAGTCTGTTTCTATTCACGATCAAGTCTGGTGATTTGACACGAGAGCATTGGGATACCGGCCAGCAGGCCGTGCGTCCATCGCTAAATGAGGTTTTGGATGACTATATCCCGAACCGCATCCCGCCCCATTTTGCGGGCCTGCCAATCATTATATGCGTTTGCATGGGCGGTGAGATGCGTGAGGATGTCCGGGCCCAATGGAGCGGTTACTGTCGGGCGAACGAGAAAGCCAACATTCATTTTGCCGAATGGAACGGGGATCGTCTCTCTGAACTGATCCTTAGCAGTATGTTGCGTGCTGAGTTAATTGAGAGCGAGAATCGAGGGCTATTTCATAAGGCGCTAGCGATGCTTGATCAGCCCGAGGTCGCTTATCGGCATTTCCGTCACTTACTAAATGTCATTTTCACTGAGCCGAAGAATCAAACAGAGCGCACGCGTCAGCTACGCAAGGCCTACCTGTGCCTTTGGATACTTTTTGTCTGGGCTCGCGATGCTGATAACCTTGAGGCCGCATATCGAGCCTCAGAGCTAGTACTTCTACGTAGTTGGCCTTTCTGTGATAGTACTCGTCTGCGGAAGGGAACGACGCAACACGAGCGGCTAGCTCATTTTGATCAAGTCTTGCAGCTGCACTTAATGATCGCTCACCTTCTACTTGTCGAGAAGATTGGCCCGTTCGCCGACAAGCGCTATGCGCTTTCAATGGCCGTAAATTCACGCTACGCAGTAGATATTAACATCGCGCTATTCGAGATGCTGGGGAGATTGTCTCTTCATGGGCTATGGCTGGATGCTATGAGTGGTGGGGAGGAGTCATTCGCGCAAGCAATGAATGAAAGGGCGGACAAAGTGCTCAACATAGCGATTGGTATGCTGAATGCGAATCCGTCGCTTTCTGTTCCCGTTCGCGACGATTTTACGATCGAACTGGCTCTATTTATGCGCCTCGCAACTTTGCGTGGCCGCCTATCTAATGTAGCTGGCTACATTCGCAGCATGTCCGACAATCTCTGCTACGGATTGAGAGCTCGTCGGCATTATCCTACGCCGACAACAGAATATCGTGATGTTCTCTCCCATCCGAGGGACTGCAGTGATGCATATTTCGAAGAACACACGCGCGCGGGAATTCTTTACACATTCGTGCTTGCTTGGCTGGCTATGATAGGCGATCAGGAGCGAGCAGAGCATTTGCGCCGCACGTTATTAGAACACGCGCCACACATGACTCACCAAATTTGGATTCCCGACGCACGAACGGATGACGTTTTCTGGGGGGGAGATCGGGACCATGGATTATCGGTGCCTGGTCTGCCAATCAACGATTCGCTAGATGCAGTTTTTAGCCTATTGAACCGTGTGATGAAAGAGCATCCGCTGGACGAGCGAATAAGTGCCGTTCGAAATCACCTGACACCAATTTTTCTTATGGCTTGCCGCCACTATCGCATGCCATTACCACCGCATGTGTGGCAAGGTAAGAGGAGTGCGCCACCTGACAGCACCTTTTCCGATCAAGAAACACCGGATGCTGAGATTTAGAAGTCTCAAGATGAGCAGCCTTGTATATGGGCAGCTTCGTCGCAAGTTAAGTCAGTTATTGGTATTGTTTCGTAGTAAGAATGCATCATCCGCAACATTTAATGTCAATACGTAAATTTCATCGAAAAATAAAATATAATATTGAGCCATATGGTTGGATGTTGGATAACTTCTTTTTCGTTATTGAATAGGAATGAGTTGAAGTGAAAGAAATTTCATATTTTATTGAAAATGCACAGTTTGATTTTGGAGACGGCTCTGAGGTAAATGTAAAATTTATCGGTGAAAAAGCCGACTTAAAAAAAACACATATCACCTTCATTGTCGGAGCTAATGGCACCGGCAAGAGTCGAATACTTGCTAGCTTGGTTTCTGGGTTAACAGATTCGCAAGCAAAGAGCTCTTCAGAGCTTAAATCCTATCGTCTACTTCAAGGATCACACAGCCTGCGATGTTCACGCATAATAGCAAGGAAAAATGGTATCTCAAGAGCGAGTGAAATTTACAGTTCGGAGCAGGAAAGTCCTCCCGCGGCATCTCTGCCTTCTAGGCTTCTTGCTATCTCAAATCTGGTAATAGATAAATTTCCTTATCACCGCGACAGCACTAATGAAGAACAGTTTTATCATTATCTGGGGGTGAGACAAGCGACTAACCTTACGACTACAGGCTCAACTGATAGAGCGGTTGCTGAATCTGTTATACGAATGCTTTCCGATGATACGCGACTGGGAGCATTTGGCTCATGGATTGATATGGTTTTTGGAAGTACTCGGGAAATTGCATTTGGATTCCAGAAACGCAAAATTAAAGAAATTCATCGTTTCCTCGGTGAACGTGAACGAACTCAATACATAAAGGATCGTCTAATTCGGCGTCTGGGAACCAGAAGAGCTGACATGACTAGTGACGAAGAGCTTTCAGTCATGACAGACCATATTCAACAGCTTTTCCTTTTGTTGGATAAATACATTCAATGGCCGTTGCGTTCTAGCGAAAGCGAATGGGCCATCGTTAGACTTGCTACAATCGACAAGCAGGACAAGTCTGAATTGAGCCGACTAGTCTTAGGTTTCTTAGCCGCGAGTCGGATAGGTGTTTCGGTGTGGCCAACCCTGCTTTTTGAGGCTCGTTCATGGTTGAGCTTTGAGGAACTGAGTTCTGGCCAGCAGAATTTGTTGTCAGTCGGAGCGAAAGTCATCGCCTATGCGACTCCCGGCAGCTTAATCGTGATTGATGAACCAGAGGTGAGTCTTAACGTGGTTTGGCAACAACGTTATGTTGAATTGTTGCAAAAGTCTTTATTAGGAGCGCCCAAAAGCCATGTAATCATAGCTACTCATTCACCTCACATGCTGTCGAGCGTTATGTTGGGGCAAGCTAGTATTGTCACCTTAGAACGCGAATCGGATCAGATGGGGGTTAAAGTCCTGGATGGTGTTTTCGAGGGGTGGGGCTCCGAGTCCGTCCTTTACAACGTTTTGCAAATTCCTTCCGCTTCGAATTATCATTTGACTCGAGAGTTAAGCGCCGTCTTAAAGCATATTCAAGAAGGCGGTAAAGATAAGGTTTTTCTCAGCCAGTTTATTAACAAGCTCTCCCGTATTGACTATAAAGGTATTGAACCTTTAGAGCTTGTCGTCAATGAGGTGATAACTTATATGGAGAGTTTGGATTGAAAAAATTAACTGTTCCTTCATATGGATTTAAAATGGTCAAAGAATTAAAAAATTATGTGCTCAAGACCAAAGCAAAAGATCCATGGGGTCATGGCAAACAGGCAACTAAGGATTTCAAAAAAGAGGTGACGAGGCTTATGCTCATGGAGCAGGATAAACGCTGCGCTTATTGTGGCTCTCGACTGTTCGAAAAGCGGCCTCATAGGGATCATATTGCCCCCAAAGAATCTTACAAAGAGTGGATGTTCTGGCCGACAAATTTGGTTTTGTCTTGTTATACATGTAATACCGATCTTAAGAAAAATTTTGATCCAATTCTTGTTAGGAAAAGGAGTTATCGACGCTCAGAATTTTCATTTGTACATCCATTCTTTGATGATCCTAAAGATCACATCACTTACACTTCTGAGGAAGTAAAAGTGCTGATTAAGGAGCACAATGGTTCTCTTAAAGGTAAGAAAACCATAGAGATTTTTGAACTATATACCACTGAGCGCGCAAAGCAGAGGGCGAAAGATTATATTCACGATGATGATGCAAGCCAATTGTACGGTCACCATCTATCATTACTCGAAAAAGCCAGAGAAGCTCTTGAGACGCGTATATTGAAGATGAAACTCTAATGCTTGAATAATTTTGTATAACTTTAAATATGCAAGTTAAAAATTGGCGGAAAATAAAATATAGATTGTAGCCTCAGTCTGTTTTTTAACGATTTAACAATATGCTGAATCGTCTTGGGAAAATCAGACGCTTTCGTGTCGTTAAAAATATTAGTTTTAATATTTATGTGGGTGATATTTAATAGCTCGAGTTATGCGGGCGTTTACTTTTATGAAAGATTTCGATGTAAAAAATATCGTTATGAGCTTCTTCGCGCGTTCCGTAGTTCTTTATCCGTTCGCATTTAAACAACTGGAAAAATCTTTCTGTAACCGCGTAATAATGACAATTACCGCGACGATTCATGTTACCCTCCATTCCGTGTGATTTCAGGAAAGGCTGCCATTCGTGGTTTGTGTAATAACGGCCCTTGTCTAAGCGAACCAGCACTTGTTTTCGGGGATTACGCCGCAATACAGCCATCATTAGTGCATTTAGTACAATATCATTTGTTATCCGGGATTAGATTGGCCAGCCGATAACCTTACGTGAGAAAAGATTAAAAACCACGGCTGGATACAGCCATCCTTCGTGGGTCCTGATGTTGGTTCAGTGCGTTATCCAATGCTCATCCAAAGTATCCGGATTGAAATGTCGCTTGAGCCTGTCAGCGACACAATACTGATCTCGCCTTTGCGTGCACGTGGGCTCCAGTACCCGACTTTAGCATTTATCCCTACACGCTCCCTCAACCGCCAGAATTTTTTCACGCCGTACTGTTGCCCGCTATCTCCAGCTCCAGCTCGATCTTGCGATAGCCGTAGGCACATCCCAATTCCTGCCAGAACTGATTAATCTTCCCTGTCAGTCTCAAATCTACTTGATGGTGCTATAAATGCGGTTGCTGAGGACACTGGGATGAACATCCAGCACCCGACAGATCAGGCGAAAAGGCCAGCAACGGTTGTTGTCACAGATAAAGGCGTTGTTCAGTCAAACGATTCTTCAGAAGCCTGAAAACGGGATGAGTGCCAATTAATTGGTATGTGAATTTAACCGCAGCCAACGCGGCGATAGCTAATTTCATTACGGAATATTATAGCCAACTCAGACCTCATTAATTTAATGGTGGGCTGACGCCGAATGAATCAGAAGGATTGTTCTGGGAAAACTCTTAAGTCGTGGCCAGTTTTTGTTGACTACTACAAGCTAGGCACACCGATAAAAATGATCCATTACAGAAAGTGCCGAAACCTCGACGTAACCAGAGTAAGGGCGATATATAAGAAAGCTGATTATCGTGAATAGCGTAAAGCCAAGATGCAGGACTGAGCTGATATGATTGACGAGTGAGCATTATGGTGCTCGAAAGATCAGTAGTTCAAAATGGGGTGATAAGAATGAATATGGAAGAAGTTCGAAAGAATGCTGTAGCTTCTTTATTGAAGGATATGGAATCCATTGCTGACCGAATGCGTGAGTTGATTGTCAAAATGCCTCCACATGATTTGCTTGGGTACATCTACGCTCAGCACATGATGAAAAAAATGGGAAACCAAATTGGGGGCGAAAAGCAAGACCAAGAAGATAGCTCAGCTGACCTAGTTAATGAAACCCAGTTCTTACTGGAGTATGTTCACGCGGTTCTGGCATCTGAGGCCGCTCCTTCGGATATGGAATTCGACGAAGCATTGTGCGCTGAGTTGTTTGAATGTAGCCGAAAACTGAGAGAGCTGGCCATGTTCTATGCTATGGCCACCTCTGCTGATACCAAAGATGGCATCTTCGGTCCTAATACGGCCGACATTGAATTCCGTGCGAAATCCACTTGGGTCATGATACGCGGGAATCGTTATCAAGTTTTGGAGGGCGAGTTCTATCACTACGTTCTGGCGCCTCACAATGATGTTTTGGAGGAGGTGTACGGCATTGGTGCCACCGATATTGCGGAAGGCTTTCAGGCCATGGCCGACGCTACTCGTTCTGGGCAGGCCAATGCAATCATTGAGATGATGAAACAGTTTGAGGCGGTAAAAGCTTTTTCTATGGAGCAAAGTAAGTCTATGGAAGACGCTATGGAGTCATGGATTGCTGAAAATGAGGAGCAGTCCAAAGCGGTCCGGGGGGCGATGGAGGATATGTTTCGCGGCGGTATTGCCAATGTAAGCCGTCACACGAAGTTGCCACCGACATTGCTAGCAGACTTGTCATACCAGCGAGGAGAAGATACTGAGTTCTTCGCAGCGGGCGATTTTAAGGGGACACCCTTTCGGACACTGCCAGCACGTAAGAAACCTCTAATTCAGCTTGGGTCGGACTACTACGCGGTCGATCCCTGTTTTGCTCGCGATGCAGGGTATCGTGCGCTCCTATTTAATCTCCTTCAGCGAAAGCCGGATTACAATAAGGCCTTTAAAGATAGGCAGAAAATGATGAGCGAAGCAGCCTTTGCCAACATTCTCTGTGCCCAGCTTCCGGGAGCCACAGTTCTTCAGGAGGTTTACTACAAGGATCCTGACAGCAAGCAGTGGTCCGAAAACGATACTCTAATCTTGGTCGATGATGTGCTGTTACTAGTTGAGGCTAAGGCTGGTGCAGCTGCCACCATTGCATCACCGGCGCTTGATTTTGGCCGCCATGCTCAATCAGTGCAGGACTTAATACTCAAGGCATATAAACAATGTGCGCGCTTCTTCAATTATATGAATTCGGCGGATGAAGTGTCCCTCTATCACCTCGTGAATGGCAAATACGAAGAGTGTTGTCGTGTGCGTCGCTCTGACTACCGGGTGATGGTGCCGATTGGGTTGACAGTCGAGTCGTTCTCGCCCTTTTCCACGTACGGTAAAGAATTACCGCAGGTTGAACCTTTACTTGGAAAGCATGCTTTCATTTCACTGTCCATCGACGATTTGTTTGTGCTCAAGCGACTCTTGCCCACACCCGGGGAGTTCGTCCATTACTTGGAGGTGCGGCAAGCCGTGGCCGGAATACGCGGGGCTCATCTCTTCGACGAGTTCGATCACTTGGGTGCTTACCTGAAGAAGAACCGTTTTGATCAGGATATTATCGAGCAGTTGAAGGAAGAGAAAGCGAACATGGTTATCTGGGATGGCATGAGTGACATCGTCGACAGGACCTTCGAAGGTGAGGAGTGGGAAAGCAAACCGTTCCCAAGTCAGAAGTTCCCGGAGGAGGTTCTGAAGCTGCTTGGAGCACTCGATAGCACCCGAGCTAGCGGCTGGCTTTCAGCAGAGAGTCATATCCGTGACCTAGGAGAGGAAGGCCGGAATAATCTGGCCAAGATGCTGTCCGACCTTCGAAAAACACTGATTCAGCATCCCGTTCGTTACTTTGTTCTGGGCGGGGACGGTGTACCGCTCTTCGTTTGGCTTCAACGGCATGGTCATCCAATTGACTGGACTAAGGTGAACAATAAGGCTAGCGCAGTTGCGTTGAGCGCCAAGGCTACTAACGTCATTGGCGTTGTGGCTGAAGTTAGTGCCGATGGTACTTATGCCCAGGCGCGGTCTTTCAAAATTTACATACCGACGGAGCAAACAGCAGAAAACGCACACATTTATGAAGACGCGGCGAGAATGGCCAATCCTGAACGTACGGTCAATCTCGAACGGGAAAAACAAGTCCACTTTGGTCGCAAGAGCAAAAAGATTGGCCGTAATGTCCCTTGTCCATGTGGCAGTGGCATGAAATACAAAAGATGTCATGGACGGTAGAATCTGCTTAGGAATTCAAATGGAGGTTGTGCATAAATTTTTCTAAGATGCTGATTTTTATCTTTAATTTTATATTTGATCCATGTTGTGCGAGAGTCTTCTCAGCATGATCCTGAGCTTAATAAACGTCGATGAGCAGAAAAAATAAAAAAATCTCCGCATGGTATAGATTGTGGTATCAAGAAAGATCGACTTTATAAGTAACCGTTATTTAAGTTAATTTTAATTTAATTGATAATAGAGTGGGAATAAACCGGTTCGCGCCGATTAAACCCTGATGCCTAAAAAGCCCGCTTCCAGCGGGTTTTTTATTGCCTGAAACACACGCAGACTCCCCGCTTTAACCTTTCGGCACATCCGGATAGCCATCTGGCGGTTTTCTGTTCACATTGCCGGGAATTACGCTATCCTCCATGCAGTAAAAGCTGCACTTCACTTCAGCCGTGTCCCGCTTTTATCCGCCGCTTTAACCGAGGTATCCCAAAGCCGCCGCTTACTGAAACCGCCTGCTGAACAGGCGTTTCGTGATTCTTACGTCACCAGGAATGTTGTCATGCTCTCACTGAAAGTGTTCAGCCTGTTTTTTGTTGCCGTGCTGCTGCTGTCGCTGGGGGCCAGCATCGCGCAGGCAACGCGTCACGGCGAAACCGCAGAGTCGGGCGGCTGGGCCACCGCCCGTCGCGATTCGTCCGGGATAGCGCCCGATCCGCGCGCGTTATCTAACCTGGCCATTGTGCAGGTCTATGCCGCGCCGACTTATGGCTGGAAAGGGCGGGTGGCAGTGCATCCGTGGATCATCTTCAAACGTGCGGGTGAAACGCGATTCACCCGCTATGAAGTGATTAGCTGGGGCAGTGGCGATAAGATCCGCCGCAACAGCAACCTGCCGGATGGTTACTGGTATGGCGCAAAACCGCGGCTGCTGGTGGAGCATCGCGGACCGGAAGCCGAGGCGATGATCCCACAGATAGAAGCCGCCATTAAATCTTATCCGTGGCCGACAACCTATCGTGCGTGGCCTGGACCGAACAGCAACACCTTCCTGGCACACATTGGCCGTGAAGTGCCCGCCCTAAGGCTGGATCTCCCCGCCAATGCGCTGGGCAAAGATTACCGGCCACTGTGGCGTCCTGTCGGGCTGCCGCCATCCGGGCGCGGTGTGCAGGTGTCGATTCTGGGCGTGGCGGGCGTGACACTGGGTGCAGAAGAGGGATTTGAAATGAACCTGCTGGGTCTGAACATGGGACTCGATTTTTCGCCATTCCGGCTGCGGCTGCCGTTTATTGGCGGTCTGGGCAACGACAATCTTCAGCAGGACAAGCCCTGACAATATGGCCCCGTCAGGGGCCGTTTTGCCTCAGCACACGCCAAAGTCACCTTCTTCATGATAGAGGTTGACGCTCTCTGCCTTCACTTCGATCTCTTTCTTCGCCGCATCATCAATGCGCGCGCACCACAGGGTGTCGCCTTCTACGCGGAGCACCTGCATTTTAGGGCCGCCGGTTTTCGACTGAACCAAATCCTCTGCTTTAAACATATTGCCTCCATTAATTATCGTTACTGCTGCCGATCGTTTTTTGCGTGACGTTTTCCAGTTTATACCCTGACTGTTTTACTGCGAGAAAAAGTCTCCGCATGCTGAGCCATATTAAGAAATATCCATTGAGTTGTCAGTTGACAACTCATTCATTCGGCGTCAGCATCGGGGCACATATGGCAAGGAAGCGGCATCCCAGTAAAGAGATAGAGAGGGCGTTACGTTACGCCGAATCCCACGGCTGGCTGGTGGTTACCGGAGGCCATCATGCCTGGGGCAAAATGTACTGCCCGAAAAATCTGTTGATGTGCCGATGCGGGGAGTTCTGTCTGACCTGTATCTGGAGCACACCAAAAAACGTACATCATCATGCCCGTGCGCTGCGGCGCGTGGTCGATAACTGTCACTATCTGAAGTCCTGAGACAGCACAAGGAGAGGCATATGGAATATTGTTTTACGCTACGGTTCAGCCTGCCGGAAGGGCATGCGCCGGTGGATGAGATGCTGGAAACGCTGGCAGCAGCAGGCTGTGACGATGCGCTGATCGGTCTGGGGATGCCTGGACGAATTGCACTGGAGTTCACCAGGGAGTCTGACTCTGCAACGGACGTATTAAGGCAGGCGGAAGAGGATGTACTGCGAGCGATACCGGGCGCCACGCTGGTGGAAGCAGCACCCGATTTTGTGGGCCTGACAGATGTGGCGGAGATCATCGGCATGACGCGACAGAATATGCGTAAGCTGATGCTCAGCCACCGCCCGCCGTTTCCGCTGCCGGTGCATGACGGTAAAACCGCTATCTGGCACTTAGCGGATGTACTGGAGTGGCTGAGCCAGCGCGGTAATTATACGCTGCCTGCGGCCACACGTGAGCTGGCACAGGTGACGCGACAGCGCAATCTTAACGGGTCGCTGCAACGTTACGGCCTTCGCGGCTAATCAGTGCGGCAGCAGGAAGATTGTCGCCAGCCCCAGGAAGATAAAGAAGCCACCGGTATCGGTCAGCGCGGTGATCAACACGCTGGAACCCACGGCCGGATCGCGCTTCATTTTGGTCATCACCAGCGGCACCAGCACGCCCATCAGCGCGGCCAGCAGCAGGTTCAGCGCCATGGCCAGCATCATGACGCCGCCCAGTGCCATATTGTCATACATGAGCCAGGTAATGCCGCCCATGATGCCGCCCCAGAACAGGCCGTTGATCAGCGCCACGCCAAGCTCACGGACGATCAGGAAAGAGAAATTTCCCGGTTCAACCTGATGTAAGGCTAGCGCCCGCACAATCATGGTGATGGTCTGGTTACCGGTGTTGCCGCCGATACCCGCGACAATGGGCATCAGGGTTGCCAGTGCGACGATCTGCGAAATCGTCCCTTCAAACAGCCCGATAACGCGCGAGGCGACAAAAGCGGTACAGAGATTAATCGCCAGCCAGGCCCAGCGTTTACGCACCGATTTACGCACCGGCGCGAAAACATCCTCTTCCTGACTGATACCGCCCATTTTACGGATGTT
This sequence comes from Pantoea sp. 9140, assembly GCF_000745295.1. Taxonomy (NCBI): domain Bacteria; kingdom Pseudomonadati; phylum Pseudomonadota; class Gammaproteobacteria; order Enterobacterales; family Erwiniaceae; genus Pantoea; species Pantoea sp. 9140. The sequence continues at coordinate 2,823,593 of NZ_JQNO01000001.1, read as the reverse complement.
GCTTTCGTTTTCGGCGTTGACCAGGTCGATGATGTCTTCAATGGTGACACGGCCAATCAGTTTTCCTTTTGCGTCAGTGACGGCGGCAGATATCAGGTTATAACGCTCAAAGGCGCTGGCGGCGTCTTCGGCCTTATCGTTGAGCTGGAAGGTGGTCGGGCGCGCATTCATGACGTCGCTCACCAGGGTTTTAGGTTTGTTAAGCAGGATATCTGTCAGCATCAGCTCGCCCAGCAGCTGATTCTCTTTATTGGTGATAAACAGCTTATCCGTGCCGCCTGGCATGTCTTTACGCTTACGCAGAAAACGCTGCACCGTTGCCAGCGTGACATCGTCGCGCACCGTCAGGATATTGAAATCCATCACCCGGCCCACGCGATCGCGGTCGAGCTGCACCATATCGAGCATGCGGGCGCGTAGAGCAGGCTCCACGGTTGCCAGCAGGCGTCCGGTCAGGTCACGCGGCAGATAACGCGCCAGCCAGACCTGGTCGTCGATATCCAGCGGCTGGATAGCTCGCAGAATATCGCGATCGCTCATCTCCTCGGTGAGGCTGGCCCAGACCGTTTCAGAGGCTTCAACCAGTACATGGCCGCGCCGCTCATTTGGCACCAGCCGCCACAGCGCCTGACGCTCCTCTTCGGGCAGGGCTTCGAGAATATCCGCGAGGTCAGCGGCATGCAGTTGCAGAATGTCCTGTTCCAGCGCATCACGCTGGGCCGCATTTTCACGTTGCTGTTCAGGATTGAGATCGCCGGATTTCTCCAGCAGAGCATCAACCAGATCGTGCTCGTTGAGCAGCAGCGTCAGAATGCGATGACGTATTTCACTTAAACGTTGAGAGTGAGAGGCAGACACAATGAGATCCCTTTAGTCTGAAAGCACCAGCACGAAGTGTAGCGTTTCGCCTGAAAAAGGGATGCAAAAAAGAGTCCAGTTGTCTGGATAACATTTACTTTTAAGAAGTCTTTCAGGCGAAAAGTCAGTATTCGTTAGCGCGTATCACCTGATGTAACGGTAACCGGTTCAGGAATCGCTTTCTGTTGCTGGTGATGCTCGAAGGCAGCGGGCAGGATAAATATCAGGCGACTAAAGAGAATGATAAAACTGATCAGCAACACAATACGGGTCATGGTGCCGGTTTTTTGACGTCTTCGGGGAGAAATAGCGCTGTTCACGCGGGGTGGTTCCTGTAATGACCCCATCAGGGGCGACTGCAATATTTAGTCACAGTCGCCTGATGAAATCAATCGCTGTTGAAAAAAACAGCAGATAAAGATCAGTAACTCGCTTTTTGTGCCAGCAGCGTAGCAAAGCGGCAGGTAATGCGATTGCCATTTTCATCTTTGCGATGCAACTGGCCGGGATGTTCGTTGTACTTCACGATGTGCCAGTTACGGTAGTAGTGGCTCAACTCGCCGGACTTAAAAGCAAAGGAGAAATCAGCCGGGCAGGGCATATCTTCCGTATTCATCGCCGCCACAATCAGGTTGAAACCATCCCTGACCGTACAGGCCTGCATGTCAGCAATCAGCTGTGGAATGGTCTGCGGCTGCAGAAACATCATCACTACGGTCGACAGCACAAAGTTGAAGCCGCCATTGAAGCGCGTGTTGTTCAGGTCGCGCTGCTCGGTGTGAATTCCGCTGAGGTTTTCCCGGGCAATAATATCCTGCAGGCGGGCCAGGCTTTGCGGATTATGGTCCCATGCCGTGACGTCAAAGCCGTGCTGGTTCAGAAACAGCGTATTGCGACCCACGCCACAGCCCAGATCCAGCGCCTTGCCGACGTTGAGATGAGGCAGAGCCGCAACCACTTCGGAGTGGGGCGGCGTCAGGCCATAGGTTTCGGCAAAATAGTTTTCGCCTGAAAGTGGTGCAGTTGGTTGTGTCATATTCATCAATTCAGTTAAACGGGCGCCAGGCGCCCGGGTTGTCAGGCTTCTTCTTCGAGGATCAGCTTCCATCCTGTGACGTCGTTCCAGTAAACCTGCTCACGTTCCAGATCGAGCTGAACCAGGTTGTTCTGGTTGAAGTAGCCCGCTGGGAAAATCAGCGTCCAGTGGCCGTCATCGCATTTCAGAGTTAACGCATCCGGACGCGTAGTGGCCTGGCGCTGATTGTTCAGCAGGGTACCCAGGCGCAGCAGGAAAATCAGCGGCACAAACTGCTTTTTCTTGAACAGCGTGACGCGCGGCAACTCGTCGAGCTTCACCGCTTTGCGGTGGAATCTGACCAGCGCCGCCAGCAGCATCTGCTGATCCTGATTGAAGCCCGGCAGGTTGGTATTTTGCAGGATATAGGCGGAATGACGTTGCAGGGCGCTGTGATTAATCGTCAGACCCACTTCGTGCAGCATCGCCGCCCACTTCAGCAGGGCGGCCAGCTGCGGATTGGCCAGTTTCGGGTTCTGCTCGCTCCACTGCAGATAAAGCTGCTCGGTGGTTTCCAGCACGCGGCGCGCCTGATCGCTGTCAATGGCGTAATGATTCGCCAGACTTTGTGCCGTACGGCTGCGAATATCCTGATGGCGGAAACGGCCCTCCATCTCATAGAGCACGCCTTCACGCAGCGCACCGTCAGAAAGACGCAGCTCGCGAATCGCCAGCGCATCAAACACGCCACACAGAATCGCCAGTCCGGGCACAAACACCCCTTTGCGTTCTTCCGACAGGCCCGGCAGGCTGAGGGCCGCAAAGGATTTGTGCTTCATCACCTCGTCGTAGAGCTTGTCGAGGCGCTCAGGCGTAATCAGCTTCTCTTTCTCATCCATCGCCTGCAGCACTTCGCAGGCGGCCTTGATGGTGCCGGACGCACCCAGCGCATATTGCCAGCCATGCAGACGGTATTGCCACGCCAGCGTTTCCAGCTTCTGCGCAGCCGCTAAGCGGGCGCGACGGAAGTTTTCACGACTGATTTCGCCTTTCGGGAAATAGAGCTGGGCGAAACTGACGCAACCCATGCGTCGGCTCTCAACCAGTTGCGGTTCAAAATCCTCGCCAATCACCAGCTCGGTGGAGCCGCCGCCGATGTCGATCACCAGCTTGCGACCTTTCTCCGGCTGCGTGTGTTCAACACCCATAAAGATCAGACGCGCCTCTTCATGGCCTGAAATCACTTCGATCGGATAGGGGATCACCTCAGCAGCCCGCTGCAGGAAGGTTTCGGCGTTGACCGCCTCGCGCAGCGTATGGGTGCCGACAATCGTCACGTTGCTGGGACTGAACCCCTGCAGGCGCTCGGCGAACAGAGCCAGACAGGCTAATCCCCGCTCCATTGCCTCTTCGCTGAGGTTGTGTTGAGCATCCAGCCCGTCAGCCAGATGGACGCGCTGTTTAAGGCGGCCCAGTACCTGCATCGCACCATCGACGACCCGCGCAATCACCATATGGAAACTGTTCGAGCCCAGGTCAATCGCCGCAAACTCCTGGGGTTTTGGCGTACTTTTATGAGAAATTGGCATAGGATTTATTCAGGTTGTTCCAGTTTCTTGATGTAATCATAGATGGCCAGCTGCGAGCGCACTTTACGACGGTTGCCGCGCTGGACGTAATGGTTACTCAACTCTTTATCGACGATGCGGGCTTTCACCGTATCACTCAACTGAATAGCAATAATGTCGAGTATGCGCTGCCGGATGTGGGGATCGAGGATCGCCACGGCCACTTCGATACGGTAATCAATGTTACGTGTCATCCAGTCAGCGGAGGAGAGGAACACCTTCTTATCGCCGCCATTCTCAAAAATATAGACGCGATCGTGTTCCAGATAACGGTCAACAATACTGATGACACGAATATTTTCACTGATCCCCGGCAGGTCAGGGATTAATGAGCACATGCCGCGCACCAGAAGATTAACCTTCACCCCTACGCTGGAGGCTGTATAAAGCCGATCTACCAGACCTTTGTCCACCAGATTATTGATTTTCAGAGTAATGCCGCAGGGCTTATTCTGCTGTGCATTGGCAATTTCGGTGTCGATCAGTTCATACAGCATCCGGCGCGAGTTCTGTGGCGACACCATCAGGTGATCGAACGTCACGGGCCGGTAAGGATTCTCAATAAAGTTGAACACCCGGCGTACTTCATTGGTGATGCGCGCATCCGCAGTCAGCAACGAGTAGTCGGTATAAAGCCGCGCGGTCTTCTCATTAAAGTTGCCGGTACCGATATGCGCGTAGCGCACAATCTCTTCGCCTTCGCGGCGTGAGATCAGGAACAGCTTGGCGTGGATCTTCAGGCCGGGTGCAGAGAAAATCACATGCACGCCTGCTTCGGTCAGACGTTTCGCCCAGTAAATATTGGCTTCTTCATCAAAGCGTGCCTGCAGCTCTACGACCACCGTGACTTTTTTACCGTTATAAGCGGCATGGATCATCGCATCCATGATGCGGGAGTGTTTAGCGACGCGGTAGATGTTGATTTTGATCGCCAGCACGCTGGGGTCAAACGACGCCTGACGCAGCAGTTCCAGCACGTGCTCAAAGGTGTGGTACGGATAGTAGAGCAGTACGTCGCGGTCGCGGATCGCATCAAAGCCGTTGCGGAAGCCATCAAAACCGATGTGGCGAATCTGCGGCAGCGGGCGGTTGACCAGGTTGTTTTTACCTACGTTCGGGAAGCCGATAAAGTCTTTGAAGTTGTGATAGCGGCCACCCGGCAGTATTGAGTCAAAGTTGGAAATCGAGAGCTTGTGGCACAGCAGCTCAACCATCGCCTCTGGCATGTCACGCTGATAGACAAACCGCACCGGCTCGGCTGTCAGTCGCTGCTTCAGGCTGGAGGACATCAGCTCCAGCAGGCTCGACTCCATCTCCGTCACCAGATCGTACTCGGCGTCACGCGTCATTTTCATTGAATAGGCGTTAAGCGCGTCGTAGTCATAGAAGCCTTTGAAAATATCATCCAGGCAGTAACGTAAGATGTTGTCCAGCAGGATCATTGGCTTGCGACGGCGCGGTGGCTCTGCCGGTAAATTGATGAAGCGCGGCACTTTATCGGACGGGATCTCCAGCAGTGCATAACGAATATCGTCACCACGGATAATCTCTACCGCCAGGTAGGTGTAATCATCTTTAAGGAATTCGGTCAGGTCAGTTTCATGGGTGATCAGAATCGGGGAGATATGCTGACGCAGTTCATGTTTGAAGTAGTGGCGCAGCCACGCCTGCTGGTTGGGCGACAGCTGGCGTTCATTGATCAGGAAGATCTGGTTACGTGCCATCTCAAGCAGCAGGTCGTTATAAAGTGCGTCGAACTCCTGATCGGACTTCATCACCCGCTGCTGAATTTTCTTAAACAGATGGCGTGGCGTACTGGCGGAACCCTGCTCTTCACCAATCAGAATGCGGCGTTTGAGGTCGGCGAAACGCACTTTATAGAATTCGTCGAGATTGTTGGAGTAGATGCCCAGAAAGCGCATCCGCTCAATCAGTGGATTGCTTTTGTCTGCTGCTTCCTGCAAAACCCGTTCATTAAAGGATAACCAGCTTAATTCTTTTTCTATATAAAGCTTTACCTGACCCATTCTCACTCCATTTAGCGGTTGCAGGACTGAAGATCCAGTATCCACCAACATTATGGCGAGAGTATGGCAGCGTTGTCCAACGCCAGGAGTTGTCTTATCAATCGGCTACGGGCAACATAGCGGCTTATTTTGGCCTGCTACCGGAACCGCATGAGCGCAAACCACATTCCTGTCCAATTCAGCGATCGCAAGCGTCGTGCCGTTGATCGTCTGACGCGGCGGCTGATCACCTGCTGTGGCGTCGCGATCCTGCTACTGATGCTGCTGCTGTTCTGCTGGCTGATTGGCGTGGTATTACCGCTGTTTAATGCGCCGGGCCTGCAAATCGCGGCCAGCCAGCAACTCTGGGATCGTACGCCCGCTTTAGCAATAGGCAATCAGGGCAACATTGGCTGGCGTATCAGCGCGCACGGTGCAGCACGTTTTATTCCGCTGGATGGTCAGCCTGCGGAACCGGCGCTGGCGCTGACCCCGGCGCCTGATGAGGTGGTGCAGAGTGCCGATGGGCAGACGCTGCTACTGAATATGCAGGGCGCGCTGACGCTGATGCAGCCTGCGACCGACCAGCAGTGGCGCTTCCCGCTGGGCGACAAACCCTTTCATCTGCCTGATGGCGCAGTGACAAAGATGGCGCTGGCGACGCGTCATGCGGGTCAGTGGCGCATCGCTGCTCTCACTGAGGCCGGACTGCGGGTGCTGACGCTGGGCACCGATCGTCAGGCGTCGGTTATCCCGCTGCCGCAACGCCAGCTTGATCTGCTGGCGATCTCGCCCTCCGGCGATCTGCTCTACACCACCGAAGGCACGCTGCTGCGGGTCTGGCAGCTCGACGATGACCGTGCCCTGCTGCGCGAAACGCATACTCTGTCGCAGCCCCCACAAAGTCTGCATCTGCTGGTGGGCGGCAAAAGCCTGCTGATTCAGGATCGCAGCGGTGTCACCCAGTGGTTTGCTATCGCCAGCGATCAGGGGCCGCGCCTGCAGCGTATCCGGACCTTTGCGCACAGCGATGGCGAGACGATTCTGGTAACAGAATCACAGCGTCGCGTGTTTGCGACGCTCAGTAAACAGGGAATGCTGCGACTGTTCGCCAGCAAGCAGACTGGCCCGATACTGCAGCGTCAGCTTGAACCCGGCATCGTGCAGGCGCAGTTTTCACCCCATGGCGACAGCCTGCTGATTGAGCGGGCGGGAAGCTGGCAAACCCTGCGGCTCGATAATCCGTGGCCGGATGTGACCTGGCGTAATTTCTGGCAGAAAATCTGGTATGAAAACTACCCCGGACCCGACTGGGTCTGGCAATCCACCGCCGCCGGTGACAGCTATCAGGCCAAGTTCAGCCTGATGCCGATGGTCACGGGAACGCTGAAAGCGGCCAGTTTAGCGCTGCTGTTTGCCACGCCGCTGGCGCTGGCCGCAGCGATGTATACCGCGTGGTTCATGGTACCGGGCCTTCGGCGCTGGGTTAAACCAGCCATTGAGATGATGGGCGCGCTGCCAAGCGTAGTAGTGGGGCTGATTGCCGGGATCTGGCTTGCGCCACATATTGGTCAGGCGCTGGTGGGGGTACTGCTGCTGCCCTTGACGCTGGCAGGCGCGCTGCTGCTGTGTGGTGTATTCAGCGCGCGTTTACCGCCGCGCTGGCGTCAGCCGGGCCGGGAAGTAGTGATTCTGCTGCCGCTGTTGCTGCTGGTTACGCTGCTGACACTGTGGTTGCCGACGCTGTTGATACCGGATGCGGGCGACTGGCTGCCGCATTACGAGCAGCGCAATCTGCTGGTGGCCGCGCTGGCGATGGGCTTTGCGCTGGTGCCGCTGATCTTCACCCTCTCTGAAGATGCGCTGTTCAGCGTACCTGCGGCGCTGGGCCAGGGTTCGCTGGCACTGGGCGCAACGCCATGGCAAACCCTGACCCGCGTCGTTCTGCCGGGCGCCTCCGCCGGGATTTTTGCCGCGCTGATGATCGGTCTGGGACGCGCCGTGGGAGAAACCATGATTTTGCTGATGGCGACCGGGAACACGCCGCAAAGCGAAGGTGGCCTGTTCAGCGGTCTTCGCGCATTGTCCGCCAACATCGCCATTGAGATGCCGGAAGCGGCAGCGGGCAGTGCACACTATCGCGTGCTGTTTCTCAGCGCCCTGATGCTGCTGCTGTTTACGCTGGTGATAAACACGGTTGCCGAATTGATCCGCCAGCGGCTGCGTCAGCGTTACAGCCAGCAGGAGGAGCAGGCATGAAGGCGATGCGACAGAACGATCGCTGGCGCTGGTTAACCGCGGGTGCCGTCGCCGTCTGCCTGCTGGCCTTCACGCTGCTGATTGGGCTACTGGCGTGGCAGGGCGTCCGTGCTTTCTGGCCGCAGCGCGTGGATCTCTATACCTTCAGCCAGCCGGGAGGCGGTGAAACGCGCCTGCTGGGTGAAACCCTGGAACATCAGCGGCACTTTCCAGCGCCGGCTGATGAACAGGGCAACAGCGGCGGTCAGGTGAATCGCTATCTGATTAAAACCGGTAATCGCGACTGGGACGCTCCCGATTTCCGCGTGGTTTACAGCCGTGCAGCGGCAACAATCAGTCAGCCGCCGGACGTTATGGTGCTGCAGCGGCGCAGTCACGGTCAGGCCTATGGCTGGTTTGTCGGCCTGCGTGAAGATAACGAAGAGTTAACTGCACAGAATCCCGATGCGCTGCTGCATCAGCGGCTCGGTCAGGTACAGATGCTGGTGCGGCAGGCTAACCAGATTCGCCGGGTCGATATGGCGCGACTCAACAGCCAGCGTGAAGAGCTTGATGAGCAGGCGGCCACAAACCGGGCTGCCGGACGCTTTGATCTGCAGGCAGAGTCAGAATATCAGGCGAATCAGGCCGCACTGCAGCGCCGCTTTAATCAGCTGAGTGAGACACTGGCTTCTCTGCAACAGCAGAGTCAGCGCGATCTGTTAATCCTGCGGGATGGGCAGGGCAATGAACATGCGATTCCGCTGACCGAAATCGTCGACAGCTGGAAGCCGAACGCGATGACGCTGACCGGCAAAACCGGACATTTTCTGCATCAGCTGTGGCGTTTCGTCAGTGATTCACCTGCCGGGGGCGAAAGTGAATCCGGCGCGTTTCCGGCGATCTTTGGTACCGTGCTGATGGTGCTGCTGATGTCGGTGGTGGTGATGCCGCTGGGCGTCGTCGCCGCTATCTGGCTGCATGAATATGCCGGACGGAATGCGCTGACCAGGCTGGTGCGCATCGCGGTAGTCAACCTGGCCGGCGTCCCTTCCATTGTTTATGGCGTGTTTGGTCTGGGCTTCTTTGTCTGGCTGGTGGGCGGCACGATTGATCAGCTCTTTTTTGCCAGCGCACTGCCTAATCCCACCTTCGGCACGCCAGGTTTACTCTGGGCGTCGCTGACCCTGGCCTTACTGACGCTGCCGGTAGTGATTGTGGCGACCGAAGAGGGTTTATCGCGTATTCCCAACAGCCTGCGGCAGGGTTCGCTGGCGCTGGGCGCGACCCAGGCGGAAACGCTGTGGAACGTGGTGCTGCCAATGGCAGTGCCGGCCATGCTGACCGGCCTGATTCTGGCGGTGGCGCGTGCAGCAGGTGAAACCGCGCCGCTGATGCTAGTGGGCGTGGTGAAAATGGTGCCGGAACTGCCGGTCGACGCGGTGTTCCCTTATCTGCATCTGGATCGCAAGTTTATGCATCTGGGCTTCCAGATTTACGATCTGGCGTTTCAGAGTCCGAATATTGAAGCTGATCGGCCGCTGGTGTTCGCCACCGCGCTGCTGCTGGTGCTGATTATTCTGTCGCTTAATCTGCTGGCGATGGGCCTGCGTCACCGTCTGCGTGAACGCTATCGCCTTATGACTCAATAACAGGCTATGACTATGACGTCCGACACGGATATCGCGCTGACCGTTAACCATCTGTCGCTGTGGTATGGCGAGCGCCAGGCGCTGCAGGATATTTCGCTGCAGGTGCCGAAAAACACGATTACTGCGCTGATTGGCCCCTCTGGCTGCGGCAAGTCGACGCTGCTGCGCTGCTTTAATCGCATGAATGACGTGATTGATCACTGCCGGGTAGAGGGGGAGGTGTTGCTGGGATCGCAGCCGATCCTGCGCCCCGAACAGGATCTCTCCGCGCTGCGCCGTCGGGTCGGCATGGTGTTTCAGCGGCCTAATCCTTTTCCAAAATCGATTTATGAAAATGTGGTTTACGGGCTGCGATTACAGGGTGTACGCGATCGGCGGGTACTGAACGAGGCGTGTGAGCGTGCGCTGCGTGCGGCGGCGCTGTGGGGTGAGGTGAAAGATCAGCTGTCACAGAATGCGCTGACGCTCTCGACCGGACAGCAGCAGCGGCTGGTAATTGCCCGCGCCATTGCCATTGAGCCGGAAGTGCTGCTGCTGGATGAGCCGACCTCCGCGCTGGATCCGATCTCCACACTGGTGATTGAAGAGCTGATGACCACGCTGAAGCAGCACTTCACGCTGGTGCTGGTGACGCACAACATGCAGCAGGCGTCGCGCGTGTCCGATTTCACCGCGTTTATGCATCAGGGCGCGTTAGTTGAGTTTGATGAGACCGACCGGATCTTTACCGCGCCGAAACAGCGACGGACCGAAGATTACATTACGGGACGCTACGGCTGAGCCAGCATCGGGAGCAGAACAGGTTTTTGTGTCAGACGGCTCATATGCTTAAAGCGATGGGAGCCTATGCCCGTAGTAAAGCATCGCGGGCCATGGATGGCATTTTTTGCGTCTTTACGGAGGGCATAGGCTCCCTGAGCCTTTACTCTGCCAGTACTTCATAAGAAGCCCTGGCTTCCGGTGCATCAGTCGTTAGCATAGCCCTGCGGTGGCAGCGGTTCGCCATCCAGCCAGGCCTTGCCATCACGCATTTGCAGCCGGCCTTCAACAAACCAGCCAATCACCAGCGGATAGATCGCGTGTTCCTGGTGCTGCACCCGCTCGGTAATCTCCGCTTCGCTATCGTCAGGAAAGACCGGGACTTTAGCCTGCAGGATCACCGGACCGCCATCCAGTTCATCCGTCACGAAATGCACGGACGTGCCATGTTCGCTGTCGCCATTTTCCAGCGCCTGACGATGCGTATGCAGTCCTGGATATTTCGGCAGCAGGGAAGGATGGATGTTCAGCAGGCGATCGTGAAAATGCGCCACGAACGCGCTGCTGAGAATGCGCATATAACCCGCCAGCACAATCAAATCCGGACGGTAGGCTTCTATTTCAGCGATGAGCTGACGATCAAAAGCGTCCCGGTCAGCGAAGTCGCTGGCGGCAAGCGCGTGGGCGGGGATCCCCGCCTCCTGCGCCCGCGTCAGCCCATAAGCAGCAGCACGGTTACTGAACACGGCAGCGACGCTGCCGTGAATCCGCCCGCTTTCGCAGGCGTCAAGGATGGACTGAAGGTTACTTCCGTTGCCGGAAATCAGTACAACCAGCTTTTTCATCCGTTGATGACCACACGCTCTTCAGCATCCGACGCTTTGATCACGCCGAGCTTCCAGGCTTTCTCGCCTGCGGCCTGCATCAGCGCAATCGCTTTGTCCGCGTCTGCCGGGCTCAGTGCGATGATCATGCCGACGCCGCAGTTAAAGGTGCGGTACATCTCGAAACGGCTGACGTTGCCCGCCTGCTGTAACCAGCTGAAGACCGCCGGCCACTGCCAGCTCTTCTCGTCGATGACAGCCTGGGTATTGTCGGGCAGGACGCGCGGGATATTTTCCCAGAAGCCGCCGCCGGTCAGGTGTGCGATAGCGTGCACATCGACCTGCTCAATCAGGCTCAGGATATTTTTCACGTAGATGCGGGTCGGTTCCAGCAGATGATCGGCCAGCGGTTTACCTTCCAGCTGTTCAGCCAGCGGATCGGTGTTGCTGACTTCCAGAATCTTACGCACCAGCGAATAGCCGTTGGAGTGCGGGCCGCTGGAGCCGAGCGCGATCAGTACGTCGCCATCCTGCACCTTGCTGCCGTCGATAATTTCTGACTTTTCCACCACGCCGACACAGAAACCGGCCACGTCGTAATCTTCGCCGTGATACATGCCTGGCATCTCAGCGGTTTCACCGCCCACCAGCGCACAACCTGACTGCAGACACCCTTCGGCGATGCCGGTGATCACCGCAGAGGCGGTATCCACATCCAGTTTGCCGGTGGCGTAGTAGTCCAGGAAGAAGAGCGGCTCGGCGCCCTGAACCACCAGGTCATTGACGCACATCGCGACCAGGTCAACACCAATGGCATCGTGACGTTTGAGATCCATCGCCAGACGCAGCTTGGTGCCCACGCCATCGGTGCCGGAGACCAGCACGGGTTCACGGTATTTTTGCGGCAGCGCGCAAAGCGCACCAAAACCGCCCAGTCCACCCATCACTTCCGGGCGACGCGTCTTTTTCACTACGCCTTTAATACGGTCAACCAGAGCGTTACCAGCATCAATATCAACACCGGCGTCTTTGTAACTGAGAGAGGTTTTGTCGGTCACTGCGAGGTCCCCACGCGAGTTGCGGTTGGTGGTTTAAAATAAAGCGCGGCAATTCTATCAGTGCAGGCAAACGTTTGCGAGTCCGGCATTGCGCATCGGGCGATTTTCATTAATCCTCTATTTGTCCCGGTAAAAGCCGCGGCTTTGCGCAAGACCAGGTGGCGCAGCGCGTAAAAGGCGGTATAATCCCGCGATTTTTTTTAGCTCAACTCATTCCGGGAGAACACCAATGAAGATCGTGGAAGTCAGACACCCGCTGGTCAAACATAAACTGGGCCTGATGCGTGAGCATGATATCAGTACAAAGCGTTTTCGCGAGCTGGCCTCTGAAGTGGGCAGCCTGCTGACCTACGAAGCGACCGCCGATCTGGAAACAGAGCGCGTCACCATTGAGGGCTGGAACGGCCCGGTAGAGATCGATCAGATCAAAGGTAAAAAAATCACGGTGGTCCCGATCCTGCGTGCCGGCCTGGGCATGATGGAAGGGGTGCTGGAACACGTTCCCAGCGCCCGTATCAGCGTGGTGGGTGTTTACCGTGATGAAGAGACGCTGGAGCCGGTTCCCTATTTCCAGAAGCTGGTCTCTAACATCGAAGAGCGCCTGGCGCTGGTGGTCGACCCGATGCTGGCGACCGGTGGCTCCATGATTGCTACTATCGACCTGCTGAAGAAAGCGGGCTGCACCAGCATCAAAGTGCTGGTTCTGGTTGCCGCACCAGAGGGGATTGCCGCACTGGAGAAAGCGCATCCTGACGTCGAGCTTTACACTGCGTCAGTGGATCAGGGACTGAACGAAAAGGGTTACATCATTCCCGGGCTCGGCGATGCCGGGGACAAGATTTTCGGAACCAAATAAATCGCACAGCCGACCAGAGAGTCGGCTTTTTTTTGACAAAAATAATGCCCCGAACGGATTCAGTCTGCCGCAAGGCGCACCGGCGTGCCTGCTGCTGTGCCAGAGGCGCGAACCCACGGGGATACAAAACATAAGGGGATAAATGATGACTCGTCGCGCCATTGGCGTCAGTGAACGGCCGCCGTTACTGCAAACCATTCCACTCAGCCTGCAACACCTGTTTGCCATGTTTGGTGCCACGGTACTGGTGCCGATTCTGTTCCACATCAACCCGGCGACGGTGCTGTTGTTTAACGGTGTCGGCACACTGATTTATCTTTTTATCTGTAAAGGTAAAATTCCTGCCTACCTCGGTTCCAGTTTTGCCTTTATCTCGCCGGTGCTGCTGCTGTTGCCGCTGGGTTACGAGGTCGCGCTGGGCGGATTTATCCTGTGCGGCGTGCTGTTCTGTATCGTGGCGCTGATTGTGAAACGCGCGGGCACCGGCTGGCTCGACGTGATGTTTCCCCCGGCGGCGATGGGCGCGATTGTCGCCGTCATCGGTCTGGAGCTGGCGGGTGTCGCCGCCAATATGGCTGGCCTGCTGCCCGCTGAAGGCAGTGCGCCCGACAGCAAAACCGTGCTGATTTCGCTGGTCACGCTGGCGGTAACGGTCTTCGGTTCGGTACTGTTCCGTGGCTTCCTGGCGATTATCCCTATTCTGGTCGGTGTGGTGGCAGGCTATCTGCTCTCTGCCTTTATGGGCATTGTTGACTGGAGTGGCGTGGTGAAAGCCCCGTGGTTTGCCCTGCCAACCTTCTATACACCGCGTTTCGAGTGGGTGGCAATGCTGACGATTCTGCCTGCGGCGCTGGTGGTCATTGCCGAGCATATCGGTCATCTGGTGGTTACGGCCAACATCGTGAAGAAAGATCTGATTCGCGACCCTGGCCTGCATCGTTCGATGTTCGCCAACGGCTTATCCACCGTTATTTCTGGCTTCTTTGGTTCGACGCCGAATACGACTTACGGTGAAAACATCGGCGTCATGGCGATTACCCGCGTCTATAGCACCTGGGTGATTGGCGGTGCGGCGATTCTGGCGATTCTGCTCTCCTGCGTTGGCAAACTGGCGGCGGTGATCCAGGCGATCCCGGTGCCGGTGATGGGCGGCGTGTCGCTGCTGCTGTATGGCGTGATTGGCGCATCCGGTATCCGCGTGTTGATCGAATCCAAAGTCGATTACAACAAAGCGCAGAATCTGATCCTGACCTCGGTGATCCTAATCATCGGCGTCAGCGGGGCGAAGGTACATATCGGTGCGGCAGAGCTGAAAGGCATGGCGCTGGCGACGATCGTGGGTGTTGGCCTGGCGCTGATCTTCCGCGTGATCTCGCTGTTGCGTCCGGAAGAAGTGGTGCTGGAGGCTGAAGAACCGCGCGAACATTGATCGCAGCGCGCCTGACAGGATCGGGGCAGGGACGCCCCATTCATCTCTTTCTGAAAACTGTGTTAGACTTCCCCCGATTTTTTGCTTGTTCTCTTGCTGAGGTGCTTCTGAACACGCCGGCACAATTGTCATTGCCACTCTATTTACCCGACGATGAAACCTTCTCCAGCTTCTGGCCGGGGGAAAACACGTCGCTGATTGCCGCACTCAAAGGCGCTCTCAACCAACAACATGGCAGCTATCTCTACTTCTGGTCACGTGAAGGCGGTGGGCGGAGCCATCTGCTGCACGCCGCGTGCGCTGAAATGTCCGCGCGCAGCGAAGCGGTCGGTTACGTTCCGCTGGATAAACGCACCTGGTTTGTGCCGGAAGTGCTGGAAGGAATGGAGCAGCTGTCACTGGTCTGCATCGATAACATCGAGTGCATTGTAGGCGAACCGGAGTGGGAGATGGCGATCTTCGATCTCTATAACCGCATTCTGGAAACCGGCAATACGCGCCTGTTTATTACCGGCGATCGTCCGCCACGTCAGCTGAATCTGCAGCTGCCCGATCTCGCCTCGCGGCTGGACTGGGGGCAGATCTATCGCCTGCAGCCGCTCTCCGACGAAGACAAACTGCAGGCGCTGCAACTACGTGCCGGGTTACGTGGTTTTGAGCTGCCGGAAGATGTGGGTCGCTTCCTGCTGAAGCGACTGGATCGTGAAATGCGCACGCTGTTTGATACGCTGGATCGACTTGATCGCGCCTCGATCAGCGCACAGCGTAAACTCACCATTCCCTTCGTTAAAGAGACGCTCGGCCTTTAAACAATGTCGAGCACCGCTTCTGGCGGACGTCCGATCCGCGCCTTATCGCCATTGATCACAATCGGCCTTTCAATCAGTACCGGGTTTTCTACCAGCGCATCCAGCAGCGCACTTTCGTTTTTGTCGCCGAGTGCCAGCTCGCTGTAGATCGCCTCTTTGGTACGCATCAACTCTCGTGCACTCTGCATCCCCAGTTTCTGTAGCAGAATTTGCAGCGTCTCGCGATCGGGCGGCGTCTGCAGATAGAGCACCACTTCCGGCTCAATGCCGCGGACGTTCAGCAGCGCCAGCGTTTCGCGGCTCTTGCTGCAGCGCGGGTTGTGGTAAATCGTCACCATTTCAGACTCTCCTTTTATTGTCTCTTCAAGCGGCGCTGGCAGCACGCAGGCTTAGCCTTTCTGATACTGCTTAAAGCGCTGCTGCAACTGGCGCAGCTGATCGATACGGGCATCGTAGCGCGCCTGCTTCAGGCTGCCGAGTGGCACCTGTGCGCTGGCGCTGCCTAACGCGGTGATGGCCTGATCAAGCTGGCCATTCAGCGCCAGACTCTCTGCACGCGCAGATAACTCTTCATCATTCAGTCCCTGCTGTGCAGAAGCCTGTGCCAGTAAATCCCAGCCGTTGGGATCGTCTTTATTGGCCCAGGTATAGCGGTTCAGAATACGGCTGGCACTGGCATACTGCTTCGCTTCCACGTAGGCGTTCGCCAGGTTGAGCTGCACCACCGGGCTGTTTTTGGCACCAGTGGCGGCGGTGAGCAGGGCGATCGCCTGTTGTGGCTGGTTCAGGCCGATGTCGATGTCCGACATGATATCCAGGAACCAGACGTTATTAGGCTGTTTCGCCAGCAGCGGCGTCATGATGCGCTTCGCATCTGCATAGCTCTTCGCCTGTAAAAACTGTATGGCCTTGCCATATTGTGACGCCAACTGCTCACGCGCATTGCCGCTGGCATACTGACTCAGCAGTTCGTCAGTGAGCTGATTACGCCCGGTGGCGTACATCCCCAGCGCACGCACCTTCGCCAGGTAAAAATCTTCAGTGGACTGCACGACGACCGGGCGCATCTGGTTAGCACGGTTGCGGGCATCCGCCAGTCGGCTGTCGGGCAGGGGGTGCGTCAGCAGAATTTCAGGTGGCTTCGAGGAGAAGCGACTCTGATCGGCCAGCTTCTGCAGAAAGTTCGGCATCGCCTGGGGATCGAACCCGGCGCGCTGCAGCACCTGAATGCCGATGCGGTCAGCCTCCTGCTCATTGCCCTGCGTAAAGCTGATAATCCCCTGCTGCGTACCCGCCAGGGTGCCAGTCAGTGCGGCCATACCCGCCTGCGGACTCGCCATCGCCAGCAGTATCGAGCCCAGCGCACCGACCCAGGTGAGTGGGGCATTGCGCTTCTGATCTTCCATGGCGCGCGCCAGATGGCGCTGGGTGACGTGTGATATCTCATGCGCCATCACGGATGCCAGCTGACTTTCATTTTCGGTAAAGCGGAACAGCGCTGAGTGCAGCACCACATTGCCACCGAAGAAGGCAAAGGCGTTGAGCTCATCGTTCTGAATCAGAAAGAAGTGGAACGGGGTTTTGACGGAGTCAGCATGCGAGACCAGCCGCTGCCCCAGCTGATTAATATACTGATTAAGCAGCGGATCGTTGATCAGCGGCGCACTGGCACGCAGCTGGCGCACATAGAAGTCGCCCATCTGCAGTTCCTGATTAATCGACAGCGTCGAACCGGCCGTGGTGCCAATATCGGGAAGTGAATCACTGACATCGGCCATGGCAGGTGTCAGAGTGGTAAAAATGAGCGTCGGGAGGAGCGCGGCGATCAGCGTTTTCTTTAACCGGTTCAACATGCCTTAATCCTGTAGAGAGGCCCTGAAAATGGACAGGTGCGCAGCGGGAATGTTCCATTTTTCGCAGATAACGGCGGTTCGGGACTATCTTAACCAGAGCATCAAAAGAAAGAAATGTCGTTTTCTGGCCAGTGCCTGGCGTAATTTGTGCAAGATCGCAGATTTTGACGAAAAAAACTGAACATCCCGCCAACTTAAACCGCAGTTAAACGAAAAAAATCCGGCGAGGTTTTACCGGGGTCCTGAGCCGCTAATTTGCCACTTATCTGTTTATTCCCGTCGTGCTTCGACCGAATAAAGAAGAATCTGCTGACAGACATCCGGAACCGTAATCGTTCTTTTTTTAAAGTTATGTAAATTCAATCAGAAAAACTGAATATGGCACGCATTTTTCCAGGTCTACTCTGAAAAAAAAGCCCGCGCTCAGCCGCAAAATGTTTCTGCACCATTGATTAATTAAATCGTATCGCCTGCAACACTCTTCCTGATTCCAGCTATGCCTGGCTGTTATTTTCTCGCAGCAACTTAACAGAAAGAGATTAAATTCGCGATAGTCAGATCCACTGCGGCTAAGACCCTTTTTTCTGCATGATGAAAATCTTCGATTAATTATCTGAGTGAATAATTTCATCGGTTATCAATAGCGCGTTGACCTGAATTTACAGAAGCGAGAATTAAACCTGCGCTGTGGTATAGATAGCCGACCTGATTCAGCCCTGAATCTGACAGACATTATTTGCCGGAGAGAAGTGTTATGCGTTCAGTTGTTTCATACGCGTTAATCGCCATTATTGGCGGCGTCGTTGGCGCGGCTGTCACACAGAGTGGCGATATTTACGACAAAGTGACACGTCATTTTGCAACCGAGCCACAGGAAGCGCCTGGATTCTGGAGTACCCCGGCGATTGAAGGTTACGGCAAAATTCATTACGAGCCTGATGCTGCGTTTAAACCGGTGGCGGGCCTGAGCAACAAAATCGTTTTCCAGATTACCCGCAGCGACGGCGCGATGACCGCACCGAATCTGGGACTGGAGCGTGTGGCGCGCGTGGTGAATTTGTATATCGCCTCTGGCGTGCCGGCCGACCAGCTGAAGTTTGTGGTTTCGGTCACCGGTGACGCAACGCCTGCCATGCTGGATAACGCCCATTTCAAACAGTTTTATGGCATCGAAAATCCAAACCTGAAGCTGATTGATGAGCTGAATCAGGCGGGAGTGAAAGTCTCGGTCTGCGATCAGTCCGTGGCATTCCATCACTATCCGAATAACTGGATTGATAAATCTGTCATCCATGCGCTTTCCAGTCCAACCACGGTATCAACCCTGCAAAACCAGGGGTACGCGTGGCTGGCAATGTAATTGATGTTTTAAACGACCGGGAGAAGAGTGAATGCGTCCAGCAGCGTTAGTAGTGATGGCAGCCGTAGCAGGATTTATCGGAGGCAATGTTTTACAGTTGCCGGAATTATTCGATAAGGTCAGCGGAAAAATGGCAGATAATAAATCTGAGCCCGCTGATTTCTGGAGTACGCCTGCGATTGAAGGCTACGGCAAAATACATTATGTCGATACGCCGGCATTTAAACCCGGCACCACTGCGGGTCTGAGTAATAAAATTGTTTTCCAGATTAACCACAATGACGGCGATATTCGTAAGCCGAATCTGGGCCTGGAGCGTGTTGCACGTGTCACCAACCTCTATTATGCGGCGGGTGTGCCACTCGACCAGCTAAAATTTGTGGTGTCGATCAACGGCGACGCGGTGTCGTCAGCGCTGAATAATGATCAGTTCAGCAAAGCCTACGGCGTGGATAACCCGAACCTGAAGCTGATCAGCGAACTGAAAAAAGCGGGCGTTCAGGTCACTATCTGTGATCAGTCCGTGGCGTTTCATCAGCTTGATCGCAACTGGATCGATCCTATGGTCACCCACACTATCTCCAGCGGCACCACCGTTGCCACGCTGGAAAACAGCGGTTACGCCTTCCTGATGCTTTAATTCCCCGCAGCGGCGTCACTGCCGCTGTCACCTGCCGGTCATGTTACCGTGATGCGCCTGTCATATAACGCCGCTAGTTTACGTCGCAATGAGATCGATCTCATCGACGATAAACGAGGCAGTGATGACAGATTTAATCAGCGTAGCCCGACTGGCAGGGGTCTCCCGCGCAACCGCCGCGCGCGCCTTCTCTGACCCTCATCTGCTGAAACCGGGCACGCTGCAAAAGGTGCTTGCCGCCTCGGAACAGATCGGTTTTCGCCCGAATCATATTGCCCGTCAGCTCCGCACTCAACACTCCACCACGCTTGGCGTACTGCTGCCTTCACTGCTTAATCCGGTTTTTGCCCTGCAACTGCAGGCGATGGAGCAGCAGGCCCGTCAGGCTGGGTATGCGCTGCTGGTGGCAACCAGTGATTATCAGGCTGAGCGGGAAGCGGCCATTGTCGAACATATGCTGCACCAGCGTGTCGCCGGTCTGGTTCTGACGGTGGCAGACGCCGACCGCAGTGCGCTGCTGCCGACGCTGGCGGCAGCTAAGATGCCCTTCGTGCTGACCCACAACGTGCCGCAACAGCACGACTGGCCCGCGCTGTGCGTCGACAACCGTAAAGCGATGGCGGAAGCGACTGCCCATCTTATCACTCTCGGCCACCGCCACATCGTGATGGCTGCTGGACCTATGCAGCAATCTGACCGTGCGCGTCTGCGCTACCTTGGCTACTGCGAGGCGATGCAGCAGGCCGGTCTGACGCCGCGGGCGATGATTGAGATGCTCAGCCATATTCAGTCCGACTTCCGGCTGCTGCTGCCCCTGATGAATGCCCCTTCGCCGCTGACCGCCGTGATTTGCAGTAACGATCTGCTGGCTATCAGCCTGCTGGGGGCGGCTGCGCGTGCCGGTGTCAGCGTACCGAATCAATTGTCAGTCATCGGCTTCGACGGCATTGAGCTGGGTGAACAGCTTTCACCGTCACTGGCCAGCGTGGTGCAGCCGATTGCGCTGATGGGCACGCGCGCCATCGATCTGCTTCTGAATCCGGGCGGCAAAACCCACTTGCTGGCCCATCATTTACGGCTCGGGGAGAGTATCGCCCCGGCATTTCATGGTTCTATTTCAGGGAAACATCATGTCACTCAACCTTAATATCAGACAGGTCGCCAGCGCTGCGCTGCTGGCCGGATGCTCGCTTACCAGTTCGTGGGCGCAGGCGGCGGAAAATGCCATCTGCTATAACTGCCCGCCAGAGTGGGCCGACTGGGCCACGCAGCTTCAGGCGATTGAAAAAGCGACCGGCATCCATGTGCCGCAGGATAATAAAAACTCAGGTCAGGCACTGGCGCAGCTGGTGGCGGAGAAAAACAATCCGGTCGCCGACGTGGTCTATTACGGCGTCAGCTTTGGTATTCAGGCCGTCAGTGCCGACGTGGTCAGCGCTTATAAACCGGCTAACTGGGATGAGATTCCGGCAGGCATGAAAGATCCCAATGGCAAGTGGGTGGCGTTGCACTCCGGGACCATGGGCTTTATGGTTAATGTCGATGCGCTGGGTGACGCGCCGGTGCCGCGCTCCTGGGATGATCTGCTGAAGCCGGAATATAAAGGCATGGTGGGCTATCTCGATCCGGCCAGCGCCTTTGTAGGCTATGTCGCAGCGGTCGCGGTGAATCAGGCCAAAGGCGGCAGCCTGCATGACTTCACCCCGGCGATAAACTGGTTTAAGGCGCTGCAGCGCAATCAGCCAATTGTGCCTAAGCAGACCGCCTATGCGCGGCTGATTTCGGGCGAAATCCCGATTCTGATCGACTATGACTTCAACGCCTATCGCGCCCGCTACAAAGATCACGCCAACGTTGAGTTTGTGATCCCGAGCGAGGGAACAGTCACAGTACCGTACGTCATCAGCCTGGTGAAGAATGCGCCGCATCCGGCCAACGGTAAGAAAGTGATTGATTTCGTGCTGTCAGATGCCGGTCAGGCTATCTGGGCCAATGCCTGGCTGCGTCCGGTGCGGGCGGGAGCGATGTCACCCGAGGCGAAAAAATATTTCCTGCCTGACAGCGATTATGCGCGCGCCCACACGGTCGATTATCAGCAGATGGCCGATGCGCAAAAGGGCTTCTCCGCGCGTTATCTGAGTGAGATTCGCTGATGTCACTGTCAGAAATCAACCTGTCTGCCGCTGGCGGGCCGGTTCGCCAGCGGCTCCGGCCGCTGGGGGCGAACTGGCCGTGGATGCTGCTGCCTGCGCTGCTCTTCTTTGCGGCCTTCTGGCTACTGCCGTTTGCCCGCCTGTTGCAGATCGGCATGACGGAGGATCGTACCACGCACCACAGCGGCTACTGGACAGTTATCAGTCAGCCGCAGTATCTGCAAAGCCTGCTGAACACCGTGCTGCTCTCGGCGGCGGTCACGCTGGTGACGTTGCTGATTGCGGCGGTAGTCGGCTGCTTTCTGGCGCGGCAGCGCTTTACCGGGCGCGGCACGCTGCTGGCACTGCTGACCTTCCCGCTGGCTTTTCCGGGCGTGGTGGTGGGATTTCTGATGGTGATGCTGGCGGGGCGTCAGGGTGTGCTGGCGCAACTCAGCCTCAGCCTGTTTCATGAGCGCTGGGTTTTCGCCTATTCGCTCAGCGGCTTATTCATTGGCTATCTCTATTTTTCGCTGCCGCGCGCCATCGTGACATTGGTGGCGGCGAGCGAGAAGCTGGATCGATCGCTGGAGGAGGCGGCCCGTTCGCTGGGAGCCAGCCAGTGGCGCATCATCATCGACGTGATCATTCCGGGGCTGAAACCAGCGCTGCTCTCCTGTGGCGCGCTCTGTTTTGCCACCAGCATGGGCGCGTTTGGCACCGCCTTTACCCTTGGCACAGAGCTGGTCGTGCTGCCGCTGACTATTTACGGCGAGTTCACCAATTACGCCAACTTTGCCACCGCGGCGGCACTCTCGGTGGTGATGGGCGCGGTGGCCTGGCTGGCGCTGATGCTGGCTAATGGGTTTGCCCGTCGCAGGGAGCGTTCATCATGAAGCGCCGGGGTCTGTTCTTGCTGCAGGTGTCGATCACCAGCCTCACCGCGCTGTTTATGATCGTGCCGGTGGTGCTCTCAATGCTGGCGGGTGTCACGCAGAACTACTTCGCGGGCCTGCGCAGCGGGCTGACGCTGAAGTGGGTGGAGCAGGTATGGCAGATGTATGCCGACACCTTCTGGCTGTCGCTGCTGATCGCCCTGAGCTGTCTGGCGGTGACGGTCATCGTGGGTGTGCCCGCCGCCTGGGGCTTACTGAAGTCACCGTCACGCTGGGCCTCACGCATTGAGGAGTGCCTGATGCTGCCGGTTGCGTTGCCGGGCCTCGCAACCGCGCTGGGTATCATTCTGCTTTATGGTCAGTTCAGCGCACTGCGCGACAGCTGGCTCTTCATCCTGATCGGCCATGTGCTTTTTACGCTGCCCTTTATGATCCGACCGGTGCTGTCGGTAATGCAGGCGATTGATCTGCCGCGGCTGGAAGAGGCCGCCGCGAGCCTGGGGGCGAGCTTCTGGCGTCGCTTCTTTACCGTGGTCGTCCCGAACTGTCGCAATGGCATTCTGGCGGGTGCGTTTATGGTGATTACGCTGTCGGTAGGGGAGTTCAACATCACCTGGATGCTGCACACGCCCCTGACCAAAACCCTGCCTGTCGGGCTGGCCGACAGCTACACCTCGATGCGGCTGGAAGTCGGATCCGCCTACACCCTGATTTTTATCATGATGATTTTACCGCTGCTGCTATTGCTCAACGCCTGTAATCACTGGCTGGAACGGCAATCAGGGCGGCAGCAGAGAGAGGAAACTCTATGAAAGAGGCCGTCAACGTGACGCTGCGCCACTGCTCGCGTCGCTTCAATCAGCAGGTCGCGCTGCATCCGCTCGATCTGCAGGTCCACGCCGGAGAAACGCTGGTGCTGCTGGGGCCATCCGGCTGCGGAAAAACCACACTGTTGCGTATCATCAGCGGTCTGGAAAGCAGCGATGCGCCAGGGGAAGTCTGGTTTGATCAGCGGAACGTTACCGCGCTGCCGATTGAGAAACGCAGCGTTGGCATGGTGTTCCAGAACTACGCGCTGTTCCCGACGCTCAACGTGGCGCAGAACGTCGCCTATGGCCTGAAGGTGCAGGGCGTGCCGCGAGCCGAACGTGAGGCGCGGGTGGCAGAAATGCTGGCGCTGGTGGATCTGACGCATCTGTCACATCGCGCGATAGATAAATTGTCCGGCGGGCAGAAGCAGCGGGTGGCACTGGCTCGCGCGCTGGCCGCCCGGCCTAAAGTGCTGCTGTTTGATGAGCCGCTGGCGGCGCTTGATGCCAGGCTGCGCGATCGACTGCGGCTGGAGATCGGCGCACTGCTCAAGCGGCTGGCGATCACTGCCGTTTACGTCACGCACGATCAGCAGGAGGCGATGGCGCTGGGCGATCGCATCGCGGTGATGGAGCAGGGCCGTCTGGTGCAGCTCGATACGCCGCAGGGCATCTATCAGCGCCCGGCCTCCCGTTTTGTGGCCGACTTTGTGGGTGCCATTAACTGCATTGTGCACGATCTCCATGGTCAGCCCCTGCGTTTTTGCCGCCCGGAAGATGTGCTGCTGGCCGACGATATGCGCTATCCCCAGCGCGGCGTGGTGGTGGGCAGCACCTTCCTCGGCGCTTCGCAGCGCTTATTGATCGATATTGGACTGGATAGCCCCATTCAGGTAGAGCGTCATGCACGCGAAATCTGGCAGGCCGGGCAGCGCATCAGCTGGTCGCTGACCAGTCAGGCCGCGCTGGAATTCAGTTGCTAAGGAGTCTGTTGTGTCTGTTCAACCTACGATGATTGCGCAAATCAGCGATCTGCATATCAAGGCCCATGGCCGCCTCTCTTACAAACAGGTCGATACCTATGCGGCATTACTGCAGGTTATCGATACCCTTAATGCGCTGCAGCCGCGGCCCGATGTGGTGGTGATTACCGGCGACCTGGTCGATTTTGGCCGACCTGAAGAGTACCAGACGCTGCGGGAAGCCCTGCAGCGCCTGCAGCTGCCGTTTTACCTGATGGCGGGCAATCATGACGATCGCGAGGCGCTGCGTGCCGCTTTCCCGGATCACGCCTATCTGCAGGCGGGGGCCACCCTGAACTGGCAGCTTCGCGTCGGCGACGTCAGGCTGCTGGCGCTGGACTCCAGCGTACCGCAACAGCCGTGGGGAGAGCTGGACGAACACCAGCTGCAATGGCTGGATCAGGCACTGAGCGCGGCTGCCGATCAGCCCACGCTGGTGATGCTGCATCATCCTCCTTTTGCCTGTGGCATTGCCCATATGGACCGGCAACGATTACGTCATCCGGAGGCCCTTGAGGCGATCATCGCCCGTCATCCGCAGGTTGAGCGGGTGCTCTGCGGTCATCTGCATCGCAGTCTGCAGGCCCGCTTTGCCGGCACGCTGGCCTGTGTTGCGCCAGGCGTGTCGCATCAGGTGGCGCTGGATCTGCATCCCGACGGGCCGGCTCACTTTATTCTGGAGCCGCCCGGCTTTTTGCTGCATAGCTGGCAACCCGGGCAGGGAATGGTCTCGCATCAGTGTGCGATTGGCCGCTTTTCGGGACCCTGGCCTTTTTACGATAGTCAGGGATTAATCGATTAGTGCCAGTCAAATCTGGATTCTCAGGCGTGAAATTTGTCTTAATGCTGCTCAAAAATGCCGACACCGTGTAGACTTAAGCCCGGATATCAGGGCTTCTGGCACACATTAAAAAAATAATCAGGCATTGACGACATGACATTTATCTCCGCGGCGGCGACGCCATGTTAAAGCTCTTTCGGCCCAAGGCCGATTTGCGCAATCTGATCGCCCTGCTGGTGATTGTCAGCATTGTTATCACGCTCGCGAATACGCTTTACGCCACCTGGCGGGTTCAGCGCCAGGTGCTGATTGACACCACGCTTGAGGCCAATCGCGCCTACGCCGCCAAACTGGCCTCAACCAGTGAGATTTTCTTTCAGCTGGCGCAGTCACAGCTGCACTACAGCGCTAATCAGCTCAGCCGCGACTTTAATAATGAGGCTCTGCTGGAAAGCGAAGTCAGCCGCCTGCGCGAGCAGACCAGCAGTTTCAACTCAGTGGCGATAGTGGATGCGCAGGGCGTGATCAAGGCGATTTCGCCTGAGTCGCTGACCCTGAAAGGCATGCACCTGACCAGCGACGCCTCACGGGAAGCGCTGACCCTGCGGCAGCCGAGCATCAGTAAACCCACGCTCTCTGCCGCCAACAATCTGCTGGTGTTTATCTCCTGGCCCGTCTGGAGTGCCGATGGCGACTACCTGGGCTACATCGGCGGCACCATCTATCTGAAGAAAAAAAGCATTCTGAATGCGCTGCTGGGTGAGCAATTTTACCGGGATGGCACCACGGTCTATGTGCTCGACAGCAATAATGAGGTGTTGTATCACCAGAACCGGCAGCTGGTGGGTAAAACGCTGCCGGCCATCGTCAGTCCGCGTGACGAGCAGACCAATGGCTCGCTGATGCTTGCCGGTCCGGGTGAGTCAGCTCAACTGGCGGGCTTTGCGATCGTGCCGACTACCGGCTGGACGGTGGTGGCTCTGAAGCCGATTAACGTCACGCTGGATCCGCTGTCGGGCCTGTTAATGAAAGTCCTGAAAAATTCGGTGCCGTTCGCGCTGCTGACTCTGCTGGTGGCCGTGGTGCTGGCGCGGCTGATCGCCCGGCCACTCTTCCAGCTGGCCCGCAAAGCCAGCCGGATGGATGCGCAGGGGGTATCAAAAGAGATTGGTGGTATCACCGCCTGGTATTTTGAGGCGGCTCAGGTCAAACGTGCACTGCTCACCGGTATTGGTCTGGTGCAGGACAAAATTGGCCGTCTTAGCTCGGAAGCGCAGACCGATCCACTGACCCAGTTGCTGAATCGCCGTGGTCTGAATGCGGTGCTGGAGTATTACCGCACCCTGCGCCAGCCTTTCTCGGTGCTGGCTCTGGATATCGACCACTTTAAAAACGTCAACGACAGCTGGGGTCATGATGTCGGTGACCGGGTGATTCAGCAGGTGGCGAGCACGCTGCGTGCCAGCGCCCGTCAGTCTGATGTGGTATGTCGCAACGGTGGAGAGGAATTTCTGATGCTGCTGCCGGGCATGGCCCTGGATGAGGCACAGATCATCGCAGAGCGCGTACGGCTGGGTATTGCCGAAGCCTGGCTCACGGATGTAGGACGAATTACCTTGTCTATTGGCGTTGCAGCATGGAACGGCACCCAGGATGCCGGGCTGGAAACGAGTCTGAAACAGGCGGATGCAGCGCTCTACGCGGCGAAAAATGCCGGGCGAAACTGCGTGATCGTCGCCACAGCTTAATCGCACGACTTAATCGCACAAAGAGCAGATGTTTTTTACGGCAGGCAAGCGTGAAGGGAAAGAAGATAAGCAGGGCGCGGCGGTCGGGCTACCGCGCCCCTCAACATCAGGCTGACTTAACGTAATCCAGCACCATGTCGTGGTGATTCGAGGTCTTAAAGTTATCAAACACTTTCTCAATCCTGCCCTCAGCATCGATCAGGAAGCTGATGCGATGAATACCGTCATAGGTTTTCCCCATAAAGGTTTTTTCACCCCAGACGCCAAACGCCTGGCAGACTTCATGATTTTCATCTGACAGCAGCGTGAAGTTCAGCAGCTCTTTTTCGACAAACTTTGACAGTTTTTCCGGTTTGTCGGTGCTGATGCCCAGGACTTCCACGCCCGCTTTTTTCAACTCATCCATGTTGTCACGCAGACCGCACGCCTGCACGGTGCAGCCTGGCGTCATCGCTTTCGGGTAGAAGTACACCAGAACGCGCTGTCCCTGGAAGTCGGTCAGATTCACGTGTTCGCCGTCCTGGTCGGGCAGGCTAAATGCAGGTGCAGTATCTCCGGCTTTCAGTGGATTCATCACATCTCTCCATTTTCTTATTCAGGCTGTGGGTAATACACCATCTGGCCCGAAACGACCAGAGGGAATATGACCATCAGGGGGTATTTCACCACATAGCCGATCACGCGTCAGGCATGTGGAGAAATAACTCCGGTTTATTAACTAAAGCTTAGCGTACCGCGCTGACCGATTCGCTGTTGTCAGCGTCAGACACACTGTAGAGACGCAGTGTTCCCTGGGCATTCAGCTCCTGACACAGGTTATTAAAAGCCTGCTCAAAAGTGGTGCCACTGGTTCGTGTCGGACTGTGGGCGGTCATTTGAATATAGAGCGTTGGTGGCAAATCGTGTTGCGCGGGTGTGATGCGCGACACCAGTTCGGCCACGTTCATCTGATGCTTATCAATAAGATCGGTAAAGCGTTCAATAATATGCGGCGAGTCGGCCACTTCAACCTGAATGAACGCGGTATCGGGCATCGGCGGACGAACCCCGGCGTTGGTGCGCTTCATGACGATCAGCAGCTCCAGCTCTGCGCCTTTCAGCGGCAGCGTCGATTCAATCAGCGTAATCGCGTTCCAGCTGCCTGACAGCAGCATGATAAAGGTGAATTCATCCCCAAGCATGGCAAGACGGCTATCTTCAATATTGCAACCGCAGCTGCTGACGTGTCGGGTAATCGTATTGACGATACCCGGACGGTCAACACCGAGCGCGGTGATCACCAGATGATGGGGCTGAGATTGCGGCAAAATGGCTTTTCCTCTGCTTTCGCTAATAACCATAAGGTAAACATAAAAAAAACTGCTGACAAGCGCGGGAATGGCGTGGCTTGCTTGCTTTTCCCTAAGTGTAAAACGTACCATGAAGCACTTGTTTGTCGAGGGGATCGCCAATGTTTACGGGAAGTATTGTTGCACTCGTTACGCCAATGGATGACAGCGGTAATGTCTGCCGGTCGAGTCTGAAAAAACTGATTGATTATCACGTCGCCAGCGGCACCGCGGCGATCGTTTCCGTCGGCACCACAGGCGAATCTGCAACCCTGAGCCATGAAGAACATGGTGATGTGGTGATGCTGACCCTGGAACTGGCCGATGGCCGGATTCCGGTGATTGCCGGAACCGGTGCCAATGCCACCGCTGAAGGCATCTCTCTGACGAAGCGTTTTGAAAATTCCGGCGTGGTGGGCTGTCTGACTGTGACGCCATACTATAACCGCCCCACGCAGGAAGGGCTGTTCCAGCACTTTAAAGCGATTGCGAATAGCACTAGCCTGCCGCAGATGCTGTATAACGTTCCCTCGCGTACCGGCTGTGACATGCTGCCGGAAACCGTTGCCCGCCTGGCCGAAATTAAAAATATTATCGGAATCAAAGAGGCAACCGGGAACTTATCGCGTGTTAGTCAGATCCAAGAGCTGGTTAATGAAGACTTTATTCTGGTGAGTGGCGATGACGCGACTGCGCTGGACTTTATGCAACTGGGCGGCAAAGGCGTCATTTCGGTGACCGCCAATGTGGCTGCACGTGAAATGGTCGAGCTGTGTCAACTCGCACAGCAGGGCAATTTCGTTGAGGCACGCCGCCTGAATCAGCGTCTGATGCACCTGCACCAGACGCTTTTCTGTGAACCCAATCCTATCCCGGTGAAATGGGCTGCGAAACAGCTAGGATTAATCGCTAACGACACGCTGCGTCTGCCAATGACGCCACTGACTGCAGCCGGCCAGCCGAAAGTGGAGCAGGCGCTGGTGAAAGCGGGTTTGCGATAATTTAGGGAGTTTGAATGAATTACTCAGTAAAGCGGTCAACAGTAGCCACAGTAGTCGGGCTTTCTACTCTGATGCTGTTGTCGGCCTGTTCAAGCGATCAGCGTTATAAGCGCCAGGTCAGCGGTGACGAATCTTATCTTGAAGCCAGCCAGTTAAGTGAACTGAAAGCGCCAGCCGGAATGATCCTGCCGGTTCAGCGTGGTGACTATGATGTGCCGCGCACCAGCAGCCAGGCACCCACCGGTAAGCAGCTCGACATTCGTCCGCCAGCCCAGCCGCTGGCGCTGATGAACGGGACGCGCGCGCAGTTCAGCAATAATACCGGTGCGCTGATGATTGATAACAGCCGCGGTTCAGTCTGGTCACGGGTCGTTAACGTCGTTGAGTCAAACAAATTCCCGATTGCTTCACGTAACGATGCCGGTCAGCAGCTGACGACCGACTGGGTGCAGTGGAACCGTGCTGATGAAGATCAGCAGTATCGTGGCCGCTATCAGATCAGCGTGCAGTCGCAGAGCTATCAGCAGCAGCTTACCGTGCGTCTGCTGGAGCTGCAGCAGGATGGTAAAACCATTACGTCACCTGTGCAGATCCAGCGTTACACCGCGCAGATGCTGAATGAAATCAGCACCGGTCTGGACAAAATTGATACCGCCAGTGAAAACGCGGCATCAGGCCGGGTAAGTGGCGCTATTGATGTGCAGAGCGGCGCAGATGACACCGGTCTGCCAATGCTGATCCTGCGTACGCCATACAACGTGGCATGGCAGCGTCTGCCAGATGCGATGAAACGCGTCGGGATGGAAGTGACCGATACCACCCGCTCAACCGGCAGCATGAAGGTGACCTACAAGTCACCGGGCAGCAGCGACTGGGATTCAGTCGGTGCAAAAGATCCGGAATTACCAAACGGTGATTACAAAGTGCAGGTCGGCGATCTCGACAACCGTACCAGTCTGCAATTCATTGACCCGAAAGGGCATGTGCTGACTCAGTCGCAGAACGATGCGCTGGTGGCCGTGTTCCAGGCGGCGCTGAACAAATAAAGTTGCCTCAGGCCGGAGATTCTCCGGCCTTTTTATTTTGTTTTTGGCATAATAGCGCGCGGCGAAGTAAACGATTGCGTCAAGGCAATCGCCGCAGCGGCACTGGTCGCTGAACACCCGTTATTTCAAGTCTGGAGTGAACAAGATGCAAAAGCGAGCTGAGTTGTATCGCGGTAAAGCGAAAACCGTATACAGCACCGATAACCCGGATCTGCTGATACTCGAATTCCGCAACGATACGTCAGCAGGTGATGGCGCCCGAATCGAGCAGTTTGATCGCAAGGGAATGGTTAACAACAAGTTTAACTACTTCATCATGACCAAATTGCAGGAAGCAGGTATCCCGACCCAGATGGAAGCGCTGCTGTCCGATACCGAAGCGCTGGTGAAGAAGCTGGAGATGGTGCCGGTCGAGTGCGTGGTGCGTAACCGTGCTGCAGGCTCGCTGGTAAAGCGTCTGGGCGTGGAAGAGGGCATTGTGCTCAATCCGCCGCTGTTTGATCTTTTCCTGAAAGATGATGCAAAGCACGACCCGATGGTCAACGAATCCTACTGCGAAACCTTTGGCTGGGTCAGCAAACAGAACCTGGCGCGGATGCAGGAGCTGACCTTTAAAGCCAACGACGTGCTGAGCAAACTGTTCGACGATGCGGGCCTGATTCTGGTCGACTTCAAACTGGAATTTGGTCTGTTTAACGGCGAAGTGACGCTGGGCGATGAGTTTTCACCAGACGGTGCGCGCCTGTGGGACAAAGAGACGCTGGATAAAATGGACAAAGACCGTTTCCGTCAGAGCCTGGGCGGCGTGGTTGAAGCCTATGAAGCGGTGGCACAGCGATTGGGCGTAAAACTCGACTGAGTTTGTCTTTAGCGCACAAAGAAAGCACAAAGAAAGAGGAGAGCCCCGGCTCTCCTCTTTTCATTTCAGGGTAAAGCTGGTGATTGCTCCGTCACGCAACTAAAATCATGCCATCTGAAAAAATGACTGAGGGAATACAGCATGCGCTGGCAAGGGCGTCGCGAAAGCGACAATGTAGAGGACCGTCGCGATCAATCGTCCGGTTTAGGTGGCGGAGGCCGCCAGATTCGTCTGCCGCGTGGCAAAGGCGGTATCGTGTTGCTGATCGTGGTGGCAGTCGCCGGTTATTACGGATATGACCTGACCGGACTGCTGACGGGGGGTGACGTCGCACCGACCAGCCAGCAGCAACAGCGCAGCGTCAGTGCCAATGATGACGAGGCCGCGAAATTCACGAAAGTGATTCTGGCCACCACGGAAGACACCTGGGGCAAGCTGTTCCAGCAGATGAACAAACAGTATGTGGCGCCGAAGCTGGTGATGTATCGCGGTGCAACCCGCACCGGCTGCGGAACCGGGCAGTCGGTGATGGGACCGTTCTACTGTCCTGCCGATCAGACTGTCTATATTGACCTCTCTTTCTATGACGAGATGAAAACTAAGCTGGGCGCAGGCGGTGACTTCGCTCAGGGCTACGTCGTCGCGCATGAAGTGGGCCATCATGTCCAGAAACTGCTGGGCATTGAGCCGAAAGTGCGTGAAATGCAGCAGGGTGCCAGCGAAAAGCAGGTGAATCAGCTCTCCGTCAAAATGGAACTGCAGGCGGACTGTTTTGCCGGTGTCTGGGGACACTACATGCAGAAGGAAAACATCCTTGAAGCAGGCGATCTGCAGGAAGCGCTGAATGCCGCTGAGGCGATTGGCGATGACCGTCTGCAGCAGAAAGGCCAGGGCCGCGTCGTGCCGGACAGCTTCACCCACGGCACCTCTGAGCAGCGCTACACCTGGTTTAAGCGCGGGTTTGATGGTGGCGATCCAGGACAGTGCAACACCTTCGCCAGCAACTGATGATCCCAACGCAGCTTATGCAACAGGCCGGTGTGCGTCGTCTGGCAGTCATCAGCGGCGACCCGGCCTGGTGCTTAGATCGGGCTGCGGCATGGCGTGAAGCATTGCCAGGCGACTGGCTGGCGCTGAGTCCGGCGCCGCTATTCTCTGACGAGTCAGCTTTGCACAGGCAGCCTGGCGCGGTTCGCACGCTGCTGGGACGCGAATTCCATCATGCGATATTCGACGCCCGCCAGGGCTTTCATGCGGAGGCTTTCGCGGCGCTGGCCGGTACGCTCACCGCCGGAAGCTGGCTGCTGCTGCTGGTCCCATCCTGGCAAGCGTGGTCGCAACAGCCTGACAGCGACAGCCTGCGCTGGGCAGATGTCGCTGAACCCATCGCAACACCTCATTTCGTTCACCACCTGCAACAGCTGATCCTGGCGGATGACCAGGTGCTGCTGGAGCGGCAGCATCAGCCCTGCTGTTTTCCGGCACAGCGTGACTGGCCGCAGTGGCACTGTCAGGCTCCGCAACAGCAGCAGGCGATACTCGATCAGCTGATGACGCTGTCTTCGGGTGTCGCTGTGCTGACCGCCGCCCGTGGACGGGGTAAATCGGCCCTGGCGGGTATGCTGGCCCGGCAGAACAGACATTGTCTGGTAACGGCACCGGCCAAAGCCTCAACAGAGGTGCTGGCCACCTTTGCCGGGGAGCACTTTCACTTTATGGCACCCGATGCGCTGCTGGCGCTGGAGACGCCGCCACCGGCGGACTGGCTGATTGTAGATGAAGCCGCGGCAATTCCGGCACCGCTGCTGCAGGCGCTGGTCAGCCGCTATCCCCGCGTATTGCTCACCACTACCGTACAGGGCTACGAAGGGAGTGGACGCGGCTTTATCCTTAAATTCTGCGCCGGGCTTGCAGATGCACACTATTTCACGCTGGATGAGCCGTTGCGCTGGTCACGTTTCGATCCGCTGGAGCAGTGGCTGAACCAGGCGCTGCTGTTTGACGATGCCACCGCCGCTGCGCCCGATACTCCGGCAACACCGCACCGTATTGAACGTCATGATTTCAGCGCGCTGGAAGCCGCTTATCGTCTGCTCACCAGCGCGCACTACCGCACGTCGCCGCTTGATCTGCGCCGCCTGCTGGATGCACCCGGTATGCAGCTGTGGCGGGCGGGAGATACAACCACTTTACAGGGTGCGCTCTGGCTGGTTGAGGAGGGCGGTCTTGAACCTGAGCTGGCGCAGGTGGTCTGGGCGGGCACCCGGCGACCGCGTGGCAATCTGGTTGCACAGTCGCTGGCAGCGCATGCCGGTCTGGCTGAAGCGGCAATCCTGCGCTCACAGCGCATCAGCCGGATTGCCGTGGCGGCGGAGAGCCGTCGTCGGGGAACCGGACAGCAGCTTGTTGCGGCGGCGGCTGATGCGGCTGCCGATCACGACTACCTCTCTGTCAGCTTCGGCTACACTGAATCACTCTGGGCGTTCTGGCGCGCCTGCGGTTTTACCCTGGTAAGAATTGGCAGTCAGCGCGAAGCCAGCAGCGGCTGCTATGCAGCGATGGCGATATTGCCCTGTTCTGCTGCGGGTGAGGCACTGACGCGCCGGGCGGCAGAGCAGCTGGCGCGTGACTGGCCGCGGTTGCGGCAGCATATCGCGCTGGACCTGCAGTTTGATCAGACCACAGATGACGGATTGAACGCTCAGGATAGCCATCTGGCCGTCGGTTTTGCCTGGGCGCAGCGGCCACTGGAGGCGAGTCTGCCAGTGTTGCAGCGTCTGGCAGAGGCCAGTGCCGTCTCCGTACCGCTGCTGGCCGCCGCCGTTGCTGCACCTGATACGCTAAGCGACCTGGCCCGGCAGACCGGCTTAAGCGGCCGCAAGGCGTTGATAGCTAAGCTGCGTCAGCAGGCGGCTTCAGCCCTCGAAAGCCTGGGCGTTACTGCGGACGCGCTGCACCGTCCGTTGAAATAATTCGACCATCTGCCTCAAATTATCCTCATATCATTTTGTGCCAGGCGGCGTAGAGTGAACACAGGAGGTCAACATGACACTGAAATATGTAATCGTTCAACAGCCTGCTACCACCGCACAGCTGTTTCTGCTCTACCATGGCGTTGGCGATAACCCGGATTCTATGGGTGAGATTGGCAACTGGTTTGCGAAAACCTTTCCCGACGCGCTGGTGGTCTCCGTTGGCTCACCCGGCGCGGTTCGTCAGTGGTTCGGCGAAACCGACCTGCACGATCAGACTATCCAGCAGCGGGTAAATGCGGCAATGCCGCAGTTTTTTGAGTCGGTGCGTCACTGGCAGAAAAAGAGTGGCGTGCGGCCCGAAGCGACAGCCTTAGTCGGCTTTTCGCAGGGCGGCAGTATGGTGCTGGAAGGCGTCAAAGCGCATCCGGATCTGGCGGGGCGCGCAGTGGTCTTTAATGGCCGGTTTGTTACCCTGCCAGAGAAAGCGAGCACGCGTACTACGATTCACCTGATCCACGGTGATTATGATGAGCAGATCCCGCTGTACCATGCGCAGCAGGCGGAGCAGCGGCTGACCGCCTGCGGTGGCGACGTCACGCTGGATATCGTTGACGATTTGGCGCACGCCATCGATCACCGCAGCATGGAACTGGCGCTGAATCATCTGCGCTATACGGTGCCAAAACGCTATTTTGATGAGGCGTTAAGCGGCGCAAAACCGGGTGATGATGACGTTATCGCAATGATGTAAAAAAGCCCCTGCATAGCAGGGGCTTTTTCGTTTACTTCTTCTTCGGCCAGTTGTCGTCGTCATCCCACTTATCGTTGAAATCACGATGCGGCGGCAGGTCAGGTTTGTTATCCATAAATTTTTTGTGATCGATGCGTTTCAGATCTTTATAAACGTTCATCAGCACGCCAACCATCAGCAGGATCACCAGGATCCACCAGTAATCTTTAATAAATTCCATTTGATGCTCCTTAACATCGCCGTCAGGCGATCAGTTGTTCCATGATGCGCTGGTACATCCGGCTCAGCATCTGCAGGTCGGAGGCTTTCACACACTCATTGATTTTGTGAATGGTGGCATTCACCGGCCCCAGCTCCACCACCTGCGCCCCCATCCGGGCGATAAACCGGCCATCGGAGGTGCCGCCTGTAGTCAGCAGCTGCGGCTTAATTTCATTATAGTGCGCCACAGCTTTCACGACGGCATCCACCAGCTTACCGCGCGAGGTCAGGAAGGGCTGACCCGAGAGTTTCCACTCGATGGTGTAACGCAACTGGTGACGATCCAGCAACTCTGCGACCCGCTGGCGGATCATCTCATCGGTGAGTTCGGTGCTGAAGCGGAAGTTAAACTGCACAAACAGCTCGCCGGGGATCACATTGTTGCTGCCGGTGCCCGCCTGGACATTCGCAATCTGCATGCTGGTGGCCGGAAAGAACTCATTCCCCTGATCCCACTCCGTCGCGACCAGCTCAGTCAGCGCAGGCATCGCCCGGTGAACCGGATTATCCGCCAGATGCGGATAGGCGACGTGGCCCTGCACACCGTGCACCGTCAGATTGGCGGTAATTGAGCCGCGTCGGCCATTCTTCACCACGTCACCGACGACTTCCGTGCTGGACGGCTCGCCGACCAGGCAATAGTCAAGCCTTTCACGGCGCGCCATCAGCCGTTCAACCACTTTAACCGTGCCGTTGGTCCCGCTGGCCTCTTCATCCGAGGTAATCATGAAGGCGAGGCGGCCCCGGTGATTGGGACGCACCGCCACAAAACGTTCGGCGGCCACCACCATGGCTGCCAGTGACCCTTTCATGTCAGCCGCACCACGGCCAAACAGCATGCCATCGCGGATCGTCGGTTCAAAGGGCGGGTTAATCCAGCGGCTGGCATCGCCAGGCGGCACCACATCGGTGTGACCGGCAAACGCCAGCGTTTCACCTTCGCCACGGGTGGCCCAGAAATTCAGTGTGTCGTCGATGTTCATCGTTTCAATCTTAAAGCCAATGGCTTCAAGACGGGCGATCAGCAGAGCCTGACATCCGGCATCATCGGGGCTGAGAGAGGGGCGACGAATAAGCTGCTGCGTCAGCTCAATGACCGGGCAAAACATATTATGACTTCTCCTGAATAGCATTCTGATAGGTGGCTTCGCTGAAACCGGCGAGCAGGGAGCCATCCGGAGCACGCAACAGCGGACGCTTAATCATGGCGGGATGCGCCAGCATCAACGCTTTGGCGCTGCTGGCATCGTTAACCGCTTCACGATCGGCTTCGGGCAGTTTACGCCAGGTCGTGCCGCGTGTGTTAAGCAGGGCTTCATAGCCCAGCGCATCGATAAATTCCTGCAGCAGGGCATCGCTCAGGCCATCGGCACGGTAGTCGTGAAAGTGATAATCAACGCCTGCATCTGTCAAAAAGCGCCGGGCTTTTTTTATGGTGTCGCAATTTTTAATCCCGAACATCACCCACTGCGTGCTCATTACCCGATCCTTATTATCCTGTGAAAAGAGAAAGCTGAAAAAAGCAGCCAAAGCGCGAGTTTAGCATAGTGTGATCGGTTGCGGCATCCGCGCTGGCGCGGGAATCAGTCTGGATATCATGCGCGCCGTGTCGTTATTTCGTTGCGGGTAACCGCTATCAATTTCGCAGGCAATTATTACCCTGCTTATCGCTGCGTGCTTAAGAATTTCGCCATGTTGATAAAATAGTCTACCGCTGGGCTTAAAATAAATTATCTTCAATCAGGTTAAGGGGTTGCTGAAATGTGCGTCAGCTTCCAGAATCAGCAACATTCATGTTTTTATAGTCTCTGCCGATAGAGTTAACAGGTGTAAACGTATTCACCTGCTTAAAAAAAGCGCGTAATATTGCCAGCACAATAAGAGAGGGCATTATGATTGACACTGAAATGGGAACCTGGAAAGAATTTATCGAAGCGATGTTACGCAACAAGTAACACGTGGAGATTAAAGCAGGTCAGTCCCACTTGCTGGAATTCTTACCACACACAGAAATAAAGCGGCCACTGAACTCAGTGGCCGCTTTTTATTTAGCTTAGTCGTGTGGTTTCTCTTTAAGCGGGAAGCGACGGCGGACCAGCACAAAGAACAGCGGCACAAAAAAGATTGCCAGCAGCGTGGCGGAGATCATCCCGCCCATCACGCCGGTTCCCACGGCGTGCTGGCTGCCGGAACCTGCACCGCTACTGATTGCCATCGGCAGCACCCCAAAAATAAAGGCCAGCGAGGTCATCAGAATTGGTCGCAGACGCTGACGCGATGCTTCCAGCGTCGACTCCACCAGTTCACGGCCTTTGCTGTTAATCTCATTAGCAAACTCAACAATCAGGATGGCGTTTTTGGCGGATAGCCCCACCACCGTCAGCAGGCCAACCTGGAAGTAGACATCATTCTCCAGCCCGCGCATCCAGGTGGCGATAAGCGCGCCCACCACGCCCAGCGGCACCACCAGCATTACCGAGAACGGGATCGACCAGCTCTCATACAGCGCGGCCAGGCAGAGGAACACCACCAGCAGCGAAATTGCATAAAGCGCCGGAGCCTGCGAGCCGGAGAGGCGCTCCTGATAAGAGGCTCCGGTCCACTGGAACCCGACGCCCAGCGGCAGGGCATTGACCAGCTTTTCCATTTCATCCATCGCCGTACCGCTGCTGACGCCATTCGCCGCTTCGCCGACAATCTCCAGCGATGAATAGCCGTTATAGCGTTCAAGGCGTGGTGAACCGGTCTCCCAGCGGCTGCTGGCAAACGCAGAGAAGGGCACCATTTTGCCGCTGCTGTTGCGCACGTACCATTTGTTGATGTCGTCCGGCAGCATGCGGAATTCGGCGGCAGCCTGCACATAGACCTTTTTCACCCGGCCCCGATCCAGGAAGTCGTTCACATAGCTGGAGCCCCATGCGGTAGTCAGGGTGTCGTTGATGGTGTCCAGCGACACGCCCAGCGCCTGCGCTTTGCGGGCATCCACATCGATCTGCAGCTGCGGGCTGTCATCCAGTCCATTGTGCCGCACCCGCGATAGCGACTTATCGTTGCCCGCCATCTCCAGCAGTTTGTCGCGCATCGCCATCAGTTGCGTATGACCGATACCCGCGTGATCCTGTAGTTGCATGTCAAAGCCCGAGCTGCTGCCCATGCCGGTAATGGCGGGCGGACTGCTGGCAATCACACGTCCCTCTTTAATCTTCTGAAACGCCTGAGTCGCGCGATCAATAATAGCGAATGAGGTGCGATCGGCACCGGGCCGATCTTCCCAGTCTTTCAGCCGCACAAACAGACGCGCCACGTTCTGCCCATTGCCGCCCGGGCCGGCACCGATGGTGGAGAAGACCGACAGCACGTTGGCCTTTTCCTCGGTGAGATAATAGTGTTCGACTTTCGCGACCACGCTGGCGGTTTGCTCCAGCGTTGCGCCTGCCGGAAGCTGAACCTGAGTCAGGAAGACGCCGCGATCTTCCAGCGGCAGAAACGAGGTAGGCAGACGCAGAAACAGAAATGCCATCAGGCCGATAATGCCGAGATAGAGCAGCAGCCAGCGACCGCCCCGGCGCAGAATGCCTGCAACGCCGCGCTCATAGCGGTCAGCATTGCGATTGAAGTGACGATTGAACCAGCCGAAGAAGCCGCGACGTTCAGGCTGCTCGCCTTTCGCCACGGGTTTCAGCAATGTGGCACACAGCGCCGGTGTCAGGATCATCGCGACCAGCACCGACAGCACCATCGCCGAAACAATGGTGATGGAGAACTGACGGTAAATCGCGCCGACGGTACCGCCGAAAAACGCCATCGGCACAAACACCGCAGAGAGCACCAGCGCGATCCCGACCAGCGCCCCCTGAATCTGGCCCATCGATTTTCGCGTGGCGGCACGCGGCGAGAGTCCCTCTTCGTGCATGATGCGCTCAACGTTTTCCACCACCACGATGGCATCGTCCACCAGCAGTCCTATCGCCAGCACCATGGCAAACATGGTCAGGGTATTGATACTGAACCCGCAGGCATAGAGCACGCTGAAGGTACCGAACAGTACCACCGGCACCGCAATAGTCGGGATTAACGTGGCGCGGAAGTTCTGCATAAACAGGTACATCACGCCAAACACCAGTACGATCGCCTCCAGCAGCGTCTTCACCACATCGGTGATCGACGCTTTAACGAAAGGGGAGGTTTCATAGGCAATTTTTGCTTCCAGCCCGTGCGGGAAGTAGTGCGACAGCTCCTCAATGCGCGCCCGCACCAGCTTATCGGTGTTCATCTCGTTAGCACCGGATGCAAGCTTCACCCCCAGACCGGACGCGGGCTGGCCATTGTAGCGGCTCAGATAATCATACTTTTCTGCGCCCAGCGCCACGCTGGCGACATCACCCAGCGTCACCACGGAACCGTCGGGATTGTTCTTCAGGGTAATGGCCCGGAACTGCCCGGGGGTCTGCAGCATCGACTGCGCATTCACCGTGGCGTTCAGCGCCTGCTTCTCTACGGATGGCAGACCACCGACCTGACCCACGGCAACCTGAGTATTCTGCGACTGGATTGCACTGACCACATCGTCGGTGGTCAGCGAGTAGGCGATCAGTTTGTTGGGATCGAGCCAGATGCGCATCGCATATTGTGAGCCGTAAGCGTCTACCTGGCCAACGCCATCAATACGGCTTAACGGGTCCTGAATATTACTGGCGACATAGTCTGAAATATCCTGCTTATCCATACTGCCGTCGGTTGAGACGAAGGCGACCATCAGAATATTACTGTCACCGGTTTTATTGACCGTCACGCCCTGCGACTGTACCGCCTGCGGCAGTTTGCGCAGCGCTGACTGCAACTGGTTCTGAACCTGCTGACGGGCTTCATCAGGATTAGTTCCGGCGGTAAAGGTGAGGGTGATCTGTGCCTGACCGGTATTGCTGCTGTTCGAGGACATATACATCAGATTATCGATGCCGGTCATGTTCTGCTCGATGACCTGGGTAACAGTGTTCTCCAGCGTCTGGGCGGATGCGCCCGGATAGTTGGCGGTAATGCGCACGTTGGGTGGCGCCAGATCGGGATACTGTTCAACAGGCAGCGAAATAATCGAAAGCGTGCCGCACAGGCACAACAGAATCGCCAGAACCCAGGCAAAGATGGGACGGTCGATAAAGAAATTCGACATTAAATCGACACTCCTCAGGGACTTTTATAAGCGTTCAGGCCCAGCGGCAACGGGCGCACTGGCGGGCAAACCGGATGGTCTATGCCACGATTTTCCGCCGCCATTTACTCTACGTGCGGCAGCGGGGGAAATCGTGGAGAAATTGAGGAGAAAATGTAAATTCGTTGGCTATTTGCGGCTTTCAAGCCACATCACCGTGGCGGCGACGCGTGAGCGGACATCCAGCTTACGCAGCAGGTTGCGGATATGCACTTTTACGGTCTCTTCGGAGATATGCAGATTCGCCGCGATCTCTTTATTCGACAGGCCGCGCGCCACCTCCTGCAGCACGTCGCACTCACGCCCGGTGAGCTGACGCAGGGGATCGGCACTGTGCTGGCGATTAGCCAGATAACGGGCAACGCCTTCACTGAAGACCTTTTCACCCTGCGAGGCCTGCAGAATATGCCCCAGCAGGATCTCCGGCTCGCTGTCTTTAAGCAGATAGCCATCGGCACCCACATCCACCATGGCGAAGATATCACTGCGGGCATCGGAGACGGTCAGGACCAGAATGCGTGAACTGATCCCTTCATGGCGCAACGCCTTTAGCGTATCCAGCCCGGACATACCCTTCATATTCAGGTCGAGCAGAATGATATCGGGTTCCTGACGGCGGGCCTCGGCCAGCGCTTCCGTGCCGTTGTTGGCTTCTGCGATGACCTCAAGCCGGGGATCCAGCGCCAGCAGCTGACGGATACCGCGGCGCATCAGCGGATGGTCATCCACAATCATCAATGTTAATGCGGGCTGTTGCATAGGTTCTCCATTTCATCGGCTTCAGATGGCGGCAGAAGAGCAGGGCTGGTACCAGATGGCGCCGTATCCGCTGGGCTGCATGCTGAGACCGATTGATTATCTGAATAAGTTAACATCATGCCGGGCGCTTTATGTCAGTGAGCGCGCCGGCTGCGGTGGAAAGCGCAGTTCGACCCGGGTGCCGCGTTGCTGAGTATGGATAGTCAGATTGCCACTCAGGCGCTGGGCACGCTCTGTCATAATCGTCAGGCCGTAATGGCCCGCGGGTTCGTCAGTGCTGTTCATTCCCACCCCGTCATCCGTAATTGTCAGTAAGTGCTCACCTTGTTCGCTATGCTGATAATCCACCCGAATCACCTGCGCGCTGGCGTGACGAATGGCATTCAGCAGCGCCTCACGGGCGATCTGTAACACATGCACCTGCTGTTGTGCCTCCAGACTCTGCAGGCCGGTCTGGTAGTTAAAGTGTATCTCTGCGCCGCTTTTCTCCTGCAACGAGGCGATCATCGCCTGCATTGCCGCCACCAGATCCGCCTGCTCAATGGTCAGGCGGAAGGTGGTCAGCAGTTCACGCAGCTGACGGTAGGCATCGGCCAGCGCCTGATCGAAGTCAGCGATAATCGCGTGGGCGGCGCTGTCATCCTTATCCACAGTGCGGCGCAGCAGGGTTAGCTGAATACGTAAAAACGAGAGCGACTGGGCCAGCGAGTCATGTAATTCCCGGGCAATGGTGGCGCGCTCTTCAATCAGCAGCATCTGCTGATACTGCTGCTGTGCCTGCCAGATCCAGATTGCCCGTCCCAGCATCGCCGCCAGGCTGCGCATCAGCTCATTGGGATGGGTGACGCCAGGCGACTGCCAGCGCAGTTCGCCAATCTGCTGATCGTCCTGTTGTAACGGCAGGCGTTGCCACTCACCGTCAGCCTGAGCATCCCCGGCGCAGAACTGAAACTGGTCGCTGTTAAGACGGATCGCTGTCAGTTTCTCGCGCGTCAGTACAGTGGTTAACACTGCCTCAAACAGTGCCGGGTGCAACGGGCTCGCCGTCAGCATCTGCGAGCTGTCGTAAAGCAGTGACAGCGTGCGATTCGCCTGGGTTAAGTCTTCCGTTTTCGCGCGTACCGTGCTCTCCAGCAGCTGGTAGTGCGAATGCAGACGTGCCGCCATGCCGCTGAAGGCGTGCGACAGTACCCGCAGTTCATTCTGCTGCTCAACGTGCAGCGGCGGAAAAGCAAAGTTACCGCTTTCAACGTAGCGACTGGCCGTGACCAGCGCATTGAGGGGCCGCACCACGTGTAGCCGGGTAAAGCGAATCGTCATCAGTGCCAGCACGACAATCGCGATGACACCTGCCAGGCTGCTGGCCGCCACCAGACGCATTTTCAGCTCGGTATAGCGCTGCAGACCCAGCACAAAGCGATCGATTTCACCGACATAGATCGGCACCTGCTGCTGGTATGCCACGGTATCACCCTGCTGCAACTGCTGTTGCAGGGAAGGCCAGGCAGCACGCAGTCGCTGATAGCGAGCGCTGACTTCGCGTGGTACCCAGGGCCGATCCAGCTTTTGCAGCACCGGGGCATCCAGCGTTTGCTGATAGAGCGTCAGGTGATGCACCAGATTTTGTGGCTGACGGCTGGCATCCCACGCCATGCGATAGCTCTGCATGCGCAGGGATCCCGCCAGATTGATCGCCTCCGCATCGCGCTG
The DNA here is from genome assembly GCF_000745295.1 of Pantoea sp. 9140. Lineage (NCBI taxonomy): Bacteria > Pseudomonadati > Pseudomonadota > Gammaproteobacteria > Enterobacterales > Erwiniaceae > Pantoea > Pantoea sp. 9140. Next base: position 2,781,321 of record NZ_JQNO01000001.1, on the reverse strand, counting down.
ACTGCTGAGCAGCGTGACTAAGGCCAGACCGGTGGTGAGTAGCGACAGCAGAACAATCGCGCTGAGCGCCTTAGCGATGCTTTGAGTAACGGAACGTTTAACAATCACATGGATGGCCCTGTTGAAAGTGCGGGAATTATAAGAGCGCAATAACGTAACGCAAATGATCCATCCCCTGTTTATCGCACAGGCGGTTACACATCGCACATAAAATGACCACAACTGACAGTTCCCAGGATGGGCTACCGTTTTGTGGTTAAAAAAGGAACAGGTTTACATCGTCCCGATGTTGCTTTTCATTGCAAGGCTAATAATTCATCCAGTCATCAGCTCAACCCCGATCGCAGATTAAGGAGCATCCAATGAAAAAACTGAATGCTGTACTGGCGGGCGCATTACTGGCTACCGCCTCATTTGCCACTTTCGCCGCTGCGCCGGTCGACCCGTCACAGGCGCAGAATATGCAGAGCATCGGCAGCGTGTCGGTCTCCGGCGTTCGCGGCTCACTGGACGATGCTAATCGCCAGTTGTCGCAAAAAGCGGAAGAGATGGGCGCCAGCCATTACCGCGTTATTGGTATCGATAACCCAGGTGACTCCAGCCTGTGGAGCGGCACCGCAGAGATTTATCGCTAAACCAACCCTCCTGTTTCCATCCCTGTAGCTTTTACCGGCCTGAAAATGGCCGGTTTTTTTGTTTTTGTGCATCAGGATGGATTCTTACAAATCAGCCTGTGCATCTGCCCGGTATATTTTGCTTCGTTCTTGCAGAACGGGTAGGATTCATCGCCGTAAATTCCCGCGTTGCCCGGCACTCACTCACGGGCAAAGGCACAGAGGAAAATCCCCCATTTTGCAGGACGTTACGTCCGCATTGGGGAGACGACGACTGATGGTCAGGACAAACAGGAATGCTATGAAATCTAAAAAGAAAACCCCAAGTGAGATGCGCGCTGCCAAGCGCCGCTGGCTGAATTCTCACGATGCTGGTTACCAGAAGGCGATGGGTAACCGTCACGTACAGATGATTGCGATCGGCGGTGCCATCGGTACCGGTTTGTTCCTGGGCGCAGGTGGCCGTTTGCAGGCTGCTGGCCCCGCGTTAGCCATCATCTATCTGGTGTGTGGCATCTTCTCCTTCTTTATTCTGCGTGCGCTGGGCGAACTGGTATTACACCGCCCCAGCAGCGGCAGCTTCGTCTCCTACGCCCGTGAATTCCTGGGCGAGAAAGCCTCCTTCGTGGCGGGCTGGATGTACTTCGTCAACTGGGCGATGACCGGCATCGTCGATATCACCGCCGTCGCGCTCTACATGCACTACTGGGGCGCGTTTGGTGATGTGCCGCAGTGGGTATTCGCCCTGGGCGCGCTGGCGATTGTCGGCACCATGAACATGATCGGCGTTAAGTGGTTTGCCGAGATGGAGTTCTGGTTCGCGCTGGTAAAAGTGCTGGCGATTGTCATCTTCCTGGTGGTGGGCGTGGTGTTCCTTGGCACCGGCAAACCACTGGATGGCAACAGCACCGGTTTCCATCTGATCACCGATAACGGTGGCCTGTTCCCACACGGTTTACTGCCTGCGCTGGTGCTGATTCAGGGCGTGGTGTTCGCCTTTGCCTCTATCGAACTGGTGGGTACGGCGGCCGGCGAATGTAAAGACCCGAAAACCATGCTGCCGAAAGCGATCAACAGCGTGATCTGGCGTATCGGCCTGTTCTATGTCGGCTCTGTGGTGCTGCTGGTGCTGCTGCTGCCATGGAACGCCTATCAGGCGGGTCAGAGTCCGTTCGTGACCTTCTTCTCGAAACTGGGCGTGCCTTACGTTGGCAGCATCATGAATATCGTCGTATTGAGTGCGGCGCTCTCCAGCCTGAACTCCGGCCTCTACTCGACCGGGCGTATCCTGCGCTCCATGTCGATGGGTGGCTCTGCACCGAAATTCATGTCGAAAATGAACAGTCAGCAGGTTCCTTATGCCGGTATTCTGGTGACCGTCGCCGTCTATGTGATTGGTGTGGTGCTTAACTACTATGTGCCTTCTCAGGTGTTTGAGATCGTCCTGAACGTCGCCTCGCTGGGCATTATCTCCTCCTGGGCCTTTATCGTGGTTTGCCAGCTGCGTCTGCGCAAAGCGATCAAAGAGGGCAAGGCGGATGATGTCAGCTTCAAGCTGCCAGGCGCGCCGTTTACCTCATGGCTGACGCTGCTGTTCCTGTTCAGCGTGCTGGTGCTGATGGCGTTTGACTATCCGAACGGGACGTACACCATCGCCTCCATTCCGCTGATTGCGGTATTGCTGGTGCTGGGATGGTTTGGCGTGCGTAAGCGCGTTCACGCCGTCGCTCAGACCGAACAGGATCATCACGAAGAAGAGCCTCAGCCGACCCGACTGGCTGACGACACTTCACGCTGATAAATTCTGCAGCAATCAGGCCAGCCTCCGGGCTGGCTTTTTTTTGCCGTGAACCGCCCCCGCCACGCCGCGAATTAGGATAGTTTTCCCGCAAGCTTGCCCCTATGATGAAAGGCTCCCTTTATGCGGTAGCGGAGTCCCCATGTCGTTTAAGATCAACATCATCAAAGATAAGCTCCTGTCTGAAAACTGGTTTGTGCTGCGTAACTACACCTATGACATCACCGATCGCCGTGGCGAGGTTATTCGCCATAAACGCGAAGTCTACGATCGCGGAAACGGGGCAACTATCCTGCTCTACAACCGTGAAAAGAACAGCGTGGTCCTGACGCGCCAGTTTCGTATCGCCACGTATGTCAACGGTAACGACGACGGCATGTTAATCGAAGCCTGTGCCGGCTTGCTGGACGACGACTCCCCGGAAGATTGCATCCGCAAAGAGGCGATTGAAGAGACCGGTTATGCGGTGGGCGAGGTGGAAAAACTTTATGCCTGCTATATGTCGCCGGGCGGCGTGACTGAGCTTATCCACTTTTTCGCGGCAGAATATAATGAATCGTTGCGCGACAATGCCGGCGGTGGCGTCGAAGATGAGTCAATCGACGTGCTGGAATTACGCTTTCCGGATGCGCTGGCAATGGTCGCTGAGGGTCGCATTCGAGACGGCAAAACCATTATGCTGCTTCAGCATGCACAGATTGCGGGCTGGCTGACGCCATAAAACCGTGCCACTAAGCCTGTTGCCGCGTGAAAGCGTTAAGGGAGAGTGGTGAGCGTTAATCCACTTTATGCACGCTTTTTAAGCAGTTAACTGCGCTTTTTGCACAGGTTCACAGAATGCGAACCCTGTCAGGCCCGTTGATGCGCTATTCTCTCCACTCTGGGTATTCGGGGATCGATCTTCTTAATGTCGTATTGGATGAAATCGCTTTGGCTGTTGCCGTCTCTGTGGGTTGCCTCTGTTCAGGCGGAACCGTTGCAAAAGTCATTCAACGACTGGCAAATCACCTGCAACAATGAAGCCTTTTGCGTAGCGCGCAATATTCCGGGAGACAAAGGGCTGGTGATGACGATTTCGCGCCATGCGGGCGTCAACGATCGCCCTTTGCTGCGCATCGACTATGGCAGCGCCTACAGTGGTGCGCTGCCGGGTGGCCCGCTACAGGATAACCTGCTGCTCGATCAGCGCCGGCTTAAACCCGATCTCAAACACTGGACGGTAGAGCCGCATCATCTCGCTACCAGCAATGCTATCGCCATTGATGAATTTTTTGATCTGGTGATGGAGGCCAAAAACCTGCAGCTCACCTACGATCCCAATGCGCTGATCTCTCTGCGCGGCATGAAGGCCGCGCTGTTGCTGATGGATGACACGCAGGGACGGGTCAACAGCATGAGCGCGTGGATCAAACGTGGCGACAGAGCCAGCTGGGATGTTCCGCCACCGCCTGCACTGCCACCGCTGCCGCCTGCGGTCAGGTCACCCGCTGCCCTGACGCGCGATGAGACCAGCGGATTGATTGATTACGGCACCTGGCGGGTTAACACCGACTCCTGCTCACTCGATCCGCTGCGCCGCGAAGTCAGCGTGGCGCCGCTTACCGACCAGCGCGCGCTGCTGCTGGTGAGTTGTGAAATGGGGGCGTATAACGTGATCGATCTGGCGTTTGAAGTGACGCGCAGCCCGCCCTATGTGGCGCGTGGCATCACCCTGACTCTGCCTTTTACCCCGCCCGGAGCCAGCGATCGACAGCTTGAGCTGATTAACGCCGAATATGACGCGGCCAGCGGCCAGCTCTATACGTTTGGTAAGGGCCGTGGATTAGGCGACTGCGGCAGGGCGACACGCTGGCAGTTTGATGGCACACGTTTTGTGTTAGCGGAATATGCGGAAGAGTCGACCTGTGACGCCTGGCACAGCAGTGATGACTGGCCAACCCTGTGGGTCAGCCAGTCTGACGGTGGTGTACAGCAGCGTTAACGAATGACCTGCACCATCATCGGTGAGCCAAGCTGGTTGCCGACCAGTTCGGCCAGCATATTATTCACTCCGTCGCTCATCGGCGTAAAGCGGGTCAGCGGCGAGCGCGTCACCACCACAAAAACCCCCACGTTATGCTGCGGCACCATCGCCATATAGGTGATGAATCCACCGCCGCCGCCGGTTTTCTGAATGATCCCAGGCCGACCACTTTTCGGTCCCATGTAGACCCAGCCCATGCCCAGCGCATCCGCTTTACCCGGGACATCCATGCCTTCTACTTTGTTCAGTTGGTCGCGGCGATAGATCAGCGTCTGCAGGCGATCGATCTGCGGCGTGCGATGGTTAACCGACGAGTTCAGGAACTGCTGCATCCAGCGACCCATATCATCCGGCGTTGAGTAAACCCCGCCGCTGCCAATCGCGGCCAGCGTGTTATTACACGGGCTGGCCCCTTTTTCGGCCACCATCAGGCGTCCGCACTGCTCAGGCGACGGCGTAAACGTGGTGTCCTTCATGCCGAGCGGGCGGGTAATCAGCTGCTGAAACAGCGCCGGATAGGGAGTTCCGCTGGCACGCGACAGCGCATCGCCCAGCAGATCGTAGCCCAGGTTGGAGTAGGCGGCACTGCTGCCTGGTGCCGCTTTGAGGTTCGCGCGCGCCAGCCATGCCCAGCGTTCGCTCTTCGTTGGCCAGACAAACACCGGACGCTGCGCTTTGCCGCCGGGCTGCTCGCGCGGCAGTCCGCTGGTGTGGGTCGAGAGATTAATCAGGCGAATCGGCTGGCCATTGTAAGTGGGCACCCGTGCACCCGGAGGCGCATATTTACTCAGAGGATCGTCAAGGCGAATCTGTCCGCGCTCAGCCATTTTCACCATCACTTCACTGGTCATCAGCTTACTCAGCGAGGCGATACGAATCAGCGAATCTTTCTGCGGACGGACATTGTTGCCGGGACGGGTTTCACCGAAGCTGGCGAACACCCGCTGATTGCCATCAATCGCCACCAGCGCCATACCGGTTGCGCCGCTGCCGTAAAAAATATGTTCCGCATAGCGATCAACAATCTGTGAGGCCAGCAGTGGATCGGGCGCAACCTGCGCCATGCTTTTTAATGGAAGCAGTGAAACCATCAGGGCCAGTAAATAGGGTGTACGCATGTTCAACGGAAGTGGCTTCGCTATAAAAATCGGAGGAAATCTGCCTTCACTCATCAGGATGCATCAGGTCGCAGCCGCGTTATCCCGGCAGAATGACAGCAGGAAAAGACGGTCAGCCCGTACACAGGCAGCATTAAGTATGACGGCTCTATAGTAATCAGTTTGCGCGGAGCGGGAAGAGGGGAATGGATATTTTTTTATCTGCGAGGCTGCAAAATAAAATGGCCCTTCCCGATGAGGCCGGGAAGGGCAAATGCATTAAACCGGCTTGAGTAATGCTTCAGCGTGGCTGACGATGTTCTCAACCGTGAAGCCAAACTCCGGGAACAGCTGACTGGCTGGCGCGGATTCACCAAAGGTGGTCATGCCCACAATTGCGCCGTCCAGACCGACATACTTAAACCAGTAGTCAGCAATACCCGCTTCTACCGCCACACGCGCTTTCACGCCGCTCGGCAGCACGGATTCACGGTAAGCGGCATCCTGCGCATCAAACAGGTCAGTAGAAGGCAGTGAAACCACCCGCACCTTGTGACCACCTGATTTGAGCTTCTCAGCTGCACCCAGGGTGATCTCAATCTCTGAACCGGTCGCAATCAGAATGACTTCTGGCGTGCCGTCGCAATCCTTCAGCACGTAGCCACCGCGTTTGATGTTTTCGATCTGCTCCGGTGTGCGTTCCGGCTGCAGTAAATTCTGACGTGACAGGATCAGGGCAGTCGGCCCATGATGGCGTTCGACAGCGGCTTTCCACGCCACCGCAGTTTCAACCTGATCGCATGGACGCCATACGCTCATGTTTGGCGTCAGACGCAGGCTGGCGATCTGCTCTACCGGCTGGTGCGTCGGGCCATCTTCGCCCAGACCGATGGAGTCATGGGTGTAGACCAGAATCTGGCGTGCCTTCATCAGCGCTGCCATACGCGCGGCGTTACGCGCATATTCGACAAACATCAGGAAGGTTGCGGTATAAGGCACGAAACCGCCGTGATGCGCGATGCCGTTACCAATTGCCGTCATACCAAATTCGCGCACACCGTAGTGGATGTAGTTACCCGCCGGATCCTCTTTGATCGATTTGGAACCCGACCAGATGGTGAGGTTACTCGGAGCCAGGTCAGCGGAACCGCCAAGGAATTCCGGCAGCATTTTGCCATAGGCTTCCAGCGAGTTCTGAGACGCTTTACGGCTGGCAATTTTCTGCGGATTAGCCTGCAGATCCTGGATGAAACGGGTCGCTTCCGTTTCCCATGTGGCGGGCATTTCGCCATTCATACGGCGCTCATACTCTTTCGCCAGCTCGGGATGGGCCTCTTTATAAGCCGCAAACTTCGCATCCCAGGCTTTTTCGCGTTCCGCACCCGCTGCTTTGGCATCCCACTGCTGGTAGATTTCAGCCGGGATCTCAAATGCCGGATAGTTCCAGCCAAGCTGTTTACGGGTCAGCGCCACTTCAGCCTCGCCCAGCGCTGCGCCGTGCGATTCTTCTTTACCGGCTTTGTTCGGTGAACCGAAACCGATAATGGTGCGGCAGATAATCAGTGAAGGCTTATCGGTGACGCTCTGCGCTTCTTTGATCGCCTCGCGGATAGCATCAGCGTCATGGCCGTCGATGTCGCCGATGACATGCCAGTTATAGGACTCAAAGCGTTTATGCGTATCGTCGGTAAACCAGCCCTCGGTTTCGCCATCGATGGAGATGCCGTTATGGTCATAGAAGCCGATCAGTTTGCCCAGACCCAGCGTACCCGCCAGAGAACAGACTTCGTGTGAGATCCCTTCCATCAGACAGCCGTCGCCCATGAACACATAGGTATGGTGGTCGACGATTTCATGGTCCGGACGGTTAAACTGTGCAGCCAGCGTGCGCTCAGCAATCGCCAGGCCCACGGCATTAGCCAGGCCCTGACCCAGTGGGCCGGTGGTGGTTTCAACGCCTGGGGTATAGCCGATTTCCGGGTGACCCGGCGTTTTAGAGTGCAGCTGACGGAAATTTTTCAGCTCTTCAATCGGCAGGTCATAACCGCTCAGGTGCAGCAGGCTGTAAAGCAGCATCGAGCCGTGGCCGTTGGAGAGGATGAAGCGGTCGCGATCAAGCCAGGCGGGATTAGTTGGATTGTGCTGGAGGAAGTCGCGCCACAACACTTCGGCGATATCGGCCATACCCATCGGCGCACCGGGGTGGCCTGAGTTTGCCTTCTGGACTGCATCCATGCTCAGTGCACGAATCGCGTTTGCCAACTCTCTGCGTGAGGACATAAAGTTCTCCCTTGTTATGCATCAGGGCGGGAAAGTCCCGCCCGATTAAAATAAAGACTACAGGCGTGCGGCGAGCACATCTTCCAGCTTCTGCTGGTCAACCGCGAACTGGCGGATGCCGTCAGAGAGTTTTTCGACTGCCATTGGATCCTGGTTATGTTCCCAGCGGAACTCCGCCTCGGAGAGCGGCGACGGCTGATGGAAGCCCTCGGTAGAGGGTTCCAGTTTGCGCTCCAGCGGCGCATCGCTGTTCTGCAGCTCTTCCAGCAGGTTCGGCGACAGCGTCAGGCGATCGCAGCCGGCCAGCGCGATAATCTGCTCTACTTTACGGAAGCTGGCGCCCATGATGATGGTGCTGTAACGGTGCTTTTTGTAGTAGTCATAGATACGACGCACAGATTTTACGCCTGGATCTTCATCCGCCACGTACGGTTCCAGTGGCTTGCGTGAGTTGTACCAGTCGTAGATACGGCCCACGAACGGGGAGATCAGGAACACGCCCGCTTCGGCACAGGCACGCGCCTGCGCGAAGGAGAACAGCAGCGTCAGGTTACAGTGGATGCCGTTCTTCTCCAGCTCTTCCGCTGCACGGATGCCTTCCCAGGTGGAGGCCAGCTTGATCAGCACGCGTGAACGGTCGATGCCGTGCTCTTCATACATCCGAATCAGTTTTTCTGCTTTGGTGACACACATGCCACGATCGAAGGAGAGGCGCGCATCCACTTCGGTCGAAACACGGCCTGGTATGCTTTTCAGGATTTCCATACCGAGGTTGATCGCCACTTTGTCGCTGGCGTTGATAATCTGCGTCTCTTTGCTGCCGCCCTGTTTTTTCGCGTACTCAATCGCGTCATCTATCAGGTGCTTATATCCTTCCAGACCGGACGCTTTCAGAATGAGTGAAGGGTTGGTGGTGGCGTCTTCCGGGTGGTAATTACGAATCGATTCGATATCACCACTGTCCGCCACCACGGTGGTGAACTGTTTTAGGGCTTCTAGCTGGTTCATCTCTAAACTCCTTGAAAAGAAAAATGAAAGCGAACAGGGTGCACCTCAGGCCTCGCAGCCGGTCTGTGGCATGTTCTGCTACCGGTAACGCGAACCCATAACATTGCAACAGAGACTTTCTGATGAAAATGCGGTTTCTCTGATTGTTGCGCTGCGAGGCGGTGCGAAGGAGCCGTCATGCGGTTTTTACCGTGGGGTGCGCCATATTCCATCCTTAAGCATAGCAGTCAGGACGAATGACGCAGGTAACACTGTAGCAATCTGTGCCCTGTGAAACGGAACGGGTCTGCCGGGAGAAAGGTAAGCGCAGCGCGGGTTACGGGCCGCGCTGCAACAGGAGAAGCGATCAGACGGGGAGGTTCAGCCAGTTTTTTACCGGCAGGAAATCGCGATAGAGCGCAGCTTCAGGCGAGTCGGCATCGGGCTGATAATCATATTCCCAGCGCACCAGTGGTGGCATCGACATCAGAATCGATTCCGTACGGCCGCCGGTCTGCAAACCAAACAGCGTGCCACGGTCCCATACCAGATTAAACTCCACATAGCGACCACGGCGGTAGAGCTGGAACTGGCGCTCACGATCGCCCCACGGATGATCTTTACGGCGCGACACAATCGGCCGATAGGCATCCATAAAGCCACGGCCAACTGCCTGCATAAAGCTGAAGCTCTGCTCAAAGTCGGGCGTGTTGAGATCGTCAAAAAAGAGGCCGCCAATGCCGCGCTGCTCATCACGATGCTTCAGATAGAAGTAATCATCACACCACTTTTTATAGCGCGGATAGACATCCTCGCCAAAAGGCTGACAGAGACTGGCTGCGGTCTGATGCCAGTGCAGCGCGTCTTCTTCAAAACCATAAAACGGCGTCAGGTCAAAGCCACCGCCAAACCACCAGACCGGTTCGGCCCCCGGCTTCTCTGCGATAAAAAAGCGCACGTTGGCGTGGCTGGTCGGCACATAAGGGTTGTTAGGGTGGATGACCAGCGACACGCCCATCGCTTCGAAGCTGCGACCGGCCAGCTCAGGCCGGTGCGCGGTCGCTGATGCCGGCATCTGATCGCCATGCACATGCGAAAAGTTGACGCCCGCCTGCTCAAATACCGCACCGTTGCGCAGGACGCGGCTCTGACCGCCGCCGCCGCCAGGGCGCTGCCAGCTATCTTCAGCAAACTGTGCGCCGCCATCTTCAGCCGCCAGCTGGTTACAAATCTCATCCTGCAATGCGAGCAGGAACGCTTTTACGCGGGAAATATCAGCCATCTTTTCGCTTATCGTTTGTCAAAGTCTGACGCGATTATACGCAAAACCGCGCCGCTTGCATGAGCGCGGCGCGTCGCACGATGCAAACCAGCCAGACGAATCAGGCGTTGCGGCGGTCAAACTCATCGAAGTAGTTGACGATGCCGCTGGCAATCGCTGAAGCAATTTTCTGGCGAAACGCGGTAGTGCCGAGCAACTGCTCTTCACGGGGATTGGTAATAAAGGAGGTTTCGACCAGCACCGAGGGAATCGACGGTGACTTGAGCACCGCGAAGGCCGCCTGCTCGGTATGCTGGCTGTGCAGATGGTGCACCGGGCGGATCTGATCCAGCACGTGCTTGCCCAGGGTCAGGCTGTTTTTGATGGTATCGGTCTGTACCAGGTCGAACAGAATCTGCTGCAGATAGTGATCCTGCTGCTGTGCCTTTACGCCGCCCAGTTTGTCCGCATCGTTCTCACGCTGTGAGAGATAACGTGCCATCGAGCTACTGGCACCGCGGTTAGAGAGCGCAAACACCGAGGCACCGCTGGCATCGGGGCTGGTAAAGCCGTCAGCATGAATCGACATAAAGAGATCGGCACCGTGCTGGTGGGCGATTTCCACCCGCTGATAAAGCGGAATAAAGTGGTCACTGTCGCGGGTCAGGCGCACTTCAATGCGCGGATGGCTCTGAAGCTGCCGCTGCACGTTACCGGCAATCTCCAGCACGATATGCTTCTCTTCAGAACCCTCTTCACCCACCGCACCAGAGTCGATGCCACCGTGCCCCGGATCGATCATCACGATGCGTTTACCGTTTTTCGCTGGCGGGGCAGGGCGCGTATGGCGATTTGCCCCGGTAAGGCCCGACTGCTCTTTAGCCTGAATCGCACGCGGCGATAAAATGGCCAGAGCCAGACCGGAAAGAAGTAACTGACGACGATGAATCAAACGTTTAAGCAGCTGCATGTACGGGTCCGGTAACAGGAATCTTGCCGGTGTTATAGCCTAAGGCTCTGTTGCCTGCGATCACAGAACCATTTCAGGGCATTACTTTGTATTGCAGGTCGCGAACAGAAAATTTGCGCTTTTTTATTTTCCGCCGGTCATCGAGGGTTGCGTGCGGCAGAGAATGCGTGATAATCAGCAAATTGTGCTTATCTGCAGGTAAATAAGATGGAAATCCGCGCCTTCCGCCAGGAAGATTTTGAAGAAGTGATCACCTTATGGGAACGTTGCGATTTGTTACGGCCATGGAACGATCCCGAGCTGGATATCGAACGCAAAATGAATCACGACCCCGATCTCTTTCTGGTCGCTGAAGTGGGCGGCGTGGTCGTTGGCACGCTGATGGGCGGTTACGATGGTCATCGCGGCGCGGCGTATTATCTGGCGGTGCATCCTGACTATCAGGGACGCGGCTTTGCCAATGCCCTGATGAACCGTCTGGAGAAGAAACTCATCGCGCGCGGCTGTCCGAAACTGCATCTGATGATCCGCGAAGAGAACGATCAGGTGGTGGCGTTCTATGAGAAGCTCGATTATGAGCCGGTCGACGCGCTGCTGTTTGGTAAACGTCTGATCGAAGATCGTGAATACTAATCCGTTGCCTGGCTATTCGCCGGACGAGTATGACGCCAGAGGGCAGCTGCGGCTGCCGTTTCTTTTTTGGCCGATCCTGTTACTTCAGGCGCGGACCTGGCTGCTGCTGGTGATGGCCGGAGCGTCACGGCAGCAGGGCAACGACCTGCTGGCACTGTTCTATCCGGATCGTCAGGCGTTCTGGGTCGGCCTGGCGCTGGGTTTACCGGCGCTGGCGGGCCTGCTGCTGACCGGCTATCGCACGCGACTGCCGCGCCTCTGGCAGCACTGGCGCAGCGTGTTAGCGCTGTCGCTGCTGGTGAATCTGCTCTGGCAGGGCTGGCAGTTTGTGCAGGGCGATCTGCTGAGTTCGCCGCTGCCGTTGCTGCTGACGCTGTTCGACCTGCTGGCGCTGATCTGGCTGCAATCGAATCGTCGCTGTCGCGACTGCTTTCTGCCTGAACATCATCTCAACTAAACTTTTTGTCGCTTTGCGACTCCAATCAGTTCCGCCTTTCCGGCATCGCATTTACAGGAGTTCTCATGAAAGCTGTTCGTTCCACGCTACTGATCGCCGCCGTTGCACTGAGCGGCTGTGCCAGTTCGGGCTCCGGCGCTGACAGCAGCCAGCAGGCAAGCTGGTGGAATCCGCTGACGTATCACTGGTCTTCGGCGCTGCCGTGGAACTGGTTCGGTTCCTCGCTGACCGCGACTGAACAGGGTGTAGGGGGATTAACCGCCTCCACCGCCATGAAAGAGGACGCGATTAAGGACGGACTGAACGGTGACTATACCCTGCGTCAGGGCATGCGCAGTCAGAACGGTCAGGTGGTCTCTTTCTTGCAGGCGCTGGATGACGGCGAGGTTAAGCTGGTGATTTACGGACAGTCGCAGATCGAACGTATTGAGGTGATGGACAGCGCGATTGCCAGCAGTGACGGCAGTAAAGTGGGCGACGCCTTCAGTAATAAGTTCAGCAAAGCCTTCGACAACTGCACACTCGCCAGCGGCACTGATGCGCGTGACGTGGCGTGCCGTGCGCCTGGCAGCCAGCATCTGACCTATGTCTATCACGGCGACTGGCACGGACCGGAGGGATTGATGCCCTCTGACGATACCCTGAAAAACTGGAAAATCAGCAAGATTGTCTGGCAGCGTTAATCTTTTTCTTCAGCGTGCCGCCCCTCCGGCGGTCGCTGAACCCTCGTAAAACCCCTGCCCGCATGGGCTGCACGCGGTTCCTCTCCTCCATCGGCTTTTGCTGATTTCTGCATAAACTCTGCCGTCGTCTTATGCTTTTTTCGACTTTGAAATCATCAAACGATATATAAAACCGTTACTGGTTTTCACTGAGTTATAAATAAACTGATGCCTCAGCGGGTGAGATCCGCATCAAACTTTTTCAGGGTGCCAAATGACATTACAAGCGATGAAAAAAATCGTGAGCGGTATCGCGTTGTCGCTGAGCCTGGCCGGCGCAGCCAATGCCACTGAACTTCTTAATAGCTCATACGATGTATCGCGGGAGCTGTTTGTCGCCCTGAATGCTCCGTTTGTTAAACAGTGGGATGCCAGTCACCCCACTGATCCCCTGACCATTAAGATGTCGCACGCCGGTTCATCGAAGCAGGCGCTGGCTATCCTGCAGGGACTGCGCGCAGATGTGGTCACGTACAACCAGGTAACAGATGTGCAGGTGTTGCACGATAAAGGCAATCTCATTGCCGCAGACTGGAAAAGCCGTCTGCCGAACAACAGCTCGCCTTTCTACTCCACCATGGCGTTTCTGGTGCGCAAAGGGAATCCAAAGCAGATTCATGACTGGTCAGATTTGACCCGCAGCGATGTGAAGCTGATTTTCCCGAACCCGAAAACCTCGGGTAATGGCCGCTATACCTACCTGGCCGCCTGGGGCGCAGCAGATAAAGCGGACGGCGGCGATCAGGCCAAAACCCGTGCCTTTATGACGCAATTCCTGAAAAACGTGGAAGTTTTCGACACCGGCGGTCGCGGCGCAACCACCACCTTTGCTGAGCGCGGCCTGGGCGACGTACTGATCAGCTTTGAGTCGGAGGTGAATAACATCCGCAACCAGTACGGTAAAAATGAATACGAAGTGGTGGTGCCGAAAACCAACATTCTGGCGGAATTTCCGGTGGCATGGGTGGATAAGAATGTCGCCACTAATAAAACCGCTGATGCGGCCAGCGCCTACCTGAACTATCTCTACACGCCAGAAGCGCAGAATATTATTACTCACTACTATTATCGTGTGAACAATCCACAGCTGATGGCGGAGCAGAAAGATCGCTTCCCGCAGACCCGCCTGTTCCGGGTCGAAGATGCCTTTGGCGGCTGGGATAAAGTGATGCAGACGCATTTCGTCAGCGGCGGTGAGCTCGATAAATTGTTAGCGGCGGGGCGCGGATAATGTTTGCAGCCAGCCATAAACGCGTGTTGCCCGGCTTCGGTCTCAGCCTGGGTACCAGCCTGCTCTTTACCTGTCTGATCCTGCTGTTGCCGATTAGCGCCGTGATCATGCAACTGTCGCAGATGACGCTGCAACAGTACTGGGATGTCGTGACCAACCCTCAGCTGGTGGCCGCCTACAAGGTGACACTGATCTCTGCCGGTGTCGCGTCCCTGTTTAATGCGGTGTTCGGCATGCTGATGGCATGGATATTGACCCGTTATCGTTTTCCTGGCCGGACACTGCTGGATGGCCTGATGGATCTGCCGTTTGCACTGCCAACTGCGGTAGCAGGTCTGACCCTGGCCGGACTCTTTTCGGTCAACGGCTGGTACGGACAGTGGTTCGCCCAGTTCGACATCAAAATTTCTTACACCTGGATTGGTATCGCCATTGCCATGGCCTTTACCAGCATTCCGTTTGTTGTGCGTACCGTCCAGCCGGTGCTGGAAGAGTTGGGCCCAGAGTATGAAGAAGCGGCCGAAACGCTGGGTGCCACACCGTGGCAGAGCTTCCGCCGCGTCGTGCTGCCGGAAGTGGCACCTGCGCTGCTGGCCGGTACGGCGCTCTCCTTTACCCGCAGCCTGGGTGAGTTTGGTGCGGTAATCTTTATTGCCGGTAACATCGCCTGGAAGACGGAAGTCACCTCGCTGATGATCTTTGTCCGGCTGCAGGAGTTCGACTATCCGGCAGCCAGCGCTATCGCCTCGGTGATCCTGGCGGCATCGCTGATTTTGTTATTCGCGATTAATACATTGCAGAGCCGCTTTGGCCGTCGTCTGGGAGGTCACTAATGGCCGAGGTTTCACAGCTCAATCACGCGGCGCGTCAGCCTGTGAACTGGGGCAAATGGCTGCTGATTGGTATCGGCGCGCTGATCTCAATTCTGCTGCTGGTGGTGCCGATGGCCTCCATCTTCTGGGAAGCGCTGAATCAGGGGCTGATTGTCGCGCTCAGCAATCTGGCCGATCCGGACATGCTGCACGCCATCTGGCTGACTGTGCTGGTGGCGCTGATTACCGTTCCGGTGAACCTGGTGTTCGGCACGCTGCTCGCCTGGCTGGTGACGCGCTTTACCTTTCCGGGCCGTCAGCTGCTGCTGACCCTGTTTGATATTCCTTTTGCCGTGTCGCCCGTCGTAGCTGGTCTGATGTATCTGCTGTTCTGGGGCGTGAATGGCCCGGCAGGCGGCTGGCTGGATGCACATAACATCCAGATTATGTTTGCCTGGCCTGGCATGGTGCTGGCGACGGTGTTTGTGACCTGTCCGTTTGTCGTGCGCGAACTGGTGCCGGTGATGCTGAGCCAGGGCAGTCATGAAGATGAAGCGGCTGTGCTGTTAGGCGCGTCCGGCTGGCAGATGTTCCGTCGTGTGACGCTGCCGAACATTCGCTGGGCGCTGCTGTATGGCATCGTCCTGACCAACGCCCGTGCGATTGGTGAATTTGGTGCGGTCTCGGTGGTATCGGGATCGATTCGCGGTGAGACCTACACCTTACCGCTTCAGGTTGAATTATTGCATCAGGACTACAATACCGTTGGCGCGTTTACTGCCGCCGCCCTGTTAACCCTGATGGCAATTGTGACGCTGTTTCTGAAAAGTATTGTGCAGTGGCGTTTAGAGCAACAGCACAAACGCCTGCAACAGGAGGGAAATCATGAGCATTGAGATTAACAAGATCAACAAGTCCTTTGGTCGCACCTCGGTGCTGAACGATATCTCTCTGGATATTGCCTCAGGTGAAATGGTGGCGCTGCTTGGCCCGTCAGGCTCGGGTAAAACCACGCTGCTGCGCATTATTGCCGGGCTGGAGCATCAGAACAGCGGTCAGATCCGTTTTCACGGCAACGATGTCAGCCGCCTGCATGCGCGCGATCGTCAGGTCGGCTTTGTCTTCCAGCACTATGCGCTGTTCCGCCATATGACGGTATTCGACAACATCGCCTTTGGCCTGACCGTGCTGCCGCGTCGTGAACGCCCTTCAGCGGCGGAGATCAAACAGCGTGTAACCCGTCTGCTGGAGATGGTGCAGCTGGCGCATCTGGCTAACCGCTTCCCGGCACAGCTGTCAGGCGGCCAGAAGCAGCGTGTGGCGCTGGCGCGTGCGTTGGCAGTTGAGCCGCAGATTTTGCTGCTGGATGAACCTTTTGGTGCGCTGGATGCTCAGGTGCGTAAAGAGCTGCGCCGCTGGCTGCGTCAGCTTCATGAAGAGATTAAATTCACCAGCGTGTTTGTGACCCACGACCAGGAAGAGGCGATGGAAGTCGCGGATCGCGTGGTGGTGATGAGTCAGGGCAACATTGAGCAGGTCGGCACGCCAGATGATGTATGGCGCGATCCGGCGACCCGCTTTGTGCTGGAGTTCCTGGGTGAAGTGAATCGCTTTGATGGCGAAATTCAGGGATCGCAGTTCCATGTCGGCGCGCACCACTGGCCGCTGGGTTATACCTCAGCTCATCAGGGCGCGGTTGAGCTGTTCCTGCGTCCGTGGGAAGTCGACGTGTCACGCCGCAGCAGTTTAGAAACCCCGCTGCCGGTGCAGGTGCTGGAAGTCAGCCCGCGTGGCCACTTCTGGCAGCTGGTGGTTCAGCCTGCTGGCTGGCAGAGCGAGCCGTTCTCACTGGTGTTTGAAGGTGAGCAGACAGCCCCGATTCGCGGCGAGCGCCTGTTTGTTGGCTTGCAGCAGGCGCGGCTCTATAAGGGCGACACGCCGCTGCGCGCAGTTGCCTTTGCACAAAGCGCCTGATATTTTCTCATCAACACCGGGCGGGAGTGTCACTCCCGCCTTTTTTTCGCCTCTCGTTTGTAAGATGCCAGGAACTGCACCGTGACGACTCTTGAACATACCATCGGCAATACCCCGCTGATTAAGCTGCAGCGCCTGACGCCAGCTAACGGCAGTGAGGTCTGGCTCAAGCTGGAAGGCAATAATCCGGCAGGCTCGGTAAAAGATCGCGCGGCCTGGTCAATGATCAATCAGGCGGAGTTGCGCGGTGAAATTTCACCCGGCGATCAGCTGATTGAAGCCACCAGCGGCAACACCGGCATTGCGCTGGCGATGATCGCGGCGATGAAAGGCTACCGACTTCGCCTGCTGATGCCGGACAACATGAGTCAGGAGCGGCAGGATGCGATGCGTGCGTATGGCGCAGAGCTGATTCTGGTGCCGCGGGAGCAGGGCATGGAGGGCGCACGCGATCTGGCACTGGCGATGGCGGCGCGTGGTGAAGGCCGGGTGCTGGATCAGTTTAATAATCCCGATAACCCGCTGGGTCACTATCAGACCACCGGGCCGGAGTTGTGGCAGCAGTCGAACCAGCGCATGACCCATTTTATCTCCAGCATGGGCACCACCGGCACGATCACCGGCGTGGGACGTTTCCTGAAAGAGCACAACACGGGCGTGCAGGTGATCGGTTTACAGCCGAGTGAAGGCAGCAGTATTCCGGGCATTCGCCGCTGGCCGCTGGCCTATCTGCCGGGGATCTACCGCCCCGACTTAGTGGATGATGTGATGGATATGACGCAGAAAGAAGCGGAAGAGACCATGCGTGCGCTGGCTCGCCGTGAAGGTATTTTCTGTGGCGTCAGTTCGGGCGGTGCGGTGGCGGGTGCGCTGCGTATTGCGCAGGCGAATCCGGGTAGCGTCGTGGTGGCGATCGCCTGCGATCGTGGCGATCGTTATCTCTCGACCGGACTCTATCATCAGTAATCTCTGCTGATACGGAACCAGACCTGTGCGCGCCTTTAACGCCCACAGGTCTTTTTTTTAGCCAGCACTCCCATAACGGATAAACTGAATCTGTAAGGATCGCGTAAATCAGGCTGCGCGAATGCCCGGCACAGGACAAAATAGCGCCAATTCTGTCGAGAGATAACCATGAAAATTTTGCTTGTTGATGATGATGTCGAATTAGGCACGATGTTAAGCCAGTACCTTATTGCCGAAGGATTTGATGCCCAGCTGGTGCTGACCGGCAGCGCCGGGATTCAGGGCGCGCTCTCCGGCGAGTTCACTGCCATGATTCTGGATATTATGCTGCCCGACATGAGTGGCATCGATGTGTTACGTCAGGTGCGCCAGAACAGCCGGATACCGGTGATCATGCTGACTGCCAAAGGCGATAATATTGATCGCGTGATCGGCCTGGAGATGGGGGCGGATGACTATATGCCTAAACCCTGTTATCCCCGTGAACTGGTCGCCCGCCTGCGCGCGGTATTGCGCCGTTTCGAGGAGCAGGTACCGCAGCCGGATGCTAAAGAGCCGCTGCGCTGGGGAGACCTGACGCTTAATCCTGCCACCCGAATGAGTGAATGGCAGGGCAAAACCTTCGATCTGACTGCTTCAGAATTTAATCTGCTGGATCTGCTGCTGCGCGCGCCGGACAGGGTCGTGTCAAAAGATGAACTCTCTGAAAAGGGGCTGGGTCGTCCGCGTGAAGCCTACGATCGCAGTGTTGATGTGCACATCAGCAACATTCGCCAGAAGCTTAGCGCGTTAACCGCTGATAGCATCAATATCGAAACCGTACGCAGCATCGGTTATCGCATTCGATGAAACAGAGTTACCGCGGTCGTATGTTCTGGAAGATCTTTATCGGCTTCTGGGTCGTTTTTGTCATCATGAGCCAGCTTATCTGGCTCGGTTTTTCGCTTTCCGGTAAACGGCATGAACCGCCTGAAATAATGGCTATCCGTCGCATCATTGATCTGCAGATGACCTCTGCTGCATCGGTGCTGAAGCGGGGCGGGCCTGATGAGCTGAATGCGATGCTGTCTGACTGGGATGAAACTGACCGCCAGTTCTTTCACGTTACGCAGCAGGCTAAATCGCCACAATCCCAGGACAGCGGCAACCTGGATTTCAGGGGCCGTCTTCCTGAAGAGGTGGTGCGCTGGGTACAGGGTGCGGATGGCAAAGAATATCAGCTGCGCTACGACCTGGATGGTATGCGCATGAACAGCAAACAGAACATGATGCCGCGAAAATTTCTGAATATTCCCGAGCCGATGTTTGTCTTCGCTGGTTCGGTGGGGTTGCTGTTCAGTCTGCTGCTGGCCTGGAATCTGACGCGGCCCATGCGCCAGTTGCGCGAGGGATTTTCCCGCGTCGCCGAGGGCGATTTAAGCGTGCGTCTGTTCCCGATTATGCGGAAGCGCCACGACGAGATTTCAAATGTCGCAGAAGCGTTTGATGCCATGGTTGAGCGGCTTGATACCCTGGTGCGCGCCCGGGAAGAGCTGCTGCACGATATCTCACATGAGCTTCGTTCACCGCTGGCGCGACTGCAGCTGGCGACCGGACTTGCCAGACAGACGCCAGAAAGCGTAAACAGTTCGCTTGATCGCATTGATGAAGAGGCGCGTCGTCTGGACAAAATGATAGGTGAACTGCTAACGCTGTCGCGGGCTGAACATGAAAGCATCCCGGATGAGCAATATTTTGACCTGACCGGATTGCTGGAGGCGGTCATCACCGATGTCCGCTATGAAGCACAGATCCCTGGTGTGCAGGTGGAGTTACAGGTTGACGAGCGGGGCGATTACACCGTGCGGGGCAATGCGGAGCTGATACGGCGCGGTGTCGAGAACGTCTTACGCAATGCGCTGCGCTTCTCTTTGCCAGGGCAGCGGATTGAGGTCGACTTACGCACAGAGCAGCAGTGGCTGGCGATTCAGGTGCGCGATCAGGGGCCGGGTGTCGATGAGGAGAAACTCTCCAGTATTTTTGACCCGTTTGTGCGGGTGAATTCGCCGCTGATGGGCAAAGGTTATGGTCTGGGACTGGCTATCGTGCGTAAAGTGATTCTGGCGCATCATGGTGAAGTTGAGGCGCGGAACCGGCCAGAAGGCGGACTTGAACTGACGCTGCGCCTGCCACACTGGCAGGGTTAAAACTTCATCCAGCAGAAACGATAACGGCACCCGCAGGTGCCGTTATGTTATATACGAATGCTTACTTTCTGATGCGAATCACCGGCGTTTCGCCGACGGTGACCTGGCCAGACAGCTTAATCAATTCCTTGATTTCATCCATGTTGGAGATGACAACCGGTGTCAGGGTTGATTTTGCTTTCTCTTCCAGCAACGGCAGATCGAACTCAATAACCACGTCGCCTTTTTTGACCTTCTGGCCTTCTTCAGCGATGCGTTTGAAGCCTTCACCTTTCAGTTCAACCGTATCGATACCGAAGTGGACGAACAGCTCGATGCCGTTGTCTGATTCGATCGAAAAAGCGTGATTGGTTTCAAAAATCTTGCCGATAGTGCCATCAACAGGCGCAACCATTTTGTTGCCGCTGGGTTTGATCGCAATACCGTCGCCCACGATTTTTTCTGCAAACACCACATCTGGTACGTCTTCAATGTTCACGATTTCGCCTGACAGAGGCGCTACGATGTCGATTGTCCCAGCGCTATCCGTTTTTTCGCCAAAAAGTTTAGAAAACAAACCCATGATCTTCTCCTAAGCAGTAATTTGGGGCCAGCATCATGCAGGTTAGCAGAGCGTTTTTTCCTTAATGAACTTGTTAACCAGGTTCATTAAGTCTTCCGCTGTCGGTTGAGCCAATGCCTGCTCTGCCAATGCCTTCGCATCTTCAAAATTAGTATTACGAATGATTTTCTTGATGCCAGGGATAGAAATGGCACTCATGCTGAACTCGTCCAGCCCCATTCCCAGTAACAGTAGTGTAGCACGTTCATCACCTGCCAGCTCACCACACATGCCGGTCCATTTACCTTCAGCGTGAGATGCATCAATGACTTGCTTGATTAAGTTAAGCACAGACGGCGTCATTGGGTTGTACAGGTGCGAGATCAAATCATTACCACGATCGACCGCCAGAGTATACTGCGTCAGATCGTTTGTCCCAATACTGAAGAAGTCGACTTCCTTCGCCAGGTGATGGGCAATGACGGCGGAAGCCGGGGTCTCGACCATGATGCCGACTTCGATGCTTTCATCAAAGGCTTTACCTTCTTCACGCAACTGCGCTTTCAGCAGTTCCAGTTCCGCTTTCAGGCTGCGTACTTCTTCAACCGAAATGATCATCGGGAACATGATGCGCAGTTTACCGAAAGAGGAGGCGCGCAGGATGGCACGCAGCTGTGCATGCAGAATCTCTTTGCGGTCCATCGCGATACGGATAGCACGCCAGCCGAGGAACGGGTTCTCTTCTTTCGGCAGGTTCATGTAAGGCAGATCTTTGTCACCGCCAATATCCATGGTACGCACGATAACGGCCTGTGAACCCATCGCTTCAGCAACGGCTTTATACGCCTGGAACTGCTCTTCTTCACTTGGCAGAGAGTCGCGATCCATGAACAGGAATTCGGTACGGTAGAGGCCAACGCCTTCCGCGCCGTTACGCTCAGCACCGGCGATATCACGCACAGTACCGATGTTGGCACAGACTTCAACCTGATGGCCATCCAGCGTCACGGCTGGCAGATCTTTCAGCTTGGCTAATTCGTGTTTTTCCGACAGATACTGGTTCTGTACGGCTTTCAGCTCTTCCTGAATCGCTTCCGAAGGATTGACGTGAATCGCATTGTTAACGCCATCCAGGATCAGGAAATCGCCGTTTTTAACCGTGACGGTTACATTGCCGGTGCCGACAATAGCCGGGATTTCCAGCGAGCGCGCCATGATTGAGGTATGTGAGGTACGGCCACCCAGATCGGTGATAAAGCCCAGCACCTTTTTCAGGTTCAGCTGTGCGGTTTCTGACGGCGTTAAATCTTTGGCCACCAGAATGGATTCGTCCGGAATCGCGCTCAGGTCAACGATGTGCAGACCGAGGATGTTTTGCAGCAGACGCTTACCGATGTCACGCACGTCAGCCGCACGCTCTTTCAGGTATTCGTCATCTAACTCTTCCAGTGCTTTCGCCTGGCCATCAATGACCGAATAAGCAGCAGCATCGGCAGTCGCGTGATCTTTTTTGATCAGGTCGATGATTTCCTGCTCCAGCTCTTCATCTTCCAGCAACATGATGTGGCCTTCGAAGATGGCTGCTTTCTCTTCACCGAGGGTTTCACCCGCTTTGACGCGAATCGCTTCCAGTTGTAATGCCGCTTTGCTGCGGCCATCGAGGAAGCGCTGAACTTCCTGCTCAACCTGGTCATCAGAAATTTTCTTGCGGTTGATGACGATCTCGTCTTCTTTCAGCAGCAGTGCTTTGCCGAAAGCGATACCTGGTGATGCTAAAATGCCTGAAATCATAACGCTACCTTTTAATCACGATGGCTGATGGGACTCTTTGCGGTGCCATTGTCGCGGGACACGTACTCTACGAAAGCAATAACGCGGACAGGTTGTCCGCGATCAAGATGTTTGCACTCAATGGCGCAGAGGAGTCTATTGGCTGGAGAGCTGAGCGGAGGTTACTCCAGTTCAGCCATCAGTTTGACCAGATGCTCAACTGCTTTCTGCTCGTCTTCACCTTCCGCGGAAAGGGTCACAACCGTTCCCTGGGTTAAACCCAGCGTCTGCAGTTTGAACAGGCTTTTCGCGCTCGCTGATTTGCCGTTAGAGGTCACGGTGATTTCTGACTGGAAAGCTTTGGCTTCTTTAACGAATTGCGCAGCTGGGCGAGTATGCAGACCGTTTGGTGCAGTAATGGTAACTTCTTGCTGGAACATTCTATTTCCCCAACGTTATCAGGATGAGTGTTATGGATCTAAAGTCTAGCCTGGAGCCTTCACTTTAGCCTGTGTAGGTGCGCGGGTATAGCTTCATGCTGACCAAAGACGCGCATGCGTCAAATCTACAATCCGTTGCGTCTCAAAACCGATTCTACACGTCACCGGTTAATTATGCCGTGATTCGCCGTTTCACTGAATCCGTAAATCGATTCAGCTTGATCCACTTCAAATGCGGATTAATTTCAGGCATCGAAATAATTGGCAGTCTGAATACCAGATCGGCATCACTGAAATCAATCTGCCGGGTGGCGAAAGTGAGATCTGCACCACAAAAAAGCACCCGAATGGGTGCTTTTTTCGACATTTTCAGACTATCGGCTCCGGCTACTGCAGCTCTTTCTCAGTGAAGAGATCGGCGAACAGCGCGGTACTCAGATAGCGTTCGCCAGAGGAGGGCAGAATCACCACGATGTTTTTATTTGCGAAGGTTTCGTCTTCCTGCAGCTTCAGCGCGGCGGCGACGGCAGCACCGGAAGAGATACCGGCGAGGATACCTTCTTCTTCCATCAGCCTGCGCGCCGTACTGATCGCTTCTTCATTGGTAATGGCCACTACGCGGTCAACCAGGTTCAGCTCAAGGTTCCCCGGAATAAAGCCGGCACCAATACCCTGAATTTTGTGCGGGCCGGGTTTAATCTCTTCACCTGCCAGCGCCTGCGCAATCACCGGTGAATCGGTCGGCTCAACCGCGACAGTAATCAGTTCTTTTTTGCCTTTGGTGTTTTTGATGTAGCGACTCACGCCGGTCAGCGTACCGCCGGTGCCGACACCGGCAATAAAGACATCCACTTCGCCATCGGTGTCTTCCCAGATTTCCGGGCCGGTGGTCTTTTCGTGGATTTCCGGGTTAGCCGGGTTGCTGAACTGCTGCAGCAGCACATATTTGTCCGGGTCGCTGGCGACAATCTCTTCCGCTTTGCCAATGGCACCCTTCATGCCTTTAGCACCTTCGGTCAGAACCAGCTTCGCGCCCAGCGCCTTCAGCAGCTTACGACGTTCCACCGACATGGTTTCCGGCATGGTCAGCGTGAGTTTGTAACCACGCGCAGCAGCCACGTAGGCCAGCGCAATACCGGTGTTACCGCTGGTCGGTTCCACCAGCTCAATGCCGGGTTTCAGAATACCGCGTTTCTCTGCGTCCCAAATCATATTGGCACCGATACGGCATTTAATGCTGAAGCTCGGGTTACGGGATTCAACTTTCGCAAGAATGCGGCCGTTACCGATGCGGTTCAGTCGAACCAGCGGCGTATGACCAATTGTCAAAGAGTTGTCTTCATAGATCTTACTCATAGCCTGCCCTTAACTGTATGAATTATTGGGAACCCTATGAGCATACCTGTTCTGCCTGGGGGCGGAAGGAAAGAAATCGTATATCTATATGTCCCCCGGCAATAAGCCCTGCGAAAAAGAGCATAAGGCGCGCTGATGAGTTTAGCGCACCTCATTGCGTGCCAGCTGCGGCCGGTAGCGATCGACCCACATGGCGGTGGCACCGCAAACGGCAACCGGCATAATCACGAGGTTCAGGATCGGAATCATAGTGAACAGGCTGGTGAGTGCGCCGAACTGCATATTCGCGGTTTTGTGGCGACGCAGGGCGTTCCGCATCTGCTGAAACGGCACTTTATGGTTGTCGAACGGATAGTCGCAATACTGAATGGATAACATCCAGGCACTGAACAGGAACCACAGAACGGGCGCAACCGTCTGACCAAAGCCAGGAATAAAGTAGAGCAGCAGCAGTCCCAGCGCACGGGGCAGATAATAGCCCAGCTTCTGCAACTCGCGCTTCATGATGCGCGGCACATCTTTGATCATTCCTGCCCAGCCGCTGTCAGGCAGGGGCTTGCCGGTCAGACGGCCTTCCAGCTGTTCGGCCAGCAGGCCGCAGAAAGGAGCGGCAATAAGGTTTGCCAGCGTCGAGAAGAAGTAGCTGAACACCAGCACAATCGCTATCACCGACAGCGGCCATAACAGATAGCTCAGCCACTGCAGCCAGTCGGGAATATGGGCCATCAGGCGCGGGATCCATTCACCGAGACGATAGAACAGCCAGATGAATGCGCCACCGAGCATAATAATGTTAATCAGCAGCGGCATCACCACAAAGCGGCGAATACCAGGCAGACGGACCAGTTTCCAGCCCTGGCTAAAGTAGTGCGTGCCGTTAAAATCTGAGACCGAATTCTCACGGGCCATAAAGCCATTTCTCCTGAAAGTGTTGAGGCGCGCCCACTATAACCTGGCTTTTTCTCCAGGCCAGGTGCCGTTTGGGTAAAAAAACAGCGAAAAAGCGTGGGTTGCCTATCTTATTTGTCAGAAAATAGTGCACAGACTTGCACTTGTGTAGCAGGGCAAATACAGTTAGAGGATAAAGTTTGCCGCGGTGGCAAGGTATTGGAACAACAGAGAATACAATGATGCAGGATTTGCGTCTGATATTAATCGTTGTTGGCGCGATCGCCATTATAGCGCTCCTTCTTCACGGGCTGTGGACCAGCCGTAAAGAGCGTTCGTCAGTGTTCCGCGATCGCCCGCACAAACGTCTGAAACAACGTGAAGAACATGATGAGCAGGACCTGATTGACGACGAAGATGACGGCGTCGGCGAGGTTCGCGTTCGTTCCGATCGCAGCACACACCAGGAACCGCGTTTCGATGAGATTCGTGAGCCACAGCCAGAAGCGCCGCGTAAGCAAGCGCCTGCTGAGCCTGTGCGTCAGCCTGCGCCACGACCCGCACCGCAACCTGAACCAGAAAGCGATCCGCTTTTCAACACGGCGCCGAAGCCTGCTCCGCAGCCGCGCCCTGAACCGGTTCGTCAGCAGCCTGCACCGACTTTTGTCGCGCCGCCCGTTCAGGCTGACCCGCTGCTGGATCTCGATCCGCTGGAATCTGTCCAGCCCGCTCCGCAGTACCAGGCAGAACCTGAGCCACAGCCTGAAGTAACGCCGGCTCCCGCGCCTTCACAGCCTGCAGCGAAAGCGCCAGCGGAAAAACCGAAAGAAGCGGTACTGGTGCTTCATGTTGCCGCCCATTCGGGCGGTGAGCTGAACGGTGAGGCCTTACTACAGGGTATTCTGCAGGCGGGCTTCCAGTTTGGTGAGATGAACATTTTCCATCGTCATCTTAGTCCTGCAGGCAGCGGTCCGGTCCTGTTCAGTCTGGCTAACATGGTTAAGCCAGGATCGTTCAACCCGGACCTGATGACCGATTTCAGCACGCCAGGCATCTCTATCTTTATGATGGTGCCTTCTTATGGTGACGCGAATCAGAACTTCAAGCTGATGCTGCAGTCGGCACAGCGTATCGCTGATGACGTTGGCGGTGTCGTGCTGGATGATGAGCGTCGCATGATGACGCCGCAGAAGCTGGAAACCTACAAAGCGCGTATCCGCGATGTGGTTGGCGTCTGAGACCTGCGCTGATCGCTATCTGAATTGTTAAAATAAACCCCCGCCTGTCGGGGGTTTTTTATCTGATGGGGCTATATGAAATCCGTCCAGGATCACATCACCGAACTGCGCACCACGTTGCGCCATCACGAATATCTCTATCACGTCATGGATGCGCCGGAAGTGCCGGATGCCGAATATGATCGTCTGATGCGTGAACTGCGTCAGCTGGAAGAGGAACACCCCGATCTCATTACCCCGGACTCGCCGACGCAACGCGTAGGTGCTGCGCCGCTAACGGTATTTGAGCAGGTCCGCCACGAAGTCCCGATGCTGTCGCTGGACAACGCCTTTGATGAAGCCACGTTCATGGCTTTCAACAAGCGGGTGCAGGATCGGCTGAAAAGCAGTGACGACATTACCTACTGCTGTGAACTCAAGCTCGATGGCGCTGCGGTCAGCCTGATGTATGAAAATGGCCTGCTGGTCCGGGCCGCGACGCGCGGTGACGGTACTACCGGCGAGAACATTACCGCCAACGTTCGTACCATTCGCGCGATTCCGCTGCGGCTAAAAGGCGACAATATTCCGGCCCGGCTGGAAGTCCGCGGTGAAATATTTATGACGCAGCGCGGCTTCGAAAAGCTGAATGAGGAAGCGCGACGCACTGACGGCAAAGTTTTTGCTAACCCGCGCAACGCAGCGGCAGGCTCTCTGCGTCAGCTTGATCCGCGCATTACCGCTAAACGTCCATTAACTTTCTTCTGCTACGGTTTTGGCCTGCTGGAAGGCGGGGAGATGCCGCATAGTCACATGGGGCGCCTGCAACAGTTCAAAGCCTGGGGCCTGCCGGTCAGCGACCGCATTAAGCTGGTGAACAACGCCGAAGAAGCCCTGGCTTTCTATCGGGATATTGAGCAACAGCGTCCGAACCTGGGGTTCGATATTGATGGCGTGGTGATCAAGGTCGATTCACAGGCATTACAGGAGCAACTGGGCTTTGTGGCGCGGGCACCGCGCTGGGCGATTGCCTTCAAATTCCCGGCACAGGAACAGCTGACCTGGGTACGTGACGTCGAATTCCAGGTTGGCCGCACGGGCGCTATCACGCCGGTGGCTCGTCTTGAGCCGGTGCAGGTGGCAGGCGTCATCGTCAGCAATGCCACGCTGCATAATGCGGATGAAATTGAGCGGCTGGGATTACGCATTGGCGACCGTGTGGTGATTCGCCGTGCCGGTGATGTGATCCCGCAGGTGGTCAACGTAGTGATCGCTGAACGCCCTGAAGAGACGCGTGAAGTAGTCTTTCCTGCCCATTGCCCGGTCTGTGGTTCCGAGGTGGAGCGGGTCGAAGGCGAGTCAGTCACGCGCTGCACTGGCGGTCTGATCTGCGGTGCGCAACGTAAAGAGGCACTGAAGCACTTTGTCTCGCGTCGGGCGCTGGATGTGGACGGTATGGGCGATAAGATTATCGATCAGCTGGTGGAAAAAGAGTACGTCGATACGCCTGCCGATTTGTTCCGTCTCACGGCCGGCAAGCTGACAGGCCTGGATCGTATGGGCCCGAAATCGGCGCAGAATATCGTCGACGCGCTGGAGAAAGCGAAGTCGACCACGCTGGCGCGTTTCCTTTATGCGCTGGGCATTCGCGAAGTGGGTGAGGCTACTGCCGCCAATCTGGCTAACCATTTTGGTGAATTGCAAAAGGTGATGGATGCCGATCTTGAGGCGCTGATTGCCGTGCCGGATGTCGGCAAAGTCGTTGCCGCACACGTGCGCAACTTCATGGAGGAGGAGAGCAACCGTGAGGTTATCCGCCAGCTGACAGACGACATCGGCATTCACTGGCCGCAGGTGGTCGTGGTGAAAGCCGAAGAGATCGACAGTCCATTTGCCGGTAAAACGGTGGTGCTGACCGGTTCGCTGTCGCAGATGAACCGCGATGATGCCAAAGCGCAGCTTATCGCGCTGGGGGCAAAAGTCAGCGGCAGCGTATCGAAGAAAACCGATCTGCTGATTGCCGGTGAAGCGGCCGGTTCAAAGCTGGCGAAAGCACAGGAGCTGGGCATTGAAGTGATTGATGAAGCGGAAATGATCCGCCTGCTGGGTGCCTGAAATGGATGAGCATCAGCTGGTGGCGATAGCCAATACGCCTATGCCGTTTGGCAAATACAAAGGGCGGATGCTGATCGATCTGCCTGAGCCTTATCTGCTCTGGTTTGCCCGCAGTGGCGACTTTCCGTCTGGTCAGCTTGGTGATCTTATGCAACTGACCCTGACCATAAAAGCAGAGGGCCTGGAGGGATTAGTTAAGCCGCTCCAGACCCGCACATAATCGTGCCCGCACAGGCGGGCAACGGTTTTACTTCTGAGACTCCATCACTGAATCTTTCACCTGCAGAGCCTGCTGTTTCTCATTGGTCTTCTTGTAGCGTCCGGCGATAAACGAGCAGACCATCAGTTGTACCTGATGGAAAATCATCAGCGGCAGCACAATAATCCCCACCGTACTGGCCGGGAACAGAATATTCGCCATCGGCACGCCATTCGCCAGACTCTTCTTCGAGCCACAAAACAACACCACGATTTCATCGGCGCGCTTAAAGCGGAACAGACGCGAAGCCAGCAGATTGATGAGCAGCACGGCGGTCAGCAGAATAATGGAACCGGCCACAATCCACACCAGCGTCATTAATCCAACGCGATGCCAGATGCCGTTCACCACGGCTTCACTGAAGGCGGAATAGACTACCAGCAGAATCGAAGTCTGGTCAGTTTTGCCAATCAGGCTACGGTGTTTCTCAATCCAGCCACCGATCCAGCGACGTGAGAGGTGACCCAGAATGAAAGGCACCATCAGTTGCAGCATAATCTTACCGATTTGCTCCAGACCATCACTCGGCGCGCTGCTGTGGATATCCATGACCAGATTCACCAGCAACGGTGAAATAAACACACCCAGCAGGCTCGATGCCGAGGCGCTGCACACCGCTGCCGCGACATTCCCGCCCGCCATTGAGGTAAAGGCGATGGCAGACTGGACGGTAGCCGGCAGGATACAGAGGTAGATAAAACCAGTGTAAATTTCCGGACCGACATCAACCGGATGCCACCAGACCAGCAGCAGACCCAGTGCCGGAAACAGCACAAAGGTGCTGAACATGATCCACAGATGCAACTGCCAGTGACTGCTGCCTGCGATGATCTTTTCACGCGAAAGTTTGGCACCGTGCATAAAGAACAGCAGCGCTATCGCTGCCGTCGCGAGGTAACTGAAGATATCAACGTAGATCCCTTTTGCTGGCAGGAAAGAGGCCAGCAGCACGGTGATGATCAGTTTAACCATCATCGGATCGAGTTTTAGAAAGCCCATTGCTAAATTCCGGTAAATTATTCAATAGCGCGATTGTGCGGCAAGTAGTTTTAGAAATAAAATTGATTTATTGAATTAATCTATGAGCGCAATCGATGAATTATACCCTGCGTCAGCTGCGAACGTTTATTGCCGTGGCCCACTATGGTGGCTTCAGTCAGGCAGGGCAGGCGATAGGCCTGAGCCAGTCGGCAGTCAGCCACAGTATTAAAGAGCTGGAAGCCGAAACCGGCGTGCGGTTGCTGGACAGAACCACCCGGGAGGTGATGCTGACAGAGGCGGGAAAACAGCTGGCGTCACGCATGGAGCGCCTGCTGGAGGAGATTCATACCACGCTACTGGACATCCGAAGTTTTGGCGAGCAGCGCAGTGGTACGGTCAGAGTGGCAGCCAGCCAGACCATTTCCGCGCATCTGATGCCGCAATGTCTGGCCGCCAGCCAGCACCATTTTCCCGATATCAAAGTGATTCTTCACGATCGCGCCCAGCAATGGGTGCTGCAAAGTGTGCGTAACGCCGAAGTCGATTTCGGCATCGTGATTGGGCCGCTCAGCGACAGCGATTTCGATAGCATCGCGATTCTGGATGAGCCTTTCCTGCTGTTATGTCGCGAAGATGATCCGCTGGCGAAAGTGGAAAGGGCTGAATGGGCGATGCTTGATGGTCGCACGATGGTATTGCAGGATTACGCTTCCGGCAGTCGGGTTTTGATTGATGCGGCAATGCAGCAGCAGAATATCAGGGCTGAAGTCGTGCAGGAGATTGGTCATCCCGCCACGTTGTTCCCGATGGTGCAGGTGGGAATCGGCATCAGTATTCTGCCTGCGCTGGCGTTACCCTTACCAGCGGATCGCGCCCTCACGGTGCGGCGTCTCTATCCGGAAATCAATCGTAGCCTGACGCTAATTAAACGTAAAAACCGCTCGCTGACGCCGGCTGCCGAAGCGATCTGGCAGGAGGTGCGCCAGCAGGCGATGCTGCTGGCGCAACAACGCGCGGTTAAACCGGCGTTTTAGATATAAACGTCAACTTTGTTAGTATCGGTTGGGCGGTTAATCCCGTCCGCTTTGATCTCACTGACGGGCGAACTGTCACTTTTTGGCTGATCCTGCTCAGCCTGCTTCTGTTCCAGCTGTGCAATCTGTGCCTGCAGCATGGTGATTTGTGACTGGTACATCTGCTGCATCTCAGACTTCTGTTCGTCAGTCAGTTCTTTATTGTCAGCCAGCTCCTTAACCTGCGTTAACACACCCTGAATCTGTTTATTCAGTGCCGCAACCTGCGAGGCCACACTGCCGCCGCCGCTGTCACCGCTACTGACCGCACTGCTTAAAATTCCGGAAATTGAAGACATCATTTTCTCCCTGTAAGTGGTCACATACGTTATCGGCACGCTGCGAAACGACTTGAGAGCCCAGAGTGTTAATGTTTTGCAAAGACGCAATGAGGTATTAAATCCGCGTAGCAGAAACAAAACAGGCACCAGAAAGGCTAACAGACAGCTAATACGTTCAAAGCGATGGGAGCACAGGCCTGTAGCAAAGCATCGCGGGACAGGGATGTGCCGCGCTGAGCCTGCCATGGATGGCGATTTTGCGTCTTTGCGAAAGGCCTGCGCTCCCTGAGCCAGCGCGTTTTTAAAAACCTAACGTTGCTGGAAAGAATGGGAACCAACCTGGGGTTAAGGCAGAAACGAATAAAGCGCCCAAAAGGCGCTTTATTCTGAATGGGTGGGTCGTGCAGGATAGCCTAGGCCCATCCTGGGCCTCGCCCTCCGGGTGATGCTGTCGCAGGTTCTCATCCTGCACGGTGAAATCCATGCCCCGGAAACGAAAAAAGCGCCTAAAAGGCGCTTTATTCTGAATTGGTGGGTCGTGCAGGATTCGAACCTGCGACCAATTGATTAAAAGTCAACTGCTCTACCAACTGAGCTAACGACCCGAAGTGGTGGGTGATGACGGGTTCGAACCGCCGACCCCCTCCTTGTAAGGGAGATGCTCTACCAACTGAGCTAATCACCCACTTCGTACTTCGATACTGCTAACAGGCAAGATATGGTGGGTGATGACGGGTTCGAACCGCCGACCCCCTCCTTGTAAGGGAGATGCTCTACCAACTGAGCTAATCACCCATATCTTCATACCTGTTCACTGCGGGCACCCTGTTAAGAGTGGTGGGTGATGACGGGTTCGAACCGCCGACCCCCTCCTTGTAAGGGAGATGCTCTACCAACTGAGCTAATCACCCCCGCTGTGTGGAGTCGCATTATAGGGATAGTTGATTTTGAGTCAACGCTTTTTAAAACATAAATGTGCGTTCGGTTTATTTTTAAACATCCTGTCGCGCTTTTAGTCAATGTGCTGGTTTTACTGGCAGAAAAGCCCCTTTTCCCGGAGGGCAACCGGCGTGCATGCATTGAGGATTCACCGTCAGATGCTAGAATGTGCCCACTGTTTTTTCGCGTCTAACCTGTTTTTTGTCATCCAGACAGAGAACCCGCGCATCTAAGGCAATACTCAATGAAAATCAAAACACGCTTCGCGCCCAGCCCGACCGGCTATCTGCATGTCGGTGGCGCCCGTACCGCACTTTACTCCTGGCTCTTTGCCCGTCATAACCAGGGCGAGTTTGTGCTGCGTATTGAAGATACCGATCTGGAACGCTCCACGCCGGAAGCTATCGAAGCCATCATGGATGGCATGAACTGGCTCAGTCTGGACTGGAACGAAGGCCCTTACTACCAGACTAAACGTTTTGATCGCTACAACGCGGTCATTGATGAAATGCTGGAAGCGGGCACGGCTTACAAATGCTACTGCTCTAAAGAGCGTCTGGAAGCCCTGCGTGAAGAGCAGATGGCCAACAACGAAAAGCCGCGTTACGACGGCCGCTGCCGTGACAGCCATGAACATCATGCCGATGACGAGCCGTGTGTGGTGCGCTTCCGCAACCCGCAGGAAGGATCGGTCATCTTCGACGACCAGATCCGTGGTCCGATTGAGTTCAGCAACCAGGAACTGGATGATCTGATTATCCGCCGTACCGATGGTTCGCCAACCTATAACTTCTGCGTCGTGGTGGATGACTGGGATATGGGCATCACGCACGTTATTCGCGGTGAAGACCACATCAACAACACACCGCGTCAGATCAACATTCTCAAAGCCATTGGCGCACAGGTTCCGGTCTATGCCCATGTTTCGATGATCCTGGGCGATGATGGCAAAAAGCTCTCCAAGCGTCATGGCGCGGTAGGGGTAATGCAGTATCGTGATGATGGCTATCTGCCAGAAGCGTTGCTCAACTACCTGGTTCGTCTGGGCTGGTCACATGGCGATCAGGAAATTTTCAGCGTGCCTGAAATGACTGAGCTGTTTACTCTGGATGCCGTCAGCAAGTCTGCCAGTGCGTTCAACACCGAGAAACTGCAGTGGCTGAACCATCACTACATTAATACGCTGCCGCCAGAATATGTGGCGACGCATCTGCAGTGGCATATTGAAGAGCAGAAAATTGATACCCGCACCGGGCCGGAACTGGCGAAACTGGTTAGCCTGCTGGGCGAGCGCTGTAAAACGCTGAAAGAGATGGCGGCGTCCTGTCGCTACTTCTATGAAGACTTTGCAGAGTTTGATGCTGATGCCGCGAAGAAACATCTTCGTCCGGTGGCGCGTCAGCCACTGGAAGTGGTGCGCGATAAGCTGGCCGCAATCACTGAGTGGAACGCTGAAAACGTCCATCAGGCGATTCAGAGCACCGCCGATGAGCTGGAAGTCGGTATGGGTAAAGTCGGCATGCCGCTGCGTGTGGCGGTGACCGGCGCCGGTCAGTCACCGGGTCTGGACGTCACTGTTGAAGCGATTGGCCGCAGCCGCAGTGTGGCACGTATTGAGCAGGCTCTGGCCTTTATCAGTGAGCGGGAAGCACAGGCTTAATAAACTTAGCCGGAAGCGTCACGCTTCCGGTTTCTTTACTCTTCACCAATTCCCAGACGCTGCATTACGCCCTTAATCCCTTCACGTAAGATTAACGCGGTGAACTGATCCTGTTCATCCTGACTCATTTGCTGGATGGAACTTATCAATAACGCAGGTAAAGAATTCGCCACTGCACCATAGGTCGCGGCGGGTTCGTTGAGATTGCGTGTCGACTGAATAAAACTTTTTACGCGTTCATCAATATGAATCAGACGCGCCTTACCGCCTTGTACACCGGGCTTTGGCGTAGTTGTCCAGTTCTCTCGCTTAATCCATTTATTCACCGTTTGCCGACTGTAACCCGTTTCTGCAGCCAGCTCTTCGGGAGTAAGCCATTCCTTTTTCACGATGCTATCCCTGTTAAATACATTAGCGGTACATATTACAGCAAAACGTAACGGGGGAAAGTAACTGAGGCTGAAATTGCCTTTTGTCTTTTGACAAAAGGCAAAACAGGATTACTGCGGGTTGCTGGCAGGTTCTGCGGCTGGGCGGAAGGCAAGGAAGTAAGCCAGGCCAACGAAGACGGCACCGCCCACGGCATTGCCCAGGAAGACGGCAACAAAGTTAGGCAGATACTCTGCCCAGCTCATCTGACCGGCAAAAATGGCGGCCGGGATGATAAACATGTTGGCGACAACGTGCTGGAAGCCAATGGCAACAAACGCCATCACCGGGAACCACATGCCGAAGATCTTGCCGACCACATCTTTACTGGCAAACGCCAGCCACACTGCCAGGCACACCAGCCAGTT
The DNA here is from genome assembly GCF_000745295.1 of Pantoea sp. 9140. Taxonomy (NCBI): domain Bacteria; kingdom Pseudomonadati; phylum Pseudomonadota; class Gammaproteobacteria; order Enterobacterales; family Erwiniaceae; genus Pantoea; species Pantoea sp. 9140. The sequence continues at coordinate 2,746,993 of NZ_JQNO01000001.1, read as the reverse complement.
ACAGCCAATGCCCGAAATAAAGGCGTGCAGGAAATCGGCATGGACTTTTGCAGAGGCAATCGCAACGGTCTTTTTCAGGTAATCGCCTTCGGTCATGCCCAGCATATGGCCAAAGAACCAGGCGACAGCCACGCTGCCGAGGAAGTTTGCCAGAGTCACCCAGAACCAGTTCCGCGCCACGCTCATAAAGCTGATGCGGCGGGCGAACCAGGCTACCGGCAGGGTCATCATATTACCTGTCAGCAGCTCACCCCCTGCCAGCACGGTCATGATGATACCTACCGGGAAGACAGCGGCACCTAACAGGCCACCAAATGAGCCCCATTCAGCCGGCAGGGTGTTGATGACGTGAAGATCCAGCAGGAAGCCAGTCGCAATAAATGCGCCCGCCATGAAGCCGAGAATCAGAAGGATGCTGACAGGCGCACGGCTTTTTGCCACGCCTGACTGGATCGCCAGTTGTGCGATTTCTTTAGGTGTATGCAGCGACATAGTATCTCAATAGTTTTTTTATGATTAATGGGACGATAACGCCTGGTGGACGCGTGGTGTGCGGGAGAGGGTCCCGGTGACCACTAAATTAGCGGGCTAAGTTTTGCATGCGAAAAAGACGAAGACAAGAAAATTCCTATAACATATTTAACCGGGAATTAACCTGACGGCAGACTGAATAACAGTTAAAAAACGGCCCTGCCGGAACAGACATGATTTTCAGCTGCGGCATGCTGCTGAAACTTCGCAGGTTGCCGCCTTTTTCAGCGATCAAACAGAGAATGTCATTTTGCCGTTGACACCCTGGAGGCGGTTTCATATTATGCCGTCCGTCGCTTAACGCGACAGTTTTTCGGTTCGGGGCTATAGCTCAGCTGGGAGAGCGCCTGCATGGCATGCAGGAGGTCAGCGGTTCGATCCCGCTTAGCTCCACCAAACTTCTTCCCAAAAGTTTGGCACTGAAAAACGATTCCAGATGTGGGGGTATAGCTCAGCTGGGAGAGCGCTTGCATGGCATGCAAGAGGTCAGCGGTTCGATCCCGCTTATCTCCACCACTTTCTGACACGTTGTTGTCAAAATCCTTTCCAATTTCTCTTTCACTCGCCTTTTCCTGCGAATCTATATTCATTGCGATTTACATTATGCTGCTGCGTACGCTATTTACTGGCAATACTTTCTGCGACGCCTCCAGCACCCCTGGCGGGACATTGTGCTGTCCGTCGCGCATGGGTTAACTCCAGACGTGACCAGGGTGTGCAGTGGAAGCAGGTATGTAAAAGAAGAGGCAACGCGGAAAGGGTGAATCAGCGGAAGCTGAGCAGGGATGGCGCAAAATGAAAAGGGCGAGCCAGGCTCGCCCTTTATTGCTCAGAACCGTATCAGAACGCCAGAACCAGACCGGCGATAGCGGCGGAGAGCACGCTGACCAGCGTAGAGCCGTACAGCAGCTTCAGGCCAAAGCGGGAAACCACGTTACCCTGTTCTTCGTTCAGACCTTTAATCGCACCGGCCACGATGCCGATTGAAGAGAAGTTGGCGAATGACACCAGGAACACGGACAGAATACCTTCTGAATTTGGCGACAACTGACCCGCGATTTTCTGCAGATCCATCATGGCTACAAACTCATTCGATACCAGCTTGGTCGCCATAATGCTGCCGACCTGCAGCGCTTCGCCAGAAGGCACACCCATCATCCAGGCAAACGGATAGAAGACAAAGCCGAGAACGCCCTGGAAGCTGATGCCGAAGATCAGATCAAACAGCGCATTCAGGCCTGAAATCAGCGCGATAAAGCCAATCAGCATGGCGGCGACGATAATCGCGACGCGGAAACCGGCCAGGATATATTCGCCCAGCATCTCGAAGAAGCTCTGACCTTTATGCAGATCCTGCAGCTGCAGATCTTCTTCGTTCTCAACACGGTACGGGTTGATCAGCGACAGCACGATAAAGGTACTGAACATGTTGAGCACCAGTGCAGCGACCACATATTTTGGCTGCAGCATCGTCATGTAGGCGCCGACGATAGACATCGAAACGGTGGACATTGCGGTAGCGGCCATGGTGTACATGCGGCGCTGTGACATCTTGCCCAGGATATCTTTATAGGCGATGAAGTTTTCTGACTGTCCCAGTATCAGAGAACTCACGGCGTTGAAAGATTCCAGTTTTCCCATGCCATTCACTTTCGACAGCACGGTACCGATACCGCGGATCACCCACGGCAGGATACGGAAGTGCTGCAGAATACCGATCAGGGCAGAGATAAAGACGATTGGGCACAGTACGTTGAGGAAGAAGAAGGCCAGACCTTTGTCGCTCATGTTGCCGAAGACAAAGTTGGTTCCCTGAGCCGCATACTTCAACAGATGATCGAAGAAGCCCGCGAAGCCTTTGACGAAACCCAGTCCCGCTTCTGAGTTCAGGAAGAACCAGGCGAGCACAATTTCAATCACCAGTAGCTGTATAATGTAGCGAATGCGAATGCTTTTACGATCGTGACTGACCAGCAAGGAGAGTATCCCGACCACCACCAGTGCTAAAAGAAATTGCAAAATATGGGACATGGTTGCTCCAAATTTGAGGAGGGTTGTATTTTGTTGCGTATTCTATGTAACGCGTTACTTAAAAACGAGATCTGAACCACAATATAAGTATTCGCTATCGCTATATTTTCCAGAAAAGTTCCAGAGATCACGTCCTGTTTACAAATTATTCACGCCAGATAACCACATAATTATTGTCTATATTTTACACGGGGCGTAGAGTGACACTATTGCTCACATTTTTAGCAATCACCTCCTTTACTGTAAGATATAGCAATGGCTATACTTTATAGCAGCATCTATTACACCGATAACAATAAACGAATTTCACTTGCACATGCTAACCCCTAAGCTGGCGGGGCAGGCAAATGTTCAGACAGGGTACCGGATATGTTTGAAAGTCGTACCGCCGAGCGCGCCGCTCGCGGAGTCAGAAAAGTCAAACTCGCACTGCTGGGCCCCGCCTTTATTGCCGCTATCGGCTATATCGATCCGGGCAACTTTGCGACCAACATTCAGGCGGGCGCTGCTTACGGCTACAAATTGCTGTGGGTAGTGGTGTGGGCCAACATCATGGCCATGCTGATCCAGCTGATGTCCGCTAAGCTGGGTATCGCCACCGGCAAAAATCTCGCCGAGCATATCCGCGATCGCTTTCCTCGTCCCGCCGTCTGGTTTTACTGGGTGCAGGCAGAAATTATTGCGATGGCCACCGACCTTGCGGAGTTTATCGGCGCGGCGCTGGGCTTCAAGCTGTTGCTCGGTATCTCACTGATGCAGGGCGCGGTGCTGACCGGCATCGCCACGTTCCTGATATTGATGTTACAGAGCCGCGGTCAGAAACCGCTGGAGCTGGTAATTGGCGGACTGCTGCTGTTTGTGGCGGCGGCTTATATCGTCGAACTCTTCTTTTCTCAGCCCAATGTCAAAGAGCTGGTGGTCGGCATGGCGCTGCCCGCGCTACCGACGTCGGATGCCGTTTTCCTGGCAGCCGGTGTGCTGGGCGCGACCATTATGCCGCACGTAATCTATCTGCACTCCGCACTGACGCAGGGCAAAAGTGAGGACAGCAAAGGCCAGCGTTACTCTTCAACCAAACTGGATGTGGCGATTGCCATGACCATCGCCGGATTCGTTAACCTGGCGATGATGGCTACCGCGGCGGCGGCCTTCCACTTCAGCGGTCACAGCAAAATCGCTGAGCTTGACCAGGCCTATCTGACGCTGCAGCCGTTGTTAGGTCAGGCGGCGGCGACGGTATTTGGTCTGAGCCTGGTGGCTGCCGGACTCTCCTCAACGGTGGTCGGCACGCTGGCGGGACAGGTGGTGATGCAGGGCTTTATCCGTTTCCATATTCCGCTCTGGGTGCGGCGAACTGTCACCATGCTGCCTTCCTTTATTGTTATCTGGGCTGGCTGGGATCCAACAAAGGTGCTGGTGATGAGTCAGGTGCTGCTGAGCTTCGGTATTGCGCTGGCGCTGATTCCTCTGCTCTCCTTTACCGGCAACCGCGAGCTGATGGGCGATGATATGGTGAACTCGCGCCTGATGCAGAACACCGGACGACTGATCGTGTTGCTGGTGATTGCGCTGAATCTTTATCTGCTGGTGGGCGAAGCGCTGGGGCTGTAAGGGTCCTGGAAACAAAAAAACGCCCGGCATTTGCCGGGCGTTTTTTGTTAGTGGCGATCGTGTCCGTGATGATCGGGACCACCAGGCCCAAAACCACGCGGGCCTGGCCCGCGACGGTCATGACGATCCCAGTCACGATCGCGGCGATGCTGATGTTCCCAGCGGCGCTCACGGTCGCGCTCATGCCAGCGACGTTCACGCTCCCACTGCTGCTGACGACGCCACTCTTCGTGTCGCCACCAGCGGCGTTCGTTATAGGAATAACGATCATTCCACCAGCGCGGTTCACGCCAGCGACCGCCATCCCAGTAATAACCACGATTGTCGCGATCACCCAGATTCAGCGTAACGCCGGGGGCCAGAGTAATAGAGGCACTGGAGGCCTCAGCTGTGTGGTTTGCCAGCGGCGACAACACCGCCAGCAGGGCAGCAAAAATAAGAGCTCTTTTCATTATATTCTCCTCATCAACAGTCTGATGCTGTTGCGGCGCAGTGATTATGCCTGCGTAATGCTGTCGTTACCGCATCATTGTGTCGGAAGATTGTGAGGAAATTGGGGAGAGAAAGGGGATTGAGACTATTCTGGCGACAAAACACCCGGCCTGCGCCGGGCAGGGAAAAATTACAGCAGGGCCGCGTCAATCGCCGCTAACTCCGTGTCGCTGAACTGACGTCGGGCGAGCATGGCCACCGCGTCATCGATCTGGGCCGTTTTACTGGCCCCTATCAGCACGGAGGTGACGCGATCATCGCGCAGCACCCACGCCAGCGCCATCTGCGCCAGCTTCTGCTCACGCTGCTGCGCAATCACATTCAGCTTTCGGACCTTCTCCATCTTCTCATCCGTCAACTGATTCTCCGTCAGGAATTTGCTGCCGCTGGCCGCACGCGAATCTTCCGGAATGCCCTGCAGATAGCGATCGGTGAGCACGCCGCCCGCCAGCGGCGAGAAGGCAATACAGCCGACGCCCTCATCACCCAGCGTCTGAATCAATCCCTGTTCAGGCGTTCGCTCAAACATCGAATACCGCGGCTGGTGGATCAGACAAGGCGTGCCGAGATCGCGCAGGATAGCAATTGCCCTGGCAGCAAGATCGGCCGGATAATTTGAAAGGGCAGCGTAAAGCGCTTTGCCCTGGCGCACCACATGATCCAGCGCGCGCATGGTTTCTTCCAGCGGCGTTTCCGGATCGGGGCGGTGATGATAGAAAATATCCACATACTCCAGCCCCATGCGCTTCAGGCTCTGATCCAGGCTGGCAACCAGATACTTGCGCGAACCCCAGTCGCCATACGGCCCCTGCCACATGGTATAGCCCGCTTTAGTGGAGATAATCAGCTCATCACGATGGGCACGAAAATCTTCCCGCAGAGTACGCCCGAAATTCTCCTCCGCTGAGCCCGGTGGCGGGCCGTAGTTATTCGCTAAGTCGAAATGGGTGATGCCAAGGTCAAACGCATGACGCAGCAGCTCACGACTGTTATCGACCCGGGTGCTGTCACCAAAGTTGTGCCACAGTCCCAGCGAAATGGCGGGCAGTTTAATGCCGCTGCGGCCGCTGCGACGGTATTCCATCTGTTGATAGCGATCGGGATGGGGGAAAGAGGACATTCAGCGCTCCTGAGTAAAAACGGGGGTATGTGCCAAAAGTCTATCAGTGTATACGGTTACACTCAGTGACAGCGCGCAGCAGTTCGCATTTTTACAGAATATTCCGCCAGCGTAACGCCGGCTTTCCAGCCATTGTGGCTGGCGGAAAGCGTGGCACTCCTCGCTAATTTCATCGGCTGTCAGATACTTAACCCAACTCTTCCCTGAAAGGATTGCGCAATGTCCACATTCACTGTTGGAGACTACCTGCTGACCCGTCTGCAGGAGATGGGTATAAAGCATCTGTTTGGCGTGCCGGGCGACTATAACCTGCAGTTTCTTGACTGCGTTATCGACCATCCGGAAATCAGCTGGGTGGGCTGTGCCAATGAGCTTAATGCCGCCTATGCGGCGGACGGTTACGCACGCTGCAACGGTGCTGGCGCGCTGTTAACGACCTTCGGTGTTGGCGAACTCAGCGCGATTAACGGCGTCGCGGGCAGTTATGCTGAGTATCTGCCGGTGATCCATATCGTTGGCGCGCCTGCGACTTCAGCGCAATTACAGGGTGACTGTGTCCACCATTCGCTGGGCGATGGCGATTTCCGGCATTTCATACGCATGGCTGCCGAAGTCAGTGCCGCAACGGCGCAACTTACTGCCGACAATGCAACTGCTGAAATTGACAGGGTAATAGAGCACGCGTTACAGGCCCGTCGTCCCGGCTATCTGTCGCTGGCCGTTGACGTGGCAGCCATTGAGGTGCAGCCACCTGTTCAGCCCCTGAACCGTCATCAATCCTCTTCGCCCGCTGCGCGCCGCGCTTTCCGCGACGCGGCGGAGCAATTGCTGGCACCGGCAGAGCGCGTTTCACTGCTGGCCGATTTTCTGGCGCTGCGCTGGCAGCAGCAATCTGCCCTGGCCGCGCTGCGTGAAAAGAGTGCGATTCCCTGCGCCAGCCTGCTGATGGGCAAAGGCGTACTGGACGAGCAGCAGCCGGGTTATGTGGGGACTTATGCCGGTGAAGCCAGTGCGAGTCAGGTGTGCGGACAGATTGAGCAGGTGGATGTGGCGATCTGCGTCGGGGTGCGTTTCACTGACACGATTACAGCAGGATTTACGCAGCAGTTTGCGCCTGAGCGACTGATCGATCTGCAACCCTTCAGCGCCAGCGTGGGCGGTGAGCATTTTGCACCGCTGTCGATGGCGGATGCGCTGAGCGAGCTGCAACCGCTGTTTGAACACTACGGCCAGCAGTGGCAGCCCGCCATAGCACCGTCTGCCGTGCAACCGGCTGAACCGGCCGCCGTGATCAGTCAGCAGGCTTTCTGGCAGGCGATGCAGGCTTTTCTGCAACCCGGTGACCTGATTCTGGCGGAACAGGGGACAGCCGCTTTTGGTGCCGCTGCGTTGCGACTGCCCTCGCAGGCGCAGCTGGTGGTTCAGCCATTATGGGGATCAATCGGCTATACTCTTCCGGCAGCGTTTGGCGCACAGACCGCTGACCCCGATCGCCGGGTTATCCTGATTATCGGCGACGGTTCGGCACAGCTGACGATTCAGGAACTGGGTTCAATGCTGCGGGATGAGCAGCGACTGATTATCTTTTTGCTGAATAATGAAGGCTATACCGTCGAACGGGCCATTCATGGCGCAACACAGCGTTATAATGATATTGCTCAGTGGAACTGGACGGCCTTACCGCACGCACTGAGTCTGCAGGGCCAGGCGCAGAGCTGGCGCATCAGTGAAACGGTGCAGTTAGACGAGGTGATGGCGCGACTTTCCGCACCTCAATGGCTGTCGCTGGTTGAGGTGGTCATGCAGAAAGAGGATTTGCCGCCACTGTTACGAAAAGTCACCGCCTGCCTGAATCAACGCAACGGCGGCTAAGATTCAGATAGTTGCCGCTGTGCAGGGTGGACTATCGCGGTTAGGCTGTAGCACACCTGAGTAAGACGCTCACCAATCGCACCGGTGAGCGTTGTTGTTTTATGGGCAGAAATTTATAGTGTCCTCCAACTCTTAAGACCCCAAGCGGAGCAACAGAAGAATGACAACCTATGCCTTGGTCGGCGATGTCGGCGGTACTAACGCACGCCTCGCCCTGTGTGAGGTGGAAAGCGGCAGCATCACCCAGGCCAAAACATTCTCAACATCAGAATACGACAGCCTCGAAGCCGTCATCCGCCACTATCTTGATGAACAACAGCAGGATGTTAAAGATGGCTGTATCGCTATCGCCTGCCCGATTACCGATGACTGGGTTGAAATGACCAACCATGACTGGGCGTTTTCTACGCGCAAGCTCAAAGAGAACATCGGTTTTGAACACCTGGAAATCATTAACGACTTCACTGCGGTATCCATGGCGATTCCGATGCTGACCGCCGACAACGTGATTCAGTTTGGCGGCACAGCCCCGGTGAAAGACAAGCCTATCGCGATTTATGGTGCCGGTACCGGATTAGGCGTCAGCCATCTGGTGCACGTGGACAAACGCTGGGTCAGCCTGCCAGGTGAGGGCGGTCATGTCGATTTCGCCGCTAACAGCGAAGAAGAAGATCAGATTCTGGAAGTGCTGCGTGAGGAGCTGGGCCATGTTTCAGCAGAACGTATCCTGTCCGGTGCCGGTCTGGTTAACCTCTATCGTGCGATTGTTAAAGTCGATAATCGTGTGCCGGAAAACCTGAAGCCAAAAGATGTCAGCCAGCGTGCGCTGGATGATAGCTGCATCGACTGCCGTCGTGCGCTGTCGATGTTCTGCGTCATCATGGGCCGTTTCGGTGGCAATCTGGCATTGAACCTCGGCACTTTTGGTGGCGTCTACATTGCGGGTGGCATCGTGCCACGTTTCCTGGAGTTCTTTAAGGCGTCAGGTTTCCGTGCCGCTTTCGAAGACAAAGGCCGCTTTCGTGACTATGTTGCCAGCATACCGGTCTATATGATCACGCACGATCAGCCTGGCCTGCTGGGCGCGGGCGCGCATCTGCGTCAGACGCTGGGTCGCATTATCTGATTCAGTTACACCTCGCGCGCACGCCCACTTTGCGCGCGTTTGATTTTCCTGGCCTGCCTGCTTCAGCTGTGCGGGTTCGGGAAATCATCCTCGGCTTCACCACACGTTCTCCTGAAACATTCACCACTCCAGCGCTACAGGCGCATCAGTTGCCGAAACTGCTTCACCTTGCTGCGGCTCACCGGCACCTGAAACTCCAGATCGCGCAGCTTCAGCAGATAGGTGTTGTTAAACCACGGCTCAATTTCGCGGATCTTGCTGAGGCTGACGCAGTAAGAGCGGTGGCAGCGGAAGAACTGCTGCTCCGGCAGACGTGAACAGAATTCGGTAATATTCATCGACATTACGTAAGACTCGCGCCGCGTGTACACAAACGTCAGCTTTTCATGGGCTTCTACGTAGTAAATGTCATTCACGTCCGTGACGATAATGCGCTCATCTTTAATCAGGTTGACCGTTTGCGGGGCTGGCGTGGCGCTGAGATGGCTGACCGCCTGCTGCGCCTGCGCCGTGGCTTCCAGCTTGTTCAGCATGGTGACAATCCGCGACTCCTGATAAGGCTTGAGAATGTAGTCAAACGCCTCCAGCTCAAACGCCTCTACCGCATGCTCTTTCCACGCGGTGATAAAGACAATCAGCGGCTTGTGCGCAAACTGATGGATATTCTGTGCCAGCAGCATGCCATCCAGCGAAGGAATGTTGATGTCGAGAAAAATTACATCGACCCGATGCTGTTGCAGATACTTCAGTACGTCGAGGCCATCGTCAAAGCAGGCTTCAATCTCGATTTTGCTGTGATGCTGAATCATCCAGCTCAGCTCCTGCTGCGCCAGGAATTCATCTTCCACAATAATGGCTTTCATAACAGATTCTCCGCCAGGCGCTGGCCATTCTTACTCAGCGTAAAGGAAATCTCGGTGCCCGGCTGGTGCCGCACGATGTTCAGTCCCTGACCCGACAGAAGTTTTACCCGATGATGCACATTGAGCAGGCCAATTTTGTTACCGGGCATCTCATTGCGTGCTACTCGCTCCATCACCTGGTCACTGATGCCCTGGCCGGTATCCCGAACTGAAACCCGCACCCGATCGCCCAGATCCCGCACGCTCAGCGTCACCACGCCTTTACCTTTACAGGGCTGGATGCCATGCACAATCGCATTCTCCACCAGCGGCTGGATCAGCAGACTTGGCAGCAGAAAATGCAGATCTTCGTCGACGTCATAGATCATCGTCAGCTTATCGCCAAACCGCGCCTGCTCAATGGCGATGTAATCTTTGACCTGCCATAGCTCCTTACGGATATCGATTAGCTCATCATCGTTTAGCTCCAGGTTGTAGCGCAGGTAGCGTGACAGATTAATCACCAGCTGGCGGGCGGTATCGGGATTAAGCCGGATAGAAGAGGAAATGGCATTCAGGGCGTTGAACAGAAAATGGGGATTTATTTTACTTTGCAGCGCGCGCAGTTCCGCTTTATTGGCCATCTCACGTAGCTGCTCGGCGCGCGACACTTCAAGCTGGGTAGAGATGATTTGCGACAGGCCGATGGCCATCTCCTTCAGCGAGCCGGTGATACGGTGCGCGCGGCGATAGTAGATTTTCAGCGTGCCGGTGACTTTGCCTTTTTCCCACAGCGGGATGACGATCATCGAATGGATATCTTTGGTGCGGTGCGCTTCGTCGTTGTTTTTAATGATAATTTTACCGCTGGCGATCGACTGCGCCGTGGTGGGGCTGATGCCATCATCCCCATGTTGATAGTTATGTTCGCCATAGCCGACGTAGGCCAGAATCTGTTTTTTGTCGGTCATCGCCACCGCATCGGCTTTGATCTCCCGCCGGATAATGTCACAGATGTTGCGCAGCGAGTCGCTGTTTACCTGACGAAACAGCGGCAGGGTTTTGTTGGCGATCTCCAGCGCCAGCTTGGCCTGACGGGCGGCAATTGCCTCTTTCTCTCCCTCGACGCTCTGCACCAGCAACACAATGATACCGATGCTGGAGGCACCGAGGATCATGGGCAGCGCAATCTCCGACACAATCGCCAGCCCGAGTGAAGTTGGGCGCGCCCACAGGACGATCAGCACCATCGTCAGGGCTTCACACAGCATGCCGCCGACGATACCGGCACGCCAGCGATGCTCTTTCAGCACCCGCCGGTTAATACCGCCCGCGACGATACCGGCGATGATGCTGGTAATCAGACAGGGCACCGAGGTCACGCCGTGAATATCGATCAGAAAACGGTGCAGCCCCGCAATCACACCGGTGGCGATGCCAACCCAGGGACCAAACAGAATGCCGCCCGCCATAACAGCGATGACACGCACATTCAGCAGCGAACCGTCGACATTAACGCCCGACCAGGTACTGAACAGCGCAAACAGGGAAAAGATGGCCGTTACCGCCACTTTCTCCGCGCGGGTGTGTTCATCTTTTTGCAGCAGCTGACGAAACGGGCGGGTGCGCGTCAGGAAGAACAGGCAGATCAACATCAGGGCGGCGCGGTCAAATACTGCCAGTAACATCGTGAAGTGGGAGGACACAGGCGGCTCGTCGGCAATGGAAAGTGTCTCTATGATAAAAAATGTGATCGCGAACCGCTAGCGCCCCGCACAATCACGCCGGGACTTCGTGTTTCAGATCAATTTTTATGGCCTGGGCATAAAAAGAGGAAAGGTTGAGCACAATAAAGGGGAACAGTTTTTCATCCTGCCAGTGCTGGTCGCTGTGATGCCGTTTTGCTATGTTGCGCGATGACGCGCGCCAGCGACCGCTGGAAAACCGCGCCCATCGGGAGCAGCAGATGCAACTTGTCACCGCCAGATTAACCCTGAATAAATTACAGCCAGAAGACTGGCAACTGTTTCGTGCCGTCCATGAAGATCGTGACACCATGACCTGGGTGAGCGAGATCCCCGATGAAGCGGATATTCGCCAGCGCTTCACCGAGCGTCTGGCTCCATGGCAGCCAGGCAGTTTTCATATGCTCTGCCTGGTGGCACGACGACGCGACAGCGGTGAGCCGATTGGCCTGTTTGGCTGCAGCCCGGAGTGGGAGCCACACCGTCAGGCCGAGGTGGGTTATATGCTGCTGCATCGCCACTGCGGACAGGGCTATGGCAGCGAGGCGCTGGCGGCGCTGTGTCAGTTTCTGCTCGAAGCCAACTTCCATAAACTCAAGGCGATGGTGGTTGAAGGTAACTGGGCGTCACGCCGGATTCTGGAGAAAAACGGCTTCCAGCTGGAGGGCACGCTACGGGATAATTATCTGCTGAACGGCTGCTGGGTGAACGATTGGCTGCTGGGACGACTGAATCCGCAAAAATAAAAATATTTTCTGCCCCCTCGACAAAATGATCCTCACCGCGTTATGTTCGTAACGGGTCACCGCAGTGACCCGCGTCGCTCGGACGGTCCGGGCGCTTACGTAATCCAGAGGACATCATGGCTGATAACAGCACACCCCGTCGTTTCTCACGTATTGAACGTTTACCCCCTTACGTTTTCAACATCACTGCTGAACTGAAGATGGCTGCGCGCCGGCGCGGCGAAGATATCATCGACTTTTCAATGGGCAACCCTGATGGCCCGACTCCGCCGCACATCGTCGAAAAGTTATGCCAGGTAGCGCAGCGCGACGACACCCACGGTTATTCCACCTCACGCGGCATTCCGCGTCTGCGCCGGGCGATCTCGCGCTGGTACGCCGATCGTTACCAGGTGGAGATCGATCCTGAATCTGAGGCGATTGTGACTATCGGCTCCAAAGAGGGGCTGGCGCACCTGATGCTGGCGACGCTGGATCATGGTGATACCGTGCTGGTACCGAACCCCAGCTATCCGATTCATATCTACGGTGCGGTGATTGCCGGAGCGCAGGTACGCTCGGTGCCGCTGGTGGCAGGTGTCGACTTCTTCAATGAGCTGGAACGCGCCATTCGTGAGAGCTACCCCAAGCCAAAAATGATGATCCTTGGCTTCCCATCCAATCCCACCGCACAGTGTGTGGAACTCGACTTTTTCGAGCGGGTGATTGCGCTGGCAAAACAATACAACGTGCTGGTGATCCACGATCTGGCCTATGCCGACATCGTCTACGATGGCTGGAAAGCGCCGTCGATTATGCAGGTACCAGGTGCGCGTGATGTCGCCGTCGAGTTCTTCACCCTGTCAAAAAGCTACAACATGGCGGGCTGGCGCATCGGTTTTATGGTGGGCAACAAAGAGCTGGTCGCCGCGCTGGCACGGATCAAAAGTTACCATGACTACGGCACCTTTACGCCGCTGCAGGTGGCGGCAATTGCAGCCCTGGAAGGGGATCAGCAGTGTGTCCGCGACATTGCAGAGCAGTACAAACGACGTCGTGATGTGCTGGTCAAGGGATTGCATGAAGCGGGCTGGATGGTGGATAACCCGAAAGCCTCGATGTACGTCTGGGCAAAAATTCCGGACCACTATGCGCATCTGGGGTCGCTGGAGTTTGCCAAACATATGCTGCAGGAGGCGAAAGTCTGTGTTTCGCCCGGTATCGGGTTTGGCGACTATGGTGATACGCACGTGCGTTTTGCACTGATTGAAAACAGCGATCGCATTCGTCAGGCAGTACGGGGAATTAAAGCGATGTTTCGCGCCGATGGCGTATTGCCAGGCAGCATGAAAACAGAAGAAGAGCACTGACAGCCAGCAGGGGCGACGCAATGGTCGCCCCGTGGCGGCACTGTCACGCCATTACTTCAGCAGCAGAACAAAGGTTCCGAACCAAAGTAACGCGAAAAAAGATATTCCCATCAAGGCATATTTCACAAAGCAACTCCTCTGAGCGGTTACGATGATGGCGATCCCAAACCAGTGCAACGCGAACAGCTGTGGAAAAGAGATCGCCATTTCAGTAATGGTCTGCTCATTTCCGGGTCGATCTGAATAACTCAGAACAGGATCAGGCGCTAATTTACGCGTAATCCTGCCTAAATGAAATAGGTCCGTTCTGAGATATTGCTCACAATTTTACGGCACCTGGATTTCCGGGATCGCCGACATGCCGACACGTAACTGAGCCAGATGCTGTTGGTCACTATCCAGCACAATTTTAACCGGCAGACGTTGAACGACTTTAGTGTAGTTGCCGGTGGCGTTATCGGGAGCAATTGCGGAAAAAGTTGCGCCGGTGGCCGGTGCGATACTGTCCACATAGCCGGTAAAGGTCTTGCCTGGCAGGGCATCGACACGGATTTGCACCCGCTGACCCGGACGCACATCGCTTAACTGCGTCTCTAGGTAGTTAGCCGTAATGTAGGTCTGCTGCAGGGGCACTACCGCCAGCAGACGGGTTCCGGCTGACACATAAGCGCCGATCCGCACTGAGCGCTGACCGACCATGCCGTCAACGGGCGCCGTGATTCGCGTGTAGGAGAGGTTCAGCCTGGCCTGATCGACGCTGGCTTTAGCCGCTGCGACATCCGCTTCCGCTGAACGTACCGCAGCCTGTAATACGCCGACCTGTTTCACTGCCGACGCCAGCGCAGCCTGACTCTGATGCACCGCTGCCAGCGCCGAGCGCTGGTTAGCGCTGGATTTCTGCTGATCGTCGGCGGCTACGGTACCGCTTTTATAAAGTCGGTTGTAGCGATCCGCGCTCTGACCGGCATACTGCGCGGACGCCTGGCTGGCCGCGACGCTGGCTTTCTGCTGATCAATCACCGACTGCTGCTGTTCCAGCTGGGCCTGGCTGCTCAGCAGTTTCGCCTGACTCACCTGCAGGTCAGCCTCGGCACTCTCCAGTGCCACACGATAGTCACGGTCGTCCAGCGTTGCCAGCAGCTGACCGACTTTGACCTGCTGATTATCCTGCACCTGCACATTGCTGATGTAGCCGGAGACTTTTGGCGCGACCAGAGTGTAATCCGCATTGACGTAAGCGTCGTTGGTGCGGTGATCGTTGCCGCTCATCAGTGACCAGACTGCAAAAGCGATGGCCAGTAACACCAGCAGCAGCAGTGTGAGCACCAGAGTTCTTTTCATTTCGAAAGCACGCATATTCAATTATTCCGGGAGGGGTTTTGAAGCAAAGTTTGAGGCGGCCAGACCCGTTTTGGCAGGATGGCGGTAAGCAATAACAGGCAGGCGGCAAAACCGGTCAGCATCAGCCAGCTGTCGCTCAGACTCAGAACCGTAGCCTGATGACGAACCAGCGTGGCAAATCCGCTGAGATTATCGCTGGCGCTGATGCTGCCATCCGGCAACAGCGGCAGGCTGCGAGTGGCCTGATCGGCCGCTGGCGCGGTCATCAGCCAGCTGCGGCTGGCGGCCTGATCAATCAGAACACTGGAGTGAAACTGCTCACGATGGGAGAGGAAAACCTCAACCAGCGTGGAGGCGGTAATGCTGGAGAAGCCGCGCACCGTATTGAACATCGCTGAGGCAAACGGGCCTTCTGGTGGGGCCACCACGCTGGTGGCGCTCATCAGTATCGGCAGAATAATCATCGGTTGCCCGAACGCCTGAAGAATCTGCAGCAGCCAGAAATTCTGGCGCGCCCACTCACTGGTGATTTGCGAGCCCAGCAGACAGGACGTTACCAGCATGCCGACGCCCGCCGTCAGCATCCAGCGGCAGTCAATCCAGCGGATATTCAGCAGGGCCGCAATCAGCGGTGCGATCAGCAGTTGCGGCAGGCCGACTGTCAGCGCCAGCGGTGCAAACTCCAGGGTGCGAAAACCGCTGACCTGAGCAAAATAGGCCGACGGCAGGGCGGAGCCTGACAGACCAAGGATGAGCACGCAGGCCAGTCCCAGCAAGCCGTGCGCCAGATTGGGCCGCCGCAGCATCTGCAATTTAAACAGGGGCAGCGGGTGAAACCACTCATTAATCAGGAAAACCAGCAGCAGCGGCAGCGCGGTCAGCAGCATACCAGCGATCAGGGGCGAGTTCAGCCAGTCGAGACGCTCACCCTGAGTCAGCACCAGAACCAGCAGCGCAACCGCGCTGCAGCCGGTCACCATGCCAAACAGATCGATCTGCTGAAAGCGTTCCGGACGCAGCGGGTCCTGCGGTATCCCCCAGCTAATCAGCACCATGGCAATGAGCATGAATGGCACGACCTGCCAGAACACCATCATCCAACTGACATGATCGGTCCATAACGACGCCAGTGAGGCCGCCATATTGGGGCCAAACGTAGCGGTCAGGGCATAGCCCGCCAGGCCAAACAGCTTAAAAGGCGGCGGCAGGAAGCGCAGGGCGACGGTCATCAGCATTGGCGGCAGTGCACCACCGAACAGACCCTGCAGTACGCGCAGGCTGATAAAAAGCGTCGGATCCGGCACCAGCGGCAGCAGAATGCCGGTCAGCATAAATCCTGCCGATACGCCCAGTGTGAAACGCCGCAGCGACAGAGTGACGGCAAACCAGGGCGCGATCATCATGGCAGCGACTTCTGCCGCCTGATAACCGGAAATAATCCAGCTACCCTGATCGTAACCGATGCCTATAGCAGCCCGGATATCTGCCAGCGCGATATCACTGACGCGATCGTTCAGCCCGGAGGTCAGGGCAGCAATGAGCACGCCGACCAGGCCAAGCGCCAGTCGCAGTGTAAAAGGATGAGGGGCCGGCGCGGCGGCAGGCTTAGCGTTCATTGCAGGCGATCTCGTTATTATGATGCAGTGTACTGCGATGTGATACAGGGCGTAATATTACATCCCGGTATGCTGTATTGCAATGTGGTACAGACTGTAAAAAGTGCGGCTTTCGCGCTACAGTAAGGCAGCTCAAACAGGACGACGCTATGGCACATCAACCCTCCAGCCGTGAGGATGAAAAAACGGGCGGCATTCAGGTCATCGCCCGTGCGGCAAAAATTCTTAATGCGCTGGGCGAACAGCCGGGCGGCATGAGCCTCGGCGAGATAGCTCAGGCAGTAGAACTGCCCCGTTCCACGGTGCAGCGCATCGTTGCCGCGCTCGACAGCGCCGAGCTGGTGCGCAGCAGCGGG
Source organism: Pantoea sp. 9140 (assembly GCF_000745295.1). Taxonomy (NCBI): domain Bacteria; kingdom Pseudomonadati; phylum Pseudomonadota; class Gammaproteobacteria; order Enterobacterales; family Erwiniaceae; genus Pantoea; species Pantoea sp. 9140. The sequence continues at coordinate 2,730,215 of NZ_JQNO01000001.1, read as the reverse complement.
GCAGGCGGACTGCGCCTGGGGCCGGCGCTGTTAAAACTGATTTCCAGCGTGCATACCGATGTGGTCGATCTGGTCAGTCCGCTGCTGGAAAAACTCTCTTCCGACACCAATGAGACGGTTTCACTGGCGCGTGCCAGCGGCAGCCAGCTGGCGATTATTCATCACGTGGTGGCGTCGCGGGAGCTGCGGGTCGTTCCACATATGGGACTCAATCTGCCGCTCTACAGCACCTCCGGTGGACGGGCACTGCTGGCGCTGGAGTGTGAAAAAGATGTGCGGACGATCGTCGGTGACGCCTGGCAGGAGTTAACCGATATGACGGTGAAAACCCTGCCGCAGTTGCTGCAACTTATCAGGGAAGTGCGCGAAACCGGTATCGCCGTGGATCGCGGTGAAACGCTGGAAGGTATCTCGACGATGGCGTTTGCGCTGGATACGCTGTTTGGTCGCTTTTCTGTCTCTTTGCTGGTGCCCTCTGCACGTTTTCTGCGTCACGAAGCCCGTTTTCGTGACGAGATGCTGAAGTGCAAAGAGGCGCTGGTGCGTGAAATCGGCAAAGTCGCCGCGATAGAAGGATAAGCATCTGATGAAAACCCTGCTGATGGCCATTGATCACTCTCCGGTGGCGGAGAAAGTGGTTGCCTTAACTATTGAAGAAGCGCTGGCGCATCGCGCTGATGTAGTGGTGCTGTGCTGCGTGGATCCTGCCTACTCCTCGTGTAATCAGCCGATGGAAATCGATGCGGGTGAAGATCCGGCCGATTTTGTGGCGGCGCAGGATGAGCAGAATACGGCGGAAATGGTGGTGCGCCATGCGCTGGCACCGTTATTGCGCGCGGGCATTAATGCGCGTGGCATGATCCTGGCGGGGGACGCAGCAGACACCATCGTTGCCCAGTCGCAACAGCTTAAGGCCAGTATGATTATCATGGGACGTCGCCATCTCTCCTCTTTTAATCGGCTATTAAAAGGCTCGGTTAGCGCATCAGTTATTGAGCGTGCTCACTGCCCTGTGCTGATCGATGTGCGTAAGGATTGATCCCGCAGCATGAATTCTCTGCTTTTTATTACGCTGGCCGCGTTTGCGCTGCTGGCGCTGATCGTCATTGTGCTGATCAAAACCACCCGGCTGCGTTTGTGGCAGGGGCTGATCCTCTTTCTGCTGCCACTGATACTGGCAAATCTGCTCTGGTTCAGCTGGGTCGCGCCGCATCAGCAGCAGACTGCTCAGCATGAGCAGGCGGTGAATCAGCTGGCAAAGATGCCTGGCTATCGGGTATTGCAGACGCAGGAACCGGCATTATGGCTGTTGCTGACTCAGGAACTGACCCGGCGGATCCGTGCGGGCGAGCAGCCTGACAGGGCGACAGGTGAACTGCGTGGCTGGCTGAGTGAGGTGATCAATCAGCGACTGATGCGCGGAACCGATGCGGCGGTCGTTAACTATATCAGCGTCTCGGTGGAAGAGATGCGGGCGCTGAACCACATCGATCCGGGCCTCTGCTTCCGTTATCTCTATCCGCAGGTGAGTGGTGGCATCAATTTGCAGACCACACTCCCAGCGTCGCTGAATCGCAAAGAGGCCGATGCCATGGAGCTGCTGCTGCTCAATAGCCCGCCGCCCGAACAGCCCCTTGATAAGACGCAGGCGCAGGATGATCTGCAAAAGATTGTCGGCCGGCTTTATCTGAAGTGGGGCGACAAACTGCAGCAGCTGAATATGCCTGCCGATACGGCGGTGGATCGCTCTTCGCTCTGTGCCATGTCAATTGACCTCTACAGTGCCATTCTGGCATTACCTGACAAGCGCGCCGCTAACCTGTTACGTAGAATGGTGGCACTGACCGGTCAGTAAACCCGCGCTTAGCAGGCGAAAAAAAGCCCGCTAAGCGCGGGCAGGGAAGAGAGAGGAATAGATTTTTATTTTTGGCATTTCCTGGTGTGGTGCAGTCTTCGTTTGGTCTGATTACATCCTGTCACCTCCGGCATGATAGTGATAGCCGTTTAATCGTATTACATTAATTGGTAAAAGCTTATCAAGTTTTGATTTTCGCGCATTAATCCTATGGATGCGTGGCATGCTGCGTCATACACTGCGCGGCAACGTGAGGATAACTAAATGAAAAAATTAATTACCGGCGCACTGGCGCTGATTCTGCTGAGTGGATGTACTGCCAGCAAACCCGGGGCATTTGAACGCGTTGATGAAGATCCCAGCTCGAATACCGTGCAGTACCGTTTTGACCCGGTAAAGGTCAATCGTGATGCAATGGATATCGATCTGGCGAATTACTGCAGTAATAAAGGATTTGATAAAGTTGAGGCGCTGCCTGCCCAGGAAAGTCATATTCCGGGGCTGAAGAAAGTCTGGTTCCAGTGCAATTATGCGCTGAAAAGCTAAATGAAACGGGCGGGATAATTATCCCGCCCTTAAAGTTTACTGCTTTTATTTTATGCTGTGTGACATCTTTGCCCATTAGTGGCGATGGTGACCGCCATGATACCCACCGTGATAACCTCCGTAGTAGCCTCCATGATATCCGCCGCCACCCCCGCGGTGCCAGCCATTGTCGTGTCTGGGGCTGATGATACAACCGCTTAGTAATGTCATCAGCGCAACCACCGAAGCGACTTTAATTAATCTCTTCATCGGAAGCCTCTCCTCTTTTTCAATGACTACGACATTACGCTGGAAAAGTGGAGTGAAGATGCAGGCTTTGTAGAGTTATTTAAGAAGATATGACGGAATATTTCAGCTCGCTGTATTTTTCCGCGGCAGGAAATAAGAAAATCGGAATGAGCTGAATAATAAATACTATCAAAGAGAATAGTCTTAAAATCAAGCGAAAATAATTCTCATTTGAAAGTTTTTACCACTACATTATTAGCATGTCATTTCAATGGGAGAGAAACATGGCGCATAACGTAAAAAATATTCTGGCGTTACAGGCTGAACTGGGGGAATGCCCGCTCTGGTCATCAGAAGAACAGGTGCTCTATTGCGTCGATATTCTGGCGCCGGCCATTCACCGTTTTGATCCGGTCAGCGGTGAATTGCAGACCTTCCCGCAGGCGGAAGAGGTAGGGTGCATCGGCCTGCGTGAGCAGGGCGGGCTGATAGCCGCATTGCGCAATGGTGTCTGGCTGCTGGATGCGCAGGGTAAACCAGAGAAAAAGGTCGCAGAGAATCCAGGTGTAGCCGCGCAAAGTCGCTTTAATGATGGCCGTGTGGATCCGTGGGGTAATTTCTGGTGCGGTAGCCTGTGGGAACCGCAGGATAAAAATGGCGGTCTGTTATGCCGCGTGACGCCTGACCTGAAGCTGGAAGTGAAGGCGCAGGACATTAAAATTTCCAACGGACTGGCATTCTCTCCGGACCGACAATGGATGTATCACAGCGATACGCCGAATGAGGCGCTCTATCGTTATCCGTTAAGCGAGCAGGGCGAACCGGGTGAGCGCACGCTGTTCCGTCGTTTTGACGCGAAAGGGGGTTTACCGGATGGTGCCGCGGTGGATAGCGAAGGTTTTTACTGGTCAGCACAGTTTGATGGCGGACGCGTGGTACGTATCGATCCGCAGAGCAGCGAAATCGTTGATGAGATCCTGCTGCCGGTGAAGTGGCCAACCATGGTGGCCTTTGGCGGTGCCGATCTTAAAACGTTGTTTATCACCAGTTCACGGGAAGATCGCACGGAAGAGGAACTGGCACGCTATCCGCAGTCAGGCGATATCTTTGCCGTGGACGTCGCGGTGGCGGGAATAGCAGAGCCGCGTTTCCGCGGCTGAATGTTAACGGGCCGCGCAATGGCGGCCCGTGGTCGTTGTCCGTGAAGTTAGTGGCGCTGCAACACCGGCTCTGCTGTGACGGAACTCTGTGGCAGTCGGATGGTGAGCGACAGGAACAGGGAGATGACCAGCAATGTCATAATCAGGCTGAAGGTGACAGTGAAACCACCAAACAGTGAGGCGACCAGCGAACCCAGCACGCTGCCGATACCAAAGCCCAGGTAAAGCAGGCCATAGTTTTTTGTCAGGTTGTTGAGGCCGAAAAAGTCACTGACCAGTGATGGGAACACCGTGATGGTCCCGCCAAAGCTAAAGGCCACACAGGCGAGTGACAGGAAGAAGGTGACCTCATTCATCCGGGTAAACAGCAGCACACTCATCCCGATCAGCGACACAATTTGCGCCAGCGAAATGACCCGGATACGCAGCATTTTGTCGGAGAGCACACCCAGCACCAGACGACCACTCAGATTGGCAATCGCAATCACCGTTACCGCGCTGGCAGCAGTCTGCGTGGAGAGATGCACCAGACCTTCGCCGATATCTTTGGCAACCCCTATCACATAGAGGCCGCTCATACAGGCGGTCAGGAACATCAGCGCCAGCATCCAGTACTGCGGCAGACGCACTGACTGTGCCAGCGTGTAATCCCGCGCATGTTGCTGACCTTGGGCGGTGGTCCCGGTCTGCTGCAGTGGCGCTTCACGCATCAGCAGCGCACCGAGAATAATCATCGACATGGCCAGCACGCCCCAGATCATAAAGGTCTGCTCCAGACCGACCGTTGCCAGCAGTGCTCCGCAGATAAACTTGAATCCCAGACTGCCAAGGCCGTAAGCGCCAATTGCACAGGCCGAGATCATCCCCTTACGTTCAGGGAACCATTTCACGCAGTTTGACAGCGTCATCAGGTAACCGGCACCATCGGCCAGACCGACCAGCAGCCCGGCACTGAAGTAGAGCATCATCAGGTTATTTGCGTGCGCGGTGAGCCAGAAGCCCAGCGCCATCAGTACACCCGCACCAATTGTGACGCGGCGTACGCCAAAACGTTCCTGTAATTTTCCGGCCAGTGAAGAGGCGATAGCCAGACCTAAACTCAGCAGGCCAAAGGAAAATGCGACCTGACTGATCGGTGCATCCAGCTTCTGTGACAACTGGCCGTTGAACAAACTCCATGTATAAACTGACCCCAGCGCAAACTGAGTGATTACCGTTCCGAACAATGTAAGCCAGCGGGAACGCTGGTAAGACGCCTGTTGAGTCTGGTTCATAATTTATCTCTCCCGTTCGGGAATCTGGAAACTGCGGTCAGAATAAAGCAGTGGTTCGCGCGCGTGAGCAACAAAGGTATGAACGGAACATCTCAGGGAATGAAATGCCATTCAGGCGGTATGAATGACACAACGCAGGTCTGCAGCGATAACGCAGCGTTGCGTTAAAAGTAACCAAAGCGGCAGCTTAATAAATAAGCGTAACCACCCGTAATAGAATGTTTCAGCGAGCCGGTTATGTGAGCAGCCTTCCGGATCTTTTGCCAGGCTGATAGTTCACTTATCAGGAGGAAATATGAAAGACCGGACATATGAATCCACCACCAGTGAGGACGAAGTTTGCTGCATCATCGGTCAGGCGGTGATTGAACTCAGTACAGAACAGCAGCCTGTGACCAAATCGACGCTGGCATTAAAACTGCTGTCGATGGCCGATCGTGATAGTGACGATGAGCGTGTTCTGCTCTACTGGATTGCGCGTAAAGCGATCAATCAACCACAGAAACTTCTTCAGCAGCAGTGGGCATAACGCCCATCCGGACGCGGGCCGGAGCCCGCCTCCGCGTCAGATGATTATCCGGCGACGGCTTGCCGGCCAGCGGGCAAACATCACGATATTGCCCAGCAGAATCATGACAAGGCCAGGGATGGCGCTGGCATGCCACTCATACCCCTCAAAGCGGGTCGAGAGTGCCAGCGCAACCAGTGGAAACAGAACCGTTGTATAGGCAGCCCGACTGGCGCCGATACGTCCCACCAGTGTAAAGTAGGCACCGAAACCCATCACCGATCCCACGATAGCCAGATAGGTTAATGCGCCAATCCACTGGGCATTCCATGTTGGTTGTAGTGAAACACCCTGTAGCAGTGAGACCAATCCCATTATCAGCGCGCCATACAACATGCCGTAGCTGTTGGTTGTCAGTACGTCGCGTTGCAGACGCTGATGCCGCTGACTGATCATATTGCCAAATGAAAATCCCAGCGTGCCCAGCGCACTTAAACCAATGCCCCACATCAGCCCGGCAGAGGCCTGCGTGCTGCGCAGATCGTGCCAGAACAGCGCAACGATGCCTGCCATGCCCAGCACGATCGCCGGAATCAGACGCGGGGAAGGGCGCTGATGGAAAAAGATCCAGCTGTTTATCGCATTGTACATCACCGCCATAGAGAAAATGACCGACTCCAGTCCGCTGCTGATATAGCCTGAAGCGTAATAGAAACAGACAAAATTGAAGCCAAAGACGCAGCAGCCTTGCAGCATGCAGAAAAGATGATCGCGCAGCGTCAGCCTGTGCAGTCGTTTTATCAGCTTAAGCAGCAATAACATGACCAGTGAAGCCAGTAAAAATCGCCAGAACACGGCGACAGTCACGGCCCCCATGCCAGCAGACTGTTGCGCATAGATCGCAATCCAGGTTGTACCCCAGATGAACACGACAGAGAGATACAAAAACAGGTTCATTGCCAGGTTCTCCACCACAAAACGCCGAGTCTGCACTGGTAACGCGCATGGGTCTTGCAGCGGATTGCGCCGGGTTTGCAAAATCTTGCGCATTTTTATCCTCTGTCCCGATGTGACCTGTTTTCTGTCCCCCACAATCCGTAAACTGGCCCTCTGTTTATCTGAACTGATACATCCGATGCGTACCTATCAGACCTTTGAAATGCTGCAACGCCACAAAGCACAACTGCGCGATCAGGTACAACTCAATAATGGCATTCAGCTGGCCGCCTGGTTTAATAGTGGCGATCGCGTTACCAACCTGAGCGATCATCACACGCTGAGTCTTTATGTGGCGGGCGGCTACGATACCTGGCATAAAACAGCGCACGGCTGGCGTAACGGTGGCGCACCGGATCGCTTCTGTCTGATGCCCGCAGGCACGGAATCGACCTGGGATTTGCGTGCCGACCTCGCTTTTGTTCATCTCTATTGCAGCGAGAATCAGCTGCGGCATTTGGCCGAACAGGTGTGGGATCGCAGCCCGGCGCAGTTAAATCTGCATGAGAAAGTCTTTTCCGCTGATGACCGCATTACCCAGCTTTATCGGCACTTTCTGCTGAGCAGCGACTGGCAACAGCCCGCCAGTCAGCTGACGCTGAGCAGCGCATCAACTCTGCTTCTGACCCATCTGTTGCAGCACTACAGTGAGGTTAAATGGCAACTACCACAGATGCGGGGCGGACTGGCTCCCGTGGTGTTACGGCGTGTTCTGGAATTTATTGAAACCCATCTCGACCAGCCATTAACCCTGTCTGTGCTGGCGCAGGAAGCGGCGCTGAGTGAGTTTCATTTTGCCCGTATGTTCCGTCATACCACTGGCGAAGCGCCGCACCAGTTTGTGATGCGTCGTCGTATGGATCGTGCGCGAACATTGCTTGCTCGGCCCGACCTGACGCTGACTGAGATAGCGCTTCAGTGTGGTTTTCACTCTTCTGCGCATTTCAGCCATCGTTTCCGGCAGGTTTATGGCATGACGGCTTCGGCATGTCGGCAGGGGAGTCGCGGAAAGTCTTAGCGGCAACAGCCACGCTATACAGCGTATAACAATGCTACTAAACATTAACATAACTTATCATGAAAGCTAACCTTTTAGGGTTAAGTCTCGTCATCCATTTCTGACCCAATTCTATTAAATAATCATTAACCGCACTTTTTAGCCATGAGGGATTTTTCTCCAGCGCCCTGCATTAAACAGCTAACTAAAACATTCCGCAGTCCTAGTCATGATGCGCCCTGTAGCGAGAATCTTAAGAAAACTCTTATATATCAGTCCGGTATAAGGTTATTGTTGATAGCATTGCCTTGTTACCTTTTGTTACACCTTATCATTTCCTTTAGCCGGCCCACTATTTTTACACTCGCGTCATGGGTGTTTATCTGAAAATTTATTCCGGATTTTCGCCCTTACATCGCGTCATATTGCCAGTAAATGGAATGTACTCGCTTCAGAACGCAGATTCTGCTTTTTACTTAATGGTTAATAGCAGAAATGTTTTATGGCAGGAGGAGCCGTTCTTAACTTTGACACTGGCTGTGACGGTTTCTATCACTCAGTAGAACAGGGACAGCCATGTCTAACTCTTCCTTTCAGTCCGAAATACCCAAGGCCCGTATTAATTTAAAACTTGATTTGCATACGGGTGGGGCGAGCAAGAAAACCGAGCTTCCTCTGAAATTACTGGTGGCGGGTGACTTCAGCAATGGCATGGAGACTGCGCCACTGAATGAACGCAAAAAAGTGAACCTGAACAAAAACAACTTTGACTCAGTACTTTCCGAATACGCCCCAAAAATCAATCTCACCGTTAAAAACACGCTTGCCGACGACGGTAGCGAAAATAGTGTTTCACTGACGTTCCAGAGTATGAAGGATTTCACCCCGGAGCAGGTCTCTCGCCAGATACCTCAGCTGAAGGCCATGCTTTCCATGCGCAATTTGCTTCGCGATTTAAAAGCTAACCTGCTGGACAACCAGGCTTTCCGAAAAGAGCTGGAAAAAATCCTGATCGATCCTGCGTTAAGCGCAGAGCTTAGAGCCGAACTTTCAGCCCTGGCACCAAAACAGCCATAACGGTCACGATGATTTAACGGACTAATAAGGAAGATGCTGATGTCTGTAAATAATGAGAATGCCGCGGGTGGCGAGAGTCTGGTGCTGGAACGTCCTGCAGCAGGGGGGATTTATGCGTCCCTCTTTGAAAAAATCAATCTGCATCCGGTCTCCGAACTCAGTGCACTGGATATCTGGCAGGACGCTCAGGCGATGTCGGATGCGACTGCGGATGAACGTTTAACCGCTGGCATGCAGGTGTTTCTCGAATGCCTGACAAAATCGGGATCGAAAGTTGAAAAACTCGACAAAAACCTGATTGACCATCATATCGCGGAGCTGGATTACCAGATCAGTCGTCAGCTTGATGCTGTCATGCACCATGACGCTTTTCAGGCGGTGGAAAGTCTGTGGCGCGGCGTGAAATCGCTGGTCGACAAAACTGATTTTCGCCAGAACGTGAAAGTTGAACTGCTGGATATGTCGAAAGAGGATTTGCGTCAGGACTTCGAAGACAGCCCGGAAATCATCCAGAGTGGTCTGTATAAACATACCTATATTGATGAGTATGATACGCCAGGCGGAGAGCCGATTGCTGCGCTGATTTCCTCCTATGAATTTGATGCTTCTGCGCAGGATGTCACGCTGCTGCGCAACATTTCTAAAGTGTCTGCCGCAGCGCACATGCCGTTTATCGGATCTGCCGGCCCGAAATTTTTCCTCAAGGATTCGATGGAAGAAGTGGCGGCCATCAAGGATATTGGTAACTACTTTGACCGTGCTGAGTACATCAAGTGGAAATCCTTTCGCGAGACGGACGATGCCCGCTATATCGGTCTGGTGATGCCGCGTGTACTGGGCCGCCTGCCGTATGGCCCGGACACCGTACCTGTTCGTAGCTTCAGCTACGTCGAAGAAGTGAAAGGCCCGGACCACGACAAATACCTGTGGACCAATGCCTCGTTCGCCTTTGCATCCAACATGGTGCGCAGCTTTATCAACAACGGCTGGTGCGTACAAATTCGTGGCCCGCAGGCGGGTGGCGCAGTACAAGACCTGCCAATCCATCTGTATGACCTGGGCACCGGTAATCAGGTGAAGATCCCGTCAGAGGTGATGATCCCGGAAACCCGCGAGTTTGAGTTCGCGAATCTGGGCTTTATTCCGCTCTCCTACTACAAGAACCGCGATTACTCCTGCTTCTTCTCGGCGAACTCCACCCAGAAGCCGGCCCTGTATGACACCGCCGATGCGACGGCCAATAGCCGCATTAATACCCGTCTGCCGTACATCTTCCTGCTGTCGCGTATTGCGCACTACCTGAAGCTGATTCAGCGTGAAAACATCGGGACCACTAAAGATCGTCGTTTGCTTGAACTGGAGCTGAACACCTGGGTCCGCAGTCTGGTGACCGAAATGACCGATCCTGGTGATGAGCTGCAGGCTTCTCACCCGCTGCGTGACGCCAAAGTGGTTGTCGAAGACATTGAAGACAATCCGGGTTTCTTCCGCGTTCGCCTGTACGCCGTGCCGCACTTCCAGGTAGAAGGCATGGACGTCAACCTGTCACTGGTTTCTCAGATGCCGAAAGCGAAATCGTAAGGCGAGGGGAAATCAGGGATGAAAATTCATCGTCCGTTATGGAATGAAGGGGCGCTTCTGGCCCCTCAGCAGTTCCAGCAGCAGTCTGAGTGGGAGGCGCTCTCCCGAGCTGGTGTTGCCGCACGCGGCAGCGCCTTTCCCTGGGGCGTCGGTCATGTTGAACTGGATGAGGCCATGCTGGCATCAGGACGTGTACAGGCGCAGTCACTGCGCCTGTGGCTCCCGGATGACACGCTGATAGATACCCGTCACAGCGATCTCCCCCCTGCGCCTCGCGAGGTTGAGGTGTCTGCCTCCGCCGGCAATGCCCCGGTCACTGTTTACGTTGCGCTGCCGGTCATGCAGGCAGGGATCGTCAATGTCCAGACCGATACGCAGCCGGCAGAACGTCCGTTGCGCTATGCAGAGGTTTGGGAGACCATCGCTGACCGCTTCGGCCAGGATGAAGAATCGATGGCGGTGGCTCGCTTTAATCTGGCCTTTCGTTTCGGACATGAAGACAACAGTGCATGGGATACCTGCGCCGTTGCCCGCCTCCTGCGGGACGGGCAGGGGGGATGGCATCAGGATCCGGACTTTATCCCGCCGATGGCCCTGTTCTCGGCCAGCCGCGGGCTGTGTGAGCGTCTTGCGCTGCTGAATCGCCAGCTCCGCTCCCGTCGCCAGCGCCTGATGTCCATGCGCCGTGAAAGTAATGACCGGATGGCTGACTTTGCAGTTGCTGACGTGTCGCTGTTCTGGCTGCTGAATGCCCTTAACTCCCATGCCCGAGTCCTTTCCGAATTTGAGCGTTTCCCGGACCGGCACCCTGAACAGATCTGGGCGGAACTGGCGCGTCTGGCCGGCAGCATGCTGACCTTCTCGCTGGAGCATGACCTGGATGCCATTCCGGGGTATGACCACTGCCTGCCTGAAAACACCTTCCCGCCATTATTTGATCTCATCAGCGAACTGCTGGAAGCGAGCCTGCCGTCACGTGTGGTGGCGGTCAGAATGGACAGGATGGATCCGGAAACCTGGAAAGCGGTTCTGCATGATATCCGTCTGCGTGATGAAGCTGATTTCTATCTGTCCGTTCGCTCTAACCAGCCTGCCTGGCAGATTGCTGAACGCTTTGCTGAAGTCTGCATTGCCGGAGCGCCAGCCAGCGTCGGTGAGGTGTCGGGCGTGGCCGTGGAGGGAATTAGCCTGATTGCACTCAGCCGTGTGCCGGCCGCACTGCCGGTACGTCTGGAGAACCAGTACTTTGTGCTGGATATGGAGAGCGATGTCGCGCGTGAAATGCTCGATCAGGGGGTTTGTGTGTTCTACGTTCCGTCCGTGCTTGGTGAGCTGGAGCTGGAGCTGTTTGCGGTGCTGCGCTCATGAAAAAAGACACCGATATTGATGGTCTGATGGCTGAAACCTGGCTCACCGTGGCGCAGTTGCGTCACGGTGGTGAAGTCACCGATGGTCCGGCTCTGTACACCGCCTGTAAAGGGCTGGTGGACAGCGTGCGTGTAGCGCTGGAGCGCGCCGGGTATGACAGTGAAAGCATTGATCACATCACCTATGCCCAGTGCGCCCTGCTGGATGAAACTGTCCTGAACCGCAAGCCTGTAGATAAGTCGCCTGCATCCGGGACCGGTAAGCTGTCGTTGGCAGTGACTGAAGAAGCAGATACGACACCGGCCGTCACGCTGGATGCGGCCCAGAGAGCCTGGCGCTCAGCACCGTTACAGACCGTCTACTTCGGCACCCTGCGTGCCGGTGGCGCACTGTACGACCGTATCGCAGAAGTGTTGCGCCAGCCTGCGCCTGAGCAGGCGGTGCTGACCTGCTACCAGCGGGTTCTGGCGCTGGGATTCCAGGGGCAGTACAGCTTGTCCGGGGTGGGGCAATCCCGTCGTGATGAGGTTATCTCAGCACTTAATGAACGCGTCCCTGCGCTGGAAATTGCTGCCTCCCTGGTGGTGCACAAAACCGGGCGACGTCGCTACAACCTGCTGCGCTCGGTCTGGTTCTGGATTGTGCTTGCCGTCGTACTGACCGGTGCGGTGTGGCTTGGTGGTCATCTCTGGCTGCAGGATCTGCTGCACCAGCAACTGCCGGAGCCGCGCTGATGGGAGGACGTACGTTCGCCCGTGCGGCGTTACCGGTGCCGGTTTGCCTGGCTGCCGTGCTGTGGCTGGTATGGGGCTTTCTGGCCTGGGGTGTGGCTGGAAAATCACTGCTGACGCTGGCAGCGCTGCTGGTTTGCGGGTGGATTACCCTCCGACGTTACCGTCACCTGCAGCCGGCTAAGCAGGTGGAGGACGCAGGTGACTTTCCTCCGGAAGACCATACCGGACCGGTGGTGCTGGTCTGTGGGGATGTGGGTGACAATATGTTCGCGCCGGGACCCTTCCGGCGCACGACTCAGGGCTGGTACCTCCGGGTGGCAGAACTGACTGAGCTGATGCCGCTGGTCACCCGTCTGCTGGCACGCACCCCGGTGATGGCCGGTCAGCTTTCGGTGATGTACCGCTGCCTGCCAGACCGCCATGATGACGAGGCGCTGCTGCGGGCGTCCCTGAAAGCACTGCGCCTGCAGGTGAAGCAGCTTCGCGGACTGACCGGGTATGACGTTCCGGTGGTGCTTAATGCAGAATTCAGTGGCCCGGAGACGCCGTGGATAGTGGTACGGGGTACGACGTCTCTGGTGTGCCCGGAAGACGAACCGGCGGTGACGCTCAGTGAGTGGCAGCGTACGGCACAGATTGCCACCGTTCAGCCATTTCTGACCCAGGCGACCGCGATGCTTCACTCGGTCATGTTGGATGAACTGGGCAAATCCGACCGGCTGTGTCCGGCGATACGCCCGTTTGCCGTCACCCTGCGTCTGGGGCTGATACAGACTGCTGCCAACGCTCTGTGGCCGCAATGGCTGTTCCGTCTGACCCGCATTTCTCCTGCGAACCGTGTCTGTGCGCATGAACCGCGCTGGCATTTTGCCGATCCGGTGTTGCCGCTCCTGATGCCGTATACCACACCGCTACAGGGTGGTAAAACCGGACGTCGGGTGGTGATGGTCCTGCTGCTGTGCGCACTCGGGGCCCTCGCACTGTCTGTCCTGCATAACCAGACCCTGATCCGCCGGGTGGCTGCCGATCTGCACCGCTGGCAGGCTATTCCGATGGATCACTACGCGCCGAAAGCCCGGTCGCTGTACGCCCTGCAGCAGGATGCGCTGTTACTGGAGCGCTGGCAACGCCAGGGCGAGCCACATCGCTATGGCCTCGGATTGTATCCGGGCGAGCGTCTGTGGCTCGCGGTTCAGCAGGCTATCGATACCTATGTTCCACCACCGCCTCCACCGAAGCCGAAACCAAGGCCAGTGCCGAAGATTATTCGTCTCGACAGCATGTCGCTGTTTGATTCCGGAAAGTCTGAGCTGAAGAGTGGTTCGACCAAAATGCTGGTCAATTCCCTGGTGGGGATCAAGGCCAAACCGGGCTGGCTGATCGTGGTCAGTGGTTACACCGACAACACCGGTAACCCGCAACTGAATCAGACGCTGTCCCTGAAGCGTGCCGAAGCGGTACGCAACTGGATGCGGGACACCGGCGATGTGCCGGAGAGCTGTTTTGCGGTTCAGGGATACGGTCAGGACCGTCCCGTCGCAACCAATGACACAACGGAAGGGCGTACGCTCAACCGTCGTGTCGAAATCAGTCTGGTACCGCAGGCCGACGCCTGCCAGATACCGGGCAAACCCTCAGCGTCATCGCAGGATGATGACGCTTCACAACACAATGGAGAGTAATTCCATGGCAATTCCTGTTTATCTTTGGCTGAAAGACGACGGCGGTGCGGACATTAAAGGGTCTGTGGACGTTCAGGATCGTGACGGCAGCATCGAAGTTGTCGCTCAGGAGCATAACCTGTACATCCCGACCGATAACAACACTGGCAAGCTGACCGGTACCCGTATCCACACCCCGTTCCTGTTCACCAAGGAAATCGACTCGTCCAGCCCGTACCTGTACAAGGCGGTGACCACCGGTCAGACCCTGAAGTCTGCGGAGTTCAAGTGGTACAAAATCAACGACGCCGGTCAGGAAGTTGAATACTTCAACACGAAGTTAGAAAACGTGAAGGTGGTGAAAGTGAACCCTGTGATGCACGACATCAAGGATCCTGCTTTCGAGAAGCACAACCACCTTGAACGCATTGAATTGCGTTACGAAAAAATCACCTGGACTTACAAAGACGGCAACATCATTCATTCCGATTCCTGGAACGAACGCGCCATTGCGTAAGAAAGACCGCGGGCAGCGTATCCTGCCCGCTTTTCTGTTTTTCACAACGCCTGCCTCGCGGACGTTCTGCAAAGCAGTCACACATTTTATCTGTACTGACCTTATGGGCATCGGTTAACTGCCAGGGGCGGTAGCGTGTCAAAAAGAGAGGGAATGAAATTCATGGAAAATCCAGCTGTTCTGTTACGTCGCCTGAATCCTTACTGCGCCCGCGCGCTGGAAGGCGCAGCCTCCCTGTGTCAGGCCCGGGCCCATGCGGAAATCCTGCCTGAGCACTGGCTGCTGAAATTGCTGGAGCAAGGCGAAGGTGACCTGACGGTGCTGGCACGCCGCTATGAATGGGATATGGATGCGCTCTGGCAGGATCTGCTGGCGTGGCTCGACAACCTGCCGCGCTCTATGCGTAGCCGCCCACAGCTCTCTGTCAGCATGCAGAGCCTGCTGCAGGAAGCCTGGCTGCTGGCCTCTCTTAATGAAGAGCAGATCCGCAGTCTGCATCTGCTGATGGCGCTGGTCGATAAACCAAAACTGCTGCGCTGTGACGGTCTGTGGCCGATGCTGACGCTGGGCCAGAGCCAGCTGGAACGTCTGCGGGGGCTTCTGGATGCGCAGTCGGACGAACGTCCGGAATTGCAACTGGAGAAGGAACTGGCGCAGAGCCACGGTGGTGAGGTGGAGTTTGTTGGCCGTCCGGTGGGTGCAGAGCTGAAAGAGGGTGAACAGAACCCGGTTCTACAGAACGCGCTGGATAAATTCACCCTCGACGTCACCGCCAAAGCGAAAGACGGAAAGATTGACCCGGTGTTTGGCCGCGATACTGAAATCCGCCAGATGGTGGATATCCTCTCCCGTCGCCGTAAAAACAACCCGATTCTGGTCGGCGAACCTGGCGTGGGGAAAACGGCGCTGGTGGAAGGGCTGGCGCTGCGTATCTCCGAAGGCAACGTGCCGGAAAGCCTGAAAACGGTGGTGCTGCGTACTCTGGACCTCGGCCTGTTGCAGGCAGGTGCTGGCGTAAAGGGCGAGTTCGAACAGCGCCTTAAAAACGTGATTGATGCCGTGCAGCAGTCACCGGTTCCCGTTCTGCTGTTTATCGATGAAGCGCACACCATTATCGGTGCAGGGAACTCGGCCGGGGCCGCGGATGCGGCCAACCTGCTGAAGCCGGCGCTGGCGCGTGGTGAGCTGCGTACCATAGCCGCCACGACCTGGAGCGAGTACAAGCAGTATTTCGAGCGCGATGCGGCGCTGGAGCGCCGCTTCCAGATGGTGAAGGTGGACGAGCCGGATGACGACACCGCCTGTCTGATGCTGCGTGGCCTGAAATCCCGCTACGCCGAACACCACGGCGTGCACATCACTGACGATGCAGTACGCGCCGCCGTTACGCTTTCACGCCGCTATCTGACGGGCCGCCAATTGCCGGACAAAGCCGTTGATCTGCTGGATACCGCCAGTGCCCGCGTGAGGATGAGCCTCGACACCGTGCCGGAAGCGCTGACGCAGTACCGCGCGCAGCTCACTTCACTTGAAATCGAAAAGCAGGCGCTGCTGGAAGATATCGCGCTGGGCAACAACCAGCACGGCGAACGTCTGGCGGCGATTGAGCAGCAGCAGAACGACCTGATTGTCGAACTCGATATTCTGGAGAGTCAGTATGGTCGCGAGCTGAGCCTGACGGAACAGCTGCTCGAAGTGCGCCAGGACATCAGCCGCCAGGCCGATATCACCACTCTGCAAAACCAGCTGTCGGCGCTGCAGGGCAACTCACCGCTGCTCTCTATGGATGTGGACACCCGAACCGTGGCGAACGTGATTGCCGACTGGACCGGCGTGCCGCTCTCCTCGCTGATGAAGGACGAACAGACCGAACTGCTGACCCTGGAAGCTGAAATCGGTAAGCGCGTGGTCGGTCAGGAAGCGGCGCTGAATGCTATTGCCCAGCGTCTGCGTGCGGCGAAAACCGGCCTGACTTCGGAGAACGGTCCGCAGGGCGTGTTCCTGCTGGTCGGCCCAAGCGGCGTGGGTAAAACCGAGAGCGCGCTGGCGCTGGCGGATGCGCTGTACGGCGGTGAGAAGTCACTCATCACCATCAACCTGTCCGAATACCAGGAGCCGCACACCGTTTCCCAGTTGAAAGGCTCACCGCCGGGATACGTTGGTTACGGCCAGGGCGGCATTCTCACCGAAGCCGTGCGAAAGCGTCCCTACAGTGTGGTGCTGCTCGATGAGGTGGAAAAAGCGCACCGCGACGTGATGAATCTGTTCTATCAGGTCTTCGACCGCGGCTTTATGCGCGACGGTGAAGGGTGTGAAATTGACTTCCGCAATACCGTGATCCTGATGACCTCCAACCTCGGCAGCGACCACCTGATGCAACTGCTGGATGAACGGCCGGATGCCAGCGAAAGCGACCTGTACGAACTGCTGCGCCCGATCCTGCGTGACCACTTCCAGCCTGCGCTGCTGGCCCGCTTCCAGACTGTGATTTACCGCCCACTGGCCGAATCGGCGATGCGCACCATTGTGGAAATGAAGCTCAATCAGGTCAGCAAGCGATTACAACGTCATTACGGCCTGATCACCCATATCGGTGACAGCCTGTATGACACGCTGACGGTCGCCTGCCTGTTGCCGGATAACGGGGCACGTAATGTTGACAGCCTGCTCAACCAGCAAATCCTGCCGGTACTGAGTCAGCAGATGCTCACTCACATAGCGGCGAAACAGAAGCCACGGTCACTCACTCTCGCCTGGGACGAGGAAGAAGGGATCGTGCTGGATTTTGAGTAAGGAAAACCATAAGACCCCTCTGAAGTATTTATTCGGGCAACGGTATGTTGCTGCTACAACTAATAAAAAGGAAACCAGATAATGACGTTGATGAAATATATCCCGGCGGTTATTGCTCTGACCTGTACAGCAAATGCATATGCGGGTTTTTTTAGTTCATCCGATGATTTTAAATGTGGCAGGGAAGATGCAGTTCAAGCCCTCGGGCATTATTTCAGTAGTGATGCTTCTGGATTGCTGCAAAGTGATTATCTGACAAAGTCTAAATACATTTATGATAAACCTGTTGCTGATTATCAGAATAAATTAAATAGTCTGGTGGTTGGCGTGAGTAATGCCTCTACTTCTGGTAATGGCAGTTATGGCCTGAATTGTAGCGCGACTGTCTCAGTGAAAGTGCCACAGGAAGCTCTGGATGTCGTCAGCAGTGACTCAAACTATTTGCATTTCGTGACCGGGACCTACGGTAAGCTCAATAATGGCAGTGTGGTCTGGAGTGATGTCAGTTACAGCGCCAAACTTGCGGACAATGGTAAAGATATAATCTTTAGCAATTTTAACCGAACGGATCTATCAAATGCGTTGTTTAATATCAGCGTATTGTCCGTCAATAAAAGCCAGATTATTAATACTCAGTCCAAAGACAATCTGGATTCTGCGAAGGCTGAATATAAAAACTCCGACCGAAACCTGAATTCAGTGTGGCGAGAACTCCCGGACTCTTCGCGAAATGCGCTGAAAAAAGAACAGCTGGCATGGGTTAATGAAAAAGTTACTAAATGCGGCAAATTGTCGGATGCAGAATCGCACAGTGTAGATATTAAACATCGTATCGAAATTTATCAGTGCCAGATAAAAATGACCAATGACCGCATTGCTTTCCTTAATGGTGATAATTAATTGACGGTTCCAGGTGTCTGTAAGGGAGGTAAAGGATGAGAAGTGATGTTATGAGCCTGGCGCAGAAGGCGATTGATGAAGCCCTGGGTCTGTCACGCTACCGGGTGGATGTGCATGAGTGTCCGCATTTCCTGGACGTGCTGCGGTTTCGTGCCAGCGAATCGCTGAGCCAGCCGTGGCGTTACGAGGTCACCGTTACCTGTGCGGCAAGTATTGCCAGCACTGAAGTCATGTTGAAACCGGCATCCTTCACCTTCCAGACACCTTTGTTTGATGGTACGCCAGCGGTGCCGGTACGCACAGTATACGGCGTGGTGGATACATTCCGTCTGATCTCGATGTCAGGGGATGAAATCACCTATGCCCTGCGCATCGTGCCGCGTATAGCCCTGATGCAGCACACTCATCGCAGCGAAGTGTATCTGAATCAGTCGGTGCCGGAAGTGGTGGAGCAAGTTCTCCGCTCCCACGGTCTCGAAGGGGCGGACTTTGAGTTTCGCTTGTCGCAGCATTACCCGGTCCGTGAACTGATCACCCAGTGGCGCGAGACGGATCTCGAATTCATCCAGCGCCTGCTGGCGGAAGTGGGCATTTTCTGGCGTTTTGAGATGGACAGCCGCATTGAACAGGATGTGGTGATTTTCCAGGAAAGCCAGATGCAGTATCAGTTTGGCGTAAAACTCCCGGTGATCCCGCCCTCACGCACCAGTGATAACGGTCAGGAGAGCGTCTGGGATATCAGCCCGGAAGACCGGGTGGTAACTGGCAGCGTTTCGACCCGCGACTATAACTACCGTGAGGCGCTGACGCCGCAGGACAGTTTGGCGACCATTCGTCAGGAAGGCGGTGCCACCACCGGCGAGACCTACCACTACGCGGAGCCGTTTTTGAGTGAAGGGGATGCCGAGACTCCGGAAGGTGGTGCCTGGTTTGCCCGTCTCCGTCATGAGCGCGCACTCAACGCACAACAGCTTGTCACCGGGCGTTCCAGTAGTCCGGTTCTGGCCCCCGGCGAAGTGCTGGAAGCCCAGGGCAATGTCCCTGAATCGCTGAAAGATGGCATTGTCATCACCGGTGTTCATACCTCCGGGGCACGCGATAAAGGTTTTCAGCTGCGCTTCACGGGGATCCCTTACAGCGAAACCGTCTGCTATCGTCCGGCATTAATCAACCGCCCGGTTATAGCGGGCTCTCTGCCTGCCCGGGTGGAAAGCGACGAGAAGGGTGACACCTATGCGTACCTGGACAACCAGGGGCGCTACCGGGTCAGACTCGATTTTGACCGCAGTGAGGCTGAGCAGGGATACGCGTACCTGTGGCTGCGAATGGCTAAGCCGTATGCCGGGGATACCTACGGTTTTCACTCACCGCTGCTCGATGGGACTGAAGTTTCCGTGATGTTCGACAGCGGGGATCCGGACAGGCCCTACATCGCCCACGCCCAGCATGATTCCGAACATCCGGATCACGTTACCCGCGATAACCGCACGCGCAACATCTGGCGCACCGCCGGGGACAACAAATTCCGACTGGAAGACAAGCGTCAGGAAGAGCATTTCAAGCTCGCGACGCCTTACGGGAAAACGCAGCTTAACGGTGGTCATGTGGTTGACGCCCGGCGTGAGCCACGGGGTACCGGTTTTGAACTGCGTACCGATGAATACGGTGCCGTACGTGCTGGAAGAGGCATGTTCCTGACCGCGGATGCGCAGGCAAAAGGTGAAGGACAAATGCTGGAAATGGCGCCGGCAGTCAATCGCATCAAGCAGGCCAACAGCGAAATGCAGGCACTGAACAATGCGGCTGAAGCGGCGAAAGCGCTGGTCAGTGATATTCAGGCACAAAACAATCTGGTGACGCAGAGCATTGCTGATTTGCAGGCGGCGGTCCTGCTGGCGTCTGCCCCGCAGGGGATCGCCTTTACCTCAGGTGAGCACCTTCAGCTTACCAGCACACAGAATACGATGCTGACGGCCGGTAGGCATCTCGATATGGGAGCAATGAAAAACATCTCCCTGAGTGCTGAGAATGAACTGGGGCTGTTTGCACACAAAGCGGGTGCGCGAATGATAGCCAACCTTGGTGACGTGGAAATGCATGCCCGCCACAACACGCTGGACATGAGTGCGCAAAAAGAACTGACCATCACCAGTACTGACGATGAAATTGTTATCAGTACCCCTAAAGCCCTGACGGTAAATGGCGGCGGCTCTTACCTGAAACTCAGCGATAGCGGCATTGAGCACGGCTCGAAAGGTGACCTGACCATGAAGGTGGGGGAATACCTGGTGCCAGGGAGTGGCGGCGATATGCCCTTTTCTGCACCGGATTTCAAAACGACTGAGATAGCCGAGATTAATAATATGACCAGCAGACCACTGGGTGACTGAGGGAACAGATATGTCGGTATTACCTAAATTCAGCTGGCCTGTGCCATCCAATAATCGCGGCAGTGACTTTGCTAACCAGGATGATGCGATGTCTCACCTGGAAGGTGAAGCATCAGGCTGGTACATGCTGGGGAGCAACGGTCTGTGGCATGGGGGAATTCACATCACGAACGCCACTACGCCGTGGTGTGCATTGAGTGGCAAAGCCGCTTCTGAAGCAGTGGATTTCCCGTTAGCTTTCAAAGGTGAGCAAAGTGTTCGCTGTATGGCTGACGGGGAGGTAGTGGCGTACCGAATTTGTCGCGATTTCCTGACGGTTCCCTGGGAGACGGGGCCTCTTAATCTGTCCGGCTCCTTTGTCCTGGTGCGGCACTTCATTCAGCCGGGCGAGAAAAAAGAGAACGGCCTGCATTTTTATACGCTGTATATGCACCTGGCACCGTATTCTGCTTATGGTGCCGGTGAAAATGAAACGCAGTGGATCGTGAATGATAATCTGTCGGCTTACCGCCCTGAATGGCTTCTGAGTGCCAGTACCGATAACAAAAGCGTCAGTGATTCATATCGTGCAGCCACCCTCCCGAAAGGCGCTCATGTTGAATGGGATGCCTCAGATAGCAGTCTGCATACGATTGGCAGCAATGGCCGTCGTTACGGTCTGGTAACCTTTAAAGGTTTGTCGGATAAAGCAAAAGCCAAAGGGACAAAAACAAGCCTTGAAGAAGGTGATCAATACTGGATCCTGACAGACAAGAACAACCTGGTATCGGCTGGCGGAACTGCCGCATGTCCTTCCTGGTGGACCCATCTGCTGCCGCCGTTTGCGGAACCTATGCAGTTTGATTCGGTTGTTTGCCCCACTCCTTACCCGATCAGCGCCGGTGACAGCATCGGACACTTGGGTTATTTTCAGGTGCCGAAAGATGGCGGTTACAACTCCCGTTATCAGGTACACATTGAATGCCTGAGTGCTGATGACAGTTTGCCGGCTTTCCTGACAAACCCGGAGAAAGTGGGGGAGAGCGCGCCTCTGTACCTGAAATGTCCGACAGGCTTGCCACTGTTATCGAAAGACTTAAAAACGAAGATAATGAGCAGCAATGGACGGATTACCCAGGGTGAGGCCATTCTGAAGCTAAGCCAGGTGAAGACAGAGCAGGACGCTCACAAACAGGAATACTGGTTTTTGCCCTATGCGAACGGCTACGTGCCGAAAAGTAACGCCTCAGTGGAAACGTTATCGCAGTACGATCTCGACAAGCTGGGGTTCACCACCACAGTGGATGAGGCGCCGAGCTTTGATCACCTTGATGGTAAAACCCCGCCAAAAGGTCTGGTTCGCACACTTTATGACCGCCTTTTCCAGGCCTCAAGCAACGATACGCGTGTGAACCACCGTGCTGTTCCTCATAACTATCAACGGTTGCTAAATCGGGTTGATGGCAGTATCAGTCCCTATTCACGTCAGGAGTATCTGAGCGCTATCCACAATCCATCTTATCGCGATGCTAAGAATAAGATGATCGTGAAACACCCGAGTGAGTGGTACCACAAAAAGGACGCTCCCATCTGGCTACCATTTCTGAACAATCTGACGAAAGATGCGCCTGAATGGAAAGAATACAGTGAAGCCTATATTGAAAAAATGGTGTGGATGCAGGATGCGAGCAGGTTAAAACTGGGGCCATCGTTGTGGCATATGCATCCAATTGTGTTCTTGTCCTCATTAGCGCGAGTTGATGAAAATTTAAAAATACTTCGCTTACGTGCTTTTTTACGTATGATCAGAATTGGTGAGGGAACAATTCAAGAGGATGGATATAGAACGATGTTTACTGGAGCAAAATTTACTGATTTTAGTAGACATCCGAACATCCGACATGAAGCAAATGGAGTAGTTTCTACTGCTGCTGGCGCTTATCAGTTTTTATATGGAACATGGAGAAACCTGCAACACCGATTCTCGCTCAGTGATTTCGGCCAAAGCAATCAGGATTTAGGTTGTATTGCATTGATTGCAGGTCGTAAAGCATTAGAGGCTGTAATGGAAGGTAAAATTAGTGACGCCATTCATTTATGCCGTGTTGAGTGGGCTAGTCTACCAGGCTCGCCTCATGGTCAACCAACTGCAAACAAACAAATGATTATGAAAAAATATGAAGACTACTTGGCTGAAGAAAAGCAAGGTAAGACAACTTTGCATGCTAGCTCTGCAGCGATGGAAAAATTCATTAAAGATAACTATCCAGAGGTTTTATGAACAAAATTATTTTCTTTCTATTGGTTCCTGGTATTTGCTTTGCAAGTGAGCCAGATTTATTTAAGTCCTCCTGTGGAGGTGTAAACTATAGCATTGAATCATATTGCCATAAAAATAACCTCAGGGACGACCAGGATAAGCTGGACATGCCAGTCTGTAACAAACAGACTCTTAACATTAATGGCAAAATGGAAGATCTATCAAATTTAACAGGAGTCATTGAACGTTTGAATCAAGAAGGTGAAACAATTAAGATGATGAATTTTGTCTTTTACGGTGCCTCATGTAAAAATGATAGAGTCATTTTGTCTGGTACTGGTGGATGCAATTCATGTGGAGAGATGTTTAAAACGTTTAATCTCTCTGGGGGAGTAATTAAAGAAAGGTCAGGTTCATTAGATTTAGAGCCCATGCAGGACATTATCCCGAGTCTTTATTGATGGCTGAATTACTGCTGAAGAACGGTCTCTTGAAGATTTTTATCATTCGATATTTAACTCGAAGCTTATAAGTCTGAAGCTAAATGATATTGTCTATCAGAAGTGCGATGGAGGCACTTATGATAAGAATCTTTATCATGATATAAATAATAAATAAAGGTGGCAAAATAACCAAGTCTGAACTAGCTGAAAACATTAGAGTTAATTATAAACTAGGAATACCAGAGGCTGATTGAAAATGAAATTTAAAAGCCCAATCTTAATGTTGCTATTGCTAACTGTTGGTGGTTGCACTCACTCATCGCAATTACATTCCATCACACTATTGGTTGATGCTAGTAAATTAAAAGCATCAGGGTTCACAGATGGGCAAGCTGGGAAGGTTTTTACCGATTTATACGGCGATGGCTCTAAAGATGTAATTGAGTATACATATTCAGATTCTACCCCGCCAGGGACCTGTGATCAGGCGGATTGCTCTGCTTCTTTGAATGAATCGCCAATGATGACATTCGAAATAAAAATGCATGACGGGAAACCTGTGGAGGCATCATATATGTGCACATCTTTAGGTGTCAGCAAAAAGAAACATAAAGGGATGAGGGATGTTTTTTGTGGGCCTAAGCACATAATTAAATGGAATGGGGATGAATATGATACTGGCGAACAATAAAAACCCAGCAATCGCGTAGGTAATCTGAATCACAGTCTAGTGTTTAGCTGTGGTGTGGAGTGTGTATGCATTTAATGAAATTATTTTTATTTTCCATTGTGTTTGCCTCATTTATCTCAAGTGCCGCAAACGACAATTACAGTCAAATCGATGAGTTGTGCAGGAAAAATAATCCAGATATAAACAACTCTGTTGTCATGGGATGTGCAGATTCTGCTTCTGACGACGCAAAGAAAAGTATCAATGAATCGTACAAGCAAATAATCCGATTAATAAAATCTCGTTATGAGAATGATCCAGATACAGCCAATAACGAATTGACCCGGTTCGAGCTGGCGCAAAAATCATGGCTGGCTTACCGGGAAAACTGGTGCGACAGTCAGGGCTTTTTAATTGGAAGCCCGATGTACAGCATTTGTCGGATGGATGAGAATATTGCCAGAGCAGATGCAATATCTGATTACTTTGAACAATTAACCCAGTGATCTCTTTCCCATTGTAATGGATTTTATTGTCGAATAAATAGCGAGAACAGCATGTTAAAGATTATTCGTAAAGGGGATAAAACGACCCATGGCGGTTCGGTATTAACTGCGTCCACGACAATGAAGTACGGTGGCATTGGCGCAGCTCGTAAAGGCGATAAAGTCTCCTGCCCTGAGCACGGGGAAACGACCATTGTAGAGGGCAATCCCAACTATCTGGATGAAGACGGTCTCCCTGTGGCATTCGAAGGCCACAAATGTGGCTGTGGATGTACGCTCATCAGCTCATTTTCCGCGGCAAAGGTTGGCTGACAATGCCGATTTATCTGGATGAAGTTCCTGACAGCGCCGATGGTATTTCACGTCCGGTGACAATACGTTGGGTGATTTTTCTGGTCGTCATCTTGCTGGCAGGTGTGGCGCTGACCCTGTGGCAATGGACCGGTGAGCGGCGCGGGATTTCATTCTGGTTTACGGCGCTGGGTCTGCCTTTTTGCCTGTGGGGCATTCTGGCTGTTTTTCGGCATATCGGGTACCGCCTTGAGCTCAATGGCGAAGCCGGCTGGAACTACGAGTGTGATGATCTTGACGAAACCGAAATCTTGCGCGGCAGGCGCTTTGCCTGGGTTCTTGATACCTGGGTTCAGACCCCGGCTGGCCGGGGGACAGGAAGTCTGAGTGCGGCAATGGCTTCAGGCACGCTGCTCCTGAAAACGGCCAAACCGCGAGCCGGTGGAGAGCCTGTCAGGCATGCCCGGATAACGGAGTTTGATGGCGATCCGGAGGCCCTGACAAAAGCCGTCGAAAAAGCGGCACTTCGCATCAGTAAAACGCTGGCCCGCCTGCCGGAGAAGCTACCGTGCTGGCTGATGTTTGAGTGTGACGCTGACCTTTCGGTGGAGAAAGAGGTCGGTCTGCTGCAACTGGTCACAGATAAATCCGGCAGAGCGCTACGCCAGATACCAGGGAAGGGCATGGATGCGCTGGATCACTGGCTGGACCACCGTTGGGACAAACCCGCTGCACTGGTTGTTCTGACACTCTCGCTTCGACCATCACCGCAGGAAAATGATGCGGAAGCCATAGCGGCAATTGTGCTGTGTAACCGAAAGAGTCACCAGTTTCCGGATGCGGTCCGGCTGCATCGCCCGCAAAAGAGCAGCCCGGAAACACTGACTCACAACATGGAGCACGCTCTTCGCTGGGCTGAATTATCCCCAGACGAGATCAAAGGTATATGGATCACCGGCGAAGCCGTTACTGACAGACCCGGCCTGAATCAATCCTGTGAAGACAATAAATTAACGCTCAGCCTGACGGACGGTATCAAAAATATCGACGCCACGCTCGGGTATGCCGGACAGGCATCGCCGTGGATAGCGGTGGCGCTGGCTGCGGGCAAAGTTTCGGAGCAGGGCGCGCAGCTGGTTGCTGCGCAACCGGATCCCGGATGTGGCGATATCTGGCTGACATCAATGACGGCAGAAGAACGAGAAAAGGACGTTAACAGGGAATGAGCCGCGATAAAAAAGACAAGACCAAAACCAAACCAAAATCCTTGCTTGGACTCGCTGTTCTGGCGCTGATATTTGTCTCCATGATAATTGTTTTTACGCTGACAATCGGCAGTGACTTTATCGCCAGGACGTTTGGACTAAGTCCGTATCCTCTTGAATGGATCGTGACGCTCTGTGCGATAGTCAGCGTCTTCCTGTTGACCCTGCTCTGGGGGCTGGAACAACTGTTCTTCATCTCCGGAAGGAAAGGGGCAAGACGAACCTGGGGGCGCGACAAAGCCTCTCCAGCCACCCTCCCGGACATTAACGCCGCGAATACTTTCGTTGACGAAAAAGAGCGGGCTGAGAAAAGTTTCAGTGCAGAAGCCCTGATCGATCACCTCCACCTGCGCTATCGTCGCCGCTGGCAAGCAAAAGTCCGTCTGCTGCTGGTGCAGGGTAGTGATAACGATATTGAGAAGGTGGTGCCAGGGCTGAAACGTGACCACTGGCAGGAAAGTGACGGGATTGTGCTGATCCACGGCGGCCTGTCTGACAGCGTGCCGGATGACGATTTTCTGTCGGTACTGAAAGCCATTCGCCCACAGCGCCCACTCGACGGGGTAGTGCAGGTGATGAATGCTGCGGCTCTGCCAGATACTGCAAAACAGGATACGCTGACGCGTGTGCGTCAGAAAACCGATGCTCTGCTGGGCTGGCAGCTGCCGGTCTGGCTGTGGGTCGTCCGTGAAGGTTCATGGGCGCATGATGGTGAAGGCGTTCCACCAATGGGAGCCCTGTTTGGACCGGGTGTCACCGCAGATGAGATCCCTACCACGCTTGCGGCCCTGTCGTCAGAGTTGCAGGGGGGTGGCGTGGCTGCCCTGCTTGACGATTCGCAGCACCACTGGATGTTAAACTTTTCTGACGCGCTGCGGGGCCGTCTTCGTCGGTCTCTGTTGTCATTACTCGACGTGCTGATGTCCGGCCCGGCACCGTACCGCCTGCGCGGGGTGATTTTCAGTCCGGCATTGCCGGGTGCCACTACGGTTCCCCATGCGCGTCTGTCGCCGCCGGTCTGGCAGGCGCTGGAAGAAGACAGCCTGCAGGCGCATGCCCGTAAAATCGGTGTCCACTGGCAGAAAGTCTTGCGCCTGGTCCTGCTGGGGCTGGTATTGCTGTGGGGGGCTGGTACGCTGCTGTCGCTTTCTGTTAACCGCACACAAATCTGGTTGGCGCAGGACACCGCACGCACCGCCGCCGACACCCGACAGCCACTGCCTGAGCGTCTGCGTAATCAGCTACTCCTGCAGCAGACCATTGCCCGTCTGCAGAACCGCGAAGTGCACGGTGCGCCGTGGTACGCCCGCTTTGGTCTGAACCAGGACAGCGACACGCTGAAGATGTTGTGGCCACTGTATGCCCGAAACAACCAGACGCTGATGCGTGATGCGCTGGCCTGTGAGCTTCACCGCCAGCTGAATGCCTTTGTGCAGATGCCGCCGGCAAGCGATGCGCGTACCTTCGCCACCCAGAAGACCTATAACCTGCTGAAAGGGTACCTAATGCTGGCGCGTCCCGATAAAGCGGATGCGAACTGGCTGGCCGGTAATATGATTAAAGCCTGGCCGTCACGCTCCGGCGTATCTGACACTGTATGGCAGACCCAGGCACCGAAGCTGCTCGGGTTTTATGCCCAGAACTTACCGGCGCACCCGGAGTGGAAAATCACTCCCGACCGTGAACTGGTGGGCACCGTACGCCAGATTTTGCTCAAGCAGATTGGTCAGCGTAATGCCGAGTCAGGCCTGTATCAGGAAATGCTGGGGCGCATCGCCCGCAACTGGCCGGATTTAACGCTGGCCGACTTGACCGGTGATACGGATGCGTCAACGCTGTTTTCCTCTGAAGAAGTGGTGCCGGGCATGTTCACCCGTCAGGCATGGGAAGAACAGGTGCAGGAGGCCATTGAGGAGGTGGTGAAAACCCGCCGTGATGAAATTGACTGGGTGCTGACGGACAAAAAGCAGCAGGCCGGCAGTGACATCTCACCGGAAGCCCTGAAGCAGCGACTCACTGAGCGTTACTTTACTGATTTTGGTAATGCGTGGTTGAACATGGCCAACAGTATTGAGTGGCAGGAAGCGACCTCGCTCTCTGAAGCTATCGCCCAGCTGAACCTGCTGGCCGATGTGCGTCAGTCCCCTCTGGTGGCGCTGATGAACACCCTTGCCTGGCAGGGCCAGACTGGGGCTAAAGGCGAGCGGCTTGCCGATTCACTGGTGGATTCAGCGAAAAAACTGGTCGGTCGTCAGAAGAGTGCAAAACAGTTTATCGAGCAGGCGCAGGGCCCCAAAGGCCCGCTGGACGGTGTGTTTGGCCCGCTCACGGGCCTGATGGCCGGCAAAGACGGTACTGGCTCGAACGGCAACCTCAGCTTCCAGTCCTGGCTTGCCCGTGTGACCCAGGTACGTCTCAAGCTTCAGCAGGTGACCAGTGCCCCCGACCCGCAGGCGATGGCGCAGATGCTGGCCCAGACCGTCTTCCAGGGCAAAGCCATTGACCTGACCGACACCCGTGACTATGGCTCTCTGGTGGCGGCAAGCCTCGGGCAGGAGTGGAACGGCTTCGGGCAGGCGCTGTTTGTGCAGCCACTCGATCTGGCCTGGCGTCAGGTGCTGGCGCCAGCTGCAGGTAGCCTTAACGCCCGCTGGCAGACCACCATCGTCTCGCAGTGGAACACCGCCTTTGCCGGACGCTATCCGTTCAAGGCCACCGGCAGCGATGCTTCTCTGCCGCTGCTGGCCCAGTTCCTGCGCAGCGACTCCGGGCGTATCGCAGCATTTATCAAAACTAACCTCGGCGGCATCCTCCATCAGGAAGGCAGCCACTGGGTGGTGGATCCGGCTGCCAGTCAGGGAATGAGCATCAGTCCCGCGTTTCTTACCGCTATCAATAAGCTGGCCGATATCTCGGATATCGTATTTGCCCAGGGTGATGCGGGGGTGCATTTCGAGCTGATGGCCCGCCCGTCACGCGATGTGGCCCGCACCCAGTTGACGCTGGATGGTCAGAAACTGGATTACTTCAACCAGATGGAAAGCTGGCAGAGTTTCACCTGGCCGGGTAACACGTATTACCCCGGTGTGGACCTGAGCTGGCGTTCAGTGAACACCGAAATGCGCCTGTATGAAAGCAACCAGGGGAACTGGGGCTTTATCCGCCTGCTGGATAAGGCGCTGCTCACTCCGCTCGACAGCAGCCGCACCCAGCTGGTGTGGATCACCCCGGACGATAATCCGCTGAAATTTATCCTGCGCAGCGAGCTCGGTGACGGGCCGCTGGCACTGCTCAAACTGCAGGGCTTCAGCCTGCCGCAGAACATTTTTGCCGTTGGTGCTGCCGACAGCACACTGACACTGGCGGGAGACGAATAAATGGCGACGGCAGAAACGTTACTGACCCTGTGTCTCCCGGATGCGACTCAGCGCGCTGCGCTGCTCGCACATTCCCGGGAGAGTCTTTCGCTCTGGAACAACTGGCTGATACCGCTTTCAACCGGTAACGGGGCGGGAGACGATCCGACCTATGAGGATGATTTCCAGCTGATGCGTGAGGAAATCAACAAACTCTCAGGTACCGATACCGATACGCTTTGCCGTCTGGCTGAACAGGTTGTGACCTGCCAGGCCCGTGATATCCGCGTGGTCACCTGGTATATCTTTGCCCGTCTGCAGCGTGATGGCGACAGCGGGCTGGCTGATGGCCTGGTGATGCTTACCGCCATGCTGAAACAGGCAGGGCAGCACTGTCACCCCCTGCGCAGCAATGCCCGGCTGGCGGCACTGGAATGGCTGAACAGTGACAAGGTGCTGGACGCGTTCTCGCGCTGGCCGGACGTGACGCGGGAAGATACCGCCAGAACGGCAGCCGCACTGTGTCTGCTGGAAGAGGCTGTGGCAAAGATGTCAGACAGCGATCAACCCTCATTTACCGGCCTGCTGCGTACTCTTGAAACCCGCCTGGCCGGCGTTGGCGGACTTGATACCCCGGTGGCTACCTCACATCAGGAGGAAACCACCGACGTCGGAACCTTCGCGACCTCAGGCAGTGCCGTACCGGCTACGACCGCCGTTAAATCGGAAGTGGAGCTGGTCCGCCAGTTGCGCGTGTTGTCCGGCTGGGTGGTGGAGCAGCCGCAGGGCTGGCTTGCGGCGCACCGGATGATGAAAGCTGCCCGCTGGGACCTGGTGACACAGTTACCGGCGCTTGATGCCAGCGGTCGGACTCGTTTACTGCCCCGAAACCGGACTACCGTGCGCAGCTGAAACGCCTGTACCTGCAGCAGAGCTGGACCGAACTGATTGAACAGGTGGATGTGATGTTCACTGAAGGCGGCAACCGCTTCTGGCTCGATTTGCAGTGGTACCTGTGGCAGAGCCTGAGTCGCGCGGGTGCCCCCTGGGAGCACTGGGCCGATTACGTGCTCAGCGACCTGAAGCTGATGCTAAAACGTCTGCCGGGTCTGGAAACGCTCGCCTGGAATGACGGCACGCCGCTGGCCGATGAGGTCACGCTGAACTGGATTGCTGAGAAGGTTAACGATGAGATGCCCGGCTTCAGTGACGAACCGGTAGTAGCTACCGCGGCTCAGGCCGATGACATTCTGGCACTGGAAGCAGAGGCGATGGAGAAGGGCGACACCGAGGGCCCGGAGGCGGCACTGAGCTGGCTGCAGAGTCGCCCGGATATGGCTTCACCCCGCAGTCGCTGGCTGCTCCGTCTGCTGATGGCAAAAGTGGCCGAACAGTACGGCCGTAATGAGCTTGCTCTCCACCTGCTCGGTGAACTCACCGACAGCGCCCCGCAGCTGACCCTCAGTGAGTGGGAGCCGGGGCTGCTGTTTGACGTCCAGGCCCGTCGTCTTCGACTGCTTCGCATGAAAGCCGGGCGCAGTGAAAGCGATAAAGCCCGTTTTGCCCCGGAAATGGACAGTCTGCTGGCCGGTCTGATTGCCCTCGATCCGGCACGCGCAATGGTGCTGTGCGGATAAGCCTCCCCTGACATTACGGGTCATCACCTCCGGTGACGCCGTCTGTTTTCTTTTTGATATTTTCTACACTCAGGATCTCCGTACATGGATGATTTAACCCTTCGCTATTACGAAGCCGAAATGCGCTACCTGCGCGAAGCCGGTAAAGAGTTTGCCCGTGCCCATCCCGACCGCGCGGCCATGCTCAACCTGGATAAAACCGGGGCCCGCGACCCGTATGTGGAGCGCCTGTTCGAGGGCTTTGCCTTCCTGATGGGCCGCCTGCGTGAAAAACTCGATGATGACCTGCCGGAGCTGACCGAAGGGCTGGTGAGTCTGTTGTGGCCGCATTACATGCGCACCATTCCGTCGCTCTCCGTAGTGGCGTTCACGCCGGACTGGCGACAGCTGCGTAAAATGGAAGTGCTGGAAAACGGCTTCTCCGTGCTGTCTCGCCCGGTCGGCCCCAATAACACGGTCTGTCAGTACCGTACCACCCGTGAAGTGCCCCTGCAGCCGCTGCACCTGGCTGAGGCCCGCCTGCAGACCGAGCCCGATGGTCGCGCCACCATTCGCCTGCGCTTTGAATGCCCGGATAAGGTGGACTGGTCGAAAGCAGGAATTGATAAGGTGGCCATTTACCTCTATGCCAACAGTCCGGTGGCTTCAGCCCTGCATCTGGCGCTGACCCGTCGGGTCCACGCGATGTATGTTCGCCACAGCGAAACCCGTACTGAGCGGGTCCGCTTTGACGGCTGGTGCAAGCCGATGGGCTTTGATGACACTGACCGCCTGTGGCCGAAAGGGGATTCTGCCTTCAGTGGTTACCAGCTGCTGCTGGAGTATTTCAGCTTCCGCGAGAAGTTTATGTTCGTGGAGCTGCGCGGGCTCGAACTGACCGGCCTCAGTGCCAGAAACACCTGGTTTGAAATCGATATTGTGCTGAATGATGGCTGGCCGTCAGACCTGCCGTTTGAGACCGAAAATTTCCGCCTGCACTGTGCGCCGGTTATTAATCTGTTCTCACTGGAAGCGGACCCGCTGACGCCTGACCCGCTGCAGAACGAATACCTGCTGCGTCCGATGCGTGTTCAGGACGGGCATACCGAAATCTACAGTGTGGATGCCATTCACGGGGCGGTGAAAAACGGTAAACACCCGTATGTGCCGTTCACCAGTTTCCGCCACCGTGGCGGCATGATGCGATATGACGCGCCGGAGCGTTACTTCCACACCCGTGTAAAGCGCGGCCCCTCGGGGCTGTATGACACCTGGCTTATCCTTGGCGGTAAGTCATTTGAACTGGAGCAACTGTCACAGGCCCCGGAGTCGCTCTCCATCCGTATCACCTGTACCAACGGTCAGCTGCCGCGCCGGTCACTGGAGAGCACGCTGCTGGACAGGGTGGTGAAAGCGGGCAAGGTGCCGGTTCGGGTCATGAACCTGAAGGTGCCGACTTTGCCGCTTTACCCACCGGCAAATGACCGCTTTCACTGGCGGGTGATGAGTCATCTGGGTTCAAGCTTCTTAAGCATGATGGATAACCCGGAAGTA
Organism: Pantoea sp. 9140; assembly: GCF_000745295.1. NCBI lineage: Bacteria > Pseudomonadati > Pseudomonadota > Gammaproteobacteria > Enterobacterales > Erwiniaceae > Pantoea > Pantoea sp. 9140. Next base: position 2,697,690 of record NZ_JQNO01000001.1, on the reverse strand, counting down.
TTACGCGGCACGCTGGCGCTGTATGACTGGACCGACGATGAGATGAACCGCCGTCGCCTGGAGGCGATTGTTGCCGTGAAGCACACGCTTATCCGTCGCTTTGAAAAGGGCTTTATGCTGCGCGGGGTGGACATTGAAATCACCCTTAATGCGGACAATTTTGCGGGAGAAGGCGATGTCACCCTGTTCGGGGAAATGCTACACCGCTTTTTTGCCCTGTATGCCGATGTGCACCTCTTCAATCAGCTCACGCTGGTCCTGCAACCGACAGGGAAACGACTGCGATGGAAAGAAAATCACAGCCAGCACATTCCGGGCTGACGGAGCGGCTTCGCGACGACATCTGGCGGGTTAATTTCTACCGCTTCTGCCAGCTGCTGGAGCAGGAAAATCCGGATGCGCCGAAACTGGGCAGTACCGAGAAACTGTCCTCCGACCTGGTGCGTTTTCGCCCGTGGCCGGGGATGGGGTTCCCGGTCAGTGAACTGAAGGCGGTTGAGACCGATGAGGACCACCCGGACTTGTCGCCGACGGTGCGGACCACTTTCCTCGGGATGTACGGGGTGGACTCCCCGTTACCGACGGCGTACCTCGATGATATTGCGCAGCGCCGGGAGGGGTATGAAGCCACCACCGCGTTTCTCGATATCTTCAGCCACCGTATCCACACCCAGTACTACCGTATCTGGCGCAAATACGCTTACCCGGCAACCTTCGAAGCCGGCGGCGTGGATGACACTTCTCAGTGCCTGCTGGGACTGGTCGGTCTTGGCATCCCGGGTACGGCGGAGCAGATTGCCACGCCGGTCTCCCGCTTCCTGGCGCTACTGGGGACCATGCGGTTGCCAACACGAAACGCCGAAGGCATCCGCCAGCTGGTGAGCCTGCTGGCCCCGGACACCCTGAGCACGGTTATCAGCCCTGACCCGGTGAAAGTCCCCGTGGAGAGCCGCAGTGGACTCGGCAAAGCCAGCCGCGTGTCGCTGTCACAGCGTGCCACGCTCGGCAGAACCGGGAAAGAGGCCTGCAGCCGTATCCTGCTGATGCTGGCGACTGACAATCCGGACGAGGCGCAGGGCTGGTTGCCCGGCGGTCAGCTGCACACTGATATGATGGTGCTGCTGCGGGTGTACATGGGTTATCGCTCCGATGTACGCCTTCGCCTCACGGTACCGGTAAGCTGTCTGCCTGAACCCTGTCTGGGCAAGACAAGCCGGGTACAGCTGGGCCGCACCGGCGTGCTTGGCCTGAAGCATAACCGTCCGGCAACCCGCACGCACCTCACCGTGAGTCTGGGCACTTATGAAGGTCTGACCTGTGAGAGCCTGCGACCGGCAGAGCCCGGTGGCTACCGTTTCGACTGATATTCCGGAACGCAATACCCAACACCAGACACATTCAACACACCCCTGTTTCTGAAGGCTGAAAAGGACTCCACGAATGACTTTCGCTTCCCTGTCGCGCAGCGCTGCACTCATGCTGCTCTGTTCCCTTTTGACCGCATGTGGCCTGACTCAGGCTGTATCGGATGGCACGGTCAGCGCCACCAAAGCCATCTTCTACAAAAAAATAAAAGTGCTGCACCTGGATTTCGAACCGCGTGCTGCCGCCAATGCCGATGAAAGCCAGACACCACTGGCCACCATGGTGCAGGTGTATCAGCTTAAAGACCGCCAGAAGGTGGACGCCGCTGACTACCAGAAACTTCTGCGCGATGCGGATACCACACTGAAAGAAGACATCGTCGCCAGCAAGTCATTACTAGTGATGCCCAAAGGCAGCGTGACCCTCAATATGCCGATGGACGAAGATGCTAAGTATGTGGCGGTGGTGGGGCTGTTTAACCGTCCGGACATAAAGAACAACACCTGGCGTCTGGTGCTGAGCCGCGATGACCTCGATCCGGATAAACCGCGCACCATTCAGCTGAACAGCACCGGGCTGGCCCTGGTTCCGGTGAAGGAGTAAACCCATGGACACCACCCTCAATAACTGGCTGGCACTGTTTGACGGACAGACCCGCTACCGCCTTGAGATAAACGACAGCATCCTGAAGCCGGATGTGCTGAACTTCCACGGGCGGGAGGCGCTGAATGCGCCGTTCAAATGGCGCATTGAGTTCACCACGCCGCAGAAAGGCATCAGCCGTCAGGATGCGATGCTGAAGTATGCCACCCTCAGCATGCTCAGTGGCAGAGTCGTGCAGGGTATCATTACCGGCTTTGAGGTCCTCAACGAAACCGTGGACCAGACGCATTTCGCTGTGACGCTCTCCTCGCGCCTGGCGCTGCTGGCCCACACCCGCCGTTGTGCGGTCTGGCAGCATGTTTCGGTACCGGAACTGGTGGAACAGGTCCTGCGCAGCCACGGGCTGGAAGGAGCAGATTTTGAATTCCGGCTGGAACGGACTTACCCGGTCCGCGAACTGATAACCCAGTGGCGTGAGACTGACCTGCAGTTTATTCAGCGAATACTGGCCGAAGACGGCATCTGGTTCCGCACCGGGGTCAACACTACCACCGGGCTGGATACGGTGACCTTCGCCGACAGCCAGCTGCAGTATCAGTTTGATGTATGCCTGCCGTACCGTGAGCCTTCAGCGCTGCATGACGGCGCGGTCGAGGCTGTGTGGGCTGCCAGAGTGTGGCACCACACGGTGACAGGCAGTGTGTCCACCCGGGACTACAACTACCGCACGGCCGGTACGCCGATGGATGCACAGGTCAGCGTCAGAAACGAGGCGGCCACCACTGGCGAACACTATCGCTATGCGGCCTCGTACCGTGAAGCGGGCAATGACACCACCTCTGAGTCGGAAACCGAAAGCGGGGCGTTTTATGCTCGTATCCATCACGAACGTGAACTGAACAAAGCCATCCGTCTGCATCTCTTTAGTAACGCCAGCCACCTGACGCCCGGGATGGTGCTGGAGACCGGCGACAGTGGCGTGCCGGAGCTGAAAGAAGGGATGGTGATTACGCTTACCACCTTCCGCGCGGCCCAGGACACCCGTCTGCATGTCTCGGTGTGGGGCATGCCCTATAGCGAGCAGTTTTGCTTCAGACCCGGGCCTGCACCGCGCCCGCTGATTGCCGGGACCCTGACGGCACGCGTCGAGAGCGAAGAGAAGAATGACCCATATGCGCACCTCGATGAAACGGGGCGCTACCGGGTGAAGCTGGACTTCAGCCGGGAAGATGCCGAACCCGGCTATAACTACCTGTGGATACGTCAGGCCAAACCGTACGCCGGGGAAACCTATGGCTGGCACACGCCGCTGATAAATGGCACTGAAGTGGGGATTGCCTTTGATGGCGGCGACCCGGACCGGCCGTACATTGCCCATGCGTTCCATGACTCAGAACATCCGGACGTGGTCACCCGCGATAACCGCCGCCAGAATATCCTGCGAACTGCAGGCCGTAACGAACTGCGAATGGAAGACCAGCGTCAGGCAGAGCATATCGCGCTGAATACGCCGTTTGGCGCCACGGCGCTGAACCAGGGGCACGTCGTGGATGCACAGAATGAACCCCGCGGTACCGGGTTTGAGCTGCGTACTGATGAATTCGGGGTTATCCGTGTGGCGAAAGGGCTGCTGGTAACGGCGACGGGTCAGACCAAAGCCGAAGGCGATGTGCTGAGCATGGATGAAGCCCTGAGAGAAATCGAAATGGGCCGTCAGCGTCTGGCCCAACTGGCGGATGCAGAACGACAGGCACTGGCGCTGGAAGCGGATGTGTCCAGCCAGATAGCGATGTTCAGTGAACGACTGAAACCGCTGAACGAGGTGATTCACTTCACGGCCCCGGAAGGCATGGCCTTTACCAGTGATGAACATCTGCAATTGGCCGCAACCGACAATATCGGTATTAATGCCGATGGGGACATCAGCACCGGTTCGCTGGGCAATACCGCGCTGCTGGCAGGACAGACCCTCGGGTTGTTTGCACAGAGCGGTAAGCTGAGTCTCATCTCCGACCAGGGGCCGGTACAGGTGCAGGCACAGAACGGCGCCCTGCATATGAGTGCGGCGCAGAAACTCAGTATTAGCAGCATGAGCGACATCCTGTTTGCCGGCAAAAAGAAGGTGACGCTGATTGGCGGTGGCAGTTACGTGAAGATAGAGGCGGGGGGCATTGAGTACGGAACGCCGCACTCCTATACCCGCAATATCAAGCGTACGCAGAAGCTCGGTCCTGCGAACCAATCCATTGAAATGCCCGCACTGTATCCGCCGATAGAAAACAAAATTTGCATTCCGTGTCTGCTCAAAGCCATTCAGGCTAATGATGCGATTGTACAGGGAGCATAACAATGGACAGCACAAAACTGATTGCAGCATTACCCGGTCGGACCGATGAGATTATCTGCCTGCTGTTTGAAGCCGGGGCGCAATCAGAAGAGGATTTTCTGGCGTTTAAAGCGAAACATGAAAACAGGATGCATTCGCTCTATATCCATCCGCAGCTTACGGAGTTTCAGAACTACGGTCCTTGGTTGCTGGAAATTGATGCTGCAGAGCAGCTCCCTGGTTACCTTGCGTCTTTGCAGGGATGCGCTGCAGTCATTGTTTTCACGCGCTTTCCGTCTTTGTTGGCAGTGCAGTTATCCCGTGGTTGCACCATTGTGCAGCCGGATGGGTCTACAGAGTTGACGCGCTTCTATGCCAGTCATGTCATGGAAACGCTGGCGCAGCGTGCCGACTGCGACTGGCATGCCTTTCTGTTCAAAAGCATCACGCAGTGGTGGTTTCCTGGAGAAAGGCAGTGGCAGGCGCTTGGCATAAAGCCTTCAGAGGTGGAAGTACCAACCAGTCACATTATCAAGCTTGATAAGACCACCTGGCAAAAGATTGCGGATAAGACAGAAGTGACCAGCGTACTGCATGAATGGCAGAAAATGCCGGCCAGCAGGGTGTTTCCGCCTTGCGCGCAGCGATTGATGGTGATCAAGGCGCTGAATAAAGCAGAGGGGATAGGGCTGGCAAAGTCTGAGGATCGGGTGTTTTATGCGCTTTGCTATCTGGGTGGTAGAAAAGACATATTAGAATCTGAGGCGTTACGGGAAAATTTAATAAATATTATACAGGGAAAACAATCACTCTCGGATGTAGTGATGAAACTCTGTTCAAATATGTAAGATAAGTAATGAAAAACATGGATACCGAACAGCAACAAACGACTAGTGACAAAGAAATTTCTCTCAATAAAGAGAGTGTGCCTGAGGGTTTAAGTGGGTGGTTAGTGCTTATAGTATTTCATTTGATAGTTATGGCTACTGTCTATGGGGTTTCACTTTTGGCTCTTTTTTATCGCCCCGGATATATTTTGATCTTAAGCACTCGTCTGAGAAAGTGTTCTTTATAATATCTTGCGTTGCTAGTGTGATTTGCATTGTGCTAATCGTTCTGGCTCTGGTTGCATTTTTTAGAAAACAATCTATTTTCGTAAGCCGCTATAGATTTTTTATTTATTCTATTGTATTAATTTCGATTGTTGACTGTGCCAGTTTATTATGGTTTCACGCATTAGGCTATGGCTCCCGTTACGGGTACTATGAAGATGATCTATTGCTGAAGCAAGCATTAGCGTCTTTTGTTCATCCCCTTTTCCTGATATGTGTGTGTATTCCTTATATGGAGAAATCAAAAAGGGTTGAGCAAACATTTACTCGATAATGTTTTTTATTGAGATGTATGAGGTTGACAATGACGTTCTTTAATGCTTTGGGGGAAATAGATAAAACTATCAATAAATGTTACGCCCGCTGTGGAAAATGGATCTGGGGCAGTTTATTGGCAGTGGTTCTGGCATACGGTGGCTGGCTAATCTGGGCAGCAGTCTGGGGACCGCCGACCGGGGGCGTGACATTAATTATTCACAGTGAAATTGACAGACCCATTTTGGGATTTAGCGTTAATGGTGTGGCTGGATCAAATGCGTTTGCCCATGGTGGTGGTGGTGCCACCTGCTGCGGCAGTATAAGCGGGAAAACAGCGGAAGTTATCTGGACCCTTGATATTACTCATGAGCAGTATCTCAAAGGTATGCGTCTGGAAAAACGTCGGGTTGTGATGCCAATGCCAGATCGAAAGTGGGGAGAGAATGATTTGCATGTTCACTTTTTGCCCGGAGATAAAGTGCTATTGGGCTGGAGTGATAACGCCTGGTCGCCTTATGAAAAACGTCCTGATACTCCAGATGAGTCTTTAAAGCAGGGGCATAATTGATGAACATCGAACATATTATTGCCGCCGCTAGTCGCGCGCAGCAGGCAGAAGAGGCCGGATTGGGAAACTGTTCACGTATTTGGCATGTCGGTTTCTTTTTTGATGGCATCCATCGGAATATTGAACAGGATGCTGCGGAACAATGCTTTAGTAATGTGGCTCGCTTGTTTAGATCATTTCCAGAGCAGAAGCAAGATACCCCGCAAATTACGCATAATAAATTTTATTTATCAGGTCTCGGCACACCATTCAATGAAGAACTCTCTGAGAAACTGCATACCATAATGGACAGTGCACAAGGCTCTGCACTGGATGATTTGAAAGAACAGCCAAAAGAAATGGCGAAGGATGCTGGCCTGGATTATTTGAAAAGTGGTAACTGGTGGGAGGTTTTAAAGGACTCAGGGAAAAAACTGATAAGCCCTTCAGAGTGGAAAACGCTGGTGGGCGATGTAGCTAAAAACGCCGCTAAGAAATCAGGTATTGAGGCTACCCCCTGGCTGCGTGATAATCCCGTTATTGCAGACATGCTGGTTACAGGCGTCGATACACGAATAAACTCGGCTAAATTACGTTTTGAACGTTTCTTTGAACGAGCCAAAACCAATAGCCCTGTACCGATAAAACTAATATCTATTTCACTCTTTGGATACGATGTCGGAGCGACTCTTGCACGTAAGTTTATTGATACGCTGCTTGATGATATTTGTCAGAGACAAGGTGATAAACATACATACAAAGGGATTACCGTAGAGATTATTTTTACAGGTTTATTTGATTGTGCTCGCCATACCCCTGCCAGTAATAAAAGTGGCGTCGACTGGTTTGTGGCAACCGCAGGTGGGCCAATAAAAGGCATTAGCGTGCTGATGGGCGATAAATCTGTTAATCAGGAATCGGCATTGCCGGATACGGTTAAAAACGCACTGCACCTGGTCGCAGCCCATGAAAACCGACCATGGCGTAGCGTCTATTGTCTTGGTGGAAGTAATAATAAACATAAGGAAGAGCTGTTACCCGGCTGCGCGGAGGATGTAGGGGGAGGCCTGAAGCCAAATGAACAAAAACCGAGTGCAGAACTTTCTCGGGTGGCCCTTCACCGGATGTACCGGGCAGCGACAATGGCTGGTGTCCCTTTCCCTGATTTTCAAAATTTGCAGGCTCAATCTGAAACAGTTGCAAACTATTTTATCATGCAGGATAAGGTTAAGAACAAGTCTGTCGCTCAATGGACAAAGCTGTATCAGCAAGCAGTACCTTTTGACGTCGTCAGTATCGGAGCGCAGAACCGCCATCTGGACAGTTATATCGAGTGGCTTGGGCGGCAATACTATCAATATCGCAGCGAGTGTATTAGGTATGAAAAGCAGCGCGAAGATATTTTAGCCTCTGCTGGGGTTTCTGCCGGGCTACTGGGGATTTCATCACAGGCAAAAGAAGTCAGCGGACACTACCAGAATGAACTTGATGTGTTGCATAAAAATTGGGGATGGCTGGACGATGTCCATGATGTCGCAATAAGAATGAAGAACAGTATGGAAAGCGATCCTAATGATAAGCGTATGCAAATCGTGTCTGATATCTACAGGCCTGCATTGAGGAGAGCGAGACGTTTTCTCGATTATGCCCATGCTGCTTATCTTGGTCAGCCTCAGCCTTTCCCTGAAGATACTGCGCCGTCAGAAATGTATTCCTGGTTTATTCATAACAGACAAGCCGCGGGAAAAGACGTTGGCATCTCCCAGGATTTCTTTGTCATTCGTTCCCTGGAAAAACCTCAACTGTAACTACAAGTGAATAGTTATCAAGAGTGAAATTAGTTAACGCCATTTTAAAAATATGTTGTAAAAGGCCATTAATTCCGATGGAAAATTATTTTAAAAACAACTAAATCAATAAAATAACATGGAAGATAATCATGTCAGGAAATACACCCTCTCTGTGCGAGATGCTCTACGGTAACTTCGTCGGTGGTCTCGATCTGCATCAGGTCAGCGAACAGAACCAGGTCATCCTCTCAGTGCTGGATAATATGCAACGGATCCTGAATTGCCGCGCCGGGACTCTGGCGCATATACCCGATTTCGGCCTGCCGGATATGACCAATATTCTTCAGGGGCTTCCTGGCACGTCGCATAAACTGCTTTCTACGTTCTCTGCAGTCTTGCTTAAATATGAGCCCCGACTGAAAACCATAGACGTGATCCTGCTGGAACAGAATGTCCCGGGCGAACTGCGCTATGCCATTGATGCTGAGCTCAGGGGCATTGGCCTTGTGCGTTACGGTACCGAGTTTATGCCCGAGGGGCGGGTCATGTTACGCCATCTGAAGCAACAGCACTATCTCGACTCAGCAACCCGTCTGTAAGGCCCATTAACGCCATGTCAGTAAAATCACAGTTCCTCAAAAAACTACAGGCCATCCCGCCCGCTCCGGTCTCGTTTACCAGCAAGACTCAGGCTGATATCGCAGAATTTCGCCACCGAATAACCCAGCTTCAGGTGCAAATGGACGCCTGGCTGACAGGTACCGGACTGAATGTAGAAACGTTCCCTGTATCCGTCACGGACCTGCTGGTGGAGGGCGAGGCTTTCGGGATTGCCAGTATCGTTCTGCGTTACCGCGACCGATGCGTAAAATTTACGCCGGTATTTTTGTACGGCCACGGCGTAACCGGGTGTGTGGAGACGACCTTCCATGATGAACAACGTGTGACGTCACTGGGGCGTTTATTTATGCGCTCAGGCAGCGTGAGTGAATGGGCGTCTTCTCCGCCGGGTGTTTTATACCATGATGGCAAGATTTTTGATGAAAACGTTTTTTTTGAGCTGATTATTACACTCCTGTCATAACGAATAGGGGTATATGAATGATTTTTAGTTTTGCCTGTTTACCCGGCGAAACAGTAAATAATTGACGGAAGCAGATTTACGGAATAACACATGGATGAAGCGATGAAAAAAATAAGTCTCTTGCTGGTGTTAAGTATCCTTTTTACCCAGCAGGCTGAAGCTGCGCGTGGCAGACAACCCTGTTCAGGTTCAAAAGGCGGTATAGCATACTGCACATCGGATGGCCGCTTTGTCTGTAATGACGAAAGCCTGAGTCAGTCAAAACGATTCTGTTCCGGATAGGGTTCTTCATCTTCAGAAGTCAGCAATCCGTTAAAGCCTTCCACTTCCACCCGAAAAACACAGACGAAGAAGACGACTACGGCAATTAAACAGAAACAGCAAAGGGTTACACAAAACGACGAATCGCTCACTACGCAACCCCGTCAACCTACATGCGCACCCCTCTATATGGCTAATAAGCCCGGATACACCCATTTACCCGTTTGTTCAGGAAATCAGTATTAATATGGCGTAGGAAAGTGTCTTTGCGCGTTGTTCAGATTAACTAGTCAGGATTAAAGGTCACCGAGCCCGTAGCGCTTCAGTATCTGCAGAGTATTGAATATGCAGAAAGTGGAGCCGCATTAACGAAAATTCTTCACAGGCCCGGATACGTCACATGGATAAATGGTCATGAATGACATCACTTCACAAACACTCAAAACCGGTGGTGATCCACGCACGTTGCCGGAATATACCGCTTTACGCAGTGAAATCAGCAAGCTGACTCATCCGGCGCGTCCTGATGTGAACTGGAGATATGCAGATGAACTCTGTAGCTCATTGTTCAGGAATAACGGTGTGGATCTTCAGACGGCGGCCTGGTATACGCTGGCGCGAGCGCAACTGGCCGGAATATCGGGTATGAATGAGGGGCTGATAATACTGGAGACCATGATAACGCATCAGTGGGGTACGCTTTGGCCTCAGCCTGTTCATGCCCGCATGGAAATTCTCAGCACTCTGAGTCAGCGGCTACAGCAACTGATACGTATGCTCCCGCCGGACTATAGCCACCTAAGTCAACTCTATCAGGCAGAGAAATTATTGACCACGCTGTCGGAGATTTTGCAGCGTCTGGAGCTTAAACATATCAGCCAGCTTGATACACTGCGGACATTAATACATGACAGTGCTGTACGGCTGGAACATATTGATAGTACTTCGGAAACAGACGTAGCCACTCAGCCAGATATCATGTTGACTGATAAGGTTATGATGGATTCCGCTTTATCAGTGAATGCCCATAGCAACCTACCGCTTACAGAGCAAAAGTGTCCGGATAGCGCAGCTAGGAGTAAGGATGTCTCGCAACCGGAACATATGGTGCACGCGCAAGTACAGACGGTAATGTCCAACCCGGTAAAGAAGTGGAAATCCTTCGCTGCCGGTATGGGAAGCATGCTGATTATCATTACTGTCGCAGCGTCGGGTTGGCTGTATATTCACAACTCTGATCCACTTCAGACTACGCTTGCAACATCTCTGGCACCCTTGCCTGCACCCCTCGCTCCTGAGCAGATTGATGTGTTGCGCCAGCAGATTCGGTTACCTCAGGACTTTATCGCCCAGACACAGCAGCAGCTTTCCCGACTGGATAAACTGCCTACTGACTGGAATATTGACTTCAGTCGACAGCTTGTAGAACAGGCGCAGATGCTCTCTCCAGAGCAGGCTAACCCTCTGGCACAAACGTGGCAGCAACAACTCAATGCGACTGCATTACCGACAGCGCATCTGAACGACTGGTATCAGGGAATGACGACATTACAAAAACTGAGCGACAGACTGAACGGACTGGATGAGCAGAAAGGTAAATACATGACGGTCAGTGAGCTGAAGTCAGTGGTTTTTTCCGCTATGCAGTCCTTTAATCAATCGATCCCGGCAGAAGAGCAATTACGGAGATTGTCACAACATCCAGTAGGCGAACCTTTACCTGCTGCTGCCAGCTCTCAACTTGAGATGCATCTGAAGCAACTCACTGCCCGTTACGCAGAAATAAAACATAATGCATTAAAATAAAAAAGATATTCGAGGTATACGTCTGCAACCAGTCATCCAGACCTTACAGGTAATGATCACTACTCATTTGCGGGTGCTCATTGATTTGTCTTAACAAGATAGCCAGACATGCTAAATGATAATGGGATAGTGAGCAGATAAAGGGTAAAGCCGTTATTAATAGCTTATTATTGATTATAAAGGGTTTTAATTGGCTGGGCGGGTTCTGTATAGGATAGGCCTGGTGTCCCCTGCAGGAATCGAACCTGCAACTAGCCCTTAGGAGGGGCTCGTTATATCCATTTAACTAAGAGGACAGCGGCGTGCAGTATAGCGAAACAGTCCTGAAGATTCACCAGGTTGCCGCGCGTTTGCTCATTCCGCCAGCAATCCCGCTTTTCTGAGCTTGCTACTGTCGCGTGCCGATCTCTGAAACCCGTCCATGCTGAAAACGACGCTTTCCCCTCAGGCTGCAGGTGAGATATTAATGTCGCCCATCCCGCCAGAATGCCTGAAAGGCAGACAGGGCAGTTAAATCTGCTCTGCCTGCCTGCTATTTACTTCGCGTTTTCCTGCTCTTCGCGCTGGCGGCGTTTCTCCTGCTTGCGCTTTTCAGCTTTCGCTTTCGCTACCGCCGCCTCACTCATGTCATTACGGATCTGCGCGTGGCTGATCAGGGCAAAAATCAGGGTGCCGCCGGTAATGTTGCCGAGCAGCGTCGGCAGGGCAAACGGCCACAAAAACTCATGCCAGCTAATGCTGCCATTAAATACCAGATAGAGCACTTCGACCGAGCCCACAACGATATGCGCCAGATCGCCCAGCGCAACCAGCCAGGTCATCATCACAATGACCAGCAGTTTAGCGCCGCCCGCAGACGGGAACATCCAGACCATGGTGGCGATAATCCAGCCGGAAATCACCGCATTGGCAAACATCTCGCCAGGGGTATGTTCCATCACCTTCATACTGATATGGGTAAAGGCCTGACGGGTGGCATCATCAAATATCGGCATCTCATTGAACGCCAGCGCACCCAGCGCGGTGCCAATCAGGTTACCCAGCAACACAATGCCCCACAGACGTAACAGCAGACCCGCATTACTCCAGGTCGGTTTGTGCATCACCGGTAAGACGGCGGTAACGGTGTTTTCGGTAAAGAGCTGCTGGCGCGCCATAATGACGATAACAAAACCAAAGGTGTAACCGAGGTTTTCCAGCAGAAACGCACCCGGTACGCCATCAAGATGCACCTGAAATATTCCCTTAGCCATCAGCGAGGCGCCCATAGACAGGCCTGCCGCGATAGCTGACCAGAGCAGCGCCATACCGTCGCGCTCCAGCTCCTTTTCACCATCCTGACGAATCTCTTCATGGATCGCCGCAGCGCGTGAGGGTAATGCCTCCTCATCGACTTCGATGTCAGTGCCCTTGTCCTTCTCTTCGCTCTCTACGTCGTTAGGACCCTGTTCATTACCTGATGAAGGCTTCATATTTTCTCCTGGTGATAGTGCTGTAGCGTAATAAGCGTAGCCGTTTTTTATTTGCTGATAATGTAACGATCAGTGCGAATAAGCGTAACAACGTTTTTCGGAACTGCATTTTTATTCAGACTTCCGTCGATACCGCACGAATAAGCTACTGACAGCGAAACTGAGCGTTGGCTCACACTTCGGCCCACAGCAACATTGTGGTAATATCCCGGCCACTTTTAGCTGGTGCGATTCCCCCCTCGATGCTGGAAATCATTACGCTTACTTGTGCATACGACGAACGATCGCTGTTTCGGCGGCTCTCTTTTCGCGTCTCTGCTGGTGACATTGTGCAGATTGAAGGCCCCAACGGTGCCGGAAAGACCTCGTTATTGCGCCTGCTGGCGGGTCTGAGCCGTCCGGAAGAGGGTGAAATACGCTGGCAGCAGCAGCCGATCCTGCGACAGCGTGAAACCTGGCATCAGGCGATGCTCTATCTGGGCCACTGTCCCGGTATCAAAGGCGTGCTCACGCCGCTGGAAAATCTGCGCTTCTACCATCCCGATTGCACTGATGCGCAGATCTTTGCAGCACTCGAAAGTGTCGACCTTACGGGCGATGAAGAGGTACCAGTCAGCCGCTTGTCGGCAGGTCAGCAGCGTCGGGTGGCGCTGGCGCGGCTGTGGCTCAGTCAGGCCCGCATCTGGATTCTCGACGAGCCGCTGACCGCCATCGACAAAGCGGGTATTGAAAAATTAATGGCGCAATTCGCCCATCATGCCGATAACGGCGGTGCCGTGATCCTGACAACTCATCAGGATTTACCTGCGGATGCGGCGCGGGTGCGTAAAATTCGCCTTGGCGACGTGGAGACAGAGTGATGCTGTTTCGCCTCATCCAGCGTGAATTGCGCATTGCCTTTCGCGGCGGTGCGGATGTGGTTAACCCGCTCTGGTTTTTCCTGATTGTCATCACTCTGTTTCCATTGGGCATCGGACCGGACCCGCAACAGCTGGCGCGCATTGCGCCGGGCGTGGCCTGGGTTGCAGCACTGCTGGCGTCGCTGCTGGCGCTGGAACGGCTGTTTCGCGATGACTTCAGTGATGGCTCGCTGGAGCAGCTGGTTCTGTTGCCGACGCCACTGCCGGTAACGGTTATTGGCAAAGTGGTGGCGCACTGGCTGGTCACCGGCGTGCCATTGATCATTCTGTCGCCACTGGCCGCGCTACTGCTGTCGCTGGATTTTAATGGCTGGCGGGCGATGGCCCTGACGCTGCTGCTCGGCACGCCAACGCTGAGTTTCCTTGGTGCGATTGGCGTGGGTCTGACGGTGGGGTTGCGACGCGGTGGTGTGCTGCTGAGCCTGCTGGTACTGCCGCTGTCGATTCCGGTATTGATCTTCGCCAGTGCGGCGATGGAGGCGGCCAGTCAGGGATTGCCGATTGGTGGCTATCTGGCGATTCTCGGCGCGATGCTGCTGGGCAGCGCCACGCTTGCGCCGTTTGCCACGGCGGCGGCGCTTCGAATTACTTTGCAGTAACCGGCTTGTACCCACCGCGCGTAAAAGACGCGGCAACACTTTTTATCGTTAATGTGAGCATCTGATATGTGGAAAGCGTTACATCAGCTGGCCAGGCCCGAACGGCTTTATCAATTTTCGGGGCGACTGGTGCCCTGGTTTGCCGTTGCAGGGCTGGCATCTTTGCTGCTGGGCTGGGTCTGGGGATTCGGATTTGCCCCTGCTGATTATCAGCAGGGCGACAGTTTTCGCATCATGTATATCCATGTACCCGCCGCGATGTGGTCGATGGGCATCTATGCCTCCATGGCTATCGCCGCTTTTACTGGTCTGGTGTGGCAGATGAAGATGGCCGATCTGGTTTCCGCTGCGATGGCTCCGGTGGGCGCGGTTTTTACCTTTATTGCGCTGGTCACCGGTTCCGCATGGGGCAAGCCGATGTGGGGCACCTGGTGGATTTGGGATGCGCGTCTGACGTCGGAACTGGTGCTGCTGTTCCTCTATATGGGCGTGATCGCGCTTTATCACGCTTTTGATGACCGCCGCACCGCAGGCCGGGCCGCCGGAATTCTGATTCTGGTTGGCGTGGTCAATCTGCCCATCATTCACTTCTCGGTGCAGTGGTGGAATACCCTGCATCAGGGGTCGTCAGGCATTCTTCAGCAGGCGATTGCGCCGGTCATGCGCACGCCGCTGCGCTGGTCGATCCTCGGTTATCTGCTGCTGTTTATCACGCTGACCCTGATGCGGTTGCGCAATCTGATTCTGTTAACCGAGCGTCATCGTCCCTGGGCGATTGATGTGGCGAAGCGGGGAGAGCAGGCATGATCCCGGCATTTACCTCCTGGCACGCCTTCTTTGCGATGGGCGGTTACGCCTTTTACGTCTGGCTGGCGGTTGCCTGCACGCTGCTTCCGCTTATCGGTCTGACGCTGCATACCCTGTTGCTGCGCCGACGCCTGCTGGCTGAGATCCGCCAGCGTGATGCACGGGAACGTCGCATCCGGACGGCGAAAACGAAAAAAGCCGCGGCTGAAGCGGCAGGAGAGACACTGTGAATATCCGTCGACGCAACCGCCTCTATGCGGCAGTGGCGATCCTGCTCGGCCTTGGCCTGGCGACTGCGCTGGTGATGTATGCGCTGCGCTCAAACATCGATCTGTTCTATACCCCGGGTGAAATCCTCTACGGCAAAGGCGAGGCGCACGAGAAGCCTGAGGCGGGCCAGCGACTGCGCGTCGGTGGCATGGTGATGCCCGGCAGCGTCCGGCGCGATCCCAATACGCTGGCGGTATCGTTCAAACTTTATGATGCACGCGGCGTGGTCAGCGTCAGTTTTGAAGGCATCCTGCCGGATCTGTTCCGGGAAGGGCAGGGCGTTGTCGCGCAGGGCGTGCTGACGACGGGCAACCAGGTTATCGCCAAAGAAGTGCTGGCGAAACATGATGAGAAATACACGCCGCCGGAGATTGAAGACGCGATGAAGAGTAATCACACCGGCCCGCAGTCGCTCTATCAGGCGGGAAATAAATCATCATGATGCCCGAAATCGGTACCTTTCTGCTCTGCCTGGCGCTAGGGCTTTCCCTGTTGCTGAGCAGTTATCCGCTGTGGGGCGCAGTACGTCAGGATGCCCGTCTGATGGCGATGGCGCGTCCGCTGGCCTGCGGCTTATTTGTCTGCATCGCGGCGGCGTTTGCGCTGCTGGTCTGGGCTTTTATCAGCAACGACTTTACCGTTGCTTATGTCGTCACGAACTCCAACAGTCTGCTGCCGGTCTACTATCGCATCGCTGCCACCTGGGGCGCACACGAAGGTTCACTGCTGCTGTGGGTGCTGCTGCTCAGCACCTGGACACTGGCGGTAGCGATCTTCAGCCGCGGGATGCCGCAGGATGCGCTGGCCCGCGTGCTTGCCGTCATGGGAATGATCAACCTCGGCTTCCTGCTGTTTATCCTGCTGACCTCCAATCCGTTTGGCCGCACATTGCCGGACTTCCCGATAGACGGGCATGACCTGAATCCGATGCTGCAGGATATCGGCCTGATCTTCCATCCGCCGCTGCTCTATATGGGCTACGTCGGCTTTTCAGTAGCGTTTGCCTTTGCAATCGCCTCACTGATGGCCGGACGGCTCGATACCGCCTGGGCGCGCTGGTCGCGTCCCTGGACGACGGCGGCCTGGGTCTTTCTGACCATCGGGATTGTCCTTGGATCTGCCTGGGCCTATTACGAACTGGGCTGGGGCGGCTGGTGGTTCTGGGACCCCGTTGAGAATGCTTCGTTTATGCCATGGCTGGCGGGCACCGCCCTGATGCACTCGCTGGCGGTCACCGAAAAGCGCGGCACCTTTAAGGCCTGGACCGTGCTGCTGGCGATTACGGCATTTTCGCTGAGCCTGCTCGGGACATTCCTGGTGCGATCCGGCGTGCTGGTGTCGGTGCACTCCTTTGCCTCCGATCCGGCGCGCGGCATGTTTATCCTCGCATTTCTGGTGATTGTCATCGGCAGTTCACTGCTGCTCTACGCCATTAAAGGCGGGCAGGTGCGTGGCCGGGTTCAGAATGAAACCTGGTCGCGGGAATCGTTCTTGCTGGGTAATAACGTGCTGCTGATTGCCGCGATGCTGGTGGTGCTGCTCGGCACGCTATTGCCGCTGGTACACAAGCAACTGGGGCTGGGCAGCATTTCGGTCGGTGAACCCTTCTTCAACACGATGTTCAGCTGGCTGATGGCACCGTTTGCGTTGCTGATGGGGATCGGGCCGCTGGTGCGCTGGCGTCGCGATGAACCGCAGAAGCTGGCTAAACGGCTGGCGCTGGCGCTGATGGTGACACTGGCCTGTTCCGTGATCATTCCGTGGTGGCTGCAGGATCGTATTGAAGCGATGACGGTGGTTGGTCTGCTGATGTCACTCTGGATTATCGTGCTGACGCTGCTGGAACTGCATGAGCGCGCCACCCATCGTCATCCGTTCTTTGCGGGTTTACGTCATCTGTCACGCAGCCACTGGGGCATGGTGCTGGGCCATCTGGGTGTCGGTGTCACGGTGATTGGCATTGCGTTCAGCACGCAGTACAGCGTGGAACGCGATGTGCGGATGAAGGCGGGCGATAGCGTCGATATTCATCATTATCACTTTGTCTTCCGTGGCGTGCAGAATCTGCAGGGGCCAAACTACAGCGGCGGCATGGGTATCATTGATGTCACGCGCAATGGCAAACATGAAGCGACGCTGCAGGCGGAAAAACGCTTTTATACCGCCGCCCGTACCATGATGACCGAAGCGGCGATCGATGGCGGTTTCAGCCGCGATCTCTACGCGGCGCTGGGCGAAGAGCTGGAGGATGGCGGCTGGGCCGTGCGCATCTACTACAAACCCTTTGTCCGCTGGATCTGGTTCGGTGGCGCGCTGATGGCGGTGGGCGGGCTGTTCTGCCTGTTTGATCCCCGTTACCGTTCGCGCAAAAAAGCAGAAACGGAGGTGCGGACATGAACAAGAAAATTTTGTTTATTCCCCTGATGCTGTTTCTGCTGCTGGCGGCGGCGCTGCTGTGGCAGCTGACGCGCAATGCCGATGGCGACGATCCGACCCGCCTCGAATCGGCCCTGATTGGCAAACCGGTGCCGCTGTTCCGGCTGGAAGCACTGGATCAGCCGGGCAAAACTTATGATCAGCGCGTGCTGACCGATGGCAAACCGATATTGCTCAACGTCTGGGCGACCTGGTGTCCGACCTGCCGCGCTGAGCATCACTATCTGAATACGCTGGCAGAGCAGGGCATTCGTGTCGTCGGGCTGAACTACAAAGACGATCGTCAAAAGGCGGTTAACTGGCTGAATACGCTGGGTAATCCGTATGCGCTGAGTCTCTACGATGGCAACGGCATGCTGGGACTGGATCTCGGCGTTTATGGCGCGCCGGAAACCTTCCTGATCGACGGTAAAGGAATCATCCGTTATCGCCATGCGGGCGATCTGAATGCGCGCGTCTGGGAGCAGGAAGTGAAACCCTTGTGGATGAAATACAGTGCGGAGGCGGGATCATGAGAATGCTGTTACTGCTCTGCGGCCTGCTGTTCAGCATTAACCTGTGGGCAAGCATCGACACGCTGCAATTTGACTCGGAGGCCCAGGAAGAGCAATACCGCGACCTGACCGCGTCACTGCGCTGTCCGAAATGCCAGAACAACAGCATTGCCGATTCGAATGCGATGATTGCCGCCGATATGCGGCTGAAAGTCTATCAGCTGATGAAGCAGGGCCAGAGTCGCCAGCAGATTATCGACTACATGGTGGCGCGTTATGGCAACTTCGTCAGCTATTCGCCACCGGTCACGCCTTCAACCCTTATTCTGTGGGCGGGTCCGGCGCTGTTTGCGCTGCTGGGTGGCGTGGTGATCATCCTGCGTAGCCGTCAGCGCAAAACCCGCAGTGAGCTGGATGAAGATGAGCAACAGCGTCTTAATGCGCTACTGAAGTCAGACAGGAAGCCGTAATGAGTGCATTCTGGATTACCCTTTTTCTGTTACTGCTGGCGGCCTGCACGCTGTTTCTGGCCACAGGCTGGCGGCAGCGTCAGGCCAGCGCAGGCGATCGCGATCGCCTTAATCAGCGTTTCTACCATCAGCGGATAGAGGAGCTGGCGCAGGATGAAGCGCAGGGCGTCGTTGCTGAGCGTCCGCTGATGGAACGGGAGCTACAGCAGACGCTGCTGGCAGATATCCCGCCGGCACAGACGCTGCAGTCACACAGCAGCAGCCGCTGGATTCTGCTGCCAGGCCTGATTGTGTTGGTTGCGGTTTCGCTGGGCACTTATCTGAAAACCGGCGGCCTGGCACAATTCACCGGCTGGATGCAGGTGCAGCAGGCGTATCCTGAGCTACGTGCCCGCCTGATGGATCCCGGCGCGAAACCGCTGACTATGGAGGAGTTGGCGCGTTTACAGCTCGGATTGCGTACCGCGTTGCAAACCGAACCGGATAATCTGGCCGACTGGACGATGCTGGGACGGCTCGGCATGGTGTTGAATAATGCGGAGATGGCCAGCCAGGCCTTTGAGCGTGCACTTCAGCTTTCGCCCAACGATCTGGCTCTGAAGCAGGATTATGCAGAGGTGCTGACAAGATCCTCCGATCCGCAGGATAACCGTCAGGCATCACTGCTGCTGCAATCATTGCTTAAAGTGGATCCGCAAAACCTGCGGACGCTGAGCCTGCTGGCGTATAACGCTTACGGTCAGCAGCACTACGATCAGGCTATCGATGCATGGCAGACCCTGCTGGGTCTGTTGCCTGCCGGTGATTCGCGACACGCGATGATCGCCCGCAGCATTGAAAAGGCCCGAAGTGATGCGGGGCAGCAGAGTCGTCAGCTGGCGCTGACAGTGACGCTGACGCCAGAGGCAGAAAAAATGTTACCTCAGGACGGAGTGTTGTATATTTCGGTTTCTGACGGGGATTCACCGGTACCGGTGGCGGTTAAGCGTATGCCGCTCAGCCACTTCCCGCTGTCGCTGACGCTGGATGACAGCAATGCCATGATGCCGGATCGCCTGCTTTCGGCGCAGCATCAGGTTGAGGTTCGGGTGCGGATTTCCCGCGATGGCAGCGCCAATCCGCAGCCGGGTGACTGGCTGGGTCTGAGCGCGGTGACGCCCTGGGATGGCCATCAGCCGATCGCGGTGGAGATCAATAAGCAGCTACCCTGAACGTCAAAATTGATAACGTTAAAAATGATGCGTGCCATTGCCTGCTGCCTCTGGCACAAAGTCAGCTATGCTCATCGGATAAGCCGATACGACAGGGCTGTGACCTGAACGATGGGCTGACCTTTTTCATCCGCACAGGGAGATTGGAATGAATTATCGCCTGACCAGCCTGGCTATGGCCAGCGTCCTTCTGGTGGGTTGTGCCAGTTCAAAGCCGGCGAATAGCGATCCTGCGCAGCGCAGCGATCCATTCGAAGGCTTTAACCGCACGATGTTTAACTTTAACTACAACGTGCTGGATCCGTACGTGCTTCGTCCGGTCGCTGTCGCATGGCGTGATTATGTGCCGGTCCCGGCACGTACCGGCCTGAGCAATTTCCTCGGCAACCTGGAAGAGCCAGCCAGTATGGTCAACGCCATTCTGGTCGGCAACGGACGTGATGCGGGCATTCACTTTACCCGTTTCTTCCTGAACAGCGTGCTGGGACTGGGAGGATTCATCGACGTTGCCGGTAAAGCCAACCCGGAACTGGCGCGTGAAGAGCCGCATCGTTTCGGTACCACGCTGGGTCACTATGGCGTCGGCTACGGGCCTTATGTTGAACTGCCTGCTTACGGCAGCTTCACGGTTCGTCAGGATGGCGGCGACTATGTTGATACGCTCTATCCGATCCTCGGCTGGCTGACCTGGCCAATGTCGATTGGTAAATGGACGCTGGAAGGTATCGAGACCCGCGCTCAGTTGCTGGATTCTGATGCCATCCTGAAACAGCAGAGCGATCCATACGCCTTTATCCGTAACGCCTACTTCCAGCGTCACGACTTCCTGGCGCGTGGCGGTAAGCTCAAGCCGGAAGACAATCCTAACGCAGCCGCGATTCAGGATGACCTGAAGGATATCGATTCGCAGTAAGCGATCCGCAGTGACAAAAAGGGCGACTTATCATAGTCGCCCTTTTTGATCCCGCCCGACAATCAGAACTTGTAGTTAAAGTTCGCGCCGTAAAGCCAGGCTTTACCTTCAGAGGTAAAGGTATAAGGACCTTCTTTCACCGTCACTTTCTGGCCATGCATATAAGAGATGCCCAAATCGACCGAGGCATCATCGTTAAAGGCATAGGATGTACCGGCACTCAGCCATAAACGATCCTGGTCCGGAATAGAGATAGAACGCTTGTCAGCCGGTACCGGGCTATCATCAAACGCGATACCGGTGCGGAAAGTCCAGTTCTTGTCGTAGGAATAGGTGGTGCCCAGGGCAATGCGATAAGCATCGCGGAAGCTTTCATCTTTATAGAATAGCGTCTGGCCATTTGAACCCGTGGCTTTCAGCTCCTGGAACTGGCTCCAGCTGGTATACGCCATGCTGTAGTGAATCGCCCACTGCGGAGCCACTTTATGCCAGCCCGATACTTCCCACATCTCTGGCAGATTCAGGGTTAATGCACCTGGAACGGTGGTGCCGTTGGTGCCAAACGGCACGCCTGATACTTCCGGGTTATTCACCGCATTCAGCCGGGATGAAAGGCTGCTCTTGTAATCGCCATCAAAGTCGACTTTCACTTCGGAACGATAGGTAAAGCCGAAGCGGTTATTCTCATCTACTTCATACAGAATACCGGCGTTCCAGCCATATCCCCACTCATCGCCTTTCAGATGGGCAACCTGCGTATCAGCCGGAACGCCCAGTCTTGCGCCTGACTCACCGGCATAGCGTTCAATTTTAGCTTTCGCATAAACCGCATCAAAACCGACGCCAAAACTAAAATGTTCATTTAAGCGGTACGCGGTGCTGAGATTAAAATTGCCGGTTACCAGATCGGTTTTACCGCCGTAACCCCCCGCGGTGTAACCATTATTAAACTCTGTTGCTAAGCCATAGTTAGAGGTTGCAGACGCGCCGATCCACCACTGATCGTTGATGGGCTGAACATAATGAATATTGGGGACCCACTGATTCGGTGCAATATTATTAGCATCCAGGCTGCGTCCGCTGGGACTGCGACCACTGATATTGACGTCTGGCGCAATATAAACCGCACCGATAGAAAATTCCGGACGATCCATCAACGCCATCGTCGCCGGGTTACGGCTGGCTGATGCCGCCGTATCACCCATTGCCCCTTCGCCTGAATATGCGCGACCTAAACCAATCGTAGAAAACTCATTTAACTGAAATCCAGCTGCGTAAACGTGTGAAGAGACAAGCGCCACTGCAGCCGCCACGGCTGACTTTGCAAACAGGTTTTTATGGTTCATGACCACAACCTCATGTGAATTATTATTTAACGCTATAACGTCGCGTAACAAAGGACGGCGGATTGTAGGGACTGATGTAAAACGCACATATCAGACCAGTGCGGAGAGTATAGGTCCGACCTGTGTGCATGTTGCAATATTGTTTTTAAAATATTTCAGGGTTGATCGCTTAAAATTCGATCTGCATAACAAAACTGCCCTGATTCTGCACAGCATACCGATTCCAGTTTGTTCTGGATCAATTTTTATTGTGATATTCGTCACTTAGCGCCGTGTACATGGCGCATCTTTACGCGAGCAGGTAAAATTTCGGTCATAAAATCGCTCAACCCACCAGATCGCTGGTCAGGAGAATGAAATGACTGATGCCATTAAAAAATGCAGTGCGACCGAAACAGCAGCCTGCTGTTGTGTTGATGTGGGCACGGTAATGGATAATACCGATTGCACCGCCAGCTGGTCGGAGTGGTTTGCTCAGCGTGCCGATGCGGAAGCCAAATTAGCGCTCCTGACAGAACGTGCACGTGAAGTTGAATCGGAACCCTGTGTGATTGAGTCGCGCTTCAGTGAAGTGGATCAGGGCGTGCAGCTGGATATCGATTTTACTTTCAGCTGCCAGGCTGAAACGATGATTTTTCAGCTCGGTTTGCGTTAAGTCTCATAACGCCGCGTTAATGCGGCGTTTTTCATTTTCGTGTCTCCCTTCGCACTTTTTCCTTTCCGGTATTGGCGGCTCACCCGCTTGTGGTTAACACTGATCAGGTCAGACCTCTTCAGGCAATGATGCCACAGTCCCAGCTACAGGTGAGAACAATGAGCAAAGCGCAGCCGCTGCTGACGCGTGATGGTGAACGCATCGCAATAACCCATGGGTTACGCACCCCTTTTTTGCGCCAGGCGACCGGCTTTCATGGCATTCCCGCCATTGAGCTGGGGCGGATGGTAATCAGCGAATTAATGGCGCGCAGTGAACTGCCGGCTGAGGTGATCGAGCAACTGGTCTTTGGTCAGGTGGTGCAGATGCCGGAAGCGCCGAACATTGCGCGTGAAATTGTACTGAGCAGCGGACTTGATGTGCACACCGATGCCTATAGCGTCAGCCGTGCCTGCGCCACCAGTTTCCAGGCGGTAGCGAATGTGGCAGAAAGCCTGCTGGCTGGCACGATTTCTGCGGGCATTGCCGGAGGCGCAGACTCCTCTTCAGTGCTGCCAATCGGCGTCAGTAAAACACTGGCTCGCGCGCTGCTGGATCTCAATAAAGCCCGCAGCCTTGGGCAAAAACTGCACATCCTTAAACGTCTGCGTCCGCGCGATCTGCTGCCGGTGCCGCCCGCGGTGGCCGAGTATTCAACCGGCCTGCGCATGGGTGACACCGCCGAGCAGATGGCAAAGAGTCATGGCATCACCCGTGAGGCACAGGATGCGCTGGCGCTGCGATCTCATCAGCATGCCGCCCGCGCCTGGCAATCCGGGGTACTCAATCAGGAAGTGATGGCAGCCTTTGTGCCGCCGTGGAAAACCGCTATCGACCAGGACAATAACGTCCGCATGAACGCCAGAGCAGAGGATTATGCCCGCTTACGCCCGGCGTTTGATCGTCAGCACGGCAGCGTCACGGCGGCCAACAGCACGCCACTCACCGACGGTGCGGCCGCCGTGATTCTGATGCGCGAAGGCCGCGCCCGTGAACTCGGTGTCACGCCGCTGGGCTATCTGCGCAGCTACGCGTTTACCGCGATTGGTGTACAGCAGGATATGCTGCTGGGCCCGGCGTACTCCTCCCCGCTGGCGCTGGATCGCGCCGGGATTACGCTGTCCGATCTGACGCTAATCGATATGCACGAAGCGTTTGCGGCCCAGACGCTGAGCAATCTGCAACTGTTTCGCGACGAGCGCTTTGCCCGTGAGGTGCTCAATCGTCCGCATGCGCTGGGCGAAGTGAATGAAGAGCGCTTTAACGTGCTGGGTGGTTCAATCGCCTATGGTCATCCTTTTGCTGCCACGGGCGCGCGTATGATCACCCAGACGCTGAATGAATTACGCCGTCGCGGTGGCGGGTTAGGACTGGTCACAGCGTGTGCGGCGGGCGGTCTGGGTGCGGCAATGGTTCTGGAGGCCGAATAATGGAGCAGAATGCGTTTCACCTGAAGATGCGACTGGATCACGTTGGCATCATTACAATCGATGTCCCTGGCGAGAAGATGAACACCCTGAAAGCAGAATTTGCCGGGCAGATTACCGCCATCATTGCGGAGGCGCGACGCGATCCTCAGCTGGCAGGACTGGTGCTGATTTCTGGCAAAGCGGACAACTTTATCGCGGGCGCCGACATCAGCATGATTGATCGTTGTCAGAGCGCGCAGGAAGCCGAAGCGCTGGCAAAACAGGGGCAGGAAGTGATGGCTGCGCTTGATGCGCTGCCATTCCCGGTAGTGGCCGCAATTCATGGTGCCTGTCTGGGCGGCGGGCTGGAGCTGGCGCTGGCCTGCGATGCGCGCATCTGCTCGCTTGATGATAAAACCCGTCTCGGATTACCGGAAGTGCAACTCGGCTTACTGCCCGGCTCCGGTGGCACTCAGCGACTGCCGCGGTTAATTGGCGTGCAGCAGGCGCTGCCGCTGATTCTGACCGGCAAAACGCTGCGGGCGAAACAGGCACGTAAGCTGGGAGTGGTCGATGACGCGGTACCTCAGGCGATTTTGCTGGAGACGGCTATCGCACGGGTGAAAAAGGGCAAAGTCAGCGGTCGAACGCTGCCGCTGCGCGACCGTCTGCTGCACGGTCCGGTGGGCCGTCAGGCGCTGTTTGCGCTTGCGACCCGGCAGACTGCAGCCAAAACTCAGGGTAACTATCCGGCAGCAAACCGCATTATTGAGGTGGTGCGCATCGGGCTGGAGCAGGGCAGCCGGGCCGGACATGATGCTGAAGCGCGTGCCTTCGGTGAACTGGCGATGACGCCGGAATCTGTTGCTTTGCGCGGGATCTTTTTCGCGACCACCGCCATGAAGAAGGAGCGGGGTGGTGAGGCGGAACCCGCTGCGGTGAAGCGTGTCGCAATTCTCGGCGGCGGTCTGATGGGCGGTGGCATCGCCAGCGTCACCGCAATCAATGCCGGGTTGCCGGTGCGCATCAAAGATATCAGCCTGGAAGGCGTTAACCATGCGCTGAAAACCAGCTGGGAACTGCTGAGCAAAAAGGTCAAACGACGCCAGCTCACTCCGGCACAGCGTCAGCAGCAGATGGCCCGGATCACGGGCGGCATCAATTATCAGGGTTTCTCACAGCGCGATGTGGTGATCGAAGCCGTGTTCGAAGATTTAGCACTCAAGCAGCAGATGGTCAGCGAAGTGGAAGCCCACTGTCAGCCGCATACGCTGTTTGCTTCTAACACCTCTTCGCTGCCGATTGAAGAGATTGCCGCCAAAGCACAGCGTCCGCAGAACGTCATCGGGCTGCACTACTTCAGCCCGGTCGATAAAATGCCGCTGGTGGAAGTGATTCCCCATCTGAACACCTCCACCGCAACGGTGGTGACGATTGTGGCGCTGGCGCGCAGCCAGGGCAAAACGCCGATAGTGGTGGCGGACAAGCCTGGCTTCTATGTTAACCGCATCCTGACGCCCTATATAAATGAAGCGATGCGTTGCCTGCTGGAGGGCGAGCCGATTGACCATATCGATCGGGCGCTGGTAAAGGCTGGTTTTCCGGTGGGTCCGATTCAGTTGCTGGATGAGGTAGGCATCGACGTCGGCAGCAAAATCAGTCCCATCCTGCATCAGGCTTATGGTGAACGCTTTGCCGCGCCCGCTGCTTTTGATGCGGTGCTGAAAGATGGCCGCAAGGGTCGTAAAAACAGTAAAGGCTTCTATCGCTATGACCAGCCGCGCTGGCAGCGAAAAAAAACTGACACTTCATTGTATACGTTGCTGAAAGTCACGCCGCAGGCCAGACAGAGCGAAGCGCAGATTGCGGAACGCTGCATGATGATGATGCTGAATGAGGCGGCCCGCTGCCTTGATGAGCAGGTCATTCGCTGTGCCCGCGATGGCGATATCGGTGCGGTGTTTGGTATCGGCTTTCCGCCTTTTCTGGGGGGGCCGTTCCACTATATGGACAAACTGGGTGCGGCGGAGGTGGTCAACCGATTAACCCGCCTCACGCAGCAGCATGGCGAGCGATTTACGCCCTGCGAAGCACTGATTGAAGCGACCAGGAAGTAGACGAAATTTTACATTTCTGCTGTAAATGGAATAACCAATCCGATTCAGCGGGTTAGAAAAGCGCCGCCAGAGTGTGCGGCGCAGCATGATTCTGAGAAGCGCTTATTTAATAAACAACCGGTTGACTATACTGAAGCCATTAGGGTAAAACACAGCGTTCATTCGCAGAGTGAAGAGTCAGGCGCCAGGCGTCGGGCGATGTCGACAAACAACAGCGGTGCTTTATGCAAGTTTTTATCATGCGTCACGGCGATGCGGCTCTGGAAGCAGCCAGTGATTCAGTCAGGCCTTTAACCTTATGTGGCTGCAATGAATCACGCCAGATGGCCAACTGGCTCAACAGCCAGACGCCGGACATAGAGCGTGTCCTGGTGAGTCCCTATTTACGCGCGCAGCAAACCCTCGCGACCGTGCGTGAAGCTTTTCCACTGCCGGAAAACCAGGATGTTCTGCCGGAGTTAACGCCGGGCGGCGATCCGGAAATGGTCGGGTGCTATCTGCAGACCCTGGCAAATGAAGGCGTGAAATCGGCACTGGTGATCTCTCACCTACCGCTGGTGGGGTATTTAGTCTCTGAACTGTGCCCGCAGGAAGCCCCCCCTATGTTTGCCACTTCCGCTATTGCCTGCGTGGAATTCGATCCGGCACAGCATGCCGGTAAACTCCTGTGGCAGGTTAGTCCCAAAAAGCTGGCGAAAGCGATCTGACGTCTGTGGGCCGATCCTCCGGCCCCTTTCAGGGCAACTCAGGCGGTTGCCACTCCTCAATCTCAATCAAAACCAGCAGTGCGGCATCACCGCCAAACAGCTTCGGTGCCTGGTGAAAAGCCATCACCCACGGGTGCTGGGCCAGCCACAGCGGCGTCTGCTGCTTCAGAATATGCTTTCCATGACCGGTCATGACGCTGGCGCAGAACAGATGTTCACGGCGGCAGGCAGCGATCAGTGCGCCCAGTTCCTGCTTGGCCTGCTGCTGCGTTAAGCCATGCAGATCGAGGAAAATCTCCGGCGTATAGTCGCCACGACGCAGTTTTTTCAGCTCAAAGTGGCTGACATCGGCGCGCACATAACGGGTGGCCCCTTCGGTGGAGAGCAGCGGCTGAAACTCATCCGAAAAGTAATGGCTGTTGTCCGCCTGCTCTGAAAGCAGACGTTTTACCGGCAGTTCGCGGGTTTTAACCGGTAATTTGTGCACGAAAGTATCTTGTTTCAACTGACGTGTGCCAGTCATTAACTGTCGGAACAGCGCCTGGTCATCCGGGCTTAAGGGTGTTTTTTTACTCATGACGGGTCAGTTATCTAAGAAAAGTTTGCTACACAGCATAGGCGATACCTTACCGATTAATGTCATTAAATGTCAGCTTTTTCACCTTGCTGCGCTGAATTCTCCCCGGCTTCATGGCACACTACTGGCCGATTTAGCAAAAGGCCTGCGGAGGGCTACGTGGACAAAATTTTCGTCGATGAGGCAGTGAACGAACTGCACACCATTCAGGACATGCTGCGCTGGGCGGTAAGCCGCTTTTCCGCTGCCGGAATCTGGTACGGACATGGCACAGACAATCCCTGGGACGAAGCCGTTCAACTGGTCCTGCCGTCACTCTGGCTGCCGCTGGATATTCCTGAAGATATGCGCAGTGCGCGTCTCACCGCCAGCGAACGTCTGCTGATTGTTGAGCGTGTCATCCGTCGCGTTAACGAGCGTATTCCTGTCGCCTATCTGACCAATAAAGCCTGGTTCTGCGGGCACGAATTCTTTGTCGATGAGCGCGTGCTGGTACCGCGTTCACCGATTGGCGAGCTGATTGAGAACCGCTTTGCCGGTCTGGTCAGCACACCACCGCGTCATATTCTGGATATGTGTACCGGTAGCGGCTGTATCGCGATTGCCTGCGCTTATGCCTTCCCGGAAGCCGAAGTGGACGCCGTGGATATCTCCACCGGTGCGCTGGCGGTAGCCGAACAGAACATTGAAGAGCATGGACTCATCCACCAGGTGACGCCGATTCGTGCTGACCTGTTCCGCGAACTGCCACAGCTGAAATATGATCTGATCGTCACCAATCCGCCGTACGTTGATGCGGAAGATATGGACGATCTGCCGAACGAATATCGCCACGAACCGGAGCTGGGTCTGGCGGCGGGCAGCGACGGCCTGAAGCTGGTACGCCGCATTCTGGCCTGCGCGCCCGACTATCTTAGCGAGCAGGGCGTACTGGTCTGCGAAGTGGGCAACAGCATGGTGCACATGATCGAGCAGTATCCCGATGTGCCCTTCACCTGGCTGGAATTCGACAACGGCGGCGACGGCGTCTTCACGCTGACGCGCCAGCAGATTGTCGACGCACAACACCATTTCTCTTTTTACAAAGACTAAAAGTGGGGCGAAGCCTCGCCCGCCGAACTCTGACAAGGAAACAGCATGGCCGGAAACAGCATCGGGCAATTTTTTCGAGTAACGACCTTTGGCGAGTCCCACGGTCTGGCACTGGGCTGTATCGTTGACGGTGTGCCGCCAGGCATCCCGCTGACTGAAGCAGATATTCAGCATGACCTCGATCGCCGCCGTCCTGGCACGTCGCGCTATACCACGCAGCGCCGCGAGCCGGATCAGGTGAAAATTTTGTCCGGTGTCTTTGAGGGTGTGACCACCGGCACCTCGATCGGCCTTCTGATTGAGAACACCGATCAGCGCTCGCAGGATTACGGTGCCATCAAAGATCTCTTCCGTCCGGGCCATGCTGATTACACCTACGAGCAGAAATATGGTCAGCGCGACTATCGTGGCGGTGGCCGCTCATCGGCGCGTGAAACCGCGATGCGTGTGGCAGCTGGTGCGATTGCCAAGAAATATCTGCAGATGAAACACGGTGTCGTGGTACGTGGCTATCTGTCACAGATTGGTGATGTCGCCTGTGAGCTAAAAGACTGGAGCATCGTGGAGCAGAACCCGTTCTTCTGCCCGGATGCCGACAAGCTCGAGGCGCTGGATGAACTAATGCGCGGCCTGAAAAAAGAGGGCGACTCCATCGGTGCCAAAGTCACGGTTATGGCAGACAACGTGCCGCCAGGCCTGGGCGAGCCGGTCTTTGACCGACTGGACGCCGATCTGGCGCATGCGCTGATGAGCATCAATGCCGTGAAAGGCGTTGAAATCGGTGACGGCTTCGCGGTGGTGAACCAGCGCGGCAGTCAGCATCGTGACGAGATCCGCCACGATGGTTTCCAGAGCAACCACGCCGGCGGCATTCTGGGCGGCATCAGCAGCGGGCAGACCATCAGCGCTAATCTGGCGATGAAACCGACCTCCAGCATCACCGTGCCAGGTAAAACCATTACCCGCGACGGCGAAGAGGTGGAGATGATCACTAAAGGTCGCCACGATCCCTGCGTCGGGATCCGCGCTGTGCCGATCGCCGAGGCGATGATGGCGATCGTCCTGATGGATCATCTGCTGCGCCAGCGGGCGCAGAACGGTGACGTCAACAGCTCTGTACCGCGCTGGTGATGGCATGAAGGCTATTTTGCTTACGCTGAGTGCGCTGCTGATCAGCGCCTCCAGCCTAGCCGCAACGCCGTGGCAACAGATTCAGCAGCCGATCAGTGGCGCACCGCAGTCAATTGGTGGCTTCGCCAACGGCTGTATCGTCGGCGCACAGGCACTGCCGCTGAATTCACCGCACTATCAGGTGATGCGTCAGGATCAGCGGCGCTACTTCGGCCATCCCGATCTGATTCAGTTTATTCAGCGGCTCAGCACCCAGGTGCATAATCTGCAACTGGGTAACGTGCTGATTGGCGATATGGGCATGGCCGCAGGTGGGCGGTTCAGCAGCGGTCACGCCAGTCACCAGACCGGGCTGGATGTCGATATCTGGCTGCAACTGCCAAAAACACGCTGGAGCGCGCAGCAGCTGCTGAAGCCCCAGCCGCTGGATCTGGTCGGGCCGGGCGATAAGAATGTGAATGCGCGTCACTGGCAGCCGGAAATCGACAGCCTGATTAAACTGGCCGCAAAAGACGACGATGTTACGCGTATCTTCGTCAATCCGGCGATTAAAAAGCAGCTTTGTGCAGACGCGGGTAACGATCGCGACTGGCTGCGGAAAGTGCGCCCGTGGTTCGCGCATCGTGCCCACATGCATGTTCGGTTGCGCTGCCCGGCGGGCAGTATCGGCTGTGAAGATCAGCCCGCACCGCCGGCTGGCGATGGTTGTGGCGCCGAGTTGCAGAGCTGGTTCCTGCCGAAACAGCCTGGGTCAGGCGCACCGGTGAAACGTGAGCCGCCGCCATTACCGCCTGCCTGTCAGGCTCTGCTGGATAAACATCTACTGTAAGGGATTCCATGGAGTGGTTTGTTGTCAGCCCGCTACTGGTCGGGCTGCTGTTTTTAATCGCCATGCTGGCTGGTTTTATTGACTCCATCGCCGGTGGCGGGGGGTTACTGACGGTACCTTCACTGCTGGCAGCGGGCCTCTCTCCGGCGCAGGCGCTGGCGACCAATAAACTGCAATCGGTCGGCGGCTCGTTTTCCGCAAGCCTCTACTTTGTGCGGCGCGGTGCGGTCAATCTGAATGAGCAGTGGCTGAACATCGCCATGACGCTGCTGGGGTCCATTCTGGGCGCGATACTGATTCAGCGCCTGCAGGCTGACTTCCTGCGCCAGATGCTGCCGCTGTTTTTGATCGCGATTGGCCTGTGGTTCCTGCTGATGCCAAAACTGGGCGAAGTCGATCAGGCGCGCCGCCTGCATGGCCTGCCTTATGCGCTGGTGGGCGGCGGGGCAGTAGGATTTTATGACGGATTTTTCGGGCCGGGCGCAGGCTCGTTTTATGCGCTGGCTTTCGTTACCCTCTGCGGCTACAACCTGGCCAAAGCGACCGCGCATGCCAAGGTACTCAACTTCACCTCAAACATGGGCAGCCTGCTGTTCTTTATGTTCGGCGGCAAAGTGGTGTGGGGAACCGGTCTGATCATGATGCTCGGTGCCTTCTGTGGTGCGCGTCTGGGCGCACGGCTGGTGCTGAGCCGCGGACAGAAACTGATCCGCCCGATGGTGGTGATTGTTTCTGCCGTCATGAGCATTAAATTATTGTGGGATAGCCACGGCAGCGAAGTTATGGCCTGGCTTGCCACGCTGCATTCGTAACCTGAAACGCGATACCGTCATGAACCTGACCCATCATTATGAACAGCTGATCACGCTGTTTGATCGCTGCTTCAGCGATGAATTTCAGACCCGCCTGATTAAAGGCGACGATGAACCGATCTATCTTCCTGCTGATGCTGAGTCGCCGTGGAACCGTGTGGTCTTTGCCCACGGCTTTTACGCCAGCGCCCTGCATGAGATCTCTCACTGGTGCATTGCCGGTGAAGCACGCCGCAAACTGGTCGATTTTGGCTACTGGTACTGCCCGGATGGCCGCGATGCGCTGACCCAGAGTCAGTTTGAAGCGGTTGAAGTGAAGCCGCAGGCACTGGAGTGGATGTTTTGTATGGCGGCAGGCTTTCCCTTCAACGTGAGTTGTGACAATCTCGACGGAGATTGTGAGCCGGATCGCATTGCGTTCCAGCGTAAAGTGCATGCTCAGGTCATGAGCTATCTGACGTCGGGCATTCCCGACCGTCCCGCGCGTTTTATTACCGCTCTGGCGGAATTTTATGGCAGGCCTTCATTAACAGCGTCACAGTTTCCCTGGCCGGACGATCTGTGATGCAGGAAGGCATTATTAATAGAGGAATTGAGATGATCGCAGAATTTGAAGCGCGTATTCTGGCCCTGATTGACGACATGGTCGAGCATGCCAGTGACGATGAGCTGTTCGCCAGCGGTTATCTGCGTGGGCATCTGACACTGGCTGTGGCCGAAGTGGAGCAACTGGGCGAACATACGCCAGAAGCGCTGCAGATTCAGGTCTCCCGCAGCCTGCAAAATGCCATTGCTGCCGGAGAACTCTCACCGCGCGACCAGGCATTAGTGGTCGGAATGTGGGACAACCTGTTTGTTCAGGCACGCCAGCTCTCCGCATAACGTTGCAGGGCGGCGTGCCGCCCTCAGCATCGGCTAAACTGCTTTTCCCTTCAGTAATTTCCTCACCCAGTAACGATTCGGATTAAGCGCTGCCAGCGTACTCGCGTCCAGCGGCTGCGGCTCGCCCGTCAGCTGGGCTGCCAGCACTTCGGCTGCCAGCGGCGCACTGCACAGGCCGCGCGATCCCAGCGCACCAAACAGATACAGGCCCGCCAGATCGGGCGCATCAGCGATATCGTGACTTGCGGCCAGCTGAGCCGGTAAATCAGCGTACTGCAGAAGCGTAGCGTCATAATCCGGCACGCCGCCCACCATCGGCAGGTGATCCCGCGTGGCGCAGCGCACACCCATTCTCGCCTCGCCGCTACTGACATCCACGCTCTCTGCCCAGCGACGGTCAGGCAGGCAATCCAGCAGTCGGCTGCGGTTCTCCTGCTGATCCTCTTCCCGGTAATCCATTGCGGTTTCGCCACGATGATAGCTGGCACCAATACAGTGGGTGCCGAACTGCGGGCTGACGGGCGTCAGATAGCCGTCGTAACAGAGCACGGTCTGCAGCGCGTCGAGGCCCGGGGTTGACGGAACATGGCTCACCTGACCGGCCACCGGATAGGTCGGCAGCGGGGCGCTCTGCGCAACGTCGGCCATCGCATGTCCGTTAGCCAGCACCACCGTCGGATGACGGACCGCCGGGCGATCGCTGAACGTCAGCGTCCAGTGATCATCATCCCGTGAAAGGCTGCTCACCCTGTGCAGCCAGTGAATGCGTAAGCCCTGGGTTTCGCCATAAGCCAGCATCGCGCTGGTCAGCTCGGCCGGTGAGAGCCAGCCACCTTCAGGGTAGAAAATGCCGCTACAGCCATGGTCAACATTTGCCAGTTTCTCCGCCTCTGCGACATCCACGCCACGAGCGATGGATTCGGGCAAACCCATCGCCAGCATCTGATCAATCTTCTTACGGCTTTTCTCATCCCAGCCCAGTTGAAGCACGCCGCTCCAGTGATGCTCATAGGTGACGGTCAACTGATCGTAGAGCCGCCGGGCGAAGCTGAAGGCCGCCGGGAAAAAGGTGGCGAGCGCCGGGTCGTGCTGGTTGAGCAGCGGATAGAGCGCGCCCTGACGATTACCGGACGCGCCCAGCGCGGGGGCTTCGTCGGCACAGTAAAGGGTGACCCGCCAGCCGCGACGTAGCAGCGCCAGCGCTAAAGTGGCACTGGCGACGCCGCCGCCAATCAGGGCAATATCACGCTGCTCCGCAGATTGACGATGATACCAGGGCTGCGGGCTGGGTAACGGAGGCGCATCCTGCAATGGTCCGCACAGCATTTCGCGCTTCGGGCCAAATCCCTTGCGGCGGATGACGGTAAAGCCTGCCTCCTGCAGGCCGCGCCGGACGATGCCTGCGGCGGTAAAGGTTGCGAAGGTCCCTTGTGGACGCGCCAGCTTTGCCATCATGCCGAACAGTTCCGGCGTCCACATATCCGGGTTCTTCGACGGCGCGAAGCCATCCAGGAACCAGGCATCCACCTGACGATGCAGGCTCTCATCCAGCTCTCCCATCAGCTGGTTAATATCGCCGAGCCACAGGTCGAGCGTGATGCGTCCGCCGTCAAACAGCAGGCGCTGACAGCCGGGCAGGGCCGCAGGCCACTGCGCCTGCAGCGCTTCGGCCCAGGGAGCCAGTTCCGGCCAGTGCTGCTGCGCAGCAGCCAGGTCTTCACGGGTTAACGGAAATTTCTCAAAGCTGATGAAGTGCAGACGTTTTAACGTGGTATCGGGCTGTTCGCGCTGAAACGCATCGAACGCCTGCCACAGCGTCAGAAAGTTGAGGCCAGTGCCAAAACCGCTTTCCGCCACGATCAGCAGATCGCGCGGATGCGCTGCAAAACGCCCGGGAAAACCGTTGCCGCCAAGGAAGACATAGCGTGTCTCTTCCAGACCATTGTCATTAGAGAAATAGACGTCGCCAAACGCTCGGGAAACAGGTGTACCCTGTTCATTCCAGTTCAGCTGTGCATGTTCAACCGGGGTTAATTTCACGGTAAAGGCTCGTTTTTCAGGCAGTGGCGCGATTCTAACGACCCACGTGACATGACGCAAATTTACAAAAGGAAATAGCTGATCGGACTTGTTCGGCGTACAAGTGTACGCTAAAGTGCATGCCAATTAAGAAGAAGTGGATGAGGAAGATTGAATGAAACGTGCTGTGATTACTGGCTTAGGGATCGTTTCCAGTATTGGTAATAACCAGCAAGAGGTACTGTCATCTCTGCGTGAAGGACGCTCTGGCATCACCTTTTCTGAAGAGATGAAAGATTCCGGCATGCGTAGTCACGTCTGGGGTAACGTTAAATTAGATACCACCGGCCTCATCGATCGCAAAGTTGTGCGTTTTATGAGTGATGCGTCCATCTATGCTTATCTTTCCATGGAAGAAGCGATTAAAGATTCCGGCCTTACCACTGAAATGTATCAGAGCAACCCACGCGTGGGTCTGATTGCGGGTTCAGGCGGCGGTTCTCCACGCTTCCAGGTGTTTGGTGCGGATGCTATGCGCAGCCCACGCGGCCTGAAAGCGGTTGGCCCCTATGTGGTCACCAAAGCGATGGCCTCTGGCGTTTCTGCCTGCCTCGCCACGCCATTCAAAATTCATGGCGTAAACTACTCGATTAGCTCCGCCTGTGCCACCTCTGCGCACTGTATCGGTAATGCCGTTGAGCAGATTCAGCTCGGCAAACAGGATATCGTTTTTGCGGGCGGCGGCGAAGAGCTGTGCTGGGAAATGGCCTGTGAGTTCGACGCCATGGGCGCGCTCTCTACCCGTTACAACGACACGCCAGAGAAAGCGTCACGTACTTATGACAATGAGCGCGACGGCTTTGTTATCGCCGGTGGCGGCGGCATGGTGGTGGTTGAAGAGCTGGAGCATGCGCTGGCACGTGGTGCGCACATCTATGCCGAAATCGTTGGTTACGGCGCGACGTCAGACGGTGCAGATATGGTTGCCCCATCAGGTGAAGGCGCAGTGCGCTGCATGAAGATGGCGATGAACGGTGTCGATACGCCAATCGACTATCTGAACAGCCACGGAACCTCTACTCCGGTAGGTGATGTGAAAGAGCTGGGTGCGATTCGTGAAGTGTTTGGCGATAACACGCCTTACATTTCAGCGACTAAAGCGATGACCGGCCACTCACTGGGTGCCGCTGGTGTGCAGGAAGCGATCTACTCGCTGCTGATGCTGGAGCATGGTTTTATTGCGCCAAGCATCAACATCACCTCGCTGGATGCGGCTGCAACCGGTATGAACATCGTCACTGCGCCGATGGAAAAAGAGCTGACCACCGTGATGTCTAACAGCTTTGGTTTCGGCGGCACCAACGCCACCCTGACCATGCGTAAATATCAGGCATAATCATTACGTCAGTACGCTGAAGGGCCGGCTTGCCGGCCCTTTTTGTTTTTCAGCTCCTCTGCGTGACCTCGTTTACCCCTCGGTATTAAGCCTCCCGCTGCAGCAGCCGCAGCAAGGTATCGCATCCTGCCACAATCTCGTCAGGCGTCAGCGCGGCAAAGCCCAGTATCCAGCCTTGCTGCGACACTGATCCGGCATAGAGCGGACTGAGACGCGGCAGCAGCAAACCCTCTTGTGCCGCCAGCGCGGTTAAGCGCGCTTCATCCTTCTGCAATTTCACCGTCAGCTGTAATCCGCCGCCGCTGGCTATCGGCGTCATCCATGGCGAGAGCCGCTGCTCAATCTGCTCAAATAACCGATCGCGACGGCTGCGATAGAGCTGACGCATCAGCCGCAGATGGCTGGCGAAATGTCCCTGCTGCAGGAAGGCGGCAGTGACGGCCTGTGGCAGCAGGGCGCTGTGCCCATCGAGCACGCTGCGTGCCTGACCAATGGGCGTAATCAGCGCAGGCGGCACCACCATCCATGCCAGACGCAGAGAGGGAAAAAGCGACTTCGAGAAGGTGCCCAGCGTGATCACCCGCTGTTGGCGATCCAGTCCCTGCAGCGCAGGAACAGGCCGTTCGTCGTAATGAAACTCACTGTCGTAGTCATCTTCGATTAACCAGCACTGGTTGCGCTGCGCCCAGTCGAGCCATGCCAGACGCCGGGGCAGGCTGAGCGTGACGCCGGTTGGATAATGATGCGAGGGCGTCAGATACATCAGCTTCGGATTGCCGCTGGCAGGGATAGCACCTTCGGCATCGACCGCAATCCCGTGCACCTGTGCACCTGCGGCCATAAAGGCATTACGTGCTCCGGGATAGCCTGGTTCCTCCATCCATACCTCATCACCAGGATCGACGAACATCATCGCCAGCAACTGCAGCGCCTGTTGTGAACTGGTCAGAATGATGACCTGCCCCGGCTGGCACGTTACGCCTCGTGAGAGCGCCAGATAATCAGCGAGTGCGCTGCGCAACGGCAGATAGCCGCAGGGATCGCCGTATCCCATTGCCGCGCTGCCCAGTGAACGCTGCACGCTGTTGCTCAGGCGCCGCCAGGTATCGTGAGGAAAAGCGCGTAACTCCGGTGAACCGGCGGCGAATGCGTGCGGAAAAGGGGGATCCTGACAGCCGCCGGTTGCCAGCACCTGCTGGCCCCGCGCCGAAAAGCGGGCGGGCTGAGGCCGTACCGGTGCGGATAGGGGACTGGCAGGGATAACGATAGCGACAAAGGTGCCTCGGCCGGTTTCGCGTCGCAGGTAGCCCTCACTCTCCAGCTGGCCGTAGGCCGCTTCTACCGTCACACGAGACACCTGCAGATCCTGCGCCAGCTGCCGGCTGGAGGGTAATTGCTGACCGGCGTGCAGATGGTGAAGGTTGATCGCCAGCCGCAGGGTAGAGCATAGCCGCTCACGCACGCCGCCACTGGCCTGGTGCTGGAAAAGTTGTAACAGCGGTGAAGACATATGGGTCTTATCCCTGCTATGGAATGGGTATCAGTAAGCAGTCCACTTTGCCGTAAACTGCGACTTCACCACAACAGGAGAATCGCTATGTCATCGGTTTTACAGATTCCGGCCGCCACGCCGCAGCAAAGCCTCGATTATTTGCAGGCAAAACTCGCTTATTACACCGACGCCTGGGATCTGGCGGAAGATCTGGCTCGTCAGGCACCAGAAATTGTGGTGATCGATGCCCGTGCGCCGGAGGCTTATCGCGCCGGGCATATCTGCGGTGCGATAAGCTTTCCGCATCGCGGGATGGACGCCACCACGACGGCCAGACTCGATCGCAGCAAAGTGTTTGTCACCTATTGTGACGGCATTGGCTGTAACGGGTCGACGAAAGCGGCCTGGAAACTGGCATCGCTGGGATTTCAGGTGAAGGAGTTAATCGGCGGGCTGGATTTCTGGAAACGTGACGGTCATCCGCTGACCTGGGGTGATGCAGCGGGCGAATGGCCTGCCGCCGCGCCCATAGCATCCTGCGGCTGCTGACTCAGAGTACCAGCCAGAGTAAAAGGGTGATAACCACCAGTGCGACAAAGAATCCCAGCAGGGGACGCTGCGCCAGCGGCTGTATCGCGGGCGGCAGCGATGCAACAAACGGTGACCAGATCGGCTGAGGTTTAATCTCGCTGGGTGCCAGCGGCTGTTCGAGAAGTTTTTCTGCCCGGTCAGCGCGACGGCTGAACAGGAAGTTCAGCAGATCCTGCGTCTGTGCCGTAGTCAGAACCATCTGCGGCGTCGCCTGAAAACGCTGCTGGCTATAATCCTCCAGCTGCTGCCGTTCCTGCTGATCGAGCGGCTGCTTCAGGGACGCTTCCAGCAGTTGCAGCGTTGGTGCACTGTGCTGACTCAGCGTCTGACGTACCTGCAGGTATTGTGTCAGCAGCGGGAAGTGGCGTGAG
Organism: Pantoea sp. 9140; assembly: GCF_000745295.1. Lineage (NCBI taxonomy): Bacteria > Pseudomonadati > Pseudomonadota > Gammaproteobacteria > Enterobacterales > Erwiniaceae > Pantoea > Pantoea sp. 9140. The sequence continues at coordinate 2,659,481 of NZ_JQNO01000001.1, read as the reverse complement.
GGGATCGGATCGCCGCTGGTCAGATTCACCAGTTTCAGCGCCGCCGACCACAGCTTACCGGTGGATTCGCCGGTGGCGGCGGCCAGGCGCACCACCTGCTGATTCAGGGTATGGTGCTCAGCAGGCAGCAGCGTGCGATCGCTGACGCGGATCTGCTGCGGCTGGGGAATCGTCATCTGGCCATTCTGCAGCATCGTCAGCACCTGGCGCAGCTGATCCTGGCTCAGCGCGCTCAGAACGGTCTGACCAAACTGCTGACGGATAAAATCGCTGACGGCCTGGCGGTTATTACCTTTCGGCAGCAGCTCGGTGAGCTGAGTCATCAGCTGGCGGGTGCCATGCCCGTTCTGCGCCTGTGTCAGGCGACTATTCAGATACTGTTCTGCCGCCGGAAAATGACGCGACTGTAACTCGGCTTCACTCTTTACACCCACTTCATGACGGACGCCCGCCCAGAGTTCAGGCGCTTTAAGATTGCTGAGCGATAAGATACGCACGATCAGGCGCTCTAGTGTCGTGCGCTGGGCAGGGGAGAGAGGTTGTTCGCCCGCCACAGAACCGTGACGGGGCACGCCGGTTTGCGGATTGACTGATGAACGATCGACCGGCGCACCGGGGCCGCTGAGAGGTTGCATGGCGGATTCCTTGGGAAAACAGAACAGCGTGGGGTGCGCCGGAAAACGAATAGGCCATGATAGCAAAACCCCCCGGGAAATCCCACGGGGGACTCGCGTTTCGGCGCGAGATTTACGCTTCAGTTGTGACCTCAGCCGCCTTTATTTACTACTACCTTCAGCTGCATCTTTACTCACCGCAGCCATCTTCCGTCATCCGCAGAGGGTGCGATTCAGGATGGTGGCTGAGTGACCGGTTTATGCCGGGTTAAAGGTGTACGCAGCCGCTGCGCCAGTATCACACCGCCCAGCGTCAGACCCCCGCCAATCCAGTGGTAACTGTGCAGTTGCTCATGCAGAAACAGCACGGCGATCAACGCGGTGAACAGCGGCGTCAGATTCATAAAAATGCTGGTAGTGCTGGCCCCCAGGCGCTGCACGCCGTGGATCCATAAAAAGGGCGCGATGATGGAGGCGAACAGTCCGGCAAATGCCACCAGTGGCAGGTTATGCCAGTTTAGCGACACGTCTGGTGCCAGTAAAAAGCCGGGCAGCAACAGCAGTACGCCAAATACGATCTGCACATAGAGACTCTGCCAGATTGGCAGTGGCAGCGCCCAGCGTTTCGTCAGGACGCCATACAGCGCATAAGAGGTGGAAGCGGCCAGCATCATCAGTTCACCTTTTCCCATGCCGTGATTCAGCAGTTGCATCACGTCACCCTCACTGACCAGCCACACCAGCCCGCAAAAAGAGATGACACTGCCGAGCAGGATACCGAGCGTTGGCGCAATTCGCAGGATAACCACGCTCAGCAGTACGGTGAGCAGCGGGATCAGCGCGCCGATAATGCCCATAAAGAGCGCGCTGACGCTGTGCGCCGCGTAATAGGCGAGGCTCTGATAGAGCACCATGCCGAGCAGCCCAAGGATCGCCAGCCGCCAGAGGTGCGGTCTGATGCTCTTACGCATGCGCCACACCCCAGGCAGCACAAAGGGGGTCAGCACCAGCAGCGCCAGCAGCCAGCGATAGAAGGAGATCGCTGCCGGATCGATCGCACTGGCCGACAGTTTGCTGACAATTGAGTTGATCGACCAGATCATCACCGCAAAGAGTGGGTACAGGAAAAACATGCTGACTCTCCATACATCATCACACGCCATTAATGAGGCGCAGTGTACGCTTGTCCGGATTTATCCAGATAGTTAATATCGGACAAAATGAGCGAATGAGCGGACAGAATGAGCCTGAAAGTGACCTACCAGCCGCCGGTGAATGCACCGCAGCTACGCTACTTTATGCGCTATGAACAGGCCAATGCCCGCACCGAATATCTGCCACATTCACATGCCTGGGGCCAGCTGATCATGGTGAAAAGCCACGTCCTGGAGATGCAGGTCGAGGGCGAGCGCTTGCTGACGCCGGCCGACATTCCGGTCTGGATCCCGCCAGGTCAGTTGCACAGTAGCTATAACCATCGTCAGGCGCAGTTCCGCACCTTTAATCTGGCGGCCTCGCTCTGCGCCGATTTACCCCGGCGCGCCTGTCTGATGCTGGTGGATCCCATTGCACACGCCATCATGGACGATTTCGCTGAGCAGCAAATCGAGCAACCTGCAACGGATGCGCAGTGGCGGCTGTGCGAGGTGTTGCGCGATCGCCTGCAGGTGGCGCAGGTGCAGGAGAGCTATCTGCCCACCTCGCAGGATAAATTTCTCGCACCGGTGTTACATGCACTGGAAGCGCATCCTGGCGATAACACCACGCTGGCTGGCTGGGCGGCGCGGGTCTTTACCACCGAACGGACGCTGGCGCGACGCTGCCAGCAGCATCTGCATATGACGTTTGGTGAGTGGCGGCAGCGCCTGCGGTTTCTGCGCGCTATCGTGCTGCTGGAGCAGGGAGAAAGCGTGCAGAGTATCGCCCATGAGCTGGGATACAGTTCCGCCTCGGCGCTGATTGTGATGTTCCAGCAACAGGCAGGCACCACGCCCGATCGCTACCGTGCGCGGTTAGGCTAACGCGTCGCTTTGTGCCAGAATAATTGCCTCACATGTAACAGACAGGAAAGCCGTGGTGAAAATTCTGGTCGATGAAAATATGCCTTATGCCCGTGAGTTATTCAGCCGCACCGGCGACGTGGTCGCGGTGCCTGGGCGTCCGCTGCCGGTGGCTCAACTGGCCGATGCTGATGGCCTGATGGTGCGCTCTGTCACCCAGGTGAATGAATCGCTGCTGGCTGGAAAGCCGGTGAAATTTGTCGGCACCGCGACAGCGGGCACCGATCATATCGACGAGAACTGGCTGCAGAAGGCGGGTATTGCGTTCTCTGCTGCCCCCGGCTGTAACGCCATCGCGGTGGTGGAATATGTTTTCTCTGCGCTGCTGCTGCTGGCGGAGCGCGATGGTTTTGAGCTGTGTGACCGCACAGTCGGCATTGTCGGCGTCGGTAACGTTGGCGGGCGGCTGCAGAAGCGGCTGGAAGCCTGGGGCATCAAAACCCTGCTGTGCGATCCGCCACGCGCCGATCGCGGTGACGAAGGTGATTTCCTGTCACTGGAGGCGGTGGCAGAGCAGGCAGATATTCTGACCTTCCACACGCCGCTGTTTAAAGACGGCCCCTACAAAAGCTGGCATCTGGCGGATGCAGCGCTGCTGATGGCGCTGAAGCCCAACACCATCCTGATCAACGCCTGTCGCGGCCCGGTCGTGGACAACGGCGCGCTGCTGGAGGTGCTGAAAATGCGCCACGACCTCAGCGTGGTGCTGGACGTCTGGGAGCCGGAGCCGGATCTCTCGCTGGCGCTGCTGGATAAGGTGGACATCGCCACGCCGCACATTGCGGGCTACACGCTGGAAGGCAAAGCACGCGGCACCACCCAGGTCTTTGAAGCCTGGTGTGACTTTATCGGTCAGCCGCAGGAGGTGCCGCTCAGCACCTTACTGCCGGAGCCGGAATTCAGTGAAATTACCCTGAATGGCCCGCTGGATCAGCCAACACTGAAACGCCTGGCGCATCTGGTGTATGATGTGCGCCGCGATGATGCCCCGCTACGTAAAGTGGCGGCGAAACCCGGTGAGTTTGATCGCCTGCGCAAGCAGTATCTGGAGCGCCGCGAATGGTCTTCGCTGCAGGTCAACTGTGATGACGCCTCAACGGCTGAGATGCTGAACCAGCTGGGCTTTAACGCAATCTACTCCCCGAAGTAACGGGCGCTGCAGGCATGGCACCGTTTTCTGCACTGAATCAGTCGGTGACCAGAAAACGCGCGTAATTCACGCCTGCCAGTGTGGCGGCAGGTTTCGGGGGGGATAAATCTGAATCCCTGGGCGGTGAATATCACCGCCTTCTGTTTTTATGTCATTGTCTGGAGTAAACCAACATGTCTGACGGCTGGAATATTGCGCTACTGGGCGCAACAGGCGCAGTAGGGAACGCTGTACTGGAACTGCTGGCGGAACGCCAGTTCCCGGTTGGTGAATTATATTTGCTGGCCAGCGAAAACAGCGCGGGCGAAATCAAGCGTTACGAGGGCCGCTCGGTGCGGGTCGACAATGCAGAGACGTTCGACTGGTCACAGGCGCAGCTGGCCTTTTTCGTGGCAGGCCGTGACGCCTCGGCACGTTTTGCCGATGAAGCGGCCAATGCGGGTTGTCTGGTGATCGACAGCAGTGAGCTGTTTGCGCTGGAACCTGATGTGCCGCTGGTGGTGCCGGATGTGAACCCGCAGGTGCTGGCCGATTATCGTAATCGCAACATCATCAGCGTGGCGGACAACCTGGTGAGCCAGCTGCTGACCGCAATTAAACCGCTGGTAGATGCTGCCGGGCTGAGCCGTTTACAGGTGACGAATCTGATCTCGGTTTCCAGCTACGGCAAAGTGGCGGTCGATGCGCTGGCGGGGGAAAGTGCCCGCCTGCTGAATGGTATTCCGGCTGATGAACATCACTTTGGTCGTCAGCTCGCGTTTAACCTGATGCCACAACAGGCCGACGCAGAAGGCAGCGTGGAAAGTGAACGCCGACTGATTGATCAGGTGCGCAAAGTCCTGCAGGACGAAGGCTTACCGATTGCGGTCAGCAGCGTTCAGGCCCCGGTGTTCTACGGTAATGCGCAGATTGTGCATATCGAAAATCTGCGCCCGCTCTCTGCGGAAGAAGCACGTGCCGAGCTGGCGCTGGCGTCAGATATTCGTCTGAGCGAAGAGGATGACGTGCCGACGCCGGTGACGGATGCTTCTGGCAACGGCGAACTGAGCATCGGCGCAGTGCGCAACGACTACGGTATTCCGGAGCTGCTGCAGTTCTGGTCAGTGGCGGACAACATTCGTTTTGGCGGCGCGCTGATGGCGGTGAAAACCGCTGAGAAACTGGTTCAGGAGTATCTTTAAGCATGTCCGATGGTCAGACGCAAAAACTGGCGCTCGGCATTGAGTATGACGGCAGTCGTTACTACGGCTGGCAGCGCCAGAATGAAGTCCGCAGCGTGCAGGAGAAGGTAGAGCGCGCGCTGTCGAAAGTCGCCGATCATCCGGTCAGCATTTTTTGCGCTGGCCGCACCGATGCGGGCGTGCACGGCACAGGGCAGGTGGTCCATTTCGAAACCACCTCGCAGCGGCCTGATGGTGCCTGGACACTGGGCGTCAACGCCAATCTGCCGGCAGATATTGCCGTGCGCTGGGTGAAAGCGGTGCCGGATGAGTTCCATGCCCGCTTCAGCGCCACGGCCCGACGCTATCGCTACCTGATCTACAATCAGCGTCTGCGTCCGGCGGTGCTGGCGCAGGGCGTGACGCACTTCTACCATCCACTGGATGCAGAGAAGATGCAGCGCGCCGGGCAATGTCTGTTAGGCGAGAATGATTTCACCTCATTCCGCGCGGTGCAGTGCCAGTCACGCACACCCTGGCGCAACGTGACTCACCTCAACGTGACGCGTCAGGGTCCCTACGTGATTGTGGATATTAAAGCCAACGCGTTTGTGCATCACATGGTGCGCAATATCGTGGGCAGCCTGATGGAGATAGGCTGCGGCAATAAGCCGGAGTCATGGATGGCAACGCTGCTGGCGGCGAAGGATCGGACATTAGCCGCAGCCACAGCCCGGGCAGAGGGGTTGTATCTGGTGGCGGTGGATTACCCATCCCACTTTGCCTTACCACAGCCGTTGATGGGACCGTTGTTCCTCGCGGATTAATTCACTTTCAGGACTTAAAAGGGCGCGCTATGGAGTTTCTCCATTTTCTGGTCGATTTTATTTTGCACATCGATGTGCATCTGGCCGAGCTGGTTGCACAGTACGGTATCTGGATTTACGCTATTTTGTTCCTGATTCTGTTCTGCGAAACCGGGCTGGTCGTGACGCCATTCCTTCCTGGCGATTCGCTGCTGTTTGTGGCGGGTGCATTGGCTGCACTGCCGGGTAACGATCTCAATGTGCATGTGATGGTGGCACTGTTAGTGGTGGCCGCGGTACTGGGCGATGCAGTGAACTACACCATTGGCCGCCTGTTTGGCGAGCGGTTGTTCAGTAACCCGAACTCGAAGATTTTCCGTCGCAGCCATCTGGATAAAACCCATGCGTTTTATGCCCGTCACGGCGGAAAAACCATTATCCTGGCGCGCTTTGTGCCGATTGTCCGCACGTTCGCGCCGTTTGTTGCCGGTATGGGACACATGTCCTATCGCCACTTCGCGCTGTTCAACGTGACCGGTGCGCTGTTATGGGTGCTGCTGTTCTCCTATGCCGGCTACCTGTTTGGCGATCTGCCGGTGGTGCAGGAAAACCTGAAGCTGCTGATTGTGGGCATTATCCTGGTCTCGATTCTGCCGGGTGTAATTGAAGTCTGGCGTCATCGCCGTCAGGCGAAGCAGCAGAAGCTGCCGTAAGGTTTCGCTCAGGGGTAAGACCAGATTTTTATCCACAGTCTGAACAGGTTGTGGTTTAATGAGCGACATTTACCGTCTGCTGAAGCGGTTTTCAGCAGTATCAAGACGACTGGACCAGGTCAGTTTTAAACAGAAAGGTCATCAATGAGCTGGATTGAACGCATTCTTAATAAAAGCACCACGACGCCAACGCGCAAAGCCAGCATCCCGGAAGGGGTCTGGACCAAGTGCGACAGCTGTGGCCAGGTTCTCTACCGCGCCGAGCTGGAGCGTAATCTTGAGGTTTGCCCGAAGTGTGACCACCACATGCGCATGCACGCGCGTGAGCGCCTCGGCAGTTTCCTCGATCAGGGAACGATGGTTGAGCTTGGCAGTGAACTTGAACCCAAAGATCTGCTGAAGTTTCGCGACTCCAAGAAGTACAAAGATCGTCTGGTCGCCGCACAGAAAGATACCGGCGAGAAAGATGCGCTGATCGTGATGAAAGGTCAGCTGCACAGTATGCCGGTGGTTGCGGCAGCTTTTGAATTTGCCTTTATGGGCGGTTCAATGGGCTCTGTCGTCGGTGCACGTTTTGTACGTGCAGTTGAGCAGGCGCTGGAAGATAACTGTCCGCTGATCTGCTTCTCCGCCAGCGGCGGTGCCCGTATGCAGGAAGCGCTGCAGTCGCTGATGCAGATGGCGAAAACCAGTGCGGCTCTGGCCAAAATGCGCGAGCGCGGTCTGCCCTACATTTCCGTGCTGACTGACCCGACCATGGGCGGTGTTTCGGCCAGTTTCGCCATGCTGGGTGACCTCAACATCGCGGAGCCTAAAGCGCTCATCGGCTTTGCCGGCCCACGCGTTATCGAGCAGACCGTGCGTGAAAAACTGCCGCCGGGCTTCCAGCGCAGTGAGTTCCTGATTGAGAAGGGCGCGATTGATATGATCATCCGCCGTCCGGAAATGCGCTACAAACTGGCAAGCCTGCTGGCTAAAATGATGAACCTGCCGGCACCGCTGCATGACGGTGAACCGTCCGCTCCCGCGACGACTGAATCGGAAAGCAACGAGGCCTGACAGGAGATAGAGAGGCGCGCCTGTCGCGCCTCTTACCAATGCACCGTATACCGCAGCACCAGTCTGCCAGGTATAAATAAGCAAAACGGGACATATGGACAATCTTCACCTTCCTCAAGCCACGTCGCCTTTGGCCACGTGGCTTTATTATCTTGAGCACCTGCATACTCAGACCATCGAACTGGGTCTGGACCGTATTCGTCAGGTAGCACTTCGTCTCGACCTGCTGAAACCCGCTCCGTTTGTCTTTACCGTGGCCGGTACTAATGGCAAAGGCACCACCTGTCGCACCCTGGAAACGCTGCTGATCGCTGCGGGTTACCGCGTTGGCGTCTACAGCTCGCCGCATCTGGTGCGTTATACCGAACGCGTCCGGGTCCAGGGCAAGGAGCTGAGTGAAGCGCAGCACTGCGCCAGCTTTGCGGAGATTGAAGCCGGACGGGCTGATATTTCGCTGACCTACTTCGAATTCGGCACGCTCTCCGCGCTGAATCTGTTCCGCCAGGCGCAACTGGATGTCGTGATCCTCGAAGTCGGCCTCGGCGGACGACTGGATGCCACCAACATTGTGGATGCCGATGTCGCCGTGGTCACCAGCATTGCGCTGGACCACACCGACTGGCTGGGCCCGGATCGCGAAAGCATTGGGCGTGAGAAAGCGGGTGTCTTCCGGGCAGGAAAACCTGCAGTCGTGGGTGAACCCGATATGCCACACAGCATCGCTGTGGTTGCGCAGGAAAAAGGCGCTCTATTGTTACAGCGCAATCGCGACTGGTCCTGGCATGCGCAGGCCGAAAGCTGGTCGCTGCGTGATGTGCAGGGCGAGCTGAACGATCTGCCGCTGCCTCAGGTGCCGCTGCCTAACGCGGCGACCGCGCTGGTGGCGCTGCGGGTCTCAGGGCTTGAGGTCAGTGAGATGCAGATTCGTGCCAGCCTGCCGCTGGCGATGCTGCCAGGGCGGTTCCAGACGATAAGTGAATCACCGCGCGTGATTCTGGATGTCGCTCATAACCCGCACGCGGCAGGTTATCTGGCGTCGCGTCTGGCGACGCTGCCGAAACGCGGCAAAGTACATGCCGTGGTAGGCATGTTGCATGATAAAGATATCGCCGGAATGCTCGCCGCATTGGCTCCAATGGTTGATGCCTGGTACTGTGCACCGCTTGACGGTCCGCGCGGTGCCAGTGCAGAGCAGCTGCTTGATGTGCTGCCGCAGGGCGAGGCCTTTAATTCGGTTGAACTCGCCTGGCAGCAGGCGCGCGAGCGGGCTGCGCCGCAGGACACTGTGCTGGTCTGTGGTTCATTCCACACGGTGGCACAGGTCATGGAATCGATTGAAACGGAGAAAGGACGTGGCAAGTAAGTTTCAGAACCGTTTAGTCGGCACCGTTATTCTGGTCGCCGTTGGCGTAATTGTGCTGCCAGGGCTGCTGGATGGTCAGAAAAAGCATTACAAAGAGGAGTTCGCCGCCATTCCGCTGGTGCCGAAACCTGACGATCAGCAGGACAGCGAAATGGTTTCGCCGGTAACCCAGTCGCTGCCCGCTCAGCCGCCGGAAGGCGCAGGCAGTGCCGTCAATAGCAGCAATGGCAATGGTAAAACCAGCGCCACGGCGGAGCAGGGACGGACGCAGCCGTATGAAGAGAGCGATCCTGTAGTGGTCTCGCCGCCGCCGGTTCATCAGTCTGTGCCTGCGCAGACGGTGACGAAGCCAAAAGTGGCAGATCAGCAGAAACCGAAGGCCACCGAGCAGCCTAAGCAGAAGCCGGTTGAACAGCAGAAACCAAAAGTCGTGGAGCAGCCTAAACCGAAGCCGGTTGAGCAACCGAAGCAGGAAGAAGCGCCAAAAGCGGCAGAGACCACGGCTCCGGCGGGGCAGGCTTATGTGGTGCAGTTAGGTGCGCTGAAGAACGCCAGCAAAGTAAATGAGATTGTCGCGCAGTTGCGGCTGTCGGGTTATCGCGCCTTTACCGTGCCGTCAACGCCGGTTCAGGGTCAGATTACCCGTATCTACGTTGGCCCTGATGCCTCGAAAGCTAAAATGCAAGGCGCGGTGGGTGAACTGAAAAGTATCTCAGGACTGGGCGGTGTCGTTAAGCCGTACAGCGCCCGTTAGCGCGGTGATTGGCGCTGCCGATAGCAGTAAAAGGCAGCGTCTTTTGCCGGGCAGGCAGTGCGCTTAACGCGCACTGCCGCATAAAATAGTGACGATTTTCAACGGCCTGTCCGGCTGAGAATCACCGGGGCGATTGCGGTTTTTTTCATCGCCTTTTTTATGGATGCAGAAAAAGAAAACCGCTACGCAAACGTTTTCTTTTTCTGTTAGAATGCGCCCCGAACTGGATGCAGGGGTGCAATTGCGCTGGCGCTGGAAGAGTTCATGATCTGGATTGATTACGTCATTATTGCGGTAGTTGGTTTTTCGGCTCTGGTCAGCCTGGTTCGTGGGTTTGTCCGGGAAGCCTTATCTCTGGTTACCTGGGGATGCGCGTTTTTTGTCGCCAGTCATTACTACGCCTACCTTGCAGTCTGGTTTACAGGTTTTGACGACGAACTGGTTCGTAACGGTATTGCCATCGGTGTGCTGTTTGTGGCGACCCTGATTGTGGGCGCCATTGTGAACTACGTTATCGGCACGCTGGTGGAAAAAACCGGCCTGTCGGGAACCGACCGGGTGTTGGGCGTCTGTTTCGGGGCGTTGCGTGGTGTGCTGATCGTAGCCGCTTTGCTGTTCTTCCTTGATACATTCACTGGCTTTTCCAAAAGTCCGGACTGGCAACAGTCTCAACTCATTCCCGAGTTCAGTTATATCATCAGGTGGTTCTTTGATTACCTGAAAAGCACGTCGAGTTTTTTACCCCGGTGATGTGACCGGGTGTGCGGCTAAATGAGGAAATGACAACATGTGCGGTATTGTCGGTATCACCGGTTTCATGCCGGTCAACCAGTCGATCTATGACGCGTTAACGGTGCTCCAGCACCGCGGGCAGGATGCCGCAGGCATTTGTACTATCGATGCGCTGAAATGTTTTCGCCTGCGAAAGGCAAACGGCCTGGTCAGCGACGTTTTCGAAGCACGCCACATGCAGCGACTGCAGGGCAACATGGGGATCGGTCACGCGCGTTATCCCACCGCGGGCAGCTCCAGTGCCTCTGAAGCGCAGCCATTCTATGTAAACTCCCCGTATGGCATCACCCTGGCGCACAACGGTAACCTGACCAACGCCCATGTGCTGCGTAAGCACCTGTTTGAAAAGGGTCGCCGTCACGTTAATACCACTTCAGATTCTGAAATCCTGCTGAATATCTTTGCGCAGGAGTTAGATCGTTTTCAAAACGATCCGCTGGAAGCTGACAACATTTTTGCTGCGGTGGCTGCGGTACATCAGCAGGTTCGCGGTGCCTACGCCGTCGTAGCGATGATTATCGGCCACGGCATGGTGGCCTTCCGCGACCCTAACGGCATCCGTCCGCTGGTGCTGGGCAAGCGCGTTATCGCCGATGGCCGCACCGAATATATGGTCGCCTCTGAGAGTGTCGCGCTGGATACGCTGGGCTTTGAATTCATCCGTGACGTTGCACCGGGTGAAGCGGTTTATGTCACTGAAGCCGGCCAGCTTTCGACCCGCCAGTGTGCTGAAAACCCGAAAAGCAATCCGTGCCTGTTCGAGTATGTCTACTTTGCGCGTCCGGACTCCTTCCTGGACAAAATCTCCGTCTACAGTGCCCGCGTCCGCATGGGCACCAAGCTGGGCGAGAAAATTGCCCGCGAATGGGAAGATCTGGATATTGATGTCGTGATTCCGATTCCGGAAACCTCCACCGATATCGCGCTGGAAATCGCCCGTATTCTCGACAAGCCTTATCGTCAGGGCTTCGTGAAAAACCGCTACGTTGGCCGTACCTTTATCATGCCGGGACAGCAGTTACGTCGCAGCGCGGTACGCCGTAAGCTCAACGCGAACCGCGCTGAATTCCGCGATAAAAACGTGCTGCTGGTGGATGACTCTATCGTGCGCGGTACGACTTCAGAGCAGATCATTGAGATGGCGCGTGAAGCGGGTGCAAAACGCGTTTACCTGGCCTCAGCGGCACCGGAAATTCGTTTCCCGAACGTCTACGGCATCGATATGCCGAGCGCCACGGAACTGATTGCGCACGGCCGCGAAGTGGAAGAGATTCGCCAGCTGATTAAAGCCGATGCACTGATTTTCCAGGATCTCGACGATCTGATCGAAGCGGTGCGTGAAGAGAATCCGGACATTGCACAATTTGAGTGCTCGGTATTCAACGGTATTTACGTGACGAAAGATGTCGACCAGCAGTATCTGGAGTATCTGGAGTCGCTGCGTAATGATGATGCCAAAGCGCTTCAGCGCCAGAATGAAGTCGAAAATCTTGAGCTGCACAACGAAGGCTGATACCCATCCATAGTCGGGCAGCATACAACAGGGCGGGAGCAATCCCGCCCTGTTTGTTTTCAGAAACCCGCTGGCCGCGTATGATGGCGCATTAGCTGACATAAGGTTGGAATATGAAACGACTCATCATTGGCATCTCTGGCGCAAGCGGGGTGATCTATGGCGTGCGCATGCTGCAGGTGTTGCAGCAGGTAGAAGAGGTAGAAACGCATCTGGTCATGAGCCAGGCGGCACGTCAGACGCTGGGGCTGGAGAGCGACTATTCGCTGCGTGATGTGCAGGCGCTGGCCGATGTGGTGCATGACGTGCGCGATATTGCAGCAAATATCTCGTCGGGATCGTTCAAAACGCTGGGCATGGCGATTTTACCCTGCTCGATGAAAACGCTTTCAGGCATTGTGCACAGCTACAGTGACTCATTGCTGACCCGTGCGGCTGATGTGGTATTAAAAGAGCAGCGTAAGCTGGTGTTGTGCGTACGCGAAACCCCGCTGCACGTCGGCCACCTGCGGATGATGACCACCGCGGCTGAACTGGGTGCCATTATCATGCCGCCCGTGCCGGCGTTTTATCATCGGCCTGAAACCATCGATCAGCTCATCGACCAGACCGTGAATCGGGTAATCGATCAGTTCGATATCGAATTACCGGAAGATCTCTTTATGCGCTGGCAGGGTGCATAAAGTTCCGCTGGCGCACTTATTTAGTGCATAAGCGCGCCTCGGATCACTCTTCGTGCATTTGACGCACCAAAAGTTAACAACGTCGCTTTTTCTCTTTTACTTCACTGCTATATTCCCCTCACAAACACAGCGTTTTCGCCTGTCTGTCATCACGTTAACGGCGTGGATAACTTGCAGAACTGGCATGAAACATGCAAATTACTTTGCGCAAACACATCACGAACCACATAACAAAAAGCACTTCACTTGAGGGTAATCTATGAAAAAGCGTGTTCTGGCTCTTTCCCTGATGCTGGGCTTAACCAGTGCTGCCAGCGTCTTCGCTGCAGTTCCGGGTTCAATCCGTATCGGCACAGATCCAACTTACCCACCGTTTGAGTCGAAAGACGCGCAAGGCAAGTTAGTGGGCTTCGATATCGACCTCGCTAACGAAATCTGTAAACGCATTCATACCCAATGTACCTACGTTGAAAGCGACTTTGATGCGCTGATCCCTTCCCTGAAAGCGAAGAAAATTGATGCCATCATCTCCTCACTTTCCATCACAGCAAAACGTCAGGAAGAGATCGCCTTCTCGGAAAAACTTTACGCCGCTAACGCGCGTTTAGTCGCACCAAAGGGATCGAAAATTCAGCCGACTATTGAGTCACTGAAAGGCAAAAACATCGGCCTGCTGCAGGGCACCACGCAGGAAACCTATGCCAATCAGAACTGGCGGCCAAAAGGGGTTAACGTCACCCCTTATGCTAACCAGGATCTGGTGTATCAGGATCTGAACGCCGGTCGTATTGATGCAGCCTTCCAGGATGAAGTGCAGGCCAGCGAAGGTTTCCTGAAACAGCCAGTCGGTAAAAACTACGCTTTCGCGGGTCCGGCGGTTAAAGATGACAAAATCTTTGGCGTCGGAACCGGGATGGGACTGCGTAAAGATGACAGCGAACTGAAAGCCGCCATCGACAAAGCCTTTGCTGACATGCGTAAAGATGGCACCTACGACAAGATTGCGAAGAAATACTTCGATTTCAATGTGTACGGCGACTAACCATCCTGTCGCTTTACCCTCTGTGTCCGTTTTACCGGGACTGAGCCGGTTCTGCCTGGTGCAGAAACCGGAGCCGACCCGCTAATGGCGAATGGCATCTGCAACGGAGAGGTAAAGCTAAACTGCCCGTCTCGCTGGCGGGCAGCGTTTCGTTTTCACCCCACGACAGGACCCTCTCAATGCTGTATGGCTATTCTGATGTAATTCTTCGGGGCACGCTGGTGACGCTGGAGCTGGCGCTCACTTCCGTCGTGCTGGCAGTGCTGCTGGGCCTGATTGGCGCAGGCGCGAAACTGTCGCGCAGCCGGCCACTGGCGATGATTTTTGAAGGCTACACCACGCTGATTCGTGGCGTGCCAGACCTCGTACTGATGCTGCTGATCTTCTACGGTCTGCAGATTGTCCTCAACCAGGTGACCGACGCACTGGGCATGGCGCAGTTTGATATCGACCCGATGGTCGCCGGTATCATCACGCTTGGCTTTATTTATGGTGCCTATTTCACCGAAACATTCCGCGGCGCCTTTATGGCGGTGCCAAAAGGGCAGATTGAAGCGGCCACTGCGTTTGGCTTTACCGGCGCGCAGGTGTTCCGCCGCATTCTGTTTCCGGCCATGATGCGCTATGCGCTGCCGGGCATCGGAAATAACTGGCAGGTGATCCTGAAAGCCACCGCGCTGGTTTCGCTGCTGGGACTGGAAGATGTGGTGAAGGCGACGCAGCTGGCGGGGAAAAGTACCTGGCAGCCGTTCTACTTCGCCATCGTCGCCGGTGTGATCTATCTGGTGTTTACCACGCTGTCGAACGGCGTGTTGTGGTGGCTGAACCGTCGCTATACGGTCGGAGTGAAGAGGGCGAGTTATGATTGAGATTATTCAGGAATACTGGAAATCGCTGCTCTGGACGGACGGTTACCGTTTTACCGGTGTGGCGATCACCCTGTGGCTGTTAATTCTCTCAGTCACTATTGGTGGCTGTCTGGCCATTCTGCTGGCGATAGCCCGGGTCTCGCCAAACCGGTTTATCAGCTTTCCGGTCTGGCTCTTTACCTACGTATTTCGCGGCACGCCGCTCTATGTGCAGCTGCTGGTCTTCTACTCCGGCATGTATACGCTGGAAATTGTCAAAGGCACAGAACTGCTGAACGCCTTTTTCCGCAGCGGCCTGAACTGTACGCTGCTCGCCTTTACGCTCAATACCTGCGCTTACACCACGGAAATCTTTGCGGGTGCGATTCGCTCGGTACCCCACGGTGAGATTGAGGCAGCGCGGGCTTACGGCTTCTCCACCTTCAAACTCTATCGCTGCATTATCCTGCCTTCCGCGCTGCGTACGGCTCTGCCGGTCTACAGCAACGAGGTGATCCTGATGCTGCACTCCACGGCATTAGCCTTCACCGCCACGGTGCCGGATCTGCTGAAAGTGGCACGAGATATTAACTCAGCAACTTATCAGCCGTTTACCGCCTTTGGTCTGGCAGCAGTGTTGTACCTGATTATCTCTTACGTGTTAATCAGCCTGTTCCGCCTGGCGGAACGTCGCTGGCTGGCCCACGTGAAACCCTCTTCATCGCATTGAGTAGAACTATGGCTGACAATAAATTAAGCGTCACCGAATTGCATAAACGTTACGGTGAACATGAAGTGCTGAAAGGGGTCTCGTTAACTGCGAAAGCGGGCGATGTGATCAGTATCATTGGATCGTCCGGTTCAGGGAAAAGTACCTTTTTACGCTGCATCAACTTCCTCGAAAAACCGAGTGAAGGCACCATCGTGGTCAATAACCAACACATCACGCTGGTCCGTGACAAAGATGGTCAGCTGAAAGTCGCTGACAAAGAGCAGTTGCGCGCATTGCGCACCAGTCTGACTATGGTGTTCCAGCATTTCAATCTCTGGAGCCACATGACGGTGCTGGAAAACGTCATGGAAGCGCCGATTCAGGTGCTGGGGCTGAGCAAAGCGGAGGCGCGTGAGCGGGCCATCCGCTACCTCGATAAAGTGGGCATTGATGCGCGGGCGCAGGCGAAGTATCCGGTGCACCTCTCCGGGGGTCAGCAGCAGCGTGTGTCGATTGCGCGCGCACTGGCGATGGAGCCGGAGGTGTTGCTGTTTGATGAGCCGACCTCGGCGCTGGATCCGGAACTGGTCGGTGAAGTGCTGCGCATCATGCAAAAGCTGGCGGAAGAAGGCAAAACGATGGTGGTGGTAACGCATGAGATGGAGTTTGCCCGCCATGTCTCAAACCACGTAATTTTCCTGCATCAGGGTAAAATCGAAGAGCAGGGGCCACCTTCGGAGGTGTTCGGCAGCCCGAAAAGCCCGCGTTTACAGCAGTTCCTCAAGGGATCGCTGAAGTAATCCAGCGCCCGCGTCTGACAGGCGCGGGCGTCAGGTTAATGCTTCACCACATCCTGCAACGCCTGTTGCAGATCGTACCAGCGGAAGCTAAAACCTGAGGCTTCCAGCCGCTTTGGCAGCACATGCTGTCCTCCCAGCACCAGCACCGACGATTCGCCCATCATCAGTTTAATGGCGCTGGCTGGCGTGCGCATAAAGGCCGGGCGGTGCATAACCTGGCCCAGCGTGGCGGCAAACTGCTCATTGCGCACGGCGTAAGGCGCGACCATATTGAACGGACCACGCAGATCATCATGATCCAGCAGCCAGATAATGGCGTTAAGCATGTCATCAAGGTGGATCCACGGCATATATTGCTTGCCACTGCCGATAGGCCCGCCGATGCCGAGCTTAAAGGGCAACTTCATTTTGCTGAGTGCGCCACCTTCGGGGGCCAGCACCACGCCGGTCCGCAGCAGGCAGACGCGGGTGCGCTCACTTTCTGCTGCAAGCGCCAGCTGCTCCCAGCGGGCGCAGAGCTGATGCGTAAACTCATCCTGCCCCTGATCCTCTTCAGTCAGCACCACATCGCCGGTATTGCCATAAAAGCCGGTTGCCGAACCTGAGATCAATACAGAGGGCGGCGTAGCGCTGGAATTGATCAGTGAGGCGATCTGCTCAGTGATCTGCCAGCGGCTTTCGCACAGATGCTGTTTATGCGGCTCCGTCCAGCGCTTGTCGGCGATGGGTTCTCCCGCCAGATTAATCACCGCATCGATGTTATCCAGATTCGACTGTTGCGCCAGGCCTGACCAGAGTGCGACGTTCTCGCCCAGTTTTTCACGCGCGCTGACCACATCACGTGTCACCACGCTAATCTGATGCCCCAGCTGCTGCAGGCGCGGGATCAGGTGACGGCCAATCAGTCCCGTGCCACCGGTAATTAGAATGTGCATGTTGCGGCTCCCTTGATGTTTTTGTTATTTGCACTTTTCAGCATAGAAGAGTCGAGCCATTCCAGAGTGAGTCGCGTCGCGCTTTCTGCTTCCGGTGACAGAGATCGGAGCAGCTCAGCGTTGCCTTCGCAAAAAAAAATCGGTAAACATGATGCAACCCTGACAGCCAATTGAGGTAACCGATGAATTATCCGTCCATCACCCTGTGGTCAGATTCATCATTTTTCAGTCCTTACGCTATGTCTGCCTATGTTGCTCTTACCGAAAAAGGGATCCCTTTCCAGCTGAAACGTGTCGATTTGTCGCAGAATCAGCAATACGCCGCAGCATACCGCGAGCTGTCGCTGACCTGCCGCGTGCCGACTCTCCAGATTGATGACTTCCTGTTAAGCGAATCCTCGGCGATTACCGAATATCTCGAAGAGCGTTTTCCGGCACCCGAATTTGAGCGCCTCTATCCGCGCGATCGGGAAAAGCGCGCCCGTGCCCGTGAGATTCAGGCCTGGCTGCGCAGTGACTTCCTGTGGATCCGTCAGGAGCGTCCGACAGAAGTGCTGTTTGCCGGTGAACGTTTTGCGCCACTGACTGCGTCAGCGCAGCAGGCGGTGGATAAACTGGTTACCGCTGTCGATCGTCTGCTGCCTGAGGGGCAACAGAACCTGTTTGGTGAGTGGTCCATTGCAGATACCGATCTGGCAGTAATGCTTAACCGACTGGTATTACATGGCGATCCTTTGCCCGCCCGCCTGCGGCATTATGCTGAGTTTCAGTGGCAGCGAGCCTCGGTACAACTGTGGTTAGCAGAAAGTGGTAAAAATCGGTAACAGCCAGGGCTTGCTCAGGCTGTCGGAAGTGATTACCTTACGCCACATAAAAATAACGACGTGGCAAACTGCGTACACAACTGTACGCCAAACAGGAAAGGGTTACTGATGGTGGATCAAACTGCGGGTGACGGCATCGAGTGGGTCGATATCGTAAACGAAGAGAATGAAGTCGTTGCTCAGGCGACACGTGCGCAGATGCGTGCTCAGTGCCTGCGTCACCGCGCCACCTATATTGTGGTTCATGACGGTATGGGTAAGATTCTGGTACAGCGTCGCACCGAGATAAAAGATTTTATGCCGGGCAAACTGGACGCAACCGCGGGCGGCGTGGTGCAGAGCGGTGAAGATATGCTGGAATCTGCGCGACGTGAAGCAGAAGAGGAGTTAGGGATTGCCGCGGTGCCGTTTGCTGAACATGGCAAATTCTACTTCGAAGATCAGCACTGTCGTGTCTGGGGCGGTCTGTTCAGTTGTGTATCACACGGGCCATTCGCCATGCAGGAATCGGAAGTCGATGAGATTATCTGGATGACGCCCGATGAGATTACCGCACGTTGTGATGAGTTCACCGACGATTCGCTGAAAGCGCTCTCCCTGTGGATGAGCCGCAACGGCGATAACCGGGCCTGAAAACAGGCATTTTACTTCAGGTTATTCATCCGCATCAGACAGAGCCGCTTTGTTACCGGCGAAAAAAAAGGCATGCTCTGGGGCATGCCTTTTTCGTTATGACCAGCCGCTTAGCCTTCAGCCTGCTGGGACTGAATCGCCGTCAGGGCGATGGTATAAACGATGTCATCCACCAGCGCACCGCGAGACAGGTCGTTGACCGGCTTACGCATACCCTGCAGCATCGGTCCGATGGAGATCAGATCGGCTGAACGCTGTACCGCTTTGTAGGTGGTGTTACCGGTGTTGAGATCCGGGAAGATAAACACAGTAGCGCGGCCGGCAACCTGAGAATTCGGCGCTTTGGATTTCGCCACATCTTCCATGATCGCGGCGTCATACTGCAGCGGACCATCGATCACCAGATCTGGCCGTTTCTCCTGCGCAATGCGCGTTGCTTCACGCACTTTCTCAACGTCGCTGCCCGCACCTGACGTGCCGGTAGAGTAGGAGATCATCGCAACGCGCGGATCGATACCAAAGGCGCTGGCAGAATCGGCTGACTGGATAGCGATCTCAGCCAGCTGCTCCGCGGTCGGATCCGGGTTAATTGCGCAGTCACCGTAAACCAGCACCTGCTCCGGCAGCAGCATAAAGAACACCGAGGAAACCAGTGAGCTGTTAGGCGCGGTTTTGATCAGCTGCAGCGGCGGACGAATGGTATTGGCCGTGGTGTGAACTGCACCTGACACCAGGCCATCCACTTCGCCGCTCTCCAGCATCATAGTGCCGAGTACCACGTTATCTTCCAGTTGCTCCTGAGCAACCACCTCGGTCATGCCTTTGCTCTTACGCAACTCAACCAGACGCGGCACGTAGTTTTCGCGAACCTGTTCCGGGTCAACAATCTCAACGCCTTTGCCCAGTTCAACACCCTGAGCCGCAGCGACACGCTGAATCTCCTCCGGGTTGCCTAACAGTACGCAGGTGGCGATGCCGCGCTCGGCACAGATAGCGGCCGCTTTAACCGTACGCGGCTCATCACCCTCTGGCAGCACCACGCGTTTACCCGCTTTACGTGCCAGCTCGGTAAGCTGATAGCGGAAGGCAGGTGGTGACAGGCGACGGCTGCGCTCAGATGTGGCGGTCAGTGACTCAATCCACTCTGCATTAATGTAGCTGGCGACATATTCCTGCACTTTCTCGATGCGCTGCGTGTCATCAGCAGGCACTTCAAGATTAAAGCTCTGCAGGCTCAGTGAGGTCTGCCAGGTATTGGTTTTCACCATAAACACCGGCAGGCCGGTCTGGAAGGCACGGTCGCAGAGACGGGCAATGCGATCGTCAATCTCGTAGTTACCGGTCAGCAGGATTGCGCCAATCTCAATGCCGTTCATCGCAGCCAGACAGGCGGCGACCAGCACATCCGGACGGTCAGCCGAAGTCACCAGCAGTGAGCCAGGACGGAAATGCTCCAGCATGTGCGGGATACTGCGGGCGCAGAAGGTAACGGATTTAACCCGGCGGGTCTGAATCTCGCCTTCGTTAATGATGCGTGCATCCAGGTGGCGGCACATATCGATCGCGCGGGTGGCTATCAGATCAAAGCTCCACGGCACGCAGCCCAGCACGGGCAGCGGGCTGTCTGAGAAGAGCTGCTTAGGATCAATGTTGGCGATGCTGGCTTTTGAGGAATCATCAAAGATTTCTGACAGGTCAGGGCGGGTACGTCCCTGATCGTCGACCGGCGCGTTGAGTTTGTTGATGATCACGCCAGTGATGTTTTTGTTCTTCTGACCGCCGAAGCTGCTTTGCGTCAGCTCAATGCGCTCTTTCAGCTGCGCCGGAGAGTCATTGCCCAGCGCCATCACGAAGACGATTTCCGCGTTCAGGGTTTTGGCGATTTCATAGTTCAGCGCGTTGGCAAACTGATGCTTACGGGTTGGCACCAGACCTTCAACCAGTACCACTTCAGCATCCTGAGTGTTGGCATGATAACGGGAGATGATCTCTTCCATCAGTACATCCTGCTGGTTGGAACCCAGCAGTGACTCAACGCGCGACATCTGCAGCGGTTCAGCGGCAGGAATCGAGGAGTTCTTACGGATGATGGTGGTGGTTTGATCCGGAGTGTCGCCGCCAGCACGTGGCTGAGCAATCGGCTTAAAGACGCTAAGGCGAACACCTTTGCGCTCCATGGCGCGAATAACGCCAAGGCTGACGCTGGTCAGGCCGACGCTGGTGCCGGTCGGAATGAGCATAATTGTACGTGACACGTTTGAACCTCTCAGTAATGGCAGGGTGTCAGAAACAACTCCGTCAGCCTGAGCTGACGGAGAGAAGTGTTTTACGCAGTCAGACGCGCGGCGTCCTGGGCGATGACCAGCTCTTCGTTGGTCGGAATCACCAGCGCCGGGCGGGTGCCTTCTTTATTGATGTAGCCTGATTTGCCGAAACGGGCTGCCAGGTTGCGCTCGTGGTCCACGTCAAAGCCCAGCAGTGCCAGTTTTTTCAGTGAAAGTTCACGGACCATCGCGGCGTTTTCACCGATGCCGCCAGTGAACACGACGGCGTCAAGACGGCCATCCATCAGCGCGGTGTAGCTGCCGATATATTTCGCCAGGCGATGACAGAAGACATCCATTGCGCGCTTCGCATCTTCTTTGGTGGTGTAGTTGTCTTCTACGTAGCGGCAGTCGCTGGTGACTTCGGTCAGCCCTAACAGGCCAGACTCTTTGGTCAGCAGTTTATTGATGGCGTCAACGCTCATACCCAGCGTATCGTGCAGGAAGAAGATGATGGCCGGATCGATGTCGCCACTGCGGGTTCCCATCACCAGACCTTCCAGCGGAGTCAGACCCATAGAGGTGTCTACGCACTCGCCGTTACGAATAGCAGAAACTGAACCACCATTACCGAGGTGACAGGTGATAATGTTCAGTGACTCAAGCGGCTTGTTAAGCATTTTAGCGGCTTCGTGAGTCACATAGAAATGGCTGGTGCCATGCGCGCCATAGCGACGAACGCCATGCTCTTTATATAATTTGTACGGCAGCGCATAGAGGTAAGACTCTTCCGGCATTGTCTGATGGAAAGCCGTGTCGAATACCGCGACATTCTTATCTGACAGGTGTGGGAAGTTTTTCATCGCTTCATCAATACCGATCAGATGAGCCGGGTTGTGCAGCGGTGCAAAAGAAGAGGCGTCCTTGATGCCCTGTACCACGTCTTCAGTAATGATGACTGACTGAGTCAGCTTCTCGCCGCCATGAACGATACGATGGCCGATTGCAGCAATTTGTGCCGAAAGCTCAGGTTTTTGTGCCAGAATGGTTTTAACAATAAAGTTCAGCGCTTCGCTATGCGCTGCGCCAGCACCCAGAGGCGCTTCCTGTTTTTCGCCTTCCAGCTTCCATTTGATGCGGGCCTCAGGAAGGTGGAAACATTCCGCCAGGCCTGACAGGAACTCTTCACCGCTGGCAGGGTTGAGAATGGCAAACTTCAGGGAAGAGCTGCCACAGTTCAGAACCAGAACTAACTTACTCGACATGGAAGTACCTATTTTTTGAGAGTGGCTAAATAAAACGCAATCAGACTAACAGCGTAGCCCATGAAAGCTGGTAGATTAATGACAAACATCATGCGGTAGACAGAAACCTGCATTTCCGCAAAAAATTTCAGCAATCTTACGCGAAAATTTGAAGATTGCCTTGTCGAAATATGGCTCAGGCCTCTTCCCAACGGCGCATCCCGCGTGCGGAAAGGTGTTAAAACGGCGTCAGAATAGCTGGAGTCATCTTTAAAGACAAAAATAATTGAAGGATGTTACGTAAAGTTGTGTGGTTATAACTATTTTTTAATCTTTGCAGTATTAGTTGAGGTGAGCCATGGCGAATGAATCTGGCAGTACCAGTTGGTTTCGGATGTTTCAGCGCGGCCAGCACTATATGAAGACCTGGCCTGCTGATAAGCGCCTGGCCCCGGTGTTCCCGGAAAACCGCGTTTCATCAGCAACGCGTTTCGCCATTCGCTTTATGCCACCGCTGGCGATTTTTACGCTGACCTGGCAGATCGCGATGGGCGGTCAGTTGGGGCCTGCCGTGGCGACGGCGATGTTTGCCTGCAGCCTGCCGATGCAGGGATTGTGGTGGCTGGGCAAGCGTTCAGTCACGCCGCTGCCGCCGACGCTGCTTAACTGGTTTCATGAAGTGCGTGCCCGGCTGGAAGAAGCGGGGCAGGCGATAGCGCCGGTTGAAGGCAAGCCGACCTATCAGGCGCTGGCCGATCTGCTTAAGCGGGCGTTTAAACAACTCGACCGCACTTTCCTGGACGATCTCTGACTCCTCCCGGGCTGGCGGTAAAATAATTACCGCTAACCTGCGGCCAAATCAAAGAAAGGCGATACGGCGATTTCCGTGTCGCTAACGCTGTGCAATCATTTCTCCATTGTCGATTAACTGAGCGGTCTCTGACCGGGAGTGAATGATGGAAATGACCCATGCGCAGCGTCTGATTCTTACCAACCAGTACAAAATCATGGCCATGCTTGAGCCGGAAAATGCAGAACGTTTTCGCCGTTACCAGACCATTATCGAACGCGGTTATGCGCTGCAGATGCGCGAGCTGGATAAAGAGTTTGGCGAACTGAGTGAAGCGATATGCCGGACCGTGATCGATATAATGGAAATGCATCATGCGCTCCACGTCTCCTGGTCGAACCTGAAGGATAAAGGTCAGCTGGAAGAGCGCCGTCTCGCCTTTCTGGGCTTTGATGCAGCAACGGAAGCACGCCTGCTGGGTTACGTCCGTTTTATGGTCAATACAGAAGGGCGTTATACCCACTTTGATTCCGGTACCCACGGTTTTAACGCGCAGACCCCAATGTGGGAAAAGTATCAACGCATGTTAGCTTTGTGGCAGACTTGCCCGCGCCAGTACCATTTAAGTGCAAACGAAATTGCGCAAGTGATTAATGCCTGATGAGGAGGAGCGCGTGACCTACATAGGTTTTCTATTTGATTTAGACGGCACGCTGGTGGACTCACTGCCAGCGGTTGAACGAGCCTGGAGCCAGTGGGGTGCCCGTCATGGTATCGACGCTGATGAGATCCTGGATTTCATCCATGGCAAACAGGCGATTACCTCTCTGCGTCATTTCATGGCAGGCCAGTCGGAAGAGGCTATTCAGGCGGAGTTTGTCGCGCTGGAGCAGGCTGAAGCGGCAGACACCGACGGTGTGCAGGCGCTGCCAGGCGCCCATGCGCTGCTGAACCGGCTGAACGAGCTGCAGATTCCCTGGGCGATCGTCACTTCAGGTTCTGTGCCGGTCGCTCATGCTCGTCACAAAGCCGCAGGATTACCGAAGCCCGCCGTCTTCATTACCGCTGAGCAGGTCGCTAAAGGCAAACCTGAGCCCGATCCTTATCTGCTTGGTGCAGAGAGGCTGGGGTTAGCGGCGACGTCATGCGTGGTAGCAGAAGATGCACCCGCCGGTATTCTGTCCGGCCTGAACGCCGGCTGTGCGGTGATTGCTATTAATCCCCCAGCGGAAACGCCACGACTGGATGAGGTGGCGCTTAAGCTCGACTCACTGGCGTCTCTGATTATCACCCGCGAGTCTGATGGCAGCTTTACCTTCAGCCAGCAGGCTTAAAGATCCGCCCGGCGGCCATGCCGTCGGGTTTACAGTGGCGTATCCTGCGAAATTTCATCCAGCGACAGGCTGAAGCTTGGAATAAACACCTCAACGAAGTAATCCATCTCTGGCGAACGCCGCTGTGCCAGGGTCTTTTCCAGCCGCGCTTTGGCCAGCAGAAATTCGTTATTGCCGGCAGACAGCTCCTCAAGACATTTTACATAGGCACAGAGCGCATCTGCCTGTTTCACCACGGCCTGCTCCTCTTCGCTATGCAGATGCTCGTCGATCAGCGGGCGATAGATCGCCTGAAACTCTTCCGGCAGCATCTCAATCAGTTTCTGCTGGGCAATCTTCTCGATTTTCTTATATTCGTGGGCAATCTGTGCGTTGTAATACTTAACCGGGGTGGGTAAATCGCCGGTGAGCACTTCGCTGGCGTCATGATAAAGCGCCAGCATGGCGATGCGGTCGGCGTTAAGCGAGCCACTGAATTTAAGGTTTTTGATGACGGCCAGCGCGTGCGCCACCATGGCGACCTGCAGACTGTGTTCAGAAACATTCTCGGTACGCACATTGCGCATCAGTGGCCAGCGGTTGATCAGCTTAAGACGGGAGAGGTGAGCAAAGAAGTGGCTTTGTGTCATGAGCGTTCCTGTTAGCAGGCAGGGGAGAGACAGGCTCTCCCCAAATAGCGTCAGTATACGCGGGCGTGATTACTGGCGATAGCCTTGCAGGAAGCGACCAAATTTATTAATCGCCATCTCCAGATCATCCACACGAGGCAGCGTAACAATGCGCAGGTGATCGGGCCATGGCCAGTTGAACGCGCTACCCTGTACCAGCAGCACCTTCTCCTGAAGCAGAAAATCCAGCACCATTTTTTGATCGTCAAAAATATTGAATTTTTTGGCGTCAATTTTCGGGAACATGTAGAGCGCGCCCTGCGGCTTCACACAGCTGACGCCGGGAATATCGTTGATCAATTCCCAGGCACGCTGGCGCTGCTCATAAAGACGACCACCAGGCATAATAAATTCGCTGATGCTCTGGTAGCCGCCCAGCGCCGTCTGGATGGCATGCTGGGCCGGTACGTTGGCACACAGGCGCATAGACGCCAGCATCTCCAGCCCTTCAATGTAGCCTTTCGCATGTTTCTTCGGCCCGTTCAGTACCATCCAGCCCTGACGGAAACCGGCTACACGATAGGTTTTAGATAGGCCATTGAAGGTTACGGTCAGCAGATCCGGGGCCAGGGCTGCGATGCAGTGGTGCTGTGCCTCGTCGTAAAGGATCTTATCGTAGATCTCATCGGCAAAAATAATCAGGTTATGCTGACGCGCAATCTCAACCACCTCTAACAGCAGCTCTTTGCTGTAGACCGCACCGGTCGGGTTGTTCGGGTTGATAATTACGATACCGCGGGTACGCGGGGTGATCTTGCTGCGGATATCATCCAGGTCAGGGAACCAGCCTGCTGACTCATCACACAGATAATGTACCGCTTTTCCACTGGAGAGGGAAACCGCAGCCGTCCACAACGGATAGTCAGGTGCTGGCACCAGCATTTCGTCGCCGCCGTTCAGTAACGCCTGCATCGCCTGCACGATGAGCTCTGAAACGCCGTTGCCAATGTAGATATCTTCTACCGTGACATCACGCATGTCGCGCGCCTGATAGTGCTGCATGATCGCTTTACGGGCGGAATAGAGACCCTTGGAGTCGCAATAGCCCTGAGCACTGGGAAGATTACGAATCACATCGACCAGAATTTCATCCGGTGCTTCGAAACCGAACGGTGCCGGATTGCCGATGTTCAGCTTAAGAACTTTATTGCCTTCTTCTTCGAGGCGCTTCGCCTCTTTCAGGACCGGGCCACGGATGTCATAGCAGACGTTATCGAGTTTTCCGGATTTATCTATTTGAAAAGTCATTGTTACCGCCTTAACGGGCAGAATCCTTTTTGGCTGCCACTGAAATCGAACCAGCACAATGTACTCTCCTGCCGCTCACAAATGAAGGGTGCCGCCCCGTTTTGGCGGGTTCGACAACTTTTTAGACGGTGAGTAGCGTAAAAAATATTTACCAGTACATGATGCGGTTGATAAAACCAGAAATGATGCATATAGGAATATTTTAAACTATCTAAAGCGGGGCTGAGACAACATATGGCTTGGGTATTGTGAAATGAAATATGAACGTTATGGAAAGGACGCTTTTCTTTGCACCTGAAATATACACTCAGGTAAATAGTTAAAGGATATTTTATAAATGTTCACTTTGTGGACAATTTTATGACGCGTGCAACGACTACGCCTTAACACTGCTTAAGAGTGACCTGTTTAAGGCCTTGTGATTGCCGGAAAAGTACCAAATGAAGAGGTGTTTCTGGCACGCTTTTATCAGGATTGTGAGCAGTACTTAACACTTCTTCACTAAATTTCGGAACGCTGAAGGCTTAAAAAGTGATCAATAATGTGGCATAAGGGTCCGGAAATGCCTTTAGCACAAAATTTACAGCGCTTTTCACAAAATCATTTCCATTTTGAAGTCAAAAATGATTAAGTATAATTTATTATTTAATGCACATAGCCGCTTCGTCTTGCTGGCCTGAAAAGTGCGATTTTTATCCCGCCCGATAATTTCTGGTGGGAATAAGACAACTACGCAGCTTCCTGCATTTGCGCACCCCAGCGCCATCGGTTCAGAAGTTGTATCTGTCTTGAGAGCACCGTGACCCTTTCAGTTGAGTCAGCAGTGCCGGTTCCAGATGAATTTTTTTTGTGTCAGTCTTCACACAGGACTGTCATTAAGCACCATTACTGCTTATCACTTTGATAAGCTTGTAATAACACCAGGGTAGTAGTTCGTAAAAATCTTATAAGTGAAGAAAAAACATGACTAATGCAAATCGTCCGATACTCAATCTCGACCTCGATCTGCTGAGAACTTTCGTTGCCGTTGCGGATTTGAATACCTTTGCAGCGGCCGCTGCAGCGGTCTGCAGAACCCAGTCAGCAGTCAGTCAGCAGATGCAGCGTCTGGAACAATTGGTAGGTAAAGAGCTGTTTGCCAGACATGGACGTAATAAGCTGTTAACAGAGCACGGGATCCAGCTTTTAGGCTATGCCAGAAAAATCCTTCGTTTCAACGACGAAGCCTGCACTTCGCTGATGTACAGTAATATTCAGGGCGTGCTGACCATTGGTGCCTCTGATGACACCTCTGACACTATTCTGCCTTTCCTGTTAAACCGGGTAACCTCGGTTTATCCGAAACTGGCAATCGATGTTCGGGTTAAACGTAATCCGTTTATGATGGAAATGCTCAATCAGGGTGAAGTGGACCTGGTTGTGACGACCTCAAGCCCGGGTAACTTTACCTATCAGGTACTGCGTACTTCACCTACCTTGTGGTACTGCGCAGCGGATTATATCTTCCAGCGCGGCGAAGCTATTCCATTGGTGCTGCTGGATGAGCCAAGTCCTTACCGCGATATGGCGATTGATCATCTCAATGAAGCTGGCATACCGTGGCGTATCTCATACGTCGCTTCCACACTGGCTGCAGTACGCGCCGCGGTGAAAGCGGGACTGGGCGTGACAGCGCGTCCGGTAGAGATGATGAGCCCGGAACTGCGTGTTATGGGTGCGGCGGAAGGGCTGCCGGTATTGCCGGATACGCAATATCTGCTGTGCCGCAATCCTGACAGCGATAATGAGCTGGCACTGGCTATCTTTAACGCCATGCAGTCCACCAACGACCCGTATAACCTGAGCAATAATCCAGACGGTACGCTGTTGCTGGATGACGAAGAGTAATTTCGCTAACGTGTTGTACTCAACACAGGCATAGTTGCCTTAACAAACGCTTATAAATAGGCCTCTCATTCCCTGAACAGAACGAGAGGCTTTTTTGTGTCTGCGCCTCGCCCGACTCTCCTCACCAGCTCTTCTCCCTGACGTTACCCTCCTGAATAATTTCATCCTGCAATGAACTGAAACGTAAAAACCGAAAAAACGAATCATTTGTTCTGGATCGCTGTTTCATTTGGAGAAAATTAGCGCACAAAGGACAGAAGTGTGTTCTGGATCAAGAAAATACCCCTGAGAAGGGGAAGGAAAACAGGATGATACCTGTCAAAATATGTTTGTTAAATGCACGATCCATGCATGTGAATACCCGCTACACTAAAATTAACCCTACAGACTGAAGCGATTTAGCTGGAAAGCGGGGCATCATTTGTTAATAATATGATGCAGGTGTGAAATAATGTTTGGATACTTTTGTCAAAGTTGACAAAAGGTTATAGAAAGGAGTAAAAAACCCCATAAAATGGCTGCTTATTACCTGATAACAGCAACATTTAAAAGGTTTTTACCCTTCCCTTGAATCGATGTGGTCAGTTTGCTGCGGGAAACGCGTGCAGGATGCCAGCGCCACTTTTGATGAGTAAGCAATGAGTATGTCAACTACCACCGAAATCATCGCTCAGCACTGGGCGTTTATCGTATTTATCGTTATTGCCTTTGGCCTGTGTGCTTTCATGCTGACCGGAGGATGGCTGCTTGGCGGCAGAGCGCGCGCCCGCTACAAAGACACGCCATTCGAATCGGGCATCGAATCCGTTGGTGATACCCATATCCGCCTGTCGGCGAAATTTTATCTGGTTGCGATGTTTTTCGTCATTTTCGACGTCGAAGCCCTCTTTTTATACGCATGGGCGACTTCAATCCGTGAAAGCGGTTGGATCGGCTTTGTGGAAGCCGCAATTTTCATTTTGGTGCTCCTGGCGGGGCTGGTCTATCTGGTACGCATTGGCGCACTGGACTGGGCGCCAGCTCGTCGTCGCGTGGTGGTGAAAACCACTACGGTCAGCCACACCAATCCTCATAAGCAGTAAAAGAGAGGCAATAAGATGGACTATACGCTCACCCGCATAGACCCGAACGGTGGTGAGAACGACCGTTATCCTCTGCAAAAGCAGGAAATCGTCAGCGATCCGCTGGAGCAGCACGTTCATCGCAGCGTTTATATGGGCAAACTCGAAAATGCCCTGCATGACATGGTGAACTGGGGACGTAAAAACTCCCTCTGGCCCTACAATTTCGGCTTGTCCTGTTGTTACGTAGAGATGACAACGTCGTTTACCGCGGTTCACGACGTGGCGCGTTTTGGTGCGGAAGTTATGCGCGCCTCGCCACGTCAGGCGGATTTCATGGTTATTGCCGGTACGCCGTTTACTAAAATGGCCCCGGTTATTCAGCGTTTGTACGATCAAATGCTGGAACCAAAATGGGTGATTTCCATGGGTGCCTGCGCCAACTCGGGCGGCATGTATGACATCTATTCGGTGGTGCAGGGCGTCGATAAATTCCTGCCGGTCGATGTTTACATTCCTGGCTGCCCGCCACGTCCTGAAGCTTACATGCAGGCACTGCTGCTGTTGCAGGAGTCGATCGGCAAAGAGCGCCGTCCGCTTTCGTGGGTTGTCGGCGACCAGGGCGTTTACCGCGCCAACATGCCTTCAGAGCGTGAAAGAAAACGTTCAGAGCGCATCGCAGTCACAAACCTGCGCAGCCCGGACGAAGTTTAAAACCGTATGGATGGAAAACCGCGCCTGCAGCAGAACATCACAATTTAATGCATGGCCCCATCCTGACGCCTTCATTTGAGTGCCTGAGACCAGGCCGGAATGGTGAGTAACGTATGACAGATTTGACCACGCAAGATCTCGCTCAGCCTCTATGGCAAACCCGTGATCACCTTGATGACCCGGTGATCGGCGAGTTGCGTAACCGTTTTGGGCCGGATGCCTTCACTGTTCAGCCAACCCGCACCGGCATTCCGGTGGTATGGGTTAAGCGTGAACAGATACTGGAAATCATCGAGTTTCTGCGTAAATTACCCAAGCCTTACGTCATGCTGTATGACCTGCATGGCGTGGATGAGCGTTTGCGTACCCACCGTGCAGGCCTGCCTGCGGCGGATTTTTCCGTTTTCTACCACCTGCTGTCGATTGAGCGTAACCGCGACATCATGCTCAAGGTGGCACTCTCTGAAAACGACATGCATCTGCCGACCATCACCCGTCTTTTCCCGAATGCCAACTGGTATGAGCGTGAAACCTGGGAGATGTTTGGTATTACCTTTGATGGCCACCCGCACCTGACCCGCATCATGATGCCGTCGACCTGGGAAGGCCATCCGCTGCGTAAGGATTACCCGGCGCGCGCCACCGAATTCGATCCTTTCACGCTGACTAAGCAGAAAGAAGATTTAGAGATGGAGGCGCTGACCTTTAAGCCCGAAGACTGGGGCATGAAGCGCAGTACTACCAACGAAGACTTCATGTTCCTCAACCTCGGGCCTAACCACCCGTCGGCGCACGGTGCATTCCGCATCATTCTGCAGCTGGATGGTGAAGAGATTGTCGACTGCGTGCCTGACATCGGTTATCACCATCGTGGTGCCGAAAAGATGGGTGAACGTCAGTCGTGGCACAGCTACATTCCTTACACAGACCGTATCGAATACCTCGGCGGTTGCGTAAACGAAATGCCGTACGTGCTGGCAGTGGAAAAACTGGCCGGTATCGTGGTGCCCGATCGCGTTAACGTGATCCGTGTCATGCTCTCTGAGCTGTTCCGCATCAACAGCCATCTGCTCTATATCTCCACCTTTATTCAGGACGTCGGTGCCATGACACCGGTGTTCTTTGCCTTTACCGATCGCCAGAAAATCTATGACGTAGTTGAAGCCATTACCGGTTTCCGTATGCATCCGGCCTGGTTCCGCATCGGTGGCGTCGCACACGACCTGCCGCGTGGCTGGGAACGTCTGCTGCGTGACTTCCTGGACTGGATGCCGAAGCGTCTGAAGGAATATGACAAAGCTGCACTGCGTAACACCGTGCTGATTGGTCGTTCTAAAGGCGTGGCTGCGTACAACATGGAAGAGGCGCTGGCGTGGGGCACGACCGGTGCCGGTCTGCGTGCAACGGGTCTCGACTTTGACGTGCGTAAATGGCGTCCCTATTCAGGCTACGAAAACTTCGATTTCGAAATCCCGGTCGGCGACGGCGTCAGCGATGCGTATAGCCGCGTTCAGCTGAAGATGGAAGAGATGTGGCAGTCGCTGCGTATTCTTGAGCAGTGTCTCAATAATATGCCAGAGGGGCCGTTTAAAGCGGATCACCCGCTGACCACGCCGCCACCGAAAGAGCGCACGCTGCAGCACATTGAAACGCTGATTACCCACTTCCTGCAGGTGTCCTGGGGACCGGTGATGCCAGCCAATGAATCGTTCCAGATGATTGAAGCGACGAAAGGGATCAACAGCTACTACCTGACCAGCGATGGCAGCACCATGAGCTACCGCACCCGCGTGCGTACGCCGAGCTTCCCGCATCTGCAGCAGATTCCTTCCGTAATCCGTGGCAGCCTGGTATCCGACCTGATCGTATATCTGGGTAGTATCGATTTTGTTATGTCAGACGTGGACCGCTAATTATGCACGATCAACACATTGCCATTAAAACGATCGACCCTAACGAGGTCTTCGTGCTGAGCGCGGAAGAGCATCACGCTATTGAGCACGAAAAACACCACTACGAAGATGCGCGTGCAGCCTCGATTGAAGCGCTGAAGATCGTGCAGAAACAGCGCGGCTGGGTGCCAGACGGCGCGATCAACGCGATTGCCGAAGTCCTGGGTATCCCGGCAAGTGATGTTGAAGGTGTGGCGACGTTTTACAGCCAGATCTTCCGTCAGCCGGTGGGTCGTCATGTGATCCGTTACTGTGACAGTGTGGTCTGTCACATCACCGGTTATCAGGGCATCCAGTCCGCACTGGAACAGCAGCTCAATATCAAACCGGGTCAGACCACGGCTGATGGCCGCTTTACGCTGCTGCCAACCTGCTGTCTGGGCAACTGCGACAAGGGCCCAACGATGATGGTGGATGAAGATACGCATGTGCATCTGACGCCGGAAGGCATTCCTTCTTTGCTGGAGCAGTATCAATGACAATTAAACAGATCATTCGTACTGCTGAAACCCATCCGCTGACCTGGCGGATGCGTGACGACAAGCAACCTGTCTGGCTTGATGAATACCGCAGCAAAAACGGCTATGCCGGTGCGGAAAAAGCGCTGAAAAGCATGTCACAGGATGAAATCGTCGCAGCAGTGAAAGATTCCGGCCTGAAAGGGCGTGGCGGTGCTGGCTTCTCTACCGGTCTGAAGTGGAGCCTGATGCCGAAAGATGAGTCGATGAACATCCGTTACCTGCTGTGTAACGCCGATGAGATGGAACCCGGCACCTATAAAGACCGCCTGCTGATGGAGCAGATGCCTCATCAGCTGGTGGAAGGGATGCTGATCAGTGCCTTTGCACTGAAGGCTTACCGTGGCTATATCTTCTTACGTGGCGAATACATTGAAGCCGCGGTGCATCTGCGCCGTGCGATTGCTGAAGCGACGGAAGCGGGTTATCTCGGTAAAAATATTCTTGGCACCGGTTTCGACTTTGAGCTGATCGTCCACACCGGCGCAGGGCGTTATATCTGCGGCGAAGAGACGGCGCTGATTAACTCACTGGAAGGCCGTCGTGCTAACCCGCGTTCCAAGCCACCATTCCCGGCAAGTGCGGGCGCGTGGGGCAAACCGACCTGCGTGAACAACGTGGAAACCCTCTCCAACGTCCCGGCGATTCTGGCCAATGGCGTGGAGTGGTACAAAAACATCTCTAAAAGCGAAGATGCCGGTACCAAAATGATGGGCTTCTCAGGACGGGTGAAAAATCCTGGCGTCTGGGAGCTGCCATTCGGTATCACCGCGCGTGAAATCCTGGAAGATTATGCGGGCGGCATGCGTGATGGGCTGAAGTTTAAAGCCTGGCAGCCGGGCGGCGCAGGCACCGATTTCCTCACCGACCAGCATCTGGATCTGCCGATGGAGTTTGCCAGCATCGGCAAAGCAGGCAGCCGTCTCGGCACCGCGCTGGCGATGGCGGTCGATCACGAAATCAATATGGTCTCGCTGGTGCGCAACCTGGAAGAATTCTTTGCCCGAGAGTCGTGCGGCTGGTGTACACCGTGTCGCGATGGCCTGCCGTGGAGCGTGAAAATTCTGCGTGCGCTGGAGCAGAAGCAGGGTCAGCCAGGGGACATCGAAACCTTACTGCAACTTTGCCGTCAGCTTGGCCCGGGTAAAACCTTCTGTGCGCATGCGCCGGGTGCGGTTGAGCCGTTGCAGAGTGCGATTAAATATTTCCGTGAAGAGTTTGAAGCTGGCATGGCTCCGCAGGTGTTTGGCAATACCCGCGCCATTGGCGGGATCCAGCCAAACCTGCTGAAAGCGCGCTGGTAATTCGCCGTAGCACACGGAACAGGCCTGGTGCCGCCGCCCGGACAATGTCGTGCGTCGGGGCAAGAATATGATTAACGCTCGTCTCTGACGAGCCTTACGGAAGCATGTCACTATGGCTACAATTCATGTAGACGGTAAAGAGTATGATGTGAACGGAGCGGACAACCTGCTACAGGCATGTCTCTCTCTGGGCCTTGATATTCCTTACTTTTGCTGGCATCCGGCGCTGGGAAGCGTTGGGGCCTGCCGCCAGTGTGCGGTAAAGCAATTCCAGAATGCCGAAGATACCCGCGGCCGTCTTGTCATGTCCTGCATGACGCCGGCCTCTGACGGCACATTCATCTCCATCGATGATGGCGAAGCGAAAGAGTTCCGCGAAAGCGTGGTGGAGTGGCTGATGACCAACCACCCGCACGACTGCCCGGTGTGTGAAGAGGGCGGTAACTGTCACCTGCAGGATATGACAGTCATGACCGGCCATAGCTTCCGCCGCTATCGCTTCACTAAGCGTACCCACCGTAATCAGGATCTCGGCCCGTTCATCTCCCATGAGATGAACCGCTGTATCGCCTGTTACCGCTGCGTGCGTTACTACAAAGATTATGCCGATGGCAAAGATCTGGGTGTCTACGGCGCGCACGACAACGTCTACTTTGGTCGCCCGGAAGATGGCACGCTGGAGAGCGAATTCTCCGGCAACCTGGTTGAAATCTGCCCGACCGGCGTCTTCACCGACAAAACCCACTCCGAACGCTATAACCGTAAATGGGATATGCAGTTTGCGCCGAGCATCTGCCAGCAGTGCAGCGTTGGCTGTAACACCAGCCCGGGTGAACGTTATGGTGAGTTACGCCGTATCGAAAACCGTTATAACGGCACTGTAAATCACTATTTCCTGTGTGACCGTGGCCGCTTTGGCTATGGCTACGTGAACCGTAAAGATCGCCCACGTCAGCCGATGCTGCTGCGCGGCAACGACTGGGTCACACTGAACGCAGAGCAGGCGGTTAACGCTGGTGCAGATTTGCTGCGTCAGGCGAAGAAAGTGATCGGTATCGGCTCGCCGCGCGCCAGCATTGAAAGTAACTTCGCCCTGCGTGAACTGGTGGGTGCAGAGAACTTCTCAACCGGCATGCCAGCGGGCGAACAGGCCCGTCTTGAACTGATGCTGAAAGTCCTGCGCGAGGGCGGTATCTATACGCCATCGCTGCGTGAAATTGAAAGCTACGACGCGGTGCTGGTGCTGGGTGAAGACCTGACACAGGTGGGCGCTCGCGTGGCGCTCTCGGTGCGTCAGGCAGTGAAAGGCAAAGCGCGTGATATGGCCGCTGCGCAGAAAGTCGCAGACTGGCAGATCGCCGCCATCATGAACATCGGTCAGAACGCCAAACATCCGCTGTTTGTTACCCACGTTGATGAAACCCGTCTGGATGATATCGCGGCATGGAGCTATCGTGCGCCGGTTGAAGATCAGGCGCGCCTCGGTTTCGCTATCGCCAGTGCGCTGGATGAAACCGCCCCGGCGGTGACCGATTTCGACAGCAAACTGAACGGCAAGATGGATGTCATCGTGCAGGCGCTGGCCGGCGCGAAAAAACCGTTAATTATTTCCGGGACCCATTCCGGCAGCAGCGCGATGATCGAAGCGGCTGCCAACGTGGCGAAAGCGCTGAAAGCGCGCGGTGCCGACGTCGGGATTACGCTGCTGGCGGGACACGCCAACAGCGTGGGTCTTGGCCTGATGGGCGGCAATCCTCTGGAGAGCGCGCTGGAGCAACTGAGAAACGGTGAAGCCGATGCGCTGGTGGTACTGGAAAATGACCTCTATCGCCATGCACCGAAAACGCTGGTTGATGCGGCGCTGGCCCAGACTACTAACGTGATTGTGGTTGATCATCAGCGCACCGAGACGCTGGAGAAAGCGGGTCTGGTGTTATCAACCGCCAGCTTCGCCGAAAGCGATGGCACCTCGATCAACCATGAAGGCCGCGCACAGCGTTTCTTCCAGGTTTACGATCCTTCTTACTACGACAACAACGTAGTGATGCTGGAGAGCTGGCGCTGGCTGCATTCGCTGCACAGCACGCTGGAAAGCCGTCACGTCGACTGGACGCAGCTGGACCACGTCATCGATGCGGTGGTGAGTCATCTGCCACAGCTGGCCGGAATCAAGGATGCGGCACCGGATGCCAGCTTCCGTATTCGCGGACAGAAACTGTCGCGTTCACCGCACCGTGCCAGTGGCCGTACCGCGGCGCGCGCCAATATCAGCGTGCACGAACCGCGTCAGCCGCAGGACCAGGACACGATGTTCGCCTTCTCAATGGAAGGTAACAACCAGCCCTCTGCACCGCGCTCACAGATTCCGTTTGCCTGGGCACCAGGCTGGAACTCACCGCAGGCGTGGAACAAGTTCCAGGCGGAAGTGGGCGGCAAATTGCGTCATGGCGATCCGGGCGTGCGCCTGTTTGAAGCCAGCGCAGGTGAGTTACCGTGGTTCACTACTGTACCAAAAGCCTTTGTCAGTGATGCGCAGTGGCGCGTGGCACCTTTATATCGGCTGTTCGGCAGCGAAGAGATGTCACAGCGTTCACCGGTCTTCCAGCAGCGCATGGCTGAGCCTGCGCTGGTGATTAACCCGGAGGATGCGGCAAAACTGGGCGTCAACAATGGCGCGGCGGTGGAGTTCAGCTGTGCCGGTGAGACAGTGCGTCTGCCGGTCCGTTTCTCGGCGTCACTGCAGGCGGGACAGATTGGTCTGCCGCTGGGTATGCCGGGCGTTCCACCATTCCTGGCGAACGGTAAAATCGACACTCTGCAGGAGGCGGCGCAATGAGCTGGTTAACACCGGACGTTATCGACATTCTGCTGGCCATTGTTAAAGCCATCGTGATTCTGCTGGTGGTGGTGGCCTGCGGCGCGTTCATGAGCTTCGCCGAGCGTCGTCTGCTCGGCCTGTTCCAGAACCGTTATGGGCCAAACCGCGTAGGCTGGGGCGGCTCGCTGCAGCTGGTGGCGGACATGATCAAAATGTTCTTCAAAGAGGACTGGGTCCCGCCGTTTACCGACCGCTTTATCTTTACCCTTGCACCGGTTATCGCCTTTGTTTCACTGCTGCTGGCTTTTGCTATCGTGCCGGTTTCGCCCACCTGGATGGTAACAGACCTGAATATCGGTCTGCTGTTCTTCCTGATGATGGCGGGCCTTGCGGTCTACGCGGTGCTGTTTGCTGGCTGGTCGAGTAACAACAAATACTCGCTGCTGGGTGCGATGCGCGCCTCGGCGCAGACCCTGAGCTACGAAGTGTTCCTGGGTCTGTCGCTGATGGGTGTGGTAGCACAGGCGGGCTCGTTCAATATGAACGATATCGTCAACAGCCAGACGCATCTGTGGAACATCATTCCGCAGTTCTTCGGTTTCGTGACCTTCTGTATTGCGGGCGTGGCGGTGTGTCACCGTCATCCGTTTGACCAGCCAGAAGCGGAGCAGGAACTGGCGGACGGCTACCACATTGAATATGCCGGTATGAAGTTCGGCCTGTTCTTTGTCGGCGAATATGTGGCGATTACCACCGTTTCAGCGCTGATCGTAACGCTGTTCTTTGGTGGCTGGCACGGACCTTTCCTGCCGCCGTTCATCTGGTTCGCCCTGAAAACGGCGTTCTTTATGATGATGTTCATCCTGATCCGTGCTGCGCTTCCGCGTCCACGCTACGACCAGGTGCTGTCATTCGGCTGGAAAGTGTGTCTGCCGTTGACGCTGTTGAACCTGCTGGCGACTGCCGCAGTGATTCTCTACACAGCGCCGTAAGGGGTTAACAAATGACTTTGAAAGATATTGTCGTAGGTTTCGGCACGACAGTTCGCAGTATCTGGCTGATCGGGCTGCACGCCTTCGCCAAACGTGAAACGCAGATGTACCCGGAAGAGCCGGTTTATCTGCCACCGCGCTATCGTGGCCGTATCGTGTTAACCCGCGATCCGGACGGCCAGGAGCGTTGCGTTGCCTGTAACCTGTGTGCGGTTGCCTGTCCGGTTGGCTGTATTTCACTGCAGAAAGCTGAAACCAAAGATGGCCGCTGGTACCCGGAGTTCTTCCGCATCAACTTCTCACGCTGCATCTTCTGTGGCATGTGTGAGGAAGCCTGTCCGACCACGGCGATTCAGCTGACCCCGGATTTCGAACTGGGTGAGTTTAAGCGTCAGGATTTGGTGTATGAGAAGGACGATCTGCTGATTTCGGGGCCGGGTAAATATCCGGAGTACAACTTCTACCGCATGGCAGGTATGGCGATTGACGGTAAAGATAAGGGCGAAGCGGAAAACGAAGCCAAGCCTATCGACGTCAAAGGCTTATTACCTTAAGGAGCAAGGCATGGAATTTGCGTTTTATCTTTGCGGACTGGTGGCGGTGCTGACGACGTTGCGCGTCATTACCCACACTAATCCGGTACATGCGTTGCTGTACCTGATCGTTTCGCTGTTGTCGATTGCGGGCGTCTTCTTCTCGATGGGGGCCTATTTTGCCGGTGCCCTGGAGATCATCGTCTACGCCGGGGCCATCATGGTGCTGTTCGTCTTCGTGGTCATGATGCTGAACCTGGGCAAACAGACCGAGAAGCAGGAGCGTGAGTGGCTCAGCCCGTCATTGTGGATTGGCCCGGGCATCGTTTCATTACTGCTGCTGGTGGTGATGATCTACGCCATCCTGACAGCCAATGACCAGGGCATTGATGGCACCATCATCGACGCCAAAGCGGTGGGCATCAGCCTGTTTGGTCCTTACGTGCTGGCGGTTGAACTGGCTTCGATGCTGCTGCTGGCGGGTCTGGTCGTGGCGTTCCATATCGGTCGTGAAGAGCGTCAGGGCGAAGTCCTGAGTAACCGTAATGCTGACGCCGCTCAGGTGAAAAAGGAGAACGCATGATCCCGTTACAACATGGATTGATTCTTGCTGCCGTGCTGTTTGTCCTTGGACTGACGTCGCTGGTGATACGCCGCAATCTGCTGTTTATGCTGATCGGCCTTGAAATCATGATCAACGCCGCCGCTTTAGCTCTGGTGGTTGCCGGGAGCTACTGGGGTCAGGCCGATGGACAGGTGATGTATATCCTGGCTATCAGCCTGGCGGCAGCGGAAGCCAGTATTGGTCTGGCACTGCTGCTTCAGCTCTATCGTCGTCGTCAGACGCTGAACATTGATACTGTGAGCGAGATGCGCGGATGAATCTTCTCTATTTAACTGTCTTGTTTCCGCTGATCGGCTTTCTGCTGTTAGCGTTTTCCCGCGGTCGCTGGTCAGAGAACCTGTCGGCCACGGTGGGTATGGGATCGGTGGGTCTGGCAGCACTGACGACGGCGTTGATCGGTTTCGAGTTCTTCGCCAGTGGCCAGCAAGCCTACACCCAGGCACTCTGGACGTGGATGCATGTGGGCAATTTCGACATGAAGGTGAATCTGACGCTGGACGGCCTGTCGCTGACCATGCTGTCGGTCGTAACCGGTGTCGGCTTCTTCATTCATATGTTCGCCTCCTGGTACATGCGTGGAGAGGAGGGCTACTCCCGCTTCTTCGCCTACACCAACCTGTTTATTGCCAGCATGGTGGTTCTGGTGCTGGCCGATAACCTGATGCTGATGTATCTGGGCTGGGAAGGGGTAGGGCTGTGTTCTTATCTGCTGATCGGTTTCTACTACAGCAATCCGGAAAACGGCAAAGCGGCGATGAAAGCCTTCATCATCACCCGTGTCGGCGACGTCTTCCTGGCATTCGGTCTGTTCATTCTCTACAACGAGCTGGGCACGCTGAATTTCCGCGAGATGATGGAACTGGCTCCGGCGCACTTTGCCGCAGACAACCATATGCTGCAGTGGGCAACGCTGATGCTGCTGGGTGGCGCGGTCGGTAAATCGGCACAGCTGCCGTTACAGACCTGGCTGGCCGATGCGATGGCCGGTCCGACACCGGTTTCGGCGCTGATCCACGCCGCGACCATGGTGACGGCGGGTGTTTACCTGATTGCCCGCAGCCACGGTCTCTTCCTGCTGACGCCAGAAGTGCTGCATCTGGTCGGCATCATTGGGGCAATTACCCTGGTGCTGGCAGGCTTTGCTGCGCTGGTGCA
Organism: Pantoea sp. 9140; assembly: GCF_000745295.1. NCBI lineage: Bacteria > Pseudomonadati > Pseudomonadota > Gammaproteobacteria > Enterobacterales > Erwiniaceae > Pantoea > Pantoea sp. 9140. The sequence continues at coordinate 2,619,913 of NZ_JQNO01000001.1, read as the reverse complement.
GACCGACATCAAACGTGTTCTCGCATACTCCACCATGAGCCAGATTGGCTATATGTTCCTGGCGCTGGGCGTTCAGGCGTGGGATGCGGCGATTTTCCATCTGATGACGCACGCCTTCTTTAAAGCATTACTGTTCCTCTCCTCGGGTTCAGTGATTCTGGCCTGCCATCACGAACAGAACATCTTCAAAATGGGTGGCCTGCGTAAGAGCATTCCGCTGGTCTATACCTGCTTCCTGGTCGGTGGCGCGGCGCTGGCGGCACTGCCGCTGATTACGGCGGGCTTCTACAGTAAAGATGAAATTCTGTTTGGTGCGCTGGCTAACGGTCACATCAATCTGATGGTAGCGGGTCTGGTCGGGGCGTTCCTGACCTCTATCTATACCTTCCGCATGATCTTCATCGTGTTCCACGGCGAAGAGAAAATTCATGCACACGCCGGTAAAGGCATTACCCATCATCTGCCGCTGATTGTGCTGCTGCTGCTCTCCACCTTTATTGGTGCGCTGATTACGCCACCGCTGGCGGGTGTACTGCCAGCCAATGAGTTCGGTGAATCGGGCAAAGTGGGACTGGAAATCACCTCGGGTGTGGTCGCGATCGTTGGCATTCTGATCGCAGCCGCACTGTGGCTGGGCAAACGTGAGCTGGTGACCCGTATCGCAAACAGTGCACCGGGCCGCTTCTTCGGCACCTGGTGGTTTGCGGCCTGGGGCTTCGACTGGCTCTACGATAAAGTGTTCGTCAAACCTTATCTGGGTATTGCGTGGCTGCTGAAGCGCGACCCACTGAATGGTCTGATGAACCTGCCTGCGCTGCTGTCACGCATTGCCAACAAAGGTCTGGTGGTCAGTGAAAATGGCTACCTGCGCTGGTACGTGGCGTCAATGAGCGTGGGTGCCGTGCTGGTGCTGGCTCTGCTGCTGGTGATTTAAAGATTGATGAGCGGGGCAGGTTAGTTAATCTGCCCATTGAGAATGTCAAAAATTGTCCTGAGCAAGGGCGTTATCGTCGCAGCCAGTTTGGTTACCGCCAGCGCACAGCAACCGGAGCATACCGAGGTATGTGAGGATTGCGAGCACTGCCGGGAATCAAAATGGCAAGTAAGATAGCCCGAACTAAGACAAAGAAAAGGGAAGTGTGCCGTGTTATTACCTTGGCTAATTATCATACCCTTCGTCGGCGGTCTGATCTGCTGGCTCACTGAGCGCCTTGGCGCGAAGGTGCCACGCTGGATCGCGCTGATCACCATGGGGCTGACGTTGGCGCTTTCACTGCAACTCTGGTTGCAGGGAGGCTATTCACTGACGCAGGCAGCGGGCATTCCGCAGTGGCAGTCAAGTTTCTCCGTTCCGTGGATCCCACGCTTCGGCATCAGCTTCCATTTAGCCATTGATGGCCTGTCGCTGCTGATGGTGGTGCTGACCGGTCTGCTCGGTCTGATGGCGGTGCTCTGTTCCTGGAATGAGATTTCAAAGTATCAGGGCTTCTTCCATCTGAATCTGATGTGGATCCTGGGCGGCGTAATCGGTGTGTTCCTCTCCATCGACCTGTTCCTGTTCTTCTTCTTCTGGGAAATGATGCTGGTGCCGATGTACTTCCTCATCGCGCTCTGGGGTCATAAAGCATCGGACGGTAAAACCCGTATCTCCGCCGCGACCAAATTCTTCATCTATACCCAGGCTTCGGGTCTGGTGATGCTGATTGCGATTCTGGGCCTGGTGTTTGTCCACTACAACGCGACCGGCGTCTGGACATTCAGCTACGAACAGCTGCTGCAGACGCCAATGTCGAGCGGGGTTGAATATCTTCTGATGCTGGGCTTCTTTATCGCCTTTGCGGTCAAGATGCCGGTAGTACCGTTGCACGGCTGGCTGCCGGATGCGCACAGTCAGGCTCCAACGGCCGGTTCTGTTGACCTGGCGGGTATCCTGCTGAAAACCGCGGCTTACGGCTTACTCCGTTTCAGCCTGCCGCTGTTCCCGAACGCGTCAGCCGAGTTTGCGCCGATCGCCATGTGGCTGGGCATCATCGGTATCTTCTACGGTGCCTGGATGGCCTTCTCGCAGACCGACATCAAACGTCTGATTGCCTATACCTCGATTTCGCACATGGGCTTTGTGCTGATTGCCATCTACACCGGCAGCCAGCTGGCGCTGCAGGGTGCAGTGATCCAGATGATTGCACACGGTCTGTCCGCTGCGGCACTCTTCATTCTGTGTGGTCAGCTGTATGAGCGTCTGCATACCCGTGATATGCGCCAGATGGGTGGCCTGTGGTCGCGCATCAAATGGATTCCGGGCCTGTCGCTGTTCTTTGCTGTTGCCAACCTCGGTATGCCGGGCACCGGTAACTTCGTCGGTGAATTTATGATTCTGACCGGCAGCTTCCAGGTGGTGCCGATGATTATTGTCATCGCAACCTTTGGTCTGGTGTTCGCCTCTGTCTACTCGCTGGTGATGATGCAGCGCGCTTACTACGGCGAAGCGAAATCGAAAGATCCGCTGCCAGGCATGTCACCGCGTGAGTTTATGACTATCGGTGTTCTGGTGGTGCTGCTGGTGCTGCTGGGCGTCTATCCACAGCCGATTCTGGATACTTCGCACGCTGCCATGAGCAATATTCAGCAGTGGTTTACCGCTTCAATTTCAACTACAAGGCCGTAATTCGCCATGACAATAACTCCTCACCAATTGATTGCGTTGCTACCGCTGTTAATCGTCGGATTGACGGTGGTGGTTGTGATGCTGTCCATTGCCTGGCGACGCAACCACTTCGTTAACGCCACGCTAACGGTAGTTGGCCTGAACCTGGCGCTGCTCTCGCTCTACTTTGTCGGTCAGGTCGGGGCAATGGATGTCACGCCGCTGCTGCGCGTCGATGGCTATTCGATGTTTTATACCGCGCTGGTGATGCTGGCGAGCCTGGCGACCTGTACCTTTGCCTATCCATGGCTGGCGGGTTACCCGGACAACAAAGATGAGTTCTACCTGCTGGTGCTGATTGCGGCGCTGGGTGGCATCGTGCTGGCCAGTGCTAACCATCTGGCTTCGCTGTTCATCGGCATTGAGCTGTTGTCGCTGCCTCTGTTTGGTCTGATTGGTTACGCTTTCCGCCAGAAACGCTCGCTGGAAGCGGCGCTGAAATACACCATCCTCTCAGCGGCAGCCTCCTCATTCCTGCTGTTTGGTATTGCGCTGATCTACGCCGACTCAGGTAATCTGAGCTTCGTGGCGCTGGGTCAGAGCCTGACGGACAGCATGATTCACGAGCCGCTGTTGCTGGTGGGTCTGGGCATGATGATCATCGGCCTTGGCTTCAAGCTCTCACTGGTTCCGTTCCACCTCTGGACGCCCGATGTTTATCAGGGTGCGCCTGCGCCGGTTTCAACCTTCCTGGCAACTGCCAGCAAGATTGCGATCTTTGGTGTCATCATGCGTCTGTTTATGTACGCACCAGTGACCGACAGCGAAGCGGTACGTACAGTGCTGGCCATGATCGCCTTCGTGTCGATTCTGTTCGGTAACCTGATGGCGATTTCGCAGAGCAACATCAAGCGTCTGCTGGGTTACTCCTCTATCGCCCACCTTGGTTATCTGCTGGTGGCGCTGATTGCGGTGAAAGATCATCAGCTGTCGCTGGAAACCTCAGGTGTTTATCTGGCCGGTTATCTGTTCAGCAGCCTGGGTGCCTTTGGTGTGGTGAGCCTGATGTCCAGCCCGTATCGTGGCCCGGATGCCGACTCACTCTACTCTTATCGTGGCCTGTTCTGGCATCGTCCTGTCCTTTCAGCGGTGATGACAGTGATGATGCTGTCGCTGGCGGGTATCCCGATGACGTTGGGCTTTATCGGTAAATTCTACGTTATCGCGTCAGGTGTCAGTGCTCACCTGTGGTGGCTGACCGGTGCCGTGGTCGCGGGCAGCGCGATTGGCCTCTACTACTATCTGCGCGTGACGGTCAGTCTTTACCTCAGCCCGCCGGAACTGCACACCCGTGACACTCCGGCTAACTGGGCGTTTACCGCCGGTGGTGTGGTCGTGCTGATCTCCGCCATTCTGGTGCTGCTGTTAGGGGTTTACCCACAGCCGCTGATCAGACTGGTGCAGATGGCTCAGCCGCTGATGTAAACAGGTATCTGCAACTGATGAATCAGGCCTCCGGGCCTGATTTTTTTTGCCTTAGAGATGAGGTGACCCGCCGATGCTGGATGGCGACACCGTTCTGATGTAGCGTGTTGTGATTAGCAAGGAGAGACCATGAACATTGACTGGCAGGATAAACACCATAGCGAACTCACCGCCCGGGAACTTTACGACTTACTGGCATTGCGCAGTGCCGTGTTCGTCGTGGAACAGCAGTGCGCGTATCAGGATGTGGATGGTAAAGACTTGCAGGCGGAAAACCGGCATCTGCTGGGGATAACGGATGGTCAGCTGGTGGCCTATGCGCGACTTCTCTCACCGGAAGATAAGAGCAGCCCGGCAAAAATCGGGCGGGTGATTGTGTCCGATCGGGTGCGTGGTGCGCGGCTGGGCAGCCGTCTGATGGAGAAGGCGATCAGCCGTTGTCAGCTGCACTGGCCGGGTCACGATCTGTTTCTCTCCGCTCAGGCACATCTGGAAAATTTTTACGGGCAGTATGGCTTTGTGGCGGCAGGGGAGAGCTACCTGGAAGATGGCATTCCGCATATTGATATGGTGAAAACTGCGCTATAAAAAAGGCGAGGCCTGAGCCTCGCCTCATACTGCAGACAAACCCAGGTCAGAGTGAAACTGACAGCAACCTCTCAACTCAACGCGAAGGAAACACGGTCAGAGGAGGAAAGCGTCCCGCGCCATGGACAAAAACGCCAGGAGCGTTTTTGAACAACGCAACGCGTTGGCCCGTTTATGGGCGCACCTCAGGGATGAGGTGCGTACTAAAAACGCAGGGAGCGTTTTTGAACAACGCAACGCGTTGGCCCATTTATGGGCGCACCTCAGGGATGAGGTGCGTAATCGCGCGGGCCGGGCATGTCATGGATGACGGCTTTTGCGACTTTCCGATCTGATCGTGTTCCCTGAGCAGGCTCGCTCTCATCGCAAATCGGTGCAGACTTTGTCAGAAAAAAGGCGAGGCCTGAGCCTCGCCTTTTTCCATCAACCCACCGTCATCTGACGGTCATCGACATATTTGCGCTGATCCGGCGCAGGCGGGAAATACTGATAAAGCCATGTTTCGCTCAGCGTTTCATCCTTGCTACGCAGGAACAGACGCATCTCCACCGGCTGGGTGGAATCACTGTTCGGATACCAGTCAAACAAAATGCGGTATCCCTTCAACGGATCGACATACAGAATTTCAACCTGCTTCACGCTGCCGGATGAGACAGTAATCACCGGCTCAATGCCTTTCGGCGCGGCAGCCTGCAGATCACCACCAATAAAATCGATGGCGAAGCGACGGCACCAGGTTTCAGGGAAGTGCTCGCCAGGCGCCCAGCCTTCCGGGAAGCCACCGATACCGGTACGGGTGGCATCCACACGCGCCAGACCGCTTCGCACCGGCGGCAGACCACTCCAGTAGAGTTTGTAGGAGAAGTTCAGCTCACTACCCGCTTTGACCGGTTCCGCCGGTTGCCAGAAGCAGACGATGTTATCCAGCGTTTCACCCGTGGTTGGGATCTCCATCAGGTTGATCGCGCCTTTGCCCCACTTGCCGACCGGCTCAACCCACAGGCTCGGACGTTTGTCATACCAGCCAATCACATCCTGGTAATCTTTGAAGTCGTGATTCAGCTGCAGCAGGCCAAAGCCACGCGGATTCTCATCTTCATAGGCGTTGAACTGCAGACGCTGCGGATTATTCAGCGGACGCGCAATCCATTCGCCTTTACCGGTCCACATTGCCAGACGATCGGAGTCGTGGATCTGTGGATGGTAAGTGTTGCACATGCGACGTTCGTTGGTGCCACAGCTAAACATGCTGGTCATTGGCGAGATGCCGATCTGACGGATCTCTTTACGGGCAAACAGGTGGTTTTCTACTTCCATCACCACGCGTTTCTCTTCGCAATGAATGATGAACTTATAAGCACCGGTAAGGCTGGCACCATCCAGCAGGGCGTAACAGGTGAAAGTGGTATCTTCCGCTTTTGGCGTTTCAAACCAGAAGGCGGTGAAGTCCGGGAACTCTTCCTGACCGTTGCTGAAAGTGTTAATCGCCACGCCACGCGCCGAGAGACCGTACTGGAAGGTATCGTCAACGGCACGGAAGTAGCTTGCGCCGAGGAAAGAGACGATGTCGCGACGGGCCAGCTCCGGCTTTTTAAAGGCGCGGAAACCGGCGAAGCCGAGGTCAGTTTTGCCCTCCAGCTGCTTTGTATCCACGTGGGCGTTGTTGTAGTTGAACAGCTCGGGGCGGAAATGAATTTCGCGCGCCTCGCGGCTTGCGCCGTCAACAGAGAACATACGGATGCGACGCTTAAAGCCCATACCAACATGGAAGAACTGCACATCCAGTTGACGGTCAGGCAGGTTATTCCACAGCGAGTGGTTAGCGTCATACTGAATTTCGTTGTACGCCTGCGGGGTCAGTGTAGCCAGCGTCTCCGGCAGCGCGCCTGGTGCACCGCCCCAGGGTTTTTTCGCCAGCGCGGCCGCGTTTTTCTTCAGTACGTCAAAATCGAAGCGTACGGCGGTTCCGTCAGCAATGCCATCTTCTGCCCATGCGGATTGCGCAAACAGCGTTGACAGGCCGGTCATGCCGCTGACGGCGGAGAAGGCCATTGACGCTTTCATAAACATTCTTCGATTCATGCCAGAGATCATTCCTTAGCTGTTCGAGGGTGTCGTGACTGTTGTGCCAAATGCACTTTTATGGCCCGATAATCACAGGCAACAGAGGGGTACGACAGTAGGGTTACTGGAAAATTCAGTCCCGACAAAATTTATCAGATTAATCAAAGAAGCGAAGCGAAATTCGGCGGTTGCCGTGGCGTCTTACACTTCTTTGCGCAGCGAAACGGTGCACCGCCTGAGTTGAGCAACTTTAGCAGATGAAAAATCAGGTGATTCCTGGATCAGGAAAACAGCAGAGCGCCAGATTATGACTATAGTTAATGAACTGCTTTGCAATTCACACGGAGGAAACGATGGTAAACCAGACAAATCAATTCGAAACGAACCTCGATGACGATATTGCGTTACTGACCGAAACGCTGGAAGAAGTGCTTAAGGCATCAGGCGATCCGGCCGATCAGAAGTACATTGAGCTCAAAAGCAAAGCCGAACAGGCGCTGAACGATGTGAAATCCCGTGTCAGCCAGGCGTCAGATAGCTATTACTATCGCGCTAAGCAGGCGGCTTACCGCGCTGACGATTACGTGCATGAAAAACCGTGGCAGGGCGTCGGTATTGGCGCAACTGCCGGTCTGGTGCTCGGTCTGCTGCTGGCCCGTCGCTAATCGCGACCTGCTCATTCAGATGTAGCAGACAACTGCAGTGAAAAACGGCGGGGAAATCCCGCCGTTTTTGTTGACTTCTTACTGCCCTGAATTCACTCATCTGCGCCACTGAATCCCGCTCAACCCTCTGACATTTAAGCGCAACGTGCTGCCTTAGCCGCAACAATCACAATCGCTGGTCATGCCGATTGTGTTTCCCGGGTGGACTTCATACAGTGAAGCAAACGTGAAAAGGAGAATCCGACGTGATTAAAGTAGAGATGCTGTCAACCGGGGATGAGGTGCTGCATGGCCAAATCGTCGACACCAATGCAGCCTGGCTGGCGGATATGCTGTTCCAGCAGGGTTTGCCCATGACCAGTCGCACCACGGTAGGGGATTCACTCGAGTCGCTGATCGCTACGCTGCAGGCGCGCAGTCATGAGGCCGATGTGCTGATAGTCAATGGCGGTCTGGGGCCAACCAGTGACGATCTGAGTGCGCTGGCTGCGGCCCGCGCCTGTGGGGTTGAACTGGCGATGCAGCAGGAGTGGCTGGAGCAGATGGAAGCCTGGTTTGCCAGTCGCGGGCGGATAATGGCGGCCAGCAATCGCAAGCAGGCTGAAATCCCGGCCAATGCGGAGCTGATTGATAATCCGGTAGGAACCGCCTGTGGTTTTGCCCTGCAACTCAATCGCTGCTGGATGTTCTTCACGCCTGGCGTGCCGTCTGAATTTAAAGTGATGGTGGAGCAGCAGATCATTCCGCGTCTGAAAACAAAATTCTCGCCGCCCGAGCCACCGGTTTGTCTGCGGCTGACCACCTTTGGTCGCGGTGAAAGTGATATTGCCGCCGAACTGGAGCCACTCGCCCTGCCGGAAGGGGCGGTGATGGGGTATCGCTCATCGATGCCAATCATCGAGATCAAGCTTACCGGCCCGGCCAGCCAGCGGGTGGCGATGGAGCAGGTGTGGCAGCAGGTGCGTCTGCTTCTGGCGGAGTGCACCATTTTTGAAGGCACCGAAGGTCTGCCGGCACTGCTGGCCCGCGAGCTGGAGCAGCGCGGTGAACAACTGGCGGTCAGCGAGCAATACACCGCCGGTCTGCTTTACTGGCAACTGGCGGCCGCCAGCGTGCCGTTGCGTGGCGCGGACATCCTGCCTGCCCGGCAGGAGACGCTGGAGCAGCAGGTGAGCCGCACCCGCGATCTTGCCGCGCAGCAGCAGGCAGCGCTGGCACTCTCTGTTGGCAGCCTGGAACAGGAAGAGATTTCGGTGGCGTTGCATACGCCAGAGGGCAGTTTTGGTCAGCGCGTGAAGTTCAGCACCGGTCGCTATAACCTTGAAACGCGGCAGAAGGTGGTGGCGATGATGGCGATGAACATGCTGCGTCGCTGGTTGCACGGCAGTGAAGTGAGCACCGGTCACGGCTGGATTGATGTGGTTGAAACTGTCAGACAGTAATGTCAGTGAAAATAAAACGGGCGCCTGAGGCGCCCGTTTTGTATGTGGACAAAGGTAGTCGCAGCTCGCTGTAATACCCAGCCTGCGAAGGGAACACGGTCAGATCGGAAAGACGCAAAACCCGTCATCCCTGACCTGCTCTACCCACGCCATCCATGGCGTGGGACGCTTTCCTCCTCTAACCGTATTCCCTGCGCTTCGTACTAATTCATTGCGGTTAAATTTATCCGGATTTGAATTTGTCAGCAGAATGAAAGACGCCTGCTGCAGTTATAACTCAAGCTCAATCTCGCCTTTAGCTTTGCAGCAGCAGGGCAGGATCTCATCCTGCTGCACAAAGGCCAGCGGCCGCTGTGGGTAATGCACTTCGCCTTTCAGCAGCCGCATCCTACAGGAGCCGCAGTAACCTTCGCGGCACTGAAACTCCACGCAGAGATTGTTGGCTTCCAGCAGCGTCAGCAGGTTGGTGTGCTCGTCTGTGCATTCCAGCCGGGTGCCGGAAGTGCGCAGAATAACAACGTCACGGCTCATGATTAAAGCTGGAAGTCGTCGAAGTCGTTAGCGCCTACTTCAGAGTCGATCTGACCGACCAGATAAGAGCTCACTTCCACTTCCTGCGGCGCGACCTGAACGTTGTCAGACACCAGCCATGAGTTGATCCATGGAATCGGGTTAGAGCGCGTCTGGAAGGGCAGATCAAGACCCACCGCCTGCATACGGATATTGGTGATGTACTCAATGTACTGGCAGAGAATGTCTTTGTTCAGGCCGATCATCGAGCCGCCGCTGAACAGATATTCTGCCCACTCTTTCTCCTGCAGCGCCGCCTTCTTAAATAGCTCAAAGCACTCTTCACGGCACTCTGCCGCAATCTCTTTCATTTCCGGATCGTCTTCACCGCTGCGCAGCAGGTTCAGCATGTGCTGGGTGCCGGTCAGGTGCAGCGCTTCATCGCGGGCGATCAGCTTGATGATTTTGGCGTTGCCTTCCATCAGCTCGCGCTCAGCGAAAGCGAAGGAACAGGCGAAGCTGACATAGAAACGGATCGCTTCCAGCGCGTTGACGCTCATCAGACAGATATAAAGCTGCTTCTTCAGCGCACGCAGGCTGACCACAACCTGCTTATCGTTGACCTGATGGGTGCCTTCGCCCAGCTGATGCCAGTAGTTGGTCATCTCAATCAGATCGTCGTAATAGCGTGAGATATCCTGAGCACGCGCCAGAATCTGCTCATTGGTGACGATATCGTCAAACACCACCGCGGGATCGTTCACGATGTTACGGATGATATGGGTGTAAGACCGGGAGTGAATCGTCTCAGAGAATGCCCAGGTTTCAATCCAGGTTTCCAGTTCAGGAATCGAGATCAGCGGCAGCAGGGCAACGTTCGGGCTGCGACCCTGAATCGAATCCAGCAGCGTCTGATACTTCAGGTTACTGATAAAGATATGCTTTTCGTGGTCCGGCAGCGCCTGGTAGTCGATACGGTCGCGCGAGACATCCACCTCTTCCGGACGCCAGAAGAAGGAGAGCTGCTTTTCGATCAGCTTTTCAAAGATGTCATATTTCTGCTGGTCAAAGCGCGCCACGTTGACTGACTGACCGAAAAACATCGGCTCTTTCAGCTGATCATTTTTGTTCTGTGAGAAAGTGGAGTAAGCCATAAAAGTTGTCCAAAAGTAGACGAAGCCAGGCCTCGTGAAATGAATGAGGCGGGAGAATCTCCCGCCTGACCATTAGATCTTACAGGCGCCGCTTTCGCAGCCATCATCCTGGATAGAAGGTGCCAGGTCATCCTGCGCATCTTCCGCACCGTCACGGGTGTTCTGATAGTAGAGCGTTTTCACGCCGAACTTGTACGCCGTCAGCAGATCTTTCAGCAGCTGTTTCATCGGCACTTTGCCGTTGGCAAAGCGTGACGGATCGTAGTTGGTGTTGGACGAAATCGCCTGGTCGATGAATTTCTGCATCAGACCCACCAGTTGCAGGTAGCCGTCGTTGTTCGGCATTTCCCACAGCAGCTCGTACTGATCTTTCAGACGCTCATACTCCGGCACTACCTGACGCAGGATGCCATCTTTCGATGCTTTGATGCTGATGTGGCCACGTGGCGGCTCAATGCCATTAGTGGCATTGGAGATCTGCGACGAGGTCTCAGACGGCATCAGCGCAGACAGGGTCGAGTTGCGCAGGCCGTGCGTTTTAATCTCTTCACGCAGACTCTCCCAGTCGAGATGCAGCGGTTCGTTGCTGATCGCGTCCAGGTCTTTCTTGTAGGTGTCGATTGGCAGAATGCCCTGCGCATAGGTGGTTTCATTGAACCACGGGCAGGCACCTTGCTCTTTTGCCAGCTCGTTTGACGCTTTCAACAGGTAGTACTGAATCGCTTCAAAGGTTTTGTGGGTCAGGCCATTAGCACTGCCATCGGAGTAGCGCACACCGTGCTTCGCCAGATAGTAGGCGTAGTTGATGACGCCGATACCCAGGGTACGACGACCCATGGCACCACGCTGGGCAGCCGGAATCGGGTAATCCTGATAGTCGAGCAGGGCATCCAGTGCACGCACCGCCAGGGTAGCCAGCTCTTCCAGATCGTCCAGGCTTTCGATGGCACCGAGGTTAAACGCAGAAAGCGTACAAAGCGCGATCTCACCGTTTTCGTCGTTAACATCTTCCAGCGGTTTGGTCGGCAGGGCGATTTCCAGGCAGAGGTTAGACTGGCGAACCGGCGCGATGCGCGGATCAAACGGGCTGTGGGTGTTGCAGTGATCGACGTTCTGAATGTAGATACGGCCAGTTGAAGCACGTTCCTGCATCATCAGCGAGAAGAGATCGACCGCTTTAACACGCTGCTGGCGGATGCTCTTATCCTGTTCATATTTGGTGTAGAGACGCTCAAACTCATCCTGATCGGCGAAGAACGCATCATAGAGGCCAGGCACGTCAGACGGACTGAACAGAGTAATGTCTTCGCCTTTCAGCAGGCGCTGATACATCAGCTTGTTAAGCTGAACGCCGTAGTCCATGTGACGCACGCGGTTGCCTTCAACGCCACGGTTGTTTTTCAGCACCAGCAGGCTTTCGATTTCCAGATGCCACATCGGGTAGAACAGTGTCGCTGCGCCGCCACGTACGCCGCCCTGAGAACAGGACTTCACTGCGGTCTGGAAATGCTTATAGAACGGGATACAGCCGGTGTGGAACGCTTCACCACCGCGAATCGGGCTGCCCAGCGCACGGATACGACCGGCGTTGATGCCGATACCGGCACGCTGAGAGACATATTTCACAATCGCACTGGAGGTGGCGTTGATGGAGTCCAGGCTATCGCCGCACTCGATCAGCACACAGGAGCTGAACTGACGTGTCGGGGTACGCACGCCCGACATGATTGGCGTAGGCAGCGAGATTTTAAACGTGGAGATCGCATCATAGAAACGCTTGATGTAATCCATACGCGTGTCGCGCGGGTAGCCAGAGAACAGGCAGGCAGCAACCAGAATGTAGAGGAACTGCGCGCTCTCGTAGATTTCACCCGAGACGCGGTTCTGGACCAGATATTTGCCTTCCAGCTGCTTCACCGCGGCGTAGGAGAAGTTCATGTCACGCCAGTGGTCGAGGAACTCGTCCATCTGTGCGAACTCTTCCTGGCTGTAATCTTCCAGCAGGTGGCGATCGTATTTGCCCATGTCGACCATCTTAACGACCTGGTCATAAAGCTTCGGCGGCTCAAACTGACCATACGCTTTTTTGCGCAGGTGGAAGATCGCCAGGCGGGCAGCCAGGTACTGATAGTCAGGGGCATCGCGAGAGATGAGGTCTGCTGCGGCCTTGATGATGGTCTCATGAATGTCAGAGGTTCTGATGCCATCATAGAACTGAATGTGAGAGCGCAGTTCGACCTGTGAAACTGAGACGTTGTTCAGCCCTTCAGCTGCCCAGTCCAGCACACGGTGAATTTTGTCGAGATCAATGCGCTCCTGGCGGCCATCGCGTTTAGTAACGAGCAGACTCTGGTTCATGTCGCGTTTTTACCTTTGCGTGAGTATCCAAAAATTAAAAGAAATCCCGGCTTATGCACAGCATATTCATTGTGAATAATGTGTGGATAAACACTACATCTTGGGGGTGATGGGAAGTACCATAACTACATGGGGGCTTATTTTAGTATTTTACGGCCGCTTAACAAGAGTAAAAAATGATGGATAGAGGGGTTGTATTTTTGGCGAAAATTCTTAGGCCATGCCTTGTAAGGCCTGGCAACATGTCAACCAGATCACACTTTTTTTTCTAAATTTGATCGGACGCGTATTTCTTATTCAATCCTCAGGATTCAGCAGAAAAAGGGATGAAAAATGGGAAAAAGCCGCTAGCGGGATGTGAAGCTGCAGAGAGTCCGCTGCCGCGGTTTATGACAGTTCACTGCTATAACGACGTAACTCTCTGGCAGAAAAAAGAATACCCTTTCGTCTGTTTATCCGGAGTACTCGCTTTGTACCGAGTGTATGAGGATTGCCTTTGCTGCAACTCCTTTACGACAGAGGCATAAAACTAGATGAACTGGCTGACCAGGATGACCATACCCAGACCGACTACTGAGTTTATCAACTCCAGCAGCCCCCAGGATTTGAAGGTGTCCTTCATTGAGATTCCAAACGTCTCTTTGAACAGTAAGAAGCCGCCGTCATACATCAGTGTAATGGTGTTACTGCCGCAAGCGACTGCCAGCACCATCAGCGCCGGATTAAGATGAAAGGCTTCTATCATCGGCGCCACGATGCCCGCTGAGGTAATGGCGGCCACCGCACCCTGGCCGGTCAGAATGCGGATTACCGCAGTGATTAACCAGGCGATAATAAAGGGTGAAAAGGGCACATGACTCATAAGCTGGACAATGCTGTTGCCCACATCAGAGTCAATGATCACCTGCTTGAGGATACCGCCGGCACTGATGACGAACAGCACGTTAGAAATCTGTGAAATTGAGTTGGTGACGTTATGCGTGATGCCTTCGGAGGTCATTCCCCGCTTAACACCCAGAAACCACATCGCAGCCAGCGTAGCGAACACCATGCTGACTTCCGCACTGCCCAGCAGCTTAAAGACGCGTGTCAGTTCAGATCCCTCACCAGCCAGCGGCTTGATGACCGAAGCCAGAATCATCAGCACCGCAGGGATCAGTGGGATCAGGATACTGATTCTGAAAGGAGGGAGATCGGCAGGGGCCAGCTCTTTGATCGGTTTGATCATGGAGTTCAGCGGCATACGGCTGATTCCTGGCAGGAAGCGGGGCAGTAAAACGCCTGCACAAAACAGCGCAGGGACAATCACCACGGCGCCATAAAGATAGACCTGCACGATATCTGCGTTGAATGCGCTGATCAGAGCAACCGGTCCTGGCTGCGGTGGAAACAGGCTGTGTCCCATTGTTGCACCGACCACCGTAGGGATGACCAGTTTCATGTAGGGGATATCCGCTTTTTTAGCGATGTTCATCACCAGCGGCATTGCAATCAGGAAGGCCACCTCGTAAAACATCGCAATACCGAATATCACGCCGATAAACATCAGTCCGGTGGACAGGAAGCGGGTGCCACAATGGCGGATGACGGTATCCGCTATCTGCTGGCTTGCGCCTGATTCGGTCATGAACTTCCCAATGATCGCACCGAATATAATGATTAGCGCCAGGTGGCCCATGATACTGCCGATACCCTGCTGGACGACGCCGACTATTTTATCTGCCGGGATACCAACCATGATGGCAACGAACATGCCTGCAATCAGCAGAGAAAATACGTTATGAAATTTATATTTAAGATTGAGCACGACTAATATTGCGATACCTGCTAATACCCAAAAGAGTGATAAAAAGGGCGTCATAGTTATCCTTAAGAGATGAGGTTAATTTTTTTCAGGCAGAAACGATTTTCAATCCTACCATTCTAGTATATTTAAATTTCAGGATGGGTTTTTTGAAGCCTGTCACAGTGTTATTAATCCACTGCTTTGGTCCGCGTTGAGATATTTTTATTTCGAGGATTTTGATCTGGTTATTAATGGGTCTGGCAATTTTTACTGATGATTTTTTATTTTAAATATTGAAATTCCTGGTTTTTAAACGTTAGCTGGGTCTGTTTTCAGTTAAGTTGAATCATGAGGTTTAAGTTTAATTATTAATATATTGTGGAAATAGAATTTATTCTGTTTTGGTAAGCGTTGTTATCTTAATGTTCCGATGAATGTTATCAGGCAGAAAGCTGGCATGAAGCGCTTGCATATATTTAAGGTGAGGTGTAACGCAATGCGGCAATTGTGATGCTGAATCAGCGAATAATTTTAAATTTGCTGTTAATTCGGCTTTGACATTATTCATACCCGCCTGTGTTCAGGCGGGTATTTTCACTTATACGGCGCGGTGCGTGTGCACCATATAATTGACATCAGTACCCGGGGCCAGTTTGAAGCGGTTGGTTACCGGATTGTAGTGCAGGCCGATGATGTTACGTTCACGTAGCGTCGTTTCATCGACCCAGCCCAGCAGTTCGGAAGGACGGATAAACTTCTTCACGTCATGGGTGCCGCGCGGCAGCATGCGGAGCACATATTCTGCGCCAAAGATCGCTAGCAGCCAGGCTTTAGGGTTGCGGTTCAGCGTTGAGAAAAAGACTTCGCCGCCGGGTTTGACCAGTTTCGCGCAGGCGTGAACCACCGAACGCGGATCCGGCACATGCTCCAGCATCTCCATACAGGTCACCACATCATATTTTCCGGCGTACTGTTCGGCATGCTCTTCAACGGTCTGCTGCACGTAGTCCAGCGCCACGCCGCTCTCAAGAGCATGCAGGCGCGCCACGGCCAGCGGTTCAGCGCCCATATCCAGGCCCGTCACCACTGCGCCTTCACGCGCCATGCTTTCCGCTAAAATGCCGCCGCCGCATCCCACGTCGAGCACGGTTTTACCAAATAAACCGTTGCTGTGCTGCGCGATATAGCCCAGGCGCAGCGGGTTGATGCGGTGCAGAGGTTTAAATTCACCCTCCAGATCCCACCAGCGCGAGGCAACCGCCTCAAACTTGGCAATTTCCTGCGCATCGACGTTCTGCTGATGATTCTGCGGTTGTGCATTCATTGAATCGTAACTCCTGACAAAATGTGCCCACAGTATAAACGCTTAACCGCGGATGGCACACCTTTCAGGCGTAAGGAAAAGCGGGCGATATCGGTGGTTAACGTTCACCCGGGCATTGCAGTGTGATATACTTTCGCACCTTTAAAATCCGGGATTAAGTAGAGGGATAGCGGCTCCATGAGCGACCTTGCGAGAGAAATTACACCGGTCAATATCGAAGAAGAATTAAAAAATTCTTACCTCGGTTACGCCATGTCGGTCATCGTTGGCCGAGCTTTACCCGATGTGCGTGATGGCCTGAAGCCGGTTCATCGTCGCGTACTCTATGCGATGAGCGTACTGGGTAACGACTGGAACAAACCCTATAAAAAATCTGCCCGCGTCGTCGGTGACGTTATCGGTAAATATCACCCGCATGGTGATTCTGCCGTTTACGATACCATTGTACGTATGGCCCAGCCTTTCTCCCTGCGTTACATGCTGGTGGACGGACAAGGCAACTTCGGTTCCATCGACGGCGACTCCGCTGCAGCGATGCGTTATACCGAAATTCGCATGTCGAAAATCGCCCACGACCTGTTAGCTGACCTGGAAAAAGAGACCGTCGATTTCGTACCGAACTATGACGGCACTGAGCAGATCCCTGAAGTTCTGCCAACCAAAATCCCTAACCTGCTGGTGAACGGTTCGTCCGGTATCGCCGTGGGTATGGCAACCAACATTCCACCGCACAACCTGCGTGAAGTGATCAACGGCTGCCTGGCGTACATTGAAGATGAGAACATCAGCATTGAAGCGCTGATGGAGCACATTCCGGGGCCTGATTTCCCGACCGCCGCCATTATCAATGGTCGCCGTGGCATCGAAGAAGCGTACCGCACCGGACGCGGCAAGATTTACATTCGCGCGCGTGGCGAAGTGGAAGCCGATGCGAAAACGGGCCGCGAGACCATCATCATTCATGAGCTGCCGTATCAGGTGAACAAAGCCCGCCTGATTGAGAAGATTGCGGAGCTGGTGAAAGAGAAGCGTGTCGAAGGTATCAGCGCACTGCGCGATGAGTCTGATAAAGACGGCATGCGCATCGTGATTGAGATCAAGCGTGATGCGGTCGGTGAAGTGGTCCTGAATAATCTCTATTCACTGACACAGCTGCAGACCTCGTTTGGTATCAATATGGTGGCGCTGCATCAGGGCCAGCCGAAGATTATGGCGCTGAAGGAGATTCTGGACGCCTTCGTTCGCCATCGTCGTGAAGTCGTAACGCGTCGTACCATCTTTGAACTGCGCAAGGCCCGTGACCGCGCGCATATCCTGGAAGGTCTGGCGATTGCGCTGGCGAATATCGATCCGATCATCGAGCTGATTCGTCGTGCGCCAAACCCGGCCGAAGCGAAAGCGGGTCTGATTGCCCAGGCGTGGGATCTCGGTAACGTGTCAGCGATGCTGGAGCGTGCCGGTGATGACGCCGCGCGTCCTGAGTGGCTGGATCCGCAGTACGGCATCCGTGACGGGCAGTACTATCTGACCGAGCAGCAGGCTCAGGCGATTCTGGATCTGCGTCTGCAGAAACTGACCGGCCTTGAGCACGAGAAGCTGCTGGATGAGTATAAGGCGCTGCTGGAGCAGATCGCTGAGTTGCTGCACATTCTGTCGAGCGCTGAGCGTCTGATGGAAGTGATCCGCGAAGAGCTGGAGCTGATGCGCGATCAGTTTGGTGACGATCGTCGTACCGAGATCACCGCAAACACCGCCGATATTAATATCGAAGACCTGATCAATCAGGAAGATGTTGTCGTGACCTTGTCGCATCAGGGCTATGTGAAGTATCAGCCGCTGAGCGACTATGAAGCGCAGCGTCGTGGTGGTAAAGGCAAGTCAGCCGCGCGTATCAAAGAAGAGGACTTCATTGATCGTCTGCTGGTGGCCAATACCCATGACACGATTCTTTGCTTCTCAAGCCGTGGCCGTCTGTACTGGATGAAGGTTTATCAGCTGCCGGAAGCAAGTCGTGGCGCGCGTGGACGTCCAATCGTCAACCTGCTGCCGCTGGAAGCTAACGAGCGTATTACGGCGATTCTGCCGGTACGTGAGTATACCGAAGGCTTCAATATCTTTATGGCGACCGCGCTGGGTACCGTGAAGAAGACGGCGCTTAAAGAGTTCAGCCGTCCACGCAGCGCCGGTATTATTGCCGTGAATCTGCGTGATGACGATGAGCTGATCGGCGTGGCGCTGACTAATGGCAACGATGAAGCGATGTTGTTCTCCGCAGCCGGTAAAGTGGTTCGCTTTGCAGAGTCCGCAGTTCGTGCCATGGGTCGTACCGCTTCTGGCGTGCGCGGCATCAGGCTGGCTGAAGGCGATCGTGTGGTGTCGCTGATTGTGCCGCGTGAAGAAGGTGCCATTATGACCGTGACGCAGAATGGTTACGGTAAGCGTACGGCCAACAGCGAATACCCGACGAAGTCGCGTGCGACGCAGGGTGTTATCTCAATCAAAGTGACCGAGCGTAATGGTCCGGTGATTGGCGCGGTTCAGGTTGTCGATGGCGATCAGATTATGATGATCACCGATGCCGGTACGCTGGTGCGTACCCGCGTGTCAGAAGTGAGCGTCGTGGGTCGTAATACCCAGGGTGTGATTCTGATTCGTACCGCTGAGGATGAGAACGTCGTCGGACTGCAGCGTGTTGCCGAGCCGGTTGAAGAGGAAGAGCTGGATTCAATCGACGGCAGCGTGGCGGAAGGTGAAGATGATATTGCGCCGGAAGCTGAGATCGACGATGAAGAGATTGCACCGGAAGCGGATGCTGAAGACGAAGACGACGCAGCAGAAGACGAAGAGTAATTTGTCTGAAGTGAGCTGAGGTTCGTTGCAGAAACGGCAGGTCAGGGGAAACCCGGCCTGCCGTTTTTTTTTGGAGATCGGGTGTGGGTGGCTGTGAGTCGGGAGCCGCCGAAAGGCCCGCTATTCCCGATCGCAAAGGATTCCCGCATCCCTGCGGATCGGCCACGCCATCCGTGGCGTGGACGCTTTGCTCTTCGGGCATAGCCAGCCTTTCTCGCTGGGATTACGGTGTCGCTTTGAGTTCTTACGGGCAGGCCTGTACGCAAGCCTTCCTGTTCACTGATAGCTGGCTGCTTTCGCTATCTTAAAAGATTCCCAAACCTTCCGCTAAGCCTGCGGCTGGCTGGCTTTTTTCGCCTGATAAAGCTAGTGTATGGGCATTAAAAATCGATGATGCGATTAACCTTGCCAACTGCGAGTTACCTTTGAAATATCCTGTCTCTTTCCGCACTACGCTTCGCATCTCGCGCTATCTTTTCCGCGCGCTGGCGCTGCTAATCTGGACGCTGGGCGCTGTTCTGACGGCGTTTTACATCATCAGCGTGCTGCACAATAAAGAGACGCAGGTCCGGCAGGAGTTCGCCAGCAACTACGGCACGATTCAGTGGTATGTGCGCCATTCGGCGGACATGATGCGTGAGCTGAAATATATCACCGAGAACCGCCTGACCAACGCCAGCAGTGGTCTGGATGTGCTGACCGGCATGATGCCGGGCAAAACTACGCAGCCGCAGTTTACGCCACTCTTTTCGGATGGCGACTGTACTTCAATGAGCAATACCTGGCGCAACTCGCTCGATTCCCTCAGCTACTACATCAATTACTGGAAGAGCAACTTCGCCTCGTCATATGAGCTTAATCGGGTGTTCTTTATCGGTGGCGAGAGTCAGTGTCTGGCGGACTTTACCATTGGCAGCAGTAATGCCGATCGGGAACGCAGCCTGAAATCGCTGCGTGAGAATGTACTGCGCTATCGCAATAGCAGCGAAGAAGATCGCCGCAATCCAATGTACTGGATCAATAGCAGTGCGCAGCCCGGCGTCGGCACCTTCTATATGGTAGTGCCGGTTTATGTCGCCAATAAGTTACAGGCGCTGCTGGGTGTTGAGCAGAACATCCGGCTGGATGAGTTTATTCAGCCGGGCAGCCTGCCGATTATTGCGTCTATTACCGACGAAAATTACCGTCCACTGCTTAACTCGCGGCGCGGCGGGCTGGGCTTCTCGCTGGATAATCTGCCGGATGATAAAACCTGGTTTGGTTATCTGAATGGGTATCGTCAGCTGGTGCTGAAGAAACCGCTGCCGCCGTCCGATCTTAACGTGGTGTGGTCGATACCCACCGACGTCATGGTGGATCAGCTTAAGCTGATGATTATCAATGCGCTGCTGCTTAATATTTTCAGCGCCGTGATCCTGTTTACTCTCGCATGGGTGTTTGAGCGACGGATGTTCCTGCCGGCGGAGGAGAATGCGCACCGGCTGGAAGAGCATGAGCAGTTTAACCGTAAGATTGTTGCCTCTGCGCCGGTCGGGATCTGTATCTTACGTACCAGCGACGGCACCAATATTCTGAGTAACGAGCTGGCGCACAACTATCTGACGTTGCTGACGCAGGAAGATCGTCTGAGACTGAATGAGATTATTGGCGGGCAGCAGGTCAACTTTGTCGATGTGCTGACCGGCAGTAATACTAACCTGCAGATCAGCTTTGTGCATTCGCGCTATCGTAATGAGAACGTGGCGATTTGCGTGCTGGTCGATGTTTCGGCGCGCGTACGAATGGAGCAGTCTCTGCAGGAGATGGCCCACGCGGCAGAGCAGGCCAGCCAGTCTAAATCGATGTTCCTGGCTACCGTCAGTCACGAGCTGCGCACGCCGCTGTATGGCATTATCGGTAATCTCGACCTGTTACAGACCAAAGAGCTGCCCAGCGGCATCGACTCGCTGGTGACGGCGATGAACAACTCCTCCAGCCTGCTGCTGAAGATCATCAGCGATATTCTCGATTTCTCGAAAATTGAGTCCGAGCAGCTGAAAATTGAGCCGCGTCCGTTTGCACCGCGCGAAATCGTCACCCACATCGTCGGTAACTATCTGTCGCTGGTGGTGAAGAAGCGGCTGACGCTCTACTGCTTTATCGAACATGATGTGCCGCAGGTGCTGGATGGCGATCCGCTGCGCCTGCAGCAGGTGATCTCGAACCTGCTGAATAACGCGATTAAGTTCACGCACACCGGCTGTATTATCCTCCACGCCTGGGTTGCCGAAGGCTATCTGGCCTTCCGCGTCCGTGATACCGGCGTCGGCATCCCGGCGAAAGAGCTGCCACGTCTGTTTGATCCTTTCTTCCAGGTAGGCAGTGGCGTGCAGCGTAATTTCCAGGGCACCGGGCTGGGACTGGCGATCTGTGAAAAGCTGATCAATATGATGGACGGTGACATTGAAGTTGACTCAGAGCCAGGCATGGGCAGCCAGTTCATCGTTCGTATTCCGATCTACAAAGGGCAGAAGCCGTCACTGATGCTGCTCGAGGATTTGAAAGAGAACAAAGTCTGGCTGGCGATGCGTAACGACTATCTTGCGGAGTTTATTACCCGCCAGATTCAGCAGCAGGGCATTGAGGTCGCGGAATATAATGGTAAGCCGGGTCACGACGATGTGGTGATGACCGATTACGACCTGGAAATCGACTTACCGCTGCGGGCGCTGATCACCTTCGATGGCTCGCATGTGGATATGCCGCGTGAACGTCAGCCGGGACGCTGGATCCACTCAACAGCCACGCTGCACGAGGTGCCGGCGCTGCTGGCGCGCATCTACCGTATTTCGCTGGGCCACGATGCGGCGGATGCGTTGCTGCTAGCCGCGCCGGTCGAAGAGAAAGTGCATAACGATGACATCATGGTGCTGATTGTCGATGACCATCCGATTAACCGCATGCTGCTGTCGGAACAGCTGGGTACGCTGGGCTATCAGGTGAAAACCGCACAGGATGGCGTTGATGCGCTTAACGTGCTGAGTCGTAATGAAATCGACATCGTGCTGACGGACGTGAACATGCCAAACATGGATGGTTATCGCCTGACGCAGCGGTTGCGTCAGCTGGGCCATCTCTTCCCGGTCGTGGGCGTGACGGCAAATGCGCTGGCGGAAGAGAAACAGCGTTGTATGGATGCGGGCATGGATAACTGCCTGTCAAAACCGGTGACGCTGGATGTGCTGAAAGTGACGCTGGCCATCTATGCTGATCGGGTGCGTAAAACGCGGATAGGATAGGACAGGATAAAGCAGGATAGGGCAGAGGTAAGGCGGTGCAGGCTGCACCGCCTCAGAAGTAACTTAGTCTCTTTCGACCTGAGTCTGGCTGACAGACGACAGGTAGTTCAGCAGCGCGATATCATTATCCACGCCCAGTTTCATCATCGCTGATTTCTTCTGGCTACTGATCGTTTTGATACTGCGGTTCAGTTTCTTGGCGATTTCCGTTACCAGGAAACCTTCAGCGAACAGACGCAGTACTTCGCTCTCTTTTGGTGACAGACGCTTGTCGCCATAACCACCTGCGCTGATCTTCTCCAGCAGTTTCGCAACGCTTTCCGGCGTATATTTCTTGCCTTTCTGCAGTGCAGCCAGTGCTTTCGGCAGATCGGTAGGCGCGCCCTGTTTCAGGACAATCCCTTCGATATCGAGATCAAGCACAGAACTCAGAATCGCCGGGTTATTGTTCATGGTCAGAACAATAATCGACAGATCCGGATAGTGGCGTTTAATGTATTTAATCAGCGTAATGCCATCGCCATACTTCTCACCTGGCATAGAGAGGTCGGTGATCAGGACGTTAGCGTCAAGCTTGGACAGATTATTGATCAGTGCTGTTGAGTCTTCGAACTCACCTACAACGTTGACCCATTCAATTTGTTCCAGAGACTTTCGGATACCGAAAAGGACAATTGGATGGTCATCGGCAATAATTACGTTTAAGTTATTCATCTTATTGGTTACCTTGCTGCAGCAGTTGATTGACGTAAGCGTCAATATCACTGGTGGTATTTGTAATGTTTGAATCGTCACACGCTTTAATGTGGTGTTCTAACTCTTCACAAAGCTGTTTGCCGGGAGTCAGATTGAGCATGGCAAACACGCCCTTTAGGCGATGCGCTGTCTGAGCAAGCGAGGCGTAGTCCTTTTCCGCCGACTCAGTATACAGTCTCTTCACATCAACCGGTACTGTCTCCGTAAACAGCTGGAAATAGCCGCCGCTCATCAATGGCGTGGCCGTGTCGTCTTCCATGTCATTATCCATCACATCATGCGACAGTTGCTTCTCAATCAGGGCCAGTAAGGCATCCAGCATCGCATTACTGAGATTGAAATTGACCCGATACTGCTGGTCGTTCAGTGCATGATGACCCAGTTCATCTTCCGCCAGCAGCAGTGCCCAGCCGCTAAGCTTTGAGGGATCGTCGGTCACCAGCACATCGTGATCCTGACCGGAAATACGCTCATCGGGTGTCAGACACCGTGCGCCCCAGTTCTCCAGATGGCGGCAGACGATTTTATGCACGTCCTCCACGGTGATCTCCACCAGCGCGGTCACACCATCCAGAATCTTTTCCTCTTCTTCTTCATGCTTCTGCTCCAGCACCAGCGGCAGCTGCATGTTATAGCGCGTGCCGATATCCGCTTTTGCCACGATATCGAGGCTGCCACCCATCTGCTTGCAGAGCTGCTTACACAGGAAGAACGCCATACCGGAAGCCTGTCCGTAGCGATCCTGACTGGTATCGCCCAGGAACGGGAAGTCGACATTTGCCAGTTCATCCACCGTCAGGCCCGCACCGGTGTCCACCAGTTCGATGATCACTCTATCGGCCTGTTTGTCCGCAGCCTTAACTTCCAGGGTGATTTTTCCCCAGCGGGTGGTGGTCAGAGCATAGTGCATCAGCGTGGTCAGCACTTTGCGCAGGGCGCGACGGTCGCCAAAGCGGGTTTCGTCATTCGGCAGATGGTTATTCACCACCAGCGACAGCCCTTTGCGACGCATCAGCGGCAGGCTTTCCAGTGCGATTTCGTCCAGCAGTTCCTGCAGGTTAAAGACGGTGGCATCCGGTGACCAGTCATGCGCCTCAAGCCGGTTCAGCAGCACGATATCATCCACCAGTCGCGCCAGCCCCTGGCTCTCATCGAGCAGGTCCAGCACGGTCTCATCGGCGTCACGCTGGCTGAGCTGCACCAGCTGCGTCACCATCTTCTCCAGTGGCTGATTCAGCGCATGTCCCAGATTGTGCAGCAGCTGCTGACGCATCTGATGGTTGCGGTCCAGCACCTGCTGCGCTTTCTGTAGTTTCTTGTTCACCAGCAACTCACGATCCTGGTCACGCATCATAAACAGCTGGGTATGTGGCGACAGCACGCTGCGGGCGTGGCGAATTTCATACACTTCGTTATTGATAGTGGCCTGCAGCACGCCCTGATGCTGGTCGGACATATTAATAATCTTCTGCAGATTGAGGTGAGGCAAAAGATGTTCAGCAATCTTATTGCTCAGCAGGGTGCGGTTGCTGGCAAAGTCATACACCAGCAGGCCGACCGGCAGGCTGGCGACAATCTCCTCATTCAGTACCCGTAGCGAGTCGAGTTCAGCACTCTGATTCTCGCTGGGACGCAGCGATTGCTGGCGCAGCAGCACGATACCCGCCAGCGACAGCAGGAATAGCAGCAGGTTGATGAGCAGCGGCCAGAGCAGGTTGTGCAGGCTGTCGATAATCAGGCGGGTAATCGGGACCTGATAGACCAGCTGCAGCGACGTACTGGGCAGGGTGGCCGTAATCTCAATGTTGGGATTAACCAGCGTGATGCGGGTGTTTTCCACCTCCTGCTGATCGGCTGTCGTGGCAGGCATTGAGCTGTCCTGACGCAGCTGGAAGTTTTCCAGCGGCATGTTCTGCGGAACAATATCGTTAACCGGCAGATCAAAGGCGACCACAGTGGCCAGATGGCCCGGCTGATTGAAGGTGGTGCGCAACGTGAAATAGTGGTCGTTCTGGAAGGCGAGGTGGCGCAGCGGCGAGAAGCTCTCGCGTTCATCCAGCGCATTAGCCTGTTGCAGCATCTCCGCGCGGCGACTATCCACCATTGCGCTGATGGCGCTCTCTTTATAGCGCGTCGCCATATCTTTCAGCGGCAGGGTCGAGATCATAATCAGGCTGTTGTCCTGACCATTTAAAAAGTACATCGACCAGGTGGGATTTTCTGCGCCCCACAGCGTGTCGAGATAGTTCGACATCCGCATGGTCATATCCAGCGTGCTGCTGTCGTGTGAGCCGAAAATCAGCGCTTCAGTTTTACGGCGGGTTTTTTCCAGGTAATAGACGTCAGGACGCAGTCGCGTCTCCTGCAGATTGCTGCCGGGTGTTGCGCCTGCCGCACTGGTGGAGAGATTTTCATAAATCTGCCAGGTGGCAAAGCGGTAGGCGTCGATGCGCTTCTGCACGTCACGCGCCAGATCGTCCATGGCATAGCGTTTGCCGGTCAGCCAGGCATTGACCGAGTTATGCACCATAAAGCCCAGCGCCAGCAGCAGCACCAGATTGAAAACCACAAAAAAGCGGGTGACATTGCCGGAGGTCAGTGGAAACTTATACAACATAGCGTGTCAGGTACCTGAATTATCGCGCAACTTTTCGCGCACTG
Organism: Pantoea sp. 9140; assembly: GCF_000745295.1. Taxonomy (NCBI): domain Bacteria; kingdom Pseudomonadati; phylum Pseudomonadota; class Gammaproteobacteria; order Enterobacterales; family Erwiniaceae; genus Pantoea; species Pantoea sp. 9140. The sequence continues at coordinate 2,594,348 of NZ_JQNO01000001.1, read as the reverse complement.
GCGGCTACCACTAACAGCAACAGCGCGATCATTAAAAATGCGCCGCTGAGGCTGATCCATTGCGAAATGAATCCGATTAAAGCCGGACCTGAGAGAATACCCGCATATCCCAGCGTTGTCATGGCAGAAATCGCCAGGTTCGCAGGCATATCCTGTTGATTCCCGGCAGCATTGAACAACATCGGCACCGTATTGGACAAACCAAAGCCCACCAGCAGAAATGCCAGCAGGGCGATCTCCGGCCACGGCAGCCAGACGGCCAGCGTCATACCCGCTGCGGCAGTCAGTGCGCCCGTCAGCATCACCGGATAGCGGCCAAAACGCTGGATGATCTTATCGCCGCTAAAACGGCCCAGCGTCATCGCAACCGAAAAGACCGCATAGCCCAGACCCGCATAAGCGGGTGACATCGCCGGATTCTGCAGCAACAGCAGTGCGCCCCAGTCCAGCACCGCCCCTTCCGCCAGGAACAGGATAAAGCAGAGCAGGCCAAGAAATGCGACCCAGCCGCGTGGGATCACCAGCCAGGGCTGATCGGGCTGATGCAGGCGCTGATTCATTAACACCGGCAGTCGCCACAGCAGCAGTAACAGCATCACGGCCATCACCACCAGGGTCGCGTGCAGCGGCGTAAACGCGCGGCTCAGCAACAGGCTCACCGTACCCGCTCCCAGAATCCCGCCCAGGCTGAAGAAGCCATGAAAGCCGGACATCATCGGTTTATCGGCAGCCTGCTCAACCTGCACCGCCTGATAATTCATCGCCACATCCAGCATGCCGAGCCCGGCACCAAACAGCATCAGCGCCGCTGCCATCACCAGATGAGAGTCAGCGGTGGCCAGCAGCGGCATCATAAGCAGCACTAACAGCGTGGAGAAGCCCATGACCCGACGGCAGCCAAACCGTGCCACCAGCGTGCCGGTCACCGGCATCGCGGCCAGCGAGCCAATTCCCAGGCAAAGCAGTAATGCGCCCAATGAGGCGCCGCTGAGCTGCAGACGATCGCGGGCAAACGGCACCAGCGGTGCCCAGGCTGACATCCCTAAACCATTAATCAGAAAGATGGTGCGTGTGCCCCAGTTCAGGCGGCTCTGATACTTATGTTGTTGTGCAGCGTCCAGTGCAGTCATAGGTCAGATTCATCAAGGGTAAAGCGGAAAAGTGTAGCACTGGCCGTGAGTTCAGTGGCCGTTGCGCCTCTTATTAAAGTGGTGCAGCAACATCGTTTAAATGGCAAAACCGGGAGTTTACCGACTTTTGCTGCGCCGCGAATTTTTTCCAGAACTTTCCTGGTATGACCACCACCCGCGATGCGTGACTTAACTCAAATTTCAATGCTGCTTTTCAACAAGTTGCCACCCAAAAGGCGGAACAGGACCAGCCATAAATGATGGCTGAATCGCATAATTAACAAATTTATTTTTCCGGCCTCAGGTTTTTGAAAGGGTGGTTTTTTTACCAATTTGCATCATTTATGGAAACAGTCAGCAATAAATTGACATGAAAAAACAAGGGCAAAGCGAATTTTCCGAAAATTGAATTTCAGCTATGGCTAATGTAATAAAGATTAAATCATAATGAAATCTGTACATTGAAATTGATTTTTACCAGGGTTACGCTAAAAATGACTTTGTCAGAACCGTTACGTTTTGCGTCAGTCTGTACAACTAAATCTAACAATAATACCGCCACCCTCTGCTTCCTCAGGGATATGTGACGCAGCTTTGCTTTGCCATTTCTACATACACCAGGTTGAGACGCCTTCTGTGGTTCAGAAGGTGAAACTATGTGTGAAGGCCTTAATCATAAAATAACTTTATGTTTATGGATTCAGTATATTAGCTAATCTGGTGGAATAGAGGTTACAAATGGCAGAACTCACGCAAGGCCGTGTAGACATTATCTCGCGCGAAAACGGCACACTCCTCTCACAGACCGCTGGCGGTTCGTCACAATCCATTAACCTCACCGAGCCCAGCGTTGTGCGCATCAGCGGCACGCGCGACATGGTGACGCAGTTCGAGCGCCAGGGTAACGATCTCGTGCTGAAAATGCGTGACGGCAGCACGGTACGCTATCAGAAATTCTTCCTCGATGACGCCGAAGGCCAGCACAGCGAACTGGTGTTCGATGATGGGGTTAATCCACCGGAACATGCGCTCTTTCCCCAGACTGCCGAGGGCGCTGAACTCGCCTCCGGTTCGGTTACGCCCACCTATGAGTCACTCGACAGCGTAGAGCCGCTACTGCTGGCGGATAACACCAACACCTCAATGGGCGTGATAACCGCGGGCGGTCTGGGTGTGCTCGGCTTAGCCGGACTGGCCGTGGGTGTAGGTCGTGGTGGAGGCGGCGGTGGAGGGAATGGCGGCGGCAACGATGGCGGCACCGATCCCGGTACACCGGTTACGCCAGGGACGCCTGCCATCACCCTGAATGCGTTCGCTGGCGATGATGTACTGGATAACGCGGAAAAAACTACCGATCAGGTGCTGAGCGGCTCCACCAGCAATGTTGAGGCAGGTCAGACAGTTACCGTCACGCTGGGCGGTCAGACCTACAACGCCACCGTAGGTGCGGACGGCAGCTGGAGCGTTACGATCCCGGCTGCGGCGCTGGCAGGACTCGCCGCAGGCACCACCACCATCGATGTCAGCGTCACTAACGCAGCAGGCACGGCAGCCACCGGCAGCCTGCCGATTACCGTTGCCGCCGCCGATCCCGGCACGCCCGCGACGCCAGCTATCAGCCTGAACCCGTTTGCGGGCGATAACCTGCTGGATAACAACGAAAAAACCACGCCACAAACCGTATCCGGCTCCACCAGCAATGTTGAGGCGGGTCAGATTGTTACCGTCACGCTGGGCGGCCAGACCTACAACGGCACCGTGGGTGCGGATGGCAGTTGGAGCGTTGCGATTCCGGCTGCGGCACTGGCAGGACTCGCCGCAGGCACTACCACCATAGGCGTCAGCGTCACTAACGCAGCAGGCACGGCGGCCACCGGCAGCCTGCCGATTACCGTCGCCGCCGCCGATCCCGGCACGCCTGCGACGCCGGTCATCAGCCTGAATCCGTTTGCGGGCGATAACCTGCTGGATAACAGCGAAAAAACCACGCCACAAACGCTGTCCGGCTCCACCGGCAATGTCGAAGCAGGGCAGATCGTTACCGTGACCCTGGGCGGCCAGAGCTACAGCGGCAGCGTAGCGGGCGACGGCAGCTGGAACATCACCGTGCCTGCCGATGCGCTGAGCGCGCTGGCCTCCGGCACCACCACCGTCACGGCAACGGTCACTAACCAGGCGGGAACCGCTGCCAGCGGCAGTCTGACTCTTACCGTAGAGGCACCGCTGACCCAGCCGGGGACGCCGGTCATCACCATCGACCAGTTTGCCGGGGATGATATCCTCAGCAATGCTGAGAAAAGCAGTGACCAGCTGCTGAGCGGCTCCACCACCAACGTTGAAGCCGGGCAGATTGTCACCATCACGCTGGGCGACCAGACCTATAGCGCGCTGGTGGATGCACAGGGCAACTGGAGCATCACGCTGTCGCCTGCACAGCTGAATGCGCTGGCCGCCGGGACGGTTGCCATTTCGGCGGTCGTCACCAGTCAGGCTGGCATTGAGGCCAGCGAAAACCGCGCCATCAGCGTCGATACGCCGGTGGTTACGGGCCCGCCAGCGGTCACCGTGGATGACTTTACCGGTGACAATCAGCTGAGTAACACGGAGAAAGCCACGGACCAGACGGTGACCGGCAGCACCAGTAACATTGAAACCGGGCAACTGGTGACGGTGACGCTGGGCGGTCAGACTTACAGCGGCAGCGTGGACGCGCAGGGCAACTGGAGCGTCACATTGCCATCAGCAGCCCTGAGCGCACTGGCGGCAGGTGAAACCACCCTGACGGTTTCGGTCAGCAATGCTGCCGGTAACACCGTGACCGGCAGCCTGCCGATCAGCGTGGAAGCCCCAGTGACGCAGCCGGGCGAACCGACTGTGACCATCGGTCAGTTTGCCGGGGATGACATTCTCAGCAACGATGAAAAAGGGACGGCCCAGACACTCTCCGGCACGACCACCAATATCGAAGCGGGCCAGACGGTAACCGTCACCCTGGGGGGGCAGACTTACCTCGGCACCGTCGATGGCAGTGGAAACTGGAGTGTGATTATTCCGGCAGCCGCGCTGGGCAATCTGCCCGCGGGCTCGAATGCCATTGGCGTCACCGTCAGTAACGCCGCGGGCGTAACCACCAGCGAAACCCGCGATATTTCGGTGGATGCGCCGACAACAGAGCCAGGCGTACCGGCCCTGACCCTGAATGATTTCGCGGGCGATAACGCCCTGAGCAACGACGAAAAAGCGGTTGATCAACTGGTCAGCGGCACCACCAGTAATGTTGAAGCCGGACAGCTGGTGACGGTTACTCTGGGCGGCCAGACCTACAGCGCCAGCGTGCAGGCTGATGGCAGCTGGAGCGTCACCGTTCCGTCAGCTGCGCTCAACGCGCTGGCAGCCGGCACGACCACACTCACCGTTTCGGTCAGTAATGCGGCGGGCGATGTCGCAACTGCCGCGCAGCCGATCACCGTCGAAGCCCCGGCAACGCAGCCGGATCAGGCCACCGTGACCATCGACGCCTTTGCCGGAGATGACATCCTCAGCAACAGCGAGAAAGCCAGCGACCAGTTGCTGAGCGGTACCACCACCAATATCCCCGAGGGGCAGCAGGTTACTGTTACGCTGAACGGAGAGACCTTCACCGCCACGGTCGGCGCAGATGGCAGCTGGAGCGTCACGATTCCGGCCAGCTCGCTGGCCGCGCTGACCGCCGGAAGTGCGACCCTGAACGCCACCGTTAACGATTCGCTCGGCACGCCAGTCAGCGAAACCCGCGACTTCCTCGTAGAGTCATCAGGCACCGCGCCAGGCACCCCGACATTAACCATCAATGCCTTTGCTGGCGATAACGTCCTGAGCAACGATGAGAAGCTGGATGCTCAGGCGGTCTCGGGCAGCACCACCAATGTCGAAGCCGGACAGATTGTCACGGTGACGCTGGGCGGCCAGAACTACAGCGGCACGGTCGGCGCCGATGGCAGCTGGAATATCGCGATTCCGGCCAACGATCTCCTTGCTCTGGCTTCGGGCGCTGCCTCGCTGGTCGTGACGGTCAGCAATGCGGCTGGCACGCCCATCAGCGATACGCTGGCGATTACGGTAGAACCTCTGGTTACCGAGCCGGGCCAGCCGGTGATCACAATCAATCAGTTCGCGGGTGATGACGTCCTGAGTAACGACGAGAAAACCAGCGACCAGCTATTGAGCGGTACCACCACCAACGTTGAGGCGGGCCAGATTGTCACGGTCACGCTGGGTGATCAGACCTACAGCGCTACGGTTGGTGTGGATGGCAGCTGGAGCCTGAGCGTCCCTGCCAGCGCGCTGGCGGCACTGGCGGCGGGCAGTGCCACTATCGCGGCCACGGTCACCAGTCAGGCGGGGGAACGGTAAGTGAAGATCGGGTGATCGCGGTGGAAGCGCCTGCGGAGCCGGGCACGCCGACAGTCACGATCGCCCTGTTTGCCGGTGATGATCTGGTGGATAATAGCGAGAAGGCCGTCGATCAGACGCTGTCCGGCAGCACCAGTAACGTGGAGGCGGGCCAGACGGTCACCATTACCCTGGGCGGTCAGAATTACAGTGCGCTGGTCAACCCGGACGGCAGCTGGAGCACGCAGATCCCGTCTGCGGCGCTCAGTGCCCTGGCGGCAGGCACCACGGCCATCACGGTCAGCGTCACGTCGGTAGCCGGTGCCTTAGCCACCGACAGCCGTGACATCAACGTCGCGCCGGCAGCCGGTGAACCGGGTGTGATCACGATCAGCGAGCCTGTCAGCGTTGATGGTTTCCTCAACCTGCAGGAGCTGAGCAGCGATCTGATCATCGGCGGCTCGGCGGTGGGCGTCAATCCGGGCCAGGCGGTGCAGCTTAACTTTAACGGCAACAATTACAGTGCGGTGGTGGGCAGTAACGGCTTCTGGAGCGTCACCATTCCGTCTGGCGATCTCAGTGGCATCACCGACGGCGTGAAACTGATCTCGGTTACCGCAACCGACGCCAGTGGTGCGCTGCTGACCGACTCTGCTCAGCTGAATGTGGTCACTACCACGCTGCCGCAGATCACGCTGGATGAGAGCGCGCTTACCGATGGCATTCTTAATCAGACCGAAGCGGGCAGCGATCTGCTGATCGGTGGCAGCACCGGTAAAGCGGTGGCGGGCCAGTTGGTCGAAGTACAACTCAACGGCAAAACTTACAGCACCACGGTCAATGACGACGGCAGCTGGAACCTGACGCTGCCTGCCGCCGATCTCGCCTTACTGCCGCAGGGCGCTAACGGCCTGACCATTACCGCGATTGATGAGGCGGGCAACCGCGTGGACGAGACGCTGAACTTCAGCGTCGACGCGCTGCCACCGAACCTGATTGTGGCGGAAGTCGCAGGTGGCGATGGCATTCTTAACAGCGCGGAAGTGGCAGCAGGCGTGCCGGTAAGCGGTTCAGGTGCGCTGCCGGGCGAGCTGGTAACGGTCTCGCTGAACAACGTCGTTTACAGCGCAACCGTGGATGGGCAGGGCAACTGGACGGTGGATCTGCCGCCAGCGGCGCTGCAGGCGCTGTCAGATGGCAGCAGCTATACGCTGGTGGTTACCCTGACCGACGCCAGCGGTAACATCGCGACCCAGTCGCAGACGCTGGCCGTCAGCACGCAGCCGCCGGTTGCCACCGTCACCGCACCGGGCGGGGATGGCGTTCTGACCAGCAATGAGCTCACGGAGCCGCTGGTGATCAGCGGAACCGGCACCACGGGCGACAGTGTAGCTGTCGGGTTAAACGGTAAAACTTACGCTGCTATCGTGGACGAAAACGGTAACTGGAGTGCATCAGTTCCGATTGCCGATCTTGCCACGCTGAGCAACCAGACTTATCCGGTCACCGTGACCGTGACCGATCAGGCCGGTAACAGCAGCACGCAGGATACCGATCTGCGGGTTGCTACCGAAGCGCCTGTTCTGACTCTGAACCCTCTGGACGCTGACGGCGTAATCAACATCAGCGACGCGCAGCAGCCGCTGATTGTCAGCGGAACCGGCGACGAAGGTGACATCATTCGCGTCACGCTCAATAACCTGACCTACAGCGCCGTGGTGGCACAGGGCGGCAACTGGAGTGTAACCGTTCCGGCTGCCGACCTGGCGGGCGTGCCCAACGGTACTCAGCTGGTCTCGGTCGTTGCGACGGACGCGGATGGCAATACCACGCCAGCCAGCAGTTCACTGATTTTCGCGACCACGCCGCCACTGCTGGAGGTCTCGACGCCGGGCAGTGATGGTTATATCAACATCGCTGAACACACGCAGGATCTCACCATCGACGGGCGCGGGGGGACGCAGGGCGACACGGTGGCAGTGAGTTTCAATGGCGAAACCTACTCCGCCACGGTTGACACCAATGGCACATGGAGCGTGACGGTGCCCGCCGCCATCATCAGTCAGTTGGGCGATGCACTCTACCCGGTTGACGTGGTAATCAGCGATGCTTATGGCAACAGCACGACCGTCGCCTCCAGTGTCACGGTGCTGGCGGCAACGTCACCGGCGCTGACCATTGATCCTGTGACCGGCGATAATCTGGTCGACAGTGCGGAACAGCTCACTGACATTCTGGTCACCGGTAACGTCACCGGCGTACCGGCAGGCCAGCCGGTATTACTGACCATTAACGGTCAGTCTTACGACGGCGTAGTGCAGGCGAACGGAAGCTGGAGTGTGACCCTGCCCGCCGGATCGCTGGGTGCCGCGGGCGATAAAACCTTTACCGTGGCGATTACCGACGTGGCCGGAAATCCGGCGCTGCCTGCCCAGGGGCAGTTCACCGTGATCACGACCAACGTACCGTCGCTGTCGATTGCCCCGATCAGTGACGACAACGCACTCAACGTGCTGGATGCGCAGAGCGATCTGATCCTCAGCGGCGGTTCCGCAAACCTGCCAGCGAACAGCCCGATCAGCGTGACGCTGGTGCCCGGCGGCACCCTTTACAGCACTACAACCGATGAAAACGGTAGCTGGACTCTGACCGTGCCAGCCGCCGACCTGGCGAACCTGGCGCAGGGTAACACCACCGTTACCGTCACCTCAGGGGATGTACAGACCAGCCAGACGCTGCTGGTGGCAACGACGCCGCTGGCAGAACCCCAAATCAACACGCCTTTCACTGACGGCATTCTCAACACTGAGGAAGCAAGCACAGCGCAGACGCTGACCGGCTCCGTCCAGCCAGGCCAGGCCGTCAGCGTGACCCTGGGGGGCATCAGCTATCCGGCAACGGTAGCGGCAAATGGTGACTGGAGCGTCACGCTGCCGCCAGATGCGCTACAGGCCCTGGCGCAGGGCAGCAATCCCGTTACCGTGACGGTGAGCGATGTCGCGGGTAACAGCACCAGCATCAGTGAACCGATAACGGTGGATACCGGGGTACCGGCGCTGACCGTTAATCCGATTGCCACCGATGGCATTATCAATGCGGCTGAAACAGCCAGCGATCTGACCGTCAGCGGCACCGTCGCCCCGGGCAGCAGCGTCAGCTTTGTGCTGAATGGTGAGACCTACAGCGCCACGGTCGCCGCGAATGGTAGCTGGACCGCCACCGTACCCGCTGCCGATCTGCAACAGCTGACTGATGGCCGTTACGATCTCAACGTGAGCGTTACCAGCGTCAGTGGCAACGTTGCCACCACGCCATTGCCGGTCACCGTGGATACCACCGCACCCGACTTCAGCATTAATGCGCCCGCTGGCGATGGCGTGCTGAACATTGCGGAGCAGGCTGCTGGTTTCAGCTTCAGCGGCGCAGGCAGTGAAGGTGACCGCGTCAGCGTGACGCTGAATGGCGTCACCTACACCGGCACGGTTGATGCGGACGGAAACTGGGGGCTGGCCGTACCGCCTGCTGCGCTTGCCGGTCTGACCAACGGCACCAGCTATCCGGTGGTGGTCACCGTCACCGACGCGGCTGGCAACAGCAGCAGCCAGAACAGTGCGCTGACGGTTGCCACCACGCCGCCTCCGCTAGTGGTTGCGCCGGTCAGCGGGGACAACGCGCTGAACACCGCTGAACTGGCGGAGCCGCTGGTCGTCAGCGGCAGCGGTCAGAACGGCGACATTGTCACGGTCCAGCTCAATGACCAGCTCTATAGCACCACCGTCGGCGTGAATGGGCAGTGGACGCTGCAAATCGATGCTAATGATCTGGCGGCGCTGCCTCCGGGCACGAATCCGCTGACAGTTACCGAAATCAATGCTAACGGCAACCAGAGCAGCCAGGTGGTTGATCTGAATGTGGCAACCTCGCCGGACGTGCAGCCTGTGCTGACCGTCGATAGCAGCACCTTTGCCGGTGACGGTATCGTCATGGCCGCCGAACAGTTACAGCCGGTTACGGTGCGCGGCAGCAGCAGTAACGTCGAGGCGGGCCAGCAGGTCGTCATCACCCTGAACGGCACGGACTACAGCGGTGTGGTCGGGGCCAGCGGCAACTGGAGCATTACGCTGCCTGCGGGCGCACTGGCGGAACTGGGCGAGGGCAGCCAGACGCTGAACGTCAGCGTGATCAACGCCGTTGGCAATACCGCCACCAGCCCGCTTAACTTCACTGTGGACAACACGCTGCCATCGATCGCGCTGGCACCGATCGGCGACGACAACTACCTCAATGCCCAGGAGCTGGGCGGTGCCGTCGTGGTCAGCGGCAGCACCAGCGGCCTGCCTGAGGGCAGCATTATTACCGTGCTTGCCAACGGCACCACAGCCAGCACCAGCGTGGCGGCCGATGGAAGCTGGAGCCTGACCTTACCGGCTGGCTCCTTTAACGGCGCAGCCGATGGCCCGCAGACGATTACCGCTACGGCCACCGACGGCAGCGGACAACAGCTTGCCACCAGCGACGCTACCCTGACGGTGGTGGCCAGTGCACTGCCGGTGGCCACCCCTGGCGTGGCCTTTGATGACGGTATTCTCAACGGCGACGAAGCCGTCAGCGGCGGCGTGATCACCGGTAACACCGGCGTACCTGGCGACGGCCAGACGGTTATCGTCACGCTGGGCGGCACTAACTACAGCGGCACGGTCGACGCAGCGGGTAACTGGCAGGTCGCGGTTCCGCCAGCGGCGCTCTCTGCGTTGCCACAAGGCACCACGCCTTACACCGTGGTGGTCAGTGATGTGGCAGGCAACAGCAGCCAGGCTGACGGCAGCATGGTGGTGGATACCCTGCCACCGGTGCTGAACTTCATCACCCCCTCCGATGGCATTATCAATGCCGCTGAGAGTCAGCAGCCGCTGACGCTGACCGGCAGCAGTGAAGCCAATGCGCTGATTGTGGCCAGCTTCAACGGCATCAGCCTGAGCACCACCGCAGACGTCAACGGTAACTGGTCGCTGGATCTGCCCGCCACGGTTTATACCGGGCTGGGCAACGGCACCTATCCTCTGACCGTGACCGCCAGCGACGCAGCAGGCAATGCCACCACCACCAGCCGCGATCTGGCGCTGAAAGTGGAGGCGGGCACGCTGCCGACCCTGACGCTGGATGCCTTTGCCGGTAACAATGTGGTCGATGGTGCGGAGCGCCTCACCGATCAACGTCTGACCGGCACCACCACCAACGTCGAAGCGGGCCAGCTGGTCACCGTCACCCTTGATGGCACGGTCTACAGCGCCGCCGTGCAGGCGAGCGGAGCATGGAGCCTGATCGTGCCAGCCGGTGCGCTGGCGGCAATTGCGGATGGCAGCGCCAGTTTCACCGTGGCGGTCAGCGACGTGGCGGGCAACACCACCACCACTAATCTCACCTTTGACGTTAATAGCAACGCGTCTGGCCTGGCGATGGATGCCATCAGTCAGGACAACTACCTGAATGCGCAGGAACTGGGTCAGCCGCTGATTGTTACCGGCACCTCGGCGAATGTGCCTGAAGGCAGTCTGGTCACGCTGCTGTTTAACAACATCAGCTACACCGCGCAGGTCTCGGCCAGTGGTCGCTGGAGTGTGATCGTTCCGGCTGAGTCACTGACGGCACTCGCCGACGGGCCTTACACCGTCACGGTCACCGCGACGGACAGCGGCGGGGCGACCCTGAGCAGCGAAGCCGCGCTCAGCGTGCTGGCGACGCTGCCAGCACCGCAGATCGTCTCTGCTTTTGGCGATGGTCTGCTTAACAGCAGCGAAATCACCACGCCACAAACCCTGAGCGGCACCACAGGTGTGACAGGTGACGGCCAGACGGTGAGCGTGGTTCTCAACGGCGTGACCTACAACGGCACGGTCGACAGCAATGGCAACTGGCAGGTCAGCGTGCCTGCCTCTGCGCTGGCCGATCTGCCGGAGGAGACGCTTGACTACACCGTTAACGTGCAGGATGCAGCGGATAACACCGGCAGCAGCCAGGGCAGCGTCACGGTCGATCTGACGCCACCAACCCTGTCGCTTGATCCGGTTGCGGGCGATAACAGCGTCAATATCGCCGAAAGCACCGCGCCGATTGTGCTCAGCGGCAGCAGTAATGCCGAAGCCGGTCAGCAGGTCACCCTTACCCTTAACAACCAGATCTGGACCACCACCGTGACCCAGGATGGCGACTGGAGCCTGACGCTGCCTGCGGGTGCCCTGGCAGGGATTCCGGCCGGTGCATATACCCTGACCGTGACGGTCAGTGATGCGGCGGGCAATCCGGTTACTGAAACGCGTGAAATCACCGTTGCAACCGGTGCCCTGTCGGTCAGCATTAATACGCCGTTTGGCGATGGCTACCTTAGCCAGGCTGAAACGGCGGTCAGTCAGACGCTGAACGGCAGCACCGGCGTCGCGGGCGAGGGCCAGACCGTCAGCGTGACGCTGGGTGATAATGACTACACTGCCGCAGTCGATGCGCAGGGCAACTGGACGCTGACCTTAACGCCAGCGCAGGTGCAGGAACTGGCTGAGGGCGTGACGACCCTGGTGGTCAATGCCAGCGATGCCGCCGGTAACAGCGGTTCGCTGACCAGCGCAGTTACCGTCGATCTCACCCCGCCTGCGTTAAGCATTAACCCTATCGGCGGTGACAACATCATCAATTCAGTTGAGGTGCTGGAAGCTGTTGCTATCAGCGGAACAGCCTCAGTTGCGGATGCCGGACAAACGGTCACGGTCAGTTTCCAGAATACCGATTACACCGCCCGGGTACTCTCTGATGGCACGTGGCAGGTGACCCTGCCTGCCGCTGTCGTGCAGGGGCTGGCGGATGGCAGCTATCCGGTCGATGTGACGATCAGAGATGCGGCGGGTAACCTGACCACGGCGACCCAGACGCTGACGCGTGATGCGGACAGCCTGAATCTGCCGACCCTGGCCATTGGGACAATCAGTGATGATAACTTCCTTAACCAGGCAGAGTCGCTGCAGGATCTGAGCATCGGAGGCACCAGCACCAATCTGGTGGAAGGCCAGCTGGTAACGGTAACGCTGAACGCCATTCAGTACAGCGGCACGGTGGCCGCAGATGGCAGCTGGACCGTGACCGTGCCGGCCGCCGATCTGGGCAATCTGCCGGATGGCGATCAGCTGCTGGTCGTCGTCTCAGCGGATACCTCTGGCAACCCGGCCAGTGCCAGCGCCAGTCTGGTCGTGCTGGCCAGCGCGCTGGTTCAGCCAACGCTGACCCTGAACGTGGTGGCAGGCGATGATGTGATCAATGCTACTGAGGCCGCTGCGGATGTCGCGGTCAGCGGTGGCAGCACCCTGCTGGCGGCAGGAACGCCGGTAACCGTGTCGTTTAACGGTACTGATTACAGCACCACGATTGATGCTGACGGCAACTGGACGGTGACGGTACCGTCTGCAGCCTTCATCAACGTTGCGCCGGGCAGCACGCAGACCTTTACCGTCACCGCCAGTGATGTCGCCGGTAACCCGGCGGTCGACACGCAGGAGGTAAGCTTCAGTACCACACCGCCTGTGCTGACGGATATTACGGTCAATGCGGGTGACACGCTAAACCTGGCGGAGTCGCTGCAGGATCTCACTATCAACGGCACCACCACGGGCGCACTGCCGGTGACGGTGACGCTGAATAACGTCAGCTATACCACCACGGCGGATGCGGACGGGAACTGGACCCTCACCATTCCCACAGCCGATGTGCAGCAGCTGGCAGATGGCCCTAACGCCATCACCGTGTCGGTCACTGACGCGGCGGGCAATGTCACTACCGACACCACCACCATACTGGATGTGGCGTTTAATACCCTGCCAGCGCTGACTCTGAACACGCCGTTTGGCGACGCGCTGGTCAGTGCAGCAGATGTCGCCGCGCCATTAACGCTGAGTGGTGACAGCACTAATCTGCCGGAAGGCAGCGTAGTGAATATTACCGTCGGCACACAGACTTTCAGCACCACGACCGATGCCAGCGGCAACTGGACGCTGAACCTGGCAGCGGGCGCACTGACGGGCCTGGACGATGGACTGACACAGGTGGTGGTCACCGCCACGGATGCGGCAGGAAATCCGGCGCAGGTTACCGCAGGCATTGAAATCCTGCAGGCCCCGCCGGTTTCCGCCAACTTTGCTGCAACACAGTTCGGCGATAACGTGATAAACATCAGTGAAGCGGGTTCCGTTCAGCTGGTCACAGGCACGTCTAATCCTGTTGCGGGCCAGACCCTCAGCGTCACAGTCGGCGATGACAACATCCCGCTGTCGGTGACGGTCGATGCCAGTGGCAACTGGACAGCCAGCCTGACGCCGGAGGTGATCGCCAGCCTGGGTGCCGGTGAACACACGCTGACCCTCACCACCACGGATCGGGCCGGTAACAGCATCACAGAGACGCAGACCTTTGTCTCAGCGATTACCCCGATTGCCGCGCCAACGCTGGATACGCCATTTACGGATGGCCGTCTTAACGCGGCGGAAGCGGCAACGGACGGTATCCTGACCGGTACGGTCAACAGTGCTGATCCGGCCTCGGTGGCGGTGACTATCAATGGCACCGTCTATGCCGCGACGCTCACTGCTGGCGGTGCAGGCTGGTCACTGACTCTGCCGCCTGCCGTATTGCAGTCACTGCCGGATGGCAACCTGCCGGTCAGCGTGACCGTCACCGACGTGAACGGCAACATCGGCACCACCAGTGGTTCGCTGCTGGTCGCTGTCAATACGCTGCCGGATGTCACGCTGATCCTGCCGTTTGGTGACGGTGCGCTGAACGCCACCGAAGCGGGAACAGAGCAAATCCTCAGTGGCACCACCGGCATTACCGGTGCAGGACAGACGGTATCGGTGCTGATCGCCGGCTTTAACGGCGACCAGCCGCTGGCCGCCACGGTGCAGAACGATGGCAGCTGGTCGCTGGCCCTGTCGCCAGCGCAGTTAGCCACCTTCACCAGCGGCACGCATACCATTACCGTGACCGCTACCGACATTGCGGGTAACAGTGACGTGACGGCCCTGAGTGTGGTAACCGAAGTGGCTGTGCCGGTGCCGACCTTCACGCCTGGCGCGTTTGGCGGCGATAACGTCCTGAACATCAGTGAAGCCGCGGCAGGGGTCACCCTGACCGGCACCACCGGCAGCGTGGGGGATAATCAGGCGGTCAGCATTACTGTTGATCTCAATGGCAGCCTCTATTCCGGCACGGTGGATGGCAACGGTAACTGGACCGTTGACCTTCCTGGTAACGCGCTGAGTTCTCTGGGTAACGGGACGCAAATCCTGACGGTTAACGTCGTGGATGCGGCGGGTAACAGCGCATCGGCGCAGCTGCCGTTCACCACCGATCTCAGCGCGCCGCAGCCTGGGGTCAATCCGCAATTCCTCGGTGATTATGTGAATAGCAGCGATGTTGCCGCAGGGATTACGCTGAGCGGTACCACCGGTGAGGCGGGCGCAAATCAGACGGTGCAGCTGACGCTGGGCGGCAACACTTACAGCGCCACAGTGGATGCGAATGGTAACTGGACGGTGCCGCTGACTCAGGCGCAGCTTTCAGCGCTGCCGGATGCTACCTATCCGGTCACCGTGACGGCCACCGATGCGGCAGGCAACAGCACGACGATTAACAGCTCACTGGTGCTCGACACCACGCCGCCGGTACTGAGCACTAACGCCTTTGCCGGTGACAACGCACTGAACTACGCCGAGAGCATTCAGCCGCAGATCCTTAGCGGCACGGCAACGGGCGCAGAGACGGGTGCCGTGGTCACGGTCTCGCTGAATGCCACGACCCTCGGCACCGCCGTGGTTGACGGTAACGGCAACTGGAGCGTGACGCTGACGCCAGAGCAGATGGCCACCTTTGGCGCATCCACAACCCTGGCGCTGGCAGTGACTGACCTGGCAGGTAACACAGCCAATGATGAGGTTGTGCTTGCGGTTAACCTGACGCCACCGCCAGGCCCGCTGGTAACGCTGGGTACGGTTTCGGGCGACAACATCATCAGCACCCAGGATGTCGCGGGTGGCGTCGTCCTGAGCGGCACCTCGGCTAACCTTGGTGCAGGCGGGGTGGTGACGGTGTTAATCAACGGTCAGACCTACGCCACCACGCTGGATGGGTCAGGCAACTGGTCAACGGCTGCGTTGCCGATCAGCGCCTTTGGCAATGCGGACGGCAGCGTCGCCATCACGGTGAATGCCACCGACGGCACGACTCCTGTCACCGTCAGCGGTAACGTGCTGATTGATCTGACGCCACCGGCCCTGACGATCAATGCCTTTGCGGGTGACAACCAGGTCAATGGTAATGAAAGCGCTACCAGCCAGACCATCAGCGGCACCGCCGATGTCGGTGAAGCAGGCCGTACGGTGGTTGTGACCTTCAATAACCAGACGTACAGCGCAGTAGTGCAGAGTAACGGCAGCTGGTCCACCCCCGTTCCTGCCAGCGCGATGCAGGCCCTGACCGATGGCAGTACGCCGGTGATCACCGCGCAGTTGTCAGATGTCGCCGGTAACGTGACGACCGTGACACAGCAGGTGACGGTGGATACCGCCGCGCCGCTGGTCCAGGTTGACGCGCTGGCGGGCGATAACGTGCTTAACGCCGCTGATCTGGCCGTCAGTCAGGTACTGACCGGCAGCGCGCAGGGCGCAGAAGGCCAGACCATCGGCCTCTACCTGGGCGATGCCGCGCCGATCGCTACCGCAACGGTGGGTGCAGATGGTCGCTGGAGCATTGATCTTGCACCGAATGTCCTGTCGGGTCTCACTGACGGCGCGCTGGTGTTTGGCGTGCGGGTCAATGACAGTGCAGGAAATCAGACCGACGCGACGCTGACGGTCAACAAAGTGGTTAACAGTGCGCTGACGCTGGTGGTTGATTCGGTATTCGGCGACGCCACGCTCAGTGCGCTGGATACCACGGTGGCGCAGACCATCTCCGGAACTGCGACGTCGGCTGGTGTCGGGGCCACGGTATCGGTGGTGCTGGGCGGCGCCACGCTCTCTGCTTCTGTGGGTCAGGATGGTAAATGGGCCATCTTGGTGCCACCTGCGGTGCTGGATCTGGTCACCGACGGCAATCTTGCGGTTAACGTTACCCTGACCGATGCGGTGGGCAACACCCGCACCGTGGGTGAAACCGTGACGGCGATTGTCGATGCGGTGCCGGTGGTGGGCGCCCTCACCGGGCTGTTTGGCGGCGATAACCTGCTGAACATTGCGGAAGCGGCAGCCGGGCAGCTGGTGGGTGGCGTAATCAGTAACGCGGCGGCAGGTTCCCAGGTGACGGTGACCTTCGGCAGTAAAACTTACAACACCACCGTACAGGCGGGCGGAGCATGGAGCGTTAGCCTGCCGGGCAGCGATCTCACCTCACTGCTGGATGGCAATCTGACGCTGGGCGTCAGCGTCCGGGATGCGGCGGGTAACGTCGCCTCGAATAGCGCGACGATCGGCATCTTTACCCAGACACCATCCATTTCCCTGACCTCTCTGTTTGGCGATGGCGTGCTGAATCTGGCTGATATCGCCACCGGCCAGGTGATCAGCGGGGTGGTGAACAACGTTGCGCAGGGCAGTGTGGTGACGCTTTCGGTGGGCAACAGCCAGCTGACCGCGACCGTGGGTGCGGGCGGTGCCTTCAGCGCCACGGTGACGCCGGATATCCTGGGCACCCTGGCGCAGGGCAACCTGACGGTCGGGGCGTCGGTAACGGATGCAGCGGGGAATACCGCCAGCACCAGCGCCGGTATTCGCGTCGATACGCTGCTGCCAACCATCACGGTAAATCCGCTGTTTGGTGACGGTCTGCTGAACGTGGCGGATGCGCTGGTCACGCAGGTGATTGGCGGCGTCGTCGGCGGTGCAGAAGCGGGATCGCGTGTCGTCGTATCGGTGGGTTCTCAGCAGTTTGTAACGGCAACTGATGCCAGCGGCAACTTTAACGTTTCACTGACGCCTGCGCTGCTGCAGGGCATTGCGGATGGCAATCTCACCGTCGGCGTCAGCGTCACTGACAGCGCCGGTAACACCAGCAGCACCACCGCCGGCGCGCTGGTGGGTATTCACAATCTGCCGAAGGTTACGCTCAATCCGTTGTTTGGTGATGGCGTGCTGAACCTGGCGGAATCGCTGGTGAGCCAGACTATCAGCGGCACGGTCTCCGGCGTGGCAGCGGGCAGCAGCGTCAGGCTGGCCATTGGCAACACAACGGCCACTGCGCTGGTCAACGCCGATGGCACGTTCTCCACCACCGTTTCGCCAGCCGTGCTCTCGACGCTGCTGAACGGTAACTTTACTGTCAGCGCGGCGGTCACTGACCTGGTCGGCAACGTCAGCAGCACCAGCGCAGGCGTGTCACTGGGACTGGTGCAGCCAACCCTGACGGTGAATACGGTATTCGGCGACGGGGTGCTGAGCGCAGCCGATCTGGCCTCGAACCAGACCCTGAGCGGGACCTCCAGCCTGTCAGCCGGCTCTACTGTCAGCGCCACGCTGAACGGCCTGACCTACACCACCAAAGTGGTAAGTGGCGGTAACTGGAGCATCAGCGTTCCGAAAGCGGATCTTGCCGCAATCACTGACGGCAGTAAAACCGTGACGGTGACCGGCACCGATGCCTACGGAAACGTGGCGAACAGCAGTGGAACACTGAGCGTTATCAGTCAGTCGACGCCAGTGGTCGCCATTACCTCACTGTTTGGTGACAATGCCCTCAGTGCAGCCGATGTCAAAACCGCGCAGACTATTTCAGGCACCGCCAGTAACGCCGAAGGATCGGTGGTACGCGTTACGCTGGGTGGCCAGACTTACAGCACCACGGTGAGCAGCAACGGCAACTGGAGTCTCTCTGTGCCAGCGGCTAACCTCGCTGCGATTGCGGATGGTCTGCAGACCGTGACGGCCAGCGTCATCAACGGCGCAGGCACCAACGGCGCCACCTCGGCGTCGCTGGGTGTGGTGAGTCACACTACGCCGACCGTCACTGTGAATAGTTTCTTTGGTGGCGATGGTTATCTCAATATTGCGGAAGCCAATACGGCTGAAACCATCAGAGGAACCAGCACCAACGCGGCGGGCGGCACCGTAACGGTTAACATGGCAGGTAATGTCCTCACCACGACCATCGGCGCGAATGGGGCATGGAGCATCAGCGTGCCGTCAGCGACGCTGAAAGGGATCGCAGATGGCAGCCATCCGCTGACCGTCACGGTGACGGATATTGGGGGCAATACCGCGACCAGCACCAGCAGCTTTACTGCGCTGTCCCATAATCAGCCGCTGGTCGGGGTTGATCCGGTGCTTAGCATCGTCGGTTCTCTGCTTACCGGCCTGGTCGTGCAGGGGGGATCGCTGAATGCATCTCAGGGATCGAAAGTCAGCGTGACGCTGCTGCTCTCCAACGGCAGCAACGGACCGACGCTGAATACCACCACCGATGCCCTAGGGCGTTACGCGGTTAACTTCTCACCGTCACTGCTGTCGGTAGGGGGGCTGCTGCTGTCGCTGAACACGCTGGCAAAAGTCTCGATCACCGACGTGGCGGGTAACAGCTACACCACCACTAACACCCTGTTGCTGGGCTCGCTGTTGCCGGCGACACTGGCAGCCACCGAGTCGGTGGCACTGTTCTCGGTGGTGGATGACAGCGCCACCGTCGCCAGTGCCAGCACGGAGACGCAGCATAACAGCAGCACCAGCAGCAGCGACGACAGCAGCGCCCATGTGGCGGTGGCCTCCACACTGGTTACCGAAGCGGATACGGTGACGCCAGTCAGCAGCAGTGAAAATGCAGTAATAAGTGACACTGCGGTGGCGGCGGTGACACCAGCAGAAGAGGTGGGTTACACCATTGGCGGCGTCGTGATTACGCTGGCCGATGGCAGTACGGCAGAAGGCGCTTCGGTGACCGGCAGCAGCGGGGCGGATACCGTGACGGTCAGCGACCTTAACTTTACCCATATTGATGGCGGCGCAGGCACCGATACACTGGTGCTGAATGGTGAATATCTCAATCTGGATCTCACCGCGCTGGGCCTGAAAGTTGAACACATTGAAGTGCTCGATTTGGGTAAAACCGGCACCAACTCTGTGAAACTCGATCTCAATGAGGCACTTAATATTACGGATAAACAGAGTGATGATTTGCTGATCAAAGGCGCTGATGGCAGTCAGGTCACACTGGCGAACAGCAACGGTGGTATCTGGGAAGTGACCGGCGAGCGCACGGTGGAGGGCAGAGTCTTTGAGATCTACCACAACTCGGCGCTGAGCAGTGAAAACACCCTGGGTGATGTGCTGGTGCAGCAGAACCTGCAGGTCCACGTGGCGTAGTCACAGCAACGTCTGTCAGATCGTTCTGAGAAGCGGGTGCGCAAGCACCCGCCCATACGGTTAACAAGCTCAAAGCATAGGAAACAGCGTCAGAATAGGGAAGCGTCCCGCGCCACGGACGGCGCGGGCCGAGCATGTCATGGATGACGGATTTTGCGACTTTCCGATCTGACCCTGTTTCCTGTGCCAGCACAATCTCATCGCCAACCGGCACAGATATCGTGATTGAACTCAGCGGGTGCGCAAGCACCCGCTTTTTTTGTTTTAGTCACGTAATAATTTCACTTTCCAGATTATCGCCACTATTCATTAGCAGAATGAAAGATTAGGGTAAGCGCAGCAAACGGCGTGACGCCGTAAATCAGCATTCTGGCTCCATTTGTCGCTTTTATCAGCGTCTTCTTTCATCATCCCTGTTACCTGCGGGTAATCAGTTCCGACCAGCGGAAACGGGCAGTGTCAGCTGACCCACTACCCATCGTCAGTCTTAACGTCCGGTTTATCCGGGCGTTTTAGTCTGCGTTTCTGTTCTGAACTGAGGTTACCTATGTCAACACGCGATACGCTTCGTTCCGTCCGGTTCGAATCTATTTTCCAGACGGCGGTGAGCGACTTTGCTGTCGCCGACAGCGCGCTGCCCGCCATTATTCCCGTGGCCACGCAGAGTCTCAATCTGCCCGTCACCCCTCTCTCTGCGGAGTTACCGCATAGCAGTCCGCTCAACTACAGTGCCCTGGCGCTTAGCGCGGTTGAGAGTACGTCACTCGCTGCTCTGCGCCCCTATGAACCGATTGCCAGAGATGGCGTCATTGCCGCCTGGGAGGCGCAAAAGCCGGTGCATCTGCGTGGCCGGGCTGAAGGCGAAGCGGGCTCAACGGTCACGCTGACGTTTAACGACCAGAGCTGGCACAGCACCGTTAACAAGTGGGGCTACTGGAACGCCTCCATGCCGGCTGATGCCCTGAAAGGCGTGCCGGATGGCAATCACAGTCTGGCGCTGACCATCACCGATAAAGCGGGCCACAGCACCACTACCGATGTCGATTTTGGTCTCTATGTTGATCGCACTATCAAACCGACCCTGACAGTAGACACGGTCAGTGGCGACAACGCGGTAAATATTGCTGAGAGCATTTACGGCGTTGAAATCAGCGGCAGCGCAACACACCTGCCGGCGGGGTCAGTGCTGAAATTAACCCTGGGCACGCAGACCACCACTGCCCACATGGAAAGCGACGGCAAGTGGTATGGCACTTTCCAGGAAAGCGATATGCAGGCGCTGCAGGATGGCGTCTACAGCCTCAAAGTGACGGCGACCGATCCGAATGGAAAAACCGTAACCGACTATCACGACCTGACGCTGATTACCCACCTGAGTAGCCTGCCAAAAATTACCTTTGATAAGATCACGTCGGACGACGTGATTAATCTGGCAGAAACCCAGCAGGATCTGCTGCTGAGCGGCACGCTCTCTACCGTGATGCCGGGTCACCGGCTGGTGATTACCGGTGCCAACCAGAAAGATTATGCTGCCACAATAGGCGAGGATGGCCACTGGCAGGTGGTGATCCCGGCGGCGGATGTGCACGACTTTATTAATATTGGCGAGATCCGCGCCTGGTCGATCGACGGGGCCAATAACTACACGGATGCCACGCATGAGCTGAATATCCACACCGGCTTTATTCCGATCTACACCGAAATGGATCTGGGCGATGACATGACGCTTAACTATCAGGAGGCGCAGCACGATCTGAGCTTCTACGTTGAGGGCTGCAACACGCTGGAGATCAACGGCAAAACCTACCAGCCCGATGCGCAGGGCATGGTGACGCTTACCTCCGGCGAGCTGATGGCGCTGCCGGATGGTCCTGTCGCCGCTACTTTTCATCGCCAGGATCAGTACGGCAACAGCGACACGCAGAACTGGGACTCCCTCTTTACCGTGGCCGTGCATCAGCGGCCAACTCTGACGCTGGACACCGCCTTTGATGACAACAAAATTGATGCCGCCGATGTGAACAGCTGGCATCTGATCCAGGGCAGCTCCAGCCATCTGCAACCGGGCAGCCTGGTAGAATTAACGCTGGGCGATCAACACTACAGCGCCAGCGTAAAAGCGGATGGTGGCTGGGCACTGACCATTCTGGCCGGGGAGCTGGCGCCGCTGGATGATGGTGAGTACCAGATGACGGTCAGCGGTAAAGACAGTGCCGGTAATCTGGCCACGGCCAGTCAGACGGTGCAGGTGGTATCGCATACCGAAACGGCCAGCCTGATGGCGGATCAGACGGTGGATAACCTGCTGGAAACCGTCACGCTGACCCAGCAGGCGGAGACCGCGCACGTGGCGCACGCCTCCACGGCTTCTGCCGTACCGCAGGAGAGTCATCTCTTCTCCGATGTTTCTTACACCCTTGCCGATCATCTGTTGCAGCATCCTGCAGCACAGCCGATAGTCTGACACCAACACATTAGTAAAATCACTACCTTCCGGACAGGTCTGTTAAGCCTGTCTGGATTGGCATGGATTGCTTTGCTGGTTGTTTTTCATCCATAAAGGATAAATATTAAAGAATTCATCTGTTTTTAGCAGGAATAAGCGCGGAATATGATCTAATAATGTTAAAGTTCGTTTAGCGTCGCCGCTTGCGAACCATAAATAAAATAACGCAATAAAACGGTCTGGCTCTGAGATACACCCCTTTTTGCTCGCTTTGTTCACCAGGAAAAACACCATGATGATAAGAACCCTTGCTGGTATGGATAATGAACAAAGCGCGATTAACTTTTTTGTTGTGCGCCCTGAGTGGCGTGGCAGTGCCCGCGGCCTTTGCCGCACCGTTACCGAAAGCCGAATTTAACTGGCGCGCCGCGCCAACCGAAGAACAGATTGCCAGCTTAACGCTGCGCGACGCCATTCTCCGGGCCTTTGCCCGCAATCCGAAAATCTCGGAAGCGGCGGCACAGATCCACGTCGGTGAGGGGGATCTGGATGCCGCCCGCAGCGCCTGGTATCCGCAGATCTCACTGCAGGGTGCCGCGGGACGCTCTCACCAGACCGACTCAGCCGGCAGTCTGAACAATAATGGCTCCGGCGGTATCACGCTCAGTCAGCTGCTTTACGACTTTGGCCGCACCGGCAGCGCCATTGATGAACAGCATGCCCTGTCAGAGGCTTATCGTTTCGGCCTGTTCGATTCGATGACGACCGTGGCGGAAGATACGCTGCAGGCCTACCTCGAAGTCAAACGCTACCAGGCGCTGTCTGAAACGGCGCACACCAATATCGCCTCGCTGCAGCGGGTACGGGATATCGCAAAACTGCGTGCCGATGCCGGACTCAATTCCCAGTCAGATGTTTTGCAGGCGGAAACCCGCATCGCCGCGATGCAGGCCACGCTGGAGCAATATCGCGCCCAGCTGCGTTCTGCCACCGCGCAGCTGACCGTGCTGACCGGTGTCGTGCCCGCCACGCTGCCCGAACTGCCTCAGGCGCTGCTGAAACAGCAGATAACCCTCGACAAAATTGCCTATGAAAGCAGCGCCGCAGTACGCAGCGCGCAGTCTAAACAGGAAGCTGCCCGTGAGCGGGTGCGCCAGGCTCAGTCCGGTCACTGGCCGACCATCAAAGTGCAGGCGGGCCGGACCCGCTATGAAAACGATCGTTCGTCTTACTGGGATGATGAAGTGCAGCTGCAGGTGGAAGCGCCGCTTTATCAGGGCGGCATGGTAAATGCCAAAACTGAGTCAGCGGAGGGCGATCGCGAAGCGGCACAGGCTGCGGTGCAGCAGGCCAAACTTGCCATCAATCAGAACGCCTCGACTGCCTATGCCGACATGATCGGGGCACAGCAGCGGCAGGCCGCCGGAGAAGTGCAGCTGGCCAGCGCCGACCATACCCGTAATGTCTACGCCGATGAATATCGTCTGAGTAAGCGCAGCCTGAACGACCTGCTGAGCGTGGAACAGGATGTGTTTCAGGCCGACAGCTCACGTATCACCGCGCTTTACGATGGCTGGGACGCCACCGTGCGCTATGCCGCCGCGGTAGACAATCTGCTCGATATCATGGGTATCGATCGCCAGCAAAGCAGCGGCGATCTCCTTCCTTCGCTGCAATAGCGATAAGGCATAAATAATGAGTACTTCAACCCTGAATACCGATAACTGGATTGCCGCCATGCTGCGCGTCGCCGCGCGATTCGGTAAACCTGCCGATGGTAAAACCCTGCGTCAGCAGATGCGCTGGTTTGAACATCTGCCAGTGTCGCAGCAGCTGGAGCGGCTTTCCGGGCTGCTCGGACTGCATCTGACCATGGTGCCGCAGAACAAACTGCGCTGGCGTCAGGAGATCACCCCGGTGGTGCTGGTGCTGGAAAATGCCAGCGTGGCGGTGCTGGAGAATATCGATTCTGACGGCAGCGCACGCTACTGGCTCAGTGAAGGCGGCGATGTGGTGCGCGAAAGCGCCTTATCGGAACTGCTGACGCGCGCTCAGGGCGATGTCGGCGTGATTGGCGTGGCGGCGCGTGGCCGGGATGCGCGTATCGACGAATTTGTTCAGCCCTATGAGCCGCACTGGTTCTGGAAAAACTTTCGTGGCATGGGTCGCCGTATTACCGAGATCTCGCTGGCCTCGGTGATCAGCAATGTGCTGGCGCTGGCCGGTATTCTCTTTTCGATGCAGGTCTACGATAGGGTGATTCCGGCGCAGTCGCAGTCCACGCTGTGGGTACTGTTTGTCGGGGTGCTGATCGCCGCAGCCATTGAGTATGTGATCCGGCTGATGCGAACTCAGGTGTCAGACTTAATGGGCAAACGCATCGACCTCAAAGTCTCCGCCATGCTGTTTGCCCGGGCGATGAGCATCCGTAATGAGGCGCGGCCAAAATCGACCGGCTCCTTTATTTCGCAGCTGCGTGAGATCGACCAGGTGCGTGAGTTGCTGACTTCAACCACGGTGGGTGCAGCAGCCGATCTGCCGTTTGTCATCCTGTTCCTGTTTATCATGTCGTTTGTGGGCGGCTGGCTGGTGCTGATCCCGCTGGCGGCGATCCCGCTGATCGTTATTCCCGGCCTGCTGGTGCAGATCCCGATGGCGCGGCTGGCCAAAGAGGGGCTGCGCGAGGGCGCGCTGCGCAATGCGATGCTGGTGGAAACCATCGAAGGGATTGAGGATATCAAGGCGCTGCAGGCAGAACCCTATTTCCAGCGTCAGTGGGAACAGACCCACGAAGTCAGCGCTTCAATCAGCAATCAGCAGCGGTTATGGGGCGCACGCCTTACCGGCTGGGCATCGACCGTGCAGCAGCTCACTTATGCCGGAATGCTGGTGTTTGGTGTCTATCTGGTGCTCGATTCGCAAATCACCACCGGTACGCTGGTTGCCTGTAGCCTGCTCTCATCCCGCACCATCGCCCCATTAATGCAGCTGACCATGGTTTTCTCACGCTGGCAGCACGCCAAAATGGCGATGAAAGGGCTAGATGAGCTGCTGAAAAAGCCGCTCGATCAGCCTGAAGCCGCCACGCTGGCGCACTGTCCGACGCTTACCGGCCAGTACGATCTGCGCAATGTCCATTACAGCTATGACGAAGAGAATGAAAAAAATGTGCTCCACGTGCAGCAGCTGCAGATCAAGCCCGGCGAGAAGATTGCCATTCTGGGCAAAGTCGGGGCAGGGAAGTCGACGCTCCTGAAGATCCTGGCCGGTCAGGCGCAGGCCACTCAGGGCAAGGTCATTGTCGATGGCGTCGACATTGAGCGTATCGATCCTGTCGATTTACGCCGTCAGCTCGGCTGGCTGTCGCATGATTCCCGTCTCTTCTTTGGCACGCTGCGGCAGAACCTGATGCTGGGTAATCCCCACGCCAGCGAACAGGAGATGCTGCAGGCGCTGCGCATCAGCGGCGCGCTGTCGCTGGTCCAGCAGGATGCTGCCAGTCTGGATCGTATTATCAATGAAGGCGGACGCGGGCTGTCAGGCGGGCAGCGTCAGATGGTGATGCTGAGCCGGATGATCCTGCGGCAGCCGCAGGTGGTGCTGCTGGATGAGCCGACTGCGGCCATGGATGAACAGCTGGAGGAACATGTGATCCGTCAGCTACAGGGCTGGATCAGTGGCCGGACGCTGGTGCTGGTGACGCATCGCCCGGCGCTGCTGAAGATGGTTGATCGGATTGTGGTGATGGATAACGGCCGGATTGTGGCCGATGGTCCGCGTGACGAGATCCTGCGCCGTGCGACGACGCCAGCGACGCCAGGGAAAGGAGATGCTGCATGAGTCTGGTTATTGTTGATAAAGATCTTGCCCGTCATGAGCGCCGGACATCGGCAATTATCTGGCTCTGCACCGCCGCGCTGGCGATTTTTCTTATCTGGGCGCACTTCGCCATTCTGGATGAGGTGACCGTCGGCACAGGTAAGGTAACACCTTCCAGCCGCGCGCAGGTGATTGACAGCCTGGACGGCGGCATCGTCAAACAGCTGAATGTGCATGAGGGCGATATTGTTGAGAAAGGGCAGGTGCTGGCGACGCTCGATCCGACGCGCTTCCAGTCCAACTTTGGCGAAGCGCAGGCCAAAGTGCGCACGCTGCGTGCCTCATCCGAAAGGCTTGAGGCGGAGTTGTCGGGCACGCCGCTGACGTTCAGCGCCGAAACCCTGAAGGAGCCGAACCTGGTCACGCGCGAACGGCAGCTCTACGAATCGCGTCGTCGTAATCTCACTGAAACCATCAGTAACCTGCAGCAGTCGCTGAAACTGGTACAGGATGAACTGCGGCTGACGGAACCGCTGGTGGCTAAGGGCGCGGCAGGACAGGTCGAGGTGATTCGTCTGCGCCGTCAGGTCAGCGATCTGCGCGGTAAAATTGATGAGGCGCGTAACGACTATCTGGTGCGTGCCCATGAAGAGCAGGTGAAAAACAATGCCGAACTGGATGCACAACTGCAGGTTGCTGCGGGCAAAGAGGATCAGCTGACGCGTGCTACGCTCTACTCGCCGGTACGCGGCATCGTCAAAGATATTCAGGTCACCACGGTCGGTGGCGTACTGGAGCCAGGCGGTAAGCTGATGGAAATCGTGCCGCTGGAGGATCAGCTGCTGATTGAGACGCGCATCAATCCACGTGATATCGCCTATATCCGCCCCGGTCTGGCCGCCACCGTAAAAGTGACCGCCTATGACTCTTCTATCTATGGCGACCTGCCCGGCGAAGTTGAAACGGTGTCGCCCGATACCCTGCAGGATGAGGTAAAACGCGATCAATATTACTATCGTGTTTACGTTCGTACCCAGAAAGCGGAGCTGACCAACCGTGCCGGACGAAAATTCCCGATTGTGCCGGGTATGGTGGCCAACGTGGAGATTAAAACCGGTCAGAAATCGGTCATGGACTATCTGATTAAGCCGCTGAATAAAGTCAAAGAATCGCTACGCGAGCGCTGACAATCAGCAGCATCCCCACTATCCGCCTGCTTAATTACGGTGATAAATTAACATGGCGGATATTTCATCATTCCATGTGCAAAGCGTGCGCAATTTAACACTCTGTGCGGAAATAAGACGTAG
The DNA here is from genome assembly GCF_000745295.1 of Pantoea sp. 9140. Taxonomy (NCBI): domain Bacteria; kingdom Pseudomonadati; phylum Pseudomonadota; class Gammaproteobacteria; order Enterobacterales; family Erwiniaceae; genus Pantoea; species Pantoea sp. 9140. The sequence continues at coordinate 2,566,888 of NZ_JQNO01000001.1, read as the reverse complement.
TTAATTTAACCCGCTTAAGAAAGTTTACGTGCATATAACGGAACGGCAAATTGCAGGCAAAAAAATGCCGGACGATTTGTCCGGCGGGAAATAATAAGTTGTACATCTCATTCGGGGAGAATGAAGGTAATAATGGAATAAATGATGATAGCGGGGTCTATTCTATTACCAGATCCCGCAAAAGTTTTATCATTCAGTGCTTCAGAAAGGTCTGATGCAACCTGTTGATAACAAAGAATACCAATTGAGATTGACGATTCGTGCGCTGATTTTTATCGATCCGTGCTGGTTATTAGTTCCCCGATATTTACATTAAGAAATAACTGTTTCGACTTATGAAACACTTTTGGAAAATTAGTAGCATTTTCCTGGTGGATTATTGCCCGTTATATAACAACAATGGCCTGCCGGCTGAATTTTTAATCATTCAGTTCGCAGTGGCAAATAATAAAGGCACATAACAGAGGGTAATAAAATGAAACGTCGCGTTCTCTCCCTGGTGATCCCTGCATTGCTGGTTGCAGCAGGATCAGCAAACGCAGCTGAAATCTATAACAAAGACGGCAACAAATTAGACCTCTTCGGTAAAGTTGACGGTCTGCACTACTTCTCTGATAACGACAGCTCTGACGGCGACCAATCCTACGTTCGCTTCGGCTTCAAAGGTGAAACCGAAATCAGCAATGAGCTGACCGGTTACGGCCAGTGGGAATATCAGGCCGCGCTGAACAACGCCGAGTCTCAGGGCACTGCTGACAGCTTCACCCGTGTCGGCTTTGCCGGCGTGAAATTTGGGGATGCAGGCTCGTTCGACTACGGTCGTAACTACGGCGTAGCCTACGACATCGGCGCATGGACCGACGTGCTGCCCGAGTTTGGTGGCGATACCTATGGCGCGGATAACTTCATGTATCAGCGCGGTAACGGCATGGCGACCTACCGCAACAATAACTTCTTTGGTCTGGTGGATGGCTGGAACTTTGCAGTCCAGTATCAGGGCAAGAATGGCAACAGCAGCGAATCACCTAATGGCCGCGACGTACTGGGCCAGAACGGCGACGGCTGGGGTCTGAGCACCACCTATGATCTGGGTCAGGGCTTCGGCATTGGCGCAGCAGCTTTCCAGTCTGACCGTACCAATGATCAGAACAGCGCAACGTCAGGTATTCTTGGCCGCGGCGATAAAGCGGAAGTGTACACAGGCGGTCTGAAATATGACGCGAACAATGTCTATCTGGCAGCGATGTACTCACGTGCTTACAATGCGACCCGCTTTGGTGACAGCAGTGACGCCTCTTCAGCTTACGGGTATGCGGATAAAGCGGATAACTGGGAACTGGTTGCACAGTATCAGTTTGACTTCGGCCTGCGTCCATCCCTGGCCTATGTCACCTCACGCGGCACCGATGTTCAGAACTGGGGCAAACAGAATCTGAAAAAATATATCGATGTTGGCGCGACGTACTACTTCAACAAAAACATGTCTACCTATGTTGATTACCAGATCAACCTGCTGGACGACAACGCCTTCACCGACGCAGCCGGTATCAATACCGACGACGTGGTGGCACTGGGTCTGGTTTACCAGTTCTAAATGTTCTGAGTTGTCAGGGAGCGCAGTTACCGCTGCGCTCCTGCATCACCTTCCGGGCTGAGCGTTTCAGCCTTTTGCCACTTTGTGGGTTCTGGTGCTGTTGTTACCGACGACACAACACTGCCGAATCGTGCACCTTCAAATGCCACACCTGCCAGCGTAAAGGCTGAAAAGCTCAGCCAGTGATGCCATGCTGTTGGCCACTTCTGTGAATTTTTCATTCTGCACCTCTCAGAGATAAACACTGTTTCAACAGTGCAGAATTCATGCCAGCTTTACCGCTCTCACAGCCACAGACGGCGCGCCCGTTTTGGTACACTTGCCGCGCGCGTCAGAGAGGCATTGCCCCAATCAGGTGCAGCCAGGCCTGTTAATGGCGCGGCCGGGAAGGCGTCATATGACGATGACGACGTTGTTCGACCACTTTATAACTTCCATAAACAAACAGACCCAGGGCAATAACGAGAATCGCATAAATCATCTGTAGCTCCTTACTTTGAATTAATGTTTATCGCCTGTCGGGAGGCGGGGTCAGGATAGATGACCGGTGAATGTTCTCGTGATTCAGAAAAATATTCAACGCTATTTAAGCTAATTTACCCGAAGTTTATGCTTTGTAGCAGAGCTGAATAAAGTGTTACAAGTGAGGGAAGATGCGTTCTCAGATTAATCTGCTGTTTATAGCGATGTTGGTACTGATGTTAGCAGCCTGTGATAAGCCAGCGGCAACAACCGCACTGGTACTGGAAGGAAAAACGATGGGGACCGTCTGGCGTGTGAGCCTGGCGGGAGTAGAGAGCGAACGTAAAGCGGAGCTGCAGCAGCGCATTCAGCAGCGGCTGGACGCGGATGATGCTGAACTCTCAACCTGGAAAGCCGATTCCGTGCTATCGCGCTTCAACCAGAGCCGGGAGCTGTCACCGCAGCCGGTGAGTGAAAATATGGCGGATATTGTCATCACCTCTTTGCGAATTGGCCGCCAAACCGGCGGGGCGATGGATATCACCGTCGGGCCACTGGTTAACCTGTGGGGTTTTGGGCCGACGAAACAGCCTGGTCATACGCCGGATGCGGCACAGATCGCTGCCGCCCGGGCGCAGACCGGGTTACAGCATCTGCGGGTGGTGCAGGGTGCAGACGGGCAGTGGCTGCAGAAAGATCTGCCTGACCTTTATGTGGATCTCTCAACGGTGGGCGAGGGCTTCGCTACCGATCATCTGGCGCGGCTGATGGAGCAGCTCGGCATCAACAACTATCTGGTGTCGGTCGGGGGTGCGGTGCTGAGTCGTGGTCTGAATGCGCAGCAGCAGCCGTGGCGTGTGGCGATTCAGAAACCGACGGATCGCGAAAATGCGGTTCAGGCGCGCGTTGATCTGCAGGGACACGGTATCAGCACCTCCGGCAGTTATCGCAACTATTATGAACTGGACGGCAAGCGCATTTCTCATGTGATCGATCCCGTTACCGGACGGCCCATTGAGCATAAACTGGTCTCCGCCACGGTGATCGCCACTACGGCACTGGAAGCCGACGGTTGGGATACCGGATTGATGGTACTCGGCACTGAAAAAGCCAAAGCACTGGCGATAAAAGAGCATCTGGCGGTCTATCTGATTAGTAAGCAGGGCGATAAATTTGCCAGCTGGATGTCGCCGCAGTTTGCTGCCTTCCTGATCCCCGACAAATCCGGAGAACCCTGATGTTAGATCTTTTTAGTGAAGAGCAACCCTGGCAGGAGCCGCTGGCTGAAGGAGCTGTGATCCTGCGGCGTCGCGCGCGCGAAGAGGCAGAAGCGCTTTATCAGCAGATAATGACGATTGCGGAACAGAACCCGTTTGCCCATCGCATTACGCCCGGCGGCCATCGCATGTCGGTGGCGATGACCAACTGCGGCGATTTTGGCTGGTCGGTGGATTCACGTGGCTACAATTATCAGCAGCAGGACAACCTCAACGGACGTCAATGGCCACCCATGCCACCGCTGTTTCGTACTCTGGCAAAGCAGGCGGCATCAGAGGCAGGATTTCCTGACTTTAATCCGGATGCCTGCCTGCTTAATCGCTATGAACCGGGCGCGAAGCTGACGCTGCATCAGGATAAAGATGAGAAAGATCTGCGCCAGCCTATCGTTTCGGTGTCGCTGGGCTTGCCGGCGGTTTTCCAGTTTGGCGGCTTCGAGCGCGGCGACACGACTCAGCGTGTGCTGCTGGAACATGGCGATATTGTGGTGTGGGGCGGGCCGTCGCGCCTGCGTTATCACGGCATCCTGCCGCTGAAGCCAGGCGTTCATCCGCTGGCCGGTCCCTGGCGTTATAACCTGACGTTTCGCCGCGCCTTTTGACCCGCCACGCCGGTTATGGCGTGGTGAGAATAACTATTGCTATCATTTGGCATCCCATTACACTGCAGGCTGTTTTTAGCTGATGGATTGCCTGCATGACGTTGTTAAGCGTTGTTTTTCGCCAGTTCCGCTGGCCTTTTCTCGGGGTGATTGCGCTGACGTTGATAAGCGCCGTGCTGGGTATCGGCATGATCGCCTTCATTAATCGCGAAATGATTGTCGCCATTAACACCTCCTTTGCGGTATTGCCGCAGTTTCTGTTGCAGTTGGTGGTGCTGATGGCGGTGACGCTGGCCTCGCAGCTGGCGCTGACGATGCTTGGCCATCAGTTTGTCTGGCGACTGCGCGGTGAGTTTATTAAGCGTATCCTCGATTCCCGGGTTGAGCGCATCGAGCAACTCGGCAGTGCGCAGCTGCTGGCGGGACTGACCAGCGATGTGCGGGCGATTACGCTGGCCTTTGTACGCCTGCCGGAGCTGTTTCAGGGCGTCATCATTACGCTTGGCTCGGCAATTTATCTCGCCTGGCTGTCGCCCAAAATGCTGCTGGTGACCAGTCTCTGGCTGGGTGTCACGCTTGTGGGCGGCTGGATGCTGGTTTCACGCGTGTATCAGCACATGGCAAAGCTGCGGGAAATCGAAGATAACCTCTATCGCGATTACCAGACGGTGATTGAAGGGCGCAAAGAGCTGCAGCTTAACCGCTCCCGTGCACAGCAGGTCTATGACACCGTGTATCAGGAAGATGCCCGCGCCTGGCGTCATCATATTGTACGCGCGGATACTTACCATCTCAGTGCGGTTAACTGGTCAAATATCATGACGCTAGGCGCTATCGGCATGGTCTTTTTTATGGCTAACAGCCTGGGCTGGGCTAATACCGCCGTCGCCGCCACCTTTTCCCTGACGCTGCTTTTCTTACGCACGCCGCTGCTCTCGGCGGTGGGTGCGTTACCGACGTTGCTCAGTGCCCAGGTCGCTTTCCGTAAGCTCAACGCCTTTGACCTCGCGCCTTATCAGCCCGGGTTTCATGCCCCATCTGCCGTCTCTGACTGGCAGACACTGGAGCTGCGCGACGTCTCTTTTCACTATGGTGATAATGGCTTCCAGGTGGGACCAATTAACCTGACGCTGCGCCGGGGAGAACTGGTGTTCCTGATTGGCGGCAACGGTAGCGGGAAATCGACGCTGGCGATGCTGATGACCGGACTTTATCAGCCGCAGTCCGGCACGCTGCTGCTTGATGGTAAAGCGATCACGGCTGACGAGCTGGATGTGTGGCGCAGCCAGTTCTCGGCAGTCTTTACCGACCTGCATCTGTTTGACCGGTTAATCGGACGGGAAGGGGTTGCGGCTAATCCGGCGCTGGTTCAGCAGTGGCTGGAGCGGCTGAAGATGCAGGATAAGCTGAAAATTGAAGGCAACAAAGTGCTGAACCTGCGGCTATCCAAAGGGCAGAGTAAGCGACTGGCACTGCTGCTGGCGGTGGCGGAAGAGCGCGATGTGCTGTTACTGGATGAGTGGGCGGCCGATCAGGATCCCCATTTTCGCCGCATCTTTTATCGCGAGCTGCTGCCGTGGTTGCAGCAGGCGGGTAAAACGGTGTTTGCCATCAGCCATGACGATCATTACTTCATTCATGCCGATCGGCTGCTGGAGATGCGCGAAGGCCAGTTAACGGAGCTGACCGGTAATGAGCGCGATCTCGCCACGCTCGACTCGGTAAAGCGCACCGACACCGGGCTTTGACGGCAGCTGGCAAAACTTAGCAGAAAAGCGCACTGGCGTGCTGCGCGTCAGACAGGCTACTTTAGCAATCAGCAGAAACGTCGGTTTCTGCCATCCTGAAACGTCTTCTTTCGTCTGTGTTTACCCCGGCTAAATACCCTTGTTTAGCCGGTTTTTTAAAGCTGATGCGTGATCAGGGTGATGACCTGATTCTCCTGCCAGATAAAGTCCGCTTGCAGTAACGTCCCCCTCGCAAAGCGCTCGCCGACGTGCTGAGTCAGGCTCAGCATGGCACTTTGCTGCGCGAAATCTACGGACACCAGTGCCGCATCCAGAAAGTCCATCGGCTGATGCAGTTGTGGCCATAGCGCTTTATATACGCTTTCTTTGAGCGAGAAGAGCAGGGTGGCGGCCGCACTGAAGGAGACGGGCAGCGTCCGCAACAGCTGCTGTTCCTGCTTGTTCATCAGCAGCGTTGCCGTTTCCTGTGCCGTGGTCTCTGACATCAACTGCTCGACATCAATGCCAACTGCGCAGGGCTGACGGGTAGCCGCCACGACGACGACACCACTACTGTGTGACAGTGACGCCTGAATGCCGGCAGGCCAGAGGGGAGATCGGTCAGGAGCGTTAGTCAGAATGAAATCATCAATGCCCAGTTCTGCCATTACTGACCGGGCAAGTAACCGGCTGGCAAGATATTCCGCACGTCTTTTATTGACCGCCTGCTGCAGTCGGGCGGGCAGTGGAATACCCCATTCGACAGCCAGCGCGTCATGATATTTTTGTGGGTCAAAGTGACTCACCGCCAGCAAAGGATCGCTGTGATTAAGATGACAGGAAAGGATAAAGCCGCCTGCAACAGGCGGCAGCGGCAGGTCGGGATAGCGCATGCGAAACCATCATCAGAACCCAAAAAGGCATTTAATCAGGCGCGATGGTTCAGGGCAAGCAGCCCGCCGCAATCAGTCGTTGGGAGGAATGGCAAAACTTTTAAGAGAAACAACGAAATGGTGGTGACCCCTGCTGATGCGTGCACCCCGGTCGCACCAGTGGCTCGCCAGACGAAAGAAATCGTCGCTGCCAATGTCATACGCCAGTTCCACTTTGCTAATGCCTGAATGAAGTAACGCTTCTGCATCTTTCAGGCTTTTCGCTTTGATCGCCATAAAAATTATCCGTCAATTTCTGGGGAGTTCAGGGTAGATATTTTCTGTGACATTTTTGTTTCAGTTTGATGAAAAAGCGCAGCGGGTGGCTACTTTTATGAGGCGGATCAGGCTTTTTTGCAAGCTTTAACCTGATGATTACATGAGGAATGTTAACCCCGTTCGGGATTAATCTGAATATTAAGCAATGGGAAGCAGCGACAGAGAAAGGCCGCGTCAGACGCGGCCCTGTGGGTTACTTTTCGTCTGGCGGGGAAGGTTGCTTATCGCCGGACTCAGGTGCTTCGGTTGGATCGTCTTTTTCGATTACTGTCATGAACTCTCCTCTTGTTACCCACTCGTTTTTAAGTATAGATCGGATTGCTGGACGCGCGAGGGAAGTTAAAGTCTGACGACAGAAACGAAAAAAGCAGCCTTTTGGGCTGCTTTTCAGGGAATTTGGTCGGCACGAGAGGATTTGAACCTCCGACCCCGGACACCCCATGACCGTGCGCTACCAGGCTGCGCTACGTGCCGAACACTGGAAGATAAGTCTACTGGTTATCGTCATGAATGCAAGATACCCGCAAACTATTTGCCTGATAATTAATCAGTTAGCGATAAACCGCTTCTCCTCGGTGAGTACCTGCAACAGCAATGCCAGCTCTGGCTTGTGATCTTTAAGCGCGTTGCCCTGCGCATCATAAGCGCGATAGCTGCCATTGTTGTTGAGCACCAGCGTCACCTGCGGCGTGGTAATGACCAGTTTATTCTCTTCGCTGCTGGCGACCCAGTCATGGCGACGACGCGCTGCAAACAGATCTTCACCCTGCGAGTAATTCACCGGATTGGTCCGCACATGCAGCAGGCGCTGCATCAGCGTCGCCATCACATCCTGATGATCCGAAAGGCGATCAACCGTCTGCGCGGGGGTGTCAGGCCAGTGAATCACTAACGGCACCTGCAACGTCTGGCGGTTTCCGGCACTGTCAGGATTGCCATCCAGCGCCAGACCACGCTGCGCGGTGATCACCACGACGGTGTTCTTCAGCAAATCACGTGCCTGCAGGCTGCTGAGCACCGCGTGAATCTGTTCATCAACAGCCGGAGCCTGACGCAGATAGCTGCGCTGACGCGCTTTGGCACTGTCGCCGGTCACATCAGGGCCGTTCAGGGCGATCCATGAGAACCAGGGCGCCTGTGAATCTTTCTGTTTCTCCAGCCAGTTCTGCCATTGCCCCACGGTGCTGGCGTTGGGCTGACTGCTGGTGGCAGGCAGTGAATAATCGGTCAGCAACGCCTGGCGGTAGAGCGGCGGATTAAAGCCTTCTGAGGAGAACAGGCCAAACTGATAACCCTGGGTACTCAATGCACCCAGCAGGGCAGACGGCGTCCGGGAGGCCAGAATGCCGTTCATGTAGCTGGAGGAGATACCGTAGAACAGGCCGAATAAGCCTTTCTCCGGCGTATCACCCGCGCTGTAGTGCTGCGTGAAACGCACGTTCTCGCTGGCAAACTGATTGAGTTGCGGCAGCGCTTTGGCCAGCGTGGCGTTGTTCAGACCATCGACGGTCAGCACCAGCAGGTTATTGCGTGTCCCGGCGTCACGGAAAGTAATGTCGCTCAGCGGATACTCTACCGCCAGCGCTTCCGGATCCCCCTGCTGAACCAGACGGCGCTGATACTCCTGCGCATCCAGCAAGCCGTGACGTTCCAGGAAGCGGCGGGCGGTCATCGGATAGGAGAGCGGCAGATTGGCTCGCTGCATGGTAATCGGGCGATAGAAGTTGGCATCGGCCCAGATATACATCAGGTGGCTGGCAAAGAAGGCGCTGATAAACAGAGCTGCGACAGGTTTACCAAATGAACGGCGATTGAGGCTGCGCAGCTTCTGCCAGCTCCAGGTCGCAAACAGCATCTCGACCAGGAAAATCAGCGGCACGCTGATAAACATCAGCTGCCAGTCACGCGCCATCTCGCTCTGATCGGGGTTAATGACCAGTTCCCACACCACCGGATTCAGGTGCAGGTGGAAACGGCTGAAGACCGCACTGTCGACCATCACCAGCGTCAGCCCGGACGTCGCAATCACCGCAGATAACACCCGCATCAGCCGTTGCGACATCACCACAAAGGTCAGCGGGAAAATAATCAGCAGATAAGCGGCAAACACGACAAAACTGAAGTGGCCAACCCAGCTGGTATAGGCGTAGATACGCCCCGCCAGCGAAGAAGGCCAGTCGGCGACCAACAGGTAGCGACTGCCTAAAATCAGCGCGAATAAGATATTAAACAGAGCAAACCAGTGCCCCCAACTGATCATCTGGGAGACTTTTTCGCGGTAGCGCTGCCGGTTGGTTACCATATTATGAAGTCAAATCAGCCAATTAATGAGCATTGTCGTCGCGCACAGATGCCTGAAGGGCATCGGCGAAAGAGCGTGCCAGTGAACGACGTTGCGCCGGAGCGACATCGCTGTTAATTAAGTTGGTCACCATATTTCCCAGTACCATCAGGGAGAGGTCGGTGGGGGCTTTATCCTTGTGCAGGATTTGGGCCATTTCCGCGAGGAGTTGTTCCACGCGTTCGTCACTGTAGCGTGATGATTGTGCCATATCGTCGTCTAAGCTCATTTCAAAAGGCGATATATTACCGGAACAGCGCACTTTTTACCGCAATTTTATCGAAAGTACCGCGTTCGCTTTCAGCATGGAGTTGAAAGCCGATGCTGGCGGTGTTTGAATACGCGCCTGTGCTAAAAGGAGAGTCTACCATGAGTCTGGATATCGACCAGATTGCCCTGCATCAGTTAATCAAACGCGATGAAAACCAGCTTGAACTGGCGCTGCGCGATTCGCTGCTGCCTGCCACCAACACGGTCAACGCGATGGTGGAAGAGTTACACCGGGTTTACAGCGCAAAAAGCAAAGCCTATGGCCTGTTCAACGCTGAGAGTGAACTGGCAGAAGCGCTGCGTAATTGTCGTAAGGGCAACGATGATTTTCTCGCTTTTAGCCGTGCCGCGACCGGTCGTCTGCGCGACGAGCTGGCAAAATACCCGTTTGCGGAAGGCGGCGTGGTGCTGTTTATTCACTATCGCTATCTGGCGGTGGAGTACCTGCTGATTGCGGTGCTGAACAGCCAGTCCAGCATGCGCGTCAATGAGCAGCTGGATATCAGCAGCACGCATTATCTCGATATCAATCATGCGGACATCGTAGCGCGTATCGACTTGACCGAATGGGAAACCAACCCGGAATCGACCCGTTACCTGACCTTCCTGCGCGGCCGCGTTGGTCGTAAGGTCGCTGACTTCTTTATGGACTTCCTCGGAGCCGAAGTGGGATTAGACACTAAGGCGCAGAACCGCGGTCTGTTGCAGGCGGTCGATGACTACTGCAACGAATCGGAACTGGACAAGCAGGAGCGGCAGAACTATCGCCAGCAGGTTTACAGCTACTGCAACGAGCAGCTGCAGGCGGGCGAAGAGATTGCGCTGGAAGATCTGTCGAGCGAACTGCCACCGCTGGGCGAAAAAACCTTTCAGGCCTTTACCCAGGAGCAGGGTTACGAGCTGGAAGAGAGCTTCCCTGCGGATCGCAGCACGTTGCGTCAGCTGACAAAGTTTGCCGGAAGCGGCGGGGGACTGACCCTGAACTTTGATGCGATGTTGCTGGGTGAACGCATTTTCTGGGATCCGGCCACGGACACTCTGACGATTAAGGGCACACCGCCTAATCTGCGCGATCAGCTCCAGCGCCGTACCAGCAGCAAATAAAAAAAGCCGGGCTTAGCCCGGCTCTGTTGCCTGATACGTCGATTGTCCTGGTGTATCAGCGACAAAATAAAAGGGCCGGTTTCTCAACCGGCCCTTCTGTTTTTCAACGTAATTCGCGATTAAGCGCGAACGAAGTCGATGTGGAACAGTTTTGGCTTGAACGGGTGACGCTGAACAGCCTGAACTTTCACTTTAGTTTCTTTGCCGTCAACTGACAGGGTCAGAACTTCGTCGTAGAAACCTGGCTTAGCCTGCAGGTTCATTACTGAGTCGTGATCCAGATCGATGGCAACAGCCGCTTCAGAACCACCGTAGATGATGGCCGGGAAACGGTTTGCTGTACGCAGGCGGCGGCTCGCACCCTTACCCTGCTCTTTACGTTCTACTGCATTGATAGTGAGCATTAATATATCTCTTTATTTAATCCTGCTACAGGCGACCCAGTAACAGGCAGGTTATTCAATCCCGCTGATGCACATGCAAAAGCGGGCGGCAGTATAGCCGTTATGCCAGGTGGTAGCAAACGATATACCCGCCAGCAGGGATTACCGCAGCTCATTGGCGCGGCGATAACGACCCTGATAATCAAACATTTTCTCGCGGATTTGCCAGAACTGGCCTTTGGCGCGCGCCACGACAAAGTCGGGATGTCGCAGCAGGGGCTGCAACGCCAGCACGTCAGCGGCGGTCTGCCAGCCCAGCGGTACGCCGGGCGCGCGCTGATGCGGGCGCATAAAGAGCTGTTCAAACGCCTTACGCTGGGCGGGTGTCTGCAGGCGAAACCGTTCGCTGACGCTGGTGCCTTCCTCATCATGATAAGTTGCCTTCAGCCATTCACCTTTGGCGTCGCGGCCCTGTTCCAGCGTCATACCGCCACAGCGCAGCACCAGCGCATCCTTCAGTTTCAGGGCAGCTTTAAGCATATCGTCCGGGTCGACCAGAATTTTGTCGCACTGATGGCAGCGCCGGGCGGCAATATCATTCTCTGCGCCACAGTCAGGGCAGCTTTTAAAGCGGAAGCGGAAATCACACTGTTCGCGCTCACCCTCATCATCTTCCAGCACGCCCTGACAGCGTCGGCCAAAATGCTCAATCACCATGCCATCGGCGGTCGCCTTGCCCCAGAAGGTGTTGGCGAAACCGCAGGCGGGACAGAAAACCTGCACCGGCTGGTTGTCGCTCTTACCTTTAGGCGCGCCGACTTCGGGCGTAAAAAGGTCATGCGGATTACCGGCATAATCCAGGATAAGACAGTCGGTTTTACCGGGCGAGAGCCGCAGCCCGCGGCCGACGATTTGCTGGTAGAGGCTCACTGACTCGGTCGGGCGCAGGATCGCAATCAGATCCACGTGCGGAGCATCAAACCCGGTGGTCAGCACCGCCACGTTCACCAGGAATTTCAGCTGCTGCGCTTTAAACGCCAGAATCAGGGCATCACGCTCGCGGGCGGGGGTGTCGGCAGAGACCAGCGCGCTGTTTTCAGGCAGCAGCTGCAGAATTTCCCGCGCATGCTCTACCGTTGAGGCGAAAATCATCACCCCCAGCCGATCTTCAGCGAACTCCACAATCTGCCGGATGATATGGGGCGTTACGCGCTGCTGCTGTTTCAGCTCGCGATTCAGATCGGCTTCGCTGAACAGGCCGTTAGACTGTGCCGTCAGGCGGCTGAAATCATACTGCACCACCGGCATATCCAGCCGCTCAGGCGGCACCAGGAACTGATGCTTGATCATATAGCGTAGCGGCAGCTCATAAATGCAGTCGCGGAACAGCGACTTTTCGTCGCCACGTACCATGCCGTGATAGTGGAACTGATAAATCCAGCCTTTACCCAGCCGGAACGGCGTGGCGGTCAGGCCGAGTAAACGGAGCTGAGGATTGTGCTGACGCAGATGGTTGAAGATCTGCTGATACTGGCTCTCTTTGTCATCGCCGATGCGGTGGCACTCATCGACGATCACCAGCGAGAAGGCGCTGTCGAACAGGTCGAGGTTACGCGCCACCGACTGTACGCTGCCAAACACCACTTTGCGCTGGCTCTCTTTGCGCTGCAGGCCGGCGGCAAAAATATCGGCCTCCAGTCCGTAAGCCTGATATTTGCTGTGGTTCTGTGCCACCAGCTCTTTGACGTGCGCCAGCACCAGCACCCGGCCACGCGCCAGCCGTGCCAGCTCGGCAATCACCAGACTTTTTCCGGCACCGGTTGGCAGCACAATAACGGCGGGCTCCTGATGGCGACGGAAATGCGCCACGGTGGCATTCACCGCATCCTGTTGATAGGGGCGTAAGGTAAAAGACATGTTGCTCACTTTTATAAAACTGGTGGTAATTATGCCATGAAAGGGCGGTAAACGCGCTGTCAGGCTGGCGCGGATCACGTTATACTTCCCGCACATTTTCAACGGTTAACCAGGCCGTTTCAGATTCCCTCCGCAGTAACAGGCAAAACGAATTCATGCGACTCGACAAATTCATCTCTCAGCAACTGGAAATCAGCCGCGCTATCGCTCATCGCGAGATCCGTGGTCAGCGTGTCACCGTCAACGGTGAAGTGGTACGCGACACCGCGTTTAAACTGCTGCCCGACCACGAAGTCGCCTACGACGGCAACGTGCTGCAGATGCTCACCGGCCCACGCTACTTTATGCTGAACAAACCGCAGGGCTACGTCTGCTCAACCGACGATCCCGATCATCCGACTATCCTCTATTTCATCGAAGAGCCAATGTCATTCAAACTGCACGCGGCAGGGCGTCTTGATATTGACACCACCGGGCTGGTGCTGCTGACAGATGATGGCCAGTGGTCACATCGCATTACCTCGCCACGTCATCACTGCGAGAAAACCTATCGTGTCACCCTGGAATCGCCGCTCGGTGACGATACGGCCGCGCAGTTTACCGCGGGCGTGCAGCTCCACAATGAGAAGGACCTGACGAAACCGGCACAGCTGGAGGTGATTACCCCCACAGACGTGCGGCTGACCCTGAGCGAAGGCCGCTATCACCAGGTGAAACGGATGTTTGCCGCCGTCGGCAACCGGGTCATTGAGCTGCATCGCGAACGTATCGGTGACATTGCGCTGGACGACGATCTGGAACCGGGCGAATACCGGGCGCTGACAGAAGACGAGATCGCCAGTATCGGTCTGCCAAAAGAGCTGCAGGCAAAATAACCGGGCGGGCCAGGCGGCCCGTACCTGATTCATTTGTGCAGGAGAGGGTGTGCGTAAGGAAAAGAATTCGCCAACAGGACTGGTTGTCATCCTTGGTCTGTTAGCCATGCTGATGCCATTGTCGATCGACATGTATCTGCCTGCGATGCCGCAGATTGCGCGTGAGTTCGGTGTGTCAGCCGGTAGCGTGCAGATGTCGCTTAACCTCTACATCCTTGGCTTCGCGATTGGCCAGCTTATCTATGGGCCACTGGCAGACAGCTATGGGCGTAAGCCGGTGATTGCACTCGGCACCCTGATCTTCGCCTGTGCCGCCGCGGCCTGTGCGCTGTCGCAGAGCATCGACCAGCTGATTCTGATGCGCTTCCTGCACGGGCTGTCGGCTGCCGCAGCCAGTGTGGTGATTAATGCCCTGATGCGTGACAGTTACTCGAAAGAGGACTTCTCGCGCATGATGTCCTTTGTGATGCTGATTACCACCATTGCGCCGCTGCTGGCCCCGATTATCGGGGGCTGGCTGCTGGTGCTCTGGAGCTGGCATGCCATCTTCTGGGCGCTTGCGGGCGCGGCACTGGTGACGACGGTGCTGGTCACCACGCAGATCCGCGAAACCCTGAAGCCGGAGCAGCGACAGCGGTTTCACCTGCGCACCACGCTGGGCAATTTCGTGACCCTGTTCCGCCACAAGCGGGCGTTCAGCTATATGCTGGCAAGCGGCTTCTCCTTTGCCGGGCTGTTTACCTTTCTCAATGCTGGCCCCTTTGTTTACATCGAGCTGAATCACGTCTCACCGCAAAACTTTGGCTACTACTTTGGCCTTAACGTGGTGTTTCTGTTTCTGCTGACGCTGATTAACAGCCGCGCCGTGCGCCGCTTTGGCCCGGTGGCAATGTTCCGGCTGGGCCTGCTGATTCAGTTCTGCATGGGGATCTGGCTGCTGATTGTCAGCGCTTTCAGCCTCGGTTTCCTGCCGCTGGTGATGGGGATCGCGCTGTTTATCGGCTGTGTGTCGATGGTCTCATCGAATGCGATGGCGGTGATCCTGGATGAGTTCCCGCACATGGCGGGCACGGCCTCGTCCCTGGCGGGCACGCTGCGTTTTGGCGTCGGCGCGTTTGTCGGTGCGTTGCTGTCGCTGGTGAGTTTTAACAGCGCCTGGCCGATGGTCGGCACTATCGCACTCTGCGCAACAATCTCTCTGTTGCTCTTTTTCTACGCTTCACGTTCCCGCACTGCGCCCCGTTAATCGGGCGCAGTGGTTTCCCCGCCGTTGTCCGCAGTGATGCACATCTCGCCGGTTTTGTTTCTTACTTGTGAAAACTTTTAGCTAAAAAAGTAACCGCAATGCGTCTAAAATGATTGTTAACGGCGTGTGAACGCGGTACATATAGGCTGAAGTGCGATGTAAGTCGCAAAAAATGCGCTTCTGCAATCCGCATGGACGGGCCAGTCATCCCTGTCCTGACTCTGCGGGGATCAACCCGTTTTCAGCCGGGCAGGTCGGTGTTGCGACATAAACTCATCGGGGAGAGTAACCTATGCTGCAACTTTCAATTGTGCATCGTCTGCCACAGCGTTTTCGCTGGGCCAGCGATCACCACAGTGCCATTGAATCCGATGACACAATGCTGGATGAGCAAGAGTTCGTGGCGTTGCGTCTGATCAGCCATGACGGCATTCCGGCGTGGGAGATCCTGCAGCAGCTGAAAGAGGTGCTGGCGGATATTCAGGTCGATTGCAAAGTGGCCGAGTGCGAAGGGCAGCCCTGCCTGTTTATTCAGCGTCGCGACGAAAGCGCCACTAACTGCTGCCTGAAAAATCAGGGCGTGGCGATTGCGGAAACATTTATCGCAGGGTGAGTTGCGCCGACTGCAGCAGCTCGCGGGTATACACAGCCGTCGGTGACGCAAACAACGTTTCACACTCTCCCTGTTCCACTACCTCCCCCTGACGCAGCACAATAAGCTGGTGACACAGGGCGCGAACCACATCCAGGTCGTGACTGATAAACAGATAGCTGAGCTGACGCTGCTGCTGTAAGCGGCGTAACAGCGTCAGAATCTGCTTCTGCACCGTGCGATCCAGCGATGAGGTGGGTTCATCCAGTATCAACAGCTCCGGCTCCAGAATCAGTGCCCGTGCGATAGCAATACGCTGTCGCTGACCGCCAGAGAATTCGGCCGGATAACGATGCCGGCTTTCCGCTTCCAGTCCCACTTCTTCCATCACCGCAATCACCCGCTGCGCCTGCTGGGCACTGTTCAGTTCGGGCTGATGCACCGCCAGACCTTCAGCAATAATCTGCTGCACCGTCATACGCGGATTGAGCGAGGAATTGGGATCCTGAAACACCACCTGAATGCGCTGACGCAGCGGCAGAAGTTGCCGGCGCGACAGCTGATGCAGCGGCTGGCCGTCAAACCAGACGTCGCCACGTGAGGAAATCAGCCGCAACAGCGCCAGGCCGGTGGTGCTTTTACCCGACCCGGACTCGCCCACCAGACCCAGACTTTCGCCCCGCCGCAGGCTGAAACTCAGCCCGGAAAGCACCTGCTTTTCGCCGGTCTGCCGCCGGAACAGTCCGCGCCGCTGCGCAAAACTGACCTTAAGCTGTTCGACCCGAAGAATGACCGGCGCGTCTGCGGGTAGCGGCAGCGCTTTTCCTTCCGGCTCGGCGGCCAGCAACTGCTGGCTGTAAGGATGTTGCGGCTGGTTCAGCAGAATCTGGCAGCGATTCTGTTCCACAATCTGACCCTGACGCATCACGCTGACGTTATCTGCCAGCTGACGCACGATATTCAGGTTATGGGTGATAAACAGCATGCCCATATTCAGCTCCCGCTGTAGTTCACGCAGCAGCGCCAGAATCTGCGCCTGTACCGTCACATCCAGTGCAGTGGTCGGCTCATCGGCAATCAGCAACTGAGGCTCGGTCAGCAGCGCCATGGCGATCATCACCCGCTGGCGTTCGCCGCCGGAAAGCTGGTGGGGGAAATCGTTGAGCCGGGTAGCAGGCTGACGGATACCGACCCGATCAAGCACGCTGAGAATCTCACCACGTGCAGCCGGACGACGCAGCCCGCGATGCAGCGACAGCACTTCATACAGCTGCTTCTCCACGGTGTGCAGCGGATTCAGCGATACCATCGGCTCCTGAAAAATCATTGCGATCTGGTTGCCGCGAATCGCGCGCAGTCGTTGCTCGCGGGCGCGCAGCAGATCTTCACCGTTAAACAGAATCTCTCCACGGGGGTAAACCACCGCCGCCTCATGCAGCAGTCGCATTACCGACAGCGCCGTGACGCTTTTGCCGGAACCCGACTCACCCACCAGCGCCAGCGTTTCGCCCGCGTCAATGCGCAGTGAAACGTCATTCACGACCTGGCGAAGCTGCTCGCCCTGACGAAAGGCGACCGAGAGATGATTGATGGCAAGCAGTGGCGTTGTCATTCAGGCTCCTTTGCCCGGATCAAAGGCGTCGCGCACCGCTTCGCCGATAAAAATCAGCAGCGAGAGCAGGATCGCCAGGGTGAAAAAGCCCGCCAGGCCCAGCCAGGGTGCCTGCAGGTTATTTTTGCCCTGCAGCAGTAACTCGCCCAGCGAGGGCGAACCCAGCGGCAGACCAAAGCCGAGGAAGTCGAGGGAGGTGAGCGTGGTAATCGATCCGCACAAAATAAAGGGCAGAAAGGTCAGGGTTGCTACCATCGCGTTAGGCAGCATGTGACGCAGCATAATCCGGCCATCGCTGACGCCCAGCGCCTGTGCTGCGCGGATGTAATCAAAGTTTCGGGTTCGCAGAAACTCGGCCCGGACCACGCTCACCAGGCTCATCCAGCCAAACGCGACGGTGACCAGCAGCAGCCACCAGAAACCGGGCTGAATGACGCTGGAGAGGAGGATCAGCAGAAACAGCGCAGGCATGCCGGACCAGACCTCAATCATCCGCTGCCCAATCAGATCAATTCTGCCGCCGAAATAACCCTGCACCGCGCCAATCACAATCCCGATGATACTGGAGATAAGTGTCAGCAGCACGCCGAACAGCAGGGAGATGCGCGTACCATAGAGCAGCCGTGCCAGTACGTCGCCACCGTTGGCGTCCGTGCCGAGCCAGTTCTGCGCAGAGGGCGGAGAGGGGAAGGGCACCTGAGTAGCAAAGTTGATGGTGCTGTCGCTGAAGCGAATCGGAGCCCATAAAGCCCAGCCGTTCTGCGCAATGCGCTGCCGCAGCCAGGGATCCTGATAATCTGCCGCTGTCGCCAGTACGCCGCCATAGTCGGTTTCGCTGTAGTCAAACAGCAGCGGCACCGTCCAGCGCTGCTGGTAATGCACCAGCAGCGGCTTGTCATTGGCGATCAGTTCGGCACACAGCGACAGCAGGAAAATGACCAGAAAGATCCACAGTGACCAGTAGCCGCGACGGTTATGGCGAAAGCGCTGCCAGCGCTGTTGATTCAGCGGAGAGAGCGTCATGAGCGGCTCCCGAAATCGATACGCGGATCGACCAGCGTATAGGTCAGATCGCTGAGAATGTTCATCAGCAAACCGATCAGCGTAAAAATATAGAGCGTGCCAAACATCACCGGATAATCACGTTGCAGCGTCGCATCATAGCCGAGCAGGCCGAGTCCGTTGAGCGAGAACATCACTTCGATCAATACTGAGCTGGTAAAAAACATGCTGATAAACGTGGCGGGGAAGCTGGCAATCACCAGCAGCATGGCATTGCGAAAAACATGGTGATAGAGAATACGGCGTTCCGGCACGCCTTTGGCGCGCGCGGTCACCACATAGAGCTTGCGGATCTCATCCAGAAAGGCGTTTTTCGTCAGCATCGTCAGTGTGGCAAAGCCGCCAATCACCGTTGCCAGTACCGGCAGGGCGATATGCCAGAAGTAATCCAGCACTTTGCCATACCAGGGCAGGGTGTCGTGCTGCGCAGACGTAAGCCCGCGCAGTGGGAACCAGTCGAGATAGCTGCCACCGGCAAACAGTACGATCAGCATGATGCCGAACAGAAAAGCCGGAATGGAGTAGCCAATGATAATAAACGCGCTGCTCCAGACATCAAAGGCGCTGCCGTTGCGCACCGCTTTGCGGATCCCGAGCGGGATCGAAACCAGATAGATGATCAGCGTGCTCCATAATCCCAGACTGATGGAGACCGGCAGGCTCTCCTTAATCAGCCCGATCACCGAGGCGCTGCGAAACAGGCTGTCGCCAAAATCAAAACGCAGGTAGTTCCACAGCATCTCGCCGTAGCGCTGCCACAGCGGTTTATCGAAGCCGTAACGCTTTTTAATTTCCGCAATTACTTCGGGATCCAGCCCGCGCGCCCCACGGTACTGATTATCTGCGGGATTAAGATGACTGACGCTGGCGCGTGAACTGGCGTTCTCCGCGCCGCTGCCGGGCAGGCCAGTGGTCTGACCAAACTCAATATTCGCCAGCGCCTGATCGACCGGTCCGCCGGGCGCGATTTGCACGATAAAGAAGTTAAGCGTGATGATCGCCCATAAGGTCGGGATAATCAGCAGCAATCTGCGCAGAAAGTATGCGGCCAACGGTCATCTCCTTAGCGTTTGCTGGCCGGCAGGCGTCCGGCTTTATTTGTGTCGTACCACCAGTTTTCCAGCCCGGTGCTGTAGGCAGGTTTGCGGGCAGGGTGTGAAAACTTATCCCAGTACGCCAGCCGTTGTTCAGCGTTGTACCACATCGGGATCATATACGCATTCCACAGCAGTACCCGATCCAGCGCCTGTGCCAGCGGCCGCAGCGCGGCAGGGTCGCCCTGATGCGCGATAATCTGTTTCACAAAGTGATCAACGATTGGGTCTTTGACCCGCGCGGTATTCCACGACGAGGTGATGTAGTCGGACTGCCAGAGGATCTGCAGACTGGAGGTCGGAATCGGCATCGCCCCATAAACGGTGGCAATCATGTCATAGTCGCCTTCACGCCAGCGCCGCAGGTACTGCGAGCTGTCGATCTGCCGCAGGTTCAACGTAATGCCGAGCCGCGCAAGGTTGTGCTGCAACGGTAACGCCCATTCAGTACTGGTGCCACCGCGCAGCAGCAGTTCGACCGTAAATGGCTGACCGGTTTTATCGTTAATCAGTCGGCGATTTTTAATCTGCCAGCCCGCCTGTTTCAGCAGGTCAAACGCGCTTAACAGACTGGCGCGGTCATAGCCGCTGCCATCGGTTTTGTGCGGCAGATAAGGCTGGCTGAACAGCGCAGGTGGCAGCTGCGCGCGCCACGGTTCAAGCAGCGCCAGCTGCTGTGCATCCGGCACGCCGTGGGCCGCATACTCTGTATTCTGGAAGTAGCTGCTGGCACGCTGCCAGGCACCGTAATAGAGCGCTTTATTCATCCACTCGAAATCGAACATCAGTGACAACGCCTGACGCACGCGGCGATCGTGGAATAGCGGTTTTTCATT
This sequence comes from Pantoea sp. 9140, assembly GCF_000745295.1. Lineage (NCBI taxonomy): Bacteria > Pseudomonadati > Pseudomonadota > Gammaproteobacteria > Enterobacterales > Erwiniaceae > Pantoea > Pantoea sp. 9140. The sequence goes on along the minus strand of NZ_JQNO01000001.1, from coordinate 2,546,683 downwards.
GTTGAATGCCAGCCAGCGGGTATCGATAGCGGCTTCATTGGGCGCGGTTTCTTTTACAATGCTGCCATTGTCGAAATTGCGGCCGCGATACTGGGTCGACCATTTCTTCGCCGATGTCTCTTCACGCCAGTCGTACGCACCCGCTTTAAAGGCTTCGAACGCTACATTGTCATCCAGATAGTAGTCGTAGCGCATGCGATCAAAATTAAAGCGTCCACGATTCACCGGCAGATCGGCGGCCCAGTAATCTTTTACCCGGCTGAACTCAATAAACTGGCCCAGCTTCCAGCGCGTGATGCGATAAGGTCCACTGGAAAGCGGTGGTGCGCTTAACGGCTCGTTAAACTTCTTATCGCGCCAGAACGACTCGGGGATAACCGGTAGCGTCAGTAACCCAAGCAGCAGATCTTTATCCGGTTTCTGTGCCCCGATGCGGACAGTGTGATCGTCCAGCGCTCTGACGGTCACGCCACGGTAGGCGACGCGGAACTGAGGCACGCCCTCGGTCATGAACTTCTGAAAGGTGAACGCTACGTCGCGGGCGGTGACTGGTGTGCCGTCATGGAACCGGGCGCGGGGATTCAGGCGTATTTCAATCCAGGTAAAATCGCTGGCGTAGCGGGCTGATTCAGCAATCAGCGGATAATAGCTGCCCGGTTCATCGTCTGAGCTGGTGTACAGGCCGTCATAAAGCGTGCCGGTATTGATGCCCGGATTGCCGCGTGAGGCGTAGCGGTTGAAATTGTCGTAAGTGCCCACTACCGCCAGGGTAATACTGCCGCCTTTTGGCGCGCGGGGGTCAGCGTAATCGTAATGGCTGAAGCCGGGCGGATATTTCGCTTCGCCGGTCTGTGTGAAGGCGAACGTTTGCAGGACTGATGCAGCCAGCAGCGGGGCGCTGAAGAGGCCGCACAGCAGCAGAAATCCCAGGCGAAATAGCATGTTCTCTCCCGTTAAATGTCCGGCGCGATTCGGGCCAGAGAGTCTCAGGCGTTATGACGCCGGAAATAGTCTATCAGCGTTTCCGGTCGCAGCGGACGGCTGAAGATGTAACCCTGCAGATGAGTCACGCCACGATGGATCAGCCAGGCGGCCTGTTCGCCGGTTTCTACCCCTTCCGCCACACTTTTCAGATTCAGTTTCTTCGCCAGCTGCAGCACGGTGTCCAGCACTGGCGAGGTCAGGGTTTCTGTACCGATGCTCTGGACAAAACCCCGATCGATTTTCAGGTAATCAAACGCATAACGTTCCAGATAGATCAGCGCACTGTGGCCGGTGCCAAAATCATCAATGGCAATGTTGATATGCTGCTGATGCAGCCAGTCAAACAGTTCCCCGACGTTTTCATCGCGCACCATGGCGCGCTCGGTAATCTCAAACACGTAATTAAAGTGAGCCGCAGGCATGGTATCAAGCCAGCGCAGCACATCCTGCCGGAAACAGCTGTCAGCCAGATGCAGCGGAGAGATGTTGAGGCTGAGGCAGGCATGACGGGGAATGGTATGACACAGCTGGTGCGCATCACGTGAAACCAGCTGAAACAGATGCCGCGTCAGCGGAATAATCAGGTTCTGCGACTCGGCATACTGAATAAACACATCCGGCGGGATCGGGCCTTCAGTCGGATGGGTCCAGCGCAGTAACGCTTCCATACCATAAGGTTGACCATCGTGGGAGGTGACCAGCGGCTGATATTCAACGTGAAACTCACCGCGCTTCATGCCCCGAATCAGCTCTTTCCCCGGACGCTGATAAACAGATAACAGCAGCCAGCAGCCGCCGGAAACCATCAGTGATAGCAGCAGGCTGCACAGCAGGATATTCTGGTAATCACTGAACGCCAGAACCGAACCGAACAACACAAACTTCAGCGGATAGTCTGTCAGCGCCTGCTGATACAGCGGCGGCGGCAGACTTTTATTTTTCATCACGCCAGGCTGCCAGCTGGTTAAGGCACTCTTTTGTGCCATCAGCGCCATACCGGTAATTTCCGGATGCCCGGAGACCTGCAGCTGGTAGGGAGCCAGACTGATATTCAGCGTCGCGAAGACACCTGACTGCTGACTGCCAGGATTTTTAATCCACAATCCCAGCGCCGGTTTATTTGGCTGAAGCGGCGTGCCTGACATCAGCTGCAGATCGATGTCACGTGAGACATCACTATCAGGTGCGATCACATTAAGCGGCAGGCTAAAACTGCCGGTGGCCGAGGAGCAAAAGGCATTGCCGTCGTTAACCAGCAGGATGGCGCGGAGATTACCGGCAAACGCGGCGCGCGAGGTCAGTTCACGATTGATGGTATGACAGGCAGTGTGGGTGAACGGAAGCAGGGGACTGAGGGTGCTGTTGAGCAGGCTGGAAAGCGTTTGCTGTAATGCTGTGCGGCTGTTCTCCAGCAGTTGCTGATGCTGTCGTTCGCGCTTCTGCCAGGTCTGGTGAAATGACAGGACGGCAAACAGAAGAAAGAATACGCCACCGGCCATCGCACTACTCCATGCGATTCGGCGAGGATAGGTGGCATGGCGCCTTAGCGCCCCCGACAGTGGCATGAGGAACTTCCCCTGATCAAATTATTATTATGTATTGCACACGACTGCTTCGGTTTAAGCGACCGAGAATATAACGAGAGTGTCCGAAATGTCTCGTTATTAATCTGAAATACAATGCTTTTATCTGATAAAACGACTGCCGCTAAGAATAAGGCACGAAAAAAAACGCTGCGTAAGCAGCGTTTCATGTTCTCTGGCTGAGAGAAGATCGAAGGTGATAATCAGGTCGGGTTACGACTTAATACACGGCGTCCTTCACGGTAACGCTTTTTCCAGTAGTCATCATTGAGACTGGAGATCATGACGCCACTGCTGGTGGAGGCATGAACGAAATTGTCGTTACCCAGATAAATACCCACATGACGACCAGTCGAACCGGCACGGAACATCACCAGATCGCCAGGACGCAGTTTACTGCGGGTAATCTCTTTACCGGTGTCCTGCTGCTCAGAGGTCGAGCGCGGTAATTCTAAGCCAAACTGATCGCGGAAAGTGCGTTGTACAAAGGCGGAACAATCGATCCCGCGTTTGGTATCGCCACCGAGGCGATAGCGCACACCTTTCCAGACGGCGTATTGTTCCATGATGCGCGACTTAACGTCGACGTTACGCACCATTTCTTCAAACTCATCCTGAGACGCCTGAAGTAAAAAACCATTGTGGTTGTTAACTTCATGATTCTCGTTATTCGCGTTTTGACTGCTATGTGTACTGCTACAAGCTGAGAGGAGTGTGGCCAGCGCCAGTGCGGGCACGATCCGCAAGATATATCTCAGTATTGGTTGAGACTTGACCATTATTCGGGTTTTCCTTCGATTTCCTTACGACAAAATTGTCGCCAGCCAGATGACAAAACAGGGAGATTAATAAGCGAAACAGCCTAAGACAAATCCTTAATTACTAAAATGTGTTAATGGACACATTTTAACGGTAAAAAATCCGAATTTTCTGCCGCTGTAGCCTCACTGCGACTGAGGTTAACTGATTACAGACGCCGTGGCGAGTGCTTTTAATCAATTTCATATAGGTTTTTTTGATGTGAAATCAAACCGTAACACACTGACTACTTTAGCAACAATTGTGGTGAAATGATGATGAGAACAGGCAGTGAAAGGGGCGTCAATTCAGGGCATAGCCTCTGTTTTTGGAGTTTTCTTAATTGACAGAGGGTGTTGGTGGCTATTTAACCTGTCAGCAGGGTCATAACCTTTTCTTTTCGTGAATTTAATTAGCAGGCTAATAGTGGTGGGCTGTTTTTTATAAGCGCGGACGGTTAAGACCAGGGCTATTAAATCGTCCGCGCTTAACATTTACGTCACGGGCTTATATTTACCCGGTAATTTGCGATAAAACCAGTTAACCAGCACGTCACTGGCCGGCGTTAATAGCCACCAGCTCAGCCCCACTAATATCACTGACATTGAACCGACGGCAATATCGGTAAACCAGTGTGCACCCGCCATGACGCGCGGCAGTGAAAATATCACCACAATAGCGGTGGCAATTAAAAAACGGCTGAAACCAAAATAACGCCAGATAAAGCAGGCGAAAATAATCAGCATCATACCGTGGTCGCCTGGGAAGCTGTCTTTCGAGGCATCTTTAGCGGGGATACCGGTCAGTTCGCTGACGCGATGCACATTCTCGAAGAACAGCGTCGGACTGGAGTGTTTCACCGGCAACAGGTGGCCCAGCTGGTTAAGCACCACGGCGGTGAGCAGCATAGTGATGCCGATAGCCAGCATCCGCCGCCGCGCCTGTGGCGTTTCACGTCGCCAGATCGACAGATAAAGCAGGCCCATGGCCAGCAATGACACCGCATCAAAACCACGAAAATTGGTGATGGCGACGATCAGTGCGAACAGCGGATGGCTCACCATCTGATTGTTGAAGCCATAGAATATAGTTTTATCAATGCCGAACCAGAAACCATGTTCTGGCGGCAGATACCACGAAAGAAAGAGCACTACGCCCAGTGCATTAAGCAGCAGGATAGTAATAAGGCGGGTTGCGCGCATAATCAGAACTCATTTAAAAAAATAACCGCCGACAATACCTGTCTTAGCGTAAACGGCATTTCAACAACGCCGATTGTAGCCGATTCCAGTCAGCCTGCTGAGAATGGATGATCTCAATGCGGCTATCGGGTGGCGGTGTGGCGAGGGTTTCACTCTGCAACTCTTTTGCCTGGCAGTTAATACGCATTGTGCCTTCTGGCGTGCGCATCACACCTTTAATACGATCGACCGCTGCCTGCCGTACCCACTCCAGCAGTGCGCCGCTGTCGAACAGCGTATCAGCATCAAACAGCCAGCCGCAGGCGCTGTAACCCTGGCCGTGATTCAGCGCCCGACGCCAGCGTGCTTCGCCATCCAGACGTAACGCCGTCAGACCGCTATTGGGATTTGCCGGATGATGATGATGCGGCAGAGGGATATCGCGTGGCTGATACGGCATATCCAGCAGGGAAAGGGGGACCTGACCAAATTCTGTCTGTATTAATGGACGCGGAGGCTGCATCTGCTGCTGCCAGTCAGCCAGGCGCTGACGGTCCGCTTCATCCCAGCAATCACGCTTATTGGCGATGACAATATCGGCAGCCGCGAGCTGATCGCGGAAATTTCCATTGGCAACGATGCGAGGATCGGCCAGATGACGCGCATCCAGCAGCGTCAGGGTGGCATTCAGTTGCAGCCACGCCTGATAAACCGGCGCGCTTAACATCTGCAACACCTGACGCGGATGACCCAGGCCGGTTGGCTCGATCAGCAGCCGATCGGGCTTGCTCCTGAGCAGCATATTCAGCCCGACCTGCATCGGCAGGCCATTCACGCAGCACAGGCAGCCGCCGGGGATCTCTTTCAGCGTGGCGCCGCGATCGGCCAGCAGGGTGCCGTCGATCCCGATCTCACCAAATTCGTTGACCAGCACTGCCCACTTTTCCCCGGCGGGCCTGGCGGCCAGCAGATGGCAGAGCAGCGTGGTTTTGCCGCTACCCAGAAAGCCGGTGATCAGGTTAACGCGTGTCATAAGCCAACTCCTGCCAGAGAATAGCGTGATAATGTAATACTATAACATTATCACGATAGGCAGAAGGCAACCGGTCAGTCTGCACGACCCATGTAGCGGCGTTCAGCGATATGGATACGGATGCGATCACCATTGCTGAGGTATTCCGGCACCTGGATAGAGAGACCCGTGCTCATGCCGGCCGGTTTGGTGCGGGCACTGGCAGAGGCGCCTTTAATGCCGGGTGAGGTATCCACGATTTCCATATCCACGGTTTGTGGCAGTTCCAGTGCCAGCACCTGACCTTCCATCGTCAGTACGTGAATGCCAGGGATGCCGCCTTCAGGGATAAACAGCAGCTCTTCTTGAATCTGCTCCTGTTTAAAGGAGTAGGGAGTGTAATCCTCATCATCCATAAAAATGTATTCGTCACCATCTATATAAGAGAAGGTCACGCTGCGGCGGCTGAGCGAAATTGCATCAATAATCTCGTCGCCCTTGAAGCGTTCTTCGACTTTTAAACCGGTGCGGACATCGGTAAAGCGCATTTTATACAGGGTGGCGGCACCGCGTGCGCTGGGGCTCTGGACATCAATGTCCTTAACCAGCAGCAGTTTACCGTTGTGCGTGACGGCCATCCCTTTTTTGATTTCATTGGCTTTTGGCATTGCTGTTCTCGCTATCTTGAGAGTGAAGTGCGCGCAACGTTACTCGCGCCGTTGAAAACTGGCAATATCGTGGATGCGAAATTTTGTCTCAGGCCGCGGCTTTCATGGTAATTAGCGCGGTGGACTGCTATTGTCGCCGCGACTTTCTCTGCCGGAGCACAGCATGCAATGCGGTGCCGGTTGCACAGTGCCCTCTGTTTCTTCACCGATTCCTGGCATGCCTGATGGTAAGCGATTAAAGCGGGAAGTTAAGTGTTGAAGGGTACAGTGTCGATCCCTCTGAGGTTCTGTTACTGTCGGTTGTATTCTGAAGGTCGCGTGAGAGGTATTAATGCAGTGTCGTATTGATTGTGGTGCATGCTGCATCGCGCCCTCAATCTCAAGTCCCATCCCCGGAATGCCGCAGGGTAAACCGGCTAATGTCCGATGTATTCAGTTATCGGATGAAAATTTGTGCATGATTTTCGGTTCAGATTTAAGGCCGAAAGTATGCGGAAGTCTGCAACCTTCTATTGATATGTGTCTTACAGATCGTACCTCAGCTATGACCTACCTGATTGAGCTTGAAGCCAGCACAAGCGCCTGAGAACCGATCCACACGGCTTACACTGAATCCAGACGCTTATTTGACCCAGTCTTCCAGCTGCAATCCGGGTACCCGTTGAAACTCGCGTGTGTTATTGGTCACCAGAATAGCCCTGGCCGCAATAGCATGCCCGGCAATCGCAGTGTCGTTAGGACCAATGGGCGTTCCGACAACAGCCAGCGCTGCTTTGATTTCAGTGGTTGTATCTACCGCTGCACGGTCCCATGACAGTACAGCATCAAGCCGTGCGCAGAATGCATCGACCAAATGCATATGCCGCGGTGAAGCTTTCTTTCCGATCGCACCGAAACGCATTTCAGCATAAGTAATTGCAGAAACCACAATCCGGTGGTTACGCAGCACCGCCTGTTCCAGTCGCCGGATGACTTCTTCAGGCTGCTCACGCATAATAAATGAGCAGATATTTGTGTCGAGCATGTAAGTGTTGTTCACAGGTCAAAACGTCCCTCATCGCTGATAACGTCTTCACGCTCTGTCATGAAGTCAGAGTCAGCTTTCTCAAGCTGGGTAAATGAACGCCATGTGGGTCTGACAGGACGCAGAATAATAGCATCTCCTTCCCTGATAATTTCCAGCTCGCTCACTCCCTCAAAATCCATGTCGCGAGGCAGGCGAATGGCGCGATTATTGCCATTTTTGAATACAGAGACGGTTCTCATGTTGGATGTTCCTCTTTAAAAATCTGGCCCGAACACAGGCGTCAGTAATAGCCTGGATAAACGTAGTGACTCAGTTTATGCCAGCCCTCAGTAAATGTATAGGTCAGGCATATGCTCGCTGCTGCGAGAGTAATCTTACAGGCCGCTACAAAAATATTCAGGCACCCAGCCTGGGCAGCGGTTCCCGCCATCAGGCGATGACCTGGCTGTTGCAACTCGAAGCGGATACCGCGCTCTGAGGCGCTGACGCTGCTGAAATTTCTGGTCCGGTAATCTCTGCTTTACAGCAACCGCGTCAGCCTGTTCACTTTTTATTCCCCAAAACCGCCCTGAAATGTGCGTAACGTCAAAAATCTGTTACGCCATTTGCGCATTTTCTTGCCTACGGAAAATTGCTGTACCACAATCCCTGAAACGTTTCAGCGGTGACTGCGCCACCTGTTTTCAACAGCATGGCGTAAAAAAATCCCCACTGGCTGAAACGATTCAATCTCAGCAAGCGAGGAGAATTATGTTCCAGCTCGAATTGCAGGCCATCCATACCGGAGCCAGCGCCCAGAACAAAGAAGAGGCCATTCGTCAGGTCGCTGCCGCGTTAACCGCTGCAGGCAATGTGACGGAAGGCTACGTCAACGGCATGCTGGCGCGCGAACAGCAGACCTCAACCTTCCTCGGCAACGGCATCGCCATCCCTCATGGCACCACCGATACCCGCGATCTGGTGCTGAAAACCGGTGTTCAGGTGTTCCAGTTCCCGCAGGGCATTGCCTGGGGCGAAGATCAGACCGCCTATGTCGCTATCGGGATTGCTGCTAAGTCAGATGAACATCTGGCGCTGCTGCGTCAGCTGACGCATGTTCTGAGCGATGACTCTATCGCCGAACAGCTTAAAACCGCCTCTGCTGAAGATCTTCGTGCGTTGCTGATGGGCGAGAAACAAGCCGCTGAATTCAGCTTCGACACTTCATTAATTACGCTGAACGTCGCCGCCAGCGATCTGATTACCCTGCAGGCAATGAACGCCGGTCGGCTGCAGTCCGCGGGCGTGGTGGATGCCAGCTACGTCGCAGACGTGGTTTCAACGACGCCGCTGAATCTGGGGCAGGGCATCTGGCTCAGCGACAGCAGCCTCGGCAACCTGCGCAGCGGCGTGGCTATCAGTCGCGCTGAACATGCCTTCGACCATAAGGGCGAACAGGCTGCACTGTTAATCAGCGTGTCGGCGACCGATGAGCGTCCGCTGGAAGTGCTGGGTTACCTCAGCGCATTACTGCAGCAGGGCAAAGCCGATCGTCTGCTGAAAGCCGATGCGGCAGGCGTCTACGCGCTGCTGACCAGCGAAGTCGATGAGCAGGCTGAGGTGCTGACCGCAGAATACACCATCCGTAACGAACATGGCCTGCATGCCCGTCCGGGCACCGCGCTGGTCAGCGTGATCAAGCAGTTCAACAGCGACATCACCGTGACCAACCTCGACGGCAGTGGTAAACCTGCCAATGGCCGCAGCCTGATGAAAGTGGTTGCGCTGGGCGTGAAGAAAGGCCATCGCCTGCGCTTTACTGCCAGCGGTGACGATGCACAGCAGGCGCTGAACGCGATTGAAGAAGCGATCACCAGCGGTCTGGGCGAGGGGGCATCATGAGCAGACGCGTCGCCACCATTACGCTGAATCCGGCGTATGACCTGGTGGGATATACCCCTGAAATTGAACGCGGCGAAGTGAACCTGGTGAAAACCACCGGGCTGCATGCTGCGGGCAAGGGCATCAACGTCGCCAAAGTTCTGAAAGACCTGGGTATCGATGTCACCGTAGGTGGCTTCCTGGGTAAAGAGAATCAGGACGGGTTCCAGCAGCTGTTCAGCGAGCTGGGCATTGCTAACCGTTTCCAGGTGGTGCCAGGCCGTACCCGTATCAACGTTAAACTCACTGAACAGACCGGCGACGTTACCGATCTGAATTTCTCCGGTTTTCAGGTGACGGGTCAGGACTGGGATCGTTTTACCTCCGACTCGCTGACCTGGCTGGGCCAGTTCGATATGGTCTGCGTCAGCGGCAGCCTGCCGGAAGGTGTCGATCACGATGCCTTTACCCGCTGGATGACCGAACTGCGCACCCACTGCCCTTGCATCATCTTTGACAGCAGCCGCGAAGCACTGGTGGCAGGCCTGAAAGCCGCACCGTGGCTGGTTAAACCTAACCGCCGTGAGCTGGAAATCTGGGCCGGCCGCAAACTGCCAACCCTGCAGGATGTGATTGGTGCTGCGCACGAACTGCGCGAGCAGGGTATCGCCCATGTGGTGATTTCACTGGGCGCAGAAGGCGCGCTATGGGTCAACGCCTCAGGTGAATGGATTGCTAAACCGCCGGTGTGTGAAGTCGTCAGCACCGTGGGTGCAGGTGATTCCATGGTTGGCGGCCTGATTTATGGCCTGCTGATGCGCGAATCCAGCGAACACACGCTGCGTCTTGCGACTGCTGTGGCGGCAATGGCCGTCAGCCAGAGCAATGTCGGCGTTTCCGATCGTACTCAGTTGGCCGCAATGATGGCGCGCGTCGACTTACAACCCGTTAACTGACAGCAGGAGAGCGATAATGAAAACGCTGCTGATTAAAGACCCTGTACTGGGACTGGCTTCCGCTTATATGGCGCAACAACGTCTGGCTGCGGCCGCACCTGCTGCGGGCCTGACTCTGACTGATAACCCTGCCGACGCTGAACTGGCGATCGTGCTGGGCAAAAACGTGCCGGACGATGCGGCGCTGAACGGTAAAGCGGTCTGGCTGGGCGATATCCAGCTGGCAGTCCGCGAGCCGGAAACTTTCCTGAACCGGGCGAAAGCCGAAGCCAAAACCTGGCAGTCAACCGCTGCGGTGGCCACACCGGCTGGCGCAGCTGCTGCGGCACCGGCTCAGACTGGCGCGCCGAAACGCGTGGTTGCCGTTACCGCCTGTCCGACCGGCGTGGCGCACACCTTTATGGCTGCCGAGGCGATTCAGGCCGAAGCGACCCGCCGCGGCTGGTGGGTGAAAGTTGAAACCCGCGGTTCCGTGGGAGCCGGTAATGCGATTACTCCGGAAGAGGTGGCTGCTGCCGATCTGGTGATCGTCGCTGCTGATATCGAAGTCGATCTGGCGAAATTTGCCGGTAAGCCGATGTACCGCACCTCGACCGGTCTGGCGCTGAAGAAAACCGCGCAGGAACTGGATAAAGCGGTAGCAGAAGCGAAGCCGTATAAAGCGGCGGCTGCCGGACAGAGCAATACCAGTGAAGAAGAGAAGAAAGGCGGCACGGGGGCTTATCGTCACCTGCTGACCGGTGTTTCTTACATGCTGCCGATGGTGGTCGCGGGTGGTCTGAGCATCGCCCTGTCGTTCGCTTTTGGTATCACAGCCTTTAAAGAGCAGGGCACACTGGCTGCGGCACTGATGCAAATCGGTGGAGGCAGCGCCTTTGCCCTGATGGTACCGGTGCTGGCGGGCTTTATCGCCTTCTCTATTGCTGACCGCCCGGGTCTGACGCCAGGTCTGATTGGCGGTATGATCGCCACCAGCATCAATGCAGGCTTCTTAGGCGGTATCATCGCAGGCTTTATTGCCGGTTATGCAGCGAAGCTGATCAGCGGCAAAGTTAAACTGCCGCAGAGTATGGAAGCGCTGAAACCGATACTGATTATTCCGCTGTTTGCCAGCCTGATCACCGGCCTGCTGATGATCTACGTGGTGGGTAAACCGGTTGCAGGCATCATGAATGGCCTCACGCACTGGCTGGCCAACATGGGTACGGCGAATGCGGTCCTGCTGGGTGCGATTCTGGGCGGCATGATGTGTACCGATATGGGTGGTCCGGTGAACAAGGTGGCTTACGCATTTGGCGTTGGCTTACTGAGTTCGCAGACGTATGCACCCATGGCCGCCATCATGGCCGCCGGTATGGTGCCACCGCTGGCGATGGGTCTGGCTACGCTGGTTGCCCGTCGTAAATTCAACAAAGGTCAGCAGGAAGGCGGTAAAGCGGCACTGGTTCTGGGTCTCTGCTTTATCTCTGAAGGTGCGATTCCGTTCGCTGCCCGTGACCCGATGCGCGTTCTGCCTTGCTGTATCGTCGGCGGCGCGGTTACCGGCGCGATCTCCATGGCGATTGGCGCGAAACTGATGGCACCGCACGGTGGACTGTTTGTCCTGCTGATCCCTGGCGCAATCACCCCGGTTGTCGGCTATCTGATGGCGATTATCATCGGCACCGCGATTGCCGGTCTGAGCTATGCAGTTCTGAAACGTCCGGAAGAGCAGCTGGCGAAAGCCTGATGTGCAGAAGTGCCTAATCTGCTGAAGTAAAAATAACAGGGAGCCGGATGGCTCCCTGTTATTCCAGTTGACAAAGTCGGGCCCGGTGGCGGTGAGACCGAGCTGGCATTGGGAACACGGTCAGATCGGAAAGACGCAAAAGCCGCCATCCATGGCACGCTCGGCCCGCGCGATTACGCACCTCATCCCTGAGGTGCGCCCGTAAACGGGCCAACGCGTTGCGTTGTTCAAAAACGCTCCCGGCGTTTTTATCCGGGCGGCGGGACGCTTTCCTCCTCTGACCCTGTTCCCTGCGCATTGAGCTAATACGTTGCTGCCAGGTTCAACCGGCTTTCGGTTTGTCAGCGGTCTGAGGGAGCCATCTGGCTCCCTTTTTCTATCCCTGCTGCTCGGCTTTCAGCCAGGCAATCTCATCTTTCCAGATATCGGGATTGATGGTCTCCAGAATCAACGGGATACCATCAAACCGGGGATCTTTCATCAGCCAGCTAAACGCCGTTTTGCCGATATTCCCTTCACCCAGACTGTGATGGCGGTCAACGCGACTGTCAAAGGCGCTTTTGGCATCGTTCAGGTGCATGCCGCGCAGATAGTTAAAGCCGACAATGCGCTCAAACTCAGCAAAGGTCGCTTCGCAGTCCGCTTCGGTGCGCAGATCATAACCGCCGGCAAACGCATGGCAGGTATCAATGCAGACGCCGACGCGCGACTTATCTTCGACATGCTCAATAATGGTGGCGAGATGCTCGAAGCGGAAACCCAGGTTACTGCCCTGACCGGCGGTATTCTCAATCACGGCGGTCACGTTCTGCGTCTGATCGAGCGCGATGTTAATCGACTCCGCAATCCGCTTCAGGCACGCTTCTTCTTCAATCTGATGCAGATGGCTGCCGGGATGGAAATTGAGCAGCGTCAGGCCGAGCTGATCACAACGTTTCAGTTCATCAATAAAAGCCGCGCGGGATTTCTCCAGCGCCTCTTCAACCGGATGACCAAGGTTAATCAGAAAACTGTCGTGCGGCAGGATTTGCTGCGGACTGAATTTGTACGTCTCGCAGGCGGCGCGAAAAGCATCAATCACCTCGGTGGAGAGCGGGGCGGCCTTCCACTGACGCTGATTTTTAGTAAAGAGGGCGAAGGCGGTGGCTTCTATTTCATGGGCGCGGATCACGGCCTGATCAACGCCACCTGCCGCACTCACGTGTGCGCCAATATATTTCATGCCTTACTCCTGGGGGCTATGCACGGGTGAAGCGGCATAATACCCGATGCCGCTAGCCCATGAAATGTTGCACCAGCAGATTGATGGTGCCGCCGCCCGCGATTAACCAGCCAAATACCAGTGCGCCCAGCAGCAACGGTTTAACGCCAGCCTCACGCAGCGCGCCAAAACGGGTGGTTAAGCCCAGCGCGGCCATCGCCATTGCCAGCAGCAGACCCGCGAGCGCATTCAGCGTGGCCACCAACGCCGCAGGCAACAGTTGCAGCGAGTTAAACAGCGCGACCGCGATAAACAGCAGGGCGAACCAGGGAAAGGTCACCGGCTGACGCGCCTGGCTCGCGTTGCGTTTGCCGCGGATTACCGCACTCAGGCAGAGCAGGAACGGCGCCAGCATCATTACCCGCAGCATTTTGGCAATCACAGCGCTGTTCTCAGCCTCCGGGCTGATACTGTGCCCGGCGGCCACCACCTGCGCCACTTCGTGAATGGTTGAGCCAGTGAATACCCCAAACTGCGCGGCACTCAGGCCCGGAAACAGGTGATGCGCCAGCGGCCACAGCAGCGGATAGATAAAGATCGCCAGCGTGCCAAACAGCACCACGGTCGCGATAGCCACCGCGACTTTTGACGGCGCGGCTTTCACCACCGGCTCGGTCGCCAGCACGGCCGCAGCCCCGCAGATACTGCTGCCTGCACCAATCAGCCAGACGGTATCGCGATCCAGCTTCAGCAGTCGGATGCCCAGCAGGCAGGTCACAAAAAAGGTGCTGCTCAGCGTCAGCGCATCAATCAGGATGCCGCTGAAACCGACGTCAGCGATCTGCTGTAAAGTAATGCGAAAGCCAAACAGGATAATCCCCAGCCGCAGCAGCTTCTGTTTAGCCAGCGCCACGCCGCTGTCGCAGCGCGAAGCCAGCGGTGTATAGACGCTATTGCCAACCAGAATGCCCAGCATAATCGCCAGGGTCAGTGAACCCAGCCCTGCTGCTGCAATTGCCGGTTGCTGCGCCAGCCAGCTGGCAGCCCCGGCAATCGCGACAGTCAGCAGCAGACCAGGGAACCAGAGCGCAACGGGATGATGCGTTTTAGGGATGCTCAGTTCGGTCATGGTGTCACTCCTCGTGGTTGAGTCATGATCATGAGGGCGACTGGCTTAAAAGTGAAATTGATAATATATTTATAATTGACCAGAATAAACGATAAGGCAGCAATCATGATAGTTTCGCGTCTGCGCCGCTGGGCGACGCTGATCAAAAAAGATATGTTCGTGCTGTGGTTCGCCTTTCGCGATCCGCGCACACCCTGGTGGAACAAGCTGGGCATGCTGGGGCTGGTTGCTTATGGGGTCAGCCCGATCGATCTCATCCCGGATGTGATCCCGTTTGTTGGTCTGCTGGATGACGCGGTGATTATTCCCACGGGCGTCATGATTCTGTTGCGGCTGCTGCCACGAGAGGTGCGCATCAGCAGCAGTGAACGCGCGCAGTCCCAGCGTTCGCGCGGCAAAAAGATGGCAGGCTGGCTGGTAGTCATCGGGCTGATCTGGCTGGCATTAATCATTTATCTTGTCAGGCACTCACTGAGTTAAGAGGCGACGATGCACATTACGCTGCGACAAATCGAAGTGTTCACCGAAGTGCTGAAGAGCGGCTCCACCACTCAGGCGTCGCAACTGCTGGCACTGTCGCAGTCGGCGGTCAGCGCGGCGCTGGCCGATCTGGAGAGTCAGCTCGGGGTACAGCTGTTTGATCGGGTCGGCAAACGGCTGGTACTGAATGAGCATGGGCGACTGCTCTATCCGCGTGCGGTCGGGCTGCTGGAGCAGGCGGGCGAAATTGAGCAGCTATTCAAAGAGGATAACGGCGCGATCCGCATCTTTGCCAGCAGCACCATTGGTAACTATCTGCTGCCGGGCATGATGGCGGCCTATCGTCGCGATTTTCCCGGTCTGCCGCTGGAGCTGAGCGTCGGCAACAGTCAGGATGTGATTCAGGCGGTTTCCGATTTTCGCGTGGATGTCGGCCTGATTGAAGGGCCGTGCCATATGACCGAACTGGTCAGCGAACCCTGGCTGGAAGATGAGCTGGTGGTGTTTGCCGCGCCCGATGCCGCGATTCTGCAACAGCCGGTAACGCTGAAAACCCTGGCAGAAGCGCCGTGGATCCTGCGTGAACGCGGATCCGGCACCCGGGAAATCGTCGACTATCTGCTGCTGTCTCACCTGCCAAGTTTTCAACTGGGTATGGAGCTGGGCAACTCCGAAGCGATCAAGCATGCCGTGCGGCACGGCATGGGCATCAGCTGTCTTTCGCGCCGGGTGATTGCCGATTTGCTGGAGGCGGGGACGCTGACAGAACTGACGATTCCGTTGCCGCGTCTGACCCGGACGCTCTATCGCATCCATCATCGGCAGAAGCATATTTCAAAGGCACTGACGCGCTTTTTGTCCTATTGTCGTGAGTGATTGCTAATAATTCGGGCGCGATCATGAACTTAACTTATAACAGTATGGCATCAGCTATACAGAGGCGGTCTGGCTGCTACAATCGCGCCTCATTTTTACCCAGCGTAGCGTTAACACATGCATAATGACTCAAAAACAACACAACAACCTGCATTACGACGTGCGTTAAAAGCCCGTCATCTGACGATGATCGCCATCGGCGGCTCCATCGGTACCGGCCTGTTTGTCGCCTCCGGCGCTACTATTGCTCAGGCTGGCCCCGGCGGGGCACTGCTCTCCTACATGCTGATCGGCCTGATGGTCTACTTCCTGATGACCAGTCTCGGTGAGCTGGCTGCCTTCATGCCCGTATCCGGTTCTTTCGCCACCTACGGCGCAAAATATGTCGAAGAGGGCTTTGGTTTCGCACTCGGCTGGAACTACTGGTACAACTGGGCGGTGACCATCGCGGTTGACCTGGTGGCGTCCCAGCTGGTGATGACCTACTGGTTCCCCGACACGCCGGGCTGGATCTGGAGCGCGCTGTTCCTGGGACTGATATTCCTGCTTAACTACATCTCAGTAAAAGGCTTTGGCGAGGCGGAGTACTGGTTCTCGCTGATTAAAGTGGCCACCGTCATTATCTTTATCATCGTGGGCGTGCTGATGATCACCGGCATCATGCACGGTGCGGAGCATGCGGGCTGGCAGAACTGGCAGGTGGGCGATGCGCCATTTGCGGGCGGCTTTGCGGCGATGATTGGCGTGGCGATGATTGTGGGATTCTCCTTCCAGGGCACCGAGCTGATCGGTATCGCGGCGGGCGAATCTGAAGACCCGGCAAAAAATATTCCGCGTGCCGTGCGGCAGATTTTCTGGCGTATCCTGCTGTTCTATGTGTTCGCCATCCTGATTATCAGCCTGATTCTGCCGTATACCGATCCGCAATTACTGCACAACGACATTGACGATATCAGCGTCAGCCCATTCACTCTGGTGTTCCGCAACGCGGGTCTGCTCTCTGCGGCAGCGGTGATGAATGCGGTGATCCTGACGGCGGTGCTGTCTGCCGGCAACTCCGGTATGTATGCCTCAACGCGCATGCTGTACAACCTGGCCTCTGAAGGTAAAGCGCCGCGTATTTTCGCGAAGCTCTCAAAGGGCGGCGTGCCGCGCAATGCCTTATGGGCGACCACCGTCGTGGCCGGGCTGTGCTTCCTGACCTCAAAATTTGGCAATCAGGAAGTTTATCTGTGGCTGCTGAACACCTCAGGCATGACCGGTTTTATCGCCTGGCTGGGTATTGCCATCAGCCACTATCGCTTCCGTCGCGGTTATGTCGCCCAGGGACGTGACCTGAACGATCTGCCATACCGTTCCGGCTTCTTCCCGCTGGGACCGATTTTTGCCTTCGTGCTCTGCCTGATCATCACGCTGGGTCAGAACTATCAGGCCTTCCTCAACGACAGCATCGACTGGTACGGCGTAGCGGCCACCTATATCGGTATTCCGCTGTTCCTGATTATCTGGTTTGGTTACAAGCTGACGCGCGGGAGCCGTTTCGTGAAGTACAGCGAGATGGAATTCCCGGTTCATAAAGATTAGTTCTGTGCGCTGACTCCTGCGCACGGTGCCTGCCGCATTTCTGGCAGGCCGCAGGAATCGTGAAGCGATGGGAGCCTGTGCCTGTAGCAAAGCATAGCGGGCCAGGGATGGTCCGCGCTGAGCCCGCCAGGGATGGCGGGTTTTGCGTCTTTGCGAAAGGCGCAGGCTCCCTGAGCCATTCTCCCGCCTGCAACACCGTTTTTTACCCTTTTTTCACGTCTCGCTTATCTTCACGAATTGATAATTATTATCACCTGCACTATTGTGGCTGCGTTTTCTGACGTGATAGCCACACAGGGTTCAAACATGACTACCGAAACTTCGCTGCTGGCGGGGGAAGAGACGCTTCACCACACCATGCAAAATTACCATCAGGTGCTGCGCCGTCGCCTGATCTGGATTGGCGTATTACTGGTGGCCATTGTCGCCTCGCTGATCCTCGACTTCACGCTGGGTCCGGCCGGACTCTCACTTGAAACGCTGTGGAATACGCTGCTCAGCCCCGATAGCGTGGATGCCGGCACCCGCGTTATCGTCTGGGACATTCGTTTACCCTATGCGCTGATGGCGCTGGTGGTAGGGCTGTCGCTGGGCCTGGCAGGTGCAGAAATGCAGACCATCCTGAACAACCCGCTGGCCAGCCCGTTTACACTCGGTGTCTCCTCGGCGGCGGCGTTTGGTGCTGCACTGGCGATCATCCTCGGTGTGGGTATCCCCGGCATTCCTGATCAGTGGTTAATCTCTGCCAACGCCTTTGTCTTTGCGCTGTTTGCCGCGCTGATGCTGGATGCCGTGACCCGTTGGACGCAGGTTTCATCGGCGGGCGTAGTCCTGTTCGGTATTGCGCTGGTCTTTACCTTTAATGCGCTGGTCTCAATGATGCAGTTCATCGCCAGCGAAGACACCCTGCAGGGTCTGGTGTTCTGGACCATGGGCAGCCTGGCGCGTGCTTCCTGGGAGAAGCTGGGCGTATTAACCGTCGCGCTGGCCATTCTGGTGCCGTTCTCGATGATGAGCAGCTGGAAGCTGACGGCGCTGCGTCTGGGTGAAGATCGTGCGGTGAGCTTTGGTATCGATGTACGTCGTCTGCGCCTTACCACCCTGCTGCGCATCAGCATTCTCTCGGCGCTGGCGGTGGCGTTTGTTGGCCCGATAGGCTTCATCGGTCTGGTGGCACCGCATATTGCCCGCATGATGTTTGGTGAAGATCACCGCTTCTATCTGCCCGCCAGTGCGCTGGTTGGTGCGCTGGTGCTATCGCTGGCGTCGGTCGCCTCGAAAAACCTGCTCCCCGGTGTGATCATCCCGGTCGGCATTGTCACCTCACTGATTGGCGTGCCGTTCTTCCTGAGTATTATTCTGCGTCATCGGGGGACAGTGTGATGGAACAGGGTCTGACGTTACGCGGCTTCAGTGCCGGTTATCCCAAACATAAAGTCATTGAAAATCTCAACGTGGCACCGCTGCCGCGCGGGGAAATTACCGTATTGCTCGGACCGAATGGCTGCGGTAAATCGACACTGCTGCGTGCGCTGGCCGGACTGAATAAAGGTCAGGGTGAGATGTGGCTCAATGGCGAAGATCTGATGACCCAGCCGTTTGCCCGTCGCGCGAAGAATGTGGTCTATCTGCCGCAGTCGCTGCCTGCGGGCGTGCATCTGCATGTGCTGGAGTCGATCATCGTGGCGCAGCGTGCCTCGGGTGGGCTGCACAGCGCCAGCAGCGAAGCGGAAATCATGCATCTGCTGGAACAGCTGGGGATTGCGCATCTCGCGATGCGTTACCTCGACCAGCTCTCCGGCGGACAGAAGCAGCTGGTCGGGCTGGCGCAGTCACTGATCCGTCGCCCTAAGCTGCTGCTGCTGGATGAACCGCTGAGCGCGCTGGACCTCAATTACCAGTTCCACGTGATGGATCTGGTCCGCCGCGAAACAGCCCAGCGCAACATCGTGACGGTGGTGGTGGTGCATGACATCAACATCGCGCTGCGTCATGCGCAACACGCGCTGATGCTGAAGCAGGGCGCGCTGGTAGCGGAAGGGCAGCCGGATAAGGTGATCACGCCTGCTACGCTGGCGAAGGTGTATGGCGTGAATGGCCGTATCGAACACTGCTCGCGCGGCATTCCGCAGGTGATGATCGACGGGCTGACCGGACCGGCACTGGTCTGAGAATCTGGCAGGCCTGGCCTTGAGCCAGCGTTTGCGGCAGTACAGGATGCACAAAAGTTCAGGGCCGCAATTGCGGCCCTGATTATTTACGCCAGCAGATGCTGTGCATGGAAGCGCAGATGATCTTCCACGAAGCTGGCGATAAAGAAGTAGCTATGGTCATAACCCGGCTGAATACGCAGCGTCAGCGGGAAACCGACTTCTCTGGCGATCTCCTCTAACCGCTCCGGTTGCAGCTGATCGGCCAGGAACTGATCGCTGTCGCCCTGATCGATCAGGACTGGCAGACGATGCGACACCTCCGCCATCAGCTGGCAGCTGTCATATTCCCGCCACGCTGCCTGGTCATCGCCCAGATAGGCCTGAAACGCTTTCTGGCCCCACGGCACCTGCATCGGGTTCACAATCGGCGCAAACGCAGACGCCGAGGCAAAGCGGTTACCCAGACGCAGCGCCAGCATCAGCGCGCCGTGTCCGCCCATGGAGTGACCCATGATCGACTGACGTTCACTGACCTTGAAGTTGTCGGCAATCAGGGCGGGCAGCTCGCTGCTCAGATAGTCGAACATGCGGAAATGCGTGGCCCAGGGTTGCTGAGTGGCATTGAGATAAAATCCCGCGCCCTGACCCAGATCGTAGCCCTCATCGTTGGCAACGCCTTCGCCGCGCGGGCTGGTATCCGGCATAATCAGCACCAGACCCAGTTCCGCCGCCACGCGCTGCGCGCCCGCTTTGGTGGTGAAGTTCTCATCGTTGCAGGTCAGCCCGGCCAGAAACCAGACCACCGGCGGCGGCGCATCACCGTGCGGCTCAGGCAGATAGATGCTGAAGGTCATCGGGCAGTTCAGCACGGCCGACTGATGACGCCAGCGCTGCTGCCAGCCGCCAAAAATACGGTGTTCTTCCAGTAGCTCCAGAGTGGATGCCATAACGCCTCCTGATTATTTGTTAAAGTGCACGACCGAGCGAATCGATTTTCCTTCGTGCATCAAATCAAAGGCGTCGTTGATCTCTTCCAGCGGCATGGTGTGGGTGATGAAGTCGTTCAGGGCAAACTTACCATCAAGGTAATCCTGCACAATGCCAGGCAGCTGTGAACGGCCTTTCACGCCACCAAAGGCGGAACCGCGCCAGACGCGACCGGTTACCAGCTGGAACGGACGGGTAGAGATCTCTTCACCGGCACCGGCGACGCCGATAATCACAGACTCGCCCCAGCCTTTGTGGCAGCACTCCAGCGCGGAACGCATTACGTTGACGTTACCGATACATTCAAATGAGAAGTCCACGCCGCCGTCGGTCAGCTCGACAATCACATCCTGAATCGGCTTATCGTAATCTTTCGGGTTAATCAGATCGGTGGCACCCAGTTTGCGCGCCAGATCGAATTTGCTGGTGTTGAGGTCGATTGCAATGATGCGTCCGGCTTTCGCCATTTTGGCGCCGATGACCGCAGAAAGACCAATGCCGCCGAGACCGAAGATTGCGACGGTGTCGCCTTCTTTCACTTTAGCCGTGTTCATTACTGCACCCATGCCGGTAGTGACGCCACAGCCCAGCAGGCAAACTTCTTCCAGCGGCGCTTCTTTACTGATTTTCGCCAGTGAGATTTCCGGGATCACGGTGTATTCAGAGAAGGTCGAGGTGCCCATATAGTGGAAAATCGGTTTGCCATCTTTAAAGAAGCGGGTGGTGCCATCCGGCATCAGGCCTTTACCTTGGGTGGCGCGGATCGCCTGACAGAGGTTGGTTTTGCCCGACAGACAATATTTACATTTGCCACACTCTGGCGTGTAAAGCGGAATGACATGGTCACCCACTTCTACGCTGGTCACGCCTTCGCCCACGGCTTCCACAATGCCGCCGCCTTCATGGCCGAGAATCGCCGGGAAAACGCCTTCCGGGTCAGTGCCGGAGAGGGTATAGGCGTCGGTATGACAGACACCGGTCGCGACAATACGCACCAGCACTTCGCCTTTCTGCGGTGGCATCAAATCCACTTCTTCGATTTTCAGCGGTTCGCCAGCGGCCCAGGCAACAGCGGCACGGGTTTTGATCATGTTCATGCAATCCCTCTTCCAGTCAGATTGTGACGCGCGATGGCGTCGTGTGGTTATGGTTTAAACATAGCGTGGAACGCTTATTCCGCCGCCTGTAATGGGTGAATCAGCTCATCGTTAAGCGGACGATCGTCAAACTGTTCAATAATCAGGTATTTCAGCGCTTCGACATTGGGGGTAAAGGCGTCGCGTCGCCACATCAGCCAGGTGGCGGTATCGCGATAAGCGGCGGGTAAGGTATGCGCCTGTACCCGCGATCGGTCTGCCATCTGCTTCAGCACCGAGGCCGGGATCATCGCAACGCCTGCGCCGCCCGCCACACAGGCCAGCATGGCGTGATAGGACTGAATCTCCATCACGTTGTCGGGCGCGGTCTGGCTGTCGCGATACCAGCTCTCCAGCTTCACCCGGTAAGAGCAGCTGTTGCGGAAGGCAAACAGGGTGTCGTCCTGCACATCGCGCGCCGTGGTAATAGGCGCGTGATCCAGCCCGGTGATCAACACCATCTCCTCGCGAAATGCGATGCAGCCATTCAGATCGTCATGGGAAACCGGCCCATCCACCAGCGCGGCGGCCAGGGTGCCTTCGCGGACCCGATCGATGATTTCGCCCGAGGTGCCGGTAATCAACGACAGCGCCACTTTAGGAAAGCGCTGGTGATAGGCGGCGAGCAGACCAGGCAGGCGGGTCGCTGCGGTACTCTCCATAGAGCCCAGCGCAAAGTTGCCTGCCGGTTCGCCGGTGCGGGTCATACTCATCGCTTCTTCGCTTAATGCCAGAATACGCTGCGCATAATTCAGGAAATTATGGCCCATCGGTGACAGGCGAATGCGCTGCTTCTCACGAATAAAGAGATCCACACCTAATTCTTCTTCCAGCTGGCGCAGCCGCGTGGTGAGATTAGAGGGAACGCGATGCAGCTGTTCGGCTGCGCGCGCCAGGGAACCCGTTTCGGCGACGGAACAGAACATACGCAGCTGAACTAAATCCATATCTTCTCTTCCCGTAAACAAGTTGGTTAATATTATTCACTTTCCGTGAGTTTAATCATCCTGCATGCTGTTAGCAAGTCAGAAGAGATCTCAGGGCAGAACAACAGGAGTTCAGCAATGGCGTTACGCGTCGCGCTCAGCGCGTTTTTAACCCTATTTGTAGCGATGGGCATTGGGCGATTCGCTTTTACGCCGCAGGTGCCGCTGATGATTCAGGCGCACCAGCTGACGCTCACGAGTGCCAGCCTGGTCGCTGCGCTCAACTATCTTGGCTATCTGTGTGGCTCGTTTGATGCCATGCGCGCGCACCGGCGGGTAGAGCTGCGTTTGCAGGCGGGCGTGTGGGGCGCAGTGATCCTGACGCTGCTCTCTGCACTGGCAACCGGTCCATGGCTGCACGGTGCGATACGCTTTCTGATTGGCTGGGCCAGTGGCTGGGCGATGGTGCTGGTGGCGGCCTGGAGTAACGAACAGTTGCATCGGCATGGCCGGGCAGGGCTGTCGGCGGCCGTCTTTGCCGGGCCGGGCTGCGGCATTTTTGTCAGCGGTCTGCTGGGGGTGGCGCTGCACACATGGCAGGTCTCCGCCGGTCTGGCCTGGGCCGCTTACGGTGCGCTGGCACTGCTGCTGATTGCGCTGATTACGCGTAACCTGCCGCGTCGGGGCGAACTGCATCGCCCGGATCAGGCACCGGAGCCGCTGGTGCTGGATCGCAACCTGAAACGTCTGGTGCTGAGTTACAGTCTGGCGGGCTTTGGTTATATCCTGCCCGCCACCTTTTTGTCGCAGATGGCCGCTACGCGTTTTCCTGACGGTATCTTCGCGCAGTTTGTCTGGCCGATATTTGGCGGCGCGGCGATGATCGGCATCGTGCTGGGGATCCTGACGCGGCGCTGGGGGCACAGTCACGTCCGTCTGGCGATAGTACTCTGGGCGCAGGCACTGGGCGTTTTTGCTGCGGCACTGCTGCCAGGCTTTAGTGGTCTGCTGGCCGGTGCGCTGCTGGTAGGCGGCGGCTTCCTCAGCGTGGTGCAGCTCTCGCTGCTCTGCGCCCGTGAACTGGCGCCCAACCATCTGCGATACATGGCTGGTCTGCTGACCACCGGCTACGCGGTGGGTCAGCTGGTCGGTCCGCTGCTCTCTTTTCTCTCTACTGCCCTGTTACACCGGCTGGAGCCTGCCCTGTGGGTGGCCGGGGCCAGCCTTGTCTGGGCGGGCCTGCTAGTCTGGCGAAGAAGTGAGTGAAAAGCTTTCATCACCAATCTGATTGATTGCTGGATTCCCCGCAAAGAAAGTTTCACAATACGCGCCTGATTACAGGGCCCGCAGGCAAAAGCTTGCGGGCGCAACACCAGCCGGAGAAGAGTAAATGAGCACCCTAAGTCAGGAAGCTGCCCTGGTTCACGAAGCGCTGCTGGCGCGTGGACTGGAAACGCCGTTACGTGCACCGACGCGCGACATAGATAAAGAGACGCGTAAAAGCCTGATTGCCGGGCACATGACGGAAATCATGCAGCTGCTGAATCTGGATCTTGAAGATGACAGCCTGATGGAAACGCCGCATCGCATCGCCAAAATGTATGTGGACGAGGTCTTTTCCGGTCTCGATTACGCCAACTTCCCGAAAATCACCGTCATTGAAAATAAAATGAAGGTCGACGAGATGGTGACCGTGCGTGATATCACCCT
The DNA here is from genome assembly GCF_000745295.1 of Pantoea sp. 9140. Classification (NCBI taxonomy): domain Bacteria; kingdom Pseudomonadati; phylum Pseudomonadota; class Gammaproteobacteria; order Enterobacterales; family Erwiniaceae; genus Pantoea; species Pantoea sp. 9140. Next base: position 2,522,703 of record NZ_JQNO01000001.1, on the reverse strand, counting down.
GACCAGCACCTGTGAACACCACTTTGTGATCATCGATGGCAAAGCTACGGTCGCCTATATTCCCAAGGAAAAGGTGATTGGCCTGTCGAAAATCAACCGCATTGTGCAGTTCTTCGCCCAGCGCCCGCAGGTGCAGGAGCGTCTGACGCAGCAGGTGCTGGTTGCACTGCAGACGCTGCTGGGCACCAATAATGTGGCGGTCTCGATTGATGCAGTGCATTACTGTGTGAAAGCGCGTGGCGTAAAAGATGCCACCAGCGCCACTACCACGACCTCTCTGGGCGGCCTGTTCAAGTCCAGTCAGAATACCCGCCAGGAATTTTTGCGCGCGGTACGCCATAGTTGAGTTAACGGCGGGCACATGATGTTGCCCGCGTCGTCAATGCAGGGTGCCGCATGCAACAACGCTATCACGCGCTGGATTTCATTCGTGGATGTGCCATTCTCGGCATCCTGCTGCTCAATATTGTCGGCTTCGGCCTGCCTTCTGCTGCTTACCTGAATCCGGCCTGGCAGGGCAGCGTCAGCCTCTCCGATGTCTGGACCTGGGCACTTTCTGACGTCTTTGCTCAGCTCAAATTCCTCACCCTGTTTGCACTGCTGTTTGGCGCAGGTCTGCAAATGCAGCTGCCGCGCGGCAGTCGCTGGCTGACAGCCCGGCTTTCCATTCTGGTACTCATCGGTTTTCTGCATGGTGTCTTTCTCTGGGAGGGCGACATCCTGCTGGACTACGGCATTATCGGGCTGGTGGTCTGGCGGGTGCTGCGTGATGTGCCTTCAACCCGCAGCCTGATGAATACCGGCATTCTGCTCTATCTGGTGGGCTGCGGCGTGCTGCTGGTGTTTGGGTCGATCTCCGATCCCGAACCGACGCGATCCTGGCTGCCGGGCGCAGCCGATCTGCAATATGAGCAGTACTGGAAACTCGCCGGCGGCTGGGAAGCGATACAGAACCGGCTGGACCATCTCTCGTCAGGGCTGATGGCGCTGGCGGCGCAGTATGGCTGGCAGCTGGCGGGCTTAATGATGATTGGTGGCGCACTGCTGCGCAGCGGCTGGCTGACAGGGGAGTTTCCTCTCCGCCACTATCGTCAGGCGGCGGCCCTGCTGCTGACAATGGGCTTCTCCATTGCGGTGGCCGGTGTGGCAGCGCAATGGCTGTTACATTGGGAATTCCGCTGGACGGCTTTTTACCTGCAGGCTCCGCGCGATCTCGCCAGCCCGCTGATTAGCCTGGGCTATGCCGCGCTCTGCCTGGCGTACTGGCCGCTAATCTCGCGCTGGCGCATCAGCCACGCCATCCAGTGCGTGGGCCGTATGGCGCTGACCAACTATCTGCTGCAAACGCTTATCTGTACCACGCTGTTCTATCGCTTTGGCTTCTATATGCACTTCACTCGGCTGGAACTGGTGATGATGGTGCCTGCGGTGTGGCTCATCAATATCCTGTTTTCACTCATCTGGTTACATTTCTTCGCCCAGGGTCCGCTGGAATGGCTGTGGCGGCGACTTACGCTGCTCTCAGCCGGCAAATCACGCATTACCGACAACGCCAGATAATGACCGCCATCACAAAGGTTACAGAATTGTATGTAACCGTTTTCATTGATGTGACGCAATTCACGCTGTACGCCTCCTGCCCCTGACAGAATAGCGCCGGTGTTCAACCCGGCGTGATGCCCTATTTTTCCTTTCTGGAACTGCTGCATGATAACTATTCGTGATGTTGCCCGTCAGGCTGGCGTGTCAGTGGCGACCGTGTCGCGCGTTCTCAATCAGAGCAACGCCGTGACCTCTGACACCCGCGACGCCGTGTTGCAGGCGGTTGAGGCGCTGGGCTATCGCCCCAACGCCAACGCCCAGGCGCTGGCGACGCAGGTCAGCGATACGATCGGGGTCGTGGTGATGGATGTCTCAGATCCCTTCTTCGGGGCGCTGGTTAAAGCAGTGGATACCGTGGCGCAGCGCGTGCACAAGCATGTATTAATCAGCAACTCCTGGCATCAGGAAGAGAAAGAGCGTCATGCTATCGAGGTGCTGATCCGGCAGCGCTGCAGCGCCCTGGTGGTTCACGCGAAAACGCTGCCGGACGCGGAGCTGGCGGACTTTATGCAGCACGTGCCTGGCATGGTGGTGATTAACCGCATCGTCCCAGGATTCGAACACCGCAGCGTCAGTCTGGATAACGTCACCGGGGCGCTGATGGCCTCAAGAACCCTGCTGCAACAGGGGCATAGCCGCATTGGCTATCTCTGCTCCAGCCATCCCATTGAGGATGTCGCGCAGCGCCGTGAAGGGTGGATGCAGGCGATGGCAGAGCAGGGCATCCGGCCGCAGGAGAGCTGGATTGCCAGCGCAGAGCCAGATATGCAGGGGGGCGAAGCGGCGATGGTGGAGCTGCTGGGGCGTAACCTCAACCTGACTGCGGTGTTTGCCTATAACGACGGCATGGCGGCTGGCGCCCTCACTGCGCTGAAAGACAACGGCATCCAGGTGCCACAGCATTTTTCTGTCATTGGCTTTGATGACATCCCCATCTCCCGTTACACCGATCCACAGTTAACCACTGTGCGCTATCCCATTGTATCTATGGCAAAAATTGCCACTGAGCTGGCACTGCAGGGCGCAGCCGGACTGCTTGATGACACCGCAACCCACATCTTTATGCCAACCCTGGTGCGGCGTCATTCGGTGGCGCAGCGGCAAAATGTGGAGTCCGTCACTAATTCAGGCGATTCAGGCATGTAACCGTTTTCAATCTGTGATTGTATTCACAGTTAATTAACATTGCCCTCACTATGATGGCAGCGTCTTACCGGACTGAAACATTATGTAACGCCAGTGTAACGGCATCAGTTGTGGTCTCAGTAGCCGGTTAAAGGGTTTATACCCTCTTCATGGAAGCGTTCTGGCACAGGGAAGTCAGGTTTTAGACGGCGTTTAACGGCTTAACATCTTCATTATGTTAGCCAGCGCGCCGATCTGTTTTACCGATTGCGCTCACGCACGTTTAGCGTTAGCGCTAAAAAGACCCTGCATAATAAAACCGGAGATACCATGAATAAGAAGGTTTTCACGCTTACAGCACTGGTTGCCAGCATGATGTTTGGTGCAACCGCTCACGCAGCTGACACCCGTATCGGCGTGACCATTTACAAATATGATGACAACTTCATGTCAATGGTGCGCAAAGACATCGAGAAAGAAGCGAAAGCGATCGGTGGCGTACAGCTGCTGATGAATGACTCGCAGAACGACCAGTCCAAACAGAACGATCAGGTTGACGTGCTGATGGCAAAAGGCGTGAAAGCGCTGGCGATTAACCTGGTTGACCCGGCTGCCGCTGCCGTCATCGTAGACAAAGCGCGTGCCAACGAAGTACCGGTTGTCTTCTTCAACAAAGAACCCAACGCCAAAGTGCTGGCCGGTTATGACAAAGCTTACTATGTCGGTACCGATTCCAAAGAGTCTGGCATCATTCAGGGTCAGCTGATCGAGAAGCACTGGAAAGCGACCCCAGCCTGGGATCTGAACAAAGATGGCACCATTCAGTTCGTCCTGCTGAAAGGCGAGCCAGGCCATCCGGATGCTGAAGCCCGTACTAAATATGTCATCGACACGCTGAACAAAGATGGTCTGAAGACACAGCAGTTAGCGATGGATACGGCGATGTGGGACACTGCACAGGCCAAAGATAAGATGGATGCGTGGCTGTCAGGCCCGAACGCCAAGAAAATTGAAGTCGTGATTGCCAACAACGATGCGATGGCGATGGGTGCCGTTGAAGCGCTGAAAGCGCACAACATGACCTCCATTCCTGTCTTCGGTGTCGATGCCCTGCCAGAAGCGCTGGCGCTGGTGAAATCCGGTGCGCTGGCCGGTACCGTGCTGAACGATGCGGAAAACCAGGCGAAAGCGACGCTGGATATTGCCAACAACCTGGCGAACGGCAAAGCGGCAACCGACGGAACGAACTTCAAGATGGTCGATAAGATCGTCCGCGTTCCTTACGTGCCGGTTGATAAAGAAAATCTGTCTCAGTTCTCGAAATAAGATCGATTACGGGCGCGACCGCTGTCGCGCCTTTTTTATGTCACCACCGTTTTTTAGCCAGGTAAAATATGGCCAGTGATAACACGACCGCGCAGCGAGAATATTTGCTGGAAATGACGAATGTTTCGAAATCATTTCCCGGCGTTAAAGCGTTAGATAATGTGAATTTAAAAGTGCGGCCTCACTCTGTTCATGCATTAATGGGCGAGAACGGTGCCGGGAAATCCACCTTATTAAAATGCCTGTTTGGTATTTATAAAAAAGATACCGGCAGTATCCTGTTTCAGGGTAAAGAGATTGACTATAAAAGCTCTAAAGAGGCGCTGGAAAATGGCGTATCGATGGTGCATCAGGAATTAAACCTGGTTCTGCAGCGTACCGTGATGGATAACATGTGGCTGGGGCGTTATCCGCGCAAAGGCTTCTTTGTCGATCAGGATAAAATGTACCAGGACACCAAAGCGATTTTTGACGAGCTGGATATCGATATCGATCCGCGCGACAAAGTGGCTAATCTTTCTGTGTCGCAGATGCAGATGATTGAAATTGCCAAAGCGTTCTCCTACGACGCGAAAATTGTGATTATGGATGAGCCAACTTCCTCGTTAACCGAGAAAGAGGTGAATCACCTGTTCACGATTATTCGTAAGCTGAAAGATCGCGGCTGCGGTATTGTTTATATTTCGCACAAGATGGAAGAGATTTTCCAGCTGTGTGATGAGATCACAATTCTGCGTGATGGGCAGTGGATCACCTCTCAGCCGCTGGAAGGGCTGGATATGGATAAGATCATCGCCATGATGGTCGGCCGTTCACTGAACCAGCGTTTCCCTGACCGTACCAACGTGCCAGGCGAGACGATTCTTGAGGTGCGTAATCTGACGTCACTGCGTCAGCCATCGATTCGCGACATCTCATTTGATCTGCGTAAAGGGGAGATACTCGGCATTGCCGGGCTGGTGGGCGCTAAACGTACAGATATCGTCGAAACGCTGTTTGGCATTCGCGAGAAATCGGGCGGCACCATTAAACTGCATGGCAAACCGATTAATAATCACAGCGCCAATGAAGCGATTAACCACGGTTTTGCGCTGGTAACCGAAGAGCGGCGTTCAACGGGTATTTATGCTTACCTGGATATTGGTTTTAACTCGCTTATTTCCAATATTAAAAAATATAAAAACAGTATGGGACTGCTGGATAATAAACGCATGAAGAGTGATACCCAATGGGTTATCGATTCAATGCGCGTAAAAACGCCAGGTCATCATACACAAATTGGTTCGCTTTCGGGCGGTAACCAGCAAAAAGTGATTATTGGCCGCTGGTTATTGACCCAGCCTGAAATCCTGATGCTTGATGAACCAACTCGCGGTATTGATGTTGGTGCGAAATTCGAAATTTACCAGCTGATTGCTGAGCTCGCGAAAAGAGAAAAAGGCATCATTATTATCTCATCCGAAATGCCGGAGCTGTTAGGCATTACCGATCGTATTCTGGTAATGAGTAATGGTCTGGTAGCAGGCATAGTTGATACCAAAACGACCACGCAGAACGAAATATTGCGTTTAGCGTCATTACACCTTTAATGAAGCAAGGGCTGTTAACATGAAAGCGACTACAAAAAAGAATGCGCTAACCTGGTTAAAAGAGGGCGGCATTTATGTCGTTCTGCTGGTATTGCTGGCTATTATTATTTTCCAGGACCCGACATTTTTAAGTTTAATGAACCTGAGTAATATTCTGACCCAATCTTCGGTGCGCATTATTATTGCACTGGGTGTGGCGGGTCTGATTGTGACCCAGGGTACTGACCTGTCAGCCGGACGTCAGGTCGGCTTAGCGGCGGTCGTTGCCGCGACGCTGTTGCAGGCGATGGATAACGCGAACAAAGTCTTCCCGACGCTGGATACGGTGCCGATTCCACTGGTGATCCTGACCGTGTGCATCATTGGCGGCGTGATTGGTCTGGTCAACGGTGTGATTATTGCCTACCTGAAGGTGACGCCATTTATCACCACGCTGGGCACCATGATTATCGTTTACGGTATCAACTCACTCTATTACGACTTTGTGGGTGCCTCGCCGATTGCCGGTTTTGATGCAGGGTTCTCGAAATTTACTCAGGGCTTCTTACGCTTTGGTGATTTTAAACTCTCATTCATCACGTTCTATGCCGTGATTGCCATTATTTTCGTCTGGATTCTGTGGAACAAAACCCGCTTCGGTAAAAACATTTTTGCTATCGGCGGTAACCCTGAAGCGGCGAAAGTGTCAGGCGTGAACGTGCCTTTGAACCTGATCATGATTTATGCCCTGTCAGGTGTGTTCTACGCCTTTGGCGGGATGCTTGAAGCCGGTCGTATCGGTTCTGCCACCAATAACCTCGGCTTTATGTATGAGCTGGATGCCATTGCGGCCTGTGTGGTCGGCGGCGTCTCCTTCGCCGGTGGTGTGGGTAGTGTGGCGGGTGTCGTCACCGGTGTGCTGATCTTCACCGTTATTAACTACGGTCTGACCTATATCGGCGTCAACCCATACTGGCAGTACATCATTAAGGGCGGCATCATCATCTTCGCCGTGGCGCTGGATTCACTGAAATATTCTCGTAAGAAGTAAGTTTTATTCAACGCTAAGGAAGCGACCTTCGGGTCGCTTTTTTTATGGGGGTGAGTGCTGGGAGGGTTGATTTGAGACGGAGTATGCGAAGGGAACACGGTCAGATCGAAAAGACGCAAAATCTGTTATCCGTTACATGCCCGGCCTATAACATCCCTGGCGTAGGGAGCTTTTAATGGGGTAAGTGCTGGAGTTGCTGCTTTGATACGGAGTATGCGAAGGGAACAGGGTCAGATCGGAAAGACGCAAAAGCCGTCATCCATGACACGCTCGGCCCGCGCGATTACGCATCTCATCCCTGAGGTGCGCCCGTAAACGGGCCAACGCGTTGCGTTGTTCAAAAACGCTCCCGGCGTTTTTGTCCATGGCGCGGGACGCTTTCCTCTTCTGACTGTGTTCCCTGCGCTTCAGGCTTTTTTATTGCTGTTAGATTCGCCTAAGCCTCAGGGAATTCAAACAGACGACTCACCCACTTAAAACGATGGGAGCGTACGCCTGCAGCAAAGCATAGCGGGCCATGGATGGCCCGCGCTGAGCCTGCCAGGGATGGCGTCTTTTGCGTCTTTGCGAAAGGCGTATGCTCCCTGAGTCTTGTACCTTGCTGCCAGACTGCAGCTCAGCGCATATAACAGAGTTTCATTAAACCGCTGAACGTCAGCTATTTCCGCAGCTTCTGTTCCAGCTCCAGCAGCTGCTCCGGCGTCACCGCCGGGTAACTCTGTGCATCCTCAGGAACATCGTGTACGGCGGGAATCGGCACCAGCGGGCCTAAGAAACGGGGTTCACGCTTGAGCAGGAAGAGATCCGCCAGTGCGCCCAGCCGGGCACCCACTTCACGGAAGCGCACGCTCAGCATGTTTTTCGGTGAAGGCACCGCATAACACTGCGCCTGAATACCCAGCTGCAGGGCGATAAACAGCGCGCGCTCACAGTGGAAGCGTTGCGTGATAATAATGAAGTCGTTGGTATCAAACACTTTGCGGGTGCGCACAATCGAATCCAGCGTCCGGAACCCGGCATAATCGAGCACGATATCAGCTGGATCAACACCAGCTTTGATAAGATCGCGGCGCATCGTCATCGGCTCGTTATAGCTTTGCAGCGCGTTATCACCGCTGAGCAGCAGATAATTCACCTTGCCGCTGTTATAGGCATTCAGCGCACCCTGCATACGATAGAGGTAATACTGATTAATGACGCCGGTACGATAATATTTAGCTGTACCCAGTACCACGCCCACCTGACGATGCGGCAATGAGGCAACATTTTCGTAGATAAAAGGCGCAGTTTTCCAGCTGATCCAGCGATCAAGGCCGAGCGCCGTTGCCACCATCAGTAAGATGATGAAAAGCAGACCAATGAGAACGCGTTTCAGCATGCGCCTGGAGACTCGATGTCAGAATGTTGAGATGGGACAAGGCTACTTGAGCAGCCGCAGCGAAGCAAGTTACTGCCGGCTGGCTGTACTCTTTTTGAACACTGCCGGATCAAGGGCGATCCGGCAGCGGGAAGATTAAATCGAGGTACGACGATAGTGACGATACTGCGGCAGCCAGAAGTTGTTGGCGATAGCCTGTGACAACACATCTTCTGAGGTCACCACGGCGACACCGGCCAGCTGAGCGGCTTTACCCACTTCCATCGCAATGATTTTCGACACGCCCTGAATATCTTTAATCTCAGGCAGCACCGGGCCTTCGCCTTCGTTCACCAGCGGAGAGCAGTCGGCGAGCGCGCGGCTGGCGGTCATCAGCATCGTATCGGTAACACGGCTGGCACCTGCGGCAATCACACCCAGACCAATGCCCGGGAAGATGTAGGAGTTATTGCACTGCGCAATCGGGTAAGTTTTACCATTCCAGCTCACCGGCGAGAACGGGCTGCCGGTTGCGACCAGCGCAGCACCGTCAGTCCAGGCGATAATATCGGCTGGCGTCGCTTCCACGCGTGATGTCGGGTTCGACAGCGGCATCACGATAGGGCGCTTACAGTGCTTGTGCATCTCACGGATGATCTCTTCGGTGAACAGACCCGGCTGGCCGGAAACACCAATCAGAATATCGGGCTGAGCATTACGCACCACATCCAGCAGCGAGATTGCATCATTGGTCACATCCCAGTGCTGCAGGCTTTCGCTCTTCTGCACCAGCTTGCTCTGGAAATCGAGCAGGTTAGGCAGCTTGTCCGTCAGCAGACCAAAGCGATCTACCATCATCACCCGGCCACGGGCTTCCGCGTCGCTCAGACCTTCTGATTTCATCTGCGCGATGATCTGTTCAGCGATACCACAACCCGCAGAACCGGCACCCAGGAACACCACTTTCTGTTCGCACAGGCGGCTACCGGCTGCGCGGCTGGCGGCAATCAGCGTGCCGACAGTAACGGCGGCGGTGCCCTGAATATCATCGTTAAAGCAGCAGACTTCATCGCGATAGCGGTTCAGCAGCGGCATGGCGTTCTTCTGGGCGAAATCTTCAAACTGCAACAGCACTTTCGGCCAGCGGCGCTTAACGGCCTGAATAAATTCGTTCACGAACTCGTCGTACTCTTCGCCGGTAATGCGCGGATGACGCCAGCCCATATAGAGTGGATCGTTCAGCAGTTGCTGGTTATTGGTGCCGACATCCAGCACCACCGGCAGGGTGTAAGCCGGGCTGATGCCGCCACAGGCGGTATAGAGTGACAGCTTACCAATCGGGATACCCATCCCACCGATGCCCTGATCGCCCAGGCCCAGGATGCGCTCGCCATCGGTCACCACAATCACCTTCACATTCTGCTTGGTGGCGTTTTGCAGCATATCTTCGATGCGGTCGCGGTTAGGGTAGGAGATGAACACGCCACGCGCACGACGGTAGATTTCAGAGAAGTGTTCGCAGGCTGCGCCGACGGTGGGCGTATAGATGATGGGCATCATCTCTTCAAGATGGTTATCCAGCAGGCGGTAAAACAGCGTTTCGTTGGTGTCCTGGATGTTACGCAGGTAGACATGCTTATCGTTATTGTTTTTGAAGTCCTGGAACTGACGCCAGGCACGCTGCGCCTGCTCTTCAATCGATTCCACCGCTTCTGGCAGCAGACCGTTGAGGTTGAATTCGTTACGTTCTTCGATGCTAAAGGCGCTGCCTTTGTTCAGCAGGGGGAATTCCAGCAAAATCGGGCCAGCATAAGGGATATACAGCGGGCGTTTACTTTCGTAGTCGAGTTCCATGCGGTAATGCTCCGGTTGCAGTGTTGTCTGGCGTCACGCCGGAAAGGTAGCGCCAGTTTTCTCACCCGTTATAGCTCAGACTGCAGGTCCGGCAGCAGCAGGGTAACCGCTGCAGAAACAGTCACGACCGTGCTGCTATCCTGCAACCTGAATTATTCAGAGTAATTTGTAATGACGTGAATTCTGGCGCCAGATCCTATGAAATTTCCCACAGAAGTACAGCGTTTGTTAATAAAAGCTCACAAAACTGTGGCCTCTCTGACAGCGGGTTATGCTTTGTTCAGCGTCACCTGCAGCAGCTCACCGCAACCAAATGTCTCAAGCGTCGCCTGCGTGGCGGCGAACTGGCTTAACGTGGCATTTTCTACTTCGGCTAAAACCGCTTTTTTTATCTGACGAACATCGCCGCCCTGCATGTTCAGCAGGACCAGTGCTGCCTGAAGCGGTGGGAAGCTCGGGTTAAACGCAGCATTTTCCGCATAACGACCAGCCACAATCTTGTCATCCGTGGTGAGCAGCGCAACACCCGCATGGGACTGGCTGTAGGGCGCGTGGCTGGCATTGGCGGCGGCAACCGCAGCCTGCACCAGCTCATCACCTTCGGCCACATAGCCGTGATCCACCTCGTCCATCAGGAAGGTCGTGATGTCGAGATCGCGCGGGCCAAAGGCATCCGGCAGATAATCGGCCAGGGTGCTGATTGCACGCTGCGGCAGGCTGATGCGAATGCTGGTGCCGCTGTTCAGTTCATTCATAAACTGACGGCAGTGACCGCACGGCGTGTAGTTAACGGTGATGGTCTCAAGCTGGCGCTCGCCGCGCAGCCATGCATGGGTAATGGCGCTCTGCTCAGCGTGAACCGTCTGCTGCATCGGCGTGCCGACAAATTCCATATTAGCGCCGAAGTACCAGGTGCCGCTCACGCCACGGGCAATCGCCCCGACGTTGAAATGGGAGACGGTGGCAACGGCGCAGGACGCCGCCAGCGGCAGCAGCGTCAGCGCCAGCGTATCGGCATCCATCTGCGTCTGTTGCTGCAGTGCGGCGACCTGGTCGGCGCTGAGTACCGCGTGGAAGTCAGGATCGTCCAGCAGGGGAGCGAGTGCAGTTTGCAGCGTTGACGGCAGTGCCTCAAAAGCAGAGAGGAAACGGGAGTGCATGTGAGCCTCATTAAATTCAGCAGGGCGATGTGCCAGTCACCGGTTTATATGTGATCCACATCGCTCTGACAATGTAACCTGTGTTGCATGTTTCAACTTTGCGAGATCTCTCGCAAACTTTCAGCCAAACCAGTGCATCAGCAGCGGAAAAATAAAGGGTGCCAGGAGGGAGGTGATGATGCCGCAGATCACCAGCGCCAGAGAGCTGAATGCCCCTTCCTGATAGTCAAGTTCCGCGGCGCGCGCGGTGCCCAGCGCATGCGACGCATTGCCAATTGCCAGTCCACGCGCCGCTTTCGATTTCACGCCCAGTAGATTCAGCACCGTGTGTCCGAATACCGCCCCCAGTACACCCGCAATCAGCACGCAGATAGCGCTGATGGCGGGGATGCCGTGCAGCGAGCCGGAGACGGCCATCGCGATGGGCGTGGTCACGGATTTAGGCACGATGGTGGCGGCAATTTCGGGTGTGGCACCCATCCACAGGGCAATGGCGGTGCCTGAGATCATGGCGGTCAGGCTGCCGATAAAGCAGACGCCAATAATCGATCTCCAGCGGGCGCGGATCTGATGCATCTGCTCATATAGCGGCAGTGCCAGCGCCACCACCGCCGGTTGCAGCAGCTGATTAAGAATCTGGCTACCGGCGAAATAGCGCGAGTAAGGAAGCTGCAACAGCAGCAGTATCGGGATAATGATCGCCATCGCGACCAGCAGCGGATTAAGCAGCGAGATTTTCAGCCGTATCGCCAGCTTGCGCGCCAGAAAAAAAACCGCCAGGGTCAGTGGCAGTGACCACCACATGTCACTCATCGGCTGACTCTCCGGCTGGACGGCGGCTGTGAAGCTGGTGTGCGCTGACGCCGACAATAGAGAGCACCAGGAAAGTACTGACCACACAGGAGACAACAATCGGGCCAAACTGTGCGGAGAGGATATCGGTGTAGCTCATCACCCCGACGCTGATTGGCACAAACAGCAGCGCCATATAGCGAATCAGCAGATGACAGCCCGGTTTTACCCAGCTCACCGGCAGGATCTGCGACGCCAGCAGGGCGAACAGAATGAGCATTCCCAGGATGCTGCCAGGCAGCTTAATGGGCAGCAGCGAAGCGATGCCGATACCAGCGTATAAGCAGAGATAAATGATGATAAAGGCGCGAAGATATTGTCCGCAGACAGACAGCACGGTGAGCATGGCAGGCTCCTGTTTTCACTGAGCTTCATCATACGCATTAACCGCTTAGCGTGCTAGCGATCACATTTATGCCGCGGAGTAGCAGCAACGGGCAAAGCGTTTCAGCAGAAGGAAGCGGGGCAGTAGCGGTGAGAATACGAAGCGGGGAAAATAACCCTTCGCGCCAGTTATACGGCGCGAAGGGTTCAGAACGGCACTGCGCTTAACCTTTTGAGCGTCGGCAGGCGATTACTTAACCGGCATACCCGGTACAGCACCGCTGTCGACGGAGAGTACGAACAGATCTTTGCCGCCCGGACCCGCTGACAGCACCATGCCTTCAGAGATACCAAAGCGCATTTTACGCGGCGCCAGGTTAGCCACGATAATGGTCATTTTACCGACCAGCACGGCGGGATCAGGATAGGCGGCACGAATACCTGAGAAGATCTGACGCTTCTCGCCGCCCAGGTCAAGTTGCAGACGCAGCAGCTTGTCCGAACCTTCCACCAGTTCCGCCTGCTCAATTAGCGCGACGCGCATATCGACTTTGGCGAAATCATCAATGGTGATGGTTTCACCGATCGGCGCATCGGCTAGCGGGCCCGTGGCGGCCGGTGCACTGGCGGCAGCGGCATCCTCTTTCGAAGCCTCAATCAGTCCTTCGACTTTCGCCATTTCAATGCGGCTGTAGAGCACTTTGAACGGCGCAACCTGATGATCCAGCAGCGGCTGCGCAATTGCATCCCAGCTCAGTTCACAATTGAGGAAGCCTTCTGCACGGGCGCTCAGTGATGGCAGTACCGGCTTCAGCCAGGTCATCAGAATGCGGAACAGGTTAATACCCATTGAGCAGATAGCCTGCAGATCGGCATCGCGGCCTTCCTGCTTCGCCACCACCCACGGAGCCTGTTCATCGACATAACGGTTCGCCAGGTCAGCCAGCGCCATGATTTCACGGATAGCACGGCTGTATTCGCGTGCTGCCCACGCGTCACCAATCTTTTCTGACGCATCAACGAAGGTCTGGTAGAGCGCCGGATCGGCCAGCTCTGCTGCCAGTTTGCCGTCAAAGCGTTTGGTGATAAAGCCCGCGTTACGTGACGCCAGGTTAACCACTTTGTTAACGATGTCAGCATTCACGCGCTGGACGAAATCTTCCAGATTCAGGTCGATATCGTCGATACGTGAAGAGAGTTTTGCCGCGTAGTAGTAACGCAGGCTGTCGGCATCCAGATGCTGCAGCCAGGTGCTGGCCTTAATAAAGGTGCCGCGCGACTTCGACATCTTGGCACCGTTGACGGTGACATAGCCGTGTACAAACAGGTTGTTTGGCTTGCGGAAGTTGCTGCCTTCCAGCATCGCTGGCCAGAACAGGCTGTGGAAGTAGACGATATCTTTACCGATGAAGTGATACAGCTCGGTCGTCGAGTCTTTACGCCAGAATTCGTCAAAGTCGATGTCGCCACGCTTGTCGCACAGGTTTTTGAACGAGCCCATGTAACCGATAGGCGCATCCAGCCAGACGTAGAAATATTTGCCTGGCGCGTCCGGAATTTCAAAGCCGAAATAGGGCGCATCGCGGGAGATATCCCACTGCTGCAGGCCCGATTCAAACCACTCCTGCATCTTGTTCGCCACCTGATCCTGCAGCGCACCGGAGCGGGTCCAGGCCTGCAGCATGGCGCTGAAAGACGGCAGATCAAAGAAGAAGTGCTCTGAGTCGCGCAGGACTGGCGTCGCACCGGATACCACTGATTTCGGATCGATCAGCTCGGTCGGGCTGTAGGTCGCGCTGCAGACTTCACAGTTGTCGCCATACTGGTCAGGCGATTTACATTTCGGGCAGGTGCCTTTCACAAAACGGTCCGGCAGGAACATCCCTTTTTCCGGATCGTAAAGCTGCGAGATGGTGCGGTTCTTAATAAAACCGTTCTCTTTCAGACGGCCGTAAATCAGCGCAGACAGCTCACGGTTTTCGTCGCCGTGAGTCGAATGATAGTTGTCATAGCTGACATTGAAGCCGGCAAAGTCGGCTTCATGCTCGCTTTTCATCTCTGCAATCATCTGCTCCGGTGCAATGCCTAGCTGCTGAGCTTTCAGCATGATCGGCGTGCCATGCGCATCATCGGCGCAGATGAAGTAAACCTGATTGCCACGCATTCGCTGATAACGCACCCAAATGTCTGCCTGGATATGCTCGAGCATGTGGCCGAGATGGATTGATCCGTTCGCGTAAGGCAGTGCGCACGTTACCAGAATTTTTTTAGCGACTTGAGTCATAGTTTGCGTAGCTTTCTGTTGATTGAAAAAACGGGCTTAGATGGTAACTGAAGGCTTCTCCTGCGTAAACACAAGGGATTCACCCCTGCCAGTCGCCGCAGATCCACGAGCATCTGATATCATTGACAATACATCGCTGAAACACAGCGTAAGCACAGCAGAAATAAGGAGCAGGGGATGACAGTACAATCCCGGGAACCGCATACGCCAGAGGGCCTGCGCGCCATCGTGGCCGGCGTATTGAGAAGCTTTGAGCATCCGACCCTTAAGCAGAATCTCACCGCCCTGAAGGCGTTGCATCATGTGGCGCAGCTGGATGGAACGCTGCATGTGGAACTGCTGATGCCGTTTGCCTGGGCCAGCGGGTTCGACGACCTCAAAGAGCAGGTCAGCGCCGACCTGCTGCGTCAGACCGGCGCCAGTGCCATCGACTGGCGGCTCAGCCACGATATTGCCACCCTGAAGCGGGTGAAAAACCAGCCGGGTGTGAACGGCGTCAAAAACATTATTGCGGTCAGCTCCGGCAAAGGCGGCGTCGGTAAATCCAGCACCGCCGTGAACATGGCACTGGCGCTGGCAGCAGAAGGCGCTCGGGTCGGGATTCTGGACGCCGATATCTATGGTCCGTCAGTGCCGAACATGCTCGGCACCCAGGATCAACGCCCGACCTCGCCGGATGGCACTCATATGGCACCGATCATGGCACACGGGCTAGCCACAAACTCCATCGGCTATCTGGTGACGGACGATAATGCGATGGTGTGGCGCGGGCCGATGGCCAGCAAAGCACTGATGCAGCTGCTGAATGAGACGATGTGGCCGGAGCTGGATTATCTGGTGCTGGATATGCCGCCCGGCACTGGCGACATTCAGCTGACGCTGGCGCAGAACGTGCCGGTCACCGGCGCGCTGGTAGTGACCACGCCGCAGGACATCGCCCTGATTGATGCCCGCAAAGGGCTGGTGATGTTTGAAAAGGTCAATGTGCCGGTGCTGGGCGTGGTGGAAAATATGAGCCTGCATATCTGCAGTCAGTGTGGCTTCCACGAGCCAATCTTCGGCACCGGTGGCGCGCAGAAACTGGTGGAGGATTACCAGACGCAACTGCTGGCCCAGCTGCCGCTGCACATCGATTTGCGTGAAGATCTTGATGAAGGTGAACCGACGGTAATTCGCCGTCCCGACAGCGAATTTACCGCGCTCTATCGCCAGCTGGCCGGACGCGTTGCGGCTCAGCTTTACTGGCAGGGCGACGTGATCCCCGGCGACATCGCCTTCCGCGCGCTTTAAGCCCGACCCGACCCGCTGGCATAGTGTGAGGCCAGCGGGTAGTGCATCAACACGTAGCCGCCGTGCTCGCCTTCGCCCTGTGAAATCATCTTCCAGCCATGTTGCAGATAAAAGGCCTGCGCCGCTTTGTTCTTCTGCAGGCATTTCAGCGCGCCGGTTGAGGTAAAGCGAGCTTCAACGGCTTCAAGTAAAGCGCTGCCCACGCCCCGTCCCTGCCAGTCAGGATCGACATAAAGGCTGTGCAGGAAGTTGTCGTTCTCCAGCAGCCCCGCAAATCCGACGCGCTGTCCCTCAGCTTCCGCGACCAGCACGGTTTCCCCCAGAATGACTCCATCAAAATCTTCCAGCTGCCACTCACTGCCGTCGAGCCAACGCCAGTTGTGTCGCCGCGCCGCCAGAAACAGCGTACGCAGGAAAGGACGATCGGCTTCCGTAAACGGACGAATCTCCACAGGTCAGCTCCCTTATCATCTTGTCTTACAAAACTAGCAGTGATTCGCGAAGACGGGCGAAAAGATAAAGCGGGTTAAATGTCATGTAAATCGCTGTACACTGCCAGCCGGGCCAGAGAGCATCAGGCTCTCAGCGTTTGATAGCTTTCGTTTATCAGATTGATAACGACCGCGTATTAGATGTTGGCCCGAAAATTATGTAACCTGCATCACATATTTTAACGGAGGCCACAGATGTCTATTATCAATACCAAAATCAAGCCGTTCAAAAACGCAGCATTCAAAAACGGCGAATTCATCGACGTAACCGAGAAAGACGTTGAAGGTAAATGGAGTGTGTTCTTCTTCTATCCAGCTGACTTCACCTTCGTCTGCCCGACCGAACTGGGCGACGTGGCTGACCACTACGAAGAATTCCAGAAACTGGGCGTAGATATCTACTCTGTTTCTACCGACACCCACTTTACCCACAAAGCCTGGCACGGTTCTTCAGACACCATCGCGAAAATTCAGTACGCGATGATCGGTGACCCGACTGGCGCGCTGACCCGTAACTTCGAAATCATGCGTGAAGACGAAGGTCTGGCTGACCGTGGTACGTTCATCGTTGACCCGGAAGGCGTTATCCAGGCTATCGAAATCACTGCTGAAGGCATTGGCCGTGACGCCTCTGACCTGCTGCGCAAAGTGAAAGCGGCTCAGTACGTGGCTTCTCACCCAGGTGAAGTGTGCCCGGCTAAATGGAAAGAAGGTGATGCAACACTGGCTCCGTCTCTGGACCTGGTTGGCAAAATCTAATTTCGCTTCGCCCTTTCGACCATTCTCCAATCGGGTGCTGCGGCACCCGATTTTTTGACCAGGATATCACTATGCTCGACACAAATTTGAAGACGCAGCTCAAGGCTTACCTTGAGAAATTAACCAAACCTGTTGAGTTGATCGCCACCCTGGATGAGGGTGCAAAATCAACCGAGATCCGTGAACTGTTGGTTGATATCGCCGGCCTGTCTGACAAAGTCAGCTTCCGCGAAGAGAACGATCGTCAGGTGCGTAAGCCTTCATTTCTGATCACTAACCCAGGTTCGAACAGCGGCCCGCGTTTTGCCGGTTCTCCACTGGGTCACGAATTTACCTCACTGGTGCTGGCACTGTTACAGACCGGTGGGCATCCGTCGAAAGAAGCACAGAGCCTGCTGGATCAGATCGCAGCCTTGGACAGTGACTTCCATTTCGAAACCTACTATTCACTCTCATGCCATAACTGCCCTGACGTGGTTCAGGCGCTGAACCTGATGGCGGTGATTAACCCGCGCATCAGCCACACCGCTATCGACGGTGGCCTGTTCCAGAATGATATTCAGGAACGCAACGTGATGGGCGTGCCAGCGGTTTACCTCAACGGTAAAGAGTTTGGTCAGGGCCGCATGAGCCTGGCCGAAATCGTCAGCAAAGTAGACACCAACGCCGATAAACGCGCAGCGGAAGAGCTGAACAAGCGTGACGCCTACGAAGTCCTGATTATCGGCAGCGGCCCGGCGGGCGCAGCGGCAGCGGTCTACTCAGCACGTAAAGGTATCCGTACTGGTCTGCTGGGCGAGCGTTTTGGCGGCCAGGTGCTGGACACGGTGGATATCGAAAACTATATCTCCGTGCTAAAAACTGAAGGGGCAAAGCTGGCAGGTTCACTGCGCGCACACGTTGATGATTACAACGTGGACGTCATCGAAAGCCAGAGCGCCATCAAACTGATTCCGGCGGCGAAAGAGGGCGGACTGCACGCCATCGAGACCGCCTCCGGCGCAGTACTGAAATCACGTAGCATCATCCTGGCGACCGGCGCACGCTGGCGCAACATGGGTGTGCCGGGTGAAGAAGAGTACCGCACCAAAGGCGTCACCTACTGCCCGCACTGCGATGGCCCGCTGTTCAAAGGCAAGCGCACGGCGGTAATCGGCGGCGGTAACTCCGGTGTTGAAGCGGCCATTGACCTGGCGGGTATCGTTGAACACGTTACGCTGCTGGAGTTTGCTGGTGAGATGCGTGCCGACCAGGTGCTGCAGGATAAACTGCGCAGTCTGAAGAACGTTGATGTGATCCTGAACGCGCAGACCACTGAAGTGAAAGGCGACGGCACCAAAGTGACCGGCCTGCACTATATTGACCGTACGACGCAGACCACCCACGAGCTGCCGCTCTCCGGTATCTTCGTTCAGATTGGTCTGCTGCCGAACACCCCATGGCTGGAAGGCGCGGTTGAGCGCAACAAGATGGGTGAGATCATCATCGACGGTAAATGCGAAACCAGCCTGAAAGGCGTATTCGCAGCGGGTGACTGCACCACCGTGCCGTACAAGCAGATCATCATCGCCAGCGGCGAAGGTGCCAAAGCCTCACTGAGCGCGTTTGATTATCTGATCCGCACTAAGTCTGCTGAATAACGTTTCGTCAGCCAGACAACAGCCCTTCAGCATCCATGCTGAAGGGCTTTTTTATTAATAGCCCGCCAGCGTCATCAGCATCATCCATACTGGCGTCGTCACCGCCGCAAATACCGTAGAAAAGAGCATACTCGCCGCCGCCGGGCCAGGAATGACATTGAACTTCTGCGACATCAGATAGACGTTAACTCCGACCGCCATCGAGCCCAGCAATACCACCACTTTACTCTCCAGCGGCGGCAAGCCGGTCAGCCAGGCAATCGCCCATACCGTCATCGGCTGCAGTATCAGCTTCAGCAGGCAGATGGTATAGCTCTCTTTAAGTCCGTCCCGCACCCGATAGTGCGCCAGGCTCATGCCCAGCGTGACCAGCGACAGCGGCGCGGCCAGTGAAGCCAGCATCTTTAACGGTTCCGCGGCGAGCATTGGCAAAGGACGCTGCAGAAAACTCCAGGCCGCTCCGCTGAGAATGCCGATGATGAGTGGATTTTTTACCACCCCAATCAGAGTGCGCCAGACGCCTTCCAGCGAGAAGTTGCCCTGTTTTGCCCACTCGACCGAAACGGTGAGTAAGGTCCAGAGGATCAGGCTGTTAAACACCAGTACCAGCGCAACCGGGGGCAGGGCTTCTGGCCCGAGCAGCACCGTAGCTACCGGGATCCCCAGCATCACGTTATTAGAAAAGATGCCGCCCAGGGCAAAGACCGAAGCCGCCACGCCATCCAGATTAAAAAGCCTTGTTGCCAGCACTCTCCCCACGATAAACACCAGCAGGCAACTGCCAAAGAAGGCCAGGAGCAGACGCGCATCCACCGGCGGACTTTGCGAGAAGGTGCTCATCACCCGAAAGAGCATGCAGGGCAGCGCGACGTTAAACACAAAGCGGTTCATCCCTTCACTGATGCTGGCGGGCCATTTTCCGAGGCGCGTCAGGCAGTATCCCAGCAAAATCAGGATAAACAGCGGAGCTGACAGATAAATTTGATGGCTAAGGCTTTCAAACAGCAGTGGCATAGGGAGAGTCTGGTCAGACGATGATTAGTTACCAGACTAACAAATTGCTAACTAACTGTTAACTATAACGGTGTCCGGATTGAGTGCAGCAGGGACGCTAGCCTAACCAGCGGCGTGCCTGTCTGTCACTGATATCGCGATAGTAGACGCGATGAATGATTTCGCCGCAGCCCGCACAGTGCGCGGAAATATAGGTGGAAAGATAAGATCTGCCATTTGGCGCGATAGCACCCCGACGTTCAATAATAATATCCTGCCATCGATGGCGGTGAGGAATAAGCGCTGATAATCGCATCATACATCCTGAATAGTATGAAGTTCCGCTCCAGAAGTTTATTAACTCACTGAAATAAAATGTTTTTTACGATGATGCTGCCGGCAGGTTAATTATTATAGGGTCACCAGAATCCCTGCGGGAAATATTACCCGTCAGGGTAATAAACAGGGCTACCTATAAAGAGGTATCCCGATAACCCGCAGCATTAAGCCTTTTTTTGTACTGCTGAGAGTTGATCGGGATCATGTGAATTGTTCCAGTTCCGATTATTTTCCAGGCTTGCTTTAACGGTACGCCTTGCCTATGCTGCAAGCCGTAACACGACTCGGGGTGCCCTTCTTTGTGAAGGCTGAGAAATACCCGTAATACCTGATCTGGATAATGCCAGCGTAGGGAAGTCTGATGCCTGACCGCATTCGCCTTCTTGTTCGCCGGTTGGGAGCAACGATGACACATCAATCTCAACACCTTTCTGCCGCGCACTTCGCGCCCGTTCTGCACACTTTCCGCCGTCAGTCACCGCTGGTGCACTGCATGACCAATGACGTGGTCCAGAATTTCACTGCCAACGTCCTGCTGGCACTCAATGCCTCACCGGCAATGGTGATCGATGCTGACGAAGCGGCACAGTTCAGCCGCTTTGCCGATGCGTTACTGATTAACGTCGGCACCTTAACCTGTGAGCGTCAGCAGGCGATGCAGGCTGCCGTCACCGCCGCCAGTGAGGCGGGAACCCCCTGGACACTCGATCCGGTCGCCGTCGGCGCGCTGACGCTGCGCAGTGACTTCTGTCAGCAGCTGCTCAGCCAGCAACCGGCGGTGATTCGCGGTAATGCGTCAGAGATTCTGGCGCTGGCACAGCAGGCCAGCGGCGGGCGCGGTGTCGATACGCTGCATCAGGCGGATGCAGCACTCGATGCGGCACAGCAACTCGCTGAGACCTGGCACACGCTGGTCATTGTCACCGGCGAAGTGGACTATGCCACCGACGGTCAGCGAATCCTCGCCATAACCGGAGGAAGTCCGTTAATGACGCGGGTGGTCGGGACCGGCTGCGCGCTCTCTGCCGTGGTCGCGGGATTCAGTGCTCTGCCGGGCGATCGGCTGATGAATGTGGCGGCAGCCTGTCAGGTCATGGCCCTGGCGGGGGAAAAGGCAGCGGCGCAGGTAGCCGGGCCGGGCAGCTTTGCGACAGCATTTATTGATGCACTCTGGACGCTGGAGGTGGAGCATGAAGCGCATTAATGCTCTGACGATTGCCGGTACCGATCCCAGCGGTGGCGCAGGCATTCAGGCCGATCTGAAAACCTTCTCCGCCCTGGGCGCCTATGGCACCAGCGTGATCACTGCACTGGTGGCGCAGAACACGCAGGGCGTGCAGTCGGTTTATCGCATTGAGCCTAACTTTGTTGCCGCTCAGCTCGATTCAGTGCTGGATGACGTGCGCATCGACAGCGCAAAAATCGGCATGCTGTCTGAAACGGCCATCGTGGAGCAGGTTGCGGCCCGGCTGAGGCGTGCTGAGATCCCGTTCGTGGTGCTGGATACGGTGATGGTCGCGAAAAGTGGCGATGCGCTGCTCTCGCCAGACGCCGTGGCCAGCGTACGCGAGCAGTTATTACCACAGGTGTCGCTGATCACGCCAAATCTGCCGGAAGCGGCGGCATTGCTGGATTGCGCTATTGCCACCGATGAGGCGGAGATGCGCGAGCAGGGACGGGCCTTGCTGGCACTCGGCTGTCAGGCGGTGCTGATGAAGGGCGGTCATCTGGCGGCGGCGGAAAGTCCGGACTGGCTGATTACTCACTCAGCAGAACAGCGATTCAGCACGCCACGCGTGCATACCCGTCATACGCACGGCACCGGCTGCACGCTGTCGGCCGCCTTAGCCGCGTTACGTCCGCGCCATAATGACTGGGCAGAGACGATTGAGGAAGCGAAAAACTGGTTGCAGCAGGCGCTGTTACAGGCGGATTCGCTGGAGGTCGGGAAGGGGATTGGACCGGTGCACCATTTTCACCAATGGTGGTAAAGGCGAAGGCCCGCATCGACCTGGTATTCAGGCCGTGCGGGCAGTTTCAGGGGGTTTCAAACCAGGCGCTGTTGCGCTCGGCAATCGGGGTGATTGAGAAGATCATCTCCTGCAGGTGACGGCGCATCGCCGCTTCGGCGGCATCGGCATCATGGCGCTTCAGCGCGGCAAAAATCTCTTCATGTTGCTCAATCAGCCTCTCCGGGGGTGAGACTTCACTCAGCGTCAGAAACCGCACCCGGTCCATGGCCGCTTTTATGTTTTCCACCGTCTCCCAGGCGAGCTTGCAGTCAATGCTTTCAGCGATCAGGCGATGAAATTCATCATCCAGAGTGAGGAATGCCTGGCTGTCATGCCGCCCGGCGGCCATGCGCTGCAACTGCAGATTGTGTTCCAGCGCCATCAGGGCGGGATCGTCAATCTCCACCGCTGCCCGCCGCACTACCGACACTTCCACCGCCTCACGGATAAAACGGCCATCCGCGACACGTTTAGCGGAGATTTTGCGCACGAAGGTGCCGCGCTGCGGCAATACCTGTACCAGTCCGGCTTCAGCCAGCTTAATGAACGCTTCACGCACCGGCTGGCGCGAAACGTTGAAGCGTGCGGAGACCTCTTTTTCAGAGAGCAGCGAACCTGGCTGAATTGCGCAGGTGACAATATCTTTGCGCAGATAACGGTAAATCTGCTGATTTACCGGTTCGCTGGTAGTAATGGTATAGGCGATCGACATGCAGCAATATCCATATTACGGCTGGCACAGGCCAGCACGATGGGAAAGTGTCAGTCTAATCAGGGTACTGCGCCTGCGCCAGTGCTTTGTGACCGCAGCATTAGCTGCGGTTCAGGTACTGATGCACTGTAGCTCGTGCGCCCTGGGTGGTGAGTTGCTGATACCAGGCCGTCAGCCGGGCGACCACGTCGCCATTCTGCGCCAGATCCTCGCCGAATACTTCGCGGATGGCGAGTAATGCCCGTACGCGAGGCTCACCCTCTTCGCTGGCGGCAACGCACTCTGCGAGCTGCGCTTTCATCGGGTCGCGGATTTCAATCGGCTGGCCCTGTTCATCAACGCCACCGACATAGCGCATCCAGCCCGCTACGCCCAGCAGCAGCAAATCGCAGTCACTGCCGCGCTGCAGGTGCCAGCGCAGGCTGTCGAGCATACGCTGTGGCAGTTTCTGTGTGCCGTCAGTGGCAATCTGTCCGGTGCGATGTTTAATCGCTCGGTTTTCATAACGAGCGATCAGCGAGTCGGCATAGGCATTGAGATCCACGCCCTGGGTCCGCAGTGTGGGTGCCTGCTCATCGATCATCAGGGAACGGGCGGCGGCACGGAAATGGGGATCGGCCATGCAGTCGCTGATGTACTCATAACCTGCCAGGAAGCCGAGGTAAGCCAGGAAAGAGTGGCTGCCATTCAACATGCGCAGTTTCATCTCTTCGTAGGGCAGGACATCACTGACCAGTTCTGCGCCCGCCTTTTCCCACGCCGGACGACCATTGACGAAGTTATCTTCAATCACCCACTGGAAGAAGGGTTCCGCTTCAACCGCAACCGGGTCGCTGGAACCCAGGCGCGCGCTCAGGGCCGCAAACGCCGCATCGGTCATCGCCGGAACGATGCGATCCACCATGGTTGAGGGGAAGGTCATGTGCTGCTGAATGTACTCTGCCAGTTCCGGATCCTGCTGCCGGGCCAGTTGCACAATCACATTACGGGTGACGTGACCATTTTCCGGCATGTTGTCACAGGACATCACGCTGAAGGCAGGTAACCCCTGGTCACGGCGGCGGCGGATCGCGGCCAGAATCAGACCCGGTAGCGAGCGCGGCGCATCCGGATGCTGCAGATCATGGACGATATCGGGATGATCGGGATTTAAATTGCCACTGGCGGGCTGATGGCAATAGCCTTTTTCAGTGACTGTCATGGAGACAATCGCCACTTCAGGCTGACTCATGGCGTTAATCACCGCCTCAATACCGTCACTTTTACCGTGCAGCGCCTGTGTGATGACACCGATCACCCGGGTATGCAGGAAATCATCGGCCATCTCTGTCAGGGTATAGAGCAGATGCTGCTCACGCAGGGCGTGAATCAGCGCGCCGCTGTTGAGGTTCACTTCGCAGTATCCCCAGTCGCTGCCCTGTTCAGCCAGCTTATCGCTGCAGAGTGCCTGATGGGCGCGATGAAACGCACCAAAACCGATATGCACCATGCGGGTTTTTAACTGGCTGCGGTCGTAAGCGGGGCGCCGGACCTCAGCGGGCAGGCGATCAATCTGTAACATAGTCCGTCCTTATGGCAAACGGGGCGCAAAGCGCCCCAAAATCATCATTCTGTTAGCGGAACAACACTCAGACCGAAACCGGTTTATCCTCAGGTTTCGGACTGCGAATCACAAACAGCACCAGGAAAGCCCCCAGCGCGGCGACACAACCCGCCAGGATAAAGGCGCTATCGAACTTACCGGTGTGCTGAACAATAAAGCCGGTGACGATTGGCCCGATGATGCCGGAGAGACTCCCCACCAGATGGATAAAACCGCTGATGCTGCCAATACGGCTCTTGTGCACCACATCCTGAATAATCGCCCAGTAGATCGCGCCGGTGATGTAGAGAAAGAAAATGGACACCGACATCATCATCACGGCGGGAACCACCTCTTTTATCGTACCCGCCAGTGCCACACAAATTGCGGCTGCCAGCAGTGAGACCACCAGCACAATTTTGCGGGACAACAACAGTTTGCCGGTGATATTAAAGATTCTGTCAGAGATCCAGCCACCCAGCGCCAGGCCAACGAAACCGACGATCCACGGGATCATGGTGGTGATGCTCATCGATTTGATATCCAGGCCGTGCGCCTGCACCAGATAGGCCGGGAACCAGCTCAGGAAGAAGAACAGGATGTAGTTGTAGCAGAAGAAGGCAAACGCCGTGACCAGGATAATCGGCTGGCGCAGGTAGTAACCAAACGGATGCGGCGTTTCAGACAGGTCGACCTCGTCATTCGGGCTGGTGGCTTTCAGGCGATCGATCAGCAGACGCTCTTTTTCGGTGACCAGTTTGCTTTTCGCCGGATTATCAGCGGCAAAGAAGAGCCAGAACGCCATCCATACCAGACCGATACAGCAGACGATCACAAAGGCCGGACGCCAGCCGTAGGCCAGGGCCAGATAGCCGATGATCGGACCGGCTACCGCGCCGCCCAGCGGTGATCCGGCACTCAGTAAGCCCATCGCCGTGGCGGCCTGCTTCTTCGGGAACCAGCCATTAATCGCCTTGTTAGCCGAAGAGCAGATCGGGCCTTCAGCCATGCCGAACAGCACTCGCAGGATCAGCAGCGACCAGAAGCCGGTAGCCAGCGCGGTCATACCGCAGAAAATGGACCAGGCACCCACGGCCACGGCCAGCACGATTTTGGGGCCATAGCGGTCAGTGGCGAGGCCACCGACAAAGTTAAACAGGGCGTAGCCGAAGAAGAAGCTGCCGAAGATCATGCCGAACTGCTCAGCATTAATCGCCAGATCTTTTTCAACCAGCGGCACGGTCAGAGACAGGGCAACACGATCGAGGTAATTGATCATGTAAACCAGGAACAGCAGCAAAACGAGGGTCCAGCGCAGATTCTTGAACATACAAACTCCGTGATCTGTTTTATCTTTTTAATTATGCCGGCGGGTACACACCGGCAGAGGACACCTGGTGTTCAGCGGGCATTAACCCATCTGAAGGATCACTTTGCAGCAGGTGCGCGGATCTTTTTCGAACAGGGTCATCGCGCGTTCAATCTCCTGCAGCGGGAAGTAGTGGGTGACCAGCTTCTCTGGCCGGATTAACCCCTTTTCCATCCATTCAATCACCTGCGGGAAGCGGTTGCTGTTAAGACGTGAGGTAAACAGCGACAGCTCTTTGCTGGTAAGACTTTGCTGAGTAATGCTGCACGGTTCACCGGAAAAGCCCA
Organism: Pantoea sp. 9140; assembly: GCF_000745295.1. Classification (NCBI taxonomy): domain Bacteria; kingdom Pseudomonadati; phylum Pseudomonadota; class Gammaproteobacteria; order Enterobacterales; family Erwiniaceae; genus Pantoea; species Pantoea sp. 9140. The sequence continues at coordinate 2,496,726 of NZ_JQNO01000001.1, read as the reverse complement.
GCAGACCGATGCGCGCGGCCGGTGAGGCGAGGGCGGCGGCTTCTGCCAGGATGGAGGGGTGGCAGGCCGCGTCGATAATCAGCGTGGGCTGCACGCCCTCTAGCTGAGCCGCTAACGGGATTTTGCTGTTATCGAATAATTGATCGGCACCGCTCTGCTTAGCCAGCGCCAGACGTTCCGGCAGGCGATCCACGACCATCACCGTTTTTACCTGATAGACGCCCTTCAGCACCTGAATGGCGGTGAGTCCCATCGGACCGGCACCATAAATCAGCGCCACATCATCCGGTTGCGGCTTGAGAAACGCCGTGATGTTGGCTGCGATAGTGAAGGGCTCGACCAGGCTGGCGAGCTTATCGGGAATCGCGTCCGGCAGGTGCCAGGCATTTTTAGCCGGGGCCAGCGCATACTCGCTGAAACCGCCGTCGCGGTGCACGCCAATCACCTGCAGGGTGGTACAGACATTCGGACGGCCTACCGAGCAGGGATAGCAGTGACCGCAGCTTACCACCGGGTCGACCGCCACGCGCTGGCCCAGTCGTGCCGCGTCGACACCATCACCCACTGCATCGATCACGCCAAAAAATTCATGACCAATCACTCGCGGATATTTCGCGAACGGGTTATGACCGTGCCAGATATGCACGTCAGAGCCACAGATGCTGGCATAGGCCACTTTAACCCGGACTTCGCCCGCCGCGGGTTGTGGCAGTGGACGTTCAGCTAACACCAGTTCACCTGGCTGTTCAATCACTACGCTTTTCATGGGGTTCTCCTTACCAGTTCCACAGGGTGCCATCTTCAAGACGGGCGACCGGCAGATAGGCAGGTTCATAGGGATATTTCGCCGCCAGTTTCTCGTTGAATTCAATGCCGAGGCCCGGCTTGTCGCCTGGATGCATGTAGCCCTGGTCAAAGGTCCAGTTAGCATCAAACAGTTCCATCATCTGTTCCGAGAAGCCCATGTACTCCTGCACGCCGAAGTTCGGTACCCAGAGGTCAAAGTGCAGCGCAGCCGCCATGCAGACAGGGGAGAGATCCGATGGGCCGTGCGAGCCGGTACGCACCTGATAGAGTGACGCAAAATCAGCAATACGACGCATCCCGGTAATGCCGCCCGCGTGGGTAATGGTGGTGCGGATATAGTCGATCAGCTGCTCTTCAATCAGCTGCTTACAATCCCAGATGCTGTTGAACACTTCGCCTACCGCAATCGGCGTGACGGTGTGCTGGCGAATCAGACGGAAGCATTCCTGATTCTCAGCAGGCGTCGGATCTTCCATCCAGAACAGACGATAATCTTCCACGCTCTTGCCGAAACGTGCCGCTTCAATCGGCGTCAGGCGATGGTGCATGTCATGCAGCAGATGCTCATCGAAACCAAACTTGTCGCGGATCGCCTCAAACAACTTTGGCGTGAAATCGAGGTATTTCTCGGTTGACCAGAGCTGCTCTTCCGGCCAGTTACCTTTGGTCGCAGGTTCATAGGCCAGGCCTTTACCTTTTGCCATGCCGTAGGTGGTTTTCATGCCCGGCACGCCGCACTGCGCACGGATCGCTTTGAACCCCAGCTCTTTGTGCTTCGCATAGTCATCCATCACTTCATCGATGGAGTGGCCGGTGGTGTGGCAATAAACCATCACGCCGGTGCGTGAAGCGCCGCCCAGCAGCTGGTAGAGCGGCATGTTGGCGGCTTTACCTTTGATATCCCACAGCGCCATATCGACAGCCGAGATCGCAGACATGGTAACCGGGCCACGACGCCAGTAAGCGCCTTTATAGAAGTATTGCCAGATGTCTTCGATCTGATGCGCATCGCGGCCAATCAGCTGCGGGCAGACGTGATCTTTCAGGTAGGAGGCGACCGGCAGTTCTCGGCCATTCAGCGTGGCATCACCCACGCCGGTCAGCCCCTGATCGGTGGTGATCTTCACGGTAACAAAGTTTCTGCCTGCGCAGGTTACGAATACTTCCGCCTTAACAATTTTCATCCTGTTTGCCTTTCAGTCAGCGTTCAATGATGAAAAAGTACGCGGTTTAATACTACCATACAAGTTAGTCTGGCAGAGTTGTGAAGCCAGTCACAGAGAGTTTTCTGGGGCGAAAGGGGGTAATGAACTGGCGTATTATTTGGCGACAAAAAGGGCGGCGTGGTAGTAAAACGACGGGCGGCCAGCGTGAAAAAGGGGCTTTCGCCCTCTTAAGATTATTGGCAGCGTCTGCCCCAGCTGGCTGTAAGACCCAGCCGACGGAGGGAACACAGTCAGATCGGAAAGTCGCAAAAGCCGCCATCCCTGGCATGCTCGGCCCGCGTCGTCCCTGACGCGGGACGCTTTCCTCCTCTGCCCGTGTTCCCTACGCTTTAAGCTAATGCATTGCTGCTAAATTCGTTCAGCTGTGAGTTTGTCAGAAATCTGAAGGGGCTTTCGCCCCCTGACCCATACTCAGGAAAGGAGTGCACACTGCGGCGGCAGGCGACAGCTCAGCGCGCCCGCCATCACCTCAATCACGAATTCGCGTCCGGAGAGCGGTTCACCATCCAGGTTAAAGGTCATCTCGTGTGGAGAGCGAATCGTCAGCGACTCCAGCTGCGTGGTGACGATACCGGGATTTTCATCGTCGCCGGTCAGCGAGTGCAGCAGCGTCGGCAGCAGCTCCTGCGCGGTGACAATACTGACGTCAAGCCGGCCATCGTTGATCAGCGCACCAGGGCATAAGCGCTGACCGCCGCCCGCCTGACGCCCGTTACCGATACCGATAACCAGCGCATCACCCTGCCAGGCGAAATCGGGACCGCTGATCTCGCAGGTATCAGGCTTCAGCGTATCCATGCGCATCAGGCCGTGAATAAAGTAGGAGACACCGCCCAGCGCCGACTTCAGCTTTTCCGGTGTTTCTGTGGTGATGCGAGTGCCAAATCCGCCCGTCGCCATATTGATGAAGTAGTGGCTCTGGTTCACTCTGGCCAGGTCGATGGCATGCGCTTTGCCCCGAATCGCCAGTCGCAGTGCCGGTTCCATCTCTTCCGGAATACCGACGCTGGTGGCAAAGTCGTTGGCGGTTCCCAGCGGCAGGATACCCAGCACCGGGCGATGATCGGCATCTGATGCCGCCAGTGCAGTGGCAACCTCATTAATGGTGCCATCGCCGCCACCGGCTACGACGGTCTCCGCCTGCAGCGCAATCGCCTCTCTGACGTACCTGTCGCCATCGCCTTTTTCGAACGTGACACGCACCGCAATGTCGAAGCCTTCTTCACGCAGGGTGGTAATGGCTTCGCGCAGATCATCATTACCCGCGCCTTTCCCATTCAGGATGAGCAGCGTAAGCGGTTTATTGTCCATTTTGCGTTCCTTGAAGATCTACAGAGTAAGAAGGGAATGTATAGCACAGCTGCCAGCAGTAAATTATTGGCGAAAGAGAGAAAAAAGAAAACCCGCACGGGGGAGCCGGGCGGGTAAATGAGGTGGTTCCTGGTAAATCTACCGTTTGTTGTTACTCGTTAGCAGCAGGCGGGACTATAAAGCAGCGCTGCGCAGGGGTCTGTGATCCTGTTCTGATTTCCTCAAATTGTTTCCGTTAGTAAACGATTATGAGGATCACGGGTATCTTCGCCGTGATCAAAATTGCGCAACAGCAGCGCAAAACGCAGATCGACCTCTTCCGGCACACGCAGCCAGACGCGATGGCCATCGCCGGGTGCAACCTCAGTGGGTTCGCCACGCGCATTCTGCAGGGCATCCAGCTGGCCATTCAGGTTGCCTTCGGGCGTCATGATCTCCATGCTATCGTGCAGCATAAACTTGTTCTTCACAGCCACTTCCGCCCATTCGCCCCGACGCTCGCCGGTAAATTCACCGACAAACTGCTGGCGATCCGAGACCGAAAAACCCTGCTGATAATTCTGGTAGCTGTCGTGAGTATGACGGCGCAGGAAGCCTTCGGTATAACCACGATGCGCCAGGCCTTCCAGCGTTAACAGCAGTGAGGGGTCAAACGGCTTACCGGCCGCGGCATCGTCAATCGCCCGGCGATAAACCTGAGCGGTGCGGGCGCAGTAGTAATAGGACTTGGTGCGTCCTTCAATTTTCAGCGAATGCACGCCCATCTCGCTGAGCCGCTCCACGTGTGCCACTGCGCGCAGATCCCGCGAGTTCATGATGTAGGTGCCGTGTTCATCTTCGAACGCGCTCATCACCTCACCCGGCTTCATCTTCTCTTCCAGCAGAAATACCTTGTCGGTGGGCTGACCGATACCCAGCGTGGGCGTCACATCCTGTACCGGGATGGGCTCATGAATACCGACGATATTCCCCACTTCATCCTGCTGGCCTTCCGCCACTTTATACTCCCAGCGGCAGGCGTTGGTGCAGGTGCCCTGATTCGGATCGCGTTTGTTCATATAGCCCGACAGCAGACAGCGACCGGAATAGGCCATACAGAGCGCACCATGAACAAACACTTCCAGCTCCATCTCCGGCACCTGCTGGCGGATCTCAGCGATCTCCTCCAGTGACAGCTCGCGTGACAGAATCACCCGGCTCAGCCCCATCTGCTGCCAGAATTTTACCGTGGCCCAGTTGACCGCATTGGCCTGTACTGACAGGTGAATCGGCATCGTCGGGAAAGCCTCACGCACCAGCATAATCAGGCCGGGATCGGACATGATCAGTGCGTCAGGCTGCATCGCCACCACCGGCGTTAAGTCACGAATAAAGGTTTTCAGCTTGGCGTTGTGCGGCGCAATGTTTACCACCACGTAGAATTTTTTGCCCAGCGCATGCGCTTCGTTGATGCCCAGCGCGAGGTTCTCGTGGGTAAATTCGTTGTTGCGCACCCGCAGGCTGTAGCGTGGCTGGCCGGCATAGACAGCATCGGCACCATAAGCAAAGGCATAACGCATGTTTTTCAGCGTGCCGGCGGGAGAAAGCAGTTCGGGTTTCATGATGTTCTCACTGATGTCAGGTCAGTATGCCGCCTTAAGCGGCAGGTGCAGGGCCGTTAAGAGCCTATCCCATTCGGCTATTTTATTTGTCAGTCTGAACCTGGGCAGTGCTCACAATCCTCACGTACTACGTGTACGCTCCGGTTGTTCCGCGCTGTCCGTGTCCAGACTGCCTGCAACAATTACGCCTACTAGGATAAGCTCTAAGCCCTGCAAAAGGTGCGGAATTGTAGGCAGTGAGAAAAGGGAAGTAAATTGATCGGGATCAAACTAGATCAAATGACAGGCGTCGGCTTCCCAGCGATAGCCCATGCCGTAGACCGCACGGATAAAGGGTTGCTCGCTGTCAAGATTCTCCAGCTTGCGCCGCAGATTCTTGATATGGCTGTCGATGGTGCGATCCGTGACCACGCGATAGTCATCATAGAGATGGTTGAGCAGCTGTTCGCGTGAAAAAACCTTGCCCGGCTCCAGCGACAGGGTTTTCAGCAGCCGGAACTCCGCCGGGGTAAGATCCAGCGGCTTTTCGCGCCAGCTGGCGAAGAAGCGGCTCTCATCAACCCGCAGTAACGAGGCGCTCTGCGGCTCTTCCGCTGAACGTTTTACCCGGCGCAGAATCGTTTTAACCCGCGCCACCACTTCACGTGGGCTGAAGGGTTTGCAGATGTAGTCATCCGCGCCCAGCTCCAGCCCCAGCAACCGATCAATCTCTTCGGTGCGGGCGGTGACCATAATAATCGGCAGTTCGGAATGACGACGGATTTCGCGGCACAGCGTTAAGCCGTCGGTGCCCGGCAGCATCAAATCCAGCAGCATCAGGTCGGGTGGCGTCTGGCGCACATACTCCAGCACCGCATTGCCGTCGGCGATGTGATGGGTACGGTAGTTCGAGGCGTGCAGATAATCGATCATCAGCTGCGCCAGTTTCGGCTCATCTTCGACCACCAGAATCAGCGGGTCGTGGTTTTCCTGGCTCATAAGCGTCTACACAGGGGGAACATAGCGCAAGTGTAGCGCGATTTTCAGTCCACCTAAATCAGAGTGCGCCGCATGAATATCGCCGCCGTGCGCATCTGCGATATTTTTACAGATGGCCAGGCCCAGGCCCGAACCGCCGCTGGCACGATTGCGCGAGCCTTCGGTGCGGAAAAAGCGCTCAAAAATCTGCACCTGATGTTCTCTGTCTACGCCCGGTGCGCTGTCATCAAACTCAATGTGCCAGTGGGGGGCTTCATACTTCAGCGTCACTTCAACCCGCCCACCGCTGTCGGTGTAGCGCAGGCTGTTTTCCAGCAGATTGGTGAACAGCTGCATCAGGCGATCGGGATCGCCGAAGAAAGGGGCATTGTCGGGCAGATTCAGCTTCAGCGTCAGGCCGTGCGCGCGATAACGTTCGGCAAAGCTGCCGGCTGTCACTTCCAGCAACTGCACCAGATCGGTCGCCTGCTTGCGGTAGGCGAGGGCACCCACGTCCGACAGCGACAGCTGATGCAGGTCTTCTACCAGCTTGGTCAGCACCACGACTTCACTCTGCAGTGAGGCGATCGCATCCGGCGTCAGTTTGCGTACGCCATCCTGCATCGCTTCCAGTTCACCGCGCAGGATCGCCAGCGGCGTGCGCAGCTCATGGGAGATATCAGCCATAAAGGCGCGGCGCATGCTTTCGTTTTTTTCCAGCGAGCTGGCCAGCAGGTTAAAGTCACCGGCCAGCTGGCCCAGCTCATCCCGGCTGCTGACCTCAACGCGGGTGGCAAAATTACCGGCCGCCAGATGATGCGTGCCATCGACCAGCCGCTTAACCGGCGCCAGCAGGCCCCGCGCCATCAGCCAGGTCGCCAGCGCCGCCAGCAGCGTTGACAGCCCCACGATAATCCAGCTGGTGCGCCGCTGCTGTTGATCAAAGTTAATATCGGTACTGCGCGTCAGCCGTTCTGGCGGCGAGCCGATCACCCAGCCAACCACCTTACCGGTACTGGTCGTGATATTGCGTCTTGTGCCTTCCGGGGGCACCGGCCCCGGCGGTCCGACCATCACTTTATATTGCTGATCGAGGACCCAGAACTGGGTGCGCCAGCCGTGTGGCGGCAGCTGACTGCTGCTGTCAGGATTCTGCTCCAGCGAACGCAGCATGGTGAAGATCAGCCGATCGTTGTGGCGCAGAAAATCCCAGTTACCGTGTTGCTCATACTGATCGGCCAGCGCATCGCTGAGCAGATTTAATCGCTGCTCGTTGCCGCGCTTGATGTAGTCGACAAAGCCATGTTCGAAACTGAGGCGAACGCCCCAGTGCATGGTGATCAGCACCAGCATGCAGGTGGCGAAAATCGCCATAAACAGTTTGGCCCCGATGCCCAGGCGCAGGTTAACTCTCATTTTTTTCTCCGGCGTCGCAGATCAACGTTGGTACTTACCTGTGGCGGGACGCGCCAGAACACCAGCGCGGGCAGGATGATAATCAGCGACATGCAAAGGTAGGTATAAATAAACATCTGGTGCTCCGCTACGCTGTTTGCTGCGCTCTCCTGGGCAAACGCGCCCAGCAGCAGCCCGGCCACGGTGACGCCAATACTCATCGACAGCTGCATAATCATCGACAGCAGACTGTTGCCGCTGGAGGCCAGCTCATCCGGCAACTCCTTCAGCGTCAGGGTATTCATCGAAGAGAAGCGAATGGCGTTGACCATGCCCTGCAGAAACAGCACCAGCGGCAGCAGCCAGACCCAGCCCATGAGCGCCACCACTGGGAACAGCAGGACCACCAGCGCCAGCGCTATGGTCGACATCACCAGCACATTACGGTAGCCATAGAGATTGACGATGCGCACCACAATGCGCTTCATTCCCATATTGCCCAGCACCATCGGAATCATCATCAGACCGGCGTGAAACGGGCTGTAGCCCATGCCGAGCTGCAGAAAGATTGGCGTCATAAAGGGCAGCATGCCGCTGCCGATGCGGCCGGTAAAACTGCCGAGCAGGCCAATAGAATAAACGCGATTATCAAACAGCTTCAGGCTGAACAGCGCGTTATCATTGCCGCGCGCATGCATCAGGTAAAACAGCAGAGAAAACATGCCAGTGAGGATCATGGCACCCAGCAGCAATGGCGAACCGCCGCTGCTGCGCTGACCATCCAGTGCCAGTGTCAGGGTAGCCATCCCGGCGGCCAGCAGGATAAAACCACCGAAATCAAAGCGGCGTGTCTGCATGCGGTAGTTGGGCATCAGCATCAGGGTGGCGATAGCGCCAGCAATGCCGACCGGGATATTAATCAGAAAGATCCAGTGCCAGCTGGCGTACTCCACCAGCACACCGCCCAGCGCCGGACCCAGCAACGGACCAATCTGGCCGGGCAGGGTCACAAAGGTCATGGCCGACATGTACTGTTCGCGCGGCACGATTTTCATCACCGTCAGGCGACCCACCGGCACCATCATGGCTCCGCCAATCCCCTGAACCACGCGCGACAGCACCAGCTGATCCAGCGTGCCGGAGATGGCGCACAGCAGCGAACCCAGGCTGAACAGCACAATCGCGCAGAAGAAGATGTTGCGCACGCCAAAGCGATCCGCCAGCCAGCCGCTGACCGGCAGCATCACGGCCACCGTCAGCACGTAATAGACGATCACCGAGTGCATGTGCAGCGGGCTGACGCCCAGGTCGTGTGCCATCGACGGGATCGCGGTATTGACGATGGTGGTATCCAGCGTCTGCATAAAGAAACCGATGGCAACAATCCACAGTTGCCAGCGGACGTTAGTGCTTTGCGAAGTCATCAATCCCCCCGATCAAGGCGTCACATCCGCCGTCCGTCGCAGCCAGACCCATTACGGCTGCTGTGCGGCGGCCAGCGGGCGTTTTCTGCGCCGCAGCTTATCCATCATTAAATAGACAACCGGCGTGGTGTAGAGCGTCAGCAACTGACTCATCACCAGGCCGCCCGCGATGGTAATCCCCAGCGGCTGGCGCAGTTCAGCACCGTCGCCGCTGCTCAGCACCAGCGGCAGCGCGCCAAACAGCGCTGCCAGCGTGGTCATCATAATCGGCCGGAAGCGCAACAGGCAGGCCTGGAATATCGCCTCCCGCGCGCTGAGCTGGCCGTTGCGTTCGGCCTCCAGCGCAAAGTCGACCATCATGATGGCGTTCTTTTTCACGATACCGATCAGCAGCAGAATCCCGATTAGCGCGATCAGGCTGAAGGGCGTATCAAACAGTTCCAGCGCCAGCAGCGCCCCCACACCCGCCGAGGGCAGGGTTGAGAGAATGGTCAGCGGATGCACATAGCTCTCATAGAGGATGCCCAGCACGATATAGACCGCCGCTATCGCCGCCAGCATCAGCCAGAGCTGGCTGCTCTGCGACTGCTGAAACACCTGCGCGGTTCCGGCAAAGCTGCCACGCACGCTGGATGGTACGCCGATCGCCGTCATGGTGCGTTCAATCGCCTCCGACGCCTGTGACAGCGACACACCCTCTGGCAGGTTGAATGAGATGGTCGATGCCGCCGACAGCCCTTCATGATTGACCGACAGCGGCGCATTCGCTGGCTGCCAGTGGGCGAACCACGACAGCGGTATCGCTTTGCCTTCGCTGTTAATTACGAACATCTGTGACAGGGCGCTGATATCCTGGGTGTAGCGTGGATCGACCTCCATCACCACTTTGTACTGGTTAAGCGGCTGATAGATGGTAGAGATCTGACGCTGACCAAAGGCGTTATTCAGCAGGGCATTAGCCTGAGAGACGTCGATACCGAGCCGCGCCATGCTTTCGCGGTCATAGGTCAGCGCCATCTCGCTGCCTTTATCCTGCTGATCGGAGTTCACGTCCGCCAGCTGCGGCAGGGCAGAGAACGCCTCGCGGATTTTCGGTTCCCACGTTCGCAGGGCGGCGAGATCGTCTGACAGCAGTGAATACTGATAACCAGCATTTGACTCCCGGCCACCGACCCGCAGATCCTGCACCGCATTCAGGTAGAGGCTGGCACCCGGCTCTTTTGCCAGCTTTGTGCGCAACCGCGCGATGATCTCCACGGCACTCTCTTTGCGCTCTGACAGCGGTTTCAGGGAGATAAACATTGAGCCGCTGTTGGTACGCGTGCCACCGGTAAAGCCCACTACGCTGTCAACAGCGGGATCGGCGCCGACAATCTCCATAAAATCCTGCAGCTTACTGCGCATTGCCTGAAACGAAATGCTCTGGTCAGCAGAGATAAAGCCGGAGAGCCGCCCGGTATCCTGTTCCGGCATAAAAGTTTTCGGAATATGAACAAACAGCCAGCCGGTCAGGAAGATGGTGGCGAAAAACAGCAGCATGACCCAGCGAGCATGGTTCAGCACCACGTTAAGCGAACGACCATACCCCTGCTGGATCGCAATCAGCAGCCGACCCGCGCCGCGCCGGCGTGGCTGGCTGCGCGGCCCGTGCGGCTTCAGCAGATACGCGCACATCATCGGTGTCAGGGTGATGGAGATAAACAGCGAGATAACAATCGACACCGACAGCGTAATGGCAAACTCAGAGAAGAAACGGCCAATCAGCCCGCCGATCATCAGCAGCGGCAGGAACACGGCAACCAGCGACAGGCTCATCGACAGCACGGTAAAGCCGACTTCCCGTACCCCTTTCAGCGCGGCGGCCAGCGGTTTCATGCCTGCTTCGACGTGGCGGGCAATGTTCTCCAGCACCACGATCGCGTCATCCACCACAAAGCCGGTGGCGATGGTCAGCGCCATCAGCGAGAGGTTATTCAGGCTGAAGCCGCACAGGTACATCGCGGCAAAGGTGCCGATCAGCGAAACCGGCACGGCGACGGCGGGGATCAGCGTGGCACGACCGGAGCGCAGGAAAACAAACACCACCAGAATCACCAGCGCCACGGCGATTAACAGAGACTGTTCCACTTCATGCAGCGAGGCGCGAATGGTAGGCGAGCGATCCTGAGCAATCTGCAGATCGATGGCGGCGGGGATCACCTCATGCAGCAATGGCATTTCGGCGCGGATGCGGTCAACCGTATCGATGACGTTGGCTTCAGGCGTTTTGCGGATCAGCAGCAGCACCGCCGGTTTACCGCGCGACATCCCGGCGTTACGCACGTCCTGAACCGAATCCTCGACGGTCGCCACGTCTGACAGCTTCACCGCTGCACCGTTGTTGTAGTGCACTACCAGCGGCTGATACTCACGGGCGGTCTGCAGCGCGTCATTGGTACGCAACTGCCAGCGCTGCTGCGCGTCGTCCAGTGCGCCCTGCGGCCGGCGCTGGTTGGCGTTTGAGATCGCGGTGCGCACCGCATCCAGCGACACGCCCTGATTAAACAGCGCCTGCGGATTGAGCGCCACACGCACCGCAGGCAGCGAACTGCCGCCCACTGTGACGTCACCCACGCCCTCAATCTGTGACAGCTTTTGTGCCAGCTGGGTCGAGGCGTAATCATAGAGCTGACCGGGATTATAGGTATCCGAGGTCAGCGTCATGATCATAATCGGCGCATCAGAGGGATTCACTTTGCGATAAGTGGGACGCGACGGCATGCCGGTGGGCAGCAGGCTTTGCGCCGCGTTGATCGCGGCCTGCACATCGCGCGCCGCGCCGTTAATGTCGCGATCAAAATCGAACACCAGAATGATGCGGGTGCTGCCCAGCGAACTGGTTGAGGTCATTTCACTGACGCCCGCGATGCGTCCCAGCGAGCGCTCCAGCGGCGTGGCCACCGACGACGCCATAATCTCCGGCGACGCGCCTGGTAGTGACGCCGAGATAACGATCACCGGGAAATCGACCTGCGGCAGCGGCGCCACTGGCAGCAGCCGGAAACCCAGCATGCCCGCCAGGGCGATGGCCAGCGTCAGCAAGGTCGTCGCGACGGGCCGGTTGATGAACAGGGCAAAGAACTTCACTCTGCGGCCTCCGTGCGGCCAAAGCGGCGACGGGTGGCGTGCGCCAGCCGATCAAACAGCAGGTAGATCACCGGTGTGGTGAACAGCGTCAGCACCTGGCTCAGAATCAGTCCGCCGACCATGGCAATGCCCAGCGGATGACGCAGTTCGGCCCCGACGCCGGTGCTGAGCATCAATGGCAGCGCGCCGAGCAGGGCCGCCAGCGTGGTCATCAGAATCGGGCGGAAGCGCAGCAGGCAGGCCTGATAGATCGCATCATAAGGCTTCATACCCTGTTCACGCTCCGCCGCCAGCGCAAAGTCGATCATCATGATGGCGTTCTTTTTCACGATGCCGATGAGCAGGATGATGCCGATAATCGCCACGATATCCAGCTCATTGCCGCTGAGCATCAGCGCCAGCAGCGCGCCGACGCCCGCGGTGGGCAGCGTCGAGAGAATGGTGATCGGGTGAATAAAGCTCTCATAGAGCACGCCCAGGACGATGTACATCGCCACAATGGCCGCCACAATCAGCCAGACCGTGCTGCTGAGCGCCGCCTCAAAGGCCAGCGTGCTGCCCTGGAACTGGGTCATCAGCTCGGCAGGCATGCCAAGCTCCGCTTCCGCCTGGGAAACGGCTTTTACCGCATCTTCCAGCGAATAGCCGTCAGCCACATTGAACGAGAAGGTCGCCGATGGGAACTGGTCGAGATGGTTAATGCTCAGTGGCGTGTAGCGCTGCTCGATGCGGGCAATGGCGCTCAGCGGCACGCTGCCGCCGTCGCTGCTGTTCAGGCGAATCGCATCCAGGCTCGCCAGCCCTGGCGTGGCATTATTATCCTGCTCCAGCACCACGCGATACTGATTCGCCTGGGTATAGATGGTGGAGATCAGCCGCTGCCCAAAGGCGTTATACAGCGCGTTATCGACGTCCGCCATGCTGATGCCGAGGCGGCTGGCGCTGTCGCGGTCCACGTTGACATAAGCTTCCAGCCCCTGATCCTGCCAGTCACTGCTGACATCGCGCAGCTGTGGCAGGGTGCTGAGCCGGGTCAGCAGGGCCGGAACCCAGGTGCTGAGCGACGACAGTGAACCCGATTGCAGTGTGAACTGGTACGGTGTGCGGCTCGCCTGTGTATCAATGGTGAGATCCTGCACCGCCTGCAGCCACAGCTGCACGCCTGGCACCGCACTGACCTGCTGTTGCAGGCGCTGCTGTATAGCAGGAATCCGGTCGTCGCGCTGATCCAGCGGCTTGAGGTTGATCTGCAGCCGCGCGCTGTTCAGCGAAGCATTGGTGCCATCCACGCCGACAAACGAGGTCATGCTCTCAACCGCCGGATCTTTCATAATAATGGAGGCAACATCGCGGGCGCGTTGCGCCATACTGGCGTAAGAGACTGACTGCGGGGCCTGCAGCGTACCCTGAATAATGCTGTTGTCCTGCTGCGGGAAGAAGCCTTTCGGGATCACCATCCACAGCAGCAGCGTCAGGACCAGAGTGCCCAGCGCCACCGACAGCGTCAGCCAGGGGTGATTCAGCACCCGGCTCAGGCCACGACCGTACGTGGCGACGATACGATCAAAAATCGCTTCACTGGCCCGCGAAAAGCGGTTCTGTTTGCGCAGCGACTCCGCGCTCAGCATCCTGGCGCACATCATCGGCGTCAGAGTCAGTGACACCACTGCTGAAATCAGAATCGCCACCGCCAGCGTCACGGCAAATTCACGGAACAGGCGGCCAATCACGTCGCCCATAAACAGCAGCGGAATCAGCACCGCAATCAGCGAGAAGGTCAGGGAGATGATGGTGAAGCCAATTTCTCCGGCCCCTTTCAGCGCGGCGGTGAGCGGTTTTTCTCCTTTCTCGATATAGCGTGAGATGTTCTCAATCACCACGATGGCATCATCGACCACAAAGCCGGTGGCGATGGTCAGCGCCATCAGCGTCAGGTTGTTAATGGAAAAGCCGAGGAAGTACATCGCCGCAAAGGTGCCGATCAGCGAAAGCGGAACCGCCACCGCCGGGATCAGCGTGGCGGGCACGTTGCGCAGAAACAGATAGATGATCATCACGACCAGCGCCATCGCCAGCATCAGCTCAAACTGCGTGTCGTTCACTGAAGCGCGAATATTGGTGGTGCGGTCGGTGAGAAGTTTAACGTCTACCGATTTTGGCAGAGCGGCAGTCAGGGCGGGCAGCATGGCACGGATATTATCCGCCGTGGCGATGATATTGGCGCCAGGCTGACGCTGAACGTTGAGCACAATCGCCGCATCGCGATTAGCCCAGGCACCGAGCCAGCTGTTTTCAGCTCCCTGTTCGATAGTCGCCACATCACCCAGACGTACCGGCGCACCATTTTTATAGCTGATGATCAGCTGGCGATAATCTTCCGCCGATTTCATCTGGTCATTGGCTGATAGGGTGACGGAGCGGGTCGGGCCATCCAGGCTGCCTTTGGCAGAATTGACATTGGCATTGCTGATGGCAGTCCGCACCGTTTCGCTGGTCAGACCCAGCGCCGCCAGCGCCTGCGCATTCATCTTCACTCGCACCGCCGGACGCTGGCCACCCGAAAGCGTCACCAGCCCGACGCCGCTGACCTGAGAGATTTTCTGTGCGACACGCGTTTCCACCATGTCCTGCACCTGCGTCAGCGGCATGCTGCGCGTGGTAACGGCCAGCGTCATGATCGGTGGATCGGCAGGATTCACTTTGCTGTAGACCGGCGGATTAGGCAGGTCGTTGGGCAGCAGGTTGGTCGCTGAGTTGATGGCCGCCTGCACCTCCTGCTCGGCCACATCCAGCGGCAGCGTCAGCTGGAACTGCAGCGTTACGACCGAGGCACCGCCGGAGCTTTGCGACGCCATCTGTTTCAGCCCAGACATCTGACCAAACTGGCGCTCAAGCGGGGCGGTGATAGAGGAGGTGACCACATCCGGGCTGGCACCCGGATAGAGCGTGACGACCTGGATGGTCGGATAGTCGACTTCGGGCAGCGCCGAGACCGGCAGGAAGCGGTAGCCCAGTATCCCGGCCAGCAGAATCGCAATCATCAACAGCGTGGTGGCGACCGGGCGCAGAATAAACTGGCGTGACGGCCCGCCACTGTGATCGGGAGGCATGACCTGCATTACTCACGCTCTCCTTTTGACGGCAGGGTCGCGCGGGTAGCGCGCGGTGCGTTGCTCTGCGGCGCTACCACCTCAACTTTCTCGCCTTCGGTCAGGCGATCCAGCCCGTCGGTCACCACGCGTTCACCCGCCTCCAGACCGGCGCTGATCACGACTTTTTCACTATCCTGCAGGCCGGCCATCACACTTTTCTTGCTGACCTTGTTGTCACTGTTGACCACCCAGACAAAGTGGCCCTCATTGCCCATCTGTAATGCGGCAGGCGGAATGACCACTGCATCCTGCAGGGTGTTGACCTTCAGTCGCACATTGACGAACTGGTTAGGGAACAGCGTGTCGTCCTGATTATCAAAACGCGCTTTGATTTTGATGGTGCCGGTAGTGACATCAATCTGGTTATCGAGGCTCAGCAGTTTGCCGCTGGCGATCAGATTCTGATTACTGCGATCCCAGGCCTCCACCAGCAACGGCTGGCCGCTTTTCTGCGCCTGCAGAATCGAACTGATGCTGTTTTCTGCCAGGGTAAAAACCACATCAATCGGGTGCGTCTGGGTGATCACCACGATACCGGTGGTGTCGCCGCTGGTGACATAGTTGCCAACATCCACCTGTTTCAGCCCGACCCGGCCAGCAATCGGCGCGGTGATCCGGCTGTAGGTCAGATTAAGCTGTGCACTGGCAACGCCGCCCTCATCTGCTTTCAGGGTGCCGAGCGTTTCACTCACCAGTGAGCGCTGAGTGTCCAGCTCCTGTTGCGACACCAGCGAGGTTTTTGCCAGCTTCTCGAAGCGTGCCAGGTCGCGACGGGCATTCGCCAGCGTCGCCTGATCTTTCGCCAGCTGGCCCTGAGCCTGGGTTAACGCCACCTGATAAGGCCGCGGGTCGACTTCTGCCAGCAGATCGCCTGCGTTAACCTGCTGGCCTTCGGTGAAGTGGATCGCCAGCAGGTCGCCATTGACCCGACTGCGCACCGTGGCCGTGTTAGCAGCGGTCACCGTTCCCAGTCCGCTGAGGAATTGCGGCACGCTCTGGCGGGTGGCGGTTGCCGCCTGAACCGGTGCGAGGGGACGACGCGCGCCATCACCCCCACCTTTGCCGCCACGTGGCGCTGGCGAATCCGTCTGGCTGCTGCTCTGCGGCTGGGCATTGCGCTGCCAGGCATAGTAGCCGCCAGCGGCCACGGCTATCAGGGCCAGCACGATCAGGGTTTTCTTCATAACAGGATGTCGGGTGCTCATGATTGTTGATGCTCTCCAGCAGTGACGTAGTCCCAGGCGCAGACATGAAAGGGGTAGCCTGCAAACGAAAGATTGTAGTCGCCTCTGACGGGCAGAAGTTGAAGGAAATAAGGATATCTGTCAGGGCGGGGTAATTATGCCTGTTCCTGCATTAATCGCAGCACAATCATCATAAAGGCGTGAAATGACTTTGCTATGCTAAAAAACAGACCGTTTGTCAGGCAAATCAGGAGCAGATAATGAGTCAGAATCAAACCCGGCAGTTGGGTGACAGTGGTATTACGGTGCCGTTACTGACGTTTGGCGGCAACGTGTTTGGCTGGACAGTGGATCAAACCACCTCCTTTTCTCTGCTGGATGCGCTGGTGGATCGAGGCCTGTGGTTTATCGACACCGCCGATGTCTATTCCCGCTGGGCACCCGGTAACAAGGGCGGTGAGTCGGAAACCATTATTGGTGAGTGGCTGAAAAAAAGCGGCAAGCGCGATCGGATCGTGCTGGCAACTAAAGTCGGTATGGAACTGTCGCCGGAAAAAACCGGGCTGAAGCCGCAATATATCCGTCAGGCGGTCGAAGATTCACTGCGCCGGTTACAGACTGACTACATCGACCTCTATCAGGCGCACCGTGACGATCAGGATACGCCGCTGTCGGACACGCTGAGCACCTTTGACAGTCTGATTCGCGAGGGGAAAGTCCGGGCTATTGGCGCCTCGAACTACAGCGCGGCGCGGCTTGAGGAGGCATTGCAGATCAGTGAAACGGAGGGGCTGGCGCGTTATGAAACCCTGCAACCGGAATACAACCTTTATGACCGACAGCCCTTTGAGTCGGAACTGGAGCCGGTGGTCAGGGCGCACGGTTTAGGTGTGATCAACTACTACTCACTCGCCAGCGGTTTTCTCAGTGGCAAATACCGTGATGCAGTGGATGCCAGTAAAAGCGCGCGGGGTCAGGGCGTGGTAGACAAATACCTCAACCCGCGCGGTTTGCGGATCCTCGACGCGCTGGATGCGATCAGCGATGCGCATCAGGTGACACCGACGCAGGTGGCGCTGGCCTGGCAGATTGCCCGGCCCGGTATCACCGCACCGATTGTCAGTGCTACCTCACTTAAACAGCTCGACGATCTGACTGGCGCGACGCAGCTCACGCTGACCCCGGAACAGATTGATCAACTGGACCAGGCCAGCCGCTAATCACAGGGGCGCTAGCGCCCCTTTTTACTTTGTGCCTGTTAAAAAGTGCGCACCCTGCCCGAAGAATAACCAATCAGCGATCCCGATCACAAATGCGTTAATAAACTGATGTTTCAGGAAATTATGCGCACGTATTTACAATAAATGAAGATAAGCCAGCATTATCCTCTGCCTGTCATTTCCCAAACTCATATAAGAATAACACTATGAAAAATCGACAAGCAGAACAGCGTTTTGCGCTGCGCCGTGTGGCAACCGGCACCCTGATCATGGCCATGTTTTCCGCACAGGCCATCGCCGCTGATGCTTTCAGCCCGGACTCTGAATGGATGTTTGGGGACTGGGGGGGGTACCGAACGCAGTTGCAGGACGACGGCATCAAGTTTGACGTCAACTACACCATGGAAAGCGCCGCTAACTTAGGCGGCGGAGCCGATACCAATACCACCATGCGCTACAGCGATCAGTGGACGTTCGGCACCAATTTCGATTTGCAGAAGCTGCTGGACTGGCAGGATGCCGAGTTTCAGATGACCGTCACCAGCCGTAACGGGCAGAATCTTTCCGATCAGGTCGCCGATCAACGCACCGGTATGCTCTCCTCGGTGCAGGAAGTTTATGGTCGCGGTCAGACCTGGCGTCTGACGCAGTTCTGGTTGCGCAAAGGCCTGTTTAACGATGTGGTCGATATCAAAGCCGGACGGGTAACGGTGGGTGAAGATTTCGACAACTTCGATGGCAATCTGTTCCAGAACCTGGCGCTGGGCAGCGGACAGGCGGGTAACTGGCGTGGCGATCGCTGGTTCAACTGGCCGGTGTCGCAGTGGGGCGGCCGGGTGAAGTTTAATATCACGCCGGATGTCTTCTTCCAGGTCGGTTTCTATAATCAGAACCGCGCTAACTACGATCGCGGCGATGGCTTCCGTCTGGATACCAGCAACTCCGAGGGGAATCTGGTGCCGGTGGAACTGGGCTGGAAACCGACGTTCGGGCCGGAGAAATTACCGGGTAACTATCGCATCGGTTATTACTATTCGTCAGTGGATGGCGATGTCTATGGCAGCTGGCGCAACGGCGGCTATCAGGATCAGGCCCATTCCTACGGCGGCTATCTGTTATTGCAGCAACAGCTGACCGCGCAGGATGGCGATGTGAACCGCGGTCTGGGCGTGCGTGTTCAGGCGGTGATGAACGATCATAAGACCTCGAAGACCGATAACTATCAGTCTATCGCCTTTACCTGGACAGGGCCGTTCGATGCCCGTCCGCAGGATGAGATTGGTGTGGGCGCGTCGCGTATTCATGTGAACAGCGACTATACCCGCTCACTGCGTCAGCAGAATCAGGCCAATGGCGAGAGCCGCTTTGACAGCCCGACTTATCTGCCGATTCAGGAAGGGTCAGAGTACAACTATGAGGTTTACTACAACGCCAAAGTAACGAACTGGATGTCACTGCGACCTAACCTGCAGTATGTGGTGGCGCCGGGCGCGGTGAGCGAAGTGAAGGATGCGTTTATCGGCGGTATCAGCGCCAATATTGCCTTCTGATAGTGGGCTAAAAACGGCATCCTTAAAACCATTGCGGGGAGATCGTGCACAGGCTCAGGGAGCATACGCCTTCCGCAAAGACGCAAAAGACGCCATCCCTGGCAGGCTCAGCGCGGGCCATCCGTGGCCCGCGATGCTTTGCTACAGGCGTATGCTCCCATCGCTTTAAGATTCTGAGCTGTCTTTACGGAAAAGCGAGGAGCCTTTTTTACATCGATGCGCCGCATTAGCGGAACATCACTTCCGCCCAGCGGGCCAGGCCTGCGGTGACGGAGGCGAAATCATCGCCGCCGGCAATCGGCGTATCCGGCAGCGTCTGCTGCAGCGCTGCGCGCAGCAGTGGCGAACGCGCACTGCCGCCGGTCAGATAAATCACATCAGGCTTGATCTGGCTGGTGGCGAGCGCGAGCTGCACCTGTTCCAGGATTTTCTCCAGCGGCTGACTGATGGCGTCCTGCAACTGACCCACCCCAATCTCTGTCTCTAATGCCGCGGCAATAAAGTCGAGTGAAGCGGTATGCGCCGGGCTGGCTGACAGCGCAATCTTGCTCTCTTCTGCTGCGCGCACCAGCCGGTAACTGAGCTTCTGCTGCCACACTTTCAGCAGGCGAGCCACGACGTCACCCTGTTCAGCATCCCGCACCAGATCCCGCAGCCACTTACCGCAGGCCGGACTGTAAAAGTCACTCTGCGCCGGAACATCATTGATGGCGATGGCGTTCCACCACGGCAGGGCAGGCAACGCGGTGCCTTTCAGGGTATTACCGCCCAGGCCCAGCAATGGCATCAGGGTTTTAAACGTCAGCATAATATCCAGGTCGTTCCCGCCAACGCGGCAACCGCTGTGGCCCAGCAGGCTTTCACGGCGGTCCGCCTTATCACGCCATTTTGGCCCCATCAGCAGCATCGAGCAGTCGGTCGTACCGCCGCCGATATCCACCACCAGAACCGTCGTTTCCTGCTTCAGCGTCGCTTCGAAATCGAGTCCGGCCGCGACCGGTTCAAACTGAAATTCCACGTCACGGAAACCGGCGCGGTGAGCGGCGCGCAGCAGAATGCCTTCTGCCTGCTGGTTAGACTCTTCGCTGCCTAAGCCCTGAAAGTTGACCGGCCGCCCGATCACCGCTTGATCGATGGCCTGATCAAGCTGGCTTTCACCCTGCTGGCGGATGTGCAGCATCATGGCGCAGACCAGATCTTCAAACAGGGCGATCTGCTGTGGCTTCAGGCCACTGGCACCGAGGAACGATTTGGGGGATTTAACGAACCAGACATCTTCGGGGTCGACCATGTAATGCTGCAGCGCGGTGAGTCCGAACTGCACGCTGTTGGGCTGGACTTCGATATCCTCTTCGCGGTTATAACGCATGGCACGCTGCAGCAGCGCCGTCGTTTCGCTGTCCGGCGTCGCCACCTGATGATGACGATAAAGCCATTCGCTGATCGACTCGCGGGTCGGCGCACAGATCATTGACGGCAGCAGGCGCTGATCATTTTCCAGCGTTAACAGACGTGGCGTGCCATTTTCGCTGACTGCAATAGAGCAGTTAGCCGTGCCGTAATCGAATCCTATGAACATTTTCGCCCCCATGCCGGAAAAAAGGGGGCGACTTTAGCGCAGCTTCAGCAGGGTGGCAAGCAGGCAGCGCGGGAATTAACGGATAGCGAAGATGCGATCTTCAGCCAGAGAACGCAACGGCTGACGCTCGGCCACGGCACTGCCCCAGACGCCATCCACATCAAGGGTCGCCAGCGTGCTGAGTACGGCGGGTACTGAAATCGGACCGGCCAGCACCGAGATATTGCGCTGCGTTGCCTGGCCCTGAATGATGGTCAGCAGCATCTCATCCATCAGATTATTATGAACGTTAGCAACCAGTTCAGGGGCCAGCACCAGATAATCAACCACTTCGTCACTCAGCAGATTGAAGGCATCCAGGTTACGGCCAAAATGCTGCAACACGACACGACAGCCACACTGCCGCAGTTGCATCAGCGCGGCATAGAGCTGATCGCCTTTGCTCAGCACGCTGGCGGCAGGGAAAGCGAAACCACAGCGGCTGTCAGAGAAACCCTCGGCAACAAAGCGCTGACAGAGTTGCTGCACGAAAACGGCATCGTTCAGTACCTGTGCATTGAGTGGCAGGATCACCGGAATGCCTTTGTTATTCAGCCTCTGCACATCGTGACGGAAAAAAGCATCCAGAATATTGTTATCCAGTCGACGACGCAGCGAGTCGTCAGGCAGGTTATTGCGCAGCAGGGTTTCATCCACCAGCAGCCCGTCAGCCGTTAACAGCTGCACCTCAAGCAGCCAGATAAAGGCCGCCTGCGGTGTTTTAGGCGGCGCAACGGCCCAGGCCGGCAGTTCGATCTGCAGCGCATCAATCATTGCTGCATCCATGCCCTGATGATTACCCGGCAGCGGTAACCGATGCTGTTCGTAGATGACCAGTCGTCCGCGCCCGCTGCGTTTGGCGTTGTAACAGGCGATATCCGCCTGCGAAAGCACGTCGCCGCTCTGGCAGTTATCCGCTGAAATCTGCGTGACGCCCGCGCTGGCACCCACATGATAAAGGCGGCCCAGCCACTGGAACCGGTAATCATTGACCGCGGCGACGATGCGCTGCACCACGTCATGCGCCTGAGCGACTTCGCAATCGGGCATCAGCAGCGCAAACTCGTCGCCGCCCAGCCGGGCCAGGAAATCGCTGCTGCGCAGGTGGTGCTGCATTAAATCGGAGAGCTCACGCAGTAACGCATCGCCTGCGGCATGTCCGGCGCTGTCATTCACCGCTTTAAACTTATCCAGGTCGATAAACACCAGCACATGCTGATGCTGATGTTCAGCCGCATCAAACAGCAGACGTTTAAGCTGAAGCTCGAAACTGGCACGGTTCGGCAGGCGGGTCAGGGTGTCATGCAGCGCGCTATAGCTCAGCCGCTTCATCAGTTTGCGCGACTCACTCACATCCTGAATAACCATTACGGCACCCTGTTCCAGGCCCGCCTCGGAGCGCAGCGGTGTGATGCTGTAGTGAATATCGATATGGCCGCCATCGGGCGTATGCAGCACCAGATCGTCCGCCAGACCGGGGGTGATTTTTTCCGCCGGTAGCTGGCATAACAGCAGATTCTCGACTTCGGGGCCGTTACGCCCCTGAGTGATATGCAGTAGTTCACTCAGCGGCTGACCGGCTGCCTGCTCCTGCGACAGGCCACTCATTTTCTCTGCTACCGGGTTCATAAAGGTGACGCGCATCTCTTTATCGGTGCTGATCACCGCTTCGCCGATGGAATCCAGGGTGATCGCCATGCGCTCTTTCTCCTGAAACAGCGCCTCATTAAGATTGCGCAGCGGCGTGATGTCCTGGCAGATGCCCAGCATGCGCTCAATGCGCCCCTCTTTGCTCAGTTGCCGGTTAGCCTGCGTGCGCACCCAGCGCTGTCCCTGCGCATCGACCACGCGGTACTCCATATGAAAAGCGCTGCGCAGCTCAATCGCCTGCTGCACCGTCAGCGCGGCATACTCGCGATCGGCGGGATGGAGCAGATGGACCCAGAGGTCATAGCTGGGTGACTCATGCGGCGCAAGGCCAAACAGGGCGTACATGCGCTTGTCCCATAACATCTCGCCGGTCAGCAGGTTCCACTCCCATACGCCGATGCCGCCCGCCTCGTTGGCCAGCGTAATACGCTCCATCAGCCGGCGGTTCACCTGCTCACTCTGCTTCAGCTCTGAGATATCGATAATCTGCGCAATAAAGTAGAGCGGGGCATAGCTACTGTCGCGCACCAGCGAGACCGTCAGCCGCGCCCAGACAATTTCGCCATCTTTACGGAAATAGCGCTTCTCAAAAGTGTAGGTATCGATCTCACCCTCCAGCAACTGGCTCACATGCTGCAGATCGATGGAAAGATCGTCGGGATGGGTAATCTGCTGAAAGGTCAGACGCTTCAGCTCTTCTGCCGGATAGCCCAGAATCTGACAGAGAGATCGATTCACCTGCAGCCAGTTGCCCTGTGGCGCGACGAGTGCCATACCGATGGCGGAATACTCCATGGCGTGACGAAAGCGGGTTTCGCTGTCGGTAATGTGAAGTTTTTCGCGCCGGAACGCGTCCATCACCAGCGACATAATGTGACTGGGGATTAACACCAGCAGAAACGGCAGCCAGCTGGAGACCGGGCCGAGGGCGCTGTTGTTATTGACCACGTTGACCAGATCAAAAGCCAGCAGCATCGAGATAAAACTGGCGTTCAGGAAGAACAGGACAAACGCCTGCAGCTTGGGCAGGCGAACCGCGCACCAGAACAGGATCACCACAATAAAGGTAAAGGGCCACGGCAGGAAACGCAGTGCCAGATAACTGGCACCGAGGGTAAGCACCAGCGTCAGCAGGGATTCGGCCAGCCGCAGATCGCTGAACTGCGCGCGCCGCAGCGGCCAGGGCAGCAGCAGCAGCATCGGGCCTAAAACCAGCATCCCGATGATCTCGGAGATGACCCAGGTATAGAAGAAGGGAAACGAGGCATGGCCGCTGACCTGCAGCGTCCAGATCGCCAGCACGCCGCCGAGCAGCGGGGTCATGATGCCGACTGACACCACCATCCTTGCCCAGTCATTCAGCGAATTCAGCGGCGCGCGCCGATCCAGCAGGGCGCGCAGCAGCATACCACCCACGCCGGCCTGAATAAGATTAAGCAGCGCAAATTTAATATTTGAGAGGGCAGGTCCGATGATGATGGCATTCGCCCCCGCGGTGCCCAGCACACAGGCAGTCAGCAGCAGCGGCAGCTGTCTTGACGGGCAGCGGAAAACCACGACGGTCATTAAGGTGGTCGGGAACCAGAGCGGGGAAATCTTCCCACTGACAACGATCAGTTCAAGACAGAACATCGTCAGGACAAACACCACGCAGCCAAGCACCAGGGCCGAGAGCCAGCGGTTTGGCGGGTTATTTTGCGGGGACAGGATCTCTATCGTCATGCGGACTTCCGGCAGGGTGCAGGGCTCCGCAACGGCGAATCAGGCACCAGTCATTCTCTGACTGCATGCTAGCACATTCGGCAAAGAAAAAAGGGGTGAAATCAATATTGCCCGTTATTCGGCGAATTGACGGGCAGGGTAAAATTGATTGCCAGCGTGTTGATTACTGGCGGAAAAGATCGGCGCGGGTATAAGGTTTCTCCAGGCCCGCGAGGCTGGCAGAGAAGCGCTCCAGAAACTGCTGCGTTGTTGCGACGCGACCGTGACTCATCAATACAAACGGCACTAACAGCGCGGCACCTACCTGCGGCCAGCTGAAGCCTTTTAATGAGGTGCGGCGCTGCGAAATGAGAAACGCGGTGCTCAGCGTAAAGCCCAGCAGCAGACCGGTAGCGACCTCACTTTTAGAGTGAGCGTGGATCACCAGACGTGAGAAACCGACCATCAGTGGGATCAGATAACCGACGCCAATCGCCGCGATACGCCATACGGCTTCCCAGCGCCCGGAAATCAGCCATAACATGACCGGCCATAGCGTCGCGGACATGGCGCTGTGACCGCTGAAACCGGTGAAATTAAACCGGGCGCTGCCAATACCAAATCCCAGAAACAGAATTTTCGAGAGGCTGACGGTCAGGCCAGCCAGGCCAAAAGCCACAATCCAGTAAAAGACCGTAAGACGATTGTCACTCTTCCACGGCAAAATCAGCGCAATAATCACCGCTGTCGGAATCAACAGCATGCTGTCGCCAAAATAGGTCAAAGTCTTCCAGTGCATACCACTCCTGATGCATCATTCGGTCGAAACGTTTGCAGCGCGCATCGTCAGAACAGCGCGCCGCGCAGGCCATTTTATTTATAGTATGGTGTGACGTTAGTTTATCGGTGAAATGAGTGGCGTCCAAAGGAGAAAGTCTGAAAAGTCGCCGACGCCATTTTTGTGGCATCAAAAGGCCGAAATCCCTATACTTAGCGCGAACACACCCTCTCCATTTCGGCCCGTCCGCTGCCCGCGTAATGTGTGACCAGTGGCAGGCTCCAGTTATCAGGTCCTAAAATAGTATGACTGACAAGTCTCATCAGTGCGTGATTGTAGGCATTGCCGGCGCTTCCGCATCCGGTAAAAGTTTAATTGCCAGCACGCTCTATCGTGAAATCCGTGATCAGGTAGGTGACGAGCACATCGGGGTGATCCCGGAAGATGCTTATTACAAAGATCAAAGTCACCTCACCATGGAAGAGAGGGTTAAAACCAATTATGACCATCCGAGTGCGATGGATCATGATTTGCTGTTGCAGCATCTGCAGGCGGTGAAAGCCGGCCAGGATATTGAGCTGCCGGTTTACAGCTATGTTGAACACACCCGCACCCAGCAAACGCATCACCTGAAGGCCAAAAAGGTCATTATTCTTGAAGGCATTCTGCTGTTGACTGACGCCCGTCTGCGCCAGGAACTCAACTTCTCTATCTTCGTGGACACGCCGCTCGACATCTGTCTGATGCGCCGCATGAAACGTGACGTCAACGAGCGTGGCCGTTCAATGGATTCGGTAATGAGTCAGTATCAGAAGACCGTGCGTCCGATGTTCCTGCAGTTTATCGAGCCATCAAAACAGTACGCCGATATTATTGTGCCGCGCGGCGGAAAAAACCGTATCGCCATCGATATCCTCAAGGCGAAAATCAACCAGTTTTTTGAATAACGCACGTCCGTCCGGACGTGGTGCAGACCGGCGGCAGGCACGCATGCCGGTTTGCTAAACTTATGTTATGGAGTTACCGCAATGAGATTATGCGATCGCGATATCGAAGCCTGGCTGGACACTGGCAAACTGGCTATTGAGCCACGCCCGCCGGTCGAGCGCATTAATGGTGCCACGGTCGATGTGCGTCTGGGTAATCAGTTCCGTACTTTCAGCGGTCATACCGCGGCTTTTATCGACCTGAGCGGCCCGAAACAGGAAGTAAGTGCGGCACTGGACCGTGTGATGAGCGATGAGATCGTGCTGCCTGATGGCGAAGCCTTTTTCCTCCATCCGGGTGAACTGGCGCTGGCGGTGACGCTGGAGTCTGTAACACTGCCTGACGATCTGGTGGGCTGGCTGGATGGCCGCTCATCGCTGGCGCGCCTCGGGCTGATGGTTCACGTGACGGCTCACCGCATTGATCCAGGCTGGCAGGGTCGTATCGTGCTGGAATTCTACAATTCAGGTAAACTGCCGCTGGCGCTGCGTCCCGGCATGTTAATTGGCGCGCTAAGTTTTGAACCGCTTTCAGGTCCGGCTGCACGTCCCTACAACCGGCGTGAAGATGCAAAATATCGCGGTCAGCAGGGCGCTGATGCCAGCCGTATCGATAAAGACTGATTTGAGGATGTAATGAAAAGAGTGATAACCACGCTGGCCATCCTGTTAGTGGTGGTCGTAACGGGAATGAGCGCGCTGGTGCTGCTGGTCAATCCCAACGACTTTCGTGCCTATATGGTGCAACAGGTCGAACAACGCAGTGGTTATCGCCTTGAAGTCAGCAGCGATCTGCGCTGGCACGTCTGGCCACAGCTCAGTATCCTGGCAGGGCGGATGAGTCTCACCGCGCCGGGTGCCAGCCAGCCGCTGGTCTCGGCAGAAAACATGCGGCTTGATGTCGATCTCTGGCCACTCTTATCCCACCAGCTCAGCGTCAGTCAGGTGCTGCTGAAAAATGCGATCGTGCGGGTCACGCCGGAGAGCAGCGCGCAGCGTGCTAAAAATGCGCCCCAGGGTCCGCGCGATGCGGAGCCAGCCCCGGCGTCCAGCGGCTGGTCATTTGATATTGCAAAGCTGCGGGTAGCCGACAGTCTGCTTATCTGGCAGCAGCCGGGCGGTGACGAATATAATTTCCGCGACCTCAACATCAATATGGAACAGGACGCGAATAAGCTGGCGACCCTGTCGCTGAGCACCAGCCTGATGCGCAATCAGCGTAACGCGACCCTTAATCTCAAAGGCCAGCTCGATGCCGCGCAATATCCCCACCGTCTCAGCGGCCAGCTGCAGCAGCTTGATTACACGCTTTCCGGTGCCGATATTCCGGTTCAGGGAATTAAAGGCTCACTGAGCCTGCAGGGCGAATGGGATGGCGACCGCCAGCAGTTCTCGTTCAGCAATCTGCAGCTCACCGCCAACGACAGTACGCTGACCGGGCAGGGCAGCGGCCAGGTTACTCCGCCACAGCAGCTGGCGCTGGATCTGAAAGCCAGCACGCTGAATCTGGATAATTTACTCACCAGCACGCCGGTCTCTGAAACGCCTGGCGTGCAGCATGCCACTGTGGCCCGTTTACCGGTGATTGCGGCCCCACGGGAGCGCAGCAACGCCGACTCTCCGCTCAATGAACTGAGCCTGGCGCTGAAATTACAGGCGGATAGTGTGGTATGGCGCGGTCTCTCCCTGACCAGCCTTGCGGTAAACGCCAGCAATCAGCAGGGACTGATGACGCTGAATACGCTCAGCGGCAAGCTGGGCAATGGCAGCTTTTCGGTTCCCGGCAGCATCGATATTCGTCAGCCGGAAACGCAGGTCAGCCTGAAACCTCAACTCCGGTTGATTGCCATTCAGCCACTGCTTAAAGCATTTGAACTGCCGGAAAGCCTGCAGGGAAACCTGAGTCTCGACGGCGAGCTGTCGGGCAATACGCTGACGGTTGAGGCGGCAAAACGAAGCTGGCAGGGCAGAGCGACCATCAGCGCCAGTAACCTGAAGCTGGCACAGCTTAATCTGCAGCAGATGGTGCAGCGTGCCGTGGCTCGGGTCAGCGATAAAGTCAGCAGCCAGGACGCCGTCGATGAAGGCATTGAGTCGATCAGTGGTCAGGTCGCGCTGAATAAAGGCGTACTCAGCTTCAGCGATATTAATGGCAATGGTCAGAATCTGGGCCTGCAGGGCGCAGGTAAAGTCGACATGGTGCAGCAACAGCTGGACGTCACGCTGGGACTGAAAATCAGCGGCTGGCGTGGCGATGATGCGCTGGTGAAGACGCTCTCCAGTCAGCCGGTTCCGCTGCGTATGTATGGTGACTGGAACAGCCTGCAATATTCCCTGCCGGTCGATGCCGTGCTGCGTGACCGTCTTCAGAGTGAAGCGAAGTCCCGGCTGAATCAGTGGATCGATCGTCAGAAAGAGGGCGAGAATAAAGAGAACCTGAAGAAAATCATGCGCCCGTAGCGGGCGCATGCTGTCAAACCGGATGACTGATTAAACCTCGTAATCGCTATCAGGCTGCAGCAGAATTTCGACTTTCTGAACCCGATGATTTTCCACCTGCAGGGTTCTCAGCCGGTAATCACCCAGCTGCAACACTTCCCCTTCCTGCGGGATATGCTGCAGCTTATCCATCAGTAAACCTGCCAGCGTATGATAGTCACGCTGCTCGTCCAGCGGCAGTTTCACATAGAGCGCCAGATCTTCCAGCGGCATATGGCCGTTGGCAATCCAGTGCCCCTCTCCCTGAATCTGAATATCGTAGCGGGCATCAATCTCTCCCGCCTCATTCGGCAGATTGCCCGCAATGGTTTCCATCACATCGCTCAGGGTTACCACGCCCTCTACTGAACCAAACTCATCCACCACAAAAGCAAAGTGAGTATGAGCCTGCCGGAACTGTTCCAGCGCCTGCAGCAGCGTCAGACGTTCAGGAAAGACCAGCGGCTGCCGAATCAGGGCGCGCAGATCGAGTGAATTATGGTGCAGCGACTGGTGCAGCAGATCGATAACGTGCACTACGCCCAGCGGTTCGCTGGAGTTGTCCGTTATCAGGATGCGCGTGTGCTGATTGCGGTCGAGGCGTGACATGATCTCTGCCGGATCGTCACTGAGGTCGATATGGTCGACGTCATGGCGCGAGGTCATGATGCTGTTGACGTGGCGCTGGCCCATGCCCAGCACCCGGGCAATCATCACCCGTTCCTGGCGGTTGAACAGCATGCTGGCATCGCTGTCAGCAATCAGGGACGAAGTTTTCGCATCCAGTTCCGCCGGTTCCGCTGCACCCCGCAGCATGCGTAACACCGCTTCCGCCGTGCGCTGGCGCAGCGGGCGACCCGCTGACAGCACACGCCGACGATTGAAGTGAGCCAGCTGGTTTAGTGCCTCAATGATGACCGAGAAACCGATAGCCGCATAGAGATAGCCTTTAGGAATGACAAAGCCAAAGCCTTCCGCCACCAGGCTGAAGCCAATCATCAGCAGGAAGCTTAAACAGAGGATGACAATCGTAGGGTGGTTATTCACAAAGCGGGTCAGTGGCTTGCTGGCAAGCAGCATCAGCAGAATGGCGATGGTGACCGCAATCATCATGACCGGCAATTCATTCACCATGCCGACGGCGGTAATCACTGCATCCAGCGAGAAGATGGCATCCAGCACCACGATTTGCGCCACCACCGGCCAGAATTTAGCGCCGCCTTTTTGTTGACCGGCATCTTCATCATGGCCTTCAAGGCGCGCATTCAACTCTGTTGTGGCTTTAAATAGCAGGAAAATCCCGCCTGACAGCAGCAGTAAGTCGCGCGCACTGAAGGGGTGGCCCCCCAGCGTAACCCAGGGTTCTTTGAGCGTAACCAGCCAGGAAAGCGAAGCCAGCAGCAATAAGCGGCACACTAACGCCAGCAGTAGTCCGATGACGCGCGCGCGGTCGCGAAGGGGGCCAGGAAGCTTCTCAACCAGAATAGCAATGAAGATCAGATTATCGATGCCTAAAACCAGTTCCAGAACGATTAGCGTTACTAATCCCGCCCATAGCGAGGGATCTGCAATTACCTCCAGCATGCCTTGTTCACCTGAATGTCTTAAATTGGGTTTTCTCTGATGATAGTGGAGTGCGAAGCCGCGTACAAATGGCAGGGCAGGGGGGTGATAACCGGCACAGCCCGATATATTGTGCAAAATCTGAACATAACAGTGTGACGCTTTGATTAAATTCGCAGGGTTCAGGGGAGACTATTCTGAGTCATTTTGTCACGGCAAAGCGATATTCACCTGCCGGGCTTATGCGATTTATCTCACCGCGAGTATGGCATTAATCCGAATTGTACAGAAAGGATTGCACTGCCTGTCAGGCATCAATACTAATTGCTGGTAGTCTTTTTCCTAAAATAGTCCAGGGATGGCGGGACCTGCTTGTAAACAAGCCAGTAATAACTAGTATAGCAACAAGTTAGCAAACTCTGCCCCAGAGTCGTAATTTGCGTACCGATTCTACATTAATCGCAATGTAAGGAATCAGTAATTCATCTATGAACACTTGTGTGATGCGTTACGGTTACCTGTTACGGGGAGCAATATGAATGATGACAGCGATATTGGCAGCGACAGCCAAGGGCGGTAGCGTGCCTGAATCGCGTTTTTCGTTGATAAAATGAGCAATGCTGGCGGTGATTAAAGTCAGAGTAATCTGTTGGTATTCATCACAATATTATTGGTGTCATGGTTAAGATCACTGGCGTAAACGCCGCAGGAGCTCCCCTTAGAAACGGCTCAGTCTGGAAAGGTTTTATCGCTTAACGATTAAACGGGCGATAGCCGTTGCGGGTTTAAGGAAATAAAATAAAGAGTTAAATATGCGCGATACAGAATTTACGTTTAAAAGTCTTATTACCAAATTAATGCTGGCATGTTCAGATTTAATTTGTTTCAACGCAGCGTTATTTGTGGCGATGATGCTAATTAATGTTCAGTCAGGTTCGCCGCTGGCAGATATTTCTGAAAAAGAAATGAATTTAAAAATTGCCACACACATTTGTCTGTCGGTAATTTGTATTGGCTGGTTCTGGGTAAGGCTGCGTCACTACACATACCGCAAACCTTTCTGGTTCGAATTAAAAGAAGTTTTTCGTACCATTCTTATATTTTCTGTTATCGACCTGTCGATTACCGCACTGTCGCAGTGGCAGATGTCGCGTTTCGTCTGGTTACTGACCTGGGTACTGGCGCTGATTTTAATTCCGACCTGTCGCGCGCTGGCCAAACGTCTGCTGAATAAAAATGGCTTGTGGAAAAAACAGACCATTATTATCGGCAGCAGCAAAAATGCGCACGAAGCCTGGCAGGCGCTGCAAAGCGAAGAGGTTATGGGTTTTGACGTCATCGCCTTCTATGACGTTGACGGAACCTGTCCGCAGGAGATCATGAACGGTGTGCCGGTTCTGCGCGACGAGCAGGCGCTCTGGAGCCTGACTAACAGCGAAACCCAGTTTATCGTGGCAGTAGAATATGAGCAGAGTCAGTATCGTGATGTGTGGCTGAAATCGCTGGCGATGCACAACTGCCGTTCAGTCTCTGTCATCCCGACGCTGCGTGGTGTACCGCTTTACGGTACTGATATGGCCTATATCTTCAGCCACGAAGTGATGATCCTGCGGGTTCAGAATAACCTGGCAAAACGCACCTCGCGTTTCCTGAAGCGAGCCTTTGATATCGTCGGTGCACTCTCGATTATTCTGATGCTGATGCCGGCGCTGCTGGTCCTGGGCTTCCTGGTTGGCCGTGATGGCGGACCACCGATTTATGGTCACGAACGTGTCGGCATGAATGGCCGTAAATTCAAATGTCTGAAATTCCGTTCGATGGTGATTAATTCAAAAGAAGTGCTGGAAGAAGTGCTTCGTACCGATCCGATTGCGCGAGCGGAATGGGATAAAGATTTCAAACTCAAAAATGATCCACGTATTACTAAAGTGGGCCACTTCATCCGTAAAACAAGCCTCGATGAGTTACCTCAGCTCTGGAACGTGGTGCGCGGTGATATGAGTCTGGTCGGGCCTCGTCCGGTCATTGAAGATGAACTCTGTCGTTATGCTGGTGATGTTGATTATTACCTGATGGCTAAACCAGGCATGACGGGATTGTGGCAGGTCAGCGGTCGTAATGATGTTGACTATGAAACCCGCGTCTATTTCGACTCGTGGTACGTGAAAAACTGGTCACTGTGGAATGACATCGCGATTCTGTTTAAAACAGTGGGCGTGGTGTTGAAACGCGACGGTGCCTATTAATCGTGAGTCGGAATGAGCGTGCTCACGCGCGCTCCGAGGTGTTGTGCCGTTGTCAGGCGTGTCGTTAATAGCGGCCATCATCAGGGATATCGCAGTGCATCTATAGTCCGCTATGATGCAAGGCGTTTCGGGTACACCCTGGTTGATGGCCACTACTTATAACAAGTGGAGCAAGGATAATGAACGACAGGTTCAGAGCTTAAGGCTTAAGTCAGCCAGGATTTACTTTTTGTTGGACGCTTACACAGCGGCGGTTTCGCCTCTATCAATAAATAACTGATAGCGAAGATCTAAATGATTACAATCAAAATGAAATTGATACCTTTGCTGGTATCCGCCACATTCCTTGTCGGGTGTACAGTCGAACCCGGTTCTCGTCTTTCTACAT
The DNA here is from genome assembly GCF_000745295.1 of Pantoea sp. 9140. Taxonomy (NCBI): domain Bacteria; kingdom Pseudomonadati; phylum Pseudomonadota; class Gammaproteobacteria; order Enterobacterales; family Erwiniaceae; genus Pantoea; species Pantoea sp. 9140. Next base: position 2,464,365 of record NZ_JQNO01000001.1, on the reverse strand, counting down.
CAGGAAAAGATGTTATTGAGCAACAGGATAGCAACTTTGACATCGATAAATATGTCAACGTCTTCCCGTTAACGCCTTCACTGGTTGAGAAAATGCGTCCTAAGCCTCTGGTGGCTCAGGCGAACCCTTCACTGCAGAACGAAATTCAGAACTACGAATACCGTATCGGTGTGGGCGATGTCTTGACCGTGACGGTCTGGGATCACCCGGAATTGACGACCCCTGCGGGTCAGTACCGTAGCGCCAGCGACACCGGTAACTGGGTACATTCTGACGGCACCATCTTCTATCCCTACATTGGCCGTGTGCGTGTAGCGGGCCGTACTGTTGGCGAAGTGCGTAACGAAGTAGCACGCCGCCTGGCACAGTACATTGAAAGCCCACAGGTTGATGTGAGCATCGCCTCGTTTAAATCACAGAAAACCTATGTCACCGGTTCGGTAACGACCTCAGGTCAGCAGCCGATCACTAACGTGCCATTGACGATTCTGGACGCGATTAACGCCGCTGGCGGCCTGGCCGCTGATGCTGACTGGCGTAACGTCGTGCTGACGCACAACGGTCGTGAACAGCGTGTCTCGCTGCAGGCACTGATGCAGAATGGCGACCTGAGCCAGAACCACCTCCTCTATCCGGGCGATATCCTTTACGTTCCGCGTAACGATGATCTGAAAATCTTCGTGATGGGTGAAGTGAAGCAGCAGGCGACCCTGAAAATGGACCGTAGCGGCATGACGCTGGCGGAAGCACTGGGCAACGCGGCCGGGATGGATCAAACCACCTCTGACGCCACCGGCGTCTTCGTTATCCGTCCACTGCGCGGTACCGATCGCAATAAGATTGCCAACATCTATCAGTTGAACACCAAAGATGCGGCATCCATGGTGATGGGAACCGAATTCCAGCTTCAGCCATATGACATTGTCTATGTCACCTCAACGCCGCTGACGCGCTGGAACCGTGTGATCTCGCAATTACTGCCAACCATTGCGGGTATCAACGATGTGAGCGAGAGCGCACTGCGTATCCGCAACTGGTCGAACTAAGGTCTGACCATGATTACGTCCGTGTTAGTCGTTTGCGTTGGCAACATCTGCCGCTCTCCGACCGGAGAGCGCCTGTTTAAACGTGCGCTGCCCGATTTAGATGTTCGCTCTGCCGGCCTGGGGGCCCTTGTTGGCCACCCGGCCGACAAAATGGCATCTTCCGTTGCCGAAGCGCAGGGTCTGTCGCTGGAAGGCCATCAGGCACAGCAGTTGACGGCCGAAATGTGCCGCAACACTGACCTGATTCTGGTCATGGAGAAGCGACATATTGAACAGGTGAATCGCATCGACCCCGCCGCACGTGGCAAAACCATGTTGCTTGGGCACTGGCTCAATCAGAAAGAAATTGCGGATCCGTACCGAAAAAGCCGTGAGGCCTTTGAAGAGATTTACGGATTACTGGAAAACGCTACCCAGAAATGGGTCAACGTATTAAGCCGATAGTTGGGATTATCCATGAATATAAAAAATAAGGTCAGAACCGCGCCGGGAGAGGAGTCGAATGGATGGGATCTGGCGCATCTTGTGGGACAGCTAATTGACCATCGCTGGATCATTGTTGCCGTTACTGCTTTTTTCATGCTGGCGGGAACACTCTACACACTGTTTGCGACACCGATTTATAGCGCCGATGCGTTAGTTCAGGTTGAGCAGAAGAATGCCAGCACCGTTCTTAACGAAATCGACAGCATTCTGCCACCGACGCCTGCCTCTGATACGGAAATCGAGATTCTGGAATCCCGTATGGTCATCGGCAAAACCGTTGACGATCTGGGTCTGGATACCGTGGTTGAGCAGAACTACTTCCCGGTTATCGGCAAGGGTCTGTCGCGCCTGATGGGCAACAAACCGGCCAGTATCGCGATTTCGCGTCTGGAAATCCCACGCACTATCGACAAACGTAACGTTGAACTGGAAGTGACCGGTCCGGATAGCTACACCGTCTCGAAAGATGGCGATGAGCTGTTCAAAGGTAAAGTCGGCCAGCTGGAGTCGCACGGCGATATCAGCATGCTGGTGAGCGAGATTCACGCCGATGAAGGCACCAGCTTCACCGTGACCAAGCTGAATGACCTGCAGGCGATCCGTTCTGTGCTCTCTAACCTGACCGTGGCAGACAAAGGTAAAGATACCGGCGTGCTGGGTCTGGAATATCTGGGTGAAGATCCGGAGCAGATCAGCAAAGTGCTGAACCAGATTGTGAACAACTATCTATTACAGAACGTTGAACGCAAGTCAGAGCAGGCCGAGAAAAGCCTGGAGTTCTTACGCACTCAGCTGCCTGCCGTTCGCAGCAAGCTGGATGAAGCGGAAAACAAGCTGAACACCTTCCGTCGTCAGAACGAATCTGTTGACCTGTCACTGGAAGCGAAATCTGCCCTGGACTCCTCTGTCAGCGTGCAGAGTCAGCTGAACGAACTGACCTTCCGTGAAGCAGAAGTCTCTCAGCTGTTTACCAAAGATCACCCGACTTACCGCGCGCTGCTGGAAAAACGCAAAACGCTGGAAGGTGAGCAGGCTCAGCTGAACAAGAAAATCTCTGGCATGCCACAGACTCAGCAGGAAATCCTGCGTCTGACCCGTGACGTTCAGTCTGGTCAGGAGATCTACATGCAGCTGCTGAATCGTCAGCAGGAACTGGGCATCAGTAAAGCCAGCACCGTAGGTGATGTCCGCATCATCGACAATGCGCAGACGGCTAACGCGCCGGTAGCACCGAAGAAGATGCTGATCATTGCCGCAAGCCTGATTCTGGGTCTGTTCGTGTCAGTGGGTCTGGTTCTGCTGAAAGCACTGCTGCATCACGGCATCGAGAACCCGGATCAGCTGGAAGAGCTGGGTATGAATGTCTATGCCAGCGTTCCCCTGTCTGACTGGCAGCGTAAGAAAGATACCGAAGCACTGGCGCGTCGTGGCAGCAAGGTGAAAACCGATCCGCACGAAACGCTGCTGGCGCTGGGTAACCCGACTGACCTCTCCATCGAAGCGATTCGTAGCCTGCGTACCAGCCTGCACTTCGCCATGATGGAAGCTAAAAACAACATCCTGATGATCACCGGTGCCAGCCCGGGTATTGGTAAAACCTTTATCTGTGCCAACCTGGCCACCCTGATTGCCAAAGCAGGCCAGCGTGTCCTGTTCATCGATGGTGACATGCGTCGTGGTTATACCCACGAACTGCTGGGCGCGGATAACAAATCTGGCCTGTCCAACGTGCTGTCCGGCAAAACCGAATTCAGCCCGGCGTTGATTCAGCAGGGCGTGTACGGTTTCGATTTCCTGCCACGTGGTCAGGTTCCGCCGAACCCGTCTGAGCTGCTGATGCATCGTCGCATGGGTGAGCTGCTGGACTGGGCGAGCAAGAACTACGATCTGGTGTTAATCGATACGCCGCCAATCCTGGCCGTCACCGATGCGTCAATTATCGGTAAGCTGGCTGGAACCTCACTGATGGTCGCGCGTTTCGAAGCCAACACCACCAAAGAAGTGGACGTCAGCTTCAAACGCTTTGCCCAGAACGGTATTGAGATTAAAGGTGTGATCCTCAACGCCGTGGTGCGCAAAGCTGCTAATGCCTACGGTTATGGCTATGACTACTACGCCTATGACTACGGTAAGACCAATAAAAGCTGATCATTGAGTAACAACGAGGGGGCGGTCTGACCGCCCCTTTTTATCGTCCCTTTGAATGACGACACGCATCAATTTACACAGGTTATTCTGTCCAAACCCACAAAAGCGATACCTCTATAAATCGCATGGCGAGCGTCACTCAACAGAATTCATGACCAGCAGGGTATCGCCTGCACGCATAGCCGCTATCAGGCTCGCTGAAAAGCCAGCCGGGAAGGCGAAGCGTCATTGTTGCTGGCATGAGAACTTGTGGAATTAAGGAATCACACCATGGCTCCCTATTGGTATGTATCAGGCTTTTTGCTGCTGCTTTCGCTGTTTGAAATAGCGCTGAAAAAAGACGAACGCACAAATCATATTTTGACCTGGCTGCTCTGTTTTGCTGCCGTTTTGCTGATTATCTTCGGGGGAATACGCGGTCTCGGCACCGGCATGGATGATTTTCAGTACCGGAGCTTCTTTGAGGACTTTGTAAGACGCATTGAAATTAACGGCTTCTTTAAAACCGTTGCGTTTTTCCGTTACGAACCGCTGATTTTTGCGATGGCCTGGCTCACCAGTCTGGTTTCGCACAATGCCAGCATCTTCCTGTTTGTTTTCTGTGCCACGGCTGTTTCCATCAATACCTGGTTTTTCAGGAAGATGTCACCCTATCCGGTGCTGGCACTGGTGCTCTATTCGGCCCACATCTTTATCAACAAAGACATTAACCAGATTCGCTTTGGCCTCAGTTCGGCGCTGTTCCTGGGCGTCCTGTGGTCGATCTATCTCAAGCGCTACTGGTGGGCGTTTACCTTCTTCATTCTGTCGTTCACGAGTCATAACACCGGTGTCATGGTCGTCACGCTGATACCGTTCCTGTTTATTCGTGACTGGCGCTGGTGGCCGGTCATTATCATCGTTGCCAGTCTGCCGCTATCTGTAGTGGGCGGTTCCAGCTTCATTGCTCTGATTGCCGGTCATCTGGGGTCGCTGGGGGAGAGGGCATCGGGCTACAACAATGACCCGTCCTATGCCATGGGTGGCAGCATCCTGGCCGTGTCGAACCTGAAGAACATTATGCTGGTGTTCGTCTTCTTCTACTTCATGCTGACCGACGAGCTGAAGCGCGAAAATTACGCCCAGTATCGCCTTAACTACCTGCTGATTTTAAGTTTTGCCATTGGTGGTGCGATCAGGATCTTCCTGTACAACTTCCCGTCCGGTTCGCGTCTGTCCAACTATCTGCAACAGGTCGAGCCGATCATCCTGACCTCGCTGATTTACCAGGCCAGACGATCGTGGAAGCCCGCGCTTTACGCCATGCTGGTCTTCTTCCTGCTCTATTACCTTTACTACAACACCATTTCGACCAAGCAGGCGGTTACCGGCTATGAAGTGGCGCGTGAGTTTTGGCTGGTCCACTAATTAACCCATCGATCGCCCCTGCGTGAAAAGATTCACACAGGGGCGATAGACGGTAAGCACACCGGTTTTTTGTCGATCCTTGTCGATTGAACGGATTATTTTTGAACTATTTTAATGAGGTGCTGGCAATGAAGGACATTCGCTTCTCCATCGTAATTCCGGCTTATAACGCGTCAGAATCGATTGTCACGACGCTGGATTGCGTTAAAGCACAAACGTATCGCAATTTCGAAGTCATCATCGTGGATGATAAATCTGCGGATGCCGCCGCGCTGGCGGAGGTGGTTCGCAGCGACCGCTACCAGGATCTCGACATCAATCTGGTGCTCTCTGAGGTTAAGCTCAACGGGGCCGGTGCGCGTAACAAAGGCATTGAGCTGGCGACCGGTGACTATGTCAGCTTCCTTGACGCCGATGATGAGTGGGCGGCAGATAAACTGCAGCAGGTGAGTGAAAAAATTACTCAGCTGGAAGCCCAGGGCAAACAGAACTTCGTCATTTTCAGCCAGGTGAACATTTATCAGGACGGCACGTTCCTGAAAGTGATGCCAATGCAGCCACCGGGCAAAAATGAAACCGTCGCCGAGTATCTGTTCGGCTGCTACGGCTTTATCCAGACCAGCACCATTGTGCTAAAGCGCGAAGATGCGGCGAAGATTCAGTTCGATACCCGTTACATCCGTCATCAGGATTATGATTTTTGCATTCGTGCCGACCGCATGGGCTATGACTTTGTGATGATCGCCGCGCCGCTGGCGAACTACCACCTGGTCACTAAGTTTGGCTCAAAACATAAAGGCGAATCGGTGAACTACTCGATGTTCTGGCTCGATAGCATGAAGCCGCATCTTACCCCGCGTGATATCCACACCTACAAAGCCTTTAAGCTGCCGCTGCGCTACAAAATGGATGGCAAGTCGCTGATGGCAAGCCTGAGCTTTGCGCGCTACTTCTTCCTCACCAACAAAGACAACCGTGCTTATTTTATGAACCGGGTTAAAGACAAGGTCAAAGCACGTTTCGGCGGTGAGAAAGCACTCTCCTGACGCGCGCCGCGCCTCGTTCTGCTCCTGACGCCAGGAGCACCTCTCTTTTCGTTTAATTCAGGGTTGAAGATGAATACTTCTGTTGGAACCGTTGGCATTGTCATGCCTATGTATAATGCACGTCAGACGGTATTACGCGCTGTGCAATCGGTTATCAATCAGCACTATACCGACTGGCACCTCTATCTGGTCAACGATAAGTCCACTGATGACTCGCTGGAGTTTGTGCGCGAGCATTGTCAGGATCCGCGCATTACCATTCTGGATAACGCGGTCAACATGGGCGCAGCAGAGGCCCGCAACGTCGGACTGCGCGCGGCGACTGAAGAGATTATCGCTTTTCTCGACAGCGACGATGAGTGGCATGCCGATAAGCTGAGCCAGCAGGTTGCGGCCATCGCGGCCGGTGATGATTTTGTGATTACCGAGTATCACTATAAAACCCGCAAAGCCGAGCACGACATTACCTACAGCAAACCGTACCTGCAGCAGGAAAACTTTGTGAAGAAGCAGTATCGCGTCTGCTTTTCTTCCGTCTGTTTCCGCCGTCCACCGCAGGGGCTTTTCTTCCAGCGCAAAGGCCACGAGGATTTCCTGTTTTTGTATGAATTATTCACCCGCTATAAGCAGGCACGCGTAATTCAGACGATTCTGGTCAACTATTACGAATTAGGCGATTCTCTTTCACGTAATAAGAACAAAGCCGCCCAGTGGCACCTTGAATTATTAAGAATTATCTATAAAAACAATCCTTTAAAAATCTATTACTATTACGCCTGGTATATGGTGAATGGTGTGCTGTTTACCCTTAAGCATCGTTAAGCCTGTCGGCAGGATTGTCTTTAAAATTTGAGGTGGATAGCGTTTCATGAAAAAAATTGTCCTGGTGATCAAAGATGCTTATTCGTATGCGGGCACTGAGAACATCTGTAACTTTATGTCAGAGTGTCTTGGCGAAACGCATGACGTCACCATCTACTCGCTGGAAGGCAGCGGTAAAACCTTTTATCCGTTTGAGCATGTCAGAGAGATCGTCAGCTTCGAAGGGCAGAGCAACCCGATTAAAAGCGCGGTAGCCCGCATCAATGAAGAGGGTTTCGATACCGTCTTCCTGATCAGCATGGGTCGCCTGAGCGTGATGTTCGCTTTCTGGAATCTGCTGGCCATGAAGAAGAAGCGGGGCAAAGCCTACGCCTGCGAACATATCGCCATTAACTCCTTCAGCAAACCGATCAAGTTCCTCAAGTTTCTGCTGCTGCGCTACTACGACCGCGTGATTGTTCTGACCGAAAAAGATCATCAGGTGTTCAGCCGCTGGCGCATTCCCAGCAAGCCAATCCCCAACCCGGTGGTATACAAAGGCTATCAGCGTCAGACCCGTCATCGTCAGGCACTGGCGGTGGGCCGTCTGGATAACCAGAAGGGCTTTGATCTGCTGCTGGATATCTGGCGCGACTTCGCCCGTACTCATGCTGACTGGACGCTGGTGATTGCCGGTGACGGCGAACTGCGTCAGCAGTTGCATGATCAGGCGGCCGTGCTGGGCATTACCGACAGCGTGAAGTTTGTCGGCAAGGTCAGCAATATCAATGACTACTATCGCGACAGCGACATGGCGCTGATGACGTCGCGCTATGAGGGTTTGCCACTGGTGCTGCTGGAAGCGAAATCCTGGTCACTGCCGGTGGTGGCGTATGACTGCCCAACCGGGCCACAGGAGATCATCAACCACGGTGACGATGGGTTCCTGGTGCCGATGAATGATAAAGCCACGTTTCTGGCCCGAATGGAGCAGCTTGCCACCGATGACGCGCTGTTCTATGCCATGAGTGAAAAAACGAAACAAACCGCGCTGAAATTCGACGGTAACCAGATTAAGCAAAGCTGGCTGTCATTGGTTTAACCGGAGCTGGAAAAGCTCACTTGCGACGTGCCTCAGGGACACCGCCATGGCCAATGGCCTTAATGACTACGGGAATTGATGCATGAAAAGAAGAGAAGTTTTACAGACCGCCGCCTCCGCTCTGGTGGGGGCTCTCTCCGTGAGCACCTTTTCCAGCTACGCTGCAAAAAGTAACGGCATTGCCCTGAAGCCGGTTGATGCAGCGGCTATCCCTAAGGGCGACGTGCCTATCCTGACGCCTGAGAATGTCTACGCCATGCCACCGCAGTTCTGGCAGGGCTTCGAGGGCAAACTCTGGATTGGTAAAGCGGGTGTGGATGCCAGCAAACCGGGTAACCAGATCCCGGTCTTCCTGCGTGATGCCAACGGTAAAGTGTCTGAGATTGCTCAGCCTATCACGCTCAACAAGGGCAACTTTGCCCAGTTTATTCAGGACAACGCTGCACTGATTGCCGATCCTTCGCATTCGATGACGGTCGAGGACAATGACGGTCAGACGCTGTTTAACATCGCCGATGTCAGCCGTCCGGGCGCCGCCGATTTCAGTCAGCGTCTGGCGCAGCCGGCGGGTTATCAGCTGATTGGTGAGATCCCGTCCGTAGCGGAGTTACGCAAAACCCGCCCGCTGTTTGAAGGGGCCAAGGTTAAGCTGAAAAGCTGGCATGAAGGACGGGAAGTGGGTGGCGGCGAGTTTGTCGGTAGCTTCCAGACCGTTCCGAATGATGGCGGCGTAAATTTTGCCGGTGAGGGCTTCTCCTGGCGTCGCGTAGTCGATGATTTTAACCGCCTGACGCTGTTTGATTTCGGTGCGATTGCCGATGGCAAAACCGATACTGCGCCCGCCATTATGGCAATGTTCAACTGGTCGCAGCAGGCTAACCAGCAGATCTGCGTCCAGTTCCCGGCCGGGACCTTCATGGTTTCCGCCTGTAACCTGGGCGACAAGTATCTCAACTTCTTCCGCATGTCCGGTGCGATGGTGAACTTCGGCTACTTCCCGGCGACCACGATCGTCTCGGATGGTAAGTCAGAGTTCGTCTTCCAGATGAACGCCCGTCGTGTCGAGCTTTCCAACCTGAATTTCAACGGCAACAGTGATAAGAGTCCGAACCAGCAGGGCTTTTTCCATAACAACTGTCCTGGCGGACAATATTTCCGGGGTGCCTGCCTGCGCTTTAACGCCGTTGGCGGCACGGCCATCAGCCTGCAGGATACCCTCGATTGTAAAATCGACCAGTGGTACGCCTCACGCTGCAGCGGCGATGTGATTAAATCGGGCTGGTCAGGTCAGAAGCAGGGCAAATGGGACCACAGTACCGCGATTGAGCTGTCAAACTTCAATGCGCAGTACTGCCGTGGCGGCAAAGTGCTTAATCTGCCGCGCTGCGGCCAGTCGATTATCCATAATGGCTGGATTGAACACTGTGATAATCCGGGCGACCTCTCTAACGGTCAGTGGATCGTTGATGCGCTGAGCCTGGAGGATTGTAAGAATCCGCTGATCGCGCACAACACCCGTCTGAATATGCGTCAGACCAGCCTGCAGTCGGGCAGCTGGATCGACAACTCCATGCAGGGCGACCGTCTGCTCAGCATCTGGGAGATGGGATCGACCCGCGTCGAGTCCTATGGTGTCGCGCTGGATGGCAGCCTGAAGTACAACTACATCACCTCGCGCTGGCGCTTAGAGAACAACACAAATCAGGAGACCTGGTTTGATCTCGGCAGCCTCTACTCACCGACGGTGGGTGATTCGTGGGAGATTGAAATCTTCGGTCAGTCGCAGTTCAGCAATGGCAGTGGCGATAAGCCGCTGATGAACCTGATTAGTGACAAGACCACCGGCGGTCGCGCAGTGATCCACGTACAGCGTAAGAAAGACCTGTCGGAAGCGAGCTGGTCGGCCGAAGGCAGCAGCCCGATTGTGGATGTGCGCTATGTGGCCGAGCATGACACCGATGTCCGTATCTTCGTCAAACTGGCGGGCTGGACGCCGTCGGCGGCCGTGCTGGTAAAAACAACCGGTAAAGATCGCTTTGTGACCGGTCGCTGTGCGCGGGTTAACGCGAAGATGGAGAAGGGTAATCCGCCATCGGGCGACGCGACCAAACGCGCGCCGCAGCGTTTCAGCCTGCATAACGGCAAAGCGGGCGTGGGTGCCAACGAGCAGGGCGATCTGCTGATGGCTTCCCGTCCGCTCTCCGCCGATCAGGTCGATACCAGCAAGCCGGAAGGCTTTGTTTCCGTGGTGATCAACGGTAAACAGGTTGCGCTGCCTTACTTCGCGATTAAGTCTTAACCCCCTTGTTTCAGGGCCGCCACAATGGAGGCGGCCGGTTTAACAGGAGCAGTCCCTTTGGGTACGTTATCCCGTAAAGCATTACTTTAAACAGAGTTCATTTTGCCCATTTCGGATCTGGGCGGCTTACAGAATTAAAAAAATTTATTCGGAGTTGTTATGAAAATTTTATTGGTGGGTAACCATACGTGTGGGAATCGCGGGGATGGCGCGATTCTTCGTGGACTGATCGATTCGATGAAGTCTGCACGCAGTGATTTAGACATTGATGTTATTAGCCGTTATCCAACCAGCTCCGGTTATCTGCTCCAGCAGGATATTCAGCAGGATGCGCTGTATCTGCACAACAGCAAATCAGGTAAAGGTCTGGTCGGTTCGTTTAAGCGTAAAGTGGCGAACCGTTTGATGCCCGATATCATGATGGCGCATCTGGGCAAGGGCGGGATCTTTAAGTCATTCTCTGTGCCGCCGCACCTGAAGGCCTTTACCGAAAGCCTGGCAAAATATGATGCGATTATTCAGGTTGGCGGATCCTTCTTCGTCGATCTCTATGGCGTGACACAGTTTGACCATGCGCTCTGTGCGCTGATGGCAAAAAAGCCGATCTACCTGATCGGCCACTCAGTGGGACCTTTCCAGAACCCGCGCGTCAATGCGCTGGCGAACTTTGTCTTTGATCGGGTCGACAGCCTGGTACTGCGTGAATCAGTCAGCCTTGATCTGATGAAGCGCGACGGCGTGACCAGCTCTAAAGTGGCGTCCGGTGTGGATACTGCATTCCTGGTACGTGCGCGTGAAGTCGAAAATCCGAGCCACAACCTGCGCTACTGGCAGGGCATTATCGATGGCCGTAAAACCATCGCGATCACCGTGCGTGAACTGGCACCGTTTGATAAACGTCTGGGCGTGACGCAGAAAGAGTATGAAGCCGCCTTTGGTCGGGTAATTAATGCGATGATTGCTGAAGGCTATCAGGTTGTGGCGTTCTCCACCTGTACCGGCATCGACAGCTATGCCAAAGATGACCGCATGGTGGCGCTGACGCTGCGTGACCACGTGGCACAGCCAGAACATTACCATGTCATCATGGACGAGTTTAATGACCTGGAACTGGGCATCCTGTTAAGTCACTGCCATCTGACTATCGGTACCCGCCTGCACTCGGCGATTATCTCCATGAACTTTGGCACCCCGGCTGTGGCGATCAACTATGAGCACAAGTCGATGGGTGTGATGAACCAGCTTGGTCTGCCGCAGATGGCAACCGATGTGAAAAGCCTGATGGACGGCTCGCTGATCGACAAGGTGAAAACCGTTCTTGCCGACTACGACAACATCAAGCTTAAGGTCGACACGGCCGTTGCGAATGAAAGGGAAATTGGCAACCGGATCACTGAAGAGATTCTCAAAGTATTAGGGTAATGTGATGAAACTGACTTTTTTCACCATGCGTTTCCCGGTTGCCTCTGAGACATTCGTACTAAATCAGGTGACCCATTTTATTGATGCCGGTTACGAGGTGGAGATTATTTCAGTCTTTCCCGGCGATTTAGTGAACCGGCATGCGGCGTTTGATGAGTATGGTCTGGCCGCGAAGACCCACTATCTGCTGCCGGAAGAGAAGATCTCAATTGTCGATAAGCTCAACCAGCGTATCAAGCTGGTGCTGCCAAAAGTGACGAAGCCGTCGCTGCTGCGTTCGCTGAATGTGCGCCGTTATGGCGCGCAGTCCAGCAAACTGCTGCTGCCGTCGATTGTGGCGAATGCTAAGCAGACCTTTACCGCAGATGTGTTTCTGGTGCATTTCGGCTATGCCGGTGCACTGGCGAACAAGCTACGAGAACTGGGTGTGCTTAAGGGTAAACAGGCGACCGTCTTTCACGGCGCTGATATCTCCCGTCGTCACATTCTGGAAGAGCACAAACTCGACTACGTGAATCTGTTCCGCCAGAGTGAGCTGATGCTGCCTATCAGCCATCTGTGGGAGAACAAGCTGATTGAGATGGGCTGCCCGCCGGAGAAAATTCACGTGACGCGTATGGGCATTGAGCCGGAGAAGTTTAACTTCCAGCCGCGCCAGGCGTTCCATACGCCGCTGCGTATCGTATCGGTGGCGCGTCTGACCGAGAAAAAAGGCCTGGATGTGGCGGTGAAAGCCAGCGCCATCCTGAAGCAGCGTGGCGGTCAGTTTCAGTACACCATTATTGGCAACGGCGATCAGGATGAGATGATGCGTGATTTCATCGCCCGCGAGGGGATGGAAGATTGTGTCAGCATGCCGGGCTTTAAGCCGCAGGAGGAAATCCGTCGTGCGCTGAGCCAGGCAGACATCTTCCTGCTGCCGTCCAAAACCGCCGCAGATGGCGATATGGAAGGGATCCCGGTCGCGCTGATGGAGGCGATGGCAGTCGGATTGCCGGTGGTCTCTACCTTCCACAGCGGCATTCCGGAGCTGATTGAGAACACCGTGTCTGGCTGGCTGGTGGAAGAGGACGATCCTGAAGCGCTGGCGGAAACGCTGCTGAAACTGTCTCAGGGTGAAGTGGATGTGGCGCCGGTCGTCGCAGCCGCACGTCACAAAGTTGAGACTGAATTTAATCAGCATATCGCCTATGGCGAACTGGCACAGATTCTGGAGCGACTGGTGTGAGTGGATTTAAGTCACAGGCGATTTGGCTGTTTGGCAGCACCTGCTTTTCCGCGGTGCTGCAGGTTGCACAGCTGAGCTTTCTCGCCCGCAAACTGGAAACCCACGAGCTGGGGCTGTTAGCCATCATCAACGCCATCCTGGCGGTGGCGGGTGTGCTGCAGGATATGGGGATGAGCAGTTATCTGGTGCATCGCCAGAACATTACCCGTCGTGAGCAGAGCACCATCTATTGGGTGAACGTCTCTCTCAGCCTGTGTACCGGGTTGATCATGTTGCTGATCGCCTTCCCGGTCTCCTGGTTCTATCACCTGCCGGAGCTGACCGGGCTGATCATGCTGACCAGCCTGAACTTCCTGGTGCTGGGTCATCTGTCGCAGTATCAGGCGCACTACATCAAAACCAAGCGGATGGTCTCGCTGGCGAAGATTGAGATGGGTACCAAGCTGTTTGCCTTCCTCTGTGTGGTCGCGATGCTGGAGTTCACGTCGCTGACGGTGGCGGCAGCGATTCTGGGTCTGTTCATCAACGCCTTTACCCGCATCCTCTGTATGATTGCGCTGGGTGAGAAGTCATGGCGTCCGACCTGGGAGTTCGACAAAGCGACCTTCTTCGGGGCGATTCGGTACGGCAGCTATCAGCTCGGTTCGCAGACCATTAACCAGCTGCGTACCCAGGCCGATGCGCTGGTGGTCGGTAAAGTCATGGGCGCAGAGATGCTGGGCGTTTACTCACTGGCGAAAGAGCTGGTGCTGCAACCGCTGAAGCTGGTCACGCCGGTGATTAACCGTCTGGCACTGCCGCGCTTTGCTGAGAAACAGCACGATGCCGAGCAACTGAAAAAGCTGTTCCTGAAAGGTACGCTGGGGATCATGCTGTTCAGCAGCGCCATGTATCTGGCTATTGGTATCTTCTCGCCGGTTATTGTGCGTGTGCTTTATGGCGCGTCACATGAGCAGGTCTATCACCTGATCCCGCTGATGCTGCTGTTTGGCATGCTGCGGCCAATGGGCGGACTGACCGGGGCGATTTCGCAGGCCAACGGACGCACTAACGTGGAGTTCTACTGGAACATCGTGGCGAGTATTGTGGTTCTGGCGGTGCTGGCGACCACCTTTATCTGGCCGAACGTGCTCTACGTCGCCCTGACGCTCTCTATCTCGCAGATCCTGATCTCGGCACTGGCGCATCCGTTCTTCATCAGGCCGGTGATTGGCATTCGGTTTATCCCGTATGCCCGGCAGTGGGTGGCAGTTTCGGTGGTATTTGTTGGCGTGATGATGCTGGTCAATCACTTTAATCTGTTCGTGATGCCAGAGTGGTTTGAAGGCTGGCTGTAATCACCACACAGATATATCAACGGGCGGCCTCAGGGTCGCCCGTTTTCATTTATGGCTGGTCTCAGCCCTGCAACGAAGAGTGCTCCGGATCACAGTGGCAATATTCGATTACTGATTGTCTTTGTTCAGTTTATGGTGTCGCTGGCAATGGGCAAAATGCCGAATTTCCAAGTTATGACAGAGAGTTACTGTCCGCTTTTCAGATAAAGATTATACTTGCTCTTCCGGCCGATCCTGCATAATCGACCCACATCTTCATTTTATTAAACGGAATAAATATGACCAAGCTTAAAGCAGTAATCCCGGTTGCGGGCCTCGGTATGCATATGCTCCCTGCGACTAAAGCCATTCCGAAAGAGATGCTGCCTGTCGTCGACAAACCGATGATCCAGTACATCATTGACGAGTGTGTTGCCGCAGGTATTAAAGAGATTGTGCTGGTCACGCATGCATCGAAAAATGCCGTTGAGAACCACTTCGACACCACCTATGAACTGGAAGCGCTGCTTGAAGCGCGCGTGAAGCGTCAGCTGCTGAGTGAAGTGCAGTCTATCTGCCCGCCAGGCGTCACCATCATGAACGTGCGCCAGGCGCAGCCGCTGGGTCTGGGTCACTCCATTCTCTGTGCCCGTCCGATGATCGGTGATAACCCTTTCGTTGTCGTGCTGCCGGACGTCCTGCTGGATGACTCTACCGCTGACCACATGCGTTATAACCTCGCAGCGATGGTTGCCCGTTTTGAAGAGACCGGCCACAGCCAGGTCCTGGCGCAGCATATGCCGGCGTCCGATCTCTCAGAGTACTCTGTGATCACCACGGACGAGCCGATCGATCACCCAGGCGACATCAGCACCATCACCGATTTCGTTGAGAAGCCTGAAGATACAGCCGGACTGAGCTCTGACCTGGCTGCGGTAGGCCGCTATGTCCTTTCTGCTGATATCTGGGCAGAACTGGAGCGCACTGAACCAGGCGCGTGGGGCCGTATCCAGCTGACAGATGCGATCGCCAGCCTGAGCAAGCATAAAACCGTTGATGTTTCGCTGCTGACCGGTCACAGTTTCGACTGCGGTCGTAAACTGGGTTACATGCAGGCGTTCGTCTCTTACGGACTGCGCAACAACGCGCAGGGTCGCGATTTCCGCGAAGCTATCCAGACGATTCTCGCAAAACAAAAGTAATTAAATCGCCGCGTCCTGCGCGGCAGATTGAAAGGAGCTCACATGGCAATTTTAGTAACGGGTGGAGCAGGCTATATCGGCTCCCATACGGTACTGGCGCTGTTGCAGCGCGGTGATGATGTTGTGGTTCTGGATAACCTCTGCAATGCCTCACGCGAAGCGATTAACCGCGTTGAGAAACTGGCGGGTAAAAAAGCGACCTTCGTTGAAGGCGATATCCGTGACCGTGCCTGTCTGCGTGACCTGTTTGCTGCTAACAGCATTTCAGCGGTGATCCATTTTGCAGCGCTTAAAGCCGTAGGTGAGTCGACCCGCATGCCGCTGGAGTACTACGAGAACAACGTCGCGGGCACCGTGGTGCTGCTGGAAGAGATGCGTAATGCCGGCGTGTGGAACTTTATCTTCAGCTCATCAGCGACCGTTTATGGCGCTGATGCGCCAGTTCCTTACGTTGAGACTACCCCAATCGGTGGCACGACCAGCCCTTACGGCACCTCAAAGCTGATGACCGAATTCGTCATGCGCGACTTCGCCAAAGCAGAACCGAAGTTTAAGGCGATTGCCCTGCGTTACTTCAACCCGGTTGGCGCACACGAGTCTGGCGAAATCGGTGAAGACCCGACCGGCATCCCGAACAACCTGCTGCCCTACATCGCGCAGGTCGCGATTGGTCGTCTGGAGAAGCTGGGCGTGTTTGGCGGCGATTACGATACGCCAGACGGTACCTGTCTGCGTGACTACATCCATGTGGTTGACCTGGCGGAAGGCCACCTGAAAGCGCTGGACCATCTGAGCAAAGTGGAAGGCTACACCGCCTTTAACCTGGGCGGCGGCAAAGGCTTCTCCGTGCTGGAGATGATCAAAGCGTTCGAGAAGGCTTCCGGCAAGGCGATTCCGTTTGAAATCAAGCTACGCCGTGACGGCGACCTGCCTGCGTTCTGGGCCGATGCGTCACTGGCGAACAGTGAGCTCGACTGGCGCGTGACGCGCGGCATCGATGAGATGATGCGTGATACGTGGAACTGGCAGAGCAAGAACCCGGATGGGTTTCGGTAGTTGAAAAAAAGGCGAACTCAGGTTCGCCTTTTTTATGCCATAAATTCATGGATGTTGCTGGGACGAGTGGCAATACCTGAAAATCATCAGGCGGCGACTTCATACTTGCGGGCTACTTTCCGGCCTTTATTTCGTAATGGCACTTCCAGGTAGCGATAGCTCAATTCAGATGAAATAAAAATCAGTCCTACAGCAATTATCGTCATCCACAGAGATCGCAGGTAGGAATCCCCAGCGGCAAAACCGTAATGAACCATGATACGTACTGTTGATTCCTGTACTAAATAGATCACAGGCATATGTGCCAGATAGATACTGTAGGATCGGGACGCAATCCAGCTCATTGTACGAGACACAATCCCTTCACTTTCGGGTGCCATAAAATAGCCTCTGTCCCAGGAAGCTATATAGACCAGCAATGCAGAAGTCAGTGCTAAAGAGCCGAATAGGTAAACAGAACCTTTGAATGCAGCTGGAATGGCGAAAAGCGAAAAAAGCAGGAAAAAATTCACCAGATAGCGTATATACCATTGCCCTAAAATAATGGGTTTGATTTTATTACCCAGCGACAGCTTCAGCATGGCTAAGAGAACACCAAAAATAAGGCCGTGATAGCGGAAGTTAGGACTCCAGTCACCTTGCTGAACAATATAGAGCAGGAAAACAGCGATGAGTGAGAATGTGATTACCTTCCAGCCCGTTCTCATGAAAAGAAGAATGAAAGGTGCTACAAAATAGAACTGCTCTTCCAGCGATAACGACCAGTAAGGGCCATAAGTTGGCAGGTAACCTTGCTCAAGAAGGTAACCGGAAAAAACATTGAATGAAAATGTAATAATGGTGATGCAATAAATAATATTATGCCTGAATTCTCCAAATGCGTGAGTAACATTATAGAAGGCTGAAAAAAACAGGACAACAAACATCCAGAACCATGATGCTGGCAGTAACCTGTATATTCTTTTAACAAAAAAAGGAATAATCGCGTGTCTGAATATTTGAGTAGCTGATTGTTTACTGTCCAGATGAGTGAGAAGATTAGTCGCAATCAGATAGCCAGAAATGGCAAAGAAAAGATCAACACCAGGCCAGAACTCAACGTACTTGTTGATATTTTGAAGTAATTGATGCTTGCTCCAGATATACAGGGTGGGCAAATGCTCAAGAAGAACAGCAATTATTGCAAAAAATCTCAGGTACTCAATTTCGATATTGAGTTTGCCTTTTTTTACCATACTCATCACCACTTATAAGGGATTATGGCGGGAAGCCCCGCCTGAAGATTATTTTACCAATCCCATAAGATACTGACCGTATTCTGTCTTAGATAATTTCTGACCTTCATTATAAACATCCTGGCTCGAAAGCCAGCCGTTTTTGAAGGAGATTTCTTCAAGACAGGCAACTTTGAAACCCTGCCGTTTTTCAATTGTATGAATGAACTGAGAAGCTTCGATCAGGCTGTCATGTGTACCCGTATCAAGCCAGGCAAAACCACGACCCAGAAGTTCCACATTCAGCGTATTTTGCTCTAAATATAGACGGTTAAGGTCAGTGATTTCCAGCTCACCACGGTGCGAAGGTTTTAAGGTACGCGCATAATCCGTAACGTTGTTATCGTAGAAGTATAAACCTGTAATCGCCCAGTTGGATTTTGGTTGGGCAGGTTTTTCTTCCAGTGATAAGGCTTTAAAGTTCTCATCAAACTCGACGACACCAAAACGCTCAGGATCTTTAACCTGATAACCAAACACGGTAGCGCCGTTAGTATTCGCAGACGTGCGTGCCAGAACCGGGGCAAATCCCTGACCAAAGAAAATATTATCACCCAGCACTAATGCACAACTTTCGTTATTGATGAATTTTTCACCGATAATGAAAGCCTGAGCAAGGCCATCGGGACTCGCCTGAATAGCATAACTGAGGTTAATACCGAACTGGCTACCGTCACCCATCAGCCTGACAAAGGAAGCGTGATCATCAGGTGTAGTAATAATCAGTATATCCCTGATACCGGCCAGCATGAGCACTGAAACCGGATAGTAAATCATAGGCTTATCGTATACAGGCAGCAGCTGCTTAGATACACCTTTAGTGATTGGGTATAAACGAGTGCCAGAACCCCCGGCAAGAACGATACCTTTCATTATAAATCCTCACCTGAATTATTTTCTAAACCCAACCGCTGACCCTGATAAGACCCGTCCTGAACGCGTTTCCACCACCATTCGTTTTCGAGATACCACTGAATAGTCTTGCGCAAGCCCGTTGCAAAAGACTCCTGTGGAACCCAGCCTAATTCACGCTCAATCTTAGAGGCATCAATAGCATAGCGGAGATCATGGCCCGGACGATCCTTAACGAACGTGATCAATTCACGGTAGCTGCCGACATCCGGAAGGTTTGATGGGGAAAGCTCATCAAGAATGTCACAGATAGTCTGGACAACCGTCAGGTTTGTCTGCTCATTGTGGCCGCCAATATTATAAGTCTGACCAATGACGCCTTTTTTAACGACTTCCTGAAGTGCTCTGGCGTGATCTTCTACATATAACCAGTCACGAATCTGGCTGCCATTACCGTATACCGGCAGTGGTTTACCATGCAGAGCATTGAGAATAGTCAGCGGGATCAATTTTTCCGGAAAATGATAAGGACCATAATTGTTAGAGCAGTTTGTCACCAGAACCGGAAGGTTATAGGTGCGATGCCATGCTCTCACCAGATGGTCACTGCTCGCTTTGGATGCAGAATAGGGGCTGCTAGGCGAGTAGGGCGTGGTCTCAGTGAACAAATCAGAAGTGTTGTGTAAATCACCATACACTTCATCCGTTGAAATGTGATGAAAACGGAAGCCCGCTTTATCGGTATCACTCAACTGGTTGTAATACAGGCGTGAAGCTTCGAGCAGGTTATAGGTGCCAATGATATTGGTCTGGATGAATGCGCCTGGTCCATCAATCGAGCGATCAACATGACTTTCTGCAGCTAAGTGCATGATTGCATTAGGCTTGAAAGAGCTTATCACTGCTTTCATTGCATCATAATCGCAGATATCAGCTTCAACGAAAGAAAATCCGGGGGAATTTTCAATCGTTTTGAGTGAATCAAGATTACCCGCGTAAGTTAAAGCATCGACAACCAATACTTCATTATCCTGATCAGCAACGAGAAGTCTCACTACAGCTGACCCGATAAAACCTGCACCGCCAGTAACTAAAATTTTCATACTTTTCCCGAAGATTAGCATTTTGTTGCACGGCTGTATTATCTCATGCCGTACCAAACTGATGTCAATAACTCATCATTATGACGAGTTAATCCAGCCTTGACCAGTTAAGCACATCTCAATATGGACGATTCAGGAATAGTTAGCATGCTTATTTATTATAACGGTATTAGTGTAATGTTAATAATAACATTGTTTATTTTATTAAGAGTTCAATACCATACATCAACATTTATTCAGAAGATCGCGTCACAATCACCCCACCATATTTCGAAGAACGGTGCTACCGTGTTAGAATTAAGGGGTTTTTTCCAGAGACATGTAGTGCCTGGATTGTCATTTTTTCACCGGGAAAAATTGGAAAAAGTAAACATATCAGAAGGTTAAGTTTTTTGATCTGCATTGATGAAGTTTTGATGAGCATTTAGTAGCTATAGCTAAGGGCGGTAGCGTGCTCTTTTTCATCATATTTTCCTGTGTACTCGACTTATCCCTCGTTAAGAAATCACCGCTTTATGGATAGGTATTTTTAGGGTTAATCTTATGGAAATTAAAAAGGTAGACCAGTTTGTGCGTGGTTGGTTTGTTGGCGGTTTTGAGCCTACTCTTTATAAAACAACTGATGTAGAAGTCGCTGTACAGCACTTCAAAGCCGGTGATAAAGAAGCCAGTCATTGCCACAAAATCGCTACAGAGATCACTGTGATTGTCAGTGGTAAAGCTTTAATGAACGGTAATCTCATCAGTGCAGGAGAGGTCGTTAAAATCTCTCCCGGTGAGTACACAAATTTCGAAGCACTCGAAGACACTGTGACAACAGTGGTAAAAGTTCCCGGCGCATTAAATGATAAATATCTTAAGGCAGAATGAAATGTTAAACATCATTGTTCCTATGGCAGGTCGAGGCAGTCGTTTCGCTAAAGAAGGTTATACTGATCCTAAGCCTTTGATCCCCCTCAACGACAAACGCATGATCGAAGTTGTTATTAATAATCTTAAACCTAATCAGCCTCACAAGTTTATTTTTATTTGCCAGCAGGATCATATTGAGAAATATGATTTATCAACAAAGCTCAACGAATGGGCGCCTGGGTGTGAAATTGTTGGTATTGATGGCATTACTGATGGGGCTGCCTGCACTGTATTATGTGCGAAAGAGTTTATTGATAATGATGAGCCGTTAATGATTGCCAATTCTGACCAGTGGATTGATATCGATATTAACGATTATCTGAAATATATGGATGATGAAAATCTGTCAGGTTTGATTATGACTATGTCAGCTAACGATCCTAAATGGTCTTACGCTGAGTTGAATAGTGATGGTAAGGTTATTCGTGTTGTTGAAAAGGAAGTGGTATCCGAAGAAGCAACGGTAGGTATCTATAATTTCAAACATGGCGCTGATTTTTGTCGTAACGCCAATAAAATGATTGAACTGAATGAGCGTACCAACGGTGAATTTTATGTGGCACCCGTATACACCTGGATGTATCGTGAAGAAGATGCAAACATTGGTGTCTATAACATTGGTGCTGAAGCAGACGGAATGTATGGTTTAGGTATTCCTTCTGATTTGAAATTATTTTTATCATTAGATGTTTCGAAGAAAGCGCTGGACTTTTAAGTATGACAAATGCCAAGAAAAAAATATGCCTTATTGGTCATGAGTGTGGCTATTACAAAGGACAAGGTGGTATTGCTACCTATATAGAACATACAGCAAAAGGATTCAGTAAGTTAGGATACGAAGTCCATACGATTTTTTTGCATGGCAGCGATCTGGATGATCCAGCGATCAAATGCTGGAAAATAAAAGATAACTTCAGCATTTTCAAAAATTCCAAAGCAGTCGACGAAGTGCTTTCGCAGATAAAACCTGACTTTGTTGAAGTCACCGACTTCATCGGTCTTGCAAGCTACACACTTGCAAAGCGCGCGCTTGAGGGACTGGATTATTCATGTCGTTTTATCACGAATAATCATACCGGCATTCGTGAGGTCTGGGAGTGGGGTACAGCGCTTAATTTTATGGAGTGTGCACCACCGTGGATGATTGAGATGTATCAGTATGAGAGAGCACAATCAATTCTGAGTGATGCTAATTTCTCAACATCTCATTTCCTTGCCAATTATCTCAGTGTCTTACACGATACCAAAGTTCATACCTGCCCATCTTATTATCCGCTAGCTGAACAGGCTATCCCGCCAGTCAGGGCTAATAATAGCACTATTGAGATTCTTTCTCTGGGTCGGTTTGAGCTCCGTAAAAAACAGGAATTGCTGATACTTGCGGCCTGCGAATTAATGGTTGAGGGTTATGACCTGCATGTGACATTAATCGGTAACAGCGGAGATGATTTTTATGATCGCCGTGATTATATGGATACATGCTATGGGCTTATTCCACTGGAACTGAAAAAGAACTTTAGTTTTTATGATTTTATTCCTTATAAGGAATTGCAAAAGCAATATAAAAATTATGATCTGTTCGTCATTCCCTCGCCTTATGAAAACTTCCCGAACACTGCGTTAGAAGCCATCAACTATGGTCTGATTGTGGCAGGAAGTAAAACTAGCGGCATCGCAGATATGAGCGGACCCGCTGCTGAAAAACTCTGCTTCGAGAAAAACTCTGTCGATTCTATCAAGGCGATGCTGACAGGTTTTAGCAGTATGAGTCGTGACGAAAAAGAAGAGATCAGAAAAGTTCAGCGTGAATCACTAAAAACACTGGTAAGCTTTGAGAGTGCTATTATCAACAGAGTGAGCCAGTACGAAAATATTGAAATCAAATCGACTCCTGTCCGGCCTCTGCGCGAAAAATGCCTCTTCGTTACTATGAGAGATGATGCGCGACTCGAATACCTGTTATTAGATGATAAAAAGATTCATATTGATAGCAACGAGGCTTATCAACTAGTGAATGCAGCAGAATATATGATTATTTTGCCTTCTGATAATTTCGATGATGTGATTCTGGAAAAAAATTATTTCCCCGAGAAAAATGTTATTTCTGCGTTCTCATATCATCATCCTTATGGGACTGTACTGGATATCAATAAATCCAGAAAAGCCTTTTCACAAATTACCATCAATGTCACTGATGTCTCTATCGGTAAGCATGTCAAAGCGTCCAGATTGATTGCAGAAATACTTTTCTCCTGCAAAGATGTCGTCTTCTTCAGAGAGGACGCATCGCGGGTTGAAAAGGGTATTGGCATTGACTTAATGTATGAACTTGACCTGTTGAGATATAAATATAATGGTTAATAAGATTTCTGTGATTATCCATGGTCCTCTTGAAGAGGATTTTTTAGAAAAAAACTTAAATGCAATTCACAAACAAATTGGCGATGTGAAAGTTATCATATCGACATATAAAAAAGATGCAGAAAAAGTTCTGGTTCTTCTAAAAAAACTAAATCTTAATACTCGTGAAAACATTATGGTATTAGGCTGTGATGATGTTTTTAACCCCGGCTTTTTTAATATAAATCGTCAGATTAACCTGGTTAATGCGGCACTTGACGTTATAGACGAGAGCGCGTTTGTCATCAAAGTCAGGATGGACCAGACAGTTAGCTTTACGTCCTTGATGAGAGTGGTGAAGACCTTCTCATCTGATGTTAAGGATAAGTTGATCACGACTAACTGCTATACACGTGCAGACCGCTGGTACCATCCATCCGATATGTTGCTTGCTGGTGACTACAAGGTATTAAGAGATTACTACCCTGCTGAGTTCTTCAGAGAAACGCATATGGACAATATTCTCCTTATCAGAGAACTGGTTAAAAACAACCATGTGAAGGATTTCTATAATTACTGGCCGGAATCTCGCCTTTTTACAAACTTTGTAAAAAAGAGAGGGGGCGTGATCAAAGAGTCCGCTGAAGATAGTCTTGAAAAGCTTAAAGCACACGTTTTTATTATTAATAGCTGGGATGTATCTTTGAAGTGGAAGAAGTTTCTGAAAGGATGGATTCCTGTCCTGCCGTATACTTTTAAGATGGCTCCTTTCAGGGATGGCCCAGAAGAAGATGCTTATAACTTTAAAGCAAGCGATCTTAATGCTGTTCCCTCCAAAACTAAAGAGAGCATATTTATCAGGCTCTCAAACATTTATTTCAAAACAGGAATGTATCATTTCAATCCACTCTTCTTTAGCTATCGCAATTTTCTGTTAAGAGTTGGGCGTAAAATATTTGATATTTCTTTAAAGTTTATTCCACCTATTTTTCACCATACACTCGTTACGATAGGTAGAAAATTTTATTATGCTATCAAGTAATCTATATATTGTGGGCTGGCGTGGTTACATTGGCCAGTCTCTGTTAAATTATTTGAGCAGAATGGGTTTTAAGAAACAGGTGTTTCTTTATAGCCGCAACACTGAAGTTAACGGCTTTACGCCTGACTTTATTGATGCAACGCTATGTCAGCACGATGATTTTGTTAGCAAAATTGCTCAGGATGATAATCCTGTTGTCTATTATCTTGCAAACAGGTTCTCCCCGGCAGAGTCGCAGAGTTGTGCTCTTGAGAGTGTTAACTCTAATCTCCTGCCATTTATCAGCTTCCTGGAAGATATAAAATTAGTAGCCAGTAAGGTTACTTTTATTTTCTCTTCATCCGGTGGGACAATTTATGGAGATACTGGTGGCGAGAAATGTCGTGAGGATCATGCTCTTTCGCCCAAAACTATTTATGCAGCAAATAAACTTGCTCAGGAATCATATCTTCAGGTTTATCACTGTAACTATGGGTTGAACTATCGGGTGCTACGGATTGCAAATCCCTATGGACCCGGGCAGGTATTCAAAGGTGGGCAGGGGCTTATTCCTGCAATCATGGATTCCTATAAAAAGAATACTCCTGTAAAGATCTATGGAGATGGTTCAGCTTCACGCGATTACATTTATATTGATGATCTTCATGATTGCTTTATAAAGTCTGCTTCTTATGAAGGCGATGTTAGAATCTTCAATGTCGGTTCGGATTCGAAATATTCTATTTTAGATATTATCGAGAGCTTCAACCGGCATGGTATTGTTGTCGATACTGTTAAAGTGAAAAGCGATATATCAGTTGTTAATTCTATATCTCTGGATATTACGCGTGCTAAACGAGAGTTTAACTGGTCACCTCAAACAAGTCTTGAGAATGGTTTAAAAAAATACATTGAATGGTATGAATTAACCTCACAATGAATCAAGACATGAAATCTAAGTAACGTGGACAATGCATCCTGATAATCTGATCTCACAGAGTGAAGTTTCCATCATCATTCAGGGAGGGATTTTAAATTCCTCACGCGAATTAGATAATGACTTTATTTTTAATCTCAACCTGACATTAGATAATTTCCCGAAAGCAGAAATTATTGTGTCAACATGGAAGGCAGATGATGTCATTGAAGATAACCTCAGGATTTCCTATCCTGGCATCAAATTTCTTTTCAATGAGGATGTAGGATCGATATCTAAAAATGTTGATGGCGTGAACGTTGTCAGTAATGTCAATCGAATGCTGGTATCCAGCCTTAATGGTTTGAGATGCGCTTCAAAAAAGTATTCGATAAAAATGAGGACAGATTCTTACTTATATAATGACAATATTCTTACATGCCTGAGTGACTATTTCCTGGGAAATAAATTCTTGTCTGTAGAGGATATTCGACGCCAGAATGAGTATACAGTTTTTAGTCGCCATCTAATCAACTGTAACTTATTCGCTCGTAATCCCTATAGCCAGCTTCCTTTTCTTTATCACCCCGGTGATATTATGGTGGCTGGTTTGACAGACGATGTTTTAAGTTTCTTCGACATTCCACTTGCTGATGAAAGCATTTTTCAGCACTGCAAAAGCATGATGAATGCATGCTATATGCGTTTTGTACCAGAACAGTATGTCTGGGTGAAAAATTTAGAACGTTCAATTAAAGGGTTTGAGTTTTCTGGAAATTTCTCAAGAAATGCGGCTGAGGTGGAACGCTCTGAGAAAATCTACGTTAATAATTTCCTGCCATTAGATTCAGCAAGGCTGGGATTTGTCTGGCGTAAACACAAAGAGGTCTACTTCAATAAAGGCTGGTCCAGTCTCTATCAACCCTTCGACTGGGTTGATTTGTATTCCAGATATATCAGAAAACAGAATTGTTCTCGTCCATTAATCTGGCATTTAAGATTGCTGCAAATAACGCTGATGAAGGTCTATTTCTTTTTCAGGACTCAACTGCTTAAGTTGCCTTATGTGCGTAAAATTGCTTATCGCTTATTTGTAAAGAGAGGAAATTAATGAAAGGTTTTGTATCTACTCCGCAAAGCAGGACGACTTTAGCGGAAGTATTAGACTCCAGGAATTTGATTAAGGAGTTTATCCGAAGAGATTTTAATGTTCGCTATAAACAGACTAGCTTAGGGATTTTGTGGGCAATTATAAATCCAGGCGTAAATATACTTTTGTACCTGTTCGTGTTTGGATTGCTGGTTAAAGTCCCAACGCCAGAATATAATGCACCTTATGCTGCTGTTTTAATCTCCGGTATCCTTTTCTGGAACCTGTTTGCTACCAGCATGATGGCTGCGAGTGATGCGATAATAAATAATATGCATCTTCTGACAAAAGTCTATTTCCCCAGAATTTCGCTATGCATAGCGAGTGTTTTTGTGGCTTTTATTGATTTTGTCATAGCTTTTATTGTTTTTATTCCGCTCGCTATTTTCTATGGTGTACATTTTGATTTTTCACGCCTCCTTTTCCTTATTCCTTGTATAGTTATTACACTTATGCTCGGGTGTGGCGTAGGGTGTTTCATGGCAATTTTAAAATTACGTTTCCGTGATTTACGCCACGTGCTTCCCTTAGCGACGCAGGCTCTGTTTTTTGCTTCTCCGGTTGTTTATACACTTACAATAGTACCGAAGGAATTCCATCAATATTATTCCTTCAACCCGATGACGGGTATTGTTGCTCTATCCCGCTGGGCTTTGCTGGGTGGTAATAGCATTAATGTTACTACATTATTGTATAGCTTTATCACTGCCATCGTTTTAGTCATCTTTGGTGTGTACTACTTTATCAAAAATGATAGATTAATTGCGGATTACGAATGATTACCTTTGAATCTGTTACACGTGAATTCAATGTTGGAAACTACCAGCATAGTACTCTTAAAGAGCTTTTTTCGTTTAACAAAAAGCGTTCTCA
Organism: Pantoea sp. 9140; assembly: GCF_000745295.1. NCBI lineage: Bacteria > Pseudomonadati > Pseudomonadota > Gammaproteobacteria > Enterobacterales > Erwiniaceae > Pantoea > Pantoea sp. 9140. The sequence goes on along the minus strand of NZ_JQNO01000001.1, from coordinate 2,437,365 downwards.
ACCCGGAAAAATTTACCGCGCTGTAAACGATGTCTCCTTTTCTATTACGCCTGGACAGGCTGTTGGTGTTCTGGGGCGAAATGGAGCTGGCAAGTCTACCCTGCTTAAACTTTTGACCCGGATCATTGCACCCAGCTCCGGAAAAATAACTGTCGATGGTTCTATTTCCTGTCTGCTGGAAGTCGGTGCAGGATTTCATCATGAGCTCTCAGGTTACGAGAATATTTTTCTTAGCGGTTCAATATTAGGTATGAGCCGTAAGGAAATAGAAACAAAACTTGAAAGTATCATTGAATTTGCTGAAGTCAGAGATTTCATTTATGAGCCGGTGAAATATTATTCATCAGGTATGTACGTCAGACTGGCCTTTTCTATTGGCGTACATCTGGATTCTGAAATCCTGGTCATCGATGAAGCTTTAGCTGTTGGTGATGCGAATTTCCAGGCAAAATGTCTGAATAAAATAAATGAAGTCAAAGAGAGTGGGAAAACTATTTTCTTTGTTAGTCACAATGTTAATCAGGTTGAAAATATCTGTGACGCATGCCTCGTTATGGAAAAAGGACAACTCATTTATCAGGGTGAGACTACTCAGGCTGTTGAAATTTACAATCAGTTAATTAAGTAGAGAAGGTTAAAAATGATAGTTATTTCTCATCGTGGCTACTGGAAGTCTTTACAAGAAAAAAACACTGAAACAGCTTTCATTCGCTCGTTTCAGCTTGATCTTGGCACAGAAACTGACTTACGTGACTTCAATGGTGAAATCGTAATCAGTCATGATATACCTGATGCATCATGTATGACATTCCAGCATATGCTTGAATTGTATAAGACGCACACCAGCACTAACCCCCCATTGGCGTTGAACGTCAAAGCCGATGGTCTTCAGGAGAAAGTCAAAGACACTCTTGAGAAAATGCTCATTACTAATTACTTTTTTTTCGATATGGCGTTGCCTGATTCTCTTGCTTACTATAAGCACGGTTTAAAAGCTTTTGTCAGGTATAGTGAATTCGAAAGCCTTAATGCACTTTATGATATTTCTGAAGGTGTATGGTTAGATGGCTTTGAAAAAGATCTTGTTAAAGAAGAGTTAGTGCATAAAATCCTTTCCGATGGAAAAAAAGTTTGTATTGTTTCTCCTGAGTTACATAAAAGGAACCACCTTGAAATGTGGGAGAAATATAAAAAATTCAATGATAAACTACTTTCCTCATCTGATTTAATCATTTGTACCGATTACCCTGAAGAATGTATGGAGTTTTTTAATGGCTACTAATATTAAAGCTGTTATTTTCGATATGGACGGCGTTCTTATCGATGCTAAAGATTGGCATTATGAGGCATTGAATACTGCTCTTGATCTGTTCGGACTGACCATCTCCCGACAGGAGCATTTAACCACATATGATGGTTTGCCTACTAAAGATAAACTTATCATGTTAAGTAAAGATAAAGGCTTATCAACCAATCTCCATAGTTTCATTAATGAAATGAAGCAGCAGTACACCATGGAAATTGTTAATAACAAATGTAAGCCCATGTTCCATCATGAATATGCCCTGTCCATGTTGAAAAAAGATGGTTATAAAATGGCCGTCGCTTCAAACTCTATCAAGCATTCGATCGAAGTTATGATGGAACGTGCACATCTTGCACAATATCTGGAGTTTTACGTTTCTAACCAGGATGTTGTTAAAGGCAAACCCGATCCGGAAATGTACAATAAAGCTATTTCAATGCTGGGTCTGAAACCTGCTGACTGTGTCATTGTTGAAGATAACGAAAATGGAATCAAAGCGGCCAGAGCCAGTGGGGCACATGTATTAGAAGTTGAAACCGTGCATGATGTTAATTATGCGAATATTAAACGGTTCATCTCTTTGGTAGAGAGCGAGGTTTAATGGCATGTTAAATATTATTATTCCAATGAGTGGAGCCAGTCTTTATGAAACCAGTGCTGACTTCATCTATCCAAAAATCCTGACGGAAATTAACAACCGTACCCTGCTGGAGTATTCTCAGGATATCTTCTCTACGTTGACGGAAGAGTATAAAAGTCTTTTTGTTGTTCCTGCGGATAAGCTTAGTAAGCTGGCGCTGGGTAACATTATTGAACTGATCTCGCCTCAGGCGGTTATCATTCCATTGCAGGGAATGACCAAGGGCGCTGTTTGCAGCAGCATGATGGCTATTGACGAAATTAATCTCGATGATGAATTGATTATTTCTTCTGCCGACCATTACATTAATGATGATCTGCAGCAGGTACTGGAGTATTTCAGAAGTCTGGAGGCTGATGCTGGTGTCCTCACCTTTGAATCTGTCCATCCAAAATGGTCTTTCGTTAAGACTAATGAAGATGGTCTGGTCGTTCAGACTGCAGAAAAAAATGCTATTAGTCGTAATGCTGTTGCGGGGCTTTACTACTTCAAGCGAGGCTCTGATTTCATTGAAGCCGCTAAAGAGCTTATTCGTAAAGATAACTCTATCGATAATAATTTTTATCTCTCTTCTTCATTAAATGAATTGGTATTGAAGGGCAAAAAGATAGTAATGCGTCCTCTTGGTGATTCGGTGTATCACAATTTCTATGATGCACATGCTGTAAAAGCCTTTGAATCATCACATGCTAATGCTTTGCCGCCTGTGAAGAAATTGACAGAAAAATATATCGCTGCTTTTAATTCACGCTCTTTACATGAAGTGGTCGAAATGTTCGACCGTAATGCGACGCTGACCGATCCTGGAAATCATAAGGTTGGTCAGGAAAACATCCGTAGCATGTTGGTACAACTCTTCAACGATACTAAGTTGCTTGAATTTAAAGCGCTTTCTGTGCTGGCTGAGCACAACAGATCAGTCATTGAATTTGAACTTAAGCTTGATGATAAGTTGCTACGCGGCGTTGATATCATCGACTGGAATAATAAAGGTCATATTGTAAAACTTAATGCTTATTTGTATTAGTTTATCAATGAGCATGTATATGCCTATGGTTGTCAGTGCTATCTGATAGCATCATTCTCTAACGGGTTAATGCTTACCTGGGTTAACATGTTCGCCACTTTTGTTCACAAACCGCTGCGTTTGTGAAGTGACCTTCAGACAGGAGTATGTAATGTCCAAGCAACAGATCGGCGTTGTAGGTATGGCAGTGATGGGCCGCAACCTGGCTCTTAACATTGAGAGCCGCGGTTACACTGTTTCAATCTTCAACCGTTCACGCGAAAAGACTGACGAAGTCATCGCCGAGAACCAGGGCAAGAAGCTTGCTCCTTTTTACACCGTTGAAGAGTTTGTTGAATCGCTGGAAAAACCTCGTCGTATCCTGCTGATGGTTCAGGCGGGTGAAGCGACTGACAAGACTATCGCCTCACTGACACCACACCTGGATAAAGGCGACATCCTGATCGATGGCGGTAACACCTTCTACAAAGATACCATCCGTCGTAACAAAGAATTGTCTGACCAGGGCTTCAACTTCATCGGTACCGGCGTTTCCGGTGGTGAAGAGGGCGCACTGAAAGGCCCATCCATCATGCCTGGCGGTCAGAAAGAAGCTTACGAGCTGGTTGCACCGATTCTGGATAAGATTGCTGCTCGTGCGGAAGATGGCGAAGCCTGTGTGGCCTATATCGGTCCGGACGGCGCGGGCCACTATGTGAAGATGGTTCACAACGGCATCGAATATGGCGACATGCAGCTGATCGCAGAAGCCTATGCTCTGCTGAAAGGCGCGCTGGGCCTGAACAACGAAGAGCTGGCTGAAACCTTCACCGACTGGAACAACGGCGAGCTGAGCAGCTACCTGATCGACATCACCAAAGATATCTTCACCAAGAAAGACGAAGACGGTAAATACCTGGTTGATGTGATTCTGGATGAAGCGGCTAACAAAGGCACCGGTAAATGGACCAGCCAGAGCTCGCTGGATCTGGGTGAACCGCTGTCACTGATCACTGAGTCTGTCTTCGCTCGTTACCTGTCCTCACTGAAAACGCAGCGTGTTGCGGCCTCTAAAGTACTGAGCGGTCCACAGGCTAAAGCTTTCACTGGTGACAAAGCAGAGTTCATCGAGAAAGTCCGTCGCGCGCTGTACCTGGGTAAAATCGTCTCTTATGCGCAGGGCTTCTCACAGCTGCGTGCAGCGTCAGAAGAGAACAACTGGGATCTGCACTACGGTGAAATCGCTAAGATCTTCCGCGCTGGCTGCATCATCCGTGCCCAGTTCCTGCAGAAGATCACTGATGCTTATGAAGCTGATGCAGGCATCGCTAACCTGTTGCTGGCTCCATACTTCAAAGATATCGCTGATCAGTATCAGCAGGCGCTGCGTGATGTCGTTTCTTACGCAATTCAGAACGGTATCCCGACGCCAACCTTCTCTGCGGCGATCGCTTACTACGACAGCTACCGTTCAGAAGTCCTGCCTGCTAACCTGATTCAGGCGCAGCGTGACTACTTCGGTGCGCATACTTACAAGCGCATTGATAAAGACGGTGTGTTCCACACTGAGTGGTTAGATTAATCACTGAAAAGGGCTTCCCTCGGGAAGCCCTTTTTTACCCCACCAGCAAATCCCCGCTCCGAATCTCCCGCTCTCCCGCCAGTCGCACAACCAGCATGCCTGCTGTCGCAAACCTTACCCAGTGTCTCGCATAGAGAATACCGCCATACTCCGCCACCAGAGGGGTGATGTGGTCTGTAAGCGGATCAATAATCTCAGCCACTACTTCTCCCGGGCGAATCTGCGCACCGAGCGGTTTGCGGTGCAGGATCAGCCCTGACACCGGCGAATGAATATATTCACAGCCCGCTAACGGCGTAGGAGGATTTTTCAGGGCAGGAGAGGCCGCCGCTGAACCCTCGCTGTGACGCTCTTTGATAACGCTACCTTCTCCCGGTGCTTCAGCGAGGTCAGGCACGTTTAAACCAATCGGACCGTCATTGATGGCCACGATATCGTCACCGCCCGCGCTCGCCGGGACCAGCTCATCGCCGCCAATGACGGGCGCGGCCACTTCCACGGAAATCGAAGGCTCGCTGTAGCCGATATAACCGCCTTCCTGCAGCGCAGAAATAATCGCATCTGCATCTTTCTCCGCCTGTTCAGGCGACACATCACGCATGCCACGCAACTCCAGCGTCACCGGCAATAAGCCACGAGGCATCGGGTAATCTTTGCCGAACCGCTCTGCCAGCGTCAGCCAGGGTTCGCAACAGGCTTCATCAAACGGCTCACCGCCAGAGATCTGCGCCAGCAACTGCACTTCACTGCCTAACCAGCGTGCCAGCGGTTCGATATCCGGCCAGGCATGCGGCGTGGTGTAGAGATGCGGCACGGCTTCCCAGTCACAGTGCAGGTCAATCATCAGATCCGCCTGGCTGGCCATCCGCATCAGCGTGTAGCGTTGCGCATCCAGCTCCGTTTTTGGCACGGTATCGCGATAGTGACGATCGATCGCCTCTCGGATCAGGCTCCGGTTCTGCGATTCACTCTGGGTCAGACTGTCAGCCAGCCCGGCCGCCAGCGTGTTGCCCAGTGACGGGAAACGACGGTTAAAATCCTGACCGGAGAGCGTATGGAAGCGACCCAGATGCGTGCCGTGCCAGTGCTGTCCCAGCGCCAGAGGATTCGCAACCGGCACCAGGGTAAAGGCGGCTTTGAGTTGTCCGGCCGACTCCAGCGCCTGCAGCCGCTGCTTCAAATACCAGGCCACCGCCATACCGGGCAGTTCGTCGCCATGCAGCGCAGCCTGGATATAAACCTGACGTTCATTGTCCTCAGCAAAATGGAAACTGATGATTTCACGCTGGGTGCCTAAAGAGGCGCTTAACAGTGGATGATGTTGTTGATGCATACCGTGTTAATGTCCTTTAATCGGCAAAGGACGACAGCGCGCCGTCCCGAAAAAGTTAGAGTATAGTGCCGGATCGCGGTGTGGACGAAAAAGGGCGACCGCGAGGTTACTGCTGGATAGAGATATCCGTGGAGAAGTAGCGCTTCTGAATCTGATCGAAGGTGCCATTCTTTTTAATTTCGGCAAAGGCGTTATCCAGCGCCGTTTTCAGTTCGGTATCGCCTTTACGAAGTCCAATTGCCGTGCCGGGGCCGATAATCGGATCCTGAATAATCGGGCCAGCCAGTTCAAAATTTTTGCCCTGCGGATGCTTCAGGAAGCCAATCGCCGCCTGTGCCGCATCGGTAAAGACGGCATCAAGTCGGCCTGAAACCAGATCGCTTTCAACCTGTGCCTGATCGCCATAGGGCACCACGGTCACACCATAGGGCTGCCATTTCGCCAGCGCATAACGCTCCTGAACCGTTCCCTGTTCCACGCCAACCGTTTTCCCTTTCAGAGACTCGACGGTGGGCAGGATGCCGGCGCCTTTACGCGCAATCAGCTGGGTGTGGGTGTCATACAGCGGCACGGTAAAGTCGATCTGCTTCAGGCGCTCTTCGGTAATGCCCATGTCAGACAGAATGGCGTCAAACTTACGTGCTTTCAGCGCTGGGATCATGCCGTCAAACTGGCTTTCAACCCAGACACATTTCGCCTGCATCTGCGTGCAGAGCGCATTTCCCAGATCGATATCAAAGCCGACCAGCTTACCCTGTGGCGTTTTCGATTCAAACGGCGGATAGGTCGGATCGACCGCAAAACGCACCTGTTCAATTTTTGCCTGTGCGCCAAACGCGCAGCCTGCTATAACTGCCACAGCCAGCGTCTGGCGCAGGCATTGAGTGAGAATGTTCATGATTTTGCTCTTATTCTGTCGTGATGAGTGATTATGCAGAGTATCGTCGGGCTGCCGGGATGGCAATTACTGCGTTATCTCCATCACATCAGCTTTGCACAGCGCCCGGTAGTCTTCGGTGTTCAGGATCACCGAGCGCTCCAGCAGACCGGCGTTAAATGCGATCTCCGGATAACGTTCAAACAGCGCGGGGTCCACAATCAGTCGGAGGTCGGGATGAAAGCTGAACGGCGGAATCGCCCCGAATACGCAGCCGGTCAGCAGATCGGTCTCCGCCGGGCTGGCGAGTGAAGCACGTCGTCCACCGACCGCCGCGGCGACTTTACCCAGGTCGGCCTGCCTGTCGGCCGGTAACACCGCCAGCACATGCTGTTTAACGCCGTTGCCTTTTACATGGCAGACCAGCGCTTTTGCGCCCTGACCGATTTCGGTGCCGCGTATTGCCGCGACGGCTTCACATTTACCGGTGGCCTCATGCTCCATCAGGCGATAGCGCGCCTGGTGCTGGTCGAGCAGGGCGATTAATTTTTCATGGGTTGTCACGGTTCTCTCCCTGAGGTTTGAGTCGCCGTTACTGTGCGGGATTGAGATGAAGATTGAGAAGGATTCTGCTCAGAATCTGCATAAAAACGAAATTCTGAGCAGGTTATTGCACAATTACTTGTGGCGGGCGCGCAGGTTATTAATCACGGCGCTGAAGTCGAGATCCTGATCCTGCAACAGCACCATAAGGTGATAGACCAGGTCTGACGCTTCATTGGTCAGCTCATCCCGATCGTTGACGGTCGCCGCAAGCGCAGTCTCCACGCCTTCTTCGCCCACTTTCTGTGCGATGCGCTTGGTGCCGCTGGCGTAGAGCCGTGCCGTGTAAGAGCTTTCAGGGTCAGCTGATTTGCGTGACGCCAGCAGCTCTTCCAGCTGATAAAGGAAGGTCCACTCAGGTACGGCCGGCGAGAAGCAGCTGGTGGTGCCCAGATGGCAGGTCGGGCCAATCGGATTCGCCAGCACCAGCAGCGTGTCATTGTCGCAGTCAGGCGTAATGCTCACTACCTGCAGAAAGTTGCCGGACGTTTCGCCTTTGGTCCACAAGCGGTTTTTTGTGCGTGAGAAAAAGGTGACATTGCCCTCTGCCAGCGTTTTTTCCAGCGCCTCCGGGTTCATGTAGCCATGCATCAGCACTTCGCCTGAGACGTTGTGCTGAACGATGACCGGCATCATGCCCTCTGTTTTATCCCAGTCGAGAAGAGCCTGTTGTTGTTGAGTTAGCACGCGCGAATCTCCACTCCGTTGTCGATCAGAAAGCTCTTCAGCTCACCAATATTAATAATCTGCTTATGGAATACCGAGGCGGCTAAGGCGCCATCGACGTTAGCCTCCGTAAACGCCTCCAGGAAGTGCTGCATGGTGCCTGCGCCGCCCGAGGCGATCAGGGGCACGTTGCAGACTTCACGCATTTTCTTCAGCTGCACCAGGTCATAGCCGTTACGCACGCCATCCTGATTCATCATGTTCAGCACGATCTCGCCTGCGCCCAGCTTCTGCACTTCCTGTACCCACTCCAGCGTTTCCCACTGTGTCACGCGGGTACGTGCTTCGTCACCGGTGTACTGATTCACCTGATATTTGCCGCTGGCTTCGTCAAACCAGGTATCGATGCCGACGACAATACACTGCACGCCAAACCGGTCCGCGAGGCGGGTGATGAGCGTGGGATCGGCCAGCGCTGGCGAGTTAATTGAAATCTTATCTGCGCCAAACTCCAGAATGCGTGCCGCGTCTTCCGGGGTTTTAATGCCGCCCGCGACGCAGAACGGGATATCAATCACTTCCGCGACGCGCGACACCCAGCTTTTGTCGACGACCCGGCCATCGGATGAGGCGGTGATGTCATAGAAGACCAGTTCGTCGGCACCTTCAGCGGCGTAGCGCTGCGCCAGCGGCACGATGTCGCCGATGATCTCGTGATTACGAAACTGTACGCCTTTGACCACCTGGCCGTCACGTACGTCCAGGCAGGGAATTATCCGTTTTGCCAGCATGAGATCGCCTCCGAAACTGTGAATTTATCTTCCAGCAGCGCACGTCCGACAATCACGCCCTGAACACCGCTGCCGCGCAGTGCGGCGATATCATTCAGGTCGCCAATGCCACCCGAGGACTGGAAAGCAATCGTCGGGAAGCGCGCCGTCACTTCCTGATAGAGCGCGACGTTGGAACCGCTCAGGGTGCCGTCGCGGGAAATGTCGGTACAGAGCACGTGTTTCAGGCCCACCTGCTGAAAATCGGTAATTACCTCTTCCAGGGTGACGCCAGCCGCTTCCTGCCAGCCACTGATCGCCACTTCTTTGCGGTTACTGGCATCAATGCGCACATCTAACGCGAGCACAATCGCCTCTGCGCCAAACTCCGCGAACCACCGTTTAACCTCTTCAGGCTCTTTCACAGCAGTGGAACCGACCACCACACGACTCGCACCCGCTTCAAGCAGTGCGTACACATCGTTACGGCTGCGAATGCCGCCACCGACCTGCACCGTGACCTCAACGCCGTCGAGCAGGGTTTTCAGCAGCGCGATCTGGCGTTTCGCCGGATCTTTCGCACCGGTTAAATCCACCAGATGCAGCACGGTCGCGCCCTGGCTGACGTAATCCTGCAGACGTGGCAGCGGATCGCTGCCGTAATTACGCTGCTGGCCATAATCGCCCTGATGCAGACGAACCACTTTGCCGTCAATTAAATCTAACGCGGGGATAATCATTACATCTCCAGGAAGTTTTTCAGCAATTGCGCGCCCGCTCTGCCCGAGCGTTCCGGATGGAACTGGACGCCGAAGAAGTTATCTTTCTGCACTGCGGCGGTGAAGGCTTCACCGTAGTGACACTGAGCGATGGTGCTGGCGTTGACCGGCATAGCATAGCTGTGGACGAAGTAGAAATAAGAACCTTCATCAATGCCGCGGAACAGATGATTGCCCGCCTGCGCGGTAATCTGGTTCCAGCCCATATGCGGCAGCGGCAGGCCGTGGGTGTCCATCAGCGACACCGGCTCATCAATAATGCCCAGCGTCGGTACGCCGCCGTTTTCATCGCTGCCGCGTCCCAGCAGCTGCATACCCAGACAGATGCCCAGCACCGGCTGGGTACAGGCTTTCACCAGATCGATCAGGTCACGCTCTTCCAGCTGATTCATTGCCGCCTGCGCAGTACCGACGCCCGGCAGAAACAGTTTGTCGGCGCGCAGCACCACATCGGAATCGCGGCTCACTTCAGGGGTATAGCCCAGACGTTCAATCGCCCATTTCACCGAGGAAAGGTTGGCGCAACCGGTATCCATGATCACCACGTTCATCACAGCACTCCCTTCGAGCTCGGCAGGGTATTACCCTCAACGCGGATCGCCTGGCGCAGCGTACGGCCAAAGGCTTTAAACAGGCTCTCGACACGATGATGATCGTTCTTGCCTTTGGTTTTCAGATGCAGGGTGCTCATCATGGCGTAGGAGAGCGAGCTGAAGAAGTGCTCGACCATCTCGGTGCTCAGGTCGCCCACGCGCTGATAGTTGAATTCGGCTTTGAACTCTATGTGCGGACGGCCGGAGATATCCAGCGCGCAGCGCGCCAGGCATTCGTCCATTGGCAGCACAAAGCCAAAACGGCCAATGCCGCGTTTGTCGCCCAGCGCTTTCAGCAATGCTTCGCCCAGTGCCAGGCCGGTATCTTCCACCGTGTGGTGATCGTCGATATAGAGATCGCCTTTCACTTCAATGTTCATGCGGAAGCCGCCGTGCACCGCAATCTGGTCCAGCATATGGTCGAAGAAACCCACGCCGGTATTAATCTTGCTGCCGCCTTCGCGGTCCAGCCAAAGTTCGACCCGAACCTGCGTCTCTTTGGTATTACGCTGCACCAGCGCATGGCGGTCACGCTGAGTCAGACGCTGCTGGATGGTCTGCCAGTTCTCGCCGTCAGCGCCGTAACGGATAGGCTGAATGCCCATGTTCTCCGCCAGCTGCACGTCGGTCAGACGATCGCCAATCACATAACTGTTGGCGGTATCCAGTGCGCCTTCTGCCAGCCAGGCTTCTACCATTCTGGTTTTCGGCTTGCGGCAGTCGCAGTGATCGTCCGGCATGTGCGGGCAAATCAGCACATCGTCAAACGCAATGCCCTGTGAGGTCAGGACCTGCATCATCAGATTGTGTGGACCATCGAAATCCGCCTGCGGGAAACTGGCGGTGCCAAGCCCATCCTGGTTGGTGACCATCACCAGGCGGTAACCGGCGGCCTGCAGCGCCAGCAGCGCCGGGATAACGTCTGGCTCAAACGCCAGCTTATCCATACGGTCGACCTGATAATCCTCAGGCGGCTCAGAGATTAACGTCCCGTCGCGGTCAATAAAAAGGGTCTTCTGACTCATGCTTGCTCCAGAGAAAAGGCTTCCAGCGCGGCGATCACTCGTTCGCACTCTTCACGCGTGCCGATGGAGATGCGCAGGCATCCCGACAGGCCCGGATTTTTGTTCTGATCACGCAGGATAATGCCCTGATCCCATAAGGTTTTGAAGACTTTTGGGGAATCGGTAAAGCGCGCCAGCACATAGTTGGTTTCGCTGGGGAAAACCTGCTCAACGCAGGCCAGCTGCGCCAGTTCAGCCAGCAGCCAGCCGCGATTGTCATTCAGCTGGGCCACATGTTCGCGCATCAGCGCAATTCCCTGCTCGCTCAGCGCCTGTCCGGCGACGTCGGCAACCGGTGTCGCCAGCGGGTAGGGCGCAATCACTTTCATCAGCAGGTCGATCACTTGCGGGTTCGCCAGCGCAAAGCCACAGCGCAGGCCCGCCAGCGCAAAGGCTTTAGAAAGGGTACGCAGGATCACCAGATGCGGATAATCCTTCAGCCAGCCGGTCAGCGTTGCCTGCGGGCAGAACTCAATATAGGCCTCATCCGCCACGACCAGCGCTTTACCCGCGGTCATCGCCAGCAACTGGCGGATGTCGTCCTGATTAATCAGGTTGCCGGTCGGGTTGTTCGGACTGCAAAGGTAAACGACTTTGACACCATCCAGCTGTTCCGCAATAGCAGGCAGGTTCAGCTGCCAGTCATTCAGCGCTGGCGCGGTGCGATATTCAATGCCGATAGTTTCGGCGCTGACGCTGTACATGCCATAGGTCGGCGGGCAGAACAGAATGGCATCCTGCCCCGGCTCACAGAAGGCGCGCATGATCAGTTCAATGGCTTCATCCGCGCCCCGGCTGACCAGCACCTGCTCTGGCGTTAAACCTGCGTAAGCCGCATAACGCTCAATCACCAGCTTAGGCTGACATTCGGGATAGCGGTTCAGCGTCTGCTGCGACAGCTCAAACGGCACCGGCAGCGGGAATTCGTTGGCATTGAGCCAGACATCACCGTTGCCACCCAGACGACGCGCCGACATATAAGGCGTCAGAGCGCGCACATTGGCGCGCGCCAGCTGCTCAATATTCTGACTCATGCTTGCTCCTTCAGTGCGGCAACGCGCAGGGTGACGGCATTCTTGTGGGCATCCAGCTGCTCGGCGGCGGCCAGCGTTTCAATCGTGGCGGCCAGATTCAGGAAGCCCTGCGGCGTCAGCTCCTGCACCGTCATGCGTTTCTGGAAATCGGCCAGGCCCAGGCTGGAACAGGTTGAAGTATAACCGTAGGTTGGTAACACGTGATTGGTGCCCGAGGCGTAATCGCCCGCAGACTCCGGTGACCAGTCGCCTAAGAAGACTGAACCGGCGCTGGTGATCGACTCCACCAGATCGCGCGGCTGACGGGTCTGCAGAATCAGGTGCTCCGGGCCGTAGAGGTTAGAGATGGCGACACACTGCGCCAGATCGCGCGCCACGATCAGGCGGCTGCTCTCCAGCGCCTGACGCGCCGTGGCCGCACGCGGCAGCTGAGCCAGTTGCTGTTCAACCGCGTCCGCAACCGCCTCAGCCAGCGTCAGTGAAGGCGTCAGCAGAATGACCTGCGAGTCGGGGCCGTGCTCTGCCTGTGAAAGCAGATCGGAGGCGACAAACGCGGGCGTGGCACCTTCATCGGCAATCACCAGCACTTCGGACGGACCGGCAGGCATATCAATGGCTGCGCCATCGAGTCGCTGACTCACCTGACGTTTCGCTTCGGTCACCCAGGCGTTGCCCGGGCCAAAAATCTTGTCCACGCGTGGCACGGTTTCGGTACCAAAGGCCAGCGCGGCAATAGCCTGCGCACCGCCGACCTGGAACACCTCTTCTACGCCGCACAGCTGCGCGGCATAGAGGATCTCATCGGCGATCGGCGGGGGCGAACAGAGCACCACGCGGCCACAACCGGCGATGCGGGCAGGCGTCGCCAGCATCAGCACGGTAGAGAAGAGCGGGGCGGAACCGCCAGGAATGTAGAGCCCGACCGATTTCACCGGGCGGGTAATCTGCTGGCAGCGCACGCCGGGCTGCGTTTCCACATCTACCGGCGGCAGAATCTGCGCGTTGTGGAAGGTTTCGATATTACCCACTGCGACGGCCATCGCCTGCTTCAGCTCGTCACTCAGACGTAAGCTGGCGTCTGCGATTTGCTGCGGCGTCACACGCAGGTTTTCAACCTGCGCCTTGTCGAAGCGGGCGCTGAACTCGCGCAGCGCGTCATCACCGTTCAGCTTTACCTGCTCCAGCACGTTACGCACCGTCAGCGTGACGTTTTCAGAGGCGGCGATGGCTGGACGCAACAGCAGCGCCTGCTGCTGTTCGGGGGTGCACTGCTGCCACTCAATCGGGGTAGAAAAGGCCATGGCTTACTCCATCATCTTCTCAATAGGCAGCACCAGAATTGAACTGGCACCCAACGCTTTCAGTTTTTCCATGGTTTCCCAGAACAGGGTTTCGCTGCTGACCATGTGCATCGCCACGCGGCTGACATCGCCTGCCAGCGGCAGAACGGTCGGACGCTCCGCGCCAGGCAGCAGGCTGATTACCTCTTCCAGCCGCTCACTCGGCGCGTGCAGCATGATGTACTTCGATTCACGCGCTTTAATCACGCCCTGAATACGGGTCATCATCTTGTCGATCAGCTCCTGCTTGGCGGCGGGCATCTCGCCGTCGCGCTGGATCAGGACGGCTTTTGAACGATAGATGACTTCCACTTCACGCAGGCCGTTGGCTTCCAGGGTGGCACCGGTAGAGACCAGATCGCAGATGGCGTCTGCCAGACCGGCGCGGGTCGCGACTTCGACAGAACCGTTCAGTAGGCAGGTTTTGAAGCTGACGCCTTTTTTGTCGAGATACTGTTTGAGCAGGTGCGGATAAGAGGTGGCGATACGGGATTTATCAAGGCATTCCGGGCCGGTGTACTCGGCGTCGGTCGCCATCGCCAGTGAGAGACGGCAACCGCCGAAATCCAGGCGACGTAGCGTAAAGTAGCGCGGGTCTTCGCCCTGAGCGCGGCGTGAGAGTAACTCCTCTTCCAGCACGTTTTCACCGATGATGCCGAGATCGACCACACCGTCCATCACCAGGCCAGGGATATCGTCATCGCGCACACGCAGGATGTCGATCGGCATGTTCTCCGCAAACGCAATCAGGCGCTGTTGCTGAAGATTGATTTTAACGCCGCAGCGCGCCAGCAGTTCGCGTGAATCATCACTTAAACGGCCAGATTTCTGCATAGCTATGCGTAAACGGGTGTTATCTAACATGGTTCCTGTCCTCTTAATCCTGTCCTGAAAGTGTGGTTGCGCCAGCCCATAAAAAAACCCCCGGAAGACGATCTTCCGGGGGTTCTCTTGCGTTCACACCACTGGAAGATCTTAAAAGTCTTCCAGCACCAATCGCCTGAAAGACTAGTCAGGATGATGGTGGTGATGATGGTTGAACTGAACGCGTGTCATATTAATCTCGTCGATGAATGAGTATTCATTTGTGGGGATTAACCTAGCGAAGATGGCAGCACTTGGCAACACTTTTTTAAACAGGCGGTTCGGAAAGCGCTGAAACAGGTTGTTCAGGTTTGCAATCCGGGGGCAAACTACGGTGAAGTCAGGGTTGATGTTTCACGTCAGGAGTCAAAATGAAGAAGGTCGCGATTGTGGGACTGGGCTGGCTGGGTATGCCGCTGGCCACGGCGTTAACGGCGCGAGGCTGGCAGGTCACCGGCAGTAAAACCACGCCAGACGGTGTTGAAGCCGCACGCCGCTGCGGCATTGAGGCGTTCCAGCTGGAACTGACGCCGGAACTGCTGTGTGATGCTGCCGATATCGAGCCGCTCTTTAACGTCGATGCATTAATTGTCACGTTACCTGCCAGCCGTACTGCGGAAGGCGGCGAAGCTTATCTGCAGGCGGTACAGAATGTGGTCGATACCGCGCTGGTTTATAAAGTGCCGCGCATTATCTTTACCAGCTCAACGTCAGTCTATGGTGGCAGCTCTGGCATTAAACGGGAAAACAGCCCGCTGACCGCCGAAACGGTAGCCGGTAAAACGCTGGTTAAGCTGGAGAGCTGGCTGCACGATCTGCCGGGAACCAGCGTGGATATTGTGCGTTTGTCCGGTCTGGTCGGGCCAAAGCGCCATCCGGGACGCTTCCTCGCCGGTAAGCAGGATGTGGCAAATGGCTCGCAGGGCGTAAATCTGGTGCATCTGGATGACGTGGTCGAGGCGATTACGCTGCTGCTGCAGTCGCCAAAAGGGGGCCGGGTGTACAACCTCAGTGCGCCGAAACATCCGACGCGTGACACCTTCTATCCCGCAGTTACGCGCCAGCTTGGTCTGCAGCCGCCGCAGTTTGCGCCAGAGGCCGTCAAAG
Organism: Pantoea sp. 9140; assembly: GCF_000745295.1. Taxonomy (NCBI): domain Bacteria; kingdom Pseudomonadati; phylum Pseudomonadota; class Gammaproteobacteria; order Enterobacterales; family Erwiniaceae; genus Pantoea; species Pantoea sp. 9140. Next base: position 2,421,801 of record NZ_JQNO01000001.1, on the reverse strand, counting down.
ACAGCGGCAAACTGATAGATGGGTCGCGCATCTGTAGCGAGCTTGGTTTTGAGTATCGCTATGACGATCCGGTGAAAATGCCGCTGGAGTAACACGCGGCTGACGTTGATGTGGGGGCAGGGCGCCCCCGCTGAAACGCCTCTGTTTTGCTATCCTTATAGTTACAACATACTTACTTATCTTATTCTGCAGGGCAGAATGTGCCCCGCAGAAAGACCGTTATACGGCTCACCAGACGCAATGCCTGGCCCTTAGTCTTACACCCCCAGCCGATCCCTCAGCGCATACCACACCGCGCCCATCGCCGTCAGCGGCACCTTAAAACGTCGGCCGCCAGGGAACGGCAGGTGAGGCAGGCGGGCAAAGGCGTCAAACCGCTCGGCATCGCCGCGTAATACTTCGCTAATCAGCTTGCCGGAAAGATGGGTACTGGTGACGCCATGACCGCTGTCGCCCTGCATAAAATAGACATTCTTCTCCATCCGGCCAAACTGCGGCATACGCGACAGCGTCAGCAGGAAATTGCCGCTCCAGCTGAAGTCCAGCTTCACGTTCTGCAACTGCGGGAAAGTACGGCGCAGCTTGGGCCGGATTAGCGCTTCAATGTCAGCCGGTTCCCGCGCGCCGTAGACCACACCACCGCCATAGAGCAGCCGGTTGTCGGCGGTCAGACGGAAGTAATCCAGCAGATAGTTACAATCCTCCACACAGTAATTGTTTGGCATCAGCGACAGTGCCTGGTCGGGTGTCAGCGGCTCGGTCGCCACAATCTGCGATCCGCACGGCATGCTTTTCCTGCTCAGGCGCGGCTCCAGTTTGGGTGAGAGATAAGCATTACCGGCGAAGATCACAAACGTCGCACTGACCTCGCCGTGAGCGGTTTTCACCCGGTTAGGTGTGCCATAAACCACATCTGTCGCTGCGGACTGCTCATAAATGCGTCCACCATGTCGACGAATTGCTTCTGCTTCTCCCAGCGCCAGGTTCAGCGGATGCAGATGGCCGCCACGTCGATCCAGCAGGCCGCCGACATAACGTTCGGTAGCGACTTCGCGGCGAATAGTGCGTTCGTCCAGCAGCTCCAGGTCATAATTACCGTACTGCTGCCATAGCGTTTTCTGCTTTTGCAAATGCGCCATCTGTCTCGCATTTAGTGCTGCAAAAATGCCGCCAGGCCGGTAGTCGCATTCAATTGCATACCGCTTAATGCGATCGCGGATAATCTCAGCACCTTCAAACATCATGCTGCCCAGCATGCGGGCGCTCTCTTTGCCGTAGCGTTGTTCAATCACATCCACGTCGCGGCTGTAGGAGTTCACCACCTGGCCGCCGTTCCGGCCGCTGGCACCAAAGCCGACGCGCGCCGCTTCCAGCACGACTACGTCGTAGCCGACCTCGGTCAGATGCAGCGCCGCTGAAAGACCGGTGAAACCGCCGCCAATGATGCAGACATCGCACTGAATGCTCTCCCGCAGGGTCGGCCAGGGCGCATGCGGATTGGCGGTCGCTGCGTAATAACTCTCCACATAATTCATAACAACCTCCGGGAAGCGCCTAAAAGTTGGCTGGCGTGTGGGCACTGACAATGCGGCAGGGGATTTCAGCCCTGTTGGTGAAGCTGTGCGGTAAGCCGGTATCAATCACATAGCTCTCTCCGGCGGAGAGATGAAACTGCTGACCGTTAATCACCAGCGTAATTTCGCCTTCCAGCAGCGTGCCGGTCTCTTCGCCTGGATGACGCAGCTTCTCGCCGGTGCTGGCGCCGGGTTGATAGGTTTCCAGCAGCATGCCCAGCGTGCGCTGCGCACGGCCATTGTCGATGAGCTTCAGCGACACACCCTGGCTGCCAATTTCCAGCAGATCGCTGGCGCGGACAATCACCTTTGGCTCTGCGTGGGGTTTGGGTTCTGAAAAGAATTCCGACAGTGAAAGCCCATAGACTTTCAGCAGCTTCTGCAGGGTGCTGACCGCCGGGCTGACCTTATCCTGCTCGATAGTGCTGATGGCGCTGTGGGTCAGTCCGGCCAGTTCGGCAACGCGACGTTGCGACAATCCCATCGTCTGCCGAATCTGCGCCAGCCGTCGTCCCGGAGCCAGCGTGACATCACTCATCTGCTTTTCCCCTGTGATAGCGAATGGCGGCCTGAATAAAGCCGCTGAACAATGCCTGCGATCCCGCCGTACTTTCCGGCTGCCACTCGGGATGCCACTGCACCGCAAGTGCAAAAGGATGATGACGCAGACTCACCGCCTCAATCAGGCCATCCGGCGCGCGTGCCTCAACGCGCAACTGCGGCCCCGGTTCGCGTACGCCCTGATGATGCAGAGAATTGACCGCAAGCGGTTTGCTGCTGTCCAGCAGCGTTGCCAGCAGGCCATCCGGTTCGATAGCGATCGGATGCGCTGTCGCATACTGCTGATCCAGTGGCAGCGTCTCATCTTCATGATGACGCTGAAATTCTGACTGCTCACTGAGATCCCGCCACAGCGCGCCACCATTGGCCACCACCAGCTCCTGCAGTCCACGGCAGATACCAAACATTGGCATTTTGTGGCTGGTGGCCCAGGTGATCAGCTGAAAGGCGAGACGGTCGCGGCCCGGATCGGCGTGCGGCTCTTCACCGGCTTCACCATAATGCCAGGGTTCGATATTGCTGGGACTGCCGGTGAACAGCAGACCATCCAGCACAGCCATAGCGTTTTCTGATAGATGAGGCGCATTAATAAGACTATGGGGCAGGGCGAGGGGCACGCCGCCCGCCAGGACAATCGCATCAATATATTTGTTATGCACCGTCTGAGTCGCATGGCCGCCCAGAACTTTGTGGCACATCACTACGCCAATCAACGGTTTGTCAAAAATAATGCCCATCTTACGTCCTCGCATCACTGGTCGAAATATCTACCGAAAGGGCACGTCTGGCGGTTAAGTGTGCAATATTTTTTCAATCTAGCAATCTGCTGTTTGTTCTTCAAACAGATTTGTTACATTTGCACACTTTTTATGTTGGCGCTATGTTAGTGGTGTGGCTGTTATTTTGAGCATTACGCAAACCTAATAGGGGCGGGTGAGATCATGACTAACCTGGTAGAAGTGGAAGACTTCACGCTTCACAGTGAAGAGAAACGAACCAGCGCGTTCCAGCTTGAGGTGAAAGCCTGGCTGGAGCGCCATCCTGAAACGCAGTATGTCGACATCCTGTTAAATGATTTAAATGGTGTGTTCCGCGGCAAGCGCATTCCGGTCTCTGCGTTGCCTAAGCTGGAAAAAGGATGTTATTTCCCCGCCTCAGTGTTTGCCATGGATATCCTCGGCAATACGGTGGAAGAAGCGGGACTCGGCCAGTCTCTTGGTGAACCCGATAATCTCTGTCTGCCCGTTAGCGGCACTTTAGTTCCCTCCGCCTCTGACCCTCAACACATCGCGCAACTGCTGTTAACCATGTGCAACCAAGATGGCACTCCCTTTGACGTTGAACCCCGAAATGTCCTTAACCGGCTGTGGCAACAGTTGCGCAACCGAGGTCTGTTTCCGGTGGTAGCGGTAGAGCTGGAGTTCTATCTGGTAGACAAAAAGCGCGATGCTGAAGGCTTTATCCAGCCGCCCTGTTCGCCCGGCAGCGATGAACGCAATATGCAGAGCCAGGTCTACTCGGTCGATAATCTCGATCACTTCGCTGATGTCCTGCGCGATATTGACGATCTGGCCCGTCAGCAGGGCATACCGGCTGATGGCGCGCTGGCGGAAGCCTCGCCCGGACAGTTTGAGATCAACCTGCATCATACCCGCGACGTGCTGCGCGCCTGCGACCATGCGGTGCAGCTGAAGCGCCTGATTCGTCAGGTCGCGGAAAATCACGGCATGACCGCCACCTTTATGGCGAAGCCTTACGAGGAGTATGCGGGCAGCGGAATGCACGTGCATATCAGCATGCTGGATGCTGCCGATCACAACGCCTTCGCCTGCGATGACGGCAGCGATTCACCGCTGATGAAACGTGCGCTGGCGGGCATGATCGACCTGATGCCCGCGTCAATGGCGCTGCTGGCACCCAACGTCAATGCCTATCGCCGCTTTGTCCCTGAAGCCTATGTGCCGTTACAGGCTTCGTGGGGGCATAACAACCGGACCGTCGCGCTGCGCGTGCCGTGCGGAGATATCGACAACCATCGTATTGAGTATCGGGTGGCGGGCGCTGATGCCAATCCCTATCTGGTCGTCTCGGCTATCCTGGCCGGGATGCTGCATGGGCTGGATACGCAGCTGCCATTGCCGAATCCGGTCACCGGCAACGGACACCATGCCGAAGGGCTGGCCCTGCCGATCCGGCAGAGCGATGCGCTGTATGAGTTTGACAGCAGCTATCCGCTGCAGAAGTTACTGGGCGAACGCTTTGCCAGCGTCTGGCACAGTTGCAAAAACTATGAACTGATGCAGTTTGAACGACTGATTACGTCTACGGAAATAGACTGGATGCTGAAAAACGCCTGATGGGCTTCTCAGCGTGACTTTGTCCCGTTTTTTTTTGCATAAGGTGCCCCAACGGCTTGTATTACTGCCACGGGTTAGGGCAGAATACGCGGCCTGCAAAATCAGATGATAACCGACGCTTAACGCGCCGGTTATTTTTTTGCATCCAGTTTTAACAGAGCGTTTTTGCTGACTTAACCGAGGCCGGGCACGCACCCGGATAGATAAACACTGAAAACACGCGTAAGCGTGAGATTGAGGATTACAAAGATGGGGATGTTTTTCACTCTGCCAGCCAACGCTGGTACGCGTTTTCGTGATGACTACGGCGCCGCGTCAACCGCTAACCTTACTCCCTGTCGCTTAATGCGCAGTTGCCCTGTGACCCAGCCCAGCCAGGTTGTCGCACATGGGGGACTGAAGCATGTCGCTTAATACCTCCGCCTCACCGCAGCGTGCGCAACTCAAAAAGACGCTTACGTTACTTCCGGTCGTCATGATGGGCTTAGCCTACATGCAGCCTATGACCCTGTTCGATACCTTTGGCATCGTTTCCGGGCTGACCGATGGTCACGTCGCCACTGCTTATGCTTTCGCGCTGATTGCGATTCTGTTCACTGCTGTGAGTTACGGTAAGCTGGTACGCCGCTTCCCCTCTGCGGGCTCCGCTTATACCTACGCTCAGAAGGCGATCAGTCCGCACGTCGGCTTTATGGTCGGCTGGTCATCACTGCTGGACTACCTGTTCATGCCGATGATCAACATCCTGCTGGCTAAAAACTATTTCGAATCGCTGGTGCCGGGCATCCCGTCGTGGATCTTCGTGGTGTTGCTGGTCGGCTTTATGACGCTATCTAACCTCAAGGGCATCAAAACCGTCGCCAACTTTAACAGTGTGATTGTGGTGCTGCAGGTCATTGTCATGGTCGGGATCACCGGCATGGTGATCTACGGTGTGGCAAGCGGCGTCGGTTCCGGCACGCTGGTGAGCAGCCGTCCGTTCTGGTCTGAGAATGCGCATGTGGTGCCGATGATTACCGGTGCCACCATACTCTGCTTCTCGTTCCTCGGCTTTGATGGCATCAGTTCGCTGTCGGAAGAGACTAAAGATGCAGAACGTACTATTCCACGCGCGATTTTCCTGACGGCGCTGATTGGCGGTGTGATCTTTATTGCGGCATCTTACTTCCTGCAGCTCTACTTCCCGGACATCACCCGTTTCCAGGACCCGGACTCCTCACAGCCAGAAATCATGCTGTTCGTAGCCGGTAAAGCGCTGCAGGTCGGTATCCTGATCTTCTCGGTGGTCACGGTACTGGCATCCGGTATGGCGGCGCACGCAGGCGTATCGCGTCTGATGTATGTGATGGGCCGTGATGGTGTGTTCCCGGAGCGTTTCTTCGGTTACATCCATCCAAAATGGCGTACCCCGTCGCTCAACGTACTGCTGGTGGGTGCGATTGCGCTGATGGCGATTAACTTTGACCTGGTCACCGCGACCGCGCTGATTAACTTCGGTGCGCTGGTAGCGTTTACCTTCGTGAACCTGTCGGTGATTGCACAGTTCTGGATCCGTGAGAAGCGAAACCGTACGCTGAAAGATCACGTTCAGTATCTGCTGCTGCCGCTGCTCGGCGCGATGACGGTCGGTGCGCTGTGGGTGAATCTGGAAGCGAGTTCTATGGAGCTGGGCCTGATCTGGGCCGCCATCGGGATTATCTACCTGGCATTCGTGACCCGCAGCTTCCGTAATCCGGTGCCGCAGTTCAGCGAAGAAGTTTAATATCGCTAACGTTGCCGCCTTCCGGATTTATCAGGAAGGCGGCAACAGCTTAACCGGCCAGCACCAGTTCCCAGCTGCCCGCACTCAATAGTTCCCGCCCCGCATCACTCAGTTTGTTGTCCGTCACCACCTGATCAAATCTCTCCAGCGGTAACGCCAGGAACGTCGCTATTCTGTTGTACTTCGAACTGTCACTCAGTAAAACCCGCTTGCTGCTCACGTCGCATACTGCCTGCTTCACCATCACTTTATCTTCATCCGGTGTAAACAAGCCGCGTGGCCCCCAGCAGGAGGCGGAGATAAAGGCGATATCAATGGCCAGATTGCGCAGGCTGCGTGCTGCCGACTCGCCGACGCAGGAGCGGTTCTCCCGGCATACGGTGCCGCCCGTGTGGATCACCCGGCACTGACTCGCCTCCATCAGCAGATTCGCCACCATGAAATCATTGGTCACCACCAGTAAATCATCACGATCCACCACTTCCTGTGCCAGCGCTAACGTCGTAGTCCCGGCATCCAGATAGATGCAGCTATTACGGGGGATGTGACGGGCAGCGGTGCGGCCAATGGCGCGCTTCTCATCGTTGTAGAGGGTGCTTTTCGTCAGATGGGACGGTTCAGCTGCCAGTCGATCGGCGGAGCGCACGCCGCCGGAAACCGACAGCACGGTGCCTTGTTCTTCCAGTTTCTGCACATCCCGGCGTATCGTCATGTGCGATACGCCCAGCCGCTCAGTTAACTCTGCAATGCTCACCACGCCCCGATCGGCCACCAGTGCCAGAATCTGTTGATGACGTTCAACCGGAATCATATCTGCTCCCTGATAATTACCATTTTTTCACATTATAAAGTATCTGCCGGTCAACCAGAACAAAAAATAACAGCTGATACAGGGCGGGCAGCTGCACTCACCGGGCTAACGCAAGGTGAGGCAGGTAAAACAGGCAGTGTTAAAAATTGTTCCCGTTCACACTGGTGATGTTTTTTTGTGAGGAGTGACACATTTTTACCGACAGGAAGCTGGCAGGATTAACAGTAACAAACAAATAATCACTTAATTTAACAGTGGAGGCGTAACGTGCCAGCTGAAAACATCTGCGTTATCGGGTTAGGTTCCATGGGTATGGGTGCGGCGAAATCCTGTCTGCGCGCCGGTCTCAACACCTGGGGGGTCGATTTGAATCCTGCGGCCCTGGAGAGCTTACGTCAGGCCGGCGCACGTGATGCGCAGTCATCCGCCTCAGCCTTTGCAGATCAGCTCGATGCCGTTTTGCTGCTGGTGGTCAATGCAAAGCAGGTTAACGCCATTCTGTTCGGTGAAGATGGTCTGGCCGCAAAACTGCGTCCGGGCACGGTGGTAATGGTCTCATCCACACTCTCAGCGCAGGATGCGCAGCAGATTGAACAGCGGCTGGCTGAATATCAGTTGCCAATGCTGGATGCCCCGGTGTCGGGCGGCGCGGCCAAAGCGGCCAGCGGTGAAATGACAGTGATGGCATCCGGCAGTGATGCGGTCTTTGCACAGCTGCAGCCGGTGCTGGATGCGGTGGCTGCCAAAGTCTATCGCGTGGGCAATGAAATTGGCCTCGGGTCAACCGTCAAAATTATTCATCAGCTGCTGGCGGGCGTTCACATCGCGGTCGGCGCAGAAGCCATGGCGCTGGCGGCGCGAGCCGGTATTCCGCTGGAAACCATGTATGAAGTGGTCATTAATGCCGCGGGCAACTCGTGGATGTTCGGGGACCGTATGAAGCATGTGGTAGACGGCGACTACAGCCCGAAATCGGCCGTCGATATCTTTGTTAAAGATCTCAACCTGGTGGCCGATACCGCAAAGTCGCTGCACTTTCCACTGCCGCTGGCTTCAACCGCCCTCAACATGTTTACCGAAGCCAGCAACGCCGGTTATGGCCGGGAAGATGACAGTGCGGTAATCAAAATCTTCAGCGGCATCACGCTGCCACAGGCAGGGGAGAACAGCTGATGCGTCTTGGCGTAATAGCGGACGATTTTACCGGCGCAACGGATATCGCCAGTTTTCTGGTGCAGAACGGCCTGACCACTATCCAGTTCAACGGCATCCCCGCCAGCGCAGAGAGGACAGAGGCGCAGGCGATTGTGGTCAGCCTGAAGAGCCGTTCCTGTCCGGCAGATCAGGCGGTTGCGCAGTCGCTGGCCGCGCTGGCGTGGCTGCAGAAACAGGGATGCGATCGCTTCTACTTCAAATATTGTTCCACCTTCGACAGCACTGCGCAGGGCAATATCGGTCCGGTGACCGATGCGCTGCTGAATGCGCTGGGTGAGACGCAGACGGTCATCTGTCCGGCGCTGCCGGTGAACGGGCGCACCGTCTATCAGGGCTATCTGTTTGTCGGCGATCAATTGTTGTCCGATTCCGGCATGCGGCACCATCCGGTCACCCCGATGCAGGACAGCAACCTGATTCGTCTGATGATGTCACAGGCAACCGGCAAAGCCGGGCTGCTCGCGGCGGCACAGGTCGATCAGGGCGCAGCGTCAGTGCGTCAGGCGCTGGACCAGCTGGCGGAGCAAGGCATTAATTACGTCGTCACTGACACCCTGCATCAGGCGCATCTGTTGACGCTGGGTGAAGCACTTAGTGACAGGCGACTGGTGACCGGCGGTTCCGGGCTGGCCATCGGTCTGGCGCGGCAGTGGGCGACGGCTGAGACGGATGCAGAGGCAGAGCAGGCAGGCCGTCCGCGCGGCGATCGCGCCGTGGTGCTGTCCGGATCCTGTTCGCAGATGACCAATCGTCAGGTTGCCGCGTACCGCCAACTGGCACCGGCCTGCGAAGTAGAGATTGAGCATTGTCTGGAAGATGCAGAAGGGTATGCCCGGCAGCTGTGCGACTGGGTGGAAGCTAACAGCCATCAGACGCTGGCCCCGCTGCTGTTTGCCACCGCTGACGCGCAGCAACTGCAGCTGATTCAGCAGCGCTATGGCGCGCAGCGCAGCAGCGAAGCCGTTGAGCAGCTGTTCGCCGCTGTCACCCGCGAGCTGAAAGGGCGCGGCTGGCAGCGCTTTATTGTGGCGGGAGGGGAAACCTCCGGCGTAGTCGCGCAGAGCCTGGGTGTAACCGCCTTTCACATCGGCCCGACCATTTCGCCCGGCGTGCCCTGGGTGCGCGACATCCATCAGCCGCTCTCGCTGGCACTGAAATCGGGCAATTTTGGCGACGAAGATTTCTTCCGCCGCGCGCAAACGGAGTTTACCTATGTCTGAATCTTCCCTGTTAGCGGAACAGCAGGCGCGTGACGAAATGGTCCGTCTCGGCGCCTCGTTCTTTCAGCGTGGCTATGCCACCGGCTCAGCGGGCAACCTCTCCATGTTGCTGGCGGATGGCAATCTGCTGGCGACCCCTACCGGCTCCTGCCTCGGGGAATTACAGGGTGATCGGCTGTCGAAAGTCACACCTGAGGGAGAATGGCTCTCCGGCGATAAACCCTCCAAAGAGATTGCGTTTCACCGCGCGCTCTACCTGAATAACCCCGACTGCCGCGCAGTGGTGCATCTGCATAGCCACTACCTGACGGCGCTCTCCTGTTTACAGGGGCTGGATACGGACAACTGCATCCGTCCGTTTACCCCCTATGTGGTCATGCGCGTCGGTGATGTGCCGGTCGTGCCTTACTACAAGCCGGGCGATGGGCGTCTGGCCGATGATCTGGCGGTGCTGGCGCCGCGTTACCGCGCCTTTTTACTGGCGAATCACGGCCCGGTGGTGGTGGGGAAATCCTTACAGGAAGCGGCGGATAACACGGAAGAGCTGGAAGAGACCGCCCGTCTGATCTTTACCCTGGGTGACCGCCCGATCCGTTATCTCAGCGATGCCGAAGTGGCGGAATTAAGGAGCCGATAATGCCGAAGTTTGCTGCTAACCTTTCGACGCAGTTTAATGAATATCCCTTTGCCGAACGCTTCGCTGCAGCGGCGAAAGCCGGTTTTACAGCGGTCGAATTTCTGTTTCCTTATGACTATCCCGCCACGCAGATAAAACAGTGGCTCGATGAGAACCAGCTGCAGCTGGTGCTGTTCAATACCGCGCCGGGCAATGTCGCAGCGGATGAGTGGGGCGTCTCCGCCATCCCCGGACGGGAAGCGGAAGCAAAGGCGGATATCGACCGCGCCCTGAGCTATGCGCTGGCGCTGAACTGCCCGCAGGTTCACATCATGGCGGCGACGGTGCCGCCCGGTGCCGATCGTCAGCGCTACGTTGAGACCTTTATCATCAACATGCGCTATGCGGCTGAGCGCTTTGCGCCGCACGGCATCAGCCTGCTGATCGAAGCGCTTAACCCGGTAACCAAACCCAACTATCTCTACGCCAGCCAGTATCAGACGCTGGAGATGGTAGAACAGATCGACCGGCCGAACGTGTTCACTCAGCTCGACCTGTTTCACGCACAGCGGGTGGACGGCAACCTCAGCCATCTGATTCGCCACTATGCGGGACGATATCGTCACGTACAGATTGCGTCGGCACCGGATCGCCATGAGCCGGATGAGGGAGAAGTTAACTATCCGTACCTCTTCTCGCTGCTGGATGAGGTTGGCTATTCTGGCTGGGTCGGCTGCGAATATATCCCGCGAGGCAGCACGACCGAGGGTCTTGGCTGGTTTGCTCCCTGGGCGCAAAAAGCCTGATTTAACGGGCTGAAAAACCGGTGTTTCAGCACCGGTCGGGAGCGGCTTGCCCTTTTTCTGACTCTGCACCTGCTATTTCTGTACGCCTGAAACCAAAAAAATATAACAATTTCTGAGGTTTACTATGTCCACCGCACTGCTGTTAGCCATAGCGACCGCCAGCATCGTGATCCTGCTGCTGCTGGTCATCAAAGCCAAAGTTCATCCGTTTGTCGCCCTGTTGATTGTCAGCCTGCTGGTAGCTATCGCGACCGGCATTCCGGCTGAAAAAATCATGGAGACGATTATCACCGGGATGGGTGGGCTGCTTGGTCACATCACTATCATCATCGTGCTGGGTGCCATGCTTGGGGCGATTATTGAAGCCTCCGGCGGGGCTGAATCACTGGCGCAACGCTTCAGTAAAACGCTGGGGCTGAAGCGAACCGTTGCGGCATTGACCATGGCAGCCTTTATCCTGGGCATTCCGGTCTTTTTCGAAGTGGGCTTTATCATCGTCATCCCGTTGATTTATGGCTTCACTAAGGTGGCGCGGATCTCACCCCTGAAGTTTGGCCTGCCGATGGCGGGCGTGATGCTGACGGTGCACGTGGCGCTGCCAACCCATCCGGGTGCGGCGGCGGCGGCCGGGATCCTGCACACCGATATGGGCTGGCTGATGATGCTGGGTATCGCGATTTCCGTGCCGGTCGGGATCATTGGCTACTACGTGGCGAAAGTCATGAACCGTCGCCATTACCATCTGTCGGTTGAGGTGCTGGAGCAGTTGCAGATGGCGAAGCCAGAGGGGCAGGAAAAGAAGCATGAACCGGCCCCGCCTGGCGCGCTGACTATCAGTGGCCTGATTGTGGTCCCGATTGTATTGATCGTGCTGGGAACGCTGTCCCATACCCTGCTGGCGGAAGGCAGCCTGCTGCGTAACGTTATGACCGTAATTGGCACACCGCCGATTGCCCTGCTGATTGCCTTGGGGCTGGCGGCCTGGCTGCTGGGCGTGCGGCGTGGCTGGAGTAAAGATAAGCTGGAAGATCTCACCGGGCGGGCTATTCCCACCTCTGCCAGCGTAATTCTGGTGGCCGGTGCGGGTGGGGCCTTCGGTAAAGTGCTGGTGGAGTCAGGGGTCGGCAAAGCGCTGGCGGTCACGCTGGAAACGCTGCATCTGCCGCTGGTGCCGGCTGCCTTTATCCTGTCGCTGGCGCTGCGCGCGTCACAGGGGTCCGCCACGGTAGCCATCCTGACCACCAGCGGTCTGCTGACGCAGGCGGTGACCGGTGTAACGGATATGCAACGGGTACTGGTCACACTGGCGGCCTGTTTCGGCGGCCTGGGTCTGTCTCACGTTAATGATGCAGGATTCTGGGTGGTCACCCGTTATCTCGGGCTTTCCGTGGCCGACGGTTTACGCACCTGGACGGTGCTGACGACGATAATGGGGGTAAGCGGTTTTGTGCTGACCTGGCTGGCGTGGACGGTGCTCTGATTCAGCAAGACAGGAAAGCCTGACCCGCAGGGTCAGGCTTTCTCATTGGTTCAGGAGACCAGTTCCTGCGCATAAAGATAGAGCGCTTTGAGCTGCCCAACCTTTTCTGCATCCGCTTCATGCAGATTAGCCAGTCCCTCCAGCTCCTGCATAAATGCCTGCACCCGATCACTATTCAATACTTCACGGCGATGCTGCAACCAGCGCTGCTGCTCGGCATCATCCAGCGTGCCGGGGAAGTTACGCGCCCGGTAGCGGAACAGCAGTTTCGCCACCCGCGCACTCTCAAAGCTCAGGTCCAGCGCAGGCAGATTGGCGGGCGCGGTCTGGCGGATAATATTCATTCCGGCACGGTCGGCATCACTGAAGAATCCATCGTAGAGCTGTGTGTCCACGTCGTCTGACGGCGTAAACGGCTCGGCTTCGGCAAACAGCGTGACCAGTTTTTCCCGCACGTCAGGCTGCTGACGCAGCAGCGCCAGATTCGCCAGGCAGTGCTGACGATCAATGCCCAGCCGGGCCGCATCTTCCGGACGCAGCGTACTGGCAGGTGCCAGCACCGGACACTTGTTGATATGTACCAGTTTAACCGGCACCGCAGGCAGATCGCCCAGGTCGTTTTTCGGCGTGTAAAGACGCTCACGCAGGGTATCGGCATCCAGTTGCAGCAGCGGCGACATATCGCCCGCCAGATCGACCACGATCAGCGCATTGCGGTTATCGGGATGCCAGGCCAGCGGTACGATCCAGCTGGTGTTGCCGCGCGCCGCGCCAAACATGCCGGAGACATGGACCAGCGGTTTCATCTGCGGAATGTCGATCAGGTTCATCAGCTTGTTTTTGTTACGGTGGGTAAACAAAAAATCAAACAGTTTCGGCTGCTTCTCTTTTACCAGCTTCGCCATCGCCAGTGTGGCGTAAACATCGGACATCGCATCGTGCGCATTTTCATGGGCCACGCCGTTGGCTTTGGTCAGATGCTCCAGCCGGAAGCTCGGAAAGCCTTCTTCATTTTCCGGCCAGTTGATTCCGTCGGGCCTCAGCGCATAGCAGGCACGCATCACGTCGAGCAGGTCCCAGCGTGAGTTGCCGTTTTGCCAGGCCCAGCCGTAAGGATCGTAAAAGTTGCGATAGAAGATATTACGCGTCACTTCATCATCGAAACGCACGTTGTTGTAGCCGACCACGCAGGTTTGTTCGGTGGTGAACAGCTTATGAATGCGTTCGGCAAACTCTGCTTCGATTACGCCGCGGCTCATCGCTATCTGCGGGGTAATGCCGGTAATCATCACCGCTTCGGGCTGTGGCAGATAGTCATCAGGCGGACGGCAATAGAACACTTCTGGCTCGCCAACAGGATTGAACTCACCGTCGGTGCGCAGGCCGGCGAACTGGGCGGGCCGGTCACGAGAGGGGCTGGTGCCGAAGGTCTCGTAATCGTGGAACAGAAAAGTGGGCTGTACGCGGTCGTTATTCAAATTTCATATCCGTTCATTGCGTTCACTGACTTTATGAACAGAGCGTGTTAAATCGGCTCTGCTCGCTCTGTAACTTTCTGCGCGCAGCAGGATGAGATGTGATCGTTATGTCTGATGCGCGGGCGCAGGGTTCAGCCGTACAGTGCCATTATAGCGGCTCATGGCTGCGGCTGGCGCTCGTCACGTATGGTAAACCATATTCCTGCGCGTCTGAAGTTAAGGGTAAAGCCTGCCTGATGCCTCTTTTTGACAACCAGCCATTGGCGACCGCCGCAACAGACTCAGCCGCCCGTTTTGGCGGATGTCCAGAACCGGGAGCCGTTGCACATTTTCTCACTACGTCTGTATGCCACTTTCAGGCCTTTTCGTGGCCTCAAACCTGCACCGCATCTTTTCTGTCGCGGTCAGCCGACGGACGGATTCACTTACCCGGTTCATCCGGTCATTGCCAGTTCATACTTTTTTTCAATTTATTCAAACCTTCACGACGCTTTTGCCGTAAAACGTGCGGCTGTTTCCGTTTCGTTTTAGAAATTTTCTCTCCCGTGCAATTAAGGATGAAGTGTTGAAAAGGCGTCTGTTGTTCACCGTTACCGCTACTGTTTTTTGGGCCTCGCTGGCGCAGGCTGATGCGATTCCCTTTCCTGTGACGCCTCCGGCGATTGATGCGGCTTCCTGGGTTTTGATGGATGCCACCACCGGGCAGGTGCTGACCGCGGGCAATCCCGACGAACGCCGCAATCCTGCCAGCCTGACCAAACTGATGACCGGCTACGTAGTCGACCGCGCTATCGACCAGAAGAAAATCAGCCGTGACGACATGGTCACGGTCGGCAAAGATGCCTGGGCGGCGGGAAATCCGGTGTTTAAAGGCTCCTCACTGATGTTCCTGAAGCCAGGCGATAAGCTGAGCGTCCGGGATCTAAGCCGCGGCGTGATTATCGATTCCGGCAATGACGCCTGTGTTGCACTGGCGGATTACGTGGCCGGCAGCGAAGCGAACTTCGTTGGCATGATGAATCATTATGTTGAGAAGCTCGGCCTGCAGAATACCCACTTTGAGACCGTTCATGGTCTGGATGCGCCGGGTCAGTACTCCAGCGCGCTGGATATGGCGAAGCTGTCACGCGCGATTATCGATGGTGAGCCTGACTTTTATGCCATGTACAGTGAGAAAACCCTGAGCTGGAACGGCATTACTCAGAACAACCGTAATGGCCTGCTGTGGGATAACAACCTGCACGTTGATGGGCTGAAAACCGGTCACACGGAAACCGCTGGCTTTAACATCATCGCGTCAAATGTAGTGGGTAAACATCGGCTGATCGCCGTCGTGATGGGCGGTAAAAGCCCGAAAGGCCGCGAAGAGCAGGCGCGTAAGCTGCTGGTCTGGGGTCAGAACACCTTTGATACCGTTCAGCTGTTCCATGCCGGTAAGAAGATTGGCAGCGAAAACGTCTGGTACGGCAATCCGCATCAGGTAGAAGTGGGAACGGCAGAAGATGTCTATCTGTCACTGCCGCGCAGTGAAGTGCAGAACGTGAAGGCGAAGTACGTCATCGATCGCAAAGATCTGGAAGCGCCGCTGAAAGCCAATGAAGTGATTGGAGAAATTCAGGTGATGGATAAAGATCAGCAGATTGCTCACTATCCGCTGGTGGCGCTGAGTGCGGTAGAGCCAGCAGGTGTGATTACCCGTCTGACGGACTATCTTAAACAGAAATTCTGATTAATCGCCGGGCAGTACAGAAACGGGTAGCCTGCGGGCTGCCCGTTTTCACATTTACACCCTGAGCCTGTTACTGATTCCTGAGAAAGGTTAAAAAGCCGTATTCAGTTGTTCATGACTTCCGGTCAGGTATGTGAGTCGGATGTTGATAATTGTAAGCGAACGTCAAAACTGTTTTGAAATATCTGGCCCGTGCTAAGCCCGAGCCGCGTTCAGGGTTAAGATAGCCCCATCATGTTCCCGTAACCGGAAAGTCACTTTGCGTCCTGACAAGCCCATCTCGAAACTGGAGTTCTGGTTTTATCGCCATTACCGATCCGTCCACGGCGTGCGCATTGCCATCGCCTTTTTACTCTGCTTCATCTTTGTCCGGGCGACCGGTATTCCGGAAGGCACCTGGCCGCTGATCACGCTGGTGGTGGTGATGGGGCCCATTTCCACCTGGGGAAATGTTTTTCCGCGAGCCCTGCAGCGCATCTGCGGCACGGTGGCGGGGTCGATTTCCGGGCTGATTGCCCTGAAGCTGGAGCTGATCTCCATGCCGGTGATGCTGGCCTGGTGCGGCATCATCATGGTAATCAGCGGCTACCTGACGCTGGGCAAACATCCCTATATGGCACTGTTGATCGGGATTACCCTGAGCGTGGTTGTGGGTGCGCCAACTGGCGATTTCACCGTGGCGCTGTGGCGCGGCGGAGATGTGATTCTGGGATCGCTGATGGCGCTGCTGTTTACCGCGATCTGGGCGCAGCGCGCCTATACACACTGGCGCATTCAGCTCTCCGACATGCTGGCGGGCATGGCAAAAATCTATCACGCTGGTTTCTCGCCCAACCTGGTTGAAAAGCCACGCCTCAACAAGCCGCTGGGCAAATTGCTGACCAGCGTGATCAAAATGCGTGCGCTGCTGGAACCGTCGAGCAAAGAGACGCGCATCCCGAAGTCGGTGCTTGAAGCGATTCAGACCATAAACCGTAATATGGTTTACACCATTGAGATGCAGATTAATGCCTGGTGGGCCTCGCGTGAGAGTCACCTGATTATGCTTAACGCGCCTGCACTCCGCCGCACTCAGCAGATGACAGAGAACACGCTACGGGCGCTCTCGGTGATGGCGATTGAGGGTGAAACAGAAGAGGTGATAGCCAACAGCCATGAGCTGACCGAAATCAGTGGCGAACTGCGCAGACTGATCGCCGAAGCGGGCAGCGACGGGCTGGAAGAGACGCCAATCTACGGCTATGTCTGGCTGACGCTGGAACTGGCGAAACAGCTGGAGCGCATGACCGATCTGATGCGGATGGCGTTGCGCAAATAATCACCTCAGACAATGACTTAATGTGAAACCGGGTTTCTTTGCGCTAAGATAAGAGCCAGTCTGAATTTAGCTGTGAAAATTGCTTACCTGGCGGGCTAGCCGCTAAGCTGATCGTTTTGACTCTCTCCCTGCGTCAGCAGGCTTAAAGAAAGGTGCCATCATGGAAAATGCCAAGCAGTCATTTCAGGACGTACTGGAGTTCGTGCGTATGTTCCGCCGCAAAAACAAACTGCAGCGTGAAATTGTCGATAACGAGAAGAAAATCCGCGATAACCAGAAGCGCGTTCTGCTGCTCGACAACCTGAGCGAATATATCAAACCCGGCATGAGCGTTGAGGCTATTCAGGAAATCATCGCCAGCATGCGTGTGGATTATGAAGACCGCGTGGATGAGTACATCATCAAAAACGCCGACCTGTCGAAAGAGCGTCGCGAGCTGTCGAAAAAAATCAAAGCGATGGGCGTGGGCGAACACCCGAAAGCATAAGAACAGGGCGCTTATGCGTTTTGCGTTCCATGCGAACCCGCATTCACGTCGGTGATGCGGGTTTTTTATTGCCTGTATCAGCGCAGAATTATTTACCCGCCAGCCTGCGGGCAATCTCCTGTAGCTGACGGGAGAGCGCCACTACATCGACCCGCTCATCCGCGGGCGGGGCGGTGGTCTCACGGATCACCAGCATGGTTTCCAGCGCGTTGTCTGGTGCCTCTTCATCCTGAAGCCGCGCCAGCATCCGCTCAACACTCATTGCGCCAAGATAGTGTAAATCCTGCCGCACCGTGGTCAGCGGCGGCTGATACCACGCGCTCTCGGCGGTATCGTCATAACCAATCACGGAGATCTCGCCAGGAATGGCGACACCATACTGATGCAGCGCCCGCATCGCACCCAGCGCCATCTGATCGTTGGCGACCAGCAGCGCCTGCGGCAGGTCATCGGGCAACTGAGTCAGCAGTGCCTGATAACCCGATTGCGCGCTCCAGTCACCGCGCAGCGCGCAATGCGGCGTTAGCTGATGATCGGCCAGCGCCTGACGCCATGCGTTTTCGCGCTGACGGGCTGACACCGAGCGCAGCGGCCCGCTTAACAGGCCAATCTGACGATGCCCCAGCGCCACCAGATGTTCAACGGCGGCACGTGCGCCGGACTCATTGGGATACTGACACTGCGCCACCGCCGCCTGCGGTTCGACATCCAGAAACAGCACCGGCTTGCCGCCGCACAGCAGCTGGATCTGCTGCGCTTCATCGGCATCCAGCGGCAGGTTAATCAGCAGCCCATCAACCCGCTGAGCCAGCAGTTCATTCACGGTGGCGGCCGCATCGTGGCCGCTGTCCATCGCAATCACCAGATGATAACCCGCCCGTGCAGCACGCTGTTGAATCGCCGAGGCGATCTGCGCCGGTGCCATCAGGGCCAGGTCGCTGGTCGCGAGACCCAGCGTGCGCGTCGCCTTGCCCGCCAGCTGCTGCGCCACCCGATTGGGCACATAATTGAGCTGCTGCATCGCCGCCTCAACCCTTTCCCGCGTGCGGGCTGACACCTGTTCAGAACGATTTAAAACACGTGAAACGGTTTGATATGAGACGCCGGCCAGTTGAGCGACATCATCAAGGGTCACGGAGCGGGAAGTCATTGAACTCTCCAATAGATGAAGCGACGAGTGTAACAAATTTTCGTGCTGTACTGCTGCTGCCAGCCACACGTTTACCGCCACGCCAGCGGGAAACGTGGCGGTAGCCGACCCGCGAACGCTGCCGGTTGTTAACGCTGCTGCAGATAGACCTGCAGGTTTACATCCACCGCATTCAGCAGCGGCGTGGCAAGCCCGTTTCGTTTCGCCCGCAGCAGCAGGTCGCAGATGATTTGATCGGCTTCAATATCATAACCCTGGGTGAGATCGCGGTACATTGAGGAGGTCATCGGGGTCGCGGGATTGTTTAACAGTTCAAAAATGCGGGCCGTCACCGCCGGGCGCGGCTGATAGCCTTCGGCAGTTATGACAGACAGGATCTCCGTAAAGATCCCCTGAAGCAGCGCTTCGCCGCCGCGCGCGGTGAGGATCTGCCGGGTATCGCCGCGTGCCAGGCAGCAGACTGCGCCGAGGGTGCTGAGCAGCAGCCACTTTTCCCACAGCTCATCCATAATGTTATCGCTGAACAGGGTATCAACCTGACAGTCGCGCAGCGCAGCATCAACCCGCTGCAGCCGTTCATCATTGTTGCCGTCCAGCGCGCCGTATAAGAGCTGGTGCAGTGGCGTCATCTGGATGACGTCGCCCTGATCACCCAGCGTGGCGTTGATTTTGCACAGGCCACCAATCACCTTATCTTCGCCGAAACGCTGTTGCAGCGTTGCGATATGCCGCATTCCGTTGAGAATTGGCATGATCAGCGTGTCCGGGCCGACAGCCGGCGCAATGTCCTCCATCACCTGATCAAGGGTAAAGCTTTTTACCGTCACAATAATCAGATCAAAGTGACCTGTCAGGGTGCTGGCCTGCGTCAGCTGCGGCTGTAACTTTTCGGTGCCCTGCGGCGTCTGCAACACCAGCCCATTGTTTTGCAACTGCTGATAACGGCGTTCACGCACCAGAAAAGTCACGTCCTGACCCGCCTGAGCCAGTCGTGCACCAAAGTATCCACCGGTCGCGCCGGCGCCTGCCATCAGAATCCGCATTCCACTCTTCCTTTGCTGAAAACCTTTACCTTAGAACGCCGTGAGCGCGCTTACCAGCGTTAGCCTCCGGCGCAGCGTATCGGGGTGCGTGAAAAAACAGGCAGGGAAAGCGTGAGCAGTGAGGCGAGGATGCAGAAAAATCAGATTTTCCCGGTCAGAAGGGCGAATCAGCATGCGGCGTTAAAGCCGGGTGACGCCCAGCGCGGCGGCCTGCTGTTCCCACGCCAGCACGTCCTGATAATCGTCTCGCTGCACCGGGCTGAATCCACTGATGAGATTGTCGTCGCAGACGCCGCGCCAGGCGGGATCGCTTACCAGCTGATGCAGCGCCGTGCGTAATGTCGCCAGCCGGGCCGCTGACGTTGAGGCGGCCGTGATCAGCGGCAAACCGGGTGCGGCGGGCGTCTCACCGATGATATGCAGGCCGCGCAGTTCATCCGGCACATAGCGCGCCAGCAGCGCCCAGCTCACACAGTCGATAGCGGCGATATCTGCCTGTGAATCACGCAGCGCCGCCAGCGACTGACGGTGTCCGCCGCTCAGCAGCAGCTGTGAAAAGGTCACGCCCTGAAGCGCCGCCACAAACCGCAGCGCGTTATAGCCGGATTGCGAGTCCGGGCTGTTAGCCACGGCCCGCTGACCGTTGAAATCGGCAAGCGTCGCCTGTTTATCCCGCGCCACCAGCCAGCTGCGATAATCGCGCCCGCTGCAGCCCAAAGCCTGATAGTGAAAGGTGCCGACCAGCTGAACCGCTGGTAACTGGCTGACCAGCGGATAGCCGCAGGTCTGGCTCAGCAGCAACCGCTCATCCCGCCAGTGAGCCAGCAGATCATCAGGCCAGACCGGCTGCGCGTCGGTGTCATGCTGCGCCAGCAGCGTAACCACAGCCTGCATCAATGCCCGCGTGGCAGGCGGATGGAGGGCATACATGGGCAAAGCGAGCAGATTATTCATGGGTTTTCTCCCCTGAGCGGCCCGGATGGGCATTGACGCTAACCGGTCTGGCCCAAAACTGACGCAGCCAGACCCGATAGCCCGCCACCCGAAAACCGTGGTTGCGCTGATAGTAATGCTCGCGGTCGCGCAGATAGAGCGGGCGCAGGCCATACCAGGGAACGCCAGGCAGATCGTGATGCACTGAATGGTAGTTCAGATTCAGGAACAGTATGCGCCAGGGCCAGGCCGCTTCATTATTCACCGAACGTGCCAGCGGGTCGTCCGCTGCACGATGCTCGTAAAAGGATCGTATCTTGGTCAGCGCCAGCGCCGGATAACTTACCGCCAGCAGATACCACAGCGGCGAAAACCCGAGCTCCGTCATCCAGTAAAACAGCAGAGCCAGCAGCGCGCCATGCAGCAGCCACATGCCCGTCGCATAGCGATCACCACGTCGCAACGCCTGCCACATCCCGCCAACGGTCGACGCGATATCCAGTAGCGGGCCAAGCAGCAACCGTCCCGGAAACGTGTTGCGCAGATGAATCAGCCGCTGCTGCCAGCGCGGCAACTGCGCCCAGCGGGCAGCGGAAAAATAGTAGGTTTCCGGGTCTTCGTCCGGCTCGGTCAGGGTGTGATTGCGATGATGGGCCAGATGAGAGTCG
The DNA here is from genome assembly GCF_000745295.1 of Pantoea sp. 9140. Classification (NCBI taxonomy): domain Bacteria; kingdom Pseudomonadati; phylum Pseudomonadota; class Gammaproteobacteria; order Enterobacterales; family Erwiniaceae; genus Pantoea; species Pantoea sp. 9140. The sequence continues at coordinate 2,400,593 of NZ_JQNO01000001.1, read as the reverse complement.
CGATAGAGCCCATAGGGATACCAGACCGCCAGCGGCAGGGTGCCGAACAGCTGATTCACCCGCGGCCAGCGCGTGGGATGACCGTGGATCAGCTCATGCTGCAGCGACATATACCAGGTGGTGAAAACGATCAGCAGCAGGGTAGCGGGCATCTGTCCCAGCGTCTGCCAGTTCAGCATTACCGAGAACCAGCCACCGTAAATCATGCCCATCAGCAGCCAGGTTGGCAGTTCGCTGCGCCAGAGCCAGCTGCGCGCGCGCTGTTTCAGCCAGGCGCGCTGCTGTAAAGAGAGATAACCGTTGTGCATCGTTCACCTGACACCAGAAGCGGGAGTCTGGAGAGTGAAAGAAAGCGCGGACAAAGACAAAGTGGATAATCTGCTTAGCTATGTCGAAATTCCTGAATATGGCGCTTAAAGATATTGACTATCAGTGGCGGCGCGGAGGGCGTAACCTTTCCCTATCAAAAATCGACTCATGCCCACAGGCGTTTATCGCCTGTCAGGAGAAATGCAGATGAAAAATATCGGCTTCTTATCCTTTGGTCACTGGACGCCTTCGTCGCAGTCCGCCACCCGCACCGCGCAGGATGTGTTACTGCAATCGATCGACTTAGCGGTCGCCGCCGAAGAGCTGGGCGCAGATGGCGCTTATTTCCGTGTCCACCATTTTGCCCGCCAGCTCAGCTCGCCGTTTCCGTTGCTGGCTGCCGTGGCAGCACGCACTAAAACGATTGAGATCGGCACCGGTGTCATCGACATGCGCTACGAAAACCCGCTCTACATGGTGGAAGACGCCAGCGCGGCAGACCTCATCTCCAACGGTCGTCTGCAGCTGGGTCTGAGCCGCGGTTCACCCGAGCAGGTGATCGATGGCTGGCGCTACTTTGGCTTTGAACCGAAAGCGGGTGAAAGCGATGCGGATATGGGCCGTCGCCACACCGAAGAGTTTCTGGAGGTGCTGCGTGGCGAAGGCTTTGCTAAGCCGAATCCACAGCCGATGTTTCCGAATCCGCCAGGTCTGCTGCGCCCTGAGCCGCTTTCGGAAGGGCTGCGTGACCGTATCTGGTGGGGATCCGGCTCCAACGCTACCGCAGAATGGGCGGCGAAAATGGGCATGAACCTGCAAAGCTCAACCCTGAAAGATGATGAGACCGGCGAGCCGTTCCACATTCAGCAGGCGAAACAGATCCGCGCCTACCGCGAGGCCTGGAAAGCGGCGGGGCATCAGCATGCGCCACGCGTTTCCGTCAGTCGCAGCATCTTTGCGCTGGTAAATGATATGGACCGCGCCTACTTTGGCCGCAGCGGTAACGATCAGGATTCCGTTGGTTTCCTGGATGAGAAAACCCGCGCCATCTTTGGCCGCAGCTATGCCGCAGAGCCAGAAGTACTGATTAAGCAGCTGGCGCAGGATGAGGCGATTGCCGAAGCAGACACGCTGCTGCTGACCGTGCCTAATCAGCTTGGTGTCGCCTACAACGCCCATGTGATTGAGGCGATTCTGAAGTACGTCGCCCCGGAACTCGGCTGGCGTTAAGTCTGAAGTCGAGCGCCCGCGCAAGCCGGGCGCTCTGTTGTTTCTTCATAAAGCGGTATTACCTGCCATTCACCTCTGCGATCGTTAACGCTTTTTAATCATTTTCTCTTCTCGTATTTCTGCCGTTTCTGCTTCGCATCAGTTCCGTCTATCCCTGCAACTACACCGGTTTAGCCAGCGAACGCGGCCATATCAGGTCTGGCCGCTGCTCTGCCAGCAGTGAATAAGACGGTTGTGTAACCGGTTGTGCCGGAATAGTCTGATGAGCATCGATGCCGCTTCGTTGATGATTCCGGGTAGCTACATCCGTTGCGCCATTGCTGGAAGCTGTTGAAACAAACCTTATTCAAAGGGATAAGCTATCAATCTTATAGGATGAGACAGGTGTGAGTTCCTGAAAATCCTCTATAGAGTAGCGATGAAAATACAAAAAGAGGTGTGACCATGAGCAATTCCATTGATGAAGATGCAAAAGATGCAAAGCCTATTGTTGAAGCCGATCGCGAAGCGCCTGAAAGCAAATGCCCCTTTCATGCGGGCAAGCCAGCGCAGCCCAATCAGGCTCCGGGTGGCGGCACAACCAACCGCGATTGGTGGCCTAACCAGCTCCGCGTTGACCTGCTGAACCAGCACTCATCCCGTTCGAATCCGCTTGATGAATCCTTCGACTACCGTAAAGAATTTGCCAAATTAGATTACTCTGCGCTGAAAGCTGACATTAAAGGGTTGCTCACCGAGTCACAGGCCTGGTGGCCCGCTGACTGGGGCAGCTATATCGGCCTGTTCATCCGCATGGCCTGGCACAGCGCCGGAACCTATCGCTCCGTAGACGGACGCGGTGGTTCAGGCCGTGGTCAGCAACGCTTTGCGCCGTTAAACTCCTGGCCGGACAACGTCAGCCTGGATAAAGCGCGCCGCCTGCTGTGGCCGATTAAACAGAAATATGGTCAGAAAATCTCCTGGGCTGACCTCTACATCCTGGCGGGTAACGTTGCGCTGGAAAACTCCGGCTTCCGTACCTTTGGCTTTGGTGCCGGACGTGACGACGTCTGGGAACCGGATATGGATGTGAACTGGGGCGAAGAAGCCGCCTGGCTGGAACACCGTCACCCGGAATCCCTGGCACAGTCGCCACTGGGTGCTACCGAGATGGGTCTGATCTACGTGAACCCGGAAGGCCCGGAACACAGCGGCGATCCTGCCTCTGCTGCCCCGGCAATTCGTGCCACCTTTGGCAACATGGGCATGAACGACGAAGAGATTGTGGCACTGATCGCGGGTGGCCATACGCTGGGTAAAACCCACGGTGCCGCACCGGCCAGCCACGTAGGTGTCGATCCGGAAACCGCACCGATTGAAGCGCAGGGCCTGGGCTGGGTTAACAGCCACGGCACGGGCGTCGGCGCAGATGCGATTACCTCTGGCCTGGAAGTGATCTGGTCGCAGACACCGACCCAGTGGAGCAACTACTTCTTCGAGAACCTGTTCAAATATGAGTGGGTTCAGACACGCAGCCCGGCGGGTGCCATTCAGTTCGTGGCAGCTGATGCGCCGGATATCATCCCGGATGCGTTTGATTCCACTAAGAAACACAAGCCGACCATGCTGGTCACCGACCTGACGCTGCGTTTTGACCCGGAGTTTGAAAAAATTTCGCGTCGTTTCCACAACGATCCGCAGGCGTTCAACGAAGCGTTTGCGCGTGCGTGGTTTAAGCTGACGCACCGTGATATGGGACCGAAAGCGCGCTACATCGGACCTGAAGTGCCACAGGAAGATCTGATCTGGCAGGATCCGCTGCCTGCACCGGTTTATCACCCAACCGTGGCAGACATCGCCCAGCTGAAAGAGAAGATTGCCGCATCCGGCCTCAGCGTCAGCGAGCTGGTCTCTGTTGCCTGGGCTTCGGCATCAACGTTCCGTGGTGGCGACAAACGTGGCGGCGCCAACGGTGCCCGACTGGCACTGCTGCCGCAGCGTGAGTGGGACATCAATGCCGTCGCAGCACGCGTCCTGCCAGCGCTGGAAGCCATTCAGCGCGAAGCCCACAAGGCTTCACTGGCGGATGTGATCGTGCTGGCGGGTGTTGTCGGTGTTGAGCAGGCGGCGAAAGCGGCTGGCGTCTCGATCGACGTACCCTTTACCCCGGGCCGTGTCGATGCGCGTCAGGATCAGACCGACATTGAGTCGTTCGATCTGCTTAAACCGCGTGCGGATGGTTTCCGTAACTACGGCACCGGCTTCGGCAAAACCACCACCGAAAGCCTGCTGATCGATAAAGCGCAGCAGCTGACCCTGACCGTGCCGGAGTTAACGGTGCTGGTGGGCGGGATGCGTGCCCTGGGCGCTAATTTCGATGGCAGCCAGCACGGTATCTTCACCCACCATGTGGGATCGCTGAACACAGACTTCTTCGTGAATCTGCTGGATATGCGTACCGAGTGGAAAGCGACTGATGGCAGCAATGAGAAATTCATCGGACGCGATCGTGTGAGTGGTGAAACCCGTTTCACCGCCACCCGCGCCGATCTGGTGTTTGGTTCCAACGCGGTGTTACGCGCCTCGGCGGAAGTCTATGCCAGCAGCGACGCCCGCGAAAAATTCGTCAAAGACTTTGTCGCCGCCTGGACCAAAGTGATGAATCTGGACCGGTTCGATATCTGATTGCTGTTGACGTTTTAAAAACCAGAAACCCGCTGATGTCAGCGGGTTTTTTTGCGTGTCTGAAAGCCTCAAGGGTGTAAAGGCATGTTCAGAAAATCTGTTCCTGTCGGGTATTAAAGCTCAATTACCTCTTCAGCGATGACGCTTAAAACATAAATGTTATTGCTTAATTGGCATTTCGGATGCGCTCTGTCGCCAGATAAAGTCATTTTATTATTCTGACTGACGGACTGGCTATGATGATCAGATTCTCTTTTTTATGGCCCCTTTTTACGCTCGATTTCATATTACATTTCAGCAGAGCACTCACTTTCACGCTCTTTCCCATCTACCTTTCACAGACACTGCAGTTTAATCCGCTGATGACAGGCTATGCGCTGGGAGGCAGCCTGGTGATAGCAACGGTGGCGGGTGTCTGGTGTGGCGTGTTAATTGATCGCTTCACTGCTCAGCGGTCCCTTTTTCTGGCGATTCTCCTCTCGGTTGTTGTCTATGGCTTATTAACACACGTCCAACACTTCATTCAGGTTTTGGTTTTACTTATCATGATTGAGGTCGCTTTCACCACCATGCACCTCGCAGTAAAATCGCTTCTGTCAGGCTTGTTGTCTGCTGACCAACGAGGAGCCGCCTTTTCGGTTACCTATACCCTGATTAATATCGCTTTTTGCAGCGCGCCGATTCTCGGTATTCTCGCCAGTCACTATGCCGTACATGCGCCGATGTGGTTGTCCGCAGGATTAAGTTTTATTTCACTCTGCATACTCAGCCTGTACTACCGACGTTACGATGCTCATCTGCAGGTAAACTCTCCCGTTAACGGGCCGAAAACCAGCCTGAAACAGACGTTCAGCGTATTAATCAGCGATTATCGGTTGCAGCTTTTTACCCTTGGGGGGTTGTTCAGCGCGCTGGTCTATGCCCGTTTTGCGACGTATTTATCGCAGTATCTGGGATATGTGGTCAGCGAGTCAGAAGCACTGAGGTTGATTACGTTGATTGTCAGTATCAACGCAGCAACGGTCATTCTGTTGCAGTATGTTATTGGCAAAAGGATTACACAGAAAAATATGGTGTTCAGCGTGATGGCCGGAACCGGATTACTGGTGATGGGATTATATTTCTATCATGTCTCTGAACTGACCCTGTTCTGGATTATCGCCACCGTATTCTTCTCGTTAGGCGAGGTCATTCTTGTTCCGTCGGAGTTTCTTTTTATCGATTCTATTGCCCGTGATGATATGAAAGGGGCCTACTTCGGTGTGCAGAATATTGCGATGTCAGGCGGTGGAGCCAACGCTATTCTCTTCGGCTACCTGCTTAACAGCCATCTTATCCCGCCATCATCCATCTTCTATTTACTGATTTTGTTTGCCCTGCTGGAATGTGCTTTATACCTTATTGGCATTCGCCAGAAAAACAGGGTGGTGTCGGCCAGAGAGTCCTGAGCGCTGCCCGGACGGAATAAGAGAAGTGAAATAATACCCAACAAAAAACCCGCTCCGGTTTCCCTGAGCGGGTTTACGAATCTGGCTCATCTGACCGGGCACGTCTTTGCCAGTAACTGACTACTCATCACGCTAAGCCTGAATGATATTTCTGTCAGGACCGCCCTGATGACCACCAATAGTTGCGGGTTTCACCAATCTGGTTGCACTGTCTGGTGTAACTCCCTCTCTGTTTTGCTGGATCAAATGACACGCCACATGGTGCCCGGGCGACGCTTCACGTAATTCCGGTACTGCCTCGCGGCACTGCGTTTCCGCCTGCGGGCAGCGTGACGAGAAGCGGCAGCCGGATGGCGGGTGTGACGGATCCGGAATCTCCCCCTTGATCACCTCGGTGGGTTCATGTTGTGGGTCGAGCGTCGGTACGGCGGCCAGTAGCGCCTGCGTGTAAGGATGCAGCGGCTGACTGAACAGGGCGTCGCGGCTGGCGGTCTCCACCAGTTGCCCGAGATACATCACCGCCACGTCATCGCAAAGATGTTCCACCACGCCGAGGTCATGCGAAATAAACAGGAAGGTGACGCCGAGGTCATCGCGCAGATCGGAAAACAGGTTGATGATCTGCGCCTGAATGGAGACATCCAGCGCTGAAATGGGCTCATCGGCGACAATAAAGTCCGGATTGAGAATCAGTGCCCGGGCAATGCCAATGCGCTGGCGTTGTCCCCCCGAGAATTCGTGCGGGAAACGCGGGTAATGTTGCGGAGCCAGCCCGCAAATCTTCATTACCGCGATCACTCTGTCATACAACTCCGCTCGGGTGCAGAGTTTATGCGCCAGTAGCGCCTCACCAATTGCATCGCCGATACGCATACGCGGATTGAGAGAGCTGTAGGGATCCTGAAACACCAGCTGGATTCTGGGGCGCAGCGCCTGCATTTCCCGCGCCGTCAGCGTCGACAGGTCCTGTCCCCGATATTTAATCGTGCCAGCGGTTTTATCATATAAGCCCAGCAGAGTGCGGCCTACGGTGGTTTTGCCGCTGCCGGATTCGCCCACCAGACCGAAAATGGTGCCCGGACGGATGCGAAAGCTGACACCGTCAACGGCACGAAGCTGATCGGTTTCCTGACCAAACAGGCCATCGCGTATCGGGAAGTGCTTCTTCAGCCCGTCCACTTCAATGATGTATTCAGAACTCATGCGAAAGATTCCACTTTTTCACGGTGAAAACAGGCGGCCTGCCGCGTTGTACCCACCAGCGGCGGTATGCCTGCCCGGCAGATTTCGCTGGCGCGTTCGCAGCGGTCAAAAAAAGCGCAGAATGCGGGCAGCGCGGCAAGATCGGGCACCTGACCGGGGATGGAATAGAGCCGACGTCGCCGCTCGCCGGGAACCGGTCGGGACGCGATGAGGCCTTGGGTATAGGGATGCAGCGGATTACGCAGTACCTCTGCGGTGGGGCCGTATTCAACAACCCGCCCGGCATACATCACGACTACCTGCTCCGCCATCCGGGCAATGACGCCCAGATCGTGGGTGATCAGCATCAGCGCCATCTGGCTGGCACGGGCCTGATCGCGCAGGAGACGCAGAATCTGAGCCTGAACGGTGACGTCCAGCGCCGTGGTTGGCTCGTCGGCAATCAGCAGTTTCGGCTGGCAGCTGAGTGCCATCGCAATCATGATGCGTTGCAGCATGCCGCCGGACAGCTGGTGCGGGTAGCTGGTCATCAGACTCTCCGCGCGCGCCAGTCCGACGCGGCTAATCAGCGCGATCGCCTGCTGCCAGGCGGCTTTAGGCGATTCCCCCCGATGGCGAATCAATGGCTCACACAGCTGTTCGCCAATGGTCAGCACCGGATTCAGGGCGCTCATCGGTTCCTGAAAAATCATCGCCAGCTGGTTGCCTCGCAGGTCGGCCATCCTGGCGGGATTGAGTGTCAGCAGATCCTGCCCCTGGAAGCGGATGGCGCCGCCGTCAATACGCGCGGCCTGCGGCGGCAACAGTCCCATCAACGACATGGCGGTAACGCTTTTGCCACAGCCGGATTCGCCGACAATACCCAGGGTCTGTCCGGCATGAATAGTAAAGGAGACCTCCTGCACGGCCTGCACACGCCCCTGTTCGGCGGCAAAGGAGACGGATAACTGTTCAAAGGTGATCAGTGGCTGGCTCATTTCTGGCTCCGTTTCATGCGGGGATCGAGCGCATCACGCAAGCCGTCGCCCAGTACGTTAATGGCAACCACGGTGATAAAGATGGCGATGCCCGGTGGCATCCACAGCCACGGGCGACGCTGGAAGTCGATCAGGCTATTGGCGGCATCCATCATGTTGCCCCAGGAGGGTGTCGGCGGGACGACGCCAAGACCGAGATAGCTCAGCGCCGACTCGCTCAGAATGGCGTTCGCCACTGCCATCGTCGCCATCACCACCAGAATCGGGATGGTATTGGGCAGCAGATGACCAAACAGGCGGCGACGTGATGACAGGCCCAGTACCTGCGTTGCCAGCATAAAATCACGCTCGCGCAGCGAAAGGATTTGCCCGCGCACCAGCCGCGCCAGTTTAGGCCACTCCAGCAGGCTCAGCATGATGACCACCATATAGATGCGCGCATCCGCTGAGAAATCGAGTTCCGACAGCATGGCGCCAGCGACAATCAGCAGCGGCAGGCTGGGAATGGTCATGACCAGATCGGCCAGACGCATAATCAGCTTGTCGGTCAGGCCACCCGCGTAGCCCGACACGGCACCGAGCAGATAACCCAGCGCCACCGACAGCAACATCGTCAGCAGGCCAATGGTCAGCGAAATGCGCCCGGCAAGGAGCAAACGGGTGTAGACATCCCGCCCCAGGAAATCGGTTCCCAGCCAGTGTTGCGCCCCTGGCGGTTTGTTGATCATCAGGGCATCCGTGGCGTCATCCTGCCACGGCGACCAGATCGGCCCCAGCACGCACCAGATCGCCATGACAATCAGTAAAACCAGGCACAGCATCGCCAGCGGATTGCGCCGTAATGCCTGCCATGCCTGGCGCCACGGTGAGGGCGTGGCCTGGGCCAGCGCAGGGATTACCGCTTTGCGCAGGCGGCGTTGCGTGGAAAAAAGTGAACTGATCATCATGAACTCACCCGAATACGCGGGTCAGCCCACGCGTAAAGCACGTCGGCCAGCAGATTGCCGAGGATAGTTAATACCGCCAGAAACAGCGTGAAACCCATCAGCACCGGATAGTCACGGGCAGCGAGCGAATCGATGTGGATATGTCCTGCACCCGGCCAGTTGAAGACTTTTTCGGTGATGAGGGCACCCGAGAACAGGCCCGGTAGCTCAAAGCCGAGCAGGGTAATGATCGGCAGCAGCGCATTGCGTAACGCATGTTTCATGATCACCGTGCGTTCGCGTAAACCTTTTGCCCGGGCAGTGCGGATGAAATCCATTTTGATGACGTCGAGCATGCTGGCGCGAAAATAGCGCGTCAGGCTGCCCGCCTGCAACATCACCAGTGCCAGCACCGGCAGCATCAGGTGGGCCGCCACCTGGACAATATAGGCCCAGCCGCTGTCATCACTGCCGGTGTTGGTCATGCCGCCGACCGGCAACCAGTGCAGATCTACCGCGAACCATTTGATTAACAGCAGGCAGAGAAAAAAGGTTGGAAAAGACATTGCGGCAAACACCAGCACGCTGACCAGATGATCGAACCACGAGTTGGGTTTGATTGCCGACGCGATACCGGCGGCAAGGCCAATTCCCCAATAAAATACCAGCGCGACACTGGCGAGCAGGAAGGAATTCCAGACGTACTGGTTAAGCAACTGAGTGACAGGAATCTGGTATTGCAGTGAGAAACCCAAATCACCCCGCAACAGCTGGCCGAGCCAGTGCAGATAGCGGGTGAGCAGCGGCTGATCAAGGCCGTAAATCGCCTTCAGTTCAGCTGCGCGCGCGGCGGTCAGCGTCACGTTGCCGTCGATAAAGTCACCGGGTGTCTTTGCAAACAACATAAAAATGATAAAAGAGGCAAACAGCAGCATGGGCAGGGTGTTCAGCAGCCGCCGCAGGATAAAATTTCTCATGGTCTTCTCATATCAGCCGTCAGGAAGTCCCGACGGCTGAACAGTGGGCAAGGTTACTTAACGATTTTGACGTCCGGCAGACTGCCGGTCAGGCCGTTATAGATATCCGGTTTAAAGCCGGTCACGCGGCCGCTGCTGGCGGAGAGGATCTGGCGATAACCGAGCAGGATCACCGGTGGGTCATCTGCCAGCACTTTATACAGCTGGTGGTAAATCGGTTTGCGCTGTGCCACATCCAGCACGGCATTGCCTTCGTTAATCAGCTTATCCACCTGAGGATTGTTATAACCGGACTCCCTGGCCTCGGTGCTGTAGTAATCCCATACCCCGTCATGCGGATCGTTTAACGTGCTGGTACTAAAGGACGCCAGGTCGTAATTGCCCGCTTTGCGCTGCGCCATCAGCGCATTGAAGTCCACCACCTGGGGTTTCAGCAGCACACCAATTTTCTGCCAGTCCTCTTTGGCGATCGGGATAAGCGCGTCGTTCAGCACTTTTTTGCTTGCCAGTAAGGTCAGTTCAAGACGTTTGCCGTCCTTTACGCGAATACCATCGGCTCCGGGTTTCCAGCCCGCCTCATCAAGCAATTTTTTCGCCTGTGCCGGATCGTATTTGTAGGGATTCACGCCATCCGGGTTATACGCCCAGGAGATAGGCGCGATAGGTTCGACAGCAACCCTGCCATACCCCTGGTACACCACATCGATTAGCTTCTGACGATCCAGCCCGTAAATCAGCGCCTGACGTACCTTCGCGTCCTGCAACGCCGGGCGGCGAACGTTGAACTCGACTTTGCTGTAATCACTGGACCCGTAGAGATTGATATTGGCAAAGCCGAGCAGTTTCAGCTGCTCAATATCATCCGGTCGTGAAGTGAAGGCGTCGTAATCCGTTTCACCGGTCTGGAACAACTGGAAATTGGTTGAGGGGTTAGTGACGCGATAAATAAAACGAGGCGTTGGCGGTGTGCCACGATAAAAGTGGCTATTGGCATGAAAACGAATTTCCTGCCCCGGGATGTATTTGTCATAGACATAGGGGCCATTGCCCAGCGGTTTGCCATGCAGGGTGCGCAGATAGTCAAGATTGCCACGCTTATAGCCTTTGCCGTAATAAGCTTCCGACAGCACCGGCCCGCCAATTTTTGCCAGTGTGGTTGCGCCAGGTTGTGTGGTGGTGATCTGGAGCGTGAGGGGATCGATCACTTTCAGGCCACTGACGCTGTCGGCTTTACCTGCTTTATATTCCGCACCCCCGGCAATATTCGCGAGCGTGATGTCGGTGTCGCCATCATATTTCGGGTCGTACAGGACGGTAAGGGTAAAGGCGACGTCTTTAGCGGTGAGTGGGGAGCCGTCGCTGAACGTCAGATTGGGGCGCAGCTTAATGGTATAGACTTTGTAATCCGGGTTTACCGTCCAGCTTTCCGCCAGACCCGGCACCAGATTGCCGTGGCTGTCCCAGTCAATCAGGCGTGAAAAAATGACGTTGGTGACATTTTCATCCCAGCCGTTGACAAAAAAGTAAGGGTTAAAAATTCCCTGAGGTTCAGAAATGCCCGCCACCACCGTATCTTTGCGCAATTTCGCCGCTGCCGGAATCTGGCTGGAATCGGTGGCCGGGGTGATACCTTCTTTAAGGGCATCGTCGGCAAACGTCATAGAGCTGAAGGCTGCAAGGCTGCTGAAGAGTGCTATTTTAAGTCTGAACTGCATGCTTTGTTTGTTTATTAAACTGACCAAAAGAGATCCCTCAAAAATATAATGACAATGTTCATTTACAAAAAATGAAAATTAATCTTCCCCTGATCCGGTGTCTAACAATCAAACGCTATAACAAATAACGAAATGTCCTTATGTTATTTATGGATAAGCTTGGGAATAATTGTCTTTATTATAAGAATGCGACTCAGATCAACGTTACGGCACATTAAAAAGATCGGTTACGAATCCGGACGTCTGCGCTATTTTTAACGCGTTAAAACGGAATGCCGCGGTAAGGATATTTACCGCTGACTGTCATTGTGGATTTCATTCGGGCCCAACGTGTGAGACATGCGGCAGTGCTGTCCAGCCCAACTCCGGCGCAATCAGCGTCGCAAAATCGCTGATAATCTGGCTGTACTCCGCATAATGCAATTCATAAGGCAGTTCAATTCTCAGCTCATTCACCAGACGTAAGACGGGATCGTGAAACAGCCGTTCGAGAATCTGCTCCGCACTGCCCACGATATCCTGAGAGAACAGGGTGCGTCGGGAGCCCTGGGGTGCCAGAGTGCGTGGGTAGCGGCTGGCGGCAAACTGCTGATAATGTCTGCGGGTGGTGGCATCCGCACTGTCGGTGGGAATGATGACGCGTCCCAGGGCGATGCGCGCCGCACGCCGACCGGCAGCCGTGAGATTTTCACGATACAGCTGGATTAGTGTCCGCTGTGCCTGGTAAAAATCATCCGTTTCTTCACCGGAGGTGAGATTGCCCGCGAGCAGATTAAACCCGTGGCTGCCTGCCCAGCGCGCCGAGCGAAGTGATCCTCCGCCGTACCACAATCTGTCGACCAGACCGGCTGCAAAGGGCTGAACACGCGGGCGTTGCGTATTGCCGGGTGAGAGAATGACCGTATTGTCATCACCGAAGAAGCGGCCACTCAGGTTATCGCGCAGAGTCAGGACGCGCTGGTAAGAAAAATCCTGCTGCTGCCAGGCATCACCCCAGACAGAATGACCGATTAACTCAAGATGATTGGGTGCGCCTGCGCTCAGGCCGACATTCAACCGTCCCCTGGCGAGAATATCCACTGTCGCCAGGTCTTCGGCCAGACGAAATGGACTCTCATAACCCATCTGAATTACGGCGCTGCCCAGTTCTATCTGGCGGGTACGTTGCGTGGCGGCGGCGAGAAAGGTGCTGGCTGACGATACGCCATGTTCCAGATGTCGCTGGCGTACCCAGGCACCATTAAAACCCAGCTGTTCACCGCGTTCGAACAGCTGTAACGTCTGTTCAAGACCCTGAAGCGGAGCGTCATCAGGATAATTCCCCGGTGTCAGAAACGAGATATGCGAGATAGCCGGTTGCGTCATTCTGTTTTACTCATCCCGGGGCTTAAGGCGTCAGCGTGACGACATGCTGGCGAATATCCGGATGGCTGGCGATCAGACCCTGTTGCTGATACCAGTCGGCTATATGCCCGATATGGATTATCGCGGCGTCATCGACCGGCGTGATGGGAAAGGTGTTGACCTTGCCCAGCAGTGCCGCCAGTGTGCTTCCCTGCTGCCCCATCTTTACCTGCCTCAAGCGGATGGGCTTTAGCCCAGTGGTTCTCTTGCTGCAATACGTCATAAACCCAGTTAAGCACTTCAGGGTGCGCCTGATAAAACGCTTCGCTGACGAAATAACCTGCTGCATTTTCCGAACCAATCTGCTGGCCCGTACTCAGCTGGCGGGCGTCATAATTCTGTATGGCCAGAGAGAGGAAGGGATCCCAGGTCGCCCAGGCATCGACATGTCCTCCCACAAATGCTGTACCGGTGTCGGAAGGACTGAGATAAACTTTGGTCACCTCCTGCTCCGGAATCCCGGCACGATCCAGCGCGCGTGAGAGCAGATACTCGCCTGTCCCGCCTTTATTCACCGCCACCTTTTTGCCGCGCAGATCCTGCAACGAATGGATATCACTGCTATTGCGTACCACAATCCCTTCACCTTCACCGGGCATGGCCTGATAAGCAAAGAAACGCAACGGCAAACCCGCAGCGATGGCGGTAACAAACGCTGTGGAGCTGCCGGTGGTCATGTCAATTGAACCGGCATTTAACGCTTCATAAGCCGGGGCGGCAGCCGCAAACGGGCCCGACCAGACGACGTTCACCTGATGCGCGGCCAGCGCTTTTTCCAGCGTTCCTTTCTCTTTAGCCAGCGCTAAGTCCGTGGGGCCTCGCAGAAAACCAATGCGCAGCGTGAGCGGTTCAGTCGCCATGGCCATTCCGGCACACAGTATCAGTGCAGCAACAGCGGTACGGGGTATCCAGCGGGTCATATCTGTCTCCTGGCGTTCAGGGATAAAGCCATCGGGATGAAACCCACGGCAAAAAGATCGTCAGCCTGCTGCTGCTGTTCGGCTAACAGAGCGTCACTGGCTGGGGTGATACCCCAGGGACGCCCGCGTATTGTTTTCAGCCACTCATCAGGCAGGATGGCCGGGTTGAGTTTGTCGGCAAGAATCTGCGCGGCGGCTACCGGATGCTGCTCAATCCAGGCATCATTTACGCGCAACTGTTTCACGACCCAGGCTGCGACTTCGGGGTAACGTTGTTGCCAGGCGGCACGCGTCCAGAACAGTGAACGGTTAATGATTTCATCGCCGACGGTGGAGCGCGCAACGACATCCTTTATCTGTAACGCGCGAGTCAGCCAGGGATCGATCGCCAGCCAGCCATCAATGTCGCCATTGCGTAACGCAGTCATGGCATCCTGCCCCTGCAGGTCCAGCAGGGTGACATCGGTGCGGCGCAGGTTCTGTTTTTGCAGCAGACGCGCCAGAAAATGATCGGTGAAAGAACCGGGCATGCCCGTCAGTCGCTTACCACGCAGCGAGGAGATAGCGTTGCTTTGCAATGTCAGCAACGCGCAGTTGTTATTACGTGGCGGCGAGCTGGCGAGATAAGCGACGTCCAGCCCGGTGGCCTGCGCACTTATCGGCGGGGTTGACCCGGTGCCAACCACATCGACCTGTTCATCAGCCAGCCACTCGCCGCTGCGTGCGCCCTGGGTATAGTCGAACCATTCCAGCTGCCAGCCCCGGTCTCTGGCGGCAGGTTCGATGACATCGCGATGGCGCAGAATAAACAGCGAGAGATTACTGGGATGGCTTCCCAGACGGATTTTCATTGTGCTGGATCTCCACTTCCGACCGGACGATCCCACAGATTTCCCCAGGTAAAGGTATTCTTTGCCGCGTCATCCGGCGGGGTGAGCGACAGTCGTGGCATCACCAGTTCGCTAAAGCGATAGGCTTCCTCAAGCAAGGGGAAACCGGACAGGATAAACACCTCAACCCCCGCCTGCTGATAGGCTCGCAGGGTCCGTTCGACCGTTTCCGGACTGCCGACGATAGCGGTGCCAGGCCCGGGACGCACCAGGCCTATGCCCGCCCACAGTCCAGGGTAGATCTCCAGCTCGCGCGGATCGGCGGGTTTCTGATCATTGTGCAGGGCACTCATACGGGACTGGCCTATTGAGTCTGAACCGCGGGCCAGGTGCTGCCGGGCGGCAATGGCGCTGTCGTCCATCGAGGCATAAAGCGCGTCTACCGCCTGCCACGCAAGCTCATCGGTTTCGCGCACGATCACATAAAGACGAATGCCGTAGCGTAACTGGCGATGGTGTTTATCGGCTCTGGCTTTCACCTGGGCGATTTTCTCTGCGGCCTGTGGGGGCGTCTCTCCCCACGAAAGATAGGTGTCGATGTGCTTTGCCGCGACTTCCTGTGCCGCTTCAGAGGAGCCACCAAACCACAGCGGTGGCGGGGGATATCCGCCATTGCTCAATGCCAGCCTGGCGTTCTCAATATCCAGGTGTTCCCCTTTGAAGCTGACATTTTCCTGATTGAGCAGGGGACGTAATACCTGCAAAAATTCGTCACTAAGGTCATATCGGGCATCGTGATCCAGGTGCATGCCGTAAGCGCCCAGCGTGTTTTTATCACCGCTGACCACGTTGAGCAGCACCCGGCCTTTCGAAAACTGGTTAAACGTCACGGCCATTTTGGCAAGCAGGGTGGGTGAGATCAGACCCGGCTGGATAGCAATCAGGAACTTCATGCGTTCGGTATAGGGAATGAGTGACGCCCCCAGAATCCAGGGGTCATGGGCACCGGTCGCCAGCAGCGCGCCGGTAAAACCCAGATGATCAACCGCACGGGCGACCTGCTGGAAATAGGCGTAGTTGACCTGCCGGCTGCCGGAGGCGGCCCAGGGTTGATGACCGTCTGGCGCGGTCAGATACCAGTAAATTTCCACGGTGGTTCTCAAAGTAATACAAACAGGAACCAAAGGAATAACAAAGGGTTATTGCGAGGGGAAATACTAATTATGGCAAAGTTTATCTATATCCAGGCTTAAGGTTATTTATCAAGCCGGGTTAGGAAGGTTGTTAAAATAAACGCGACCCTGCTGGGCCGTTATTTATCCGTTATTAACAGTGATTCGCTTTCATTTCATATTTTGACGCTTTACGGCGTTAAATACGCATCAGCAGGTGGATATCATTGGCAGGAGATAGTGATGGCGCTTTTTTGTCAGGCTATGTGGTCCGGGGTTGGTATCAGTTACCCGCTTGCCCATTTCAGGCTGGCATCATCACAATCAGAGTTTATTAAAGAGAAACAGGCTTGGCCTGATAAGGGAACGATGACGTGTCGCTGATTGCTTTCCCTGTGAGTTATTCTCTGTGGCGTTGTCTGTCATTGAATATTTGTTGTGGAACATTTGAACAGACGTCAGAAAAGCAAAAAGCCCGCTCAGTTTCCTGAGCGGGCTTCTCGAATTTGGCTCCTCTGACTGGACTCGAACCAGTGACATACGGATTAACAGTCCGCCGTTCTACCGACTGAACTACAGAGGAATCGTTTGAACGGGGCGCATAGTAACGGCCACGCCGGATCATGTCAAAGCTCTTTTTCACAAATCTGTGCGACTGCTGAAATAGTCACCACAATAGCGATTCGGGCCATGAATGAATGGTCATCTCAGCGGCTTCCTGCGCTAAAAAGAGGCACGTCAGACTGAGGTGTTTATGAGGTGTTATGATGCGGCAAAGCCCTTGTCAGACCGCACTACGCATGATTTAACCGGATAGTTTTTTACAGGCGTCACAAAGTCTCAATTCTGACTTTGTCAGCAACAAATATGAAACGTAGATTCCATTTCAACCCTGAACTGAATATCCGGAGTTGAAATGAACAAAGTCAGAATCGGCATGATTGGCAGCGGCTATATCGGGCGCTGCCACGCAATAGCCTATGCCCAGGCCCCCACTGTATTCGCGCTGAAAGGCGAAATCGTGCGGGAGATGCTGGCCGAAGTGAATCCTGAGCTGGCGGCGCGTCAGGCGGCAACCTTTGGTTTCGCGCGCTCCACCGGCGACTGGCGCGCGCTGGTCAGCGATCCGGCGATTGATGTGGTAGATATCTGCGCACCCAACTTCCTGCATAAAGAGATGGCGCTGGAGGCGATACGCCACGGCAAGCACGTCTATTCAGAAAAGCCGCTGTCGTTAAGCGTGGCGGATGCGCAGGAGATGGTGGCAGCTGCTGAGGCGGCAGGGGTGAAAACCCTTGTTGGCTTCAACTACATGAAAAACCCGACCAGCCAGCTGGCAAAAGAGATTATTGCCAGAGGCGAGATTGGCGACGTGGTGCATTTCTACGGCACCCATAACGAGGATTACCTCGCCAGACCGGAGACGCCGCTCGACTGGCACTGCCAGAAAGCGCTGGCAGGCCTTGGTGCGCTGGGCGATCTGGCGGCGCACATCGTCAATATGGCGCACTATCTGGTCGGCAATATTGCTGAGGTGAGTGGCGATATGATGACGGTGATCACTTCACGGCCCGACCCGAAAGAGCCTGCGCGGCAGTTACCGGTTGAAAACGAAGATCAGGCCAGCGCGCTGCTGCGCTTCCGTAATGGTGCACACGGCGTGATTGAAACCTCACGCATTGCCTGTGGCGCAAAAATGGGCCTGACCTATGTTGTCACCGGCACCAAAGGCACGCTGCGTTACACCCAGGAGCGCATGGCGGAACTGGAGCTTTATCTGCATGACGAACCTGCCGGGCGACAGGGATTTAAAACGATCCTGACCGGACCGGCCCATCCTGACTACGCGAACTTCTGTGTCTCTGCCGGGCACGGCATCGGGTTTAACGATCAAAAAACGGTGGAGATCCGCGACCTGGTTAACGGCATCGCAGCCGGCGATCGCATGTGGCCCGATTTTGCCGAGGGATTGCAGGTGCAGAAGGTGCTGGAAGCGATTGCACACTCCGCTGAGCAGCGCCGCTGGGTCGAGGTGTAAGACAGAATCTGAGTAAGAGAGGATTTGGCGAAGTGGCAGGTTACAAGGTTGAATGAACAGGCGGGAAGGGCGGGAGTATCCCGCCCGTATACAGTCAGATCAGACCGCTTTTTTCCCACCACAGCTTATCCAGCGCATAGAAGCGATCGCGATCACTTTCGGGTTGGTTGAGATCGCGCTTCCACGGCTTCGCCAGAATATAGTGCAGATTCTTCACCTCATCACCCTGCCACAGGCCGCTGTGCTGGAACGGCAGCGTTTTTAACGCATTGTAGATATAAGAGAGCGGCTTCCAGCGTTCGGCAAACACTTCATTCAGCAGATCCTGCTCGGAGAAGGGATAGGCGCTGAGATCATCAATCGCGGCAATGCGCTTCTCAAGCATATCGAACACCGCATTGTCAGGCTTCAGTACCAGAAAACCGCCGTTCAGGTAGTAGTCAACGCTCTCCGGAGCCTGCTCACCGCGTGCCTGCCAGGTATAGTGACACTGCTCTGGCTGCCACTCCGGCGGATAAGAGGCGATCTGGTTGGGATTACAGCGGCAGGCGTGACAGGCCGCCAGCGGATTATCGCCCAGATCCAGGGTAAACAGCTCATCCATGTTCTGCAGCACCAGCATATCGGCATCCAGAAACACTACGCGCTCATAATCGGTAAGCTGCCAGGCACGCAGCTTGGTCCAGACCTCGCCAAACTGCGCCGAGGCGTAATGCTGAGCCAGATCGGCGCGCGGATAGAGTGGGTCGACCGGTTTAATCACACAGCCTTCATCCTGCAAAATCTGACAGTCAGCATCAGAAATGGCTGGCGTGGTCATCACCACCAGCGGCCACTGGCTGTGGCTCTCCTGCAGCGAACGGTGCAGCGCTTTGACGCCCACCAGATAGTCGGGTTGTGTTAACAGTGTTACCCAGGCAAACATAGCGTTCCTCAATCAGTCAAAAAGTGGCGTGATGTAGTCGTTCCCCAACCGGCCCTGCGGGTCGAGCTGGTGGCGCAGGGCGCGGAAGGCGTCCCACTGCGGATAGATCTCACGCCAGTTGTAGCGTTCTTCATCGTAATACTTGCCCCAGTGCGGGCGTCCACCCTCTTCAGCCAGCAGTTTCTCCACTTCGGTCAGGAAGTGCAGGCCTTCCTGTGACAGCGAGCCATCGTCGGCGTAATAGACCACAAAGCCGAAGAAGCAGGTTGGCTGGTCAGCGGCCGGACTGAGCCAGGCTGAGGACGCGCCGGTGCAGCGCAGGATAATTGGGTAGTGCATATGCGGACGGTTCTCTGCATACCACGCCTTAATCCGGCGGATGATGGCCGGGGTTTTTGCCAGCGGCACGCCGATTTCCACATTAATCTGTGGCACCGCAATGCCGCGACAGAAGAGCTGGTAGATGTCACCGGTAACATCGGTAAAGTCGCGAAAGCGGGTGACGGTACGAAACTGCTTGCCGCCTTTGCCCTGAATCTGCGTGTCGCGATGCATATGCGCCAGCGTCTGGTCGATGGTGTCATTGAGACTGTCGTCAGCTTCACCCTCATGTTCCACCACCTGACGACCCTGCGCTTCGTAACGCTGACGCTCTTCGTCACTCGCCTCATGGGCGTTCCAGACGTGCATCAGGTTGTCATCAACAAACCACCAGGCTTTGCTCAGCGGATAGTCGTTGTTCCAGCGCAGCAGATCTTCTTCCAGCGTATCGGCAGAAACAGCATTTTTGTGGCAGGTGAAGATCTTAAACGGCTGGGTACGCAGGGTGACGGCGGTGACAATGCCCAGCGCACCCAAAGAGACCTGCGCCGCCGGAAAGTCAGCGTCGCCGCGGACAAACTCACGCACGCTGCCGTCGGCCAGCACCATGCGTATCGCCAGCGCTTCATCGGCAATCGAACTCTGCTGCAAACCCTGACCGTGCGTGCCGGTCGCCATTGCGCCCGCCAGCGTCTGAATCGCAATCACGCCTGGCGATGAGGCCAGCATGCGATTCATGTCGGTCAGACTGTGATAAACCTGCTCAAGCGGGGTCGCGCCACCAAAGGTTACGCTCTGCTCATCACTGGCTATCAGACCGCGCAGAGCGCTGAGATCCAGCAACAGATCGTCTTCAGCGACATGCAGCATCCGGCCAGGTGACAGCTTGCTGCCGATCACCCGGATCCTGCCGCGTGATTCGCGGATCAGTTTCTGCAATTCCGCTTCACTGGCGGGACGCTGAACCTGCTGACGGCTGCCGATTTGCGCGTTCTGCGCCCAGTTCCACAGCGCATCATCATCGGGTTCAATATGGGTCTGGCGAAGCGGATAGAGGCGTGCGTCTCTGCTCACAACAGCATTCCTTTTATAGCGGTTTTATGACAAATGTTTACTAAGCGTAGACCATGAGTAAGCGGAGCCCGGATTGCGGGCATTTATTTGCGGATGTAGCGTAACGTTGCGGTAACAGCGAGTTGACGATTGCGGCGGATACTCTCGGCTTCACTGTTGTCAGGACTGAACAGGGCGTTGAAGGTGTAGCGGTTTGAGACGTGATGAACGCAGATACTGCTGATCAGGCGATGAACATCGATGGTCTGTACATCGCCAGTAAACACACCCTGCTGCTGGCCGCGCGCCAGGATGTCATCCAGCAGATCCAGCGCGCTGCGGTTCAGCGCTTTAATCTGCGGCGACTGGGTGATGTAGCGACCGCGCAGCAGGTTCTCACTGCAGACCAGCCGGATAAAATCGGGATGCTCGACATGGTAATCAAAGCTGGCTTCCACCAGCCGGGTCATGGCCAGTTCCGGCGCCATCGACGCCAGGTTCAGGCCGGTTTCATGCTGACGTATCTGCTGATAAACCCGCTCAAGCACGGCGATATAAAGCTGCTCTTTACTGCCAAAGTGATAGACCACCATGCGTTTCGTGGTTTGCGCATGCTCAGCAATCTGCTCCAGCCTGGCACCCTGCATACCAAATTCAGCGAAGGTTTTCAGTGCGCCTGCGATGATGCGTTTTTTCAGCCCTTCAGGGTCATTTTTACGTTTTGTTAGCTCTGACATGGTGCTCAATAAGGTGATTTTGACCGGGGAATGTTAGCACAGTGTTGAGGCGTAACCCGCAATCGCGGCGTCAGCCTGGCACAGCCCGAAAGATTACAGGTATAATCCCGGACAAAATTTCACAGGTTCAGAGATGACAATGACAAAACTCACCTTGCAAGAGCAGATGCTGAAAGCGGGCTTAGTATCCAGCAAAAAAATGGATAAGGTTCAGCGTACCGCGAAGAAATCCCGGGTTCAGGCGCGCGAAGCCAGAGCGGCGGTAGAGGACAATAAAAAAGCGCAGCTTGAGCGGGATAAGCAGCTGAATGAGCAGCAGAAGCTGGCTGTGCTGTCGAAAGAGTACAAAGCGCAGGTCAAACAGCTGATTGAAATGAACAAAATCGACGTGGCGCGAGGCGACATCAGCTTCAACTTCACCGACAACAACCTGATTAAAAAAATCATGGTGGATAAGCCGACGCAGGCTCAGCTGATCAATGGTCGTCTTGCCATTGCCCGCCTGACTGCTGACAAAAGTGGCGAGAGCCAGTACGCCATCATCCCGGCCAGCGTGGCGGATAAAATTGCCCAGCGTGATGCCAGCGCCATTGTCTTAAACAGCGCGCTGAGCGAAGAAGCGCAGGACGAAGATGATCCTTATGCAGACTTCAAAGTGCCGGATGATCTGATGTGGTAACCGCGTGCTGATGCAGTCAGAAGGGACTGGCGGCAGAGAGGTGCAGTGTCTCGCCGCTGACAGGATGAACAAACGTTAATCCGCTGGCGTGCAGCATCAGCCTCTCTGCCTGCTCAGCGCCCGGCAGCACCAGCCCGCCGTAAAGATCACAGCCCAGAATCGGGTGACCCAGTTGCTGACAGTGAATGCGTAGCTGATGGGTGCGTCCGGTTTCTGGTGTCAGCTCAACCCGCGTAACCGGCAATTCCTTTCCCTCTTTTCTCCGGTAAAAACTGCGCTCAGTGACCCGATAGCGTGAGCGTGCGGGCTTGCCCTGAGTGGCGCATATCACCATCCGGGGAAACAGCGCCGGATCTTTGGCTATCGCGGCGTCAATCACGCCTTCATCATCGGCAAGGTGTCCGCACAGCAGTGCCTGATAGGTTTTGCTCACCGTGCGCTGGCTGAACTGCTGACAAAGTGCGGCGTTAATGGCTTTGTTACGAGCCACCACCATCAGCCCGGAGGTGCCAAAATCGAGCCGATGAACCAGCGTGCAGCCTGGAAAACGTTTTACCAGCCGATGATGCACTGAATCGAGGTTTTGCGGATTTTTACCTGACAGGCTCAGCAGCCCGCTGGGTTTGTTGATCACCAGCAGATGATCGTCCTGAAACAGGAGAGTGATCTCATCAAAACAGGGCGGGGCGATAAACGTATCGATAATGGCAGACATCGGGCAACCGGCAGCAGAATGGCAGGGGATCATAACCGATTGCCGGTGCACTGACGACGCCGGACTTCCCCCTTATTCTTCCGTGACCGTTTCACCGCTTTGAGTGGAAAGCGACAAGCTGGCCTGATGCGTGCCGAATCCACCATGGGCAGCAAACACCAGGTATACCGTTGCGGCTAACAACGTGAGAAGAACAGAGAGTTTCATAGGTGCATCCGTTGCTGATAAGGCCAGCCAGTCTGGCAGGATGGACGGCAGAGACAAACAGAACAATCCGGAAAAAAACATTAAGTGTATTCGATCAGCAGGTTGCGAGATTTTTAGTGATTTATTCGGGCAGGTCTTGTTTTTACGACTACAGTCTCTGGTGAGGTTGTCATCAATTCGTACCTAATGGAGGATTTTCTGTGTTATTTCAAAACGACGAGAAAGGCCACGTCATTATTGGCGAAGCGGCGCTAAGCCTTGCCCTGGGTGAGAAAGAAATCAGTATCGCATCACTCTTTACTCAGCTGGGTTACATGGCGAAATCTGAAAGCAACACCGATAGGCTGACGCAAATCTCCGAAGCCAGGCACTGGCTGAGTAGTTTTAAGTCACCGTCGGTTGCCCAACAGCAGGTGCCGTACCTGCAGACTCTTGCAAGCCTGAACGAAGAACTGAACTAGCAGTAAATGAACTGACGCCAGTGGACGTAGTCCGGCTCCGGCCGGAAAACGACGAAGCGGACGACCTCATCGGTTGCGCGAAAGCGTACACCGGCCGGAGAAACTGTCATGGATGACACTTCTCCTGCCACCGCGATTTGATACCCATCTTAAAAGCCTTCTAAGCCACAACCCTGCCGGACCCGAAACAATCAGCAGACCCGGGCGAATATGCGCCCGCGCCGGTTTTTTTGTGATTATTCTGATGCTTTGTCTGTGGCGAATGTGTACTTCAGCCAGCCTCATTAAATCAGGCTGGCTGTATCCGCATGACACTTATATCGAAGCAGCGCGGTGTATCAGAAGCTTTCCCAGCTGGATTCTGCTGATGCTTTAACCGGCATCGCAGGCACTAAACGCGGTGTCAGGGCAGGTGCAGCCCGGCTGATGCTGTTTTGCCCGGCTGATAAGCGGAACACCGCCACCGTTTTTTCCAGATCGTCCGCCTGCGCTTCCAGGGAACTGGCTGCGGCAGAAGACTCTTCAACCAGCGCGGCGTTCTGCTGCGTGGTGGTATCCATTTCGGCCATTGCTGTCGCAATCTGGGAAATACCGCGATTCTGCTCGTCGGATGCGGCAGCAATCTCACCCATGATGTCTTTGACCTGACTGACCGAGCGGACAATATCATCCATGGTGCTTCCGGCGCGTTCCACAAACTCAGAACCATCATGAACCCGATCAAGTGACTTGCGAATCAGCGTTTCAATCTCTTTGGCGGCCAGCGAACTGCGCTGGGCCAGATTTCTGACTTCACCGGCCACCACCGCAAAGCCGCGACCCTGTTCACCGGCGCGTGCCGCTTCAACTGCGGCATTTAATGCCAGAATATTGGTCTGGAAGGAGATGCTGTTGATGACGTGAATGATTTCGCCGATTTTGCCTGAACTCTGGCTGATGTTATTCATGGTAACGATAACGTCACGGATAATCTCACCACCGCGTCCGGCATTTACCGACGCATCGGTTGCCAGCTGGCTGGCATGGTGAGCATTTTCCGCATTCTGTTTCACCGTAGATGAGAGCTCTTCCATGCTGGCAGCCGTCTGAACCACGGCGGCAGACTGCTGTTCGGTGCGGGAGGAAAGGTCGGTATTACCTGCTGCAATCTCCGCCGAGGCACGCGCCACGCTGCTGACGCCATCGCGCACATTGGTAATGATATTCTGCAGGCTGAGATTCATTGCATCGACGGCCTGCATCAGCTGGCCCAGCTCATCACCCCGGGTGGTATTCAGTGAGGTGGTTAAATCACCGCTGGCAATACGCTGCGCTGCATTCAGCGTCTCTTTCAATGGCAGCGTAATGTTGCGGGTAATCCGCCAGGCGATCAGCAGGCTCAGGACGACACAAATCAGCGCAGCAAAGGCGATGCGCCACTCTGCCTGTTTGATAAATTCAGCCGACAACCGGGACTGGAAGGCAAAGGTATCAGAAACGGCCGCATTGAGCCGCTCTGCGGCTGCGGTCAGGCCCGCAGATTCGCTCTTTTCTTTCTCTGAAGCATCAACATACTGCGTCAAAGCCTGACGCTGCTGCGCAAGGGTCGTGATGACATTTTGCGTAACGGCATTGATCGCTGGCTGATTAAAACTGTCCAGTTGCTCACTCAGCGTGTTGATGGCGGTGTACTCCTCAATAACCGCATCTCTGCTGGCTGCTGTTGGCTTATCAAGAAACGCTTTTTCAATATTTGCGGCATCAAACAGCGCGGCGGCCAGTTTCATGACCGGCAGCGCGGCGTCGGGTGCCACAGCCATATCGAGTAATTCAGACTGATGAGCAAGACCGATCAGCGCGCCCGGTTTAATGGCAGCAAAGGCGGCAGATGTTACCTCCGCAGATGCCACAAACTTCTGGCGCTGACTCTGATAATCATTAAGTAACTGGCCCATCAGCGTAATTTTCTGCTGACCTTCATCATCCCACTTAAATCCACTCAGTCTTTGATAAAGGGTATCCAGCTCCTTAAGTGCCTGAACGTTCTTCGCGGCAAATTCAGGATTTTTGGTGTACTGGTAAAGCGTGCGATTAAGACGTGCCTTGCTTAACGTATTTACCATTTCCACGGTTGTCGTGCGGCGTGCAGAGTTGTCTTTAATACTGCGGAAACAGTCAAAAGCGATAAAGGTTATGGCGAGAGACGCCGCGATGACGACGATAAAACCGACGCCAAGTTTTTTCCCGATTTTAATACTGGAAATGCGTTGAGCAAGGCCCATGAGGTTCACCTTTATTGAGAATCAAAAGCAGACAAAAGAAATTCAAATAATTCAATCCTGATCTTTTTATCGTCAGCTTCTGATAATACTTTAAGGCTATTTATTATTTATTCAGTATCCTTATTAATTAGAACTCCATTGTTTTACGATGTAATTATCTGTCTGCTAAGTGATATGTTTTTAATTTAAATTATTGATTAATAAATATAATTAAAAGAATTAAGTTGTGGTAAAGAGTCTTTACACTACCTGAATAAATATTTATTGATTTTGATCAATTAAATGACTGATGAAAATTAGCTTGAAAACATTCCAGCAATTTTAAAGATAAACTTATCAATAAAATGACACTTTCAGAGGTTGTTCGGCTGTTAACGAACCGCTGCGGAAATTACTATTATTTCGCCAGCGCCTGCAGACCTGCCCCATGTTCTTGCTCTGCAACATCTCACTCCCCGATTAAAAAGCGGAGAAAGCTCTCCATTGCCATATTCCGGCTAAATAATCCCGGTTTTAGCATTTGTGATCGCCGTCGGTCTTCACTGAGAATGACAACAGAACGTTACGAGGATGATAAAAGCACTGAAGCCCGCTGCTTCTCTGGCTTCCGGTGCTGACAACAGATCGCGATAACTTTTCCCTCTGGGGGGAACATTTTAACTATCAGGAGAAAGGTTCCAGTGAAATATATAAAAGGAATGACCCTTTTTGCCCTCGCGCTCAGTGCGCACGCCAGTTTTGCAGCCGAACCTTCAGTGCCAGCTGAAAGCAGCTTACATGTCAAAGCCGATCCGGCGCTGAAAAGCCTGATACCCGCGGATATCCTTAAGCGTGGCTATATTGTGGCGGGTACTAACCCGAACACGCCGCCCACAACCTTCTATAAAGAAGACAACAAAACGCTGGCTGGTCGGGAAATCGACATCATGAATGCGGTTGGTGAGCGTCTGGGCATCACCGTTCAGTGGCGCGACACCGGCGGCTTCGACAATATTATTCCTGGCCTGAAGACCGGACGTTACGACGTGGCGCTGTCAAACATCAATGCTACACCGACCCGCCTGAAACAGATCGACTTTGTCGGTTACTACAACGCCAGCCTGCTGGGCATTATTTCCCGCAAAGACGCTGATATCGCCCCCTTCAAATCCCTCAGCGATGTGTGTGGCAAAGAGGTGGGCGCCGGCTCTGGTACGACTCAGGTGACGCGGCTGGAAGAGACCAGCAAAGCCTGTGAAGCCGCCGGTAAACAACCGATCAAGGTAGCGATATTCCCGGATCGTCCGGCGGGCGTGCAGGCCGTGGTCAGCGGTCGTGTTCCCTTGTTCCTCGGTCCTTATGAAGGGCTGTTGTGGCAGACCAAAGTGATCAAACCGCTGACCATGAGCGGTGAAATCACCGTGAATGATGCACCGGTCTCTGTCGCGTTCCCGAAAGACTCGCCGCTGGAGCCAGCCGTACAGGCGGCACTGAATTCGTTAATCAAAGATGGCAGCTACCGGAAAATCCTCGATAACTGGGGAATCGGTTTTGGTGCCGTGACCGAAGCCCGACGCAACGAAGAGATCTTTAAATGAGAGAAACTCCGGACCACACCGACGACCTGAAAATCGTCGGTAAACGCTACTACGGACGCTGGCTGAGTGCGCTGGTGGTGCTGTTATGCGTGGTGGCGATGGCGCATTCGATGATTAACAATCCGCGCTTTGAATGGCAGGTGATTGCAGAGAACTTCACTGCGCCCTCCATTCTGCAGGGTGTGTTAATGACGCTGCAGCTCACGGCCATCTCGGTGGTGCTGGGATTCGCTTTTGGCACGGTGCTGGCGCTGATGCGCCTCTCTTCTAACCCGGTACTGGTAGCGGTGAGCTGGGCGTATACCTGGTTTTTCCGCGGTGTGCCGATGCTGGTGCAGCTGTTTCTCTGGTACAACATCGCCGCGCTCTATCCCCGCATCGCGCTGTCGATCCCCGGATTGGGCGAACTCTGGAGCGCGCAGTCCAATGCGCTGGTGAGTCCGTTTAGCGCGGCGGTGATCGCGCTGGTGATGCATCAGTCTGCCTATGCCGCAGAAATCGTACGCGCTGGTATCCAGAGCGTGGGCAATGGACAGATTGAAGCGGCTCGCGCCCTGGGATATCGCCCGGCGCAGATTTTCCGTCACACCGTTTTACCGCAGGCGATGCGCGCCATTATGCCGCCAGCGGGCAATGAGATTATCGGCCAGCTGAAAACCACCGCAGTGGTGTCGGTGATCTCTCTGCAGGATGTGCTGTTTTCGGCGCAGATTATTTATCAGCGCACCTATGAAGTGATCCCGCTGCTGCTGGTCGCAACCTTATGGTATCTGCTGATGACCTCTGTGCTCTCTGTCGGCCAGTACTATGTCGAGCGCTATTTTGGTCGCGGTGTGACGCGGCGAGAAAAGCGCAGCCTGCTGTCATCACTACCGCGCTTTTCGCTGCCGAAAACGCAAAGGAGCGTGAGCAATGGCTGAAGCAATTGCGCTACGTAAAGTCACTAAGCGCTTCTCCGGCGTCACCATTCTCGACGAGGTTAATCTCGATATTCCTGCCGGATCGGTGACCGTAATTCTGGGACCATCGGGTTCCGGTAAATCCACGCTGCTGCGCTGTATTAATCATCTTGAAAAGCTGGATGGCGGCACGATCCGCATCGGCGGCCAGATGGTGGGATACCGGCAAAAAGGCCAGGCGCTGCACGAACTCAGCAGCAGTGCCATTGCCCGCCAGCGGGCGGAAATTGGCATGGTGTTTCAGCAGTTCAACCTGTTTCCGCACCGCACCGTGCTGCAGAACATTACGGATGCACCGATACGTGTGAAAAAGCAGAGCCGTCATCAGGCCACGACCAAAGCGCTGGCGCTGCTGAAGCAGGTGGGGCTGTCTGGCCGCGAAGATGAGTGGCCGCAGAACCTCTCTGGTGGTCAGCAGCAGCGGGTGGCCATTGCCCGCGCGCTGGCGATGGATCCCGGCGTCATGCTGTTTGATGAACCGACCTCTGCACTTGACCCGGAGCTGGTGGGGGAAGTGCTGCAGGTGATTAAGCAGCTGGCGCACTCCGGTATCACCATGGTGGTAGTCACGCATGAGATCGGCTTTGCCCGCGAAGTTGCCGACAACATCGTATTTATGGAGAGCGGCAGAATTGTGGCAGCGGGTCCGACGCAGCAGGTCCTCGACGAGCCGGACAACGGACGTGTCAGAAACTTTATTGCAACGGTGCTTTAGGCACCGTTTTTTCTGTAACCAGGAATCAGCATGACCCAGAAACCGGTAATGCACAGCGCCCACTGGGGCGCTTTTCACGTACAGCAAACGGACGAGCAACTGCTGATTGAGCCGTTCCACCGCGATCCCGATCCCAGCCCGCTGTTGCAAAACTTCCGCCATGCACTCAATCATCCGGCGCGTGTCGCGCAGCCGATGATACGGCGTGGCTGGCTGGAAAACGGGCCAGGCCCGGATCAGCGTCGTGGTGCCGATGAGTATGTCGCGGTCAGTTGGGAAGAGGCCAGTCAGCGGGTGGCGCAGGAACTTAAGCGGGTTGGTGAAGCATACGGCCCGGAAGGCATCTTTGGCGGATCGTACGGCTGGTCAAGCGCAGGCCGTTTTCATCATGCGCAAAGCCAGGTGCACCGATTTCTGAACACCACGCTGGGCGGTTATGTCCGTTCGGTCAACAGCTACAGTTCCGGCGCGGCATCTGTCCTGCTGCCACACATTGTTGGTGACATGAACGAGATCGCCCGACGTGGCGTGAGCTGGGAGGAGATCGCCGCGCACAGCGAGGTGGTGCTGGCGTTTGGCGGCCTGGCGCTGAAAAATGCGCAGGTGGCCAGCGGCGGCCTGAGCGAACACACCGAGCGCGGTTTTATGCAGCGAGCGGCACAGCGCGGTACCCGGTTTATCTCAGTGAGCCCGCTGAAAAGCGATCTGCCTGAAGAGGCGCAGGGCGAGTGGCTGGCGCTCCGGCCCGGCACGGATGCGGCGTTTATGCTGGGTCTGCTGGCGGTGCTGATTGCGGAAGCGTTAACCGATGAGGCGTTTCTGGCGCGTTACTGTATCGGCTGGCCGCAGATGGTCGCTTATATTCGCGGTGAAGAGGATGGCGTAGTCCGTGACGCGCACTGGGCCGCTGGGATCTGCGGCGTCAGCAGCGATCTGATCGGTCAGTTTGCACGGCAGTTGCACGGTAAGCGGGTACTGGTGACCGTGGCTCATGCTTTGCAGCGTGCCGAGCATGGCGAACAGCCGGTGTGGCTCGGCCTGGTGCTGGCAGCGGCGCTCGGACAGCCAGGGCTGCCCGGCGGTGGATATACTTATGCACTGGGTGCGTTGGGCCATTATGGTAAGCATCATAATCTGGTCAGCTTTCCGGCCCTGCCGCAGGGTAAAAATGGCATTGACCGCTTTATTCCGGTGGCGCGTATCGCCGACATGCTGCTCAATCCCGGCACAAAGTTTGACTACAATGGCCGCCAGCTGACCTATCCCCATATCCGTCTGGCTTACTGGGCGGGAGGCAATCCGTTCCACCATCATCAGGATCTGGCGCGGCTGCGTCAGGCTTTCTGCCAGCTGGATACGCTGATCGTGCATGAAAGCGCCTGGACCGCCACGGCGCGTCATGCGGATATTGTCCTGCCCGCTACCATGACGCTGGAACGTGAGGATATCGGCGGTGCGCCGACCGATCGCCATTTAATCGCCATGCAGCCGGTGGCTGCGCCTTACGCCGAAGCCCGGGATGATTATACGATTTTTCGTGACCTGGCCCGGCGGCTGGGCAGGGAAGCGGCATTCAGCGAAGGGCGTGATGCGCGTGGCTGGTTGCAGCATCTTTACGACCAGCTGCAGGAAAAACTGGCTGCTCATCAGGTGCAGACACCCGATTTCAGTCAGTTCTGGCAGGAGGGTGTGCTGGAGCTGCCGCAGTTAAAGGATGGTGGCCGGATGATTAATGCGTTTCGCGCCGACCCCGACGCCGCGCCATTGCCAACGCCAGGCGGAAAAATTGAGATTTTCTCCGCTACTATCGCCAGCTTTGGCTATGAAAATTGTCCCGGCCATCCGGTATGGCGTGAACCGCAGCAAACACCCAGCGCCGACTATCCGTTCTGGCTGATTGCCAATCAGCCCGCGACGCGTCTGCACAGCCAGCTCGATTTTGGTGATTACAGCCAGCGCAGCAAGCGGGACGGACGCGAAGTCTGTAGCCTGAACCGGGACGATGCGGCAGCACAGGCGATCGCGGATGGCGACATCATCGAACTCTTTAACGCGCGCGGCCATGTGCTCGCCAGCGCGCGTCTCACGGATACCATCATGCCTGCCGTAGTTCAGCTGCCAACCGGTGCCTGGTACGATCCGGTCGAGCCCACTGCCGCCCGTCCGTTATGCCGCCACGGTAATCCCAATGTGCTGACCATGGATATCGGCACTTCGTCGCTGTCGCAGGGCTGCAGCGGCCAGATTACGGTAGTGCAGGTGCGGAAATTTGCCGGTGAGGTTACGCCGGTTCAGGCCTTCGTTCCGCCGCGCTAAGCCACTATCGGGTCAGCGCCCCGGTCAGCATCTGCAACTCTGCCGCAGAATGCAGCGCAGTGGCAGCAAGCAGTTCTGGCGACGTGTCACCCAGCGCCTGATGTAGCTTACTGCTGACATTCACGCCCTCCGCCAGCGATTGCTGGCGTGTACGGCGCTGATGCAGTGCTGTGCCATCCGCAAGCGTCAGCGTAACGACGTGAAAGCGCAGAGCGGGATTGAGCGCATCGGGCGGCGCACTCTGATCCGGCGTGCGACGTACGCGGGCGGCCAGCGGCATAACCTGATGATTGAGATCGCCTTCCGCAAAATCCTGCAAGCGCAGATCGCCATAAATCAGCATGGCGGCAATCACATATTCCAGGCTGAAGCGCGCTTCAATACCGTTAACCGGCACCCGTATCGAGGCGGCGATGTCACCGCCTGGCGGGAAGCCGACGGTGATATCAACAATCTGGCTCAGCAGCGCATCCAGCGGTTTACCCGCCGCCAGCCACTGCTGGCGCAGGCTGCGGGCCGCTTCTGCCGCACTATGCGTACCGGCGCAGGTCGGGAAGGGTTTGAATTCAAGTCCCGGCGTGCTGATCCGCCACGGGCTGCCCCAGTTTTCCAGTAATTTCTCCGGCTGTGCCTGGTCCGCGCTGCTGGCGGCAACAAAGGCTTCAATAACCCCCTGCTGGCGGCCATTGATTCCGGCCAGGGTCAGCTGAGCCGCTGTCACGGCCCGTTCGGCGGCAAAACCCGCGTGCAGCGGTTTTACCGCCGAACCAAACTGAGCGCGTAATCCGCTGGCCTGGGTCGCCGCAATGCCCAGCAGGGTGGCCGTGGTATCACTCTTCATCTCCAGCAGACGCGCCAGCGCCGCCGCCGCCGCAAGGGTCCCCAGCGTCGCCGTGTTGTGATAGCCCAGTGCGTAATGTTGCTGGCTGACCGCCAGCCCCAGACGACCGGCCATCTCTACCCCCGTGACGTAAGCATCCAGAAAATGCTCCAGGCTTCTGGGCTGAACCCGTTGCCAGGCGAAAAGTGCAGGCAGGATCACGACGCTGGGATGACCGCGAAAATCGGCATGAAAGTCGTCGTAGTCCAGCGCATGTCCTGCATAGCCCAGCAGCAGCGCCTGTGAACGCACGCTGCCATCGCTGTAGAGGGTGCGCAGAGCCGGTAAGCCGCTATCCGGTACGGTGCCCTGCAGCACCGGCCAGCTCACCGCCAGAAAATCCCGGATGCCTTCGCGCGCATGCTCACGTGCAGGGGCATCCGGCTGGCCGCTGAGAATCGCATCCGCCAGCGCGGCAGTCAGGCTCATTGTGGTCGCTCCGGAGAAAGGAGTGCCGCCCGTGCCAGCTCGGCCAGATAGCGCGCCGTTGGCAGCAGCACCTCATCGTTAATGCGAAAAGCAGGGTGATGCAGTGCATAGGGTTCACCGGTGCCCACCATCATAAAGGCACCAGGCAACTGTTGCTGATAGAAGGCAAAATCTTCACCAATCGGACTTGCCTCGACCACGCGTGCTTCCAGTCCGCTGTTCTCAGCCTGCTGCAAAGCAAAGTCCGCCCAGTGCGCATCATTTACTACCGATGGCGGCCCGGCGTGCCAGGTAAAGCTCACCTGCGCATCAAAGGCTGCCGCGATGCCCGCCACAATTGCCCGAAAGCGCTGCTCAAGACGCTGGCGGGTGGATGATGAAAACGAGCGCACCGTGCCGTCCAGCCATGCACTATCCGGGATGACGTTCCAGGTGCTGCCGCTGTGGATCTGGGTGATAGAGACCACCGCGTTATCGGCAGAAGGAGCGTTGCGGCTGATCAGCGTCTGCGCCGCCGAGACAATCTGTGCCGCGATGACAATCGGATCGTTGCCCTGATCGGGTTTGGCGGCATGGCTGCCGATACCGGTAATCGCAATGTCAAAACGGTCGACGGCGGCAGTGAGCGGCCCGGCTCTGGAACCGATGACGCCAGCAGGCAGTGAAGGATCGTTGTGGATACCGAAAATCGCCAGCGCGTCAGTCAATGCGCCGCTGGCAATCACCTCTGGCGCGCCCTGGCCGGTCTCCTCTGCTGCCTGAAAAAGAATCCGTACCCGGCCTGGCAGGTTCGCTTCCTGCTGCTTTAACAGGATCGCCGCGCCCAGTGCCGCTGCGCTGTGAAAATCATGACCGCAGGCGTGCATTACGCCCGGATGCTGCGAGCGATAGCGGACGCCAGACTGCTCTTCAATCGGCAGCGCGTCGATATCGGCCCGCAGTACAATCAGCGGCCCCGCTGACGCCCCGATTTCCGCCACCAGGCCGGTTTTCAGCGGCAGATCGAGAATGCGTATCTGATGCTGTTCCAGCTGATCGCGCAGTCGGCGCGTGGTCTCAAACTCCTGATTCGACAGCTCCGGGAACTGGTGCAGTTCGTGACGGAAGGCGATCAGCGGTTCGCCTAATGTCGGGGGGATAGTGATGCTCATTGTGGGTTTCCTTGTGCGGCTGTCTGGCGGCTCACCCAGGCATCGTGTGCCACCGGGTCCAGAATTTTCTTCATATAGAGGGTGATATGACCCTTGCCGAGGTCGCGGGTATGCATTGGCTGAAAGCCGCGCTTCAGGTACATCGCCTGCAGCCAGGGGTGACTGGTGGCGGTTCCCAGCGAGACCGCAGGAGCACGCAGCTGATCGATCAGAATCGCCTGTTCGACCCGTTCCAGCACCTGACGACCAAACTGCTGGCCGGGATAGTCAGGGTGCGCGCCGAACCAGCCAATATGCGGCAGACCAAACGGGCCGGGCAGCGGCCCCCAGGGATAGCGGACGGTCACTGACGAGACCATCTTCTCATCAGCATAGAGCGCATACACCCCGTGGCTCTGCAGGTGGCCCAGAGCCATAGCGCGGTCTGCGGTGGCGGCATCAAACTTAATGCCCAGCGCTTTCACCGGCGCATAGGCCGCATGCATCAGCGCCAGATAAACATCTGTTTCATCTTCTCTGACCTGACGAAAATCGAGTTGCATATTCTTTTCCGGAACACTGCCTGATAAGCAGTTAATTAATTCAGCCAGAGGGGCAGATTAACAGTAAAAAGCCGGGTCGCTATATGTGAAAAATAACTAACCTCATGCAGATTTGTGAATAAAAAATGGCCGGTTTTCAATTGCTTAAATTGCTGGTTGTCGTAGTATTTAAAAAAGAAATAACACTACCCACTCGTTAATAACTAAATGTAATTAAAGCCTTTTTGGCCTAATTCTTATAATCAGGATGCCGCTGTGTTAGCGATTACTTCTCCGCGAGCCTATGCACATGAGGCGGGCCTGCGTGCACGCGTCGGTGAGTTTATTAAACCCTACGCCAGCCATATCCGGATATTGACCTCGCCGCACGCGTGGCAGGCGGTTAATCCGGAATTAAGCCAGAGTCTTGAGGCATCGGGCATTCACTGGCAGCTGGACTATTTAGCGGGTGAATGTACTGAAGAGGCAATTGCCCGCGTAAAACAGCAAACCGAACAGCAGGGCGCAGAGTTGCTGCTGGCGATTGGCGGTGGACGGGTGCTGGATGCCGCTAAAGCCGCCGCCAGCCAGTTACCGGCACTTACGCTGGTTAACTTTGCTACTCAGGCAGCGACCTGTGCCGCCTGGTCACCGATTGCCATCATCTATAACGAAGCGGGCGGGCATCTGCGCAGCCAGCCGCTGGGCAAAATGCCGGAACTGTTGCTGGTGGACAGTGAGGTCATTGCCCGGAGCGACGTGCGCTTTCTGAAAGCGGGCATTGTGGATGCGCTGGCAAAATATTACGAATTCCGCCCTTACCAGCGGCATAACCCCGACGATCTGGCGCTGGATTTAAAGGTGATGACCGCGCGGCAGGCGGCAGATGTGTTTCAGCAATATGGCGAGGCCGCGATAGCCGCCTGCCAGCAGCAGCGGGTTACACCCGAACTGGTCAAAGTCATCGATGCCAGTATCGTGCTGGCCGGGCTGGCGAACAGCGTGCGCGACGCGCTGCCGACGCCAGGGCTGGCGCATGCCATCCATAATCGTCTGACCCACCAGCCGGAACTCCATCACTGGCTGCACGGCGAAAAAGTGGGCTTCAGCCTGCTGGTGCAGTCGCTGATTGAGCATGGCGGGGAGCCGGATGCAGAACTGCTGGCGCTGCTGCGCTATTACGGCATGCCACTAAAGCTTCCTGCATTGCCGGGCGATCGTGATACGGCGCTGCGTCACATCGCACAGCAAATTAAATTTCCCAAAGCCTGCGCAGAACGCCTGCCGTTTACCGTCTCTGCCAACACGCTGGAACAGGCCCTGCTGGCGACCGACACCCTTCTTTAAGCGTGCTGCGGCGCGCTTTTTCATCTTTCAGACCAGGAATCTTTTATGAACTCTGCAACTTCACCACGTCGCCTGCGGCTCGGCCTGTTTGTTCAACCTGTGGGTCAGCACGTCAGTGGCTGGCGTCTGACCGAACAACTGGGCGATCCCACCGATATTGACTGGCTGATCGCTCTGGCGAAAAAAGCCGAAGCGGGTAAGTTCGACCTCTTCTTTGTGGGTGATGCCCTGGCAACCAGCATGTATCGTCTGCCGTCCACCATGGCCCGTCTTGAACCTCTGACGATGCTGGCGGCGCTGGCAGTTAATACCCGGCGCATTGGCCTGGCCGCGACCGCCTCCACCACCTTCAGCGATCCCTTTACGCTGGCGCGCAGCTTCTCTTCGCTGGATCACATCAGCCGGGGCCGTGCCGCGTGGAACGTCGTGACCTCGTTTTCCACAGACGTTGCGCGTAACTTCAGCCGCAGCGACATGCCCGATCATGCTTCACGCTACGCCCGTGCGCGTGAATTCCTTGAGGTAGCCTGTAAACTGTGGGCGGGCTGGGAAGAGGGCGCCGTGCAGCCGGATAAAGCGACCGGAAACTATTTTGTTGATGAGAAGATCCAGCCGATTAATCATCAGGGTGAACATTTTCAGGTGCAGGGTCCACTGAATATCACCCGTTCGCCGCAGGGCCGTCCGGTGATTATCGAAGCGGGTTCATCGGCAGATGGTCAGAAGCTGGCGGCGGAGACGGCGGAAGTGATCTTTACCGCCTCTGCCAGTCTGGAGGAAGCGCAATCCTTCTATCGTGCGCAGAAGGCGCAGGTGGTGGCTGCCGGACGTAACCCGGATCAGGTGGTGATCATGCCTGGCGTCATGCCGATTATTGGCCGCACGCGCGAAGACGCTAAGGCGCTGTGGAAAGCGCTGAATACGCTGGTGGATATTGAGAATGGGCTGCGTCAGCTCTCACTGCGGTTCAGCATGGATCTCAGTCAGTATCCGCTGGATGGCCCGGTGCCGGAGGTGCCGCTGGGCGAAGGGAACCAGAGCCGCGTTAAGCTGATGACCGATATGGCAAAACGCGAAAACCTGACGCTGCGCGAACTGGCCGCCGTCGCCGCCGGTTCCCGCGGACACCGCGTGATTGTCGGTACGGCTGAAGATATCGCCGATGATTTCCAGCTGTGGCTGGAGCAGGGCGGTGCGGATGGCTTCAACATCATGCCCGCCATCATGCCGGAACAGCTCGATCTGTTTGTGGAACGGGTGATCCCGGAATTGCGCCGTCGCGGGCTGTTTCGTGAGGAGTATGAGTTTGCCACGCTGCGTCAGAATCTGGGGCTGGACGTGATTTAACAGCCGGGCTCACTCTCATCGCGTGGAATGTTGTCGCCTGTACCGCACGGAGTCTGCCAGAAGATGACGTGCGGTTAGTTTAACCAGCACGAAATCTGTATCGTGCCTCACGCTTTACCAAAACCGTTTTGCAAATCACTGCCTGCCCGATATAACAGACATTCACTCTTCTGACCGCGAGCGTACTGAATGTCAGACTACAGGTTCTATTCCAGAGGCAAACACACCGTTGCATTGAAAAGATCAGATGTAAAAAGGGCTTCAGATCTGACAGAGCAGGGGTATAAAAAAGAGTTTGAGGAAGTGCGTGCATCAGATGAAACAGAGGCGCTGGCACGCTTCGCGGATATCCGCAGGAACCAGCGTATTGACCAGCACAACTTCCTGGCGGGCGCAGCGACCATGCCGCTGATTGGCGTGCTGACAGCCGTAGCTACTTTTCTCTTCTGGCGTAAAAGAGCAGGAAAGTAGGGCTATTCTGACACAGAGAATCAGGATTTAGCTATTCTGATTTCCCGCTTCACCAGGGCACAGATTCCGTCGCCTCTTCACTTAAAAGGATTTATCCATGAAAACGGTCATCGCTATTTTCTGCTGCATTCTGTCAGCTGGTTGTGCGCCTCTTACACCACATGAATGTATTAAAAAAAGCGCACTTGATAGTTGTAGTTATAAACGCTCAGGAAAAGTCAGCGACAAAGATATCTATGGCCAGCAGGCATCGGGTATTAAAAAATCACTGGATGACGCGCTGTCAGCGCCGCACGCCTGGAATGGGAAACGCTGTAATGTGCATCTGGATTTTAAAAAGGATGGCACTCTGGAGAACTTTATTATTAAAAGGGGCGATAAAGATTACTGCCAGGCATTAGCCGAGGCAGCAAAACGCGCCAGATTCCCGGCGTTTACCGATCAGCATGTTTTTGACGTAATGGGATCGGCGCGCTGGAATATGGAAGGGCAACCCTGACTCTCTTCTGTCCGGTTAAATCAGTCTACCAGACAGCCCGCAATTGCGGGCTGTCTGCTTTCTCAGCGACAGAATGTATCAGAACTGATACGAAACGCTGACGTTCACGTTGCGCGGCTCACCGTATACGTAACTGTTCATATAACTGTAGTACTCGCGGTCAAAAAGGTTATCGACGTTGGCCTGCACCGCGACCTGCTTATTCACCTGATAGCGGGCAAACAGTGAGGCCAGGGGATAACTGCCCTGATAAACTCTTACGCTGTCGCCGCTGGCATTGGTGACATCTTTAAACACCCGGTTCTGCCAGTTGACGCCGCCACCGACAGTCAGGTCGGGGATTGCGGCCAGCTGATAACGGGTAAAAAGCTTAAATGAGGTTTGTGGCTGATAGCTGTTAAAGCGGCCACTTTGGTCACGTGCCACATAGCGGGTTGCACCAAAGGTCAGTTGCAGATTATCAGTCAGCGCACCATTCAGTTCGAACTCGGCACCTTTACTCACGGCACCTTTCGCTGCGGCATAGGCCTGCTCACTGCCGCTCAGGTAGACGCCATCCAGTGCCTGACCGACGTTGTCCTGCTCGAGGCGGAAAATCGCCACGCTGGCCGTCAGCAGCCCATCGTTCCAGGCCGATTTAAGACCGGTTTCATAGCTTTTGCCGGTGACAGGCGAGAGGTAACTGCCATGGGTATCACGATATGTCTGCGGAAGGAAAATGGCGGTATAACTGCCATAAGCGGACCAGGTATCATTGATGTCATAGACCAGACCGGCATACGGCGTGGTGTTGTTATTGGTCATCTCTCCGCTGCTGCCGTTCGTACTCCACTGGGTATAGCGTGCGCCAACGATGAGTGACAGCGGATCGGCCAGCGACAGACGTGCAGCGCTATACACCGATTTCTGACGAACCGTATCATCATCATTGAGATACCAGCCCTGCCATTCAGGTTCTGCTACGTTACCGTTCCAGTGATTATTGAAAATACCCATATCGGCAGTGGAGATTTCACGCGCCGCCACATCACTGAATCCATCCTGACTGTAGGCGGCATTGTGCTGGCGACTGTAGCTCGCACCCGCCATTAACAGGTGCTGACGGCCCAGCAGTTCAAAGGGTCCGCTGGCGAAACCATCTATGGAATCCATTTTACGCTTGCCACGATCCATGCTGCCG
Source organism: Pantoea sp. 9140 (assembly GCF_000745295.1). Lineage (NCBI taxonomy): Bacteria > Pseudomonadati > Pseudomonadota > Gammaproteobacteria > Enterobacterales > Erwiniaceae > Pantoea > Pantoea sp. 9140. Next base: position 2,362,029 of record NZ_JQNO01000001.1, on the reverse strand, counting down.
TAACCGGTGGTCCCTTCACCGCTCTCCTGGTCGGGATTGCCCATCACATAGAGCAGCTTATCGCTGAAGGTGTTTTCGGCGTGTGTGCCGTTGATATGAATATTCCAGCCGTTATCAAAATTATGCTCAATGTCCGCAAAGACTTTACGCGAGTTGGTGTTGTAACGTGCCCAGTTGGCTGACGAATTCAGGCTCCGGTCGTAATGCGTGGTGGCATTATTGCTGTAAAACATTGGCAGGCCACCCCAGGTGGGATTTCCGGTATTGTCATCTTCATAGTCGTAACCCAATGATACTGTTGTCCTTTCAGTGAGATCGGCATCAATCACACCGTAAATGAATTTTTTGGTCTTCTGATAGCGGTCAAGCCAGCTCTGCTGGTCGGTATAGCCGGTCACCACACGACCGCGCAGACTGCCGTCGCCGTTCAGCGGAGAGGAGAGATCTGCTACATACCGCTGTCTATTCCAGCTGCCGTAGCTGGCACTCAGCGTGCCGGTGGCGGTTTTGCTGTCGGCATGTTTACGCACCATGTTGATTGAGGCCGAAGGGCTGCCCGCGCCGGTCATCAGCCCGGTTGCACCGCGCACGATCTCAATGCGGTCATAGATAGCCGTGTCGGACGCCGCATCGCCATAGTTCCACGTATCGTTGACCGACGTCGGAATGCCATCGAAGGTGAAGTTGCTGACCTTAAAGCCACGTGAATAGTATTCGGAGCGTTCACTGTCGATTAGATTGGTGGAGATACCGGTGGCATTGGTCAGCACATCATTAACGGATTGCAGATCCTGATCCTGCATCCGCTGCTGTGTCACCACGCTAAGGGATTGCGGTACATCTCGTGGTGTCAGCATCAATTTAGTGCCCGCGCGGGTGGTCTGGACTGCGTAATTCTGTTTATCGCTTTCACCGCTATCGGCGGGGCTCGCGCTGACGACCATATCCTGCGATGTTTCCGCTGCCGCCAGAGCGGGGTTGAGAAGAGCGTGTACCGCCAGTGCCAGCAACGAGAGGCTGAAAACGTTTTTACTTTCTGATTCCCTGCCACTACAAGCCATAAATTTCCCATTAAATGTTGGTAATGCGTTAAGCCATTACGTTTGATTGTTATTTTTCTCAGCCCATCACAGGAAGACAGATGTCGAATTCATTGTGAGAATGCCAATGATAATCATTTGCTTTATAAATTCTCTTCAAGATTCAAATCAAGATGTAACATTATATTAATTTGATATAAATCAATTAAATAAGCGCGATAAAAGCCCTGTAATTGCTGACGTTTTCCTGTTTTTAGCACTGAAAAAGGGCGAATAGAACTCAAAAAAAAGCGGAAATTGAACGTTTATGCCGTGATAACGCACTGGAGGGCTAAAGGAATTTGAGCTGTTATTTGCTTAGTGATTGTTAATGAGTATGATTCTCATTCTTTATTCAGGCCGATCAGAATGGCCCGGCACCCTTTATTCCCTGATGGAGTTCTGCATGAAATCGTTAAGCCCGCGCAAAGCCGCTGTTGCCATGGCTGCCGCCGCTGCCATTAGCCTGACAGCGTGTCAGGCACCTGCTAAAAAAGTTGATGCGCCTGCCGCTGAAGCCCCAAAACCGGTTAATACCGCAGTGACACAACGCGCTCTGGGTGATGGTCTGTACGAAATGGCTTACTCCTCTGCGTCAAAAGCGTTGTTTGTCGCCAGCGCGCAGGCGTTTAAGGATGTGAACGGCGGCATGATCTATCGTCTCGACCCGGCCACGCTGACGACTAAAGGCGAAACGCATACCGACATGAAAAACTTCGGTACCGCTATCGATGAAAACGGTCAGGTGTTCTACACCACCAACTCACTGGATGGCGCGATCTCCAAAGTGGACGCCCAGAGTGGCAAAGTGCTGCAGCGTCTGGTGTTCCCGGGCAAGATCAGTAAAGAGGGCTATCCGGCTGGTGCGCGTGAAGTCCTGTGGCACGGCAACGAGCTTTATGTCGGTCGCGTAGCCGAACCGGGGTATATCTCCGTCGTGGATACCCGAACCTTTAAGCTGAAAACCGAGATTAAAAACGCCGGGAAATGGGTCACCGGTATCATCTATTCCCCGCTGACTGAGCGCATTTATGCGGCCAATGGCTCGGGTGAAATTCTGGTGATCAATCCACGCAGCCATAAAATTGAGAAGCGCTGGACCGCAGGCGATGGCAAAGAGTATCTGTTCCTGAACATGGCGGAAGATCCTGCCACCAGTCGGCTATTTGTGACTGACGATTCCAAAGGCAAAGCGACGCTGATCTTTGATGAGCGCACCGGCACAGTGATCAAGCGCATCAAAGGCGATGCGATGGGCATCAAGTTCAACGCTAAACGCAATGAGCTTTACATCAGCCAGCGCGAATCGAAGAAAGTGCTGCAACTGGATGCCACCACCTACGCGGTGAAAAACAGCTGGTCGTTTGACAAGAATCCAAACAGCCTGTTGATTGGCCCGGACAACAATACGCTCTATGTCACCCTTAAAGCGGAATTTAACAAAGACTCCTCCACTAAAGGCACTGATGAGATTGCCCGTATCGTGTTGCCATAAACGTACGCCAGGCGTTATCTCTTAGCGTTCAGCCGCTGACCTTCCTGAAGTCCACTCTGGAAAGCCTGAGTGGGCTTTCGTCCTGACAGCAATGAGACCACCACACCCGCAGAAGATCAGATAGAGCTCGCCACTCTGTGCAAATCTTGTGCAGTCTTCACTATCGTAGCTGAATACCTCTCTGGCATTTCATTAAAGATCGCTGCTGATCCTATTCCGCTACATCACACTCGGTTATCGCTTTACACCTATATAGCATCTGACCTATATTGATAAGGAGATCGCGTGTGGATGATTAAAACGACAGAGCGGTTTGATCGCTGGTTTACGTCGCTTAATGACAGCGATCGCGCCTGCGTGCTGGCTGCATTGATGGTGTTGCGGGAAAAGGGGCCGGGATTAAGCCGACCCTATGCGGATACGATTAAAGGTTCCGCTTATAGCAACATGAAAGAGTTACGTATCCAGAGCCGCGGCGACCTAATAAGGGCTTTCTTTGCTTTTGACCCGAACCGCACGGCAATTGTGCTGTGTGCCGGTAATAAGGCGGGCAATGAAAAGCGATTTTATCAGGAGATGCTTCCGGTTGCCGATCGGGAATTCACACACTGGCTAAAAAGCTTTAACCATAAGGAGTAGCGTGATGGGCAGAACGCTGGAACAGCTTATTGCGGATGAAAAACCGGAAGTCGTTGCCGACGCACAGGCTATGGCGACCGAAATCCTGCTCAACATTCACCTTGCCGAGCTGCGTGAGAAAGTGCAGAAAACGCAGGTGGAAATGGCGCAGGCGCTGGGCATCACACAGCCGACCGTGGCGGGTATGGAAAAGCCGGGGCGTGACCTGAAGCTTTCCACGCTCAAACGCTACGTCGATGCGGCGGGGGGGAAACTGCGGCTGGTGGTGGAGCTGCCGGATGGTTCCCACTTCGGGTTCGTGGTGTAAGCCTCTGGCGTGAAAACCATGCCGCCGTGATTAAAAACATCAATGCAAAAAGCCCGCTCAGGTTTCCCTGAGCGGGCTTTTCTAATTCTGGCTCCTCTGACTGGGATCGCCTTTGCCAATAACTGGCTAATGTGTAAGCTAAACCTGAAAACTCTCCCTGTCAAGACCACCAGAATGACCACTAATCAAAACTGATTCAATAAAACTGATTTGAGCAGTCTCATGCATTTAGAGATCGCTACTATTGTCACATCTACAAGTGCTGTCTGTTCTGTGCCAGAAGCGGACATTGATACCATTGATCTATGTTAGCTTATGAGGATCAAATCAGGATGTCCTCATAGTTGATATGAGGACATTGCTGATGTCGTGATGTGCTCATTAGTGGGAAACAAGCACTATCGCTTTGCCTCGCAAGCAATCTTCAGGGCTAACCCTGCCAGTACAGTACCCATAAACCAACGTTGCGCTTTTATCCATGAAGGACGACTTGAAAGAAACCCTGCTATTGAACCTGCAACGAGGACAATCATGGAATTTACCATCAGGCTTATAAAGATTTGGACACATCCAAGGGCCAGTGACTGACTTAGAACGCTGCCATGGTCTGGTTGAATAAATTGCGGAAGCAAAGATAAATACATAATGGCAATTTTAGGGTTAGCGAGATTAGTAATGAAGCCCATCATAAATAGTTTATTAGGGCCATCAACCGACATCTCTTTAACGGAAAAAGGGGCATTTCCACCGGGCTTTACAGCTTGCCAGGCGAGATAGAGAAGGTAAGCAGCTCCGCCAAAACGAAGTAAATCATAGGCATAAGGAATGGCAAACACAAATGCTGTTATGCCGAATGCGGCACAAAGCATGTAGAAGACAAAGCCAAGCGCAATGCCGCCCAAGGAAATAAGCCCAGCGCGTTTTCCCTGGCAAATGGAGCGAGAAATTAAATAGATCATGTTTGGGCCGGGAGTTAATACCATTCCTAACGCAACCAGACCAAAAGTAAGAATATGTACGTAATCAGGCATAACTTATCTCCAAGGAAGGTTATGCCCAGACGCGCGGCTAGCAATGACCCATGCTCCCCGATAGTGATCTATCTTTAAGCGTCAGTAACATGAGCGCATTTATTATTACACAATATCAACAACACTGGGCTTCGCAAATCATAAACATTATTTGCTGCGGCAGTGAGAAGTTTACTCTATTCTCAGGGCCTGTTCGCGGAGAATTGTCAACTTCCGCTTTTCGCTCAAAGCAGACCCTCTCTGATTGATTGTGCTAAATCAGCAAAACCTATCGATCTTCATACGGACCGGGATGAACCCAGTGAACTGACGTATCTGGAAGACGCCATCATTAACGCCGGCATAGCCTATGGCTGGTTTGTCTGTTTTCTCAGGGACGGTGATATTCCGCCGCTGCCTGCCACTGCCAGAGAACTTCTCTGCGCACTGGACAGTCTCGGTAAAGAAATTAACCGGCCTGTCTGGGAGCAGGCTGTGACCCGAGGGCAGGATGAGGCTTGTGGTGACAAAGTTATCGCGGCCCTCGAAATGATGTAATCAGAAAGACAGAACACACCCTGACGGGGATTTACTCCCGTCCGGGGGATAAATCCCCCCCCCTTTTTTTATTCGCGGAGGATTTATCGATGAAAAACTTGTCTTCTTCGCAGGCTTCCATGTCGGTTGTCTACACCATCGAGCATGTCAGCACGGTTCCGTTGCATCACTGGCATGCTTTCGTACTGGCCGTAACAGACACTTTCTGGCAACTGCCGGTGCGACTGCGTCCGGGGAATACGTATCTGCCGTCGCTTAATCACGCGGCTGATCTGTTTCCGGTTGCTGATGTCATGGTGTTTTGTGGCGACACAGGCGGCAGTGCCCATGACCGACCGCCGCGACGACGATTTCCGGGTGCGCCCCAGCGCCCCGAAAAACCGGGGCAAAAGCAAGGGCCAGAGCTTCGTTTCCAATGTGCTCAAGCAGGCCGGCAAAGCCAGCAGCGGCAAGTCGGCGGCGCGCTTCGCCGGGGCGTGGCTGACGCCCATGTCGCGGCGCGTGACAATCAAGACCCTGCTGGTGAATCAACGCAACGCCAGCCTGCAGTCGCTCGCTAAGCACCTGCGCTACATCGAGCGTGACGGCGCCGACCGCGATGGTGAGCCGGGCTGGGCCTACGGGCCGCAGGCCGACGAAGCCGATCTGGATGCCTTCAAGGAACGCTGTGCCGACGACCGGCACCATTTCCGCTTCATCGTCTCGCCCGAAGATTGAGCCGAACTGGACGACCTGCGCACGTACACGCGGCACCTGATGGGCCGCATGGAAGCCGACCTGGGCACGCGGCTGGATTGGGTGGCGGTCGATCACTGGAACACCGACAACCCGCACACCCACTTGATCGTGCGTGGGTGCGACGACACCGGCAAAGACCTCATCATCGCGGGCGACTACATCGCCCACGGCTTCCGCCATCGGGCAGCCGAGCTGGCGACGGAATGGCTGAGGCCGCGCACCGAAATGGAGATTCAGCAGACCTTGCAACGCGAGGTGGAGCAAGAGCGGTGGACGAGCCTCGACCGTACCCTGCAACGTAAGGCCGGCGAGGATGGCCGGGTGCAGGTCGAACGCTTCAACGAACCGACGCTGCAACTCCAGCGCCTGCTGCTGATCGGTCGCCTGCAACGCTTGCAGCGCCTGGCCTGACCGAGCAGCCCGGCACCTGGGCCGTGCATGCGGACGCGGAAAAGACCTTGCGCGCCTTGGGCGAACGTGGCGACATTATCCGAACGATGTAGCGTGCCATGAGCGGGCAGCCGCGCGAGCTGGCCGTGTTCGAGCCGGGCGACAATGGCCGCAGCAGCATCGGTCGCTTGGCCGCGAAGAGGCTGGCCGACGAGTTGCACGATCGGGGCTATCTGGTCATCGACGGCACGGATGGCAAGGCGCACTACGTCGCGCTGAACGCCCGCGACGAGCTGGCGAACTACCCCAAGGGCGCGGTGGTGGAGGTGAAGGGTTCGGCCGACGTGCGCGCGGCCGACAAGAACATCGCTGCGCTGGCGAGCGATGGCCTATACCGCGCCGATCATCACCTGGCAATCGAACAGGGCCGGGCCACGCCCTGATGCGACCCGCAGGAGGTTGTCGCCGCCCACGTCCGCCGGCTGGAAGCCCTGCGCCGCGCCGGCATCGTGGAGCGCATGGCCGAAGGGCTATGGAAGGTGCCGGACGACCTGGCCGAACGTGGCCGCCAGTACGACACACAGCGGCTGGGCGGTGTCACCGTAGAGCTGAAATCGCACTTGCCCATCGAGCGGCAGGCGCGCGTGATCGGCGCGACCTGGCTGGATCAGCAGTTGATCGGCGGCGGCCGAGGGCTGGGCGACCTAGGCTTTGGTGGCGACACCAAGGGGGCCTTGCAGCAGCGCACTGACTTCCTCGAAGAACAGGGGTTGGCCCAACGGCGCGGGCAGCGCGTAATCCTCGCCCGCAATCTGCTGGGCACGTTGCGCAATCGGGAACTGGCGCAAGCCGCCAAGGACATTGCCGCCGCAACCGGCCTAGAACATCGCCCGGTTGCGGACGGGCAGCGCGTAGCTGGCATCTACCGGCGCTCCGTCATGCTCGCCAGCGGACGCTACGCGATGCTAGCATGGGCTTCTCGCTGGTGCCGTGGAGATCAGTGATGGAACAGAGACTGGGGCAGCATCTCGCTTCGACAGTGCACGGGGGAGCAGTGTCGTGGGAATTTGGGCAGCAAAGTGGGCCGTCAGTTAGATGTTCGCCTATTTTTAGTAGCAGGTACACGATGCAACTAATGAATACTACGCATGGAAGCGCTGCGGCTGATGCACACCGACGTGGCGCGCAACTGCAAGGTCGAGGATCTCGCGAGTGTCGCCGGCATGTCGCGGCCGGACTTCGCGCTCAGGTTCAAGGAGCACGCGGGACTGCCGCCGCTGGACTACCTGATCCGCTGGCGCATTCACTTGGCGCGACAGCTCTTACGCCGTGATGGCGCCATTGCAAAGTCGCTGGGGCGTGCATCAGAAAGTGCCTTCTACAGCGTCTTTAAACGCATGTTTGCGCTCTCCGAAGCGCTATTGGGCGCGCAGGCGTAACCGACGCCGGTAGTCTGGGCAGGCACGCCCGACCGGTCGCAGTACCTTAGCAGGATCAAAAGCCTGCGCGGGCAGGAACTCCTCCTGCCACGCCCGTAGGTGGATATCCTAGGCTGAGGCCCCAGCTTCGCGTGCCGCAACCAGTTTGTCCGGGTCCATGCCCAGCGGCTTTTTCGCGAAGGCCTCAGAGTTCTGCATGTGGTCTAGCGCTGCCCAATGGTCGGTGTAGTTGTTGACATTGAGTTCCACGCTATTGCCGTCCGGGTCTTCGTAGTAGAAGGCGGTCTGCGGCCCTTCGTCCACCGAGAACACCGGTACGATACTTTTGCGCTTGAGTCGCACGTAGGTACCCAGCAGGTCGTCGAGCGAGTTCAACTCGAAGGCGATGTGCTGGATGCGTAGATGATGCGAACGCTGAGGGTCGCGAATCAGGCCCGGCACCTCGATCACCGCCAAGCGGTGGCTGATCTCGTCGTTGCTCAGGAAGGCGGCCTTTATTTATTGCCGCCGCCGGGCTACCTCCCGGGGCCGCCGTAGGATTGGGCGAGCTGCTGACCAGCCGCATCCCCAGCACCGTCTGATACCACTGGAACAGGCGTTGCAAATTGCCGGTCAGCAGACCGACATGCTGTAGCTTGGGATGAAGAATGGCATCGGTATTCAGGGTCATGGGAATCCCTTCGAGAGAATGTTCAGAGCTTAGAGGAACCGCGCCTCAATTACGTTCAAGGCAGACGCAGGCCGCGCTGGGCCGCCAGTTCGGTGGTTATGTCCCATAGCCGGGCCGCATCACCGGAATCGAACTGCAAGGCCTGCGGCTCGAAGCGCTTTGGGCGACGCAGGACCGCGCCGTTCAGCCCCTGTGCGGAGGCCTGGGTCAGCACCCGCACAGCATTGGTTGCCGATACCTCGGGTGTGGTGCCGAATTGGCCCATCAGGCGCATCGCCAGCGGCATGCGCGGGTCGGCCATCGCCTTGGTCTTGGTCGAGTTCACGCAGGTGGCGGTCAGACTGACCGGCAGATCTCGCCAGCGCTGCGCGGCTTCCTGGATGTGAAGGAAGCCCAGGATGTGGGTACCCAGCACCGACTTGAAGAACCCCCACTTGCGCCGCTCGAATTGTAGGTCATCCAGATCAGGCTTGAAGAAGCCCGGTACGTCACCTGCGATATGCACGACGCGGCCGTCGCCCGATGCGGCCAGCCGCTCCACCAGTAGTCGGTTAAGCGCCGTGCGCGCGAAGTACTGGAGAGCAAAGGCGAACTCGAAACCGTCTGCCGTGACCTGCTTGCCCTGGAACGCGGCCATCGCCGTGTGCAGCACGCCGTGCAGTTCGGAGCGCCATGCGCGTACGCCATCGGCCACCTGCTGGATGCCCGCCACGGTGGCCAGATCGCCGGCGAGGAAGTCGGCCGACACCGCGCCAGCGGCCCGAGCCGCTTCGACGACGGCCTGGCCGTCCTTCTCGCCGCGGCCCACGATCAGCACCGAGGCGCCGCGCCTGGCCAATGCCAGCGCCGCCGCACGGCCCATGCCGGCCGAACCGCCGAAGAACACGAAGTTGTTGCCGCGCACGTTGCGCTCGGCGGGGGACGTTGCCATGGCGATCAGGCCTCCATCGAAGAAATCGGGCAAGAGAGTGAACCGCAGTGATGAAACTGCCCGCTTGAACTGCACGAGTTTATGCGATTATAGTCGATAATCAAATAAGGATGATTTTTAGTACCTAGTATGAAAAAAATACTAATGCAACCACATCCACCGCTCCGGCCGAGATAGCAGCCATGCGCGAGAAGATGCGCCGCGCCGTGAGCCTGATTAGCGGCAAGTGGAAGTTGGAAATCCTGTGGCTGCTCAACCAGCGCACCTATCGCTTCAGCGAGCTACGGCGCGCCATTCCCGATGTGACGCAACATATGCTCACGGCACGGTAGCGCGAGCTGGAAGGCGATGGACTGGTGCGGCGAACGGTCTACGCCGAGGTGCCGCCACGCGTGGAGTACGAAATCACCGATACCGCACGGCGGTTGAGGCCGGTATTCGAGGCGATTCTTGCGTGGGCCGACGCCAGCGGCGATGCGCGGCTTCCGTGCTGACCGGCAGGCGAACACTCGCGGATGTTTTGTTAGGCAATCGCCGGATAGGCGCCAGTCCCCTCGGGCCAAGGCGTCAGCACCTCGAATCCCTCGGCCGTCACTGCAACAATGTGCTCCCACTGGGCGGACAGCGAATGGTCGCGCTTGACGACGGTCCAACCATGGGACAGTTGCCTGGTATCGCGCTTGCCGGCATTGAGCATCGGCTCGATGGTGAAGACCATGCCTTCCTCCAGTCGCAGCCCCTGTCGGGATCTTCTGATTAGTTGCCGGATTGATGGCGTGGGCGACGCCTTCGTCGCCCGTTACGTCGGATGCTCCGATGAGCATGCTTCCAGACAGTGTCATGTTACAGTCTCGCAAAGGTTTCAGCGTTGTCCTACACCGTGTAGTCAACGGCGGCCCATTCGAAGTACGGCTTCAAATCAGCCAACAGTGCGACATGCAGCGGGTGGAACAGGTAGGCGTCGAGTTCGGCCGCGTTGTCGACTTCGGACTCTAGGATGTAATCCCAGCTAATGGGGCGTGTCAGTTCGTTTGCGGCAACCCGTCATAACCGTATAGCCGGAATGTCGGCATCTAAGGCGCTCATGTGCGCGGCCAGGCGCGCTTCAAGCGCCGCATCACGCTCGAGTCGGGACGCTGGCGGAACAAGACAATGTGCCGGATCATGTTGTTGCCTTCGTGGCGCTTTGCAGGTGATAGCCCCGATCAGCATAGTCGAACGCAACCAGTTCATTGATGCGGGCGGACGGGTCGGCGGGCGAGGCGTAGTAGGCGCGGATCTCTGAGATTTTTCCTGTCTCGGGATCAAAGTCGTATCATTCCGCGCCGCGCAGAGCCGTGCCGCTTTTGTTCTTCCAGTGCGTCCATTCGATCATCGCCTCGGGCGTGTTGTGGCTGCCTGCTCGCGTCATTTTGTTTAATGCGCGGATCATGGCTATAGCCTCCCCAACCTGTGCATCATAATCCCGCAGCGTAAGATGCCCACCGAACAGTTGTTTAACGCGGTACATCGCCGCTTCTGCCACCTTTAATAGCCCCTGTTCAAACCGGACACTTCACCAGTAAGACATAGCCGTCGCGCCAGATGGTGCTCAGCCCGCGTAGCGCAGATTCGATAATGTCCCGCGTGTCGCTGGTGGGATAGTCGCAGACGCATGAGGCTGTATTTGAATACTGAAGTTCGTTTGCGTGCCTGGCGGTAGCGATCGACACGCTGATATGTCGGCAACGCGAGTTCTGTTCTCGCAGCTTTTCTCCGGCACGGGTGGCATAAAGTGTAACGGCCTGCCTCATGTCCTCCAACTCAGTGATCCTCTAACCAAATGAGCGTGAATTAAGGATGTTCTGCTTCGGCGGCGGCGCGTCTTCCAATGCGATGCAGGACTCGCCATTGAGCTCGCGGGTGGTGCGCTCAACGATAACGTCAAAGTTTTTCCGGATCATGCTGATGTTACTGTCCGCCAGCTGCAGAGCCGTGGTGATTCCCAGCTGGTGCATGCGCTTAGTGATGCGGAGGCCGATACCCCAAATATCGCTGACGTCGGTCAGGTGAAGCAGCTTTCGCTGCCGGGTCGGGCTGGATAAATCCACCACACCCTTTGTCTGCATCCACTTTTTCACGGCATGGTTAGCCAGTTTGGCCAGAGTCTTCGTTGGGCCGAACCCAACGCCAATTACCAGCCCGGTTTCTTTCCGGATGCGCTCACGCATCTGGTGTCCGAACGTCTCAAGTGGGATCACATTGCTGATGCCGGTGACGTCCAGAAATGACTCATCAATAGAGTAAACCTCCTGTCCTGCAGCCGTCTCGCCCAGTATGGCCATCATGCGGGCCGACATATCGCCGTTTATGTGGAATGGAACATCAAAATGAGATGAAGTCCATTCAGTGGTTGTTTCTTACAACACGTGCGCTGCACGCACACATCCCGAAACTGCTTTAGTTCACTGCCTCGCTGCGTGTGTTTGCCGCTATTCTGCCGGACCCCATGGGCGCAGATGTATATATTCTGATTAATCTGTCTGCCAGAAAGGAAGGGGTTTTATTCATGAAGGGCAGGACTCAGGCTAAAAGCCGGTGGTGAATACGACGCAGGTACGGAAGCATAAAAAATCAGTTTTTTACCGCTTACGCTTGTTGTTGTGATCATCTTTTTTATCATTAAGGTCCTCCGGTGGCTCATCCGGTTCACGATAAAATCAACAGTCAGTAAGTTCCTCTTTAAACCGTGCTCGTGGTGGTTTTTTATACCCGGAAAATGCTGTTATAAAAAAACACCGATCTGAACAACACCCCTTCAGCATTCATTATGCCTGCAGACATCAAGCAGAAAAACTGCCGGGTCGTCAGGCTGAATGAGACGGGTTCCTGTCGCCACCGGAACGGGTCCCCCGTCAGCAACTGTGCATTTTACAGTACTCTGACGTATGGTACAGGAAAGCCTGCCCGCAAGGGGCAGAAGTTAAGAGTCCGCATGCGTGCATCCCGCCTGATGAGTGTCTCACAGGAGCCAGTCGGAAAAGTCGCGCAGAATTACGTGCCGCTGGCAACCTTCAGGCGGCGTAAGCAGAAAACTGATAAAGAGGAAGTGACAATGGTGTCCGGCGCAACGCCCTGGCGGGAGTCTCTGATTCGTCTTATTGCATTACGGCTGCGCTACCGGCGCGCCTGCCTTAATCCTTACGTAAGTGCGACGTTTCTGACCTCGATGCTGTCGGAAATTGAGGAAGCAGAACGTGACATGGCGCGTCTGGAACAAAAATATGTGCATCGCTGACGCCTTTAAAATGCCACTGCCGCTAAGGATTCTTACGGTACCGGGCAATGGCGTTTGTCGGCCGCAATTCCGGTGACGCAACACGATACCAGCATGCTTTTCCCCGGATTAAGCTGTTTAACGGGACCCTCTTTTTTCTCTCTCCGCAACAACTTCGCCTTCGGTTTTTTTCCGACATTTCTGCGTGCGCCTTCGGTACCGTACCATCCTGTAAGGGACATATTATGGCAACTGAACTCAGGTCCGGCGAAGCGTTGCCTGCAGGTGACTCTCACCTGTGCGCGGTCAGGGTTACAAAGAGCGCCTGCAGCGACAGGAATATTATTGGCAGGGCCCTGTTATTTTAGTGCGCAAGGCCGATACAGTCTGTATGCGCTTCTGACTGCTTTTCTGGTTTCTTCGCTGACTACAGGTGCCCGTACAGCCTTTCTTTCCGGGGCCGGGCAACAGCAGGCAGCCGGTGACAGCCTTCATCCGCTTACGTTCTCATGCTCAATTTAGGATAAATAACGGGTTATTTCTGGCAGCAGGCAGGTATTGTGCGGGAAGCACGTCCCGTTCCGGACTGATTAAAAACAGCACAATGCTCACTGATTATACTGACGGGAGTCCCCGGATGCGACAGAAGCTTTTCCGGCTGGCCATGATTAACATGGCTACCATTGTTTTACTTTCCTCTCTCTGGGAGTTCGGGCTGGAAAAGCCTGTTTCGGGCGTACTTGGCCTGGGCTATGACGCTGGCTTTGAGGCGAGTGAAAGGCTGAGATTTATTCTGACGTCCACGGTCTTTGCCGGGCTGGCAATGATAATCCCGGGCCTCCTCATCGCCGGCCTACTCCGCAGAAGCCTGGCCGCTGAGAAAAGTGCCCTCCTGCTTGCCGGAACGGATGAGCTGACCGGTACCGGTAACCGGAGGGCGTTCAGCACCCGCCTTGCTGAACTTGACGCAGGCGGGACACCCTACACCCTTACCCTGATTGACATTAACGACTTCAAGAGCATTAACGACCTTCACGGGCATCTGCAGGGTGACGCCGTACTGATCGCTCTGGCCCGGCTGCTGACTGAATTCGCCGGGCCTGAAACGCAGGTATTCCGCATCGGTGGTGATGAGTTTGCTGTTACCTCCGGACATTCATACACGGATGAGGCCACTGAGACAGCACACACTCTTCTCACACGCGCGGCGGGCGTACGGACCGGGCCGGGAACGTTCCTGAGCCTGTCCGTGGGCGTCGCCAGCCCTGCCTGCAGCGCCGGATATGACATCGTGCGGGCGGCCGACCTTGCCATGTATGAGGCGAAAAGGAATACGGCGCATCCGGTGGTTCGTTTTACGCTCGGCCTGGAGCAGCGGTTCCGGCGCAGGGAACGGTTACAGAATGAGGTTGCCATGGCCGTCAGAAATCACGACATCGTACCTTTTCTGCAGCCGCTGGTCTGCCTTAAGACGGGCCGCATCAGGGGGTTTGAGATACTGGCGCGGTGGACTAATGCTTCCGGACGGGCCGTTGCCCCGGACGTATTTCTTCCCGTAGTGGAGAAACTGGGACTCATGGACACGCTGACCGCCCGGCTGCTGGAGGCCGTCGTCCCGCTGACCCCGGGATGGCCGGCAGGCCTTCATCTGGCACTGAATATCACACCGGAGCAGCTGCTTAAGCCGGCGCTGACGGCATGCCTGTCCCGCCTCATGCAGCATGCCGTACCGGTCAGGTTAGAGCTCGAAATTACCGAACAGAAGGTGATGACGATATCGGAAGATGCGCGCCGGGCTATCCGCACCCTGAAAGAATCCGGCACCGGCGTGGTACTTGATGATTTTGGCACCGGCTATTCCAACCTGTCGGTCCTGCTGGGGCTCGGTATCACCCATATCAAGATTGACCGCTCGTTCATCTCTGACCTGATAAACAGCCCTCAGAAGGAAAAGGTAGTTGAGACCCTGCTCATACTTTGTAAGGAACTGGGCGTTACGGTGACGGCTGAGGGGATTGAGGATGCAGCCACCCTGGAATGGCTGCGAAAAAGAGGCTGTGATTACGGCCAGGGCTACCTTTTCAGTCAGCCCGTTCCGGCAGAGCGTGCCGCCGGCCTGACTGAGGCGGGCTATCCGGGCATGAAAAAATCATAACTTAAAAACACATCAGATATGCGACTGATGCCGGAATCAGCGTGAGTAACTTCTGCATGCCGCAGGCAGTCATTACGGCTGTACGGCATTCATGCTATATGCGATGCGCCAGAACGGGTATGCTGCAGCCCCTGAGAATTATATAGTGCGCAACTTTATTGCACTCCCCCCCTCCTGAGTCCGCGCTTTCTGCCGATACCCGTTCATCAAACGAACGTTTCCGGAGAACTGATGAAAATTTCAATGCGCCTCAGCGCTGGCTTTGGCCTGCTTATCCTGCTTTTTATCCTGTGCACGGGTATTGCCGTTCACGCTCTGAGGCAGGCCACGGAGGGAATGAACGACACGGTCGACGTGAAGATGAAGCGCTTTGCCCTGGTCGTGGATGACCGTGTCTGCCGGGGTGGCCTCGATGGCGGACTGCGGAAACCGGGAAGCGATGCTTCGGCGGGCGGATGAGGCCCTTTATGAAGCGAAGGGTGCAGGGCGTAACGTGGTGGTTATCGCCGGAGCAGAGACCTTCCGCCTGTATCGCGGGACCGGGCAATAAGCATTTTTCTGCACTGACAGTATCTGTGTGCTGGGGAGTAAGACCGGAGTATATCTCAGGAAGGGAGTAAGCGTCACATTTAGACCGTATATACGCTTACGCAGACGTGTATCTGCTAAGACTTATGCTGACGCTCTGCTTTGGACATTAATTTCAGCTGAGGGTGGTAACACACAGATGCTTACGTTATCCAAAATGACGGCTTCATAATTCTGGGAGGCGTAAAGTTAGGGAACATGTTAAACCGCTGAAGATTTATGTGCTTAGTAATGTTTTTTTTGCCTGTTTATGGCACAACATATCCTCTGATATAAATGCTTTGCGTACAGGTATTACATGCTAGCCATTCCTTTTCCCTGGTACACCCTGTCTATTTTGCTTATTTTATTGTTGAAGATTTGCCGGCAGCGCCCCGCGGGTTATCGCAACAGCGCGATTTTTATTGCGGGTTGTTCGCTGCTGCTAATGATGTCAGCCCTGCGCTGGCAGTTTGATCTTATTAAGCTGCGCCAGTTGCAGTCTGTCATGGCGATTACCCTGCCACCGCTGGCCTGGCACTGCTTTGCCTGCTTTACGGGACAGCGCTTGCAGCAAAAAGTTGCCGCTTTTGTGGGACCGCCGACACTCGCTCTGGCGCTGAATCTTATTGCTCCGGCAACCACGGATGCTGTGCTGATGCTGCTCTATATCGGCTACGGTTGTGCCCTGATTCGAATGGCGTTACAGGGAAGTGATACGTTTATTTTCAGGCGACTTAGCGACAGCGCTTCAACCTCATCACGCGCTTTTATCGCGGGGGGCTTTCTCTGTTTTTCCGGGCTGACCGATCTGGTCATCGCGCTTAACTTCCATTTTTATCAGGGCCAGCAGGCGCCGCAGGTGGTGGCAATCTCGCAGGCTATTCTGCTGCCATTTGTCTGTTTTGCCATTGTCGGTAGCAGCCATCTGTCACTCGTGGTCAGGGAGCCTGCATTGCCCCCCAAAGAGAGTAAAGAGGACAATACTGAAACGTTTCTCTCGACTTATCAGCGGGTGAATACGCTGATAAGCGAGCAGAATCTGTATCTGAACCCCGACCTGACGCTGAATGCGCTGGCAAGAAAAACCGGGGTCCCGGCGCGCCAGATTTCAAAAGCGGTGAACCTGACGCGCGGCTGCAATGTCTCACAGTGGATCAACGGTTTTCGCATCGACTTCGCGCAGCAGCTTCTACGAAACACGGCTCTGCCTGTAACGGAAGTGATGCTGGAGGCGGGTTTTGCCACCAAATCAAACTTTCATCGCGAGTTTCTTCGTATCAGCGGTATGACCCCGACGGATTACCGCCGGACAGCGGCTGAAAGTCTAGGGACTGATTGAGGAAGGCGCTGATATCCCGGGTGAGCTGACGATGGATCGCAGCCCGACTCCGGGTACCGCCATCCTGGCAGACGATCTCTTCGCCCGGCTCTTTTTCTGCGATCAATGCCATCGCACCCGGTTTGCACTGCTGCATAAAACTAAAGTGCGTGGCCCCTTCGACATTCACTACACGCCTCACCGCAGCGGGAATATATTCAGCCAGGTAGCCCGACTCCAGTCTGGCGGGTAACTCGTCGCTGTCCGCCTGGGCCGTCATAATCAGCACAGGGACTGCAATCTGAGAAAGTGATTCTGGCGTGAATCCGCGGGCCAGACCCAAATCGAGTGAGACAACGGCTTTGATTGCCGGATCGCTTTCGTCTGCTGCCAGCCTCCCGTCAGCGTCATCAATACCCAGCGCCTGAGTTAGCTTGCAGGCTGACAGCCTGGCATGTGTCCGGCAATCATTCTGAAAGCGTGCGGCGTCAAAGCGTGCCCCCGCCAGTTCAAGTACCGTCCAGCCGCCGAGAGAGTGTCCGGCGGCGGCTATTCGCTGCACATCAACTTTTCCTGCAAGAGAGGGGGTGGTAATAATTTTTACCATCGCCCGCTGCAGATCCTGTGGACGACGCCAGAGTTCCTTCGCATCCTGCGGCCGCTTATTAAATGTTGTCGTGCCGGGATGATCGACCGCCACCACAATATAGCCCTGAGCCGCCATTTCCGTTGCCAGCCAGCTCAGGTTGCGCCAGTTGCCGCCATAGCCGTGAGAAAGCAGAAGCAGCGGATGCTTGCCCGCTTCCGGAGCCGCATCGCGCAGCGCAGAGGTACCGTAAAAGGCAATATTGTCACCCACCTTTTCCGGCGAACCGGTAGCCGCGGTAGGATACCAGATAGCGATATCGAGAGGGCGGGAGTCAGCCTCGTGGATATTCAGCTGGCGAAAAGCCGTGTTGGCATACGACGCGACACTAAAGAGAAGAGAAAAAAGAAAACAGGTAAGGGGGCGTATCATAACGATCTCCGGTAAGTAGACAGAGACGCATTGTGGTCAGGAACGCCCGGTTGATGCGTCCTGAAACGCGATCGAGTACCTTTATTATGACTTTTGTCAGCCGACTTAAAGCTGAATTTCCCAGCCATTCAGTCTGACCGGGATCTATGATTTAACCGTTTTATCAAAAAAAATGTCCGGCTGCAGTCAGATTAAAATTTGCCCCATGCCATAGAAGTTTTAAGGTTAAATCTGAGCTGATACAGCAGATGCAGGATCGACTTTCCACGGCAGCAGGTCGCGCAGCCGGTTCACAGGCCATTCCTGAATATGGCTCAGCACAAAACGCAGCCATGCCTCGGGATCCACGCCATTAAGCCGGCAGGTCCCGATCAGTGAGTACAGCACCGCGGCCCGCTCACCGCCGCTGTCTGAACCGGCAAAAAGCCAGTTTTTTCGGCCCAGGGCGACGCCACGCAGCGCGTTTTCCGCAATATTGTTATCTATTTCAGCCCAGCCGTTACGGCAGTACAGGCTGAGAGCATCCCACTGCTTCAGCAGGTACGCGAGCGCCTTCGCCGTATCCGAGTGGCGCGACAGCACCTTCATCTGCGCCTGTATCCAGTCGTACAGCGACTGCATCAGCGCGACGGTTCTGGCTTTTCTCACCGCCAGCCGGTCCTCTGCCGGGCTGCCGCGTATCTCCGCTTCGATGGCATACAGCTCACCGATGCGCTTCAGCGCTTCGGTGGTGATGTCGGTCGGGGTACGGACGTGAACGTCGTGGATTTTTCGCCGGGCGTGCGCCATGCAGGCCGCTTCCGTGATGCGGCCGTCTTCGTACAGCGCGTTGTAACCACCGTACGCATCCGCCTGCAGGATACCACTGTACCCCGCAAGGTGCTGCTGCGGATGCATTCCCTTACGGTCCGGTGAGTACGCGAACCAGACCGCAGGCGGAAGCTGTGAACCCGCGTTGCGGTCATCCCGCACGTACACCCACATCCGGGCCGTGCGCGTTTTGCCGCTGCCCGGCTCCTGAACCGGTACCGGGATATCGTCGGTATGCACCTTGCCCGGCATCAGCACGTACTGGCGCAGCAGGTCGTACAGCGGCTCCAGCAGTTCGCTGACCGCGCCTGACCAGCGCCCCAGCGTGGCGCGACTCAGCTCCACGCCCTGACGGCGGTAGATTTCTAACTGCCGGTAGTGAGGCGTGTGCTCCGCAAACTTCGCCGTGACGATGCGCGCCAGCAGGCCGGGGCCGGCGTAGCTGCGCTCAACGGGCTTTGAGGGCATGGGGGCCTGAACGATGTGGTCACAGCTGCAGCAGGCCAGCTTTGGCCGCTGCGTTTCGATAACCCTGAAGGCGCTGCTGATGAGCTCCAGCAGCTCCGACACGTCGCAGCCCAGTGCGCTGAGCTCTCCGCCGCATGCCGGGCAGGCGGTTTCTGCCGGCAACAGCGTGCGGGTTTCACGCGGGAGTGTGGCGGGGAGAGGTTTACGGGCAGAAGACTGGCGCAGCGGCTGTGGCAGTACCGGGTCATGCTGTTCGCCCAGCACCTCTGCCATCTCTTCCTGCAGGGCGCTGATGCGCTCCTCTGCCTCGCGCACCTGGCGTGCCGTTTTCTCCCGCAGCTTTTCGGAGCTTTTGCCGAACTGCATGCGCTGCAGCTTAGCGACCAGCGCCTTCAGCCGGTTGATTTCGCTGGCGTAGGCCGCCACCCGCTGTGAGAGCAGGCGGTTGTACTCCGCCATCTGGCGGATGGTGTGCTGCTGCGTGTCCAGCAGCGCCCGGAGCCGGGCGTTTTCTGCAGAAAGTGAGCGTTCCATGCAGCCACATTACTCCGGTTCAGATGCGCAGGCCAGGAGCATTTATCCGCTGCGGATGCTTCCAGTTAATGCCCTCGAGCAGCATTGCCAGCTGGGCCTGCGTAAGATGAACCCTGCCGTCACGGGTCACCGGCCAGACAAAGCGCCCCCGCTCCAGGCGTTTGGTGAACAGGCACAGACCGTCCGCGTCGGCCCAGAGAATTTTTACCATATCGCCGCGCCGACCCCGGAAGATGAACAGGTGGCCGCCGAACGGGTCGGCGCGAAGCGTGTTCTGCACCTTTGCGGCCAGCCCGTTGAAGCTGCACCGCATGTCAGTCACGCCGGCAACCAGCCAGATGCGGGCACCCGCCGGAAAGCTAATCATGCCACACCTTTCCTGAGTTCGCTGACCAGCGCGTGCAGCAGCTCCGGCGTCAAGGGTCCGGTCAGGCTCAGGCTGCCGCCCGGCAGCGTCAGCTTACAGCTTATAACGGGGGGCGAATCCGGCGTGCCGCCGTTCTGCCTGACCGGTACAGGGAAAGACTCAACCGTGACGGGGATCATCCCGGCACGAGTGGCAGGGTCTAACAGGCCCTGACGGTGTAGATTGCGCCAGTTAAACACGAGATTATCGTTGACGCCATGCTCCCGGGCCAGCTGTGCCACACAGGCGTCCGGCTGCAGGCTGAGCTCTGCCATGCGGATTTTGAACTCAATCGGCCAGTCCGGACGCCGTTTTTTCACGGGCAGGTTTGTTTCAAGGTTGAAGGCGTAAAGCTCTTCCTCCAGGCGTTCCGGCGTGTATTCCTCCGGCAACGGCCAGTTAATACCCGTGCGGCGAAAACGCTTGAACATTTTATGCGTAGCGGAAGGGCTGATGTTCAGTTGCTCTGCGATTTCACGGTAAGTCAGGGCGTCGTTAAACCGCAGGCTGAGTGCGGTAGTGATCCAGGGCCTACTGGTGTAAGGCGTGTTTCTGTTCACGGTAGTGTCCATGTTCGCGAAAGTGTCCATGGTAGGAAACACGGGAAAAAATGGAAGACGGTCTGAGTGTGACGCTTACGGAAGGGATGACACATGCGGAAGACATTCTTCGGGCTTTTTTCCGGAACAGGATAAAAAGCGCTGAAATATTCTCTCCCGCTGGCGCGGGAGTATCGCTTTGAGGTCACCCGGTCCGGCAGCAGCATACCGGCCAGAGAGGACAGCAGGGGACATCGTTAAGCGTACCCGGAGCACTGCCATGCAGGTCAGTCACAAGGTCAGGCCATGCTATGCTGACCCGCACGGACCGGC
The DNA here is from genome assembly GCF_000745295.1 of Pantoea sp. 9140. Classification (NCBI taxonomy): domain Bacteria; kingdom Pseudomonadati; phylum Pseudomonadota; class Gammaproteobacteria; order Enterobacterales; family Erwiniaceae; genus Pantoea; species Pantoea sp. 9140. The sequence continues at coordinate 2,341,366 of NZ_JQNO01000001.1, read as the reverse complement.
GAAGGGACAGTCAGTGACACCCGCAAATAAATCGCTTACACCTTTACAGCCGCCGAAATGTATGAATCGCAGAGAGCAGGAAAAGATGAAAATCATGGCAGACACAAATACGGTTGCACATATCCGCGCATACCTGCTGGGTTCCGGTCACCGGTTCACAGGTGAATCAGCGGAATTTGAAGCGGTAATCCATGCCCTGTACAGCGAGGGGAGACAGGTCAGTAATCAGGCCATTATCCTCAGACTCAAAGATGAACAGGCGGCCGAGACTGACAAAAACCGGCAGGCCACGCTCCTGAGCCTGCAGCAACTGGTTGCCGGTTATACGCCGGATGATCCGCATACCTGAGGCGGGCATTTTACACTCGCAGAAACATGACCCGCCAAAGGGACGATACTGGTGCGGGGACGGTATCAGCAGTGGCCGCGCAGCTTCCAGCTCAGCCACTCGTCGAGTTCACCTTCCGGCAGGGGCCGTGAATAGAAATACCCCTGCACCTGGTCGCAGCCGTACTCCGCGAGCGCGGAGCCCGTTTCGGCATCCTCAACGCCTTCGGCCAGCACGGTATAATCAAGGTCCTTCAGCATGGTAATGATACTGCGTGCAATGATGCGCGAGGCGGTGTCAGTCGCAATTTCACGGATGAGCGAGCGGTCCAGCTTGATAACGTCAATCGGCATGCGGCGAAGGTAGCTGATGTTACTGTAGCCGGTACCAAAGTCATCCAGCGAAATCCCGAACCCCCGCAGCTTCAGCATTTCAAGCCCGTGCATCGCCGCCGGATTTTCAATAATACGCTCGGTCTCCAGACACTCAATGCCCAGCAGCGAAGGGGGAAGCTTTGCCCTTATCATCTTCAGCTCCAGCGCGTCGGCAAAGCCCTCGCACGCAAAGTCCTGGCTGCTGACATTCACCGTGACCGGAAGCTGAATGCAGCTGTTGCGCAGACACGCCAGACGGCTGATGACGCGGTCCGTGACCCAGGTCGTCAGGTCGCTGAGCAGCGAAGTCTGCTCGGCCAGAGGGACAAACAGCGCAGGAGAAAGTTCGCCGCGGACCGGGTGTTGCCAGCGGACCAGCGCCTCCAGTGCGACGGGCCTGCCGCTGTGCAGGCAGATTTTAGGCTGGAAGGCGAGCCACAGGCCCCTGTCTTCCCGTAACGCGGCGGCGAGGTCGTTCATCAGCGTAAAGTCCTGAGTATGACGCGCGTCGCTTGCCGCGCTGAAGCGCATGGCGGGTATACCCCGGCCGATGGCCTCATGAAGCGCGCTGACCGCACGGCGCAGCGCTTCCTGTGCCGTTATGCTGCCGGTTGCAAAGGTCACTTCGCCGGCATAGGTGCTGAGCGCCACGGCGATGCCGTCCCCGAGATCGGCACGGATCCCCTCCAGACGACCCGCGACCCATTCTGCATTCATGTGGCTGTCATCGCACGTCAGAACGGCAAATCGTCCGGTGGCGACGGTGTAGAGCGGTTCACCGGCGGCCGGGCGCAGGCGAAGCGGCAGCAGGATGGCAACGTCCCTGAGCAGGCTTTCCACCGGCCCCATTCCCATCGAACGGGCGAGTTCGTAGGCGCGAGGCATGTCAATGCAGTCAATCAGCACCAGACGGCGTGACGCGCTGTCACCCGATGCGGCCAGGCCCTGCAGGTCACGGATAAGACACTGGCGGTTAGGCAGGCCGGTGACCGGGTCGGCAAGCCCGGCAGAGTGCCAGGCCTCCAGAAACGACATCACCAGCGCGGCCAGAAGCTTCAGGGTGGTTACCTGCCCGGATCCAAACGGATGCGGCACCGTGTCCGTGACGCACAGCGTACCAAGCACGATACCCTCGTGATTTTTCAGCGGTACGCCGGCATAGAAACGTATGTAGGGCGCGCCGGTAATGAGGGGATGTGACGAAAAACGGGTATCCTGCCAGGTGTCAGGTACAATCACTTCACTGTCGCTGTCCACCGCATGGCGGCACAGGGAGTCCTCACGCGACGACTGCTTCAGCCCGAAATTGTGAGCGGCCTGCACATACTGGTGCTTATCGTCCAGCACGGAGATAAAACTTCCGGGAATGCCGAGTGCCTGGCTGGCCAGCCGGACAAATTTTTGCAGCACGTCGGCCCGGCTTTCGTCGGGGCTGCGCAGCGCCTTCAGCGCCCGGGCGCGGCGATCATCATCGCCGGTAAGGTTTATCAGCATGGAGTCCTCCGTCCCGGCCTGGTTCCGGTGCGAAATAAGAAAGGAAAAATGTACAATAACGGGCCGGCACGAAAGGAAATAACTGCAACAGGAAGAAGCTATTAAAGTTATAATATATCCGGCATTCTAGGTACCATCAGGTCCGGTGTCATCAATTATTTTGTTTAGCAAATTATATACTGCATCACGATTCTTTTCTCTTATCGTCAAAACATATTTTTTTCTGATTATTCCTGCCACAATTCTTCTTAATAAACGCAGCGCGTAATTAATTACGCGCAAAAATAAAAAACTAAAAATTATTTAATAACAATCTGACACCAGGGAAAGCCTTATGCAGTTACTCAGACACCTGACCATCCGCCGCGTGGTGCTGTGGATAATGATCCTCTCACTGGCCGTGGTGGCGCTTGCCGGTGGCTATGGCGCACTGACGCTGCGCGAGATGTACCGCCATGCCGACCGCGCCGACACGCTGACGCAGCAGCTGACCTTTCTGACGCGCGCGGGCCTCGTCATGCAGGACGGCAGCGCAGCGGATAAAACGGCGCTGCTGACCGCCGTTCCGGCTGATCCGTCATGGGACGCGTACCGCGCAACGCTGTCGGCACCGGCAGGTTATCAGGCCGCGGCACGCGAACGCCTTAGTGCCCTGACGCAGCAGCTGGCCGCAGACGATGCGCCAGTGCTGGTCGAACGCCACCGTCTTGAGGTGATTCTTTTTACCGCCCTGCTGGCCGCCACTGCGCTGCTGGCATTCTGTGACCGCTACCTCGTGGTACATCTCGTCCGCCCTGTTGCTAAAATCCGTGCGCACCTGAAGACTATTGCGGATGGCGACCTCACCCGTGAGCCGGAAGACCTCGGCCGCAACTGCGTCGGGCAGATGGTACCGCTGGTCAGGGAGATGCAGCACAGCCTGCTGGATGCGGTAAAATCGATCCGCGACAACGCGGTCATACTGCACCGCGAGGCCGGCGACATTGCCAGCGGTAACGCAGATCTGTCCGACCGGACCGCCTCCCAGGCTGCCGCACTGGAGCAGACTGCGGCCAGCATGGAAGAGATTACCGCCACCGTCAGCCACAACGCCGCTAACGCCCGTGAGGCAAGGGAGCTGGCGGTACAGACCGCGGAAACCACGCGCCGCAGCGAGCATCTGGTTCGCGCAGTGGTTGATGCCATGGGCGGAATAGCAGAGGGGGCTGAAAAAATTCGTCAGTTCACCACAACGATAAGCGGGATTGCCTTCCAGACTAATATTCTGGCGCTGAATGCCGCGGTCGAGGCTGCCCGTGCCGGTGAACAGGGCAGGGGTTTTGCCGTCGTGGCCGCCGAAGTGCGTTCGCTGGCGCAGCGGAGTGCGATCGCCTCAAAAGAGATTGAAGAACTGATCGCCGATACCGTGGCACGCGTCAGCGCCGGCCGCCAGGCAGCGGACAATGCAGGCACTACCATGGATGAGGTACTGCATGGCGTCAGCGGGGTCAGCGAACTGATCGGCCAGATAGCGCTCGCCTCCGGGGAGCAGAGCAAAGGGATCGCACAGGTCACGCTGGCTGTGGCGGAGCTTGACCATGTTACCCAGCAGAATGCCACACTGGTACAGGCGGTGTCCGCTACGGCGGGCAGCCTGAGCGGACAGACTACCGCTCTGAGAGGGGCAATTACCCGCTTTACGCTGCCGGCGGCGGACGATAACGTTATGACTGTCGCAACGGGGCTGCAGCGTCATATCAGTCCCCCGGTGACCCCGTCAACAGAAGGTGGCTGGGTGGCGTTCGGTCATCAGTAACACCCGTATACGGCGGCAGGCTCTCATCCTGCCACGCGCTCGCGGCCGGTGTCCGTACCCGCCTCACGCCCGCCCTGGATCTGGCTAGCCCGGGTTGTGCGCAGCGACATCGTCCGCAAAGTTATCGGCTCCTGTTATCGGATGACTGCATCACTGACGTTGTCGGCCATCAGACACTGAATATTATCCTCTTTATACCGGTATGAGCAGTATTACCCATGTCCGTTTATTTAAAGTTTTTCCTGGCATGACGACTCATCAGATAGGATATAGCGGAATAACTTCGTCGGCAGCATTGCGGAAACAAGGAGACCCCCCTGGAGTCCGCAGGAAATAAGGTTTTCACAGAAAAACGAATAACTCAGACGTAACCTGAATTAACGCATACCGCCTGCGGTAACTCAGTAAATGGCCGGGCCGCTGGCATTGCATTACGGAAGAAAAGTTAAGACAATGTAATGACTGTACTGTCATTCTCTGCGTTATCTTCACTCTGCCAGCCTTGCCTGGCCCGCACCTGTAAAGGGAGTATACTCTGGGAAATCAGCCTGTGAAGCGCCCTGTTGTTGGCTTTTCCGACGTCCGTGAACTCCGGCTGGCCGCAGGCCTGTCGCAGGAAGCTGCAGCTGAACGCTTTGAGCTCAGCCTGCGCGTGTGGCAGACCAAAGAGGCAGCAAAAAACCCCGCCCCCCTGAGCCAGGGAGAGTATGAAATGTTGCTTCTGCTGGCCGGGAGACATCCTCATTATGCGCTTGTACCGAAAACGAAAAAATAGTTCTCCCTGGCTGGCAGCACCTGAATTTAACGCGTTACCGGCCAGGATGAGGACATGAGTCAGAAATATTTCTATGCGGTGCGGTGCGGCCATCCCGCAATCGGAGAGGTTCACTGTAAGGGCTGCACCGAACTGGCTCGGGCCGGCGGGAGGAAGTTTATGGGCACTTTCCACACCCTCACACATGCGCTTCAGTCAGCGCGGCTGCAATATCCCGACTGTGTTATCTGCCAGCTGTGCGCCTTACAGCAGCGGTGACCTGCCGCCCGACGGCGTCCGGAACAGCAATGCTGTGATGTCCCGGTTGTCCGGCATGACATCTCTCCCGTCACCGGGAGGCCGCTCGCGGATCCGTTTTCAGACTACGGGCCGCAGGGATTTCTGCGGACTGGTCTGATTGAACCCGTCTCCTTTTTGCTGTGTCATGCCTGCCACAGTTCTTACACTCAAGGGGACAGATTCTGAAACGCATGACCACAGTTCATGAGATCGCCCGCCTGGCCGCACTGGCGGAGTACCAGCGGGCGGATGCGCTTTCGGAAAACGTGCTTGACCGGCTCACCACGCTTGCCGCACGTCTTTTTCGGGTGCCCACCGCCTTTGTTTCTCTGATTGATGACCAGCGGCAGATTTTCACGTCACGCTACGGGCTCAGCATATCCGGTACCGCCCGTCGCATGTCCTTCTGCGATCATACGCTGGCGCAGGGGGAGTTGCTTTGCGTATCTGACGCCCTGAATGACCAGCGCTTTCGCCACAGTCCGCTGGTTCAGGGATATCCGCATATCCGCTTCTATGCGGGGATCCCGCTGACGACGCCGGATGGCCATATTATCGGCACCGTATGCCTGACCGATACGGCCCCGCGTCCGCCACTCACGGAGGCCGACCGGCAGCATCTTACCGACATCGCTGCGCTGGTTATGGACCGGATGGAGGTTCACCGGCTGGATCAGCTGCGCCATGCCAGCCAGCAGCGGCTGGAGTCCATTTCTGCCACCTCGCCGGACGCCATTATCTGTACCGACCTGCGCCGTGGCATCACTTTCTGGAACCCGGCCGCCACCGCCATGTTTGGCTACGGGCCGGAGGAGATGGCGGGCCAGTACGTCGCAGGACTTATTGCTGACCGCTGTCAGACCGATTACCGCAATGAGCTGGACCGTCTCACCGGCGAAGATACGGCGATTTCCCTGCCGCGCACGATGCAGACATGGGGGCGACGGCGCGACGGCCAGGAATTTCCGGCCGAAGTCTCGTTCTCGGACTGGCGTGAAGGCGACACCCGCCTGGTGGGAATGATCGTCCGCGACGTTACTGCACGGCATGAGTGCGAGGCACGCCTGTGCGAGCTGGCCTCTCTGGACATGCTGACCCGGCTGGCCAGCCGCGGCGCGTTTATGCAGCAGCTGACTCAGCTGACTGAGGCCGGCGTGTCCTGCATGCTGCTCATGATGGATCTGGATGGCTTCAAGGAAGTTAATGATACGCTCGGCCACGCTGCCGGCGATGCACTGCTGTGTCATGTGGCTGAGCAGATCCGGCGGGTATGTACTGATGCCATAATTGCTGCCCGGCTGGGCGGTGACGAGTTTATCATCCTGCTGCCTGGCGGGCATGATGATGCCGGCTCAACGGCAGAGCGTCTTATCGCGGCCGTGCAGACGCCTTTCCGTTATCACGGTTCGCGCGTCGTGGCTGGTGCCAGCACCGGCATTGCCTCCTGTCCGGAACACGGTAAGGATCCGTCCACGCTAATGTCGGCGGCTGACCTGGCGCTTTACCGGGCCAAAGCCTCGGGTAAAGGCCGCAGCGTCCATTTCCGGCCAGCATTTCGCGAGGCAGTGCAGCAGCGCCGCCGCTTTGAGCACGAGCTGGAAACCGCCGTAAGGCAGCAGCAGTTCCTTCTGCACTATCAGCCGCGCTATGACGCCAGCAGCGGCCGCATCGTGGGCTGCGAGGCGCTGTTGCGCTGGCAGCATCCCGTACAGGGCCTGCTGCTGCCGGCCGGGTTTACCGATATGCTGGTAAAGAGTCCGCTTTCGGTCGTACTGGGCAACTGGATTGTCCGGACTGCCCTGGCGCAGGTACGTCAGTGGCAGGGCAGCTGTCCGCAGCTTCGGGTCAGCATCAACCTGTTCCCGCGCCAGCTGGCCTGCAGCAGTCTTGAAAACGTGCTGCGCGAGTCTGCAGGCGGTGATGCAGCTTTTGTTGAGCTGGAGGTGGATGAACCGCTGCTGGCGGAGCTGGTTCAGGGCAGGCCGGCACAGTTAAAGACAATAAGGCGTACGGGCGCCCGGTTTGTTATCGACCATTACGGACGAACGCTGGGCGCCATCAGCCTGCTGCAGCACGGCTTCGTCAGCGGTTTCAAAATTGACAAGTCCCTGACTCTTCAGCTGGGTAACAGTATGCGCATTCGGATGATGTTCCGTGCTATCGCAGCCCTGGGAAAAAGCCTCGGACTCAGCGTATCGGCAGAAGGAGTTGAAGATACGGCACAGCAGGTATTCGTGACGACCGCCCGTTGTGATGTTATGCAGGGTAACGGGCTGTGCAGGCCACTCACTCCGGAGGCTTTTGAGGCACTGCTGATGTCGGATGACGGCAGCTTCACGCGCAGGCAGCCCGCCCCCTGATGACGCAGGTAACTGACCATTCCTGTAGCCGATCAGGCTGCAGAATTATCCGCCTGACTGATGACGGCAATGAACGACGTGACCGGGAAACTGTTCACTAATCAGTTCATAAGCTTCCGGTTTTGAACTGGCTGAGGCCAGCCGCTGCAGGCGGAGTAACGTTTTGGCGTCCTTTGCCATTCGATGAGATTATTCTGGTGGAGGCTGGCCAGATGTCACCGTCTGTCACCCTGTTTAATCCACTTTCAGTAAGCGCCGTATGAACAGACAGTATTTTCAGTGAGGAGGTGATATAAAGCGGGCCGGTTCACACATTTGTAAGATAATTAAGCCGGTAACGTATTTTATCCGGGCAGGTGACGTGTTAAGTGACTAATCTGTAACCACTTCTCCCCCTGACGAACTGTGTTACTACGCCTTCTGCCTGAATCCACACTAACCGGGGTGATTCAGCCCGGGATGGTATTACTCCTGTCGGGCACTGGCCACAGGACGTTCTGTAACGTTAATGGAGAAAAATTTTGGATGATGTAGATCAGGCACAGGAACGCGAAGAAGCGCACCTGACTGCCTCACTGTCCGCGCGTAAGCCGCGACTGGTAAGCCCCAATGGTAAATGTATATGGTGCAAAGATGAGGCTGTTGTGGCTGACACAGCGTTCTGCTCAGCAGAGTGTGATGAGGATTACCACAAATATCAGCGTGAACAGCGTCAGCGGGCTGGTGACTGACCGTACTGCCCTTCGTAAATCAGGTCTGAGCTTTACCACTGCCCGGGCACGACCTGGTGTCCTTCAGTAGCAGACAGCGTTATCAGCAGGGGGCCGATTAAGATAACAGCGGGCTCTGGGTGAGAGGTGAGTGGTACCGGCTGAAAAACACAGCATCCTGGCATCGGTATCATGCAGTTTTTTATGTCGCTGGTCTTTTCAGTCAGCATGCCATGCCGGCTAAAGTTTTCACGCGGCTGGCCGATGGATCAGATGAGCATAAATTGCTCAATAAACGCTTCTCTATTGAATGCTCTGTTGTAATTAGCCCGTGTAAAGCGGGCTTTTTTTCGCCATAAAAAAGGGCGCGGGGCAGTCTTACCACTTACACCGATCATCTCATAACACTCCTCTTCTCTGTAACAGGCGGCGAGGGAGTAAGCGCCCCCGCTACTGGCTGATATGTTACAGACCAAAAGAAGGGTGTCTGCCTCACAGCAGAGCGAAGCCAGTCAGGAGTCTGAAACCGCCACCGCGATTCGTCCCGGCTGCCAGCATCCGAATCGGGTATTCTTCCTCCTGCCGCCTGGCTCAATCTCTGATACTCACCTACCCTGACTGAACCCACCCCGTAACCTGCTCAGACAGGAGCGGCTGAGTCATTGCCCGGTCGCCGGGCTTTTTTATGCTGTTTCAGAACCGATGGTACGACTGTTTCTGCATGATATAACCACACAAAAATATTGCTGACAGTGTCAGGGAAAACGCCGGACAGACACCTTACAGAAGTTATGAGAACAGCTGATGGATGACAGAAAAATGATATCTGCTGAATATTCTGACAGGTTCATGCAGAAAATTCCTTACTGATATCCTTTTGCATCGTCTGAAGCAATGCATCGGCGAAGTGCCGGCGCTCTGCTTTGTGTCAGCCGGATTAAGCAGAAGGTGATCCACAGCCGGCAAACTTATTTAAACTCATTACAGCAGGCAACATGATGTCTAAAACGCAATGGCTTATTCACCGGCTGACCCGGCAGCTCTGGTTTCGCAGCTCATTATTCGCGGTGCTGACCATTATTACTGCACTGGTCGCTATCGCTGTTAAACCCTTCATACCGGCTTCGGTTTCCGGCATCGTGGGCAGTGACGCGGTGGACAAAATTCTGGCCATTCTCGCCTCAAGCATGCTGGCCGATACCACCTTTTCTCTCAACATCATGGTCTCTGCCTATAACTCTGCCAGCAGCAGCGTCACACCACGTGCGACCGTGCTGCTGCTTGAGGATGGTACGACACAGAATGTGCTTGCAACCTTTATCGGCTTTTCTTTACAGCCTGGTGGGCATTATCGCCCCCGGCATGGGAGCCTATGGCACACAGGGCCGCGTTGTTCTGTTTTTTGTTATCCTTGCAGTCATTGCCATGATTGTTATTACCCTCCAGCGCTGGATACAGCATCTGGCACAGTTTGGCCGCATGTCTGACACATCGCGTCGCGTTGAGGAAGTCACAACGGCGGCGCTTCACAGCCGCCTCCAGGAACCCAGTCTTGGCTGCTCTGCATGGGACGGTATCCTGCCGGAGGCGGCCTTCAGGCAGGGCGTTTTTCCGCTGGAGACGGGCTATCTGCAGCATCTGGATCTGAAGCATCTTTCCGATTTCGCAGAAGAAAGTGGCAGTAACCTTTACCTTGCTGCCCAACCGGGCAGTTTTGTTCACGGTGGTGGCGCACTGCTCTGGTGTAATAAGCCGCTTTCTGATGATGAACTTCAGATACTGCGCAATGCCTTTACGCTGGGTGAACATCGCTCCTTTGAGCAGGATCCCCGCTTTGGCCTGTGTGTACTGTCCGAAATCGCCTCACGCGCTTTATCTCCGGCCGTAAACGATCCCGGCACTGCCATTGATATTATCGGGCGGGCTGTCAGATTGTTCAGCCAGCCCGTTACAGCAGACTCTTTTACGGCACGTTATCCGCATCTCTTTATGATGCCTGCGCAAATCGGGGATATGTTCGACGATATATTTACAGGCATTGCGCGCGATGGTGCCGCACTGGTTGAGGTACAACTGCGTCTGCAGAAAGCGCTGCATGCGCTGGCCATAATCGCGCCTCATGATTATGCCGCAGATGCGCAGCGCCACGCGCGTCTCGCACTGGTACGTGCAAATTTTGCAATGACCTGTGAAGCGGATAAGTCTGCTGTGGAGCGTGCCTCGCACTGGCAGAGCAGATGAAGCCAGCACCGGCCAGGCTGTTGCACCGTTAATCATCCGGCAGCCTGCCGTTTTTCCTGCTCCATACTGATTGTTACATTTTGTCTTCATCCGCTCCTGGCAGGATACTTATCTCTTCATCAGAAACTGAAAGCCAGCACAAACCAGTCCACATCAATCCGCCAGTATTTTTCACCTCTGCTGCGCCTGCATTTGCACTTGTAATCTTTGCTGCATTTTTTTGGCACAGGCTGATGTGCCGCCTGATGCTCTGCAAAGCGCGCTTACTGCTAACGCCCGTTTTCAGGGCAAAAAAAACCGCCATAAGGCGGTACAAAGAGGAATACTGTGACTCTTGCTTTTATCGCGGTCAGCCGGAGCTGCCGGCCGATCTTAATCATAAAAAAGATCGCCACGATAACAAGCGTAAGCGGGAAAAAAGCTTCCTGTGCCCGGGGCTGTCTGCCGCCATGGCTGAGCATGCGTACTGAAATTCCGGGATTTTATCCGTAAAACCAGCCATCTTTAGCGAGCGGATCAATCAACTCCTGCAGTTCACTGCAAACGTACCGGCTTCTGCAGGGAACGGCACGTTTACAGCATGAAAGGAAAATGCGGCTATACAGGCCAGCATCCCCGCAGGCGAAAAAAAGGCTTCTCCGGAGCAGGAGAAGCCAGAACCACAACAGTTACGTTCACTTATCGTTTTATATCGCCCAGGGAGGCGTACGATAATTATCGGCATGCGCCGCGCTGGCATGAGGCCGGGTGGCACAATTTTTTTCATACCCTCCTGTACGCTGTATTTTCCATAATCGTGCAGTCTGCATCTGGTCTCACAAGGGAAACAGCGCCGGTACCACGGACTGGCTGGTTAAGCCCCGCCGCTTCATCCATGATCTGGCGTGCGTTGCCGGCGAACTGCAGTAAAGCGCAGCCAGTAGTTATTCAGGCACACCAGGAGAAACAGGCACTGTAACATGACTATGTTACAGTGCCTGTTGGACGCTGCCGCTCTGTCTCTCAATCAATTAAGCCTGACGCCTGCTTCAGAAGCTCTGCCAGTTGTCATCCCCCGTCGCCGCAGCGGCTGGAGCAGAACGTATTAAGGCTGCCGTCCGTACCGGACGGACTGCGTCAGCGCGCGCAGCAGGTGCCTGGTCTGAAGCGGAAACCAGCGTAAAGGTACTGACCAGCCGGTTCAGCGACGCCGCCTGCTCCATCAGTGAACAGGACGCTGCTGAGGCCTCTTCAACCAGTGCGGCGTTCTGCTGCGTTACGTCATCCATCTGATTTACAGCCAGATGGACCTGCTCTATCCCCTTAGACTGTTCACTGGCGGCGACGGAAATCTCGTCTACAAGGTCAGTGACCTGCCGCACGGCATCGTTCATGCGGGACATATTCTCGCCCACGCCCTCGGCCTGGGCCGCTCCGGCTTCCACGAAGCCTGTTGATGATTGAATCAGCTCCTTGATTTCCCGGGCGGATGAGGACGAACGTTGCGCGAGATTGCGCACTTCCCCGGCCACCACCGCGAAGCCACGCCCCTGCTCCCCGGCGCGGGCGGCCTCTACGGCGGCGTTCAGGGCCAGGATGTTGGTCTGAAACGCAATCCCTTCAATAAGCGCGATAATATCCGTGATTTTTGCAGAGCTTCCCCTGATATCACCCATGGTGCCCAGCAGCGTGCGTACCCGGCCGGCACTGTCCTCTGAAATATCCCGGGCGTTCTTTGCCAGCTGGCTGGCGAGAGCGGTGTTCTCTGCCGTCTGACGAACCGTTTCGCTGAGTTCAGACATACTTGCGGCCGTCTGCTCCAGTGAAGCCGCCTGCTCTTCCGTACGGGATGAGAGGTCCTCATTACCGGCAGATATCTGCGCTGAGGCAGAGCTGACCGACTGTGCAGAGACCTCCACTTTCGACAGCGAAGCCGAAACATTTTCAATCAGCTGATTAAACGCTTTCGCTGTCAGGCCGATTTCATCCCGCCGCGACTCGTCCACTCTGAGGGTCAGGTCAAGCCGCCCGCTGGCAGTTTCCATGGTCTGGCGCATTCCGTTAAGCTGGCGCCGGATGGCGAAAACGGTTTTCAGCGCAAAGAAAGCCAGTACTGAAATAACCAGTGCCGAGCCACCCAGCAGGCCCCAGAGTGTCATCTGATAAGTCCGGTCATTTTCCTGACGCAGGGCTTTACCGATGTCCACATTCAGCTGGAGCTGTTTCCTGTACCCCGCAATCAGCTGTCGGGCCGCTTCGCCAATGCCTTCATTGCTCTGAAGCGCCCCCAGCGAAACGGCGTCATTCTGCGCGCGTGAACTGGCAAGAAATGCCGGCAGCGAGGATTCTATCTGTCTGATGGTGGAGAAGGCCGCTTCGGTCATCTGCCGGTCCTGCTCGTCCGATACGTCGTTGTTCAGATAGTACTGGTTCAGTGATTTGATATTACCGATGGTTTCATCAATTTTCTTTTCGACTTCAGCCTGCCGCCGGGGCTCTGTGGCGCTCTGATGCCGGTAGAGCCAGATAATAAGAGAGTTACTGCCGTCTGTCAGCTTTCCCAGGTCCAGAAGGGAGGCAACGGTGTTTTCCTGCACATACTGAAAGCGGGACTGAAAACCGCCGGCTACCACAACGGCCACGATGACCATCGCGACCAGTGCAGCGGAGAGAAGTGAAAAGGTGAGCAGCAACCGCTGTGTGATCGTCATCTGTTACTCCTGCCAATGTAAGTGGCTGATAATTTATAAAATCTGAAATAATGAAAACTTTCAGCATCTATATCGGCAGAAATGCAGGAAACGTTATTTTAAATAGAGGATATCAGCGTGATGAGGTGAAAAAAGGCGAACAGTATCCGGTGTAAGTGGACAGCAGACGCTTCGCTTATCACATCTGCTTAACCGTGTAATCCGAACATACACTTACTTAACCGGACCGGTAACCCGGCAGGTAAATGAATACCACAGGCAACCGTGCAACTGTTGTTTCGGGCAACAAATATTACGCCAGATAACTTTCACAGCCTTGCATCGCAGCCACGCCTGAATTCTGCCCGTAAAAAAACCCGCCATCTTTAGCGGGCTGAACAATAAAAAATCGTTCACATTTTACGGCAAACGCGCCAGCTTCAGCAGGGAAGCGGCACATTTTAATGATGAACCAGATATCCGCTTAAGCAAGTCATCCTGCGTCACGGGTTGAAAAATATCTCACTCGTGGCGGCCCGATACGCGCAGTATTGCGTACCGTTGTATATCCCTGGTGAAGGATGTAACAAGTATCAGCCGGATTCATGCATGTGCAAGCGAAACCGGCATTATTTCTGCTTAAATGTGCAGTACCGTACTTTTGATACAGCTATTCTCTTGCAGGCATTATGAGTACTCCATTGCCATTTTCATAACCCGGAGCCGGTTTCCGGCTGGCCGGACAGCAGCATAATCCGGGGTTGTGAATAGCCTGCCGGTCAGTACCGGCGGTGCTCATTCTGCGGGGGGGCACACGACAACTTCCAGTGCGCAGCGCAGGACATCAAGCCTGACAACGTCAGACGTGCTTTCTATCTCAGCTATAAGTGCAAGAATCATATCCCTTTGCAGTACCCGTCCGCCCCGCGCTTTCAGGCGTTGCAGCATGGCGCTGATAACGACTGACTCGGCGGCGAAGCGGTCGCCGTACTCATTCAGTTGCTGCAGTATGTTTTGTTCAGGTCTATTAAGTTGCATAACCCATCTTCCGGGACAGACTGTATTCAGGGCACCGCCGGTGCCCTGGCGCTATGCAGGCTCCTTCCTGCCTCCGGCTGAATCCGGAGCATACTGACTGGTCAGTGCTGGCGGGTGCCCGGAGGCGGCATGTCTTCAGACAGGAACTGCTGTTCCGGGCTCTGCATGGCACGTGCCGCAGGCAGGGCAATATTGACTTCGTTCAGTGCAATCCTTAGCGCGTCAGCACGTTCAGGACGCATTTCATTGCCCGCCATTTCCATCAGCCTCACCGCCAGCGCCGCACCTGATACAGGCGCGTTTTCGCTGAGCAGGGAAGCCACGGCCTCACTGATAACATCATCAATAAACTTTTCGATTCTGTTTCCGTACATACCACTTCCGCATATCAGTAAAGGGGCGTTTTATATACCTGCCTGTATCTGACAGACTGCTGAGGCCGCATCCGGACGCGCGTTCTGGTCATGGGTGCGGGGTTTGACGGCCATTGATGTAAAAAACCACGCTAAGCAGTATCAGAAATCGGTTGTGATACGACACAGTATCAAAATGACCAAAAAACGACATTTGGAACAGTTTTTTTGCCCTTAATATGCAGTCTCATAATCCCTATATTTCATACCGTTAGCCGCTAAACGTGGTTTTTCGCATGGTTGACCCTCAAACCCCGGAGCAGGCCACGCTGACGGATTCAGCCCGGCAGCGCCGCTGTGGCTACCGGGTACGGGCTGAGCGCAGGGCACCCGTCCGATACTGTCGCCAGCAGGCGCTGGAGAACTATGATGCGTACGCGCAGATGATGGCCTCAGACGTCGCGCCGCAGGCTGAGGCTGCCCCGCACAGAGAGGTAGCGTCCATCGATGCTGGTCCTGAAAAAAGTATCGCTGTCTGCGGCCGCACAGAAGGCCTGATACACCTTTGCCGGTACGGCCAGCCAGCGCCGGCACGCGCCGTTCCGGTACTCCAGCTCAAGCACGCCGGTAGTCGCATCGTATCCCGCGCTGCTGAAAAGCGCAGACGTCACTTCATGTCTGTTCATGGCGTTATTCCGGACAGGTCCCTGATGAATGAAGTTGTTGATCGTAAAGGTGCGGAGCGCACATACAAAATGCCTGTGCAGGATAAAATACAATGGTATGTATCCGGCTGTTTACTGACGGCTCATCCGCTGCGTGTCCGTTGTTCTGAGCCACCCCGGGCGTTCACTGTAGTCTGTAAAAAGAGAACCCGGAGGAACAGGGAACCGGCACCGCTGACTGCTTCGCGGGGATCGACGACCAGATGTCAGTGTTCACGGTTTTTAAGCGCGGCAGACACCCGCGCCTGTACCAGCGTCAGAAACGCCTGCGCCGTGGTGTCCCAGTTCGCCGGCACAAATTCCCGTTTGTAATGCGTCCGGAAATCCAGCTCGGTATCGTCGCACCCGTCGAGAAACAGTTCAATATCTGCCAGCAGGGCATTAAGATTCGCGTCGGGCATGTCGTGAATGTAGGCCTGAATTTTGGGCTCTGTCTCATGTCCGGGTTCGGCCATAACGTAGTCCTGACCGAAATAAACGCCGATAAAATTATCAAGCTCACTGATGCTGATACGGTCCACTATACCTCCGGAAACGCAGTCAGAATAAAACAGGGTTTTCCGTTAAATGACCTGAAATCAATCACCACGCGGACGGCATAACAGGTAATGGTCTCCTGATTTCCTTTGCGTACCATAATCCCCGTGGGGTGCGCAATGCAATAACCCGTTCTGCGCCGGCCGCCAGTGCAAACGCCATCGGTATGGCGATATCGACCGTCAGACCAACCTTCATCGCGATCTGGCGGTCAGCTCCGAGCGATTCCGCGAGAGCCACGGCGGAATTAAAGGTATCGGTATTGACCTGCCTGCCGGTCCAGACCTGCCGGAGACTGGCCTGAAGGGTATCAAGTCCGTACGTTCCGACAAAGACGCAGCCGGCTTTGGTCAGCATGGTGGGCTCCGGCACCACGCACAGGGTCCCTGCACCGAACATCTCCACCACGCCACCCGCCACCCGCCAGCCCCAGCCCCAGCCCGCCGGATATACGGTTGCTGGCTGATTCACCTTCACTAACGCTTCGATCAGAGAGTACAGCAGCCAGCTGCACCGGCGAAAGCGCTATCCTCAGTCCCTGTTCTTCTTCCACAGAATTCTCCCTGTCGTAAACCAGCACGTAACTGGCTCAATTTATAACCAGCACTGCAGCCAGTTGCAAATCCGGGAAGCCTGTCCTCTTATCGTCCGTGAGGTAACGAACATAAGCAAAACGGAATACAGCTTCAGTGCCAGTAGTAAAAAGAGCATTGCCGGGCCCGTTTCAAAGCGGCTCTGCGCTGTTCATATCCGCAAGGATTTCCAGCTTATCAATAACGATCTGCACGATGTCAGCCATGCCTGACGATAGCATCGCTTCCTTAAGCGTAAAGTTACGAACGGACTGAGATTGCTTGTTATGACGAGTCCGATGGATACTATCAGAACTCAATTATCAAATAGGGTTCCTTATAGAAACCTCTTAATCTATGTGAGCATTGTAATTATTTATCTGATAGTTTCATGAGGTTATGAATGAAAAATAGCAGAGTTTTCACTTCAATATTTATTACCGGGCTTTTCATGCCTGTTTTGCTTCTTTTCACGTTGGCATACAACAGAACGGATGTTCTGAAATCTATATTCAGTAGCATTCCAATGGTTCCTAGAGGCACGTACAACTCCCGATTCATGAATAAAAGTCTTTTACTAAATAGCACCTCAGTTTATTTAGGGTCTTTTTTTTTTGGCTTTCTTTCCGCTCTGGTATGCACACCAACAATCAAGGCAAGAAATTACGTATCTGAATATATTATCTATATAGCATTATGCCCGCTGCTGATGATTTTTCTTTTCATTGTTATCACTATTTTAAAGTCACCTAATGACCTGGCTCTGGCAAGAAAAATCTTCAGAGCACTATCTACATGGTATTTTTTAACCTGTATCTACTATGCAATGGCGATCGTTTTTTTCTATTTCTTAATATTCGTACCGGTTTTAATGTTCATATCCCTGCCTGTAAAGGCCATTATTCTTTCAGAGAAATAAATGGCAGCAGCCGGATTTTTCCGGCTGCATATTTAAATCAATATAAAGATGGTATTAGAGAATTGTTCAGCTCATTAGCGAATTCGGGATCAAAGTACGCGGCTACAAAACCTGCTGCCAGAGCAGCACCTTGGACTGACCCCGCCCCGGTAGACGAGCCTGCCCTATAGTTTGAGCATAGGAGGAGCGTATGGGCACACCACGATTTACACCTGAATTTAAGGACGAAGCCGTCCGTCAGATAACGGAGCGCGGTTATTCCGTCGCCGAAGTTTCTGACCGGCTGGGCGTTTCAGCACACAGCCTCTATAAGTGGTTTGGGCGATTAAACCCGATAAAAGCGAGCAGCATGCCCGTAATTTACTGGAAGCGAAAAGCGAGATCCTGAAGCTCAGGGCCCAACTGAAGCGCACTGAGGAAGAACGAGACATTCTGAAAAAGGCCGCGCGGTACTTTGCAAGGGAGCCCGACCGAAGTACCGCTTTATCAATGAGCACCGCACTGTATGGGGTGTCATGACGATGTGTCGGGTGTTGTGCGTTGCCCGGGCCGGGTTTTATGCGTGGCTGCATAACCCGGTCTCCGCGCGGGATAAAGATAACCAGCGTCTGCTGACGCTTATCCGTGACTCCTATTCACTGAGCGGAGGCGTATACGGTTACCGCCGGGTTCATGGCGACCTGAACGAATTCGGGGAAACCTGCGGTAAAACCGGGTGGGCCGTAATATGTAACTGAACCGGATTAAAGCCGTGCGCGGCTATAAAGCTCCGCGTCGTATCGCTGGTAGACCTTTAGTGGTTGCGCCTAATCGTGTGCAGCGGCAGTTTACCGTTATCCGGGCCAATCAGGTCTGGGTCACCGACATTACCTATATCCGCACCTGGCAGGGCTGGCTGTATCTGGCGGTGCTCATCGATCTCTTCGCACGTAACGTGGTGGGCTGGTCGATGAAGCCCACACTCTCTCGCGAACTCGCGCTGGACGCTCTGATGATGGCCTTGTGACGTCGAAAACCGGACGGCGAGGTTATCGTACACAGCGATCAGGGCAGCCAGTACGGCAGTGACGACTGACAGCGCTTCTGCCGGGCCAATAATCTGGTGCCGAGCATGAGCAGGCATGGCAACTGCTGGGATAATACGGTGGCCGAATCGTTCTTCAGTTTGCTGAAAAAAGAACGGATCAGAAAACGCATCTATAAAACCCGGGATCTGGCCCGGGCGGATATCTTCGATTACATTGAAGTGTTCTACAACCGGGCCTGGGCGCCACAGTCATCTCGGTGGCGTCAGTCCGGAGGCATTTGAACAGGCCTCGTCATGAGGACAGGAACTGTCTACTGTCGTGGGGTCAGTCCAGTGGCTCCCGAGCTAGCTAAATCATTTACCGTCGTATGTCCTGATTTACGGGGGTTCGGCCAGTCGTCAAAGCTGGCTGATCAGCGTGATCATGCTGGTTCTTCTAAAAGAGCTAAAGCAAAAGATTGCATTGAATTAATGAGTCAGCTTGGTTTTGAGCAATTTGCGCTTGTTGGGCATGACAGAGGGAGTTACACAGCTTACAGAGCCGCTCTTGACTATCCAGAGCGAATCACACGGCTTGCCGTACTTGATTGCATTCCAATACTAGAAGCCCTCAACCGTGTAATGAGAAGTTTGCACGGCAGTGGTCTCACTGGTTCTTCTTTGCTCAACCAGAAAAGCCGGAGCGGGCAATACTTGCTGATCCTGACAAGTGGTATGGAGGGCAGCCTGAAACAATGGGAAATGAAGAGTACTTTGAGTTCAGAAAAGCTATTCATGATCCAGAAACTGTATATGGGATGCTTGAAGACTATCGTGCCGGCCTTTGTATCGATAAAGAACATGAGCTCCAGGATCGCCAGAAAGGAAACCTTATTATGTGCCCAACGCTTTGTTTATGGTCGAAATATGATGATCTGGAATATATATGGCGATGTATTAGGTATCTGGAAAACCTGGGCACGTGATGTTCGGGGGAAAGACGATAGCCAGCGGTCACCATATGGCCGAAGAAAATCCAAAAGAAGTTACGGCTGAATTACAGTGGTTTTCTGTTGCAACTTTGCTAGCAGCGTACAGATATATACTTATAGTGAAATGGCAACGTTCCCCCCCCCTTGATTAAGGATAGCTTTGCATCGACCCATTGAACTCACAGCACAAAGCGGACTGTCGCATTCTTTCAGAGATATGTAGGTAGAATAGGAACTGGAGCTGGTGCGGTTCATAGAGAAGTGTTGAAGCCAGACAGTAAAACGCGCCAAAAGATGGCGATACTTTACTCTAGTGGCCGACATTGAATATGAGATACCTGAGGGCTTTAGAGGCGCGTAGGTTAGGCTGCTGTTCACTGGAGCAACAGCCATAATGATATCAGTGGTAAAGATGAGTTTATGGATAGATGTCACGCTCTTTACGGGCGGTCAGAATACGCTCGCAGGCAACAGCGTAGGCGGCGGTTCGCAGTGTCACCCTTAATATTTGCGATTTTTGCCAGACGGCCAGCAGCGCCTGCTCCGTGATGTGATCCAGCCGGACATTGATCTCATCTTCGCTCCAGAAGAAACTCGAAAAATCCTGTACCCATTCAAAATAGCTCATCGTCACGCCGCCAGCGTTGCGAATCACATCCGGCACCACCGTAATATTGCTGCGGTCACGAAGAATATCATCAGCAACCGGAAGTGTCGGCCCATTGGCGCCTTCAAGCACCAGCCTGCAGCGCAACTTTTCAGCGCGTTCGGCAGTGATCTGTCCCTCAAGCGCTGCGGTAATGAGAATATCGTAGTCATAACCCCAGAACGCGTCGTAGCTGACTGTCGTTGCCCCTTTAAAACCCGAAATCGAGCCATTCTGTATCTGCCATTCTGTCAGCACGAGGATATCAATGCCGTAAGGGTAGTAAAGCGTGGCGCTGTCATCCTGCACCTTAGTGATAAGGGAACCTGCCTCAGCAAATAACTCTGATGCCACGCTACCGACATTGCCAAAACCCTGTTTTGCTATACGACAGTTCTTCAGCGACAGACCAATTCGGAAAGCCATTGCCCGGCCTGTCACAAATACACCCCGGCCGGTCGCTTTAAAGCGCCCCAGCGAACCGCCCAGATGAACAGGTTTGCCGGTCACGACGCCCGTGCTGGTCTCGCCCGTATTCATAGACCAGGTATCCATCATCCACGCCATAACCTGTGGATTGGTGCCCACGTCCGGGGCCGGAATGTCCTGCTGAGGTCCGATAATCGTTCCGACCTCACTGGTGTAGCGTCGGGTCAGCCTTTCCAGCTCTTTCAGGGAAAGTTCACGCGGATCAACTCGGATACCACCTTTCGCGCCGCCAAAAGGGAGATTGAGCGCAGCGCATTTCACTGTCATCCATGCAGACAACGCCATGGCTTCTTCCAGCGTAACGTCAGGATGATAGCGTACGCCTCCTTTTCCTGGTCCCTGGACAGGTTATGCTGCACGCGATAGCCTTCAAAGTGGCGAACACTGCCGTCATCCATTTGCAGCGGAATATCAACAATCAGTGCGCGCTTAGGATGGCGTAATGTATCAGCCCAGCGAGACAGCTCGCCGAGATAAGGCAGTACAAGTTCAACTTGCGACAGATAGGTTTTCCATGGAGAATTGTTATCTGCTGAAACATAGGAAAGTGCGCTCATTATTTCACCTTTAATTAGCCAGAGGACCCTAGCGGCGTTACGCAGCGCGCAGAAAACCCTCACGGCAGACGTGAAAATAAAAAGAGAGAGAAAAGAGGCCACCTTCAGGCGGCCAGAGTTATTTTACTTTGTACGATTCTAGGGAAAGTTCATTCGCCGTGGCAAAACCGCGCAACCCACCCACAAGTACGGACAGAAGCTGGGTACCGACCTGTTTTTCAGTCAGGCCGACCGTATTTAACAGATCAAATATTTCACGCGGGTCGAATAGGATATTCCAGAGAAAAACAGCCTTGTCGCCAATATCCGGCAGGTCCATCTCTTCCATTGATTCGTGCAGGGCGGGGCGCAGAGCGTCGGCCTGCACCAGAAGATACTCTGCGCCTTCCCATAAACGCTCCAGATAGCCGTTCCGGTTGCGCATCGGCACCATGGCGGCGCCGCGCTCCCGGACCAGCTTTATCCAGTATCGGCTGACCTTCTCCAGCTTCAGCAGCCCGCTACAGCTCTGCTTCCGGCTGTAATCCAGCAACAGCTGCCCCACATCCTGACGATAGGTATTCAGCACCTCTTCTACCGACGTAAACTGACGATAAGCTGTCGCCACGGAAACACCAGCTTCGGCGGCAATTTCCGTCATGCTAATCGGATTTTCTGAACGCTCGAATAATCTGGCCGCAGCCTGAATAAGACTCTTGCGGTTCCTTTCGGTATCACTGCGCATCGGTTTTCCCGTCATGGTGGATTCAGTATCCTCTGGCGCCGGTGGTTATTTTAAACTGGCAAGTCCACGCTTCAGGCGGCGTATCCCTTCGCTGATGGCCTCACTACTGGCCGCGTAAGAAAGGCGCAGGTGCCCCTCTCCGGCTACCCCAAACTCACTGCCAGGCCGCAGAGCGATCCCCTGTTCACGTAACAGGGCCACCATATCTATAGCCGGAATGGGCAGAGAATAAGACGGGAAGCAGTAAAAAGCACCCTCTGGTTTGTTCAGCGTCAGCTCAGGAATGGTTTCAAGCCCCTGCATCATCAACAGGCGACGCTCCCGATAGACATCATACATACGTTTAATGTCATCTTTACATTCGGTAAGCGCCACCAGAGCCGCGTGCTGCACCGCGCTGTTGACCGAACCATTGACGGTATTGTGCACGCGCGCTGCAGCTGCAATCATTTCTACCGGCCCGGCCAGGTAACCAACCCGCCAGCCGGTCATCGCATAACTCTTGGAAAACGTATGACAAAACAGCGTTCGTCCGGCAAAAGCAGGAAGCTGCAAAACTGAGGTAAAGGGACGGTCAGTGAAGACCAGATCGCTGTAAGCTTCATCCGCAACAACCAGCGTATCGTGAAGGTTGACCAGCCTGCCCAGCTCTTCAATCTCGTCACTGCTGTGCACAATGCCGGTCGGGTTGGCAGGGTTACAGAAAACAAAGAGTTTTGCCCCTTCAAGCGCCTTATCAAGCCGCTCAAAATCCCAGTGTAAATCGCTGCGGCAGGGCATTGGCACGCAAATACCGCCAGCCATATTCACCAGGTCGGCATATAACGAATAGGTTGGGTCGGGAATGACCACGCGATCGCCAGGATTGACAATAGAAAGGATCGCCGCAGCCAGGCCTGCCGTCCCCCCATGCGTAACAAGCACTTCACCCGCTTTTACCGGATTACCGCTTTGTGCAGAAACCTCATCCGCCAGCGCCTGACACAAGGCTTTATCACCTAACAGGGGCGCGTAGTGCGTAAATCCATTCTGTAGCGCATCCATCGCTGCCTGGATAATGCGCGGCGGTGTATCGAAGTCGGGTTCGCCCATTGCCAGGGAGATCATATCGTCGGATGATGCAGGCTGCTGTACACGCATAGAGAAGCGCTCAACGCGCAGAACAGCCTCGGATGAGGTAAAAAGTCTGGAAGTCATAATTCACCTTTTTGATGAGATTCACGCTCAGTTGCACAATCGGCAGGGGCATTTTTCCAGCGGCTTGCCTCAATATCCGCTGAGACATCGCGCAGGAAAGTCGGCGCAACGATCAGTTCTTCAATCACCGTGCGCGTCGGCAGGCAAGCGCAGAGCAAAATGGCCTCGGCAACGTCTTCTGGCTGCACCATACTATCGCGAATAACCTGTGCGGGCGGGCTGGCGCGATTATCCATGATCGGCGTATTTACCTCGCCGGGAAGAATACTGGTCGCGCGGATCCCGTCATTGCGAAAAGTGTTATGCAGATAGGTCATAAAATTACGGGCCGCGGCCTTAGCGGCGCCATAGGCAGCGCCGCCTAACAAGTTCGGCCGCAACGCCGCCAGTGAAGATACCGTGATGATCGTGCCGTTTTTGCGGGCCAGCATGGCCGGTAGCAGCGCCTGAGTAAGCAGGAAGACCGCTTTCATATTGACGTCCTGAACCTGATCCCACTCATCTTCTTCAATCCAGCGGGCATTCAGCGTTTTGCTGGAGCTGCCAGCGTTGTTCACCAGAATATCAACGCCGCCTGGTTCGCTTTTCGACCAGTTTACGAGCGCGTCAATCTCCTCTTTTTTACTGATGTCGGCTGTACGTGCCCATACTTCGCCACCCACTTTTCGCAGCGTTTCAGCCACATCGTCCAGCACGGACTGACGGCGGCCGACTAAGATGACGCGCGCACCCCGAGCGACAAATCCCGCCGCCGCTGCTTTACCGATGCCGCTGCCGGCACCCGTGACCATCACCACTTTTCCTGTTAACTGATCCATGACCTATCCCCTTTTCAGTTCCGCTATCTTCACGCCGTAATCGCGCAACGCACCGGCTTCAGTAATGTAGCCCTCCTGGAGATCCCACAGAAGGGCCTGTTTTTCGCGTTCAGCGATGGGCATTTTTCCCCCGCCGCCCGGCATCTGTATCGTGATCTCATCGCCAGGCATAACGTCGTGACGGCCCACGGGTTTAGCCAGCGGCTCGCCATTGATCGCCACATAGTTCGGGGCGCCTGCCGACGCGCCCAGTACGCCTTCGGCCGCGTGCTTCTGTCGTGAATAAAACATGCTGTGGGAAAGGGGATAATTGCTGGTGTTGCGGATCACCATTCTCTGCGCCACGCCGCCCCGATAGCGACCAGCGCCGCCCGAGTCGGGCACAATCGCTTTTTGCAAGAAGAGCAGGGGGGTGGCGGCTTCAATCAGCTCAACGGGCGTGGACGACATATTGCCTGGAAAGCCTGTGACGATGCCGTCTGCAGTAGGTCGCGCGCCGGTTCCGCCGTTAACGCAGAGGCTTTCCACAAAGCGACGCCCGTCGTCAAACTGTCCGGCAAACACGTCACAGGTCACGGGCGCGCTACCGGAATGGCCCATTACCCTTTCAGGCATGATGTCGGAAAGAGCAGTAAAAATCGCCGCATGCGCCATATGCCCCACGCGGTTACGCATCTCTACGGCACAGGGCGGGCGTGCATTAGCGATAGAACCTTCAGGTGCGGTGACGGTAATGGATCTGAAGCAGCCTTCATTATTAGGAAGGTGAGGTTCAAGCAGACATTTCAGCGGATAAACGCTGTAGGCATAGGTAAAAGACATCGGGCAGTTGCTGCCAAACAGTGACTCGGCTGACGAGCCTGCATAATCAATATTGATATTGCTGCCCTCAACGATGACCGCGACATGCAGGTGAATATCGCCTTCGTAGTCACCGATATCGACTGCTGCTTCGTAGCGGCCGTCCGGCACCGCGTCAATGGCTTTGCGCATGGCATGTTCAGTCAGGGCATGGATTTTTTCCGCCAGCGGCTTAACGGACCCCAGTTGCAGGTCATCCATCAGACTCAGTAGGCCGTTGGCACCAATCTGATTGGCAGCAAGCATAGCGTGCAAATCGCCCTCAACCTGATCGGGAGCGCGTACGTTGGCAAGGAAAATACCCAGCAGTTGCTGATTGACCTGACCTTCAATCATCAGCTTGCTCGGCGGAATAAAGAAACCCTCTTCGAACATATCGCGTGATGAGCCCATGTTTAACGAGCCGCCAATATCAGACATATGCGCCGCTGCGCCGGTAAAGGCAACCAGCGTCCCGTCACGAAAGACGGGCGTCACGACCGTGACGTCATTGAGATGCCCTGTGCCCAGCCACGGATCGTTGGTAATCAGACTATCGCCTGGTTTTAATGTCTCAGCTGGAAACTTTGCCAGCAAGTGACGCACCGTTGCAGGCAGTGTACCGATAAATACCGGAACGCTGGTTTTTGGCTGCGCAAGCGAGCTGCCGCTGGCATCCATCAGCAGACACGAATAGTCACCCACTTCACGGATAATGCTGGAGAAAGCCATATTAACCAGTGTAGCGGCCGCTTCTTCAGAAATGCTGACCAGACGATCCCAGACGATACGCAGGCTAACAGGGTCGTCCAGGAAACGCAGGTTGTCAGGGGTTGCAACAGTCATCAGTTCAGCTCCATCAAAATATTGCCTTGTTCATCCAGCTGCGCGGAGGCGCCGGGTCCGACATAAATCGCACACTCTTTTTCCTGCAGTAACGCTGGCCCCTGTACCGCTTCGCCAGCGATCAGCAAACTGCGCGGGATCACGCGGCATGCGCTAAACCCTTGCTTACTACCAAGATAGACCTGAAGGATTTTTTCACAGGCGTCAGGCTCGGGGTGACGAAGCTGGTCAGTGGTGTTGAGCTTAGGCGGGGGCGTCTGCACGCGACCGCGCCAGTTCACCACCTCAACGCCCTGTCCGGGCAGGGTGCGGCCAAAGCGAGCCAGATGAGCCGCTTCAAACGCGTCGACCAGCGCCTGTACGTCACACTCAGTCAGAAACGTATCGGGTAATGTGACCGTCAGCTCAGACCCCTGGCCGATATAGCGTACGCCGGCTAATTTCTGTTTTATAACGCTCTCCGGTTCCGCACCGGCAGCCGCCAGCGTGCTAAAGGCTTCATCAAAACCCTCCGCGAACAACGCACTAACACGCGCAGCATCGAAGCCAGGCACCAAACGACAGCGATCGCTGCGCACAAAGTCTGCGCTGGGCGGGGCGGTCAGCAGGCCAAATGCGGAATAAACGCCAGCGCCGTTAGGAAAATAAACCTGTCGCACATTCAGCTGCTTTGCCAGCGACCAGGCGTGGCTGGGACCGGCACCGCCAAAGGCCAGCATCGTCATTTGCGACGGGCTGACATTCTTTTCAACAGAGTGCGTGCGCAGTGCTTCAGACATTTTACTGTTCGCTACTTCATGAATACCCCAGGCCGCATCTTCAATGCTCAGCCCCAGCGGCTCTGCTACCCGCTGGATCGCCTGACGGGCCGCCTCAACGTCAAGGCGCATGCGACCTCCGAGAAAAGCGTCGGGATCCAGTAAGCCAAGCACCAGGTTGGCATCCGTTACCGTGGGCTGCGTGCCGCCACGGCTATAACAGGCAGGTCCGGGCCAGGCGCTGGCGCTTTCCGGCCCGATTTCCAGCAGGCCCAGTGAGTCGACGCGTGCGATACTGCCACCGCCTGCGCCGATTTCAATCATGTCCACCACCGGCAGCTTCACCGGTAAGCCGCTGCCCTTCAACAACCGGTCGGCGCGCCCCACCTCATAATCGGTGGTAATCGAGGGCTCCCCGTCGCGCACGACGCAGGCCTTGGCCGTGGTGCCGCCCATATCGAACGCCAGCACCTGGTGCGTCTGGTTTCTGCGGGCAAACGCCGCCGTGGCCACGATACCGCCCGCAGGACCGGATTCGATAATGCGCGTCGGATAGTCTGCTGCCACCTGTGGCGCCATTAAGCCACCGTTCGAACCCATCACCAGCCAGTCGCAGGTGAAGCCGCCTTCACGCAGTTTGGTCTCCAGACGTGCCATGTAACGCCTGGCCTTGGGCTGCACAAAGGCATTCATTGCCGTCAGGACGCCGCGGTCATACTCACGGATCTCACGCGACACCTTATGCGATAAGGAAATGGAAACGCCGGGCAGCTCACAGCTCAGGATCGCTTCAATCTGGTTTTCATGGTCAGGCCAGGCGTAGGCGTGTATGCAAAGGACCGCTACGGCTTCGTACTGTTTTTCGCGAAGTTCTGCGGCCAGCTGAAAAACGTCCGCTTCATTGAGCGGCGTCACGATGTCACCGCGGGCCGTGACGCGCTCGGTAATCTCATAGGCGTGCGAACGAGGCAGCAAAGGCTGCGCCGGTGCACCGTTCAGGTCGTAGATGTCATAGCGGTACTCGCGCCCAAGTACCAGCACATCGCGAAAGCCGCGCGTGACGACCAGCGCAGTTTTCGCGCCGCGTCGTTCCAGCAGGGCGTTAATCGCGAGGGTCGTGCCATGCGTGATGGTATGAATATCATTCGCTGCTAAACCGGCCAGCCCGACCAGCTGTGTCAGCCCGGTATACGCCCCTTCAGACGGATCGTCGGGCGTGGTAAGCGTTTTATGGCGGATGGCTTCACCCGTTATGTCATTTAACAGCACCAGATCGGTGAAGGTGCCGCCAATATCGAACCCTATCCGCCAGGGAGATACGTTTTTCATAGAGACCTCGAAATCAGGAGAGTGTGCTTAAATCCCGCTACCGTTATTCGTCACAGAGCGGTTTGCCTGCGGTTTCTTTCAGATAAAAGGCGCTGAACAGGGTAAGGAGGGCCGTCAACATCACCATATAGCTGGGGATACTGGCTACACCCGTCAGCCCGATCAGCCATGTCATCAGTAATGGGGCGGAACCGCCAAAAATGACCGTTGAGAGGTTAAAACCGATGCTATAAGCGCTGTAACGAACGTTAGTGGGAAACATTTCTGCCAGCGTTGTCTGAATAACGGCAGCGTGTCCTGCAAAGGCGAAGGCAAGCAGAACGGCCGACATACAGGCCAGCGGCATCATGCCCAGGGTAAGCAGCCAGAAACACGGCCATGCCAGCACAGCCATGGCAATCGCTGAAGCCATCAGCAGAGGCTTGCGCCCAAGGCGATCCGACAGCCATGCCATCAATGGGATGGCGCCGATGATAGTCAACAGTCCGCAGGCGGTGACCAGCAGACTCTGGATCTGCTGAAAATGCATCACTTTATTGAGGTAAGTTGGCATATAGACGAACAGAATGTAGTAGCCAGGTCCATTAACCGCCGGCAGCGTGATGGCCAGCCCGATCGCCTTTAAATGGCGTTTTGAAGTGAGGACTTCTTTAAGAGGATTGCGTACCACGCGTTTGCTGGATTTCACTATCTGAAAATGAGGCGTATCTTCGATGCGGGTGCGGATATAGACGCCGATCAACGCCATGGGGATAGCAAGCAGGAAGGGCACGCGCCAGACCCAGCTGTTCAAGGCGCTGACGCCGAAAACATTAATCAGACCGCTGATCAATAAACTGCCGAACAGCAAGGCAATAAAGGATCCCATTACCAGAGGAGACATGACAACCGCACGGCGATGATCTTCCGCATACTCTGCCACAAAGGAGCCTGCGCCTGAAACTTCTCCGCCTGCGGAAAAGCCCTGAACGATTCGAAGTAATATTAGCAGCGCGGGTGCGGCCCAGCCGATACTCGCATAGGTCGGCATCAACCCAACGGCAGCGGTCGCAAGGGAAATCATCAGCAGCAAAACAGCCAGCAGTTTCTGACGGCCTATTCTGTCACCCAGATAGCCACAAATGATGCCGCCAAACGGGCGAACGAAGAAACTGACGGTGAACCCTACGTAGGTCAGCATCAGCCCGGCGTCGGTGGTACTCATGTCGCTGGCTGAAAAAACCAGAACTAGAGAGCTGACGAGCAGGCCATAGATGCCGTAGTCGTACCATTCAACAAACGAACCCACGCCGCCTGCAAGCGATGCGCGGCGTACAACGTTGTTTTTTTTCGTTCCATCCTTCGGCAAAGCATAATCCATTGTAACCGCATGTGATTTCGTCATTGTTTTGCCCTGAAAAGTGGTTGATTAAGTCTGGAACCGCGGCAGATCAGACCTGAAGTAGCGTTCTACTGATATTTACCGGTCACTTCGGCCGTCATTTCCGCTTCTCGACGCGCAACTTCCCGTACCGCAGCGAGGACTTTTTCCGCTCGCCAGAAAGGAATGATGATGACGCCATCTTCGTCACCCACCACGATATCTCCGGCGCTGCATACGACTCCGCCAATTGCGACAGGCTCGCCAATAACGCCAGGTCCGTTTTTAAAAGGCCCGGCAGGCGTTGTGCCACGACAAAAGGTCGGCAGGCCGGTGGATTCAATCACTTTGCGATCGCGTATGGCACCGTCAATAACCTGTGCTACCGCGCCGGCATGCTGAAATCGCTGCGTGAGCTGCTCACCGACCAGCGCGCGATCGATATGCCCAAGCCCATTAATCATCATGACGTCGCCAGGCTGAATGTAATCAAGAGATTTGATGACGGCCGCGTTATCGCCTGCCGTGACCAGAACAGGAAACGCAAAACCCACAAAGGCCGTGTTGCTGCTGACCGGAATGATGCCTGCATCACACATATTTAACCTTTCCATTGCGTCGCCAATATTTGCAACGGGGAACTCAGCGAAGGCTGAAAGCCAATTTTTCTCTGGGCGTTCCCAGAATGATGAAATACGCAAGCCAGCGGTCTCTAATGACATATCAGGTATCCTTTAAATGAAAATTTATTATCAACTGAGAATTATTTATCATTTTAAAAATTATATTTGCAACACTTTTTTTACAGGTATCTTGCCGTTAAAAAATATGATAATCAAAACACAACCAGGCTTTTTTGCTCTCATTTTTTATTTATGTTAATGATTATATTTGATTTTTTATTCCGGTAGATATGGGGTAATTTCAGAGTTATGACATTATCTCTAAACATATAATTTTCATATGTTAAATTTTGACGCACAGCACAAAATTAGTGCGTAAAAGAAAATTAAATGGATCATCGTCACAATTATGGTGCAATAAAGTGTTGAAAGAATAATTATGAATTAAAAGCCCATAAATTCCATAGGTTTATAAGAATGGCATCAGCTTTTGATGCACCTTATTTGTGCACCTGAAAAGGCATTACATTTTTTTGGGATTAATCTGAACCTGAGAAAATGATATGCAGCAAAAAGAAGTCAAGGCAGTCACTGTTCATAAAGTACATGACGTTCGCTGTGAAAACTACATGGTGGAATGGCACGATGAAGAGGTATTGATAAAAGTCGAACGCGGCGGTATTTGCGGTTCGGACATTCACTATTATCTTCATGGACGTGCAGGCATGTCTGTTCTGAAGGCCCCTATGATCCTTGGGCATGAGCTTATCGGTACAGTCGAGTACGCTCCTGCAAAGAGTGGTCTGTTAGCGGGCCAGCGCGTCGCGGTAAATCCCACACGACCCTGCAGGAGATGTAAATTTTGCGAAGAGGGGCATCAGAATCTATGCCGCTCAGTGCGTTTTATGGGCAGCGCGCAATTCTTCCCTCATGTGAATGGCGGATTTGCACGGTACGTTGCGCTCGATCCGCAGCAGTGTGTACCCTGTCAGCCCGATGGAGATCCCAGACGACTGGTATTCGCCGAACCTCTCGCCGTCTGTATACATGCGGTACGTCAGACAGGCAAGTTGGTCGGCAAACGCGTGCTGGTAACGGGTGCGGGACCTATTGGCTGCCTTGTCACCGCGGCTGTCCTCGCCTCCGGCGCGTCTGAGGTAATCCACACCGATATCAGCGAACGCTGTCGGCATCTTGCGCTCGCTATGGGAGCCACAGCGGCCATCGATGCACGCGATGAGCAGCAGGCGGATCTCTGGCGCGCGGAAGGCGGCTATCTCGATGTGTGCTTCGAGGCATCAGGCGCGGCTACGGCTATCTCGTCGGCAGTAAGCTTTGTGCTTCCTGCCGGAAAGATAGTTCAGCTCGGAATGGGAGCAGCCAGCGTAGATTATCCTGTAGGCAGCTGCTGGTGAAAGAGATTCAGCTAAAAGAATCTTTCCGCTTTGTGGATGAGTTCAACATGCGGTTAACTGGCTGGAAAATCGCAGAATAGATCCGCTTCCTCTTTTGTCAGCCGAAGTCGACATTTATGAAGCCGCAAAGGCTTTTGAGATGGCAGCCGATAAAGCGCGCTATGCAAAAATTCAGATTCTGCTCTGAATAGTTGTTAAGGAACAGAGGCGAGCCGACAGAGCGTGGGCCGGCTTCTTTAATGAGAGAATAATGCAGTATCCAGTCAGGCCACGAGGCCCTTACTGAAAAAGGTTTTTTATTACACAGCCGCCAGCATGCCACCATCAACAAAAATAAGATGCCCGTTGATAAAATCAGACGCCCGGGATGAGAGAAAAACCGCGGCCCCAATCAGCTCTTCGGGTTTTCCCCAGCGCGCGGCTGGCGTTCGCTTGCATAACCATTCGCTGAAAGCTTTATCCTGCACGAGAGGTTCTGTCAGCGGCGTTCTGAAGTAGCCAGGCGCGATACCATTGACCTGAATATTATGCATGGCCAGTTCTACGCACATCCCGCGAGTCAGCATTTTTACTGCGCCCTTGGATGCCGCGTAAGGCGTGATTGTGTCGCGTCCCAGCTCGCTCTGCATGGAACAAATATTGATGATTTTTCCCGATTGACGCTTTCTCATCTGCCGGGCGACAGCCTGAGAAACCAGGAACACTCCAGTCTGATTGACCGCCATAATATCGTTCCAGTCATCAAGGGGAAATTCCGTAAAGGGATGATGCCGCTGAATGCCGGCATTATTAATAAAAATATCTATCGGGCCCAGGTTATTCTCAATTTCGTAGATGCCGGTTTGTACTTCGGCTGCATTTGCCACTTCAAACACAGCAACGTGAACGGTAAATCCCTCTTCACGCAGCGTTCTGGCGGCTTTTTCGGCTCGCTCAGCATGGGTTCCGTTAATAATGATTTCTGCACCATGCTGAGCCAGACATCGTGCCAGGATAAAGCATATTCCCTGTGACGCGCCGGTAATTAATATTCTTTTGCTAGTAATATCAAAAAGTTCACTCATTATAAAATCCCGTAGGCAGTCGTGGCAGCTTGCTCATGTTTTCCATGTTGATCATAATTGTGACCCTCTGAGCTGGCCCGGCAGTGTTTTCCCGGTAAAGAAAGCGTCTACATTAGCGAGAACGCTTTCACTCATCTTCTGACGCGTCTCATACGTTGCGCTCCCAACATGCGGCTGTAGCACGACATTCTCAAGTGCCAGCCATGCTTCTGAGATGTTAGGTTCACTGGCAAAAACGTCCAGTGCTGCTCCGGCGATTTTATTACTCTGCAAAGCATTAATTAATGCCGGCTCATCCACCATTGAGCCTCGGGCAATATTTATCAGCCAAGCGTGTGCTGGCATGGCGGCAATAACGTCTGAATTAATAAGGTTTTTTGTATGCGCGCCGCCTGAGGCAGCAATCACAAGAAAATCACTGTCGCGCGCAAGGCTCAGCAAATTTGCCTGCCATGTATAGGGTAGTGACTCTTTTTCGGTTCGACTGTTATAGCTAATGTGCATATCGAACGCGAGCGCACGTCTTGCAATAGCCTGTCCAATGTTTCCCATACCCACGATCCCGAGGCGCTTGCCGCTTACCTGGGTTGCCAGCGGCGGCGCTTTATTTTCCCAGGCTCTGCTGCGAACGAATCGATCTCCCTGACAGAGTTTACGCGCCCCGCTCAACATCAGGCCTATCGCCATATCAGCGACGTCGCTGGTTAAAATGCCAGAAGTAATAGCGACGGCAATATTATGTTGCCGGGTATAAGCCAGGTCAATTGCATCTTTACCTACGCCGAATACCGCTATCAGCCCTAAAAAAGGGAGCTTTTCCAGTATTTCTGTTTTAACACCCGCATCTCCACGGGTGATGATAGCCCTGAACTGATGTCCCTTTGTAGTGGCACACTGAATTTGGCCACCTGAATAGAGGTGATATCATTACCTCATAGTCAAAACAGGTGACATTATGACCGGACGTAACAGACGCAATTTTAGCCCCGAATTTCGCCTCGAAGCTGCCCAGCTTGTACTCGATCAGCACTACACCGTTGCCGCCGCTGCCACTGCGATGAATGTCGGCAAATCCACGATGGACAAATGGGTTCGACAACTGAAAGAAGAGCGAGCGGGAAAATCACCCATAGCTTCACCCATGACACCTGAGCAGATTGAGATACGTGAGTTGAAGAAAAGACTTCAACGCGTTGAAATGGAAAGGGATATATTAAAAAAGGCTACCGCGCTCTTGATGTCAGACTCCCTGAACAGTTCTCATTAGTTGAGAAACTCAGGGCGCGGTTTCCTGTTGCCGTTGTGTGCAACGTGTTTGGGGTTCATCGCTCAGTTATAAATACTGGCGGCAGCCCAGGAAGCCTGACGCCACGAGAGTGGCATTACTGAGCCTTGTGCGTGAAGTTTATCGCGAAAGTAACGGCTCAGCAGGAGCGCGAAGCATTGCCGCGATGGTCACCACCAAAGGTATAAAACTGAGCCGCTGGCGGGCAACAAAGCTGATGAAAGCACTCAATATTATCAGCTGTCAGCAACCTGGCCATCGTTATAAGAAGGCGTCTAAGGAACACATTGAGATCCCTAATTATCTGGATCGCCAGTTTGCTGTTACCGAGCCTAATCAGGCCTGGTGCGGTGATGTGACTTATATCTGGACGGGAAAACGCTGGGCTTATCTGGCTGTAGTACTCGATTTGTTTTCCCGTAAACCGGTTGGCTGGGCGATGTCATTTTTCCCGGATTCTGCATTGACAGCTAAAGCGCTGTCCATGGCATGGGAAGCGCGAGGAAAGCCGGCTAATTTACTGTATCACTCGGATCAAGGCAGTCACTATACCAGCAGGAATTTCAGGCAGTTACTGTGGAGGTGTCAGATAAAGCAAAGCCTGAGTCGCCGGGGGAATTGCTGGGATAACAGCCCAATGGAACGGTTCTTCAGAAGCCTGAAAACAGAGTGGGTACCGGATAACGGCTACGTGAATTTTAGCGAAGCCAGCACGGCAATAACGAATTACATCACAGGATATTACAGCCAGCTCAGACCTCATCAATATAATGGTGGTTTGACGCCGAATGAATCAGAACGATTGTTCTGGAAAAACTCTAAAGCCGTGGCCAGTTTTTGTTGACCACTACAATTAGCCTTCAGCCAGTTTTTCATGCTCCGAAAATCCGCCCATGTTAATCACGCATGAATTCTCCTTCATCACCGAACTTGGCGTTACTCCGAAAGCTTTACGAAATGCATGGCTGAAATGGGTCAAATCAGAGAAACCGTGATCCAGAGCTATCTCTGAAACACTTCGTGCCCCGCCCTGAACAAGGGCGTTTCTGCAGGCGGTCAGACGTTCCTGCCATATAATAGCAGCCGGAGTTTTCTGATGGCGGGCAAAAGCACGGGTTACAGTGCGAACGGAAACATGATGCGCTTTCGCAATGCTTTCCAGACTTAGTTCGGGGTTCTTCAGATTACGACTGATATAGTTACGTACTCTCGCGTACAAATCGCGTTCAGCAGCGACTTTATCGATACTCTGAAGTTCAAGACTCAGCGTCAACAGATCCAGTATCGTCTGCGAAAAGCGCCCGGCCATTTCCGGGTTACCCGACAAAACAGAATTATTTGCGGCCAGACAGACGATTTCCCGGAGTGGGACCACACCGGGGCGGTTGTTATCAAGAATTGTGGCGGTCATTCCCCTTCCGGCCGAAATCTGCCCATTGAGAAGGTGCCGCGGGATCCGGATCAGATGATTATCGCTCCCGCCAATGCTGAACCGAAAAGTCTGAGCCGCATCATAAAGCACCAGGTCCCCTGCTGACAGAGAGGCCCTGCGGCCGCCCTGTTCGAGCTGACCATATCCCCCCTGAATATAGCCCAGCCACAGGTCATCCTCCGGCCCCGAGCGCAGATGATGTGCCTTTCTTTCCCAGTGATGCAGGGTTGAATTAAGGGTGCAAACATCTACCAGCCCTATTTCACGTACCGCAAGCTCACCATTGAATCTGCCGGCAGCCTGAGGCTTGCCCTCTGAAGGAATACAGTGACGAAGAATAACATCATGCCAGTAATCGAAGCGCTGATGGACTGCAACCTCTCCGGTTGAATACCGAATTTCTCCCTGGGGTGCGGAATAATTATTCACAGCGACACCTCATATAAATCGGCTGATAGCTAATAGTTGTTCCTGACTTTAAGCAATTTCCGTGCCATGCTTTTATCCCGCACCACATGCATATACTGACGCGGTCAGAAGTGTGCCAGCCTCCCCGGTGCACTTTTCCAGGGCACTCCCGCACCATTTCTATTCAGATTTAATCCGCGGTAACGCAATCAAAGATGTGTCCGCAACAGCCAGCTGATTGTCCTGCTCAGCCAGGTAGACAGAAAAATTCTCCTTAGTATTGGTGTTGAAAATATTCATCACTGAAAAGCATACCGGAGAGTTTTATGGAATCAGCCATCGACAAGCACCTTAAATGCCCCCGCACGCTGTCCCGCCGGGTTCATGATGACTACGAACCTCCTTTTCCGATGTTTGTCGGTCGGGCCGATAAAGAGCTGACCCAGGTCGTCATGACCTATCTGGGGGTGCAGTTTCATGAAGAGCACCGGCAGAAAGCGATATTAGCCATGCAGCACATGGTCGACAGCTTCAGTCTGGATTACGGTGCGGATCACCATGACATGACCTTTCACGTCGATAACCAGGGATTCGGGAATTTTATTGTGGTGGGCTACTGGCGGGATCCGTCAGCCTATTGCCGCTGGCTGCGCCTGCCAGAGATCGAAAACTGGTGGTCATCAGACGAACGTCTGAGTGAGGAGCTTGGCTATTTCCGGGAAATTATCGCACCACGCGCCGAGCAGTTCGAAACCCTGTACGCCTTCAAAGAGGAGCTGCCGGGCGTCGGGGCCCTCATGAACAATCTCAGCGGTGAGATTCAGGAACACGGCTATTGGGGGTCGGTGCGTGACCGGATTCCGGCCTCACAGAATGACTGGCTGCAGCCTGACGGCGAGTTGCGCATCATGGCAGGCGATCCCGCAGCCGGAGGTCGGGTGGTCGTGCAGGGTCACGACAACATTACGCTTATCCGCTCCGGTCAGGACTGGGCAGAAGCCGATGAACAGGAGCGCCAGCTTTACTTCAATGAGATGCTGCCGCCGCTGCAGGCAGGCATGGATTTTCTGCGCGACGAGGGGCACGCACTCGGCTGCTACAGCAACCGCTTTGTGCGCAACGTCGACCGTGACGGAAACCTTCTGGATATTGCCTATGATATTGGCTTCTGGCGCTCTCTGGACCGGCTTGAGCGCTGGGCCGAATCCCACCCCACCCATCTGCGTATCTTCACCACCTTCTTCCGTGTCGTGACCGGCCTGCAGAAGCTGCGGCTTTACCATGAGGTTTCCGTTTCAGACGCCCGTTTTCAGACTTTTGAATACATCAACTGCCATCCTGGAACCGGAATGATGCGTGACGCGAAGCGCTGAGAAAAAAGGATTATCAACGTCAACACTTTGGGGGGTTTTATGCACGCATTACGTTTCAGCGCGCCTGCTCTCATGCTCGCGTCTCTGTCGGCTTTCGCGGTGGAAGTGGCGCCCGGTGATTACAGCCAGTTTTCTGACGGCACAACCGTAGGACTGCTTTACTACCAGCACGCCTCAACCGGCTCGGCCCATTCGCGCGGTAGCAAAGTCAGCTCTGATTACAACCTGACCTCCGATATCGGCATGCTGCGTCTGCTGCACACCGTGCAGATTACCGAATCGGCAACGCTGGACCCGCAGTTCCTTTTGCCGTTTGGGCGGATTTCAGGCGGCGGGGAGGCTGCTTCGCTTGGCTCAGCCAGTGGCATAGGTGATCTCATACTGACCGTTCCACTGAAAGTCAGGCTCAGCGACGGCGGCGACATCTTTGGTTTTGCACCTTATCTGTACGTGCCTTCTGGCAGTTACGACCATAACGATCCCCTGAATCTGGGCGAAAACCGCTGGAAAGTGGATCTGCAGGCCGCATGGGTGAAGTTCTTTACAGAACGCTGGGCGCTGGACGTGGTGGGCGATGGCATCTGGTACGGGAATAACAGTGACTATGGCCCCGGTTCATCACGACTCGAACAGGATAACGCCTGGGCCGCACAGATAATGGGACGGTACATGTCCGATCAGACGCTCTCCTTTGGACTGGGATTAGGTCAGACCTGGGGGGGCGAAACCACTATCGATGGTGTGAATCAGGATAACCCGACTCAGACCACGAATATTCGCCTGACTACCACGAAATTCGTCACCCCGCGCGATCAGTTCCAGATCCAGCTGGGGCGGGATCTGCGCGTGGAGAATGGTGCGGAAGAAAATTTCCGAGTGAACCTGCGCTACGCCCGCGTTTTCTGATGCTGTCCTTCCTGACCACCTGGCTGTCCTTCTCAGCCAGGTAGCGGGGGGCCGCCCGCGTTATGTTCAGAGCAGGAAATCAGTCTTAGATATTTATATGAGGAACAGAAAAATGGCCATTGAACGCCCGGATTCCACCCAGCTACAGCAACTCGCCCGCCAGCTTCATCTGACTCTGTCAGAGAGTGAAGCCGCTGAATATCTTTCCCTGATGCAGCCTAACCTTGATGCCTATGACCTGATAGAGGGTTTAACGGATGAAATTCCGCCGGTTGAGTACCCGCGCGAAAAAGGGCACCGTCCGGCAGGAGCTGAAAATCAATTTAACGCCTGGTATTACAAGAGTGAGGTAACGGGGGCGCCCGATGGCAGGCTGAAAGGAAAAACCGTGGCGCTGAAGGACAACATCGCGCTGGCCGGCGTGCCCATGATGAACGGGGCTGCCTCGCTGGAGGGGCATGTGCCCGCCTTCGATGCGACAGTGGTAACCCGCCTGCTGGACGCCGGCGCAACCATACTGGGTAAGGCTACCTGTGAACATTTCTGCCTTTCCGGCGGCAGTCATACCTCCGATCCGGCGCCTGTCCATAACCCCTGGCGTCAGGGACACAGTGCCGGGGGCTCTTCTTCGGGCAGCGCCGCGCTGGTTGCCGCGGGTGAGGTTGATATGGCTGTGGGCTGCGACCAGGGCGGTTCTATCCGTATTCCCTCCGCATTCTGCGGCACCTACGGAATGAAACCCACCCACGGGCTGGTGCCTTACACCGGTATTATGCCCATTGAGGCCACTATCGACCATGCCGGACCCATTACCGCCAGCGTGCGTGACAACGCTCTGATGCTGGAAGTCATGGCTGGCCCTGACGGTCTGGACCCGCGGCAGTACAGCCCGCGCAGCGGACACTATACCGCCGCGCTGGAGAAAGGAGTCAGTGGACTGAAAATAGGGATTGTGACGGAGGGGTTTGGGTTACCTAACCTT
This sequence comes from Pantoea sp. 9140, assembly GCF_000745295.1. NCBI lineage: Bacteria > Pseudomonadati > Pseudomonadota > Gammaproteobacteria > Enterobacterales > Erwiniaceae > Pantoea > Pantoea sp. 9140. The sequence continues at coordinate 2,303,147 of NZ_JQNO01000001.1, read as the reverse complement.
CAGCCGGCGGTCGCGGAGAAAGTCCGGGCCGCGATAGATCGCCTGAAAAGCCTCGGCGCCCAGGCAGGCGAGGTCTCGGTGCCGGGGCATACGCTTGCCGCCGCGCTGTGGTCACCCATCGGCTGCGAGGGCCTGACGATGCAGATGATGCACGGCAACGGCATGGGGTTTAACTGGGAGGGCCTCTATGATGTTGCCTTGCTCGATAAACATGCCGGATGGCGTACGAACGCAGACTCGCTCTCCCCCTCACTCAAAATCTGTATGCTCATCGGCCAGTACGGTCTGACGCGCTACAACGGCCGTTATTATGCCAAAGCCCAGAATCTGGCACGCCGTGCACGCGCAGATTATGACCGAGCCCTGAGTGACTTCGACCTTCTGGTCATGCCTACCGTGCCGGTTACGGCTCCGCCCCTGCCATCATCTGACTGTTCGGTAACGGAATATATCTCCAGGGCGTTTGAGATGATTGGCAATACTGCGGCCCTTGACGTGACCGGTCATCCGGCCATGTCTGTTCCCTGCGGGCTGGCAGGGGGACTGCCTGTTGGCATGATGCTGGTAGGCCGTCACTATGCTGAAAGCACGATTTATCAGGCTGCCGCCGCGTTTGAGGCTAGCGGCGACTGGAAGAAGATGTAATAACCGGGCCGCAATGTCCGACACCGTTTACCAACACCCGGAGAAGAACGATGGCACATGACCATGAGCACGACCACACCGAGCCCCCGGCAGAGATTGCGCTGCGGGTGAAGGCGCTGGAGTCACTACTGACGGAAAAAGGACTGGTTGATCCTGTTGCGCTGGATGAACTCGTCGATACCTACGAACACCGCATCGGGCCGCGAAACGGCGCCCGCGTGGTGGCAAAGGCCTGGAACGATCCCGATTACAAGGCCCGTCTGCTTGAACACGGCACCCCGGCCATTGCCGAGCTGGGTTTTTCCGGCGTACAGGGGGAGGACATGATGGTGGTTGAGAACACGTCAGACGTTCATAACGTGACTGTCTGTACGCTGTGTTCCTGCTACCCCTGGCCGACGCTGGGCCTGCCGCCGGCGTGGTACAAGTCCGCGCCTTACCGCTCGCGTATCGTTATTGAGCCGCGAAATGTTCTGGCTGAGTTTGGCCTGAACATCAGCGAGGAAAAGGAAATAAGGGTATGGGACAGCAGCGCCGAACTGCGCTATCTCGTGCTGCCAGAGAGACCAACCGGCACCGCGGGCTGGAGTGAAGAGCAGCTCGCTAAGCTGGTGACGCGCGATGCCATGATAGGCACCGGTGTTGCCCTGCAACCCGATGCTCTGAAAGACATTACGGAGGATATGCGATGAACGGAATACATGACCTGGGCGGCATGCACGGCATGGGTGCCGTCATTACTGAAGAAAATGAACCGCCTTTTCATCACGAATGGGAGAGACGCACCTTTTCATTATTTGCCTCCCTGTTTGTCGGTGGCCACTTTAACGTAGATATGTTCCGGCATGCCATCGAGCGCATGAACCCGGCGCACTACCTTGAAGAAAGCTATTACGAACACTGGATGCACGCTTTCGAAACGTTGCTGCTTGAAAAGGGGGTGATAACCCCGGAAGAGCTGGCCGGCATCCAGCAGCCGGGAGAAGCTTCTGCTGACATCCCTGTATTACGCCAGGAAATGGTGCAGGCCGTCATCATGACAGGATCATCAGCCCGGGTTGAGACAGATATTCCCGCGAGCTTCAGGGCGGGCGACCGCGTAAGGGCAAAAAACATCAATCCAGCCGGCCATACCCGCCTGCCGCGCTATGTACGCGGAAAAACCGGCACGATTGTCGTTGACCACGGCGTATTTATTACTCCGGACACGGTGGCACACTGCCTCGGCGATCATCCGCAGCACGTCTACAGCGTCAGCTTCGACGCAACAGAGTTGTGGGGCAAAAACGCGCCGGCAAAGGACACGGTGCGCATTGACCTGTGGGACGATTATCTGGAGGCGTTATGAGTACGTTTAAACCGGCAATGATGAGTGAACCGGAATCAGACATGGCCCCGTTTGAGCACCCGTGGCAGGCGCAGGTCTTTTCCCTGGTCGTCTGCATGCATAAGGCAGGGCTGTTCAGCTGGAAAGCATGGGTAGACATTTTCAGCGCGGAAATCAGAGCGCATCCGCCGCAGGCGCATGAAAGTGTCAATGATGCCTATTACCGCCAGTGGGTGGCCGCAACGGAAAAGATGCTGATGTCCCTGCAGATGACCGGTGAGGCAGAAATAAGCTGCCGGGCAGATGAATGGCGTCAGGCATATCTTAACACTCCCCATGGCATGCCGGTGACGCTTACCAGGGCAAGCTGTCCGCCTGAGCATATTCACCACCACCCGGTGCAACGTGTCCCCGTGGCAATAAGCCCGGGAACTGTACGAACTGATTCCTGAAGATTTTGCATCCAGATGAGGACAAATTATGGAACACATTGTTGAGAATATTCATTCAGAGCACGCACCTATTCCGCTCAGCGCAATACTGCCCTGGACCGCATTTATCACGCTGATGGTGCTCTTGTCGGTCTATTTTATCGGTGCTGAGCAGGGGGCAACCGCTGTCTTCTCCGGCAATCAGATCCATGAGTATTTCCATGACGCCCGGCATCTGCTGGGATTTCCCTGCCACTGAGGACTGACGCATGACCGGAAAGCTGTTGTTGAACGGAATGTTCGCCGGAATGCTGGCGGGTATCGTTGCCTTTGGTTTTGCCCATTTTCTGGGTGAGCCGCAGGTTGACAAAGCCATAGCCTTTGAAGAAACGCTCAGCGTAAAGCATGCCAGCAGTGAAAGTGAACATAATCATGATGACGAAGGCGAGGTTTTCACCCGCGGTACACAGTCCGGAGCGGGCCTGCTGAGCGGGATGATATTGTTCAGCGCCGCAATGGGTGGAGCACTGGCGCTGGCATGGTCGCTATGCTGGCAGCGTACCGGCCCATCAAGCGCAAGAGCGCTTGCGCTGATACTGTCACTGGGGGGATTTCTGTTTATGAGCCTGATGCCGGGGCTGAAATATCCGCCCAATCCGCCGGCGGTGGGTGATGCAGCTACGATTGGTTACAGGACGATGCTTTACTTCATCATGCTGCTGGTTTCAGCCGCGATTGTTGTTACGGCAGCCTGGGGTGCGCACCAGCTCCGGAAACATATGGGCAACTGGAATGCAGCGCTCTGGGGTATCCTGGCTGGCCTCACGATGCTAATTGTGGCCTGTCTGCTGATGCCGGCGGTGAATGAAATACCCGAAGGCTTCTCTGCAGACGTTCTCTGGCGCTTCCGGTTAAGTGCTTTCGGCACGCAACTGGCCATGTGGTGTACAACCGGACTTCTGTTTGGCTGGCTGACAGAAAAGAGCCTGAACAAAGTCAGGCTTCGTTTTGCGTCTGCAGGCGACTGAAGCGTGAGCGCGGTGATGCATCTTATCTGCCAGGGAGAAACCCTGGCAAACCACCACACGCGTTTTCCGGCGAATGACGAGCTCAGTGAGAAAGCAATTGCAGCCCTGAGCAAGATGAAGGTAGATATCAGAACCGGGAGTAAAATATGGCTAGCTCCGGAGGTTGCAGTCCTACAGACTGCAGCCGCATTGAGGCTGAGGGGCGAGGTTGTTACTCAGCTGGCTGAGCCTGACTATGGTCAATGGGCGGGCCTGCCCATAAAACAGGTTATGAAGGATAACAGTGAAGCATTTCATCGCTGGCTGTCGTGTGACGCACCACCGGGTGGCGAGAGTATCGCTGCGATTATATCCCGTACAAATGAATGGCTTTCACGAAATTCGGGTGTGCAGGGGGCTCACTGCGCGATTACATCGGCAGCGGTTATTCGCGCAATCATAACGGGTCTGCTGGATGCGCCATTGAGTGCATTCCAGCGGATCGATATTGCGCCAATGAGCAGAACAATTATCACAAGTACCGGAAGCCGCTGGAATATCTGCACATTAGGTGAAAAGTTATAGTTTCTACATAATGTTAGGAAGCGTCACATATAGGTAGTGTTATCGCTCATTCAGAGGTGTATCAGCTCAGATTTCAACTAACAGTCCGCATTGAGCGAAGTGTGTGTGAAAAACTGATTTGGTAACTTAAACTTCCTAAACTAGGGCTGAAAGGTGTCCGCTTCTCGCTCTTAGTGGACAGTGCCCGGCCAGTTGGCCGCTATGTGCTGTGAGTTCAATGGCTCGATGCAACGCTATCCTTAATCAAGGGGGGACGTTGCCATGAAACGAAGAACTCGGATTAACTACACGCCAGAGCAGAAGGCGATTATCTGTGACAGATATAAGCAAGGTGATTCCCTGCATGATATCGCCAGAATGTTAGAAAGATTTCATTCTTCCATCATGCCCACAATCCACCAGACAGGTGGCTACCGTCCTCCCGTTCAAAAGCGGCATCGATTAGCGCTTACGCTTGATGAAAGAGAGGAGATCTCCAGAGGACTGGTAGCAAAACTCAGTATCAGGGACATTGCTGCCAACTTATCAAGAGCACCCTCAACGATTAGCCGCGAGGTCAGGAGGCACGGAGGTGCCAAGCAATACCGTGCAGAAAAAGCAGATACTGCTGCGTGGGAAAATGCTCTGAGACCAAAAGCCTGCAAGCTAACTGAAAGCCCCACATTGTGTAAAATCATTGCAGCGAAGATGCATCAGGACTGGTCGCCGGAACAGATCGCCGGCTGGCTGAAACGCTGTTATCCGGATAATCAGGAAATGCATATGTCACTCGAAACGATTTATAACACGCCTTTTATACAAACCCGGGGGGGCATTAAAAAAAGAGCTGCAGCAATGCCTCAGAAGCGGAAGAGCAGTTCGTGGATCCCGAACGTCATCACTTGAAGGGAAAGGATTAGGGAAAATCCCGAATACGATACCTATCAGCGAAAGGCCACCGGAAGTCTCAGACAGAGCCATCCCTGGTCACTGGGAAGGTGATCTGATCCAGGGCGCGAAAAAAATCCTGTATCGTCACCCTCGTAGAACGCCATTCCCGCTTTGTTATGTTAGCCAAAATCAGGGACAACAAGACCATAACGGTTATATCTGCACTCATCAGACAAGCACGGGAATTACCTGCTGAGCTATATAAAACATTAACCTGGGATCGGGGAGCTGAAATGACCAGCCACACCCGGTTTACTGTAGCAACAGACATCCAGATTTACTTCTGTGATCCTCAATCTCCCTGGCCACGTGGCTCAAATGAAAATACGAACAGGTTGCTAATACGATATTTTCAAAGGGAACTGACTTATCGGTTCACAGTCAGCAGAGACTAAACAGCGTTGCCAGACAGCTCAACGAAAGACCGAGAAAAACGCCAGACTATGAATCACCCGCAGAACGGTTCAATAAGTGTGTTGCATCCATTAGTTGAACTCACAGCCAGAAGCGGACGTTGAATCTTTGCACGCTGCGATACTTTTTGATAATTTTGCAAACGCATTAAAAGACAATTATCAGAGTGGCCTCTTAAGTGTTCTTATGCAGATTGCGGTAGCCTCCTGGCGTTCTTCCGGTATGACGTTTGAATGCCAGAGAAAAAGAGGGAACAGATTTATATCCGGTTAATCTGGCTATCTCACTAATACTTAAGTGATGTTTCTTGAGTTCAGCGCATGCCAGCTCCATTCGCCATGACGTCAGATAATTCCCGGGCGTTGAACCGGTAAGCTGGTGAAACCGACTAGCGAACGCACTGCGGGACATGGCTGATTTAGCAGACAGACTAGCCAGCGTCCAGTCTGCAGATGGAGAAGAATGTATCAATGACAATGCGGGTCCTATTTTCCTGTCACCGAGCGCTTTCAACCAGGATTTACCTTTCTGATTACCCTCTAAGTATTCCCTCAGCATCTGCACCAGAACAAGTATTGCCATGCTACTGGCCACAATGTCGTGTCCGGGACGAAGCGCTGATGTTTCATGCGAAAGCAAAGTGATAAGGGCGGTGAGTGCAGGAGAAGAACTTTCCTCTCGTCGTGAAACCAGAACCTGAGGCAGATGTTTTAAAAGCAGCGGGCTGGAAGCCTCCTCAAATACGAATCTCCCCCCAATCCCCTCACTGATAAGTTCACCCCGGCCGTAGCGGACCACGCCATCCGCTTCACGGTGAGCAGAGAATATCTGCCGTCCGTCACTCACCATCAATGCCGGATTTGAACCACAGCAGTAAGCGTCACCCGAAGTCAGAAGATAGAAGTCCCCTTTTTCAAGCAGCCGAGGCTGCATTCCGTCCATCCAGAGCCAGAAGTTCCCCTCAAGCACAGTGCCGAACTTAATGTGTTTATAAGAGGGAAACCGCATTGCCCAGGGGCCACGTGCCTCCATACGGGCCGTAAGAATGGCCTCTACCTTCAGGAGTGAAAGAATATCAGACAGCGGATCCATAACATCCTGGACGAATGAATAATAAAAAAGGGATTTCTATAATAAAAGAAAGCGTTTATCTGCGTCATTATCATTTAGAGCTTTACGGAGAAAACCAAATGAAATACGCAGAACTGGGTAAAACAGGGGTTTATGTTTCACGCATTTGTCTCGGGACGATGACATTTGGCGGGGCGGATAATGCCGCCGGTAATGCCATCGGCCGTCTGACGGGCAAAGAGGCGGACATTATCGTTGGTGAAGCGCTGGACGCCGGCATCAATTTTATTGATACCGCCGATGTCTACGGTTCGGGGGGCTCTGAAAGCGTGCTGGGCGAAGTGCTGGCGCAGCGCCGCGGTCAGGTTTTCCTTGCAACAAAAGCGCACAGCAGAATGAATGCTGGCCCAAATGATGCAGGCCAGTCGCGCTATCACTTGATGCAGGCGCTTGAAGCCAGCCTGCGGCGGCTTAAAACCGATCACCTTGACTTGTATCAGGTCCACAACTTTGATGCTGCAACGCCGCCTGAAGAGGTTTTACGAACGCTGGATGATATGGTGCGACAGGGTAAGGTCAGGTATATCGGCTGTTCGAATTATGCGGGCTGGCAGCTTGCCAAAGCTCTGGGTGTCTCGACTGAACATAAGCTTGAGAAATTTGTCAGCGTACAGTCTTTTTATTCGCTGGCCTGCCGCGACATTGAGCATGAACTCCTGCCGGCAATCAAGGACAGCCACAGCGGACTTCTGTGCTGGAGTCCACTGGCAGGCGGGCTGCTTTCAGGCAAGTTTGATCGCAGCGGCAATCATGACGCTTCGGGCAGGCGCGCGAAGATCGAATTTCCACCCGTCGACAAGAACCAGGCATGGGATATCGTGGATGTGCTCAGAGTAGTTTCTGAAAAACACAACACCACACCAGCCTGCATCGCGCTCGCCTGGCTGCTTTCGTCACCGCAGGTGACCAGCGTTATAGCGGGCGTGCGTAATGTGGAGCAACTCAGGGGGAACCTCTGCGCAATGTCTATTGAACTCAGTGAAGAAGAGAAAGGGATGCTGGACGAGGTAAGTTATCCGGGGATTCGTTATCCGGGCTGGATACAGTCATATAATGCCGAGAGTCGTTACCCTGCGGGCTTTACCGATACCGGACCCAGCTGGGTACTGGGCGAGTCACCCGTCTGAAATCACGTATATACGGGATAACGACAACATCATTGCAGCACTGGAAGCCGGTGTTAAACCTTGGTCCTGCCCGTGGCAGCGTGTCTCTGGCATGTCTGGTCTGCCTTCCAATTACGCCACCGGCGTAGCCTATAGTGGCATGAATATCATGTTGCTGTGGAGTAGTGCATCAAAACAAGGGTTTAGCGATTCACGCTGGTTGACCTACAAACAGGCACAGGCTGCAGGTGGAGGTACAACATGAAAGCTATATTGCTTCCTGGCTGAAAGCGCTGAAAAACGACAAGCGCTATATTTTCAAAGCGGCCAGCGCAGCCTCTAAAGCGCATCGTTATCTGATGGATAAACTCTGAGGCCTTAGCCAGACAACCGCAAGGGAATGCCGTTAAATGGTTTTTAACCGGCAACGCTGCAAGGCGCAGACTGAGGCGGAACGCAGCACCGCGAGTACCAAACAGTCTGCGCCTTGCAGTGGGATAAAAAATCGTCCGGCCAGGCGAGTATCGCCGCCAGGCCGGTGAGGCCATCACGATGGCCTGAGTAAAAGCTTACGTATAGCTGTCTAGTGACAGGTGTTTCAGTTCATCAAGGGTATAAATGCGAAAAATCCGACGGTGGCGTTCTTCCAGCGGGACCTGACGATGGTTGATGATGACATGTCTGATGTTGTCAAACAGCAGCTCAAGTGCCCGTTTTTTCTGTGGGTCAGGAATGACATAAAAAACGTAAATCCACTGCTTGCGGGTACGGGCCAGCAGGTGGCTTGCCATGATCGACTGATAACGGGCCCGGGTTTTCAGGCGGCGCTCGGTTTCAATGGCAATAACGTTACCGTCAGGCAGGGTCAGTAACCCGTCCGGGCGATGTTTTACCTGATACTGGCTGAGAAAGCTGGCTCGGTCGCCGTTAATCCATCCCGAAGCGCCTTTCTTCTCCAGAATAAGCCTGGCGGCCTGATTATCAAGATGGTGCTCCAGCGTCCAGCCGGTGATTTTTGATGGTTCAAACCGCGCAGGAAAGATTTTATCATCCGGGGTTAACACTACCGCCAGCCCGTCGCTGGTGATCCCCCATAATGAAATCTTCATTGTCCGTGATTCAAGCATATGCTTCTGGATTAACCCCATTCGCTCCGTTTTTGCCAGCAGCGAATAAAGCGATTTGTGATCCCGAAAACCAAATAACAGCATCAGCGTTTTAAAATCACTGTAGGTTTCTTCTTTCAGGAAGTTCAGCAATTGTTTTATTTTTTCGTTGTTACGCGTCTGGCGCTTGTGAAAGGACGAAATCAGCATAAGCGCTCCTTAAAAATCCAGCGGGGACAGGTCTTTTTCATCATCAGGTTTCGGCTTTACCGGTTTTACTTCGCTTTCGTCGAAGAAAAGAGCCGGGTGTGTTGTCATCACATCCGGCATGGCTGGTTTATCATCCTCGCCAAAATCCAGCATGATCTTCACGGGGGCTACCGCTGCGGCAATATCAGAAGAAACCGAAAAGATTTTTAGCTGACGCTTTCTGACCTTTATCGGCGAGATCAGTGAAGCAAAAGGTAGTGTTTTTGTCGTAAATATAAAACTGACAAAATCGGGCAGGTTCAGGATCATATTGCTGTCAATAAAGAAACGTTCGGCCTGGCGGATGGTGCGCTCACTGTCGATGGTTTCCGTCAGCATATTATCCGTCTTAGCCTTGCGGAGTTCGTCATCCACCAGAATCGTGCCTGACATTCTTGCCACCCATTCCGCCGTATTCGGGTCCATAACCCGGTAAACCAGTTTGAATTTGGCATTTTCAACGACCGCACCGATAACGGCGTCACCTTTCAAATCTGCCGGGCAGTCTTTTAAATCAGCAATGGACTGGTGGTCCATAATAATATGCACGCCTTTATCCCGCGCAGCGCCTAAACCTTCCAGCGCTGGCCTGGATAAATGGTATTTAAGTTCGGAAAGATAAACAGCAATGGGGCGCGGTACGTCTGTTACACGGTCGCGCCTTTCTGCTAACTGGTACAGGCGAACCAATAACATGCGCTGGGCGGTAATAATTTTGCTGTTTCGCATGGAGCCGATAACATAACAACAGCCGCCTTCATCAAACATTTTTTTAAGTGAAAAGCCTTCCGGTGAATTAATGGCATTTAATAATGCCAGTTCTTCAATCTTACCGAAAAACGCTTTGATTTTTTCGGCAATGCTCTGAACGTAGTCACCGTTATAAATATCCCGGAGAGTTGCCGATGGGTTATCACTGACAAATTGCGCGGCCATACGGGCGGCTTTTCGGTCATCTATACGATAGAAGTCCGATTCCTGTCCTTTTTCCGCCAGACTGAACCCTGCAACAAACAGTTCTTCCAGTTCATCTGGCGTAATATCTTCAATCAGGTTTAACTGGTATTGCTGTTTCCGCAGGTCAATTAAGGCAAAGTTTTTTCCTGCATCCTCGCAGGCTTTGCGGTAAAGGTGGGGTGCCCATTCATCATCCTTGGGGTCCATAACAAACACACCTTCACCGGCCAGAATACTTTGGTAAAGCAATATGCCGGTGGCAACCCCTTTACCGGCCCCGGTGGTGCCGATAATATCCGAGTGTTGTTTCTGCCAGTCCTTTAACGGGAGATAGATCGGTTCATTCTCCCTGTCCATGCCAGTAAAGATGCCTTTATTCAGGTCGATATAATCCAGCGGGCTATAATGCAGTGTTTCCGGCAGCAGGGATTTTACGGTGCGGACATCGGTGCGTAATTCTCTCTCAAGGGTGGTTTTTTTAACAAGGTGTTTCTTTATTCTGTCCAGTTTCGGCGTGAGTACCCGGCGAAGCAGAATATGAAAAATAATCCCGGTTACAGTGAAAGCAATCCGTACTGACCACGCCAGTACCGTATTATCACTGGAGAGTCTGATTTTATAAAGCCACTGAAAAAAGCCGATAACGACCGGGGCCAGTGTGCCAGAGATGAAACACACCATGGAAAAAGCCATAATCAGCTTTTTCCAGAGCGGCGCTTTCTGCCGTTCATCGCTTTTCATTGATGCAAAAAACGGCATCGTCAGCCCCGCTAATAATGCCAGCATCAGTTGCTGCTGTTGCACAAAAGCGAGCAGCGCCAGCATCCCGTTCACTATCGGCGACAGTGAAGCGGCAAGTTTATTTAAAATCATCGTGCTTCCTTCGTCAGCGATTCGCCCCATGACATCGCCCCGTCTTTTCGCTCCACGGTGTCGGGCGAAAAGGCGGGGCGAGCGTATGGGGTAAAGAAGGTGGCCGCTGTGCGGCCATGTGCCGGAAAGCATGCTTCCCGGTACGAAACGGCGTGCTCCAGTACATGCGGGCTGGACGCCCTTATTGCCTGCCGCATGGGGGTAATGTCGTGCCTGAACGCCGCGCCAAAACCCCCAGGGTCAAAGGCGGCACACCGTCGCACGCTACGCGCGACCATCCCTTTAAGACGGTCGCTTTCGCCTTTTTCTTCCCTTTGCTCGTTCCTCGCAGCGGGAATAAAAGGGAAGCTGACCTTTAAAGGGATGGTCGCGCCACGCTACCGGCTATTGGCCGGAGACTTAGCCGCGACGGTGTGCGGGGCTATGCCCCCCAAATAAAGCGCTGTCGTGGGCGACAGCTTTTCGCTCGCTGGGGCGGCGAAATTTATTCGGCTCCCCCCGGCCGGCAAAATCCGCGTGGGCGCGGCTGTTTGCCGGTGAGGCGCGGTGCCTGAACTATTTTCGCTCCTTAACCCGCGAAAATAATTCTGTCCGCTGCCTCATTTTTACGGCCCGCATTTCTTCACTCCTTAATTCGCGAAAAATGTGCTGGGACGTAAAAACCTGAAAACCATCACGCCTTAAGCAGGAGTCGGCTGAAATATTTTGGCGCTATAGGGGACCTGCGAATAAAATTAATTCAGGGATTAATAGTGGCTCTCGTGGATTTACCTGATGATGTCGGAATAACACTGACGACTTTCTTTAATGCTGGTTTCATCAAGCGTAAATCCTCGCCGGTTAGCTTCTTCTGTCAGCGTTATTCTGTCGGTAACGTTCAGTGTTTGCAGCAACTGCAATAACCGGCAGACAACCCGGTAGTGATAAATTTCATAATAAAGGCCGCATCCGTGCATCGCCTCATTTTCAATGTGCTCAATAACACAGGCTGAGCTAATGGAATCCCCACGCTGATGTGTCCAGGAATGCTGAATAAAACCCGGTTTGGTCATAAAGATAACCTCCGCTAATTAACTACGCACGCGGCCAAATTTACTGATTATCTGGCGGATAATTGCCGGGTCTGCCGAATCACACTCAAGTAAGAACGATTTTCTGGCATCGGCCGTATGGTCCGGCAGAAAACCGTTCTTGTTCTTTTTGACGATGTTAAAGAATGCGCGTTCAGCTGAATGGCATTCATTGCCGCCGCCGTTCCCGGTGGCTTTACCGTACATGCATAACACCACTTCACAGGCGTCTGCGGCCATGACGGAGGTTGAATATGACGCCATAGCGCTGAGTAATAATACGGAGGATATTACTTTTTTCATTTTCAGTCACCTTCATATTGAAGCGAGGGTAGTGTAATTCGATAAGTTATTTACTGGAGTCCTTTGCTGAATACACCTTTGATGCCATTGAGATGAAGGGGTTTAAAATAAATATCACTCATCCGGCGTATGTCACCGTGAATATCAATGCTGACGATCACATCAATGCTCTTAAGCACCTTGCGTAACAGCACGTCGAAAGGGATGTTCCGGCAGTCGGGGTTTTCATAGCAGCGGTCAATTAACCCTTCAATACATTCTTCCGGGCTGCTCGCATGCAGGGAGGTCATTAATCCCTCATGTCCGGAACCGACGATTTTCAGTGCCTCCCAGGCTTCCCGACCGCGAATTTCAGCCAGTAATATCCGGTCAGGGTTCATACGATAATTGGCGCGTATCAGTCTGCCGGGCGTGACAATGGCATTATCCCCGGCGTCCGCCGGATAAAAGAGATGGACATAATTGGTGTGGTGATAAAAACGGATTTCGGGATTATCCTCAATGGTGGTCAGCCTGAGGTGCCGGGGAATATGGTGCAGCAGCGTTTTCATATAGGTGGTTTTACCGGATCCGGTTTCACCGACGATAAAAATCGTCTTGCCGTATTCCACCGCTTTTTCCATAAAGCGAGGCATATCCTCACTCTGATAATAGCGGGTCAGTTCAACATCTTTGCCTTCCGTTCGCTCCTGACCGCTTACCCGGTTATAAAATCCCGCATCAATCCATGACTGGTGTGTTTTCTGCCCGAATGAGGGTTTGCGCAGCGTAATAGACACGGTATTGCGCTCACATGCCGGGGGAATAATGGCCTGAATGCGCTCGCCTGATTCAAGCGTGGCGGAAAGGATCGGCGAGGTGTCGTCGATATTATCTTCCTGCCATGACGCCACCGCTCTGGCAAAGGCGTAACACTGGCGCAGCGTAATCGGGGCTTCATGTCTTCGCCATTTCCCCCGGATTTTGGTATGCAGTTCACCCGGCCGGTTAACGGCAATTTCCGTCAGGCCGTCCTGCGCAATAAACTCACCAAACAGCTGGTTTTTCATAAAATCCAGCGACAGGTTTTCAGCGTTCATACCACCTCTTTTTCAGTCGCAACTGCCAGACGGATGAGAAATCAATATCGGTGCCGGTCATGATCCCGATGACATCACCCTGATTCAGGTACAGGGTGGGCGGGATATTGATGCTGTTATCCAGCGTCGTTTTCGCCATTTCCGCCGTGGCGGCGCGGGTGTTTTCGGTGTAGTCGGTATTGCGGTCTTTCCCCGGGGCAGCATCTGACGCCGCCGCTGCCACGTCCTGCACCGTACTGAGCATCAGGGCATTGCCGAAGCGCTCCCAGAAGTGATTGTCGATCCAGCCCGCGATCCCCGCCTCGCCGATCGGTCCGCTGGCCTGCGTATCAGTTAGCGGTATTTGCAGGCTGCCGGGCTCAGGCGTACGCAGCTCCGTCCACAGCACAAACATCCGGCTGCGTCCGTGTTGCAGCGCCCCGGTGCGGTAGATGCCACGGGCGACCGTTCCCGCCGGGATCAGCGTCACATGGTTGCTGGCGCTGTAAACATCTTCACTGACCAGGCAGGAAATATGCCCCCCGACATCGGACACGAAGCGCCACATCATCGAACACGGGATATAGCGGTCCACTGGGATATAGAGATCAGGATCAAGACCCATTCGTCTGACGCCGGTGACACGGGCGACGCCCGGATTGTCGTTGTTGGCGCCAATGATGACGTTGCGCATGTCATGCAGGCTCTTGCCGTCAAACAAGACTTTGTATCCCACCCACATGGTGGCTAGCGTGATGGTGACGGCGGCCAGTCCGAGCAGACCGGTAGAGGTGTTGCTCAGCGTCTCATTGGCTTTATTAAATCCGCTGTCTGCTGCCAGCACCGGGCTTGCCATTAACAAGGAAGAGAGGACGGGCCAGTCAGTTTGTTTTCGTTTCATCATTGTTCCTCCTGGGGCCGGGAATGGGTAACGCGCCGCGTATCACGGCATTGGGGTAGCGCAGGGATGTCAGAACTGGCGTGGCGTTATCGGTAAGCTCGCCACGCATGACGGCGGTGGGGTAATGGATTTCAGGCACGAGCTTTTCGGCGGGAGGTCGCTGCCGGTCTTCCCGCGTTGACGGTACGGCGTAGCCGATGCGCTGGATGTAGCTGGTCTGGTTAAACGCGGATTCCGGCTGTTGGCCGGTCGTGAAATTTCCTGAGTAGTAGCAACTGAGTGCACGCTTGAGGGAACCGCCGCGATGGTAGCAGTCGGTGAGGATGTGCTCAAACACGGACAGGTTGGTACAGGGGTCAAGAAGGTCACTGGCGGTCACGCCATAATGACGGAAATTGGTGCTGGTGATTTGCATCAGCCCGACCGAATAACGTCGGCCCCGTGCCGCCAGCCGTCCGGTGAGACTGACGGCCTCATCCCTGCTTGTGGGGAAATGTGAAGTCACGCCTTTGCCACCGGGCAGAATTTCAGCGATGGCATACGGATTCAAACCGGATTCGACCCGCGTCACATCAAGTGCCGTCGACGGGTGAACGCTGGCGGCGCACTGCATGGCCGCCGCCAGAAATACGGTGGTGGAAAGCATGGTGGCCTCGGAACGGTAAACCGGGCAACGCGTACCGCCATCAGACGGCACAGGGCCGGGAAAAGGGGGAAGGGCGGTTAAATGGGCTGAGTAGCCTGTGTCGCGTCGCCGTCATCCCTGGGCTCAAGGAGCACTAACTTGCCGGAAACGGCAATGCCGGGTGTCAGTACCACGTTCAGGCCGGGTTTACCGTGATGGGCGAAAGCGACGCCGACTTTCGTCCACCAGGTGTTTTTTTCACCCTGTGGGTCGGGCTGACTTTCCTGGGTGACAAATACGTGATAAATGGGTTTTCGCATATGGCCTCCTCTAATAAAAACAACGATAAGTTAAATAAATGTCACATCCCAATTCTGCATTCCGGTTTTAACGGGTCAGCGAGAACATTCAGCGGCACCCTGAATTGTGGTTTCGTGACAGCCCGAACCTTATTTTTAAAGAGCAATGCCCGATCTGGGGAAATTAATGCCCATTCGGGCAACCATTCTGTAATGACGTTTTCAGGATCAGATATCCGGGGCGGTATATAAACGATAAATTCAAAGTTAAAATGAGAGAGATAAATTAGTGCTGGAGGGGGTAAGCTCTGCGAAAAAAAAAGTAAGTGAAATATATAATAAAGACGACTGTATATTCATAGTTAATGATAGAGACATGCAGGGGAAATATTCCTGCATGTCTCTGTGACCATTATTAACGTGTTCGACGTTCAAGTTTTTCCTGGCATTCTGTGCAGGTGGTTATGCCCGGGAGTGCCTGCCGTCGCTTTTCAGGAATGGGCTTACCGCATAGACGACAATGGAATAATGATGGCGTAGACCCTGGCTTAAAACGACTCTGTTCAATCATCTCCTCCAGTCGTTGCTCATTAAATTCCTGATCGCGGTCGATCTCATCTGGCATATGCGGCCCTCCGGTCTGACGCCTCCTGTTCACAAAGTGCGATACGCTTCCAGACGATGGTCAGTGACAACCCTTCGACTTTCGGCAGCAGGGTTTGCGTTACCTGCATCATGGCGGCCAGCGCATCGGCCGATTCCAGGTTGGCCACCCGGCATTGTTGCCATTGCCGCCAGATGGCCGCATCCGTCTCTTCGTCCGGCTCTGGCGTCCGGCCATAAGGCACACGGACGCCCAGTAACCGGCGGCGAAGGCAAACTTCGTTGGAGGTGAGGCCAAAATACTTGTTGAGTAGCGCAATTGACCCGCCGAGCCGGATGGCATGATTGATACGTTGCTGCTGCAGAAACTCCTCACGGGATTTAGCCAGAAGCAGGTGTAATGCGTCGTGATGAACCGTCACAGCCAAAAACTGCGCAGACTCCCGACTGATGATAAACAGCTCGTCTAGTGATAATTGGTTGAGGGCATTCATTTCGTCGAAAGTGAATCCGAGCGATTCACAGTAACGAATGTTGCCATCCTTCAATGCATGCAAGGCATCGGTTAAAACGGCGTAATTCAGTGATGGGATAATCATGGTGTTTTCTCCCTTCAGCTTATTGAGCGGCGGGCTAATTTAATATTTATCCATTCGTCAATTTCCGATTCGAGCCAGGCGACACTGGCCGGGCCAATCTTGATTGAGCGAGGGAAGGCGCCGTCTTTCATATACAGATAGATTTGAGATCGCTTCAGGCCCGTTTTTTCTTCAACCTGTTTCAGACGCAATAACTGATGGGATGTCATGATTTTCTCCTGTGCTGTAAGTAAACGGGACAGGCCCGGAGAGGACAAAAAAACACAGAAAGGGTGAGTGAGGGAAGTTGCTAAGCCCGTATTAAGGATGTCGTTATGCTTAATACGGACTTTCAGGTTAAATAGAGTAATATCATTTATATTTGATGTTTAGGTTGATGTGGGCGAACCGCGCTCAAGTGCGGTTTTTAGTGTGTCACCACTAAGATGATCGGTAATGCCGTCGGCTGATGCCCATTGTTCAAAGATGGAGAGTAGTTTATATGGCTTGTTGATTAATGGGCTTATGGCCTCATTATTCCGACAGGAAAGCCAGAACAGACGGGAGAGTGGTGTTGATATTCTTGTTGAAGATGAAGATAAAGATGAAGATGAAGATGAAGATGAAGATGAAGATGAAGATGATCTTTTAATTTTAACGGGGAGTTCGATTATTTTTTCAAGTTCTGTACGTCGGATTACAAAACTTGCATCTCGTGGTAACTCATAAATTGGGAAAAATGCGTATTTTCCTTTATTCTGAGATAAAAAGTGTTCGTGAATATTAGGGGTGATATTTTGAGGTAATCTCCTAATTTGTTTTTCTATCCGTTCCATCCATGTGATTTTTTCAAGTAAGATAAATAATTTACCATAAAGAAAAACTGAAATGCCATGATTTATTTCATAAGCCCCTTTAATGGGAGGTGGGATATTGAGAGCTCGAGCCAGTAAGCGTTGCACCAAAACATATTCATACCCAGCTAATGTTGTATCAATAACCATTTGCATAGGTGAAATGGCTTCATCACAAGTACTGATAATTAAATTCCTCCCCCGTTGAAAACAGTTATGGTCTACCAGACAAAGTTGGCGTATTGGCGAATTCTCAACAGGACGCAGTTTTACTTTGTTGTTAGAAAATTGGATTTTCTTTAATATGACAGGTGACTGAAAGTAAATGGAAAGGTAGATGTTTCCAGATAAGGCTTGACGGTAAATGTCACTTATTGTCAGGTTTTCATTCCCCCTTTGCCTGGCTAGATCAACAGCTTCTTGTATAGTCACCCAGTCTGGCATCATTTTTCGAAAATTTAAAATAATGTTTTTTTTGACATAGTACAACTCCTTTCATGCAACAGTATCTTTGATAAAATAAAAAAGATAATGTTATTTGTTGGGAATTTTAATATATCGCCGTAACAATATAAAAAATGAATATTGAGTGACTGTGAGCTGTGATATTGTTTTTTAAAACAACATTGAAATTATTAGTGCTGGGTGTTCAGTACTCAGTATATGTGGCTGAATGTAATGCTGCCACTCATATTCAATGACCTGACTACGGTAATGCGTAAGAATTATACAAATAGCAGAAGTGGTTTCACATGCATTATTCTTTATTATTTCGCCGTAGTCAGTATCTAGTCACAATCAATGGAGAAACGCAGCCTATTCTTTTACCCTTCTGACAGCAATTTATGCGCTATCGCTAAAGCTTCTTCCTTCGAAGATGTCATAATCAAAGGATAGCCCCAGAATTTTTCATATACTATTGAGAATGGTTTGGCCGCAATCCGTTTGGCATTGTTTGGTTCAATATGGATTGAGGCTTTGACGAAGGACCTTAATTCTTTTTTGTGTGTTTTCATCCAACGTGTAGTTTGCTTCATCTCTTCAGGCGAATGCTCGTGTTTGCCATGAGCAACATCTTCATCGTTCAGGAAAACGAAGACCTCCTTACGTGCAAGCAGAGCTTCGAACTCTGTAAACGGGGATACATCTGGATCATTGCCAGGGGCAGTGATTTGCATCCACACGAGAGGGAATTGAGTAGCATCAATTTTCATAGTAATATTCCTTCCAAATTTTGTTTTTATCTATTATTGTCATTTTCGGTAGTCCTACTTGCAAGTAAAAGGCATTTACATCATTGGCAATGAGGGGCAAATCCTTAGGCTGCAACACACCAGCATGGTTTATTCAAATATACCCAAAAGTCTATAGAACGTCATTGCGATGCTTGGCCATAATATTGCTCAATTCGGCCAGTTCAATGACCCCTTCCTGAATTAAGTAGCAGGTTAACTTGCGTGTCCGGAATTTTTCCCGTTTCAATGGAGTTGAATACCCTGAGATTGTAATCAGATATACGCAGCGGATATTTACCAGTGGTTTAGTGCCCTTTTCTCACCACTATTGATAAATTTCTCAATATCATAGTCGCGCCTCCATTTGAGTTGAAATGCAGGCATACATGCTACATAAATGAAATGAATGAATTTTTGAAGATTTTTTCACGGTCCTTCATAGGTGCACTGCACATAGTCTCCGGCTTCCAGAAGTGTGGTTTGTGTTTAAGGTAAAGGCTGCGTCAGTACGTAAGATGAAACCGAAGTGGTATAAAATTTCCAGTTCGTTATCCCTTTCACGTCCATACCGTACCTGATGCAGCTCTTAAACCACATAGGGGGCAGTCTGTTTCTTTAAGAAATCCCCCAGAAATGGGACCTCATTTCATCCTGATAACTGGTGAGCTGTTGGGCTCATAGGTATAACTTTGTGTCTGACCGATTAGCACAGTTTCTGGGAAAGTCATGAAGATTGATTCAGGAAGAGTTAAATCACCTGGGGCGATAGGGGGGCAAAGCCCGTAGGCAGTCCAGTCTAATGAACGGCGATACCTGCCGGGGGACTGACCAAACTGCTTTTTGAAGGCACGTGTAAATGTCTGTTGAGAATCGAAGTGATACTCCAGGGCAATCTCCAGAATCGGGCGGTTGGTTAACCGTAGTGACACGGCCGCTTTTGACAGTCTGCGGGCGCGAATATAACTCCCCAGTACTTGACCAGTGACTTCTTTAAACATCCTTTGCAAATGCCATTTTGAGTATCCGGCTTTGAGTGCAACATTATCCAGAGACAACGGATTTGTAAGGTGGTCTTCAAGCCAGGTAAGCAAGTCGAAAATTATTGTACCTTGGTTCATAAATCGCCCCCCATTGTATTCAACAATTGTGAAAGGGAGCGTTTCTGTGCTTCTGCTCCCTTTGCTGTTCTGACAACGTCGCGATACCCCACCCCAGTGCGAGTTCTCCGTGAAAGTTTCGAGTATCTGAATGTTAGATTAAAAATACGCGATTCTGCATTAGACTGCATTGCGAATGTTGGTCATAATATTATTCAATCCTGCCACCTTTTCCCGTAAATTGAGGTCCGATTAAGATTATGTCAAACATGGATTACTCTCTCGATTCTGTTGTACTACCCGATGTGGATAGTATTCCCAGGCCTGTCTCCGTCATGAGGGCTTCAATGGTGTCTACAGGTTGGGAACAGGAACGGCATCAGCATCGCAAAGCGCAACTGCTCTACTCGGTGAAAGGTATGTTGAATTGCGAGGTGGAAGACGGCGTGTGGATTGTCCCTCCGCACTGTGCGGTCTGGATTCCGGGTAATTTACCTCATTCCGCCCGAGGTTCTGGTGATACCGAGTGTTATTGTTTGTTCGTTGAACCAGACGCGGCGCCAGGTCTTCCTAAAACCTGTTGCACTATTTCAGTAGAGCCACTGATGCGCGAATTATTGTTGAAAGTGGTTGGTTTTCCCCAGCTATACCTGACAGATGGCCGTGAGGGGAGATTAATAGCAACCCTTTTGGATGAATTGTCTTCGGCTCCTGCGGAAGATCTTCATTTGCCAATGCCTCGCGACAGGCGACTTCGGCAGCTTGCAGAAATGCTGCTGGCCGATCCTACTGACAAATCTTCTTTAGGTGAATGGGCTCATCGTATTGGCATGAGCGAGCGAAGTATGAGTAGGCTTCTGTTACAGGAAATAGGAATGAGTTTTGGCCGCTGGCGTCGACAGCTGCATGTGATCCTTTCTCTGCAACGTCTTACAAAGGGCGAAAGTGTGCAGACAGTAGCACTGGAGCTTGGTTATGAGAATGCCAGCGGATTTGTCACCATGTTCCGCAAAGCATTGGGCAAACCGCCCGGTCGTTACCTGATTGAACGAATGGCAGGTTCCACGGCTGGGGAGTCCGCCTATATGCCAGGCATCATCCGGTTGGAATAAACGTTGCGCCGCTCTTAGCACTCCACATTTTTAGAGTAATTCATTCTTGCTAAATATAAGATTGACTGTATTGAGCAATATTCTGGCCGGACGTCGCTAACCGTCTCACACAGAAACCGATAAATTTGAAGTTTTGATATATATCGGAGAAAATTTATGGATCTTGGATTAAGTGACAAACGTGTGCTTGTAACGGGTTCAACGGCAGGCATTGGGCTGGCTACAGCCCGCATGTTGGCCGCTGAAGGAGCATCTGTGACAGTAAATGGGCGGACACAGGCGCGTGTTGATAGGGCTGTAGTAGAAATACTGAATGAGTTACCTCATGCGCGGGTCTCGGGAATTGCTGCGGACCTGAGCCATTATGACGGTTGCGAGGCGCTGATAAACCAGTTACCGCATACCGACGTGTTAGTGAATAATCTGGGTATATTCGAACCTAAATCGTTCGGGGACATCACCGACGAAGACTGGCTACGTTTCTTTGAAACCAATGTATTAAGCGGCATACGCCTCGCACGCCATTATGTGCAGTTTATGAGATCGCGTAACTGGGGGCGGATTGTATTTGTTTCCAGTGAATCAGCTTTGCAGATACCTGCTGAAATGATCCACTACGGTATGACTAAAACCGCACAACTTGCCGTAGCGCGCGGACTGGCTGAAAGTCTTGCCGGTACAGGTATCACCGTTAATAGTGTGCTTCCAGGCCCCACAGCATCAGAGGGCGTAGGTGCAATGGTTGCTGAGATGGCGGCGGGGCGTGGTGTAGATCCCAAATCCATTGAGCAGGAGTTCTTTGCGACAGCACGCCCTTCTTCAATACTTCAGCGTTTTTCAACGACACAAGAGATTGCTGCGATGATTGCTTATGTCTGTAGCGAGCGTGCATCTGCTACGACCGGAGCAGCACTCAGGGTTGATGGTGGGGTGGTGAGGTCAATCGCATAAGAAAGCGCTATTTAACAAATGGGTGGTGATAAGCCGTCTGTTAACCATCCTTTCATCGTGGGCAGCCAGTGCAAATTAGTGTAACGGTAAAGACTGGCTCGCCATCAAGTTCGAAACCTTTCTGACCGGAAAGAGAAAGCAGATGTTCATGTAATTTGGGGTTCTCAATGAAAATGAGTTTTTCCCCACATTTGCAACGCAGGCTATCCAGATGACGTAACTTTTTTTATGGCCTGAGTGTATAGGTGGCGTGGCCACGAACTCCATCGGTACGGGCAAGTAATCCTGCCACCCATAAATCATTGAGCACCCTATAGATTGTAGCTTGTGTTAAGCGCTTGGATGGCTTCGAGTTAAGGAGGCGATATCTTTGCCCCGCACCAGGACAATGTGGTGCAGCTTGACTCAGAGCGTTCAGTATAGAAATTCGTGTAAATGTTGCCCTGAGGTGGCTTGCTTCAAGACGTTGAGTATGCGGTGACTGACTTTCATTCCCTTTAAATCAGAGACGACTGAGTTAGTTCGCCCGGGCTGTTTTGATGCTCTAGTGCTTTTATTGCCAAATGACGTAATGCGATCAATGAATTTTGGGTTGTCATTACAAGCCATCTTTATTCTCCTTTACAGAGCCGACTTTTCTGCTGTGCGCGACAACGTAAAGTCTGCCGGGCCGGGTGAAGATGAGTGTGGTTACCAGCGCGACCACAGAACATGCAATGCGCTAGTGTGGTTTTTTATTTTGTACTACTCTTTTGCCATCCTCCACCCAGGGCTTTAAATACGTTTACCCGGGCATTACCTATCCGTTGGTCAGCGGCAACCATCTGTGACCTTGTGTCTATCAGGTTGTTTTGCGCTTCGATCACATCGAGATAACTGATTGCTCCAGCACGGTATTGCTCTTCAGCTAACCGGAAGGCGTTCCCGGCACGATTACGTGCGTCGTTCAGCGCATCATGCTGCTGCATTGCGGCATTATAGGCGCTCAATGATTGCTCGGATTCTTTTAGCGCATTCAGTACGGTGCCATCAAAATGAGCAAGGGATGCAGCGGTTTGCGCCTTAGCCTGAGCGAGACGGCTGCGTGCCTCCATCATGTTCGGGAATGTCCAGGAGATCAGTGAACCGACTGAGAAAGACCAGGTGCGATTGCCTTTCAGATAGTCATTATGCAGGTAGTTTCCTGCGGCACCCAGCGACACTCGCGGATAAAGGTCGGCCACCGCCACGCCAATACGTGCGGTGTCACCAGCCAGCTGACGCTCGGCTTGTCTTACATCGGGGCGACGACGCAGCAGGGCAGTGCCGTCGCCTACAGGGAGTACTCCCGAAAACATGGGTGCTTTGGTGCAGGCACGTGCAGAAGCGGGAACCTGTGAGGGTGTGCGGCCCATTAATGCGGCCAGCTCGAACAGCGCAGCATCCCGCTGGCTTTGCAAAGGCGGCAGAGCGGCCTGGGTCTGAGCCAACGTGACACCGGCACGCTCCACATCCAGATTTGATGCCGCTCCGGTGTGTACCTGATTACTGATAAGATCCAGACTACGTTGGGCCAGTTCAATGGACGATTGAGCTATGTCAATGGATTCGCCCTCGGCGCAGGCATCCAAATAGGCACGTGTCGTTTCAGCGACCACCATAACTCTCGCTGCATCGTAGTCGGCGGCGACTGCATCAGTGTCGTCCTGCGCAGCTTCAATATCACGTCGAACACGGCCAAACAGGTCGAGTTCATAAGAGACGTCAAGTCCACCGCTGTAGCTCCACTGCGTGGGAGCCTGACCAGGGCCAGTCCATGTTGTCTGATCGCGCCCGTAGCCTGCTCCGCCCGATATGTTTGTAGAAGGTATCAAGCCGCTTTGTACTTCTTTGTAAATAGCTCGTGCTCGTTCAAGGTTAGCCAGAGCGACACGCAGCCCGGTATTGGCCGTAAGCGCCTCCTGGACAAGTTTATTCAGGGTGGGGTCATCATACAATTTCCACCACTCAGCTGGCAGAGATTGAGCGGTATCCGTATGGTTCGATTTGCTGACAAATGGGCCGCCTGCGGTCTGAGGCAAAGACGGTGCACGGTAATCGGGGCCACTGGCGCAACTAGTGACGAACGTTGTGACGGCAGTAGCCAGAAACGTGGTACGTAACATGGGGAATAAAGCACGATGCAGAACGACGGTCATGGCATCAGTGTGGACAGAAAACAGATCACAATTCGACATCGGGAGTCTCCGAACTGGCGAGTTCGCGTGCACGAGGACTTTCCGCGACTGCGCGGTGATCTTTCGCAACGAAGCTGTAAATTGTAGGAAGTACAAATAACGTGAAGAAGGTGCCGATTAGCATACCCATAACCACCACAACACCGATAGAAAAACGGCTTGCAGAGCCTGCACCATCAGCGAACAAAAGCGGCACCAAACCGGCGACCATGGCCGATGTTGTCATCAGAACGGGACGCATACGCACCGTGGCAGCTTTCTGAATAGCCTCTATGCGACTAACATTTTCATGATGCTGGATGTGATTAGCGAACGTGACCATTAAAATTCCGTGTTTAGAAATCAGTCCTATCAATGTGACGAGTCCTATCTGGGTATAAATGTTTAGCGTCGCGTAACCTAACCACAGTGGCACCAGAGCACCACAAATCGCCAGGGGTACCGTGACCAGGATCACCACCGGGTCTCGCAGGCTCTCGAACTGTGCCGCCAGCACAAGGAAGATGACCACCAGCGCAAAGCAGAAGGAAACCAGTAAGCGGTTACCTTCCTGAACGAACTGGCGGCTGTCGCTTAGCCAGTCCACGCTGGTTCCGGGGGGCAAAGCCTGAGATTGCAAAAATTTGACTGCCTCTCCCATACTCACCCCTGGTGCTGGCAACATTTCCAGTGTAGCCGAGTTCATCTGGCCGAACTGAGTAAGCTGGTTGGCCTGTGGGCGCATTTCAATGCGGGTTACGGTAGACAGAGGCACTTGCGCGCCGGAGGTTGACTTGACGTAAAACCGGCCGAGGTCTTCCGGTGTCATACGATCAATGCCACGTACCTGCGGGATCACGTCGTAGGAACGATTATGGAAGTTGAAGCGGTTGACATAGTTCTCTCCAACCAGCACCGCCAGGGTATCGGCGATGGATTGCATGGTTACGCCCATTTCGCTGGCGCGAACATTGTCAATACTGATATGTGCCTGTGGGCTGTCGAAGGCCAGGTCATTCTGTACATAGAGAAACAATCCACTGGCATAAGCGGCTGTTTTAATCTTCTCTCCGGTTTCATATAAAGTCTGAAAGTCTTCAGGCGAGCGCAGCACCATCTGTACAGGCAGGCCACCACTGGAGCCCGGTAGCGGAGGCATCTGGACAGCCGTGACGGTTTCACCATCGATGGCACCGCCAGCAGCCTGAATTTGGCCTTGAATCTCGGTGGATGAACGCTTGCGCTCGGACCAGTCTTTTAGAATCGCGCCTGCAATAGTCAGGTTTTGCCCCCCGGAATAATCGCCGATGTGGATGAAGCTGCTTTCAAATTCCGGTATCGACTCAAACACTTTTTCGATTTGTTCTGCATAATGTGTGCTGTAAGCGACTCCTGCATACTGGGGCGCCTTGGTGACGGCCAGGACAATGCCCTGGTCTTCCATCGGTGCCAACTCATGACGGGTACCTGAGAACAGCACTATAATGGCCCCCATGACTACTGCTCCTACCAGTAACACCACACCACGCGCAGACAGCGTGTGCGCCAGCAATCGTCCGTAGATAGCGGTCATTCCCTGCATGGTATGCTCGATCCGTTTTGCGAGGCGCCCCTCACCCTGTTTTGAACTCAACAGCATGGAACTCATCACCGGCGAGAGCGTTAGTGCAACCACGCCGGAGACGAGAACCGAACCAGCCAGAGTAAAAGCAAACTCCTTAAATAGCGCTCCAGTCAGGCCCCCCATCATGCCGATGGGCGCATATACCGCCGCAAGCGTGATGGTCATGGCGATCACCGGCCCGACTATCTCGCGAGCGCCCAGCAGGGCCGCGCGTACAGGAGACAAGCCTTCCTCAATGTGTCGATGAATGTTCTCCACCACAACAATGGCATCGTCTACTACCAGACCAATCGCCAGTACCATCGCAAGCAGAGTCAGAAGATTAATCGAAAAGCCGCACGCCAGCATCAGTGCAGCGGTACCCACCAGAGAAAGCGGGATAGTGACGACCGGAATGATGACAGCACGAAATGTGCCGAGGAAAAGGAAAATTACCGCGATAACGATGATGATGGCTTCAGCGAGCGTATGTTTGACCTCGGCGATAGAAGCATTGACGAAGGTGGCCACATTGTAATTGGGTGCTACCGTGAGTCCGGGCGGCGCCATTTCACGAATCTTGGGCACCAGCTCCTGTGCGTGTTTGACGATATCGATCGGGTTTCCGTCCGGGGTGGGTTGAAGCTCGATGAAGATTGCTGGGACGCCGGTCGCGAACGAAGCACTATTGTAGTTCTGACCACCGATCTCCATCGTGGCGATATCTGACAACCGCACAACGCCACCCACCGGGCTGGACTTGATAACCATCTGGCGGAAATCTTCAACATCTCGCAGATCGGTCGCGGCACTGATATTGGTAACCGTCAAAGCACTCTTGAGTTGGCCCGGCGCGGCCTGCACATTGTTGGCGCGCAACGCGGCCGCAACCTCTCCGGCTGACAGACCACGAGCAGCCAGTTTTATCGGGTCGATCCAGACGCGCATCGCCATGGTCTGGCCGCTCAGAATGTTGGCAGAGGCTACGCCGGGAATGCCAGTAAACATGGGCTGTGCCACGCGGGTGGCAAAGTCTGTTACCTGTGGGATCGTCAGCGTCTTACTGTAGAAAGCCACGTACTGAACCCCTGTACTGCCCTCGGTAGACTTGCTGATGACCGGGTCTGTCACACCGGACGGCAACTGGTATTTGACTTGCTGCACCTTGGCGAGGATCTCAGTCATCGCTCGGTCAGAGTTGGCGTTAAGTACCAGCCGTGCCTTAATTACACTCTTGCCCTGCGTAGTGGTTGAAGTCAGATATTCAATGCCGCTGGCCGTAGCGATGGATTGTGCAATCGGCGTCGTAACGAAACCCTGCATTACCTCCTGCGTTGCGCCAGGTAAGGTTGTACTCACGCTGATAGTGGCATTTTCGAGATAGGGGTATTGCCGTACAGGTAACTGGAAGACGGCTGTTATACCCATCAGCAGGATAAGCAAGCTGACGACCAGTGCCAGGATCGGTCGGCGAATAAAGATGTCAGTGAAATGCACGATGTTTTTTTCCTATTGTGCGTTGGCATCTGAAGCAATAGTCGAAGTAGATGTATTGCTAATTTTAACGGTAGCACCGGGCGGCAGGCGGTTCTGACCCGCCGTCACCACAATGTCACCGGCTTTTATACCCTTCATCACCATGACTTCTTCGCTGAGTCGCCGACCAGTGACTACCGGCACAGCGATTGCTTTGCCAATCCCCTCTGCGTTAACATTTTGCACAATTACCATGCTGTCTCCAGAAGCCGAAGTCTGGATCGCCGTAAGGGGAAGAACAATGGCATGGGTAGTTGCCGGTAAGCTCAGTTGTGCCGTCGCGTACATTCCGGATTTCAGAGACAGATCCGCATTTTGCACCAACGCCTGAATAGACACGTTACGTGTTTCACTATCAATTCTCGGTTCGACGGTACTAATTTTGGCGGTGAATATCCGGCCCGGTGCGGTATCTACCGTCACCTGCACCGATGCACCTTGTGCCAATTTAGGCAGATCCTGCTGAGGCAGAGTGAAATTGACGTAGAGAGGGTCGAGCTGGGTTAGCGTGGCGATTTCATCACCTGCGTTAAGGTACTGACCAGGATTGATATGACGGATACCAAGTTGACCAGTAAATGGTGCATGAACGGTCTTCTGCTGGATTCGTGCGTCAAGTTGCCGTACTGCAGCAGCAGTCTGGACGGCTTCAGCCATACGCTGTTCAAGAAGTTCGCGGGACTCTGCGCCGGTCTGGGATAATGTTTGTGAACGTCGAAGTTGCAATTGCGCAAAATCAGCTTTTGCTTTTGCAGCCGCGCGATCCGCTTGTTCCGGAGCATCGTAAAGCTGTATCACGGCGTCTCCTTCCTTCACAAATTGGCCAGCATGAAAGTTAATGGCGGTCACACGCCCTGATGTATCCGGAGCAAGCAATACTTCCCGTACTGCCTGCAAACTTGCAACGACTTGCAATTGATCTGCGACGTTACTGGTTTCTGCACGGATTGTAGTTACAGGTATAGGTGGCAGAGTCTGTTGTTCTGCGCTACTGCTACGGAGGTTCCGCCAGGTGTATAGCAGACCGAAAACCATAATGAGGGCGAGAATGCTGATGACTGCTGGCTTCACATGGCGATTTAACGCGAGGCTCATAAATGCTTACCTTTGTCAGGGAAAACAGACAGGGTGTGGGAGTAGGGCCGCGATAATTGCCCCCTGGTGTTTCGTGGATGCATGATTATTCCTCATCGATTTGAAATTAAGCTGTGTTCAAGCGTATTTTTGCCCACATCCAGGCATTTTGATTGGCACTCTATCCTTTCGATGAATTAGAGACATTGCGAAAATTTGTCATATTATTTCGCATTCTAGCCAAAAAAATTTTTAAAGTGCATTTTGGCTGTATTGAAAAATTATATGGCTGTATTTCGCTATCGGAACATTGATTTTAGTAGTTTAATGAGAATGATTTCTATTTGAGTGTCCCAGCGCTGTACATCCTTGGACCCTGAATGGTCTTTTTCCGCAGAAATTTATTTTCAGAAAAGTATCTGGAGTGAAAGTTGGTGGGCATCTACAAGAAAATAGGTGGCAGGCGCAGGTTAAGGTCACCGATATTGATAAATCAGGAAATATTAAGCAGGGCAATATAAGGCATTAATTTCTAAGTCCTGAAAAATGATCTCACGACATTATTTCTCACTTAATCCAAACGAGTATATAAATGAAATTGCAAAAAGCTCTGGTTCTACGCCCCTTTACCGTCATGATCAGTGCGTTTATCAGTTCATTGTCATTTCCGGCAGTATCGTCAGACAGTCCCACGACCGCTACTACAGAAGATACGATGACGGTTACCACTAAGGGCCAGAGCTCAACATCTGAGAATGCCTGGGGGCCAGTGGGTACAATGGTAGCAAAACACAGTGCGACAGGCACCAAAACAGATACTCCATTAATTAAAACACCACAGTCGATCAGCGTCGTGACTCGTGAAGAAATGGATTTGCTGGATCCCCCGACGCTAAAAGATGCTTTTCGCTATTCAGCCGGTGTGATGGTTGACAACCGAGGTTCTGTAACTGGATTCAACTCAGTCAATATTCGAGGTTTTAGCCAGATTGCGGATAATATTTATCTTGATGGATTAAAACTTCAGAACGATAGTTATGCATCATTCCAGGTCGACCCTTATATGATTGAGCGTGCAGAACTATTGCGCGGCCCCGTCTCTGTCTTATATGGACTGAGTGATCCAGGGGGAATTATTTCCCTGGTGAGCAAACGTCCTACAGCGGAAACCATACGAGAACTTCAGTTTAAGATGGGGAATCATAATCTTTTTCAAACCGGTTTTGATTTTGGCGGTGCGGCCGATGATAACGGAGAATTAACCTACAGATTGACCGGTGTCGCAAGCGATCAAGATCAACAACAAACTGGGGAAAAAGCAAAGCGTTATTCGATAGCACCGTCATTTACCTGGCGTCCAGATGACAAAACCAGCTTTACTTTTTTAAGCAGCTTCCTCGATGAACCTGACATTGGCTGGTTTGGTTACCTACCTAAGGATGGAACCGTGACTAATGGTGCCGGAGGTAAATTGCCAACAAGCTTTAATGATGGTGAACCGGGTTATAATAAAATCTCCCGAAACCAGAAGTTAGTCGGTTATACCTTCGACCATCAGCTCAATGATAACTGGACCGTGCGTCAGAACCTGCGTTACGGAACAGTCGATATGGATTATAGAACTATCTATGGTAGAAGTATTTCCCCCGTTGATCCTACTCAGTTAACAAGAGGGGCATTGGCGTTTAAGGAGCATTTATCTACCTTCGCGGTCGATACTCAGGTACAAAGCAAGTTTTCTACAGATACAGTCGATCACACCCTGCTTTTGGGCATAGATTATCGACGCACCCGAAATGACATATGGCATGCCTTTGGTCTGGCATCCAATCTAAATCTTATAAATCCTGTTTATGGTAACACCGCGGTGCAGTATTACAGTACCAGCAGCCAGGTTAATCACCAGGAGCAAACGGGACTCTATCTGCAGGAGCAGGCTGAATGGAATCGCTGGGTATTAACTCTGGGAGGCCGTTACGACTGGTCCAAAACAGACAGTGTTAACCGCCTGAGTGATAATGCTGTTTCCGAGCAGGAAGACAATGAGTTTACATGGCGGGGTGGGCTGAATTACCTGTTTGACAACGGTATTTCACCTTATTTCAGTTATAGTGAATCATTCCTGCCAACAAGTGGCACTGACTATGCAGGTAAAACATTCCAGGCATCACGTGCTAAACAATATGAGACAGGCTTAAAATATATACCTGATGATGGGTTGATTTCCGCAACATTATCTGTGTTTCAGTTGACAAAGAATAAAAATTTGAGCACGGACTCCGAACATATTTATTATTCAGTGCAAAACGGTGAAATACGGTCAAAAGGTATTGAGCTTGAAGCTAAAGCGGCGTTAACTGAAAATGTGGATGTGATGGGAAACTATTCCTATACGGATGCAGAATATACAAAAGACACGTTGTACAAGGATAATCGGCCATCTGAAATTCCAAAAAATATGGCGGCGCTATGGGGTAATTACACTTTTCATGAAACTGCCCTGAGCGGGTTGACACTTGGACTTGGAGCACGGTATATCGGTTCAACTGAAGGTGATAGTACCAACTCATTCAAAGTTAAGTCCTATACCATCTGGAATACAGCAGTTCAATACGATTTGACCAAGTTTAATTTACCGGGTTCTAATATTGGAGTTAGCGTGAACAATCTATTTGATAAAGAGTACGTGGCAGGGTGTTACGCCACTACAGCGTGTTATTATGGAAATGAGCGTCAGATTACAGCGACCGCTACATTTAGGTTTTAAAAATTAGCCTTTATGAAAAGCCTTAGTTTTCATAGAAGCGACAAAAAAATCTCATGAGCTGTTAAAATATAGAATAATTTCTTCGCTAAAATTTAGGATATTTTCGGGAATGAATGCTTCGGTATTTGATTACAAGAAATATTTAAAATTTACTCACCAAAACTGTTAAGTCAGGAAAATGTACCGATAGCAAAGAACTGCCGCCAGAGATTTTTCACCAAACGCAATATTAATTATTGAAAGGAGCGGTTCATTTTAGCGATGGCAGGTTAACGTTATTGACTTCAAAAAGCAGTTCCTGAAGTTTAGGAGCTGCTTTCATTTTATCCTTAATGGCGTCAAGCTGGCTAACGTTATTCTAAAACAGTTTTTTCAGCACCGATTACAGGACGGAATATACTTTCCCCGACAAGCATTTAGATAGTCAAACCACCACTGCATGATTGTCCTTAAGACTTCCAGATACGCCGCAGATAAATAAGCCGCACGCTGTTGCGCTCCGTGTGACTCATGTAACGTTAAATTGCATCCTGTAACCGAAGTCCAGATCCCATTAGGGCGTTACAGGCCATAGCATGAAAGCCAAGCCCACAGATAGATACTTTCGTGGCATAATTTATCATCCGAAATGCTTTGTTGACAGTAATTTACATATCGGCCTATAAGGAAGTTGCTGCTTACGCATCATCACTCCTTTAGTCCTTTTAGTTTTCTTTCATTGGCTTTGAAGAGGGGATATATCTGAGGACACAGACTGCTTATGCTTTTGTCGCGCAATTTTGCACACCATTACACCAGGGAATTACCTTTGTCAAGAGCTTTTTTCTTTATGCATGCAAACATTATTAAGATTTTACGCATTGCAAGATTGCTCTGCTTGCCGATCTCATCCTCAGATTACACGTCAGAACCAAAATAAAATCAGCTATTTATCTTTCATATGTGACAACTATCACGTTTGTGCCAGGCTTACTTTTAAGTGATTGATCTGGTGAAACTTGGAGTAACAATGACAATTCGTGGTATTGAGCATATTGGCATTACTGTAAATGATATTAAAAAAGCAGAAGATTTTTTCTTGGGAGCATTAAACGCAACCGTACTTTACCGTCTGGCTCCGCAGAATGACTCAGATAAAGTGATTGAAGGCGACGACATGCAACCCCTAAATGGCTTCCCGGCCGAAATGAAAGTAACAGGTTTATCTATGTTACGACTCGCCAACGGTTGTAATATTGAACTCTTTCAAATCTTTCCCACTACAGATGATCACCAGGCTAACCCTGCAAATTCAGGTATTAATCATTTCTCGCTATACGTAGATGATATCAATTTGGCGGGGGAAAAAATGCGTGAACATGGAGCGAAAATGTTTCAAGGTCCCTCAGATTGCTTTGCGCAGGAGAAAGGTGAGGGAAACCAAACCTGGTTCGGCATGACGCCCTTCGGTGTTCTTATTGAATTAATCTCACTTCCTTCGGGGCTGCACTACGATGAAGGGGCTACTGCCTCGCGATGGATACCTGCCTCTTAAAATCAACGGAGTGTAATGTGCAACGTAGACAATTTATAAGTGGCAGTCTCGCGATTTTATGTCTCACAAAATCAACTTTTTCTTTTGCTAAAACGGTAACCAAACCGGCTCTTGAGCGTATTTTTACATCGCCCTGGTTGGTAAATGGCGTTGCTGTCTCAACCGATGGTGCCAGTTTTATCAATCTGCCGCGTTTTAAAGGGCATTCGGATTCGCCTGGATTAGCCCGCATTACGCTTAGCGGCCCGGTTGCTTTTCCCGGTAATCACTGGAACGAATGGCAAGATGGAGATGAAGGGA
Source organism: Pantoea sp. 9140 (assembly GCF_000745295.1). Taxonomy (NCBI): domain Bacteria; kingdom Pseudomonadati; phylum Pseudomonadota; class Gammaproteobacteria; order Enterobacterales; family Erwiniaceae; genus Pantoea; species Pantoea sp. 9140. The sequence goes on along the minus strand of NZ_JQNO01000001.1, from coordinate 2,270,691 downwards.
TTAATACGCTGGTGAATATAAATGCCTGCCACATATTTGATAATGAATTGATTTGGGTGGTTGATCAAGGTGCTCCACAGGGTGATAAGCCTAAAGCGGGAGCAGCTAAATTGGTTGCATTTGATATCAACTCAGGTGAAGCAAAAAATATCATCAGGTTCAATGAAGATTCGTTACCTGCTGGAGGCACGCCCAACGATCTGCGTATTCATGGCGACCTGATTTACGTTACTGATTCTGGATTAGGTGGGATAATCATCCATAACCTTAAAAGCGGGCAGACCATCAGACGGCTATCAGCCTCTGCGCTATTACGTAAACCGGATAATTTAGTCCAGAAAGGGTTCAGAAGCAGAGTATTGCAGAATGCCAGGGGAAAAATGCCGGATGTACACAGTGATGTCATCGAAGTCACTGCCGATGGTAACTGGCTTTATTATTCAACACCCACAGGCCCGCTATATCGGATTCGTACCGAATATCTTTTCGATAATTCATACACTGATAGCATGCTTGAAAATAAGCTGGAAAAGGTGGCCGATATTCCCTCCATCGGTGGGTCGGCAATAGATGCAGATGGAAATATCTATTTATCGAACGTTGAGAAAAGATCAATAGATCGACTAAAGCCAGATGGAACAATAAACACACTTATTCAGGATGACCGCTTAGAGACACCTGATGCTTTAGTTATCATAAACGGATGGGTATATATTCCAGCGCCGCAAATAGAATATCTCAGCCAAAATAATCAGGGCGAAGATAAAACGCATCAACCCTGGTCGATATATCGATTCCGCTTACCCAATTAGATATATTATTGCTACTTTAAATTAAATCCAGGCTCATCAAATTAAGAAGTCATTGATGAGCCAGAGACGCTTAATTTAAATAACGATTCATATTTTCAATAACTTGTTTTGCAATAATTGCGTGGTCCATTTCCCATAGGGTGGGGCTAAATAATTCCGCAGACCACACGCCATCAAATCCTGTAGCTTTAACCGCATCGGTCCAGGCCTGAATATCAATATCACCTTCTCCTGGCATATAAGCACGTAATACGGTTTCCTTCCATCCTTCACCAGGACGCGGCTTGCGGCCATCACAAAAATGCACACCAAAAATGAGTGATGGATCAAGTTTCGCTATGTCGTCAGGGGTGGTGGCTCCAGTTGCGAACAAGTGCCAGAAATCAATGACCAGCCCAACGTTAGGTTTTTCGATACGTCGTATAACCTCTAACGCTTGATCTAACGTATTGAATTTGGTGTGAGCAATGACCTCAATCTGATAGCGCACACCATACCGTTGCCCAATAGATGCAATTTCAGCGATATTTTCAGTCATGATATCGAGTATCTGCGACTTTGGCAGATGGTCAATGCCATGCTGCGCAAGGATTTGAATTGTCGGGCACTCCAGATCTGAAGCAATTTGCGTCAATCGCGTTGCCTCGGCCAGCATTTGCTCTCTGGCATTATCCCGATAACGCTCAATATTAATCAGTGCGTTCAGGCAAGAGGTTTGCAAGCCAAAGCCATGTACTCGTTTCTTCAATGCATATGTACTGCCGCTATTATCAAGATAGCGCAGTAATTTGTAATGCAGAAACTCAAGTCCGTCGTAACCGGTTTCTGCTGCGATGCGTAATTCAGTGGCTACGTTGCAATAATGTGTTGATATACCGTGAAGTGCCTTAATCATTTTTACCTCTCAAAGTTTCATTTGAAGTGGAGGAAACCCGTTGGGGAACAGGGTATTTTAATGTGCTTTATACGCTCGGCCAGCAGAAGTTCAATATCATCCAGCGCCACGGCGTGCGTCTCAGGTACATATCGCATCAGGAAAAAAGCAAAAGAGATTGATAGCAGTAAAGATCCAAATGAAAATGCACCATGGAATACTTGCTGTAATGCAGGATTTCATTTAAAACCGGGAAGAACTGCGTGACCAGGAAAGAAGACCCACACAAAACTGACCGCCAGATCCATTGCGTAGCTTTTGATGCGCGGTGGAAAAAATTTCTGAGATCAGAACCCAGCATCCTGCCCCCAACTAATGGCGAACGTAACCATGAACATCAGTACCGAGTTTCATTACAGGTAGACCCAAGTCTACAACGATATGGGCTGAAGAGAAAATGATAAAGGAATCAGCAACCGTTGAGCCAACAGCCGAAATTCCCAAAGCCAGAGTGGCGAGGAGAAGTACGAGCTTCCGTCCTAATCTGGCCGCTAAATTTCCTGCTATAAGAGAACCGATAATGCACCCAACAAACATACTTGATACAACCCAACCCGTTTGGGTAGGGGCGAGATGAAAATGAGCCTGAATAGAATCAACTGTGCCTGAAATTACGCCGGTTGAATAATCGAACATTACACCGCCGAGCTAGCAATGCCGCACAGTGAATAAACAGAGCGGGCATTAAATCGACTATTACTCTTCATTGTAGCCCCCAGTTAAATATACCAATATCATACTGGTTCCTGACTTATTTAAGCAAAAGAGATTCTGCAGTTTAATATAAATAAACCCGGTCAGAAGTGTGCGGTCGGATGGCTGAAATTATGTCTTCGTTTGCCCGGTTAGCCAGAATTTTTTATATCGTGCAGGAGGAATGCCGACAAGATTATGGAATATACGATGGAAATTGTTAACGTTGTCGTAACCAACTGCATTTGCAACTTCAGTTACGCCTAACTCGGTGCTAAGTAGTAAATTTTGTGCTTCACCGATGCGACGCCGTGTTTGATAATGTTTAGGCGAATATCCTGAGTAATCTTTAAAAGCATGCGCGAGATAAAATTGGTTCATATTAAGCGCTGCAGTGATAGTACTTAATGCAATATCCTCTTTATAATGATTATCGATGTAATCTTTAACTCGCTGGCCCAGTAAAATGCTGTCCGTTTCCTGCTCATGCTTGTGTCCCATCCATAAATTACGACAGATCAACAGCAACACATTCAGAAGATTGTCACCTATCTCAGAACTAAAGAGTCGTTTACTGCTGACATGAGACCACATCTGGTCAAAAAGTTGGCATATTTCAAGGTAAAAGCCACCACAAGGCATTACTGTCGGTTGGGTTCGGGGGGTAAGCACATTCATTGGTAACCCATCCACTTTCAACTGCTCAACACCACAACTAAAAATCAATAACTCATCAGATGCGGTTGGTTGTTCATCATGCAAAACATTCGCATTAAACAGCATAAGGTCACCTTGCTGCACATTGTAACCACGTCCATCAATGTTATAGATACCGGTGCCAGAACGAATAAACATGATTTCGAAGCGATCATCGTGTTTATGCATGACTCGTGGAATTGCCGCCTCTGGCCCCTCAGCCTTACATATAAATTTAAGGCGTGGCCGAAGGCCGTTTTCGAAGCCTTGTGAAAAAGGATGCTCGTTGAGGCAAAAGGTCAGCATGGTATCTCCTGTCAGTCTGTCGCTATTCTCACATTACTTAATAAATTCGTAATCATCAATTTTGCTTTTTCAGCTTATTTAATCTGTTGATATGTATAGGTAATAATCGGGAGTGCAATATTAAAAAGGGCACTAACTGCATAATGTTGTTTTCGAAATGGTTCACTCCTCTTGAAAGTTGATCTCCATCACGCTTTTATTTTGATCAAAGTACATCCAGCGTCTGTGACATTTCAAATCACTGGCTGAGAGAAGATAAAGTTGTACATCATCTTTACAGAAATATTAACAGTCGGAGCCAAATATCATCATTGCTGTTATTAATGTTAAAGCGAATGAAAGGCTTAACGTAAAAAAACGAAGGTTTTTAGTGATAACCTATTGATATAAAAGAATAAAAAAAATCCTTTAAAATTTTTTAAAAGGTTTATTTCTTGCTGGCTCAGATTGGCTTTTTTCAATCTCGACTCTTGTTTTGTCAACGTCCTAATATTGAAATGTGACATTTATCACTGCAAATAGTGCTTTTCAAGAGTGAATTATGATCACACGCACGTCATGAGATGAAGTCGGAAGTTAATGTCTGGTATTTAAAATTAACTTTGATATAACGTTGTTGCAACGATAAAAGAAAATATAATTATAACGAATTTTTTTAAGAAAATAACTTCGCGCTTTGCGCTCGAGAAATATTCATAGATTCGACTTAAAATAATTTAAGTCTAAAACTGACCATCATAACAGCATTTAACCTTACGACCTTATAACCAGATGGAACAGATATGTATAATAAAACTCACCTGCAAAACCCGCAGCGTATGCGGCTTATTACTATCGTTTCTACGATAGGTGGTTTGTGCTTCGGTTATGATACGGGCGTTATTTCAGGTGCTCTTATCTTCATGAAGTATGATCTGAATCTAACGCCTGCTCAGGAAGGATTTATCACGTCTTTCCTGTTGTTTGGCGCAGCGTTAGGATCCTTGGTTGGAGGTTATCTTTCTGATAAACAGGGGCGACGAAAAAACCTATTATGGGTTGCCGCAATCTTTATGTTCGGAGCATTGGGTACCGCGTTCGCATGGGATGTTCCATCAATGATGGTAGCGCGATTCATTCTTGGATTAGCAGTAGGATGTGCTTCGGTAACCGTTCCAATTTATATTTCAGAACTGGCTCGTGCCGATCAACGAGAGAGAATGGTTACCGTAAATGAATTAATGATAGTCACGGGACAATTCCTCGCTTACTCGGTCAATGCCGCCATAGTCAATCTCTATCCAGAAATGCAGCATAACTGGCGAATTATGTTGGCCATTCCCGCTCTACCTGGCGCACTATTGTGGATTGGCATGTTAATGATGCCCGAATCTCCGCGCTTCTTTATAAGACGTGGCGAGACTGATAAAGCTATTAACGTTCTGAAAACGCTTCGTTTGCCGGAAGAAATTGATAAAGAAGTAAAAGAGATTCAACAGATTGTTAAAGCCGATAAAATTAAGTTCAATCTTTTTGTTGAATTAAAAAATAGGTGGGTTATTCAACTGGTTTTAATCGGTTTAATGATTGTATTAGCAACACGTGTAACCGGCGTGAATACCATCATGTATTATGCGCCAACGGTATTAAAAGCGACAGGCCTGGGAGATGCAGCGGCAGTGACGGGGGCGGTCGCAAACGGTATCATTTCTGTTTTGGCTACACTCCTTGGTATGGCGCTAATTGGAAAACACTCACGTCGTAAAATGTTTTTTACCGGTCAGGCTGGCGTCACCATTAGCCTACTATTAATTGGGGTAGCGTTTAAATTATTTTTCCATACAGAAACTATCGATGGTGTTGAGACACTACATGCCAATTTCGTTAACGCACCCTATGTAATTCTCGCCCTTATGCTGGTTTTTCTCGTGTTTATGCAGGGGTGGATCGCACCGGTATTCTGGTTAATGTTAGCCGAGATATATCCGTTGAAGATGCGTGGTGTAGGAATGGGCTTTGCCGTATTCGGATTATGGATGTTTGATTTCATGATTCAGTCCATTTTCCCGTACCTGTTAAGCCATTATGGCGGCGGTATGACTTTTGGATTCTTTGGCGCAACTAATGTCATTATGCTTATTCTTCTGATGAAATACTTGCCAGAAACGCGTGGGCTGACCTTAGAGCAAATTGAAAAGAAATTTCGCTTTTAAAGCTATTACACACAAGGATTTTTAAATGAATGCTAAAATCGGTTTGATTGGTCTCGGTATGATTGGTCACGATCATCTCAAGCGCTTTAAGAATGTTATTACTGGCGCACAGGTAACTGCTGTTTGTGATATTAACCGCTCGGCAGCAGATGCAGTAGCTAATGAATATGGCGCTACCGCATTTTATGATGCTGAAGAAATGATTAGTTCAGATCTCATTGATGCAGTATTTATATGCTCAATTGGCCCCGTGCATAAAGCACAAATTTTAGCTGCATTTAAAGCAGGTAAACCGGTATTTTGCGAAAAGCCACTGACACCCACTGCTGACGAATCAAAAGAAATCATTGAAGCAGAAGTCATAGCAGGTAAACGGCTATTGCAACTCGGTTTCATGCGACGTTACGACCCGGGTTATCAGGCACTTAAAACGTCGATTGATGGCGGTGATCTCGGAGAGATTATGCTTATTCACTGCGCGCACCGTAATCCCTCTGTGCCAGAAAGTTATACCCTTGAAATGGCGGTAAATGATTCAGCTACGCATGAAATTGATATCATCCGTTATTTGCTTAATGAAAATATCACGTCTGTACGTGTTGACAGGCCCCGCAAATCAACTAGTCGTGCGTTGCCACATTTACAGGATCCTTTAATCGTCATCTTTGAGACCGAGTCTGGTGTGCGGATAGACGATGAACTTTTCGTGAACTGTCATTACGGTTATGATATCCGTTGTGAGGTTATTGGCGAAAATGCTATTGCGGCACTCAATGAGCAACAGTTAATCACGACGCGCTCTATTAATGGCAGAGCGCAGCACATAGCTCAATCTTGCATGGAGCGCTTTGCTACTGCTTACGATCGTGAAGTGCAGACTTTTATTGATCACGTGAATGCCGGACGTCAAATGACTGGCCCTTCATCATGGGATGGTTATGTTGTTGCACTCGTCTGTGATGCTGGATTGGCGTCGTTAAAAGATGGTGAGAAGCATGACGTTATTATTCCATCTCAGCCAGCTCTGTATCAATGAAATCACTGCGAGAGAAGAAATCATGTTAAATCTTACCGAAGATGCGGTGTTTTTAAATTGCCGGGCAGCAACAAAAGCTGAGGCGATTAAAATTGCCGCAGTCGAATTAGAAAAAGCCGGTTTTGTTAAGCCGGGTTTTTATGCAGGCATGATAGCGCGTGAAAAAAACGTATCAACGTATATCGGTGCCGGAATTGCATTTCCTCATTGTGTCAAAGAGAGCCTCAACCTCGTGAACAAAACAGGTTTTCAGGTTTTTCAATTTCCTAATGGTGTTAGTTGGGGAGCGGGGAAAGTTGTTTTCATCGTTGTCGCTGTAGCTGCAACTCAAAATGAACATATCCAGGTGCTGGCAGATATTGCGGATCTATTAGGTAATGAAGTGAAAACCTACTTATTAGCCAATGCTAAATCCCGAGAAGCGTTTATTGAGCTATTTGAAAAACCCTGATTACCAGCCCTTGAAAAGGATTGAACCATGAAACTTGCATTATGTACCGATGTGCTCGCTGAGTTACCGTTTACTGCGATGCTGGATAAAGTCAAAAGCTACGGTATTGACGGCGTAGAAATGACAGCAGGCGGTTGGTCGCCATGCCCTCATGTGAAAACCGAAGAGTTGCTTGCGTCACCTGAAAAACTTGAACTGTTTAAAGAAGAGCTCGCACAGCGCAAAATGCACATTGTTGCCCTTAATTGTTCAGGCAACCCACTTGCTCCGTGTGAGTTGGGTGAGACGCACACCAAAAGCAGTTACCGTGCGGTTGAATTAGCAGGCAAGCTTGGTGTTAAGAAGATTGTGATGATGAGCGGCCTGCCCGGCGGCGGACCTGAAGATCGTGTTCCGAACTGGATTACGTCGACTATTTCATGGCCAGACTATATGCCTGGTGTCATTGATTACCAATGGAATGATGTTGCCATTCCATGGTGGAAAAAGTTTGTGCAACACGCTAAGAAGCATGGTGTTGAACAAATTGCTATCGAAGAGTTCCCGTGCCAGCTTGTTTACAATCCGTCTACGTTACTGCGCCTGCGTAACGCCGTGGATGACATGATTGGGATCAACCTGGATCCTTCACACTTAATTGCCATGGGGGCTGACCCGATAGCTGCGGCACGTAAACTTGAAGGCGCGGTGTTCCATGTACATGGCAAAGATGCACGTATTGAGCGAGGCCTGGCGGATATAGACGGTCTTATGGAGTATCAGCCGGTTACCAATACTAAAACTCGCACATGGAATTATGTCGCAGTGGGCTGCGGCCAGGATCTGAAATGGTGGAAAGAATTTTTCTCCGTCTTACGAATGACCGGTTATGATGGTGATGTTTCACTTGAAATGGAAGACCTGACTATGAGTGTGGAAGCTGGTCTTCAAACTTCAATTGACGCGCTTAACGCAACGTTAAGTCGTTAAAAATATTGTGCCTACTTTGTTAAGGTAGGCACGCATTTAACCGACTGATAAAAATTGAGCGTTCTATGGGGCGTGCGGGCAGTTTGGGTATGGGAATTTTTGACTTTATTTATTAACTAAAAGTCCCGACTGGCCGCCGGGATTTTAGGGCTTTAAAAAACTAACTGCACCTTCGCGGCTCGTTCTTTATCCGCCGCCAGCTCCAGTGCGCTTGCTGCATCCCCCATCGGCAGTTCGGCAGAAAGGAGCGGTAACGGCTTAATCTTACCTTGCTCAAGCCAGCGTACAGCGGTGGTGAATTCGCTGGTGAAACGGAAGGAGCCGCGCAGCTGTATCTCCTTTACAAGTAACGGCCCAATAGGATAGTTCACTTCCGCTGCACCCATGCCGAGCTGAACAATAATGCCGCCAGGACGGGTAAAGGCGACCAGCGAGCCTACCGCCGCACCTGCACCTGAGGCTTCAAAGCAGACATCAAAATGGCCGCTATTTTCCGCCCATAGCGCGGTTTGCTGCTCATCACGCGGATCTATTGCCGCACTGGCCCCCATTTCGTTCGCCAGTTGCCGACAGCGACTGCTGATATCCGTCGCAATCACCTCGGTTGCTCCTGAAGCCAGCGCCGCAGCGATAACCAGACAACCGATCGGCCCGGCACCAGTGACTAACACGCGCTTGCCTGTGAGATCGCCAGCCTGGCGTACCGCATGAATACAAACCGCCAACGGTTCGGCAAAGGCAATCACTTTGGCATCCGCATCTTCGCTATACGGTACACACTGCACCGGATTGACCGCCACATATTGGGCAAATCCGCCGTTAACATGGGGGAAAAACTGCGCGCTGCCCATAAATCGCATTGAGCGGCAAAGATTCTGTTTTCCTTCCTGACACAGCGCACATAGCTGGCACGGCTGGGAAGGATTAACCGCCACACGCTGACCGACTTTCATTTGACTGTTTTCAGGCACTTGCTCAATAATACCGACAAATTCATGACCTAAAATCATCGGCGCTTTCAGCACCGACATGCCCGCGCGGCCATGCTGGAAATAGTGGATATCTGAGCCACAAATCCCGCCACGCTCAACTTTGATTAACACTTGCTGCGCGTTCCACTCAATTTCCCGCGACTCACAGCGCACATCATGTGCGGCATTGACGATCACTGCGTTCACTGTTTTCTGTTGCATCATGCTTCTCTCTATGCGTTTGAAGGGGTTTCAAATTTCTTCTTACTTTCAGCCTGTTCTTCGCCGGGCGGCGTCATCACTTCAATTTTGCCAACCAGCAGCAGGTAGGACAAAAATCCCATCAGCGCGACGGCGGCGATGTACCACATGGCGTACTGGAAGGAGTGGGTGCGCTGCAAAATAACGCCGATGATGATCGGGCTGATAATGCCGGAGAGATTGCCAAAAATATTCAGAAAGCCGCCAATGGTGCCGATTAAGTGGCGCGGAATCACATCGCTGCACACCACCCAGCCGAGATTCGAGAAGGCGTTGGCGAAGAAGGCGATAGAGAGAATAGCGATGGCAATTACCGGGCTGTCCTGGAAGAAATTCACCAGCGCAATCGAACAGGTGAGCAACATGCCCAGCATCACCGGCAGTTTGCGTGCAAAGGTGCGGCTGCGGCCACGCTTGAGCAGGAAATCACTCAACGTTCCGCCGCAGAGCACACCAGCCATCGCCATCAGATAAGGGAACATCGCGCCAATCCCCGCTTTATCGATCGACAGATGCAGCCCTTTTTCCAGATAGACAATAAACCAGGTCAGGAAAAAGTAGAGCGTCGACGAGGCCGCGAACTGCGCGATAAACAAACCCCATGTGGTGCGCTGACGCAGGATGTATTTTACCGACTGCCAGTTAACTTTGCCGTTTCCGGTTTGCTGATTCACCGAACCGTGGCCGCCGCCTTTGCGGATAATATCGAGTTCCGCATCATTCACTTTGCTGCTGTGCTGCGGGTCGCGATAGACAATCAGCCAGTAAATCCCGAACGCAATGCCAACCAGGCCAGAGAGATAAAATGACATCTCCCAACCCCATTGAGAGACGATGAATGATAGTACCGGCGTCAATAGCGCCAGACCAATATATTGCGCGCTGGAATAGGTGGCTGTTGCACGCGCACGTTCATGGTCGGGAAACCAGGTGGCGATGATTTTAGTGTTGGAGGGAAAAGAGGGCGCTTCTGCCACGCCAATCAGCGCGCGGCACACCAACAGCATCATAAATGATGCTGTTGCGGTGGTGAATAAGTGATGCGATGCCAATCCCATCAGCAGGGTAAAAAGGCTCCACAGCACAATCGCGCTGCCGTACAGCCAGCGCGAACCAATCCGATCAAGCAGATAGCCGACCGGAATCTGGCTCAGGGCATAAAACCAGGTAAACATCGAAAACAGTAAACCCAACTGAGTGGCGGATAAGAAAAACTCGCCCTGAATATGGGTACCGGCCACCGCCAGGTTAGCGCGATCCATGTAATTGATAGCGGTGACAATAAATAGCATGAATAAAACGCTTAAACGCGCGCGCGTGGGTTTCATGGTCATGACTTCATTCTCTATTAGTATGCTGAGCGGGTTTGTGCCTTTGGCGTGCTCAGGCTGCTAAAGGTGGTCAGCGCAGTGAGTAAAACCGCCAAAACCAGCGATCCGCCCATAAATACGTAAGATGCCGCCGGACTGCCGGTCAGGCCATTGAGATAGCCCACTATCCACGCGCCGACGAAGGATCCGAGCGCACCGAAACAGACCACGAAGGACATCGCGCCCGCCACAACGTTGCGTGGCAGCATCTCAGGAATTGCAGCGAAGAAGGGGCCGTAAGGCGTGTACATCGCACCACCCGCGATCACCAACAGCGCCCATGAGAGCCAGAAGTGCGTCGCACCGAGTGTAAAAGAAGCAATGAAGCACACCGCCCCCAGCCCAAGAAAAAGCAGCACGATGTTTTTACGCTGCTGATATTTATCGGAAAACCAGGATGCGGTCAGCATCAGCGGCACGGCGAGAAGGTAGGGCGCGGCTGAGAACCAGCCGGTAGCGACAATGCCCATGCCGGACGCGCTCTTCAGCATGGAAGGCAGCCACATGATGAAACCGTACATACCGATATTCCAGAAGAAGTGGATAAAGGCTAGCGCCAGCACTTTTGGCGAGCGGAAGGCTTCACGGTAATTCTTAACCGGTTTGATCGACTGCTGCTCTGCCGCCAGCGCGTTTTCAACCGCACGCTTTTCGGCCTCGCTTAGCCATTTGGCATCACGCGGTCGATCGGCATAAATTTTCCACCAGATAAAAGCCCATAAAATGGCGGGCACGCCTTCAATAATGAACATGCCGCGCCAGCCAAAGGAGTTCACCAGATAGCCGGAGAGGATTGACATCCACAACACGGTGATGGGATTACCGAGGAACAGAAAAGTATTGGCTTTGGAACGCTCCGCGCGTGTGAACCAGTGACTGAGGAAGATCAACATCGCCGGCATCACCACACTTTCCGCCACGCCGAGCAGGAAGCGGATCACCGCCAGCAACGCCACGCTGTGCGCCATGCCGGTAGCGGTGGCCAATGCGCCCCACAGGATCAGGCTCCAGAAAATCAGCTTCTTCGCCGAGTGCTTTTCAGCGTAAATGCCGCCCGGCACCTGAAAACAGAAATAACCAAGGAAAAACAGTGCGCCAAGTAAAGACGAAATCGCGGGCGTGATATTGAGATCTTCAGCCAGACCGGCGGCGGCACCAAAACCGTAGTTGGCACGATCGAGGTAGGCGAGGCTATAGGTTATAAAGGCAATCGGGATGAGTTTTCCCCACCGACTGGCCGGTAATATCCCTGCAATGTTCTGGTTCATGGTTTGACCTCAGGTCGCTTGAGTAGGATACAGCTGAGTCTTTATGCTCAGCTTAGGTCGCTTCAATAGGCACTTTATAGGGTGGCCAGCCAGCCGCCATCCACGTAAATCATCTGGCCATTGACGTAATCGGAAGCAGAGGACGCCAGATAAATGGCGGTACCAACCAGTTCGTCGGGTTTTCCCCAGCGTCCCGAAGGATTGCTGCTGCAGACCCATTTATTGAACGCTTGGTTTTCGACCAGCGCTTCGTTCATATCCGTGAGAATGTAGCCCGGCCCGATGCCGTTGGTCTGGATATTGAACGGCGCCCATTCAGCCGCCATCGATTTGGTTAGCAGCTTGATGCCGCCTTTTGCCGCAGTGTAGGGCGCGACGGTAGGACGCGCGGCTTCGCTGGTCAGCGATCCGATATTGATAATTTTCCCACCGCGCTGGCGTTCCACCATGCGTTTGGCGGCCGCCCGCGAGACGAGGAAAGCGCTGGTAAGATTGACATCCAACACGCGCTGCCAGTCGCTCAATGCCAGTTCCAGCATCGGTTTGCGGAACTGGATGCCTGCGTTGTTGATCACAATGTCGACGTGAATATTTTCTTCATCGAGCTGCTGGAACACCGCTTCAATCGCGGCTTCATCAGCCACATTGAACAGAAAGCCTCGGGCATCAAATCCCTGTTGCTGTAATTGCTCCAGCGCCGTATCCATGTGCTCCTGACTCGTGCCATTCAGCAGCACTTTTGCGCCGGCCTGCGCCAGGCCTTGTGCATAAGCAAAGCCCAAACCGCGCGTTGAGCCGGTGATCAGGGCGGTTTTCCCGGAGAGGTTGAATAAGGTCTGCATAACAAGACGTCCTTCATGTAGCATGACTAACAAGTTGGATGGGTTACTTTTACGTTATGCGCAGAAAGGCAGCAATTGGCAGGTGAGAGATTTGTAAGATATCTCACAGATTTTTAATGCCATTGTCAGCAGGTAATTATCCGGACTCAATATTAATTGATTGAAATTAATAACTAAATTTCGCTATTTTGCACTAAAACTGTTGATGTCAGCAAAATTCCTTCTTGTGTTACAAGCAGTGACGCGTTAAAAAGCGGTAGACATGTAGGACAAGTGAGTAATGCCGTGGCGCTGGAAAGTATCCAAAAACATAATGTGGTTGATGTCATCTACGAGCAGATGAAGCAGAACATTCAGGATGGTCTGTGGGAGCCGGGCTGTAAGTTGCCGTCTGAAGCGGAATTGACCGCGACCTTTCAGGTGAGCCGCGTCAGCGTGCGGAGTGCCGTGCAGAAGCTGCGTGACCTTGGCGTGGTGGTGACGCATCAGGGAAAGGGCACTTATGTCACCCGCGAGGTGGCGCGCTACGGATCGTTCAGTGATAATCAGCCCATTCTGCACCTTTCGCAGGAAGAGTTTGATGATATGCGGGTTTTCCGTCAGACCGTCGAGTTCAAATGTATGGAGCTGGCAGTGCAGAACGCCACTGATGAAGATGTCAAAGTGCTGGAAAGCGCCTTGAATCGCATGCTGGTGAGTAAAGATGACTACAAAAAGTACTCGCTGGCGGACTACGATTTCCATCTGGCAATTGTGAAAGCCTCGCACAATAAGGTGTTCATCCATGTCATGGAATCCCTGAAGGGTATTTATGTGCATTACCTCGAAGAGTTGAACCGCGTATTAAGCATCACGCTGGAAAGCGTAGAAGCCCATATCAAAGTCTTTATGGCGTTGAAAAACCGCGATGCATCGCTGGCGGCCGAGACGCTTAATAGTGCGATGACACATAACGTGCACGCCATTGAAGATGTGCGCCATAACTGAATAACCATAAGCCTTACGCAGGGCTTTTTAATACACATAACATGTAGGACATCATACAGCATGTTATCCAGATACCGTGAGGATCATGATGAGTAACCTGAAAATTACCGATGTAAAAACCATCCTTACCGCGCCAGGCGGCATTGATTTAGTGGTGGTAAAGATCGAAACCAGCGAACCTGGTTTATACGGTTTGGGCTGCGCCACTTTTACTCAACGTATCTATGCGGTCGCCGCAGCGATTGAAAACTATATGAAGCCGTTTTTGATTGGTAAAGACCCGGCGCGTATCGAAGATATCTGGCAATCGGCAGCGGTGAGTGGTTACTGGCGTAACGGCCCGGTAATGAATAATGCGCTCTCAGGCGTGGATATGGCCCTGTGGGATTTGAAGGGTAAAGTCGCCGACCTGCCGGTGTATGAACTGCTTGGCGGCAAATGTCGCGATGGCGTGCCGCTATATCGTCACTGCGACGGTGCCGATGAGATTGAAGTCGAAGATAACATTCGGGCGCGCATGGAGGAGGGCTATCAATATGTGCGCTGTCAGATGGGCATGTATGGCGGCGCGGGTACCGATGATTTGCGTCTGATTGCCGGCAAGCTGGCCAAAGCTCGCAATATCCAGGCGAAAGTGTCACCGCGTAATCCTACTCACGGCATCTATTTCGATCCGGATGCTTATGCGCGCGCCGTACCGCGCCTGTTTGATCATCTGCGCAATAAACTCGGCTTTGGCGTCGAGTTTATTCATGATGTACATGAGCGCATCACGCCGATCGCTTCGATTCAGTTGGCGAAATCACTCGAACCGTATCAGCTGTTTTTCCTCGAGGATCCGGTTGCGCCAGAAAATATCGACTGGCTAAGTAAGTTACGCAGCCAAAGCAGCACACCAATTGCCATGGGCGAGCTGTTTACGCAAATCAACGAGTGGAAGCCATTAATTCAAAACCAGCTAATCGATTATATTCGCTGCCATGTCAGCACCATTGGCGGCATCACGCCGGCGAAGAAGCTAGCGACCTTTGCGGAACTTTTCGGCGTGCGCACAGCGTGGCACGGTCCGGGTGATATCTCACCGATTGGCGTGGCAGCAAACCTGCATATTGATCTGAGCATCACCAATCTTGGTATTCAGGAGTACACGCCGGTGAATGAAGCATTGCAGGAAGTGTTCCCAGGCTGTCCGGAGATTGATAGGGGCTATGCGTATCTTAGCGATCGTCCGGGGCTCGGCGTGGATATCGATTTGAACAAAGCGGCGAAATACCCGGTGTTGGGCGGTATTCCAGACTGGACCAATGCACGTCTGCCCGATGGTACAGCTGCAAGACCTTAATAAATTATGAAATGGCGAACGTTGTACTGATAGCCCTATTCAATTGCCATTCTTCAACCGACCAGTAGGTGAAACAAGGCGAAGAGATAGCACCGCCTTGTTTCACGAGTTCTCATCTGCTTCGCTTTATATATTGAGTTAGTAAAACACTTCATTCAAAAATTTGTGAGAGAGATGGTTCCTGATCTAACAGTACCTCTGAAAGGGCTGGGCGTATGTTCATTCGCAACGAGCGTTCAACGTTTCTATTGAGCCGAATGGCAAACGGTGAAGATTAGCTAATTTGATCGTTTATCTCAGCTCCAATAGGGCTCCTGGCAATACAGGTATTGCCGTGCGAGTAGACGGGGGATTTTTCTCGGTGCTATCTAAACCTACGTGTGATTTTATTAAAGACATCGTTCCAGCAACCCAAATAAGGCTATTCAAAAGCAGATCGTCAAGCGAGAGGATCTGCTACCTTTTTATTCTCCTAGTGATTCATTACTGGATTAGGTAGCATGATTATTTTTCTGACTGCTCCAAATATAGGGGGGAACATATTTTTCCCGGCATTCATCTATATAATCTGACCACCATTGCATCATTGCTTTACGGGCTTCCAGGTGCTCCGCTTTATGTATATACGCTGCCCGCACACTGTTACGCTCCTGATGGCTCATCTGCCTTTCAATGGCATCCTCTGACCATCGGCCGGACTCTATCAGGGCGCTACAGGCCATTGCCCGGAATCCATGGCCGCAGACATCCTCTTTAGTATCATAATCCATTAGTCGTAATGCTTTATTAATCGTATTTTCACTCATTGGTTTATATAGATCACGAATGCTGGGGAACACCAGTTCCTTGTCACCGGAGATTTCTCTTATCTGTTTCAGAATGTCGATGGCCTGTTGGGAAAGCGGCACAATATGCGGCGCACGCATTTTTGCCCCCCGCCCAGAGTTGCGAACATTGGGGATAGTTTCTCGGGTGGCGGGGATAGTCCAGAGCCTGTTTCTGAAATTAATCTCCGGCCAACGGGCGAAACGCAGTTCACTGGAACGGATAAATACATGAAGAGAGAGCATGATCGCCAACTGAGTTAACTCCCGTCCCTGCTTGTAGTCGTCAATGCGTTTCAGCAGTTCCGGCAGACGTTCCAGGGGCAGGGCAGGATAGTGACGTTTGATGGGCGGAACGGTGACGCCTTTCAGGTCAGCAGTCGGGTTGTGTTCAATCAACCCCTGATGTAAGGCGTGCCGCATAATGCTGCTTATATATTGTCGGATACGAGAAGCTATTTCAAGCAAGCCTTTATTCTCAATGCCTTTTAGCAGATTAATGAAGTGCTGAACTTTCAGTTCTGTTACCGGCAGATGACCAATAACCGGGAAAATGTGGTTGTTCATGCGGCCAAGCACGCGATTGGCGTGATCTTCCGACCAAGTTTTATTGCTTTTATGCCAGCTCAAAGCTACGGCTTTGAAGGCTTTTTCCGGTGACCGGGCTGCCTTTTCAATAAGACGCTGTTGTGCCGGGTTGATCTTCTGTGCAAGTAGCTTACGGATGCCGTCACGCTGTTGCCGGGCGTCGGCCAGAGAAACATCAGGATAAGCACCTAAACTGAGGCGGGATTCTTTGCCATTGATACGGTACTTGAGATACCAAAGTCGCGATCCATTTGGATTAACCAATAAATACAGACCATGAGCATCGGATGTTTTGAATGGTTTAATTACTGGTTTGAGGTTGCGGATTTTGGTGTCTGTAAGAGACATATGGTGGTCACTCCATCATCGAACTGAAATGACCCCAGATCAGACCACCAATTTTTCCCGATGCGGAGGATTAAATCAAAATACACCGGGAAGAATTTTCACGCTAACTTCTTGAATCAATATCAGATAAAGATTCGCTAGGAGGCATGAAAATAGGAAATTGGCTCCTCTGACTGGACTCGAACCAGTGACATACGGATTAACAGTCCGCCGTTCTACCGACTGAACTACAGAGGAATCGCTTGAACGGGGCGAATATTAACGGCGCTGATCCCGCTTGTCAAAGCCCTGTTTACTGAATTGCGTTCAGATGCTCGTAAAAGCAGCGGATTGGCGGTTTTTACGCAAATCTGCTGGCTTTTCAAACTGCCAACAGGATCTCACTTTGCGGGCATTTCTCGGCAGATGTTAGAGGCATGTCAAAGTTTTGTTGTTTGCCGATGTTAAAACAACCGTTTCAGTGCTTTTATGATAAAAATTTCAAAAAGACATTATATGGAACAAATAAACTGCTTATCATCACGGTCGTGATTATCATCCGGAAATGAAACGGCATTTTTAAACTAACTGTTTGCAGATCAAGTGATTGTGAAAAGGAGTGGTCGATCACAAAAATAGCCATAACCTGAAGTCTTACCTCAAATTTCCTGAAACAGACGCCAGACAGGCTGGGTGAATGTAAAAGATATTTTTCATTCGCGGGTACAGCCGCTGAGCAAGTTAACAAATAAGAAGGGTCCCTATGAACATTAAAAAAACGATTGTCGCCTCACTGTTAGCCTGCATGTTACCTGCCGCGGTTATGGCAAAAGATATCTCAGTGGGCGTCTCGATGGCGCTGTTTGATGACAACTTCCTGACGATTCTGCGTACTTCAATGCAGAAGGAGATGCAGAAGGATGGTGTTAAAGGCCAGGTTGAGGATGCAAAGGGTGACGTTTCACAACAGCTTCAGCAGGTTCAGAACTTCATCGGCCAGGGTGTTGATGCCCTGATCGTTAACCCGGTCGACACCAACGCGGTGAAACCGATTATGGATCAGGCAAGCAAAGCGGGCATTCCGCTTGTCTTTGTTAACCGCCGTCCAGGGGCTGAACTCACCGGCAAAATGGCCTATGTGGGTTCCGATTCAGAACTGGCCGGGCGGTTACAGATGGAAGCGCTGGCGAAAGCAATGAACGGCAAAGGCAACGTCGCCATTCTGATGGGTGACCTGGCGAATGAATCGACCCGCGACCGTACCAAAGGTGTGGAAGAAGTGGCCGCTAAATATCCTGGCATCAAAATTGTTCAGAAGCAGACCGCCAAATTTACCCGTAACGACGCGGTGGATGTGGTCAGTAACTGGATGACGGCCGGTGATGAAATCAATGCTATCGCGTCGAACAACGATGAAATGGCAATCGGTGCGCTGCAGGCACTGGGTAAAAACCCGAACAAAATCCTGATTGCTGGCGTTGATGGTACTCCTGATGCGCTGCAGATGCTGAAGCAGGGCAAGATGGTCGCTACCGTATTCCAGGATGCGCAGGGCCAGGGTGAAGGCGCAGTTCAGACGGCGATAAAACTGGTGAAAGGCGAACAAGTCCAGAAAATTATCAACATCCCTTACCAGCTGATTACCAAAGAAAATATGGAACAGTTTACCCAGCGTAACCTGAAATAATCGTTCCCGACCCAGCTGTACGGAGGTGATGTATGAACGCGTTTGCGCTTGAAGCCGAAGGCATCAGCAAGTTCTTCCCCGGCGTCAAAGCCCTCGACAACGTGTCGTTGCGGGTGCGTCCGGGAACGGTACATGCCTTGATGGGCGAAAATGGCGCGGGCAAATCCACTTTAATGAAGTGCCTTATCGGGATGTATCGTCCCGATAAGGGCACCATCAAAATTAAAGGGGAGCCGGTGCAGTTTCAGGACACCATGGACGCGTTGCGTTCCGGCATTTCAATGATCCACCAGGAACTCAACCTGGTGCCTTACATGACCGTCGCTGAGAATATCTGGCTGGGTCGTGAGCCGATAAAGTTTGGCTTTGTCGATCACGCCCGACTTAATCAGAAGACGCAGGAACTGCTCAACCGCCTGAATATCCGTCTGAAAGCCGATCGGATGGTGGGTGAACTGAGCATTGCGTCGCAGCAGATGGTTGAGATTGCCAAAGCGGTCTCCTGGGACTCAGACATCGTCATTATGGATGAGCCAACCTCCGCGCTGACGGAAACTGAAGTCGCGCATCTGTTTACCATCATTCGCGATCTGCGGGAGCAGGGTAAAGCCATCATCTACATCAGCCACAAGATGGATGAGATTTTCAACATCACCGATGAAGTCAGTATTTTCCGCGACGGCAGCTGGATCGCCAGCGATCAGACGGCGAAATATACCCGCCAGTCGCTGATTACACAGATGGTAGGACGCGAGCTGACGCAGTTGTTCCCGAAATTCAACAGTGCCATCGGGGAAGAGGTGCTGACGGTGCGTAATCTCACCTGCAAAGATCGTTTCACCGATGTCAGTTTCAGCGTGCGCCGGGGTGAAATCCTCGGCGTCGCCGGGCTGGTGGGGGCCGGTCGCAGCGAGGTGATGGAGAGCCTGTTCGGCATGGAGAGTTTTGACAGCGGTGAGATCCTGATTGATGGCGTACCGGTGACGATCGACTCACCCTCAACCGCAATTGAAAAAGGCATGGCGTTCCTGACTGAGGACCGTAAAAAGTCTGGCCTGTTTCTGGTGCTGTCGGTGATGGAGAACATGAGCATCGTCAACATGCCGGAGTACAGCGGCAAAAGCGGTTTTGTCAGTCATGTGAAGATGGCGCAGGACTGCATGGACCAGATCCGTCGGCTCAATATCAAAACGCCGACCATGGATCAGATCATCAATAACCTCAGCGGCGGTAATCAGCAGAAGGTTCTGATTGCCCGCTGGCTGCTGGCACAACCGAAGATTCTGATTCTGGACGAACCGACGCGTGGTATAGACGTCGGTGCTAAAGCGGAGATCTACCGCTTAATCAGTGAACTCGCCAACCGTGGCGTGGCTATCATCATGGTCTCCTCTGAACTGCCGGAAATCCTTGGCATGAGCGACCGGGTGATGGTGATGCACGGCGGGCGTATAACCGGCATCCTCGATAAAGAAGAAGCCGATCAGGAAACCATTCTGTCGTTGGCATCCGAGTGAGGCGCGAGACCACTATGAGCAATATGAAAGCTACTGCTACCCCGGCAGCCCCGCAGCAACCCTCTTTTTTTGCCAGCCTGCGCCATAAACTGCCGAAAGATACCGGCATTTTTGTGGTGATGGTGGGGATTGCATTGATTTTTGAAATGTTTGGCTGGTACGTGCGTGACCAGTCTTTCCTGCTCAACACCAACCGTCTGATCCTGATTGTCCTGCAGGTGGCGATTATCGGGATTATCGCCGTTGGCGTGACCCAGGTCATTATCACCACCGGTATCGATCTCTCGTCCGGTTCCGTCATCGCCCTGGCGG
This sequence comes from Pantoea sp. 9140, assembly GCF_000745295.1. Classification (NCBI taxonomy): domain Bacteria; kingdom Pseudomonadati; phylum Pseudomonadota; class Gammaproteobacteria; order Enterobacterales; family Erwiniaceae; genus Pantoea; species Pantoea sp. 9140. The sequence continues at coordinate 2,250,306 of NZ_JQNO01000001.1, read as the reverse complement.
CGGTGGTCGCCGCCAGTCTGGCGCAGACCTCTGACAGCCTGTCGCCGATGTATCCGTCGCTGGTTAATATGCCTGCGGTGATCCCTATCGCGGCCGGTATTGGTGTTGGTCTGCTGGCGGGTGCGGTCAATGGTGTACTGATTACCCGCACCGGCATTCCGCCCTTCATTGCCACGCTGGGCATGATGGTGTCGGCACGCGGTCTGGCGCAGTATTACACTCAGGGTAATCCCATCAGCTTCCTTTCCGATGGCTTTACCTCAATCGGTCAGGGTGCCATGCCGGTCGTGATTTTCCTGGTGGTGGCACTGCTGTTTCACATCGCCCTGAAACATACCCGCTACGGTAAATATGTTTACGCCATCGGCGGCAACATGACCTCGGCAAAAGTCTCCGGTATCAACGTTAATAAGTATCTGATCATCGTCTACACCATTGCCGGCGCGCTCTCTGGCCTGGCGGGTGTGGTACTGGCGGCGCGCGTCAGCAGCGGCCAGTCGAGCATGGGGATGTCCTACGAGCTGGATGCGATTGCCGCAGCCGTTATCGGCGGCAGCAGCCTGATGGGCGGTGTCGGCCGTATCACCGGCACATTAATTGGTGCCGTTATCCTTGGCCTGATTAAAAGCGGATTCACCTTCGTGGGTGTTGATGCCTATATTCAGGACATCATCAAAGGGGTGATCATCGTCGCTGCGGTCTCTATCGACATGCACCGTAACCGTAAAAAACGTTAATCAGCAGGCGTTGCCTTCTTCCGCAACGGGAGAGGGCAACGGTTGCTTTTTTGTCTTCAGGAAGCGTCAGCGATAAGAAATCCCGCTGATAGCGGTTACATTCTCAGTCTGTTCGTTAATGCTTTCCTGTAAGCCTGGCGAGCCTTCATCCGGTGCAATACGTTTCCACTGCACTAAAACTGTACAGCCCGTCATCACTTTTCTGCACGTCTGACTCGCAGCATCTGCACTGCCACAGTGCGCCCGCTCGACTCCTCTGTTGCTATTACGCATTCCTGATCCTTATTAACCCTTAAGAGGTAATCAGAAACGCTTATTTTCCGGGCCGTTAGGAAAAATCTGGCTGACGGGCAAGGCGCAGGATTTAAACCTGGCCTGCATCTTGCAAAATCTCTGTCATCAGAGCGATGGGCCAGACACCTTTCGCTATTCAGGGTAAGTGACGGAGGCAAGATGAATTTAAGACGACTGAAGTACTTTGTGAAAATCGTCGATATCGGCAGTCTGACGCAGGCAGCGGAAGTGCTGCACATCGCGCAGCCTGCACTCAGTCAGCAGGTGGCAACGCTGGAGAATGAGCTGGATCAGCAACTCCTGATCCGCACCAAGCGCGGCGTCACGCCAACGGAAGCCGGAAAGATTCTCTATGGTCATGCGCGTACTATTCTGCGCCAGTGCGAGCAGGCCCAGACGGCGGTCATTAATGCCGGTCAGGTGCTGAGCGGCCAGGTATCAATTGGTCTGGCACCCGGCACAGCAGCCTCCTCGCTGACCATGCCGCTGCTGCAAACCGTTCGCGATCAGTTTCCTGAAGTACTGGTCTACCTGCACGAAAACAGCGGCAGCGTGCTGAATGAGAAAGTGATGAACGGTCAGCTGGATATGGCGGTACTGTACGATCGCGCTCCGACTGCCGGCATCAACAGCATGCCGCTGATGAAAGAAGATCTCTTCCTGGTCGGCGCTACCGACTACCCAGGAGCCAGCGTCGATCTGGCCGATGTAGCGCAGATGAGCCTGTTTTTACCCCGCGACTATAGCGCAGTGCGCAAACGGGTTGATGAGGCATTTTCACTGCGTCGCCTGAGTGCGCGCATCATTGGTGAGATCGAATCGATTTCAACCCTGACCGCAGCCATTTCCAGCGGCATGGGTGTCACCGTATTACCTGAATCGGCCGCCCGTGCGCTGGTAGGTTCAACCGATGCCTGGATGTCACGCATCAACAGCCCGTCACTGAGTCTTCCGCTGTCGCTGAACATCTCAGCCCGGTTGCCGCTGTCGCCTTCTGCACAGGCCGTGAAAAATATCCTGCTGTCGCTGCTGAATAAGCCGCTGAGTGAGGAGCGGGAATTGATGTTAGTAGGGTAGAGAGCGCGCTTTGCAGCGGGCTGAGGTCAGGCTTTGCAGCGGGCTGAGGTCAGGCTTTGCAGCGGGCTAAGGTCAGGCTTTGCAGCGGTCTGAGTCTGAGCAGGTTACGCCCGCCAGGCGGTGGAGAGTTTCAGGTCCTCCGTGCAGGCGGACGCGTCAAGGGGCGGACGCCCGCCCCTTAACAATCCCGGCGTCCGGCAGCCTGCGCGCCCCGCTCTGCGGGGTCCCTTCGTCACGCCCTGCGGCCCGCGGACCGTCCGGACGCGCCATCCCTGGCGCGAACCGTCCTTTCGCCGACGTCCTGTCGGCTCATCCTGGCCTCTGGTTGTTCCTCAGCGCTCCGGATGCCTCTCCCAAACCTCCGCCTGTGATTTCTTTTTTTTCTCTGGTGCTGCGTTGTCTGCTGACCTGTAAAGCCAAAGCCAAAGCCAAAGCCAAAGCCAAAGCCAAAGCCAATCCCGGAAACGTAAAGCGATAAAATACCCAACGTAAGAAGAAGAAATAACAGCAGGGGGTCAGGGAGGCCATCTGAGCCGTTGAGCGGATGAGGGATTTCAGGACGAGCGACAGGGATGTCGCGAAGAGGCGGGTTCGCGCCAGGGATGGCGCGTCCCGGCGGTCCCTGAGAAATCCGGAAGAAGCGAAGGGACCGCGAAGCGGCGGTGAAGCAGGCCGGAGCCCGGGGTCAAGGGGGCGCGGCGACTGGCGCCCCCTTGTTGGTCGCCTGCAGAGGCGTAACTGAAACTGCCCGGCTCACCAGGCGAACGAAACCCCTCTCATAGCCCGTTCGCGCAGCGAACACCCAGAGATGCCAATCCGCCAGGCGAACGAAACCTTCTCATAGCCCGTTCGCGCAGCGAACAAACACCAGCTTCAGCTCCGCACCCAGCCCCGTTCGCGCAGCGAACACCTCAGCGCATCCGCGTAATCTCCCCCGTTATTCCCTAAGGTCATAAAGCCAAATTTTTTAGTATTTCCTGTTATCAATAATAGTTCTTAACATTAGGGAATCAGATTATGTAAAGAGAGGTAAATGTCGTGAATTTCCAGCAGCTTAAAATCATCCGCGAGGCGGCCCGCTGTGAGTTTAACTTAACGGAAGTCGCTAACACGCTGTTTACCTCCCAGTCAGGTGTCAGTCGGCACATTCGTGACCTGGAAGATGAACTGGGTGTTGAGATCTTTATTCGTCGCGGTAAGCGCCTGCTGGGAATGACCGAACCGGGTAAAGCGCTGCTGACCATCGCCGAACGCATCCTCGATGAAGCAGGGAAGGTACGACGTCTGGCCGATGTCTTTACTAATGAAACCAGCGGCATTCTGACAATTGCAACGACCCATACTCAGGCGCGCTACAGTCTGCCGAAAATCATTAAAGCGTTTCGTCAGCTCTATCCCAACGTTCGTCTGGAACTCAACCAGGGATCGCCGCAGGAAATTGTCACCATGCTGCTGGCGGGTGAAGCGGACATCGGCATCGCCAGTGAAATGCTGGTCAATAACAGCAGCCTGGCGGCATTCCCCTGGTTCAGCTGGCATCATGCGTTGCTGGTGCCGAAAGATCATGAGCTGGTACAGAATCAACCGGTTTCACTGAGCACCCTCAGCCGTTATCCCCTCATTACTTACCGCCAGGGTATCACCGGTCGTTCGCGGGTTGACCGTGCCTTCCAGTCGGCGGGTTTAAAACCGGACATCGTGCTCAGCGCCCAGGACTCCGACGTGGTGAAAACCTACGTTAAACTTGGTCTGGGCGTCGGGATACTGGCCGATCAGGCGTGTGAAACGGAAGAGAGTGAAGAGCTGGTACGCATCGACGCCACGCATCTGTTTGATGCCAGCACCGTCTGGCTCGGCCTCAAGCGGGGACAGCTGCAGCGCAATTATGTCTGGCAGTTCCTGGAACTCTGTAACGCTAATCTGTCGCTGGAGGAGATCAAACGCCAGGCGCTCTCCTACAGTAATGACGACGAACCGGTCATCGACTTCCAGATTTAAAGCGCGTGCGCATCCCACCGGATGCGCGCACATTTCCGCACAGCATAAAATTTTAAATCCCCGCGAAAAACTCGCTTAGCGACCTTTCTGACCCCGCACAACAACATCCTGCGCTGACCCGGCGCGATAAAGTGGAATCAGCTGACCACAAGGGGATGTTATGTCGCGATTACAACTTAAAGACAGCGATCTGCTGCGCCAGCAGGCGTTATTTGCCGGACGCTGGCAGGATGCACATCAGGGTGCCACGCTGCCGGTTACCGATCCCGCCACGGGCGAAACGCTGGCGACCATACCGGCGCTGGGCCGTGCGGAAACAGAGCAGGCGATAGCCTATGCGGAAACGGTTCGCATCAGCTGGGGAAAAACCACTAACGCCAGCCGTGCCGCGCTGCTGGAAAAATGGCATCAACTGATTATTGAACATGCTGACGACCTGGCGATCATCATGACCGCAGAGCAGGGCAAACCGCTGGCGGAAGCCAGAGGCGAAGTGCTCTACGGGGCCAGCTTTGTGAAATGGTTCGCGGAAGAGGCGCGCCGTGTCTATGGCGACACCATTCCCGCGCCCAGCGATGACCGGCGCATTCTGGTGCTGAAACAGCCGGTAGGCGTTGCCGCCGCCATCACTCCCTGGAACTTCCCGATTGCGATGATCACCCGTAAGGTGGCCCCCGCGCTGGCCGCCGGATGCCCGATTATCGTCAAACCCTCTGAATTAACGCCGCTCTCGGCACTGGCCCTCGCGGTGCTGGCAGAACGTGCCGGTTTTCCGTCAGGCGTATTACAGGTGCTGACCGGCCTGCCTACAGAGATCGGTGCGGCGCTGACTGGTAGCCGTACGGTGCGTAAAATCTCCTTCACCGGCTCGACCCGCATCGGGCAGTTATTAATGCAGCAAAGCGCTGACAGCATCAAACGTCTGAGCCTGGAGCTGGGCGGCAACGCGCCGCTGATCGTGTTTGATGATGCCGACATTGAGATTGCGGTCGCGGGCGTCATGCTCAGCAAGTTCCGCAACGCCGGGCAGACCTGCGTCTGCGCCAACAGAATTCTGGTGCAGCGTAACATCTATACGCGCTTCACCGCGCGACTGCTGGAGGCGGTCGCCACCCTGAAAGTGGGTGATGGCTTTGCGCCCGACAGCACCATGGGTCCGCTGATTACCCCCCGCGCGGTAGAAAAGGTGAATGGTCACATCGATGATGCGCTCAGCCAGGGTGCCACGCTGCTGACCGGCGGCATCAGCCAGGGCAACGGTACTTTTGTTCAGCCCACGGTGCTCGGCGAGGTCACGTCCAGCATGCGCATTGCTCATGAGGAGACATTCGGTCCGGTCGCGCCGCTGTTTATCTTTGATGATGAGGATGAGGCCATCGCAATGGCGAATGACACGCCCTACGGACTGGGCGCCTACTTCTTTACCGAAAATATCCGGCGTGCCTGGCGGGTGGCGGAAGCGTTGGAGTTTGGCATGGTCGGCTTTAATACCGGCGCGATTTCTCTTGAAGTTGCCCCCTTTGGAGGCGTGAAACTTTCCGGTATTGGCCGGGAAGGATCCCGCTACGGAATTGATGAATATCTGGAACAGAAAACTTTTCATATTGGCAGTCTGTAATTAAATATGACCAAAACGCCAGCCGGACGATCCGGCTGGCGTTTTTTTATGCCTGACGCACAGAATTATTTCCACGGCGTCAAATAATTCTCTTTAAAAAGTAAAGAATTTATCAGGGATGTGAGGCCGGTCGGTAAATCGGTGTGTCATGAGTGCAGAAGTGAGCAGCCTGAACCGGAATATCCGCTTTGGTGCAATTTCCGTGCAGGTTGCACCAGCAGGGCGCATAAATTTTGTGAAGTAAATCATCTGTTTAATTGTTCGGCAAATCCGCAAAAATTACCCCGGCAATACGGCAGAAAATTTTTTTGCGCTGTTTTAAACGCATTTTTATTTTTTGCCCGGCTGGCATACTTTCTGCATTAGCTTATTAACAGCGCAGAAATCGCCAGTTAAAAACGCTATTAAGCCAGCAACTGATGGGTGTTACAAATAAGGAATTCTTCCATGTTAAGTTTCGACCCTGAAAAAGTTTCTCTTCCGGCTGGCCATTATATTGGCGGCCAGCACTGCCAGAGTCAGGGCGCAGCCTTTGAGGTTAAACGTCCCTCTGATGGCAGGGGCTATGCCACGCTGCAGGACGCCACGCCGCAGGATGTTGATCGTGCCGTCACCGTGGCGCATCAGGCGCTGAAAACCAGCGGCTGGTCTGGCTGTCCGCCGCGTGAACGCGGTCGCGTGTTACGCCGCTGGGCTGACCTGATAGAGCAGGACGCGCTGCTGGCTCAGCTGGAAGCGCTGGGCTCAACCCGGCCCATCAGCGACGTGGTGCTGCACGAAATTCCGTTTACCGCCGAGGCGATTCGCTTTTACGCCGAATGCGCAGACAAATACAGCGGCGATCTCTTTCCCACCCGCGACAGCAGCCTCGGCATGCTGATTGCGGAACCCTATGGCGTCATCGCCGCGATTACCCCGTGGAATTTCCCGCTGTCGATGGCGTCGTGGAAATGCGGACCCGCGCTGGCAGCAGGCAATGCGGTGGTGCTGAAACCCTCTGAACTGACCCCGTTTTCGACGGTGCGCATGGCTGAACTGGCGATTCAGGCGGGCCTGCCAGCGGGCGTGCTGAACATTGTGCAGGGCAGTGGCGCGGTGACCGGCAGTGCGCTGGTGAAACATCCACTGGTGCGCAAAGTCTCGTTTACCGGCTCGACCCTGACCGGCGCGCGCATCATGAGCGATGCCGCGCAGCACGGCATGAAACCGGTGACGCTGGAGCTGGGCGGCAAAAGCCCGCAGCTGGTATTTGATGATGCGGGTGACCTTGAGGTGCTGGCTCAGCGCATTCTGCGCGGCTTCACTGCCAACGGCGGTCAGGCGTGCGTGGCGGGCACCCGTCTTATTGTGCAGCGCAACATTGCCGATCCGCTGGTTGAGCGGCTGGCCCAGCTTTGCCGGGAAGTGAAACCGGGCGTCACCTGGCAGGAGGGCAGCCGCTACGCGCCGCTGATCGATGAACGCCAGGGCAACAAAGTCTGCTCGGTCATTGAAGCCGCAAAAGCGCAGGGCGCAGAGGTGCTGGTGGGCGGAGAGCGCTTTGCCGACACGGACAACGGCTGGTTCTGGCAGCCGACGCTGCTGAGCCATGTGGCGCAGGATAACCCGGCGGTTCAGCAGGAGATTTTTGGTCCGGTGCTGACGGTACAGACGTTTGATGATGAAGAGCAGGGACTGGCGATGGCCGCCCACGACACCTACGGCCTCTGCGCCGGTGTCCACACCCTGAGCCTGCCGCGCGCGCTGCGGGCGATGCGAGCTATTGACGCAGGCACCGTCTGGATTAACCGCTATGGCCGCTCCGGCGACTTCATCATTCCTACCGGCGGTTTTCTCGGCTCCGGCATTGGCAAAGATTTAGGGCGTCAGGCGTTTCAGGCCTGCCAGCGCCAGAAGAGCGTACTCATCGATTTCTAAGCGCAACTGACAAGACGAGGGTGTTACATGGCACTGTTTAAACCGAAATTCATCACGTTTGACTGTTACGGCACGCTGATTCGCTTCGATATGGCCGGTGCGGCAGAACGCTGTTTCAGCGACCGCGTCGACCCTGAGGCCATGCACGCCTTCACCGCTGATTTTGCCAGTTACCGGCTGGATGAGGTGCTCGGCGCATGGAAACCTTATTACGACGTGGTTAGCAATGCCATCCAGCGCACCTGCAAAAAGTGGGGCGTTGAATGGGATAAAGCCGACAGCGACTTCATTTACACCGATTGCGCCAGCTGGGGTCCGCATCCCGACGTGCCGGCCGGGCTGGCGAAAGTCGCAAAAGAGTTCCCGCTGGTGCTGCTGACTAACTCCATGAAAGACCTGATCCCGCACCATATACCGCGTCTGGGCGCACCGATCCACATGACCATCACGGCGGAAGAAGCGGGTGCCTACAAACCGCAGATGAAGGGCTTCGAGTACATGCTGGATAAGCTTGACTGCGGCCCGGAAGAGATCCTGCACGTCTCCTCCAGCTTCCGCTATGACCTGATGACCGCCTACGATCTCGGCATCAAAAACAAAGTCTGGGTCAATCGCGGTCATGAACCGGCGAACCCGTACTACCAGTACACCGAAATCAAAGATATCGGCGGCCTGCCTGGCGTCGTCGGACTCTGAGGAACCCCCCATGAAACTGGAATCGTTCTGGCAGGCTACGGCTCCGGCCTTTGCCGGTGCTGCCCGCGAACCGTTGCCCGCCCAGGCGGAGGTGGTGGTAATTGGCGGCGGCTTCACCGGTGTCTCGGCAGCCCTTAACCTGGCGCGCAGCGGCATCAGCGTGGTGCTGCTGGAGAGTGGCGACGTCATGAGCCAGGCATCGGCGCGCAACGGCGGTCACTGCAATACCGGTGTGGCGCAGAACTTCGCCTCGCTGGTAGCGAGTCAGGGTCTGGAACAGGCCAGCCGCTTCTACCGGGCATTTGACGACGCCGTGAGCTACGTCCAGCAACTGATTCAGGATGAAGCGATCGACTGCGACTTCCGGCTGTGCGGCAAACTCAAGCTCGCCAGCAAAGCCTCGCATGTCGCCGGGCTTCGGGAGGCGTATGAACTGATGCGCCGCACCGTGGACCCGGAGATCGAACTGCTCGACAAAACGGCAGTGCGCGACGAGATCGCCAGCGACAAGTTCCACGGCGGCCTGCTGCAGAAGCGTGGCGGTCAGATGCACATGGGCAAATTTGGCATCGGGCTGGCTGAAGCCGCCGCGCGCAGCGGGGCGAAGATTTATCCGCATCATGCCGTGACGAAGTTAGAGCGACTGAAGGGCTATCAGCACCGGATTCACACTGCAAACGGCACCCTTCTGGCGGATAAGGTGCTGATGGCGACCGGCTGCTCCAACGTCGGCCCTTTTCCCTGGTTTCAGCGCCGCATCGTGCCGGTCGGCAGCTTTATCGTGGTGACCGAAGCACTCGACCCGGCGCTGCTGCGCCAGGTGCTGCCCAACAATCGGACCTACGTGACGTCGCTGAATATCGGCAACTACTTCCGCACCACTGCCGACAGCCGGCTGGTGTTTGGCGGCCGGGCGCGGTTTGCGGTCAGCAACCCGACCTCTGATTCGCGCAGCGGCGAGATCCTGCGCCACGCGATGACGCAGATGCTGCCGCAACTCGGCCAGGCAGCGCTGGATTACTGCTGGGGCGGCATGGTCGATATGACCGCCGACCGTCTGCCGCATGCGGGTGAACAGGATGGCCTCTTCTATTCGCTGGGCTACAGCGGCCACGGCACGCAGATGTCGGTGTGGATGGGACGGGTAATGGCCGATCTGCTGGCCGAAAAGCGCACTGAAAATCCCTGGCAGCGCGACGCATGGCCCGCGCTGCCCGGTTATCACGGCAAGCCATGGTTTTTACCGCTCGCAGGACTCTATTACAAAGCAAAGGATCGCCTTTCTTAACGTCCCGTCGGGTGCTGGCCGCCAGGTTGCCAGCACCGCCAGAACATGATCCCGGTTCGCCTGACTATTGAGGGTAGAGAGATGAGTAAATTTGATAATAACGACGCTGATGCGGTAAATCCGGCACTGACGCGCATGATCACCGAAGGCTCGCTGTCACGCCGCAGCCTGATGAAGATTCTTTCCGCCGGTGCGGTGATGAGCAGCGGGCTGGTGGGCTTTTCCGGGGCGGCACTGGCGGACGACAAGCCGGTCAAAGGCGGTAAACTGCGGGCGGCAATGTCGAATGCCTCCGCTACCGACACACTCGATCCGGCGAAAAGTAACAACAGCGCGGACTATACCCGTCAGTTTATGTTCTACAGCGGCCTGACCGAACTGGACAAAAACCTGATGGCGCAACCGGCGCTGGCCGAATCAGTGGAATCCAGCGACGGCATCACCTGGCATATTAAACTGCGGAAGGGCATCACCTTCCATGATGGCAAACCGCTGACCGCTAAAGACGTGATCTTCTCGCTCAGCCGACACAAAGATCCGGCCATCGCCTCAATCGCCTTTAAGCTGGCCGATCAGTTTAAAACCTTCAGCGCGGTCAATGATAATGAGGTGCAGCTGGAGCTGAACAACGCCAACTTTGACGTCCCTTACATGCTGGCGACGCCGCCGTTTTTGATTGTCAAAGACGGCACCACCGACTTCAGTAAAGGCATCGGCACCGGTCCGTTTGTCTGCAAAACCTTTATGCCAGGCACGCGCACCATTGGTACCAAAAATCCCAACTACTACAAGCCCGGTCTGCCGCATCTGGATGAGGTGGAGCTGATTGGCGTCACTGACAACGCGGCGCGTGTCAATGCCCTGATGTCGGGCGATCTGCAGATGGTCTCCACTCTGAGCGCCGCGGACTGCAAACGCATCAAAGCCAGCAGCGAGTTTGGCATACTGGAAAGCAAATCAGGCATGTACACCAACCTGATTATCCGTACCGACGTGAAGCCAGGTAACAATGAAGATTTTGTGCTGGCGATGAAATATCTGCAGCCGCGCGAAATGCTGGTGAAAACGGTACTGCAGGGTTACGGCGACGTCAGTAATGACACCCCGGTACCGCCGTGGCATCCGCTTTACAACGCCGATCTCAAACCGCGTCCGCTCGACATCGAAAAAGCGAAGTTCCACATTAAAAAAGCGGGCATGGCGGGCGCTACGGTAGAGATCATCACGACGCCCAACATTGAAGGGGCGAATGAAGGCGGGCAGATGATCCAGCAGCTGGCGCGCGGGGCGGGGCTGAACATAAAAGTGCGACGCGTGCCGTATGACGGTTACTGGTCTTCGCACTGGATGAAAGATCCGGTGGGATATGGCTCGATAAATCCGCGTCCGACGCTCGACATGCTCTTCTCACAGTTTTATCTCTCTACCGCACCGAATAACGAGTCGGGCTGGAAAAATCCGCAGTTTGATCAACTGGTGGTCGCCGCGCGCGGAGAACGCGATCAGGCAAAGCGCAAGCAGATGTATGGCGACATGCAGACGCTGATTTATGACCACTGCGGCACGATCATCCCGACCTTTATCAGCTCCACCGATGGCTACAACAAAAAGGTCAAAGGGGTCGAAGCCTGGCCGTCAGGCATGATGATGGGCTACCGCTTCCATGAGTTTGCCTGGCTGACCGCCTGATCTCAGCCTGTCCCATCAGGCTATTCATAAGGAGTTCGCCGATGAACCGATACATGCTGTTCCTGATTGCCCGGCGCATTGGCGCCGGCATCCTGACGTTGCTTATCGTCTCGGCGGTGGTGTTTTTCATCACCAGCCTGTTGCCGGGTGACGCGGCGCAGATGATCCTCGGCCAGAACGCCACGCCGGAAACGGTGGCGGCGTTACGGCAGCAGCTGGGTCTCGATCAGCCTCTACTGGTGCGCTATCTCCACTGGCTGACGGGTATGGTGCAGGGTGACTTTGGCATCTCGTTTGCCAGCCATCTGCCGGTCTCGCAGCTGGTGGCGCAGCGCATACCCGCCACCTTCGAACTGGCGGGCATCACCACGCTGATCTGCGTGCCGCTGGCGCTGATTATCGGCATTATCGCGGCGATGAACCGCGGTTCAAGGCTCGATCGGGCGCTGGTTATCGGCACCATGGCGACGGTGGCCGTGCCGGAGTTCCTGGTCGCGACCGTGGCGGTGTTGATTTTCGCCGTCAAACTGCACTGGGTGTCGGCGATGTCGTTCGGCAGTCCGGACAGCGACCTGCTGAGCTACCTCAAAGCCTATGCGCTGCCGGTGCTGACGCTCTGCTGCGTGCTGGTGGCGCAGATGGCCCGCATGACGCGGGCCGCCATTATCAATCAGCTCGACAGCCCCTACCTGGAGATGGCGCTGCTTAAAGGGGTGTCGCCGCTCCGCGCCGTGCTGCGTCATGCGCTGCCCAACGCGGTCGGACCCATCGCCAATGCGATCTCTCTCAGTCTCTCCTACCTGTTTGGCGGGGTGATCATCATCGAAACCATCTTCAGCTATCCCGGTCTGGCCAGCCAGCTGGTGGATGCGGTCAGCAACCGCGACCTGCCGGTGGTTCAGCTTTGCGTGATGCTGTTCGCCGCCTGCTACCTGGTTCTGCTGCTGGCGGCCGACATTCTGACTATCGCCTTTAACCCGAAATGGAGAAGCGCATGAATACACTCTTGTTGCCCTGGCGTTTCTTACAGTCGCTCTCCTGGTCGGGCCGGCTGGGTCTGATCATGTCGCTGTTCTGGCTGCTGATGGCGGTGTTTGGCACGCCACTGGCCCCGCACAGCATTGATGACATCGGCGGCGGCCCGCTGATGGGCGGCATGACGGCCGATAACCTGCTGGGGACCGACTACCTGGGGCGCGACATGCTGAGCCGTATCCTCTACGGCGCGAAGTTCTCCATCGGCCTGGCGCTGAGTGCGGCGCTGCTGGCCAGCCTGATCGGCACGCTGCTGGCCCTGCTGGCGGCGGTAACGGGACGCTGGCTGGAGGAGCTGCTGGGACGCGTCAACGATGCCCTGCTGGTGCTGCCGGGCAAGGTACTGTCGCTGATGATTGTCGCGGTGTTTGGCTCCTCGCTGCCCATGCTGATCCTGACGGCGGTGTTCACCTACTGGCCGGGCGCATTCCGCATTGCTTTTGCCATGGCCAGCTCGCTGCGCAGCATGGACTACGTCCGGGCGTCACGGCTGCGGGGCGAAAGCCGCTGGTATATCGCCATTCACGATATCCTGCCTAACATGGTGCACCCGATGCTGACGGACTTTGGCCTGCGCTTTGTCTACATCGTGCTGCTGCTGAGCGGCCTGAGCTTCCTCGGCCTGGGGGTACAGCCGCCGTACGCCGACTGGGGCACGCTGGTACGTGAAAATATGCAGGGGCTGTTTGATGGCTCGCCCGCGGTACTGATGCCCGCACTGGCGATTGCCAGCCTGACCATTGGTGCCAACCTGTTTATTGACAGCCTGCAGGCGATGCGTCCGATGACGCTGGCGAAGGAGGGAGCATGAACGTGACACCACATACCGCTATGCCGGTGATTTCGGTAGATAAACTGCGCGTCACCGCGCAGACCGATCGCGGTGAAGAGCTCGACCTTGTGTCGGATATTCACTTCACGGTGCAGAAGGGCGAGGTACTGGCGCTGATTGGCGAATCCGGCTCCGGAAAAACCACCATCGCCATGGCACTGATGGGCTATGCCCGCAACGGCTGCCGCATCGCTGAGGGCAATATTCACGTTGCCGGCACCGATGTGAACAGTCTGTCACCGGGCCAGCTGCGCGCGTTTCGCGGCAACAAGGTCGCCTATATCGCCCAGAGCGCCGCGGCGTCATTTAATCCGGGGATGAAGATCCTCGACCAGGTGATTGAGCCGGTGGTTATTCACGGCACGATGACCCGCAAAGACGCGAAAGCCAAAGCGATTGGCCTGTTCCGTGAGCTGGCGTTGCCCAATCCCGAGACCATTGGCGACCGGTTCCCGCACCAGGTGTCGGGCGGTCAGTTACAGCGTCTGATGACGGCGATGGCGCTGATTGGCGATCCTGACGTCGTGATCCTGGATGAGCCCACGACCGCACTGGATGTCACCACGCAGGTGGAAGTGCTGAAGGCGTTTCGCCGCGTGGTGGTGCAGCGCGGCGTCACCGCGATCTACGTCAGTCACGATCTGGCCGTGGTGGCACAGATGGCTGACCGGATTCTGGTGCTGCTGCGCGGTAAAATGGCGGAGTATGGCAGCACCGCGCACCTGATTGGCGCGCCGCAGGCGGAGTACACCCGGCTGCTGATGGAAGCGGCGCGGCAGAAAGAGCGGTCCAGCAACTGGTGTCCGGCTGCCGCCGATATTCAGCCGCTGCTGGAAGTGCGCGATCTTAACGCCGGTTACGGCCCGCGCGACAGCGACGGCCAGCCGAAAATACGTATTCTGGAGGAGATTAACCTTAAGCTGTGGAAAGGGCAGGCGATTGGCATCATCGGCGAGTCAGGCTCCGGCAAAACGACGCTGGCTCATGCAATTGCAGGTCTCAACGCGCCGAGCCACGGGCATATCCTGTTTAACGGCCACTATATTGCCGGCGATATGCAGAAACGTCCTGACAACGAGCTGCGGCGCATTCAGTATGTATTCCAGATGGCAGATACCGCGCTGAATCCGGCCCATAGCGTTGAGCGCATCCTGTCGCGACCGCTGACGCTGTTTCATGGCCTGAGCGGGGCAGCCCGGCAGCAGCGACTTTATCAGCTGCTGGATCTGGTGCAACTGCCGCGCAGCGTGCTGTGGCGGCGTCCCTGGGCGCTCTCCGGCGGTCAGAAGCAGCGCGTCAATCTGGCGCGTGCGCTGGCAGCGGAGCCGGATCTGATTTTGTGCGATGAAGTGACCTCGGCGCTGGATACTGTGGTCGCCGCCGCCGTCCTCGACTTAATCAGCGAACTGCGCCGTGAGCTGGGGCTCTCGGTGATCTTCATCAGCCACGATATGCATGCGGTGCGCGCGGTGTGCGACGAAATTGTGGTGATGAAAAGCGGTCGCATCGTCACCCAGCTGGCACGCAATGACTACGACAAGCCGACCAGCGAGTTGTATTTCGAGCGGCTGAAACGCGCGGTGCCGGAGCTGCGGCAGGGCTGGCTGGATGAACATGAAGAGATTTTAAAAGCGGAGTGAGTGGCCGCTGAGCCTTACGGGCAACTGAATTTATCCGTCTGCGCAGTACTGATGTGCAAGGCAGGCGGCGTGGGTCAGCGTACAGCGGCGATGTCGCCGTGCGCCAGACCCGATACTGACAACAGAGGTCATCTTGTTATGCCCGCACCGATTCGTTATGTACAGGACAGTGCTGACTTTCCCGATTCCGCCGATGTGGTGGTGATTGGCGCCGGTATCGCCGGTGCCGCCGCCACCTGGGAGCTGGCGAAGCAGGGAGTGAAGGTGGTGCTGATTGAAAAAGGGCTGGTTGGCGCTGAGCAGTCGAGCCGCAACTGGGGCTGGTGCCGCCAGCAAAACCGCGATGAGCGTGAATTGCCGCTGATTATCTATGCGCTGCAACGCTGGGGTGAGCTAAGTGAAGAAACCGGTGAAGAGCTGGGTTTCCGCCGCAGCGGGCTGGTCTACGCCACCCAGGAAGAGTCGGATATCGCGGCCTGGGATAAGTGGAACCAGATGGCGAAAGGCTATGGCATGCGCAGTTCGATTCTCACCGCAGAGCAGGCTAAAGCAATGACGCCCGGCAGCACCACAAACTGGCTGGGCGGTCTCTCGTCGCCGACCGATGGTCACGCCGAGCCGCGCCTGGCCGCACCGGGGCTGGTGGCGGGCGCGCAGAAAAAGGGTGCACTGCTGTTTCAGCAGTGCGCAGTCCGCGGGCTGGATATTGCCGCCGGACGGGTCAGCGGCGTCTGGACCGAGCGCGGTTTGATCAAAACCAGCCGGGTTATCTGTGCCGCCGGGGCCTGGACCTCCATGTTCTGCCGTCGTCACGGCATCGACCTGCCGCTGGGCAACGTGATTGGCACTGCCTTCCGCACGCAGCCTATTGAGCAGGCGATCGCCATGCCGCTCTACACACCGGGCTTTGCCTGTCGCCCACAAATGGATGGCAGCTATACCGTCTCAGTCTCAGGCCGCGGACGTCTTGAGCCGGGCGCTCAGGGGCTGCGCTATGCCCGTCAGTTCTATCCGACCTTTAAAAGCCGCCGAAAGAATCTGACCCTGAATCTCGGCCTGTCACCGTTCTTCAATGGCCCTGAAGCGATGGGGGGCTGGTCATTCGACCGCGAGTCGCCGTTTGAGCGGATGCGCATTCTCGATCCGGCAGCGGATGCAAAAATCGTGGAAGAGGGCCTGGCGGCAATGCGGCGTGAATATCCGGCGCTGGCGAATCTCCGGCTGGCGCAGTCGTGGGGCGGCATGATTGACAGCACCCCGGACGCGATTCCGGTGATCTCAACCGTGGCGAAACTGCCGGGGCTGGTGCTCTCGGCGGGTTACAGCGCCCACGGCTTCGGTATCGGACCCGGTGCCGGACGACTGGCTGCCGACCTGGCGACCGAAGCCACAC
This sequence comes from Pantoea sp. 9140, assembly GCF_000745295.1. Taxonomy (NCBI): domain Bacteria; kingdom Pseudomonadati; phylum Pseudomonadota; class Gammaproteobacteria; order Enterobacterales; family Erwiniaceae; genus Pantoea; species Pantoea sp. 9140. The sequence continues at coordinate 2,234,092 of NZ_JQNO01000001.1, read as the reverse complement.
CCATCGTTGATCCTCAGCCGTACCGCTACAGCCGTCTGGTTGACGGCAGCGGACTTGACACGCCAGGCATGATGTAAGGAGAACGCGAATGAGCCTGACAATACGCGCAATGACGCCAGATGATATTGAAACGTGTTTCACCTTAACCCAGGTGCTGAAATGGCCCCATCGCCGTGAAGACTGGCAGCTGGCGCTGCAGCTGGGCGAGGGCACGGTAATAGAAGAGCAGGGCAAACTGATTGGCAGCGCAGTACTCTGGCGCTGGGGTGACCATGCCGCCACGGTGGGACTGGTGATTATCGATAACCAGCAGCAGGGACGCGGCCTGGGCAAGCAGCTGATGCTGGCACAGCTGGAAAAAGTGCCCGACGTTAACGTGCGTCTGCACGCCACCGAAATGGGCAAAGGGCTGTATGAAAAGCTCGGCTTTGTCAGCTGTGGTGAGATCCGCCAGCACCAGACGCGTGCCGTGACCACGCTGCCAGAGGTGGTGATCCCCGCAGGGCTGAAACTGCGCCCGGCGACGGCTGCCGATCACGGCATGCTGGTGACGCTGGATCAGCTGGCACACGGCATGCATCGCCCGGCGCTGATCGACCACCTGCTTCGCGACAGCCAGACAGTGATTTTAGAGGATGCGCAGCAGCAGATTCAGGGCTTCGCCAGCCTGCGCCGCTTTGGTCACGGCTGGGCAATTGGCCCGGTGATCGCAGCAGACTTTCCGGCCGCTCAGGCACTGGTCGCCTCGCTGATGCAGTCGCTGCAGGGTGAATTTCTGCGCATCGATACCGACGCCGCGCTGCCGATGGCGGGGTGGCTTGAAAGTCTTGGTATTCCTCAGGTCGATGCGCCCACCACCATGGTGCGCGGCACGCCCTGGACGCCGCAGGGTATGCAGGCATTTGGACTGATGACGCAGGCGATGGCCTGATGCATATCGTCTATAAATCGGAGCCGGAACGAGGCCGGATCTGGCAGCGCTGGCTGGCCGAGCATGCGCCTGACATTCAGCTGCATCTCTGGCCGGAGACCGGTGATCCGGAGCAGGTTGAAGCGCTGGTCGCCTGGCAGCCACCCGAAGATATTCCGGCGCTGTTTCCCCGGCTGAAACTGCTGTTCTCGGTGGGGGCGGGTGCCGACCAGTTTGACTTCAGCGCGCTGCCGCCAGACCTGCCTGTGATAAGAATGATCGAGCCGGGCCTGACGCAGGGCATGGTGGAATATGTCACCTTCGCGGTGCTCGGTCTGCATCGCGACATGCCGCGCTATTTTCATCAGCAACGGCAGCAGCAGTGGCAGCCTCATGCAGCCATACCTGCCGGGCAGCGTCGGGTCGGCGTGATGGGGCTGGGCGAACTGGGGCAGGCCGCGTTAGCGCGGCTGGTGGCGCTGGGCTTTGACTGCGCAGGCTGGAGCCGCACACCGCGCGAGTGCCCCGGCGTGCGCTGCTGGTACGGCAATGATCAACTCGCTGACTTCCTGGCGCACAGCGAGATTCTGGTCTGCCTGCTTCCGCTGACCGACACCACCCAGGGTTTACTGAATCAGTCGCTGTTCAGCCAGCTACCGCACGGCGCGGCGCTGGTGCAGGCCGGGCGCGGCCCGCAGCTGAATGATGATGATCTGCTGAGGGCACTGGAGAGCGGTCAGCTGCGTGCCGCCGTCGTTGACGTCACCGATCCGGAGCCGTTACCGCCGGGCCATCCCTTCTGGCACCATCCCGCCATCTGGCTGACGCCGCACATTGCCAGCCAGACGCAGAATGAGAGCGCCATTGCGGCCCTGCTGGAGAACCTGCGGCGCTACCAGCGTGGCGAGCCGCTGCACGGTGAGATTGACCGTTCGCGAGGATATTAAGATGGAACATTTAGTCGCACTGCGCCGCGACCTGCATGCGCACCCGGAACTGGGTTTTCAGGAGCAGCGCACCAGCGACATCGTGGCGAACTTCCTGCACCAGCTGGGCATTGAGGTGCATCGCGGCATCGGTAAAACCGGCGTGGTCGGGATACTGAAGAAGGGCAGCAGTGAACGCATGATTGGCCTGCGCGCCGACATGGATGCGCTGCCGATGCAGGACCAGAGCGGCACGGAATGGCAAAGTCAGGCAGAGCAGGTGAGTCATGCCTGTGGCCACGACGGCCATATGGTGATGCTGCTGGGTGCCGCTGAAAAACTGGCGCGGGACGTCAGCTTTGACGGCAGCGTCTGCTTTATCTTCCAGCCAGCCGAAGAGGGACTGGCGGGTGCAAAAGCGATGATCGACGACGGTCTGTTCAGCCGCTTTCCCTGTGAGGCGGTCTACGCCATTCACAACTGGCCGGAACTGCCGCTCGGTCAGGTAGAGACCCGCCCTGGCCCGATTATGGCAGCAGCCGACCGCTTTGATATCCGGGTGCTGGGCGGCGGCGGTCACGCCGCGCAGCCTCACCTGACGCGTGACACTTTGCTGGCGACCAGTGAACTGGTGGTGCAGCTCAATACGCTGGTTTCACGCGCTTTGGATCCGTGCGAAACCGCGCTGCTTACCGTCACACGGATGCAGGGCGGCTTTTCACACAACATGATCCCGGCCGAGGCGAGTATCACCGGCACGGTGCGTACCTTCAGCCCGGCGGCGCAGGATACGATTGAAGCACGGCTGCGCCAGATGGCGGAGCACGTCACGGCGGCTCATGGGTTGCACGCAGAAGTGAGCTATCAGCGTTACTACCCGGCGACGATGAACAGCGCGACGGAAGCGCAGTTTTGCCTGGAGGCGCTGACGCAGGCAGGCATCCCGGCTGACACCGCGGCCAGACCCGCGCTCACCTCGGAAGATTTCGCTTTTATGCTGCAGGCGCGGCCCGGTGCCTATCTGTGGCTGGGATCGGCACCCTGCAAGCCATTGCACCATGCCGCATATGACTTCAACGATGCGCTGATCCCGTATGGCGTTAACGTTTTTGTCGCGCTGGTACGTCAGGCGCTGGCAGAGAAATTTCCCTGCTGAATGCAGCGGGATTTTGACAGGAAATGCCGCTGCCTGGGGAATTACGGCAGCGTGAGAAACCAGCGGGTTGCGATACTTGAGCCAACCGAACGTTACGTGGATGAGGGTTTAAAATGCAGAATGTCATGGCAGAGCAGCAAGCATACTCCGATAACAGCCTGTTACTGGATGCACGCGAGCAGAACGTGCCGCGCGGTGTAGTGACCGCCCATCCGCTGGTGATTGAACGCGCCAGAGGCAGTGAAGTGTGGGACGTTGAGGGCAATCGCTATCTCGACTTTGTTGGCGGCATCGGCGTGCTGAATGTCGGCCACAATCACCCGGCGGTAGTCAATGCGGTGACCCGCCAGCTTGGTCTGGTGTCACACGCCTGTTTTCAGGTGGTGGCCTATCCGGGCTACATTGAGCTGGCGCAGCGGCTGAACAAACTGGTGGGCGGCGATGAGGCGTACAAAAGTGTCTTCTTCACCAGCGGCGCGGAAGCGGTGGAAAATGCGGTGAAGATTGCCCGCTCTCACACCCAGCGCCCCGGCATTATCGCGTTTGATGGCGCGTTTCATGGCCGCACCCTGCTGGGCATTACCCTGACCGGCATGTCCGCGCCATACAAACAGAATTTTGGCCCGTTCCCCGGCGACATCTATCGTCTGCCCTTCCCGAATCCACTGCACGGCGTGACGGAAGCGGACTGTCTGAAGGCGCTGGATCAACTGTTCGCGGTGCAGATCCTGCCGGAGCGTGTGGCGGCGATTATCATCGAGCCGGTTCAGGGCGACGGCGGCTTCCTGCCAGCCGGACCAGCCTTTATGCAGGCGCTGCGTCGCATTACCAGCCAGCACGGCATTCTGCTGATTTGTGATGAAGTGCAGTCCGGCTTCGGACGTACCGGCACGATGTTCGCCTTCCAGCAACTGGGTATCAAACCGGATTTGATCACTCTGGCAAAAAGCCTGGGCGGCGGTCTGCCGATTTCCGGCGTGGTGGGACGGGCGGCGATCATGGATGCGCCTACGCCTGGCGGCTTAGGCGGCACCTACGGCGGCAACGCACTGGGCTGTGCGGCAGCGCTGGCGGTGCTGGACCTGTTTGAACAGGAGAACCTGCTGCAGCGTTCCTGTCAGCTCGGCGAACAGCTCAATGCCCGTCTGCGACAGCTGGCGGATAAATATGCCTGCATTGGTGACGTGCGCGGCGTGGGCTTTATGCAGGCGGTGGAGATTCTCGATTTCGAAACCGGTCGTCCCGATGCGTCACTGACTCAGAAGATCCTCGACAGCGCCTGTCAGGAAGGCCTGCTGCTGATCAAGTGCGGCCTGCATCGCAACACCATCCGTTTCCTGGCACCGCTGGTCACCACCGACTCACAGCTGGAAGAGGCGCTGCATATTTTCGATATTGCGCTGGCCCGTGCCACCGGTCGGCTGGGTTAAGCCGCATTCCTCATTGATTTTGTTAGAGTAATTTGAAAATCTCCCGCTGGTATAACCACTGCGAAGCGCTGGCGCGTTTACGGTAAAGCATGTTATATCTTCGGGAGGTTCTGAACATTTGATTGAGCGCCTGGCCCAACAGGCTCTGACAATGAGGGGGGTGCTATGAACGGCTTAATGAAACTCGACCGCATCGACATCAACATCCTGGTGCAACTCCAGAAAGATGGCCGTATCAGCAACGTTAACCTCGCCGACGCCGTAGGCCTCTCGCCCAGCCCCTGTCTGCAACGGGTCAAACGTCTGGAACAGGCCGGTTTTATCACCGGTTATGAAGCGCACATTAATCTCACCCGCATCACCGATTCAGTGACCGTCTTTACCGAAGTCACCCTGTCCGGCCATCGCCGCGAAGACTTTATGAAATTTGAAAGTGCGATGCGCGACGTCGATGAACTGATGGAGTGCCATCTGATCACCGGCGGCTATGACTATCTGCTGCGCTTTATTACCCGCAGCATTGAACATTACCAGGAAGTGATTGAGAAGATGCTCGACGCGCAGATCGGCATCGATAAGTACTTCAGCTATATCGTCATCAAATCCCCCATCATGAAAAGCAGCGTGCCGTTACGATCGCTCATCGGCAAACATAACTCAGTCGAATTCGGCGTATAACGGGTTGTCGCCCCTCGCCACCTTCCCGGTGGAGAGGTGGAGAGGGCGGCCACACGCATTGTCTCTGTCTGCTGTTCACCACACCCGCCTTTGCTCACAGACCGGCTTCCTGCCTCTTTAACCTTTGCGATTTTTCTCTCAGCATAAAATTTTTTCCCTGCCCAAAATTCAGTCGCTCTGTCCGGTTTTGTCGCGTGCTACGGCCTCAATCGTTGAGCGAACCCTTTTACACTGAATTCAACCGATACAAGGAGTTGTCATGGACTCATTACAGATTGCTGACCAGCAGTGGCAGCGCGATGCGTTCACTGTCTCTACCGATCGCCAGCGGCTCGATCTGGCCTGGATCCACATTCAGCTGGCGGAGAAGTCGTACTGGGCTAAAGGCCAGCCGGAAGCGAAAACCCGGCGGGCGATTGCCGGTTCGCTGCCGTTTGGCCTCTATCACCAGCAGGCACAGATTGGCTTTGCCCGACTGATCACCGACTACACCCGCTTTGGCTGGCTGTGCGACGTGATGATTGATGAAAACTGGCGTGGTCACGGGCTGGGCAGCTGGCTGGCGACCTGCGTCCGGGAACACCCGGAGCTGCAAACGGTGCATCGCTGGATGCTCTCGACCCAGGATGCGCATCAGGTCTACCAGCGGCTCGGCTGGCGTGTGGTGCAACATCCCGAGACGCTGATGGAATTTCCCCCTTCCTGACACTGGAGTTAACCCGATATGCGATACCGCGTTGGCGTGGATATTGGTGGTTCCTTTACCGATTTCGCCGTGCTCGATCAGCAAACGAACCAGATCCACACCCTGAAGGTCCTGTCGCGACCGGACAAGCCCGGCAGTGAAATCCTGACCGGACTGGCGCAGTTTCAGCAGCAGCAGGGCATTGATCCCGCTGAAATTGGCTACTTCACTCACGGCACCACGGTAGGCATCAACGCGGTGATCCAGCGGCGCGGCGTGCGGCTGGCGTTGTTTGCCACCGAGGGCTTCTGCGATGTGCTGGAGCTGGCCCGGCTGAAAATCCCGCATATCCATGATCTTTTCTCACGTCGTGCCGCACCGCTGATTACCCGCGACAGGGTATTTGCCATCCGTGAACGCAGCGACGCGCAGGGCAATATACTGCAACCCGTGGATCGCCAGAGCGTGCTCGACGCTATCGATCAGGCACGCGCCGCCGGCTGTCAGGGCATCGTGGTCTCGCTGCTGCACAGCTATCGCAACCGGCACAATGAAGCGGCGGTAAAAGCGATTATCGATGAGGTGGCGCCTGAACTGCTGACCTCCTGTTCCGCCGACATCTGGCCGATTATCCGCGAATATGAACGCACCATTACCGCCACCATCAACGCCTACGTGCAGCCGATGGTGATCCACTACCTGGAATCCTTTGAGCAGGCACTGCAACGGCTCGGCGTGAAGCCGCCGCCGCGCATTACCAAATCCAACGGCGGGGTGATGGGCGTTGACCAGGCGAAGCGCGAATGCGTGCAGATGGTGCTCTCCGGCACCGCCTCAGGGGTGATTGGCGCCAGCTATCTCGCCAGCACCTGCGGTTTTGACAAAATTCTCAGCCTGGATATCGGCGGCACCAGCGCCGACGTGGCGGTGATCATCGACGGCAAGGTGGCGCAGGGCAACGGCGAGATTATCGGGGATTTCCCGATCTTTATTCCTTCTGTCGCTGTGACCTCGGTGGGTCAGGGCGGCGGCTCGCTGGCGTGGATTGATGGGCAGGGCGTATTGCAGATGGGGCCGGACAGCGCCGGTTCGCTGCCGGGTCCGGTCTGCTTCCAGCGCGGCGGCACGCAGCCGACCGCCACCGATGCCTTTGCCGCCTGCGGCATGATGGGCCACGGTGCGCTGGGTTATGACGCGGTGACGGTGGATGTCGCCGCCGCCTGTTCGGCCTGGCAGCCGCTGGCGGATGCGCTCGCTATTTCGGTCGAAGAAACCGCCGAAACCGCTATCCAGCTGGCCATCTCCAGCATGTACAGCGACACCAGCGGCCTGCTGTCGCGCTTTGGCCTCGATCCCCGTGAATTCTGGTTCCTTGCCTTTGGCGGCGCGGGGCCGATGATGGGCTGTTTTCTCGCCCGCGAACTGAACATGAAAGGGGTGATCGTGCCGCCGACGCCGGGCGTGCTCTCCGCGCTGGGCGGGCTGGTGGCGGACATCCGCAACGACTTTATCCGTACGCTCTACGGCGATCTGACGCCTGCGCTGGCCGACACCTTAGCCAGTGAAGCCGAAGCCTTGCAGCAGCGCGCCTGCGGCTGGCTGGCGCAGGAGCACGGCAGCGACATGTCATACAGCCTGCAGTTCAGCGCGGATATGCGCTATCGCGGTCAGTCGTTTGAGATCGACGTGCCGCTGGAGGCGAGCTGGCTGACGCAGGCGGACTTCGCTGCGCTGCATGATGCCTTTGATCGCCAGCATCAACAGCTGTTTGGTCATTGTGACCCGCAGGCACCGGTGCAGTTGATCAACCTGCGGCTGGTCATCGCCTCGCCGACGCCGAAACCGGTGATCAACACACTTCCCCCCGCCACAGCACCCGTACCGGTGCTGAAACAGACCCGAGCCTGGATCGACAGCGGCTGGCATCAGGTCGATTTAGTGCTGCGTTCGATGCTGCGCGCCGGACATCAGCTCAGTGGGCCGGTCATCATCGCCCAGGACGATTGCACCACCTGCGTGCCGCCCGGCATGGGCGTCACGGTCGATTCATTCGGTAACCTGCTGATCACGGCGAACGAGGCATAACATGGCGATTGACGGACGTAACTTACAGATCCTGGCGAACTACTGCGCTGCTGCGGCCGACGCGATGGCCTTTACGCTGATGCGCACCGCGCACTCCACCTTCGTGAAAGAGACGGAAGATTTCTCCTGCCAGATCGTCAGCCGCAGCGGGCTGGCGTTTGCCTCGCCGCGCAGCTTTGGCGCGCCCTGGTACAGCGGCATCGACTATGCGCCGGTGCTGGCGCTGATAGAAGAGTACGCCGAGGGCGATATCTGCATTACCAACGACGCCTATGCTGGCAACGTGGCGACTCACTCGCCTGATATCCACATCTGGAAGCCGGTGTTCCATCAGGGTGAAATCGTCTGTTTCGTGGTGGGCCACATTCATAACACTGACGTCGGCGGCGCCGTGCCTGCCTCGCTGTCGCGCTCGCTGACCGATATCGTGCAGGAGGGGATCCGCATCCCGCCGCTGAAGATCATGCAACAGGGGCAGCTTAATGAAGAGATCGCCAGCATTATGCGGCTCAACGTGCGGGTGCCGGACCAGAACTGGGGCGATTTCAAGGCGCAGCTGGCCTCGGTGAACGTCGGAGAGCGCAAAATCCACGACATCATTGCCCGCTTTGGCATTGATGATTTTTTGCAGGGCATTGAGGGCATTCTCGATTATGCTGAAGCGCAGGCGCGCACGATTATCAGTACCATTCCCGACGGTGAATACTTTTATGCCGACTACGCCGATGAAGATGGCGAGGGCGGCTATCCCTGTCGCATCGCCATTACGCTGCGGGTGCAAGGCGATCGGCTGGAGCTGGACTACACCGGCAGCGACCCGCAGCTGGCGTCGTCGCTGAACATGCCGACCGGCGGGCGCGAGCGGCATCCGCTGGCGCTGGTGGGCGTTACCTATGTGCTCTCCACCCTTGATCGTTCACTGCTGCTCAACGCCGGTACGCTGCGGCCGACCCGGGCAATTCTGCCGCCTGGCACGGTGATGAACTGCGAAGCACCCGCAGCGGTAGGGATGCGCTCGCTGACCTGTGCGCTGTCGCAGATTGCGACGATTGGCGTCTTCTCGCTGGCGATGCCGGACCGCCTGCCCGCGAATTCACCGGGCGGCAACTCGATCATGAACATCCGTACCCAGACACAGAACCATAGCGTGGTCGCCTCACTGGGGCCGGTGGGCGGTGGCGCGGGCGGCACGCCGCGTCATGACGGACCCGACGGTTCCGGCGGTCTTTCAGCCTTCCTGAAAAATACCCCGATCGAGATCAATGAAGCGGAAGTGCCGATTCGCTTCCATCGCTACGGACTGGCGCAGGACAGCGCTGGCGCCGGTCGCTATCGCGGCGGCTTAGCCACCGAAATGGCGTTCGAGATTTTCTCGCCCAACACCACTATTACCGCGCGCAACCGTAACCGGTCAGTGTTTGCCTCGGCGGGTGTAGTGGGCGGACAGAGCGGCGCGCTGTCGACCTTCCGTACCCGGCGCAACGGTGAAGTTATTAATCACGGTAACACCGATGTGATCCACTGCCAGCCGGGTGACGTGGTCGACGTGCGCGGACCCGGCGCGGGCGGTTACGGCCTGCCATCGCAGCGCGATAGTGAGGCAGTCATGCAGGATTTGCGCTGTGGCTATCTCAGCGTGGCGGCGGCCAGAGCGCAGTATGGCGTGGTGGTGACAGATAACCGCGTGGATCGTGAAGCCACAGAATGCCTGCGCGCTGACATGCCACAGCATCCAGTGCATCATTTTGAGCACGGCGAAGCACGCCAGCGCTTCGAAACGCTCTGGACGCCACAGCGTTATCAGTTGCTGACCGCCTTTCTGGCCAGCGCGCCGGTGAGCTGGCGTCACTTCCTGAAAACCCAGGTATTCCGGGTGGTGGAGGAGACAGGCGAAACGGCGGATATGAATCAAATATTCAGTGATTTGCGTCAGCGATACCCGGCAATGGCGAACAGTTGACGGCGATGGCTCATCGTCTACTACGCTTTAAGTCTGTAAGGACAACGAGGGGAAACGCGACGATGAGCATGAAAACCAGTGATTTTTTTGTCCAGCGACTGAAAGAGTGGGGCGTCACACGCATTTACGGCTACCCGGGAGACGGGATTAACGGCGTGCTGGGGGCGATTCAGCGTGCGAATGCCAAAGGCGACGGCATCGAATTTATTCAGGTGCGCCATGAAGAGATGGCGGCCTTTATGGCGGCCGGACACGCGAAATTTACCGGCGAGCTGGGCGTCTGCCTGTCGACTGGCGGACCGGGTGCAACCCACCTGCTGACCGGACTCTATGACGCCAAAATGGACCATGCCCCGGTGCTGGCAATTGCCGGACAGGCAGAAGCGACCGCGCGGGGTGCCAGCTATCAGCAGGAGATGAATCTGGATCGCATCTTCTCGGACGTCGCCAACTTCGTTCAGGAAGCCTCGACCACGACGCAGGTGCGCCATCTGCTGGACCGTGGCGTGCGCATTGCCAAAGCGCAAAACGGCGTTGCGGTGATCATCATCCCTAAAGATATTCAGGATGAAGAGTGGCAGCCGCCGCAGCATCTGCACGGCTTTACCCATTCCGGCAGCGGCTATCAGCGTCCTAAAGTCATTCCTTACGAAGCGGACCTGCAACGCGCCGCCGAGGTGCTTAATGCCGGTAAAAAAGTGGCGATTCTGATTGGCGCAGGCGCACGCGACGCCGCCGTTGAAGTGGTGCAGGTCGCCAATGTGCTGGGTGCAGGCGTGGCGAAAGCGCTGCTTGGCAAAGATGTGCTGCCGGACGATGCGCCTTTTGTTACCGGCTCGATTGGCCTGCTCGGTACCAAACCTTCATCCGATTTAATGCAGAACTGTGACACGCTGCTGATGATCGGCAGCGGCTTCCCGTGGACGGAATTTCTGCCGGAAGAGGGCAAGGCGCGTGCGGTTCAGATAGACATCGATCCCGCTATGCTTGGCCTGCGCTATCCCAGCGAAGTCAATCTGCATGGCGATGCGGCTGAAACCCTGCGTGCGCTACTGCCGCTGCTCACCCACAAAGAGGATCGCAGCTGGCAGGAGGATATCGCGGTTCAGGTACGTGACTGGTGGACGCTGATGGAAGAGCGCGCCATGGCACCCGCTAATCCGGTCAATCCGCAGCGGGTGGTGTGGGAGATGTCACCTCAGTTGCCGGACAACGCGATTGTCACGTCGGATTCCGGCTCCTGCGCCAACTGGTTCGCCCGCGACTATCGGGTGAAACAGGGTCAGCGTGCCTCGCTCTCCGGCGGCCTGGCCTGTATGGGCGCGGCGGTGCCTTACGCGATTGCAGCGAAATTTGCTCACCCGGAGAAACCGGTGGTGGCGCTGGTGGGTGATGGCGCGATGCAGATGAACAACATGGCTGAGCTGATCACCATCCAGAAATACTGGCAGCAGTGGGCCGATCCGCGCCTGATCGTCTGCGTGTTCAATAATCAGGATCTTAATCAGGTCACCTGGGAGCAGCGCGTGATGGAGGGTAATCCGCGCTTCGAAGCCTCGCAGCAGCTGCCGGACGTGAAGTATGCCGAGTTTGCGCAGTCGCTGGGGATGGTCGGAATTTTTGTCGATAACCCGGACGATCTGGCCGGTGCCTGGCAGCGTGCGCTCAGTGCCGATCGCCCTGTCTTGCTGGAGGTGAAAACCGATCCGGAGGTCGCGCCGTTACCGCCGCACATCACCCTTAAGCAGGCAAAAGCCTTTATGGCGTCGATGGTGAAGGGCGATCGCGGGGCCGCGCAGATCATCAGCGACACCGCCAGTCAGCTGTTTCATAAAAAGCATTAAGGGCTAAGTGAGGCGGTCGCGCCTCGCTAACCTTGATCCCCGGATGCACTCGCGTCCGGGTCTTAAACCCCTTCTTCATACTCAACGGGAGTCTTGTTATGACTGCTCATTCCAGCCCTGTCTGGTTAATCTCGGGATGTTCGACCGGTTTTGGTCGTGAACTGGCGCAGCAGACCATCGCGCGTGGTTTTAAGGTCGTCGTGACGGCGCGTGATACGGCGTCGATTGCCGATCTGGTTGAAGGACACGACAACGCACTGGCGGTGGCGCTGGATGTGACCCGTCAGGCGAGTATCGACCAGGCCGTCAGCGCAGCACTGGACACGTTCGGCACCATTGATGTGCTGGTAAACAACGCCGGTTACGGCTATCAGAGTTCGGTGGAAGAGGGTGTGGAAAGTGAAATCCGCGCCCAGTTTGATGCCAATGTTTTTGGCCTGTTCGCTCTGACGCGCGCCGTACTGCCTGCGATGCGCAAGGCGCGCAGCGGTCATGTCATCAACATTACCTCCGTGGCAGGCCTGATTGGCTTTGCCAGCTCAGGCTACTACTCTGCCAGCAAACATGCGGTGGAAGGCTGGTCCGATTCACTGGCGCTGGAAGCGGGGCCGCTGGGCATTCACGTGACCTGCGTAGAGCCCGGTCCGTTCCGCACCGACTGGGCCGGACGCTCACTGCATCAGACGCCGAGTAAATTGCCGGAATATGCAGAGACCGCGGCTGCGCGGATGAAAGCGACGTCCGAATACAGCGGTACTCAGAAAGGCGATCCGGCACGGGCCGCCACGGCAATGATCGCCATCACCGAACATGACAACCCGCCACGCCATCTGGTGATGGGGGCCTGGGGCCATGACGCCGTAACCAGCAAGCTCAAAGAGCGCCTGGCTGAGATCGAAGCGTGGAAACAGACGTCAGTGGAGACGGATTTTCCGGAATAGAGGTGAGTGCTCTGTGGGTGGCGGGAAGCCGTTAAAATACGAAAGGCCCGTTTATCGGGCCTTTAAGCGCTAATCGAGTGCCTTAGCTTCCTGCGTTTCACGCGCATTCAGCTCTTTCAGCTTACGGCGCAACAGGGCAGATGAGGAACGTTTTCTCGCCTGAGCTAACTGGGCTTTAATGGCGGGCAGATCGGGCCGGGCCAGCCACTCAGCAATCAAAAGTGCCCTTAACTCCTTATATCGGGTTTCAACCGGAGCCAAAGGGGTTGTTTCATCGTGTGTATCATAAAACGACATAGCAAGCTCTCCCTGTAGTCACTACTTTATAAGCCTGGAAACAGTCCGGGATTAAAGGTTGCGGCGCTTTCTTTGGCAACCCTGTTCGGCGATTGTAGCGTAGTTCATTTTTTAACCCAAGCATGGCGTCATAAATCTCTTCCAGGGGAGTCGGACGATTGCGTTCAGCGATCTCTCCCGACGCAGGCTGGAAAATAAAACCGCCGATAGAGAAGCTTTCATGGTGTGCCATTAACGCAAGTACTACGCTTTTTAAAACGACTGCACTACCTAATCCGGGAATGCTGATGTGGCGAAAATCGCCCAGGCAATCCAGACCATCGAACACGTCAAAACAAACCTCAGCCAGGCCATTAACCGGAAAGGAGATACCTGTTGGCATCCGATATCCGATGCGGATAAAGGTCTGTTCATCTATCCGGTCGCCAACGATGACAGTGTAAGTTTCGCTACCGACAACAAAAACGTAGCTGTGATAAATCTGGCGATCATAAATGAATCTTTTTCGCCTGATTTCGTAGTTTTCGAGATAAATATCTTCTTCAATGTGCACTTCTCATCCCTGCCGTAATGTATAAATCCCTGAAAATCGATTTTTCAGTTACTGCTGAGATCAGTCGAATATCCATATTAAAAGTGTGGTTATGCATTCCAGCATTTCATCTGCTCTTGCTGATTAACAACATCGTTTTGTAAGCCAGACCGCAAACCATTCACCTATCACGCCCCCTTATCGCGCAGCCCTGCGCCATCATCGCGCTTAAAAAATAAACAGCCACCCACCCCCGACATCATAAGAATTCGATCTTGTATCCCAGGCCGTATTCCATCTGGCATCCCTGTCTCAGACCGCTCGCATCACCGCTAACTGGCACGCTTCATGCACTAGCTGACAGGTACAATTCTGGCGAGGTTACTCATGTTTGACTCCTTATTAGACGAAGATGCCACCACGATGGCCGCACTGATCCGCAGCGGGGAAGTCTCGGCCTGCGAGCTGACCGGGGCAGCACTCGCGCGGATGGAACGGCGGGAATTGGTGATACAGGCCTTTTGTACGCCGACCCCCGAACTGGCGCTGGCACAGGCCAGAGAAGTGGATGCCCGACGGGCGCGTGGAGAAACGCTGGGCGCGCTGGCAGGCGTGCCGCTGGCGGTGAAAGATTTAATCTGCACCGCTAATGTCCGAACCACCTCCGGTTCGGCGGCGTACAAAGATTTCGTACCGGAAGATGACGACATCACGGTGGAGCGATTGCTGGCCGCCGACGCCATCCTGCTGGGCAAAACCACCGCGCCTGAGTTTGGTTACAGCGGTGTCGGACACAATCCGCTGTTTCCGTCGCCGCGCAATCCCTGGAATCTGGGGATGACGCCAGGCGGTTCCAGTGCCGGCTCCGGCGCGGCGGTAGCGGCGCGACTCTGCCCGATTGCACTGGGCAGCGACGGCGGCGGCTCGGTACGCATTCCGGCGGCGCACTGCGGCATTTTTGGCTTTAAGGCGTCAATGGGCAGGGTGCCGTTGTGGCCCGGCTGCCGCGATGAGCGCTATCCCGGCGTGTCGAGCTGGGAGTCGCTGGAACACATCGGGCCGATGACGCGCAGCGTGCGCGATGCCGCCCTGATGATGTCACTGATGGCGGGGCCGGATATGCGTGACCGCCACTCGATCCCCTGCAGCGACGTTGACTGGCTGGGTGCACCAGAACAGCTGCCCGGCAAACTGCGTATCGCCTTCAGCGCGGACTTTGGTTATGTGGCGGTTGACCCGGAAGTGCGGGCGGTGGTCAGCGCGGCGGTGCAACGCTTTGCCGCTGAAATCGGTGCGGAGCTGGAACTGGCCGATCCCGGTTTCCCGGATCCGGCTGCCGCCTTTGGCGCGCTGGTGGCGATGGAGAGCGATCTTACCGGCATGCGCCAGATGATGGCGGAGCAGGGCAGCGCGATGTCGCCGCATCTGGTCGCCATGCTGCAGCGCGACTGGCGGGCGGAAAACTTTACCGATGCCATCGCCACCCGCAAAGCGGTCAGCAACAGCCTGTGGCGCTTTATGCAGCGCTTTGATCTGCTGATCACGCCGACGCTGGCAGTGCCGCCATTTCCGCTGGGGATGCAGGGACCGGAGATCATCGATGGCCGTATGGTCCGCAACGATCACTGGCTCTCGTTCTGTTACCCGTTCAACTTCACCGGACAGCCCGCCGCGTCCGTGCCCGCCGGTTTTACCGCCAGCGGCCTGCCCGTCGGGATGCAGATTGTCGGACGTCATCTTGATGATGCGTTAGTGCTGGCTGCCAGTGCCGCTTTCGAGCGCATTCAGCCGTGGAATCACCTTCAACCCGGAATCGCCCAATGAAAACATCTGATACACCTGCGCTGGAGCAGGAGTTTGAACATGAGCCGGTGCCGCTGTCGCATCGTCATTCCACCCGCTCCGTCTCGGCGGTCTGGTTTGGATTCCCGATGATCCTCACCAACGCGCTGTTTGGCGGCATTATCACCTGGCACCTGGGCTTCTGGCCCGCGCTGATTGCTATTCTGCTGGGCAACCTGGTGCTGTTCGCCTATGTCGGTGCGCTGAGCTGGTTCGCCGGTAACACCGGGATGAACTTTGCTTTACAGGCCAGACGCACCTTTGGCAGCAAAGGCTACATTCTGGTCTCGGGTTTTCTCTCGACGGTGGTGATCGGCTGGTATGCTTTCCAGACGGGTCTTACCGGTACGGTCATTAACCAGACCTTTGGCTGGAATGCGCTGGCGGTGACGGCTTTTGCCATGATCCTCTATACCGGTATCACGTTCCTGGGCGTGCGGGCACTGTCGGTGCTGGGGATGATTGCCGCGCCGCTGTTTGTGGTGCTGGGGATAGTAGCGCTATGGCTGATCGGCAAACAGCACGACTTCTCCATCGTGACGCAGTGGAAGGGCAGCGCCAGCGCCGCCGGTGCGATGAGCATGGGCACCGCTGTCACTATGGTGGTGGCCGGCTTTGCCGACTCCGGCACCATGACCGCTGACTTTACCCGCTGGTCGAAGAATGGCCGCTCGGCGGTGATCGCCGCGTTCTCTGCATTCCCGGTCGCCAATGTAATCTCCTATCTGTTCGGCGTGGTGATTGTGGCAGTGGGCGCGGCGGTTGATCCGCTGACCAACGGCGGTAACTTCCTGCCGATGCTGATGGGACACAGCGCCTTCCTGTCGGTAGTGGCCTGTCTGTTTGTCTTTATCAACCTGGGATCGGTCTGCACACACTGTCTCTACAATGGCGCGGTGGGTTTCAGTCATCTGTTCAGCAGCAAAATGCGACTCTGGACGCTGATCCTCGGTGCCATTGGCGGCGTGCTGGCGCTGGCGGGGGTCTGGTCTTACTTCCTGGCGTGGCTCAGCCTGCTGGGGATTGTGGTGCCACCGTTTGGTGCGGTGATGATTGTGGACTTGATTTTCATGGCGCGCATCAGCGAGCAGCGTCCGGCGCAGCGTTTCCGTGGCACCGCGTTTGCCGCCTGGGCGATTGGCAGCCTGTGTGCGGTCATCGCCCATGTGGCTTTCCCGCAGTTTGGCGAAGCGGTAATCGGTCTGGTGACCGCCGCCATCAGCTACACCCTGATCACTAAAATGCGCATGCCGCGCCCGGTAATGGAGAACAGCAATGCCCGATTACAGCGTTAATTCGACCCCCTACGCCTGGCCGTTTGACGGCAGCTTTACCCCGGCTGACACGGCGCTGATCGTGATTGATATGCAGACCGATTTCTGTGGCGTCGGCGGCTATGTCGACAGCATGGGCTATGACGTGAGCCTGACCCGCGCGCCTATCGCCCCACTGCAACAGGTGCTGGCGGCGATGCGCGTCCGGCAGTTTCCGATTATTCATACCCGTGAAGGGCACCGGCCCGACCTCAGCGATCTGCCCGCTAACAAACGCTGGCGCTCGCGACGGATGAACGCCGGGATAGGCGATGTGGGACCCTGTGGCCGTATTCTGGTGCGCGGGGAACCAGGCTGGGAGATTATCCCGGAGCTGGCTCCGTTGCCGGAGGAAGTGGTGATTGATAAACCGGGGAAGGGATCGTTTTACGCCACCGATCTGGAGCTGATTCTGCGCAGTCGCGGTATCCGTAACCTGATCCTCACCGGCATTACCACCGACGTCTGCGTCCACACCACGCTGCGCGAAGCCAACGATCGCGGCTTTGAATGCCTGGTGCTCGCCGATTGCTGTGCCGCAACGGAGCGGCGTCATCATGAGGCGGCGCTGAGCATGATCCATATGCAGGGCGGCATCTTTGGCGCGGTCGCTACGTCGGCCGCGCTGCTGGATAGCCTGGGCGTGTAGCGTATTGCATCCCATAGCAAGAGGTGCTGCCCTGATTCTCAGGATGATTCCGCATAGCCTGAGCGCCGTTATCCGCTCAGGCTATGCGCAGCACTATTCCCGCTGCGTCTCCTCTGGCGCAGGTAATGTCATCAGCGCGGCGAGCTGATCGGCGGGCACTGCCTGACTGAACAGATAGCCCTGTAACTGATTACAGCCTGCATCTGCCAGTGCAGACATCTGCCCTGCGGTCTCCACACCTTCTGCCGTCACCATCAGGCCCATGGCGTGACCCAGTTTCACCACGGACTCGACAATCGCCACGGAATTTTCCGCCACGCCCAGCGACTGGGTGAACGAGCGGTCGATTTTGATTTTGTCCACCGGGAAGGTGCTGAGGTAGTTGAGGCTGGAGTAGCCAGTGCCGAAGTCATCCAGCGCGATGCGGAAGCCCGCCTCACGCAGCGACACAATAATCTCGCGTGCTTCGCGTTCATCCTCGATTAACACGCCTTCGGTGATTTCCAGCTCCAGCCGCTTTGGGTCACCGCCGTGCTGGCTGACAATCGTCATCACACGGTCAACAAAGCCGGTAGAGCGGAACTGCACGGGCGAGACATTGACCGCCACCAGCAAATCGGGAAAGCGCTGCTGAGTGGCACAGGCTTCAGCCAGCACCCATTCGCCCAGCGGGATAATCAGGCCGGTCTCTTCGGCAATCGCGATAAATTCACCGGGTGCGATCAGGCCGCGTGTCGGGTGATGCCAGCGCAGCAGCGCCTCGATGCCGACCATCTGCTGACCGCCAACGTCCATCAGGGGCTGATACCACACTTCCAGTCCCTGTCGGGTTTGCAGTGCCGTACGCAGATCGGCGGCAATGGTCTGCCGCGTCTGCACTGACTCATCCATCGCCCGTTCAAACTGACGAAACCGGCCACGTCCGCCACTTTTGGCTTCATACAGCGCAATATCGGCTTTGCGCATCAGCTCCAGCCGATCAATGCCGTCTTTAGGTGCCAGCGCCAGTCCGATACTGGCCCCGCTCCAGACATCGCTGCCGAACAGGGTAAACGGCTGAGCCAGCTCGTCAATCATGCGCTGCGCCAGGCTGTTCACCTGACCGATGTTATCGACCTCCGGCATCACCACGATAAATTCATCGCCGCCGATGCGTCCCACGGTATCGCTGGCACGCACGATACGGTTCAGGCGCTGCGCCACCGCGATGATCAGCTCATCGCCAGCATGATGACCGTGGGTATCGTTGACGGCCTTAAAGCGGTCGAGATCGATCAGCAGCAGCGCTACCCGCTGATCGTTGCGCGTCGCCAGGGCCAGCGCCTGGGTCAGCCGGTCTTCCACCAGCGCGCGGTTCGGCAGTCCGGTCAGCACATCATGAAATGCCAGATGCTGCGCCTGCGCTTCTGACGCGCCAAGCCGGAGCATCGATTGCGAGAGGTTAACCGATGAGTTCCAGAGTCGCCGCACCATATACAGGCAGAGCAGCGATATCGCCAGCACCGCCAGCCCGGTAGACGGCCCGATAGTACGCAGCATCTGCGCGCCCGGACGGGAGGGGATCCAGTTGAGATAGCCGACCGGCTCGCCCGCCTGGGCGATCAGCAGATAGCGCGCGCTGGTGCCGGACTGAGACGAACCGTCGGAGAAGTGCAGTCCCTCCAGCTGATTGCGCTCCGCCAGGCTAGCCAGATAACCGTCATCGAGAAATTTCAGGCTCACCAGCCGGAAGCGCGGCAGGTCATCGCTATCCCGCTGGATGTTACCCACGGCAAGTGCCGCAGCACGCTGGGTGATACGGGCATAATCGGCGTTATCCTGGCGCCTGGGATCCTGGATCAGCGTGTTTTGCAGCACATCACCAATCAGCGGATCACTCTCTGCTGCGGAGACGGTCTGGCCTTCACGCCAGACTCTGACGATCTGGTTTTGCGCATCCAGCACCATAATCAGCTGATGACCGAACATCTCATAGAGCCACTGCCCGATGTTCTCATCCAGCCACCTGTCGCTGTTGCCCTCTGCCAGATGCTCCTCAAAGGGACGCCAGCGTGACAGGCTATGCAACTGGCGCAGATGCTCATTCAGACTTTGCGAAAAAGAGGCCTCAATCATCCGCTGTTGCTGATGCCGGGCCTCAGTATTGGTCAGTGATGTGCCAATAAACAGTGCCGTACCTGCACCGGCAAATGTCAGCACAAGGATAGCCACCAGCGGCACCAGCACTTCGCGCAGGAAACTGCGGCGAAAATCAGAGGAAAGTTTAAGGGTGTTAATCATATTGTTGTTTTTCTCTGCACCAGGGCAACAGCTTAAAAATTAGCAGATAGCAACTGATCGTCCATGAAAAGCGTGATGGATAGTGAACAGGCGAGCGTTTTTCTGTTAACGGGTGGCCGGGGAACGCTGACAGTCAGGAAAAGAAAGTGAGCGCGTTTTATCAGTTATTTTAATGAGGATGGCAGTCATGCCATTGGCATTCAGGTCAGGATTGTACATCCTGACCTGATGCGGTAAGGCTGAAGGCCTCAGCAACCCCATCACTGCGCATTTCCTGCCAACTTCGCTGCTATGGTTCATACTCATGAGCGCTGATTGTGTTACAGACGGATAACCGTGTAGACAACGGTTACTGAGTGGG
Organism: Pantoea sp. 9140; assembly: GCF_000745295.1. Classification (NCBI taxonomy): domain Bacteria; kingdom Pseudomonadati; phylum Pseudomonadota; class Gammaproteobacteria; order Enterobacterales; family Erwiniaceae; genus Pantoea; species Pantoea sp. 9140. The sequence continues at coordinate 2,214,203 of NZ_JQNO01000001.1, read as the reverse complement.
TCACTTATCTGACAGCCTGCGCCTGTCAGCTAACAAAAAGGGAAAATAATGCCATTGTTATTCGGTGAGTTATCTGGTTTCCCGTCATGGGTGCCTGTTGTATTACTCGTCTCGCTTTCATTTGTTCTGGGTTTTCTGGCTCGCCTTATCCTGCTTGCTTTTATCCGCTACTGGCAGAGCCGTGACAGAAAGCTGTTCAAATCCCTGGAAAAGCACCTTAGCGGTTCGATGTTCTTTTTCGTGCCGTTATTAATGATCAATGTCGGGATTAACTACATCGATTTCCATCCTGAATCACTCGAACTCATCACCAATATCATCAACGTCTTTATTATCATGTCATTCTGCTCGGTCTTAATCCGACTGACCAACGTGGCGCAGGATATGCTTTACATTCGCTATGACATTAATATTTCCAATAACCTGCGTGCGCGAAAAATCCGCACCCAGATTATTTACGTCAAAAAAGTGGTTATTGTCATCCTGGTGCTGTTCTGCGTTTCGCTGATTCTGCTGAGTTTCCCCGGCGTCCGTAAATTCGGTACCACCATTCTGGCCGGTGCCGGTGTCGCCGGTATCATTATCGGTTTTGCTTTACAGAAGTCGCTGGTTAACCTCTTCGCCGGTATTCAGATTGCCTTTACCCAGCCCATCAAGATTGATGATGCGGTGGTGGTGGAAAAGGAGTGGGGCTGGATTGAGGAGATCAACCTGACTTATGTGGTGGTGCGCATCTGGGATCTGCGTCGTCTGGTGCTGCCGATTACCTATTTCACCGAGAATCCGTTTCAGAACTGGACGCGCAACAATGCCCAGATTTTAGGCTCAGTGTTTCTCTACGTGGATTACTCGATGCCGCTGGAGCCACTGCGCAAGCATTTCGAGAAGGTGTTGAGTGAAACCAAACTCTGGGATCAGGAAACCTCAGTGCTTCAGGTAACCGATACCACCGAGAAAACCATGACCATCAGGATGCTGATGACTGCCCAGAACTCGCCGATCGCCTTTGATTTACGCTGTTATGTGCGTGAAAAAATGATCGAGTTTATTCAGCAGAATTATCCGGAAAGCCTGCCACAGGTGAGGGCGTCGCTGACGGAGAGTGGGGGGGATAAGGTTGGGATAGCGGGGCTGGAGTAAAAGATCTTTAGTGAAACAGAAACGGCAGTTTACGTGAGCCTGTACGTTAACTCATGGCTGCCGTTTTTCTCTCGAAGTCTGAAAGTAATCCTGCGCGTTTGTGACTTTACCGGGCCGGGCAGACGTTAACGAGCCGGATAGAGGCAACAAATGCCCACGTATTGTAAAATTGGCCTGCAAAACATTCCGCATAACGATCAGGATTGCCTTCTTCAAAACATTATTCTGTCTGTGAAAAGACAGCTGGTTCAGGGCTTCCTCTTTTAAAGGCGCTTGGGTATAAAACTTACTGAATTATTATTTTCTTTTGATTATCCACAGACAGTCAGCATTCGGTTTTTATTTGTGCCGTTTAAATGAAATGAACCTTTCACCACGCCATTCTCATAGCGCCTGCCTTAAAATTTACCACTCAAAAATAAAAATTTTGCTCTTTTGTCAATTTATGCAAAGGCGGGGGTTGCTAAATATCACGATGACTGTTGACAGCTAAATCAGTGGGTTAGACGTTAATGTGTTTTTCATATGTCAAAAAACTGGTAGGAAAGCGAAACGCTGAGAAACATAACTTTACATTGCTTTTTTTATCTGACTCTCAGAAAGCTAATAAAAGGCGTGATTTTAAACAAAAAATCTTAAATCAGGAAGTGTGGGTTTTTTGCAATGAGCAGATGACGAATATCGCCATATACTTTCAGCATATTCGTTGAATGAATATAAACCTGCTTTATTAACGACAATTTATCGCTGCATTGCTGGTGCGAGACCGGCGTCTTAGCACAGGAGAGAGAAAAATGGATCAAACCGCATTCATGATCGGGTTTTCGGTCATGGCCATCGCATCACTGATTATCTACGCGACGGGCGACAAAAAATATCCTTTTGGTCACCATACACTGGTGCACGCATCCGTCCCGTTCATTGCGGCCACGGCCTATCTGGCCATGGCGTTTGGGTTTGGCAACCTCACGCTGGATAGTGGCACAGTTGTGTATCTGGCACGTTATGCTGACTGGTCTGTCACCACGCCTCTCTTACTGGCCGGGCTGGTCATGCTGGCTTTCCATGAACAGGGTAAGCCGGGTGAAATGGGCGGTTTTCTGACGGCCATCATTGTGCTGGATGTGATGATGATCGTCACCGGTCTGGTCTCTTCGCTGGCGGAAAATACTGTCGCTAAATGGGTCTGGTATCTCTGGTCATGCGCGGCATTTCTGGGCGTTGTTTATCTGCTCTGGGGACCGCTGCGTGCTATAGCCGCTACGCGAGGTAGTGCGCTGGCAGGTGCCTATAACAAAAACGTGGCTTTGCTGACCATCGTATGGTTTATCTATCCGATCGTTTTTCTGGTCGGTCCGGAAGGACTCAGGATCATCACTGATGCAACATCGGTCTGGGCATTCCTGATTCTGGATATCATCGCAAAAGTTTTCTATGCCTTCTACGCCGCGGCTAACATGAAGAAAGCCCTTTCTCATGCCGTGCCTGTTGGTGCAGTACGGAGATGACAGGCCAGGGGCGGTTCGGATGGGCAGGACTCTGGGGGGCAGCGCTGGCTGCCTCTTTCAGCCCTCTTGCCGGGCAGGTACTGTTTGCGATCGTCGCCATTGGCCTTATCGGCATGGCGCACGGTGCCAGCGACCTTGACGTGGTCCGACGCGAACGTCAGTTCCCGTTCCTTGCCGCCTATGGGCTGGTCATTGTGATTTGTCTGTTCTGGTGGCACGGTGCGCCGGCACTGGCGCTGCCCGTTTTTCTCCTGGCCTCTGCTATACACTTTGCGCTGGAGGATGCCCCTCATGGATGCGGTATTGAACGTCTGGCGCGGGGGATAAGCATGATAGCGACGCCAGCCACACTCCATTTGCAGGCGTTCAGCACCATTCTTCACGAGGCGGGGCTGGGATTTCCGATGCCACACTCTTTTGCTATGGGTATTGCCCTCACAGGGGGACTCTGTGCAGCAGGCCTTATTTTTGTGGGCTTACTCCGCCGGGACAGGCGTCTTCTGGCCGGTACACTGGCATTGTTACTTCTTCCGCCTTTCGTCGGTTTTTCAATGGGCTTTCTGATTTTGCATGCGCTCCCGCAAACCCGGCAGCGGCGCGATCGGCTGGGGTGCAACAGTACCATCCGCTACCTGCAAGCGACATGGCCGATACTGACAGCAGCAATCCTGTTGGCGGCGGGCACCATTGTGCTAATGCATCCCACGGACAAAGCGGGTATTCAGTCACTCTTTACTGCGCTAGCCGCACTGGCAATTCCACATATGCTTATTACGCCCTGGTTTGAATCCCGGCATCAGGTGTGAAGCCATTGTGCTGCACTCTGACTACGTTATCGGGAGAGCAGGGCCGATTGCTTCATGCTGAACACTATTTTCATAAACCTCTGAGCCTTAACGTCCCTCTATCCTGACTCTCACATTCACCTCTCCTTCACCCCCGCGTCACCGTTCTGTCATCTGCTTCCCTCAGGCTTACCCCATCCCGCAGCGTCTTATCACTGCGTTCCCACTCTGTAACCCGTGAGGATTTCATCGTGATGGAGTTATCCAGACATCCGACCACTGTCTATCAGGCTGTTGCCGCCCAACTGGAGCAGGCGCTGAAAGAGCGTTACCGCTGCGGCGACTATCTTCCTTCCGAACAGCAGCTGGCCGATCACTATGAGGTGAATCGCCACACGCTGCGCCGGGCCGTTGATGAGCTGGTGCACAAAGGGCTGCTGCAGCGCCGTCATGGCGTTGGCATTCTGGTGCTGATGCGCCCGTATGACTATCCGCTGCATGCCCAGGCGCGCTTCAGTCAGAACCTGATGGAGCAGGGCAGTCACCCAACCAGCGAACGGCTGCTGGCGGTGCTGCGTCCGGCCAGCAACGACGTTGCCAATGCGTTAGGCGTAAAAGAGGGCGACAACGTCATTCATCTGCGCACCCTGCGCCGCGCCAACGGCGTGCCGCTCTGCCTGATCAACCATTTCCTCGCCGACCTTAGCTGGTGGCCACAGCTGCAGCAATTTAACAGTGGATCGCTACACGACTTCTTAGTCGAGCACACCGGCAAGCAGCTGGTGCGCACCCAGACGCGCATCAGCACCCGCCGGGCGCAGGCGAAGGAGTGCCGTCAGCTGGATATCGCGCTGCATGCGCCACTGCTCTGCGTGCGGACCCTGAACAAAACCAGTGATGGCGCACTGGCGGAATACTCCGTCAGCCTGACGCGCGGCGACATGATCGAACTGACTCTGGAGCACTAATGAAACAGCAAACGGATCGTCAGCGCTGGCTGTCGGTGCTAGCGCACAGCAGCGCCTCACTGCTTGAACAGCACTGGCAGGCGCTTAACCTCCAGCCCGAATTCACCCTGATTCGTCCGGCAGAGATCGGGCTGACGCGGTTACAGGCGCGGATGGGGGCCACCGGTAAACGCTTTGTGATGGGCGATGCCACGGTGACGCGCGCGGTGGTGCAGCTGGGCGACGGCACCCTGGGCTACAGCTATCTGCTGGGGCGTGACAAAGCCCATGCCGAACGCTGCGCTCTGCTGGATGCGCTGTTGCAGCAGCCGGAAACCCGGCCCCTGCTGGAAGAGAAGATTATTACCCCGCTGGCGGCGTGGCGCGATGAGCAGCGACAGCTGCGCGCCCGTGAAATCGCCAGCAGCAAAGTGGATTTCTTTACGCTGGTTCGCGGAGATAACTGATGACATTACTGGCAAGTTTTAACCATCCGGTCGCGGATGCACAGCGTGCGTTTCGCCGCATTCTCAAAGCGATGAGCGAACCGGGCGTGATGGTCTCGCTGCCGCTGCAACAGGGCTGGGGCGCACTGTCACCGGCGGCCACAGCGCTGCTGCTGACGCTGGTCGATCAGGAAAGCCCGGTCTGGCTGGATGCGCAAATCGACAACGAACAGCTGCGCAACAATCTGCGCTTCCATACCGGCGCGCCCATCACTTCGCAGCAGGACGCACCTTTTGCCCTGAGCCATGCGGCGGCGCAGCCGGATCCCACGCAGTTCGCGGCGGGTGACAACCTGTCGCCGGAAAAAAGCACCACGCTGATCATCGAAGTGCCGTCGCTGAATGGCGGATTAACGCTGCGTCTCTCCGGTCCCGGCCTGCGGGAAACCCGCGCCATTGCGCCACAGCTACCGGAAAGCGTACTGCACTATTTGCGCACCCGTCCGCATCCCTTCCCGCAGGGCGTGGATCTGATCTTCACCTGTGGCGAAGCGATTATGGCCGTGCCGCGCACCACCGTTGTGGAGGTGTGCTGATGTATGTCGCGGTGAAAGGGGGCGAAAAAGCCATCTCAAATGCCCATCAGTTGCAGGCCGATCTGCGACGCGGCGACAGGGCAGTGGCCGAACTTGGCTGCGATCAGGTGGCGCAGCAGTTGGGGCTGGCGGTGGATCGGGTGATGACCGAAGGCGGAATATACGATCCGGAACTGGCGGCGCTGGCGATCAAGCAGGCCAGCGGCGATCTGGTCGAGGCGATCTTTCTGCTGCGCGCCTATCGCACCACATTGCCACGCCTGGCGGAGAGCACGCCGCTGGCGACCGGTGCGATGCGTATCGAACGCCGCATCTCGGCAGTCTACAAAGATCTGCCGGGCGGGCAGGTGCTGGGTCCAACCTATGACTACAGCCACCGGCTGCTCGACTTCACGCTGCTGGCTAACGGTGAAACGCCCGCTGCGCCGCGTGACGATCGATCGGTGCCTGACCAGTGTCCGCACATGTTCAGCATGATGACTGAGGAAGGGCTGGCCGCTGGCGAGGTGGATGACGGCAGCGAACCGGTTGATATCACCCGCGAGCCAGTGAGTTTTCCCGCTTCACGCGCCGCGCGGCTGCAACAGCTGGTACGCGGCGACGAAGGTTTTCTGCTGGCGCTGGGCTATTCGACCCAGCGCGGCTATGGCCGTACCCATCCGTTTGCTGGCGAGATCCGCACCGGCACTCTCAGCGTCAGCATCTGTCCCGAAGAGCTGGGTTTTGAGCTGGATATCGGAGAACTGCTGCTGACGGAGTGTGAAATGGTCAACGGCGTCGCCCACAGCGATGACGCTGCGCCGCAGTTTACCCGTGGCTACGGGCTGGTGTTTGGCCGCGCCGAACGCAAAGCGATGGCGATGGCGCTGGTGGACCGGGCGCTGCAAAGCCGCGAGCAGAATGAGCGCGTGACCAGCCCGGCGCAGGACGAAGAGTTTGTGCTGTCACACGCCGACAACGTCGAAGCCGCGGGTTTTGTCTCGCACCTCAAGCTGCCGCACTACGTCGATTTTCAGGCCGAGCTGGAATTGCTGAAACAGCTGCAGCACGATTATCAGGAGCGCAACCATGGCTGAACTCACGGGCTATAACAATGGCTATCTCGACGAGCAGACCAAACGCACCATCCGTCGCGCCATCCTCAAAGCGGTGGCGATCCCCGGCTATCAGGTGCCGTTTGCCGGACGCGAGATGCCAATGCCTTACGGCTGGGGCACCGGCGGCATTCAGATCACCGCCAGCGTCATTGGCGATCAGGATGTGCTTAAGGTGATCGATCAGGGCGCAGATGACACCACCAATGCGGTGTCGATCCGCCAGTTCTTTAAGCGGGTCAGCGGTGCGGCGACCACCGAACGCACCGCCGATGCCACGCTGATCCAGACCCGGCATCGCATTCCGGAAACGCCGCTGGAAGAGGATCAGATCTTGATTTTCCAGGTACCGATCCCGGAGCCGCTGCGCTTTATCGAACCACGCGAAACCGAGACTCGCACCATGCATGCGCTGGAGGAGTACGGCATCATGCAGGTGAAGCTGTATGAAGATATCGCCCGCTACGGCCATATCGCCACCACCTACGCCTATCCGGTGCGGGTCAACGATCGCTACGTGATGGATCCGTCGCCCATCCCCAAATTCGACAACCCGAAGATGCACATGATGCCCGCGCTGCAGCTGTTTGGTGCCGGGCGCGAAAAGCGCATCTACGCCTTGCCGCCTTACACCCGCGTGGAGAGTCTCGACTTCGACGATCACCCCTTCACCGTGCAGCAGTGGAAAGAACCCTGCGCGCTGTGTGGCTCGCGTCACAGCTACCTCGATGAGGTGGTGATGGACGATCAGGGAACGCGGATGTTTGTCTGCTCCGACACCGACTTTTGCCATCAGCAGCAGGAACAGCAACATGCACAGTGAACAGCCGCTGCTTGCGGTGAACCAGCTCACCCATCTTTATGCGCCGGGCAAAGGGTTTGAGCAGGTCAGTTTTGATCTCTGGCCCGGCGAGGTGCTGGGGATTGTCGGCGAGTCCGGCTCCGGTAAAACCACGCTGCTGCAGAGCCTGTCGGCGCGTCTGACACCGCAGCAGGGCAGCATTCTTTATCAGAATCGCGACCTTTATCAGATGAGTGAAAGCGACCGCCGTCGTCTGCTGCGCACCGAGTGGGGCGTGGTGCATCAGCATCCGATGGACGGGCTGCGTTCGCAGGTCAGCGCGGGCGGCAACATCGGTGAACGGCTGATGGCAACCGGGCAGCGCCACTATGGCGACATCCGCGCTGAAGCGAGCCGCTGGTTACAGGCGGTAGAGATAGACGCCGGGCGCATCGACGATCTGCCGACCACCTTTTCCGGCGGGATGCAGCAGCGTCTGCAGATTGCCCGCAACCTGGTGACGCAGCCGCAGCTGATGTTTATGGATGAGCCGACCGGCGGCCTGGATGTCTCGGTACAGGCGCGACTGCTGGATCTGCTGCGGACGCTGGTGCGCGAGCTGAATCTGGCGGTGGTGATTGTCACCCACGATCTCGGCGTGGCGCGACTGCTGGCGCATCGCCTGCTGGTGATGAAACAGGGGCGGGTGGTGGAGAGCGGTCTGACCGACCGCGTGCTGGACGATCCTCATCATCCTTACACTCAACTGCTGGTCTCTTCGGTGCTTAATTAAATGACGAATCACACTCCGCGCCTGCGGGTCGAAAATCTGTGTAAAACCTTTGTGCTGCACAACCAGAACGGCGCGGCGCTGCCGGTGCTGCACAACGCCAGCCTGACGGTAGGCGAGGGCGAATGCGTGGTGCTGCACGGTCACTCCGGCAGCGGCAAATCCACGCTGCTGCGCGCGCTTTATGGCAACTATCAGCCCGACAGCGGCCACATCCGGGTTGCCCATCAGGGCGAGTGGATCGATATGGCGCAGGCATCAGCGCGCCAGATTATCGCCCTGCGCCGCGACACGCTGGGCTGGGTGAGCCAGTTTCTGCGGGTGATCCCGCGCGTGCCGACGCTGGAAATTGTGATGCAGCCGCTGCTGGAGCGCGCCGTGGATCGCGAAATCTGCGAAGCGCGGGCCGCCGAACTGCTGACCCGGCTGAATGTGCCGCCGCGTCTCTGGTCGCTGGCCCCGTCCACCTTTTCCGGCGGTGAGCAGCAGCGGGTGAATATCGCACGCGGCTTTATCGCCGACTATCCGGTGCTGCTGCTGGATGAACCCACCGCCTCGCTCGACAGCGTCAACAGCGCGGCGGTCGTGGACTTAATTGAACAGGCGCGCGCCCGGGGTGCCGCCATCGTCGGTATTTTTCACGATCGGGCGGTGCGCGAGCGGGTAGCCGACCGGCTGCACCTGATGCATCCGATCGACACAGGAGTGCAGGCATGATTATCAATAACGTCAGACTGGTGCTGGAAAACGAGGTGGTGACCGGATCGCTGGAGTTTCGCGACGAGCGCATCACCAGCTTCAGCGAAACCACCAGCCAGCAGCCGGGTGCGCTGGACGGCGAAGGGGCCTGGCTGCTACCGGGGCTGGTGGAACTGCACACCGATAACCTCGACAAGTTTTTCACCCCACGCCCGAAAGTGGACTGGCCCGCGCACTCGGCGATGAGCAGCCACGATGCACTGATGGTCTCAAGTGGGATTACCACCGTGCTGGACGCGATTGGCGTGGGTGATGTGCGCGACGGTGGGCACCGGCTGGATAACCTCAGCAAGATGATCGACGCCATCCGCGACAGCAACCGCAAAGGGCTGAACCGCGCCGAGCATCTGCTGCATCTGCGCTGTGAACTGCCGCATCCCACCACCGCGCCGCTGTTTGAAGCGCTAATGGGCACGCCGGAGCTGGCGCTGGTGTCGCTGATGGACCATTCGCCGGGCCAGCGTCAGTACGCCTCGCTGATCAAATATCGCGAATATTATCAGGGCAAATATCAGCTCAACGACGCCGAGATGGACCAGTTCGAGCATGACCAGCTCACTCTGGCGGCGGAGTGGTCGCAGCCCAATCGTCAGGCGATTGCCGGACTGTGCCGGGAGCATGGCATCGCCATCGCCAGCCACGATGATGCTACCGCGGCGCACGTGGAAGAGTCTCACGCGGCAGGCAGCCGCATTGCGGAGTTTCCAACCACGCTGGAGGCGGCGCGTGCCTCGCGCTATCGCAACATGCAGGTGCTGATGGGCGCGCCCAACATCGTGCGCGGCGGCTCGCACTCCGGCAACGTTGCCGCCTGGGAACTGGCGTCACACGGCCTGCTGAATATTCTCTCATCCGACTACTACCCGGCCAGCCTGCTGGATGCGGCGTTCCGGCTGGCGGCTGACGAGCGCAACAGCCTCGGCATGGCGCAGGCCATCGCGCTGGTGACCTGTAACCCGGCCCGCGCATTAGGTTTATTCGATCGCGGCGTCATCGCCGAGGGCTGCCGCGCCGACCTGGTGCTGGCGCACACCGCCCACGGCTATCCGCACGTGCGGCACGTCTGGAGTAAAGGCCGGCAGGTGTACTGATGGCACGGCTGATCTGGCTTACCGGTCCCTCCGGCTCCGGCAAGGACAGCCTGCTGGATGCGCTGCGGGCGGCACCGCCGCCCCGGCTGCTGATCGCCCATCGCTACATCACCCGCGCCGCCGATGCGGGCGGTGAAAATCATGTGGCGCTGACTGAAACGGAGTTTGACCGTCGCGCCGCACTCGGTCTGTTCGCGGTGAGCTGGGAGGCGCACGGCTTCCGCTACGGCATTGGCTGCGAGACGGAACAGTGGCTGCTGCGCGGGCAGAATGTGGTGGTGAACGGGTCGCGGCTGCACCTGGCCCAGGCGCAGGCGCGGTTTGGATCGCAGCTGCTGCCGGTCTGTCTGCAGGTGACGCCCGCGGTGCTGGCGGCGCGGCTGCGTCAGCGCGGGCGCGAAGATGAGGCGGAGATTGCCCAGCGGCTGGCGCGCGCTGCCCAGCCACAGCCCGATGGCTGCCTGATTCTTAACAACGACGGCGCGCTGGCGGAAACCGTCTGCCAGCTGCGCCAGATACTGGAGGCGCATCAATGATACCTGGCACCAATGGAAACCTTCCGGCAGCGATATCCATAACCGGAGGCGCATCCATGAAACTCACTCTTCTCGGCACCGGCGGGGTGACGGCCGCGCCACTGCCGGGCTGCGACTGCCGCGCCTGTCAGCGGGCGCAGCGCAACAGCACCCATGCGCGTGCGCCCTGCAGCGCGCTGATCGCGTTCGGCCACGAGCGCATCCTGCTGGATGCCGGTCTGCCGCTGCTGGCGTCGCGCTTTCCGCCCGGCACGCTGACGCGCATTCTGCTGACCCATTACCACATGGATCATGTGCAGGGCCTGTTTGCGCTGCGCTGGGGAAAGGGCACACCGATTCCGGTCTGGGGGCCGCCCGATCCACGCGGCTGTGACGACCTCTACAAACACCCCGGCCTGCTCGATTTCCGTCCCGCCTTAACGCCGTTTGTGGCGCACGCCTTTGGTGAACTGCAGGTCACGCCGCTGCTGCTGCAGCACTCGAAGCTGACACACGGCTATCTGTTCGACTGGCACGACACCCGGCTCGCCTGGCTGTGCGACACCTGCGGACTGCCGCCCGACACCGCCGATTTCCTGCGCGGCCAGCCGCTGGATCAGCTGGTGATTGACTGCAACGACCCGCCGCGTGCAGAGGCGGGCAACCACAATGATGTGACCCGGGCGCTGGCGATTGCGGCGCTGCTTCAGCCGCGTCAGACCTGGCTGACCCATCTCAGTCATGAGATGGATAACTGGTTAGCAGAAAATCCGTTGCCTGAGGGTGTGCAGCCTGCCCGTGATGGCCAGACGCTGCTGTGCGGTGCGCACTGGCCTGTCACGGTTTGATCATCTCGCTGTCATCCCGCGTTCATCGCGTCACGCCTTAATAACCGGCAGACGCAATCAGCGATGACGGAGAACAGCATGGCACAGGCACTTCTGAAAACGGTGGTCGATAACGATGCACCACCGGCCAGCCTCAGCGGACAAAAAGTGTTGTCGGTGCAGAAACTGAGCAAAGCCTATGGCGACACCCAGGTGCTGGATCAGGTCAGTTTCGACCTGCACGCCGGTGAGCTGGTGGCGGTGATTGGCCGCTCGGGCGCGGGTAAATCAACCCTGCTGCATATGCTCAACGGCACGATTAATGCCACGTCCGGCGCGATTATCAGCCTGCATGAAGGCGAAGCCGATCGTAACGTGGTCACGCTCAGCAGCCGCCAGATGCGCGAATGGCGCAGCCAGTGCGGCATGATCTTTCAGGATTTCTGTCTGGTGCCGCGACTCGACGTGCTGACCAACGTGCTGCTGGGCCGTCTGAGCCAGACCGGGACGCTGAAGTCCTTCTTTAAAATCTTCTCTGACGAGGACCGGGCGCACGCCATCGAACTGCTGCAGTGGATGAACATGCTGCCGCAGGCGCTGCAGCGGGCGGAAAACCTCTCAGGCGGGCAGATGCAGCGCGTGGCGATCTGCCGCGCCCTGATGCAGAACCCGAAAATTCTGCTGGCCGATGAGCCGGTGGCGTCACTCGACCCTAAAAATACCAAACGCATCATGGATGTGTTGCGTCAGGTCAGCGAGCAGGGGATCAGCGTGATGGTCAACCTGCACTCAATTGAGCTGGTGAAAAGCTACTGCACCCGGGTGATTGGCATTCAGCGCGGCGTGGTGCTGTTTGACGGACATCCTTCCCGACTCACCGACAGCCTGCTTCACCAGCTGTACGGCGATGAACTTAACCAAATCCATTAACGTCCACAGCAAGAGAATAATTCCGAATGAAACTGACTTCTTTAGCACTTCTGACCAGTGTCATGGCGTTGGGTGTCAGCGCAGCGGATGCGCCAAAACAGCTTAATCTGGGGATTCTGGGTGGGCAGAACGCCACCCAGCAGATCGGCGACAATCAGTGTGTGAAGACCTTCTTTGATAAAGAGCTGGGTGTGGATACCCAGATGCGCAACGCCTCAGACTATTCGGGCGTGATCCAGGGCCTGCTGGGCGGCAAGATCGATATGGTGCTGAGCATGTCACCGGCCTCGTTTGCCTCGGTCTACCTTCAGGACCCGAAAGCGGTGGATGTGGTCGGCATCGTAGTCGATGACAAAGATCAGTCACGCGGCTACCACTCTGTCGTCATCGTCAAAGCGGACAGCCCGTATAAAAAGCTGGAAGACCTGAAAGGCAAATCGTTCGGCATGGCCGATCCTGACTCGACGTCCGGCTTCCTGATGCCCAACCAGGCGTTTAAGAAGATGTTCGGCGGCTCGGTGGATGACAAATATAACAACACCTTCTCCAGCGTCACCTTCTCCGGCGGCCATGAGCAGGACATTCTGGGCGTGCTGAACAACCAGTTTGATGGCGCGGTTACCTGGACCTCACTGGTCGGTGACTACAACAGCGGCTACACCTCTGGCGCGTTTGGCCGTCTGATCCGCATGGATCACCCGGACCTGATGAAGCAGATCCGCATCATCTGGCAGTCGCCACTGATCCCCAACGGGCCGGTGCTGGTCAGCAACAAGCTGCCCGCTGACTTCAAAGCGAAAGTGGTGTCGGCAATTAAAAAGCTGGATAAGGAAGATCACGCCTGCTTCGTGAAAGCGGTGGGGGGCCAGCAGCATATCGGTGAGGCGACCGTTGCGGACTATAAAAGTATTATCGATATGAAGCGTGACCTGATGAAAGGCAGCCGCGGCTAAGGCCGACGACGCCCTGACTTTCCCCGCCCAGGCGGGGAAGGCGGGACGCGGCAACCCCGCCTGCGTCCCGCTGCTTTAGCGCCGGAGAACCCCCTTGACCGACTTCGAACACTATTACCAACGCATCCGCCGCCAGCAGAAACGTGACACGCTGCTCTGGGCACTACTGCTGGTGGCGCTCTATCTGGCGGCCGGGAGAGTGGCAGAATTTAATCTGCTCACCGTCTGGCAGTCACTGCCGCACTTCTTCGACTATCTGCACGAAATCCTGCCGGTGCTGCATCTGCCGCTGCTGTTTGCCGACGGTAAGACCGAAGGCTCGCTGGCTTACTGGGGCTACCGTCTGCCGATTCAGCTGCCGCTGATCTGGGAAACGCTGCAGCTGGCGCTGGCTTCGACGCTGGTGGCCGTCGCCCTGGCAGTGGTACTGGCCTTTTTTGCCGCCGATAATACCCAGACGCCGGTCAGCGTGCGGATGACGATTCGCGCCTTTGTTGCCTTTCTGCGCACCATGCCAGAGCTGGCATGGGCGGTGATGTTTGTCATGGCGTTTGGCATCGGGGCGATCCCCGGCTTTCTGGCGCTGGCACTGCACACCGTGGGCAGCCTGACCAAGCTGTTTTACGAGGCGATTGAGTCGGCGTCGGATAAGCCGGTGCGTGGCCTGGCCGCCTGCGGTGCCAGTAAGCTGCAGCGGATGCGCTTCGCCTTCTGGCCGCAGGTGAAACCGATCTTTCTCTCCTACAGCTTTATGCGGCTGGAGATTAACTTTCGCTCCTCCACCATTCTTGGGCTGGTCGGCGCGGGCGGCATCGGCCAGGAGCTGATGACCAACATCAAACTGGACCGCTACGATCAGGTGAGCATTACGCTGCTGTTGATCCTGATCGTGGTGTCACTGCTGGACACGCTATCCGGCCAGCTTCGTCGCCGTGTCACAGGAGATCGGACATGATAAGCCACGTACCGGATGTTGCACTGCTGAAGCAGCAGCATCGTGAACTGTTCGCCGCGCAGCCGCGCTATCTGCGCCGCATCGGGCTGATGGCGCTGGCGGTGCTGCTCTATTACCTCTTTTTCTTCTCGGTCTTTGGCCTGGAGTGGTCGCGCCTGCTGATGGGCTGCCAGCAACTGGGGCACTATTTCCTGCGGATGTTTGTCTGGCACGGCTTCCTGAACTGGCCGTTTGGCTACTATTTTTCACAGGTGGGGATCACTTTAGGGATTGTCTTTGCCGGGACGCTGACGGCCTCGCTGCTGGCGCTGCCGCTGTCGTTTCTGGCGGCGCGCAATGTGATGCACGATCGCGCCGCGAAGCCGCTGGCGTTCCTTGTGCGGCGTCTGTTCGATGTGCTGCGCGGTATCGATATGGCGATCTGGGGACTGATATTCGTGCGTGCGGTGGGGATGGGGCCGCTGGCCGGGGTGCTGGCGATTATCCTGCAGGATGTGGGACTGCTCGGTAAGCTTTATGCCGAAGGGCACGAAGCGGTGGAGCGCTCACCCAGTCGCGGGCTGGGCGCGGTCGGCGCCAACAGCCTGCAGAAACACCGGTTCGGCATCTTCACCCAGTCATTCCCGCAGTTCCTGGCACTGAGCCTTTACCAGATTGAGTCCAATACCCGCTCTGCGGCGGTGCTGGGCTTTGTCGGTGCGGGTGGCGTCGGCCTGGTCTACGCCGAGAACATGCGGCTGTGGAACTGGGACGTGGTGATGTTCCTGACGCTGATCCTGGTGGTGGTGGTTATGGTGATGGATGTGATCTCCAGCCGCCTGCGTAAGCGCTACATCAGTGGCAAGCCGGTGCCGCTGTGGCAGCCTGCTGCGCGCGATTAAGCCGTTCGCTGCGCTGCCAGGCGCGCTGGAGCGCCTGCACCAGCTGAGCCTGCTGCCAGGGTTTTGCCAGCCGTTCGCACAGCGGCAGCGTCACCGGCTGGTGGCGCAGATCCTGACCGCTGATGAGCAGCGTCGCCAGCTGCGGCCAGTTCTGCTGCGCCTGGCGGATCACTTCCGCGCCATTGATCTCGCCGGGCAGCATCAGGTCGCTGATCAGCAGGTCGATATCGGGCGTCTGGCGCAGCAGCGCCAGCGCCGCTTCACCGTCGCCACACTCCAGCGTCAGATACCCCAGCTGATGCAGATGCTCACACAGCGTCTGGCGCACCGCCGGTTCATCATCCAGCACCAGTATCAGCCGGTTGTTCGCTGCCTCTGCCTCGGCGGGCTTTGGCGGTGGCGGGGTGATGACGGCAGTGGCAGTGGCTTCCGCTGCGCGCGGCAACAGCAGACGCACCGTAGTGCCCTGGCCCGGCGCAGTTTCCAGTTCAATCTGCCCACCTGACTGCCGCACAAAGCCGTAAACCATCGACAGCCCCAGCCCGCTGCCGCTGCCGGTGGCTTTGGTAGTGAAGAAGGGCTCGAAAACCTGCTCGCGAACGTCGGCGGACATGCCGCAGCCATGATCGATAACCTCAATTGTGACCCTGTCACGTTTTTCATTCCCTTGCGGCTGGCGCTGATTACAGATGCGCAGCCGGATTTCACCGCTTTGCTGATGCATCGCATCGCGCGCGTTCACCACCAGGTTCATCAGCGCATTCTCCAGCTGGCTGGCATCAATCCAGGCCAGCCAGCCAGGACGCTGCGCATCTATGATCAGCTGCTGTCCCGGCAGCAGCGAGTGCTGCAGCAGCCCCTGCAGGTTATCCACCAGCGTGACCACCGACACCGCGCGCGGATAGAGCGCCTGCTTACGTGAAAACGCCAGCAGACGCTGCGTCAGCTGGGCGGCGCGATCGGCGGCCTGCCGCGCCCGTTCTACCCTGGTGGCCAGCGGGCCGGGCATCAGCTGACCTTCGGTCAGCGCCAGACTGCCAATAATCACCGCCAGCAGATTGTTGAAGTCGTGCGCCAGGCCGCCGGTCAGCTGGCCGACTGCCTTCATCTTCTGACTGTGCTGTAGCGCCTCCTCCAGCGTTTTACGCGAGGTCCGGTCCAGCACGGTATTGACCATGCCGCGCCGCGGGATTGGGCTGAAGCGCAGCTCCAGCGTCCGGCCATCGGTCAGCCGGATCTCCTGGGGTTCACCGGGATCGTGCAGATCGACCGCCAGCGGGGCCAGCAACTGCTGATAATGAACGCCGCGATGCAGCTCACGCGGCGCAATGCCGAGCAGCTCGGCATACTGGGCGTTCCACACCACCAGCTGACCGTTATTGTCGAACAGGGCAAAGCCGTCGCGCATCGCCAGGAACGTGGACTCCAGCTGGTTGCTTTTCTCTTTCAGCAGCCGCGAAGTGTGGGCCAGCGAGGCGGTATTGCGGGCAAAGACGTTAAACGCCCGCGCCAGCTCGCCCAGCTCGTCGCGCCGTTGCAGCCCCGGCACGCTGACGTTCTGCTCACCCTGCGCAAGCCGCGTCATCGCCCCGGCTATCGCCGTCAGGCTCGACCCCAGGTTGCGATAGATATAGATCCCGGCATAGCCGGTGATCGCCAGCGCCAGCAGCACAAACAGCGCGATAAAGCTGATGATGGAGTCGAGTTCGTGGTGGGTGGCCTGGGTGCGCGCCTCGCTCTGCAACGCAACCTGCTGCACCGACGCATTGATATCGTCGTTCAGCATCGCCACCAGCGCTTTAATCCGGTAGGTGGCGTAGGCGATCGCCAGGTCACTCTGCTCCAGCGCCTCCGCCAGTGGCAGCAGGCGCTGCTGAGTGGCCAGCAGCCGCTGTACCTGCTCGCCGGTGACACCCGTCAGCGGCACCGTGCGCCACTGCGTCATGATCTGCTGAAGCTGCTCAATCACGGCGATGGGCGAGGGCGTACGGATGGCGATGGTGATCAGCCGTTCGGTCTGCTCGCGCAGTGCGGCATCCGGCCGCGTCCGCTGTTCCCGCTGCACCCGCTGGTCGATATGACTGAGCAGAATCTGCGTCTGCCACAGATCGCTCAGCATGTTGTTGCGCTGCAGATGCCGCTGATGGCTGTTCAGCAGCAGGCTGTTAATCGTCTGCTCCAGCATCAGGCTGCGGGCGCGGATCCGGGCGATGCGCTCCGGCTGACGGGCCGCCAGCGGCGCACTCGCCAGCAGGCTCAGCGACTGCTGTAACGCCTGCTGATTCTGCTGCAGCCGCTGTGATTCGCTCTGATACTCCAGCGCCCCGACCACCTGCGACAGCCGCACGGCCGCCGTCGCGACGTTAGCGGTGTCGCGTGCCAGCGCCAGGCTGCCGTTCATATCTGCCAGCGTCTGCGCCTGTGCCTGCTCCTGAATCGCCCCGGCATGACGAAAGCCGACGATCGCCACCACGCTCACCATCAGCGTGACCAACACCACCAGCAGATTGAACATCAACAGGCGGCCACGCGCCCCGGCCTGCCACGGATAACTGTGCTGCATCCCACGACCTCTTCTTCACGGCAACCGTGGGCCGAGTATAGGAGCGCGGCGTCGGGCATTTATGACAAATATGAATGGCCGCTGACATTTTCCGTTTATCTGGCGTTGCTTAACTGGCGGCTATCCACAGTCCGCAGGAGCAGGGCGATGACAGCCACACCGATACTGGAAATGCGGGGCATTACCCGACGCTTCGGCAATTTTTATGCCCTGAAGGGCGTCGATCTCACGGTTTATCCGGGCGAGGTTCATGCGCTGATGGGAGAGAACGGCGCGGGTAAAAGCACACTGATGAAGATTCTGGCCGGTGCCTATACCGCCAGCAGCGGGGAAATTCTCATTGAAGGCAAGCCGTACGCCCTTAAAGGGCCGAAAGAGGCGCTGGCTGCCGGGATCACCCTGATTTATCAGGAGATCAACCTGGCACCCAACCTGACGGTGGCGGAGAACATTTTTCTGGGTAGTGAAATCGCGCCCGGCGGGCTGGTGAAGCGGCGGCAGATGGCCGAAGAGGCGCAGCGGGTGATTGACCGGCTCGGCGCACAGTTCAGCGCCTGGGATCTTGTCAGTCGTCTGAGCATCGCCGAGCAGCAGCAGGTCGAGATCGCCCGCGCACTGCAGCGCAACAGCCGCATCCTGGTGATGGATGAGCCGACCGCCGCGCTCTCAAACCGTGAAACTGAACAGCTCTTCGCGCTGATTAAACGGCTGCGCAGCGAAGGCATGGCGATCATCTACATCAGTCACCGTATGGCGGAGGTCTATGAGCTGTCCGACCGCGTCAGCGTGCTGCGTGACGGGGAGTATGTCGGCAGCCTGACGCGTGACCAGCTCAACGCCAGCGAACTGGTGCGGATGATGGTCGGGCGGCCGCTCAGCGACCTGTTTAACAAAGACCGCGCTATCCCGCTGGGCGACATCCGGCTGGCGGTGAATCATCTGACCGACGGCGGCAAAGTGCATCCCAGCAGTCTGGCTGTGCGGGCAGGGGAAATTGTCGGCCTGGCCGGGCTGGTGGGTGCGGGGCGCAGCGAACTGGCGCAGCTGATCTTCGGCGTGCATAAGCCGAAAGAGGGCGAGATCTGGATCGACGGCGAGAAGGTCACCATTCATTCCCCGCGCGATGCGATTGCGCGCGGCATCGGTTTCCTCACCGAGAACCGCAAAGAGCAGGGGCTGTTTCTGGAGATGGCGGCGCAGGAGAACATCGTAATGGCGACGCTGGAGCGCGACGCCAGTTACGGGATGCTCAACCGCCGCAAAGGGCAGACCATCGCTACGGAGGCGATCGCCTCCCTCAATATTCGTGTACCGCACGCTCAGGTCCGGGCGGGCGGCCTGTCAGGTGGCAACCAGCAGAAGCTGCTGATCTCGCGCTGGGTGGCGATTGGTCCGCGCATTCTGATCCTTGATGAGCCGACGCGCGGCGTCGATGTCGGCGCGAAAAGCGAGATTTACCGCATGATGCAGGAGATGGCGCGGCAGGGCGTGGCGATTTTAATGATCTCCAGCGAACTGCCGGAAGTGGTCGGCATGAGCGACCGCGTTTACGTGATGCACGAAGGCACCATCGTCGGTGAACTGGAGGGCAGCCACATCAGTCAGGAAAATATTATGACGCTGGCAACCGGTGCGCACAGCACGTCAGCAGGCGAAATCTGAGGAGACCACCATGTCACAACTGGCCCGCACTAACGCGCCGACGCTGAAACGCGCCCTGATGGGTGATCTGCTGCAAACGGTAGGTATCCTGCCGATTCTGATCCTGATCGTGGCGGTGTTTGGTTTCGTTACGCCGAACTTCTTTACCGAAGCGAACCTGCTGAATATCACCCGCCAGGCGTCGATCAATATCGTGCTGGCGGCGGGCATGACCTTTGTCATTCTGACCGGCGGTATCGACCTGTCGGTAGGGTCAATGCTGGGCACCACGGCAGTGGTCGCGCTGGTGGCGTCGCTGGATCCGATGCTTGCCTCGCTGACCATTCCGATGGCGCTGGGCGCGGGTCTGGTGATGGGGCTGTTCAACGGTATCCTGGTCGCCTGGGCCGGATTGCCTCCCTTTATCGTCACGCTCGGCACCTACACCGCGCTGCGCGGGGCGGCTTATCTGCTGGCGAACGGCACCACGGTGATTAACTCCGATATTAACTTTGAGTGGATTGGTAACGGCTATCTTGGGCCGGTGCCGTGGCTGATTGTGATTGCCTTTGCGGTGATCGCCATCTGCTGGTTCATCCTGCGTCGCACTACGCTGGGCGTTCATATCTACGCGGTCGGCGGCAACATCCAGGCGGCGCGTCTTACCGGCATCAAGGTTGGCGTGGTGCTGCTGTTTGTCTACGGCATGAGCGGCCTGCTGTCGGGGCTGGGCGGCTTAATGAGCGCCTCGCGGCTCTACAGCGCCAACGGCAATCTTGGTGTCGGCTATGAGCTGGATGCGATTGCGGCGGTGATCCTTGGCGGCACCAGCTTTGTCGGCGGTATCGGCACCATCACCGGCACCCTGATTGGCGCACTGATTATCGCCACGCTGAATAACGGCATGACGCTGATGGGCGTCTCCTATTTCTGGCAGCTGGTGATCAAGGGCGCGGTGATCATCATCGCGGTCCTGATCGACAAATACCGCACCCGTCATCATGTGAGCTGAGGCTCTAAAGGGCGGATGCGCCGTGTCGCCGCCGCCACCCAAAAACGCCATTAAGCGGTTGGCACCTTGAAAACAGCAGGAGAAGGTCTATGCGTTTTAATCCGATTGTAACCGGGCTGCTGGCGGCAACGCTGTTCAGCACCGGCCTGGCTCAGGCAAAAGAACTCAAATCTATCGGCGTCACGGTCGGCGACCTGGCTAACCCCTTCTTCGTGCAGATCACTAAAGGCGCAGAGATGAAGGCGCGTCAGCTGGCGGGCGATAAGGTCAATGTCACGCTGGTCTCCAGCGGCTACGACCTCGGTCAGCAGGTCGGCCAGATTGATAACTTTATTGCGGCCAAAGTCGACATGATTATCCTCAACGCCGCGGACTCCAAAGGGATCGCCCCGGCGGTGAAGCGGGCGCGTGACGCCGGTATCGTGGTGGTGGCGGTTGACGTGGCCGCCGATGGCGCCAATGCGACCATCACCTCCGATAACACCGAGGCGGGCGCAATGGCCTGTAAATATATTTCTGACCGCCTGAAGAACAAAGGCAACGTGGTTATCATCAACGGACCGCCGGTTTCAGCCGTACAGAACCGTGTTGAAGGCTGCATGAACGAGCTGAAAACCCATCCGGACATCAAGCTGCTCTCGTACAACCAGAACGCCAAAGGCAGTCGTGAAGGCGGACTGGAAGTGATGACCGGTCTGCTCTCGGCTAACCCGAAAATTGACGCCGTGTTTGCCATCAACGACCCGACTGCGATTGGCGCGGACTTAGCCGCGAAACAGGCGCAGCGCAGCGAATTCTTTATCGTGGGCGTCGATGGATCGCCGGACGGGGAAGAGGCGCTGAAGCGCAAAAACTCACTTTTCGTCGCCACGCCAGCCCAGGACCCGCAGGTCATGGCAGCCAAAGCGGTCGAGATTGGTTATGACATTCTGCAGGGCAAACCCGCGCCGGATAAACCGGTGCTGATCCCGGTGAAACTGATCGATCGTAATAATATCGGCAGCTATCAGGGCTGGACGGTGAAATAAGCGTCAGGGCGGCACCTTCGGGTGCCGCCCTCAGGAGACCACCATGCAACGTTCAGAGGTTAATGACTACCTGCAGCATACCCGCGAGTTCTTCCGCCAGCAGGATGTGCATCTGCCGCCGTGGGCCGATTACAGCGTCAGCCAGTGGCGTGCGCAGGATCGCGACGTGATACAGGAGATTCTGGCGCTACGGCTGGGCTGGGATCTCACCAGCTTTGACGCGGCAGATTTTATGCAGACTGGTCTGACGCTGTTTACGCTGCGTAACGGCTCGCCAGGCGGACAGCCGTGGCATAAATCCTACGCCGAGAAGATCATGCACGTGCGCGAAGGGCAGCTGACGCCGATGCACTATCATCCGCGCAAGATGGAAGACATTATCAATCGCGGCGGCGGCAACCTGATTGTCGAACTGCATAACCGCGACGGCGACGGGCTGGCAGACTCGCCAGTGGCGGTGTCGCTGGATGGCCTGCGCCAGATCCATGTTGCCGGAACACAGCTGCGACTCTCTCCGGGTGAAAGCGTGACGCTGGAGGCGGGCGTCTGGCACAGTTTCTGGGGCGAAAACGGCTTCGGCGACGTGCTGGTGGGTGAGGTATCGATGCCCAACGATGACGAAAATGACAATGTATTTCTGACGCCGCTGGCCCGTTTCAACCCGCTGAATGAAGATGAAGCGCCGCGCTGGCTGCTGTGTAATGACTATGCGAACGGCTTTCTGTGAGTTGCCCTCCACTGAGCGCAGAATGGCAGGGCGCATCAAGTTCGCTTACCTGTCATGTTTCAGTGCCGGTCAGCCTGAGTTTTCTGATGCTGCGTGCGGGCGGTTCACCGAACAGGCGCGCATATTCCCGGGTAAACTGCGTCAGACTCTCGTAGCCCACATCTGCCGCGACGGCGGCGACATTGCCGGGCCGCAGCACCAGCGCTTTGCGCGCCTCATAGAGCCGGAGATGTTTTTGATACTGCAGCGGCGAAAGCCCGGTGCTGGCCCGAAAGCCACGATGGAAGGCCGACAGACTCATGCCCGCCATTGCTGCCAGCGTCTCAATGCGAAACGCGGTGGCATAGTGTGTGCGCAGCCAGACCAGCGCCTTTCTGATCTTCGCAAAATGCCCGTTTACCTCTGCTGCCTGACGCAGCACGCCGCCCTGCGTACCCTGCAACAGCCGATATAGGATCTCGCGCTCCACCAGCGGCGCCATCACCGCGATCTCCTCCGGTTTTGCCAGCAGGCGCAGCATCCGCAGCCAGGCATCCGCCAGCGCATCATCCACCCTGTTAACCGAAATGCCTTTGTTCGTAGCGGGAAGAGCGGTCACAGGCATCTGATGCAGCAGATCGCTGATGGCGGCGAAATCGAGCGTCAGACGTACGGCGAGATAGGGCGAGGCTTCGCTGGCTTCAGTGATGTCGCCAGTGGCGGGCAGATCGAACGACGCGGTAAACATCTCACCTGCGGAATAGCGGATGGATTGTGCACCTACCTGCAGCCTTTTTTCTCCCTGCAGGATCAGGCTGACGAACGGTAGATAGATTTCTGGCGGCAGAGCCATCGGCTGGCTGACGCGATAGAGATCCACGCGCGGAATCGTCGTCGCAGTGAGGTCGTCTGCCGCGCACGCCAGCACCTCATCTCTTAACGCTTCAAGGCCTTTCATATTGCGTGACTCCGGCGGATTCAGCGCCTGACAGGAGAAAAGCAGGAATGGGCAAATTTTAGGCAGGATTGCAGCCGCCGCGCAACTGGCTGAGGACTATTCTCGCTCTCTGGTCTTTGAGCAGGATGGTATGAAATGAAAATTGAAGAAGCAGTAATCATGATTACCGGCGCATCATCGGGGATTGGTCAAGCCACGGCGCGTGCGGCGCTGCAGGCGGGTGCGCGGGTTATCTTACTGGCACGACGCAAAGACCGACTGGATGCTCTCGCGGATGGATCAGGCAAAGCGCTGGCAGTAGCCTGCGATGTGACTCAGCCTGGCCAGATTGCAAACGCAGTCAGACAGGGGCTGGCACGCTTTGGCCAGATTGATGTGCTCATCAATAATGCTGTTCAGGGGCTGTACGCGGCGGTTGAGGAAATAGAGGCGGCGGATTTCAGGGCGCTGCTTGAGCTGAACCTGATTACCCCGCTGATGATGATGCATGCGGTGATCCCACCAATGCGGCGGCAGGGCGCAGGGCGCATTATCAACGTTAGCTCCGGGGCGACGCTGGCAACGTATCCAGGGTCGGCGGCCTATACCAGCTCCAAAGCGGGGCTGAATATGCTCTCCGGCGTGGCGCGGCTGGAACTGGCTGAGGCCGGGATTACGGTTTCCACGGTGTATCCGTTTATGACCCGCTCAGAATTTTATCAGTCGGTGAAGTCGGGACAGGAAGCCGCGATTGCGCAGGCTGAGCAGAGCGCCGCATTCGCGCACGCGCCTGAGCGCGTGGCGGAAAAAATTCTGGCAATGGTCGAAAGCGGAGAGGCGAAGGGGGATCTGGTGCCGCGTGCCTGGGGCGGAACGTGTGACGACTGAGGTGATTACGCCTGTCACTGGCAGGCCGCTCAGATTGACTCAGGCGATCTGGCTGGCGCGCGGCGCGATTTCCGGTTTCATTACGTCAGCGGAAAAGACGTAACCCAGCCCGCGGATGGTGCGGATCAGGTCAGGCTGATGCGGGTTGGTTTCAATTTTGCGGCGCAGTCGCATGATCAGCACGTCGATGGTGCGGTCAAACACATCGAGACTTTCACTGTGGGTCAGCTCCAGCAGCTGATCGCGGGTCAGCACCTTACGGGCGTGACGCACCAGCGCGCGCAGCAGGCTGTATTCTCCCTGGGTCAGCGGCACCAGTTCGCGCTGCGGATTAAACAGCTGGCAGCGGCCATCGTCCAGTTGCCAGCCGCCGAACCGCCAGCCCGCCTGTTCTGAATCGGCCTGTACAATACGCCCGCTGCGGCGCAAAGCGGCACGGGCGCGGGCCACCACCACGCGGGGATTAAAAGGCTTGGCGATGTAGTCGTCTGCGCCCATCTCCAGACCCACCACCATCTCCGCTTCGGACCCCATACCGGTCAGCATAATCACCAGCACCTCGGGTCGCTGACGCTGGAGCTGCTGCAACACCAGCAGCCCGTTGGTATCGGGCAGCATCATATCCAGCATCACCAGCGATATCTCCGGGTGCTCGCTGAGCATCGATAGCGCCTCGCGTCCCTGATGACAGCGGTAGACCGTTAACAGATGTTCACTTAACGCATCCTGCAGGACGTCGCAGACAGCAGGATCATCATCCACCACCAAAATCGCTGGCTTCATGGCGCGGCCTCAATGTTACGAAAGAGTTAATTCTGGAGTCTACACAGGCCAGAGAAGGTTGCTGAGGCAGCGTACTGAAACGTGACCAGCTTCGCCTGTGAGAGTACGGAAGCGTGCGCTGGCGCAGAGTTTTTGGCGATTGCTGATTTGCCGCAGGAAAACGATTGCGCGGGATCGGTGCATTGCACCATAATCGCGCCCTGTTTTGATTCGGAATCTTCTTAGGCGTGTCTGGCTCTGCCAGGTAATCGATTGCGTCGGCAGATGGCATGGCAATTGCTTTGGGCAGTGGGTAACGCAGGGATTTCAGGCGGTTCTGGCACGCAAGTATGCAGCGGCCAGCATCCATATCCCGGAAACAGAATAATCAGCATACAAACCCCTTTGGCAAGAGAGACGGCTGTCTCCTGTATCGAGAGATGATGATGTTAGAAAAACTATTCAAACTCAAAGCGCATAACACCACGGTTCGTACCGAGATTATCGCCGGGATCACTACCTTCCTGGCGATGGCCTATATTCTGTTTGTGAACCCGAGCATTCTGGGCGCAACCGGCATGGATAAGGGCGCAGTGTTTGTCGCGACCTGTCTGGCGGCGGCGATTGGCTGCGTGCTGATGGGGCTGATCGCTAACTACCCGATCGCGCTGGCACCCGGCATGGGACTGAACGCCTTCTTCACCTATACCGTGGTGCTGCACATGGGCTACACGTGGCAGGTTGCGCTGGGCGCGGTGTTTCTCTCGGCGGTGATTTTCTTCGCGATGTCGCTGTTTAAAATCCGCGAGTGGATTATTGCCAGTATCCCGCTGCCGCTGCGCGCCGGGATTGGTGCAGGTATCGGGCTGTTCCTGGCGATTATTGCCCTGGAAGGGGCGGGCATTGTGGTCGATAACCCGGCGACGCTGGTGGGCATTGGCGATCTGACCAAACCGGGTCCGCTGCTGGCGATGCTTGGCTTTGTGGTGATCGTGGTACTGGAAGCGCGTCGCGTGACCGGTGCGGTGCTGATCGGCATCCTGCTGGTGACCTTTATCTCGATGGGCATCGGTCTGTCTCCGTTCGCGGGCGTCTTCTCTGCGCCGCCGTCGATTGCACCGACCTTCCTGCAGCTGGATATCGCCGGGGCATTTAACGTCGGCCTGATCAGCGTGATCTTTGCCTTCCTGTTTGTCGATGTGTTTGATAACACCGGCACGCTGCTGGGCGTGACTAAACGTGCCGGTCTGGCGGATGAGCAGGGCAATGTGCCCAAGATGGGGCGTGCGCTGATTGCCGACAGTGCGGCTGCACTGTTTGGTTCACTGCTCGGCACCTCGACCACCACCAGTTATGTGGAATCGGCGGCGGGCGTGAGTGCCGGTGGCCGTACCGGACTGACCGCGATCGTGGTGGGTGTGCTGTTTCTGCTGGCACTGTTCTTCTCGCCGCTGGCCTCCAGCGTGCCGGTTTACGCCACTGCGCCTGCGCTGCTGTTTGTGGCGGTATTGATGGCATCGGGACTGGCAGATATCGACTGGAAAGATATCACCACGGCCGTGCCGGTTACCGTGACTGCGCTGACCATGCCGCTGACCTATTCTATTGCTAACGGCATCGCGTTTGGTTTTATTACCTGGACGCTGGTGAAGCTGCTGAGCGGTCGTGCGAAAGAGGTGAATGCGGCGCTGGTGATCCTGTCGATTCTGTTTGTGATTAAGCTTGGGTGGTTAAGTGCCTGATGGGTGCCTGGCGGCGGGGTGAGTTTCGCCTCGCGGCGGGCAGGTATGAGCGGGGTACGCGTTGCAGCGGGCTGGCTTTGAGCAGGTTTCGCCCGCCAGGCGATGGGGAGTTTCAGGTTGCCCATGCAGGCGGACGCGTCAAGGGGCGGACGCCCGCCCCTTAACAATCCCGGCGTCCGGCAGCCTGCGCGCCCCGCTGTGCGGGGTGCCTTCGTCACGCCCTGCGGCCGACGGACCGTCCGGACGCGCCATCCCTGGCGCGAACCGTCCTTTCGCCGACGTCCTGTCGGCTCATCCTCGCCTCCGGTTGTTCCTCAGCGCTTCGGATGCCTCTGAGAAACCCCCGCCTGTGATTTCTTTTTGTTTTCTCTAGTGCTGTATTGTCTGCTGAACTGTAAAGCCAAAGCCAAAGCCAAAGCCAAAGCCAAAGCCAAAGCCAAAGCCAAAGCCAAAGCCAAAGCCAAAGCCAAAGCCAAAGCCAAAGCCAAAGCCAAAGCCAAAGCCAAAGCCAAAGTCAAAGCCAAAGCCAAAGCCAGAGCCAATCCCGGAAACGTAAAGCGATAACGTGCCAACACAGAAAGAAGAGATAACAGCGAGGGGGCAGGGAGGCCATCTGAACCGCTGAGCGGATGAGGGATTTCAGGACGAGCGACAGGGATGTCGCGAAGAGGCGGGTTCGCGCCAGGGATGGCGCGTCCTGCCGGTCCGGGAGAAATCCGGAAGAAGCGAAGGAACCGCGAAGCGGCGGTGAAGCAGGCCGGAGCCGGGGGTCAAGGGGCGCGGCGACTGGCGCCCCTTGTCGGTCGCCTGCAGAGGCGTGTCTGAAACTGCCCAACTGATCAGGCGAACGAAACCCCGCTCAGAGCTCGTTCGCGCAGCGAACAAAACTCCCCGAGCCAGCGGCGATACACCTACCGGAAAGGCGGCTCATTAAACGTCCGCAACTTGCGTGAATGTAACTTGTCACCCTCGGCGCGCAACAGCTCAACCGCATGGATACCAATCTGCAGATGCTCTGAAATCGCCCCTTCATAGAAGCGGTTTGCCTGACCCGGCAGTTTGATCTCGCCATGCAGCGGCTTGTCGGAGACGCACAGCAGCGTGCCGTACGGCACCCGGAAACGATAGCCCTGTGCGGCAATGGTTGCGCTCTCCATATCGACCGCTACCGCGCGGCTCAGGTTAAAGCGCAGGGCCGACGCGGAGTAGCGCAGCTCCCAGTTGCGATCGTCGGTGGTCACCACGGTGCCGGTACGCAGGCGCTGTTTCACCTCTTCGCCTGGCATGCCGCTTACCGATTTGGTGGCGTCATACAGTGCGCGCTGCACTTCGGCAATGCTTGGCACCGGGATGTCTGGCGGAAGCACGCTGTCGAGTACGTGATCGTCACGCAGATAGGCGTGGGCCAGCACATAATCGCCGATGCGCTGGCTCTCGCGCAGACCGCCGCAGTGACCAATCATCAGCCAGGCGTGCGGACGCATCACCGCCAGATGATCGCAGATGGTTTTGGCATTCGATGGGCCGACACCGATATTAATCAGCGTGATGCCGCGACGATTAGGTGAGGTGAGATGCCAGGCAGGCATCTGATGCTTCTTCCACGCCAGATCAGAAAGCATCGACTCGCTGTTGGCGGTGTCGGCCGTCAGCACCACGTCACCCGCACAGGCCAGGCTGTCGTAAGGGGTGTTGGGATCGCGCACCTGCTCAATCGCCCAGCGCACGAACTCATCCACATAACGGGTGTAGTTGGTGAACAGCACAAACGGCTGGAAGTGCTCTACGCTGGTGCCGGTGTAGTGACGCAGGCGGGCCAGCGAAAAGTCGGTGCGCAGCGCGTCGAAGTGCGACAGCGGAAATTTGGCGTCGGCGTGGAACAGACCGTCGGTGGTCTCATCGCCAATCTGTGACAGCTCGGTAGTCGGGAAGTGGCGCGCAATACCGGCGCTCATGGTGCGATCCAGCGACAGATCGGAACCGTCGATCACGTAAGGATAGGGGATCTCCTGGCTGGACGGCACCACGTCGATCTCCAGCTGATACTCCTTCTCCAGCATTGCCAGCTGTTCCGAAATATAGTGGCGCAGTAACGCCGGACGGGTAACGGTGGTGCTGTAACTGCCGGTATGGGTAAAGCGGCCCCAGGCACGCGTGCGGTTCTGCTGCGGACCTTCACCGTGCCAGGTGATGCGCAGCTCCGGGTAAACAAAGAGTCCTTTTTCCCGTTCCGCGGCATCGGGCAGCGTTCCGTTTTCGGTAAACACTTTAATCGCCGCACGCAGCGCATCAACGGCACCATCGTAAAGGCGTTCGAGTTCATCCAGCGCCTGCTGGCTGGTCAGGTTTTTCCGTAGTGTCGGCATGGTTTCTCCTTCCATTTTTTTCCGCAATTTGCCCCAAGCTTAGCGGGTTTGTTGCAGAGATTGGTGAAGAATCTGTGATCGCCTTTTTTTTGCGCTAACGACGCGCGTAATCTGACCAGTGCAGCATTGAGCCGGAACACACATCATTAAAATTCGGTAAGAAAATCTTTATGATCGAAACAGGCGGTGTCGCCGTGTCTGTTGCGCTGCAAATGACAAGGGAGCGACAATGCAGCTAGCGGCATCGTGATGACAGGCGATCGTAACGTCCCGGAAATAATCAGGTTTGCTACAGCGGTCAGCCTGGTGGGGCAGAATCTGCCGAATCTGAACGAAAAAGTTTGTAACCATGATTAATTTGTCCCGGAAAGACTTTGCATATTTCTCTGCCCACTATCATCATTAGATCTCGTCAGTCTCTTCTGATTTGGTAATCCTTTGCAAAATCCCGGCGTAGCAGTGATGCAGGCGATTAAGCGCACGGCGTGGTACCCGAAACGCCGCTCTTATCGCACGCTCTACTGGCGTGAAATATCGCCATTAGCAGTGCCTATCTTCTTCGAGAACGCCTGTGTGCTGTTGATGGGCGTACTGAGCACCTTCCTGGTCAGCTGGCTGGGCAAAGAGGCGATGGCGGGCGTTGGCCTGGCCGACAGCTTCAACATGGTGATCATCTCGTTCTTTGCGGCTATCGATCTCGGCACCACGGTGGTGGTGGCGTTTAGTCTGGCAAAACGCAACGGCAAACGCGCCCGCGCTGCCACGCGTCAGTCACTGGCGATGATGACGATACTCGCTTTTGTGCTGGTGATCGCCATTGAGTTCTGGGGCCATCTTATCGTCGATGCCATCGCCGGTGCCGCCGACCCCAAAGTTAAAGCGCTGGCGCTGAGCTATCTGCAGACCTCTGCCTGGAGCTACCCGGCAGCGGCCATCACACTGATCGGCAGCGGGGCGCTGCGTGGCGCGGGTAACACCAAAATCCCGATGCTGATTAACGGCGGCATGAACATCCTCAACATCATCATCAGTAGCGTGCTGATCTATGGCTGCTTCTCGTGGGACGGTTTAGGGTTTATCGGTGCCGGACTCGGGCTGACTATCACCCGTTATATCGGGGCGATCGCGGTGATTTATGTGCTGATGATCGGCTTTAACGCCTCGCTGAAAATCACGTTGTCGAGCTATTTCCGGCGATGGAACAGCAGCATTCTGATGGAAGTTTTAGGTATAGGTGTGCCTGCCAGTATCGAGTCGGTGCTGTTCAACGGCGGTAAACTGCTGACGCAGGTGTTTGTGGCAGGCATGGGCACCAGTGAGATTGCGGGTAACTTTATCGCCTTCTCGGTCGCCTCGCTGATCAACCTGCCGGGCAACGCGCTGGGTTCCGCATCAACCATCATTACCGGTACCCGTCTGGGCAAAAATCAGGTCTTCCAGGCGGAGCGTCAGGTGCGGCATGTTTTCTGGCTGGCAACGGCCTGCCTGAGCGCGATAGCGCTGCTGACGGTGCCGCTGGCCGGGTTGCTGGCGCGGTTCTATACCAGCGACCCGGAAGTCATCAACGTAACGAAACATCTGCTCTGGCTGAATGCGCTGTTTATGCCGCTCTGGGCCGCATCATGGGTGCTGCCTGCGGGCCTTAAAGGCGCACGCGATGCGCGTTACACCATGTATGTGTCGATGTTCAGCATGTGGTGCGCGCGCGTGGTGGTCGGTTATCTGCTGGGCATCCAGCTTGGCATGGGCGTCACCGGCGTCTGGCTGGGGATGTTCCTTGACTGGACGGTGCGTGGCATCTTCTTCTGGTGGCGACTTAACAGCGGCAAGTGGCTTAACCGCTACTATAAAATGATCGCGAAAACCGGGTAGCAGCATGCATATGCCTTCTCCCTTAACCGGGGGAAGGCGTCACCTCTCAGACCCCGCCTTTAAAATAACATCTCCGTCACATCTCCAGGCTTTCAGGTATAATTTCAGTCAGTTGCACAAAGCCAGTCTCATCAGGCAGGGTTTGCGTAATTCCTGCTGCGCATTGACGCAGACACTACTTATCAAGGTGACCTTATGATCCGTCTGAAAACGGCGCTGGCACTTCTGCCGCTGCTGTGTAGCACCCCGCTGTGGGCGACAACCTTTGTTTATGTGTCGAATGCCGAATCAGGCACGGTATCCCGCTATCAGCTCAGCGAGGCGAATGGCAGCCTGCAATGGCGGCGCGATACGCCCGCCGGGAAAAAGATTATGCCGCTCGCGGCCAGCCCGGATGGTAAACATCTCTATGGTGCGCTGCGCTCGCCGCCTTACGCAATCATCAGCTGGCGCGTCACCCGTCCACACGGTGATCTGCAGAAACTGGCGGTGACGCCGGTTACGGCCAGCTTTCCCTGGATCACTACCGATAAGCGCGGGCGCTACCTGCTGGCCGCCTCCTATGACAGCGATATCGTCACCAGCAACCGGATTGATGACAAAGGCATTGTGACGACCCAGGTTACGGGCGAAGTGAAAACCGGGCCGCATGCCCATTCGGTGATCACCGACGTCAGTAATCATTCGCTCTACGTTGGCAACCTTGGCGCGGATCGGGTGCTGCAATATGCCTTCGCCAGTGACGGGGCCATCACGCCGCTGGGTACGGGATTTGTGCAGGGCGAGAAGAACAGCGGCGCACGGCATTCCGTGATTTCGCCGGACAATCGCTTCCTCTACAACCTCGCGGAGATGAGCGGCACTATAACGCAGTTCAGGCGTGCGGCCGATGGCACGCTGACGCCATTAAAAACCTGGCCCAACGCGGTGGCGAAGAAATATAACCTGCAGCATGGCGAGCAACGTCCGGCGAGCTACAGCGATCCGACGCCGCGCATCTGGGCGGCAGACATTAAAATCACGCCGGATGGGCAATTTATCTATGTGACCGAGCGCACCTCCAGCACCGCCAGCGGTTACCGGGTGGATAAACAGTCGGGTGAGTTAACACTCGTCGGCAGCTGGCCGGTGGAAAAACAGCCGCGCAGTATCGCGATTGATGCACAGGGCAAATGGGTGATCGTCAGCGGCGAGAAGAGCGCAGTGATTGGCAGCTACGCCATCAATCCCTCCAGCGGCGAACTTAAACGCGTCGCTGAAGCGCCAGCTGGTAAAGGTGCGAACTGGGTGACGCTGATAACGCAGTAAATGTTCTGAGCAGCCGGTGTCTGGCGGCGGCTGATGGTGTACCAGGCAAGGCGCGTTATGCCATTTTCGGCATAAGCAGCGCAGAAATTTTTGGTTCTGATCGGGCGCATAAGCGGGTTTACTCAGGGCTTCAACTGATGCGGAGAACCTGAGATGAAACAGAAACTGATAGACTGGTTTGAACAGCTGCTGAGCGGCCCTGTGGCGAGTGAGCGTGTACATGATATTAACGTCGAACTGCTGCTGCCACTGAGCCAGCTGTTTGGACTGGAATATTATCCGGCAGTGCATCGCTACCATGAAAAATAACGGTTGTTGTGTTTTATCCGGTTAAAGGCCCGCTACTTTGCGGGCCTTTTTGCATTCAGGGCAGAGTGTCATTTGAAACCTCATCTCTGATCACGAAGATATCGCCATCACTGCTTTTAAACCTGTTAATACCTGCGTACTGCTATAAGTAACAACAATCCCGCGCGTATAAATATTTATGCATGCAGGACAATACTTTCATTCCCTTAACAGTCAAAAAGAGCGGCATCCTGCGAAAGTTGCAAGACAGCTGTGAATTTGATTTAAGGATTAATTATTTACGGATAATTTCACTTTTTCCGAAATTACATCTTTTTTTCAAGTCCATAAGGAACTTCTGATTGTTAAGGTGGTAGTCTGCACGCCTGTCCTTACACAAAACTTACAATAAGTGCCGTTAATACTTCGATGAAAATGCCTCATACAGGGAAGTGGCTGGTTTTCGGAGCCAGTTTGTTTATCAGTAATCTCATGGCTGCGCCGGTTACGCCCGGTGATCTTGACCTTATTCAGAATCAGCAGCAGCAGCGTCTGCAACAGGATCAGCAGCAGCGCGACGCGTTAACCCAGGCGCATCAGGTTGAGCTGCAAAAAACCGTGCCAGCTCCAGCCAGTGGTCCCTGTTTCGATATCCGCCAGATTATCCTGCAACAGGCGACGTTAATTACGCCAGATAAGCAGGCGAAACTCGTCGCGCCTTATATCAATCAGTGTCTGAGTCTGGCGCGCATTAATCAGCTGGTACGCGAAATATCAGAATGGTACGTCCAGCGCGGCTATATCACCAGCCGGGCCTTCCTGACAGAACAGAACCTGTCTCACGGAATTTTAACGATTACGGTGCTGGAAGGCAGGCTGGAAGAAATTCGGTTGCAGGGTGCCCGTTCACGTCAGTTGAAAATGGCATTCCCGACCGGTGCCGGTCGCATTTTAAATTTACGCGACATTGAACAGGGTATGGAGCAGATAAACCGGCTGCGTACCACGCCGGTTCAGATTGAAATCCTTCCATCCACTAAGCCAGGATATTCCATTGTCAATCTGACCAGCACACCTGAATTCCCGTTGACGCTGGGGCTGAATATGGACAACAGCGGCCAGCGAACGACCGGCACTGGTCAGCTTTCCGCCTCGCTGGTGGGTAATGACCTGCTGGGCATTGCCGATCGCTGGTTTGTCAGCGGTGGTCGCAGCAGTGCGTTCAGCGACTGGCGTGACGCGCAAAATTTCCAGGCGGGCGTCAGCGTGCCTTATGGCTATGGGCTGCTGGATTACAGTTATAGCTGGAGCAATTATCACAGCCGCTTTAACGCCAATAATTTCGACTGGTATAGCAACGGCGATAACATCTCTAACCGCCTGAGCGGCTCATGGGTGCTGTTCCGCAACGGGCAAATCAAAACCGGCGTTCAGCTCGGGCTGAACCATTATGTCAGCCATAACTGGCTGAACCAGACGCTGTTGCAAAGCAGCAGCCGCAAACTAACCAGTCTGCAGATCGGCTTTAACCATACACAAAAAGTCGCGGGCGGGGTGGCCACGCTTAACCCGATGCTGAGTCGCGGGATGCCCTGGTTTGATGCCGAAAGCGACAGCGGTAAAAATGACGATCTCCCCAAAGCGCAATTCCGCAAATGGAGTGTCAGCAGCAGCTATCAGCGGCCGGTGACGCAGAAAATGTGGTGGCTGAGTAGTCTGTACGCCCAGTGGTCGCCCGATCGGCTTTATGGCAGCGAACGTCTGACGATAGGTGGTGAGAACTCGGTTCGCGGTTACAAAGAACAATATCTTTCCGGCGATGTTGGCGGCTACCTGCGCAACGAACTCAACTACACGCTGTTTACCCTGCCCGCCATTGGCGAGGTCAGTACCACGCTGGCGCTGGATGGTGGATGGCTTCAGAGCGACAAACAGGATCGCTACGCCGCTGGCACCTTGTGGGGCAGCTCGCTCGGACTGGGTACCCGAAATGCGCACGTCTCCACTCAGCTGTCGCTGGGCATTCCTGTCAGCTATCCCGATTACCTTGCGCCTGATCGCCTCAGTGTTTATGCGCGTATTGGACTCGTTTTTTAAATAAAGGCCCCGATTATGGATGATCAATTAACGCTTTCACTGCCGCGGCGTCTGCTGAGCTATCTCATCTGCTCACTGATCGCTTTTCAGCCCCTGCTGCCTGCTTTTTCGGCCGCGATTACGCCTGCTACACCGGGTACCCAGGTCGATGCTGCCGGTAATGGCGTGCCGGTTATCAACATCGCGACGCCAAATGCGTCAGGTCTGTCGCACAACCAGTATCAGAATTACAACGTCGGCCAGGAAGGGCTGATCCTGAATAACGCGACCGACCGGTTAACGCAGACGCAACTCGGTGGACTCATCCAGAACAACCCGAATCTGAAAGCGGGGCAGGAAGCCCGGGCAATCATCAACGAAGTGGTTGGGGCCAATCGTTCGCAGCTTCAGGGCTACACCGAAGTGGGGGGTAAAGCGGCCAACGTTATGGTCGCTAACCCTTATGGCATCACCTGTAACGGCTGCGGCTTTATTAATACGCCAAATGTGACGCTGACCACGGGTAAACCTCAGCTTGATGCACAGGGCAATCTGCAGTCGCTGGAAGTGACCAAAGGTGCCATCAGCATTGAGGGTAAAGGGCTGGATGGCAGCCAGGCCGATGCGGTTTCGATCATCGCGCGCGCAACAGAAATCAACGCGGGCATTCATGCCAGGGATCTCAATGTGACGCTGGGCGCAAACCGGGTTGGCGCAGATGGCAGCGTGACACCCATTGCCGGCGAGGGTGCTGCGCCATCGGTCGCCGTCGATACCGGCGCGCTGGGTGGCATGTACGCCAACCGCATCCATCTGGTCTCCAGCGAAAACGGCGTCGGCGTTAATCTCGGTAATCTGAATGCCCGGCAGGGCGATATGGTGCTGGATGCGCAGGGTCGGTTAAGCATTAACAATAGCCTGACCAGCGGCACGCTGACGGCAAAAGGCAGCAGCATCGCCCTGCAGGGAGAACATAAAGCGGGTGGCAATGTTGCGCTGACAGCGCAGCAGGATATTGCTTTAACGGGCGCAAAACTGGGTAGCGACGCGGCGCTCGACCTGAACAGTCAGGGGCAGATAACGCTTAAAGGCAGCAGCCTGACGGCAGGCCAGACTGCCCGTCTCAGCGGCCACGCTCTGGATATTGATAACAGCAGCAGCGGCAATGCGGCAGACGCGATGCAGCTCTCTGCCAGCGCGCAGCTACAGAATAGCGGTCAGATGACAGCTGGAAAGAAACTTGATCTTCAGGCCGCACAGATCATCAACAGTGGCAGCCTGATCAGTCAGGGTGACCTGCAGGTTCGCACCAGCACGCTGCAGCAGCAGGGTATGTTACTGGCTCAGGGTAATAACAGTGTCGTTGCCGGACAGCTCAGCAATGACGGTGAGATCAGCGGCAGCAGCCTGAACATTCAAAGTGGGGCAATCAATAACGGGGGCAGGCTGTTAAGCACTGGCGATGCGCTGATCAGCGCGGACAGCGTGCAGCAGCGCGGCACCCTTTCAGCCAGCAACATTAATCAGCTTAACGTTACCGGCACGCTGAACAACAGCGGTGAAGTGAGCGGCAGCAGTCTGAATATCCACAGTGGATCGCTGCTTAACAGCGGGAATCTGCTGGGCAGTCAGCAGACAGATATTACCTCTGGCATCCTGCAGCAGGATGGAATGCTCTCATCCCAGGGCAGATTGCAGCTGAAAGTCGCCGATCGGTTAAGTAACAGCGGTGAACTGAGCGGAAATAGCCTGGATATAACCAGCGGCACGCTCGACAACAGCGGAAAAATGCTCAGCAGCGGCGATGCCCTGCTCACTGCTAATCGTCTGAATCAGGACGGCACGCTCTCCGCGCAGGGGAATGCAGCGTTTAATATCGCTGACACCTTCAGCAACAGCGGCAATATGGTCAGTCAGCGTCTGCAAATTGATGCCCCGACACTGATTAACAGCGGCGGGATGGTGAGTCATAGCGATGCTGTGATGAACGCCGATACGCTGCAACAAAACGGCTCGCTCACGGCCCGGGGTGACGCGCAGCTGACCGCCCGTGGCTGGCTGGAAAATCAGGGCGCCATCAGTAGTCAGAACGCCCTCATCCTGAACAGCGCGCAGCTGCGCAATACAGGTTCATTAACTGCACCCAATCTGACTCTCACCGCCGGGCAAATCACTAATAGCGGCCTGCTGCAGGGCACTAAGCTGCTCTCCTTCCATACCGGGCAGCTGGATAACCTGGCTGCGGGTACGATCAGCTCTGACAACGACTTTGCCCTCGCGCTGCCACAGCTCAATAACAGCGGATTGATCACCAGCGGCAAAACACTGACTGTCATAGGCGACCAGCTGAACAACAGCGGAGAGATCAACGCTGCCAGCCTGAGCACCACACTCAAAAACTTACATAATCAGCAGGGCGGTAAATTGCTGGCAGATGATCAGCTCCGGTTACAGGGCGATGCGCTGATCAATCAGGGAACGATGGCTGCCGGCACGCTGAACAGTGATGTCAGTCAGATCACTAACAGCGGAACGGTCCAGGGCGACAAGGCATTGTCGTTGCAGGGCAGCGCGTTAACCAACAACGGCACGCTGCTGAGCGCAGGCCAGCTGAGTGTGAAACACCAGACGCTGGACAACAGCGGACTGATACAGGGCAAGCAGCTGACAGTGAAGGCTGACCACTGGCAGAACAGCGGCAATGCCCTGAGTGAGACTGACGCCGATTTGCAGAGCGATACCCTGGTCAATAGTGGCAAAATTCTGGGGCAGCAGGGCATCGCGCTGAAATCTGACCACACCGATAACAGCGGCTGGCTGATTGCACAGGCGCTGACGCTGCGCGGTGACATGATCAACAGCGGCCTGATCCAGGGAAATCAGCAGATTACGTTGCAGGGCAACCAGCTGGACAATCAGCAGGGCGGCCAGTTGCTCAGTGACGGCACGCTGGACGGTGACTTTGTTGCTTTAAATAACCACGGTGCAATGCAGGCCGGGGAGATGACATTTAACGCGGGGACGTTGCAGAACGACGGTACCGTTCTTAGCGGAAAAGCATTCACCGCTGTGATTAACGGTGCGCTGACCAACAGCGGCAGTCTGCTCAGCCAGCAGCAGATGAATCTGCAGGCAGCGGAGATTGATAATCAGGGCACACTGGCGGCGGATAAGCTCAGCCTGCATGCGCCAGTGCTCAGTAATGCCGGTCTGCTACAGGGCAACAGCACCTTAACGCTGGATCATCAGCAGCTGCATAACCTCAATGGCGGGCAGTTGATCGCCGGAGGACCGCTGACGCTGACCTTAGATCAGCTGGATAACGATGGGTTGCTGCAGGTTAACGGTAAACTTGCGGTCAACGGCAACCGTCTCAACAACAGCGGACGCCTGTTGAGTGACAACCTTGATCTTAAGATTAGCGATACGCTGACGAACAGCGGAACGGGTCAGATCGTGACCGGTCAGCAGGCCGATCTGCACGCACAAACACTCAGTAACAGCGGTCAGATTGCAGCACAGCAACTCAGCGCCAGCGGCAATACGCTGGAAAACGGCGGGCTGCT
Organism: Pantoea sp. 9140; assembly: GCF_000745295.1. Taxonomy (NCBI): domain Bacteria; kingdom Pseudomonadati; phylum Pseudomonadota; class Gammaproteobacteria; order Enterobacterales; family Erwiniaceae; genus Pantoea; species Pantoea sp. 9140. The sequence goes on along the minus strand of NZ_JQNO01000001.1, from coordinate 2,176,450 downwards.
ACAGGGCGACGCGCTGCTGGATGTCGGATTTGCTCAGACACTCAATCACAACAATGGGCAATTACTGAGCGGCGATCGGCTGATCGTCAGGGGTGGCAGTGCGACCAATGATGGCAGCTGGCAGGGTCAGCAACTCGACGTCACGCTGGATTCGCTTACCAATCGCGGCAGCATCAATGGCATCAGCGCCTTGCGCGCTGACATCGCCAGCGATCTGATCAACAGTGGCTCGCTGGTCAGTCAGGGAGAAAGCGACCTGAATGCCAGCACGCTGAGCAACAGCGGCAAAATCATGGCGAACCGGCTGGGGTTACAGACCAACAGCCTGAACAACGACGGTCTGTTACAGGGCAATACGGCGCTGACTGCAGAGGCCGATAACATCACCCAATCAGCCGGCGGCAAAACGCTGAGCGGCGGAACACTGACGCTCAATGCAGGCCAGATTAACACTCAGGGGCTGCTACAGGGCGAGCAGGCAACGGTTATTGCGGACAACTGGCTGCATCAGGGATCGCTGCTGGGCAGCAAAGATCTGAACGTCAGCATCAGCAATGAGCTGCATAACACCGGCTCTCTGATGAGTCAGGACAAAGCCCAGGTTGCGGCTGGCACGCTGAACAACAGCGGCTCACTGCTCAGTGAAGGGGCAATGACGCTGAACGGTGCTGCGCTGAATAACAGCGGATCGGTGCAGGGTAAAACCCTGACTATCACACCCGCCAGCGTCATTAATCAGGGCAGCCTGATTGGGTTACAGGCATTAACGTTTGCGGCAATGCCACAGGTGAGCGGGCGAATGCTGCTCAGGGCGCTGGCCGCACCAGCACGTCAGCTGATCAATAATCAGGGCGGATCGCTGTTGACGCAGGGCACGCTGAACATCAACGGCGGTGACGTTGTGAATAACGGCAGCTGGCAGGGTCAGCAGATCCTGCTGAATGCCCGGCAACTGACCAATAATGGCGCGATCCAGAGTGCGGATGCGCTGCAACTGATTCTGGCGGACCGCCTTGATGCGGGCGCGGGCAGCAAGATTTCGGCCAATGGTACGGCGGCGCTACAGGCACTGACGCTGACCAATCAGGGCGAATGGATTGCCAGAAACCTGACGCTGCGCGGTGACACGTTAAACAATAACGGCGCCGTGACCGGTGTCGAGGCGCTGACGGTGGGCCTTAACGGTGCTCTGACCCAGCAGCAGGATAAAACGCTGCTCAGCGCAGGCAGGCTGACGCTTCAGTCATCGTCACTCAGTAATGCCGGACGCGTGCAGGGCGGCGACCTGCAGATCACCAGTGGTGCGGTGGAGAACAACGGGCGCTTACAGGGTGACAACAGCCTGCTGATCAATGCCGGTGGGCGCATCACTAACGGCGGTAACGGCGCCATGCTCACGCAAAACGCCCTGACGCTGACCGCGCCGGAACTGTTTAACTATGGCCTGATTCAGGGCAATGGCAACGGTGTCGCGACGATAACTGGCTTAACGCAAAATGAAGGCCGGTGGCTGTCGGGTGGCGTGCAGACTCTCAATACGCCGCAGTTGAATAACAACGGCTGGTTGCAGGCGTCACAGCTGATTCTCAATGCGACCAATGCCAGCAACAATGGAACGCTGCTGGCCGACGGCCAGGGCACATTTACCGGCAATGGCTTCAGCAACCAGGGCACAGCCCAGGGTGGCAACCTTGAGGTTAATTATCAGCAGGTCAACAACAGCGGCACGCTGCTGGGTAATAACCGGCTAAGTGTGATGGCCGCTCAGGTCGGTCAGCAAGGTAGTGGTCGTCTGTTCAGCGGCGGCGACCTGCTGGTTCACAGCAACGGCTTTGACCAGAGCGGACAGGTGGTGGCGCTGGGTAACGCCACGCTGGAGATCGCGAATGGCTTTACCGGTCGCGATGTGCTGGCTGCGGGCGGGCGACTCACCGTCAGCAGTAATGGCGCGATAGATAACCAGGGCACGATGCAGGGCGGGGCGCTGACGCTGAGTGCAGGCGGCGATCTCACCAATAGTGGTCAGCTCACTACCGGTTCGGGTGACAGTGCCTTAAGCGGCAACCGCATCGCCATGAACGGAAATGGCAGCCTGCAGGGCGGCGGTAATATCAGCCTGAACAGCCGCAGTGACATCACGGTTGATGGTTTTACGGGTACGTTGGGCAATCTGACCCTCAGCGCTCCGGGCAGTATCGTTAACACCGCGCTGCTCTATGCGGGCGGTAATCTCTCGCTGTTTGCTAACAGCATTCGTAACCAGCGTGCCGATATGCTGGCAGGCGGTAGCATGTGGCTTCAGGGCGATGCCGCGGGGAATGCCAACGGCGAGGTAATTAATAACTCCGGCACCATCGAAACGCAGAACGGCGATATCACAATTAATACGGGGCATCTGCTGAATACGCGGGATGGGCTGAGTACATCGCAGACGGACACGACCTCGCCTTCACGGGCAGGTGTGGGCAATGCCACAATCAAAGTTAATGTTAATGAGTTAGCTACGGGTTCTTATGGCTACTATACGGTCACCACTACAACTGAAAGTGGTGGCGGATGTGCTGGTGCTGATGGTGGCTGCTCTGTTCACACCACTACAAAAAGTTACTATGCGCCTTTTCAGTCAGCGTTGATTAAAAAATTTTCCCTTTCCAGTTCAACAATAGATGTCAGTAGCAACGGTGGGGCAGGCCTGGTTTCATCCGGGCGCGACTTGCTGATAAGAGCCAGTAATCTGGACAACAAGGCAAGTAATTTGCTCGCGAACCGAAATATCAGCCTTGGCGGAGATAATTTAAATAATCAGTCGTGGCAGGCCGGTGTACAGAATGACTATGCGGTATATGAATATAAAGGTAATAAGCCTACCGATAATGTGCCAGGTTCCAGCACCGGCCCTTTCAAAGGGACGGGCCAACTGCGTACTGAAAGTAATTTCATTACTTATACCCTTACCGGACACGAAACCACCTTTACACCTGGCCAACTCTACCGCGCCGTTATTCAGGCCGGAGGCAATGTCTCTGCTAACTTCAGCGGCGATATCAGTAATACCAACACCACAGCGAATGCTGGCTGGAGTGGTAATACTCTTTCGGCCCCGGCTTTACGCGGCTTAACCGCTGCAGGCACCGCTGGCGCGCAGTCTCATCAGCCACTGGCAACAGCCGATAAAGCCGCTATCAATACGCCGCAATGGCGCGATCAGCTCCAGAATGCGCTACAGCAGGTCAATGGCGCAGGGGCGCTGGAGAGTGCTTCACCGGGTAGTGCACAGCTCACGCAATATTCTCCGGCGGGTAAAAACAACGCCGCACTGGGTAAAGCCGTCAACCTGACAAATGCTCCTCAGGGTCATGCGTCACTGAATAACTATAAGGCCGCTGAGGTCGATATCAGCGCCTATCCATTACCTTCAGGTGAGAACGGTTACTTTGTCGCGTCGAACAACAATAGCCGCTATCTGATTACCGTTAACCCCAAACTCAATGGTCTGGGCCAGCTGGATCAGAGCCTGTTCGGCGAGCTGAACGCAAAGCTGGGCAAACAGCCTGCTACCACGCCATTACAGGAAACACGTCCTCAGTATACCGATGAGAAGGCTTTCCTCGGCTCCTCATACATGCTCGATCGTCTGAACCTGAAGCCAGATTATGATTATCGTTTTCTCGGCGATGCGGCATTTGATACCCGCTACGTCAGCAATGCGGTATTGAACCAGACCGGCAATCGCTACATCAATGGCCTGGGATCCGATCTTGCCCAGATGCGCTATCTGATGGACAACGCTGCAGCGGCGCAGCAGTCGCTGGGCCTGGAGTTTGGTGTTTCACTCTCCGCTGAGCAACTCGCCTCTTTAGACAAGAGCATGGTCTGGTGGGAAGCCACCACGATCAACGGTGAAACGGTGATGGTGCCGAAGCTCTATCTGTCGACAAAAGATGTGGAAATGCGCGATGGCAGCGTGATTGCCGGGAACAACGTGACGCTGAACGGCGGGAACGTCACCAACACCGGCAGTAGCGTGATGGCCAAAAACGATCTGACCATCGACAGCCAGAATACGCTCAGTAACCTCAAAGCTGGTCTGCTCCATGCAGGTGGCGATATGCAACTTAGCGCGTTGAACGATATCAACAACGTCAGCGCGACTATTAGCGGTAAAAAGGTGGCACTGGAGAGTGTTAACGGTGACATCAACAACCTGACTACGTCGCAGCTCTGGCATCTGGATGCAGACAACGGTAAGGGTGCGAAGAAATCCTATACCGAAACCCTGAGCGGGCCAATGGCGAGCATCACGTCACTGGATTCACTGAGCCTCAAGGCGGGCAACGATATTGCGGTCACTGGCGCGAACCTCAAAGCGGGTAGCGATCTGCTGCTGAACGCCTGGAATGATATTGCCATCACCGGCAATCAGAACGTCACTGGCAGCGCGCAGTCCGGTTCCGGAAATCGCTGGCAAAAAGTTGATGCGACCAGCACTAAGACCGTCCATACCGTCGGCAGCCAGATTGCCGCAGGCGGCAATCTGGCGATGCAGGCGGGCCACGATCTGACGGTTACCGCCAGCAGCATCAACGCCGGCAAAAACGCGGCGCTGGCAGCCGGTAACGATCTTAATCTCAACAGCGCGACGACCAGCCAGAGTGATGTGAAGGGCAAACGTGAAACCCATTCAACCGGTCTGGATCGCACGACGCTGACCAGCGGCGGCGATTTAGCCCTTCAGGCCGGACGCGATCTTAATAGCCAGGCGGCAGGTATTGCCGCAGACAAAGATGTCACCTTACAGGCAGGGCGTGACGTCAATCTGCTGGCGGCTGAAACCGGATCTGGCAATAGCTACAAATCCGGCAAGAAGGTTGAGATTAATGAGTCGGTACGCCAGCAGGGCACTGAAATTGCCAGCGGTGGGAGTACGACGGTTAAAGCGGGTAGGGATATGGTCGCGGAAGCGGCGAGAGTGGATGCGCGAGGCGATCTTGCTGTTCAGGCAGGACGCGACGTGGCTATCACTACGGCAACCGAAAGCGATTATCACTACGACGAAGATACAAAAGTTAAGAAAAAGCTCTTCTCTAAAAAAACCACACACACAGTTCATGAAAACTCAGCCACAACTGAACAGTCTTCGGCGTTAAGTGGAAACAATGTCGCGATCGTCGCCGGACGTGATGTGACTGTGACGGGTTCCAGCGTAGTAGGCGATAACAACGTTGCGCTGAAGGCAGGACGTGATCTTGCCATCACCGCGGCCACTGAAGAGGAGCATAGCTATAGCCTCAAAGAGACCAAAAAGAGCGGCATGATGAGCGGCGGGAGTATAGGCGTGACCTTCGGTAGCGCTTCTACTCGTCAGCAGCTTAATCGCGACGGCACTACCCAAAGCCAGAGCGCCAGCGCCGTAGGCAGCACTGGCGGTAGCGTCACGCTGATCGCCGGTAATAATGCCCACATCAGCGGCTCAGATGTCATCGCTAAAAAAGATATCAGCGTGGTTGGCGGCTCCGTTGATATTGATACGGGCAATGATCTTGTCAGTCGTCGTCAGGTGTATGAGCAGAAGAAAAGTGGCTTAACCCTTCAGCTTACCAGCCCAATTACCGACGCCTTATTAAGCCTTGGAGAACAGGCAAAGTCTGCCAGCGAGGCGGGCGACGGTCGGCTTAAAGCCCTGGGTGCGGTAAAAGCACTGGAAAGTGGCTGGGCGATGTCGGGCGGAAAAGCCATGCAGTCTGGTCAGGCGCTGGCAAACGGCAATATGAACCAGGCAGGGATTAAAATTGAGCTCAGCGTCGGCGCGAGTAAGAGTAAATCCTCATCGGAATATAATGCCAATGCTGTAAAAGGTAGTTCACTCAATGGCGGCGGCAACATTGCCGTGGTGGCGACCGGCGCTAACGGCAGCAGCGGTGATATTACACTCTCGGGCAGCGGCATTACCGGCAAAAATGTCACGCTTGCTGCGGCGCACGATCTCAACCTCACGGCGGCAACCAATAACACTGAACAGAAGAGCAGCAATAAAGCGTCTGGCTGGAGTGGCGGCATTCATGTCGCAATAGGTAAAGATACAGGCATTGGTGTGCAGGCCAGTGGTTTTATGGCCAGCGGCAAGGAGAACGGCAAAACCACCGATTACGTGAACAGCCGGGTGAACGCCAGCAATGACCTCACCCTGAGCAGCGGCAACGATACCGTGCTGTCTGGCGCGCAGGCACTGGGTAACCGGATTGTTGCTGATGTTGGTCATGACCTCACAATGACCAGCCTGCAGGATACCGATGATTATCAAAGCAAACAGCAAAGTGCCAGCGGTGGATTCAGCTTCACGTTCGGCAGCATGACCGGCTCCGCTGGCCTCAGTCTGAGCCAGAGCAAAGTGAACAGTGAGTACGCCAGCGTCGGCGATCAGAGCGGCCTGTTTGCAGGGAATGGCGGCTATGACATCTATGTTGGCAACCACACCCAGCTGAATGGCGCGGTCATCGCCTCAACGGCGCAGTCCGCGAACAATGCGCTCTCCACCGGTACGCTGGGCTGGTCTGACATCGACAACCACGCTTCTTACAAAGCCAGCAGCTCATCGATCAGCATGAGTGGTGGCTATGAACAAAAGCAAATGTCAGGCGGCGCGATACCCACTTCTGCAAATACTCATGGCAGTGCATCCGGCACCACCCGTTCAGCCGTGGCGGACGGCGCCATCACTGTACGTAATGGTCAGGCTCAGACACAGAACGTCGCGGACCTGAGCAGAGATACCGACAACGCCAACGGCCATATTGACAAGATATTCGACAAAGATAAGGTCTCACGCAAGCTTGAGTTCGCTCAGGGAATCCAGGAGCTGGGCCAGCGTGTGGCAGGCGATATCAGCAGCTACAAAATGCAGGCTGCTGAAAAAGAGACCTTAGAACGGTTGCTAAAAGCGAACCCGCAAAATGCCACTTTATCCAGGGCGGCATTAAACGATCTGATTGTAAAAGATGAGGGTTATAAGGCGGTTGCAGAAAAGTGGGGCACAGGCGGCAGCTATTCCATGGCGGCAGCAGCGGTGACCGGCGTGCTGGGCGGCCTTGGCGCAAGCAACCTGGGCGCAGCCGCAGCAGGTGGGATGGCACCGTATATCGCCAATAAAATCAAGCACGCTACCAGCACATTTGTTAACGGACAGGAGCAGACTAACGTCCTGGCTAACACCATGGCGCACGCGGTCGCAGGTGCAGTGCTGGCTCAGCTGGCAGGAAACAGCGCAACAGCGGGTGCTGCGGGGGCGGCAGGTGGTGAGCTGATGGCCAGAGCTATCCTCAGCTCGATGTACCCCGGCAAGCAGGCCAGCGAACTGACGCAGGATCAGAAGCAGATTGTTAGCGCGCTCGGCCAGTTGGCCGCACAGTTGTCTGCGGGTCTAGCATCCGGTTCTGTTGAGGGTGGCATTCAGGGGGCGGTTGCCGGTAAGAATGCGGTTGAGAATAATGCTTTGGGGGGCAAACCCGGACATGATGAAGATGAGCGGAAACAGGAGCGTGGGGATCGTTCATTAAAAATCATACCGATAAATCCGATGACTCCTGGGATTATTAACGCGGATGGAGAAGCTCAGACAAATGGAATGTCCAAAACTTCAGTTCCTAAGATACCGCCAAAATTGCAAGAGTTTACGAACCCAGCCCAAGGGCCAGTCATTCCTCAGGGTTGGATAAGCAAGCCTGGGAGAACATCCGGAAGTACTATATATTATCCACCAAATACGAATCCTGGTAGTCCTAATAGTTCGTATATAAGAGTTATGCCTCCAGGAGCAACGCCTGTTCCGGGACTAGAAAATGGATATTGGATATCCGTTAAGAATGGTCAGCCAACAAATCCAGCTACAGGAGGTACTGGTACTCGAGGAGAAACACATGTACCACTCCCTGCAAATACGATGCCACCAAAAAGGTAAGGTTAAATGATTACTGAGAATGAACTCCATGAATTTGAGGGGGCGATATTTACTGGGGTTACCGTTGGAATAGGATCGTTGGTTTTGCTGTTCTCATCAGGAACACATATACTCATCCAGTGTCCCTTTAGATGTGAGAAAAAAAACTCATTTCATGTAGGGCATGGCGAGGATATATCAACAAGTAATCTCCTGTTTTCATATCTTAATCAAAGGGTTGAGTTATGCTCTTTGCTAGATGGTGAAATATTGAAATTGTTCTTTGGTAACGAGAGCAATATATATATCGTTCCTGAAAACAACGGCTTTGAATCTTATGTAATCACTACAAGCCAAGGTGATTATCCTGTAATCGCTTACTGATTGAAATCCCGGCCATCAAACCGGGATTTTACTTTTATGAGTCAGTAACCCTTCAGTCGTCAGGCGGATGATCAACTGCCCAGGCCCGGTGATCACCTCGATCTTCTGCCCGGTCGTAAATCCCAGTGCTTCCAGCCAGCGGCCTTTAGTGGTCAGTTGTGGCAGCGGGTTCGGCTGCATTTAACAATACTACACCTGGCGGCCAGTTAGGCGGGGACATTTTTGATAACTCGACTAACATCCTGCCTTCAGTACAGGGTCGAATGTGGCGAGAAGCTGATATAGGGTTAAATAATACTTTGTCGAGAGGCAACCAGCCAAGCACAAGATTGTTATACTCAAATGATGGTTTGCTTAATATTACGACTGACCACTATGGCACTGCGACTTCAATTGGTAAGTGGAAGTGAGTATGAATGAAATAATTTTAGATGGTTCAGAAATAAAAAATGAGCAGGACTTCCATAAGTTTATGTCTAAGTTATTAGATTTTGGCCCTTATTATGGAACTAATCTTGAGGCTCTTAGAGATCGTCTAAGTAATGACGTGGAAAGGCCAGTAACAATAATATGGATAAACTCTGAGCAATCTAAACAATATCTTGGTGAATGCTTTCATAGAATTGTTCAGATCTTCGAGAAATCAAAACAACAAGATATCAAATTTAATTGGTCTGAGAGATTTTATTATATCTTAAAGTAATTATAATGCCGGTCAGTTGGCTGGGTTCTTGGCTACTAAGCCATAAAATTCTCATCTTTCCAGCATCAAAACTGAGCTCATCAGGTGCGATGGTGAGCTCAAATTGGTCGCATTAGTGACGGGAGAGTCTGGATGGCGCGTGTCGCTGTGCTTCTTAATGGAACTTCATATAAAAAGTAGAATCCTATGTTCGAGGCAGGAGACTTCGTTTATTATCTGCGAGTTGTGTTCCAGCTCTACCTGTTGTCGTCCAACGTTAACCGACGTATTCTTACTTCTGCGCCTGCAAAATCAGGCTACGGAATTGGAACTCCGGTTAAGCATACTGGCGACAATTTTTTATTGTCGTACGTCTCGCTTCACCTCAATGGTGGGCTGGGCGAGGGCACCTTAGGGTGCGCCGGTTCAGTGTGCCCGGTAGTTCCAACCTCGTTCAGTCTGCCACCCATGAGATTGGAACCTCAGGTGGCGATTCAGATGCATACTGGAGACTTCCCTATGAACGCGAACCTCGATCAACGCCATTTCTCAATTAAAAGCGTACCATCTAAAACACAACGTCGCTATACCATCGGCTATCAGCCTAAACGTGGTGATTGCACTACACCTGCAATACATCTGAGCGGGAAATGGCTGCGCGAAGCAGGATTTGATACCGGAACCGTTATTACGGTGAAGATTGAGCAGGGTTGTCTTTTGTTGATTCCGGAAAGTGTTCAAATGTAATTTTCTAATGCAGGTAAATGGCTCACATAATGTGAGTTGATTCAGTCAGTGATTGTGATAACACCTGTCTGGTGAATTCACCTGGCAAGCTAAATGCAGGTGATCCTAAAGTTGAATCTTGATATTTGCTATAGGGTCATCTGAATAATTTCTATCAACGTTGAAAAGAGCTTGCCAAAAATTGACTTAATTAATCCTGACTAACCCAAAAGATAAAAGCCCAATACTTAAGTAGCAGGCTTTTATCTTCCAATTGCATCATATTCAGTGCATCAACTGACTGACCAGCCCGGTGAGATCGGCTTTTTTATCAATCACGCCCGCTGAAGATGCCTTATCCACCAGCTGTGGCAGATATTTGACCAGCAGATTCAGTGCATCGCTGGTGTTGATCCCCATCCGTGCAGCCAGTTGCTCAATGGCCTCAGAGTTAATCATCTTCTGCACCAGATCGCTGCTCAGGGCAACGTTCTGCTGATCGCTCAGCCAGGAGTTAACCACTTCACTGTACTCGCCGCTCTGAAGATGACTTACGATAGTGTGTAAACCGCCTTGCTGCTCCACCCACTCCAGCACACCTTTCACTTCCTGACTGGTCTGAGTATTCAGGCCGCACATCGCCAGCACCGTTTCCAGTAAACTCATTTTATTTCCCCTAAATAGTAAGCGCTTAAGACTGTTTACATGCTCTGATTTTATGAATAACAAACAGCACAATAATTGAACCAAGGGTTGCAATCGCAATGCTGTAAATATTGAAACCACTGACCTTGCCAAAGCCCAGAGCCGTACTGGCCACACCGCCAATCAGCGCACCGATAATACCCAGAATTATGGTCATGAAAATGCCCATATGTTCTTTACCTGGCATAATACATCTGGCGATAATACCGGCGAGCAAACCAAATACAACCCATGACATTATACCCATCAATTAACATCCTTCTTTTTATATAAATTACTGCACGTTTAGCAGTGGTTTAATCCACGAAATAAAAGCAGGTGTATCGTACGCCGCGTAGTATTTGTCTGGCAATCCTGTTTTTTTAATTAAACTAAACGTATCGGAAACGATAGGGGAGTAATTATGAGCATTCTGGATAATATTAAAAATATTGGCGATGAGTTGTTACATAGCGTTGATAAAAATGTTGAGAATAAGACCGATGCCTCAGCAGCAGGTGTCCGCACTTATACGGTCAAATCCGGGGACACGCTCAGCGCAATCGCTAAGCAGTTATATAATGACGCATCAAAATATATGAAAATCTTTGAGGCGAATAAAAACATCCTTAGCAACCCGGATAATATTGCGCCGGGTCAGGTACTGACTATTCCCGAGTAATCGTTAGCCGAGGAGACAAGCCAGCCAGAGCAGGGATTGCCCGGCTGGTTTTTTGCAGTTATGGCCGCCGGACTCATCAGGAATGTGCGGGTAACTGCAGGCGGGTCCAGATGGTAATCAGAAAGGAGGAGAAAATTGGCAATACTGAAAAGCAAAAAGCCCGCTCAGGTTTCCCTGAGCGGGCTTTTCTAAATTCTGGCTCCTCTGACTGGACTCGAACCAGTGACATACGGATTAACAGTCCGCCGTTCTACCGACTGAACTACAGAGGAATCGTTTGAACGAGGCGAATATTAGCGGCGTCGCACTGAGGTGTCAACAGCAAAAAATACATTATCATTCAACTGGCTAGCTTTAGCGCAATGCGATCGGGATTTAAGCAGTTTGAGCCGTGTCAGAAGCTATCCGGCTCAGGGGATCCTGCTGGTAGAACTGGCGCAGATGCTGATACATAGCGGGAAAGCGTTCGGCCAGCAGAACCGGAGCCGTAAAGAAATATTCAGAGAGTACGGCGAAGCACTCCGCCGGATCGCTGGCCGCGTAGGGATCGATAGTCGCAGCCTGTTCGCCTGTCAGTTCCACTTCACTTTCAATCTCTGCCATCGCGGCTCGCAAATCCTTTTCCCACTGGGCTACGTCACGCAGCGGCATGACTGGAACGCCGCTGGTATAACCGCTGCCGCGCGCATCCAGTTTGTGTGCCACCTCATGGATCACCAGATTAAAGCCGGAGAGATCGAAAGAGTCCTGAATATCAAGCCAGTTGAGGACGACCGGTCCCTGGGTCCAGCTCTGTCCGGCGTGAACGGCAGGCGCGCTGTGAACCAGCCCATCTTCATCCTGCCACTGATCGTCAACCTCAAACGGTTCGGGATAGATCAGCACCTCATGAAAACCGTCCAGCCACTCCAGACCCAGCTTCAGCACTGGCAGAGAGAAGAGCAGGGCGATCCGCACGCTGCGCAGTTCATCCAGCTGAACGCCCCCGAGAGGCACCAGTTTTTTCTGTTGCAGAAAGCGCTTTGCCAGCTCCACCAGCGCCTGCTGTTCAGACTCATCCAGCGGGCTGAAGACAGGCTGTGAAAGCGCCTGTTGCCACGGCAGTGCCGCCAGCATGGTGTCGTTATGCGTTTTCCAGGGCCATTTAAACATCGCAACTCCTGCACAGAACCGGGCTATGTCATTATCCTGACGCGGCAGACATAAAAATGCCAGCATCGAATGCTGGCATCTTCTGTCTGACTTCAGGGCTGAAGGCTGTCTATTCAACCCGTTAGCGCGGCCGTTGTCTGTGATTCAACCCGCAAAGCGCAGGGTTGAGGCATTACCTGCGTTCAACGCGCTGAAATTCAATGACCCAGACCCAGGGATTCACTTCCCAGCTGGTCGCGCCGTACTGTTTTTCCCAGGCTTTGCGATACGCCTCTTTAGGTGACTCAGAATTAACGTTCATGGTGAAGAAGTTATTAAGGAAGTGCGAGTCGGTCTGTACGCCCTCCGCCATAATGTCATCTTCACTGATATCCTGAATCTTTTCCGCACGTACGCCGGTAATTTCCAGGTTGATACGACTGGCCCAGCGCGGCATGTGGATGGCGGTCTGCCAGCCAAACTCCTCGGCTTCCGGGGTGCTCATCGCATGCTGACCCAGCTCATTACTGTCGGCACGATACTGGCAATATTCCGGCAGGCGAAACGGCGTCGGGTCACGTTCATATTCGGCCAGATCGCTTTCTGGCACCATCGGGCCGCGCCAGGTTTCACGCACCCAGAGGATGTCGCCCGATTTGCCGTAGGGACACTGATAGCTGATGTCGGTCATCGACATCATCTTGTAGCCATGCAGATGGTTAGCACTCACGTCGAAAGCATGAACGCCTTCGTGATGATCCTGTCCCGGCCCGAAAGCCTGAGTTTTCATAATGCGCCGGGTTTGTGTTTGCTGGCCAACCAACAGGGCACGAACACGCTGTTCGGAAAAAAGAATCGGCCGTTCTTTCATGGATTACCTCTTTTTATTAGTAGAACCCGGTTACTGCTGTAAACGTCCATTTGCTTCACATCTGAGAGTTATCATAAAAGCTTTAAATCATTTTGCTTAATAATTTGTCGCCTGACAGTCACTTTAAAATTGTCACGTTGGGTGTTAAAAACCAGCAAAATGCAAAAAGCGCACCAAAGCTTATCACGCAATCAGCAGAACGCGACGAACAGCCCGGATACAGTACGTTATAACAATAAAAATAGGAACCTTTTCAGACTTTTTCACCTGCTGTTGCCCACACTTTTACAATTAATTGCGTGACAAAAAAAGGCTAAGCACGGCCGGTTTAACGGGTTAAGAATGAATCAAACATTACTGCTGTTAAACTAATTTTCTTAGCAGCAATTCACTGAGGAAAGGCTGAAAACCGCCGAAATTGCGGTATTTATGTAACATAGGTGCTATACAGATGATCCAGATCTCATTTTTCTGCCCGAAATCGCTGGCAGCGCCGCTCTTTTCAACAGCACTGTAAAAAAAGTGTCATTAGCCAGTCGCTATGATGGCTTGCCGTTTGCGCACTGATCACGACAGTGAATCGGCTGTCGATCACTACAGGGAGATAGATTATGTCACTTACACTCTGGCAATCCCGCTATGAAAGCTGGTTTCAGGCGAACTGGATCCACGACGACGGCGCGCACGATATCGCCCATCTGCGACGCGTCTGGATGAGCGCGCAGCGAATCATGACCGGCACGAAGGCGGACCCGCTGGTGGTGCTCACCGCCTGCTATTTTCATGATGTAGTGAATCTTCCCAAGAATCATCCCGAACGACATCTCGCTTCTACTTATGCAGCGACGGAAACGCAGCGCATTCTGCAGCAGGATTTTCTCGATTTCCCGGCAGAAAAGATTGATGCCGTGATGCATGCCGTTAAAACCCACAGTTTCAGCGCCGGTATTCCGCCAGAGACGCTTGAAGCCAGAATCGTGCAGGATGCAGACCGGCTGGAGTCGCTGGGCGCAATCGGGCTGGCGCGGGTCTTTTACACGGCCGGTGCACTGAATCGCCCGTTATTCGACAGTCAGGATCCGCTGGGTAAAGATCGCGAGCTGAATGATGTTAAGTGGACGCTGGACCATTTCCAGAAGAAGCTGCTGCGTCTGCCGGAAACTATGCATACCGAAACCGGCCGCATGCTGGCTGAGCATAACGCCGATTTCCTGGTGCGCTACATGGCGAAGCTTTATGCCGAGCTTCAGGGCAATCTGGTGGGGATGGATGAGGGCGTACTGCGGGATTTCACCCCATTAAAAACTGAATATTAAATTTTTATGACAGTATGTTAATCGAAACGGTCATCCGGTAGCGTGTGAGCAATAACAAAAAGGAGCTGCCCGATGACCGAAACTGTTAATTTAACGATTAAAATTGATCCCGAGCTGAAAGAAACGATTAAACAGCTGGCGCTGGAAAACCAGATTTCAATGAGCCAGGAAATTGTGCAGCGTTTGCAGGCCAGTCTGGAAACGCATCCGCATCCGGCCATTGATAATCAGGACATCACTGAAGAGGGCGCCGAAGAAACGGGTGCCGCTGACGTGAAAACCGATGGACTGAGCGCCAGCGAGTTGAAACAGATTCGCCTGCTGCTGAAGAAGCAGAGCAAGAAAAAGAAATAAAACAGAAACCCGTCGTAAGACGGGTTTTTTATTTGGAGAAAGGCTGGACCGTTTCGCTATGAGACTGTGCCTGCTCAGGGAACACGGTCAGATCGGAAAGACGCAAAAGCCGCCATCCATGGCATGCTCGGCCCGCACCGTCCTGGCGCGGGACGCTTTCCTCTTCTGACCGTGTTCCCTGCGAGTTGAGCTTACTTGTTGCTGTGAGAATCGTCAGATGTAAGTTCTTCATCAGCCTGAAACCCGTCGCAAGACGGGTTTTTCATTTCAGAACGATGACGACTTCAGCTGACGAATATGCGGCAGCAGCAGCTGGGCGACCGCTGCGAATACCGGCACGACCACCGAGTTACCAAACTGCTTATAGGCCTGGGTATCTGAGACCGGAATGCGGAACGGCTCGTGGCCCGGCAAATCAAAGCCCATCAGGCGTGCGCATTCGCGCGGAGAAAGACGACGCGGACGCCGCGCCATGTTATCCGCATCCTGAAACTCCGCTTCACCCAGCGCGCTGTCCCAGCCGCGGTCGATCAGAATCTCTGAGCCATCTTTGTAGTAGCGTGCTGACAGCGTCCGCACGCAGCAGTCAGGATTGCGCGGATCGTTAAGGCCAAAACCAAAGCCGTTACCTTTGGCTTTATGCTTTTTCGCATACTGGTAGAGGTAACGCCACAGCACCGGCGACAGAATATATTTGTCGTCTGGCGCCTTCTCCAGCAGGCTCTGCAGGCTGGGCACCTGCGCCGGATAGAAACGACGGATATCGCGTAGCGTAAAATCCTGCTTTTTCAGGTCACGGCGAATCCCCACCAGCACAATACGTTCGCGATGCTGGGGCAGGAAGTGGCGCGCATCGATCACTTTGGCATCCGGGCTGCCGGCTCCTGCATCGGCCACGTCATAGCCCAGTTCATCCAGCGTCTCCATGATAATGGCGAAGGTGCGGCCCTTATCGTGGCTCTTGAGGTTTTTCACATTCTCCAGCACAAAAAACGGTGGTTTCTTGGCGGCCAGAATGCGCGCAACATCGAAAAACAGCGTGCCCTGCACCTGACATTCAAACCCGTGGGCGCGGCCCAGCGCATTTTTCTTGCTGACGCCCGCCAGCGAAAAGGGCTGGCAGGGAAAACCGGCCAGCAGCACCTGATGATCGGGGATTGCCGCATCAATCGCGCGGTAGATTTCCTCGTCGTCAGTCAGACCTTCCGGCTGGGTCACCTGCCGGATATCGGTATTGAAGTGATGCTCCAGCGGATCGCTATAGTGGTTGGCTTTATAGGTGCGAACCGCCTCTTTATTCCATTCACTGGTGAAGACGCACTTGCCGCCGATCGCCTCAAATCCTTTTCGGATGCCGCCAATACCGGCAAAGAGATCGATAAAACGAAACTCAGGATTATCATAGTGGGCGGGCCGGGTCGGCAGCAGACTCTGCAACAGCGACAGCTCCGCCTCACACAGCGGCGGCAGGGCGCTTTTACCCTGACGGATCCGGTTCAGCAGGGCTGGCGTCCAGCAGGAAAATCCCGCCTGCTGCAGTCGGGCCGTGAGATCGCGAACCGAATAGATGTCCAGCACCTGTCCAAAGAGTTCAGACGCATCAGCAGATGAAAGTGCAGCAGAGAGTGGTTCAGCGAGGGCGGCGGGATGCATGCGTTTTTCCTTAACAGTAAGGAGCCTATGCTAACACTCCAGAGGCTGCGAGGAAATTGCCGGGATGTGCCCTGTGTCAGACCGCCGGAAAGTTCTGTTTTTGCGGCGTAATATCCGAAGTCGCCCGGCAGCGGCTTTCGCTTTTCGTGGCGCAGGCTAAAGTTACAGAACCAGCAAAAAAGGAGACGTTATGGCTGATGTTCACTCCAGCGAAACACGCAGTAAAAATATGCGTGCCATTCGCGCTCAGGATACGGCCATTGAGCAACGTATTGCGCTGTTGCTGAAAGATCGGGGATTCAGCTTTCGCGTGCAGGATAAAAACCTGCCGGGACGGCCTGATTTTGTCCTGACCGAACAGCAGGCGATTATTTTTGTTCATGGCTGCTTCTGGCATCGTCATCACTGCTATCTGTTTAAGCTGCCGGCGACGCGCACGGAATTCTGGACCGGAAAAATCAACAGCAATGTTGAACGTGACCGGCGTTATGTGCGCCAGCTGCAGGAAAGCGGCTGGAAAGTGCTGATCATCTGGGAGTGTGCGCTGCGTGGCAAACTGCGTCTGGCGGATCAGGATCTGCTGGAACGGCTGGAGGAGTGGTTGCTGGCGATGTCGGAGAGTGCCGAGATCGACCATCAGGGCATTCATCATTACAACGCGGATTGCTAATCAGGACCATAATTGGTTAGATCTGCGCTTTCTCCGTGGCCAGGAGCCTGACATGAGCAGCATCAAACTGACGGTTAAACGCCTTTACCAGATTCGTGACGAGCGGATGGTGAACACTAAAGCCACTGCGCGGGTCTATTGCGGCGACAGGCTTATCGCTACGGAGGAGATCACCGGCATGACCGAAAGCCCGGTCAGCAAATACCTGCATGCTGAAGGCGCAGAAGGTGATGCGGTGCGGGTGGAGTGGGATTGTGAGGGCATCGCTGAGATGACCGTAACGGAAATTGAGCGCTGCCCATGTTGTCAACATAACGAACCAGACTAAGGATAAGATTTTGGCGGGCACCAGTTTACTGACTTTACTTGATGATATTGCAACACTTCTGGACGATATTTCCGTCATGGGAAAAGTGGCGGCAAAAAAGACCGCTGGCGTACTGGGCGATGATTTGTCGCTGAATGCACAGCAGGTTACCGGCGTAAAAGCCAACCGTGAGTTGCCCGTGGTGTGGGGCGTGGCGAAAGGATCGTTTCTCAACAAACTCATTCTGGTGCCGCTGGCGCTGATTATTTCTGCGTTTGCGCCCTGGCTGATCACGCCATTGCTGATGCTGGGCGGTGCCTATCTCTGCTATGAAGGCGTGGAAAAGGTGATGCACAGTCTGCAGCACGACAAGCAGAGCAAATCACCGGAAGCACGCCAGCAGCGCCTTGATTCGCTGGCGAATCAGAACGCGGCAGAGTATGAGAAGAAAAAAATCAAAGGTGCGGTGCGCACTGATTTCATCCTCTCGGCAGAAATTGTTGCGATTACCTTAGGGATTGTCTCGGAAGCGCCGCTGCTCAACCAGGTGATCATCCTGGCGGGCATCGCCATTCTGGTCACCATCGGCGTCTATGGCATCGTAGCGGGCATCGTAAAAATTGATGATCTTGGCTTCTGGCTGCGTGAGAAACCGTCGCGCGTTGCGCAGGGTATTGGCAACGTGCTGCTGGCCGCCGCGCCCTGGCTGATGAAGATTCTCTCGGTGGTCGGCACCCTGGCGATGTTCCTGGTCGGCGGCGGTATCGTGGTGCATGGCATTGCGCCGCTGCATCATCTGATTGAGGAAGTCAGCGGCGGATTCAGCGGCTGGATCGCGATGCTGCTTAGCAACGGCGCAAACCTGGTGCTGGGCTTTATCATTGGGTCGATCGTGCTGTTAGTGGTCAACCTTATTGCCAGAGTGCGCGGAAAATCGGTATAAAGCGCACTGTGATTTACGGTCAGGAGAATGACGATGAACGACGACATGTTTGAATTTGATATCGACGCACAGCTTGAGCAGGCTGAAGCGAAAGCAGAGAAAAAAGCCAGCGAAGTGCCGGATGATCTCGGTGACGAAGCCGATTGCGAAGGCTGTAAAATCTGACGTCAGCGTCAACACTTCATCAAAGCGGATAAGTTTTATCCGCTTTTTTTATTTTCCGCATATCCAGCTGCTTAATTCTGAATTTGCCCGTTTTTTGCGTGCCTTAACAGGCAAGGGTCGGCTTTGCCTGCTATAAAGAAAATAGTCACTCAGGTTAATAACACGCATGAAAGGAGCGCCCCATGGTTTTCGCAATCAGTGAAGAAGTGCAGCACAAGGAAGAAGGTCACACGATGGTGGTGACCGGCTACGCCAGTGGCATGGTGGAATGCCGCTGGTATGACGGCTATGCCGTGCGCAGTGAGGCTTTTCGCAGTGATGAACTTTGCGCGCTGAATCCTGCGCAACAACTGGCAAGCTGAGAGCCTCAGGCCTGAGGGTCAGAGACCCGACAGGCCCGGTTTCTGACTGCCTGAGGCCCGGCACACTCCCTGTGCCGCCCTGTTTCAGACGTTACCGTCATTATCCTCTTCAACCGCCTGATAGATGCGCTGCAATACATCCGGGAACGCCGATTGAACCCGACTCCAGCTGGGTATAAACGGCTTATCGTTAGGACGTTCAATAAACGCCTGTCCCGCTTCCAGAATCGACTGAGTAAACATCTCTACCGCGGCCTCTTCGACGTGCTGATCAAACTTCAGTCCGTTCATTGCCGCCTCGTGGTTATAGGTCTCCATCATATCCAGCGCATTACGGTAATAGGTTGCCTTCAGCACCCGGAATGAATCGCTGGTCAGCGGCACACCCATGGTCGCGAGCTTACGCAGCAGGGACTGGACGATATCGCTGCTCATGCGCTTCAGGCCGCCGGTGCCATCATCTTCGGCCAGCGGCTGATGCTTGTGATCGTAGTTATCGGCTATCTCAACCTGGCACGACTGGCGGGTGGTGTAGTTACGGTAAATCTCCGACAGCACGCCAATCTCCAGACCCCAGTCGCCAGGAATTTTGATGCCGTTCAGCACATGCGTTCGCATGGCGAACTCGCCGGAGAGCGGATAGCGGAAGCTTGTCAGGTAATCCAGGTATTCCGAGTGACCATAGACTTTCTGCAATGAGCGCAGCAGCGGCCCGACCAGCAGACGTCCGACGCGGCCGTTAAGCTTGCCATCCGCGACGCGCGCATAGAAGCCCTTACAGAACTCATACTGAAACGCCGGGTTGGCCAGCGGATAGAGCAGGCGGGCCAGCATGCCGCGCTCATAAGTGACGATATCGCAGTCATGCAGCGCCACGCAGCTGGTGCGGTCGGAAGCCAGCGTATAGCCGGTGCAGAACCACACGTTGCGCCCTTTACCGGGATTGGTAGGCGACAGACCCTCTTTATCCAGTTCCGCATCAATCGCTTTCAGACGCGGGCCGTCGTTCCACAGAATGCGATGCCGTTGCGGCAGGCGGGAGAAGAACTCGCGGGCAAACAGGAACTGGTCGCGGTCGGCCCGATCCAGACCAATCACGATCTCATCCAGATAGGGCACTTTCGCCAGCTCATCGACGATTTTCGTCAGCGCCGGGCCTTCAAGTTCGGAAAACAGCGATGGCAGGATCAGCCCCATTTTGCGTTTGCGGGCAAAGCGAACCATCTCTTTTTCCAGCGACTCCACGCTACGGTGGGTAAGGTTGTGGAAGTTGGTGATTACGCCATTCTGATAAAAGTCACTCATCGCATCATCCTTTTAATGCCCGTGGGCAGCTTATTGAGGTTGAGTCAAAAAATAGTCCAGTCCTTCACGCCAGCCTTCGGGGCCATGATGAGCGGTGTGATAGACCTGCTGCTGATCGGTCCGGCTGAGTGTTACCGGTGTTTTACTGTAGCCCTTAATCACTACGGCATAATCAACTGCATCCAGCATCGGCGCATCATTCGGCCCGTCACCGAGGCCAATTGTGATGCGCGCTTCACCGGGAGAATAGTCCAGCAGCCAGCGCAGCGCTTCACCTTTGCCGCAGCCTGCTGGCATCACATGCCAGAAACGGCCGCCTTGCGTCAGCGCCAGCCCTACAGCACCCAGTGCCGCCTGAAAGCTATCGAAAGCCTCGTCACTGTCGCGCCAGACAATCACTTCAGACGCGTCGCGCTGGCGTGACAGCGCGGCATCTGCCTCACTCAGTCCGGTCATTGAGGCCACTTCCGGATCGGAGAAGTCATGAAAGCCGGTAAAACGGTAGGCTGTTTTCAAGGCGGCCAGCCGCTGGCAGAGTGCGTCATAGGTCAGTGTATTATCAGGCAGACGGATACGCTGCTGATCCTGCGTCTGGACCACGGCACCGTTTTCGGCAATAAAGGGTGAACCACTGATCCCCAGTTTTTTTTGCAGCGGAATGACTTCGGCGGCTGTCTTACTGGAACAGATCACCAGCGGAACCTCGTGCTGTTTCAGCGTGGTAAGCCACTCCGTGGCCGCATCCCAGCGATAGGTATGGTGGTCGAGTAGGGAACCATCGAGATCGGTAATAATCATTAACGGCTGTTGAAGATCGGGCATTAACAGGCTCCTTTCATCACGTTCGCGGCTAAAGCAGCGATTTTTCAATATTATAGTTGAATATGGCTCACACTTTTTTTCCTGCCACGCTGACTAGAAATCCAGGATAAATCTTAAAAAGGAAAGGGGGAAAAGCGAGGGATGCAGGAAGTGTGCAGGCGCTAAGTCACTGGCAGGCGCGGTGTTTTCGGTAACTATTGCCCCATAACGATCCGGTTCGTTGCAGAAACGTGCATATCTGATACTTGTTTTGGTGACGCGTTCGCGTAATCTGCAGAGGTGTTAAGAATTCCCTGGTGTAACGAATTGAATTTTTACCCGGCCTTCCCGCCGGGTATTTTTTTGAAATCGATTTCAGCGGTTAGCTTCATAGGCGCGATAGTCACAGATGTCGATTTCAAACGCTTCTGCCAGTTCGGTATACGAGTGGAAAATCTGGCCTTCAACTTCAAGCCGTGGCATCTGGCCCTGCTCCATATATTCCCGTATCTCTCCTGACGTTTTCGCCTGAATCGCCGCCAGTAAACCCTCAACATCAACCTTCAGATCGGACGCCGGCATATCGGTGTGCTGCTTTTCGTCTGTCATTTTCTGACTCCTGAGAGCAAACAGAATAATCAGTATAGAACGCCGGGCAGAAAGAGGGGATCGGGCAGATCGCAGGCAAAAAAAAGCCCGCGCTGCGCGGGCAAAATCCTTGTTACTTTAGGTTGTGGCTGCACCTATGGGGGTGGTGCAGTAGAGGGAGTGTAAAGGCCAGGCGCGTAAGAAGTCTTGCGGTGAAATGTTAAGAAATTGCAAAAATAGTCCTTACTCAGATTTACCTGACTTTGTCCCTGAACAGAGCAGATTCAGCTATAGTTGATGATAAAGCTGATTTTTTTCAATACCTAAAGGAATGGTTATGGACATCTTGAGAATTATTATCGCAATTCTGCTGCCACCGCTGGGCGTATTCATGCAGGTCGGTTTTGGTGGTGCTTTCTGGCTGAATATTCTGCTGACGATCTGTGGTTATATCCCTGGTATCGTTCATGCCGTCTGGGTCATTGCCCGTCGCTAACGCGCTGCATCGCGCCGGTTCTTCGTTTAGACTGTACGCAGTAAATAATCAGGAGAACCGAAATGAAGGTAAATGACCGCGTCAGCGTCAAAACCGATGGCGGCCCGCGTCGCGTTGGCACCATTCTGGCTATGGAGCCGTTTAACGAAGGCACTATGTTTCTGGTCGCGCTGGAAGACTATCCACTCGGCATCTGGTTTTTTAATGAAACGCAGCAGCCGGATGGCATTTTCGTCGAGCCTTACCACGACGCCTGAGCCTGACGTGCATAAAAAAGCCCCGTTACGTATAGCGTAACGGGGCTTTTTGCATTCAGCGCCGCTGCCGTTGATGACAGTCGCTGATGCTTACCAGCATGGCGTCAGAAGGTTTCCCAGTTATCACTACCGGTGGCCAGCGCCGGACGCGGTGTCAGAGCGGGTGTTCTGGCTGGTGAAGTGACGCGCGCGGCCACACTTTTCGTGGCAGGCGAATCCTGCAGACGGAATGCCGCCACCGCCTGTGTCAGTTTGCCCGCCTGATCTTCCAGCGAGGCCGCTGCCGCAGAGGCTTCTTCCACCAGTGAGGCGTTCTGCTGAGTGACGTTGTCCATCTCAGTGACCGCCTGGCTCACCTGCTGAATACCCCGGCTCTGTTCGTCCGATGCCGCTGCGATCTCCGACATGATATCGGTGACGCGACGTACCGCCTCGACAATCTCACCCATAGTGCTGCCCGCTGCGCCAACCTGATGCGACCCGTCATTAATCAGCGTAACCGACTCAGCAATCAGGGATTCAATCTCTTTAGCCGCCTGCGCACTGCGCTGGGCCAGATTGCGCACTTCGCTTGCTACCACCGCAAAGCCGCGACCCTGTTCTCCGGCACGCGCAGCTTCAACCGCTGCGTTCAGCGCCAGGATGTTGGTCTGGAACGCAATGCTGTTAATGACGTTGGTGATTTCAGCGATTTTCTTCGAGCTGCCGGAAATGTTGGTCATGGTTTTCACCACGCTATTGACCAGATCACCCCCGCTGCGCGCTTTGCCAGAGGCATCCGCGGCCAGCTGGCTGGCGTGATGGGCATTCTCGGCGTTCTGTTTAACCGTGGCGGTGAGCTGTTCCATGCTGGCTGCGGTCTGCTCCAGTGCTGCCGCCTGCTGCTCGGTGCGTGAAGAGAGATCGGTGTTACCGGCGGAGATTTCGCTGGAGCCCTGATAAATCGCAACGGCACCCTCACGAACTGTTCCGACGGTGGTCACCAGCGCCTGCTGCATCAGTTGCAGATTGTGGATCAATGTACCAATCTCACTGCGGCCACAGGGCAGGGGAGCTGAGGTCAGATCGCCCTGTGCAATGCGTTCAATGCGCAACACAGACTGACGCAGCGGGTTAATCACTACACGGCGCAGGAAGACGAAGGTCATCAGGACCAGCACCAGTGCGGCACTAAACGCCACAGCCATCGAGATAAAACCGATGCGCGACTGACGATCGGCTTCTGCGGTAATCGCACTGGCGCGGTCAGTACGGATTTTGATTGCCTTGAGTAACACCGCGTTATAGTCATCATCCAGCTTGCGGGTAACGTCCGTCTCCTGGGCGATAATGCCCTCAAAGCTGCCCTGTTTACCGGCGTTGATCATCGGTATCAGGCCTTTATTGATGTAATCGTTGAAGCGTGCCTGCAGCGTGGTATCCAGTTCCATGTCAGCGGGGGTCTTCACTTCACGTGCCTGATAGACAGCAAAGCCGTCTTTAGCCTGCTGAATACGTTTTTCAGCCGCCGCCACGTTGGCGCGAAATTCGTCCATGTCACCAATACGCGCGGCGGCACCGGCCTGAATAATGGTCAGGCGTGCCGTACGCAAATGGTTAGAACTGTTAGCAAGGCCCATACGAACCTGAATCTCGTTTGTGGCATCATCGAGGGAGTGGTTGCTTGAAATCAGAAAGTAACTGGCGACACCAATACAGAGTGCGAACAGCAGCAAAATGCCGCCGAAGATCAGGCTAAACAGCGGCACCAGGCGGAGATTCTGCCAGATGCCAGCGCTTTTCTGTCCATCATTATCTAATGCAGTGTTCATATCCTTGCTCTCTTGAGGCTGTTGTTATAAGGCTTAACATCGGCAAAAGAGCGTAAAGGCTTAGCGGCAAGAGTGAGACCTGGCTCCCAATTCAGCGCAAAAAAAAACCGGCCATTAAGGCCGGTTCTTCAGGTCTGACGATCAGCGAATATTAACGTAAATACCCGAGGTCACATTATCGGTTAAACGCACCACATGATAAATAACCTGTTTATTATGGGTTTTGATTTTGCGTTTAATATTACCTTTGTGTGACGATACCGTTTTGGCCTTAATTTGCATTTTATCTGAGATCTGAATGGTGTCATGACCTGACATCCACATCTTCAGCATGTTTGACTCAGTCTGGCTCAGCGTCAGCGGGTGAACATCCATGCCCGAAGAGATGCGCGCAGACTGGTTAAGCTTCTTCTGCAAATAGGTGCTGAGTAAGGAATCCAGGGTCGATGTCTTCATCGATTTTGATGTAATAATCAGGTTCTTACGAACGTAGAGATATTCCTCAAAATGGATATTACTAATCGCCATGAATATAAAGAACAGCGTATCAGGATGCTGCGTAATAATACTGCGGATACGTTCACTGGAATCTGACTCATGAATGAAACAATCTTCATTAATAAAGACGACACCAGGATTTAATTGCTCACATTTTTGCTGTAGTTGCTCAATATCGGAGACAGAAGAGATATTTTTCTTCTTAACTCCTTTTGAAGACATGTAGTCTGATAATCCCAGGCGTGTGTAGTTGCAGGAATCCATAATAATAGTTGGCATAATAGCGACCCTCACCAATTTGTTATCCGTTTAAATCAACGATGAATACGCGTTGCGGTACGAGAGAGATTTCTTAGGTACTTTTTTATTCTGCTCGTGCAGTGTGGCAACAGGCAAACGCCCGTAAAAGTCTTCATCCCTGACCCGTTCTGCAAAAAAATTTGTGCTGCCATGACGTCACACATTCTCCGGCAATGGCGGGGAATGCCAGTGAAGTGCCGGAGATTCAGTAAAGCGCATTTTTTGAGACCTGTGTCACTATCCCTGAAAACAGGAAGTTTTCTGATAGGACAATTCTCAAAAACATTTGTTTTACGAAAGTGTGATGTCTCAGCGTGCGATGACAATGCCGGAAAAAACATTTTTTAACAAGAAAAATCACTTAAAGTTTTTTTTCTTGTAAATTCAGTGTATTGCCGGTTTTGCCTGCACATTCACAGTCTGACAGCTTCTGTGAACCACCCAACTAAAATACGCGAAGCCCGGTTTAATAAGAATTATTTTCAGACTCTCAGCACATTTATCAGAATTTCCTTAGTTGCATTCTGGAAAACATGGTTCGGAAAATGCACGGATGGTTTTGTGATACTTAAGTGTCGCTGAGCGAAGGTAGTTAGAAACTTAATGTTCAGGGGCGGGATAGTTCTGTCAGAAACAGGGCGAGTAAATCAAATATTTCACTGAACAAATGCTCACAGAACGGGGCCAGCAGGGGCATCAGCAGGCTGATGGTTAAAATTCCGACTGATAAGGTAATCGGGAAGCCAATTGCGAAGATTGATAACTGTGGTGAAACACGGTTTAACAAACCCAGTACCAGATTTACCATGAGTAACAAAACGATTAAGGGCAGCGCTAACATCATGCCATTAAGGAAAATTAATCCGCCGGATTTCACCAGCGCCATAAATGCGTTGGCATTTAGCGGGTGACCGCCAATCGGCAGCGTATGAAAACTGTCCGCCAGCAGTGAAATCAGCCAAAGATGTCCGTTAAAGGTCAGGAACAGCAGCATGGCCAGCATGTCGAGAAAACGGGCCAGCACCGGCATGTTAAGACGGCTGCCAGGGTCAAAAAAGGTGGCGAACGAAATGCCCATCTGCAAACCAATGACTTCCCCGGCAAGGCGCACAGCCGCAAACGCAAACTGCATGGTAAAGCCCAGTGCGATACCAATCAGCATCTGCTGGATCAGCAGCCAGAATCCGGCAGGGGAAAACAGGGTCACATTGACAGCAGGTAACAGCGGCATCAGCAGCCAGGTGATCATCACGGCCAGTCCGATTTTGACACGTTTGCTGACGGATCGTTCATTGAGGATGGGTGCGGTGGCGAACAACGCCATGATACGCACCAGTGGCCAGAAGAACTGGCTGACCCACTGAACCAGTTGGCTGCTGTCGAGAGTAATCATCAGCCGATGATATAAGGCAGGTTGGTAAAGACGGTGCGGATATAGTCCAGCAGCAGATTCAGCATCCACGGGCCGGCAATGATACCGGTGGTGGCAACCGCCAGGATCTTAGGAATAAAGGATAAGGTCTGTTCATTGACCTGGGTCGCGGCCTGGATCAGGCTAATCAGCAGACCGCTGACCAGGGCTGCCAGCAGCAGCGGGGCGGCCAGCATCAGGGCGACGCGCATCGCTTCCTGTCCCATTACCATTACTGATTCGGGTGTCATGTCGTGCTCCGGTAAGAAAAGGGGGATCAGGAGTAGAAGCTTTGCGCCAGTGAACCGACCAGCAGTTGCCAGCCATCGACCAGAACAAAGAGCATCAGTTTAAACGGCAGCGCAATGGACGCTGGCGGAACCATCATCATCCCCAGCGCCATCAGCACGCTGGCGACCACCAGGTCGATGATCAGGAACGGGATAAACACGGTAAAGCCAATCTGGAACGCGGTCTTCAGCTCGCTGGTCACATAGGCGGGCAGCAGAATACGCATGGGTACTGCTTCAGGACCGGCAATCGGCGCGGTATTCGCCAGACGGGCAAACAGGGCTAAATCCGCTTCACGGGTCTGACGCAGCATAAACTCGCGCAGCGGCTGGGCACCTCTATCAATCGCCACATCCATGCTGATCTTGTCCTGGCTGAACGGCAGATAGGCATCCTGATAAATTTTGTCGAAGGTCGGCGCCATAATAAAGAAAGTCAGAAACAGCGACAGACCGAGCAGCACCTGGTTAGGCGGTGCCGACGGCGTGCCCAGGGCATTTCGCAGCAGGCCAAACACAATGATGATACGGGTGAAGCTGGTCATCATCAGCAGCACGGCCGGAATAAAGGTCAGCGCAGTGATAAAGACCAGTGTCTGAACCGGCAGTGACCAGCTCTGACCGCCGTTAGGCAGCGAGTGACTCACCAGGCCCGGCAGCTGGGCATGGGCAACCGGTGCCAGTAGCAGCAGTGGCAATAAAGGAAGCAGTCGACGCATCATTGTGGTTTTCCGGGACGTTTAACCAGATTCTGTAACAGCTGACGAAAATCCTGTGGCGCACGGTCAGATGGCGTCACAGCGACCGGCTCACCCGGCGGTAGCGTATGCAGATGAGTAATCTGCTGGGCAGTGACGCCCAGCACCAGACGCGCATCAGCAGTATCGATAATCACCACCCGCTCACGCTGGCCCACTGAGACGCTGGCCGTGAGTTTCAGCTCCTGACCGCTGACCTTTTTCGGCGCAAAGCCGGCACGGCGTGCCAGCCAGGCGCAGGCCAGAATCAATAAAATAATCACTGCTAACACGCTGCTGACCTGGGCCAGCATTGAACCGGTCGAAATCGCCTGTGCGTGCGGTGCAGCCGGTTGCAGCGTTTGATTCTGGCTATTCATAATGTGACTCTTAGCGACTCAGGCGACGCATACGTTCAGACGGGGTGATGATGTCAGTGATACGAACGCCATATTTGTCGTTCACAACCACCACTTCACCCTGTGCAATCAGGTAACCGTTGATCAGGATATCCAGCGGCTCACCTGCCAGGCCATCCAGTGCGACTACCGAACCCTGCGTCAGGCGCAGCAGCTCTTTGATGGTCATCTTGGTGCGGCCCAGTTCGACGGTAAGTTTTACCGGGATATCCATAATCAGATCGATATCCTGCAGCGATCCCGCAACGTTGCCGCTGTCGAATGACTTAAAGACGTCATCGGTCTGCGGCGCACTGCTGCTGCTGCCGACCTGCTCGTTCATCGCTTCAGCCCACAGATCGTCCGCAGAGATATCGTCAGACGGTTTATTACTGTCAGTCATGGGGCTGTTCCTCGTTAAGCGAATTCAGAATCGGGTTAATCAGGTGTTCGACACGGAGCGCATATTGCCCATTCATCGTGCCATATTGGCTGGTTAATACCGGGACGCTATCGACATGGGCGATAATGCGTTCCGGCTTCTCAATCGGCAGCACATCACCGGGTTTCAGCTGCAGAATCCGTGACAGACGCAGTGACGTTTCGGCAAAGTGAGCAATCAGTTCCAGCTCAGAGTGCTGCACCTGTTTGACCAGGTTATCGCGCCAGTGGTTATCTTCCTGACGGGAGTTTTCGAGCGGTGGGTTCACCAGCAGCTCGCGCAGCGGTTCAATCATTGAAAACGGGATGCAGATATTAAACTCACCCACCAGGTTACCAATCTCCACCTGGAACGGCGTGTTAACCACGATGTCGTTCGGTGAAGTGGTGATGTTGGTGAACTTCACCTGCATCTCTGAACGTACATACTCGACGTCCAGTGGATAAATAGCCTTCCATGCGTCGCTGTAACCATCCAGCGCCAGCTTCAGCATGCGGCGGATAACGCGCTGCTCGGTATGGGTAAACTCACGGCCTTCGACTTTCGTCGGAAAACGTCCGTCACCACCAAACAGGTTGTCGACGGCGATAAACACCAGGCTGGGTGAGAACACCACCAGCGCCGTGCCGCGCAGCGGTTTCAGGTGGATCAGATTCAGGTTGGTTGGCACCGGCAGATTGCGGGCAAACTCGTGGTACGGCTGAATCTTGATCGCCCCGACGCTGATGTCCGGGCTGCGGCGCAGCAGGTTAAACAGCGTCATACGGAAACTACGGGCAAAACGCTCGTTAATAATCTCCAGCGCCTGCAAACGCTCGCGCACCACGCGGCGCTGGGTATTCGGGTCGTAAGGGCGAATATCGCCCTCCGGCCCGTTTTGTTTCTTTTCTTCTTCCGCGCTGCCACTGTCGCCGTTTAAAAGGGCGTCAATTTCAGCCTGGGAGAGAATGCTATCGCCCATTGATTCACCTCAAAATGAAGGCAGTAAACAGCACGTCGTTTACGGCCTGCGGAGGTTGACCTTTTACCAGCGGAGGTGTCAGCGCCTGTTTGATTTGTTCAACAAGCGCCTGTTTTCCTTGCTCTGTCGCCAGCGCCGCAGCACTCTGACGCGAGAGCAGCAGCAGCAGACGGCTGCGCACCTCAGGCAGATAGTCATTCATCCGACTCCGGGACTCCTCATCGGCCAGACGCAGGGTAAAGCCTACGTAAAGCACGCGGTCAGGATCGTTGTCGGGATTGACCAGGTTAACCGTAAATGTATCAAGTGCAAAAAAGACCGGAGCGGGAGGCGGTTCAACTTTCGCCACCTCAGGCTTATCGCCCTCGTGTTTATTCATCATTCGCCAGACTGCATAGCCTGCCACGCTGCAAGCGGCCAGCGTCAGAATGATTAACACTGGTATTAAGATTTTACGTTTGCTGCCTTTTGCTTTCGCGTTATCAGACATGGTGCAGTTACTTCCTGTGAATTATGGGCAAGCCTCTCGGCTCACGGGACAGATTATCCGCGTCTTAAGTCAAACCAATGGGTAGAAAAGACGCGGGTTTTACGCTTACCTTCAGCGTTTGCCGCTGTCAGGCGAAAGTGTCGACGGCGCTGTTGCCGCTAACGCGAGCCTGAAGGGCAGCGGGAACGGCGATCGGCGTAATGTCGGTGTCACTGTCCTGGGTGAGGGAGAAGCGGCCATGCTGTCCATCGCGGCGCGCCTCCTGTTGTTGCTGGAATTGCTGGCCCTGCGCGGAACTGTCACTGCTCACCTGACTCTCGCCCAGGTTGATTCCGCTCTCTGCCAGCGCGCTGCGCAGCTGCGGTATCGCGGCTTCCAGTGCCGATCTGACGTGGCTATGGCTGGAAACCAGACTAATTTGCGCCTGGTCGTTATCCAGCTTCAGGCTGATCTGGATAGCGCCAAGGTCTTCCGGATGTAAACGCAACTCCGCGTTCTGCTGGCCGTTGCGGCTGAACATCACAATCTGCTGACTCAGCGCCTGCTGCCACTCGTCGCTGCCCAGCTGTGAATTCAGCATCGGGGTGGACGGGGTGCTGTTGGTCGCGGAGGCGGTCACCGGCGCGGGCAGGCTGCTGGCGCTGGCGAACGGCGTGGCGCTGATCGCGTTGTCGCTGGTGCTGGCTTTAATCGCACTCTGATCATCCTGCTTCACCATATTGCTCAGCGCCTGCTGGAAACTGCTGTCGAGCGTCAGGCCGCTGCTGGTCGTACTTTGCGCGGCGGGCTGACTCTGACTGGCAGTGCTGTTCACGGCTGGTGAGTTCTGTGTGGCACTTTTAGCGTCGTGCTTCTCATCTTTACCCGGCGCAGGGCTCTGCTGTGCGCTGTTCAACAGTTGTGTCAGAGAGGTCTGACTTTTCCGGCCGGTGTCGGTCTGGGCAATCAGCTCACCTGCTTCACTGCTGACCGGCGTCGAAGGCGTCGCTGTCGGCGTTACCGCACCCGGTAACATGGCGAACAGGGCCTGCACATTCTGCATGTCACTGGCGCTTAAGGGTGTGGCCTCCGGCTTGTCTTTATCATCGGCTGATTTTGACCCAGCTTTAGTATTTTCCGGTTTAAACAGGGCGGTCAGTTCAGCAGGATTATCCAGCGCCGCCATCAGCGCATTCAGCGGCGCCTTCGCTCGGGCGTCGTCGACATTTTCTGCTTTTACATCAGCGGATTGCGCCGCTTTTCCCTGCTGCTTCACCAAGCCTGCCAGCTGATTTCCCAGCGTGGTCAGAAAGTCCTTTGGCAGGGCATCAGCCCCTGCTGCAAGGTCCGTCGCGCCTGATGGTTCCGCGTCGGTTTTAGCCGCCGCTTTTATGCCAATGTGTGGCAGCGTAATCATTCGCCTCTCCTCGATGCGGCCCGTTGGGCAAATTCATCCATCCGTTTCTGATCGAGACGGTTTTCCTGTCGTAATGCATTTTCCGCTGCCCGCGTTATCAGGGTCTGATAGGCGTTCAGCCGCTGCTGTTTGTCGCGCCAGTTGATCAGCGCCTGCTCCAGTCGCTGATTCCAGTTATTCAGTTGGTTGCGATGCTGCTCAATCGCTTTTTCCAGCGTCTGAATAAACTGGTGATAGTTCGTCCAGCGGGTGCTGGCGATGCCGGACGACATGTCATCGTTAAGTTTGTTGCGATACTCGTCCTGATAATCAAGCAGCATCGTCAGCTGCTCGTTAGCGGCGTGCTGGCCGCGGCGCATATCGCCTAAATAGATGGCGGCACGTTCGAGATCCTGCTCCGCTAAGTCGCGCAGCGTATCAATGGCATTTGCAGTTTTCATTGCCGTTACCTCGCGTTAATTACTGAGACGAGCCAAACAGCGCATGCAGATGCAGGCTGGCGTCGTCATAATCGCTGCGCTCAAAGATGCCCTGTTGCAGGAAGGCTTCCATCTGCGGATAGAGCCTGATGGCTTTATCGAGCATCGGATCGCTGCCGGCGGCGTAGGCCCCGACGCTGACCAGATCGCGGTTACGCTGGAAGCTGGAGAGCAACTGCTTAAACTGGCGCACCTGCGCATAGTGGTTCTCATCGATCAGCGAGGTCATCGCACGGCTGATCGAGGCTTCGATATCAATAGCCGGATAGTGACCCGCTTCGCCAAGCCGACGCGACAGCACGATGTGACCGTCAAGGATGGCGCGCGCGGAGTCCGCG
The DNA here is from genome assembly GCF_000745295.1 of Pantoea sp. 9140. Lineage (NCBI taxonomy): Bacteria > Pseudomonadati > Pseudomonadota > Gammaproteobacteria > Enterobacterales > Erwiniaceae > Pantoea > Pantoea sp. 9140. Next base: position 2,144,589 of record NZ_JQNO01000001.1, on the reverse strand, counting down.
ATCGGATCCTGCTGATCGTCGCCTTCGGTCAGGACGGTATAGAAGGCGGTGATCGAACCGCCGCCGTCGATGCCGTTACCGGCACGCTCAACCAGCGCAGGCAGTTTAGCGAACACGGAAGGCGGGTAGCCTTTGGTCGCCGGAGGCTCACCAATCGCCAGCGCGATCTCACGCTGCGCCATGGCGTAGCGGGTCAGTGAATCCATAATCAGCAGCACATGCTTGCCGCGATCGCGAAAATCTTCAGCGATACGGGTGGCGTAAGCGGCACCCTGCATACGCAGCAGCGGCGACACATCCGCCGGGGCAGCAATGACCACCGAACGTGCGCGGCCTTCAGCACCCAGAATGTTTTCGATAAAATCTTTAACTTCGCGGCCACGTTCGCCAATCAGACCGACCACGATAACGTCCGCTTTGGTGTAGCGCGCCATCATGCCGAGCAGCACGCTTTTCCCCACGCCTGAACCGGCAAACAGACCCATACGCTGCCCGCGACCGACCGTCAGCAGGGCATTAATGGCACGCACGCCGGTATCCAGCACGTCGGTAATCGGCGTCCGTTGCAGCGGGTTAAACGGCGGGGTGATCAGCGGTGCGCGATAGCCGGTATCCGGCGACGGCAGGCCGTCCAGCGGTCGGCCGCTACCGTCGAGCACGCGACCCAGCAGTTCCGGCCCCAGCATCAGCTGTTTGCCCGCCTGCGGGTTGTCGCCGTTCTGACGCGCATAGACCCGCGCACCCGGTAAAATGCCGTCCACTTCTTCCAGTGGCATCATCAGCAGTTTCTGACCGTTGAATCCCACCACTTCACTTTCGATTTCGCTGATGGTTTTGCCATCGTTGCGTTCGATGATGCAGGTCGCACCCAGCGGCAGCTGTAAACCGGTCGCTTCCAGCACCAGGCCGGTCGCGCGGGTCAGGCGGCCATAACGGCGCACTGGCTGCACCTGGGTAATGCGTTTTTCAAAGGCGTCGAGCGAGCCCAGCCAGCGGTTCAGACGGGTGGTCATCAGATTTCTCCCGGCGCGGCAAGGCGGCAGAGTTCCTGCCAGCGCGTTGCGACGCTGGCATCCAGATCGCCATCTTCAGCGCTGAGTTTGCAGCCGCCAGGGTGCAGGGTGCTGTCTGCGATCAGCCGCCAGCCGTGCAGGTCCAGCGTCGGACCTAAAGTCTGCTCAATACGCTGTAAGTCGTCCGGGTGAACACGCAGTTGCGGTTTGCCGCTGAACATCGGTTCCTGCTGCAGCAGACCCTGAATCTGGCGCAGCAGGGCGGTGCCATCTACCGTAGTGGCCTGCCCAATCACCGAGCGAGCCGCTTCAAGCGCCAGCTGCATCAGACGGGCAGCAATCACGCTGTCCAGTGACTCCAGTGTGTTCTGGAACTCCGTCACCAGCTGCTGCATCCGCGCCTGAAGCGGCGCCTGCTGCTGCTGGGTATCGGCCAGTCCCTGCTGAAAACCGGCGTCGTAGCCCGCTTTCTGACCTTCGGTCATACCCTGCTGATAGCCTTCGTTGTAACCCTGGCCCTGCGCCTCTTTGCGCATCTGCTGCTGCAGACGTTCGAGCTGCTGTTGCTGCTCATCCACGCCGTCTTCAGCTTCGTAAATTTCTGGCTGCAGCTCCGGTTCAGGCTCGTCAAAACGGCCCAAATCAGTAGGCTGCCACAGCTGCCAGGGGCGGGCAGAAAATGCATCAGACATAGGTTTCCTCGCCACCACCAATCACCATCTCGCCCGATTCGGCCAGGCGACGGACCACCAGCAGGATCGCTTTCTGTTCGTTCTCCACTGCGGACATACGTACAGGACCGCGGTTGGCCAGATCGTCGCGCAGGATATCGGCCGCACGGGCTGACATGTTCTTGAGGAACTTCTCGCGCAGAGGCTGTTCGGAACCTTTCAGTGCAACCAGCAGTTGCTCGGACTCCACTTCCTGCAACAGGCGCTGGATGCTGCGGTCGTCCACTTCCACCAGGTTTTCGAACAGGAACATCTCGTCGATAATTTTTTGCGCCAGTTCGCCATCGAAGTCGCGTACCGCTTCGATAACCGCCTCTTCCTGCTGCGTTTTCATCAGGTTGATGATCTCGGCTGCGGTTCTCACGCCGCCCATCTTCGCGCGCTTGAGGTTGGTGCCATCCAGCAGGCCATTCAGCACTTCGGTCAGTTCGGCCAGCGCGGCTGGCTGCACACCACCAAAGGTGGCGATACGCAGCATCACGTCGTGACGCAGGCGTTCGTCGAACAGCGCCACAATATCGGCGGCCTGACCACGCTTGAGGTGGACCAGGATGGTGGCGATGATCTGTGGATGTTCGTCGCGGATAAGATCGGCGGCCGCCTGCGGCTCCATAAAGTTGAGCGTTTCCATCCCGCTGGTGGTTTCGCGCGTTTCGAGAATGTCCTCCAGCAGGCTGGAGGCACGCTCTTCGCCCAGCGCCCGGGTCAGCACCGAACGCAGGTATTCGTTGGAGTTCAGGCTCAATGCAGCAAACTGCTCAGCATCGGTTTCGAACTCACGTAATATCTCAGTCAGCTGCTTGTGTGAGACCTGACGCATGTTGGCCATCGCCGCGCTCAGGTGTTGTACTTCGCGCTGGTTCAGGTGTTTGAAAACTTCCGCAGCGCGCTCTTCGCCGATGGTCATCATCAGGATGGCGCTTTTTTCGGTTCCGGTCAGACTCATAGTTCTTTACTCATCCATTCGCGAATCACCAGCGCAACAACGCGCGGATCGTTTTCTGACATGTCGCGGATGCGTTGACTCATCACTTCTGCGCTCATGCGGTTGTTAGACTTACGTTCCTGATCCAGCTCATCTTTGCTGAGCTGAACATTAAAGGCTTCTTCTTCTGGCTGTTGTGCAGCGGCGCGGGCAGCAACGGCTTCTGCAGCGGCTTTCTCGGCGGCCTGCTTACGAACCAGGTGCGGACGAACCAGTTTGCGGTAGAGGATAAAGGCTACCAGGGCAATCAACAGCCACTTACCGGCGTTCATCAGCTGATCAAAGAAGGACTGCTGTTGCCAGAAGGGCAGATCGGCGGTCACCGCTTCAGTGGTGTTGAACTGCGAGTTCACGACGTTGACACTGTCGCCACGCGTCTGGGAGTAACCCATTGCTTCGCGGGTCAGGTCTTCAATCTGCTTCAGCTGCTGCTCGTTCAGCGCAACCGCTTTGCCTTTATCATCTGCACGGAAGTTCACGACGACCGCAACCGACAGACGCTGTACGTCGCCGACGTTAACTTTGGTATGACGAATGGAGCGATCCAGTTCGTAGTTCACGGTATCGTCACGGCGCGAGTTGGTGGGTGCTGAGCTCGCTGCTGCTGTGCTGGTGGTCTGGCTGGCGTTGTTCGCCGCGTTGTTCTGGCCATTGGCATTCTGACCATTGGCCGCATTGTTGTTTGGCGTCGTAACCGGCGCGGTGTTGGCTGGCGCAGGCTGGTTAGAGAGCGCGCCTGGCACGCCACCCGGATAAGGGCTGCCCGACTGGTCGCTGGTGCTGGTCTGACGCGAACGGATCGCCGTGTTCGACGGGTTAGCGTTAGGCTGATATTTCTCGTCGGTCTGCTCGCTGGTGTCGAAGTTAATCTGCGCGGTAACCTGCGCATGCACATTGCCCTGGCCAAGAATCGGATTCAGGATCGCTTCGATACGTTGCTGGTAGCGCGCTTCAACTTCAGACGAGTATTTCAGCTGTGCGTCATTCAGATCGCGACCGGCGTTATCAGAACGGGTCAGCAGGCGACCAGTCTGATCGACTACGGTGACGTTGCCCGGCGGTAAACCGGCGACGCTGCTTGAAACCATGTGGGCGATGGCCTGAATTTGGCCTTCATCCAGCGCACGGCCAGGCTGCAGGGTTAAGGTGACAGAGGCGGACGGCGCTTTCTGCTCACGGACAAATAAGGTTGGTTTTGGCATCGCCAGATGAACGCGGGCGCTTTTGACCGGACCCAGTGATTCGATGGTGCGGGCCAGTTCGCCTTCCAGCGCGCGCTGGTAGTTAACCTGCTCGCTGAACTGGCTGATACCGAACTTCTCTTTATCCAGCAGCTCAAAGCCCACCGAGCCGCCTTTTGGCAGACCCTGCTGAGCCAGACGCAGACGCAGCTCATGCACGTTCGCTTCCGGCACCATCAGTGCGCCGCCATTTTCGGCAAAGCGGTAGGGAATGTTCATCTGCGTCAGCTGGGTGACGATGGCGCCGCCATCTTCATCAGTGAGGTTGTTATAAAGGACGCTATAGCTGGGCTGCTTCGCCCACAGCACCATCGCGATCACGATCGCCACCACGGCAGCCGCCGCGACGATTAAAGGAATACGCGGATTTGCGCGCAGGCGAGCGAGCAGGTCACCGAAGCCTTTCTTTTCTTGTTCTGTTGTGGCGGCTGTGCTCGCATTCATGACCGATTCCTGCCTGACGTAATTGACCGGGTAAGTTGAGATGGCAAAACAGACTCCCTGACCTGCGTAGATAAAATTTCCACTTCAATGCCAGGCATTATTAGGTGATAAGCAAAATTCGATGGCTGGATAAGGTAGGTTTTTTGCTGTCATTTAGCGGCTTTGTCTCATTGACAACGTGCTAACTTTTCCTCACATCAAAAATGTCATCCTCTTTAATAAGGTATCGTTCATGTCCATTCAGGCAATTGACGGCGTACTGCAGCAGCTTCAGGCGACCTCACTGCAGGCCAGTAACCGCAGCAGTGAAGCCACTAATCAGATCGATTTCGGCGCGACCATGAAAGCGGCGCTGGATAAGATCAGCGAGACGCAGACTGCTGCACGCACCCAGGCGCAGGATTTCGAGATGGGGAAACCCGGCATCGCGCTGAATGATGTGATGGTCGATCTGCAGAAATCATCCATCTCCATGCAGATGGGGATTCAGGTCAGGAACAAGCTGGTGTCGGCGTATAGCGAAATTATGAATATGCAGGTTTAGTTGAACTGATTTCGCTGCTCAATGAGCCCCTGCCTGGTGGGGGATGAGAGATGAAAGCAATAACGCCGGTTTCTTTGCTGAGTCTATGGGCCTGCACTGGCAATCATGCAGGCATCATTGGCTATACTGCCTCTTATTATGAGCCGTGCAGCCGTGAACTCACTTTTTGCCACAGGCGATATCTCCTCACCCACCAACAGGACGTTAGCCCGATGCTAAAAAAAATTATTCTGATAACGTCATTAATCGGCTTATCAGCCCCAGCCTTTGCCGCCACACAATGCGGGCCGTTTAACCTTCGAACCGATAAGAGTGGCTGGTTCTCAGTCAACGGGGAACGCGCGAAGACCCAGAAAATCACGTTTTCAAAAGAAAAGGGCGACTACGCCAACGCTACGGTCAAACTGCTGGTTAAAAACAGCAAAGCGCCGGGGATGGTAGACATGGAGCTGACGAATCTTGAGGGAAAAGGATTGTTAAGGGCGCAAATCGTCCGCACCAGTCAGAGTCAGATCCGCATACGGGGGCTCTATGATTGTGAACCGGCTAAATAGCCTGACCAGCGACCAGCGACCAGCCCGGCGATGCCGCTAACGCATGGTTTTGCAGTTTGTAATCATCCCTGAAACCAGTGCGCTGATGTCCGGCGCTTTTGGATCGTAGTAAAATGTCGCGCTGGTCTGATGATGGCTGAACTTCACAATTTCAATCCAGGCGACGGTTTCATTATCCTTTTCGAGGTTATATCGCTTCGTGCCATCTGTCAGCGGATCATCCTGCTCCAGATAAGCCCGCTGATTTTGTGCCATTTCGGTAAGGCAGGATTCAACCTGATAAGGATGACCGTCGAACCACGCGGTCCTCGTTTCCGGGTGCAATCCAACCCGACCCATATCCACGCATCCGCTCAGCAGGCTTACGCTCAGAGTGATTATTAGTCTATTCGTGGCATCCACTCTCATTATGATTTACCCGGCTAATCTGCGCCTTTAAGGCATGGTCACGGGCCTGTGCTTCAGTCAGCCAGAGCAGATGGTACAACATTCAGCGTCACCGATTCATGAACACAATGCATACCCGCTTTATTTACAGTTAACTGAGGCCGGATGGCATAGTCAACTTACGGAAAATGAAAACAAATTGGCTGGCTGAAACTAAACCCTTAAGGTTTAGTGAACAGTCTGTCAGGGGACTATTTCCATAATAAAGCAGGAAGGTAATAAAGCGGGGCGAAACGAGATTACACAAAGCTTTCCTGGCGTGGGAATACTGGCGTACCGCTTCCCTGAGGTTTACTTAAGCAACGGTAGCCAGCGCGCCCAAAGGGCGCGCCATCTGCACATCAGCTTGCTTTGTAGGGATCTTTTTTATCATCCTGGCTGTCATCATTTTTGCGCGGCACTTCACCATGATCTTTCGGCGCGTCAGTGGCAGGATGATCATCTTCTTCATAGGCATTGCCTGCGTTTGGCGCAGCTTCCGGCAGGCTTTTGCTGACATCACCTTCTTTCTTACGTTCTTCATTCGTATTGTGCTTAAACATAACTCACTCCTTTTGTTCCAGTGCCTTAAGTCTAGACCAGCCCTGACATCGCGCATTACATCGGGCTCAGGAGAGCAAAAAAAGCCCGCCAGAGGCGGGCTAATCGGAGTTTCTCTCATACTGAACACGTCATTTTTCGATGTTCGGGTGTGTGCAGCACAATCATGCTAACGGGAAAAGTTTGATGCAGAAATGGACAAATCTGTCATATCACCTGCGGCAGGTCACATTCCCGACGATAAAAATGTCGATAAATAAATTCGATTGAAGAGATTAATAAAAGGCATATAGTGACCTGCGTTACCAGGAGATAGAAATTATGTTACGAGACTATTTAAAGATTGAAGCAGAAGACCAGCTGATTGAACAGCGCACACTGAGCCTGAGAAATCGTGGTCAGGAAGAGGTGACGGAGTGGATCATTGTGAGCCGTCAGGGTGTCAAAAAAGGCGGCGTGACCCTGTTCGACAAACTCAGCACCCGCCGCTCATGGCCAGTCAACTATCGCATTATGCAGACTGATTTGCAGGGCAAGGTAGTGGTGGATCAACTGGTCGACGCCCTGTAGTTGCACGACTATGACTCTGGCGACTGTTGTTCGACTCTGGCGACTGTTGTTCGCTGAAAAGCTAACCCGCACCCGGCGGGTTTTTTTATGGGTGCCGATAGCGGCGTAATTCAACCAGTGTTCCAATCAGTTGCAGGCTGTCCCGGCTTGAATGCAGCTCGGGAAAGTTGATATTGACCGGAGCCAGTTCAAACTGCGCAACACCCTCTTCACTGCCTCGCTGACGCCAGGTGCGCAGCAGGGCATTCTGTTGCTGCATTGCCAGCACGCAGTCGCCGGGCTGAGGTGCCAGGCTGGGATCAATGATCACCACATCCCCCCGCAGAATCGCGGGCGTCATCGCCTGTTCTTCTACCCGGATGGCGAAACTCTGTTGCGAAAGCGCCATATCGTTGTGCATCAGTAGCTCATGCCGCACAGAGCTGGCGTCGTTCAGCCATTGTGCGACATCGCGCTGAGAAAGCAGCGGGATCTGGTGCAGGCCAGCCCAGCTATTTTCGCTGAAAACAGGACCATCCCCATCTATCAGATAAGCCGGCGTGCAGCCCAGCGCTTCGGCAAGCCGAAGCAGGTTTTCACCGCGCGGCAGCGTCTCCTCTTTTTCCCATTGTGAAATAGCTACATGGGAAACTTTTACCTGTTGCGCCAATTGCTTCTGCGTTAATTGCAGTGATTTACGTCGGAGTCGGATGCGGTCACCCAGCGTTTCGTTTTTCATCAGCTTGACTTTTTAGTTGAGATTGACTTAAGTATACTTAACTCTGGTATTTAAGCAATCTTAAATTCAGGGTGGAGGACGTGGCTGTTCTGCACGCAGTGTGTTCCAGAGACCTTACCGGACAAAGGGGTGTGGCATGGAAAGTAGTCTGATTACCAGTATGGGTGCATTAGTTCTGGGTGGGGGGGCGGCTGCACTGTTCTGGAAACCGTTATTGGCGGGTATTGCGTCAATCGTAACCAGTAATCGAGCCGGCGGCGAAATTATTACCAGCTACAAAGAGCAGGTGGTATTGCTGAAAGAGAGCAACCTGTTGATACGGGAGGAGAACGATGAGTTACGTGAACGTCATGACAGAAATCTGCGACGTATTGCGACACTCGAAACGGATCTGCGGTTAATCAAGAATGCCGTAGGTATTTTACTGGCAATGACCGAAACCGATCAGAACGATAAATTTCGTAATGAGATTGATCGGCTGATCTCAACTCTGGAGGATCGCAGCGATGTCAACGATTAACAGGCTTAAGGCACCTATGTCATACCAGCGCAAAGTTATCCTCGGCTGCATTCTGCTGAGCTGTTCGATGATTTGCATCCTGATGACGATTATTTTTCTTTACGTCAGTAACACGGCAAATAAGCGGGTTGAGGAGATTCGGGCAGATTATCGGGTTATCGCGGCACGGCGTGATGACCGGGTGGATTTGCTGACCAGTCAGGTTGCAGCATTACAGCATAAGCTTGATGTGATACCGGAGCGCGTCGCCGACAAAACGATCACAAAAGTGAAAGAAGTCGTGATTGAGAAGGAGATGCCATCCGCGAAATCCATGGAGAAACCATAACTTCCGATTATTCTTAGTGCGGCTTCGCTATTATCGACTAGTTTTAAATCTCCGGACGACATTTTGTATCTGAACTGGCGTCCGCTGATTGGCCGGTAGATGAACCGCTAAGCCTAAACACTTTTGATAACTGACCAGAAGGAAATTTAGCATGAGCGATTCAACAGAAACCAAGACCAAAAATGACTATCTGCGCGATGTGACTTCGCAGTTGAAAGAGATGCGCCACTACGCGCAGACCAACACCGAAACCCTGTCCAGCCATTGGTTAGCGTTTGATGCGGGTGAGTATAAAGACAAGACTAACGCTGATCGTATCGATGCGTTACTGAATAAGCAGGGGAAACTGCTGGAAGATCTGGATGCCGCCATTCAGGACATCGAGATTGAAATTAATCACAGTGAGCAGGAGAGCTAAGTATCTCCCGCTGACTGATGCGGTGGCCGCTAAAGGATTAGTCGGCCACCAGCCACATTTCCGCTTCGTCGAACATCTCTTCAACAATACGCGCAACTGTCGCCTTGTCGTTCTTACTCAAATCAGTATCAATCGCGTTACGTTCCATCGGCTTGACCTTAACTTCGATGTCAGGAAACACCCGATGTACCCGCTTTTCCAGCTCCTCACGAATCATCTCGCGAGCACCCGGTAAACCGGCAACGTTGCGCTTGTCATAAATCAATTCAACAAACATGATGGCAATCCATTCAGGGCAAAATCGCTGATATATAATACTGTAAATAAAAACAGTAGCAAGGCAGTGCGCCTGATTTCGCGTAAATTTTTATCTCGCTCAAACCTCAATCTTCGACTAGCAAAATGCGCACGCATCGCGACATAATGTCGGCTTACTTTTCAGGAGGTCCGCGATGCGACAACTGGTCATTGATATTCTGCTAAAGCTGGCAAAGATGGACGTCGACGCAAAAGAGTTGACGGCGCAGCTTGAAGCGCAGTCCCTGCTGGTTGCAGCGCTACTGGTACAGGCGAAACAGGACAACTCGCTGACCATTACAGAAACGGTGCAGGATGCCATTATTACCGCTTCGCAATCGTCGACCGAGTTTCTGCAGTCGGATATTGATCTGCTGCTCACGCACATCAATCGTCTGCTGGCGGTTGCAAGTTATGTGGAAGTGAAAGGCAAAGCCACAGAAGAGCGAGAGTAGGGCCATTTATCAATACGCCTCCGGAGAAGAAAGCCCCGCAACCTCTCCGGAGGCAGTGAAGGTGCTCTGCCCGTAAGGGCAATCATCGCCGGCGGCATGACGTGAAAGTATCGCGTTTTGCTCTACTGCTTTATCCGATGCTGTACGGCAGGCTGAAAGATGTAATTCACGCCTGTCCAGTGCATTAAAAATTACAGCTCGTTTTTAATGCAGAACTCTTCCCAGCTCATCCCCAGCGACTCAGCATGAGATTTGAGATAGGTCTCAATAGCCTCAGCCGCTACCGCTTTATCCGGCTCAGCGAGCTGAATAGAAAAAATCATCCCATCCAGATTTTTCTGCCGTAAAAAGGCTGCATAGATGCGTTCGGCATGCCATTCGCGCAGTTGTCGCAGCGACAGATTAGCGGCACGGGCATCGCTCTCCGTTAACTCATCCAGTGCGGACTGAAAGTCGGGATGCGCGGTAAAAAACATTTCACGAGCCTGGGCATAGTAGGCTTCTGGTGTTTTCATATTTATATTCCTGAAAGTCTGATGCAGCGCGTCAGTGTAGCGGGTTGTCTTCCGCTTGTCAGGCGTGCCAGAGCCCATTCAGACTACCCGTTGCCGATCAAAAAGCTGACCGGTCTCCTGGCTCAAGGGTAAATTCTGCTGCAAACAGCCGCTCGCGGGTGTCTGAACGGCCAGATACCTTGCGCTACGCAGTGGAAAAATTATAACGTAGCCGCCATTGACGCGATCTTAGGGATTAAACATGAAAAAGTGGATGCTGATTGCCGCGCTGGCACTGAGTGGCTGTGCGCAAATCAACGATTATGAAAATGCGGTACAGACGCCGGCACCGGCTGATTTGCAGGGGAACTGGCAAACCGTCGGCCCGCAGAGCAGCCTGATCAGCGGACAGGCCATCGCCAGTCTGATTATCAATGCGGATGGCAGCACGCTGGATTGCCGTCAGTGGATGCGTGTGATTGCGAAGCCAGGCAAACTGACGCGTCTGAACGGTGACTATGTCAACGTGACGCGCAGGATACGCGTCATGCCGCTGGTCGTCGATAACAGCGAACTTAACTATGACGGGCTGACCCTGCGAAAGGTGGCGAGTCCGACAACAGAGTGTCAGCAGGCACTGGAAGAAGTGGCTAAACAGCCGAAAGCCGCAGTGATTCAGAATATTGAACCGCAGCTGCTGCGCACGCCGATTACTGAGCACAACGCGCAGTCGTAACCGCAGCCCATAAAAAAAACCGCCCCGGTAGCGCGCGCGCGCGTCTGCCGGGGCGGTTTTACATTTACTCAGTCAGTTATTCTGCTACTACCCAGACGCTGACGCTGCCACCGTTACAGACAAAGACTGCGGTACCGTGTTCGTCAGCAGTAATGGTCTCTTCACGGTTACCCAGATGATCGCGCCAGACCTTACCGGCAAAGCCTTCGCCCATCGGGACGCTTTTCTCGCCCGCATCGCCGTTCGACATGATCACCACACAGCCAGGCTGCGTTTCGGTGCCGCTGCGGCTGAACGCCACGCAGTTGGGATGATCAAAATAGTCGGTCTGCACGCCCCAGCCATACTGCTGACGCGCCCGGATTAATCCTTCGAGTTCAGGAATGACCGGCATCTCAATTTTGTGCGTCTCGCCGTCGCCGCCCTCATCTTCGTAAGTCGCCCCGAACAGGTCAGGATAGAAAATGGTCGGCACGCCCTGCTCACGCAGCAGGATCAGCGCATAGGCCAGCGGTTTGAACCAGGCTTCTACCGGCGCTTCCAGCGACTGCAGCGGCTGGGTGTCATGGTTGGCCACGATCGTCACGGCATGCCACGGATCCGCCACCACCAGCGAGTTAGCAAAAATCTGGCTCATATCGTAGGCGCTGCCTGCGGTAGAGGCCTGATGGAAGTTCATGTGCAGTGGCGCATCAAACAGCATGGTTTTGCCTTCCACCTGATGCACATACTCCTGCAGCTTCTCGGTTTCAAACGACCAGTACTCCGCGACGATAAACATCGGTTCTTCGGCGACTTCCTGAATATGATCGATCCACTCTTTATAGAACCAGGCCGGTATATGTTTTACCGCATCCAGACGGAAGCCGGTGCAGGGCACCTGTTCCATCACCCAGCGCGCCCAGTATTTCAGCTCTTCCCTGACCGCATTGTTACGGAAATCGATGTTGGCACCCATCAGATAGTCGAAGTTGCCCAGCTCGTTATCGACCTGATCGTTCCAGCCTTCGGCGGTGTAATCGTTGATGATTTTGAATACGCCGTTTTCGTCCGGGTTTTCGATGTGATCTACGCCGCTAAAGCATTTGTGGTCCCAGACAAATTTCGAATACTCACCGGCGCGTGCCGGAAAGGTGAATTTCGTCCAGGCTTCGCAGGGCACGACCTCGTCGTAAATTTCATCACGGTTATCCGGATTGACGCGGTTAACGCTGATCGCCTCTTTCTCGTCAGCGCCCATTTTGTGGTTCAGCACCACATCCAGCAGCACCCCAACGTTGTGGCTGCGCAGAGCTTCTGTCGCCGCCAGTAACTGCGTTTTGTCGCCATATTTCGTGGCAACGCCGCCTTTCTGATCAAATTCCCCGAGATCGAACAGATCGTAGCTGTCGTAACCGACAGAATAGCCCCCCGAATCCCCTTTGTAGCTCGGTGGCAGCCACGCCATGGTGATACCAATTTCGCTGAGCCAGGCCGCGCGATCGGCAACTTCCGGCCACAGTTTACTGCCATCCGGGTAATACCAATGGAAAAACTGTAATAACGTTGGGTTTTGCATGTACCACACTCCAGGGGGATGATGAAAATCAAGTATGGAGTAAGCGGCAGAAAAGAGACGCCGCGCAGAAAAATAAATCTGGCGGCGTAGCAGAGCAGGGGATCAGGAGAGGGTTTCGCGCGGCACCATTACAATGCCGCCCTGACTGGCATAAGCGGACATCACTGATTTCTGGCGACTGTTCTGACCGACCAGTGAGGCCAGCTCATCCATCCGCGCCTGTAGCAGGCGTTTCACTTCGCTTTCGTTGTCGAGGATACGGCGCAGTACCGGACGTAACTGCTCCTGCGTCTGCGACGAGGGCGATACCGCCTCTGTCGACTGGGCTAAGTTCTGCACCGCACTGACATACTCCATCTCCCGGCTGATCAATTCATCCCATTCGCCTTTTACTGCATGACGCAGCATTCCCTGGCTGAGATCGAGTAACTGTTGGTAAACGGCAATCAGATGCGGTGCAGTAGTCATTAAACGGCGTCCTGAATCAGGTTAGGTTGAACCACTTCTTTCCACGCGTCCGCGATGTTGCGCAGCAGGCCTTCGACCTCCTCGACCGCTGCAACATCATTGTGCAGGTTGGCCTGCAACAGGCGACGCGTCATGTAGTTGTAAAGATCCAGCAGATTGTCTGCCAGCTCATCACCACGGTTTTCAGTCAGGCCCTCTTTCAGACCCGCTTCGATAATATTGATGGCTTTGGAGATGGAGCTGCCTTTACCTTCGATATTGCCATCCTGCATAAACAAGCGGGCGCGGATTAACGCGCTCAGTGCGCCGTCGAACAGCATCACGATCAGCTGCTGCTGGCTGGCGCTCATCACAGCGCTTTCTACGCCAATTTTTGCATAGGCTTTGGTGCCTGTAGCGGTGTACATGGTCACTCCTATGATGAAGTTGTGGAAGAACTTGAGGTATCGAACTGCTGCGTCAGATACGTACTGGTGGCGTTAAGTTTACTGATGGCCAGGTCAAGCTGAGTAAACTGCGTTTTATAACGTGCAATATCTGCATCAATACGATCGCTGGTCGTGTTGTAGAGGGTGGTTAAGTTGTTCAGTGTTTTACTGACGCCATCAGTAGCCGCCTGGACAATCCCTTTCGTTGCCAGCCAATCAGTCAGCTTGCTGTCGATTTTTGCTGCGATACCGGTTTTACCGTCACCAACAATCATCTCTTTCACGCCAGCCGCATCTTTGTCCAGAGCAGCAGTAACCTTGGTCGCATCCAGTTTCAATGAACCGGTTGTAGGATCAGAGGTGATGCCAATCTGACTCAGTGATTTGTAGGTGGACGAACTTTGTGCATTGGTTAGCATGCTCTTAAGCTGAGTCTGAATGGTTCGAAGCGTACTGTCACCCAAGAGCGCACCATTGCTGGAATCCTGTGAGGTTGTGTTGGTGTCAACCTTGGTATATTTAGTCAGGGTATTGAACTGATCCAGCAGCGTATTATAAGCATCGACCCAGGTGCTAAGAGCACTTGACGCTTTAGAGCTATCTTTGGTGATTGTCAGAGACTGGTCGCCCGTCGTCACTGCGGTAAGATTTAACGTTATTCCTTCCAGCGCATCACTGATCTTGTTGCTGCTGTTCTCAATATCAACGTTATTGACCGTGAGTTTGGCGTTCTGCGCCGTGACGCTTTGGGTCATCGCATTACTGCTGGCGCTGGCGTCATAGCCCACAATCCCCTGTAGCGTAGTATCGCCAGTGACAGCAATTTTCGACACCGCATTATCACTACCCGTTTCATTCGCGCTCACTGAAAGCCGGTAGCTGCCATCTGAAACTTTAATAACCGTGGCGGTCACGCCAGCATCAGCGTTATTGATAGCGTCACGCATCCCGGTCAGCGATGTCTGATCGCTGGTGAGCGTCACACTTTTACTGGTGCCATCTTTTAAGGTGATTGCAAGGCTACGGCTGGATACAGAGCTGTCACCCAACGCGGCGGTGTTGCTGCTCTGCACCGCCGAGGTAAGCACCTGCGCCTGTGCCAGCTGAGAGACGGAAATCGCATATTTACCCGCCACGGTAGTACCCGACGTGGTGGCGCTAAAGGCGCTGGAACTGCTGGTCGCGGTGGTGGCAGTAAAGAGATCGGCACTGTTCAGCTTGGTGTTAGCCGTCTGAAAGGTCGTCAGTGAACTCTTCAGCGTGGCATAGGCACTGAGCTTGGCAGTATAGGCCGTTTGCTGGGTGGATATCGGTGTGAGTGCCGTTTTTTCCGCCGTTTGCAGACTATCCAGAATGGTACTCAAATCGAGTCCTGAACCAATACCCAACGTTGAGATAGTAGCCATGTTAATTCCTTTATAAGGTCGACAGGGAAATTGATATCGGTGTTATCGGCCTTGTATAGGGAAAGTTTAACGTTATTTGCCTTAGGGTAATGAGGTAAATAAGCACTATAGAGAAGGGTAATTCAGTGACTAGAAAATTAATGAATCAGGTCTAAAGAAGTTCGGCAGGGTGGCGATAACTTAAAACGTGACAGGCTGAAGCAGAAAAATTCGCCTGGTACTAAAAAAATTCTAAAGGTTGTTAAACGCCAGACGATAACAACTTTGACGGCGCTGAAGCCGGCGGGTTGAAGCCCACACCTTAACCGAAAGACTTGATTAACAGGAAAATTTATCATGGCCCAAGTCATTAATACCAACAGCCTCTCGCTGATCACTCAGAACAACATCAACAAGAACCAATCAGCTCTGTCTACTTCAATGGAGCGTCTGTCTTCTGGTTTACGTATCAACAGCGCGAAAGATGACGCTGCTGGTCAGGCAATTGCCAACCGTTTTACCTCTAACATCAAAGGCCTGACTCAGGCTGCTCGTAACGCCAACGACGGTATCTCTGCTGCGCAGACGACTGAAGGCGCGCTGTCAGAAATCAACAACAACTTACAGCGTGTTCGTGAACTGACTGTACAGTCTCAGAACGGCACCAACTCTGATTCTGACCTGACTTCAATTCAGGATGAAATCAAGTCCCGTCTGGACGAAATCGACCGCGTATCCGGTCAGACTCAGTTCAACGGCGTGAATGTGCTGGCTCAGAACGGCACCATGAAAATCCAGGTTGGCGCAAACGACGGCGAAACCATCAGTATCGACCTGAAGAAGATTGACTCTTCAACTCTGGGTCTGAGTGGTTTTGGCGTAGACAAGAACACGCTGAAAACCAGCGATGCAATCACTCAGGTTGGCGCAAGCGGCTCACTGAAGGATGTTGACCTCTCTTCCGTCGCTACTGCACTGAAAGTCGATGCAAGCACCCTGTCACTGAAAAACGTGCAGACGTCAGCTGGCGCAGCAACCTCTACCTATGTGGTTTCTTCTGGTAGCGACAACTATGCTGTCTCTGTTGACGATGCAAGCGGCAAAGTCACGCTGAACACGACTGACATCAGCTATTCAGACAGCGACAACGGTGTGACCGCTGGTTCAATGACCGGCAAATACATCAAAGTTGGTGCTGATTCAACGGGTGCAGCTGTAGGTTACGTCACTGTACAGGGTAAAGACTATAAAACTGCTGCTGGTGCACTGACTAACACCAATGACACCACAGGTTCTCAGAACGTCGCGAGTGCTATTGGTGATATCGCATCCTCAACCAACACCAACGTTTTCACCGGTTCAGCAACAGCTGACCCACTGGCTCTGCTGGACAAAGCTATCGCCTCTGTCGATACCTTCCGTTCAAGCCTGGGTGCAGTACAGAACCGTCTGAACTCAGCGGTGACTAACCTGAACAACACGACGACAAACCTGTCATCAGCACAGTCTCGTATTCAGGATGCTGACTACGCAACTGAAGTTTCCAACATGTCTAAAGCACAGATCGTACAGCAGGCTGGTAACTCTGTATTGTCTAAAGCGAACCAGGTTCCACAGCAGGTTCTGTCTCTGCTGCAGGGCTAATCGCCTTCTGTCAAAATTCAAAACCCTGCTTCGGCAGGGTTTTTTTGTTATGGTTAAGTCGTTATTGCCTCAATTGTCTTTCAGCGTGCATTATATGTTATTGAGAATGATGATTTTCTTTCGCATTCTACTCTCACGGCTATTGAAATACCGCGTTTCACATCAGGAGGGAATTAAAATCTGCCTTTCTCATCACTCTTATCTGATTAATAACAGCCTGTATTTCCTGAATTCCGACAAAATTAAATACTCTGCTTACATTGTATTAACCCTTCTGCAGGGTCAACTGCCATTATGAAGTGAAAAAATGGCAATTCTGTACCATTTGGCCCGTTTTAAACCGCGTGAAATATTGCAACAGTGATGCTTTTGGTCTGACATTTAAGGATGAAAGTCTGATGGCTGCTTGAACATCTTTATCATTAATCTCGCCTCGTCAACCGGGCGTCGCGCTACTACCGCACACGCTTATGTCATCAATCTGGAGGCCGCGACACGGCTGCTTAAACTGCTCTATCCGGTCTGGATGGTTGCCGATAAAGGGGGCCTGTTTGAAGAGTATGGAGCCATAAAGCCACTGGCAGTGCATCCCGTACCGGTGCTGCTGCATAATCTGGCGCAGCAAACCAGCATCCAGCATTTCAACAACATTACTCAGCCTCATCAACGTTGACGCGATATCTGGACGATGCTAACGGCAAATTAACCATTCTGCGTCAGACGACGTCATCGCTATTGTCGGGCTATGCTCTCGCTGCTTCATCGTATCGTCGATGTTGAAGCCGATGCCAGTCATAAGGTATAGCATTCACCAGACTGATATGGCACGGGCGCAAAGGCGGCGCATGTCGCTGGATCCATTAGCCCGTTACAGTTCCCCCCCAGCCTGCCGATAACTCCTCACAGAACAACATCCTTTTTGATTTTAACTTTGTGGAGTGTCTATGCGCTTCAATTATGACCTTTTACCGGGCGAGCAGCTGACCTTCGATGAGATCGCCCGGCGTTATGCGCTGCAATACCCTGATGATAAAGAGCTGACGGCGCGCGCCTTGCTGAGTCCGTCAACCGGCCTGCGCACGCTGAAAATCCGTGCGGTATTTGCGCGGGAGGAGAGCAACAGTCCGCTCGAGGATCTGCTGTTCATCTCCCATGACAACGAACGTAAAAATTATCTGCGCCGGTTTGAGCACTACCTTAAGCAGAATCTCTCTTTCCTCTATTTTCGTCGCAGCGACAACGAGAAGCGCGACAACCTGTGGAAAGTCATGGGCAGCAGTCAGGTCTTCGCGATGATCGATCCACAATCGGCCACGGCCCAGAACCTGTTAAACAGTCGCGGCTACAAACTGGTACTGATGCATCAGGATGATGAAGACATCTACTGGCAGCTCTTTAATCCGCAGGCGGACCCCTGTTTTCCACAGTCGCAGCGTATTCAGTTCATCGTGGTGCTCAGTACGCCGCAGCACAAAGTCCCTGCGGCAGTGATGCCAGGCACTGAAGTGGGGCGTCGCGTGAAAGCACGGGTGCTGCAGCGTGCCAGCCAGGCGGAATTCAGCGCCGGTGTCAAAGCGCGCTACGGTGCCTGCGTGATGACTGGCACCGAGCTGACCGAACGGCATAACTGGCCGTGGGTGGAAGCCTGTCATATCGACACGCAGGAGGGCGATGACGGTGTCCTGGCAGACAACAGCATCGATAATGGCCTGTTTTTACGCAGCGATCTGCAGCGGCTATTTATTAACCGACTGATTAGCATTGATGCTGAATCAGGAACGATTCAGGTACATCCCGGCGAGGAGGCGCGGCAGCACATTGCGCCCTGGTATCAGGAGCTGGAGGGTCGTGTCTGCAGTTTGTGGGCTGCGGTGCCGCCCGCCACGCGGCAACGGCTGCGCGCCCGTCGTTAATTTCAGGAAGCGTGCAGAAATAACTGCACGCTGACTTAACAAAAATCAAATAGCCTCGTTTTACCCCGCCTATTCAGCCAATCGAAAACGCTACAGAATTGGATAATCATGCCGATAACTTCATTAACGCAGGGTAGTCAACGTGAACGATTTCTATACCGCCGAAGGCGTGATGGACAAGCATTCGCTCTGGCAGCGCTACGTGCCGCTGGTGCGCCATGAAGCGTTGCGTCTGCAGGTTCGCCTGCCGGCCAGCGTTGAGCTTGACGATTTGCTGCAGGCAGGTGGAATAGGGCTGTTAAATGCCGTAGAGCGTTACGACGCGCTCCAGGGCACAGCTTTCACCACCTACGCCGTGCAACGTATTCGTGGCGCAATGCTCGACGAGCTTCGTAGTCGGGACTGGGCACCACGCAGCGTGCGTCGTAACGCACGTGAAGTGGCGGGCGCAATGCACAGAGTGGAACAGTCGCTGGGGCGTTCTGCTTCCGAGCAGGAAGTGGCGCAGCAGCTGAATGTTTCCATGGAGGAGTACCGGCAGATCCTGCTGGACACCAACAACAGTCAACTCTTCTCCTACGACGAGTATCGGGAAGAGCACGGCGACAGCGCGGAGCTGGTGACGGAAGGCCATGAAGAGGCCAATCCGCTTCACCAGCTGTTAGAAGGGAGTCTGCGTGAGCGCGTCATTGAAGCGATCGAAGCGTTACCCGATCGTGAAAAGATGGTGCTGACACTGTACTACCAGGAAGAACTGAACCTGAAAGAGATTGGCGCGGTACTTGATGTGGGTGAATCCCGTGTCAGCCAGCTGCACAGTCAGGCGATTAAACGCCTGCGGGCCCGACTTGCGGGAGCGCGCTAGCAGTATCAGTTCCTGGCGATTCAAAATTATAAGAAACCGGGGACTCAGTAATGGGAGCCAAGACCAAGGCCAGACCGTTAAGTCGTTATCTTAAAGACTATAAACACAGCCAGAGCAACTGTTCACACTGTGGCAAGGTATTAGATCGAATGGCGCTCGTTTTTCGTGGCCAGATCATCAATAAAGAGGCCATCGCACGGATGGACCAGATGATTGATGAGCAGCTGTGGCTGAAACTTCAGCCCGAACTGACCGCGCTTTGTCGTTTTTGTAGTGATATTTTTTGTAATACCCATCCTAATTACTTCGACATTATGGCGTTTAAACAATATTTGTTTGAACAGACAGAGATGAGCCCCAGCACGATTCGTGAATATGTGGTGCGTCTGCGTCGACTGGATGAGATGCTGAAAGCCAAAAATTTCCCGGCCGAAAAGCTTAAAGGAAATAGCTGGCATCAGTGTCTGGAAAGCGATTTGCCCGATGCCGGTAATAACAATTACCGTATCGCGCTGCGCAAGTACGATCAGTTCTTAGGCTGGCAGCAGGCGTAAGCCTGTTCTGCACCGATTGCTCCCCCGCGTGCCTCCGGCACGTTATCCCTTACCTGCCAGCCGGGTTAAGGGAAGGGGGAGCACGGCGCTTCTTTCTTCTCGTCTTTTTACTACCGCATCTGCTGTCACCTGAATCAGAGTGATCCTTTTCGCATCTTCTGCAACACTGTAAGGATAATTTTCATGCCCGACCGGAGGCAGCATTGTCTTTACATCTGTTACATCAATTCCCGCGTCTTGAACTGCTTGGCGCACCCACACCGTTAGAACACCTGCCACGCCTTTCCGACTATCTGGGTCGCGATATTTTCATCAAACGTGATGACTTCACGCCGGTAGCGATGGGCGGCAACAAGCTGCGCAAGCTGGAGTTCCTGGCAGCTGATGCGCTGCGCGAAGGCGCCGATGTGCTGTTGACCGCGGGCGCAATCCAGTCTAACCATGTGCGTCAGACGGCGGCCGTCGCGGCCCGGCTTGGCCTGAAGTGTGTGGCGCTGCTGGAAAACCCGATTGGCACCCACGCTGAAAACTACCTGAGCAACGGCAACCGTCTGTTGCTGGACCTGATGAACGCGGAAGTGATTATGGTTGATGCACTGCACAACCCTACTGAACAGCTGGCAGAAGAGGCCACGCGTCTGGAAGCGCAGGGATTCCGCCCTTACATTGTGCCGGTCGGCGGCTCAAATGCGCTGGGTGCACTAGGCTATGTAGAGTGCGCGCAGGAGATCGCCCATCAGAGCGAAGGCGTGGTCGATTTCGCCGCCGTGGTTGTCGCCTCGGGCAGTGCCGGCACCCATGCCGGACTGGCGGTAGGCCTGGAGCATCTGTTGCCGGAAACTGAGCTGGTCGGCGTCACCGTTTCACGTCAGGTCGAAGCGCAGTTGCCGCTGGTAGAGCGTTTACGTCAGTCGCTGGCGGAGACGCTGGAAGTGCAGGCCACGGCACCGCTCACGCTGTGGGATGACTATTTTGCGCCACGCTACGGTGAACCCAATGATGAAGGCATGGCGGCGGTGAAACTGCTGGCGCAGCTGGAAGGCATCCTGCTTGACCCGGTGTATACCGGCAAGGCGATGGCGGGATTGCTGGATGGCATCAGCCAGAATCGTTTCCGCCGTGAAGGCCCGCTGCTGTTTATTCATACGGGCGGCGCACCGGCGTTATTTGCTTATCATCCTTCGGTCTGAGACAAGCGAATAAAACAGTTTATACTCCGTGCGTTATCATTCTGGACTGGCAGCAACACGCGGTGCTGCCCTTATAAGAACACACACACAATACTGTCAATAATGGGGTGAATATGTCCTTTTCTCGTGCAGGTCGTCAGATGGTGATGGGCGTCATGGCGGTGGCTCTGATCGCAGGCGTCAACGTTAAAACTTTTGCAGCCGAAAACCTGCTGAACAAAATTAAAGAGCGCGGCACGCTGCTGGTGGGTCTGGAAGGGACTTATCCGCCATTCAGCTTCCAGGATGAAAAGGGCAAGCTGACCGGCTTTGAAGTGGAATTCGCGGAACAGCTGGCGCAGCACATGGGCGTTAAGGCGAGCCTGAAACCGACCAAATGGGACGGCATGCTGGCCTCACTCGACGCGAAGCGCATCGATGTGGTGATCAACCAGGTCACCATCTCTGATGAGCGTAAGAAGAAGTATGACTTCTCCACGCCATACACGGTTTCCGGCATTCAGGCGCTGACGATGAAAGCCAACGCGGGCACCATCACTAAACCGGCCGATCTGGCGGGCAAGAAAGTGGGCGTGGGCCTCGGCACCAACTACGAGCAGTGGCTGCGTGAGAACGTGAAGGGCGTGGACATCCGTACTTATGATGATGACCCCACAAAATATCAGGATCTGCGCTCAGGCCGTCTGAATGCCATTCTGGTTGACCGTCTGGCCGCGCTGGATCTGGTTAAGAAAACCGGCGATACCATGGCAGTTGCGGGTGATGCCTTCTCCCGTCAGGAATCGGGTGTTGCGGTGCGTAAAGGCAACGACGATCTGCTGAAAGCGATCGATCAGGCCATTGCTGATATGCAGAAAGATGGCTCGCTGAGCAAGCTGTCTCAGAAATGGTTTGGCGCGGACGTGACGAAATAATGCAGGAAAGTCTTCAACTGGTGCTGGATTCAGCACCTTTTTTATTAAAAGGCGCGCTGTTTACGCTGCAGCTCAGCATCGGCGGCATGTTCTTCGGACTGCTGCTGGGCTTTATTCTGGCGCTGATGCGTCTGTCGCGCTTCTGGCCGGTTCGCTGGCTGGCGCGGATTTATGTCTCGATTTTCCGTGGCACCCCGCTGATCGCCCAGCTGTTTATGATCTACTACGGCCTGCCGCAGTTTGGCATTGAGCTGGATCCGATTCCGTCGGCAATGATAGGTCTTTCGCTGAACACCGCCGCCTATGCTTCTGAGTCACTGCGTGGCGCAATTGCATCGATTGAGCGCGGACAGTGGGAAGCGGCGGCGAGTATCGGTATGACCCGCTGGCAGACCCTGCGTCGGGTTATCCTGCCGCAGGCTGCGCGCACCGCACTGCCTCCGCTGGGCAACAGCTTTATCAGCCTGGTGAAGGATACCTCGCTGGCGGCGACCATTCAGGTGCCGGAACTGTTCCGCCAGGCGCAGCTAATCACCTCGCGCACGCTGGAAGTCTTCACCATGTATCTGGCGGCTTCGCTGATTTACTGGGTAATGGCAACAGTGTTATCTGCGTTGCAGAACCGGCTGGAACAGCATGTTAATCGTCAGGATTCGGAGTCGAAATGAGCGCCATCGAAGTCAGAAAGCTGGTGAAATCCTTTAACGGCCAGAAGGTGCTGCACGATATCGACCTTAATGTGGCCGCTGGTGAAGTGGTAGCGATTATCGGCCCCAGCGGCTCGGGTAAAACCACGCTGCTGCGCAGTATCAACCTGCTGGAAGTACCGGATAGCGGCACCATCCGCGTCGGTGAGATTACCGTGGATGCAGCGCTGGCACAGAGTAAGCAAAAGGAGCAGGTGCGTCGTCTGCGTCAGCAGGTCGGGTTTGTTTTCCAGAACTTCAATCTGTTTCCCCATCGTTCAGTGATGGAGAACATCATTGAAGGGCCGGTTATCGTTAAGGGCGAAGCGAAAGCGGATGCGGTAGCCCGCGCCCGCACGCTGCTGGAGAAGGTCGGGCTGCACGGCAAGGAAGAGAGCTATCCGCGTCGTCTGTCGGGTGGACAGCAGCAGCGCGTGGCGATCGCGCGTGCGCTGGCAATGCGGCCGGAAGTGATCCTGTTTGATGAACCGACCTCGGCGCTGGATCCGGAGCTGGTAGGAGAGGTGCTCAGCACCATTCGCGCACTGGCTGAAGAGAAGCGCACTATGGTCATCGTCACGCATGAGATGAGCTTTGCCCGCGACGTCGCTGACCGCGCTATTTTTATGGATCAGGGACGCATTGTGGAGCAGGGCGAGGCAAAAGCGTTGTTCAGTCATCCTCAGCAGCCGCGTACCCGTCAGTTTCTCGATAAGTTCCTCAGTCAGTAACCTCACTGCCTTCCCTGGAAGGCAGTTTTAACCGCCTTAATAATCTCACTTTTAAACGATAACGGGCGGCTGTCAGCATAATGCGCGCCGTAATATCACAACCTATTATTCAGCCGTTAAACCTTTTGCCACATCTGACAAATCTTTTCCTTTCATCGGATATTTAATGGTTTTTCCTGATGCCGCTTTCTCTTATTTATATTTGCTGCAATATGAAACATTATTACCCTTTAGCGAAGCTGTGGCGCTGATAATTAGCCTTTTTGCATTCTGATTAATAAGTGTAAGGAAAGGTTCTGCTGAGTAAATAACTGTGGCGTCAGGGCCACCCGGCGGCTTTTAAGAGTTTCGCTACATTCATCATCGGTTCAATGGCGAATAATCGTTGGATAATCATAAAAGCAATACTGATTTCCTCGCTTTTACTTTCCAGCATTCTGACCTACATAGCAGGAGTCATTGAATGAGCCAGACTAAGTCAGACCAGATATTATGGGTAGATACCCTGAAGGGCACCTGCATATTGCTAGTGGTCCTGTATCACACGGTATTACCGGGTTTTGAAGGGACGATGAAATACCTCACTGCCGGGTGGATCCCCGCAGAAATATGGATACAGTTTAATACGGTCCTGTCGCCGCTGCGTATGCCCGCCTTTTTCTTTGTGTCGGGATTGCTGGCGACTAACGGCATTCTCAACCGCCCCTGGAAACAGGTCTTTACCAGTCGTATCACTAATCTCTTTTATCTCTATATTCTGTGGGGGTTTATTCAGTGGTGGTCGATTATCGGCATCTCCACTGAAATTACCGGCCAGCGCATTTCGCAGAATCTGAATGCCGCCTATGCCGGTTCGCTGTTTGAATTTCTCAAGCTGACCTTTATGGCCATGAGTACCTCGTGGTATCTCTATGGGCTGGGACTCTATTTCCTCTGTGCCAAAATTTTCCGTCAATATAAGCTGGCCCTGGTGGCGGTGGCGATTCTGCTGAATTATCTGGCGGTTGAAAAAGTGATCCCGTTCTGGGGACCGCAGAGCCTGGCGCAATATTTCCTGTTCTTCCTGTTAGGGGCGTTCTGGAGCCAGACGATGCTGCGCCTGAGTGAATGGCGGCGGGAGAACCTGATGCCCTGGGCGCTACTGGCCGCAGTCGCCGGGATTCATGTGATATTCGGTCTGGATAAGAGCCTGTTCCTGTGTGTGCTGGCGGTGTTGTTCAGCATCGCCGCCTGCCGCTGGCTGAATCAGCATTTCAGCATGCGCTATCTCAACTGGGTCGGCCGCAATACGCTGCAGATTTACGTCATCCACCGTATTTTCATCGAGTTCTTTGGGATGTCGGCCATTCTGTTCGCGCAGCGGCATCATCTGTTTGAGCAGGCGTGGTTTTCGTTCCTGTGGGCCTGCTTTTATCCGGTGGCTATCGTGGGGCTCTGTTCGCTCTGCTCAGTGGCGATCTGGTCGCTGACCAATCGCGGGGTGGGGCAGTCGCTGTTTGTGTTTCCGACGCTGATGAAGAGGGTGCCTGGCGGCGGGTGAGGGGCGCTTGCAGCGGGAAGAGGACGCTGTGCAGCGGGCGGGCTCTGAGAAGGTTACGCCCGCCAGGCGATGGGGAGTTTCAGGGTGCCCCTCCTAAAACCCCTGCCGGTTGGCGAATTTCGCTTTGCAGCGGGCTAACACTGAGGGGGGCTCGCCCGCCAGGCGGTGGGGAGTTTCAGGGTCTCCGTGCAGGCGGACGCGTCAAGGGGCGGACGCCCGCCCCTTAACAATCCCGGCGTCCGGCAGCCTGCACGCACCGCTTTGCGGGGTGCCCTCGTCACGCCCTGCGGCCGACGGACCGTCCGGACGCGCCATCCCTGGCGCGAACCGTCCTTTCACCGACGTCCTGTCGGCTCATCCTGGCCTCCGGTTGTTCCTCAGCGCTTCGGATGCCTCTACCAAACCCCCGCCTGTAATACCTTCTTTGTTTTTTCGGATGGTGTGTTGTCTGCTGGACTGAAAGCCAAAGCCAAAGCGAAAGCCAAAGCAAAAGCCAAAGCAAAAGCAAAAGCAAAAGCTAATCACGGAATCTTACCGCTACAATCTCAGTGCCCGAAGAAGACGTGATTACCACGGATAGAGTGTAAGGCCTTTCTGACTGCTGAGCCTGAAGCCAGAGGCAATCCTGAAAAACCACAGCGATAAAGTACCCAACATAAGAAGAAGAGATAACAGCGAGGGGGTTAGAGAGGCCATCTGAACCGCTGAGCGGATGAGGGATTTCAGGACGAGCGACAGGGATGTCGCGA
This sequence comes from Pantoea sp. 9140, assembly GCF_000745295.1. Taxonomy (NCBI): domain Bacteria; kingdom Pseudomonadati; phylum Pseudomonadota; class Gammaproteobacteria; order Enterobacterales; family Erwiniaceae; genus Pantoea; species Pantoea sp. 9140. Next base: position 2,118,929 of record NZ_JQNO01000001.1, on the reverse strand, counting down.
AGAGGCGGGTTCGCGGCAGGGATGGCGCGTCCTGCCGGTCCGTGAGAAATCCGGAAGAAGCGAAGGAACCGCGAAGCGGCGGTGAAGCAGGCCGGAGCCGGGGGTCAAGGGGCGCGGCGACTGGCGCCCCTTGTCGGTCGCCTGCAGAGGCGTGTCTGAAACTGCCCAGCTGATCAGGCGAACGAAACCCCTCTCAGCGCCCGTTCGCGCAGCGAACACCCCCAACTTTAGCGCATGCATCTGCCAGGCGAACGAAACCCCTCTCAGAGCCCGTTCGCGCAGCGAACCACCCCAGCTTCAGCTCCGCAGCAGCCCGTTCGCGCAGCGAACACTCTCCGGCGAACGCTTCTTACCCAATGGTCATCAGACTCGCATTACCACCCGCCGCCGCGGTATTCACACTCAGCGAGCGCTCAATCAGCAGACGCTCAAGCAGCAGATTGGTCTCGCCACGGGCGAAGCCCTGCACCGAAACAATCGCGCCGTCACGCGCTGCGATCTGCTCACAAAGTGTACGCAGCTGATCGGCATCGCCGTGATAGATCACCGCATCAAACTCTGCCGCTAACGGGTCACGTGCCAGCGTGATGCGCGCTTTCACGGCATCAGGCAGCGAGGCCCGCAGCGCGCGATGCAGCTCATCATCCTGCCACAGCGCTTTACTGCCCACGCTGGTGACCGCAGCCAGCTGGATCAACGCATCCTGCTCATTGTCCGCCAGACAGAGCACCAGATCGCGCGGCAGCAGCGAGAAGGTGTTGCGCTCGCCGGTCGGGCCAGGCAGCAGACGGACCACGCCCGCCTGGGCCAGCTCGCCATAGTGCTGGCAGAGTTGCGCCAGTTCAGGCTTATCTTTCGCCCAGTTGCTCAGCGCCTGATGCGGTGCCAGCAGCGACTGACGCAGCGTGCTGTCTGCCGGTCGCTCGGCATCCTGACGATCAAAGGTCAGACGCAGCGCGCCATCCGGACGACTGGCCAGCAGGCGGTAGAGATAGAGCGGACCGCCGGCTTTCGGACCGGTTCCGGATAAGCCTTCCCCGCCAAACGGCTGAACGCCAACCACCGCGCCCACCATGTTGCGGTTAACGTAGAGGTTACCGACACGGGCGTTGGCCGTGACCTGTGCGATGGTCTCGTCGATGCGGGTATGCACACCCAGCGTCAGGCCATAGCCGGAGGCGTTGATCTGCTCAACCAGCTTCGGCAGGTTGTTGCGGGTGAAGCGCACTACATGCAGCACCGGTCCAAAAATCTCTTTGTCCAGATCGCTGACCTGATTCAGCTCAATCAGCGTCGGTTTGACAAAGGTGCCGCTGGTCCACTCTTTGCTGTCCTGCGGGTTATCCTGAACCGCCTGGTAAACCGTGAAGCCCTTGTTACGCATCGCCTGAATATGGCGATCGATATTGGCTTTTGCCTCGGCATCAATCACCGGGCCGATGTCGGTAGAGAAGCGCTCCGGATTGCCCATGCGGCACTCTGCCATCGCGCCGCGCAGCATCTTCAGCGTATGGTCGGCGACATCTTCCTGAATGCAGAGCAGACGCAGGGCAGAGCAGCGCTGTCCGGCGCTGTCGAAGGCCGACGCGACGATATCGATCACCACCTGCTCAGTCAGCGCGGAGGAGTCAACGATCATCGCGTTCATCCCGCCGGTTTCCGCAATCAGCGGCACCGGACGACCGTGTTGATCAAGGCGACCGGCCAGATTCCGCTGCAGCAGGGTCGCGACTGCGGTTGAGCCGGTAAACATCACGCCACGGACCCGATTGTCCCCGGTCAGCTGCGCACCCACGGTTTCACCCTGACCCGGCAGCAGTTGCAGCACGCCCGGCGGTACACCCGCGTCCAGCAGGATCTGAACTGCCTGTGCGGCAATCAGCGGCGTCTGCTCAGCCGGTTTAGCCAGTACGCTGTTGCCTGCTGCCAGTGCAGCCGCAATCTGGCCGGTAAAGATCGCCAGCGGGAAGTTCCACGGGCTGATACAGACCACCGGACCCAGCGGACGATGCGTTTCGTTGTCGAAATCGTCACGCACCATACCGGCGTAGTAATAGAGGAAATCAACCGCTTCGCGCACTTCCGCGATGGCGTTGTTATAGGTCTTGCCTGCTTCACGCACCAGGATGCCAAGCAGCTGCTGCATCTGGCCTTCCATAATCTGTGCGGCGCGTTCCAGAATAGCCGCACGCTCCTGTGGTGGGGTGGCAAACCAGATCGGTCCGCTGTTCACGGCGGCATCCAGCGCCACAGAGACTTCCTGCTCTGTGGCTTCACGTACCTGACCCACACGATCGTTTGGTGCAGCCGGGTTCAGAATGTCGCGCAACTCACCCGCACCCGCTTCACCGTCGATCATCGGCTCGGCCAGGCAGGGCTGTGCAGCGCTGCTCAGCAGGGCGCTGGAGAGTGAGGCGAGACGGTGCTCGTTAGCCATATCCAGACCCGCTGAGTTGACGCGGTTCTCGCCATACAGCTCACGCGGCAGGGGGATCTTCGGATGCGGCAGGCCAATGGCGCCTTCGCTGATCCCCAGTTTCTCGACGGCAGTCACCGGATCGGCTACCAGCTCATCAATCGGCAGCGAGGTATCGGCAATGCGGTTTACGAACGAGGTATTGGCTCCGTTTTCCAGCAGTCGACGCACCAGATAGGCCAGCAGGGTTTCATGGGTGCCGACCGGCGCATAGATACGGCAGGGGCGATTCAGCTTGCCGTCCGCCACTTTGCCGACCACCTGCTCATACAGCGGTTCACCCATGCCGTGCAGACATTGGAACTCATACTGCCCCGGATAGTAGTTATTGCCTGCCAGCTGATAAATCGCGGCCAGGGTGTGGGCATTGTGCGTAGCAAACTGCGGATAGATCAGGCTGGGAACAGAAAGCAGTTTGCGGGCGCAGGCCAGGTAAGAGATATCAGTGTAAACCTTACGGGTGTAAACCGGGTAGCCTTCCAGACCTTCCATCTGGGCGCGCTTGATTTCGCTGTCCCAGTACGCGCCTTTCACCAGACGGATCATCAGACGACGGCGGCTGCGTTGCGCCAGATCGATCAGCTCATCGATCACAAATGGACAGCGTTTCATATAAGCCTGAATGACGAAGCCGATGCCGTTCCAGCCTTCCAGCTCTGGCTCGAAACAGAGTTTCTCCAGCATATCCAGCGACAGTTCCAGCCGGTCAGCTTCCTCTGCGTCGATGTTGATGCCGATGTCATAGGAGCGGGCCAGTAGCGTCAGTGATTTCAGAATAGGGTAGAGCTCTTCCATCACCCGCTCATACTGCGCACGGCTGTAGCGGGGATGCAGAGCTGAGAGTTTGATGGAGATGCCCGGGCCTTCATAAATGCCACGACCATTCGACGCTTTACCGATGGCGTGAATCGCCTGCTGATAAGAGAGCAGATAGGCTTTGGCATCGCCTGCGGTCAGGGCCGCTTCGCCCAGCATATCGTAAGAGTAACGGAAGCCTTTCTCTTCCAGCTTGCGGGCGTTCGCCAGCGCTTCAGCAATGGTTTCACCGGTGACGAACTGCTCACCCATCAGACGCATCGCCATATCCACGCCTTTGCGGATCAGGGGCTCGCCGCCCTTACCGATGATGCGGTTGAGCGAGCTGGAAAGATTCGCCTCGTTATGGGTCGAGACCAGACGGCCGGTAAACAGCAGGCCCCAGGTCGCGGCGTTGACAAACAGCGACGGGCTGCGGCCCAGATGCGATTGCCAGTTGCCGTTGCTGATCTTGTCGCGGATGAGCGCATCACGCGTTGGCTTGTCAGGAATACGCAGCAGCGCCTCTGCAAGGCACATCAGCGCCACGCCTTCATGTGAAGAAAGAGAGAACTCCTGGAGCAGGCTTTGCACCATACCGGCGCGTCCGGTTGCGCCTTTCTGGTGCCGCAGCTTGTCGGCGAGCTGATAAGCCAGCTGATGGGTTTTCTCTGCCAGCGCTGCCGGTAAGCGCGCCTGCTCCAGCATCATTGGTACCGCATCGGTCTCCGGACGACGCCAGGCGGCGGTCACTGCTGAACGCGTCACCGACTGAGGTAAAATCTGCTCTGCAAAGTCAAGGAACGGCTGGTGCGTCTCCTCTGGCTGGGTATCCTCAGACTCGGCCGCCACCTGGGCAGAAAGCGGGATCTCCGGCACGGCATCGCCGCTATCCAGCTGGCCCAGGTAGTTAAAGATGGCCTGTTTAATCAGCCAGTGTGGCGTGCGATCAATACGCTGCGCAGCCAGTTTGATGCGCTCACGTGTTGCGTCATCCAGTTTCACACCCATGGTGGTTGTAGCCATGACTCCAGAGCTCCTTAATAGTGGTTCGATACGGCGTTGGCTGCACTATCACTTAAGTTGCAACTTTGTGCAACCGTGTTAAATGTGAGCCAGTTAACACCCTTCTTACATCGGCAATTGTTAAATCCCACAATGCGGCACGGATATTGCTGCAAGATCCTCGCCAGGTCGGCAGGCCCGATAAAAAGCGGGTTTACGGCCGGTTATACAGAGGTACAACCGGATAACTGTGAGCGAGTGCAACCTATCAGCAAGTTTTCACAAACGGTTAGTGAAATCACTGTAACGCCTGTGTTAAATCCATTGTGCGCGGAACGCCTTTCCGGCAGGATACCGCGCCACTGGGAAATGACTGACGCCCTGACGAAGAAAATCGACCCGCTTTGCCCCGTTCCGGCAGGCGGGTAGCTGGCGATTTCTCTGGGATATCAAATAATAAGTGGAGAGACAGATGAGTGTAAGTACACCAATGCTGGTGACCTTTGTGGTTTATATTCTTGGGATGGTATTAATCGGTTTTGCGGCTTATCGCTCGACCAAAAACTTCGATGATTACATCCTCGGTGGCCGCAGTCTGGGTAGCGTGGTCACGGCACTCTCTGCCGGTGCATCCGATATGAGCGGCTGGCTGCTGATGGGCTTACCGGGTGCCATCTTCATTTCCGGCATCTCTGAGAGCTGGATTGCGATTGGCCTGACCATCGGTGCCTGGCTGAACTGGAAAATCGTGGCCGGTCGCCTGCGTGTTCAGACCGAGCATCACAACAATGCCCTGACCCTGCCGGACTTCTTTACCAGCCGCTTTGAAGACCATAGTAAAATTCTTCGCGTCATCTCCGCTATTGTGATTCTGGTATTCTTCACCATCTACTGCGCCTCGGGCGTGGTGGCCGGTGCGCGTCTTTTTGAAAGCACCTTTGGTATGGATTACCAGACGGCTCTGTGGGCGGGTGCAGCGGCAACCATCCTCTACACGCTGGTGGGCGGTTTCCTGGCGGTGAGCTGGACCGATACCGTTCAGGCAAGCCTGATGATTTTTGCGCTGATCCTGACGCCGGTGTTTGTCATTATCGCAGTAGGCGGCTGGTCCGATTCGCTGACGGTGATTGAGGCGAAAAGCCTTGAAAACCTCGACATGCTCAAAGGGCTGAACTTCGTTGCGGTCATCTCCCTGCTCGGCTGGGGTCTGGGCTACTTCGGGCAACCCCATATTCTGGCGCGCTTTATGGCGGCAGATTCGCATCGTTCTATCCGCACCGCACGCCGTATCGGTATGGCGTGGATGGTGCTCTGTCTGGCGGGTGCGGTGGCAGTCGGCTTCTTCGGTATTGCCTACTTCCAGAACAACCCGACCCTGGCAACGGGCGTCAATGACAACGCTGAGCGCGTCTTTATCGAGCTGGCGCGCATTCTGTTTAACCCGTGGATTGCCGGTATTCTGCTGTCAGCCATTCTGGCAGCTGTAATGTCCACGCTGAGCTGTCAGCTGCTGGTCTGCTCCAGCGCCCTGACCGAAGACCTCTATAAAGGCTTCCTGCGCAAAAATGCCAGCCAGAAAGAGCTGGTATGGGTAGGGCGTCTGATGGTGCTGCTGGTGGCGCTGATTGCGATTGCGCTGGCGTCGAACCCGGAAAACCGTGTGCTGGGCCTGGTAAGCTACGCATGGGCGGGCTTTGGTGCAGCGTTTGGTCCGGTAGTGCTGTTTGGCGTCTGCTGGAAGCGTATGAACCGCAACGGTGCGCTGGCGGGGATGATCATTGGTGCGCTGACCGTACTGGTATGGAAACAGTATGGCTGGCTGGGACTGTATGAAATCATCCCTGGCTTCATCTTCGCCAGTATCGCGATTGTGGTCTTCAGCCTGATGGGACGTGAACCCTCAGCCGAAGCGCAGCAGCGCTTTGCTGCCGCAGAAGCGGAGTTCCAGACCAAATAAGCGAAGCGTTAGTCATGAAAGCCCGCCCCGTAAGGAGCGGGCTTTTTTTTGTTACAAAGATAAATCACCCAAAGATGAAATTATCTCCGCCAGTAACTTGTTTTTTTCGCAGCGATAATGATAATCGGTATCGTTTACACTTTACCTGATTTTACTGTTCATTGACGCTGCTTAACATTCAAGAGGTTGGCGATGTTTGTTCCTTTTCTCATCATGCTGCGCGAAGGGCTCGAAGCCGCGCTGATAGTCAGCCTGATAGCCAGCTATCTCAAGCGCACCCAGCGCACCCAATGGTTTCCGGCGATGTGGGCGGGCGTGTTTATCGCCGCTGCGCTCTGTCTGGGCCTTGGCCTGTTCATCAATGCCACTACCGGTGAATTCCCGCAAAAAGAACAGGAGCTGTTTGAGGGCATTGTGGCGGTGATTGCGGTGGTAATCCTGACATCAATGGTTTTCTGGATGCGTAAAGTCGCCCGCAACATCAGGGTCGAGCTTGAGCAGGCGGTGGATCAGGCGCTGCAACGCTCCGGTCGTGGCGGTCTGGCGCTGGTGCTGATGGTGTTTCTTGCCGTGGCACGTGAAGGGCTGGAGTCGGTGTTCTTCCTGCTGGCGGCGTTTACGCAGGATGTCGGTTATGCGCCACCGATTGGCGCGGTACTGGGGCTGGCAACCGCCGTGGTGCTGGGCATGCTGCTTTACTGGGGCGGTATCCGTCTGAACATGGCGCATTTCTTCCGCTGGACCAGCGTCTTCATCCTGTTTGTCGCGGCGGGCCTTGCAGCCGGTGCGATTCGCGCCTTCCACGAAGCGGGATTATGGAATCGCTTTCAGGATGTGGCCTTCGATCTCAGCAATACCTTATCGACCCATTCGCTGTTCGGCACGCTGCTGGAAGGCATTCTGGGTTATCAGGAGACGCCAAGCGTTAGTGAAGTGACGATTTACTTCGTCTACCTGATCCCGGCGCTGATTCTGTTCTTTATGCCTGCGCGTCCTGCTGCGTCGGCCACGGTGTAATCAGACATTTTTTTGGCGCGCCCGTCGCGCCTGCAACTTAACAGGGAATATCGAGATGACAATGCGTTTCCGCCGCAAGGCACTGCTGCTTCCTCTGCTGGCAATCTCCGCATCGGCGACCGCAGCGGTTCCTCAGGTTACCGTAAGCGTCAATGACAGGCAGTGTGAGCCGATGAGCCTGACGGTTAAAGCTGGCAAAACCCAGTTCCTGATTAAAAATAACAGCCAGAAAGCGCTGGAGTGGGAGATCCTCAAAGGCGTGCTGGTGGTGGAAGAGCGTGAAAACATCGCGCCGGGCTTCAGTCAGAAGCTGACCGCTAATCTGGAAGCGGGCGAATATGAGATGACCTGTGGCCTGCTGAGCAATCCAAAAGGCAAGCTGATTGTAAAGGGTGAGGGCGCAGCGACAAACAGCACTTCCGCACGTATGCAGCTGGAAGGGCCGATCACCGAATATAAAGCTTATGTAACGGAGCAGGTTAACCAGCTGGTGAGCAGCACTCAGGCGTTCACGGACGCGGTTAAAGCGGGCGATGTGGAAAAAGCCAAAGCGCTGTTTGCCCCGACCCGTCAGTACTATGAGCGCATTGAGCCGATTGCTGAGCTGTTCTCCGATCTCGACGGCAGTATCGATGCCCGTGAAGATGACTACGAGAAGAAATCAGCCGATCCGAAGTTCACCGGTTTCCACCGTCTGGAAAAAGCCCTGTTTGCTGATAACAGCACCAAAGACATGGCTGACTACGCGGATAAGCTGAATAAAGATGTGAAAGATCTGCAGGTGCGCATCAGCGAACTGGCCTTCCCGCCAGCCAAAGTCGTCGGCGGCGCAGCCGGTTTGATTGAAGAAGTGGCTTCCAGCAAAATCTCCGGCGAAGAAGATCGCTACAGCCGCACCGACCTGTGGGATTTCCAGGCCAATATCGATGGTGCACAGAAAATCGTTGAGCTGCTGCGACCGCTGGTGAGCAAAGCGAATCCACAGCTGCTGGCCAAGGTAGATGCCAACTTTAAAAAAGTGGATGCGATCCTGAGCAAGTACCGCACCCAAACCGGTTTCGAATCCTATGAGAAGCTGACCAGCGCCGACCGTAACGCGCTGAAAGGGCCGATCACCGCCCTGGCGGAAGATCTTTCATTACTTCGTGGCACTCTGGGTCTGGATTAATCATGAGTCGTAAGGAAGATGACGCGCAGCCTGCGCGTCGTCGTTTACTGAAAGGACTGGGTCTGCTGGGCGGCGCGGCGGCCATCGGCGGCGGCTGTCCGTTCCATACCGCTGCCGCTGACAGCTTTTCGCCGGGTACGGTGACGCCGCAGGCGCGACAGCAGACGCAGCCGTTTTATGGTCAGCATCAGGCGGGTATCACGACGCCCCAGCAGGCATCAATGATGCTGGTGGCGTTTGATCTGCTCAGCAACGATAAAGCCGAACTGAAGCGTCTGTTTCAACTGCTGACCCAGCGTATCGCCTTTCTCACTGCGGGCGGTCCGGCACCTGCGGTCACCAATCCGCAACTGCCTCCGATGGATTCCGGTATTCTGGGGGCGACTATCGCGCCGGATAATCTGACGATTACCGTGTCGGTCGGGCATTCGCTGTTTGATGAACGCTTTGATCTGGCGCCGCATAAGCCGAAAAAATTGCAGCCGATGACGCGCTTCCCCAATGATTCGCTGGATGCCAGCCAGTGTCACGGCGATTTGCTGTTACAGCTCTGTGCCAACACTCAGGATACGGTGATTCATGCCCTGCGTGACATCATCAAGCATACGCCCGACTTGCTGGGTGTACGCTGGCGGCGCGAAGGCTTTATCTCCGACCACGCGGCACGCAGTCAGGGGCAGGAGACGCCGATCAATCTGCTGGGCTTTAAAGATGGCACGGCGAATCCGGATACCCGTAATTCTGCACTGATGAATCAACTGCTTTGGGTGACCGCGGACCAGGAAGAACCGGTCTGGGCACGCAACGGCAGCTATCAGGCCGTGCGGCTTATCCGCTTTCACGTGGAAATGTGGGACCGCACGCCGCTGGGTGAGCAGCAGACCATCTTTGGCCGCGAGAAGCTGAGCGGTGCGCCGCTGGGAATGAAGCATGAGCGTGACGTGCCGGATTATGCCCGTGACCCGGATGGCGACGTGATTGCACTGGATGCACATATTCGCCTTGCTAACCCTCGCACACCTGAGACGGCCAGCAGCCTGATGCTGCGACGCGGCTACAGTTACTCGGCGGGTATCTCCGCCTCCGGCCAGCTGGAGATGGGGCTGCTGTTCGTCTGCTACCAGCACGATCTGGAACGTGGATTTCTTACCGTGCAGCAGCGTCTGAACGGTGAAGCGCTGGAAGAATATATCCGGCCTTTTGGCGGCGGTTACTTTTTTGCTTTGCCCGGTGTCCCCGACGCCAGCCATTATTTAGCGCAGCCGTTGCTGGAGTCCTGATTAAATTTTAACCATCGCAGGCGGCTCATCCCTGACCGCCTGCCTTTTCGGTTTCAGCACTTTGCTTACTGAGTTTTCGCTGAGATTAAGCCATGCTCTGGCATATATCAAATAAGCTAATTCACTGTAATCTATGAATTTTACATCTCGCCTTAAAAGAAATAGTTACGTGTGATTAGCAATTCCTTTGCCAGCAGGTAAAATTACTATTGCAAAAGTCCAACGAAATGATGCACTTTATTCAACAGGCGTAATCGGATGTGTCGATGTATCACACTGGAGTTCGCGCATGGGTCGAGTCTTTTATGGAACGTTACTGTCACTGAATAAATTGCGCCTGACCGCGAGGACAATTCTGCCTCGTTATTTCTCCCTTCCTTCAACCATTTCTTTTGTCTTAGCACAGCCTGTTTTATCCGGTGTTCAGCCACGCTATTGCGCTGCTGCATACCCACTATCCTGTCCTGTCATGGCTCAAAAGGAAGCCAACTGAAACCTCTAAAGCGTTCACGTAATCGCAACGGGCCACCGGCCTCGCGCAGGAAATGAAACCAACTGAAAGGTGCCACTATGGGAAGACAGAAAGCAGTGATCAAAGCGCGTCGGGAAGCGAGAAGAGTGCTTCGTAATGACTCACGGAGTCATCGTCAGCGTGAAGAAGAGTCGGTCACTTCGCTGGTGCATATGAGCGGACTGGATGCAATTGGCATGGCGCGCGATACGCGTGACCGGCTACCGATTGAAGCCCGTAATGAAGCTCAGGCGCACTATCTCAATGCCATAGGAACGAAACAGCTGATCTTTGCAACCGGTGAGGCCGGATGTGGTAAAACCTGGATTAGTGCTGCGAAAGCGGCTGAGGCCCTGATTAATAAGGATATCGACAGGATTATTGTTACGCGCCCGGTACTTCAGGCAGATGAGGATTTGGGATTCCTGCCCGGTGATATTTCTGAGAAATTCGCCCCTTATTTCCGCCCGGTTTATGACATTCTGGTTAAACGTCTTGGCGCATCATTTATGCAATATTGTCTGCGTCCGGAAATTGCCAAAGTAGAGATTGCGCCCTTCGCCTATATGCGAGGCCGCACCTTTGAAAATGCTGTGGTGATTCTGGACGAGGCGCAGAACGTGACCGCCGCGCAGATGAAAATGTTCCTGACCCGACTGGGCGAAAACGTCACGGTCATTGTTAACGGCGATATTACCCAGTGCGACTTGCCCGCTGGGGTGCCTTCCGGTCTCGCGGACGCGCTGGCGCGTTTTGAAGAGGACGAGATGGTGGGCATTGTGCGCTTTGGCAAAGAGGATTGTGTGCGTTCTGCGCTGTGTCAGCGCACCCTGCACGCATATAGCTAGCGTTTGATTGAGTAGAAGTGTAGCGCCCAAACCCGGCCCCGGCCGGGTTTTCTTATTGTGGGGTAGCGTCGCAGGCTCCGCTGTCCAGCATGCTGTGCATGCTGTGCATGCTGTGCATGCTGTCGAACCCCGGCGGGGCTTCTCACCCCCCTTACTGTGCAATAGGCAAAAAAAAAGCCTGAACATAAGTTCAGGCTCTTCTTTAGAATGTGGCGGTGAGAGGGGGATTCGAACCCCCGATACGTTGCCGTATACACACTTTCCAGGCGTGCTCCTTCAGCCACTCGGACACCTCACCACATTTACTTCGCTGACCGCGCTGGGTCAACGGGGCGGTACTATAGGGAGTCGGCTGAAAAGGGTCAAGCACTATTTTTTTCTTTCGATCTATTCGCTTAAGCTCTGAACGAATCGATTTACTGCGGCTTAAAATCGGGCATTTATGCGCCATATTCCACAGTAATAAAGAAGCCGATCGGGTCATGTTAAGGACGGCGTGACGACTGAAATTACCCGGAGCGACGTCCGGGCCTGTATCCCAGCCAGACGCCGCTCCGTCAGACGCTAAATCAGCTCTTCACCCGATTAGCGAAGCTCTTACGCAGCTTCTGCAGTTTCGGTGGGATGACTGCCATGCAGTAACCATTGCGCTGACCGGCACCTTCCCAGTAATCCTGATGATAGGCTTCAGCGGGATACCACTCTTTCAGCGGCTCAATGGTGGTCACAACCGGCACATCATGATCAGTCTGGGCGCGTTCAATGGCGGCGCGCGCTTCTGCTTCCTGCTCGGCATTCGCCGGGAAAATGGCAGAGCGATACTGGGTGCCGATATCATTGCCCTGACGGTTCAACTGGGTCGGATCATGCGTGACAAAGCTGATATCCAGCAGATCGCCATAAGTTACCTGCTCCGGATCAAAACCAATGCGGATCGCTTCTGCATGACCGGTTGCGCCACTGCAGACCTGCTCATAGGTCGGATTAGGACGGGCACCGCCGGTATAGCCGCTTTCAACCGACTCAACGCCGATCACATCCTTAAATACCGCTTCGGTACACCAGAAACAGCCGCCAGCGATAACTGCGTATTCGATTGCCATAATAATTTACTCCTGTCAGGTCGAAAGAGGTGAATGGGGGCGCAGCAGAGCGCTTTCAACTAGATGAGCATCTCCGGTTTAAAATCTCCGCTCTTATCCAGCATTTTGTCGCTCATCACGCTAAACCGGCCTTCACCGGTGTAGTGCAGGGTCGGGGGATATTCGGGCTGCTCAGCGACATGCGCTTTGACGATCTCAAAAATAAACAGGTTGTAGCGGGCGACCATGGCGTCGTCATAAAGCTGACATTCAAAGCTGGCAAAACATTCGGCAATCATCGGCGCACCCACTACCTGAGCCGGCTCCGGCGTCAGGCCAAAGGCTTCAAACTTATCAATACTGTCACCGTGGCTGTTGCCGACAGCCACCACTTCATTAATCAGCGAGGCGGAAGGAATATTCAGCACGCACTGACCGCTGTTGCGGATCAGCTCGTGGCTGTGATTCATACCGGCAATCATGCAGCCGACCAGGGACGGCGAGAACTCCAGCACCGTGTGCCAGCCGAGCGTCATGATGTCATGCTGATCCTGATACTGCGAGCTGAGCAGCAGCACCGGTCCCGGCTCAAGGTATTTGCGGGCTTTGCTGACCGGAAAAGCATATTTGTGCATGCGTTGGCTCATGGCGTAGCTCCTTTAACGGAAGGGTGCCATTAAGTGTAGAGCACACTGCGGGTGCGGCGGAAAGGTCAGTGGTCATAAAGGTAAGGTCAACAGGGAAACAGGGCAGAGCAGACATTTTTACCGGCAGTCTTACGAGCTTAAGGTTTCCTTAATATGCAGTCGCGATACTGCCTGCTCTAACGGAGGATAATGCTATGAAAACTGCGCCTGCTACCCTGTCTGTCACTGCTTCACGTCCGATGAGCGAATATGCTGCACTGCTGATCGCCGCAGCAACAGTTGTTCTGTTTCTGTCTGCCTGGTTTACCGCTTAAAACTTAATGACGGCCCGGCAACCGCTCCGGTCGCGACGGTTCTCTAAGAAAAACTGAAAACGGTGTAACTGGACGATGCGGCTGACAATGCTCAGCCCGAGTCCGATACCGCCATAGCGACTGTCCATCCGGATAAACGCTTTACTCAGCTCGCCACTTTTACTCTCATCAATGCCCGGTCCCTCATCTTCCACTACCATCATGGGCTGTGGCACAGACAACAGCTGCACGCTGATGGTGCTGTTATCCGGGCTATAGCGATGGGCGTTCTCAACCAGATTACGCAGCAACATCTTCAGCAGGGTCGCATCACCACGCACAAACTGCTCCTGCGGCAGATCCAGCACCAGCGTCTGCTGATGCGCCTCCAGCATAATACTCAGCTCCGCTTCCATCGGCAGGATCACATCTTCAATCAGCCCGACGTTCTGATAGGTGCCCGAAGTGAATGACTGTCCGGCGCGCGCCAGATTCAGCAGCTGTGACACGCTGTGGGTCATCTGATCCAGACGCTGCACCAGCGGCTGAACTTTGACATCGCTGTTGCGTTCGATTAACTCCAGATGCAGCCGTAATCCCGCCAGCGGCGTGCGCAACTCATGCGCCACGTCGGCGGTAAACAGCCGCTCGCGCTCCAGACTGCTGTTGAGGCGGGCGACCAGCTGATTGATCGCCTGAGTCACCGCATCGATCTCATGAACCTGACTGTGACAGGCGACGGGATCGAGATTCTCTTCGCTGCGGCTTTCGAGTTCCCGCTGCAGCTGATAGAGCGGCCGGGTGATCCATTTCACCGCCTGATAGCAAAGCAGCAGCGTCAGCGTAATCATCACCAGGCTCGGCACCGCCAGGCTGGCCACCGCTTCATGGACTTCTCGCTTCACGTGACTGTCCATGTTGCGCTTCTGCAGTTGGGCTTCCACCAGAAACTGAATCTGCTCTTTACTCTCATGCCACAGCCAGACCACGCTGATCACCTGGAAGACCAGCAGAATCAGACCAATGGTCAGGATCAGGCGAAAGCGCATACTGCGGTGATCGAAACGTTTTATCATATGGCCTCGCGAACGCCACCCTGCGTCACCAGCGCATAACCAAACCCGCGCACGGTACGAATGGCGCTTTTGCCAATTTTGTCGCGCAGATTATGGATATGCACTTCCAGCGTATTAGTAGAAGGCTCGGTCTCCCAGTTATAGATGTCCTGGTAGAGAATTTCCCGGTGAACCGGATTGCCGGCCTTCAGCATCAGTCGTGACAGAATCGCAAACTCTTTGGGTGTCAGATCCAGCAGCACATCGCTGAGGGTGATCTGACGATGGGTCATATCCAGCGCCAGCGCGCCGACTCTCACCTGGCTGTCGCCCTGATTGACGTGACGGCGGATCAGCGCACGGATCCGCGCCAGCAGCTCATCCAGCGAAAACGGTTTAATCAGATAGTCGTCAGCACCCGCGTCGAGCCCGGCAATGCGCTCGCTGATGGTGTCGCGCGCGGTCAGTATCAGCACCGGCGTCATCTTTTTCTGCCGCCGCAGTCGTATCAGGAAATGCAGGCCATCTTCGTCCGGCAAACCCAGATCCAGCACCACCAGACTATAGAGACCGCTGGCGAAATGCGCTTCAGCATCCCGCACCCGCGTCACGCCATCGCAGACATAGCCTTCGCCTTCCAGCGCCAGCATCAGGCCTTGCAGTAGCAGCGCATCATCTTCAACAATCAGTATCTTCATTAAGGTTGGCTCCGACACGACGTCAAAATATCATCCGCAGGCACATATTCGTGGGTCGCGGTGCCGGTTAATCCCAGCATGGTTGAAAACAGATTATCCTGTGAAAAATCGTCTGTCGCCGCCAGTTTATTCAGACAGCCGCGATTAACCGCATAACGTTTCTGATAATCATCGGAAAGCCAGATCAGCATCGGCACATGTTTCTGCGTATCCGGGGCAATAGCATAGGGCAGGCCATGCAGGTAAGCGCCATTTTCACCCAGCGATTCACCGTGATCGGAAAGATAGACCAGGCTGGTGGTGAAGCGATCCTGATGCGCGCGCAGGACATTGATTGCTTTATCGACAATATGATCCACATTGACCAGCGTGTTGTCATAGGTGTTGATCAGCTGTTGTTGCGAACAATCCTGAATCTGATTGGTGTCACAGGTCGGTTCAAACTGACGGAACTGTGGCGGATATCGATGGCTGTAGGTCGGGCCATGACTGCCAATGGTGTGCAGGACAATGACCCCGTTGCCTTTCAGCTGGCTGATGTAGTCGTCCAGCCCGTGGAACAGTACGTCGTCATAACACTCACCATCAATACACATGCCGGGCAGGTTCAGGCTGGTCATATCCTGATGCGGCACCCGGTCACAGGCCCCTTTACAGCCACCATCATTTTCATTCCATAACACGCTGATGCCAGCGCGCTGAATAATATCCAGCAGTCCCTCCTGATGAGCGGCCAGCACATCATCATAGTGCGCGCGCGGCATGTTGGAGAACATGCAGGGCACCGAAACCGCCGTCGCCGTGCCGCACGAGGTGGTGTGCGGGAAGTAGATCACATCGTCTTTCGCCAGTAAAGGATTGGTCAGACGACCGTAACCGCCCAGCGAGAAGTTTTGCGCGCGCGACGTCTCTCCCAGCACCAGAATCGTCAGATTTGGCTTACCGCTGCTGCGGCTGGGCTGCAGATGGGCATCTTCACCGATGCGCACCAGCGGCACATTCTGCAGTTGCTCATGCTTATACCAGGAGAGCGTTGCCGCAATGCTGTTCGACGGGCTGAGCGCTTTAACCAGCTCGCGGTTGTTGCGGAACAGCGAAGCGTAATCTTTATAGAAGAGCAGGGCGACCAGCACGATCAGCGCGGCGGAAAGCAGCACGCTGAGCAGTCGCGCCAGCACGCCACGCCACTGCTGCCGTTTTATGCGCGGCCAGAACACCAGCAACGCCATCAGCACGCCCGAGGTGAGCAGGGTAAGAAGCAGCTGCGGCGTAATCAGCGCAAAGGATTCAGAAGCGGTGGTATCCATCATGTTGGTGATCATCGAGCGATCGACCACGATGTTATAAGTCTGAATAAAAAACTGTGCCGACGCAGAGAGCAGAATAAACAGGGCGGCCAGCAGCCGATCCAGCCAGACAAACGAGGCCAGCGTAATCACGATGTTAATCACGCTAAAGGCGACTACAGGCATCGTTAAAAATACCAGCGTGGTATGCAGGTTGTTCAGCGGCATGACCGCCAGCACCTGACGGTAGTAGGCAATATTAAGGAAAACCGCGATATAAACCGCAGCCAGGATCAGCAAACTTAGGCGGCTAATCAGCGGCCTCTTCAGGGTAAACGCCATGTGAGCAGGAACCAGAGTAATAAAAGTGTCACGAGATTGCGCTTTCTATATTAGGAAAACCTTAAGAAACTTAAGCTTTGAAGAATGTCATTCGTATGGAATACGTAACGGGTATCACTCCAGCGTGATGCGGACCGATACCGCTACGATTATTAAAAAAGGAACAGGTGTAAATGGCGCTTTTCTGCTGACTTAACCGCAGCGGCTGGCATGAAAAGTGCATATTTCTGGCATAACCCCTGTTAATGACTACACTTAATGTGAAGATGTTCTCAGTTAGCCAGTATTGTCAGCAATGCGCTTGCAAGTTTGAGGAGAGTGACCTATCCAATCACCGCGTTTTACCCCTCAATCACCGCTTTATCAGAATTTCCCGCTTGCTGACCTGACTGCGTCAGGACATTCTTGTTTTAACTCAATGTTTTATTAAATTTGATTTTCAGGAGAAGTAACGTGACCCAAGCGGCAGACACCCATGCCAGGTACCCGACATTAAGCAGCGGGCAGTACGCCTTCTTTTTTGATGTCGACGGTACGCTGGCAGCGATACAGTCCCGTCCCGAAGCGGTATTTATTCCTGAGCAGGTCATCGCACAACTTCAACAACTCTCTGCGCTTTCTCAGGGCGCACTGGCGCTGGTCTCCGGCAGACCCATCGAACAACTGGATGCGCTGGCTGCACCGTGGTACGGCCCGGCGGCGGGCGTGCATGGCGCTGAGCGTCGGGATGCAGAGGGGCATGTGCAGCGCATCAGCCTGCCTGTTGAGGTCGAAAAAAATCTCAGGAAGGAATTGCAGGATGCGATGGCATGCTGGCCTGGCACTCAGCTTGAGGTGAAAGGCATGGCCTTTGCACTTCACTACCGTCAGGCGATGCAGCATGAGCAGGATGTGTTGCGACTGGCTGAACAGTCAGTGAAGCGTTTCCCGGGACTGGCGCTTCAGCCAGGGAAATGCGTGGTTGAGATTAAACCGGCAGGCATCGATAAAGGTGCCGCAATCAGCGACTTTATGCAGCAGCCCCCTTTTGCTGGACGCACGCCAGTCTTTATTGGCGACGATTTGACGGATGAGAAGGGCTTCCTGGCCGTTAACGAACGGCAGGGCGTCTCAGTTAAAGTCGGCGAAGGGTCAAGCCAGGCCGGTTATCGGCTAAATGATGTCGATGCCGTTTATGGCTGGCTGGAAAGAACATTATTACTATTAGAGCAAGACAACGTCGGTAAGGAGTTTAGGTTATGAGTCGTTTAGTGGTTGTATCTAACCGTGTCGCCATGCCAGATGGGTCTAAAACCAGCGCAGGCGGCCTGGCCGTCGGCATTCTCGATGCACTGAAAAGCACCGGTGGATTATGGTTTGGCTGGAACGGTGAAATCAGCGAGTTCACCGGCGAAGAAGTAGAAGACGTCAGTGTGCAGGAACATGAAGGTATCGAGTATGCTTCCTTCCCGCTGAGCCAGAACGATTACGATCTCTATTATTGCCAGTTCTCAAACACGGTTATCTGGCCCGCCTTCCATTATCGCCTCGATCTGGTGCAGTTCCAGCGTGAAGCGTGGGAAGGGTATTGCGAGGTTAATGACGCGGTGGCGCAGCGTTTAAAACCGCTGATCAAACCGGATGATATTGTCTGGATCCACGATTATCATTTCTTACCGTTTGCTGCCGCGCTGCGTCGGGCCGGGATTAATAACCGCATCGGCTTCTTCCTGCATATTCCGTTCCCGACGCCAGAAATATTCAATGCACTGCCTCCGCACAAAGAGCTGCTGGAAATGCTGTGTGAATATGACCTGCTTGGCTTCCAGACTGAATCGGATCGGGTGGCCTTCCTGGACAGCGTCAG
The DNA here is from genome assembly GCF_000745295.1 of Pantoea sp. 9140. Taxonomy (NCBI): domain Bacteria; kingdom Pseudomonadati; phylum Pseudomonadota; class Gammaproteobacteria; order Enterobacterales; family Erwiniaceae; genus Pantoea; species Pantoea sp. 9140. The sequence continues at coordinate 2,100,623 of NZ_JQNO01000001.1, read as the reverse complement.
TCAGCTTACGCAACTGCAGAATAAAGGCGACAAAAAGCATCGCGCCTTTGGCAACACCTTTATGACTGAGGTCTATCCGATCGGGATTGAGCCAGACAGTATTAAAGAGATGGCCGAAGGGCCACTGCCACCGAAAATGGCTGCCATGAAGAAAGAGCTGGGCGATGCACGCAACATTATTGCCTGCGAACGTCTCGACTATTCCAAAGGGCTGCCGGAGCGCTTTCTTGCCTATGAAGCGCTGCTGGAAAACTTCCCGCAGCATCGCGGCAAAATCCGTTACTCGCAGATTGCACCGACCTCACGTGGTGATGTGCAGGCCTATCAGGATATCCGGCATCAGCTGGAGACCGAAGCAGGACGGATTAACGGTAAGTACGGTACGCTGGGCTGGACCCCGCTTTACTACCTTAACCAGCATTTCGACCGTCGCCTGCTGATGAAAATCTTCCGCCTGACCGATGTAGGTCTGGTGACGCCGCTGCGTGATGGCATGAATCTGGTCGCGAAAGAGTATGTCGCTGCGCAGGACCCGGACGATCCTGGTGTACTGGTGCTGTCGCGCTTTGCCGGTGCCGCTAACGAACTGACCTCAGCGCTGATAGTGAATCCGTATGACCGTGATGAAGTCGCTGCTGCGCTGGATAAGGCGATAACCATGCCGCGTACCGAAAGGATTTCACGCTACAACGACATGATGGCGGTATTGCGCAAAAACGACATTACTGCCTGGCGTGAGAGCTTCCTGAAGGATCTGGAGCGCATTGACCCACGCAGCGTTGACCACAGCACCGCGAACAAGGTAGCGACCTTCCCGAAACTCGCCTGACCTGAGCCTTTATCGCAATAATGGAAGCAGCGATACCACCCTGGTATCGCTGCTTTTTTTCGGCCCAGCTCACAGAAAACTCGCCCGCTATCTGTTAAAGACGCTGTGCGGCGATTTTGTGCCAATATCCTCAGTGGCGGCGCAGAGTGGCCCGATATATGCAGAGAACCTCAAAAACCCAGTCATACCGCTGCCCGCCGCTTTCTTTAACTACTTTGCTAAAGTTTTTTTTCAGACTGCCGATAATGATAGTGCCAACGTATAACCTGCCGTTAATTCATTCGCCTTTCTTATGTAACCCCTTGTTACATCGGGTGTCGGAGCCTGAACATTCTGCTGTCACTGTTAACGCCAGGTTGCCAGAAGCCCCTCTTACTGCCGTAGAAACCTTAACGATTTCATTACTCACACCCTGCGATACTCCCCTTAAGTAACTAATTTAACAGCAAATAACGCCCCACCTTTCCAGCATAATATGCTGACAACCCTCTTTTAGATGGTTCTAAATAGGGTGTTAAAACGATTAACACCCGATAATCATTCCGGACTACTTAAAGCGTCGAATAGCGATGCTTTTACCCCCTATTAAACCTTTCTCAGGACAAATTGGACTTAAAAACACACTTTTTTGTTCAAAAAGTGACCAGTCGGTAAGTAATCGTAAAGGGTTGCTGAAGAAATTTGCGTTAAAAGTGTGATCTGCATCACACTTTATCTAAAATTTCATCTGACTGTCGTTGTATGTCGAAATCAGACGATATAGATTTGCGTTGTTTTCGGAATAGTCCTAAAAAACGTAAGAAGACGTCACGGAAGATGTCCTGAACTCGAAAATAGAATGGCATGGATTTTCGACCTTCAGTGGGTCTGAAACCCACGAAAATAGAAGGCGAAAAACAGTGACATTGAAATTATGTGAAGTTTTTTTGCCATCTTTTGATTTAACAAACAGCAGCTCGAACCGCAGGTTTTAATCTGCGATACAGTTACGTCGCATCTCTCAGGATGGAAAAATAATGGGCACCTCTGAAGTACTGAAACATATTTATGACCTCAATTTGTCTTATTTACTGCTCGCGCAGCGTTTAATTAACCAGGATAAAGCTTCTGCAATGTTTCGCCTCGGCATTGACGAGAAAATGGCGAACGCATTATCTGAATTAACATTGCCTGAGATGGTAAAAATGGCGGAAACCAATCAACTGGTTTGCCAGTTCCGTTTTACCGATAGCAGCACCATTAATCGCCTGACGCAGGAATCACGCGTGGATGATTTACAACAAATCCACACCGGCATTTTATTATCGAGCCGTTTATTGCGTAATGCGTCTAAAGATGAAGCGTCTGCTAAAAAGAGAGCAATGTCATGAGTGAGAAAAGTATTGTTCAGGAAGCACGTGATATTCAGCTCGCGATGGAGCTGATCACTTTAGGTGCGCGCTTACAGATGTTAGAGAGTGAAACTCAGCTGAGCCGTGGTCGTCTGATCAAGCTCTATAAAGAGTTACGTGGCAGTCCGCCGCCAAAAGGCATGCTGCCGTTCTCCACGGACTGGTTTATGACGTGGGAGCAGAACATCCATGCTTCTATGTTTTGCAACGCCTGGAAATTTTTACTGAAAACCGGTTTGTGCAGCGGTGTCGATGCCGTAATTAAAGCCTACCGTTTATATCTCGAACAGTGTCCGCAATCGGACGAGGGCCCGCTGTTGGCGCTGACCCGCGCCTGGACCCTGGTCCGATTCGTTGAAAGTGGCATGCTGGAACTGGCGGATTGCAAATGCTGCAACGGCAGCTTTATTAATCATGCGCATCAGCCGGTTGGCAGCTTTACCTGCAGCCTGTGCCAGCCACCATCACGTGCCGTAAAAAGACGTAAACTTTCTGCAGAACCTGCCGATATGTTTCCACAACTGCTGGATGAACAGGTTAAACACGCCGTTTAAGTTTGTTCGCACTGTGGAAGCCATCCAGCAGCGGTTAATACCGCTGCTTTTTTTTGCTTGCGGTTCAGGAATAACCTCTGCGGCTCTCTGGCTTAACTTCCACCAACACGTTACGGACGTAAGGATTTTTTTGTGCTGATAATTATAGGTTACCTGATTGTTTTAGGCTCCGTGTTGGGTGGATATGCGCTGGTAGGTGGCCATCTGGGCGCACTTTATCAGCCAGCCGAATTATTAATGATCGGCGGTGCCGGTGCCGGTGCTTTTTTAGTCGGTAACAATGGCAAATCGATTAAAAAAACGCTGAAAGCGCTGCCTAAGTTATTTCGCGGCTCCAAATACAACAAAGCGGTTTACATGGATTTGATGGCGCTGCTTTATCGCCTGATGGCGAAGTCGCGTCAGCAAGGGATGTTATCGCTGGAACGCGATATTGAAGATCCCAGCCAGAGTGAAATTTTTGCTAATTATCCCCGCATCCTTGCCGATAAACAGTTAGTCGATTTTATTACTGACTATTTGCGCCTGATGGTCAGCGGCAACATGAACGCCTTTGAAATCGAAGCGTTGATGGATGAAGAGATTGAGACCTACGAACACGAGTGTGACGTACCAGCGCAAAGTATTGCTGCGGTGGGTGATGGTCTTCCGGCATTTGGTATCGTGGCCGCGGTAATGGGCGTCGTCCATGCGCTGGCTTCGGCCGATCGTCCGGCCGCTGAACTGGGTGCGCTGGTCGCGCATGCGATGGTGGGAACTTTCCTGGGCATTCTGCTGGCGTACGGGTTTGTCTCTCCACTGTCGTCAGTACTGCGTCAGAAATGCGCGGAAACCACCAAGATGATGCAGTGCATTAAAGTGACATTGCTCTCGAGCCTCAATGGTTACGCGCCGCAGATTGCGGTGGAGTTTGGTCGTAAGACGCTCTATTCCGCCGAGCGTCCATCGTTCAGCGAACTGGAAGAGCATGTGCGTAACGCCAAGAACCCGGCTAAACAGACTTCTGACGAGGCTTCATGAAACACGGCAATCGCCCCATTGTGCTGATCAAAAAGCGCAAACATAAAGGCCATGAAGGCAGCCACGGTTCGTGGAAGATTGCCTACGCCGACTTTATGACGGCGATGATGGCCTTTTTTATGGTGATGTGGCTGCTGTCGATCGCCAACCCGCAGGAGCTGGTGCAGATTGCAGACTACTTCAAAACGCCGCTGAAAGTTGCGATTACCGGCGGCGCGCGCAGCAGTGACAGTGACAGCCCGATCCCGGGTGGCGGCGACGATCCGACCAAAAAGATTGGCGAAGTAAACAAAGTCGTCGATATGGACGCCCAGAAACGCAAGCTGGATGAGATTCGCCTTAACCGGCTGCGTGAAAAGCTCGACCAGCTGATCGAAGCAGATCCGCGTCTGAAAGCACTGCGGCCGCATTTGATCATCAACATGGTGGAAGAGGGGCTGCGTATTCAGATCATCGACAGCCAGAATCGCCCGATGTTTAAGACCGGTCGGGCCGAGGTGGAGCCGTATATGCGCGATATTCTGCGTGCCATTGCGCCGATCCTTAACGACATTCCGAACCGCATCAGCCTGGCCGGACATACCGATGATTTTCAGTATGCTGGCGGTGACAAGGGCTACAGCAACTGGGAACTTTCTACCGACCGCGCTAACGCCTCACGCCGGGAACTGGTGATGGGCGGCCTGGATAGCGGCAAAGTTTTACGGGTGTTAGGTATGGCCGACACCATGCGCCTGAAAAATCGTGGCGGTAATGACGCAGTTAACCGCCGCATCAGCCTGCTGGTGTTGAACCATGACACCGAAGCAGCAATAGAAAAAGAGAACGCAGAAAGTGATGCCGTCCAGATCAGCGATCCGGCGGCCATTGAACAGATTACCGCACCTGCAACACCAGGCAGCGCGGTGAATACAGCAGCCCCCTCACAGCCGAGGTGATTCCCGTGAGTATGGACATCAGCGATTTTTACCAGACGTTTTTTGATGAAGCCGATGAGCTGTTAGCGGATATGGAACAACACCTGTTGGGCCTTGACCCGCAGGAGCCAGATTCGGAACAGCTTAACGCCATCTTCCGTGCCGCTCACTCCATTAAGGGTGGGGCCGGAACCTTTGGTTTTACGGTATTACAGGAAACGACTCATATCCTGGAAAACATTCTGGATGGTGCTCGTCGCGGCGAGATGCAGCTCAGCACCGACATCATCAACCTGTTTTTGGAAACCAAAGATATTATGCAGGAACAGCTCGATGCTTATAAAACCGCGCAGGAGCCTAACGCGGAGAGCTTCAAATATATCTGTGAAGCGCTGCGCCAGCTGGCGCTCGAGGCCAAAGGTTTGCCGGTTGATGTTCCGGCTACGGTAACCACTGCCAGCGCGGAACCGGCCAGCACCAGCGGTCTGCGTGTACAGCTGATCGACCTCAAAGAGAAAGAAGTCGACCTGATGCTGGAAGAGATGAGCAATCTCGGCACCCTGACTAATGTGCAGAAGGGCAGCACCACGCTGGACGTCTGCATTGATGGCGTCGGTAAAGATGACATCGTGGCGGTGCTCTGCTTCGTGATCGACGAAGCGCAGATCCGCTTCCCGGCCGCTGACGAAGCCGTTGCCGCGCCGGTCGCTGCTGCTGTTGCAGCCGCACCAGTGGCAGAAGAGGTTCACACCGCCAGCGTTACCGAACTGCCCGTGGCAGCGATGAAACGTGAAAGTAAGCGCGTCGCGGCACCGGCTAAGTCGAGCGAATCGACCAGCATCCGTGTTGCAGTCGAGAAGGTCGATCAGCTGATCAACCTGGTCGGTGAACTGGTGATTACCCAGTCGATGCTCGCCCAGCGTTCCGGTGAACTCGACCCGGTGGCGCACGGCGACCTGCTGAACAGCATGGGCCAGCTGGAGCGTAACGCCCGCGATCTGCAGGAATCGGTGATGTCGATTCGTATGATGCCAATGGAATATGTCTTCAGCCGCTTCCCGCGTCTGGTGCGTGACCTGGCAAGCAAACTCGGCAAAGAGGTCGAACTGACCCTGCTGGGCAGCTCAACCGAACTCGATAAGAGCCTGATCGAACGCATTATCGACCCGTTAACGCATCTGGTGCGTAACAGTCTTGACCACGGTATCGAAACGCCTGAGAAACGTCTGGTGGCCGGTAAAGTGGCAACCGGTAACCTGACGCTTTCTGCGGAACACCAGGGCGGCAACATCTGTATCGAGGTGTCAGATGATGGTGCCGGTCTGAACCGTGAACGTATTCTGGCTAAAGCCCTGTCATCGGGCCTGCCGGTTCACGAGAACATGAGCGATGAAGAGGTCGGCATGCTGATCTTCGCACCGGGCTTCTCTACCGCGGAGCAGGTGACGGATGTTTCAGGACGCGGCGTCGGAATGGACGTGGTGAAACGAAATATTCAGGAGATGGGCGGTCACGTTGAAATCGCCTCGAAGCAGGGCAAAGGCACCACCATCCGTATCCTGCTGCCGCTGACGCTGGCCATTCTTGATGGCATGTCGGTTCGTGTGGCTGATGAAGTCTTTATTCTGCCGCTCAATGCGGTAATGGAATCACTGCAACCGCGTGCCGAAGAGCTGAAACCGCTGGCGGGTGGCGAATGCGTGCTGGAAGTGCGTGGTGAATATCTGCCACTGGTCGAGTTGTGGAACGTCTTTGATGTGCAGGGTGCCAAAACCGAGGCCACGCAGGGCATCGTGGTGATCCTGCAGAGCGCGGGCAAACGTTACGCGCTGCTGGTTGATCAGCTGATTGGTCAGCATCAGGTGGTGGTGAAGAACCTGGAAAGTAACTATCGCAAAGTGCCGGGCATCTCTGCCGCGACCATTCTTGGCGATGGTAGCGTAGCGCTGATTGTTGATGTATCAGCACTGCAGTCACTTAACCGTGAAAAACGTGTGGCCGGCGCTGCCGCCTGACAGATAACGAAAGGGTAAATAACATGAATGGAATGGCAACCGTGACAAAAATCGCTGGCGAAACTGTGGGTCAGGAGTTTCTGGTCTTCACGCTGGGCGACGAAGAGTACGGCATCGATATCCTCAAAGTTCAGGAAATTCGCGGTTACGATCAGGTAACGCGTATTGCGAATACCCCTGAATTCATCCGCGGCGTCACGAACCTGCGCGGCGTAATCGTGCCGATTATCGATCTGCGCGTTAAGTTTGCGCAGCCTGACGTTGAGTACAATGATAACACCGTGGTCATCGTGCTGAATCTGGAAAATCGCGTGGTCGGTATCGTGGTCGATGGCGTTTCTGACGTGCTGTCACTGACCCAGGATCAGATCCGCCCTTCACCGGAATTCGCGGTAACCATGTCTACCGAGTACCTGACCGGTCTGGGTGCGCTGGGCGATCGCATGCTGATTCTGGTCGACATTGAGAAGCTGCTGAGCAGCGACGAGATGGCGCTGGTGGATAACCTGCGTACCGCGTAATAGCCTCTTCACGGGCTGGCTCTGGCTGGCCCGTGATTGTTACATCATGTAATATTTTTCTTTTTATTCATATACTTAAAATTGCTGTTCCCCCTAATTTCCTGCTGTCACCTGCCGATAAACACACTGTCACTTTTAAATCACCTACATTTTTCAGGGTTACTCATGTTAACGAAAATCCGTGTGGTCACCAGCCTGTTACTGGTGTTGCTGGTGTTCGGGCTGTTACAGGCCTTCTCCGGTTCAGTTTTCTACTCCGCATTAAGCCACGACAAGCAGAGCTTCGCCGTGTCGCAGCTTGCGATGCAAAACACGCAGGCGCTCAATGACGCCTATATGAGTCTCAACCAGAGCCGTGTGCTGCTGACCCGCATTCAGCTGCGTATCGCCACCAGTAAACTGGAAGGTAAAACGGCCGATATCGCCTCGCTGTTTGAGGATAGTCAGCGTTTCCAGCAGGCAGCAGCGGGTTTCTACAAGACGTTCAAAGAGATGCCAGATACCCCAGGACAGGATGAGCAGCTTAACAATCAGCTTGACCAGCGCTTCAATGATTATGCGGGCGCGCTGAACAGCCTGCAGAGTGCGCTACAGGTCAATGATATGGCCGCAGCCGCAAAAGCCCCGGTGGCACCGAGCCAGAGTGCATTTCTGACGCTTTACCGCGAATGGCGCGCCGATCAGAGTCGCCTGACCACACTGGGCGTGGCAGAGAACAGTAGCGCCTATACCCGAATGATGTGGATCCTCTCTGCCATCATGGCTGCCGTGGTCGCGGTGATTGTGCTTTGCTGGTTTGGTCTGCGCAAAATCGTGTTAACGCCGCTGAATGGCAGCATTAATCACATTCAGCATATCGCCCAGGGTGATTTAACCCAGCCGATCGCGGTGGAAGGGCGTAACGAGATGACGCAGCTCGCCGCCAGCCTGCATGAAATGCAGCAGTCGCTGGTCCGCACCGTGACTAATGTCCGTGAAGGATCGGATGCGATCTTTACCGGTGCCAGTGAAATCTCTGCCGGAAACAATGACCTGTCCGCCCGCACAGAACAGCAGGCGGCGTCACTGGAGCAGACGGCGGCCAGTATGGAGCAGCTCACCGCCACCGTGAAACAGAACGCCGAGAACGCCCGCCAGGCGTCACAGCTGGCACTCAGCGCGTCTGAAACCGCAGAAAAAGGCGGCAGCGTCGTAGCTGGCGTGGTGAGAACCATGAGTGAAATCGCAGGCAGTTCGAAGAAGATTGCCGATATCACCAGCGTGATTGATGGCATCGCGTTCCAGACCAATATTCTGGCGCTTAACGCCGCCGTTGAAGCGGCGCGTGCCGGTGAACAGGGGCGCGGTTTTGCCGTGGTCGCGGGCGAGGTGCGTAGTCTGGCACAGCGTAGCGCCCAGGCCGCCAAAGAGATCAAAGGACTGATTGATGATTCAGTCAACCGCGTCAGCGTGGGTTCGCAGCTGGTCGGCACCGCCGGGGAAACCATGAGCGATATCGTCAGTGCGGTCACGCGCGTCACCGACATCATGGGCGAAATCGCCTCGGCGTCGGACGAGCAGAGTCGCGGTATCGACCAGGTCGGGCAGGCCGTCACCGAGATGGATCGCGTCACCCAGCAGAACGCCTCGCTGGTGGAGGAGTCCGCGGCAGCAGCCGCCTCACTGGAAGATCAGGCCAGCCGGTTAAGCCAGTCAGTTTCGGTCTTTAAAATCAAACGTGAAGCCAGGCCGACGCTGACAAAGCATCTGCCAATTGCTTCGACCGCAACAAAGGCGCTGGCACCACGCAAAGCCCTGACGGCTCCGGTCAGTGATACAAACTGGGAAACCTTCTGATCTGACGCTGCGCATCCTGCGGGATGCGCAGCCCTTTCCGCTATCCCGCCTCCTGGCGTCAGACTCCGCCCTCTCTTTTGATAAAAATAATTACAAAAGCCCGCTCTCGCCTGAAAGCGCCGAAAAGCGTTAATTAATCGCCAGAACCCGCCGATATAGCCGCTGCACCTTAATCAACCTGCAGGGGAACGAGATGTTAAAAAAAATAAAAGTGGTCACCAGTTTAATCGCCGTACTGGTTATCTTTGGCGCGCTTCAGCTGATTTCTGGCAGCCTTTTCTGGTCGGCGCTGAATAATGATAAAGAGGCGTTTGCGCTGTCGCAGATTTCTAATCGCAACGTCACGTCGATGACAGATGCTTATATCGCCCTGAACAACAGCCGTACCACGCTGAACCGCGCCATGCTGCGCTTACAGACCAGCATGGCATCGCAGATGAATGGCGGTCAGCTCGACGATCTGATGAACAAAGCCAACGCCCAGCTGGCAGAGGCCGACCGTCACTTTAAAATCTATTACGATCTGCCCGCCACGCCGGGGCTTGAAGTGGCGCTGCGCGACAAACTCGAAGCGGATTACGCGCAATATGAAAAAGGGCTGAAAGGCATGGTCGCCAGCCTGCAGGCCCGCGATCTGGAAGGGATGTTTAAACAGAATATTGAACAGAAACAGGTCGCGATGCAGAGCAGCTACGGTGAGTGGCGTGCACGTCAGACCGAGCTTTCCGATCAGGGCATCGCACAGAACCATAAAGCCTTTACTCAGATGATGTGGCTGCTGGGCACCATTGGCGTCGCGGTAATCGTGGTGATCCTGGCCTGCTGGTTTGGCCTGCGTCAGGTTCTGATTCAGCCGCTGCAACAGCTGCTGGCGCAGATTCGCGCTATCGCTTCCGGCGATTTGACCCAGCCGATTGTGGTTGAGGGCCGTAATGAGATGAGCCAGCTGGCTGCCGGTATCCATGAGATGCAGCAATCGCTGGTGATGACGGTCGGTAATGTGCGTGACGGCTCTGACGCCATCTTCACTGGTGCCAGCGAAATCGCCGCCGGTAATAACGACCTGTCAGCCCGCACCGAAGAGCAGGCCGCCTCGCTGGAGCAGACTGCAGCCAGCATGGAACAGCTCACCGCCACGGTGAAACAGAATGCTGACAACGCCCGTCAGGCCTCGCAGCTGGCGCTGACCGCCTCTGAAACCGCGCAGCAGGGCGGCAAAGTGGTGAATGGCGTGGTGACGACCATGAAAGAGATTGCAGGCAGCTCGAAGAAGATCGCAGACATCATCAGTGTGATCGACGGTATCGCCTTCCAGACCAACATCCTGGCGCTGAATGCCGCGGTTGAAGCGGCGCGTGCCGGTGAACAGGGTCGCGGTTTTGCGGTAGTGGCCGGTGAAGTACGCAGCCTGGCACAGCGCAGTGCTCAGGCCGCCAAAGAGATCAAAGGCCTGATTGAGGACTCGGTGTCGCGCGTCAACAGCGGTTCACTGCAGGTTGAAAGCGCCGGCAGTACCATGAATGAGATTGTGGGTGCCGTGACCCGCGTGACCGACATCATGGGCGAGATCGCCTCTGCATCAGACGAGCAGAGCCGCGGTATTGAGCAGGTCGGTCTGGCCGTCACCGAAATGGATCGCGTGACCCAGCAGAACGCCTCGCTGGTGGAGGAGTCTGCCGCTGCCGCCGCCGCACTGGAGCAGCAGGCCAGCGTCCTCACCCAGGCCGTCTCGGTTTTCAAAATTTCCCGCGCCTGATTTTCTGCCTTTCAGCGTGGCGGCGGTTTAAAGCCGTTGCCACGCATAAAGTTCCCCCCGACGCCGCCGATAAATAAACACGAATCGCCAACCAATGAGGTGTTTATGTTTAGTCGAGTACGCGTTGTTTCCGGCCTGCTGTGTGTGCTGGCGCTGTTTGCGCTGCTGCAGCTGTTTTCCGGCGGAATGTTTTTCAAAACTGTCAGTTCAGATAAAGAGAATTTTGCCTACAACCAGCGTCTGAATACGTTGCAACAGGCGATGGGCACCTCATGGGTTTCGCTGGTTCAGGCGCGTAACACCCTTAACCGCGCCGGTATCCGTTTTCTGCAGGATGCGCAGATGTCGGGATCGGGCGCCAGCGTAAAAGAGCTGGTCGCACTGGCGGGCGAGGAGCTGAAGCAGGCTGAAGTCAACTATCAAATTTTCAACGATAACCTGTCAGAACAGGGCAAAACGGCTGAAAACGTCGTGGCGTTGCAGGCGAACTACAAGGCCTATCACGATGCGCTGGCAGAGCTGATGGTGTTCTTCACTACCGGCAACTTCAAGGGGTTTGTGGATCAGCCAACACAGAGTTTCCAGGACAAGTTCCAGAAAGATTACAGCGCCTGGCTTGAGAACAACAAAGCACTGTCACAGCAGGGCGTAGAAGCCAACCAGCAGGCCTACAGCCGCTCCATCACTATCGTTATCGCCACGCTGGCCGTGACGTTGCTGATGATTATCCTGGTGTGGAACGTGATGCGTTCAGTGCTGATCCGTCCTCTGCGTCAGAGCATTGAGCATATCCAGCACATCGCACGCGGCGATCTGACCCAGCCGGTTGAGATTACCGTGCGCAACGAAATTGGTGAGTTACTGACGTCACTGCAGCATATGCAGCAGGAGCTGGCACGCACTGTCCGCACCGTGCGTGACGGCTCAGATGCCATCTATACCGGTGCCAGCGAAATTTCCATCGGTAACAACGATCTCTCCTCGCGTACCGAACAGCAGGCCGCCTCGCTGGAGCAGACCGCTGCCAGCATGGAGCAGCTCACCGCGACCGTGAAGCAGAATGCCGAAAACGCCCGTCAGGCGTCGAAGCTGGCGCTGACCGCCTCGGAAACCGCGCAGCAGGGCGGCAAAGTGGTGGATGGCGTGGTCACCACCATGAAAGAGATTGCGGGCAGCTCCAAGAAGATTGCCGATATTACCAGCGTGATTGACGGCATTGCCTTCCAGACCAACATCCTGGCACTGAACGCGGCGGTTGAAGCCGCTCGCGCCGGTGAGCAGGGGCGCGGCTTTGCCGTCGTGGCGGGTGAAGTACGCAGCCTTGCGCAGCGCAGCGCCCAGGCCGCCAAAGAGATCAAGGGTCTTATTGAGGATTCCGTAAGCCGCGTTAATACCGGCTCGGTGCTGGTAGAGAGCGCCGGTGACACCATGAGCAACATCGTCAGCGCCGTCACACGCGTCACCGACATCATGGGCGAGATCGCCTCTGCGTCAGACGAACAGAGCCGTGGCATTGACCAGGTGGGCCTTGCGGTCACCGAGATGGATCGCGTCACGCAGCAGAACGCCTCACTGGTTGAAGAGTCAGCGGCAGCGGCTGCAGCGCTCGAAGATCAGGCAAGTCACTTAAAACAAGCAGTATCAGTGTTCAATATTGGTAAAGAATTTGTCGCGCAGGCCGTTAACAAGACAACGGCGACAAAAACGCTCCAGTCAGATGCACCGTTAGCCGTTGGTCGTTCGTCTGCGGTACGCAGCGACGACAACTGGGAAACCTTTTAATCGCCCGTGGCCCGGCCGCCATTGAGCCGCCGGGCATCGCAGCAGACAGTTAATGTATTCAGTTCGGGCCAGGTGCAGAGATGAAAAAATCGACGATTTTAGATCAAAATGAGACGACAACGCTGCTGTCGCAGATGGTGCAGCGTTTACCGCTCTCCGATACGCATTTTCGCCGTATCAGCCAGCTGATCTATCAGCGTGCCGGTATCGTACTGGCCGATCACAAGCGAGAGATGGTTTATAACCGTCTGGTTCGTCGCCTGCGCACGCTGAATATCGATGATTTCGGTCGTTACCTGGCGCTGCTGGAGTCCGATCCGAACAGTGCCGAGTGGCAGGCGTTTATCAACGCCCTGACCACCAACCTGACCGCGTTCTTCCGCGAAGCGCATCACTTCCCGATTCTGGCGGAGCATGCACGTAAGCGCCAGGGCAACTTCAGCGTCTGGAGTACCGCGGCGTCAACCGGTGAGGAGCCTTATTCCATCGCCATGACGCTGGCCGAAACGCTGGGTACCGGGCCAGGTAAATTCCAGGTCCATGCCAGCGATATCGACACGCAGGTGCTGGAAAAAGCGGTATCGGGTGTTTATCGCCAGGAGGAACTGCGCACGCTGTCACCGGCGCAAATGCAGCGTTTCTTCCTGCGCGGCACCGGTCCACACGCCGGAATGGTACGGGCGCGTCCCGAGCTGACCAACCTCGTCACCTATGCACAGCTTAACCTGCTGGCCAACGACTGGGCGCTGCCGGGTCAGTTCGACGCTATTTTCTGTCGCAATGTGATGATCTATTTCGATAAAGAGACGCAGGAGAAGATTCTGCGTCGGTTTGTCCCGCTGCTGAAGCCGGGCGGCATCCTGTTCGCCGGGCACTCAGAAAACTTCAGTCAGATCAGTAAAGAGTTCTGGCTGCGCGGACAAACCGTCTATGGACTGACGAAGGAAAGATGATGAGCAAAATCACCGTGATGTGCGTAGATGACTCTGCGCTGATGCGGCAGTTGATGACAGAGATCATCAACAGCCATCCGGATATGGAGATGGTCGCTACGGCGCCCGATCCGCTGGTCGCCCGCGATTTGATCAAGCAGTTCAATCCGCAGGTGCTGACGCTGGATGTGGAAATGCCGCGCATGGATGGCCTCGATTTCCTGGAAAAACTGATGCGGTTACGGCCAATGCCGGTGGTGATGGTTTCATCGCTGACCGGGAAAGGCTCCGAAATCACCCTGCGGGCGCTGGAACTGGGGGCGGTGGATTTCGTCACCAAACCCCAGCTCGGCATCCGCGAAGGTATGCTGGCCTACAGCCAGATGATTGGCGACAAAATCCGCGCGGCGGCCCGGGCCCGACTGCACAACCGTGCTGCGATGCCGGTGCCGGCGACGCTGAAAGCGGGGCCACTGCTGAGTAGTGAGAAGCTGATTGCGATTGGCTCCTCTACCGGCGGCACCGAGGCGATTCGCCACGTGCTGCAGCCGTTACCGGCGACCAGCCCGGCGTTGCTGATTACCCAGCATATGCCGCCAGGCTTTACCCGCTCTTTTGCCGAGCGTCTGAACAAGCTGTGTCAGATCACGGTGAAAGAGGCCGAAGACGGTGAGCGTATTCTGCCAGGGCACGCTTATATCGCGCCAGGCGCAATGCACATGGAGCTGGCCCGAAGTGGTGCCAACTATGTGGTGAAACTGAATGAAGGTCCACCGGTTAACCGGCACAAACCCTCTGTGGATGTGCTGTTCAAATCGGTGGCAACGTACGCCGGACGAAATGCGGTAGGGGTCATCCTTACCGGCATGGGCAACGACGGTGCCGCCGGGATGCTGGAAATGCATCGGGCAGGTGCCTGGACTATCGCCCAGAACGAAGCCAGCTGTGTGGTATTTGGCATGCCGCGTGAGGCTATTGCCACAGGCGGCGTGAGCGAAGTCGTGGATTTAAGCAACATCAGCCAGCATATGCTGGCGAAAATTAGCGCCGGACAGGCATTGCGTATTTAACAGGCCCGTCCCGCCGGGCGAGACAACTCAGGAGTAGATATGGCTGATAAAAACATGCGCTTTTTGGTAGTAGACGACTTCAATACGATGCGTCGTATTGTGCGTAACCTGCTGAAAGAGCTGGGCTTCAATAACGTAGAAGAAGCGGAAGATGGTGTGGATGCCCTCGGTAAACTGAAAGCGGGCGGCTTCGACTTCGTGATTTCCGACTGGAACATGCCAAACATGGATGGCCTGCAGCTGCTGCAGACTATTCGTGCCGACGCGGCGATGAGTTCGCTGCCGGTGCTGATGGTGACCGCGGAAGCCAAGAAAGAGAACATTATCGCCGCCGCCCAGGCGGGAGCCAGCGGATATGTCGTGAAGCCATTCACTGCGGCAACCCTGGAAGAGAAGCTGGGTAAAATTTTCGAAAAACTGGGCATGTAAGGGGATGTGATGAGCGACTTTCCGAAACCAACTGAGGATGCCGCGGCACACGACATCATTTCACGTATTGGCTCACTGACGCGCATGCTGCGCGACAGTCTGCGCGAGCTGGGGCTGGATAAAGCCATTGCCGATGCAGCTGAAGCCATTCCTGATGCCCGCGATCGTCTTGATTATGTGGTGCAGATGACGGCGCAAGCCGCCGACCGTGCGCTGAACTGTGTTGAAGCAGCACAACCCCATCAGGATAAGATGGAAGCCGGGGCAACCCAGCTGAAAGGGCGTTGGGATGCGTGGTTTGAAAACCCGATTGAACTGGGTGATGCGCGGGAGTTGGTGACGGATACGCGCGAATTCCTCACCGCCGTGCCTGAGCACACCGCCTTTACCAACAAGCAGCTGCTTGAAATCATGATGGCGCAGGATTTCCAGGACCTGACCGGTCAGGTGATCAAGCGCATGATGGATGTGATCCAGGAAATTGAGCGCCAGCTGTTAATGGTGCTGCTGGAGAACATGCCAGAAGTCAGCGCTGAGAAGCGTCAGGAAGGCACCAGCCTGCTGAATGGACCGCAGATCCACGCCGATGCACCGGGCGTGGTGGCGAACCAGGATCAGGTTGATGACCTGCTGGACAGCTTAGGGTTCTAAGCTTCATCCGCCTGCGGGCGGACAAAACGGCTCCCGGCGTCAAAAAACAGGGTCACCTTTGGGTGGCCCCGTTCCGCATTGTCAGACCCATCCCCGAAAGAACGCCTGTTTTCCCCATCTTATCTCCGCTTTAACTTAAGCCAGATTTGGCATCCTATGCTCAGAATTCCTGCCAACCGAGGTTTGTCGTGGCTGAAGATAGCGACGAAGACAAAACAGAATCGCCCACGGCCCACCGACTTGAGAAAGCGCGTGAAGAGGGCCAGATTCCGCGTTCGCGCGAACTGACGTCACTGCTGATGCTGCTGGCCGGCATCATGATCCTGTGGATGGGCGGCAACATGATGGCGCACCGGCTGGCGGCCATGGTCGCCACCGGACTCCGTTTTGACCACGGCATGGTCAGGGATGACAAAATTATCGTCAGCCACATCGGCAGCCTGATTACCCAGGCACTGATGGCGCTGCTGCCGCTGATGGGCGGTCTGGTGCTGGTGGCGATTGCCGCACCCATGCTGCTGGGCGGACTTGTTTTCAGCGGTAAATCGATCAAGTTCGACCTGAAGAAGATGAGCCCGATGGCGGGGTTCAAACGGATGTTCGCCGCGCAGGCCTGGACCGAACTGTTTAAAGGCATCCTCAAAACCATTCTGGTGGGCGCAGTGGGCTGGTGGTACATCTGGAGCCACTGGCCGGAGATGCTGCGGCTGATCAGTGAGGCGCCCGTCACCGCGCTGATTCACGGCATGGAGATGATCGCGGTCTGCTGTTCACTGGTGATGCTCGGGCTGATCCCGATGGTGGGATATGACGTCTTCTGGCAGCTCTACAGCCACTTCAAAAAGCTGAAGATGTCGATGCAGGAGATCCGCGACGAGCATAAGCAGCAGGAAGGTGACCCGCACGTTAAAGGGCGTATCCGACAGCAGATGCGCGCCGCCGCGCGACGCAGAATGATGGCTGATGTGCCAAAAGCCGATGTCATCGTCACCAACCCGACGCACTACTCGGTGGCATTGCAATACAACGAGAAGAAGATGAGCGCGCCGAAGGTTGTGGCCAAAGGCGCGGGCGAGATCGCCCTGAGAATTCGTGAACTGGCTGCCGAACACCGCATCCCGGTTCTGGAAGCACCGCCGCTGGCGCGTGCGCTATACCGACATACCGAAATTGGTCAGCACATCCCCGGCGCGCTCTATGCTGCCGTGGCCGAAGTACTGGCGTGGGTCTGGCAGTCGCGTCGCTGGAAGCGCGAAGGCGGCCTGATCCCAACCAAACCAAAAAACCTGCCGGTTCCGGCAGAGATGGACTTTGCAGGAGAGAGCAAAAACGATGGCTAATAACCTGGCCGCAAAACTACGTTTACCGGGCAACTTTAAAGATATGCAGTGGCAGGTGCTGGCTGGTCCGGTGCTGATCCTGATGATCCTGTCGATGATGGTTCTGCCATTACCGCCGTTCATCCTTGATCTGCTGTTCACCTTTAACATTGCGCTGTCGATCATGATCCTGCTGGTGTCGATGTTCACCCAGCGGACCCTGGAGTTTGCGGCGTTCCCGACCATTCTGCTGTTCTCTACTTTGCTGCGTCTGGCACTGAACGTGGCTTCAACCCGTATCATCCTGATGGATGGGCACACCGGTGCCGCCGCGGCAGGACAGGTCGTTGAAGCCTTCGGTCACTTCCTGGTGGGCGGTAACTTCGCCATCGGTATCGTGGTGTTTATCATCCTGGTCATCATCAACTTCATGGTTATCACCAAGGGTGCAGGTCGTATCGCCGAAGTGGGCGCGCGCTTTGTACTGGACGGGATGCCCGGTAAGCAGATGGCGATCGATGCCGACCTCAACGCCGGTCTGATCGGTGAAGATGAAGCTAAACGCCGCCGTGCTGAAGTGACCCAGGAAGCGGACTTCTACGGTTCGATGGACGGTGCCAGTAAGTTCGTTCGTGGTGATGCCGTCGCCGGTATCATGATCATGGTGATCAACGTCATCGGCGGCCTGCTGGTGGGTGTGGTGCAGCACGGTATGGATGTCGGTCACGCCGCAGAGACCTATACGCTGCTGACCATCGGTGATGGTCTGGTTGCCCAGATCCCGGCGCTGGTTATCTCTACCGCAGCCGGTGTTATCGTGACGCGCGTCGCCACCGATCAGGATGTCGGTGAGCAAATGGTTACCCAGCTGTTTAAGGATCCCCGCGTGCTGATGCTCAGCGCCGGGGTGATTGGCCTGCTGGGTCTGGTGCCTGGCATGCCTAACTTCGTCTTCCTGCTGTTTACCGCCGCCTTGCTGGGTCTGGCCTGGTGGCTGCGCGGACGCGAAACGCAGCCGAAGAAGAAAGTTGACGTTGCTGGCAGCATCAGCAACAAAGCGGCGGTGGACACGCCAGCCGCCACCGAAGCCTCCTGGACCGATGTACAGCTGGAAGATACGCTGGGCATGGAAGTGGGCTATCGGCTGATTCCGATGGTCGATCATCAGCAAAACGGCGAGCTACTGGGCCGTATCCGCAGTATCCGTAAGAAAGTTGCGCAGGATGTCGGTTTCCTGCCGCCGGTAGTGCATATCCGTGACAACATGGAGTTGCCACCTGCGCGCTATCGCATCCTGATGAAAGGGGTGGAGATTGGCAGTGGGGATGCCTATCCTGGCCGCTGGATGGCGATTAACCCGGGCACGGCTGCCGGCAGTCTGCCGGGTGAAGCGACTGTCGATCCGGCCTTTGGTCTGGCGGCGG
Source organism: Pantoea sp. 9140 (assembly GCF_000745295.1). Lineage (NCBI taxonomy): Bacteria > Pseudomonadati > Pseudomonadota > Gammaproteobacteria > Enterobacterales > Erwiniaceae > Pantoea > Pantoea sp. 9140. The sequence goes on along the minus strand of NZ_JQNO01000001.1, from coordinate 2,082,177 downwards.
TCTGGATCGACAGTGCGCTGAAAGAGCAGGCGCAGATTCAGGGCTTTACCGTAGTAGAAGCCAGTACCGTGGTGGCAACACACCTCAACCATCTGATTGGTCAGTTCGCCAGCGAGCTGTTTGGCCGTCAGGAAGCGCAGCAGCTGCTGGATCGCGTGACGCAGGAGATGCCGAAGCTGACCGAAGATCTGGTGCCGGGGGTGATCTCGCTGACCACGCTGCACAAGGTGCTGCAGAATCTGCTGGTGGAGCGGGTCTCGATTCGCGATATGCGCACCATTATTGAAACGCTGGCGGAACATGCGCCGGTACAGAGCGATCCGCAGGAGCTGACCAGCGTGGTGCGTGTGGCGCTGGGCCGTGCGATTACGCAGCAGTGGTTCCCGGGCAATGATGAGGTACAGGTTATCGGGCTGGATTCTACGCTGGAGCGTCTGCTGTTACAGGCACTGCAGGGCGGCGGTGGCCTGGAGCCGGGACTGGCCGATCGGCTGTTAAGTCAGGCACAGGCGGCATTACAGCGTCAGGAGATGCTGGGCGCGCCACCGGTGCTGCTGGTCAATCATCCGCTGCGTGCGCTGCTGGCGCGATTCCTGCGCCGCAATCTGCCTCAGCTGGTGGTGCTCTCGAATCTGGAGCTGAGCGACAATCGCCAGATCCGTATGACTGCTACCATCGGAGGCAAATAATGCGCGGGCTGCTGATGGTGCTTTTCATGCTGCCGACGCTGGCTCAGGCAGCCGGTGGTGCCTGGAGCGCCACGGCCAACGGCCCGCTGCTGGCGAATCGCGGCAGCTGGCAACGGGCGCAGCCGCTGACGCCACCCGCCGATGTCGGCGGGGAGGTCAGCATCATTAACTGGCGTTATGAGCTGAGCAGATCTGCGCCGTCGGGTCTGGAAGTGCGGCTGTGCGGCGAGCAGCGCTGCACTACGCTTGAGGGTGCCAGCGGCACCACGCGCGGGCTGGCACATCTCAATGCCGGTGAAACCCTGCATATGGTGTTTGGTTTTGCCGGCAGCGGGGCGCTGCCACCCGGATTGCGGGTGGTGAGCAGCGAAGTCATGGTCAATTACCAGTAAGCGTCTTGCTGCTGAGCTTATGAAAAGGGAGCCAGACGAACACCGTCTGGCTCCCTTTTTCATGATGGTGCTGGCTGTGAAATGATGTTGACCTGGCACGCCTGCCAGATGATGCACCTGTCCGACGCTCTGTCATGACCCAATGCGTGATAAAACTTTCACGCCACCTGATTCTCTTTCTGCGCCAGAAAATCCTTTAAGGGCGTTACGCGGCTGATCTCCTCCTGAGCCCTGGCGTCATGCATCACTTCCCAGATATCGACACTGTTTTGCAGGTTAAGCCAGAACTCAACGCTGGTGTCAAAGGCTGCCGCCAGCCTGAAAGCCATATCCGGCGTCAGCTTCCGGTTGTTGTTCACCAGGGCACTGACCGTGTTGCGGTGCACCTTGAGCATCTCCGCTAAGTCGAGAATCTTCAGGCCGGTTGGCTCCAGATATTCGTAGAGTAATACATCGCCGACAGTGGTCGGTTTGCGTGTCGCCTGGTTCATAGTCTTGCTCTCTTAATTGACTGACAGAGGTTGATGATGTTGCATGCTGTATTACAGTTTTTTATGCAGCTCATCACTTGTGCGTTTTATAGCTATGCGCGTCCAGATAAAGGTCAACGGCCTTACCTTCTATCCACTTAAAGATCAGCCGATATTGCTCATTAACCCTGATCGAAGCGTATCCCTTAAGGGCGGGTTCAGCTCCTCATAACGGTTGCCTGGCGGCGACCTCAGGTCTTTAAAACTAATCGCTGCATTGATGATGTCGAGCTTTCGCGCCAATGAGGATGAGAGGGTTGGGGGTATTCTTTTAGAATATTTGCCATATAAAAAATAATTCTCAAGCCAGTCATCCCTGAAGCTTTCGATGTTTCTTAACGTCGCCACCTGATTACCTCCCTGTATCATGCTGAAAAGAGATTAACGCACCGCAGCACAGTGCACAAGTGCGTAATATGTCTTCAGGCGTTAACTCCCTTCATTCCCTCCTCAGAGTAGCGGCCGCCTTTGACCTCAATCTGCTGATGAATCGTATTCAGCAACCGCACGTCGTCCTCTTCCAGCCTGATATCCGCGGCCTGCGCATTCTCAGTGAGATAAGCAATCTGTTTAGTGCCCGGTATCGGCACAATTTTTTCATACTGTGCCAACAACCACGCCAGCGCAATCTGCCCGGTGGTGGCGTGATATTTTTCCGCCAGCGGCGTTACCGCGTTAAGAAGTTGCAGATTGTGGTCGATATTGTCCTGCTGGAAACGGTCATTATTTTTGCGGAAATCGTCTTCGGCAAAATCGCTGTTGTTGCGATATTTACCGGTCAGAAAACCTCTGCCCAGCGGTGAGTAAGGCACCAGTCCGATGCCAAGCTTTTTCAGCATCGGCAGAATCTCCGCTTCACTGTCGCGCGTCCAGAGTGAATATTCTGTCTGCAGCGCGGCCAGCGGATGGATCGCGTGCGCCCGACTCAGCGTTGCAGCAGAAGCTTCACACAGCCCAACCCGGGCGATCTTCCCCTCCTGCACCAGACGGCTGAGACACTGCATGCTCTCCTCAATCGGTGTCGCCGGACTGATGCGATGCAGATAAAAGAGATCGATACGCTCAACGCCCAGCCGTTTCAGGGAGGCATGGCAGCTACGGGTGATGTAGTCGGGCTGATTATTGATGGTGCGGGCATAGGCCTCGTCCGCCGGACGCTCAATGCCACATTTGGTGGCGACGGTAAATTTCAGCCGTTCGGCTTTGCTCAGCCCGGCAAGAAACTGGCCTATCAACTGCTCGTTGTGGCCGCGCCCGTAAAGGTCGGCGGTATCGATAAAGGTGATATCCAGGTCGCGCAACTGGCTGAGCAGTTGCAGGGAATGACGGTCATCGGTCTGACCATAAAATTCGCTGAGCCCCATCGCGCCATAACCGATAGCGCTGACCTCCAGACCCTGAGTTAACGTTCGCTTTTTCATTGTCTCTCCTCGTAAGTGAGACGCGATTGTTTCACCGTACGCCAAAGCACGGAATTGCTCCTTTCGTCATGCAGAAAAGGTATCAGCGAGCTTCAGGCAATATGGGTACGGATAGCACAGCGACTTAGCCGCGCGGATGGGCGGGGGTTTCGGGTTCAGCAGGCTGCGAGAGTGCGATCAGCGCATTCACGACTGCCGCACGGGTTTCATCGGCGCGAATCGCCGCATAAACGTCAATTGCCAGCTGCTTAGCTGCATCTTCAGTCAGTGGCCGGTAACAGAGACCTGTCTGATTGAAGGTGCATTTTGACTGCGGCATCAGCGCAAACCCTTTGCCTCTGGCGATATGAGCCAGCATCAGCAGGGAATCTTCAGGCTCACGCACCCGTTTCAGCGCGATGCGGAGCGTGGCGAAGTAGCGCTCGCATTTATCATAAAACTGCGGATTGGCACTGCGCGCAAACCAGAAAAGTGGAAGGTCAGCCAGCGACTCCAGCGCAACGTTTTCAGACAGGCTGGCGGGATGTGCTGACGGCATCGCAACCCACAGTGCCTCACGGTATACCCAGGCGTACCGGACGGCATCTTCCGCTTCCGGTCCTTTTTCCCCGGTCAGGATCAAATCCAGTCTATTTTTCGCCAGGCTCTGCAGCAGCTGAGCCGAAGTGAGGCTGGGCATCTCCATCTCGTCGCTGGCATAAAAACCGGCGAGCTGCCGGTTAAGCGGCGCGATGAGTTCGAAATTCAGTGTGCGGGTCAGCCCGATACGCAGCTGTGCTGCGACAGGCTGCGCATCCTCTTTTAGCGCATTCAGTGCGATAAGGATCGCTTCCGCTTTCGTAACCAGCGCCCGGCCAGACTCTGTCAGGGTGACCTCATGCGTCGTACGGCTGAACAGCGGCTGGCCCAGCAGATCTTCCAGACTCTGAATCTGACGGGTGAGCGGAGGCTGCGTCATGCTAAGGCGTTCTGCAGCCCGGCGAAAATTAAGCTCGTGCGCGACCGCCAGAAAGCACTGCAACTGTTTAATGGTGGGAAGGTGGCTGCTGATGAGATGCGCGGCTAAGGACATGGCGCCATCCTGCTGCTGAAAGAGTGAGGGAGTGTAGGGGAAACGTGTGAAGTCAGCAACGGAGAGGGAATTCCCTCTCCGTTCCGGCGATTACATGCGCTCGACGGTGTCGATACCGAGCGTATCCAGACCCTGCTTCAGCGTCTTCGCGGTCAGCGCGGCCAGCTGCAGTCGGCTCAGACGCGTCGCGTCTGATTCTGCGCTGAGAATCGGGCAGTGCTCGTAGAAGCCAGAGAACAGACCGGCCAGATCGTAGAGATAAGCACACATCACGTGTGGCGTACCGTCGCGCGCCACCTGCGTGATAACCTCTTCGAACTGCAGCAGACGGGTTGCCAGCTGTGCTTCGCGCTCTTCGCTAATCACGATCTCTGCATCCAGCGAATCGGCATCAATGCCTGCCTTGCGGAATACGGAGAGCACCCGGGTGTAGGCGTACTGCATGTAAGGCGCCGTGTTACCTTCAAACGCCAGCATGTTGTCCCAGTCGAAGATGTAGTCGGTGGTGCGGCTTTTTGACAGGTCAGCGTATTTTACCGCGCTGATACCCATCACTTCCGCCAGCGCTTTGACTTCCGCTTCGCTCATTTCCGGGTTCTTCTCACGCACCAGCGTGTAGGCACGCTGCCAGGCTTCATCCAGCAGATCGGAGAGCTTGATAGTGCCGCCGCTGCGGGTTTTAAACGGACGGCCATCTTTGCCCAGCATCATGCCAAACGCATGGTGCTCCAGCGGCACAGACTCCGGCACATAACCGGCTTTACGCACGATGGTCCAGGCCTGAACCAGATGCTGATGCTGGCGGGAGTCGATGTAATAGAGCACACGATCGGCTTTCAGCGTTTCGTAACGGTATTTCGCACAGGCGATGTCAGTCGTGGTATAGAGGTAGCCGCCATCCTTTTTCTGGATGATGACGCCCATCGGTTCACCTTCTTTGTTCTGGAATTCATCCAGGAACACCACGGTTGCGCCTTCACTTTCAACAGCCAGACCTTTCTGTTTCAGATCGGCAACAATGCCAGGCAGCATATCGTTATAGAGGCTTTCACCCATGACGTCGTTGCGCGTCAGCGTAACGTTCATGCGGTCATAGATTTTCTGGTTCTGACTCATGGTGATGTCGACCAGCTTCTTCCACATCTGGCGGCAGTACTCATCGCCACCCTGAAGTTTCACGACATAGCTGCGCGCGCGCTCGGCAAACTCAGGATCTTCATCGTACGTGCGCTTGGCTTCACGGTAGAAGCCTTCGAGATCGGCCAGCGCCATCTCAGCGTGGTTTTCATTCTGCTGTTTTTCCAGGAACGCAATCAGCATGCCGAACTGCGTACCCCAGTCGCCAACGTGGTTCGCCCGGATCACCTTGTGGCCGAGAAACTCCAGCGTGCGCACCGCCGCATCACCAATGATGGTGGAGCGGATGTGACCCACGTGCATCTCTTTCGCAACGTTGGGCGCAGAGTAGTCGACCACAATGGTCTGGGGTTCGGCCAGCTGCACACCAAGACGCGGCAGACTTAGTGCTTCGCGAGAATGCTTTGCCAGCCAGTTGTGGTCGAGGAAAATATTGATGAAACCCGGTCCGGCAATTTCAACTTTGCTGGCGATGCCGTTCAGGTCGAGGTGCTGAATCACCGCTTCCGCTAATTGTCGCGGTGCCTGTCCCAGCTTTTTCGCCACGGCCATAATGCCGTTGGCCTGATAGTCTCCAAACTGAACCCGGGCAGACTGGCGAACCTGTGGTTCGCAATCGGCGGGTGCGCCGGCTAAAACCATTGCCTGACTGACTTTTGCGGAAAGAAGTGCCTGAATATTCACCGAGTTACCTTCATGTGCTGAACAACGCCCGGATCAAAAAGCCGGGCTGTCATCATCTTGCCTGAGCGCATCGCGTAACCAATTGACAGAAACGGATGGGGGCAGACAAAACGGAAAAAAATGAGGGGAAAAGTATACGTGAAATGTGGGTGGGCGTCAGCAGTTGGATGAAGCGGGGAAACAGAGCGGAAGAAGATGTTTCCCGGAGGCGTTAACGACGTCGCAGATGACGGCGTGGGTTCTTTACGCTTTTATCTTCGCGCACCTTCCAATGGCGGGAAATTGCAAACCCCATCAGTGCGATCAGGACAGCGACAACGATGAGCATAGACATAGAGCCATTCCTTTTGGTTGTGTTAGGTCAAATTTATAGGAAGGCGGGGGAGGCTGCAATTGTTCGCACTTCAAATAAGAGTTATCTTATTGTATTAAAGAAGTTGATTTAAATCAATAAATTGGACTACTTTCATCAAGGAACTCATGGTCCTAAACAGGAGATAAATCCGAAATGAAAGATGTTATTATACGGTTTTTCGGTAAATTCCGGTCCAAATAAGATGAATCTTACCATTTTGTGACGCCGGACACGCGGCGCACAATAAACCCGACTAATTACAAATGCTAAACAAATAGAGAGGAATCCCGGTGGCTGAGCGATCTTTTCCGTCAGAATTGGATGATTTAAAGACAGATTTGGGACGTTTTGAAGAATCGTTGCAAATTTTTGCGCAGAGACTGGGTTTGCGCCTTAACGATCTGGATGTGGACCATATTGCGGTGCGTTGTCATCAGGACACGACGGCGATGCGCTGGCAGCAAGGCCTGCAGCAGATTGGCACGCAGTTTTCGGCGGCGATAATCAACGGACGACAGATTTGCCTGTTTAAACTACATGATCCGTTACTGGTAGCGGGCAGGCAGGTTGATGTGGTTGAGCTGCCATGGCCGGGTGAAAAGCGTTACCGCCATGAAGGCTGGGAGCATATTGAGGTGGTATTGCGCGGCGATCATCAGACGCTGGGCATGCGCGCGATGGCATTACTCTCCGATGACGCGCTGACGCAGCCGGGGATTTCATTTAAAACCAGCTCACCGCAGGGCGAGAATGAGCGTCTGCCCAATCCGACCCTGGCGGTAACGGACGGGCAGACGACAATCAAGTTTCATCCATGGCGACTGGAAGAGATTGTCGCCAGCGAGCAGAACTAAATCCGGGCGGCTACTGCGCGCTTCAGGCGCGCAACGGCCTCATCCAGCAGCGCACGAGTGCAGCCGAAATTGAGCCGGACAAACTGGTCATTGCCAAACTCACGACCGGCCGATAAACCCAGTCCGTGCTTCTCAAAATAGAGTGCAGGGCTGGCCACACCCAGCGCACTGGCGTCGATCCAGGCCAGGTAGGTCGCTTCCGGCACGGCGACGGACAGGCCGGTCATTTTATTGACCTGTGATACCAGCCAGTCACGGTTACTGCGCAGGTAGGTATTCTGCGCCTGCAGCCAGGGTTCACCTTCGCGCCATGCCGCTGCTGCCGCAGTGAGCGCCAGAATATCCACATCCGGCACAATCCCGCGTCGCATCCGGTTAAAGCGCGAACGCAGTTCGGCATTGGGGATCACGGCGATGGAGGCACCCAGACCGGCAATATTAAAGCTCTTGGAGGGTGACATCAGCGTGACGCTGCGCTGGGCGGCATCTTCACTCAGCGACGCAAACGGAATGTGTTCAGCGCCCGGTTCCAGCAGCAGATCGCTGTGGATCTCGTCGGAACAGACAATCAGATCGTGCTTCTGCGCAAATTCCAGCTGTGCCTGCAGTTCGTCGCGGCGATAAACGGTGCCGCCCGGATTCTGCGGATTGCACAGCATTAACAGTCGCTCTTTGCCGGTGAGCTGATCTTCAGCCGCATCCATATCCACTACCCAGCGCCCCTGTGGCAGCGTCAGCGGCAGACTGAGCTGACCCCGTTCTGCCAGTTTTGCCGAACCGCGAAATGGCGGATAGATTGGCGTGGGGGCAATCGTCAGCTCGTCCGGTGCGGTAAACGCACGCACGGCGAGATTCAGTCCGCAAACCACGCCAGGCAACACCACAATCCATTCAGGATTAACGTGCCACTGATAGCGTGAGGCGAGCCACGCTATCGCACTGTCAATAAACTCAACCGGCGTATCGCCATAACCAAAAATCCCATGCGCGGCGCGGGTCTTAATTGCCTCGATGACGCAGTCAGGCGATCGGAAATCCGTATCTGCCACCCACAACGGCAGAATGTCCTGGTCCGCATATTTGTTCCATTTAAGGCTATCGCTGTGACGACGGTCTATCCGTTGGTCGAAATTGAATGCCATAGTTAACTTTCCCGGTAAACTCATTCCAGCAGCCAGACTAACTGATGAATCTGCCTTGAACCAGAGTCATGTAAAGGAGAAGAGAATGACCACACTGGAAATTTGCTGCTATGGCGTGGATTGCGCCGTGACCGCACAACAGGCGGGCGCTGATCGGGTTGAACTTTGTGCCGCACCGCGTGAAGGCGGCCTGACGCCGTCGGCGGGGATGCTGAATGCCGCCCGGCGCGAGGTTTCGATTCCGGTTCATCCTATTGTCCGGCCACGGGGTGGCGATTTTTGTTATACCGCACGTGAATTCGAGGCGATGAAATCGGATGTGGCGTTAATCCGTGAACTCGGTTTTCCCGGTCTTGTGATTGGGATGCTGGATGAGGACGCCCATATTCATCAGGGCCAGATGCGACAGATTATGGCGCTGTGTGACGGTCTGGCAGTGACCTTCCATCGTGCCTTCGATCTCTGTCACAGCCCTAAGCGCGCACTGGAAGCGTTAACGGATTTGGGGGTGGCGCGCATTCTGACATCCGGTCAGCAGCAGAGCGCTGAAAACGGAATTGCATTACTTCGGGAACTAAATGAGACCAGTACCGGTCCTATCATTATGGCGGGTGCGGGCGTGCGTCTCAGCAACCTGCAAAAGTTTCTCGACATGGGGATTGATGAAGTCCACAGCTCGGCCAGCCGCCTGATGGCGTCACCGATGCGCTACCGCAAAGCGGGTGTCTCCATGTGTTCAGAAGCCGAAACCGACGAGTTCAGCCGTTACTGTGTAGACGGCGATGTGGTTGAGGCGATGAAAAGCGTGATGCAGATGAGCACCGTTCGGGTTGCCTGAACCACAACAGATTTTGCCGCGCAGCACGCCGATCATTGACGTGGTGTTTGCAAGTACCAAACCCCAGTATGCTTGCTGGGGTTCTTTTTGTGTAAAACCTGCTGCTTCCCGATTCCCTTTCTCCGCCACCTCTCCCGAGGTTACCAATCTCTTTCATGACATAAACGCTGCTTCTGCTGGCAGCGCGGCCTGTCGCCGGGCGTGAATCTCCGACAGTGGAGTCTGGATCCTAAATGTGATTAGATGCCTGCATTTGCCAGCCGATGAAGTGCCGCCATGAATCCCAGGGAAAATATTGTCAGCCAGTTCAGTGCGTTGTCGCCTGAGTTACAACGCGCTGCCGAGTTCTCACTCCAGAATACGAATCAGCTTGTGGTGCAATCCATGCGTGCTTTTGCCACAGAAGCAGGCGTGAAGCCTGCCACGCTACTGCGCCTGGCACAGCGCCTGGGCTATGAGGGCTGGGGTGAACTTAAAGACGCTTTTATCGATGATATGGGGTTACGTGATGATACGTATGTATCCAAAGCGGAAAAACTCATCGCTAAACCGACACAACCTCAGCTTTATGAAGAGGTCTTTCAGGCGCATCAGGCTAACCTTGCGGCGACGCAACATGAGAATCATCAGAAGATGGATCAGGCGGTTACCCTGCTGGATGCGGCGGAAAACGTCTATATCTGTGGATTTCGTGCCAGCTTTCCCATCGCCTGGTCGCTGTTTTATATCTATCGATTATTTAACCGCCAGGTTTCATTGATTGATGGCCTGGCGAGTAATATCGAAGTCTTTACCCGCGAACTGACGGCGCAGGACGCGATTCTGCTGACCAGTTTTGCCCCTTATTCACGCGAATCGCTGGCGGTGTTACAGGCTGCCAGGCAGGCAGGCGCGAAAATCGTCGCCATTACGGATTCGCCGGTTTCCCCTCTGGCGCAGGCCGCCGACTGTACGCTGCTCTTCTCGGTAGAGAGTCCCTCGTTCTTTCCTTCTGTGGTCTCCGGTATGGGGCTGGCTGAGTGTCTGCTGGCGATGCTGGTGGCACGCCATGGCCGCGAGGCGGTCAGCAAAATCGAAAATGCCGAACGCTACCTGATTGATTCAGGTGCCTATGTGGTGCCTGGCAAACCCTGAGAGAAGATTCATTTGTATCCGCCATAAGAAAATAGAATGCATATGTATCATTCTTGCGTTGACGTGATCCAAATGGATCCGGCAAGATGCGCTGAGTTATCGCAGCGAATTCAGGAGCAGGACCCAGCATGAGCCATATCATTCACCGCAGTCTGCGCAGTACGCCCGCCGTGGCAACCGGCGCACAAGGCGCGTACATCTTTGATGCACAGGGAAAACAGTATCTGGATGCCTGCGGAGGCGCTGCGGTTTCCTGTTTAGGTCACGCGCATCCTGACGTATTGGCTGCGATGCATCGTCAGATCGACCAGCTCGCCTATGCACATACCGGTTTTTTTACCAGCGACACGGTTGAACAACTCGCGGAACATCTGACCCGCCATGCGCCTGGCGATCTCAATTATGCCTATTTCGTTTCGGGTGGTTCCGAAGCCGTAGAAACGGCGCTGAAGCTGGCCCGGCAATATTTCGTTGAAATCGGTCAGCCGTCCCGCACGCGGTTCATTGCCCGCCAGCAGAGTTACCACGGTAATACGCTGGGTGCGCTAGCGGTGGGGGGCAACGAATGGCGTCGTCGCCAGTTTGCCCCGCTGTTAATCGACGTGATCCGGGTTTCTGCCTGTAATGAATATCGCGACCGCCGTGCTGATGAAACTCAGCAGCAATACACGCAGCGCCTGCTGGATGAGCTGGAGCAGGCGATTATTGATGCTGGCCCGGAGACGATCATCGGTTTTTGCGCAGAGACAGTCGTGGGCGCGACCACCGGCGCAACACCGCCTACACCGGGTTACTTCAAAGGCGTGCGCGCCCTGTGTGATAAGTACGGCCTGCTCTATATCGCGGATGAAGTGATGTGCGGCATGGGACGTACCGGAACGCTTTACGCGTTTGAGCAGGATGAGGGGGTGCCAGATCTGGTGACCATCGCCAAAGGGCTGGGGGGTGGCTACCAGCCTATCGGTGCGGTACTGGCGAGCAAAAAAATTGTCTCCGCTCTGCAGGCGGGCAGCGGACTGTTCCAGCATGGTCATACCTATATCTGCCACGCCACGGCGGCATCGGCCGCTCTGGCAGTGCAGCAGGTCATTGAGCGCGACAATTTATTAGACGCTGTGAAACAGCAGGGGGCTTACCTGCAACGTGCGCTGCGCGATCGGCTGGGCGAGTTGCCACAGGTCGGTGACACCCGCGGGCGCGGTCTGTTTGCCGGTGTTGAACTGGTTCGTGATAAAGCCAGCAAAACGCCGTTCGATCCGGCGCTGAAACTGCACGCCAGAATTAAAGCTAATTGTATGGCGAGAGGTCTGATGGTTTATCCCATGGGCGGAACGATTGACGGGCAGTACGGCGATCACATTCTGATTGCGCCACCCTTTATCATCACGACAGCGCAGCTTGATTTTGTGGTGGAAACGCTGGAGCAGGTGATTCGTGAAGAGACGGCCAGCTTATGATTAACCGTCTGCCGCCGCTGGCGCATCACGAATGGGACGATCAGCAACGTCCGCTCGCAGAAGAGATCATTAACGGGCCACGCGGCGCGCTGCTGCCACCCTTTGAGCCATTGTTACGCAGCCCTGAGCTGATGGCGCACGCACAGCGCATGGGGGAATATCTGCGGTATCGCAGTGCGCTGGGACAGCGTTTATCAGAGCTGGCCATTCTGATGACCGCCCGCCACTGGTCCCAGCCGGTAGAATGGGCAATCCATGCGCCTATAGCGCGCGGGAAGGGCATTTCTGCGGCCGCCGTGCAGGCGATAAATGAAAAGCGTCAGCCGGAAGACCTCGAACCCGATGAGTGGGTGATTTACCACTTCTGCCAGCAGCTGCACCAGCAGCAGAAAGTCAGCGACGCTACCTGGCAGCAGGCCATCGATTTGTGGGGCGAGAAGGGCGTGGTGGATCTGATTGGCATTAACGGTTATTACAGTTTTCTCTCAATGATCATGAACGGCGCACAGACGCCGGTACCCGATACGCAGGATCATATTATTCCTGAATAAGTCATCGTTTAATCCGGGCGCAGCCTGACACGCCCTGCATTTCAAATAAATTCTGTTCAGTCATTCCGGCGATAACCTCGCCGGATGATATTCACTGTACGCTATTTCACCGACGCCGGGGGTTAGATATGTCTGGATTATTCTCTAAATTAAAGGTCTCATTGGTATTAGTTGCCTGCTCAGCCAGTTTTATTGCTACTGCTCAGGATAAACTGATGGTAGGTGTGGATACCGCATTTGTGCCCTTTGAATTTAAACAGGGCGATAAGTATGTGGGCTTCGATATTGACTTATGGAATGCTATCGCTAAAAAGATGAACGTCAGCTATGAATTACGCCCGATGGATTTTGGTGGCTTAATTCCAGGGCTGCAGTCCCGTAATCTGGATGTTGCGATGGCCGGTATTACGATTACCGATGCGCGGAAACAGGTCGTTGATTTCAGTGACGGCTATTACAATGCGGATTTACTGATGGCGGTAAAAAGCAGTGATACCGCGATCAAAAAATTCAGCGATTTAGCCGGTAAGAAAGTGGGCCTGAAACAGGGCACTGCGGCGGCCAGCTTTATGAAGAGCAAATATAAAGCCGACTATGTTGAGTTTCCTAACATCGATAACGCTTATCTTGATTTGCAGGCGGGTAATCTTGACGCGGTGGTGCATGATTCGCCGAACGTGCTCTATTACGTCAAAACGGCGGGCAATGGCAAAGTGAAATCCACAGGTGAGACAGACAGCATTCTGCCGCAGCAGTACGGGTTCGCGATGCAAAAGAACAGCAGCCTGACGCCGAAAGTTAACGCTGCATTGCAGGCGCTGCGTGCGGATGGCACCTACGACAAAATCTATGTGAAGTGGTTTGCGAAACAGCCGAAATAATTCAGCCGGGTCGGCCCAGTCCGACCTCATTTCGCCTTAATGGATCGAACTATTAATTTTGACAGTAAATATATCTGGGAATCCCTGCCGTTATTATTGCAGGGTTTGCAACTGACGCTGATTATTTCATTGTCGGGTTTGCTGGGCGGTTTCGTGATCGGTCTGCTGGCCGGAACCTGTCGCGCATTAGGTGGGCGAATAACTAAAACGCTGTCGCTGATTTTCGTTGAGTTAATTCGCGGCACGCCAATTATGGTGCAGGTGATGTTTATCTATTTTGCCCTGCCGATGGTTATTCCGATTCGCATTGATCCCATTACGGCGGCGATTGTGACCATTGTGATTAATTCCGGCGCCTATATCGCCGAGATTACGCGCGGTGCGATCCTCTCTATCAATAAAGGATTTAAAGAGGCGAGTCTTGCCATGGGATTATCGCAGCGCAGCACCCTGTGGCATGTGATTATGCCGCTGGCACTGCGGCGTATGATCCCCGCACTGGGCAACCAGTGGATCATCAGTATTAAAGATACATCGCTATTTATTGTTATCGGTGTCGCGGAGCTAACCCGTCAGGGACAGGAGATTATTGCCGGTAATTTCCGCGCACTGGAGGTCTGGACCGCCGTCGCGATGATTTATCTGCTGGTGACACTCTGCCTGAGTTTCCTGCTGAAGCAACTGGAAAAAAGGATCCACATTCTATGAGCATGGTTGAATCTAGCGCGGTGTCGAAAAATTTTGGCGCGACGCAGGTCCTGCACGATATCAATCTGAAGATAGAGGCGGGCGAAGTGGTAGTGATCATCGGGCCGTCGGGATCGGGTAAATCAACGCTGCTGCGCTGTATTAACAAGCTGGAAGACATCTCTTCCGGAACGCTGCTGGTGGCGGGCAAGCACATCACCGATCCGCATGCGAATGAGTGCGATATCCGCCGCGAGGCGGGTATGGTGTTCCAGCAGTTTCACCTGTTTCCTCACCTGACCGCGCTGGAGAATGTGATGTTTGGCCCTGTCCGCGTGCGCAGGCAGAGCAAAGCCTCGGCCCGCGAACAGGCGCTGGCCTTGCTGGACAGGGTCGGCCTGCGTGAACGCGCCAGCCATTACCCCGCAGAACTCTCTGGTGGACAGCAGCAGCGTGTGGCGATTGCGCGCGCACTGGCGGTAAAACCCAAAATGATGCTGTTTGATGAACCCACCTCTGCGCTGGATCCCGAACTGCGCCATGAGGTGCTGAAAGTGATGCGCTCGCTTGCCGAAGAGGGCATGACGATGGTGATTGTGACCCATGAGATTGGCTTTGCCCGGGATGTGGCCTCAAGACTCATCTTTATTGATGGCGGGACCATTGCTGAAGATGGCTCACCTGATAAGCTGCTTAACGACAGCACGAATCCGCGCCTAAAAGAATTCCTGCAACACGTCTCCTGAAAGAAGTGAATGACAGCACAATGAAAAAAATTGCAATCAGTGGTTCGGCGTTTGAAATCGGTCAGCAGCTCGGCGAATTTGGTCGGGAGGCGTGGCATCAGAAACTGACGCACATCGCGCTGTGGCAAACGGTCACGGCCATGAAACACACGGAACAGAGTCAGCGCATGCGCGCGCAGGTTCAGGCTGACTTCCCGGAAATCTGGCTTGAGCTGGAAGGGCTGGCCAGCGGTTTGCAGGCACCCATTGATGACGTATTTGCATGGAACTGCCGGGGCGATCTGGTGCGTTCTACATCAGATGGCTGCACCACGGTGGCCGGGCAACGCCGCGATGGGGCGTTGGTCATTGCGCACAATGAAGATGGTTTTCCGCAGCTGCGGGATGACTGTGCTGTGGTTCGTGTGCTGCCGGATCCGAATCAGGGCATTGGGTTCACCAGCTTTGCCTATCCGGGTTCGATTTGCGGCCATACGTTTGCCGTCAATGACCGTGGGGTGGTGAACACGGTGAATAACATTCGTGCCGTGCATCGTCCGGCTGGCCTGCCGCGCCAGATTCTGGCGCGTGCAGCGCTAAATGCGGCCACGCTCGATGAGGCGATTGCGTTACTGACGACCTCGCCGCGCGCAGGCGCTTTTCATCATACGCTGGGGCAGCGGGGCGACAGCCGGCTGTTCAGCGTTGAAGCTACCGGTACAGGTTGTTCTGTCAAGCCGCTGTCCGGCGTCTTTGCGCATGCTAACCATCTTATCCATCCGCAATTTATTGCGACTGAGCAGGTGATCACCGACAGCTCTGCTTCACGCCAGCAGCGTCTGGATGTGTGGCTGAAAGAAGAGCCAGCATTTGATGGTGACGCTGCAAAAGCCATTCTTTCTGATCAGCATGATGCGGTATTGCCCATCTACCGGCTCTCTCCGCAGGATCCCGACGAAGAGAATACGCTGGCAACGGCCATTTTCACCCTGAATGCCAGTCAGGTGAAATGGCAGGTATTCACACAGGATCGCGGACAGGCCGTTTTGCAGGATGTGGTGAGTGAATAAATAACCCGGATCTGGCGAGAGGATCGCCGGAGGAAAACGTTATAAACCCGCTCAGGCGGGTTTTTTATCGCCAGCGGATGACCGGCTATGCGCCGCGTCTGCGTCCTGTTGCCGGCTGTCAGCCTTCACGTACAGGCGTTTTTAATTGTCATCCAGGACTTTTATCAAAAGCCGCAACACAATCTGCATGCTATCCGTTACGCTGCCACAGCCGATGTCTGTCATGAGAGGTTGAGTTAAATCGTCCCGGATTTCCGCTGTTCATCCCCGCAGCGTTTACACTGAAAGCAACGTCGCCTGGAATTTACCCTATGAAACGCAATCAGATTCTTACTTTAAGCCTGATACTGACCGTACTGTGCAGCGGCTACGCTGCGGCCAGCGCATGCCGCGCTGACAACGCCGCCGTGGTCAACAGCAACACCCTGATTTTGCTGGGGGGCAATGCGAAAGGCGCAGTGAAGCAGGTGATTGCAGGTGAATTTGGCAAAGATGTGAATTCGCAAAAGCGGGTGCTGGGTCAGTTTGACGCCTGTGGCGATCTGACGGTGGCTGACGTCAGCTACGACAAAAGTGAACGCAACGTCATCCTCAGCATGGAGCAACATATCGCCAGGGTACAGGGCGGCTGGGTGGCGGAATATGCGTATCTGGTCAAAGTGCTGAAAGAGGGCAAAGAAGTCGTTGTTGATAACCGGCAGGGAACGATTAACTGGCAGAAAGGCCAGCATGGCAATATTACCAGCGCCTCCGACAGATTTACCAGTATGGGTAAAACCGGCTTTACCGACACCACCTATCGTTACGATCGCCAGCTACGACTGGAGAAGAGTGTGGCACGTGGCAGCGATCCGCTGACCAACGGCGAGTTCCATTACCACTGGAATCCAAAGGGTCTGGTGACGCGCACCACCTCCGTCCGGGGAACTGACGAATACACCTACGACCCCCAATGGCGTGAAGTGCGGCTCAACGGCACGGCGACCACACCACTGAGCACCATCCGCTCGGTTGATGAGTGTCAGTCCTGGGATGAGGTCGGCAACTGTACCCTGAGCTATCTGCATGAAACCGAAATCTTCACGCGTGGCACCATCGAGCGCCATCTCAGTTCCGCCTACAAATATGAGTACTGGGACCAGCCTGCGGCAGAAGAGTAACAGGCGATCGGATGATCGCCTGTTGGCGGCTTATTTCACCGTCTGACTAAAGGCATCCAGCGCCAGCAGGGCGTTGGCGATATCCTCAGGTGACAGATGAGGATTAAGGTTTTTCAGCGTATCACCCTCACTGTTCGCCAGTGCCCCGACTTTCACCAGATTTTCCCAGCTTTCATTTTCCAGATGCATTTCACGCAGCGTGGTCGGCATATTGATGCTGCGATAGAAACGGATATAGCGTGCAATTTCCTCATCCGACCGCTGCTCCAGCACCATCTGCGTCAGTGTGCCATAGGCGACTTTCTCGCCGTGGGTCAGATGGTGGATATCACCATCGATGGCGGTAAAACCATTGTGAATAGCGTGGGCGGCTGCCAGCCCGCCGTTTTCAAAGCCCAGCCCCGAGAGCAGCGTGTTCGCCTCAACAACGGCTTCCACTGCGGGCGTGACCCGTTTTTCGGTAACGGCGATATAGGCGCTGTACCCCCACTTAAGCAGTGTTTCTTCGCAGGCGCGGGCAATCGCCAGGCCGGCAAGGGTCGGATCACCGTTGACCATGGATTTAGCATGGGACCGCGCCACTGCCTGCGCTTCAACCCAGGTGGCCAGGCCATCGGCAATGCCGGAGGCAAAGAGCCGTGCAGGCGCACTGGCGCAGACTGCGGTATCCACCAGCACCAGATCGGGATTTTTGCTGTAGAAGCGATAGCTCTCAAATACGCCGCTGTCAGAGTAGATCACTGACAGCGCGCTACAGGGAGCATCGGTGGAGGCAATGGTCGGCACAATAGCTACCGGCTGTTTAAGTTCGTCCGCCACCGCCTTAACCGTGTCCAGCGTTTTGCCGCCGCCCAGCCCGACCACCACGTTACAGCCCTGACTCTTCGCCAGCGCACTGAGACGGGTGATCTCATTACTGGAGGCCTCGCCGTTAAACTGCTGCCAACAGAATTTCACCCCGGCGGACTGCAGCGTCTGTTGCGTCCGTTCGCCAATCAGTTTCCAGACAACCTCATCTGCCACCAGAAAAGCCTGATCGCCCAGCTCAGTCAGGTACGTACCCAGCTCATCCAGCACACCTGCCCCCTGCACATATTTACGGGGTGATGAAAAAATAAATTTACTCATAATCACATCTCCTTAATATGAATGGTTCGACCCCATCCAGCCTGGCACAATCCGCTCAGCCTGGCAGGCGATCCCGTACATGACCGCGCCATGGGCTGTTAAGCTGCCTGAACACTCCTTGCTGAGAGATAACGGAGAATCATCATGAGCGCCACGCTCTTTTCATTTCTGTTTGCAATAACCATTCTGACACTCACACCTGGATTTGATACCGCGCTGGTGCTGCGAACCGCCATTGCGCAGGGCTGGCAGCGCGCCTGGGCAACAGCCCTTGGCGTGACGCTGGGTTGTCTGCTCTGGGGCATCGCAGTTGGGCTGGGACTGGGCGCGCTGCTGATGGCCTCTGAGTTCGCCTATAACCTGCTGAAGTGGATCGGTGCCGGCTGGCTGCTCTATCTGGGTATAAAGCTGCTGCTTAAGCCGCGTCAGCAATCCGTAGAGACAGCTGAACAGCCCGCACAACAGCAGGGCTATCTGGCCTGCTTCAGTCGGGGATTAATGGGAAATCTGCTGAATCCGAAAATTGGCGTGTTTTACGTCACTTTTCTGCCGCAGTTTATCCCGGCGGGGGCGTCGGTGGCGCTCTGGTGCACGCTGATGGCACTGGCACACATGCTGCTGGGGCTGATCTGGAATGCGGTCCTGATTGGCGGCAGCCACTATTTCTCCGGACATCTGCGAAAACCGAAGGTGCTGAAGGGGATGGATCGCCTGACCGGCTGCGTGTTTATTGGATTTGCGGCGAAACTGGCGTTGTCTCGCCGCTAGAGCATTAGGGTTTAGTGGCGACCAGCACGGCACGCAGGGGAGCCGGATAGCCTTCAACCGTTTTGCTGGGATCGTCGGGGTCGAGGAACTCAGCGAGGGATTCGCTGGTCATCCAGTCGGTGCGGCGCTGCTCTTCAGTGGTGGTCAGCGCAAAATCGACAATCCGTACATCGACAAACCCGCTTTTCTCCAGCCAGCTTTTCAGTGCTTCCGCCGAAGGAATGAAGAACACGTTGCGCATCTGGGCATAGCGTTCACCGGGCACCAGCACCTGATTCACATCGCCTTCAATCACCAGCGTTTCCAGCACCAGCTCGCCCCCGCTTACCAGCTGATTTTTCAGCTGTAACAGGTGATCCAGCGGGGAACGACGGTGATAGAGCACACCCATCGAAAATACGGTATCAAACGCCTGTAACGCCGGTAGCTGCTCAATGCCCAGCGGCAGCATATGCGCCCGGCGATCGTCATTCAGCAGCTTACGCACTGCTTCGAACTGCACCAGGAACAGCTGCATTGGGTCGATGCCGACCACCAGATGCGCGCCCGCGCCAATCATCCGCCACATGTGGTAACCGCTGCCACAGCCCACATCCAGCACCGTCCGGCCCGCCAGCGGGGAGATGTGCGGCAGCACGCGTTCCCATTTCCAGTCAGAACGCCACTCAGTGTTGATGTGGGTGCCGTAGAGGAAGTAGGGCCCTTTGCGCCACGGCATCAGGTTACGCAGTAGTTTCTCAATCCCCTGACGATGACGGTCGCTGATGTCATCGCGGTCGGCGGTGACGCTGTGCAGCAGGTCGAGCTTTTGCGGCTCCAGCAGCGGCAGATACTCCAGCGACTTATACCAGTCACGAAAGTGACCATGCAGGTTTTCACGCTGCCATTCGCTGATTTGCGCCGGTAATACTTCCAGCCACTTCGCCAGCGGGCCCACTGCAATTTGCTGATAAAAACGGCCAAAGTCGATCATTTCAACGCCACCAGAGATCCAAAATTAAAGCACTGGAACCAGAGTTCGGCGTGCGAGAACCCGGCCTGTTTCAGGCGGGCTTTATGCGCTTCAACGCTGTCAGTAAGCATCACATTTTCCAGCATGCTGCGTTTCTGGCTGATTTCCAGTTCGCTGTAGCCGTTGGCGCGTTTGAAGTCGTGATGCATGTTGAATAACAGCTCACCGACCTCGGCGTCTTCAAAGCTGAACTTCTCCGACAGCACCAGCGCGCCGCCCGGTTTAAGTCCCTGCCAGATCTTTTCCAGCAGCGCCAGGCGTGCAGGCGGCTCCAGAAACTGCAGCGTGAAGTTGAGCACCACCAGCGAGGCGTCTTCAATCTCAATGTCGCGGATATCCGCTTCCAGCACCGTGACCGGCGTGTCAGCGCGAAACGCATCAAGATGTCGGCGGCAGCGCTCCACCATCGCCGGGGAGTTATCCACCGCGATGATCTGGCAACCTGGCACATGAATATTGCGGCGCACCGAGAGGGTGGCCGCGCCCAGCGAGCAGCCCAGGTCATAGACCCTGCTGTCCGGGGTAACAAAACGTTCTGCCAGCATGCCAATCATCGAAATGATGTTGGAGTAGCCCGGCACCGAGCGCTGAATCATGTCAGGAAAGACTTCAGCTACACGCTCGTCAAAAGTCCAGTCGCCCAGTTTTGCAATGGGCGCTGAGAAGAGTTGATCGCGGTCAGACATATCGAAAATCCGAAGAGACGACGGAAAGGGCGCTATTCTCGCAGAAAGTGGGGCGGGCTGCACCCCTTAACCCAGGCTGGCTTAATGGAGCGTCAGGACCAGTTCCCACGGCATGTAGATCAGGTTGAAAATCACCATGCCGCACAGGGAAAACAGCGTCAGGAGCATGCCATATTTACGGCCTGCCATGGCGCTGCTGCGCAATCCCCATGCATGCAGCAGGCGGCTGATAAAGAACAGCAGGCCGGTGAGATGCACCATCCAGATATCGGCGCCGTTCATCTCCATCATCACCAGCAGAAACAGCGCCAGCGGAATGGTTTCGATGGCATTGCCATGAATGCGGATCGCCATTTTCAGGTCGTGATAGCCGCCATCACCATACGCCACCCGGTAGAACCGGCGGTAACGCACCACGTCCAGCGTGAATTTCATTACCAGCAATGCCCCTATCACCACATATAACGCGCTAACCATAGCCACTCCAGCGACTGTCCATAATGATTCTATTCTAACGGGCGTGCAGCCTGCTGTCCTGTAACGCCATCAAAACAGGGACGTCTGTTGCGGCCAGTCCGGTCCATTGCCAATAGCCGGATCGATCTCCTGCAACTGCGGCCACAGTGCCTGCACCAGCGGAAAAACCTGGCCCATATCGGGGGTGTGCAGAAAGAGCATGGCGTCGCCCTGTTGCTGCCATTCCACGAGCTTGGGACGCCAGATCTGAAACAGCGGCACGCTCTCGTCCACGCTGTCGCTGCCGATAAAGCGCACCATCGGCTGGGAGCCGGTTCGCAGGGCATGCGGCGGCACTTTCGGCTTCTGCGAACGCGCGACCAGCGCTGCCGGGCTTTGCGAGGTGGAGGCGTGAACCGGACGGCTGTCGAGCATTACACGATTGATGCCGCGCTCAAGCAGGCCCCGATTGAGTGACCGTTCCGCCTCGCCCTTGGCGAAGAAAGCCGGATGACGCACTTCGACGCCGTAGTGAAAGCGGCGCGGCAGACTGTCCAGAAAACGCCACAGGTCGTTGAGCTGTGCCGGGGAGAAGCTGGCGGGCAGCTGCAGCCAGTACTGACCGATGCGGTCGGCCAGCGGTTCCATCAGGCGCAGAAAATCGGTCAGCAGGTCGTCGCTGTGCTGCAACGCCGCCTGATGGCTGATGGTATTGGGAAATTTAAAGCAGAAGCGAAATGCATCGTGGGTCATGTCGCGCCAGCGCATCACCGTTTCCGCATTCGGCAGCGCGTAGAGGGTGGTATTTCCCTCTACGCAGTGGAAGTAGCGGGCATAGTCCGCCAGGCTTTCGATACCCCAGCGTTTCCAGTGTGAATGCTGCCACTGGGGCAGGCCAATACGAAGTGTCACGCGCGCTCCTGGCTGCAGGTTAAGAGATTGCATTATCCGCTATGGTCGGGCTGAGGGGCAAATGCACACAGGAAATCGGCGCTTTGGCGCTGATCTGCTTATCCTGTCTGGCTTTTTCCATTATAATGGCCGCCATTTTTGCGACAGCATCGCATCAGGTAACGCGGCCGGATGCTGTCAGCTGCAGCGGCGAAGTTAAAAGGATAGTGTTATGCGTACAGAATATTGCGGACAGCTCAATCTGTCTCATGTGGGTCAGCAAGTCACGCTTTGCGGCTGGGTAAACCGCCGTCGCGATCTGGGCAGTTTGATTTTTATCGACATGCGCGACCGTGAAGGCATCGTGCAGGTGTTTTTTGATCCCGATCGTCAGGACGCATTTAAGCTGGCTTCTGAACTGCGTAACGAATTCTGCATCCAGATCACCGGTACCGTGCGCGCACGCGATGAGAAGAACAAAAACAGCGACATGGCGACCGGCGAAGTCGAAGTGTTTGCCCAGGCGCTGACCATCATCAACCGCTCTGAGCCCCTGCCGCTGGACTCGAATCAGACCAACAGCGAAGAAGCGCGCCTGAAATACCGCTATCTGGATCTGCGTCGCCCTGAGATGGTAACGCGTCTGAAAACCCGCGCAAAAATCACCAGCTTTGTCCGTCGCTTTATGGATGACGAAGGTTTCCTGGATATCGAAACCCCGATGCTGACCAAGGCGACGCCAGAAGGCGCGCGCGACTATCTGGTGCCAAGTCGGGTTCACAAAGGCAAATTCTATGCGCTGCCGCAGTCACCACAGCTGTTCAAACAGCTGCTGATGATGTCCGGCTTTGACCGCTACTATCAGATCGTAAAATGCTTCCGCGATGAAGATTTACGTGCCGATCGCCAGCCAGAATTTACCCAGATCGACGTCGAAACCTCCTTTATGACCGCGCCACAGGTGCGAGACATCATGGAGCGTCTAATCCGCAATCTGTGGCAGGACGTGCAGGGTGTGGACCTCGGCGAGTTCCCGCAGATGACCTTCGCGGAAGCGATGCATCGTTACGGTTCCGATAAGCCGGACCTGCGTAACCCGATGGAGCTGGTGGACGTTGGCGACCTGCTGAAAAACGTGGAGTTCCAGGTCTTCTCTGGCCCGGCTAACGATGAAAAAGGCCGTGTTGCCGCGCTGCGCGTGCCGACCGGTGCGCAGCTGAGCCGTAAGCAGATTGATGAATATGGCAAGTTCGTGGAGATTTACGGCGCGAAAGGGCTGGCGTGGATGAAGGTTAACGTCCGTGCCGACGGTCTGGAAGGCGTGCAGAGCCCGGTTGCCAAGTTCCTGAATGCAGAAATCGTTGAAGGCATTCTGAGCCGCACCGGCGCGCAGGATGGCGACATCATCTTCTTTGGTGCCGACCGCGCCAAAGTGGTCGCTGATGCTCTGGGTGCACTGCGCCTGAAAGTGGGCCGCGAGCTGAACATCACCGATGAGAAAGCCTGGGCCCCGCTGTGGGTGATCGACTTCCCGATGTTCGAAGAGGACGAGGAAGGCGGTCTGGCCGCCATGCACCATCCGTTCACTGCGCCGAAAGAGATGAGCGCAGACGGGCTGGCTGCAGATCCAACCCGTGCCGTGGCGAACGCCTACGACATGGTGATCAACGGTTATGAAGTGGGTGGCGGTTCAGTGCGTATCCACAACGGCAAAATGCAGCAGACCGTGTTCAGCATTCTGGGTATTGAAGAGCACGAGCAGCGCGAGAAGTTTGGCTTCCTGCTGGATGCGCTGAAGTTCGGTACACCACCGCATGCGGGCCTGGCCTTTGGTCTGGATCGCCTGACCATGCTGCTGACCGGCACCGACAACATTCGTGACGTTATCGCGTTTCCGAAAACCACGGCGGCAGCCTGCATGATGACCGAAGCGCCAAGCGAAGCGAACCCGGCTTCTCTGCTGGAGCTTGGCATCCAGGTCGTTAAAAAAGAAAAGCCTGAGAATAAATAATGGGCTATAAACACCCGGTTTCAGTGCTGGTCGTCATTTCGGCGCGCGATACTGGCCGGGTGCTGATGCTGCAGCGGCGTGACGATCCCGCATTCTGGCAGTCGGTGACCGGCAGCCTGGAAGCGGGAGAGTCACCGCTGGCAACCGCGTGTCGTGAGGTGAATGAAGAGGTCGGCATTGACGTGCTGGCTGAGCGGCTGGAAATAGAGGATTGTCAGCGTCAGATTGACTTTGAAATCTTTCCCCATTTCCGCCATCGCTATGCACCGGATGTCACCCATAATCACGAACACTGGTTTCGCCTGCAACTGCCGGAAGAGCGCGATATCACGCTGACCGAGCATCTGGCGTTTCGCTGGCTGGCACCCGCTGACGCTGCAGCATTAACCCGATCATGGAGTAACCGCCAGGCAATTGAAGAATTTATCTGAATGCTCGCCATCGCCCGGTATTCCGGCGGCGGATAGATTAAATTTTATGAATCTGGTGAGTTTTAACAGGACTACACCAACCTATTGAACAGTCAGGCGTCATCCTCGCCACGAAATTGTTCACCGTCAGCGCGACGTCGCCTGCGTACACCGCTACGTGAGGATGATGCGCAACGCTCGCCTCTCAGGGCAGTCAGGTTGTCACTCACCTGGCTGAGCACCGACGGTAAATAAGCTCGCAGCCAGGAGAGTCTGCACCCTGTAAAAGATCGGAGAAAAGTTAACATGGCAGGACACAGTAAGTGGGCAAACACCAAACACCGTAAGGCGGCGCAGGATGCCAAGCGCGGCAAAATTTTCACCAAAATCATTCGTGAACTGGTGACAGCGGCCAAGCTGGGCGGTGGCGATCCGGGTTCTAACCCGCGTCTGCGTGCAGCAATGGATAAAGCGCTGGCGAACAACATGACCCGTGACACCATGGATCGCGCTATCGCGCGCGGTGTGGGCGGCGATGACAACGCCAACATGGAAACCATCATTTATGAAGGTTACGGTCCTGGCGGCTCAGCCATCATGATTGAATGCCTCAGTGATAACCGTAACCGTACCGTGGGCGAAGTGCGTCACGCCTTCACCAAAACCGGCGGCAACCTTGGTACCGACGGCTCCGTGGCTTACCTGTTCAACAAAAAAGGCGTCATCTCCTTCGCGCCAGGTCAGGATGAAGACGCAGTGATGGAAGCCGCACTGGAAGCGGGCGGCGAAGACATCGTCACCTATGATGACGGCGCGATTGATGTCTTTACTGCATGGGAAGAGATGGGCACCGTGCGTGATGCACTGGAAGCCGCTGGCCTGAAAGCGGATACCGCAGAAGTGGCAATGATCCCGACCACCAAAGCGGAAATGGATGCGGAAACCGCACCAAAACTGCTGCGTCTGATCGACATGCTGGAAGATTGCGATGATGTGCAGGAGGTCTATCACAACGGTGAGATCTCCGACGAGGTGGCGGAAACGCTGTAATGGCGTTTACCGTCACAGCGTTAACCGGAGAGGCGTAATGTCGATTATTCTGGGTATCGATCCCGGCTCACGCATCACCGGTTATGGTGTTATTCGTCAGACCGGCCGCCAGCTCACCTATCTGGGCAGCGGCTGTATCCGCACCAATACCACCGAGTTACCCGCCCGCCTGAAGCTGATTTATGCGGGCGTGTGCGAAATCATCACGCAGTTTTCACCTGATTTCTTCGCTATCGAGCAGGTGTTTATGGCGAAGAATGCTGACTCCGCGCTGAAGCTCGGCCAGGCGCGGGGTGCTGCGATCGTTGCTGCGGTAAACCACGATCTGCCGGTGTTTGAGTATGCCGCCCGTCAGGTGAAACAGACGGTGGTGGGCATCGGCAGCGCCGAGAAAAGTCAGGTGCAGCATATGGTGCGAACTCTGCTGAAACTGCCGGCAAACCCGCAGGCGGACGCCGCCGATGCGCTGGCGATAGCCATTACTCACTGTCACGTGGCGCAGAACGCCGCGCGCATGAGTGACAGCAAGCTGGTGCTGACGCGCGGACGGTTGCGCTCAGGTTAGGGCATCGCACAGAACAGACGCTCAGGCTGGATATTCATCCAGCCTTTTTTATGTTATAAAATCCGCCACATTCGTTAGTTAAGGAAGCATTCAGGTGATAGGTCGTTTACGGGGCAACATTCTGGAAAAGCAGCCGCCACTGGTGCTGCTTGAGGCACACGGCGTCGGCTATGAAATTTACATGCCCATGACCTGTTTTTATGAATTGCCTGAACTTCAGCACGAAGCGGTGATTTTTACCCACTTTGTCGTGCGTGAAGACGCTCAGCTGCTGTTTGGTTTTAACAGCAAGCAGGAGCGCGCGCTGTTTCGCGAACTGATTAAAGTGAATGGCGTCGGCCCCAAGCTGGCACTGGCGATCCTCTCCGGCATGTCGGCGCAGCAGTTTGTGACTGCGGTAGAAAAAGAAGAGATCGCGTCACTGGTGAAACTGCCTGGCGTGGGTAAAAAGACCGCTGAGCGTCTGGTTGTTGAGATGAAGGACCGCTTCAAAGGGATGCACGGCGACCTGTTTGGCGGCGATTCGGCCTTTACGCTCACCACGCCGAGCGCTGAGCCGGAAACCAACGATGCGGAATCTGAAGCGGTTGCAGCGCTGGTATCACTGGGTTATAAACCGCAGGAAGCGAGCCGTATGATCAGTAAAGTCGGCCGACCGGATGCGGATTGTGAAACCCTGATCCGCGAAGCGCTCCGCGCCGCCATTTGAGGTAAGTCATGATAGAAGCCGACCGCCTGGTCTCCGCTGCCAGTATTAACGAAGAAGAGATAATTGACCGCGCCATTCGCCCGAAGATGCTCACCGAGTATGTCGGCCAGCCACAGGTGCGTGAGCAGATGGAGATTTTCATCAAAGCCGCACAGCTGCGTGGTGATGCGCTGGATCATCTGCTGATCTTCGGTCCGCCAGGTCTGGGGAAAACCACGCTGGCGAACATCGTGGCCAACGAGATGGGCGTGAACCTGCGTACCACCTCGGGTCCGGTGCTGGAGAAGGCAGGCGATCTGGCTGCGATGCTGACTAACCTTGAACCGCATGACGTGCTGTTTATCGATGAGATCCATCGCCTGTCACCGGTGGTGGAAGAGGTGCTCTATCCGGCAATGGAAGACTATCAGCTGGATATCATGATCGGTGAAGGCCCGGCGGCGCGTTCGATTAAGCTCGATCTGCCGCCGTTTACCCTGATTGGTGCCACCACCCGTGCAGGCTCGCTGACCTCGCCGTTGCGCGATCGCTTTGGCATTGTGCAGCGTCTGGAGTTCTATCAGGTTAAAGATCTGCAGCACATCGTAGGACGCAGTGCCGCCTGTCTGGGCCTGGCGCTGAGTGACGAAGGGGCGTTAGAGATTGCTCGTCGCGCACGCGGCACCCCGCGTATCGCCAACCGCCTGCTGCGCCGCGTGCGTGACTTCGCAGAGGTGCGGGCTAATGGTGATATGAGCGGAGAAGTCTCCTGCAGCGCGCTGGATATGCTTAACGTCGACAGTGAAGGGTTCGATTATATGGACCGTAAACTGCTTCTGGCGATTATCGACAAGTTTATGGGTGGGCCGGTGGGGCTGGATAACCTGGCTGCTGCGATTGGTGAAGAGCGTGAGACCATCGAAGATGTGATTGAACCCTTCCTGATTCAGCAGGGTTTTATTCAGCGCACACCGCGTGGCCGTCTGGCCACGCAGCATGCTTATCGTCACTTCGGCATTACGCGCGAAGAGTGACTACATGGCCGGTTTGCGCACCATGCTGAAGATAAACAGGATGGCGGCGCAGAGCACCACGGACGGACCGGCAGGCGTGTCGTAGAACGCAGAGAAGGTGAGACCGCCGGTGACGGCAATCACGCCGATGACCACCGCGACGGCCGCCATGCCTTCCGGCGAACGCACAAAACGGCGAGCGGTTGCAGCCGGAATAATCAGCAATGAAGTGATAATCAGCGCACCCACAAACTTCATCGCCACGCCAATCGTCAGCGCCGTAACCAGCATCAGAATCAGCCGGGTTCGCTGGATATTCACGCCATCCACCTGCGCCAGTTCCGGGCTGATGGTCATCGACAGCAGCGAACGCCACTGCCACGCCATCACCAGCAGCACAATTATCACGCCGCCACCCATCATCCAGAGGTCATCAGGCGTTACGGCCAGCAGGTCGCCAAACAGATACGCCATTAAATCAACGCGCACGTTCTTCATCAGGCTGACGACGACCAGGCCCAGCGACAGCGCGCTATGCGCCATAATGCCCAGCAGGGTATCGATAGCCAGATGCGGACGCCGCTCAAGCCAGACCAGTCCCAGCGCCAGGCAGACCGTCACCAGAATCACCGCGTAGTAGGGGTTCACGTTCAGCAGCAGGCCAAAGGCTACGCCGAGCAGAGACGCGTGCGCCAGGGTATCGCCGAAATAGGACATCTTACGCCAGACGACGAACGAACCCAGCGGACCGGCAGCCAGCGCTAACATCACACCGCCTATCCAGCCCGGTAATAACAACTCAATCATGATGAACCCTGTCCTTTGCGTAAAACGATACGTCCCTGAAGGTCGTGACGGTGATTATGATGATGACGGTAGATCGCCAACTCCTGCGCGCCACGCGGGCCAAACATCGCGATAAATTCGGGATGCTGCGAGACGGCTTCCGGCGTGCCGGAACAGCAGATATGGTGATTGAGGCACAACACTTCGTCAGTTTTCGCCATCACCAGATGCAGATCGTGGGAAACCATCAGCACGCCGCAGTTCAGTTCCACGCGTAACTGATTGATCAGGTCATACAGCGCAACCTGACCGTTCACATCCACTCCCTGCGTTGGTTCATCCAGCACCAGCAACTGAGGCTGATTCAGCAGGGCGCGTGCCAGCAACACACGCTGAGTTTCACCGCCGGAGAGCTTTTGCAGCGGGGAGTTGAGCAGATGGCCCGCCTGCACACGTTTCAGTGCTGGCATAATCTCCGCGTGTTTGCTGCCACGGGTCAGACGCATAAAGCGCTCAACCTTGACCGGCAGGGTGGGATCGATGTGCAGCTTCTGCGGCACGTAGCCGATACGCAGAGCAGGATCACGCTGAACCGAACCGGTTGTAGGGGCGAGCAGGCCGAGCACCACACGCACCAGCGTTGATTTTCCGGCACCGTTGGGACCCAGCAGGGTGAGAATGCGACCAGGCTGCAATGCCAGGCTGACGCCTGATAACACATTGCGCTGGTTAAACTTTATCGAAACGTTATCGAGTGTGACAAGTGAGGTCATAGTATTTACAGGTTGCACAGAATTTCGAATGTTATAATATCACATTCCACCTCATGGTCACGATGGAATGACGCAATATGTTACATAATAAAAAGGGCTCAATTTTCGCCCTGGCTGCTTTATCTGTTTCAGCTTTGTTAACCCTTCCTGCCCAGGCGAATGTTGTGGCTTCACTCAAACCGGTAGGTTTTATTGCTGCTGCTATTGCCGATGGCGTTACACCGGTTGAGGTGCTGCTGCCGGACGGCGCGTCCGAACATGATTACGCCCTGCGGCCATCTGATGCAAAACGCTTAAAAAACGCGGACTTAGTTGTCTGGGTCGGGCCAGAAATGGAAGCCTTTATGGCGAAGTCTGCGGCTGAACTTCCGGCTCAAAAAAACCTCGCGATGGTGAACATCGACGGGGTAAAACCGTTATTGATTAGCGGTGGTGAAGATGAAGATGAACACGCAGCGGAAAAATCCGAAGATCAGGATGCTGAAGCGCATCATCACCATCACGGCGAGTTTAATATGCACCTGTGGTTGTCGCCAGAGATTGCGCGCAAAACCGCGGTTGCAATCCATGGAAAATTATTGGAACTTATGCCGCAAGATAAGGCCAAACTTGACGCCAACCTCCAGCAGTTTGAGGTAGCTTTGGCGGACACGGACAAACGCGTCAGCGCACAACTTGCTCCGGTCAGAAATAAAGGATATTTCGTTTTTCACGACGCTTACACGTACTTTGAAAAGCACTACGGTCTCTCGCCCGCCGGGCATTTTACCGTCAATCCTGAAATTCAACCGGGCGCTCAGCGTTTACACCAGATACGAACACAGTTGGTTGAGCAAAAGGCGGTCTGCGTCTTTGCTGAGCCACAATTCAGACCAGCAGTCATCGATGCTGTCTCCCGCGGAACACAGGTGCGTAAAGGCACGCTTGATCCCCTGGGCACGGACATCAGCTTAGCCAAAGACAGCTATGTGAAATTCCTCTCACAACTGTCGAGCCAGTATGAAAGCTGCCTGAATGGAGCATGAGGAATAGGTAAAAGTGCAGCAGATAGCCCGCTCTGTCGCCCTCGCATTTAATAATTTGCCGCGCCCCCACCGCGTAATGCTGGGATCGTTAACTGTAGTCACTCTGGCCGTCGCTGTCTGGCGGCCTTACGTTTATCATCCGACAGATGATGTGACCCCCATCGTTAAAAATATTGAACTGGATAAGAACACGCTCCGCACGCTGTTGCCGGAAGCCAGTGAGCCGATCGATCAGAGCACACCGGAACCGGACGAAGAGCTGCCTGCGGATGATGTCGACACCGACGTGCCCGAAACGGCCGGTGTTCACGACTACACTGTTTCATCCGGCGACACCCTGAGCAGTGCCCTGAATCAATATGGCATCGACATCAGTGATATCAATGCGCTGGTGGTGAGCGATCGCGATCTGCGTAATCTGCAGGTCGGTCAGCAGCTGAGCTGGACGCTGGATGATGATGGTGGCCTGAAAACCCTGAGCTGGGAAATTTCCCGTCGTGAAACCCGCACCTATGAGCGCACCCCAGCCGGTGGCTTTAAGATGGATGCGGAGATGCAGAAGGGCGAATGGCGCAACAGCGTGATGCAGGGCGAAGTGCGCGGCAGTTTCGCCGCCAGCGCCATGCGGGCGGGGTTGAGCGGGGCTGAAGCCAGCGCCGTGATTAAAGCGATGCAGTGGCAGATGGACTTCCGTAAGCTGCGTGCTGGCGACCAGTTCAGCGTGCTGATGTCACGTGAAATGCTGGATGGCAAGAGTGCACAGAGTCAGTTGCTGGGCGTGCGCCTGCGCAGCGGCGGTAAAGATTATTACGCATTCCGCGCGGAAGATGGCAAGTTCTACGATCGCAGCGGCTCCGGTCTGGCACGCGGCTTTATGCGCTTCCCGACGGTTAAGCAGTATCGTGTCTCTTCCAACTTTAATCCGCGTCGTCTTAACCCGGTAACGGGCCGCATTGCGCCGCACAAAGGCGTCGACTTTGCGCTGCCAATCGGTACGCCGGTGCTCGCAGTGGGTGATGGTGAGATCGTGGTAGCGAAAAACGGCGGTGCCGCCGGTAACTACGTCGCTATCCGTCATGGCCGTCAGTATATGACACGCTATATGCACATGAAGAAAGTGCTGGTGAAGCCAGGTCAGAAAGTGAAACGTGGCGACCGTATTGGACTGTCCGGCAACACCGGGCGCTCCACCGGACCGCATCTGCATTTCGAAATCTGGATCAATAACCAGGCGGTTAACCCATTAACGGCGAAGCTGCCGCGCATGGAAGGTCTGACCGGCAAAGATCGCAGCGACTACATGGCACAGGTTAAATCCTGGCTACCTCAGCTGGGTCTGAAGTAAGCGAATTTCGTCAAATCGCGCAAAAACCGACGGCTTCTCCGTCGGTTTTTTGCTATCTGGCGCAGGATGATTGCAAATTTTCAGGTCGTCACTATCATAAGCCGGTCATTGCTTGAGGCGAGTGCATGGAAACCCGTAAAAAAAATAACATTGAATTTATTCCCGTTTTTGAACGTTCTTTTCTCAAACCTAAGTACTGGGGCAGCTGGCTGGCAATAGGTGCGCTGGCGGGTCTGGCGTATTTACCGCCGAAAGTGCGCGATCCGCTGCTGGGCCGGTTAGGCCGGTTTGCCGGTAAGCTGGCAAAGGGCGCACGTCGCCGCGCGCTGATTAATCTCTATTATTGCCTGCCGGAACTCAGTGAAGAGCAGCGTGCCACGCTGGTCGATGAGATGTTTGCGACAGCGCCGCAGGCGATGACAATGATGACCGAGCTGGTGCTGCGCGATCCTGCTCGCATCCGGCAGCGCGTTGAGTGGCATGGTCGTGAAATCATCGACCAGATGAAAGCTGAGCAGCAGAATGTGATTTTCCTGGTGCCACACGGCTGGGCGGTGGATATTCCTGCCATGCTGCTGGCGTCAGAAGGCCAGAAGATGGCGGCCATGTTCCACAATCAGAGCGACCCGCTGCTGGACTACGCCTGGAACACGGCCCGTCGTCGCTATGGCGGCCGGATGCATGCCCGCAACGACGGGATTAAGCCGTTTATCAGTTCAGTACGTCAGGGTTACTGGGGCTACTATCTGCCCGATCAGGATCACGGTGCTGAGCACAGCGAATTTGTCGATTTCTTCGCTACCTATAAGGCGACATTGCCTGCGGTTGGCCGGCTGATGAAGGTGTGCCATGCCCGCGTGGTGCCGCTGTTCCCGGTTTATAACAGTGAAACGCATAAGCTTGAGATTTATGTGCGTCCGCCGATGGACGATCTGCTGGAGGCCGACGATCACCAGCTGGCTCGCCGGATGAATGAAGAGGTGGAAATATTTGTCCGCCCGCATCCCGAGCAGTACACGTGGATCCTCAAGCTGCTGAAGACCCGCAAAGAGGGTGACATCGAACCCTATTCGCGCAAAGAGCTTTATCCGCGCAAATAGCAGAAAGGCCGCGAAAGCGGCCTTTTTGGTACGTCGGGTTTGGTTAGCGGTAAGTTCGAAAATGCTTAGGGAACACGGTCAGATCGGAAAGGCGCTTAAGCCATCCCTGGCCGCTCGTCCCGCGCCATCCGTGGCGCGGGACGCTTTCCTCCTCTGCCCGTGTTCCCTGCGCTTTAAGTTTATTTGCCGCTTTCAGATTCACCCAGATCCAGCGATTAAGTGATAATAAAAAGGCCGCTTTCGCAGCCTTTTATGAGTGAATAAAAGAGCTGGCTCAGGAAGCATACCCCCTGCGCAAAGACGCAAATCGCCATCCGTGGCATGCTCAGCGCAGACGATTACGCAGCTCTGTTATAACGCCTCCAGCCTGCTGCGACGTTTACGTTCGCGCATAAACAGGGTCACGAGACCAAACCACAGCACGCCGCTGATAAAGTTAATCAGACAGAACCACAACGTGCCGCCGCTGAAGTAGCCACTTTTCGCCAGCTCAATCCCCACCGCCAGCGTCAGAATACTGATCATCCCCAGCATGGCCGCCACGCTGCCTTTGCCTTCATCGCTGGCGTAGAGCGTCAGGCGATAGAGTCCGGCATTCACCATCCCTGCGCCAAAGGCGTAGAAGCTCAGGCCAGCCGTGATGAGCAGATAACCGTGGCTGTTCAGCAGGCTTGCCACCAGCGCCAGACTCAGGCCAATCAGAATCGGCCAGGCGGCGAACTTCACCGGCTGTTCAATCGGCACCCGTCCGGCCAGCTTACTCAGCGTCAGGTTACCGGCAATCATCGCCAGAAACACCGGCAGCTGCAGCAGGGCATACTGCATGCGAGACAGACCTTCGTCATGCATCAGGATCACCGGTGACAGCGCAACCCAGGTGAGGATTGGGATAAACACCAGCCCGATAGCAAAAGACCCAAACATCACCAGCCGGTCTTTCATCAACCGGCCATAGTTACGCGCCAGATTCGGCAGGGCGATTGAGTGGCTGCGGTCGCCTGCGGTTTCGGGCATCACACGCCACAGCACCACAAACGCAACGAGGCTGCAGGCGGCAAACAGCCAGAACATACTGCGCCAGCTGCCCACGGTGAGCCAGGCGGCACCGGCAAGCGGACCTGCCAGCGGAGCCAGCAGCGCCACGTTGGCCATCAGCGCCATCATGCGCACCGCCAGCGCCTCATCAAAGGCTTCCTGAATGGCGGCATAGCCAACCGCACCAATAAAGCAGAGGCTGATACCCTGAATAAAACGCAGCCCAACAAACTCTTCAATCGAACTGACCCAGTTGGTCAGTATGCAGGCGACGGCAAAAAACAGGATGCCGGAGAGCATCACCGGTCGCCGGCCAAACTTATCAGAGAGTGGACCCAGCAGCCATTGCAGCACCACGCCACCAATCAGGTAAGCGGTCAGCGACGTAGAAACCCATTCCGGGCCAACGGAGAACTCGCTGGTGACGATCAGCATGCCGGGCTGGATCATGTCGTGGGCGATATAGGTAGCAAACTCGAATAGCACTAACGCCAGAGGAAAAAGTAAAATTCGGCCGGTAAGCTGGCTGATGGGCTGGAAACGGGGCATCTTGCCTCCTTGTCAGAAAAGAAAAACGCGACTGCCAGGCAGTCGCGTCGTTGATTCTACACCGACAATGTAAACGCGGGCGCAATTAATCCACGCGCAGCACGCGAGTCGTGTTAGTGGTGCCGGTGGCGCCCATCACATCACCCTGGGTCACGATAACCAGATCGCCTGAAACCAGGAAACCTTTATCGCGCAGCAGGTTAACCGCGTCGTGTGCGGCCGCGACACCGTCGTTGTTGCTGTCGAAGAACACAGGCGTCACACCGCGATAGAGTGCAGTGAGATTCAGCGTGCGTTCATGGCGGGACATCGCAAAGATCGGCAGGCCCGACGTGATACGTGAGGTCATCAGCGGAGTACGGCCCGACTCGGTCATGGTGATGATCGCAGTAACGCCCTGCAGATGGTTTGCGGCGTACATGGACGACATGGCAATCGCTTCTTCGACGTTGTCGAACTGCACATCCAGACGGTGCTTGGAGACGTTGACACTTGGGATCTTCTCCGCGCCCAGGCAGACCTTCGCCATCGCTGAGACGGTTTCTGCCGGATACTGACCCGCTGCGGTTTCTGCAGAGAGCATCACGGCATCGGTGCCATCCAGCACGGCGTTAGCCACGTCCATGACTTCTGCGCGGGTTGGCATCGGGTTAGTAATCATCGACTCCATCATCTGCGTCGCGGTAATGATGGTGCGGTTTAGCTGACGGGCACGACGAATTAATGCTTTCTGAATGCCGACCAGCTCCGGATCGCCAATCTCAACGCCCAGGTCGCCACGCGCAACCATCACCACGTCTGATGCCAGAATGATGTCATCCATCGCTTCCTGGCTGGCAACCGCTTCGGCACGTTCCACTTTAGCGACCAGCTTAGCGTCACAACCCGCTTCACGCGCCAGACGACGCGCCAGGTTCATATCTTCGCCACAGCGTGGGAAGGAGACGGCCAGATAATCGACGCGGATCTTAGCGGCGGTGATAATGTCTGCCTTGTCTTTTTCGGTCAGTGCTTCAGCTGACAGGCCGCCGCCCAGCTTGTTAATGCCTTTGTTGTTCGACAGCGGGCCGCCGACAGTGACTTCGGTGAAGACTTTCGTGTCCTGAACTTCCAGCACCTTCAGCTGCACGCGGCCATCATCCAGCAACAGGATATCGCCCGGCACCACATCTTCAGGCAGACCTTTGTAGTCGATACCCACGCGCTCTTTATCGCCTTCGCCTTTACCCAGGCTGGCATCCAGCAGAAAACGGTCGCCGATATTCAGGAAAACTTTACCTTCTTTGAAGGTCGAAACACGAATTTTTGGACCCTGGAGGTCACCGAGAATAGCCACGTGGCGGCCCAGTTTTGCGGCAATCTCACGCACTTTGTCGGCACGCAGCTGATGGTCTTCTGGCGTGCCGTGAGAGAAGTTGAGTCGTACAACGTTCGCACCGGCAGCGATGATTTTTTCGAGGTTATTATCACGATCGGTGGCCGGGCCGAGGGTTGTTACGATTTTGGTTCTTCTGAGACGTCTTGACATCGGGGACTCCGTAAACATTTAAGCGTGTCCGGGTCTGTGGACACAGCATGGTTATCTATTCTATATGATCGACGGGTTGTGATACGACTCACATTGTAAATGTGATGTTAATTTTTTTACTGATCACTCTCTTCCCGAAGGGTGTTCTTTTCATAACGCGACGCTTTCAACGCCTCTTTCACGCGTTTCAGGTTTTCCCGGAAGGGGGCACCCCGTTCCAGGGTAAAACCGGTCGCCAGCACATCGATCACGGTTAACTGCGCCAGGCGCGACACCATCGGCAAATAGACATCCGTATCTTCCGGTACATCAAGCACTAAAGCTATCGCTGCTTCATGGGCAAGGGGTGAATCGGGAGAGGTGATGGCAATAACGGTGGAACCGTTTACACGGGCCAGGCGAGCCAGTTCTACCATATTTTTTGTGCGTCCAGTATGTGAAATGAGCACAAAAACGTCACCGGCTCGACTATTTATGCAACTCATGCGCTGGATCACAATATCGTCCGACCAGATGACCGGCAGATTAAAGCGCAGAAATTTGGTAAAGGCGTCATGCGCCACGACCGCGGATGCCCCCAGCCCGAAAAAGGTGAGTTTATCGGCCTGCGCAAGCAGGGTGACGGCCTGTTGCAGCTGCGTGCTGTTCAACTGGTCGCGCACCCGCTGCAGTCCAGCCAGCGCCGAGTCGAAGATCTTGTGGCTGTAGTCCTCCACACTGTCGTTATCCTCCACACCCCGGCTGACCCAGCTGCTGCTTTTCACCAGGCTCTGCGCCAGCAGCAGTTTAAAGTCGGGAAAGCCGCGTGCGCCCAGGCGATGGCAGAAGCGGTTTACGGTGGGTTCACTCACGCCGGCAACGCCTGCCAGCGTCGCAATGCTGGAGTGCATCGCCGCCTGGGGGGCAGCCAGAATCTGCCGGGCGACTTTCTGTTCCGCTTTGCTCAGCGCAGCGAACTGCGCCTCAATTTTTTCCAGCATATTCATAAGCCGATGACCATTATCGCTTTTATCAATTTCAATTATCACTGTCGTCAGCGCCGATTAACAGAGACTATATCGCGTCAGCGGCCGACAGGCGCAACGGCGGACAAGCCGATGGCGCTTTTTTTTGGGATACTTTGACCGGTGCCAGATTTCCTGACACCAGCAGACACAGAAAAAACCGGCAATCCGCACGTGTCATCACACGCATGCAGCGCATCCGGTACAGAGTTAATGCGGTTGACCCGGCGAGTCGGTTTACCTGGCGCGGGGAAAAAAGTACATTGTGCTGAAAGAAAATAATAACCTGGACCCGGTGGCAGAGGATGCATCACCACCGGACTATCCTGCAACGAGGAGAGGAAAATGGCGGTAACACAAACAGCCCAGGCATGCGATCTGGTGATTTTCGGTGCCAAAGGCGATCTTGCACGCCGTAAACTGTTGCCTTCACTGTACCAGTTAGAGAAAGCGGGTCAGATCCACGAGGAAACCCGCATTATTGGTGTCGGCCGTGCCGAGTGGGACAAAGCGGAATACACCAAAGTGGTACGTGAAGCGCTGGAAACCTTCATGAAGGAGAAGATTGACGAAGCGCTGTGGGACAAACTCAGCAATCGTCTCGACTTCTGCAACCTCGATGTTAACGACACCACGCACTTCCCGAAACTGGGCAAGATGCTGGACCAGAAAAACCGCACCACCATTAACTACTTTGCAATGCCGCCGAGCACCTTTGGCGCGATCTGTCAGGGACTGGGCACCGCGAAGCTGAATGCGAAACCGGCGCGCGTGGTGATGGAGAAGCCGCTCGGTACCTCACTGGAAACCTCGCAGGAGATCAACGACAGCGTTGGTGAATACTTCGATGAGAGCCAGGTATTCCGTATCGACCACTATCTCGGCAAAGAGACCGTGCTTAATCTGTTGGCGCTGCGCTTTGCGAACTCTATCTTCGTGAATAACTGGGATAACCGCACCATCGACCACGTGCAGATCACGGTGGCCGAAGAGGTGGGTATTGAAGGCCGCTGGGGTTACTTCGATAAAGCGGGTCAGATGCGTGACATGATTCAGAACCACCTGTTGCAGATTCTGACCATGATCGCCATGTCGCCGCCGTCCGATCTCAGTGCCGACAGCATCCGTGACGAAAAAGTTAAAGTGCTGCGCTCGCTGCGCCGCATCGACCAGACCAACGTGCGTGAGAAAACCGTACGCGGTCAGTACACTGCGGGCTTTGTGCAGGGTAAAAAAGTGCCAGGCTACCTTGAAGAAGAGGGGGCCAATAAAACGAGCGCTACGGAGACTTTCGTCGCAATTCGTGTCGATATCGACAACTGGCGCTGGGCAGGCGTGCCGTTCTACCTGCGTACCGGTAAGCGTTTACCGACCAAATGTTCCGAAGTGGTGGTCTACTTTAAAAACCCCGAGATGAACCTGTTCAAAGATTCCTACTCAGAGCTGCCGCAGAACAAGCTGACCATTCGTCTGCAGCCGGACGAGGGCGTGGATATCGAGATCCTGAATAAAGTGCCAGGCCTCGATCACAAGCACAAGTTGCAGACCACCAAGCTGGATCTGAGCTACTCCGAGACGTTCAACCAGTCGCACCTTGCCGATGCTTACGAGCGTCTGCTGCTGGAGAGCATGCGCGGCATCCAGGCGCTGTTTGTGCGTCGCGATGAAGTTGAAGCCGCATGGACCTATGTTGATTCGATTATCAACGCATGGGCGGCAGATGGTGACTCTTCCAAGCCGTATCAGGCTGGCACCTGGGGCCCGGTGGCCTCGGTGGCGATGATCACCCGCGATGGTCGCTCGTGGAACGAGTTTGAATAACTGAAGTGATGATGAAGCCCGCCACGCGGGCTTTTTTTTCGCCTTTAAACCGGGCCAGCGGATACGAATAAAACTGAACTGCTGTTTCAAAATGGGCGCAGGAGGATAGACGCTCAGGAAGCGAATCATGTATGGTAGTGACGCAATTTACAGGGCAGGAGCCGATGCTCCATGACCGGGCCACAATCCCGGTGTTATCAAGCAAGGGGAACTGATGAAAAACTGGAAAACGAGTGCTGAACAGATTCTGACCACCGGACCTGTGGTGCCGGTCATCGTAGTGAATAAACTGGAACATGCTGTGCCGATGGCGAAAGCGCTGGTGGCAGGCGGTGTCAGAGTGCTGGAAGTCACGCTGCGCACGCCCGTAGCGATGGATGCACTGCGTGCGATGATCAAAGAAGTGCCGGATGCGATTGTCGGTGCGGGCACAGTGATTAATCCGCAGCAGTTACAGGAAGTGACCGATGCCGGTGCACAGTTTGTTATCAGCCCTGGCGTCACGGAATCGCTGCTGAAAGCGGCGGTTGAAGGGCCGGTTCCGTTGATTCCGGGAATCAGCACGGTTTCTGAGTTGATGACCGGTATGGACTATGGTCTGCGCGAATTTAAATTTTTCCCGGCAGAAGCAAATGGCGGCGTGAAAGCGCTGCAGGCGATTGGCGGACCTTTCCCGCAGGTGCGTTTCTGTCCGACCGGCGGTATCTCTCCGGCCAACTACCGTGACTATCTGGCGCTGAAAAGCGTGCTGTGCATCGGCGGCTCCTGGCTGGTGCCTAACGATGCGCTGGAAGCGGGCGACTGGGATCGCATCACCCGCCTGGCTCGCGAAGCTGTCGAAGGCGCGAAGTAAGTAATGGCGGTGAGCGTCTGCTCACCGCACACCTTTACCCCTGAACCGTAACCGCCGCTGCGCTGGCAACTGCACGCGCAATCGCCTGCGTGGTGCTCTCACCGCTGGCCAGCGCGACGCCCAGACGACGCTGCCCGCTGATCTCCGGCTTGCCGAACAGCCGCAGTTGCAGACCGGCCCCCAGTGCGGCTTCGACATTTACAAACTGCACATTCTGGCTGGTCAGTTGCGGCAGGATAACGGCAGATGCCGATGGACCATACTGACGAATCCCACCAATCGGCAGACCCAGGAACGCCCGCACGTGCAGCGCAAACTCTGACAGATCCTGTGAAATCAGCGTCACCATCCCGGTGTCGTGGGGACGTGGCGACACTTCACTGAATACCACCTCATCACCGCAGACAAACAGCTCAACGCCAAACAGGCCATAACCGCCCAGCGCCTTCACCACCTGCGCGGCAACATCCTGCGCCCGCTGCAGCGCCAGGTCACTCATCTGCTGCGGCTGCCAGGATTCACGATAGTCGCCATCCTCCTGTCGGTGACCAATCGGCGCACAGAAGTGAATGCCATCGACGGCGCTGATGGTCAGCAGGGTGATCTCAAAATCGAAGTTAACAACGCCTTCGACGATGACGCGACCGGCACCGGCGCGGCCACCCTGTTGGGCATAGTCCCAGGCTTTCTCCAGCTGGCTGGCGTCGCGGATAAAGCTCTGGCCTTTACCGGATGAACTCATCACCGGCTTTACAATGCATGGGAAGCCGATTTCGGTTGCGGCTTCATCGAAACGCGCTTTGCTGTCGGCAAAGCGATAGCGTGAAGTGGGCAGTGACAACTCTTCAGCCGCCAGGCGACGAATGCCTTCGCGGTTCATGGTCAGCTTTGCGGCACGGGCGGTCGGAACCACGCGCTGGCCCTGCTGCTCCAGCTCAACCAGCGTATCCGTGGCGATGGCTTCGATTTCCGGCACCACAAAGTCAGGATTCTCTTCGGCAATCAGCGCAGCCAGCGCTGCCCCATCCAGCATATTGATCACATGGCTGCGATGGGCGACATGCATCGCCGGGGCATCGGCGTAACGATCCACCGCAATCACTTCCACACCCAGACGCTGACACTCCAGCGCCACCTCTTTACCCAGTTCACCTGAACCTAATAGCATTACACGCGTCGCCGCCGGACGCAGCGCTGTTCCGAGAGTCGTCATACATTCACCTAAGCAGTCAAAATTCGCGCGCAAGTATAAACGAAAACGTTTGCGTTCTCATCTTTCGTCCATCTGACACTGCTTTTTGCCGTACTTTTCCCGCTCTGACGTTTCCTGACAAGCTTTTGGTCAGGATAGCGGGCTGACATCCTGAAAGGAGTGAATAAGGAGTGAATGATGAATAACTGGTTGCAACAGATTCAGTCGGTACTGGCAAAGAAGGGCGGTGAAGGAAAATCGGGCGGCGGCTTAAGTGACATGCTGGCACCGGGTGCGCTGGGCGGTCTGGCCGCCATGCTGGTCTCCAGTAAGTCTTCACGCAAACTGCTGACCAGATATGGCGGCAAAGCGCTGATTATTGGTGGTGGCGCGGCCGCTGGTGCGGTGCTGTGGAACAAATATAAGCAGCGGGTCAGCGAAGCGCACCAGAATGAACCTGATTTTGGCGTGGCTCAGACGCCCATAGACCAGCGCGCTGAACGTCTGGTCACGGCGCTGGTGTTTGCCGCTAAAAGTGACGGGCACATCGACGATCAGGAGCGGGCAGCCATTGAGCAGAATATTCATCAGTCCGGTTACGGCCAGGATGCAGAACAGCTGATTCAGAAAGCGATGAACCGCCCGCTGGACCCGCAGTGGCTGGCCGCCGATGTGAAAAATGAGGAAGAGGCACTGGAGCTTTACTTCCTGAGCTGTACCGCTATCGACGTCGATCACTTCATGGAACGCAGCTATCTCTCCGCGCTGGGCGACGCGCTGAAAATTCCTCAGGATGTCCGTGACGGCATCCAGCAGGATCTTGAGGCTGAAAAATCCCGTCTGCCTGCCGGTTAATCCTGGCTGAAGTCCGCTGGCTGGTCACACGAAGTGATTGGCCAGCGGCAGCTTCTCTCGTCATACCTGGCTTCCGGCTGCCGAAGTGTTACGCTTACAGATCATTACGTTGATGGAGACGGATGGATGAAAGCACCCATCGCAAAAAAAATTCCCCATGAGATGACGCTGCACGGCGAGACGCGCGTTGACGATTATTACTGGCTGCGCGACGACAAACGTGAAAACAGCGAAGTCCTTGATTACCTGCGTGCCGAAAACAATTACGGCAAAAAAATCATGTCATCGCAGCAGCCGCTGCAGGACCGGGTATTAAAAGAGATTATCGATCGGCTGCCGCCGGAAGATCACTCTGTGCCCTATGTGAAAAACGGTTACCGCTATCAGAGCCGCTATCAGAGCGGTAACGAATATCCGGCCTATTACCGGCAACCGGCAGCAAGCGAGGAGTCTGGCGAGTGGAGTCTGCTGCTGGATGCCAACCAGCGCGCCTCGCACAGCGATTTTTACACGATGGGCGCGCTGCACATCAGCCCCGATAACCGGGTCATGGCGCTGGCCGAAGATTTCCTGTCGCGACGCCAGTACGGCATCCGGTTCCGCAACCTGGAGAGTGGCAGCTGGTATCCTGAAGTGCTGAGTAACGCCTCATCGAGCTTCGCCTGGGGCAACGACTCCCGTACGATCTACTATGTGCAGAAACATCCGCAGACGCTGCTCTCGTATCAGGTGTGGCGACATGAACTAGGTATGCCGCAGTCGGAAGACAAGCTCGTCTACGAAGAGCAGGATGACACCTATCATCTCAGCGTGCACAAGAGCACCTCCAAGCAGTTCATCATGATTGCGCTCTACAGCACCAACACCAGCGAAATTCAGCTGATCGATGCGAACTTCCCCGATGCACAGCCACATGTCTTTCTGCCGCGCCGTCGCGATCATGAATACAGCATCGACCATTACGATCATCAGTTCTTCATTCGCTCCAATCGCGAAGGCAAAAACTTCGGGCTGTATCGCAGTCGCTATCTGGATGAGACTCGCTGGGAAACGCTGATCCCGGCACGGGAACAGGTGGTTATGGAGGATTTCCAGCTGTTCCGCGACTGGCTGGTGGTTGAGGAGCGCCAGCGCGGCTTAACCAGCCTGCGACAGATTAACTGGGCCAGCGGCGAGACCAGCGGCATCGCCTTTGACGATCCGACCTATGTAACCTGGCTGGCGTACAATCCGACGCCGCGCACCAGCAAACTGCGC
This sequence comes from Pantoea sp. 9140, assembly GCF_000745295.1. NCBI lineage: Bacteria > Pseudomonadati > Pseudomonadota > Gammaproteobacteria > Enterobacterales > Erwiniaceae > Pantoea > Pantoea sp. 9140. The sequence goes on along the minus strand of NZ_JQNO01000001.1, from coordinate 2,039,597 downwards.
TACGGCTATTCGTCGATGACCACGCCGACCACGCTGTTTGAACTGGATATGGATACCGGCGAACGCCGCATTCTGAAGCAGAGCCAGGTTAAAGGCTTTAACGCGGAAGATTACAAAAGCGAGCATCACTGGATCAAAGTCAGCGATGGCACCGAAGTACCGGTGTCGCTGGTCTATCACCGCAAACATTATCAGCCCGGTCAGAACCCGATGCTGGTCTATGGGTATGGCGCCTACGGCAGCAGCATGGATGCCGATTTCAGCGTCAGCCGTCTGAGCCTGCTGGATCGCGGCTTTGTCTATGCGCTGATACAGGTGCGCGGCGGCGGTGAGCTGGGACAGCAATGGTATGACGGCGGTCGCCTGCTCAACAAAATGAACAGCTTCACCGACTTTATTGATGTCACGGATGCGCTGGTGGCGCGCGACATCGGCCACCCGGAACGGCTCTATGCGATGGGCGGCAGTGCAGGCGGCCTGCTGATGGGCGGCGTGATTAATCTGGCGCCTCAGCGGTTCCACGGCGTGGTGGCGCAGGTGCCGTTTGTGGATGTGGTCACCACCATGCTGGATGAGTCGATTCCGCTGACGACCGGTGAATATGACGAGTGGGGCAACCCCAACGATCCTGAGTACTACCACTACATCCGCCAGTACAGCCCCTATGACAACATTGAGGCGAAATCGTATCCCCATCTGCTGGTCACCACCGGCCTGCACGACTCACAGGTGCAGTACTGGGAACCGGCCAAGTGGGTGGCGAAGCTGAGATCGCTGAAAACGGATAACAACCTGTTGCTGCTCTGCACCGATATGGATTCCGGTCACGGCGGCAAGTCGGGGCGTTACAAAGCCTACGAGGGTATCGCGATGGAATACACTTTCCTGCTGGGACTGGCGCAGGGTACCCTGCCGCCCGCTCAGGATTACTGAGACTCCGACAGGTATTTATTCAGCGCCTGCCGCAATGGCGGGCGCAGATCGCTGACATTATTCAGCACCCACTTCAGGTAGCCCGGATCCTTTCTCGCAATCACCGCAATGGCCTGGCCGCGATATTTGCCGAACGGCAGAATGTCGTCGCGCTGGGCCGCCGGTTGTGAACGCACAATCATCTCGGAAGCACCCCAGCCGGAGACCTCCATAATCCGAATCAGCAGCGCCGCAGTGACATAGCAGTCATAGAGCGCGCGGTGCGCATGCAGATCAGCGGGCGGCGTCACATCCAGTTTTAGCGAATGACGCAGTGCCTGGTTGCCATATTTAATGCCCGGCCAGAGCTGGCGCGCCAGCTGCATGGTGCAGATCCATTCACCGTACATTTCCGGCAGCATACGGCGATCAAAGCTGGCGTTATGCGCCACGTAGAAAGCACTGCCGTAATAGCGCGGGATCGCCTCTTCAATGGTCGGTTTACCGGCGACCATCGCTTCGGTAATGCGATGCACCGCCATCGCCTGACGGCTGATAGGGCGGTCGGGCAGGGTGAGGTCGCTCATTGGGTTCACAATCTGACCGTTGACCACATCCACGGACGCGACTTCCACCACGCCGCCCTGCAGACCGCAGGTTTCGGTATCGATAACGCGGAACATCATTGCTTCATCTTCGGTTCATAAGGAAGGCGCGACAGGCTGAGTGATGCCTGGCGGTATTGCATCAGACGCTGACGAAACCAGTCACGCAGCGCTTCGGGCTGCTCCTGCGCCACCATCTCGGCAACGACCGGCATGTTATAGCGCTCTTTGAACGCCACGCCCGCTGCCGCTAAATCGACATTGATCTTGTCTTTCTCTTCCTGGGACAGCACGGCAAGGTTATGGCTCATAATATTCTCCTGACGATAGCCGGCAAAAGTAATGTTTTCGGCGGTATGAATCAAGGATAAGGATCGCATTGCTGGCCTCGACAGTGCAAAACCAGCAGCGTATCCTTTTGCCACGTTTATCGCCCTGGCGGCGGTTAAAAGGATGATCTAATGCAGAAAAAACCCATTTCCCGCATGGTTATTGCGCTGGCGGCAGCCGGACTGATGGCATTCAGCTCGCTGGCCGCAGCGCATGCGCATCTCCAGTCTTCCGCACCCGCAGCTAAAGCGCAGGTGACGACATCCCCCGATGCGCTGACGCTGAATTTTAGCGAAGATATTGAAGCGGCGTTTAGCGGCGTCACGCTGCTGGACAGTGCCAGCAAGCCTGTCGCGATCGACAAAGCCCGCGTTGAATCGGGGCAGAAAAATCGCCTGATTGTTGGCCTTTCTCAGCCGCTGAAAGCGGGCAGTTATCAGGTCAACTGGCATGTGCTGTCGGTGGATGGACATAAAACCGCAGGAAGCTATCGCTTTAGCGTGAAGTAAGCCGGTGACCACCCTCTGGATCCTGTTGCGCGGGCTGCATTTTGCCGCTGTGATGCTGCTGACCGGCAGTGCCTGTTACAGCGCGCTGCTGGCACCCAAACGCTATCGACCTCTGCTGGCGAGACGATTAAATCCGTTGGTGAAGGGGAGCGCCTGGCTGGCGCTGCTGAGTGCGCTATTGATGCTGGCCTGCCAGAATGTGCTGATGAGCGGCGACAGCACGAATCTGGCCGATTTAGACATCTGGCTGGCGGTGCTCGACACGCATTTTGGTGCGGTGTGGCAGTGGGAAATCATTTTCGGCGTTATGGGCTTTGTTGCGCTATTACTGACCGGAAAGCTGCGTCAGCAGGTGTTACTGCTGGCGGGCCTGCTGCAACTTGCCTGCATGGCCCTGATAGGTCATGCCGCGATGCGTGATGGATTGCCCGGTCTGCTTCAGCAGATTAACCAGGCAATGCATCTGATTGCGGCGGCGTTCTGGGTGGGCGGATTGTTGCCCTTGCTGCTGTTGATGCGCGAGGCGCGCCAGATCGATCGACGCACTGACGCGATTCGTACCATGATGCGGTTTTCGCGCTATGGTCATCTGGCTGTAGCGCTAACGCTGCTGAGTGGTGTGATAAACAGTGTGATGATCGCAGGCTGGCCACTCATGTGGCACGATTCACGCTACATTGTGTTGTTGCTGTGCAAGGTGCTGCTGGTTGCCCTGATGGTGCTGGTGGCGCTGATCAATCGATACTGGCTGGTGCCGCGCTTCCGCCTGGCGGGCAGCGGGACGCAGCAAAAATTTATTCGCATGACGCAGCTTGAACTGCTGCTGGCGTGTGGCGTGGTTGGGCTGGTGAGCGTATTTGCTACGCTGTCACCCGCCTGAATGTGGTTTAAGAGAGAAAAGGGTAATTATGTTGCTGAAGAAAGTGATCCCCGCAATCCTGTTGTTATCCGTATGCGGCCAGGCGCTGGCGGCACAAATCATTACCGTCAGCCGCTTTGAGATCGGGAAAGAGAAGTGGCCGTTTAACCGTGAAGAGGTAATGCTGACCTGCGAGAAAGATGGTGCGATGTTTGCCATCAACCCGAGCACGCTGATGCAATACCCGCTGAACGACATCGCCGACCAGCTGTTTAAAAACAAACAGGTGAAAGCGCAGCCGATTAGCGTGATTCAGGCCGAAGACAAGGCGCATCCGGGTCAGATGATGAGTCTGCAGCCGATTGTTGAGCGCACTCAGGCGCTGTGCGGTAAATAAACCTCCCGGGTGCAGCCTCGCACTGCGCCCAATCAAGGATTTTTGCCGTTGCGATCACAAACTGATCCGGTTTATGGCCCTGATCCCTGCGTTTGCTGGCATTTCCACCGCGCTGTTCTAACCTTAAATTGCAAGGCGACACCGCCTTCATAAATGCCAACTTTTAGCGCACGGCTCCTTGAGAGCCATTTCCCTGGACCGAATATAGGAATCGTATTCGGTCTTTTTTTGGTTGGCTGAAGCTGAAGCCAGAATTTGAATCAACTCATCAGAATTATTATTTACCAAAGATAGCGGGATTTACCGAAACCTCAGTACACTCATCCATGTATGAAAATACATTAACCCTTTCAAAGACTTTCTGTGTCTCAGCCTATGACATGCTCACGTTGTTTTTCATCGAAAATCAGTATCGACTTGGTGACGTTGTCCGGGAAACAACGATTTTAGGTGCTTGTTCCTCCTGCCTCGCTCCGAAAAAAGGGAGCAATAATTACAGAACGCTAAAATCAATATTAGTCATGTGCTTAATTGGCAGTCATTGTAAGTGAAGCCAATTACAGCTAATACCAGACTTCATTTGTTCTTTGAGTTTGCTCTTGTCTGATAGATTTTTTTGGAAACGGATACGGTGATAACAGCCAGAAAGATCGAAAAAAATCCTAAAAAAATCATTAATGAAAGCAATGGGTTCAGCATTCCTCCTAAGCTTGTAAAATCACTCAGACTTGCCAGCTGTTCAGGTGTCGTTAGTCGAAGGGTAATCTCCGGTATAATTAGAAAAAAATAATAACAACAGGGACATAAATCAACATTTTTTTTGCTTTACTCATCTCCTTTCTTGCCCTTAAAGGTGAACATGATCAAAAATTGGTTAAATGATACAACATGGACCTAAATAATGTCACAAACCTATTTGCAATTGAAGATGCAGGCTAATAAGCAGCTAGCGGTAGTTCTTACAAATTCTCTTAATGACATCCATGCAGACCATATATCTACAATTGAAAAATTCAGATTAGGTAGTCAAAGGCTTATGAATTATGGTTCATGTTTCCTTGCCGATGAATATTATCGCAGTTCATGCCGTGATACGTGGAGAGAGGACAAAAGGTTAGTTCTCGCTTTGGGTGAAATATATGCAAGGGGGTGACGTTAGTCTTGATATGGTTGAAATTTATTTTCGTAAAACTTTAACAAAACTCGGGCCTCAAAAAAGTAGTGATCTTGTGTCTCGGATCCAGAAATTGATCGGCAAAGCAGCAGAACATGCTTCAACCAAAGCTAACAAGCTTTCCCTGTCACTGACTCTCGCTAATTTAATTCTTGAAAGTGGCGATTTCAAAAAAAAACGTATCCAAATCGTTAACTCCTTCTCTACATGGTTTGTGAATGGGGCTACGCTGTATGCTAATGCACAAATTGCCGCAGCTGCAGCTAACAGGCTGAAGTTTCAGGATGCTTCTTACTATCATTCCTTGTGTCAGGAAAATATCGAAATGCTTTACTTTCTGATTGAGCCTCAAATGAGCCAGATAATTTATCAGATAAATTCAGGGGATAATAATGAAGAAGAAATCGCAGATGCTTTATATGAGATATTGAATAAATGAAGCGTGTACTTTTATGGCTAGTACAGTCTTTTTTCTATTTAATACCTTTTGCTGTCATTATGGCAGGTTTGTACATTTTTATCCGGTTTATTCCAGAGCATGCAGGGCTTCTTAGCATATCATGGGTAGCTATCGTTTCTTATGTGTATATTAAATACAATAGATGGTATTAGCTCGATCCGGAAATATTTAAATGTTCTATTCAAATCATTAGCGATTAAAGTGAGAGAAGAGTAACACCCTTAAAAGGAGACCTGGTTTATATGTAGTGATTATATCAACTTGTCGTCACTGATTGAGGCTAAGAAAGCGTATCCGTTTATCTGACTAACGATCAGTGGCGTGCTCAAAAATCAATCACTGCTCCACTATTTTTGTCATTATCTTAGGTCCAGTTAATGCTCATTGACGCTTTCACCTTACTGACAGCATAATCGATCCTTTCCCGATAGCAGGTCATCCCCAAAATTGACCTCAATCAACCTCCCCCAACATCCTCCCCAGACCCCTTCTAACGTTTACCCACCGTATAAAAACCGGGACGTAACCTGCCCCAGTGATATTTAACCAGGGTCAGATATGTTCATAAAAAAAGTTATTCCTTGTGTGATTCTAGCGCTGGCAAGTGCCGCAATGTCAGGTTGTGTGATGGCTGATGGTGGTCATCACCGTGGCCCATCTTCTGACTGGCATCGTCATCATGAAAGCCAGCATAACAACACCAGCTGGAGCCATCACGCCGGGCCGGCTGCGCCCGCAAACAACGCTTCTCAGCATATGGGACCACCGCCAGCGCCGGATAGTGCCGCTCAGCATATGGGGCCGCCACCCGCTGACAATGGCATCCACCGCTGGCACTCTTAAGAGACGTTTGAGCAATCAGTACGAAATCTTCTGAAGCGACTGGGGCTTAATCGCCCCTTTTAACGGGCAATGTTCACCTGACCAAATTGTTCAGTAAGCGCGCTTCATCTCTACCCGACAGAGAACGTAAGCCTGACGAAGCGTTGCCGCTAAACACAATCCCTAAAAAACCGACCCCACTCGCAAAAGCCGCAACAACCCCGCCAGACTCGCACCCAAAGCTTATCTGTCATCTTGTCATCATCTCCGTTTGGCTTATTCTTAATCTCCAGTCAAAAGGAGGAATGTTTATGAAAGCGGCAATTGCTAATAGTGAACACCAGGTTGAAGTGGTTGAGAAGACGCTGCGTCCTCTCAAAACCGGCGAAGCGCGGCTCAGGATGGAATGCTGTGGTGTATGCCATACCGATTTGCATGTGAAGAACGGTGATTTTGGTGACAAGACCGGCGTCACGCTGGGTCATGAAGGGATCGGCATCGTTGAGGAGGTCGCGCCGGATGTCACCTCGCTCAAGCCGGGCGATCGCGCCAGCGTCGCCTGGTTCTTCAAGGGCTGCGGGCACTGTGAATATTGTAATTCCGGTAACGAAACGCTCTGCAGAGACGTCATCAATGCCGGTTATACCGCCGATGGCGGTATGGCTGAAGAGTGTATTGTTGTTGCTGACTACTCGGTTAAAGTTCCCGATGGGCTCGATCCTTTCGCCGCCAGTAGCGTCACCTGCGCCGGTGTCACTACGTACAAAGCGGTAAAAGTATCAGAGGTTAAACCGGGGCAGTGGCTGGCAATTTATGGCCTTGGCGGGCTGGGTAACCTGGCGCTGCAATATGCGAAAAACGTCTTTAACGCCAAAGTGATTGCGATTGATGTCAGTGACGGACAGCTGGCACTGGCGAAAGAGATGGGTGCCGATCTGGTCGTCAACTCTGCCAGCGAAGATGCGGCACGCTTTATTCAGGAGAAAACCGGTGGGGCGCATGCGGCTGTGGTCACAGCCGTCGCCAAAGCGGCCTTTAACTCGGCGGTGGATGCGGTCAGAGCCGGAGGTCGGGTCGTAGCAGTCGGATTGCCGCCGGAAGCGATGAGCCTGAATATCCCGCGACTGGTGCTTGATGGCATCCAGGTGGTGGGATCATTGGTCGGAACGCGCAACGATCTGGCGGAGGCTTTCCAGTTTGCGGCAGAAGGCAAGGTGGTGCCCAAGGTAACTAAAAGGAAGATTGGTGAGGTCAATGCCATCTTCGATGAGATGATTCACGGCAAAATCCGCGGCAGGATGGTGATCGACTTTACCGGTCAGTCTGCCAGTTAGCACCCAACTGATCGTCACTAAGGCCCGCGCATTGCGGGCTTTTTTATGCCTGCAGCGCCTGGTCCTGCCACGTGAAACCCTTAACGCGTATTCTCTACAAACATTAATAAGCAAGGCTTTATGTTTCATTATGTGATTTTCACTTGCACTTTACCGGTAACATTATAGTTTATGAGATGAGGTCTTGATTACACACAACTGAAGGAGGGTTATTTATGGCGAAGCATCACTTACTTAAATCCATTGAAATTGCTGCAATTGTACTGTTTGTCCTGATACTGGCGTATCTGGCTGTGACCGGCCTGATGTCATCAACGGGTATGGATCACGCCTGGCCTTATCCCACTAAGTAACTGAGTGCCGCACCAGGGAAACTATAAATAATATAAATAGAAAATGACCCTCAAACAGGGCAGAAAAAACCCCGCGAACGCGAGGTTAATCAGAGGTTACACCAGACTTACCGACAGCAGCGTTAGCTCTTCAGTTTCCAGCGACAGGCTTTTTTTGGTTTCAAACATAAAGGCTTCGAGCGCCTCCTCAACATTGTCACCTTCAATAAAGGCGTGCGTCGTAACATGATTTTCACCTTTTGGCTTAATCACGTAGGAAACAAACCACTTCTTCTTTTCCATAATGCTCTTCCTCTTCTGAAAATGGTGATGCCGCGTGGCGGTAATGCATTAACAGGCCGTTTTCCCGCCGTGGCCTCAGCGGAACATGCCGTTAAAGGCAGCGTGGCCGACAAAGGCTAATCCAGCGGGGCAGGATGCAGCAGGTCAATCACGTCATCGATTTCATTACTGGCCGCATGGCGATCCAGGGCAACCGCATAGTAGCGTCCCTTACAGTAATGCTTTGTGACCGCCACCCGATGGCCGGTATCACTGTCAGCTTCACCGCCGCTCAGGGTCTGCAGATGGGGCGGGATAACCAGCTCGCTTTCGAGTTGTTCTGCTTCAATAATCACCGCGCCACCGTCACTGGATAGCAGCAGATGCTGAATGCTCATGTTCTCTCCTTTGCGTCAGATTGCTAACCGGGAAAGTGTAGTTCACCTCAGCAGGCATGCTGGCGACGGCGCGTCATCAATGCCTGTGAAGGGCTGATAACGAGCGCCAGAGGCAAAAAAAGCCCCAGTCAGGGGCTTAATCATGATTATTAGCGAACTTAGCTGGTCTGATCGGCCAGCTTCGGCTTCAGCACGCGCTTACCCATCTGAATGCCGGGCTTCTCAACATACTTATAGAGTAAAGAAGCCAGCGCATAGGTTACCGGGATAGCGGAAACGCAGACAATCAGGAAGCGTGTCATATCGCTCTTATACTCAATGTCGGTGTGAGTGAGCAGCAGGGCGATCAGCGGGATCACAATCAGCAGGTGCAGCAGATAGACTGAGAACGAGACGTCACCCAGCCAGGTGCTGAGGCGGTTGTTCAGCAGCTTACGCGGCAGGGCAATCAGCTGAGCCATCATGCTGCCCTGCGGGTATTGCCACAGAATTGCCGCCATACCGACGATCATCAGCGCCTCCATAATCACCTGCAGCTTAATCGCGTCCATGCCAATCGCTACGGTGACGACCGGGCCAAGCAGCGCAAAGGCAACATAGAGCAGGGATTTACGGCGAATCGCTTCGGCCAGCAGCATTCCAGCCAGGAACATGTTCAGCTTAATCAGGATCATCGAAGGCATCTCAAACGCTTCATAATAATCGGCCAGCACATAGCGACCGGCGCAGCAGAGCGCCATGATGCCAATCAGCGAGGCGGCATAACCAAAGCGCAGCGTGACCAGCATGATGAACGGGAACAGCAGATAGAACTGCATCTCCAGCCCAATGCTCCAGTCTGGCAGCACGGTGTTAAACCCATACTCGGGCAGCAGGCCGAACAGGAAGCTGAAGTGAGTCAGGATGTTTGCCAGTGACTGGTCGTTGTAACGCGACGACTCCGTGGCGGTGCCGGAATAGAAATGCGCAATGGTGTCACGCATCTCACCAAACCACGGGCCATAAATCAGGGCGATGATTAACAGCAGATAGTAGAGCGGGGCGATACGGAAGAAGCGGCGGATCCAGAATTTCTTAATCGTCTCCGCGCTCTGCCATGGCTCCTTCTGCTGGCGTTCGACGTAGTTTTTCGCCATCAGATAACCCGATAACAGAATAAACAGGTCGACCCCGATGCCCGGTGATGAAATCAGCGTGATGTGGCAATGAACCAGTAAGCTGATATGGCCAACCAGAACCCAGAGAGAGGCAATGCCGCGTAATCCTTCCAGCTCCGTTGACCAACCTCGTGTTGCAGACATAACTTTTCCTCGTTTTTATCCGGCTTTTGGCGCTCACTAAGCCTTAAGGCAAAAGATATGTAAACGGCCCTTTACAAAAGTAAGAGGATTCCGAGCACAGGAAAGAGAGAAAAATCAATCGGGAAAGGGAGGTAAAGCACAGTAAGTTAAGGGCGTGCGGTGACACACCCTTAACCTGGATTACTAATTACGGGGATCCATCAGGCCAGCTTTAACAGGATCATACCGGCCAGCAGCAGGATCAGACCGGCCCAGCCTTTGTGGTTCAGTCGCTGACCAAACAGCACCCATCCGGCCGCAACCGTGGCGATGATGCCAAAACCGCCCCAGACGGCATAGGCAATCGACAGATCGATACCTTTGACCGCCTGAGCCAGTGCGCTGAACGCGAGCAGGACACAGCAGAGTGACAGCACGCCGTGCAGCGGTTTCTTAAACCCGTCAGAATATTTAAGGAATATGTTGGCGGCAATCTCCAGCATGATCGCCAGCGCCAGCCAGGCGGCATGCACAAAATCAGCCATGACCATGATTAACCTCCGCTGATGATTGGGTGCCGGTCTTGATCAACACAATCCCGACGATCAGCGTCACCAGCCCGCAGATTTTCAGCGCGGACAGCGCTTCACCAAACAGCTGCACGCTGAATAAGGTAATCAGCATGATGCCGATACCTTCCCACAGGGCATAAGCCACGCCCAGCGCGATACGTTTGATGGCGAAACTCAGCAGAATATAGGAACAGGCAATCATGCCCAGCATCATCAGGTAGCCTGAATGGCTGCCATTAACGCTGGACCACTTCATGAAAAGGGTACCAATAATTTCAGTAACAATAGCGAGTGATAATAAAATCCAGGCGAACATGGATGCTCTCCAGCAACGATAAATGACGACCTGCAACAGTACACGGGGCAGACTCAGAACAGTGTCGAAGTGGTGAGAGGACTACAGGGCGTTACGCCAGTGCTGATCGGCGACGTTCCAGCCAGAAAGGAAGGTGAGGGTAAGATGTGACATGAACATTCTGCTCATAAAATTTACAACGCATCCACATTGTTGCTTCTCATCAGTGGACGGATAGTGCCTCCGGTTAAATACACGCCGGATTTATAGCATTCTGCACATCATGAAATCAACAGCAGATGCTGCTTTATTTGACGCAGGTTAAGGTTTGATGGTTTGAAAAAAGAAGGCTATGTAAAAGGATGTATGGAAAAGGGGGGCTGTTAAACCCTGCATAAAAAAAGCCGGGCAACAGCGTGCCCGGCGATTGTTAAGTGACGCTGTCACTAATTACTCTGCGCGCTGCGGCACGGTGCGAACCGGCGCGTCACCCGCGACATAGTAAGAGGCAGTGCTGCGTGGCAACGGATCGCGTCCACGAATCTTATCGGCAATCTTCTCACCAATCATGATGGTGGTGGCATTCAGGTTACCGGTGATGATCAGCGGCATAATCGACGCATCCACCACGCGTAATCCCTGCAATCCATGCACACGTCCTTCGCCATCCACGACGGCCATCGGATCGTTACCCATCTTACAGGTACCGCACGGGTGATAGGCGGTTTCACCGTGGTTGCGCACGAACTCATCCAGCTGCTCATCCGTCTGGCAATCCAGGCCCGGACTGATTTCACGGCCACGATACTTATCCAGCGCTGGCTGGTTGATGATCTGGCGCGTAATGCGGATAGCATCGCGGAACTCGTGCCAGTCCTGCTCATGTGACATGTAGTTAAACAGAATGGCCGGATGACGACGCGGATCGCGTGACTTCAGGCGCACATGACCGCGGCTTGGCGAACGCATTGAGCCGACGTGACACTGGAAACCGTGAGCATCAACGGCGTTAGACCCGTTGTAGTTAATCGCCACCGGCAGGAAGTGATACTGAATGTTCGGCCAAGTGAACTCTTCGCGGCTGCGGATAAAGCCGCCTGCTTCAAACTGGTTGCTGGCGCCGATACCGGTGCCGTTAAACATCCACTCTGCACCGATCTTCGGCTGATTCCACCACTTCAGGGCAGGATAGATAGAAACCGGCTCTTTACACTCATACTGCAGATACATCTCCAGATGGTCCTGCAGGTTTTCACCCACGCCCGGCAGGTCATGCACCAGCGGGATGTCGAACTGCTTCAGCAGCTCAGGCGAACCCACGCCAGAACGCTGCAGGATCTGCGGCGAGGCGATAGCGCCCGCGCACAGCAGCACTTCACGGCGAGCGGTGACTTTGTTAATGGTGTTGCTATCGCCCTGCAGATACTCCACGCCGACCGCGCGCTTGCCGTCAAAGATGATGCGATCGGTGGTAGCATGCGTAATGATCTTCAGGTTAGTGCGGCCTTTGGCCATATCGAGATAGCCACGCGCGGTGCTGGAACGACGACCCTTTGGCGTCACGGTACGATCCATCGGACCGAAACCTTCCTGCTGGTAACCATTCAGGTCGTCGGTGCGCGGATAGCCCGCCTGCACGCCCGCCTCAATCATCGCATCAAACAGCACGTTGTTGCCCGCTTTCGGGGTTGCAACGCACACCGGGCCATCGCCGCCGTGGAAATCGTTCGGGCCGATATCACGGGTCTCCGCTTTACGGTAGTAGGGCAGGCAGTCCAGATAGCTCCAGTTCTCCAGTCCCGGCTCGCTGGCCCAGTTGTCCAGATCCATCGCGTTGCCGCGGATGTAACACATGCCGTTAATCAGTGATGAACCGCCCAGACCTTTGCCGCGACCACACTCCATGCGGCGGTTGTTCATGTAAGGCTCTGGCTCGGTTTCATACGCCCAGTTATAGCGTTTTCCCTGCAGCGGGAAGGCAAGGGCCGCAGGCATCTGGGTGCGAAAATCAAAACGGTAATCCGGGCCGCCCGCTTCCAGCAACAGAACGCTCACATTGCTTTCTTCGGTCAGGCGGGTCGCCAGAACGTTTCCTGCGGATCCGGCTCCAATAATAATGTAATCAAATTCCATTCGTCGTTCCTCAGGTTAAGTGATTAAAAGACTGACTGAAAACGCGTCAGCTCAACCTGCACTGACTTCACCTGGGTGTAGCTCTGCAGCGTCATCAGGCCATTCTCGCGGCCAATGCCGGAGTGCTTGTAGCCGCCCACCGGCATCTCTGCGGCGGACTCGCCCCAGGTATTGATCCAGCAGATACCGGCTTCGATCTGATGAATCACACGGTGTGCTTTATTCAGATCCTGCGTCACCAGTCCGGCGGCCAGACCGAATTCGGTGTCGTTGGCGCGGCGGATCACTTCTGCTTCGGTTTCGTAGCTCAGAATCGACATCACCGGCCCGAAGATCTCTTCACGGACAATCTTCATCTCATCCCGGCAGTCGGTGAACACGGTCGGTGCCACCCAGGCACCCTGGTCGAAATCGCCACCGGTCAGACGTTTGCCGCCGCACAGCACGCGTGCGCCTTCAGCAATGCCGGACTCGATGTAGCGCATCACGTTGTCGCGATGGCTGAAGCTGACCAGCGGACCAAAATTGGTGGCCGGGTCACGCAGGTTGCCTGCTTTGATACGGGCAACGCGTTCGCTGATTTTGGCCTCGAACGCCGCCTGCAGTTTTGCAGGAATAAAGACGCGGGTGCCGTTGGTGCAGACCTGACCGGAGCTGTAGAAGTTCGCCATCATGGCGATGTCAGCGGCCAGATCGAGATCGGCATCATCGAAGATGATCAGCGGGGATTTACCGCCCAGCTCCATGGTGACCTCTTTCAGCGTTGAACCCGCTGCATTGGCCATCACTTTTTTGCCGCTGACAACGCCGCCGGTGAAGGAGACTTTGTCGATACCTGGATGCTCAGTCAGTAACTGACCGGTAACCGAACCGATGCCCGGCAGCACGTTAAACACGCCATCCGGCAGGCCCGCTTCGGTGTAGATTTCTGCCAGCTTCAGGGCGGTAAGCGGGGTCATTTCGCTGGGTTTGAAAATCATCGCGTTACCCGCAGCCAGTGCAGGTGCGGATTTCCACAGGGCGATCTGAATCGGGTAGTTCCAGGCACCGATACCGGCGACCACGCCCAGCGGTTCGCGGCGGGTATAAACAAAGGAGGTTTCACGCAGGGGGATCTGCTGACCTTCCAGCGCCGGAACCAGACCCGCGTAGTACTCCAGCACGTCTGCACCGGTGACGATATCGACCGCGGAGGTTTCGCTGTAAGGTTTACCGGTGTCGAGCATTTCCAGCTCTGCCAGCTCATCATTACGCTCACGCAGAATATCGACGGCGCGACGCAGGATGCGTGAACGCTCCATGGCGGTCATCGCGGCCCAGACCTTCTGGCCTTTTCTGGCGGCAGCAACGGCGCGATTGACATCGTCCTGGCCGGCGGCATGAACCTCTGCCAGCACTTCGCCGTTGACCGGATTGATCGTCTGGAACGTTTCGCCAGACGCTGCGGCAACATAAGCGCCATCGATGTAGAGTTTCTGCTCGGTGAATCGGGACATGTTTTCTCCTTCCGTTATTCGTGCTCGCCAGCCAGTTGCTGACGGATGAATTGGGTGGTCAGTGTGAGGGCGATAGCGGGATCGAATGGCTTACCGCTCAGCGCGGCGCGCAGCCACAGACCGTCGATCAGGGCCGCCAGGCCGTGTGCGGCCAGGCGTGCTTTATCCAGTGGCAGTTCACGACGGAATTCGACCACCAGCGTTGAGAAGAGCCGACGGCTGCTGACCCGCTCAAGTCTGTTGAGCTGGGGCTGATGCATGCTGCTCGACCAGAAGTCGAGCCAGGCTTTCATTACTGCGGTGTGCACCTGGGTTTCATCAAAATTCCCGTCGACAATGGCGCACAGCCGCTGTTCTGCGGAGGCATCGGCCAGCGGTTTCAGCCGCGTCAGCACCGCCTCGCGCAGCTGACGCGTCACGTCACGCATCGTGGCTTCCAGCAGACCGTTCTTGTCTTTGAAGTAGTGACTGATGATGCCGGTAGAGACCCCCGCCCGACGGGCGATCTGGGCAATCGTGGCATCATTAATCCCCATCTCATTAATCGTGCTCAGGGTCGCATCAATCAGTTGCCGACGACGTATCGGCTGCATCCCTACCTTTGGCATAGCTCCAGCTCCACCCTCAAATCGAGCCCCTATTAAATCTTTTTTTGATTGCACGTTCAATATAAAAAGAAAATTTGTTAGGGTAGTGTTCTTTAAATGTAGCGTAAGCGAAACGGTAATGAGTGCTAAGCTCTTTACCAGCCGCTGCGCTTAAACAGGAAGTGACAGAACGAGATGAGGCCGCACGGCCTGAAAACCCCGTGAGCGGCAAACGTTATCCATTGCGTATTTTCAGGATATTAACCAGAGGTAATTGATGAATAATCCACCTGCCGGTGAAAAAGACAGACTCAATCCCGTTGTATTTTATACCTCTGCCGGATTGATTCTGACGTTTTCACTTGTGACGATTCTCTACAGTGAACTGGCCGCGAGCTGGATCCTCAAGGCGGTCAATTGGGTTTCCGCCACCTTCGGCTGGTACTACATGCTGGCTGCCACCCTCTATATTGTCTTTGTGCTCTATATGGCCTGCTCACGCTTTGGCTCGATTAAGCTCGGGCCGGAGCACTCCAAACCCGAATTCAGCGTGCTCAGCTGGTCCGCCATGCTGTTTGCCGCCGGGATCGGCATCGACCTGATGTTCTTCTCGGTCGCCGAACCGGTGACGCAATATATGCAGCCGCCGGAAGGAGCAGGGCAGACGCTGGAAGCCGCCCGCCAGGCGATGGTCTGGACGCTGTTCCACTACGGACTGACCGGCTGGTCGATGTATGCACTGATGGGCATCGCGCTGGGCTACTTCAGCTACCGTTATAACCTGCCGCTGACTATTCGTTCGGCGCTCTATCCCATCTTCGGTAAACGCATCTATGGTCCGATAGGTCACACGGTAGATATCGCAGCCGTGGTCGGCACCATCTTTGGTATCGCCACTACGCTCGGCATTGGGGTCGTGCAGCTCAACTACGGCCTGAAAGTGCTGTTTGATATCCCGGAAGGCCTGACCGCGCAGACTGCGCTGATTGTCCTCTCCGTGGTGATCGCCACTATCTCTGTAACGTCGGGTGTTGATAAAGGGATTCGTTTCCTCTCCGAACTCAATGTGATCATGGCGCTGGGCCTGATTCTGTTTGTGCTGTTCTTCGGCAACACCGAGTTCCTGCTGAATGCGCTGGTGCTGAACGTCGGCGATTACATCAACCGCTTCATGGGCATGACGCTCAATACCTTTGCCTTTGATCGCCCGACTCAATGGATGAACAGCTGGACGCTCTTCTTCTGGGCGTGGTGGGTGGCCTGGTCGCCGTTTGTCGGCCTGTTCCTGGCGCGTATCTCACGCGGTCGTACCATCCGTGAGTTCGTACTGGGCACGCTGATTATTCCGTTTACCTTTACGCTGCTGTGGCTGTCCGTGTTCGGTAACGCCGCGCTGTACCAGATCATTCACGGCAATACAGAATTTGCGCAGGAAGTGATGAACCATGCGGAGCGTGGCTTCTACAGTCTGCTGGCGCAGTATCCGGCGTTTAAGCTCAGCGCATCGGTTGCCACCATCACCGGGATGCTGTTCTACGTTACCTCGGCGGACTCCGGTTCGCTGGTGCTGGGTAACTTCACCTCGCGGCTGAAAGATATTAACAGCGATGCGCCGAACTGGCTGCG
This sequence comes from Pantoea sp. 9140, assembly GCF_000745295.1. Taxonomy (NCBI): domain Bacteria; kingdom Pseudomonadati; phylum Pseudomonadota; class Gammaproteobacteria; order Enterobacterales; family Erwiniaceae; genus Pantoea; species Pantoea sp. 9140. Next base: position 2,023,194 of record NZ_JQNO01000001.1, on the reverse strand, counting down.
CATCTTCTGGTCCGTGGCGATTGGGGTGCTGACGCTGAGCATGCTGATGACTAACGGGATTACTGCCCTGCAGAACACCACTGTGATCATGGGACTGCCGTTCAGCTTTGTGATCTTCTTTGTGATGGCGGGTCTGTTTAAATCGCTGAAGATTGAGGATCACCGCCGGGCCAGCGCGACGCGCGACACCGCGCCCTATCTGGCGCATGCGACCGACCGTCTGACCTGGAAGAAGCGTCTGTCACGCCTGATGAACTACCCAGGCTCGCGTTACACCCAGCAGATGATGGAAAAGACCATTTTCCCGGCAATGCAGGAAGTGGCGAAAGAGCTGGAACTGCGTGATGCCCGCGTCACGCTGGAAAGCGTCGAAGCAGATGAGGCGAACCCGATTGGCTATCTGGATCTGCGCGTCCATCTGGGCGAAGAGCAGGACTTCATTTATCAGGTCTGGCCGCAGCAATATTCGATTCCGGGCTTTACCTATCGCGCCCGCAGCGGTAAGTCGACCTACTACCGACTGGAAACCTTCCTGATGGAGGGCAGCCAGGGTAACGACCTGATGGATTACAGCAAAGAGCAGGTGATCATCGACATACTGGATCAGTATGAGCGACACCTGAACTTCATCCATCTCAACCGTGAAGCGCCGGGCAGCAATATCAGCTTCCCGAGCGTGTAAACCAGGCCCGTCAGCAGTGTGCTGGCGGGCTTTTTTTTGCCATCAACGAGTTGTTACACGCCGTCGCCTGCCGATATCGTCTATCTTTAGGGCTTTGCTGGCCTGATGCCTGAAGGGTATAGACAGGGAGTCATATGGGAAAAATATTCAGTACGTTTCTGCCGCTCTACACCACCACGCTGTTGATGTTGCTCGGTTCCGGTCTGCTGACCACCTATGTCTCCCTGCGGCTGGCCAGTGAGCAGGTTAACGGCGCGCTGATTGGTGCGATTATCGCGGCAAACTATATCGGGCTGGTGATTGGCGGCAAGGTGGGGCACAACCTGATCGCCCGCGTCGGCCATATCCGCGCCTATGTGGCCTGCGCCGGGATTATTACCGCCTCTGTGGTGGGTCACGGTCTGACTGACTTTATTCCGCTGTGGGTCTTTCTGCGTCTGATTATCGGACTCTGCATGATGTGCCAGTACATGGTGCTGGAGAGCTGGCTCAACGATCAGGCGGAATCGTCCCAGCGTGGCATGATTTTCGGCTTATATATGGTCGCGACCTACCTTGGACTGAGTGGCGGGCAGGTGATACTGAGCCTGCAGACCGGATTTGGTGTCAGCACGCTGCTGATTGTCGCACTCTGTTTCGCGCTCTGTCTGGTGCCGATAGCGCTGACCACCCGCACTCATGTCAGGCCGATGACGCCAGCCCCGATGGAGCTGGGCTATTTTATCCGCACTATCCCCAAACTGCTCGGCACCACGCTGGTAACCGGCATGGTAATTGGTGCCTTCTACGGTCTGGCACCGGTTTATGGCAGCAGCAAAGGCTTTACCACCAGCCAGACCGGCTATTTTATGAGTCTTACGATCTTTGCCGGGCTGGTGTCGCAGTTTCCGCTGAGCTGGCTTTCTGACCGCTACGATCGTCAGCGGCTGTTATTCATCATTGCGATGCTGTTTGCCGTTATCTGCGTGCCGCTGATCCTGCTGCCGCATCTGACGTTTGACTGGATGATCGGCATCGCCTTTGCCGCCAGCATGATGCAGTTCGCGCTCTATCCGTTGCAGGTGGCGCTGGCCAACGATCAGGTTGCCGCCGAGCGCCGCGTGTCGTTAACCGCCTGTCTGCTGATGGCGTTTGGTATTGGTGCCAGTATCGGCCCGCTGGTAGTGGGTGCGCTGATGCAGCCGCTGGGCAGCAATATGCTTTATCTCTTCTTTGCGCTCTGTGCGCTGGTGATTGGCGGACTGAGTTTTGTCCGTGCGCCAGGTCCGCTTCCGACAACCGAAGTGCCGTTGCCGCACGTGGTCATGCCTGACAGTCTGGCGACCTCGCCACTGGGTGCCGCGCTGATCCCGACGCTGGAAGAGGAGGTGATTCATGCGTCGATGGGCGGTCAGGAACCGGAAGTGGAGAGCGATGAGGATGCTGATACGGCTGATGAAGAGGTGTTGCCCGATGATCATCCCGGTGATGTTCGCGAAGATCAGCGTCATTAATAGCCGCGACAGGGCATCACGTTGTTCGCCCCTCTCTGCGGGGGGTAAATGTATGATGTCCGGATCTGGCTCACTTCTGTCCGGTCGCTGGCTCGACATTCGGGCCAGCAGCGGCGATGCTGGGTAACCCGTTTCTTCAGGAGTCACACCATGCTCGAACTGCGCCCTAATTGTGAACGCTGCGACGTCGATCTGCCGCCATCCTCTCTGGCGGCACGCATCTGCTCGTTTGAATGCACCTTCTGCGCTGACTGCGATGAGCATTTCGCGCATGTTTGTCCCAACTGCGGTGGTGAACTGGTGCGCCGTCCGGTGCGTCCGGCAGAGAAGCTACAGAAATATCCGGCTAAAATGCGCAGCCGATCTCAAATGACGACGAATACGTCAGAGGCAGAATAGCCTGCGCGGCCCGATGTCGTTATGATGAATTTCGTCCCTGACAGAGCTACCACCTTAACTGAGTGCCGGAGATAAGCGCCGGGAGGGACGTACTTTTCAGGCCCGGCGAATCTTTCATTCCCGACAGTGTGACGCCTTTTCTGTCACACCCTGCTTTCTCTCTCCTCACTCCTGTTCTCCGTCAGCTCTTATACTCTTAGGGTACTTTCAGCACAGAGAGGCACATGCACCGATGTATTATGAATGCCTGAATGGCGCAGCATGGCGACGGATCTGGGTCGTTGGCGATCTGCATGGCTGCCGCCGCGAACTTGATGCGCTGTTGCAGCAACATCAGTTTGATCCGCAGCAGGATTTACTGATTTCGGTTGGCGACATCATCGATCGCGGGCCAGACAGCCTGGGCTGTCTGGCGCTACTGCAGGAGCCCTGGTTTCGCTGCGTGCGCGGCAATCATGAGGAGATGGCGGTGTCCGCGTTACAGGGACAGGACATGGCGTTCTGGCAGATGAACGGGGGCGACTGGTTCTTTCGGCTGCGGGGCGCAGCGTTAATCGCGGCACGGCACGCGTTGCGGCACTGTCGTGAACTGCCGCTGATACTGCATCTGCAATTGGGTGAGCGCACTGTTGTGATTGCTCATGCGGACTATCCGGCACGGGAATACGCGCTGAATAAGCCACTCGACTGGCAAAAGGTGGTCTGGAGCCGTCAGCGACTGGAGGAGATGGAGTCAGGTGAGCAGGCGGGCATCCCTGGCGCAGATGCCTTTTACTTCGGTCATACTCCGCTGAAACAGCCGCTGACGATTGCCAATCTGCATTACATCGATACCGGCGCAGTGTTTGGCAATCATCTGACGATGCTGCAACTAAAGTGACTCAGCGGAACAGGCGGCCGTCACGCACCAGTTCGCGTGGATAGCTGTTCTTGATGCGACTGCCGACTTTCTTCGCCAGCCCCAGCGGCTGCTGCTGCCAGGTCACAATCATCTCATTGTTTGCCGGGGCAGTTTCCGGATAGATATCGCGGCCGCGATACCACTCTTCTGCTTCTGCCGCCGTGAGCTCAAAGGTCTGCGTCGCATCAGGTTGCGCCAGTGCTATCACCGCTTCATGTTGCCAGCGATAGCCTTTGGCAAAGGTTTCTGCCAGCTTCAGGCCAATGCGCGAGAAGCGCACTTTGCCCAGCAGCGGGGTAACGGCCTTAGGGAACAGCCAGATCTCTTTATCTCGCTGCCAGAGCTCCAGTGCGTCATCCCATTTGATAGAGACAGCAGCGGCAGCCTGTACGATCTCACTTTCCAGCTTACGGCTGAGATGGGAGAAGGGCAGCTTGCCGACTTTGTAGCCCGGCAGCGGTAAGGGCTCGACTGATGCGGTTTTACGCAGACGCGCCACGAAAAAGCCTTCGCTGTCGAACATCTGCGGGAAGACATGCAGATAGCCCTCGGGCGTCGCGGCCCGTTCGGCACCCTCAAACAGCCCATCGAGCGGCACGACCTCAACCGCATCCGGATAGCGCTGCAACAGCCAGTCAATCACCTGCTGATTCTCAATCTGATTCAGGGTGCAGGTTGAATAAACCAGCGTGCCGCCAGGTTTTAATGCGTGAAAAGCACTGTCGAGCAGATCGCGCTGGGTCGCGGCGATCTCTTCGGTGCTCGCCAGCGACCAGTTTTTCAGCGCATCTGCATCTTTGCGGATCACTCCTTCGCCGGAGCAGGGAGCGTCCAGCAGGATGGCGTCGAACTGTTCCGGCAGCGCTGGCCCGAAGACCCGCGCGTCAAAGTGCGTCAGCGCACTGTTGCTGACGCCGCAGCGGCTGATATTAGCGTGCAGCACTTTTACCCGGCTGGAGGAGAATTCGTTTGCCAGGATAACGCCCTGATTGCCCATCCGGGCCGCAATCTGGGTGGTTTTAGAACCCGGTGCCGCTGCCATATCCATCACGGCGCTGACCTCTGGCTGGGCGTCAAACAGGGCGGTTACCGGCAGCATGGAGCTGGCTTCCTGGATGTAAAACAGGCCGCTGAGATGTTCAGCCACGCTGCCCAGCGGCAGGCTCTCATCTTCCCGGCTGATCCAGAATCCCTCTTCGCACCACGGCACCGGCGTCAGCTGCCAGTCATAACCCGCCGTCTGGCTCAGAAAATCGGCCACGCTGATCTTCAGGGTATTGACGCGAATACTGCGGCGCAGGGGCTGCTGACTGTAAGCGATGAACTGCGTGAAGCTCGCCTCATCGGGCAGGCTCTGACGCATTAATGAGAGAAAATCGGCGGGGAAAAACGAAGACGCATCTGACACGGGCACATTCCAGTTAAGGCAAAGGCGGCAGTGTACCATGAGGAATGAAAACGGGCAGCCAGGCTGCCCGTTCAGAGTAAATTAACGCGGAGACGGAATCGCCGTTCCCCAGTTACGCCACTCTTTCGGCGCTTCATCCTGCAGCAGGAAGTGTTTATCCGGGTTGGCCTGCGGTGCCAGCGGCACCGTCGGTGGCGTCGCAAACTGAATGCCACCGCGAATAAACTGCTGGAAGGTCCCGGTTTTCACCACGCCGCCCACCAGACCGAAGTCGAGGTTGTAGCCGGACGCCAGCCAGAACACCGAATTGTTCCGCACCAGATGCTGATACTTCTTACTGATGCGCAGGGCGATCTGCACGCGGTCCGCCATATTCCCCAGTGACGTGCCGGTGACGGTACCCACTTCCACACCCCGGAACAGCACCGGCGTACCCAGCGACAGGGAACCTGCCTCGGTGGCATCAACATAAATGTTCAGGCCATTCAGGTAGCGCGAATCGGTAATGGTGCTCTCCTGCAATTCAAAGGTGCGTGCGGCACCGCCTTTGCCCGGATCAACGTTGACGTACGGCTGTAACAGGGTCTCCAGATGATTCACGCCGGTAGCGGAAATCTCCGGTGAAACCACTGAGAAACGGCTGCCGAGGCGGGCAAAATCATTCACATACTCAGGGTAAAGTACGGCTTTCGCCACGACCTGATTGTTATCTTTGCTTAACGACAGAGATTCTACCTGTCCGACGTTGATACCGAGATAACGAATCGGCATTCCGGCAGAGAGTTTGCTGGCGTCATAGGTGTGCAGCGTAATCTGACTACCCACCGCGCGGGCAGCGGTTTCAGAGGAGTAGAGCATGCGTTTAGCCCCTTTGACCGACTGCGCACCACTCATATTGTCGAAACTGATTGCGCCTTTCAGCGCACGGTTAAGCGGCGAGGCCTGCACCGTCAGGCCGCTGCCGTTCAGGCTGACGCGTGCGCCACCCTCAGCCCAGAACACGCTTTCGCTGGTCAGCAGCTTGCGATATTCCGGCTGAATGTGCACCGCGATATCAAAAGCGTCAGCGCGCGGCGTCACTTTGACAATCTCACCGACCTGGAATTTACGGTAAAGCACGACCGAACCGGCCTGTACGTCAGGCAGGCTGTTGGCGGTCAGCATCAGCGTCGTGGACGGGCCATCGCCGGTAATGCCTTCGTCCGCTTTTTCCGCATCAGCAAACAGCGGATAGGCCGTTTTCGGCTCGCCTTTTTTGCCCGGCTCCAGCCGGATGCCACCATCCACCCACTCGCGGGCGCTGGCACCTAATACCTGCATGCCATCAAGGCCGAACTTCACATCGAGGCGACTGTTGACGATAAATTTGCTGTCGCCATGCACCAGATTGCGGTTTTCAGGATTGACCGCGACAACGAAATTGACGCCATTTTCATCCAGCGAACGCGACATCACCTGACCAATCTGCATACCGTGCAGCATCAGCGGCTGGCCCTGATCGATGCCGTAGCTCTCCGGTGCGCTGAGTTTTACCGTCAGCACGTTGGGTTTCTGCAGCAGAGTCTCATTGGACGCCAGCACGGTGTAGTGCTGCTGCGGTTCGCCTTCACCCGGCACCAGTTCCAGCGTATTGCCGGTCAGCAGTGCGCTGAGGCTGGTATCGGTCAGGCTGATTTTAGGGCTGTGCATCTCGATGCGGGTGCCGCTGCGCATCAGGCCAACTACAGAAGGATCAATCGTCAGCTCGCCGGTCACCTTGCCGCCATCCAGCAGATTCAGTTTAGTCAGCGTACCGACCTCCAGGCCCTGGTACATCAGCGGCGTGCTGCCGGCCTTGAGATTTTTACCGTTGGGCAGGTCAAGCGTGATCTGTACGCCGCGCTGGCTGTGCGCCAGATCGGGATAGAGCCGGTAGTTCTGCTCCGCTTTGGCGGTTTCGGCCCCCTGCGGTGAGTCAAACGCAATCGCGCCATTGACCAGCGCCGCCAGACTCTCCAGCTGGACTTTAGCCCCGCTCAGGCTGACGTCGGCATTGACGCCTGACACGTTCCAGAAGCGGCTGTTGGTCTTCACCAGATTGATAAAGCGACGGTCAATCAGCACATCAATTGCCACGCCATCGGCTTTATTATCAATGCTGTAGTCATAGACCCGGCCAACCGGAATTTTGCGGTAGTAGACCAGCGAGCCAGTGTTGAGTGAGCCGAGATCGGGCGCATGCAGATGGATCATCAGCTCGCCGGTATTGACCCGATATTTCGGTTGCGTATCCAGCGCGGTAAACGCCTCGCTGGGTTTACCTTTACCTGGCATCATCCCGATGTAGTTACCGCCGACCAGCGCATCCAGACCCGAGACGCCCGCCAGTGAGGCTTTGGGCGTCACCAGCCAGAACTGGGTATCCTCACGCAGCGCGTCGCGCATGTCGCTTTTGATGCTGGCTTTAATCTGGATGCTGCGATAATCGTCGCTGAGATTAATGCCCTGTACGGTGCCCACTTCCACGCCCTGATAACGGATCGGGGTACGACCCGGCACGATACCATCCGCCGTCTGGAAATTGATGGTGATAGTGGTGCCTCGCTCCTGATAATTGGTCCAGAGCAGCCAGCAGGCGATCAGCATCGCAATGACTGGCAGCAGCCAGAAGGGCGAAATTTTTCGCTTATTACGCAGCGTTGCGTTAGTCGGTGTAGTCGGCGTTTCCTGTTGCATGTGCATCCCAGAGCAGGCGGCTGTCCAGCCACTCAACAGACATAATGGTCAGGATGACGGCCGCGCCAAAAAACAGCGCAGCCGGTCCCATGGTAAAAGCCAGCAGCTGATCACGATTGACCAGCGACATGGTTAATGAAATGACAAACAGATCGAGCATGGACCAGCGGCCAACCCAGGTCACAAAACGCAGCAACCGGATGCGGGTTCTCAGTCCCTGTTCACAGCGGAAATGAATGCTGAGCAGCAGGGTCAGCATGACCAGTACTTTGGTAAAGGGCACCAGAATACTGGCGATAAACACAATCGCTGCCACCGGAATGTTGCCTTCACCCAGCCCCAGGATGCCGGAGAAGATGGTGTCCTCGCGCCGGGAACCGTTGAGGTAAACCACGGAAATGGGCATCAGGTTCGCGGGTATCAGCAGCACGATCGACGCGATGAGCGCGGCCCAGGATTTCTGCAGGCTGTGGCGGCGTCGGAAGTCGAGCGGCGTGTGGCAGCGCGGGCAGCGCCCCCGTTCGTCAGGTAGGCCGGTGTTGTGACAGTTGAGGCAGACCTGCATGTCGTCACGGGCCATATTGCCGGGGCTTTGCGGATAGAAATGCTCCCACAGCTGCTCCATATTCAGATGGATCATGGTCAGCACGCTCAGCACCGTCAGGGCAATGTAAGCCGCCAGCCCATAGCCAATCTCCAGCGAAGCATAGTCCTGCACTTTGATGGATGCCACGGCGATGCCGATCAGATAGATGTCGAGCATCACCCACTCTTTGAGCTTCTCCAGCATGATCAATACGGGCCGCAGGTTCATGCCCAGACGATGACCGATACCGAGATAACAGATGCCGGCCACCAGCGTTACCGGCGCGCCAATAGTGCAGAACGCCACCATCGAAGCGGTCAGCACATCACCCTGCTGGGTCATCTGAATCACCCCTTCCAGTACGCTGGCATTGATGCGCATACCCAGCAGCCGGATATCCACCAGCGGCAGGGAAAAGGCGAAGGGCATTAACACGATCATGGTGGCGGCCATGGCCATCAGTCGGGTCATTGGCCAGTCGCGTCCACTGAGAATCTCAGCGTTGCAGCGCGGGCAGTGTGCCGACTGATGCGTTTTCACATCCGGTAAGGAAAAAAGGGTATCGCATTGCGGGCAACGCTGATAACGTGCGTGAGGCAATGTCTGGCTGATAGCGTGAATTTTCATAGGGTGATGCAATTTTCGCTCTTCAGAGGGAACAGATATCGGTCATTAAGACATTGTCTGTGTGCCTGTCTCGGGCATCACGCTTCGATCCACAGAATGCTAAGGGTATAGCAACTAACGCTATGATTCACCTTGTGGCTCTGGATATTTAAAACTTATTTTTAACGAACGGTTTCTTTTGCCCCGTTCAGATGTCATTGGTAACGGTTAAATAATGAACAAAACTGCCTTTTACGCCGATTTGAATCGCGATATGCGCGCCTTGCTGGCGGGAGAAACGGCGTTCCTCGCCGCGATGGGAAACTTTAGCGCGCTGCTGTACGAACGTCTCGATGGCGTGAACTGGGCAGGTTTCTACCTGCTGACGGAAGCCGATACGCTGGTGCTGGGCCCGTTCCAGGGCAAAATCGCCTGTGTGCGTATTCCGGTCGGTAAAGGTGTGTGTGGCACGGCGCTGGCAGAAGAAAAAGTGCAACGCGTAGATGATGTGCATGCCTTCCCGGGCCACATTGCCTGCGATGCTGCCAGCAATGCTGAGATTGTGATTCCTCTGAAAGTGAATGGCACTGTGGTTGGGGTGCTGGACATCGACAGCGTGGAGTACAATCGCTTTGACAGCGACGACGAAGCGGGACTGGTCACACTGACCGATGGGCTTTGTGAAGTGCTTGCGAACAGCGACTTAGAAAAATATCTGCAGCTGACGCGCAGCTAATCGACTGGATCACATGGCATTTAGCGATGTTGTCATTATAATGTCGCCTGTTCATGCCTGCGCTGGTCGGCAAACCCGTTGTAATCAGGAAATTTCATGGAAAATCAACCTAAGTTGAATAGCAGTAAAGAAGTCATCACTTTTCTGGCGGAGCGCTTTCCGCACTGCTTTAGCGCTGAAGGTGAAGCGCGTCCGCTCAAAATCGGTATCTTTCAGGATCTGGTCGAGCGTGTTCAGGGCGAAATGGGTCTGAGCAAAACACAGCTGCGTTCCGCGCTGCGTCTTTATACGTCAAGCTGGCGTTATCTGTACGGCATCAAAGCCGGTGCGATTCGTGTCGATCTTGACGGCAACGCCTGTGGCGTGCTGGATGAGCAGCATGTTGAGCATGCCCGCAAGCAGCTGGAAGAAGCCAAAGCGCGCGTTCAGGCGCAGCGTGACCAGCAGCGTGCTGCACGCCGTGAAGCAGGCGAAAGCGAAGAGGGCGCCGCACCGCGTCGTCCACGCAAGCCCGCGCCACGTAAGCCTGCAGAAGCCGATGCTGCGCGTAAACCCCGTCCGCAGACGACTGCTCCGCGTGCGACCGCCTCACAGCATCGCAAGCCAGCCCCACGTCCGGAGCAGGAAGCCCGACCCATCACTGATACCTCAACTTTGCAACCCGGCCAGAGTATTAAAGTTAAAGCAGGCAAAAGTGCGATGGACGCTACCGTTCTTGAAGTATCAAAAGACGGCGTTCGGGTCCAGCTCGCTTCCGGCATGGCAATGATTGTGCGCGCAGAACACTTGCAGTTCTGAAACGGAGGCTAACCCCGGCATGAACACCCTTTTTAAAGTTGGACTTATTGCGGGCCTGCTCTTAGCAGGCCCAACCTTCGGCGCAGAGAATATTACCCGCGCCGATCAGATTCCCCAGCTTCACGAAGACCCGCAGGATCCGACGGTCAGTGAGCGCGTCACGTCGCGCTTTACTCGTTCTCATTACCGCCAGTTCGATCTGGATCAGAACTTTTCCGCGAAAATTTTTGATCGCTACCTGAACATGCTCGACTACAGCCACAATGTGCTGCTGGCGTCAGATGTGGCGCAGTTTGCCAGCAAAAAAACCACCGTCGGCGATGAGCTGCGCAGTGGCAAGCTGGATCTCTTTTACGATATTTATAATCTGGCGCAGAAACGCCGTTTTGAGCGCTATCAGTATGCGCTGACGGTGCTGGCGCGTCCGATGAATTTCAGCGGCAATGACACCATCGACATTGACCGCGCCAAAGCGCCCTGGCCGAAAGATCAGGCTGAACTGAACGCGCTCTGGGATGCCAAGGTTAAATATGACCAGCTGAGTCTGAAGCTGGCAGGCAAAGACGATAACGAGATCCGCGACGTTCTGACCAAGCGTTATAACTTCGCGATCCGTCGTCTGGCCCAGAGCAACGGTGAAGACGTTTTCCAGCTGGTGATGAACGCTTTCGCCCGCGAAATCGATCCGCACACCAGCTATCTGTCGCCGCGTAACACCGAGCAGTTCAATACCGAGATGAGCCTGTCACTGGAAGGCATCGGCGCGGTACTGCAGATGGATGACGACTACACCGTGATCAACTCGATGGTCGCAGGCGGTCCGGCAGCGAAAAGTAAAGCCATCACCGTGGGCGATCGCATCGTGGGTGTCGGTCAGCCAGGCAAGCCGATGGAAGATGTTATCGGCTGGCGTCTGGATGATGTCGTGGCAAAAATCAAAGGACCCAAGGGCAGCAAAGTGCGCCTGGAAGTTCTGCCCGCCGGTAAGGGCACCAAAACCCGAACTGTGACGCTGACGCGTGAGAAAATCCGTCTGGAAGATCGCGCGGTTAAACTGACCATCAAAAATGTCGGCAAGCAGAAAGTAGGCGTGCTTGATATTCCTGGCTTCTATGTCGGTCTCACCGACGACGTGAAAGTTCAGCTGCAGAAACTGCAGAAACAGAACGTCGATAGCGTGGTGATCGATCTGCGTACCAACGGCGGCGGCGCGCTGACCGAAGCGGTCTCGCTTTCCGGCCTGTTTATTCCGAGTGGTCCGGTGGTGCAGGTTCGCGATAACAATGGTCGGGTGCGTGAAGACAGCGATAACGACGGCGTGGTCTACTACAAAGGTCCGCTGGTGGTACTGGTCGATCGCTTCAGCGCCTCCGCCTCTGAGATCTTTGCTGCCGCGATGCAGGATTACGGTCGTGCAGTGATTGTCGGCGAGCCAACCTTTGGTAAAGGCACCGTTCAGCAATATCGCTCGCTGAACCGCATCTACGATCAGATGCTACGTCCGGAGTGGCCAGCGTTAGGCTCCGTTTCTTACACCATCCAGAAGTTCTATCGCATTAACGGCGGCAGTACACAGCGTAAAGGCGTCACGCCGGATCTGCTGATGCCAACCGGCGTTGAAGCGGCTGAAACCGGTGAGAAATTTGAAGATAACGCCCTGCCATGGGACAGCATCAAAGCGGCCACCTATACCAAAACCGGTGATGTTAAACCGCTGGTCGCGCAGCTGACGAAGCAGCATGCTGACCGTATCGCTCAGGATCGCGAGTTCCAGTACATCATGAAGGACATTGCCCGTTACAATGCCCTGAAAGATAAGCGCAACATCGTGTCACTTAATCTTGCTCAGCGCGAGAAAGAGAACCACGAAGATGATGCGTCACGTCTGGAACGAATCAATGCGCGCTATCAGGCCGAAGGCAAAAAACCGCTGAAGAACCTGGATGAGTTGCCGAAAGATTATAAAGAGCCGGATCCGTATCTTGATGAGACGGTGAAGATCGCTAACGATCTTGCGCAACTGGAGAAATCCCAGCCAGACGCGCCAGCAGCGAAATAATCCGCTGTTGTCAGAAAAAGCACCGCTCTGCGGTGCTTTTTTTTGCCCCCGGAAAAGTTTCCGGTAACCAATGATTAGCGATGGTGAACCCGTCTGCAGGCCATGCCGCCCGGCAGACATGTCAGAATGTAAAGTTATGTCTTTTTAGGCACTTAAACGTTAAGGTCGCTTGAAAAGCCGCACAATGCTCATAGGATATGTATCCGCGTATAGGCGCGTGAACTACTGAGGAAGATTAACAAAAATGATGCGTATTGCTCTTTTCCTGATGACCAACCTGGCTGTGATGTTGGTATTCGGGCTGATTCTCAGCCTGACAGGGATCCAGTCAAGCAGTGTTCAGGGCCTGATGATCATGGCAGGCCTGTTTGGCTTCGGCGGTGCGTTTGTTTCACTGCTGATGTCGAAGTGGATGGCGCTGCGTTCGGTTGGCGGTGAAGTGATTGAACAGCCACGCAATGAAACTGAGCGCTGGCTGGTGGATACCATTGGCCGTCAGGCCCAGCAGGCGGGTATTGCGATGCCACAGGTCGCGATCTATCACGCACCTGATATCAATGCCTTTGCGACCGGCGCGCGTCGTAACGCCTCACTGGTGGCTGTCTCAACCGGTCTGCTGCAGAACATGAGCCGTGATGAGGCGGAAGCGGTGCTGGCTCACGAAGTGTCGCACATCGCTAACGGTGACATGATCACCATGACGCTGATTCAGGGTGTGGTGAACACCTTCGTGATTTTCGTTTCACGTATTCTGGCGCAGATTGCGGCGGGCTTTATGTCCGGCAACCGTGATGGTGAGGAGAGCAGCAACGGTAATCCGCTGGTTTACTTTGCGGTGTCGATGGTGCTGGAACTGGTGTTTGGTATTCTCGCCAGCATCATCACCATGTGGTTCTCCCGTCATCGTGAGTTCCACGCCGATGCCGGTTCAGCGAAGCTGGTCGGTCGTGAGAAGATGATTGCGGCGTTGCAGCGTCTGAAAACCAGCTACGAACCACAGGAGCCGAGCAGCATGATGGCGTTCTGTATCAACGGTAAGGGCAAATCGTTCAGCGAGCTGTTCATGTCTCACCCGCCGTTAGACAAGCGTATTGAAGCACTGCGCAGCGGTCAGTATCTGAAGTAGCGCTAAGCAGAGCAAACAAGGCGACCCCCGGGTCGCCTTTTCTGTTTTAGCAATCAGCATCAGATTGAATCTGACAGCAATATCTTAGCTGAACGAGGAGGGAACCCTGGCAGAGGAGGAAAGCGTCCCGACGCCTGGACAAAAACGCCGGGAGCGTTTTTAAACAACGCAAAGCGTTGGACCGTTTATGGTCGCACCTCAGGGATGAGGTGCGCAATGGTGCGGGCCGACCGTCATGGATGACAGTAGTCTTTCCGATCTGACAGGGTTCCCTGTGCAGGCTCGACCATACAGTGAATCGGGTCACATTCTGTCATGAGTTCGCCTTTTTTTAATGCTATCAGGCCCGGGTCTGCGTCATGCGCGACACGCTCACCAGCGCCGCCACGGCGGCAAAGCTCCCTGCAAGCAGCAGCGAAACGTGCGTCCCACGTTCATCAAACAGATTAAACATCAGTGCGACCAGCGCGGCACCCATACTCTGCCCCAGAAGACGCGCAGTACCCAGCATGCCGCTGGCTCCGCCACTGCGATTACGTGGCGCGGAGGTGACAATCGTGTGGTTGTTGGGTGACTGGAACAGCCCGAAACCGGCACCGCACAGCATCATGCGCCAGATAATATCGCCATCACCCGGATTTACCGGCAGCCAGGCGAGCAGGAACAGTCCCAGCGCAAACATCGCCAGTCCGATTCCCCCTAACAACCCGGCATGCACCCGCTCAATCAGACGGCCGGCAATCGGCGCAAATACCATCGTTGCCAGCGGCCAGGGCGTCAGCAACAGACCGGTTGCCACCTCATTACGCTGCAGGACGTTCTGCAGAAAGAAGGGCAGTGAGACCATCGCCAGCATCTGGGCGCAGAACGAACAGACCGACGTTCCCATCGACAGACTGAATATCGGGATACGCAGCAGATCAACCGGCAGCAGCGGCACTGCCATATTGAGCTGACGACGAATAAAGAACCAGCCGATGACCAGCAGCGCAACGACCTCGGAGAGCACCAGCAGATGACTCTGTCCCTGGGCAAAGCCGCTCAGAGCGGAGATGATCAGGCCAAAGAACAGGGCATTCATGATCGCACTGGGCACATCGAATTTCTGTGTTGTGGCTTTCTGCGGGTTATCAGGCAGGGTTCGCAGCGCCAGCCAGAGGGCAATACCCCCCAGCGGGACGTTAATCAGAAACAGCCATTTCCAGCTGGCTACCGAGAGTATCGCTGCAGCTACCGTCGGGCCAGCCGCGGTTGATACGGCCACCACCAGCGAGTTGATCGCCATGCCGCGTCCCAGATAACGCTGCGGATAGATAATGCGTATCAGCGCGGTATTCACACTCATCAGCGCCGCGCCGCCCAACCCCTGCAGCACGCGGGCAAAAGTCAGCATGGTTAGGGTGGTCGAAAAGGCGCAGAACAGTGAGGTCGCAATAAACAGTGCCAGGCCAGCCTGATAGACGCGGCGATAACCCAGCATGTCGCCCAGAAACGAAAGTGACAGCAGCGAGACGATAATCGCAATCTGATAGGCATTCACAATCCAGATGGACTGCGCCGGGCTGGCATTCAGTTCACGCGAAATAGTCGGCAGCGCGACGTTGGCAATCGCGCCGTCTAATACCGCCATGGTCAGGCCCAGCGCAATAGTGACGATAGCCATATAGCGCTGACGCGTCGGTAATCCATCCTGAGGAGGAGAGAGTGTCATAAGTTAATTACTAAAGAGGGTGAATATCATCATGCTAATGAAATCAGCGCTGAAATGCAGCGATCAGATGGATAAAAAACTGTCTTAAAATATGACTTAATGGTTAAAGCATTGCTGCCATCCTGTGCCTCAATCTATACTGACAGTCCGTTCCATTTTTTTTGAAACAGGCTAATAAGGTGCGTGATGTCCTCTGCTGAAAATGATAAACAGCCCGATTCCGTCTCTTCGGTACTTAAAGTGTTCGGCATTCTGCAGGCGCTGGGTGAAGAGCGCGATCACGGTATAACCGAGCTTGCGCAGCGCGTGATGATGTCAAAAAGTACTGTCTACCGTTTTCTGCAGACTATGAAGTCGCTGGGCTATGTCACGCAGGAAGGTGAAAGCGAGAAGTACTCACTGACGCTGAAGCTGTTTGAACTGGGTGCCAAAGCGCTACAGAACGTCGATTTAATCCGCAGCGCGGATGTGCAGATGCGTGAGCTGTCGCGTCTGACCAAAGAGACGATTCACCTGGGGGCACTGGAAGAGGACAGCATTGTCTACATTCATAAAATCGACTCACTTTACAATCTGCGCATGTATTCGCGCATTGGCCGTCGCAACCCGCTGCATACCACCGCGATTGGTAAAGTCCTGCTCGCCTGGCGTGATCGCAGCGATGTTGAGGAAATTCTGCGGGATGTGGAGTTCAAACGCAGCACGGCCAATACGCTGCTGAGCGCCGAGGCGCTGATTACGACGCTGGATCAGGTCAAAGCGCAGGGTTACGGCGAAGATAATGAAGAGCAGGAAGAGGGATTACGCTGCCTTGCCGTGCCGGTGTTTGATCGGTTTGGCGTGGTGATTGCGGGACTCAGCATCTCGTTTCCCACCATTCGCTTTTCGGAAGATGCCCGCCAGGATTATGTGGCGATGCTGCATCGGGCGGCACGTACGCTTTCAGCAGAAATGGGCTATCACGACTACCCATTCTGAATAAAGCGGGCCATCCGGCCCGCTTTATCACTAGTTATCGATCACTTCTCCGCTTTTCTTCAGCAACGGACAATCCGTCACGCCCACCACGCCACTGTCGGTATGCAGATACTGCGCGCTGATGACGCCGCGAGCGGTAAGATAGCTGCACTGCAGGCCAAGTCCGGCAGCATTTTTAGTGCTACCGGTTAACACGCCATAGCCGGTAAGCAGCATTGCCAGCCAGATCACCGCCAGCAAGCCTATTGTGCGAATAAACAGTTTCATTGTGTCTCCTTGTGAAAGATAACTCAGCGCGCCACCTGGTGCTGCCGGTTATGATGATATCAGCATGCCTCGCTTTTCTGGTGGGATCGATCAGAGATAACTGAAACGGCAAATTCTGCATTGCTGTCTCCCCCATTATCTTTTGCGATGGCTACAGGTAGAATAGGCGGTTGCCATGTTCTGGCGTTTCCACTGAGTTTTACGAGGCAGTTATGAATGAGTTAGCCGCAAATCCGGGCCCCCTGGTCAGCTATGGGCTGCTGGTCATTATTTTGATTGTGGCGTTTATCGCCTGGTTCTTTGTTAACCGGGCCAGCGTGCGCGCCGGTGAGCAAATCCGCTTACTGGAATCCTTACTGGAAGAGCAGAAGAAACAGAATCAGCTGCTGCGCCGCCTGATTGAGATGCAGCCTGGGGCAGAAAATACAAAAACCGATGACGATCGGGAGAAGCGCGACTTTATCCGGTTAATCCCGGAACGTTAATCACAGCAGAGAGACGGAATGGCCTGGAAAAATCCGTGGTATGACAGCAGCAAAGCGCATCACACGCCAGAGGGATTCCGTAATCCTGAACCGGAACAGCGCAGGCCGGGTG
Source organism: Pantoea sp. 9140 (assembly GCF_000745295.1). Lineage (NCBI taxonomy): Bacteria > Pseudomonadati > Pseudomonadota > Gammaproteobacteria > Enterobacterales > Erwiniaceae > Pantoea > Pantoea sp. 9140. The sequence goes on along the minus strand of NZ_JQNO01000001.1, from coordinate 2,006,132 downwards.
ACCTGAAACGCTGGCGCAGGGAGCGCAAAGCACAGGGGCTACCAATACCGCCAGAGCAGGGCTATGCGGCGTTCACGAGGCAATGGTGGCAGCCCGCGGATATCAGCGGCAGTGACGATCGTATCTGGTGGCTGGGACATGCTGCCGTCCTGTTACGGCTCAATGGACACTATATCCTGATCGATCCGGCGCTCTCACCACGCGCCTCACCGCTGGCGTTTGCGGGGCCACAGCGTAAAACGCCCGCGCCCATCAGCATCGCTGATCTGCCGCAGCTTGATGTCGTGCTGATTTCACACAACCATTACGATCATCTGGATAAACCGACGGTTAAAGCGATTATCCGGCATTTTCCGCAGGCGACCTTTATTGTGCCGCTGGGACTGGCGAAATGGTGCAGAGCGCAGGGCGTGAAACAGGTGCACCAGATCGACTGGTGGCAGCAGGTAACGCTCGGCGACCTCTGTTTTGATGCGGTGCCAGCCCGTCACTGGAGTATGCGAACCCCACGCGATCGCAACCGTTCGCTCTGGTGCGGCTGGGTCGTGCGCTCTGCCTCCCTGCGTTTCTGGTTTTCGGGCGACAGTGGCTATAGCGATAGCCTGCTGGAGATTCCGGCCCGGCTTGGCCCGTTCAGCGTGGCTGCGTTGCCGATTGGCGCGTATGCACCTAAATGGTTCATGGCAAGCCAGCATATGGATCCCGATCAGGCGGTGGCGTTATGGCAGGCGGCAGGCAGGCCATTGACGCTGCCTATTCACTGGGGCGTGTTTGAGCTGGCCGATGAGTCGCTGGATGCGCCACCCCAGGAGCTGGCGAATGCGCTACAGCGGGCAGACGAACATAACGGCCGCTTCGCCCCCTGGCGAATAGGCGAAGGTCGCAGTCTGAATAATTGCAGCCAGGAATAATCCTAAAGCCTCCGGTATAAATACAAGCCGGAGGTTTTTTATCAGACGTCAATTTTTCAAATCGAAAGTTAAATTCCTAATAAGTAAAATCCGCATCGTTGCTTTTATTTGGAGCAAGGCTAATGGCTGGCTCCTGATTTTGGTGCAAAAAAAGCGTTATTTGTACGAAATAAAAGTCGCTGTACAGGATTGACGCCCGATCTTTGATATCTGCCACGGTTACCGTTTCGCTTATTCATTTCGCCATTGCCATATTTGTGAAATATTAATTTCTTATGGTCTCCATCAGGTTAAGCCTGGCAACACAGGCAGGAGAGGGCGCTGGCTGCCCGCGTACTTTATTCGCAGGTGCAGTTGTAAACCCCACGGAACAGGCAATGTGAGCCTTCTGGCAAATATGTGCGCAGGCGCGCCAGGGCTTTAAAAATGGCTTGCCATTATTTTTGGGATATGTGATAACAATTCGTGGGTTAAACGAGGTACAGTTCTGTTTATGCATGGCATCTTCAGTAAAGAAGTACGAGTAAAGACGTTGACGTTGAATACCGCTTCCTTGCCGAACCTTAATTAGTGCCTCATGCAGTAATGTCTCTGGTTTTTCTGTAAGACAGCCTTCGGGCTAAATAAACATCTAAAGGAATTTGCAAAATGGCAAAGATTAAAGGTCAGGTTAAGTGGTTCAACGAGTCTAAAGGTTTTGGTTTTATCACTCCTGCTGACGGCAGCAAAGATGTGTTCGTACACTTCTCTGCTATTCAGGGCAACGGTTTTAAAACCCTGGCTGAAGGCCAGAGCGTTGAGTTCGAAATTCAGGACGGCCAGAAAGGCCCTGCAGCTGTTAACGTCACTGCTATCTGATTCGACTCCACCTCGGTGCAATGCACCCTGACATGGAATCTTAAAGCCCTGGCTCTTCAGTCGGGGCTTTCTTTATGCTTCCGATGCGTAAACGTTAAGGTTACACTGCGCCGCGTTATCTGATGCCGGAGCACCCTATGTCCCTGATTTGCCCTCTTTGTCACTCTCCACTGACCCTCACCGACCGCAGCTGGTGCTGTGAAAACCGCCATCAGTTCGATCAGGCGAAAGAAGGGTATGTCAATCTGCTGCCCGTTCAGCATAAACGATCGCGTGAACCGGGTGACAGTGCAGAGATGATGCAGGCACGACGGGAATTTCTTGAGGCAGGCTATTATCAGCCGCTACGTGAGCAGGTAGTCAGCCTGCTTGCGCCGGTGCTGAATCAGCCGGAGTGCAAAATCCTGGATATCGGCTGCGGTGAAGGGTACTACACCGCCGCACTGGCGGAGGCGGCGGACGGAGACGCTGAGATTTATGGCCTGGATGTTGCCAGAATGGCCATCCGGCTGGCGGCTAAGCGCTATCCTGCAGTACGTTTCTGCGTGGCTTCCAGTCAGCGCTTACCCTTTGCCGATCAGTCCCTGGATGCGATTGTACGCATCTACGCACCCTGCAATGAAGCAGAACTGGCTCGCGTGCTGAAGCCGGGTGGCATGGTGCTGACGGTCACGCCAGGCCCGCATCATCTGCAGCAGTTCAAAGCGCTGATTTACCGCGAAGTGCAGCTACATGTGCCGGAACAGAAAGATTATCCTGGCTTCCGGCAGGTAGCGCAGCATGCCCTGCGTTATCCGATGGCATTAACCGGCGCAGCCGCGACGACACTTCTGCAGATGACGCCCTTTGCCTGGCGGGCGCGTGAAGACGTCTGGCAAACGCTGCAGCAGAGTGAGCAGTTCAGCTGCGATGCTGATTTTACCCTGACAATGTGGCAGCGCGACTAGCGCGCCTCGACCAGCGTAGTGTAGATGCGCTCCAGGTCGTCGAGTTGCTGCACGGCAATCAGCAGACGGCGTTGCTCCAGCTGAATCACCAGAATGCCATCCTCAGAAAGATTCATGCCCTGAATCCGCCGGTAATCGATCCAGACACCGGCGTAAAACAATCCCTCATTTTTCATCAGCAGCATCGGTTTGCGCAGCCAGAAGAGCCAGAACGCCAGAAAACTCAGCACCATCAGCAGTGAGGTGGTGAGCTGTGGGCCATGATGACTGACATTGTTCCACAGCAAAATCAGCAGCAGGCCGATGAAAATCAGGCTATCGAGTTTATGTTGCCTCCGCAGCGTTACCCGTAAGCGGGTCGGCCCGTGCCGACGCGGCAGAATCGCCTCATGGTAAACAGCAAATCCCATCAGGGCGGCGATACAACACGCAATCAACGCGTCAGTTAAGGACATCACTTCTACCTCAAACAGGGTGAGCTCAGCCAGTTGTGGCTCAGCTCACCACGCTTAAAAGCCGGGAGCAGAGGCTCCCGGCAGGATGAAATTACAGACCGAGCAGGCCGATCCAGTAACCAAAGATACCGATGGCAAAGAAGCCGACGATAATCCACAGCGCATTCACTTTACGGCGTAACAGCCACATACAGCCAAAGGTCAGCAGCAGCGGCACAATGCCTGGCATCAGCTGATCGAGGATTGACTGTACCGTAGTGACGGTGGTTTTGCCGGTTGAGTCAGTAATGCGCGACACCACCAGTGGTATGTTGACGTGCGTCCACTTGTTGACCAGCGCCCCCATGACAAACAGCCCCAGAATCGAGGCGCCCTCAGTGAGCTTCTGCAGGAAACCGCCGCCCATGTCGCTGACGATGTCGATCCCTTTGCGATAGCCATACGCCACGCCGTAGTAGCGGGTCAGCAGACGTGCCAGGTTAAACAGTACAAAGAACAGCAGCGGACCCAGCAGACTGCCGCTCATGGCAATACCGGCACCCAGTGCGGCAAACACCGGACGTACCGTACCCCAGAAGATCGGGTCGCCAACACCGGCCAGCGGTCCCATCAGCCCGACTTTCAGGCCGTTAATCGCACCGTCGTCGATAGGTGCGCCGTTGGCACGCTGCTCTTCCATCGCCATGGTAACGCCCAGTACCGGCGCGGCGACATAAGGATGGGTATTGAAAAACTCCAGATGACGTTTTATCGCCTGCCTGCGCTCATCGTTATTCTCAGGATAGAGACGGCGGATGACCGGCACCATTGAGAAGCAGAAGCCCAGCGCCTGCATACGCTCAAAGTTCCATGAACCCTGGAAAAGGTTAGAGCGCAGAAAGACGGCGCGGACATCACCGGGGGTCAGTTTCTTTTCAACTTTCGTCATATCAACCATGTGATCACCTGTTCCTTAATCGAGTTCGTTATCAAGATCGTTTGCGGTTGCAGCACCCGTGGGTGCGCCCGCCACACGGTTATATTTCGGGCTGAGCTGAATGTAGAGCACCGCCATCACCACGCCAATGACGCCCAGCGCCACCAGGTTGAAGTTGGTGAAGGCCGCGGTAACGAAGCCGAGGTAGAAGAACGGCATCAGGTAGCCTGCGCGCATCATATTGATGACCATCGCGTAACCGACCACCACAATCATGCCACCGGCGATATTCAGGCCGTTGGTGACGACTTCAGGAATGGAACTCAGCAGCGCATGAACGGCACTGGTGCCGACCGAAATCGCCACAATCAGCGCCGGGATGGCGATACGCATCGCCTGTAACAGCAGGGCAGAGACATGGATCCAGGAGATGGCCGTAAGGTTGCCTTTCTCGGCAGCTTTATCAGCCGCATGCTGGAAGGCCACGGTGAGTGTACGCACGATAATGGTCAGCACCTGTCCGGCGGCAGCCAGCGGAATCGCCAGTGCAATACCGGCACCCACACTCTGACCGCCAGCGATGACCAGGATAGTGGAGATGATAGAGGCGAGGGCGGCATCAGGGGCAACCGCCGCACCGATGTTCATCCAGCCCAGTGCAATCATCTCCAGCGTACCGCCGATGATAATACCGGTTTTCATATCACCCAGTACGATACCAATCAGCGTACAGGCGACCAGTGGGCGGTGAAACTGGAACTCATCCAGAATCGACCCCATACCGGCAATACAGGCGACAATAAAAATCAAAATAATTTGTAGCGAGGTAATTTCCATCATACTTCTTGTCCTCAGCAGGATAATCAGGAGCCCGGAAACGCAGGCGCAGAAGTGCTTCTGTTACGCGTTTACTTTCGCAATCAGATCCATCATTTTCAGTTTTTGATCGCTGGAAACTTTACGCACTTCCAGTTCAATATTGCGTTCATTGAGTTTGCGGAATGCGGCGATATCTTTTTCATCAACCGAGACCGCATTATTGACCTGGGTTTTCCCCTGGCGGAACGCCATCCCGCCGATGTTGACCGTTTTAATATCGACACCCTGTTCAACTACACGCAGGACATCGGTGGGGTTGGTAAACAGCAGCATGACGCGGTCCTGACCATACTTCGGGTTGTTCCACACCCGCACCATTTTGTCGACATCCACCACATGGGCCGTCACGCCGGGCGGCGCGACCTGCGTCAGCAGGGTTTTGCGCACGTGATCGTTGGCCACTTCATCGCTGACCACGATAATACGCTGAACGTTAGTCTCTTTAGTCCAGCGCGTCGCGACCTGTCCATGAATCAGACGGTCGTCAATGCGCGCCAGCCCGATCTTCATGTGATCACCAGGCGCCATTGGCTTAGCCGGTTGTGCTGCAGCGGCCGGTTTCACCGCAGCCGGTGCCGGCGCTTCTTCTTTGGCTTTCAGGGCTTTGACCCCTTCACGACCGGTCTCCACCGCCACGGCGACCAGTTCGTCAAATCCGGGATCGTCATCGCGCGCCATCAGGGTTTCGACCAGCATCGGAATATTGACCCCGGCGATGACCTCATAGAGTGGCTTGTCGACAACAATGCGGCTGGCCGCATTGAACGGGCTGCCGCCCCAGGTATCGACCAGAAAAAGAACCCCCTTGCTGGTATCCAGTTCTGCCAGTCGTGCCTGATATTTTTCAATCAGCGTTTCTGCATTTTCACCGGGGACAAAGTCTATCCAGCCGATATTCTCCTGCTCGCCTAACAGCATTTCTGCTGTCTTCAGCAGTTGTTCCGCTGCCCAGCCGTGTGTACCAATTACTATCGCAATGGTCACGTGCTACCTCCGTTCGCTAGAGATGCTCATCTGAGTAAATGAACTGTATTGAGACATGTTTTGATTATCTGTTTAACCCGGTCGTTCGACTTTCTGATATAGCGCCGAAAAAACAGGGGTTAACTTCATCAAGGCGGTAAAGTCGCGATTTATTTTAGTGATCGAAAAAATAAATTATGTGATGTCTGTCAGCTATTCACCCCGTCAGGTGGCGCTTTACCTTTTTTATGCGCCCGATCATCCGTTATGCAGATTGTAAAAATAAGAAAATTTTTTGACGCAATTTACCGACCTGATACATTAACGTTCTGTTTATTACTCAGGAGTAACGGGCTTCAGCCCACCTTTATGGATCGTCACCGACGTCGCTTAATCTGTTCTTTGCGCCTGCTGGCGCGTCACCTTTCGCCTCGCGGCGTTTTCACCGCTTTCCCGACTACCCGGATGTCACGCTGCGCTGACAGGCACCGGCTCGATCTGTTCCCTGTTCTGGAGTCATAAATAATGGAATTTTTATTCGACCCCTCAATCTGGGCGGGTTTACTGACGCTTATCGTGCTGGAAATCGTACTCGGTATCGATAACCTGGTGTTTATTGCTATCCTGGCCGACAAACTGCCGCCAAAGCAGCGTGATAAAGCACGTCTGATTGGCCTGTCGCTGGCGCTGGTGATGCGTCTGGGCCTGTTGTCGCTGATCTCCTGGATTGTCACGCTGACCACGCCTCTCTTCAGCGTAGGCGGTTTCAGCTTTTCCGGACGAGATTTAATCCTGCTGTTCGGTGGTTTCTTCCTGTTGTTTAAAGCGACCATGGAGCTACACGAGAGGCTGGAGAACCGTCAGCTTGATGGTTCCGCAAATCGGGGATATGCCAGTTTCTGGGCAGTGGTATTGCAGATTGTAGTGCTGGACGCGGTCTTCTCACTGGATGCGGTGATTACCGCCGTGGGTATGGTGAACCACCTGCCGGTGATGATGACTGCCGTGGTGATTGCCATGGGTGTGATGCTGCTGGCGTCTAAACCGTTAACCAACTTTGTTAACGCGCATCCGACCGTGGTGGTGCTCTGTCTGAGCTTCCTGTTAATGATCGGTCTGTCGCTGGTGGCAGAAGGCTTCGGTTTCCATATTCCGAAAGGCTACCTCTATGCGGCGATTGGCTTCTCGATTCTGATTGAGCTTTTCAACCAGATTGCACGTCGTAACTTTATTCGCCATCAGTCAAATCGTCCGATGCGTGAGCGCACCGCAGAGGCGATTCTGCGCCTGATGGGCGGCCGTAACCGTGCTCAGACGGCCAGCAATGGCAATAGCAGCAGTAACACCAGCACCAGTGAAGAGTCGGCGCTGACGGAAGCGATGCCGCAGGAAGCGTTTAAAGATGAAGAGCGTTACATGATTAATGGCGTGCTGACGCTGGCTTCCCGCTCGATTCGCAGCATTATGACGCCACGCGGTGATATCTCCTGGGTTGATGCGAATCGTCCGGTAGATGAGATTCGCGGTCAGCTGCTGGATACGCCTCACAGCCTGTTCCCGGTCTGCCGGGGTGAACTGGATGAAATTGTTGGCGTGGTGCGCGCCAAAGAGCTGTTGGTGGCGCTGGAGAAGGGTGTGGATGTGGCGACCTTCGCAGCGAATACACCAACCATTGTGGTGCCGGAGACACTGGATCCGATCAACCTGCTTGGCGTGCTGCGTCGTGCTAAAGGCAGCTTCGTGATCGTCACCAATGAGTTTGGCGTGGTGCAGGGTCTGATTACCCCGCTGGATGTGCTGGAAGCGATTGCGGGTGAATTCCCGGATGAAGATGAAACGCCTGATATTGTTGCAGATGGCGATGGCTGGTTAGTGAAAGGCGGAACCGATCTGCACTCGCTGCAGCAGTTACTCGACTTCCATGAGTTGGTCGATCCAACAGAAGATCACGCCTCGCTGGCGGGCCTGCTGATTGAGCAGAAAGGGCAGTTACCGCTTCCCGGCGAGGTGATTGATATCACGCCGCTGCACTTCCAGATTATCGAAGCGACGGATTACCGTATCGATCTGGTGCGCGTCACCAAAGATAAACCGCATGACGAGGAAGAAGAGGGGTAACGCTTCACGTTGTTACCGAGGCGCTGCCGGTATCACCGGCCGCGCTGAATCTCTCTGACAGCCGCTGCTGAAACGCCGCGGCTGTTTTTTTATGTGCGGGGAGTCGTATCAGGGCGGCGCGGCGCTGACGCGGCAGTTAACGGCGGGCATCAGCCTGATGCAGCGTCAGCCAGGCTGGAAAGTCTTCCAGCGGCATCGGGCGGGCAAAATAGTAGCCCTGCAGATGATCCACCCCGCGTTCGCGCAGATAATCCGCCTGTTCAGCCGTTTCTACCCCTTCGGCTACCAGACTGATATTCAGGCGCTGTGCCAGCGAAATCACCATATCCGTTACCGTGGCGTTAATGGCATCCGTACCGATAGCCGCTGTGAAAATCTTGTCGATTTTGAGCACGTCTGGCTGCAAATCTTTCAGGTAGGAGAGCGAGCTGTGACCGGTGCCAAAGTCATCAATCGCCAGCCGGACGCCAATGTCGTGCAGTTGTGCAATCACCGATTGATCGACGACCGGCAGGGCATCCCGCTCAGTGAGTTCCACCACCAGTTGCGGCACCGGACTGGCAGGCCACCACAGGTTTTGCAGATCTTCCAGAATGGCGCGGTCGCGAAAATGAGTGGCGGCCACATTGATGGCGATATGAAAGGCGGGATCATCGGGCAACTGCGGCAGCTTTCTCACCACCTCGTTCAGCACAAAGCGCGTCAGCGGCTTGATCAGGTTCTGGCGCTCGGCCAGCGGAATAAAGACATCCGGTGCGATCCAGCCCTGGCGGGCGTTATGCCAGCGTAGCAGCAATTCTATCCCGTCACACTCGCCGCTTTTGCTGTTGATCAGCGGCTGGCAATAGACCATAAACTCACGGGCCGTAATGCCATAGCTGATTTGCCAGCTGAGGCTCATGCGATTTGCCGTTGCCAGCCAGATAATGTAGCCCATCAGCAGGCTCAGCAGCAGCGCCAGCGGCAGCTGTGAGGGAAGTGTCGCCAGCGCCAGCCGTGTCGGCGAAGGGCCATAGAGGGTGAGCGTAAACGGGTAGCGCAGCGAACCCTGCTCGTAACTCACTTCGTCATCTGCCGGCACCGTTGGTTCTATCAGCGGATTGCCATACTCCAGGCTCTCACCATTAACATTAAACACAGCGCGTTCAACCCAGGGCAACTGAGGCTCCAGCAGGTAGTTACTCATCATTTCAATGTTGATGACCTGCAATATTCCCGAACGGTTATCCAGGCTTTTTGGCGTCCACAGCAGTAAAACCGGCGAGCCTTTCAGCAGATACTGATCGGTTGAGAGGGTCATACGCTGGCTGTTGAAGGCAAGGTCAGGATAAGTCTGGCTGAAAGGGATAGTGCGCGGGCCGTAAATACTGGAGCAGTAAAGCATGTCGTTTTCGACCAGCAGAATGGCACGTACCGTCTGCAGAGAGGAGATTTTTTCGACGAGCGGAAAACGCACGTCCTGACAGGGAACGCCCACCAGCCCCAGCGTATTATTGGCTGAAACCTCCAGCGGTGAAAACATCCGGTCAAACCGCATAATCGCTTTGTCGGCGAAATCCATCGCCTGCTGTTCAATACGTGACTTCTCTTCGATGTAGCGAAAGGCCAGCGTTAATATCAGCACCACGGTGGCGATTGACAGTGCGATCAGCAAACGCTTGCGTCTGAATTGTCCAACAAATTGCTGGGCCATAAACATCAGTATCCACCTTCCCAAAAAGCCAGAAAAAAGCAAAAAATAACGGGGTTAGTATCGGCACGGCCAGGTCAATATTGAGGCCGGAATGCAGAAAAGCGGGTCTGGAAAGCTGCGCAGACCGGACGGCTGCGCGGAAAACACTCTACCGTTTAAACCTGCGCTGAGATAGCGCAGGATGCGGATTTTATTACGTTTGCACGTTATTTATGCGATTAAACGTTTCGCTTAATCACACTGAACTTTAATCGCCAGACCGCCACGGGAAGTTTCACGGTATTTCGCGTTCATATCCTTGCCGGTCTCATACATGGTCTCAATAACCTTATCCAGCGAGACGCGAGGTTCACTGGTGCGACGAAGTGCCATACGCGCCGCGTTAATGGCTTTAACCGAGGCGATAGCATTACGTTCAATGCAGGGAACCTGAACCTGACCGGCCACTGGGTCGCAGGTCAGTCCCAAATTATGCTCCATGCCAATTTCAGCGGCGACACACACCTGTTCCGGGCTACCCCCCAGCAGCTCTGCCAGACCGGCCGCCGCCATCGAACAGGCGACACCCACTTCACCCTGGCAGCCCACTTCCGCACCCGAAATAGAGGCGTTCATTTTGTACAGCACGCCTATGGCGCCCGAGGCGAGGAAATAGCGCAGGAAAATATCGGGCGTCACCGGCTCGATAAAGTGATCGTAGTAAGCCAGCACCGCAGGCACGATACCGCAGGCACCGTTCGTCGGCGCCGTGACCACACGGCCACCTGCGGCATTCTCTTCGTTGACCGCCAGCGCAAACATATTGATCCAGTCGATAACAATCATCGGATCGCTGGAGTGCTTGGTGGAGGAGGTCAGCAGGCGACGCAGGGAGGCGGCACGACGGGGCACGCGCAGCGGGCCTGGCAACACGCCTTCAGTATTCAGACCGCGATCGATACAGGCCTGCATGGTCTGCCAGATTTTGGTGAAATAGGCATGAATCTCGTCGCGGCTGTGCAGTGCCAGCTCATTTTTCATCACCAGGCCCGACAGTGACAGGCCGGTTTCGCGACAGTGCGCCAGCAGATCTTTGGCGGAGTGGAACGGCCAGGGCACAGAGACCTCATCCAGTGCCGACTGACCGAAGTGCTCTTCATCCACAATGAACCCACCGCCCACGGAGTAGTAGGTTTTCGACAGGATCAGCAGGTCGCCCGCAAATGCCAGCAGGCGCAGGCCATTTTCATGCAGTGAGAGGTTCTCACTGCGGAACACCATGCCGCCTTCGCGCGGGAAATCAACTTCATGCGCGCCTTTTGCCAGCAGCAGACGCTCACGCTGTTCAACATCTTTAATAAATGCGGGAATGGCATCGATATCTACCGTGTCCGGCGATTCGCCAGCCAGACCCATAATAATGGCGATATCCGTGTGATGCCCTTTGCCGGTCAGCGACAGAGAACCGTAAACATCCACGGCGATCCGGGTGACCTCCTGCAGCTTTCCCTGTTCGCAGAGCAAATCCACAAATTGTTTACCCGCTTTCATCGGGCCGACAGTATGCGAACTCGAGGGGCCAATGCCCACTTTGAACATGTCGAAAACACTAATCACAGGTGACACTCCTCACATTTATTCTCAGTCTGCCGGGGCAGTTTATGGCGCCCATAGTAATGGTCATGCACCGGAAAAGAGCAGCTTTTCGCATGAAATAAACTTATCAAAACTGATAGAAAAAATTATAGCTCAGCCCGGCAGCTCGCTGACGGGCTGGAAGGGAGAAAAAGAAGTAGAAAGGTCTCAGAAGGCGATCTGTGTACTCAGTGAACGGATAATCCCTGCTGTCATGCCCCACACCAGATAATCCTGATAGCGCGACAGCCAGACCGGATGGCGTACACCCGCCCGATGCACCTCCAGCGCGCTATAGCGGCTGAGCTGCAGTGCCTCAGCCAGCGGCATCTCGAAGGCACTGCTCACCTCATCCGGATTAATCGTTAAGCGCAGATCGGCCGGAATAATGCCCAGCACCGGTGTTACCTGAAAGCCGGTGCTGCTGGTGACGGCGGGCAGCGCGCCTAATATCTCGACCTGCTGTGGATCGATACCGACTTCTTCCTGCGCCTCACGCAGGGCGGTGGCGATCAGCGAGGCATCGGTGTCATCCTGCATGCCGCCGGGAAAGGCGACCTGGCCGGCGTGTTTCCGCAGGGCGTGTGAGCGCTGCGTCAGCAACAGACCCGGTTCATGACGGGCTACAATCGGCACCAGCACCGCGGCATGACGTCCGGAAAGACGCTGCGTGCTGCGGGCCGGCTGCTGCAGAAGAAAGCGGCTGCGGAAAACCTCAAGCGTCAGTGCCAACTGAACCTCCTGTCTGTTCCAGAGCCGGTAAAATCCGGCTGACTTTATCGAGCGTTTCCTGATACTCCGCTTCAGGATCGCTGTCTGCCACCAGCCCGCCACCCGCGGCACAGTAAAGCTGCTGGCCTTCGGCAATCAGTGTGCGGATCGTGATGCTGGTATCCATCCGGCCACACAGGCTGAGATAGCCGATACTGCCGCACCAGGCATTGCGCCGCTGCGGCTCCAGCTCATCAATAATCTCCATCGCCCGAATTTTGGGCGCACCGGTTATCGAGCCGCCCGGAAAACAGGCGCGCAGCAGATCGGTGGCCTGCAGGGTGTCAGGCAACTGCGCCCGTACCGTGCTCACCAGATGATGGACGGCGGGGAAGGGTTCAACCACAAACAGTTCCGGCACCGTGACCGAGCCGGGCAGCGCCACGCGGCCAATATCGTTGCGCAGCAAATCGACAATCATCAGGTTTTCAGCCCGATCTTTCTCCGCATAACGCAGTGCCTCAGCCTGTTGCGCATCGGCAATCGGATCGGCACAGCGTGGCCGTGTGCCTTTAATTGGTCGGGTTTCAATCTGGTTTTGATTCAGCGACAGAAAGCGCTCCGGCGACAGGCTGAGGATGGCACTTTCTGGCAGGCGCAGAAACGCGCTGAACGGCGCGCGGTTAGCCGCGTTAAGCAGAGTAAACGCCTGCCACTCATCACCCTGATAACCGGCCTGAAAACGCTGCGCCAGGTTAACCTGGTAACAGTCACCGGCCTGAATATAGGCCTGAACCGCAGCAAAACGCGCGGCGTAATCGGCATAGCTCAGATTAGAACGCCAGCCGCTGGTCAGTGAAAAAGGCACGGCTTCACGCGCGGGCCACTGCGCCAGCCAGGCGGCGCGCGCCTGAGCGTCATTTAAGGCCACCAGCGTCAGGGTTTGCTGATGATGATCGGCAATCAAGGCCCAGTCATAGATCCCCACGGCCATGTCCGGGGTTGTAAGATCGGCTGCGGCTTTTTGGGGCAGCAACTCAAACCGGCGGCCCAGATCATAACCAAACAGGCCGAGCGCGCCGCCCTGAAACGGTAGCGCTTCGCAGGCCGCAGGCGTCACGCCCAGCGCATCACATTGTTGCTGCACCAGCAGCAGGGGATCCGCGGCCGATTCGGACGTGCCGGTCGCGTCGCTGATGGTCGTGATCGGCCCGCGGGTCACCAGGGTGGCGCGGGGATCGGCCGTCAGAATATCGAAGCGGTTGTCGCTGTGGCTGGCCTGCGCGGAGGAGAGCAGCATCGCCCACGGCAGATGGGCAAGGGTGGCAAAACGCTGTGTCAGCGCATCCGGGGTATAATCAAGCGTGAGGGTTTCAACAATCATCGGGCAGACAAATCAGCAGGCAAAGAGGCGGTCAGACTGACATATTTTTTCCCGACTGGCACCTGTTAGTTCCGCATGGGATACTGTCGGCCCCAACGCAGGAGTAGAACATGTTTATTGGATTACCGGCTCTCTCACATGAGCAGCAACAGCAGGCCGTCGAACGTATTCAGGAGTTAATGACGGGTGGTTTATCGAGCGGTGAAGCGATCGCCCAGGTGGCGCAGGAAATCCGTCAGAATCACAAGGGCGAACAGATTCGGGCGTTATTCGACGACGAAGATGAAGAAAACGAAGAGGAATAACACCCGACGTCTTTAGCGTGCAGCGATGATTTTAATTTCGATTTTGTACTTTGGATTCAGCAGCCCGGCCTGAACCGTACAGCGCACTGGCGCATTGCCCGGTGAGACCCAGGCGTCCCAGGCCCGGTTCATGGCGGGGAAATCAGCCTTATCCACCAGAAAGAGCGTGGCATCAAGGATCTTACTTTTATCGCTGCCGAGCCGGGTCAGAATGGCATCAATCACCGCCAGCGCGTTAGCGGTCTGCGCTTCTGCGTCAGCCTCCAGATTTTCAGGCACGCTGGTGTAATAGATGGTGTCGTTATGAATAACAGCTTCGGACATGCGATGTTCCGGGTCAATGCGGGTAATACTCATCGGTTTCTCCCTGGTTAAGTGCGCATTAGCCTGGCACACTCCCGATATGGCTGTCACCCCCTTACGCCTTACAGGCAGCGCTCAACAATCGCCTGTCTGTCTGCCATCACATCCGGGGACATCCGGAAGGTCGTGAAATATTTCACCTCCGCCCCTTTTCTATGGGGTGAGACATCCGCAAAAATAGAATCTTCCCAGGTGAAGACGCTGATCTCGCTGCCGGCAGGCTGGGTGTGAGTGGTGTTATCCCGGGCAATAACGCGGGTGGTGGACCAGCCACGATAAATACAGTCGCTGAGCTGAGGGACGGTACGGGTGCTTTGACCCTGAAAAACGGGTGGCTGCAGACGAGCCTGATCAGGCGTGGGAGCCTGGCAGCCACAAAGTAGCAGCACGCCAGCCAGAGAGCCGATGCGGTAATAGTTCATAACATGCCTCCGCCTGAGTCAGGCAGTCGGGTTAAGGCCATCTGCATAACACCGCCTGAATGGCAATGTTAAACCAGTCTCAGCACGTCAGCCTGCGGGTGCCACATCCCAACCGTAAGCTGATTTAATCATTATAATCCGGGCGGTTATTTCCTCGCTGCGTTCCTCTGCATTTGATAACTGCATCACACTGTCGGTCTGGCAGGATTGAATGAGGTGTCAAAGGTTACTTGCCAGCCCATGACGTTAACAGCCGGGCAAAGGCACGGAATTGAGGGCGCTGATGGCTTAGAAATGGTATAAATCCGCCAAAGTTAACGCCACAGGATGAGGATGAGAATATGGCGAATACGCAGTATCTGTTTTGGGTGATGGCTGGCGCACTGACGCTGCTGTTTATTGTTATTGCGGCGTTTGTGGGGTTATCCAAAGGCAGTAAGCAGGGTGTGATTACATTTGCGGTACTGTTCGTCATTATGCTGGCGGGCGCGCTTTACATACACCACTAGCGCTAAGCAATCAGATCATTTTCAGACTGTTACAGCAATTTCACGCCTTGCTCACATTTCAGGCGGAAAATGTGCGGCCTCGTGTGCCGGTTAACTATGCTCAGTTGAAATAGCAGCACTGCTATTTATCACCGGAGGTAATTATGTCTGAACGTCCTGATTATGATGAACCGCTGCCAGATGATGCTGAGATCTATCCGGAAGATGAAGAAGAGAATGAGGAAGACGATCCGTCAGAAAAGGATGTTTAACCGTCTGAAAGGGATATCTATCGAAGTGCCTTTCTTCTGATTCAGGCTTACACCGCAAAACCGCCAGTCGTGCAGTTTTGCGGTTTCTCACTTCTGTAGCCTGCATCGATTCGCCTCTTTCTAAGCTGTTTTATCTCTGAGCCTGCCGATCAATTTGTTCTTCAGGTTTTCTGCTGAGTCTATTTCCTGAGGCAGATAATCCATTTTAATTATCGCGTAAAGCGTTATTTGAAATATAAATCCTACAAGTCATATTTATTAAATTAACATTGATAGAAATTATAGACTCGTTATTCATTCCTCTTTTGATTAACCGCATTTTGTCATCTTGCTGACGCAACGCTGAGAGGAATAGTATCCCTGCCGCACATTTGCTTATTAAGCAGGGATAAAATGAAACAACTAAAAATGTTAAGTCTGGTTATAGCGATTTCGTCTGTCAGCGCAGCAGGCGCCGCAGAGCCACACTGGACGTATGAAGGCAAAGCCGGTCCGGCGCACTGGAGTGAACTGACCAGCGACTTCCACATGTGTCACGAAGGCAAGTCACAGTCGCCCATTAATATTACAAATCCGATCGAGGGACATTTACAGCCGCTTGATCTGGCTTATCACACATCCGCTGAGAAGGTTATTAATAATGGTCACACCATTCAGGTAACCGTTGATGAGGAAGATGACTTTGTACTGGATGGTGAAAAATTCACACTGCGTCAGTATCATTTTCATACGCCGAGTGAAAACCAGATTAACGGAGAAACGTTTCCGCTTGAAGCCCACTTTGTTCACAGCAAAGAGGATGGCGATCTGGCCGTGGTCGCGGTGATGTTTAAGGTTGGTAAAGAGAATCCGGCACTGGTGCCATTAATTGACGCAATGCCGAAACAGCAAAACAAACAGGTAAACATTAACCGGCAGGTAGATTTACGCGCACTCTTTCCGGCAGACCTGCACTACTATCGTTTCAGTGGTTCCCTCACGACGCCACCCTGCAGCGAAGGTATTCGCTGGCTGGTGCTGAAAGAGCCGGTTACGCTCTCTCAGGCGCAGCTCGACGCGTTTAAGCAGGCGCTGAAAACCACCAATAACCGTCCGCTGCAGCATCTTAATGGCCGGATGATTGTTCAGTAATAACGGCTTTTAGCGCTTCTTAAACCTGCGCAAATGACTGATATGTCCTCAGGCATACCGGCAACGCGACGGGTTCTTTTCAGGCGGCTTCGGGCCGCCTTTTCTGTGTCTGTCAGCTGTAAATTCGGGTGGCTTAAGACGGCATTGCTATCGGCATGAAAATCATAAGTGGTTGATATTTTTCGATTTTGCTTTGTTAATCCAATACTGACATAATTACAGTGTTTTTGCCGTTCTTAGTGAGGGTATGTGGCAGACGATTTTGCAGTGGATGGCGCTCTGGCGCTGGCGATCGCAGGCTTTAAGCCGCGTGAAGCACAACGTGAGATGGCGCAGGCGGTATCTGAAGCCGTAAAACAGCAGGGTGAACTGGTGGTCGAAGCCGGCACCGGCACCGGTAAAACCTATGCTTACCTGGCACCCGCTTTGCGGGCCGGTAAAAAAGTGATTGTCTCCACTGGATCCAAAGCGCTGCAGGATCAGCTCTATGCCCGCGATCTGCCCACGATGATCAAGGCGCTAAAGTTCAAAGGCAAAACTGCCTTACTGAAAGGACGTTCCAACTATCTCTGTCTGGAACGCATGGAACAGCAATCTATGGCAGGCGGCGATCTCACTGTACAGGCTCTGACTGACCTGGTAACGCTGCGCAGCTGGTCATCACAGACGGAAGATGGCGACATCAGCAGCTGTGCGGGCGTCACCGAAGACAGCCCGGTCTGGCCGCTGGTGACCAGCACCAACGATAATTGCCTTGGCACCGATTGCCCGCGCTATAAAGAGTGCTTTGTGGTTAAAGCGCGTAAGCGCGCTATGGACGCCGATGTGGTCGTGGTTAACCACCACCTGTTTCTTGCCGACCTGGTGGTGAAAGAGGGCGGCTTCGGTGAACTGATTCCCGAAGCGGATGTGATGATATTCGACGAAGCCCATCAGTTGCCTGACATCGCCAGTCAGTATTTTGGTCAGCAGCTCTCCAGCCGTCAGTTACTCGATCTCGCCAAAGATATTATTACCGCCTACCGCACCGAGGTGCGTGATGCTCAGCAGCTGCAGAAATCCGCTGACCGCCTGGCGCAGTGCGCGCAGGATTTCCGCCTGGCATTAGGCGATCCCGGCTATCGCGGAAATCTGCGCGAACTGCTCAGCGATAATCAGATACTGCGTATGTTCACCCTGCTGGATGATGCGCTGGAGCTCTGTTACGACGTCATCAAACTTTCTCTGGGGCGTTCAGCCCTGCTGGATGCCGCCTTTGAGCGGGCCGCGCTCTATCGTGGCCGGTTAAAACGGCTGCGGGCGATCAACGAGCCGGGCTACAGCTACTGGTATGAATGCACCTCGCGTCACTTTATCCTGGCGCTGACGCCGCTCTCGGTAGCGGAACGTTTTCGTGAGGTAATGGATAACCGCAAGGCGGCGTGGATTTTCACCTCGGCGACACTGGCGGTAGATGAGAAAATGGCCCACTTCGCCGAACGACTGGGTGTGAATGCGGCAAAGAGCCTGATTCTGAACAGCCCGTTCGATTTTGCGAAGCAGGCCCTGCTTTGTGTACCACGCAATCTTCCGGAATCTAACCGTCCCGGTAGCGCTCGCCAGCTGGCCGCGATGATGAAACCGCTGATCGATGCCAATAAAGGCCGCTGTTTCTTCCTCTGTACTTCGCATCTGATGATGCGAGAGCTGGCCGCAGAGTTTCGCGCCTCGATGACACTGCCGGTGCTGGTACAGGGTGAAACCAGCAAAGGTCAGTTACTGAAGCAGTTCATTGAGAAGGGCAATGCTCTGCTGGTGGCGACCAGCAGCTTCTGGGAAGGGGTGGACGTGCGGGGTGATGCGCTGTCGCTGGTGATCATCGACAAACTGCCCTTTACCTCACCGGAAGATCCATTGCTGAAAGCCCGAATGGAAGATTGCCGGATTCGCGGCGGCGATCCCTTTGCCGATGTGCAGTTGCCGGATGCGGTAATCACCCTGAAGCAGGGTGTAGGCCGTCTGATTCGTGATACGGACGATCGTGGGGTGCTGGTCATTTGCGATCAGCGTCTGGTCTCACGGCCTTATGGCGCGCTGTTTCTCAACAGCCTGCCGCCGACGCCGCGCACACGGGACATTGCCCGTGCCATCGCCTTTATCCGCCAGCAACCCGAACCAGACGCATAATTTTATGCTAAGATGCGCGCCGTTTTCTTTCTTCTGAGGTAGTCATGTCAGCCCGAATTTTAGCGCTGGATACGGCGACAGAAGCCTGTTCAGCCGCCTTGCTGAATCAGCAACAGATTGATGCCCGATTCGAGATTGCTCCGCGCGATCATACGCAGCGTATTCTGCCGCTGGTCGAGGAGCTGCTGCTGGCGCAGCAGCTGGAGCTGACCGAACTGGACGCGCTTGCCTTTGGCCGGGGTCCTGGCAGTTTTACCGGCGTGCGGATCGGTATTGGTATTGCGCAGGGACTGGCACTGGGCGCATCACTGCCGATGATCGCCGTTTCCACTCTGGCGACGCTGGCGGAAGGGGCCTGGCGTCTGCACGGGGCAACCCGGGTCTTAACCGCTATCGATGCGCGGATGGGCGAGGTTTACTGGGCCGAATATCAGCGTGATGAGCAGGGTGCCTGGCAGGGTGAGGCCAGTGAAAGCGTGCTGTCACCCGAGGCAGCACTCGCCCGGATGCAGGCGCTTTCTGGCGACTGGATGACCGCCGGCACCGGCTGGCAGGCTTATCCAGCCTTGCAGCAGGGACACGATCTGACCCTGAACGCCAGCGACGTTACACTGCCCGCCGCTCAGGATATGCTGCCACTGGCGACTCTGGCGCTGGCGCGGGGAAATACGCTGCTGCCGGAAACGGCGGAGCCGACCTATCTGCGGAATGAAGTTGCCTGGAAAAAATTACCAGGCCGGTAAAATACACGCAACTTATTGTTATACGTCAAGTCTAAGTCTTTACCTAACGGGAGAACGTCTATGTCGTCAATGTGTGGTAAAGGGCTTTCAGGTCTGCTGCTGACCTGTGTGCTGGCGTTAACCGGCTGTGTTTCCATTCCTGACACGCTGCAGGGCAGCTCACCTCAGCCGCAGCAGGATTTGTTGCGGGTGATGAGCGATCCCTCGCTCTTTGTCGGGCAGGAATCGCGCTTTGGCGGCAAGGTGGTGAATGTCACTAACCTGAACGGCAAAACCCGGCTTGAGATTGCGGCACAGCCGCTGGATGAGAGCGCCAGACCGCGTCTGGGTGCGGCCTCGGTTGGCCGGATTTATGCTGACATTCACGGTTTTGTTGATCCGGTGGATGTCAGAAACCAGTACGTTACCGTGCTGGGTACGCTGAAGGGCACGGAGCAGGGTAAAATTGGTGAGGCCGATTACAAATTTGCGGTCATCGATGTGCGCGGTTATCAGCGCTGGCGGATTGCCCAGCAGGTAACAGCACCACCACAGCCGATGGATCCCTGGATCTGGTATGGTCCGACCCGTCATCGCGGCGGATACTGGGGGCCTAATCCCTACTGGGGAATGGTTAACACCGGACCTTCAGAGGTGCAGACCATCCTGACCGAATAAGTGTAAACATGATTTATCCAGCCCGGTCGCGGTGCTCGCTACCGGGCTTTTTATTGGCCTGTTTTCCCGGCACGAAATTTAGTGATGCACTTCGCAACCTCAACATGCCGAAACAGGCAAACTGGTACAATCAGTTAAAATATTGTTAACAAACCAGATTGGCTGAGGCAGCGATGGAAATACAACATAATTATCGGGGTGGATCCTTGAATAAGGTTTGGCTGAAACGCTACCCGGCAGATGTGCCTGCCGAAATAAGTGCAGATCGTTACACCTCGCTGGTGGATCTGTTTGAGCAGGCCGCAAAACGCTACGCCGATCAACCCGCGTTCCTGAACATGGGTCAGAAGATGAGTTATCGTCAGCTGGAAGAGAAGAGCCGTGCCTTTGCTGCTTACCTCCAGCACCAGCTGGGCCTGAAAGCAGGTGACCGGGTGGCGCTGATGATGCCTAACCTACTGCAGTATCCGGTGGCCCTGTTTGGTGTGCTGCGTGCCGGTATGGTGGTGGTCAACGTGAATCCGCTTTACACGCCGCGTGAGCTGAAGCATCAGCTCAATGACAGTGGAGCCAGCGCCATCGTGATCGTCTCAAATTTTGCGCATACGCTGGAAAAAGTGGTGGCGGAAACCGCTGTGCGGCATGTCATCCTGACCCGGATGGGCGATCAGCTGGCACCGATAAAAGCCACACTGGTTAACTTTATCGTTAAGTATGTGAAGAAGCTGGTGCCGAAATACTATTTACCGGGCGCCATTTCGTTTCGCCAGGTACTGGAAGTGGGTGCCACGCTCAATTATCAGCGACCGACGGTCTCGAATGACGATCTCGCCTTCCTGCAATACACCGGTGGCACCACCGGCGTGGCGAAAGGGGCGATGCTGACCCATTGCAACATGCTGGCGAACCTGGAGCAGACCCGCGCGACCTATGGCAAAGTGCTGCGTGACGGAAAAGAATTTGTGGTCACCGCGCTGCCGCTTTATCACATCTTCGCTTTAACCGTGAATGGCCTGCTCTTCCTGGAGCTTGGCGGTCAGAATCTGCTGATCACCAATCCCCGCGATATTCCCGGCTTCGTTAAAGAGCTGGGTAAAGTGCCGTTTACAGCGATTACCGGCGTGAACACGCTGTTTAATGCGCTGCTCAACGATGAGCAGTTCAATAAACTCGATTTTTCAACGCTGCGTCTCTCTGCGGGTGGCGGAATGGCGGTGCAGAAAGTGGTAGCTGAGCGCTGGGAAAAGCTTACCGGACACTATCTGCTGGAAGGCTACGGCCTGACCGAATGTTCGCCGCTGGTATCCGTCAATCCGTATGACATCAACTGTCACACGGGCAGTATCGGCCTGCCGGTTCCTTCAACCGACGTACGCATTCTGGATGATGCCGGAAACGAAGTGCCGCCGGGGGAGCCGGGCGAACTCTGTATCAGCGGCCCGCAGGTGATGCTGGGCTACTGGCAGCATCCGCAAGCGACAGCGGAAGTGCTGAAAAATGGCTGGCTCCACAGCGGTGATATTGTTACCGTTGACGAGGAAGGGTTTATTCGCATCGTAGACCGCAAAAAAGATATGATTCTGGTCTCAGGCTTTAATGTCTATCCGAATGAGATCGAAGATGTGCTGATGCAGCACCCGAAAGTGCGTGAAGCCGCGGCAATTGGCGTACCCAGCGATCTGTCAGGTGAAGCAGTAAAAGTCTGCATCGTGAAAAAAGAGGCGTCGCTGACCAAAGAAGAGGTGCTCGATCACTGTCGACGCCAGCTGACCGGTTACAAGGTGCCAAAAATCATTGAGTTTCGTGATGAGCTACCCAAAACCAATGTAGGCAAGATCCTGCGACGTGAGCTGCGCGACGAGGCGAAGCCCGGCGCGAACTGAATCTGTATCAGAATTGAGGTTGAACGCCGGCATGTCCGGCGTTTTTATTGTGTTTAACATGGAGCGCCGCGCGTTGTTGGCTGCGGTGGAAATCAGACGTGAACTATTCCCTTATTGACCAGGATGAACAACTGGCTGACGTGTGCCAGAAAGCCCGCCAGCATGCAGCGGTAGCACTGGATACCGAATTTGTCCGCACCCGCACCTACTACCCTCAGCTTGGCCTGATCCAGCTGTTCGACGATCACCAGCTGGTGCTGATTGACCCGCTGAATATCCGTGACTGGTCACCCTTTATTGCGCTACTGACCGACACCAGCGTGACTAAATTCCTGCATGCCGGAGGAGAAGATCTGGAAGTCTTCCTGCACCGTTTCGGCGTGCTGCCGACGCCGATGATCGACACCCAGATTCTGGCAGCCTTCTCCGGCCAGCCCCTCTCCTGGGGCTTTGCCTCCATGGTGGCGCATTTCACGCAGGTCGAGCTGGATAAAAGTGAATCACGTACCGACTGGCTGGCACGCCCTCTGACCCAGCGTCAGTGCGAGTATGCGGCGGCGGACGTTCACTATCTGCTGCCGATTGCCCGTCAGTTGATGATTAACACGGAAGAGGCCGGGAACATGGCGGCGGCACTGAGTGAGTGCGATAACCTGTGTCAGCGCCGTCTCGACAGTGTGGCACCGGATGAAGCCTGGCGGGATATCACCAACGCCTGGCAACTGCGTCCGCGTCAGTTGGCGGCACTACAACGGCTGGCGGCCTGGCGTCTGAAGCTGGCGCGTGAAAAGGATATGGCGGTTAATTTTGTGGTGCGTGAAGAGCATCTGTGGAAAGTGGCGCGCTTTATGCCAGGCTCTCTGGGTGAGCTGGATCATCTGGGGCTGTCAGGCCACGAAATCCGTTTCCACGGCAAAACGCTGGTGGCGCTGGTGGCCGAAGCAGAGGCGCTTGACGAGAATGAACTGCCGGCTCCGCTGGGCAATCTGATCGACCATCCGCACTACAAGCAGGTGTTTAAGGCAATGAAGGCGCTGGTACAGCAGGTGAGCGAGCAGAGCGGATTCAGTCAGGAGTTACTGGCGTCACGACGTCAGATTAATCAGGTGTTAAGCCTGCACTGGGGCCTGAAGCCACAGGGACGTCAGCCGGAGCTACTTACCGGATGGCGGGGCGAACTGCTGAAACCCGGCATTGAGGAGATTCTTGCGGGTTGTTAACCGGTTAAATTTCCCCTGCCACTGCGCAGGGGAAATTCAGGAAACGGTCAGCGTCATTTAGTCACTTCATCCGTTTCCGGCAGCGTGACGTTCAGCTCCAGAATCGAGATGTCATCACCTTTCTGATCGAGCTGTACCGTGACCATTTCCGGATCGATCTTCACATATCTGCAAATCACTTCCAGAATGTCGCGCTTAAGTTGCGGAAGATAGTGGGGCTCACTGTCGCCCCTTCTCCGTTCTGCCACGATAATCTGCAGCCGTTCCTTGGCTATGTTGGCAGTGTTCTTCTTCCGGGATAAAAAGAAATCAAGTAATGCCATGGTTTATCCCCCGAACAGGCGTTTCAGGAAACCCTTCTTCTCTTCTTCGATAAAGCGGAAGGGGCGTACTTCACCGAGTAACCGTTCAACGGTATCGGCATAGGCTTTGCCAGCATCAGATTCGCCGTCAAGAATCACCGGCTCGCCCTGGTTAGAGGCACGTAACACCGATTGATCTTCAGGGATCACGCCGACCAGAGGAATGCGCAGAATTTCCAGCACATCTTCCATGCTCAGCATATCGCCACGGTTTACCCGGCCAGGGTTATAACGGGTCAGCAGCAGATGCTCCTTCACCGGGTCCTGACTGTTTTCAGCGCGGCGGGATTTAGAGGAGATGATGCCGAGGATGCGGTCGGAGTCGCGGACAGAAGAGACTTCCGGGTTGGTGGTGATGATGGCTTCATCAGCAAAGTAGAGCGCCATCAGTGCGCCCGTTTCAATCCCTGCCGGTGAATCGCAGACGATGAAATCAAACTCCATTGCGGCTAAATCGTTCAGGACTTTCTCAACACCTTCACGCGTCAGCGCATCTTTATCGCGGGTCTGCGATGCAGGCAGAATGTAGAGCTGCTCAGTACGTTTGTCGCGAATCAGCGCCTGGTTGAGCGTGGCATCGCCCTGAATAACGTTAACGAAGTCGTAGACCACACGGCGCTCACAGCCCATGATCAAATCCAGGTTACGCAGACCGATATCAAAGTCGATAACGACCGTCTTTTTGCCTTTCTGCGCTAAACCGGTGGCGATGGCCGCGCTTGACGTGGTCTTACCAACGCCCCCTTTACCGGATGTAACTACAATAATGCGTGCCATAAATGTTGATTTCCTTAACAAAAGAAAAGGGGCCTAATTAAGTGTCTGGATAGTCAGCGCGCCATCCTGCAGGCACAGGCGCGCGGCTTTACCAAAAAATTCTTGTGGGATCTGATCCATGATCCAGTACTCCCCGGCAATCGAGACCAGCTCGGCCGCCAGGTTAGTACAGAAAATCTGGCAGTTACGATCGCCGCTGGCACCTGCCAGGGCGCGACCGCGCATCATGCCGTAAATATGAATGTTGCCATCGGCGACCAGTTCGGCCCCGGCACTGACGCTGCTGGTGATAATTAAGTCGGCGTCACGCGCATAAATCTGCTGGCCTGAGCGCACCGGCGTGTTCACGATGCGGGTTTTCGCTGCTGCCGTCTCGGTTACAACCGGCTGCGGTTCAGGAGTGGGGGCCGGCTGCGGTGCCTCGGCGCGCGGCCTGGCCTCTTTGCCTTCTGCCAGTACCGGCAGCCCTGCACGCACGATCATGCGTTTCAGTGCTTCATCTTTGCAGCCGCTTACGCCGACAATGCGCAAGCCGGTAGCAAGAATCGCCTGCTGCAGCTGTTTCCAGTTAACATCGGCACTCAATGTAGCGACGTTAAGCACCACCGGGGCGTTTTTCAGGAAATCGGGAGCCTGGTCAATCTTGTCCTGGAGTGCCTTGCGAATCACCGCAGGGTCATGGTGATGCAAATGGACGACAGACAGGGTGAAACTGCTACCTTTGAATTCGATTGGCGTTTGCGACATCTGTCCCGACTCAGTCCTGTTTTCACTACCGTTAACCTGACGATGATAAAATCATCGCTGAAGCGCTAACGGTGAATATTCGAAGTTCTGCAAGCATGTTATAGTTACAGCTATATTCAGACAAGCCTCAACGCCGGTTAATTCGAGTAAAAAATATGTTTTGTGTGATCTACAGAAGCCCGTTACGTGACCAGACTTATCTTTATGTTGAAAAAAAGGACGATTTCTCGCGCGTTCCGGAAGAATTGCTGAAAGGATTTGGCAAGCCGCAGCTGGCGATGGTGCTAAAGCTGGCAGGCCGCGACAGGCTGGCTAATGCGGATATCAATAAAGTTAAGCAGGGATTGAGCGAGCAGGGTTATTATTTACAGCTTCCACCGCCGATTGAAAGTCTGCTAAAAATTCATTTAGAGGCCGATAAAAAAGTTTAACTCGGATTCTTCTGTAAATATAAATCCTGTTGGTGCGATACTGCAGGGTTAATATTGCTCTGAAGCTGCGCAAAATTAACGGCGCAGCTTATCTGTTTCACCCCTGTTTAAATACCCAGTCCACATTTTCACACCTTATTTGTACGATTATTCAGCATGCCAGGGGCATCGTTTACGCTTTTTGACAAATTCCGCACCCCGAATGGTTAAAAGGATCTTATTATCACGCTCTGTTGCTGGCATTTCGATCAATGCATCAGCAAACATCAACCCGCCAGCCGCGCTGGCATCACACCTAACCTGAACAGGGGATGAGCATGTATCAGCATCATAACTGGCAAGGCGCTCTGTTAGATTTTCCGGTCAGCAAAGTGGTTTGCGTCGGCAGTAATTATGCAAAACACATTAAAGAGATGGGCAGTGCGACGCCAACCGAGCCGGTAATCTTTATCAAACCGGAAACGGCGCTGTGTGATTTGCGCCAGCCGCTCTCCATTCCCGACGCTTTTGGCGAAGTTCATCACGAAGTCGAACTGGCGGTGTTGATTGGTGCGACGCTGAAGCAGGCGAGTGAAGAACACGTGGCTAAGGCGATTGCAGGCTATGGCGTGGCGCTGGATCTGACGCTGCGCGACCTGCAGTCCGGGCTGAAAAAAGCGGGCCAGCCATGGGAAAAATCAAAAGGCTTTGATAACGCCTGTCCCATCTCCGGTTTCATCCCGGTAGCCGAATTCAGTGATGATCCACAGAATGTCGAGCTTAAGCTGGTGGTAAACGGAGAAGTGCGTCAGCACGGCAACACCGCCGATATGATTCACAAAATTCTGCCGCTGATTGCCCATATGAGCCACTATTTTACGCTGCGTGCAGGCGATGTCATTCTGACCGGGACACCTGAGGGTGTGGGTCCGATGCGCTCGG
The DNA here is from genome assembly GCF_000745295.1 of Pantoea sp. 9140. Lineage (NCBI taxonomy): Bacteria > Pseudomonadati > Pseudomonadota > Gammaproteobacteria > Enterobacterales > Erwiniaceae > Pantoea > Pantoea sp. 9140. The sequence goes on along the minus strand of NZ_JQNO01000001.1, from coordinate 1,979,795 downwards.
GTGACAAGCTGGAAGTGTCGCTGGCGGGTCACGGCATCAGCACGCGCGTACTCTAAAAACTTGCATCACCACAGCATAGGCTTTATAAGGTGCGTTTCAGGCACAACCCGGACAAATCATCATGACTGACACCCCTTTCTGGCAACAAAAACGCCTGGCACAAATGAGCGATGAGGAATGGGAATCCTTGTGTGATGGTTGTGGCCAGTGTTGCCTGAACAAGTTGCAGGACGCTGACACGGATGAGATTTACTTCACCAACGTCGCCTGCAATCAGCTCAATATTAAAACCTGCCAGTGCCGTAACTATGAGCGCCGCTTCGAATTAGAAGAGGATTGCATCAAGCTGACGCGCGAAAATCTGACCACCTTTAACTGGCTGCCGCGCACCTGCGCCTACCGGTTGCTGGGTGAGGGCAAAGGATTGCCAGTCTGGCATCCGCTGCGGGCCGGTTCGAAAACCGCGATGCATGCGCAGCGAATTTCGGTGCGTTATATTGCGGTGCGGGAGAGTGAAGTGCGGGACTGGGAAGATCACATTATTGATCGCCCCGATCGTAACGGCTAAACGCCACGGTATCATCTGAAACGTAAAAAGGCTGCAAGTGGCAGCCTTTTTCGATCTCAGCACGTTTCGTGTCAGCGACCAAAGAGATCGCGACGCTTAGGTTTGAAAGGCTGAGCAATCAGTACCAGAACGGCGACCAGCAGATAACCAGCAAACACCCCAATCATCCACTGCGGCATGCTGAGTGTCAGGAAAGTCCAGCTGCGTTCTGCACAGTCGCCGCTGGCCAGAAACACCGACGGCAGCCACTTATCCAGCGGTAACCCGCTGGGAAAACGGGCAGCAAAATCACAGGTCGTAAACGGGTTTGGATGCAACTGAATCATCGTATGTTCATAAGAGAGACGCAGGCCCTCCCAGGCACTGTAGATCCATAATGCCAGAGCGCCCAGACGCAGCGGTGATTTCGGCGCAATCGCACCGACCAGACCCGCGCCCAGCACACCAAACAGCGCATTACGTTCATAAATACACATCACGCAGGGCTTTAATCCCATCACGTGCTGAAAGAAGAGTGCCGTCAATTCCAGTGCAAGCGCCGTCAGTGCCAGTAATAACCAGGCTCCCCGACCACGAGAACATTGATTCAGATATCGCAACATATTGCATTCCCTGTAAACGTTAATGCCACGCAGTGTAAACCAAAAGCGCGGGCAAACCAGCCAGGTACAGGGAAAAATCGTGTGCAAACATGACCTGATTCTGATCCAGAGCAGGTTACAGGAGGATAAGCGGAGGTCTTCCAGCTGATGCCTGCTCGGTTAACAGCGCCAGGATGTCGACGTTGAGAAAAACCCGGCTGCAATTGGCAGAAAGCGAAACGGCAAGTGCAGGCCATCCGGAACCCGCATACTGTGCTTTCAGGATGATTTTCTGCTGCTTTTGAGACTGAATGTTCCGGCGCAGAAAAGCGTGCATCCGGCCATCGTCTTATAACAGCAGCGTTCGCCGTCAGCCAGTCTGAAATATGCGCCCGCGCCAGGTTTTAATGGTTACGCAGGCTATATCCGCTATAGGGCGTCTGGTATGATGAGTCCCCATCATGATTAGAAAAGCAACGAGAACACATTGCTATGGTTATAAAGGCTCAGAGTCCAGCGGGATTTGCTGAAGAGTATATTATTGAAAGCATCTGGAACAGTCGCTTTCCGCCCGGATCGATTCTTCCTGCTGAGCGTGAGCTTTCTGAATTGATTGGGGTAACGCGCACCACATTGCGTGAAGTGCTGCAGCGTCTGGCACGTGACGGCTGGCTGACGATTCAGCACGGCAAACCGACGCGCGTAAACGATTTCTGGGAGACCTCCGGCCTTAATATTCTGGAAACGCTCGCCCGCCTCGATCACGACAGTGTGCCGGTGCTGATTGACAACCTGCTGTCAGTCCGCAGCAACATTTCATCGATTTTTATCAGCCGTGCGCTGCGCCATCATCCGGACAAAGCGCGTGAAGTGCTGGAAACGGTAAGTGCCGCGGCCGATCAGGCGGATGCTTATACCGAGCTCGACTACCGGGTGTTTCGCGGTCTGGCATTTGCATCAGGCAATCCGATTTACGGTCTGATTCTCAACGGCCTGAAAGGCCTCTATACCCGAGTGGGTCGTCACTACTTTTCCAGTGCGGAAGCGCGCCAGGTTGCGCGGGATTTCTATCTGACTCTTCTGGCCTTGTGCGACAAAGAGCCAGGACAGGATGAGATTGTAGAGGTGGTGCGCAACTATGGCCGCCGCAGCGGCGAAATCTGGCACAGCATGCAGAAGAACCTGCCAGACGACCTCGGCAATAAACGATAAAAAAAACCGGACATCGCGTCCGGTTTTTTGTTTTTAGCCCATCAGAGCGATGAACCGCGCGGCGGATTACGATCCAGCAATTCGACGCTGCCATCTTCGTTCTGCTGTTCCAGAATCACATCAAATCCCCACAGACGATGCACATGCTTCAGCACCTCACGACGACTCTTATCGAGCGGCGTACGGCTCTGTGGCACATAGCGCAAAGTCAGCGAACGATCGCCACGCAGATCGACGTTGTAGACCTGAATATTAGGCTCAAGATTACTCAGGTTGTACTGTGCAGAGAGCTGCTGGCGAATGGCACGATAGCCCGCCTCATCGTGGATGGCAGCGATCTCCAGATAGTTGTTGCGGTCATCATCCAGTACGGTGAAGAGACGGAAATCACGCATCACTTTCGGCGACAGGAACTGGCTGATAAAACTTTCATCCTTAAACTCACGCATCGCAAAATGCAGCGTTTCCAGCCAGTCGGAGCCGGCGATATCCGGGAACCAGTAGCGATCTTCTTCAGTCGGTGACTGACAGATCCGCTTGATATCCTGCATCATCGCAAACCCTAACGCATAAGGGTTGATGCCGTTGTACCACTGACTGTTATAGGGCGGCTGATAGACGACGTTGGTGTGACTATGAAGGAACTCCATCATAAAGCGTTCCGACACTTTGCCTTCATCGTAAAGGTGATTAAGGATGGTGTAGTGCCAGAACGTCGCCCAGCCTTCATTCATTACCTGCGTCTGCTTCTGCGGATAGAAATACTGGCTCACCTTGCGCACAATGCGCAGGATCTCACGCTGCCAGGACTCCAGCAGCGGCGCATTTTTTTCCATAAAATAGAGCAGGTTTTCCTGCGGCTCAGAAGGGTAGCGTGCCGCTTCAAAAGCTACTGTCTCTTTCTCACGCCGTGGCAGCGTTCGCCATAGCGTATTCACCTGGCTCTGCAGATACTCTTCACGGCTTTTCTGCCGCGCCTTCTCCTCCTGAAGGGAGATTTTCTGCGGGCGTTTATAGCGATCGACGCCATAATTCATCAGGGCATGGCAGGAGTCGAGCAGTCGCTCGACCTCTTCGACGCCATAACGCTCTTCGCAGTCACTGATATAGTTTTTGGCGAACAGCAGGTAATCGACAATCGAGCCGGCATCGGTCCAGCTGCGGAACAGATAGTTATTTTTGAAGAAGGAGTTATGGCCATAGCAGGCATGCGCCATCACCAGCGCCTGCATGGTCATGGTGTTCTCTTCCATCAGATAGGCGATGCAGGGGTTTGAGTTGATAACGATTTCATAGGCCAGACCCTGCTGACCATGCTTATAGCGCTGCTCGGTCTCGATAAACTTTTTACCGAATGACCAGTGTGAATAGTTAATGGGCATGCCAACGCTGGAATAGGCATCCATCATCTGTTCTGAGGTAATCACTTCAATCTGGTGCGGGTAGGTATCAAGCCGGTAGAGTTTAGCAACCCGGTCTATCTCTGCTAAATAGACATCAAGCAGTTCGAATGTCCAGTCTGGTCCGTCATTGAGTCGTTTGCTGTCTCTGATGGCTTCGTCAAAGATTGTCGTCATAGCGCACCTCTTTTTTGCAAACCGGCTGACCCGAAAGACAACCCGTTCTGGTTATTTAAGGCTTCATCCTGAAAAAGGGAACCCGAAAAAAACTGAGCGAACACAACAATGATAGCCCACTGTCGCTTATCCGAAATGCGAACTCAAACGAATTCTTTGGCACAAAATCATTAAGACAGGTGCGGCAGAGAATTTAATAGCCTTTAATTCGAACGTTATTTCAAAACGCGGAATATCATCCTGTTTATAAGCAGAATGTATGGGGTTGAATGATTCTCCTGCCATGCGCAGATTTAACTGCTTTCGTTGTCATTTATTTCTGTGTTTATGGATTAAGGCGCATAAAGCGCTGAAATTGGCCGTACGACAAGATTTTAGTTACCTGAAAAGTGAAAAAGATGTGAAATAGATGCTGAATTTATGGGGTGGTGTCCGCTGTGTAAATCCGCTGACTATCATCTGCTGAACAGTGAATTATGCTTTTATATGCCGGGTGGGGGAGCTATGCACGTAGTCATTCTTGGAAGTGGTGTGGTTGGCGTGGCAAGCGCCTGGTATCTGGCGCGTGCCGGACATCAGGTTACCGTCATCGATCGTCAGCCCGCTGCCGCGATGGAGACCAGCGCAGGCAATGCGGGTCAAATCTCACCGGGGTATGCCGCACCCTGGGCGGCGCCTGGCGTGCCGCTGAAAGCGGTGAAGTGGATGTTCCAGCGCCACGCGCCGCTGGCTATCCGGCTTGATGGCAGCAGTTTTCAGCTGGAGTGGATGTGGCACATGCTGCGCAACTGCGACATCAACCACTATCAGCAGAACAAAAGCCGCATGGTGCGGATTGCCGAATACAGTCGTGACTGTCTGAAAGCGTTGCGCGCTGAGACCGGCATCGCCTATGAGGGTCGTCAGGGCGGCACATTGCAGCTGTTTCGCACGCAGCAGCAGTTCGACAGCGCCAGTAAAGATATTGCGGTACTGCGCGACGCGGGCGTGCCCTATGAGCTGCTGGAGGCGCATGAGCTGTCTCGCGTGGAACCAGCGCTGGCGGCAACCCATCATAAACTCACTGGCGGACTGCGCCTGCCTAACGATGAAACCGGTGACTGCCAGCTCTTCACGCAGCGGCTGGCAAAAATGGCCGAAGAGGCGGGCGTGGTTTTCCGCTTTAACACCCCGGTCGATCACCTGCTGCGCGATGGCAATCGCATTTATGGTGTGAAGTGCGGCGAGGAGATCATCAAGGCAGACAGCTATGTAGTGGCCTTTGGTTCCTACTCGACCGCACTGCTGAAAAACGTCATTGATATTCCGGTCTATCCGCTGAAAGGCTACTCACTCACTATTCCGATTAAAAATCCTGAGGCTGCACCGGTTTCGACGATTCTGGATGAGACCTACAAAGTGGCGGTGACCCGGTTTGACGATCGTATCCGCGTCGGCGGGATGGCGGAAATTGTTGGTTTTAACACCAGACTCACCGAAGCGCGGCGGGAAACGCTGGAGATGGTGGTCAGTGATCTCTATCCTGAAGGCGGTCATCTCGCGCAGGCGAGTTTCTGGACCGGTCTGCGTCCGATGACGCCGGACGGTACGCCGATTGTCGGTGCCACGCCACTCTCAAATCTTTATCTTAATACCGGTCACGGTACGCTGGGCTGGACGATGGCGTGTGGTTCTGGTCAGTTGCTGGCCGATCTCATCTCCGGTAAAAAGCCAGCCATTGCGGCGGATGACTTAGCGGTGTTCCGCTACTTACCCGGTTTCGCGGCGACCTCATCGCCGCTGCGTAACGCCAACGCAACTCGTTAAGTATTCAGGGAGAGAAAGGATGTCACGTCCGATTGTCGCTACTATTAACCAGCAGGCGCTTCGTCATAACCTGACTGTTGTTCGCCAGGCGGCACCCGCATCCCGCGTCTGGTCAGTGGTGAAAGCCAATGCTTATGGCCATGGCATTGATCGCGTACGCGAAGCGTTATCTGCCACCGACGGCTTTGCGCTGCTTAATATGGAAGAAGCCATTCTGCTGCGTGAGCAGGGCTGGAAAAAACCGATTCTGCTGCTGGAGGGCTTTTTCCAGCCAGAGGATCTGCAGCTGATTGACCGCTATCGCCTGACGACCAGCGTACACAGTAACTGGCAAATCAAAGCGCTGGCCAGTGCCAGCCTCTCTGCGCCGGTTGATATCTATCTCAAAATGAACAGCGGCATGAACCGGCTGGGCTTTCGCCCGGAGCAGGTTTCTGGCGCCTGGCAGAAATTGCGGGCGCTGAGCAATGTCGGTGAGATGACGCTGATGGCCCATTTTGCTGATGCCGAAAATCCGCAGGGCCTGATTGCACCGCTGCAGCGTGTTGAGCAGGCGGCAGAGGGGCTGAACTGCCCACGGTCGCTTTCGAATTCCGCCTGCACCTTATGGCATCCTGAAGCGCATTTTGACTGGGTCCGGCCCGGTATTATTCTGTACGGCGCGTCGCCCAGCGGTGACTGGCAGGACATTGCCGGCAGCGGCCTGAAGCCAGTGATGACCCTGAGCAGTGAGATTATTGCGGTTCAGCAGTTACAGGCGGGCGATGGCGTCGGTTACGGCTACCGTTATCACGCCAGCACAGCGCAGCGGATTGGCGTCGTAGCCTGTGGGTACGCCGATGGCTATCCGCGCCATGCCCCGACCGGCACGCCGGTCTGCGTCGATGGCGTGATGACACAGGTGGTTGGCGCGGTTTCAATGGATATGATTACGGTGGATTTAACCCCCTGTCCGCAGGCGGGCATCGGCTCATCTGTTGAGCTGTGGGGGGAGCAGGTGAAAATCGATCAGGTGGCAAAAGCGGCCGGAACGGTAGGGTACGAGCTGATGTGCGCGCTGGCACCCCGCGTCCCGGTCACGGTTATTTAAGCGCGGTCAGGCTACCGCGCATCTTTCTGCTGCAGCGCCAGGCGATAAAGGCCAGCGCTGCACCCAGCAGCATCATCAGACTCAGCGACAGCTTCTCCGCCACCGGCAGCGCGACGATCACCAGGCTGCCTGCCGCACCACCGGCCATCTGAATAAAGCCCTGCAGGGCGGACGCCACGCCCGCCTGTTGCTGATAGGGCTCCAGCGCATAGCTGGTGGCCGGCCCCACCGTAAAGGCCAGTCCTGCCACCGACACGGCGACCGGGAACATGTAGAGCGCCCAGTGCGTCTGCATCTCTGCCGGGAAAATCTGCATCCCTGCCATCAGCAGCACCGCGCCCAGCAGCATGGTGAAAAATCCCATCGCCAGACAGAATGGTCGACCCGCTTTACGAATCGCTTTATTCACGAACATGCTGACAAACATGATCCAGAAACCGTTAGCGCCAAACGCAAAGGAGAACTGGATCGGCGTCAGCCCGCCTTCGGTCATTAACACCTGCGGTGCCAGCGACACATAGGTCAGCACCATACCCAGCGCACCGGCATTGGCAAAGGCGAAGGCCAGGAAGCGCGGCTGACGCAGGATTTCAGCGTACTGCTTAATCGGCAAGCCTTTCACCCGCAGCGTATTCGCCGGACGTGTTTCCGGCAGCCAGATAATCACCAGCAGCGTAATCAGCACGCCATAGGCGCAGAGGAACCAGAAGGGGGCGCGCCAGTCGAAGGCGCTGGCCAGCAGTCCGCCCAGCAGCGGGGCCAGAGCCGGGACGATGTTCAGTGCGCCGTTCAGGAAGCCATAGGCGCGGGCGGCATCATCACCGCTGAGTCGGTCACGCACGCCGCTAAAGGCGACTACCGCGCTGCAGCAGACGCCACAGCCCTGCACCAGACGGGCCACGACGAACAGCGGAAATGAGGTCGCGGTAGCGGCGATGGCGCTGCCGGTGATGTAGAGCCCCAGCCCCAGCAGGGCAATCGGCTTACGGCCATAGTTGTCCACCAGCGGACCGGTCACCAGTTGTCCCAGTCCCATCACCAGCAGAAACAGGGGAATGGTGGTCTGTACCAGTGAGACCGGCGTATCCAGCCCTTCTGCGATTTGCGGCAGCGTGGGCAAATAGAGATCGATGCCTAAAGGTGCCAGCAGCACCAGGCTTAATAACAGCAGAGTAAATTTTTGCATAACAACCAGAGGGTAAACGTTCTGTTAAAAAACGAGCGCAGAGGGTAATGATTCAGAGGCAAAAAAGATAGAGGAAGTCGTGCGGAAAGTGCGATGCCTGCTGTAAACAGGCATCGCAGGGTCTTTCTTAGTAAGCACCGTCGCGGCGTAGCACCACGCCTGCGGTTTTGAACAGGATCGCGATATCGGTCCAGAGCGCCCAGTTTTTAACATACCAGGAGTCAAAATAGACGCGGGTATCATAGTCGATATCGTTACGTCCGCTGACCTGCCAGAGGCCGGTCATGCCTGGCTTGGCCATCAGGTAGTAGTCGACGTCACCGGCATAACGCTCCAGTTCAGCTTCGATGACCGGACGCGGGCCGACCAGACTCATCTCACCACGAATCACGTTCCACAGCTGCGGCAATTCGTCGAGGCTGGTTTTACGCAGGAAGCTGCCAATCCGGGTCACGCGCGGGTCATTCTTCAGTTTGAAATCTTTGTCCCACTCCATCCGGGCCTCTTCACTGGTCGCCAGCAATTTCTCCAGCACCTCTTTGGAATTGGTCACCATGGAACGGAATTTCAGACATTTGAATTTTTTGCCATTCTGGCCCACACGCTCGTGACCATAAATTGCATTCCCGCCGTCACGCTTCACCATATAGCAGAGCAGGGCGAAGATTGGGCCAAGGAACAGCAGCAGCATCGACGCGACGACAATATCAAAGGCACGCTTCATGAAACGGGAAGAGTGTTTCGCCAGGTTATTGCTGACGCGCAGGATCATCACTTCATGACTGAAGATGAAAGACATGTCCGTGCCGTAAAGTGGCACGCCGCGCAGCGTCGGGATCACCGAAACTGACCGGCAGTTCATCTTCGACAGGAACTTCAGCCAGCGATCGCGCATCGGCTGCTGCTCATATTCCATAGCAACAATAAACTGCACGTTGTCACGGTCAATGGTCTGCCAGTTAATATCTTTCCAGGTGATCACTGGCACACCATTCACGCTCTGCTGAGCCGGAACATCATCCACCGAGATAAAGGCCTGCACGTTGTAGCCCAGGATCTCTTCACTCTGCAGCGCCGCATACGCTTCAGTGGCGTTGCGGCCGGAACCGATAATGATGGTCTCTTTCTGCCACTGGCCCGCCTTGTTAATGGCACGTTTAACCAGAGCGCGCATCAACGGCAGCAGCAGCAGGGCATATGTCCAGCTGAAGACCCACACCATGCGGGAGAAGTCCCATTTAGAGAAGGCGATAAGCGCCAGGTCGAGCAGCGAGAAAACAAATAATGTTTTAACGATCTCTTTCAGCTCAAACCAGAAGGGTTTGCGATAGGTATAATGGCGCAGTCGTACCCAGAACCAGCCGGTACACATCACTGACATAATAAACTGCGCCACAAAACGATATTCAATCTGATGCGGTGGAATAAAGGTATCCAGCTCGCCCCAAATACCCTGTATTGTCGCGGCAGATAAAAACAGCGCCAGGTTAAGTGCAATCAGATCGGAAAAACTCAGGGCGAATTTCACGATGATATTTTTACGCGTTCCGCTCCACGAGCGGCTCGGGCTATTCATTATCAATGTACTTGCCATAAAACCTGCTCTCTTTCTCAAGTAAAAGATGGCCTGATCAGAATCAAATACGCGCTCAGGAGTGGGCCTCTGAAAAATTAAAAAATAATTTTCAGTCTGTTGCAGTCAGTACAGCCAGTGCAGCTGCAAAAAAGGTAACGATTAAAGCGTGATGGTACTCACGAAATGTTGCAGCATTGAGAATGAGTATGCAGGAGTTATTTGACAGAGTTAATACGGAAAAAATCTGAAAACATCAAAAGTGATTAAAGTTTTAAATCGCTAACTGCAGGTTTTTATTGAATAAAATAAGGAAGGGGTCGGTTATAACCAAACTGTTTAAGACGCTTTTTAGGAATTACCGCCAAATCATATGACTGGCGGTAGTGATAGTGGCTCAGGCAGGTTTCTTTAAAATCCAGCGGTCCTGCTGTTTATCATAGTGGCCAATCTGCAGATTCACTGGCTCCCCGTCAATCCAGGCCGGTACGCTGGTATCACGATCCCAGCCATCGAGTTGGGTAATTAAGCCGGGATTGGTGTGACAGGGGATACTGACGGTGTCGGCGTTCTCACTGTCAAGATCGGCATCTACAATCTCATAACGACCAATTTTAACCACGTGTCCCATTCATTTCTCCCGTTTTAACTGGCATAGACAGTTAAGCTTAGCGCACTGAGAGAAAATAACGTGGCTGAATGATTAGGATTATTCCTTCTCTTCAGCCGGACGGACACCAATCTTCACGATGCGGTTATCCTCTTTCTCTGCGACGGTCCAGGTCAGCTGATTCCACTCCACCTGATCGCCGACGACCGGCGAGCCGCCCAGCATTGCCAGCACCAGTTGCCCCAGTGACTGCTGATCGTTAGTGCTCTCATCCAGCTCGAGTCCGTAAATCTGCGCAACGTCGCGCAGGCGGGCCTCTGCATCCAGAATAAAGTCACCAAAGAAGCGCTGATCGAGCGAAACAGGCGGTGACTGGCTGAACATCTTGCCCAGCGCCGGAAGATCGCGCTCACGACCAATCACGCAGATGACGTCGTTCTCTTTCAGCCGTGTCCCGCCGTTTGGGTGCATCAGTACATTGTCACGGAAGAGGGCGGCGATGCGGGTCTCGCGCGGCATCTGCAGGTCACGCAGTGCGGCACCCACGCACCACTTGTCAGCGCTGAGCTGATAAACAAACTGCTCCCACGGATTTTCCGGATGAATATCCAGGCCGACACGGCTGATCGGCGAGGCGGTCGGCGGCACCACCACTTTGGCTTTTTTCGCCGCAAAGCCCAACGAGGTGCCCTGCAACATCAGGGAAACCAAAACCACGAAGAAGGCGATATTAAAATAGAGCGAGGCGTTCTCTAATCCGGCCATCATCGGGAAGACCGCAAGGATAATCGGCACCGCACCGCGCAAGCCGACCCAGCTGATAAAAAAGCGTTCGCGCGTGGTGAAGCTGCGGAATGGCAGCAGCCCAATAAACACCGATAATGGGCGCGCTACCAGAATCAGCCATAGCGAGAGGATCATCGCCGGCACCGCGATATGCCATAAATCAGAGGGCGTCACCAGCAGCCCCAGCACGATGAACATGCCAATCTGGCTCAGCCACGCCATCCCATCAAAGGTCTGCAGAATGCCGTGTCGGTTGCGGATCGGGCTGTTGCCCAGTAAAAAGCCGCACAGATAGACCGCCAGGATACCGCTGCCCTCTAACACCGTGGTCAGGGCGAATACCAGAATGCCACCGCTCAGCGCCAGCAGCGGATAAAGCCCTGGGGCCAGACTGATGCGGTTAATCAGCTGCTGCAGCGCCCAGCCGCCGCCCAGGCCTAACACAATACCCAGACCAAACTGCTGCACCAGATGCACCAGGAACATCCAGTCAAGGCCGCTACGGCCCTGCTCGATCATCTCAATCAGGGTGATGGTCAGAAACACCGCCATCGGGTCATTGCTGCCCGACTCAATCTCCAGCGTAGAGCTGACGCGCTCATTCAGGCCTTTATCACCCAGCAGAGAGAAGACGGCGGCAGCGTCCGTAGAGCCGATAATGGCACCAATCAGGAAGCCCTGCATCATATCGAGGTTAAATAACCAGGCCGCCACTACGCCGGTTAAGCCCGCGGTAATCATTACCCCGACAGTTGCCAGCGACAGCGCAGGCCCCAGCGCAACTTTAAACGAGCTGGCCTTAGTTCGCATGCCGCCATCCAGCAGGATGATCGCCAGCGCCAGGTTTGAAATCAGATACGCCGCAGGATAGTTATCAAAGGCGATGCCGCCGATACCATCAATACCGGTCAGCATGCCCAGTGCGAGGAAGATAACCAGAATAGGAATACCCAGCCGGGATGAGAAAGAGCTGAGCAGAATACTCGATGCGACCAGCACGGAACCGATGATAAACAGACTGTAGACAATAGTGTGGTTCAAACCCGGTCTCCTGAGATATGGCAGTGCGATGCGGCAACTGATGACAAATATCCATGCTATCTCTGAAAGATAATGTTTTATCAAGGAGTTGTCATTGTGAAAATGCGTATTATACGAATTGCTTAACAGCATATGGAATCAGATTAATGTGAAGAATGAGGGGGTTGGCAGGCAAGCGGGAGAAAACAGACTGTTTTATCAGGTTATTCGGCAGATAAAAAAAGCCGGCGATTAGCCGGCTTAGTGCATCAGGCTTCCGTTGCCTGTTTATGGAACAGCGATCGGAACACCGGATAGATATCTTCCGGCTCGCGAATATGTTCAATGGCAAAGTTATCAAACGTCGCCTGCAGATGCTCATACTCGCGCCACAGGGTCTGATGCGCCCGGCGGGTGATCTCGATATAACTGTAGTAACGCACGACCGGCAGAATGTGCTTCGCCAGAATTTCATGGCAAAGCGGTGAGTCGTCAGCCCAGTTATCCCCATCCGAGGCCTGTGCTGCATAGATGTTCCATTGCGCCGGGTCATAACGCTCTTTCACCACCTCATCCATCAGTTTCAGCGCACTGGAAACGATAGTGCCGCCGGTCTCCTGAGAGTAGAAGAACTCCTGTTCATCGACTTCTTTAGCCTGCGTATGATGGCGGATATAAACCACATCGACATTCTTGTAGGTGCGGCTCAGGAACAGGTAAAGCAGGATATAGAAGCGTTTGGCCATATCCTTAGTCGCCTGATCCATTGAGCCGGACACATCCATCAGACAGAACATGACTGCCTGGCTGGAAGGCTCCGGGCGCTTCTCAAAGTTTTTGTAGCGCAGATCGAAGGTGTCGATAAAGGGCACGCGTTCAATGCGCGCCCGTAACTCGGCAATCTCTCTGCGCAGCCGCTCCTCCTCCAGCAGTTGTGCCGGTTCAGAGCTCTCAACTTCCTGCAGCGTCTCTTCCAGTTCATGCAGCATCCGGCGTTTACCTGCTGTCATCGCCGTACGACGCGCCAGTGAGTTCTGCAATGAGCGCACAACGCTGATATTGGCCGGCACGCCATTGGAGGTGAAACCGGCCCGGTGGGTCTTATACTCATTCAACTGACGATGCTGGTTGCGACGCAGGTTAGGCAGGGCAAGGTCTTCAAACAGCAGGTCAAGATACTCATCTTTCGATATCTGAAAGACAAACTCATCCTGACCTTCACCATCCTGACTGGCATTGCCCTGACCACTGCCGCCGCCGCCGCCACCCTGCGGACGCTCAACGCGATCGTTCTGCACAAAATGGTCGTTGCCCGGATGGACCCGATGGCGGTTACCGCCGCGCCCCTGATGGAAAATCGGCTCATTAATATCGTCAATCGGGATAGAGACGGACTCACCGCTGCTTACGTCGGTCACCGAGCGTTTATTAATGGCCTCGGAGATCGACTGCTTAATTTGCGACTTATAACGGCGCAAGAAGCGCTGGCGGTTTACCGCGCTCTTGTTTTTGCCGTTAAGCCGGCGATCGATGAAATAGGCCATGGTATTCCCCCAAACTACATTGTAAGCAGGCCGGGCGAACCCGACCCTGTCAGACCGGTATCACTTACCGGCAAGCTTACAGACTCTTATCAGGACGATTTACGCACACGCAGATACCATTCACACAGCAGGCGAACCTGTTTGCGGGTATACCCTTTTTCCATCATGCGATCGACAAAATCATCATGCTTTTTCTGCTCATCGGTAGAGGTCTTGGTATTAAACGAGATGACCGGCAGCAACTCTTCCGTATTCGAGAACATTTTCTTCTCAATCACGGTGCGCAATTTCTCGTAACTGGTCCAGTTCGGATTGCGGCCGTTATTGTGTGCCCTGGCACGCAGCACGAAGTTGACGATCTCGTTACGGAAATCTTTCGGGTTACTGATGCCAGCAGGCTTCTCGATCTTCTCCAGTTCCGCGTTGAGCGATTCACGGTCAAACAACTGTCCGGTATCGGGATCGCGATACTCCTGATCCTGAATCCAGAAGTCGGCATAGGTCACGTAGCGGTCAAAAATGTTCTGACCATATTCAGAGTAGGATTCCAGATAGGCGGTCTGAATCTCTTTGCCAATAAACTCAGCATATTTGGGAATCAGATAGCCTTTGAGGTGCTCAAGGTATTTCTCCGCCTGATCCTGCGGGAACTGCTCGCGCTCAATCTGCTGCTCCAGCACGTAGAACAGGTGCACCGGGTTAGCCGCGACTTCGGCGTGATCGAAGTTAAATACCCGCGACAGGATTTTAAAGGCAAAGCGGGTTGAAAGGCCGTTCATGCCTTCATCCACACCGGCGTAGTCGTGATACTCCTGCCAGGACTTCGCTTTAGGGTCGGTGTCTTTCAGGCTCTCACCATCGTACACCCGCATTTTGGAGTAGATGCTGGAGTTCTCAGGATCCTTGAGTCGTGACAGGATAGAGAAGCGTGCCAGCGTTTCCAGCGTGCCCGGAGCGCAGGGCGAGGTTGCCAGCTCACTGTGATTAAGCAGTTTGTCGTAGATTTTGATCTCTTCAGAGACCCGCAGGCAGTAGGGCACCTTGACGATGTAAACACGGTCAAGGAACGCCTCATTATTCTTGTTGTTACGGAACGTCACCCACTCTGATTCGTTGGAGTGCGCCAGAATAATGCCGTTAAACGGCAGCGCCGAAATCCCCTCGGTGCCGTTGTAGTTACCTTCCTGCGTTGCTGTCAGGAGTGGGTGCAGCACCTTAATCGGCGCTTTAAACATCTCCACGAATTCCATGATGCCCTGGTTCGCGCGGCAGAGTGCGCCAGAGTAACCGTAGGCATCAGGATCGTTTTGCGCGTGGTTTTCCAGTTTACGGATGTCCACTTTACCCACCAGCGCAGAGATATCCTGGTTGTTCTCATCACCCGGCTCGGTTTTGGCGATCGCCAGCTGTTCCAGAATCGACGGCCAGACTTTTACGACTTTGAACCGCGAAATATCGCCACCAAAGTCGTGAAGGCGTTTCGCAGCCCAGGGCGACATGATAGTGCCGAGGTAACGGCGCGGCACGCCATACTCTTTTTCAAGAATATGCGCGTCTTCCTGCGGATTGAACAGGCAAAGAGGATGATCGTTGACCGGACTACGTTCACCGTCAGCGCTTAGCACATAGATGGGCACCCGCTGCATCAGCGACTTAAGCCGTTCCGCCAGGGAAGATTTACCGCCACCCACCGGACCCAGTAAATAGAGGATCTGTTTCTTCTCCTCAAGTCCCTGAGCGGCATGTTTCAGATAGGAGACGATCTGTTCAATCGCTTCCTCCATGCCGTAAAACTCCTCGAACGCCGGATAGCGTCCCATCACACGGTTGGAGAATATTCTGGAAAGGCGTGGCTCCTGAGCAGTGTCGACCATTACTGGCTCTCCGATAGCCATTAACAGTCGCTCTGCAGCGTTGGCGTATGCACTGCGATCCTGCTTACAGATGGCAAGAAATTCCTGCAGTGTGAACTCTTCGTCCTTGGCAGCTTCATAACGCTGACGATAGTGATCGAATATATTCATAGCGATGCCCGTCCTTTCGTTTTTAGCACAGGTAAGGAGCGTAATTTAAGACTTGTAGCAGCTCCCGGAAGATATTCTCTGTTGAGTACAGCAACCCTTATGCCAACCTGATCTTTTTTATCGGGATACACAACTTTTGTGGTTACTCTGCTCGTACAAAATCTCTGCTGTTAATTCTAACTGTAGATGGCTTCTAGGAAATTTCCTCCATGGGTTTGGGCGAATGAGGGGGAGATCAAGACTAATTCGGGTCAGTTGTGAGATGAGTTCATATGGGTGATGCTTTAACTTAACTTGTTTTTAACCTTTGGTGCCACTTTCATCTGTCGGTTGCTTAAAGGATTTCGATATAAGTTAATCCAGCCGTAAAAAAACGTTAGACTTCCTGTTTGATTGTTATATTTATGGAATGAATAAATTGTGAACCAATTCAAATTTAAGACGCTTGTTGCACTTTTACCCTGTTATTTACTGGCGGCGCACGCCAATGCCGCTCCGCTTTCTGTAGGGGCATCGGTCATCTATGCCGACTCACCTTATCGTGGCGGACAGGACCGTTATCTTCCGGTTCCGGTCATCAATTATGAGGGTGAAGACTTCTGGTTCCGTAGCCTGCAGGGCGGTTACTACCTGTGGAAAGATCCTCAGAATCAGCTCTCGCTGACGCTGCTGGGCTCACCGCAGGAGTACAAACCCAGCGACAACGATCTGGGCGATATGAAAGGGCTGGATAAGCGCCGCATGACGCTGATGGGTGGCGCAACCTATCGCCACACCGCCGAATGGGGGGTTGTCCGCACGGCATTGCTGGGCGACGTGCTCAATAACAGCAACGGCATAATCTGGGACCTGACTTACCTGTACCCCATCCAGATGGGCGACTTCAGCCTGACGCCGGGCATCGGTGCCATGTGGAATAGCGCCAATCAAAACCGTTATTATTACGGTGTTTCCGCGCATGAAAGCGCACGTACCGGCATCAGTCGTTACAATCCGGACGACAGCTGGTCACCTTATGTTGAGCTGAGTGCCAGCTATCAGATTGCAGCGCAGTGGAATGTTGGCGTGGTGGGACGTTACACCCGCTTCGACAGCGAAATCAAAGAAAGCCCGATGATTGATAAGAGCGGGCAGGCGACGATCTGGACAGGTGTCAGCTACACCTTCTGATAACGCACCGAAAGAGGGCACCCAGTGCCCTCTGTTCTTTTATGGGGCCTCAGAATGAGGCGGGAGAGCAGAATGCGCAACACGATCAACTTCGCTGGCTTCAGCGAACTGCCGGTAATCGGTCAGGGCACGTGGTATATGGGCGAAAACCCGGCGCAGCGGGCCGGTGAAGTCACGGCATTACAGGCAGGTCTTGAGTGTGGATTGCAGCTGATTGATACCGCCGAAATGTATGCAGACGGCGGCGCTGAAGAGGTGGTCGGGCAGGCACTGCTGGGGCGTCGCGATAAAGCGTTGCTGGTGTCGAAGGTCTATCCGTGGAATGCCGGCGAAGTAGATGCCATTGAAGCCTGTGAACGCAGCCTGCGCCGTCTGCAGACCGATTACCTTGATCTCTATCTGCTGCACTGGCGCGGTAATATTCCGCTGGAAGAGACTCTGCGCGCCATGGAGCGCCTGCAGCAGCAGGGCAAGATTCGTCACTGGGGCGTCTCGAATTTTGATACTGATGATATGGCCGAACTGTGGGACGAACCCGGAGGCAATCAGTGCGTGACCAATCAGGTACTCTACCATCTGGCTTCACGCGGTATTGAATTTGATCTGCTGCCCGTCTGTCAGCAGCGTGGCGTGCCGGTGATGGCCTATTGTCCGCTGGCACAGGCTGGACGGTTGCGGGACGCACTGTTTACTGATGTGGTGCTGAATCAGATTGCACAACAGAAGGGCATCAGCGTGGCGCAATTACTGCTGGCCTGGGTGATTCGTCAGCCTGGCGTCATTGCCATTCCCAAAGCCAGTTCTGTGGTTCATGTTCAGGAAAATGCTGCGGCGCTGGAGGTGGAACTGACCGATGAAGAGTTGCAGCTCATCGATCGTGCCTGGCCAGCACCACAGCATAAATTACCGCTGGATATCGTTTAGCCCTAAGCTTTGTCGCTGGCTGCGACTTTCTTCTTAAGACGGAATGTCGTAGCCAGGCGTGCCGGCTTTTCACCCGCACTGCGCAGCGGCTTACTGATTCGGGCCGTCTCTACACAGACCATTGTCTTATAACCTTCATTCGCCATATCCGCCATGCTGCAGGAAAGTTCCACACCCGGATTCCAGGTGACAACGTCACTGTGATGATGGTGGTAAACTTCGATCTGTCGCTCACCGGCTATATCATTGATGACCGAGCAATCTTCTGCTGCAGTGAAGATACGGTCGATGCGTCCCGGATAGCGCTGTTTGCCATCACTGCTGGCAACCTCACCGTTATTTACTTTGTCGATATAGCTGTTGCCCAGACCGGAAACCTCAACGCCGTTGATGTCACTGACGGTAAAGTAGCTATGCAGGGCTGCCGTGGCGTCAAAGTCACCATGCGCTTCCAGTTCAATCTCACAATGCTGACCCAGGCGGAAACGGGCGATCAGGGTAAATTCGTGTGGCCACAGTTTCAGCGTCTGAGCGTTGCTCTCAAGCACCAGCGTCAGCATTACGCCATCTTCATTCTCATCATGCGCCGTAAGCTTCCATGTCTGAATCCGGGCAAAACCGTGTGCCGGTTCGCCTGCCGGACCAAACCAGGGCCAGCAGATTGGTACGCCGCCACGTATCGCTTTGCCTGGTGAAAACAGACTCTTGTCGCTCAGCCACAGTACCGGCTTTTCGCCACTCGGCTGCCAGGCGATCAGGTGCGCGCCCTGCAGCGTGATCGCTGCCCGTACTTTTGGATGACTGACAACAATCGTCGGTAATTCGCCAACCTGACGCTGCGAAAGGTAAGGGGAGATCTGCGTAACCACGGGCAGAGAAAACAGTTTATTTTGCATGTTCGATTCCTTCCTGTGCGGATCAAAAAAAGGGCGACCGAAGTCGCCCTTAATCTCAATGATGTCTGTCTGCCTTATTTAGCAGAAACCAGCGCAATCAGGTCGAGAACTTTGTTTGAGTAGCCAGTTTCGTTGTCGTACCAGGAAACCAGTTTCACAAAGTTGTCGTTCAGCGCGATACCCGCTTTAGCATCGAATACTGAAGTCAGGACTTCGCCGTTGAAGTCGGTAGAAACCACGTCATCTTCAACGTAGCCCAGAACGTCTTTCATCTCACCTTCTGCAGCCGCTTTGATTGCAGCACAGATTTCTTTGTAAGAAGCCGCTTTTTCCAGACGCACGGTCAGGTCAACAACGGAAACGTTAGGGGTAGGTACGCGGAATGCCATACCAGTCAGTTTGCCGTTCAGCTCTGGCAGAACTTTACCAACGGCTTTTGCTGCGCCAGTTGATGAAGGAATGATGTTCTGCGATGCGCCACGGCCGCCGCGCCAGTCTTTGTGAGACGGGCCATCAACGGTTTTCTGAGTCGCAGTGGTAGCGTGAACGGTGGTCATCAGACCTTCAACGATACCAAACTTATCGTTGATGACTTTTGCCAGTGGTGCCAGGCAGTTAGTGGTACAGGAAGCGTTAGAAACGATATCCTGGCCATCATATTTGTCGAAGTTTGCACCACGAACAAACATAGGGGTGTCATCTTTAGATGGACCGGTCAGAACGACTTTCTTAGCACCTGCGGTGATGTGTTTACGCGCGGTTTCGTCGGTCAGGAAGATACCGGTTGCTTCAGCAACAACGTCAACGCCAACTTCATCCCACTTCAGGTTGGCCGGATCACGCTCAGCAGTAACACGGATTTTTTTACCGTTAACGACCAGTGCGCCATCCTGAACTTCTACGGTGCCGTCGAAACGACCGTGCGTAGAGTCATACTTCAGCATGTACGCCATGTAATCCGCGTCCAGCAGGTCGTTGATAGCAACGATTTCGATGTCAGAACGTTTCTGAGCAGCACGGAAAACGATGCGACCGATACGGCCAAAACCGTTGATACCTACTTTGATAGTCATATATTCCACCAGCTATTTGTTAGTGAATAAAAGGTTGCCTGTAAAATTACAAAAACCTTACCAGGCGTCAAGCGGAATCGTGTCAATTGTTGCGACAGGTCAATTCGCCTGAGAGGAATAATTCAATGCGCAACCGCTTGCGCGCCGCCAATGTTATCGCGTTTCGTCGAATCAATCGCCGAATATATAGGGATGCCCGGGATAAAAGGTGATCGAAGTCACAATTACGCTTTGCAGTAAACGGCATGAAAGGGTGAGCACAAAAAAAGACCCAGTAATGTTGATCGTTTGTTAGAATAATAGTCGAATTTTTCAGAATGGCACTTCCCGGAATCCTAAAATGGCTAAAGACACCGCACCCGAAGCAAAAATTGCGCAGCTGACTGAAATGCAGCGCTACGTCACTCAGCATCGCGGAACGGAACCGCCTTACAGCGGCGCGTTGCTCCACAACAAGCAGGAAGGGATTTATCACTGTCTGGTTTGTGAGGCGCCACTTTTCCTCTCAGAGACCAAATATGATTCAGGCTGTGGCTGGCCCAGTTTTTACCAGCCGGTGAATGATGATGCGATTCGCTATATCGAAGACAACTCTCATGGCATGCAGCGTGTTGAGATCCGCTGCGGGAGTTGCGATGCGCATCTGGGGCATGTCTTCCCCGATGGTCCGCAACCGACCGGTGAACGCTACTGTGTTAACTCCGCCTCGCTGAATTTCACTGACGAGCAGGGCGAACAGACCAAAGGGTAAGGCGATGAAGGAACAACTTGAAGCAATGCTTGCGTCGATGACACCTGAAGTCTACGAACGACTGGCAACAGCCGTTGAGATTGGAAAATGGCCGGATGGTGTGGCACTGACGCAGGAGCAGCGCGACAACTGCCTGCAACTGGTTATGCTGTGGCAGGCAAGACACAACGATGCGCCGCAGCATATGACCATCGCTAAGGGCGGCAAGATGGTGATGAAGTCGAAAAAAGAGCTGAAAGAAGCGTTCGGCATCGACCCGGATGTCACCCGCATTCACCTGCACTAAAAAAAAGCTGGCGTCATGCCAGCTCCATTTTTAAATCAGAATCGCGCCCTGAGCCGTCATCTGAGCAAAGGCGATTTCACTGTCATCAGGATTCAGATTGACGCCGCGGCAGCCTTCTTTGACCACCTCGACGTGATACCCCAGTTCCAGCGCATCCAGCACGCTATATTTCACGCAGTAATCTGTCGCCAGCCCCAGCATCACCAGATGGGTGATGCCACGCTCATGTAGCCAGCTGTCCAGCTCGGTTTTACGACGGTGGCCATTATCAAAAAAGGCGCTGTAGCTGTCGACATCCTGATCTTCACCTTTATGGAACGTCGCATCGAACAGTGAACGATCCAGACCGGGATGGAAGTCGGCACCTTCTGAGCCCTGAATGCCGTGATCGGGCCACCAGATTTGCGCCAGACCATTTAACTCGCCCAGCGTGTAGACCGGCTCACCGGAAACCGAGGCAAAGCTGCCGTGATCGGCCGGGTGCCAGTCCTGCAGGGCCAGTACGCATTCACCGTTTTCACGGAACAGCCGCGCATAGCGATTGGCCACCTCGACCGTGTGGTCGCCCTCATTGACTGCCATCGGGCCGCCGGGGCAAAAATCGTTCTGAATATCAATAATGATGAGTGCCCGCTTCATTACATGTCGCTCCGTTTCAGTCTTCAGTCAGTTCGCCGCGCAAATTCTGCTGCATTCTGGCACGGATTTGATCGGCAGAGAGTTCCTGGCTGAGTAAAAAGTGTAGCTTGGTCAGCGCGGCTTCTACCGTCAGGTCAAATCCGCTAATCACGCCAGCCTCTTCCAGCGCATTGCCGGTGGCGTATCCGCCCATATTCACCTTGCCTGAAATACACTGGGTCAGGTTAACTACCACGATACCACGTTCGCTGGCCTGCTGAAGTTCGGCCAGAAATTCCTTGTTCTGCGGGGCATTGCCCACGCCATAAGAACGCAGAATCAGCGCCTTCACCGGCTGACGCAGGAAGTTACGCACCACGTCGGCGGAAATTCCAGGGTAGATGGTGACCACACCAATGGGCTGAGGCGTAATGGTGTGAACTTTCAGTTCGCCCTGACCGGATGGGGCAGGCGGCGTATTGAGGCGGCGAATATGAATGCCCGCTTCCAGTAGTGCAGAGAGGTTCGGCGACGCAAAGGCGTTGAAGCCATCGGCATGGGCCTTGGTCGTACGGTTACCGCGATAAAGTGTGTTATTGAAAAACAGAGACACTTCGCTAATCGGGTAGTTAGCCGCCACATAGAGCGAATTTAACAGATTCTGCTGACCATCTGAGCGCAGCTCCGCCAGGGGAATCTGCGACCCGGTCACGATCACCGGCTTGGCCAGATTTTCCAGCATGAACGAGAGCGCGGAAGCGGTAAACGCCATGGTGTCAGTGCCATGCAGAATCACAAAGCCATCATAGCGATCGTAATTTTGCCGGATATCGTTGGCGATAAACTGCCAGTCTTCCGGGGTCATGTCCGATGAGTCGATCAGCGGCTGATATTCATGAATGGTGAAATCAGGCATCTCGGGGCGGTGGAACTCGGGCATATTCGCCAGCTGCTGCTGCAGGTGCCCTGAGACCGGAATATAGCCCTGCGCAGAGCGCTGCATACCGATTGTCCCGCCCGTGTAGGCTACGTAGATGTTTTTCTTTTGCATTAGAGAACTCAGACTCGCCATAAAACGCGCAGTATAAGGGGAATAGCGGGGAAAAGCAGCCCGACCAGCGGCCGGGCTGAGAGGTTTATCGCACTTCGCCGCAGTTCAGGCAGAAGGCATAACGGTTCTGAGGATCGTTCTGCTTGTCGAACAGACCCGGCTGGGCTTTCATGGCACTCATTACATCCAGCATTGGTGCAGGCAGCCAGGCTTTCAGCGTATCCGGCAATACGGCCTGTACCGAGGCGTTCATCTGGCCCAGCACCATATCCAGGAAGGTCGGTTCATCCTGATACCAGCTCAGCATGGGTTTACTGACTTTCGCCAGCTCGCCCGCCTTCTTCACGGCATCATCGAAGTCACCCAGCGCATCCACCAGACCATTGGCTTTGGCATCGCTGCCGGTCCAGACATGGCCCTGCGCGATTGCATCAATCTGCTCTGGAGTTTTATGACGCGACTTCGCCACCAGACCCACAAAATTGCGGTAACCATTTTCGATAGTCAGCTGCATCAGCTGCTGAACTTCTGCTGGCAGCGCTTTGGTGGTGGAGATATCCGCCAGCGGGGAGGTCGCGACGCCATCCGTGTGCACGCCAATGCTGTCCAGACTGTTCTCCAGCGTATTGATCACGCCGAAGATACCAATCGAGCCGGTCAGCGTGCTGGGGTTCGCCACAATGTAGCTGGCAGGCGTTGAGATCCAGTAACCGCCGGATGCCGCCATGCCGCCCATAGAGACCACAATCGGCTTACCTGCGGCCTGGGCCGCCGCCAGCTCTTCACGAATTGCTTCCGATGCTGTCACGCTGCCACCCGGGCTGTTCACCCGCAGAATAATCGCTTTGATTTTTGGATCGAGACGCGCATCGCGGATCTGAGCGGCTGTCGTGTCGCCACCGACGTTGCCCGGCGTCTCTTCGCCATCCATGATGGCACCGCTGGCCATGACGACCGCAATGTTGCCATCCTGCTGCGAGGAGGCCGGTTTCACGCTGTAGTCATAGATGCTGACGCTACGGTAATCGTTGCTCTGCTTATCCAGACCAAAGGTTTTCACCAGCTCCTGATCGGCTGCTGCACGGGAACCCAGGGCATCGACCAGCTTGTTATCCAGCGCATATTGCGCGGTGTCGCCTTTAACCGCGTTTAAACCAGCAATGATCGCTGCTGCGCCCGGGAAGAGTTGTTCCGGCGTCAGCTGGCGATTCGCCGCCACGGTATTCAGGTAGTTCTGCCACAGCTGACCTACCCAGCGGCTATCAGCGTCACGTGCCGCGGGTGACATGTCGTCACGCAGGAACGGCTCGACCGCTGATTTGTAGGTCCCGACACGGAAGACATGTGAGGTGACTTTCAGCTTCTCCAGCAGGGTTTTGTAATAGAGTCCGTTAGTGGCGAAGCCATGCAGATCCACTGTGCCCTGCGGCGACAGATAGATTTTTGTGGCGTAGCTGGCAAGGTAGTATTGCGCCTGGCTGTAGCTGTCGCCCAGAGCATAAATTGGCTTGCCGCTGTCGCGGAATTCACGCAGCGCTTTACCCACATATTGCAGCGAAGGCTGATCGCCACCGGCAAATTCGCGTAAATCCAGCACCATGCCTTTAATATTGCTGTCGCCCTTTGCCTGGCGAATGGCATCGACCACATCAAACAGCGAATTTTCCTGTAAGCGGTCACTGCTGGCACCCAGCAGCTGGCGGCCAATTTTACTCAGACGGTTGCTTACCGACGGTTTATCCACCAGTACGCCGCTGAGATCGACTTTCAGTGCGCCCTGCTGAATCGGCGCTGAACTGCCGCCCGAACCGCTGACCTGCAGCCAGATCCCCACACCCACCACAATCAATAAAATCAGGAAAATATTCAGAATGAATTCCCTGATAAAATTCAATACCCGCCAGCTCCAGCGGAACAGACCTGCAATTATTCGCCACAATGTGCGCATCAGACTCTCCATAAATATGTAGCAGGAAGTGGCCGCCGCGCGGACCAGACTTCCCCGACGAGCTCATCCTAAAGAGCGGCGTGTTAAAAGTCAGCAGGAAATCACTGCGCACTGTTACAAAAAATCTGCCTGTGCCAGGATAACGGCAACATTACAGAGATCGGGAGAGAAACATGGACGCACTGGAGTTACTGGTCAACCGACGTTCGGCTTCACGCCTGACTGAGCCGGCACCCGCGGGTGACGCACTGGAAAATATCCTGCGGGCGGGTATGCGCGCCCCGGATCACGGCACGCTGCAACCCTGGCGCTTCATCATTGTAGAAAATGAAGGGCGTGACCGGATGAGTCAGCTGCTGGAGAAGGCGGCACGCGATAGCCAGCTGGATGAAAAGGCGATTAATAAAGCAAGCCAGGCGCCGTTTCGCGCACCGATGATCATTACAGTGGTGGCACATTGCGAAGCGCACCACAAAGTGCCGCGCTGGGAACAGATTGCCTCGGCCAGCTGTGCAGTGATGGCGATGCAGATGGCGGCGCTTGCTCAGGGGTACAACGGTATCTGGCGCAGCGGTCCCTGGACCGATGACGAGCAGGTCCGGCAGGGCTTTGGCTGCCGCGAGCAGGATGCCATCGTCGGCTTCCTTTACCTGGGTACCCCGCAACTGAAATCCAGCACTACGGTGCTCCCGCCAGACACTGCGCCTTTCGTCCGTTACTTCTGATCTGCCTGTCCGGTTCCGGCAGGGTGCATTTCAGCCCTGCCTGTTGCACGGTTCCTGTGCGAACGATCGCTAACACCGCGCGTCATGCTTACACCCGAAGCCCTGCCAGGCTAACATAGCCCGCGAGATTCAAACCGACAGCGAACAACCGGTTATCACTGTGTTCCCCTGATGTTAAGGATGTCCTGATTCAATGCGTTTGTTTATTGCGGAAAAACCGAGCCTTGGGCGTGCTATCGCAGATGTGCTGCCGAAACCGCATCGCCGCGGTGATGGCTTTATTGCCTGCGGCAACGATCAGATCGTCACCTGGTGCGTGGGACACCTTCTTGAGCAGGCGCAGCCCGACAGTTATGACAGCCGTTACGCGCGCTGGTCGCTGAACGATTTGCCGATCATTCCGGAAAAATGGCAGCTGAAACCACGTCCGTCGGTTGCGAAGCAGCTGAAAGTGGTGGAGGGTCTGCTGGCGCAGGCGAGTGAAGTGGTACATGCCGGTGACCCGGATCGGGAAGGGCAGTTGCTGGTGGATGAGGTGTTGGATTACCTGAACCTGCCCGCTGAAAAACGCAGTAAAGTGCAGCGCTGTCTGATCAACGATCTTAACCCTCAGGCAGTGGATCGCGCCGTAAATCGCCTGCGTGAGAATCGCGAGTTTATCCCGCTGTGCGTCTCTGCGCTGGCCCGCGCCCGGGCTGACTGGCTCTACGGCATCAATATGACCCGCGCCTGGACGCTGCTGGGACGCAATGCCGGCTACGATGGTGTGCTGTCAGTAGGCCGGGTACAGACACCGGTGCTGGGGCTGGTAGTGCGGCGCGATGAAGAGATCGAGAACTTCGTGCCGAAAGACTACTTCGAAGTTAAAGCGCATATCCTCACGCCTGATGGTGCCAGATTTGTTGCCAGCTGGATCCCCAGCGAAGCCTGTGAGCCGTGGCAGGATGAAGAGGGACGGCTGCTCAAACGCGCACTGGCCGATCATGTGGTGGCGCGTATCACCGGTCAGCCCGCCATCGTCACGGCCTACAGCGATAAGCGCGAAAATGACGTCGCTCCGTTGCCATTCTCCCTGTCCAGTCTGCAGATCGAGGCCGCGAAACGTTACGGACTGAGTGCCCAGACGGTCCTGGACACCTGTCAGCGGCTCTATGAAACCCACAAACTGATTACCTACCCGCGTTCAGACAGCCGCTATCTGCCGGAAGAGCATTTTGCCGGTCGTCATGCGGTGTTAAAGGCAATACAGGCGCATCAGCCCCAGCTCACCCCACCAGCAGACTTTAACGCCGATCGCAGAAATCGCTGCTGGGACGATAAAAAAGTCGATGCTCACCATGCCATTATTCCCACGGCCCGAAGCAGCGCGGTGAAGCTCAGTGAAAACGAACAGCACATTTATGAGCTGGTAGCGCGCCAGTATCTGATGCAGTTCTGCCCGGATGCGGTATTCCGTAAATGTGTCATCGATCTTGATATTGCGGGCGGAAAGTTTATGGCGAAAGCGCGCTTCCTCGCAGAGGCTGGCTGGCGTGCGCTGCTGGGCAGCAAAGAGCGGGATGAAGAGAACGACGGCATGCCGCTGCCGGTAGTCGCGAAAGGCGATGAGTTGCTGTGTGAGCGTGGCGAGGTGCTGGCGAAGCAGACTCAGCCGCCTCGACCGTTTACCGATGCGACGATTCTTTCTGCAATGACCGGCATCGCCCGTTTCGTTCAGGATAAAGAATTAAAGAAAGTGCTGCGTGCGACCGATGGTTTAGGAACGGAAGCCACACGCGCCGGCATTATCGAATTACTGTTTCGTCGTGGCTTCCTGGTGAAGAAGGGCCGTTACATCAATTCCACGGATGCCGGACGCGCCCTGATTCACTCTCTGCCCGATCTGGCAGCGCGCCCGGATATGACGGCGCAGTGGGAATCGACACTGACGCGTATCAGCGAAAAGGCCTGCCGCTATGATGAGTTTATGCAGCCGCTGGTGCAGACCTTAACCGGCCTTATCCAGCAGGCGCGGCAGCAGCCTGCGGCGCATGCATTTCGGGGATTACCGTCCACCGGACAGAAACGTCCGGTGCGCAAAACCAGGCGTAAAGTGAAGGAGACGGAATGAGGCATTATTCGGTATTTCTGGTCGTGGCTCTGACGCTGGTGACCAGCGCAGTGCAGGCCAACAGTCGTTATCAGTCGATGCCACAACAGGGCAGCAACGGTGTGAACACAGATGTGGTGGTGGATATGCCGCCGGAAGCCTGGACGCAGTCAGAGAGACGCCAGCAGGACTGTCTCCGCTGCTGTATTTTTGAGAACCGCAACTACACAGAAGGCGCGGTAGTGAAATCTGAGGGTGTGCTGCTGCAGTGCGCGCGTGATGAACAGTCTCTTGGCACCAACAATCTGATCTGGAAAATAGTGAAATAGCCGTCGCGTGGCGTTCTGCCACGCGACCATTAATTAAAAGCGGAAGGTTGACCAGATGGGGGCGTGGTCAGACGGCTTCTCCATGCCCCGAATCTCATAATCAATGCCGCTCTCAACGCAGTGTGATGCCAGATTTTTACTTGCCAGCACTAAATCAATGCGTAAGCCACGATTATCATCAAACCCTTTCGAACGATAATCGAACCAGGAGAAACGGTCCGCCACCTCCGGGTTGTGCTCGCGCCAGGTATCCACCAGTCCCCAGCCCAGCAGGCGATCCATCCACTCACGCTCTTCCGGCAGGAAAGAGCATTTGCCGGTGCGCAGCCAGCGCTTGCGGCTCTCCTCACCAATGCCAATATCCAGATCGGTGCTGCTGATATTCATGTCGCCCATAACCAGAACCGGTTTATCGGCAGGCAAATCGTCGGTCAGCAGGCGTTGCAGATCGCGATAGAACTTCTCTTTAGCAGGGAACTTGGTGGGGTGGTCGCGACTTTCGCCCTGTGGGAAATAGCCATTGATCACTGTGATGTCGCCAATCGGGCTGGGGATTTCCGCCATGATCAGGCGGCGCTGGGACTCTTCGTCATCGCCCGGAAAGCCCCGGCTCACTGAAACGGGCTGCGCTTTGGTTAGCAAAGCCACGCCGTAGTGGCCTTTCTGTCCATGATAAAAGACGTGATAGCCAAGCTTTGCCACCTCCTCCAGCGGAAACATGTCGTCGTGGACCTTGGTTTCCTGCAGACCGATCACATCGGGCTGATGCTGTTCGACAAGCGCCTGAAGCTGATGCGGGCGGGCACGCAACCCATTGATGTTAAATGAAACAAATTTCATGAGATCGACCATTGTTCAGCGAGTAATGGGCAAAGATGGTAGCGATTTTTATTGAAGAAGTCATGGCAGAACAGGCTGAGATTGTGCGAAAGCGGGTAAGAAACGTGAGGAGGTGTAAGGCAGAACAAGGGGCTCAGATATTTTTTGGGAGTCGTGTGCGATATACAAGATGGTGGTGGGAGAAGGATTATTCGGCGCGTTGCGCCTCACCCTTCGGGCCGCGCTAAAGCGCGTTGTCTCGCAAGCTCGACCCGAACCTTAATCGAAGGTTCTCATCCCTCTCCCCGCAGAACAGGAAGCTTTTGAATCAGTCTGGGATTGTCTGCAATATACAAGATGGTGGTGGGAGAAGGATTATTCGGCGCGTTGCGCCTCACCCTTCGGGCCGCGCTGAAGCGCGTTGTCTCGCGATGCTCGACACGAACCTTGATCGAAGGTTCTCATCCCTCTCCCCGCAGAACAGGAAGCTTTTGAGTTAGTTTGGGATTGTCTGCAACATGCAAGATGGTGGTGGGAGAAGGATTCGAACCTTCGAAGTCTGTGACGGCAGATTTACAGTCTGCTCCCTTTGGCCGCTCGGGAATCCCACCAGGGATGTTGAAATAGCTTAAGATGATTCAGATTCAGATGGTGGTGGGAGAAGGATTCGAACCTTCGAAGTCTGTGACGGCAGATTTACAGTCTGCTCCCTTTGGCCGCTCGGGAATCCCACCATGGCCTGAATCTTTGTCTCTTAAAGCGGGGCGCATCATACCAAATGCGATAAGGGTGTAAAGCGCCCACTGGCAAAACCGCAACTGTTTGCCCACTTTTTACACGTAGCGCTGAATCTGCAGACAATTCAGCGCCCTGGCTGATTAAAGAATAATCGTACGGTTACCGTAAACGAACACGCGTTGTCCCAGTACTTTGTACAGAGCGTTACTCAGGACATTCTTTTCTACGTCGCGACCGGCACGCATCATCTCATCCGCGGTGTAGCTGTGATCGACGTTAATCACATCCTGCATGATGATTGGACCTTCATCGAGATTGTCATTCACGTAGTGCGCGGTAGCACCGATGATTTTCACGCCACGCTCATAAGCCTGATGGTAAGGGCGGGCTCCGATAAAGGCGGGCAGGAAGGAGTGATGAATATTGATAATCTGGTTCGGATAACGCTGCACGAAAGCGGGCGTCAGAACGCGCATATATTTTGCCAGCACCACGTAATCGGGCTGATAGCGGTCAATCTCTTCTACCATGCGGTTATCGTGCTCTTCACGCGTCAGCCCCTCATGACTCACCAGCACAAACGGAATATCGAAACGCTCAACCAGTGAACGCAGGGTGTCGTGGTTACCCACTACCGCTGCAATTTCCATATCCAGGCCGCCAAATGCGCTCTTCATTAACAGATCGCCCAAGCAGTGTGCCTCTTTAGTCACCAGAATCACCACGCGACGGCGACCGGCACTGTGAAGTTCCCGCACGGAACCCTGCGGCAGGGCGCTGTCGAGATCGGCGAGCAGGGTATTGTCGTTAAAAATCCCTTCCAGCTCGGTGCGCATGAAAAAACGCCCGGTGCGATGATCAACAAACTCATTGTTCTGCACAATATTAAGTTCGTGCTTGTAACAAATATTGGTGATTTTGGCGATCAGACCTTTTGCATCGGGACAAATGGTTCGTAAAACTTTTCTTTGCATGGTTTGCGCTTGCATCTCAATCAGAGTCCTGTCAAAGCATTAGGGTGTAAACCGCTGGGGTAGCCGTCAGCTTAACCACAACATTTTTTGTATTTTTTGCCACTGCCGCACGGGCAGGGATCGTTACGCCCCACGGGCGGTTTTGTTCCGTCAACATAGTACCAGCGTTGATCCTCGCGAAGAAAGCGTGAACACTCATGAATGGTATGAATGTTGGTTTTCTCGCGGTATCGCGCAAAAAAGGTAACGAAAGCTTCGTTCTCATGGCTTCCATGATTACAACGGGTTACATTCAGGCTAAGCCATTCGGTGCCTGGAAAACTTTCAGATAAAAGCCCCGACAGCGCCGGATGGCGTTTCTCAGGATGCCAGGTTGCAACCAGATAGTCCGCATTATGCTGAACATAGGCGCAATAACGGGATCGCATAAGTTGTTCAGCTGTAACAGGAATCTGGTTACCCTGCAGAAAGGGCCCGCAACATACGCTATACTGCTCTCCGCTACAACATGGGCAGGTTTCTGACACATTGTCTCCCGGGAATGATGAGTCGTTTTCACAAGCGCGCTATGTTAGCTGACCCCACGTTGTGACGCTACGTATTGACGGCAGGACCAGATACAAATGAGAAAGGTAAAAATTGGATTGGCTCTGGGGTCTGGAGCGGCCAAGGGATGGGCGCATATTGGCGTGATTAACGCGCTGGAACGTGCGGGCATTGAGATCGACGTTGTTGCAGGCTGCTCAGTCGGCGCACTGGTCGGGTCTGCCTATGTGAATAACCGTCTGCCGCTGATGCAGAAATGGGTGAGCGCATTTCGCTACTGGGATGTAATTCGCCTGATGGATGTCTCATGGCAGCGTGGCGGGCTATTACGCGGCGAGCGGGTATTCAGCCATGTCCGTCAGTTGATCCCGAATGATGCGATAGAGCACTGTAATAAACCCTTCGGCGTGGTGGCGACCAACCTGAGTACGGGGCGTGAGCTCTGGCTGACTGAAGGCGATCTTCATCAGGCGGTACGCGCATCCTGCAGTATGCCAGGTTTATTACCGCCGGTGGGCTACAATGGGTATTGGCTGGTGGATGGCGCCGTCGTGAACCCGGTGCCGATTTCACTGACGCGTGCCCTGGGGGCAGACATTGTTATCGCCGTTGACTTACAGCATGACGCACATTTAATGCAGCAGGATCTCTTTTCCGTTACACCTCAGAACAGTGAAGAAGAAGCCGCCGCAGCGGCATTGAGTTGGAGTGGAAAGTTGCGACAGCGCCTGGTGAATTTCACTCAGCGCCGTGCATCTCAGTCACCTGGCGCGATGGAGATTATGTCTACCTCTATCCAGGTGCTGGAGAATCGCCTTAAGCGAAACCGTATGGCAGGCGATCCGCCCGATGTTTTGATACAGCCGGTCTGTCCGCAAATTTCGACGCTGGACTTTCATCGTGCTGAAGAGGCCATTGAGGCAGGCAGGGCCGCCGTAGAGAAGAAAATGGATGAACTATTACCACTGGTCCGTGGCAGATAATCAGGTTGTTCATTCAAAACGGTGACTTCGGGCAATTCTGAAAGGCGCAACTGCGTTTTATGAACCACTATTGAATTATCTGGTACGCAGGGGGAAAGAATGGAAAAACCACTACTCGGCAAAAAGATACTCATTGTCGAAGATGAGGCTGTTTTCCGTTCGTTGCTGGACCAATTTTTGTTATCGATGGGTGCTGTGACGTTACAAGCGGAAGATGGTCTGGAAGCAATTGCACAACTACAACAGCATACTGTCGACCTGATTATCTGCGATCTGGAAATGCCCCGTATGAGTGGCATCCAGTTCGTTGAGCATATTCGTACCCGTGGCAATGTCGTGCCGATTCTGATCATCTCGGCCACTGAAAATATGTCCGATATCGCCCACGTACTGCGTCTTGGGGTGCAGGATGTGCTGCTTAAGCCACTCAAAAACTTCGAACGCTTCCGTGAAGCGGTTTATGAGTGCCTTTATCCCTCAATGTTCACCTCAAAGGTGGAAGAGGATGAGCAGCTTTTCCAGGACTGGGATGCGCTGGTTCGCGATCCAAAAGCAGCCGCCAAGCTGCTCAAGCAACTCCAGCCGCCAGTGCAACAGACCATTGCTAACTGCCGGATTAACTATCGTCAGCTGACGATGGCCGAGCAGCCTGGGCTGGTACTTGATATCGCGGCACTCTCCGATAAAGATCTGGCGTTCTACTGTCTCGACGTGACGCGCGCCGGTGATAACGGCGTGCTGGCGGCGCTATTACTGCGTGCACTGTTTAATGGCCTGCTGCAGGAGCAGCTTACGGGCCAAAAACAGCGTCTGCCGGAGCTGAATGGACTACTCAGACAAGTCAATCTGCTGCTGCGCCAGGCGAACCTGAGCGGTCAGTTCCCGCTGCTGGTGGGTTACTATCATCGCGGTTTAAAAAATCTGATTCTGGTTTCGGCCGGATTAAACGCCACGCTTCATGTTCATGCCCATCAGATTCAGCTCAGTAATGGTGTCCCGCTTGGCACTATGGGCAGCACCCATCTTAATCAAATCAGTCAGCGCGCAGACAACTGGCAGTGCCACGTCTGGGGCGCGGGCGGTCGTATCCGGCTGATGCTGTCCACGGAAGAATAAGTGCAAAAAACAGTGAGATTCTGGTGCTGATCTCAGGGCCAGAGTTTAGCTTTACAGTTGGGTAATAGTCTTAATTTCGACGGTTTGGTCCCTTCCAGGATAAATCCGTTCGATACTAACTGATATACTCATTTCCGATTTTAAACCGACATATCAAGTATTAACTTGAACGGCCTATGAGAGAGGTATCTTAATGTCTGCCA
Source organism: Pantoea sp. 9140 (assembly GCF_000745295.1). NCBI lineage: Bacteria > Pseudomonadati > Pseudomonadota > Gammaproteobacteria > Enterobacterales > Erwiniaceae > Pantoea > Pantoea sp. 9140. The sequence goes on along the minus strand of NZ_JQNO01000001.1, from coordinate 1,946,979 downwards.
ATAATACCAAAGTAAAAAAAGCGGTAATCCCGGTAGCGGGTTTGGGTACGCGTATGCTCCCGGCTACCAAAGCGATTCCAAAAGAGATGTTACCGCTGGTTGATAAGCCGTTAATCCAGTATGTCGTTAACGAGTGTATCGCTGCTGGCATCAACGAAATTGTGCTGGTTACGCATTCATCAAAAAATGCCATCGAAAACCACTTTGATACCAGCTTCGAACTGGAATCAATGCTGGAAAAACGCGTTAAGCGTCAGCTGCTGGATGAAATCCAGTCTATCTGCCCGCCACATGTTACCATCATGCAGGTCCGTCAGGGCATCGCTAAAGGTCTGGGTCACGCTGTGATGTGTGCGCACCCGCTGATCGGTGATGAGCCATTTGCGGTCATCCTGCCAGACGTCATCATCGACGAATATGAATCCAACCCAACCAAAGATAACCTGGCAGAGATGCTGAGCCGTTATGAAGAGTCTGGCCGCAGCCAGATCATGGTTGAGCCGGTTGCCGATGTTACCGCGTACGGTGTTGTTGATTGCCAGGGCGCAGAACTGAACCCAGGCGACAGCGCACCTATGGTCGGTGTGGTTGAGAAGCCTAAAGCGTCAGAATCACCATCAAACCTGGCCGTTGTAGGTCGTTATGTGCTGTCTTCAGATATCTGGCCACTGCTGGCGAAAACGCCTCCAGGTGCAGGCGGCGAAGTTCAGCTGACTGACTCCATTGCTATGCTGATGGAAAAAGAGACTGTCGAAGCTTATCACCTGAAAGGCGTGAGCCATGACTGTGGTAACAAGCTGGGCTACATGCAGGCTTTCGTTGAGTACGGTGTTCGTCATCCGGTATTGGGCAAAGATTTCTCTGAATGGCTCGATGGCGCAGTTGGCAACAAAAAGTAATTCATAAACACAGGATAACTCGATGAAAGTCACTGTATTTGGTATCGGCTATGTCGGTCTGGTTCAGGCTGCGGTGTTAGCCGAAGTCGGACATGACGTTCTCTGCATTGATGTCGACGCTAATAAAGTCGAAAATCTGAAAAAAGGCATCATTCCTATTTTCGAACCAGGTTTAACGCCGCTGGTAATGTCCAATTACGAAGCGGGTCGTCTGAAGTTCAGCACTGATGCTGAGCTGGGCGTAAACCATGGTGTTATGCAGTTTATTGCAGTTGGTACACCACCGGACGAAGACGGCTCTGCCGATCTGAAATATGTGACCGCCGTAGCGCGCACCATTGCGCAGCATATGAACGATCACAAAGTGGTTATCGACAAATCAACCGTTCCGGTTGGCACAGCAGACAAAGTTCGTGCAGTAATGACGGAAGCGCTGAAAGCGCGTGACGCCAACATCACCTTCGATGTGGTTTCAAATCCGGAATTCCTGAAAGAGGGTGCAGCAGTTAATGACTGTATGCGTCCGGAGCGTATTGTTGTCGGTACTGACAACGACGACGTGGTCGAACTGTTACGCGAGCTCTATGAGCCGTTTAACCGTAACCACGATCGCATGATCATGATGGATATCCGCAGCGCAGAGCTGACCAAGTATGCCGCAAACTGCATGCTGGCAACCAAAATCAGCTTTATGAACGAGATGTCTAACCTGGCTGAACGTTTAGGCGCGGATATTGAGAAAGTACGCCAGGGTATCGGTTCTGATCCCCGCATTGGCTACCACTTTATCTATCCTGGCTGTGGCTACGGCGGCTCCTGCTTCCCGAAAGATGTGCAGGCGTTAATCCGTACCGCAGAGTCCATTGGCTATCAGCCACGTCTGTTGCAGGCGGTGGAAGATGTGAATGACAACCAGAAAAACAAGCTGCCTACCTTCATTAAGCGTCATTTTGGTGACGATCTGAAAGGTAAAACGTTTGCACTCTGGGGCCTGTCATTCAAGCCGAACACTGACGACATGCGTGAAGCCTCCAGCCGTGTGCTGATGGAAACGCTGTGGGAAGCAGGCGCATCTGTTCAGGCGTTTGACCCTGAAGCGATGGATGAAGCGCAGCGCATCTATGGTCACCGCAGCGATCTGAAGCTGATGGGTACCAAAGAAGCCGCACTGCAGGGCGCAGACGGTCTGGTCATCTGTACGGAGTGGCAAAACTTCCGTGCGCCTGACTTCGACGTTATCAAAAATGCACTGAAAGAAGCCGTGATTTTTGATGGTCGTAACCTGTATGATCCAGAGCGTATCAGCAAACGCGGTTTCGTTTATTATGCAATCGGCCGCGGAGCGTCTATTCAAACTGCATAATTAACGAGGGATTTATGAACTTTCTGGTCACCGGCGCCGCAGGCTTTATTGGTTTTCATGTCAGTCAGCGTCTGCTGGCCGCCGGTCACCAGGTTGTCGGTATCGACAACCTGAATGATTATTACGACGTAAATCTCAAGCATGCCCGTCTCGATTTAATTAAAGCTGATTCCGGTTTTACATTTATTGAGATGGATCTGGCGGACCGTGACGCAATTGCGTCACTGTTCGACCAGCACACATTCCAGCGCGTTATTCACCTTGGCGCTCAGGCTGGCGTCAGGTACTCCATTGAAAACCCCCATGCCTACGCAGACTCAAATCTGATCGGTCACCTCAATATTCTTGAAGGCTGCCGTCATCATAAAATTGAACATCTGCTCTACGCTTCATCAAGTTCAGTTTATGGCCTGAATCGCAAAATGCCGTTCTCAACCGAAGACAGCGTTGATCACCCGGTTTCTTTATATGCGGCGACCAAAAAAGCTAATGAGTTAATGTCGCACACTTACTCACATCTTTATCAGTTGCCGACGACCGGACTGCGCTTCTTTACCGTTTACGGTCCATGGGGCCGTCCCGATATGGCACTCTTTAAGTTCACCCGGGCAATGATTGCGGGTGAAGCGATAGATGTTTATAACCAGGGCCAGATGAAACGCGACTTTACCTATATTGACGATATTGCTGAAGCGATTGTCCGCCTGCAGGATGTTATTCCGCAACAGGATGATAACTGGACCGTTGAAACCGGTTCACCCGCAACCAGCTCTGCGCCTTATCGGGTTTACAATATTGGTAACAGTCAGCCGGTTACGTTGATGAACTATATCGAAGCGATTGAGAAAGCCCTGGGGATTACGGCGAAGAAGAATCTGATGCCAATGCAGCCCGGCGACGTACTGGAAACCAGTGCGGATACCGAAGCGCTGTATAAGGCTATTGGTTTTAAACCGCAGACCGGGGTCGAAGAGGGCGTTAAAAACTTCGTTGACTGGTATCGCGATTTCTACCGCGTCTGATTAACAGAAAAAGGAAGCTTCGGCTTCCTTTTTTATTGGTTATCAGGCTAACGCTTAAGCGGCGAAGCCGTATGCATTACAGTAAAAAATCGTCCAGTGATTTACCCTGTTCTTCAAGCGCCTTTTTAATCACGGCCGGAGTCCGTCCCTGACCTGTCCAGGTTCTGGATTCGCCTTTTTCATCGGTATAACCATATTTGGCCGGACGCACTGAGCGTTTACCTTTTGCCGCAGCGCGGGGAGCGGCGTTCAGCGTGTTAATCAGTTCATTCGGGTCGATTCCATCCGCCAGCAGCATTTCACGATACTGATTAAGCTTACGGGTGCGTTCTTCATTTTCTGCCTGAAAATGTGACTCTTCTTCGCGGCGTTCTTTTACCACCACGTCCAGTTTTTCCAGCATCTCTTCCAGTGTTTCGACGGAATACTCTCTGGCCTGGGCGCGCAGCGTACGGATATTATTAAGAACTTTTAGTGCTTCGCTCATTGTCCTGGTCTCTGAATAAGGGAAAAGTTGTGTTGCCCGCTAATAGTAGTGGTGACATTAAATAACTTCAATCTTAAAAAAATATTCAGAACGATAATTGCCAGAGTAATTAAAATAATCACCCTCAAAATTCCACGGTAATGGCAAATAAAAAATAGTTTCCGCGGGTCTGATATGCAATAAATTTAATGTATTTAGCCTGGTAACAAAAATGTCATTCCTTTTGTTGCGGGTAAAATAAGCAAAACTTATCCAGTGTGAAGTGTACATAACCGGCACCCTGTGAAGCACGAAGTGGAATAATCACTCAGCCGTTACGCTTTAATTACCGCTACAGCGCAACGTATTACCTGCACTTTGTGATAATATGCGCGCCATTCCGTTAAGTCCTGATGAAGATACGCTCCTATGGCTCAACTCTATTTTTATTACTCTGCTATGAATGCAGGGAAATCGACGGCACTGCTGCAATCCTCCTATAACTATCAGGAGCGCGGCATGCGTTCGCTGGTCTATACCGCTGAGATCGATAACCGGTTCGGTGCCGGGCAGGTGAGTTCCCGTATCGGACTCTCGTCGCCGGCCATGCTCTACAATGCTGAAACCGCACTCTACAGCGACATTGCCGCCGAACATGCTGCGCAGCCAATCCACTGCGTGCTGGTTGATGAGAGTCAGTTTCTGACCCGGGAGCAGGTTAAAGCGCTCTCTGATGTCGTAGACGATCTGGATATTCCGGTGCTCTGCTATGGCCTGAGAACCGATTTTCGTGGTGAGCTGTTTGTGGGCAGTCAGTATCTGCTGGCATGGGCAGATAAGCTGGTTGAACTGAAAACCATTTGTCACTGTGGCCGCAAGGCGAGCATGGTGCTGCGACTGGATAGCGAAGGTAAACCTTTCAGTGAAGGCGAGCAGGTGGTCATTGGCGGTAATGAACGCTATATCTCTGTCTGCCGTAAGCATTATAAACAGGCGATAGAGCAGGGATCGTTACAGGCGATTCACGGCGCACAGACTCCGCTGAATTAACCGCGTCATTCAGGCAATAAAAAACCCGCCGAGGCGGGTTTTTTTATCACATAGTCAGAAGCGGTCTATCAGACTTTTTTCACTTTCTTATCAACTTTCACGCCTTTTACCGGCTGCTCAGCTACGGCTTCGGCGACACTTGAGAACGGTTCGACAAATTCACGTCCGTAGTAGGTATCGAGCATAATCTGTTTCAGCTCAGCAATCAGCGGATAGCGTGGGTTCGCGCCAGTACACTGGTCATCGAACGCATCATCGGCCAGTTTGTCGACTTTCGCCAGGAAGTCCGCTTCCTGCACACCGGCTTCGCGGATTGAGGTCGGAATACCGAGTTCAGTTTTGATCTCGTCCAGCCATGCCAGTAGCTTCTCAATTTTCTGCGCGGTGCGGTCGCCCGGTGCGCTCAGACCTAAGTGGTCAGCAATCTCAGCGTAACGACGGCGCGCCTGTGGACGATCATACTGGCTGAACGCGGTCTGTTTGGTCGGGTTGTCATTCGCGTTGTAGCGGATAACGTTCGAGATTAACAGGGCATTCGCCAGACCGTGTGGGATATGGAACTCTGAACCCAGTTTGTGTGCCATTGAGTGACAGACCCCGAGGAAGGCGTTGGCAAACGCAATACCGGCGATAGTCGCGGCATTGTGAACGCGTTCACGCGCCACCGGGTTTTTAGCACCTTCGGCATAGCTGGCCGGCAGGTTCTCTTTCAGCAGTTTCAGTGCCTGCAGCGCCTGACCATCAGAGTATTCATTTGCCAGCACGGAAACATAGGCTTCCAGCGCGTGGGTTACCGCATCCAGACCACCGAAGGCGCAGAGTGAACGCGGCATATCCATCACCAGGTTGGCATCAACAATCGCCATATCCGGCGTCAATGCATAGTCAGCCAGAGGATATTTCTGACCGGTCGCATCATCGGTTACCACAGCGAACGGTGTGACTTCTGAACCGGTACCTGAGGTTGTCGTAATGGCAACCATGCGTGCTTTGACGCCCATTTTCGGGAACTTGTAGATACGTTTACGGATGTCCATGAAACGTAATGCCAGCTCTTCGAAGTGGGTTTCCGGATGTTCGTACATCACCCACATGATTTTCGCGGCATCCATTGGGGAACCGCCGCCCAGCGCAATGATGACGTCAGGTTTAAAGCTGTTCATCTGCTCTGCACCTTTGCGTACGATGCTCAGCGTTGGGTCAGCTTCAACTTCGAAGAATACTTCAGTCTCGATGCCGTGTGATTTCAGCACGCGGGTCACCTGGTCAGCATAACCGTTATTGAACAGGAAGCGGTCAGTGACGATAAAGGCACGTTTCGCGCCGTCCGTTGCCACCTCTTCCAACGCAATTGGCAGTGAACCCCGACGGAAGTAGATGGATTTAGGAAGTTTATGCCACAACATATTCTCAGCTCGCTTGGCGACAGTTTTGGTATTGATCAGGTGTTTTGGACCGACGTTCTCTGAAATAGAGTTACCGCCCCAGGAACCACAACCCAGCGTCAGAGACGGTGCCAGTTTAAAGTTGTAGAGGTCACCGATACCGCCCTGAGAGGCAGGGGTATTGATCAGAATACGCGCGGTTTTCATTTTGTCGCCGAAGTAGTGCACGCGCTCAGTCTGGTTATCCTGGTCGGTGTAAAGACAGGAGGTGTGACCGATACCGCCCATGGCGACCAGTTTCTCCGCTTTATCTACGGCATCCTGGAAATCTTTTGCCCGATACATCGCGAGGGTAGGTGAGAGTTTTTCGTGGGCGAATGGCTCAGACTCATCCACCAGTTTTACCTCACCAATCAGGATCTTAGTGCTCGGTGGCACGCTGAGACCCGCCATCTCTGCAATTTTGAAGGCAGGCTGACCCACGATGGCCGCATTCAGGCCGCCGTTTTTCAGGATGATATTCTGTACAGCGCTCAGTTCAGCACCCTGCAGCATGTAGCCGCCATGGCTGGCGAAACGTTCACGCACGGCGTCATAAACTGAATCAACCACAATGACAGATTGTTCAGAGGCGCAGATCACCCCGTTATCAAAGGTTTTCGACATCAGAATGGAGGCAACGGCACGTTTCACATCGGCAGTTTCATCGATCACTACCGGCGTGTTACCGGCACCGACACCAATCGCCGGTTTACCGGAGCTGTATGCCGCTTTCACCATGCCCGGACCGCCGGTGGCGAGAATCAGGTTGATGTCAGGGTGATGCATCAGCTGGTTTGACAGCTCAACAGACGGGGCATCGATCCAGCCGATAATGTCTTTAGGCGCACCGGCAGCAATGGCGGCCTGTAAGACGATATCGGCAGCTTTGTTTGTTGCGTCTTTGGCGCGTGGGTGGGGCGAAAAGATAATGCCGTTACGCGTTTTAAGACTGATTAACGCTTTGAAGATGGCGGTTGAGGTTGGGTTGGTGGTCGGGACGATACCGCAAATCAGGCCAATCGGCTCGGCGATGGTAATAGTACCGAACGTATCATCAGTGGCCAACACGCCACAGGTCTTTTCATCTTTATAGGCGTTGTAGATATACTCAGAAGCAAAGTGGTTTTTAATGACTTTGTCTTCGACGATGCCCATACCGGATTCGGCAACGGCCATCTTAGCTAGCGGGATTCGGGCGTCTGCGGCGGCAAGGGCGGCGGCACGGAAGATGGCGTCGACCTGTTGTTGAGAAAAGTTGGCATATTCACGCTGGGCTTTTTTTACACGTTCGACCAGTGCATTGAGTTCAGCGACATTGGTTACGGCCATGGTGTTCTCCTGAAGGAAGTTAAACTTTTTTAGTAAACAATCCTGCGTCCTGAGTATAGTCATGCTGAAATAACGTGACTGGCTGGCAGGTAACGCGTGGATTTTCAACTGTTTACTGAACGAGTCTTTTGCTGGCGTTAACGCGCTTTCTTACGCTGACGCTTATACTTCCGTTAAGAAAAGATTACCTGGTTTGGGGTAGGTCAATTTTGATGCAGATCAATTTAAGCGCAAGCTGACACCTTTCAGCACCCCTTTTTACTGCTTTTCTGTTAAGCCGGTCTGCTCCTGCGCTTAGCCCTTATGATAGTGGCTAAATCCAGCCACTTTTTAATCTCTGGCGGAAAGCGCTAAATGCTTTGCTGTTCATCAGGATAAATAGCCAGGCGCACATCTGGCGTCTCTGCACGTTTTCACATACATTAGGCGCGTTTTCCCCCTGTGGTACGGAGTAATGTTGTGAATCCAGCGCTGTTAGATCTATCAGGCTATATAAAATTTTTTGTCGGGCTCTTTGCGCTGGTCAATCCGGTAGGCATTATTCCGGTGTTCATCAGCATGACGCGTTATCAGGGGGTGGCGGAGCGTAACAAAACCAACCTTACGGCTAATCTGGCCGTTGCCATTATTCTCTGGACGTCACTTTTCCTCGGCGATGCGATTTTGCGTGTGTTTGGCATTTCGATTGACTCGTTCCGCATTGCGGGCGGCATTCTGGTTGTCACCATTGCGATGTCGATGATCAGCGGCAAGCTGGGCGAGGATAAGCAGAATAAACAGGAGAAGTCAGAAACCGCGATTCGTGAAAGCGTGGGTGTAGTACCTCTGGCATTACCACTGATGGCGGGACCAGGGGCCATCAGCTCGACCATCGTCTGGAGTACCCGCTACCACAGCTGGATAAATCTGCTGGGATTCACGCTGGCGATTGCCATTTTTGCGTTCTGCTGCTGGCTGTTGTTCCGGGCTGCGCCATTAATGGTGCGGATTCTTGGGCAAACCGGTATTAACGTCATTACCCGAATTATGGGTCTGTTACTGATGGCGCTGGGCATTGAATTTGTCGTAACCGGTTTGAAGTCGATTTTCCCCGGCTTACTGAACTAAATACTCACTTATTTCATGCAGCGAAGCGAAAGGGTGACCTGAAGTGGTGCAGTAAAGCGTTTTATTGCACCATAACAATGCAGTTATTCATCCTGCTTAATAAAAACAGACGATTATAAATTCCGTTACTGCGGGGTTGCTCACAGACTTTTTTTTGCAAAATAATGTCACTATTTTCACACGACAATCTGCTATCTGATTTCCACTTAACCCGATAAATCCCCATGCTTCAATACTCAGCCTGAATTTCATCACGTCCTTGCCGTTTTTATCAATACAAATACCAAAACAGACGCTTTTTGTGGCTCCATAACGCCCTGGAAGCAGGTTTCCAGCTAAATAGCCTATTTTTCATATCGATATAATATTTTCAGGACGAAAATTAACACTTTCGCTGCCTGACATCTCATGATAAAAGAGAATTAGTTAACATTTTAGCTATTTTGCTTTGGCGCCCCTTCGCGGCTTCTGATAATTTTTGGCCCAGCGTAATTTTTTTCTCCGAAAGTCCAAAGTGAGAACGCTTTTTGCTTAAGCCTATCGGGATACTTAATTAAAGGTTGGCGTTTCGCATGATTGGGATGAAAAACTTGCAACAACAGCGGTCAGCAATCGCACTCTTTTTGTTCACGGCTTTTTCTCCGGCTTACGCCGCCACGGTTCCGCCTGGAATGGTTCTGGCAACGCAACAGCAAATAGTGATCAATAACGGAAGCGAAGTCTCCTCACTGGATCCGCATAAAACCGAAGGCGTGCCGGAATCCAATGTTATTCATAACCTGCTGGATGGCCTGGTAAACACCGATAACTTTGGTCAGGTTGTGCCGGGCGTCGCCAAAAGCTGGGAAAATCCACAACCCACAGTCTGGATTTTTACTCTGCGGGACGATGCGAAGTGGAGCAATGGTGAACCGGTAACTGCCGCTGATTTCGTCTATAGCTGGCGTCGTCTGGTAGACCCGAAAACGGCGTCGCCTTACTCCAGCTATCCACAGGCCGCTCATTTTGCCAGTATCGATGCCATCCTTGCCGGTAAAGCATCACCCGACCAGCTGGGCGTGAAAGCGCTGGATGCCCATCGCCTGCAGATTACGCTGAGTGAACCGGTGCCTTATCTGGTGGCGATGTTAGCGCATACGGCGATGAAACCGGTTTATGCGCCAGCCATTAAGCAGTGGGGCGACGCCTGGACCCGTCCCGATCACTACATCGGTAACGGTGCCTATACGCTGAGCGACTGGGTGGTGAATGAAAAAATCGTCGTGAAGCGTAATCCCCATTACTGGGATAATGCGCATACGGTGATTGAGCAGGGGACCTTCCTGCCGATCGCCTCTGAAAACAGTGATATCAATCGCTACCGCAGCGGCGGAACGGACATTACCAATAGTGCGGTGCCGCCGGAGATGTTTGGCAAGCTGCGCAAAGAGCTGGGCGATGAAGTAAAGGTCAGCCCGCTGCTCTGCACCTTCTATTACGAAATTAACAACAAAAAAGCGCCGTTCACCGATGCACGGGTGCGTGCTGCGCTGAAAATGACGCTCGATCGCGAGGTGATTGCCAATAAGATTATGGCCCAGGGGCAGATTCCGGCCTACAGCCTGACGCCGCCTTTCACGGCGGGTATTAAGCTGAATCCACCCGCCTGGTTCACCTGGACGCAGGCGCAGCGTAATGAAGCCGCGAAGAAGCTGCTGGCCGAGGCCGGTTTTGATGCCGGCCATCCGCTGACCTTTACGTTGCTCTATAACACCTCTGATCAGAACAAACGCCAGGCAATTGCGGCCGCGTCGATGTGGCAGAAAAACCTGGGCGCGAAAGTGACGCTGCAGAATCAGGAGTGGAAAACCATGCTGGAGACCCGTCATCAGGCTCAGTATGACGTGGTCCGTGCCACCTGGTGTGCCGATTACAACGAGCCCTCCACCTTCCTGAACATGTTGATCAGTAACGCCTCGATCAACACCGCATTTTACAGCAGCGCGACCTTTGATCGTTTAATGGCGGAAACGCTGACGGCGGGCAGCGAGGCGCAGCGCGCCGGCCTGTATCAGCAGGCTGAAACACAACTCGACAAAGACTCACCAATTGTGCCAGTTTACTACCGCGTAAGTGTGCGCCTGGTAAAGCCCTGGGTTGGCGGCTTTACGGGCAAAGACCCGCAGGACATGACAGACCTGAAGTACTATTTCATCAAACAACACTGATCTGATCGCCGCTTCGGCGAGACAGTCGGGACACGCATCAGCGTACAGACCATTTTGGGGTCAATCTCCCTGGGAACAAGCCAGGGAGCCCGGAGACGGGGGACGCCGGGGCAGAGCATCGCCACGGTGACGATAATAAAACTGGAGTGTAATAATGAACAACATCACGAAAAAAAGCCTGATTGCAGCGGGCGTTTTCGCCGCAGTGAGTGCCCTGGCAGGTAATGCGGCTTTCGCAGCAACCGTGCCTGCGGGCGTTGAGCTGGCTGCAAAACAGGAGCTGGTTCGCGGCAATGGCGATGAAGTCCAGTCGCTCGATCCGCACAAAATTGAAGGCGTGCCGGAAGACAACGTGGCGCGCGACCTTTATGAAGGTCTGCTGGTCAATGACAGCAACGGTAAACCGATCCCGGGCGTAGCGGAAAGTTACGAAAACAAAGATTTCAAAGTGTGGACGTTCCACTTACGTAAAAATGCCAAATGGTCCAATGGCGAGCCGGTGACCGCGCAGGACTTCGTCTACAGCTGGGAGCGTCTGGTCGATCCTAAAACGGCGTCCCCGTACGCCAGCTATCCGCAGTATGGTCATATCCTGAACGTCGATGACATCATCGCCGGGAAAAAACCGATTACCGATCTGGGCGTAAAAGCCATTGATGACCACACGCTGGAAGTCACCCTGAGCGAGCCGGTTCCCTATTTTGATAAGCTGCTGATTAACTCCGTCATGTCACCGGTTTATAAACCGGCAATTGAGAAGTTTGGCGAGCAGTGGACCCAGCCACAGAACTGGGTCGGCAACGGTGCCTTTAAACTGGACGCGCACGTGATTAACGAGCGTATCACCCTGGTCCGTAACCCGAACTACTGGGATAACGCACACACCGTGCTGAACAAGGTCACCTACCTGCCAATCAGTTCTGAAGTCAGTGACGTTAACCGTTACTTCTCTGAGAACGGCAGCGACATGACCTACAACAATCTGCCGATTGAGCTGTTTAAAAAGCTGCAGCGTGACAATGGTAAAGAGCTGCACGTCGATCCTTACCTCTGCACCTACTACTACGAAATAAACAACCAGAAAGCGCCATTCACCGATCCCCGCGTGCGCGCGGCCCTGAAGCTGGGTCTGGATCGTGACATCATGGTGAATAAAGTGCTGGCGCAGGGCCAGAAACCGGCTTACAGCTACACGCCGCCATCCACTGACGGCATGGACATTCTGCCGCCAGACTGGTTCACATGGTCGCAGGACAAACGTAACGCCGAAGCGAAAAAACTGCTGGCTGAAGCGGGCTACACCGCCGACAAACCGCTGACCTTTAACCTGCTGTATAACACCTCCGATCTGCACAAGAAGCTGGCGATTGCCGCCTCGTCGATCTGGAAGAAAAATATCGGCGTGAACATCAAGCTGGAAAACCAGGAGTGGAAAACCTTCCTGGATACCCGCCATCAGGGTAACTACGATGTTTCACGTGCGGCATGGTGTGCGGATTACAACGAGCCGACCTCCTTCCTGAACACCATGGTGTCCAACAGCAGCAGTAACACATCGCACTACAAGAGCGATGAGTTTGACAAAGTAGTGCGTGATGCGATCAAAGCGCCGGATGCCAAAGCCCGCGCAGCGGACTATCAGAAGGCTGAACAGATCCTGGATAAAGACAGCACCATCGTACCGGTTTACTACTACGTGAATACGCGTCTGGTGAAACCTTATGTCGGCGGTTACACCGGTAAAGATCCCCTGGATAAAACGCTGTCTAAAGACTTCTACATCATTAAACACTAATAGCTTTCAGGCTATCAGCAGTGGCGGCGCGTCTGGCGCCGCCTTTTTTAATTTTTTATATGTTGTGAAGCAACAGCCTGGTAGGTACGGCAATGTTAAAATTCATCCTGCGTCGCTTGCTTGAAGCGCTACCGACGCTGTTCGTCCTGATTACCATCTCCTTCTTTATGATGCGCCTGGCCCCCGGTAGTCCCTTTACCGGCGAGCGTACGCTGGCACCCGAAGTCATGGCCAACATTGAGGCGAAGTATCACCTCAACGATCCCATTGGTAAGCAGTATGTCGATTACCTTGTGCAGCTGGCGCACGGCGATTTCGGCCCGTCGTTTAAATACAAAGACTATTCGGTCAACTATCTGGTCGCACATGCGTTCCCGGTTTCTGCCAAACTCGGCCTGGCCGCGTTCCTGCTGGCGATAGTGCTGGGCGTAACCGCTGGCGTCATCGCCGCGCTCAAACAAAATACGTTGTGGGACTTCGCGGTGATGGGGGTGGCAATGACCGGCGTGGTCATACCCAGTTTCGTGGTCGCGCCGCTGCTGGTCCTGCTGTTCGCCATCAGCCTGAAATGGCTGCCGGGCGGCGGCTGGAATGGCGGGCAGTGGAACTACATGCTGCTGCCGATGGTGGCGCTGTCGCTGGCGTATATCGCCAGTATCGCGCGTATTACCCGCGGGTCGATGATTGAAGTGATGCACTCCAATTTTATCCGTACCGCGCGTGCCAAAGGCCTGCCGCTGCGCCGCATTGTGCTGCGTCATGCGCTGAAGCCCGCATTGCTGCCGGTGATCTCCTACATGGGCCCGGCGTTTGTCGGCATCATCACCGGTTCGATGGTGATTGAGTCGATCTACGGTCTGCCGGGCATCGGTCAGCTGTTTGTGAACGGTGCGCTGAACCGTGACTACTCACTGGTGATGAGCCTGACCATTCTGGTCGGTTTGCTGACCATTGTCTTCAACGCGATTGTTGACGTGCTCTATGCCGTTATCGATCCAAAAATTCGTTACTGATTGCGGAGTTCGCCATGATGTTAAGTAAGAAAAATAGCGAAGCTCTCGATGCGTTCAGTGAGAAGCTGGAAGTAGAAGGGCGTAGCCTCTGGCAGGACGCGCGTCGTCGTTTTATTCATAACCGTGCTGCCTCAATCAGCCTGCTGGTGCTGTTACTGATTACCCTGTTCGTGATTTTTGCGCCGATGCTGGCGCAGTTCACCTACGACGATACCGACTGGGCCATGATGTCCTCGCCGCCGGATACCACTTCAGGCCACTGGTTCGGCACTGATTCATCGGGTCGTGACCTGCTGGTGCGCGTGGCGATTGGTGGTCGCATCTCGCTGATGGTGGGTGTGGCCTCTGCGCTGATCGCGGTGATCGTGGGTACGCTTTACGGTTCGATTGCTGGCTATCTCGGCGGCAAAACGGACTCGGTGATGATGCGTATTCTGGAAATCCTCAACTCCTTCCCGTTTATGTTCTTCGTGATCCTGCTGGTGACCTTCTTTGGTCGCAACATCCTGCTGATTTTTGCCGCTATCGGCATGGTTTCGTGGCTGGATATGGCGCGTATTGTGCGCGGCCAGACGCTGAGCCTGAAGCGTAAAGAGTTTATCGAAGCGGCCCATGTCGGCGGGGTATCAACCTGGAAAATCGTGGTGCGCCATATCGTGCCGAACGTGCTGGGCGTGGTGGTGGTTTACGCCTCGCTGCTGGTGCCAAGCATGATCCTGTTTGAATCCTTCCTGAGCTTCCTGGGTCTGGGTACGCAGGAACCTTTAAGCAGCTGGGGCGCACTGCTCAGCGACGGCGCCAACTCGATGGAGGTGTCGCCGTGGCTGCTGCTCTGGCCGGCGGGCTTCCTGGTGGTGACGCTGTTCTGTTTCAACTTTATCGGCGATGGCCTGCGTGATGCCCTCGACCCGAAAGATCGTTAAGGAGTTTCCCGATGACTATTCATGAATTTCAGCCAGCGATGGCGGCCCGCGCGGGAAGCGAACAGCTACTTACGGTCAAAGATTTACGCGTGACCTTTGGCACGCACGATGGGGATGTGACCGCTGTTAATGACCTGAACTTCTCGCTGCGCGCGGGTGAGACGCTGGGCATTGTTGGTGAGTCGGGTTCCGGCAAATCACAGACGGCCTTTGCCCTGATGGGGTTGCTGGCAAAAAATGGCCGCATTGGCGGCTCGGCGATGTTCAACGGCAAAGAGATCCTGAACCTGCCTGAGAACCAGCTCAATAAACTGCGCGCCGAACAGATTGCAATGATCTTCCAGGACCCGATGACGTCGCTGAACCCCTATATGCGGGTGGGCGAGCAGTTGATGGAAGTGCTTAAGCTGCACAAAGGAATGAACAGCGCACAGGCGTTTGAAGAGTCAGTGAGAATGCTGGACGCGGTGAAAATGCCGGAAGCGCGCAAACGCATGAAGATGTACCCGCATGAGTTCTCTGGCGGGATGCGTCAGCGCGTGATGATCGCGATGGCGCTGCTGTGCCGGCCAAAACTGCTGATCGCTGACGAGCCCACTACAGCGCTGGATGTGACGGTGCAGGCGCAGATCATGACGTTGCTCAACGATCTGAAGCGTGAATTCAACACCGCCATTATCATGATCACCCACGATCTCGGCGTGGTAGCCGGGATCTGCGACAAGGTGCTGGTGATGTATGCCGGACGTACCATGGAGTATGGCCGCGCCCGCGATGTCTTTTATCAGCCTGCGCACCCTTACTCAATCGGTCTGCTGAATGCAGTGCCGCGCCTGGATGCGGAGGGCGAGAGCCTGACCACCATTCCGGGTAATCCACCCAATCTGCTGCGTCTGCCGCAGGGTTGCCCGTTCCAGCCGCGTTGTTCGCACGCCATGGATATCTGCACCCAGGCTCCGCCGCTGGAGCCGTTTGGCGATGGCCGTCTGCGTGCCTGCTTTAAGCCGGTGGAGGAGTTAGTATGAGCACCGTAGCTGAAAAAAGAGTGTTACTGGAAATCGCCGACCTCAAAGTCCATTTCGACATCAAAGATGGCAGGCAATGGTTCTGGCAGCCGTCAAAAACCCTGAAGGCGGTGGATGGCGTCAGCCTGCGCCTTTATGAGGGAGAAACGCTGGGCGTGGTAGGCGAGTCTGGCTGCGGTAAATCGACCCTGGCGCGCGCCATCATCGGGCTGGTTAAAGCGACAGAAGGTCGGGTGGCCTGGTTAGGCCGCGATCTGCTCGGCCAGAGTGAAGAGGAGTGGCGCAAAGCGCGCAGCGATATCCAGATGATATTCCAGGACCCGCTGGCGTCGCTGAACCCGCGTATGACCATCGGCGATATCATCGCCGAGCCACTGCGCACCTACCATCCGAAAATGGCGCGGCAGGAAGTGAAAGACCGCGTCAAAAATATGATGATGAAAGTGGGGCTGCTGCCTAACCTGATTAACCGCTACCCGCATGAGTTTTCGGGCGGTCAGTGTCAGCGTATCGGTATCGCCCGTGCGCTGATTCTGGAGCCGAAGTTGATCATCTGCGATGAACCGGTTTCGGCGCTGGATGTTTCGATTCAGGCGCAGGTGGTGAATCTGCTGCAGCAGTTACAGCGTGAGATGGGGCTGTCGCTCATCTTCATTGCCCACGATCTGGCTGTGGTGAAGCATATCTCTGACCGGGTGCTGGTGATGTATCTGGGGCATGCGGTGGAGCTGGGTACCTACAGCGAGGTCTACAGCAATCCGCAGCATCCTTACACCCGTGCGCTGATGTCTGCCGTGCCAATCCCCGATCCCGATCTGGAAAAGAATAAGCAGATTCAGCTGCTGGAAGGGGAGTTGCCGTCGCCGATTAATCCGCCGTCAGGCTGCGTGTTCCGCACTCGTTGTCCGATCGCCGGTCCGGAGTGTGCGAAAACCCGGCCGCTGCTGGAAGGCAGTTTCCACCATGCGGTCTCCTGTCTGAAGGTCGATCCGCTATAAAGCAAAACGCCGGGCAATTGCCCGGCGTTTTGTTATCTGATGCTTACTCGCGCCACAGGATATGACAGAGCTTGTGATCTTTCTCGCGGCACAGCAGCACGCGGGCAAAGACATCAGTGATCGGCTCACCATCCGCTTCACCCAGCCCGATGACCACCTCGGCAAAAAAGTCCGGGTTCAGATCGAAATCGACATGATCTTTCCAGTCTTCAGTGGGATCAAACAGTTCTGCGCCACCGCGCTCTTCGAACTGCAGATTGAAGAGAATGACGTCTGCCGGGTCGAGATTGTCGACGGCCAGTTCAAGAAAAATATCGTAGGCCTGTTCCAGCGTTTCATCTTCGGTAAGGCGATTATTCAAATCCATAGTCTGTCCTGTCGGCCTGCGGCCATTTACACAATCTGGCTCGTTTTACAGTAAAGGGCTGAAGAAGTAAAACAGTCGTTCGACGATGCGCTGCCACCACGCACGTTTTGCCCAGCGCTTGCCATCCAGCAGGCGTGAGCGGGCGATATAGTCATCCTGCACACAGGCGAGATCGCTGCCAAATCCGGCATCATCCACCACCAGCGTTACTTCAAAATTCAGCCATAAACTGCGCATATCGAGATTGACGGTTCCCACCAGACTCAGCTGTCCGTCGACCAGCACGCTTTTAGTGTGCAACAGCCCATCTTCAAACTGATAGATCTTCACGCCCGCTTCCAGCAGTTCGCTGAAGAAGGAGCGGCTGGCCCAGCCGACCAGCAGCGAGTCATTGTGACGCGGCACAATCACGCTGACACTGACGCCACGCTGTGCGGCCGTGCAGATAGCATGCAGCAGATCGTCGCTCGGCACTAAGTAGGGTGTGGTCATAATCAGCTGTTCACGCGCGGAATAAACCGCGGTCAGCAGCGCCTGATGGATCATATCCTCCGGGAAGCCAGGACCGGAGGCGATCACCTGCACGGTGTGGCCGCTCTCCTGCTCAAACGGCATGATGTTGCGATCGGGCGGTGGTGGCAGAATACGTTTGCCGGTCTCAATCTCCCAGTCACAGCTGAACACAATGCCCATCGCGGTCGCGACCGGACCTTCCATACGCGCCATCAGGTCAATCCACTGGCCCACACCCGCGCTCTGTTTAAAGAAGCGCGGATCCACCAGGTTCATGCTGCCGGTATAGGCGATGTAATTATCAATCAGAACGATTTTGCGATGCTGACGCAAATCCATTCGACGCAGGAACACGCGCAGCAGGCTGACCTGCAAGGCTTCCACGACGTCGATACCGGCGTTGCGCATCATGCCGACCCATGGGCTGCGGAAAAAGTTGACGCTGCCTGCGGAGTCGAGCAGCAGTCGGCAATGAACGCCACGGCGTGATGCGGCCATCAGCGATTCTGCAACCTCATCCGCCAGTCCGCCGGGATGCCAGATGTAAAACACCATCTCAATGTTATGACGGGCCAGCTGGATATCACGAATCAGCGCCTGCATGACGTCGTCCGCGCTGGTGAGCAGCTGGAGCTGGTTGCCCTTGACCCCGGCAATGCCCTGACGATGGTAGCAAAGCTCAAACAGTGAACGGGCCACGTCGCTGTGCTCGGTGGCAAAAATTTCACGGCACTGTTTCAGGTCGTTGAGCCAGCGGGCGGTCGACGGCCACATGGTGCGGGCGCGCTCCGCGCGACGTTTGCCCAGATGCAGTTCGCCAAACGAGAGATAAGCGATAATACCCACCAGCGGCAGAATATAGATTACCAGCAGCCATGCCATCGCCGAGGTTACGGCCCGGCGCTTCATTAACACGCGCAGCGTAACCCCGGCGATCAGCAGCCAGTAACCAAATACCAGCAACCAGCTGATCAGGGTATAAAAAGTGGTCATAAAGTGGACATCCCGTTCGCGCTTTCGTCTGGCAAGTTTACGTGCAGATCACCGCTAGCGAAACCCTTTATCCCGGACAGTCTCGATGAGAGATCTGATTTGGCATTACGGCGGAGATCTCTATAATGCCCTCGCACAGGTCTTGCACGTATGAAGTCAGAGAGGAAGTGATGAAAAGAAGCAGAAATGAAGTGGCGCGCTGGAGAATGTTACGTCAGGTGCATCGCCGCCGCTCCCGCTGGCTGGAAGGACAGTCGCGGCGTTACAAGCGTATCCATTGCATTCGCCATCAGCTGGCCCAGCAGCAACGACGCTCGATCCTGTTTATTACACAGTTAGTCTAGGTTATGTCGGGAGCAGCCCTGTTCAGGCTTCAAAAAATCCCAATTCTGCCATGACGCGTCGCGCCATTGAATGCTCCTGACGCGACGCACCCCGGTCGGTGACTTCGCGCATCAGGCACTCCATCGTGCTGCCCAGCGCCGTCGGCCTGCGATATCCCGTCCGATCGTACCATTCGTAAGACCATTTTCCCGATTTACGCTGGTAATAGATGGTCAGCCACGCAGAGCAGTTTGCAGGGTAACCACTCATGACTTCGATTTTCGGATCAACAATCGCCACAATTCGTGATAACAGTGGGTCGAGCAGAGTAAGTGCCTGGCCGGGATACGTTTTATTCATAATTTGCCCGCGATTCCGCTGTGCTTCCATTCAGAGGTTTAACTCACAAAAGCTAAATGTAGACAGCTCTGCCAGATAATTCCTCCCGACTGATAAAAAAATCACACAGAGATCATATTTAATGCAAAACAGGCCATATCAGGGTGTAATTTATGGGGTGTACAGCCGCTGACGTTAAACCTGTACAACTTTACATTTTATTAATTCATTGTTATATAAGTTTTTTATTATTAAGCTGCAAGGCAGGGCGATATTTTTCGTTAAATACCTGTACAAGTTAGGCGTTGTTGTATAACTTTACCGCATCGGTTAGTAACTTTTAATGAATCCTATGAGGGTCAACCATGCAGACTAACGTTCGTATTCCCGCTTCAGTATCTGATATCTCTGCCTATTTACACAGTGCTGCGCAGCCTTCCCAGCAGGCCATTCTGGGTTCTGTGGTGGCGGAAATTATCGCCTCTGGCCGTAGCCTGAATCGTAAAGCGATTTGCTCAAAACTCATCAGCCGTTTACAGCATGTCACCAGCCCGGAAGAAGAGCAGCACTATCATGCGCTGATCGGTCTGATTCTGGACAGGGGTTAATTCAACGCAACTATGCCAGTGAGTGACGGGAAATCAAAGCGGGTTAACTGAGCAGGCAGGCCCGCTTAGCCATGAATAAGCGCTTAACGGTTATACAGCGATCGTCGCGTTCAGCCGTATGGGCAGAGGCGTAATGCAGTGCGAAAGCCCTGTTGCGCATAGGGTATTTACGTTAATAAGCTGTATTAATAATTAACCCGAAAGACGTTGTGACGTCATCATCAGCGTGACATTCACTAACTGCAATGCTGCCGCCAGCACGATCAGCATCACAATCCACTGCTTTTTATTACGCCAGCCCTTTGTTCGCCAGAGGTATAGCGCACCGCCAATCAGTAAAGCGATAATTGCCAGTAGCCCCAGAATGATTATCTGCATCTTTCCTCTCTGAATATTCAAAACAAAAATGGCTTCTGTGCCAGGCACAGAAGCCATTCTGACTGCAGATACGTTATCAGAAGACGCGTTTAAACGGTTTAACCGAGACCTGTTTGTAGACGCCCGCCGCAAAGTAAGGATCATCCTGGGCCCAGGACTGCGCGGCTTCTAATGATGGGAACTCAGCAATAACGGTTGAGCCGGTAAAGCCCGCCACGCCAGGATCGTTGCTATCCACAGCAGGCATCGGGCCTGCGATGATCAGGCGTCCCTCTTCCTGCAGCAGTTTGAGTCGCGCCAGGTGGGCAGGGCGCACGGCGTTACGTTTTTCCAGTGACTCTGCAGTATCTTCTGCATAAATGACGTAAAGCACTAAGGAACTCCTGGTTATCAGAATTTTGCAACACGTTAAGGGATTGACGATTAGAGTGCAAACGAAACCTGTGGGCGGCTAATGGCTCAGCATAAAGGGCTAAAAAGCGCTTTTCTTCAGGCCGGATGGCGGGAGTTATTGAAACTGATTGCTATTTGCATTTAAAATCGCTGTTCTATTCAATCACTGCGACTGTTATGACCACGCTGACTATGCCATTACCTAAACGCACCCCTGTCTCTATGTTGTTGTCTGTTGCGCTACATGGCGTCGTGATTGCCGGAATTCTTTATGCTTCATTCCAGCAGGTGATTGAGGTACCCAAAGCATCCCAGCCCATCAGCGTTACCATGGTCGCGCCCGAAGTTCAGCCCGAGCCTGCACCGGCTATCGCAGAGCCGCCTGCGCCACAACCTGAACCGCAGCCGGAACCAGAGCCGGAACCGCAGCCCGTGCCGGAACCGCCAAAAGCGGAGCCGGTACCTATTCCGAAACCTGAGCCTAAACCTAAACCAAAGCCGGAGCACAAACGGCAGCAGCCAAAACGCGAGGTGAAGCCGCGTCAGGAGAGTAAGCCTCAGGCCGATCCGTTTAAGCAGGAAGCACCGGCGACGCAAAGCAAACCGGCGACGGCACCAAAAGCGACGCCGGCTCCTACCGCGTCGGCATCAAACGGCCCTAAGGCACTGAGCGTGAGTAAGCCTGGTTATCCTCAACGTGCTTTTGCATTGCGGGTAGAAGGGCGTGTCAGGGTGAAGTTTGATGTGGACAGCGACGGACGGGTGGATAACATCCAGATTCTCTCTGCTGAACCGCGCAATATGTTTGAGCGGGATGTTAAGCAGGCGATGAAAAAATGGCGCTATCAGAGCGGACAGCCAGGACAGGGTCTTACCATGAATATTGTGTTTAAAATTAATGGTGGTGCCAGCATTGAATAAGGCGTCGGGTCAGGCAGAAGCCGCCTGACCCGTTACTTATCCGGCAGGCTGCTGATTGGCACGACCGGCTGGCAGAGGACGTGAATTGCCCTCATTGTCGACCGCCACATAAATAAAGACCGCCTCTGTGGCACAGTAGGTCTGTCCGATGGGTTCAGACGACACTTTTTTGATCCACACTTCCACATTAATCGTCATCGAACTGTTGCCGGTCCGGAGACAGCTTGCATGACAGCTCACCACGTCACCCACCGCGACAGGCTTCATAAATGACATGCCGTCGACGCGCACGGTAACAACGCGCCCTTCAGCGATCTCTTTCGCCAGGATAGCGCCGCCCATATCCATCTGTGACATCAGCCAGCCGCCAAAAATATCGCCATTGGCGTTGGTATCTGCCGGCATGGCGAGCGTACGCAGCACCATTTCGCCTTGCGGCAATTTATGTTTTTCGCTCATTGCTTCCACTTCTTATGCAGATGAATGCTAAAAAAATGCCCGGCGTACCGGGCAGATGATTATTTTTGTTCCTGCTGCGGCATCTGACGCCAGATATAAAGCCCGCTGAGCAGGGTAAACAGTAAGGTCAGACCGGAGAGACCGAACACTTTAAAGTTAACCCAAAACGCCTGAGATAACCAAAAGGCGACATAGATGTTCACCAGGCCGCAGATCAGAAAGAACAGCGCCCAGGCGACGTTCAGCCGACGCCAGACCGCATCAGGCAACTGCAGCTCTTTACCCAGCATGCGCTGAATTAGCGTCTGTTGCATAAACCACTGGCTGTAAAGCAGGGCGGCGGCAAACAGGGTGTAGATCACTGTGACTTTCCACTTAATGAACTCATCGTTGTGGAACACCAGCGTCAGGGTGCCAAAGACGGCCACCAGCACAAAGGTGAAAATCGTCATCTTTTCCAGCTTGCGATAGAGCACCCAGTTGACGACCAGGGCCAAACCAGTGGCCACAATCAGAGCGCCCGAGGCGACAAAAATGTCATACAGCTTGTAGAAGATGAAAAAGACCACCAGGGGAAGAAAGTCGAGTAGCTGCTTCATAGTTTTTCCATTCAGAGTTGCCTGCGAATGTGCCCGAAGGCACACCGTCAATCAACGTAACAGCATATAGAGCCGATAGAGATAGATAATCAACATGGCTGAAACCACATTGCCTGCCGCGGTAAAAATCACCGACGAGACATTGAGGGGTAATACCGTCAGCGATGAGAAGAAAAGCATCACAATGACTTTAGCCAGCAGCCAGAGCAGAATTGCCGGGGCGATCAGCCTGACATTCTTCCACGCCATCCGCATGCTGGCGCGCATGGCAGCAAAGACACCCATCTTCTCACTGGCCACCATCACTGGCGCCAGCGACAGCAGGATCGTCAGCAGAATGCCTGGCACCACCAGCACCATAAAGCCCAGCTGTGCGACCAGCGTCATCAGGAAGGTGAGCAGCAGCAGCTTTGGCAGCAGCGGTGCTGACGCGCCAATGGCCCGCAACGCACTGACGCGCTGGCCGGAAGAGACCATCGGAATCAGATAGAGCATACCGCCAAGCAGCAGCGTATTCCCCATCAGCGCGGCAAAGGTGCTGGCCGCCGAGGCGCGCAGCAGCACCTGTTGCTGTTCCGGTGACATATTCTGCACTATCTCAAACAACGAACTGGCGCTGTCATCGCCCTGCTGCAGGATGGCCATCTGATCGGCACCAGGTGTCAGCACATGCACCAGCATGACGGTGACAAACGCGGCCAGCAGCGACATCAACAGCACCGTAGCCAGTTGATGGCGCGCGAAATTTCCTGTGTCACGGTATAACGAGCTTGCCGTGATAGACATGTACACTCCTTGGAGGAACCGGGTTAATTAACCCGGCGATTGTACATGTTCTGGCAGCTCCGGGGCACCCGGCAGGGCATAACTTTCTGTAATATGAGGTAAAGAGGGCGCAAAAAGGGGAGGAAGGCCATAACGCGCGCGGGCGCGATCGCAGGCTTCGTTATGGATACCTTCTTCACCCGACATTGAGAACTCCCGACAGGGCGTCGGGCGTTGTTCATAAATGCCGCAGGAGACGCAGCCGCCAATGTCACCCTGCAGGGCGACGCAGCGAGGCGCACGATCGTTCGTACCACGCATATTGCGCATTAACAGGCTTAACGGCTCAGTTAATTCAGTGGGCACCAGACCGCCTGCATCGTCGGCTTCAGCCCAGTAAAATGAGACGCGGAAATGGGCGCAGCAGGCGCCACAGCTGACACAAGGGTTAGAGAGCTCACTCATTTGATCACCCGCCCCTCCGAGGGCATCGAACCAAAATCAACAATGAAGATAAGCAACATAGAGCTGGCGAAATTATTCAGCAAGCGGTATTTGCGTGCTGCTGAAAGCGCCGAAATTGATCTAAATCAATTCATTGTTTTTTAAGTAATTTATCTCAGGGCTACTGAGTGCAATTTTCTGTAAATCACGTTAAATAATTGCCAGCAAAAAAAGCGATTCCGTTCGCGACATTAACATTAAGCAAAGGAGTGATAATGAAACTGGCAAAATGCGCGATGCTGCTGGCCCTGGCTCTGCCTCAACTGGCGATGGCCCACGAAGCAGGCGACTTCTTTATGCGTGCCGGCAGCGCCACCGTCCGGCCCACCGAGGGTTCCGATAACGTGTTAGGTATGGGTGAGTTCAGCGCCACTAACGACACGCAGCTGGGACTGACCTTCACGTACATGGCAACGGACAATATCGGTGTCGAGTTACTGGCCGCCACGCCTTTCCGTCACAAAGTGGGTCTTGGCCCGACCGGTACGCTGGCTACCGTACGCCAGTTACCGCCGACGCTGATGGCGCAGTACTACTTCTTCGACAGTAAAAGCAAAGCGCGCCCTTACGTTGGCGTGGGGATCAACTACACCACCTTTTATGATGCCGACTTTAACCAGACCGGTCGCGATGCTGGCCTGACCGATCTCAGCGTCAAGGATTCCTGGGGTGTGGCGGGCCAGGTCGGTCTGGATTACCAGATTAACCGCGACTGGATGCTGAATGCGTCGGTGTGGTACATGGATATTGATACGGAAGTGAAGTTCAAAGCCGCTGGCGAGCAGCAGAACATCAATATGCGCATCGACCCATGGGTCTTCTTCTTCGGGGCGGGATACCGGTTCTGATGAGAAAAAGGCCGCTGAATGAGCGGCCTTTTTTTGTCTGTTAAGACGTTATTTGATCTGCATATTGTTGACGACTGATTTCACGCCCGGCACGCTGCGCGTAACCTGAACGGCACGATTCGCCATCTGTGGTGATGAAACAAAACCGCTCAGCTGAACTTTACCTTTAAAGGTTTCTACGTTGATTTCAGTCGATTTCAGCGAGTCATCTTTCAGCAGTTCACCTTTGACTTTAGTGGTCACCACGGTGTCATCAATATAGCCACCGGTTCCCTCTTTGGTTGCGGTTGGCGCACAGGCGCTCAGTGTCAGCGCAACCACGCCCGCCAGTACAGCACCTGTCAGCAGTTTAACGAATTTCATTGCTTTCTCTCCCTGTCACAAAATGGATGCGACGTTACCGTAACGGCGCATTGTCATTGTGGTGCAGATTTTGCAAAAAGGGCAAATAGCGGAATGAAAAAAAAGGAAACAAATCATGCCTTATCGCGCGATAAGGCATTATGGCAGGATTAACGGCTGGCGGCCTTGAGGCGGCTGACAAAATTCTTCAGTTCACTCAGCATCACTTCAGGCTCTGCATGGTGTTTTTCAATGATTCTGACAATCGCAGAGCCGGAGATAGCGCCCGCTGCACCGGCAGCGATCGCCTCCTTCACCTGTTCCGGTTCTGAAATACCAAAGCCCTGCAGCGGTGGCGCGGCGTGGTATTCACGCAGCTTGTCGATCAGATGCTTCAGCGGCAGGCTGGCGCGGTTTTCAGCACCGGTCACACCCGCGCGTGACAGCAGATAGGTGTAACCCCGTCCGTGCGACGCGATCTCACGCAGCAGCTCATCGCTGGCGTTAGGCGGACAGATAAAGATGGGTGCGACACCATGACGCAGCGCTGCCTGACGGAAGGGCGCAGACTCTTCAACCGGCACATCCGCCACCAGCACTGAATCCACACCGGCTTCAGCACAACGGGCATAGAACTCATCCACGCCGTTGGTGAAGACCAGGTTAGCGTACATTAGCAAGCCAATCGGCAGATCCGGGTATTTACGGCGGATAGTCGCCAGCATTTCAAAACACTGGCTGGTGTTGGTGCCCGCCGCAAAGGCGCGCAGCGTCGCGTTCTGAATGGTCGGGCCATCTGCCAGCGGATCGGAGAAGGGAATACCCAGCTCAAGTGCATCTGCGCCACCTTCCACCAGCGCGTCAATCACGCGCAGTGAAAGCTCCGGAGAGGGATCGCCCAGCGTAACGAAAGGTACGAAAGCGCCTTCGTTATTCGCTGACAGCCGCGTAAACAGTTGATTGTAACGTTCCATCAGATTTCTCCCTGCGCTGTCAGAATGTCATGAACGGTGAAAATATCTTTGTCGCCGCGGCCAGAGAGGTTGACCACAATCAACTGCTCTTTTTCTGGTTCAGCGTGAATCATCTTCAGGGCGTGCGCCAGGGCGTGAGAAGACTCCAGCGCCGGAATAATCCCTTCTGCGCGACACAGCTGTTTAAAGGCGTCCATCGCTTCATTATCGGTAATGGAGACATACTCCGCGCGACCAATGCTGTTCAGATGCGCATGCTGCGGACCGACCGATGGGAAGTCGAGGCCGGCAGAGATGGAATAAGACTCCTCAATCTGGCCATCGTGGGTCTGCATCATCGGCGATTTCATACCGAAGTAGATGCCGACGCGACCATGTTTAAGCGGTGCGCCATGCTCGCCGGTTTCAATGCCGTGACCCGCAGGCTCAACACCGATCAGCTTCACGCTGGTTTCATCGATAAAGTCGGCAAACATCCCGATGGCATTTGAACCGCCGCCTACGCAGGCGAGGATCGCATCGGGCAGGCGGCCTTCTCTTTCCAGAATCTGCTTTTTGGTCTCTTCACCAATCATGCGCTGGAACTCACGCACGATAGTCGGGAAGGGATGCGGACCCGCCGCAGTGCCGAGCATGTAGTGTGAGGTCTCATAGCTGCCTGACCAGTCACGCAGCGCTTCGTTACAGGCATCTTTCAGCGTGGCGGAGCCGCTGTGAACCGGGATCACTTCTGCGCCCATCAGACGCATACGGAACACGTTAGGGGACTGACGCTCGACATCTTTCGCGCCCATATAGATGCGGCATTTCATGCCCAGCAGCGCACAGGCCAGCGCAGAAGCGACGCCATGCTGACCGGCACCGGTCTCGGCAATGATTTCGTTTTTGCCCATGCGTTTGGCTAACAGCGCCTGACCCAGCACCTGGTTGGTTTTATGCGCGCCACCGTGCAGCAGATCTTCACGCTTGAGATAGAGGCGGGTTTTGGTGCCTTTCGTCAGATTTTTACACAGCGTCAGGGCAGTAGGACGGCCCGCGTAGTTCTTCAGCAGATCGGTAAATTCGGCCTGAAACTCGGGATCTTTCTGGGCGTCGACAAACGCCTGTTCCAGCTGGCGCAGGGCTGGCATCAGGATTTGCGGAACATACATTCCGCCAAATTCGCCAAAGTAGGGATTCAGTAACGTCATTTTTTATCTTCCTTTCTCGGGCCCGCCGTCGAGCAGGCCAGGCAAATCAGTAGGCACGCAGTGTCTGAAACACCGCGGCAATTTTACGGGCATCTTTGATGCCAGGCGCGCTTTCCACGCCCGAGTTGAAGTCCAGTCCGGCACAGCCCAGCTGCGCGGCTTCAACACAGTTATCCGCACTCAGGCCCCCGGCCAGCAGCACATTGTCCAGCGTCTGCCCCTGTAACAGCGACCAGTCGAAACGCTGTCCGGTTCCGCCATCGCCATTATCAAACACATAACGGTCGACGTGCGGCCAGTCGCGTGCCGGCAGGGCACCTTCAATGCGCAGCGCCTTCCAGATTTGAATCTCTGCTGGCAGAGCCTCGCGTAATTCGCCCACAAATTCTGGTGTTTCATTACCATGCAGCTGCACTGCAGACAGTGAAAGTGCGGTAGCCTGCGTGACAACGTCACTGACAGAGTTATTGCGGAACACGCCGACGTAGCGCAGCGGCGCAGCGGCGATCACGTTCTGCGCGGTAACGATGTCAATCTGACGTGGTGATCCTTCCGCGAAGATCAGACCACCAAAGATTGCACCGGCTTCATAGGCGGCACGGGCGTCTTCGGCACGCGTCAGACCGCACACTTTATTGCTACCCAGCGTAACCCGACGCACCGCACCGGTCAGGTCAGCTTCTTCCATCAGGGCAGAGCCAATCAGGAAGCCGTTGGCAAAGTGGCTCAGCTCACGAATATCAGCGTAGCTGTTTATGCCCGATTCGCTGATCACGGTGACGCCGTGTGACAGGCGCGGCGCCAGCTGACGGGTGCGGTTGAGATCGATAGAGAGATCGCGCAGGTCACGGTTGTTAATCCCCACGACTTTTGCCTTTAGCGCGATAGCCCGCTCCAGTTCCTCTTCGTTACTCACTTCGGTCAGAATGCCCATCTTCAGGCTATGCGCCACGGCGGCCAGCTGACGATACTGCTCATCATCCAGCACCGACAGCATCAGCAGAATGGCATCCGCCTGGAAGTAACGGGCCAGATAGATCTGATAGGGATCGATAATAAAATCTTTACACAGCACTGGCTGGGTAATGGCGGCGCTGACAATTGGCAGAAAGGCGAAGTCGCCCTGAAAATATTTCTCATCGGTCAGCACGGACACCGCAGAAGCATAGTGGCGGTAGACCCCGGCAATGGCGGCCGGATCGAAATCCTCGCGAATCACGCCTTTTGAGGGGGACGCCTTTTTACACTCCAGGATAAACGCGGTTCTTGCACCCTGCAGCGCGTCGTAGAAATGACGGCTGGCAGGTTCAATGCTGTTCTGAAAGGTGGAGAGAGGCTGCTGCTGCTGACGGGCTTCAACCCAAATCGCTTTGTCCTGAACAATTTTTTCTAACACGGTGCCTTTCATGATTATCCTCTTGCTGCCAGTGCGACGACGCGTTCATAAGCCTGCCCGCTGCGGATGGCGTTAAGCGCCTGCTGTGCGTTTTCACGCAGATCTTCCTGACCGAATACTTTAAGCAGCATCGCCACGTTAACGGCGACCGCTTCCTCATGGGCCTGCTGGCCATTACCCTGGAGTAAAGCCGTCAGAATGTCACGATTTTCTTCCGGCGTGCCGCCTGCCAGCGCCTCTTTGGGATGGAAGCCAAAACCAAAGTCCTCTGGCGAGAGCTGATAGCGGGTGATTTCACCTTCACGCAGCTCAGCAACATGGGTCACATCGTGCAGTGCGACTTCATCCATACCGCCACCATGAACCACCGCCGCACGCTGATAACCCAGCACTTTCAGGGTCTGCGCAATCGGCAGCACCAGTTCCGGGCTGTAGACGCCAATCACCGCCAGTGGCGGGCGCGCCGGATTGATTAATGGGCCTAACACGTTGAACAGCGTGCGGGTCTTCAGTTGCTGGCGCACTGGCATCGCGTGGCGAAAGCCGGTGTGATACTGCGGCGCAAACAGGAAGCAGACGTTAAGGTCGTCCAGCGCCTGACGCGCCCGATCAGCGGGCATATCGAGGTTGATACCAAAGGCGGCCAGCAGGTCAGACGAGCCCGATTTGCTGGAGACGCTGCGGTTGCCGTGCTTCGCCACTTTCAGACCGCAGGTGGCGGCAACAAAGGCGCTGGCCGTCGAGATATTAATGCTGTTACTGCCATCGCCGCCGGTGCCGACGATGTCCGCGAAAGCGTAATCCGGGCGGGGAAAGGGTTTCGCATCTTCCAGCAGCGCGGTGGCGGCTCCGGCGATCTCTTCCGGCGTTTCACCACGTACTTTCATGGCGACCAGTGCAGCGGCGAGCTGCGTGGGTTCCAGCTGTCCGGTAATAATGGCGCTGAACAGCTGATGACTCTCAGCCTGATTCAGCGTCTGCGCCTGGTAAAGTTTTTCCAGTGTCTGTTGCATCGTTATTCTCCCTGTTACTTCGCCAGCGCCCAGGCCAGCGTCTGCTCAAGCAGGCGCGCGCCCTGAGAAGTCAAAATCGATTCAGGATGGAACTGAAACCCGCAGACGCGATCGGTTTCATGACGAACCGCCATCACCATCCCGTTAAAGCTGGCATTAACCGTCAGCTCATCCGGCGTGTTGCTGCCTACCAGCGAGTGATAGCGCGCCACCGGCAGCGGATTGCTCAGGCCGGCAAACATTGCCTCGTCGTCATGAACGATAGACGAGGCTTTGCCGTGCAGGATTTCGCCCGCCTGGCCTACATGGCCGCCATAGGCTTCCACAATCGCCTGATGTCCCAGACAGATGCCGATGATCGGCAGGCGTCCGCGCAGCATCCGCAGCAGCTCCGGCATACACCCGGCATCTTTTGGCGCGCCGGGGCCGGGTGACAGCATCAGCACCGGATCTTCCATCCGCTCCAGCTGAGCAATTAACAGTTCAGCGGGCAGGTTGTTGCGGTAGATCACTACGTTGTGACCAAAGGTCCGCAGCTGATCAACCAGGTTGTAGGTAAAAGAGTCGATGTTATCGAGCAGCAGAATATCGGCCATCAGAAGATCTCCTTGCAGTGATGGGCAGTCGCGATAGCGCGCAGAACGGCGCGGGCCTTATTGCGGCTTTCATCAGCTTCAGCCTGCGGATTAGAATCCAGCACCACACCAGCGCCCGCCTGAACGGTAGCGACGCCATCTTCGACATAGGCCGAACGAATAACGATGCAGGTGTCGAGATCGCCCTGCGCGGTGAAGTAGCCCACCGCGCCACCGTAGCTGCCGCGACGGGTGCGTTCAGCACCGGCAATCAGCTGCATAGCGCGAACTTTTGGCGCACCGCTCAGCGTGCCCATGTTCATACAGGCACGATAGGCGTGCAGCACGTCGAGGTCGGCGCGCAGCGTGCCGACGACGCGGGAAACCAGATGCATCACGAACGAGTAGCGATCAACTTTGGTCAGGTCAGCCACGTAACGGCTGCCGGGCACGCAGATGCGCGCCAGATCGTTACGCGCCAGATCGACCAGCATCAGATGTTCAGCCAGCTCTTTATGGTCGGTGCGCATCTCCAGTTCAATGCGGCTGTCGAGGTCACGGTCCAGCGAGCCATCAACATGGCGGCCGCGCGGGCGGGTACCGGCAATCGGGTAGATCTCAATCTGACGCGAGGTGGCGTCATACTTCAGTGAGCTCTCTGGTGACGCGCCAAACAGGGAGAAATCCTGATCCTGCATAAAGAACATATACGGGCTGGGATTGCTGTTTTTCAGCGTGTCATAGGCAGCCAGCGGTGACGGGCACGGCAGCGAGAAGCGGCGTGATGGCACGACCTGGAAAATTTCACCGATGCGAATCGCCTGCTGCATGGTGCGAACGACTTCACAATACTCTTCATCGCTCTGGCTGGTAGTCAGCGTCATCTGTTCGACCTTTTGTACCGGCAGCGCAGGTGCTGGCTGCAGCATCTGGCCATGCAGCTGCTCGATACGGCGTTGCAGACGCTGGAACTCGCTGGTGGACGGGCAGAACAGGCTGGCCTGCAGACGCGCGCTGCGGGTCTGGTGATCGATCACCAGTAATGTCTCTGCCAGGTAAAAACAGTAGTCAGGGCAGCGCTGCTGATTATCCAGTTCCGGCAGGGTTTCAAAACCAGCCACCAAGTCATAGGCAAACAGACCACCCAGCAGCACGGCTTCGCGCTCGTCGGCAGGGGCGTTAACCAGCTGGGGAATCAGTCGCAGTGCATCAAACACCGAGAGTGCTTTGAGACGGGAATCTTCGTCCTGATGCGGATCGGTGCTCTGTGGAAAAGTCAGCTCTCGGCCATCGGGACGGACCTGATTGCTGACGGAAGCGGGCAGAGCCTCATCCAGCAGCGGCAGCACGGCACGGCCATTTTCTGACAGCGCCTGAACGGTCACCGTATTACCCATGGCGCTGATACGCAGCGCGCTGTCGACAATCAGCAGACTTTTTAAATTACGCTTGCTGTCGATATCCGCAGATTCAAGCAGCAGGGTTGCCGGACGTGCGCCGCACAGCTGGTGAAACACTGCGGCCGGATCTTCGCGGTAAGGCGCGGTGCCGGTAATCAACTTCACTGTAGGTTTCGCATTTGGCATGATGATTTCTCTGAATTTCGCTCAAAAAAAAGCCCGCTCGGTGGCGGGCTCAGGTATTAGCACAGCGGTTACGCAAAGTGTGCACGATCCTGTCGCCCGTTTTCGGGAACATCGCGCCAACCGTTTAAATGCGTGATTACAACAGCCATGATTGAATACCCGTTACGTGTGAACTTGTGTACTAGTTAACGGGTTCATGACGTAAATGTCAATACACTTTTTCACTGACGGCGAAAATCGTTATCATGCTGGCCGGTTTAGTTTTAGCAGGAGTTCTCTTGAGCGATATCGCCCGTTTTCCGGTTTATGATTTACACAGCCACACGCGCGCCTCCGATGGCTTACTGACGCCAGCAGACCTGGTGCAGCGAGCCGTTGAGATGCGCGTTGGCGTACTGGCGATCACCGATCACGACAGCGTTGCAGGGGTAGAGGAAGCGCAACAGACGGCACGCGACCACGATTTACCGATAAAAGTGCTGGCCGGGGCAGAGATCTCCACGCTGTGGGAGAACCATGAGATTCACATCGTCGGCCTGAACATTGATATTCATCATCCGACGATGATGACGTTTCTGGCCGGACAACATGACTGCCGCCGGACGCGGGCGGAAGAGATTGGTGAGCGACTCGCCAGGGCACGTATCCCGGATGCGCTGGCGGGTGCGATGCGTCTGGCTGATGGCGGCATCATTACCCGTGGTCACTTTGCCCGCTTCCTGATTGAACAGGGCAAAGCGGACAATATGGTACAGGTATTCAAAAATTATCTGGCGCGTGGCAAAACCGGCTACGTGCCGCCACAATGGTGTACAATTAAACAAGCTATTGATGCGATTCATCATTCTGGTGGGTGTGCCGTGCTGGCGCATCCTGGCCGATATGGCTTATCGGCGAAGTGGCTTAAACGGCTGGTCGCCCATTTCCGCGAGGCGGGCGGCGATGCGATGGAAGTCGCGCAGTGCCAGCAGCCACCCAATGAGCGTACAACACTGGCACAATACGCCAGAGATAATGAACTGGCCGCATCACAAGGTTCTGATTTTCATCAACCCTGCCCGTGGATTGAGCTGGGCCGTAAACTCTGGCTGCCTGCAGCGGTTGAGCCGGTCTGGGAACGCTTCCCGGATCTCGCGCCCGGCCTGACAATCACGGAAAGGTGACACGAGGTTTCTATGAGTCAATTGTTTCACATCCATCCGGACAATCCTCAGCCACGGCTGATTAACCAGGCGGTCGACTACCTGAACAAAGGCAGCGTCATTGTCTATCCTACCGACTCCGGCTATGCGCTGGGCTGTCGGCTGGAGGAGAAGGGCGCAATGGAGCGTATCTGCCGTATCCGTCAGCTCGACGGGCACCACAACTTCACCCTGATGTGCCGGGATCTTTCGGAGCTGTCGGTTTATTCGCAGGTAGGCAACTCGGCTTTTCGGCTGCTGAAAAACAACACGCCAGGCAACTACACCTTTATTCTCAAGGCGACCAAAGAAGTGCCGCGTCGCCTGATGAATGAAAAGCGTAAGACCATTGGTCTGCGCGTGCCCTCCAATCCGGTGGCGCTGGCGCTGCTGGAAGCGCTGAATCAGCCGATGATGTCGACCTCATTGATTCTGCCGGGCAACGATTTTACCGAGTCAGACCCGGAAGAGATCCAGCACAGCATTGGTAAGCTGGTCGATCTGATCATTGACGGCGGTACGCTGGGTCAGCAGCCGACCACGGTGGTCGATCTGACCACCGATTCGCCAGAAATCGTGCGTGAAGGCGTGGGCGATACCCGCCCGTTCCTGTAATTACGTCGGGCTTCAGACACCGCGCGACGGTGTCTGAGCCAGATTCGACTCTAACCAGTTCTTAAACTGACCGTAAGGAATATAAAGTGATACATCTTTGAGGATCACTTTGTTATTACGCCCATTTTTAATCGAGTCAGAATAGCCAACAATAACGCCGCCCAGCGTATCATCCCGATTATAAACGCCACCGCCAGACATTCCCTGAACGACCCCCGCATTCGAAGCCATCGCTAAGCAGGGACTTTTATTCCATTTATTCCGAATAGCCGTGCGGGCTAAATTAACCCCGGACGACTCAACCGGCATCGCGGAAATAAAGCTGTAACCATACATTTTAACCGGATCGCCGATGTCGCTGCTGCGGAACTTAGTCAGCGTGCTGGCATCATTCTTGTGATAAATAATCGCAAGGTCGCAATAAGGGTGATAAGACTTCACACGCTGCACGGCAGTTTTAGCCACGTGCGCAGCCGTGAGGCTATATTCAGGCGTCAGAGGAATGCTGGTGCCCAGTGTACCCAGACCGAGGATCGTCGGAATGCCTGTCACGCTCATATCAACGTGCTGCATCGCCGTACGACTGTACTCGGTGTGGCCCACGGAACACCCGCTCAGCACCAGTGCAGCAAGCACCGGGCACAGAAACAGGTTTCTCATGATGTTTTTCTTTATTCAGGCATGTCGGGAAATCCCTGGTGAAGATTTTTGACATGCAAGCAGGGTTCATCACTGAACCGTATTAACGCAACAACTCCGGATGCGCCGGTTTATTGGATTAATGTAAAAACACTATTTTTATTAAAGAATGAATTAAGCAAGACTCAAATGTCGCAAGAACGCTTTGCCGCGTATTTTGCTTTTTTATTATGCTGCCGGGATAAAGTGTATCAGCTTAATAGTGTCGTACAATTTATTAAAGCTAATGACAATCAAATGTTATGAAAAATAAGGTTATAAACGAATCTCTATTAGGAATAATCTGACTTTTCTGTTTTTAGAGTGGGTGCATCATGATTAAATTCAACTAACCAGCATTTCATGCTGACTTTAATATTTTTTTTAGATGATCTAAAGTACGGTAAGAATGATGGAAGTGTAAGATAGCGTTAAGATTTTACTCTCCGAATATCGCTTTGATGAAAAATGAGTGGTTAGAAAATTTAATTGTCATCAGCTATAAAGTTTTCGATCTAGGCGTTTTATTAAACATATTCTCTTATCATATGCCGGGTTTTATTAAATCAGCATCAAGGATTATCAGATCTCAAACTATCAGAGGTTAACCTTTCTTTATTTACTATGACACTCTCCATAAAGGGCGTTACTTCAGCATTAAATGCCTGTATAATGGGGCAAACTTGCTAAGTTAACCTGTTGATTTAGAAAGGATTATCACCCAATCATGACGCCTGGGAAGGCGACAAAGAGGAAGCTCAATGAGCGAAAAGTTACAGAAAGTCTTAGCGCGTGCCGGTCATGGCTCGCGTCGTGAAATCGAATCAATGATTGCGGCCGGCCGTGTCAGCGTTGATGGCAAGATCGCCACCTTAGGCGACCGCGTCGAAAGCAGCAAATCCCTGAAAATCCGTATTGATGGCCATCTGGTTTCGATTGCTGAATCAGCAACCGAAGTCTGCCGCGTGCTGGCTTACTACAAACCGGAAGGCGAACTCTGTACCCGCAGCGATCCTGAAGGCCGCCCGACGGTGTTTGACCGTCTGCCACGTCTGCGCGGTTCACGCTGGATTGCCGTTGGCCGTCTGGATGTGAACACCTGTGGTCTGATGCTTTTCACCACCGACGGTGAACTGGCGAACCGCCTGATGCATCCGAGCCGTGAAGTGGAACGTGAATATGCGGTGCGCGTATTTGGTCAGGTCGACGATGATAAAATTCGTCAGCTGAGCAAGGGCGTTCAGCTGGAAGATGGTCCGGCTGCGTTTAAAACCCTGAAGTTTGGCGGTGGAGAAGGCATCAACCAGTGGTACAACGTTACCCTGACCGAAGGACGTAACCGTGAAGTGCGTCGTTTGTGGGAAGCGGTCGGGGTGCAGGTGAGTCGTCTGATGCGTGTCCGCTACGGCGATATCACGTTACCAAAAGGCCTGCCGCGCGGTGGCTGGACCGAACTGGATCTGCCTGCGGTGAACTATCTGCGTAACCTGGTGGAGCTGGATGATGAAACGGTCACCAAGCTGGTGGTCGAAAAAGATCGTCGTCGTACCAAGGCGAACCAGATTCGTCGTGCGGTGAAACGCCACAGCAAAGTGAGCAGCACGCCACGTGCGCCACGCCGCAATCCGGGCAGCAAACGTAACTCCGGTTAATCGTGTTGCCCGATCGCTAAAAACGCAGCCCCAGGGCTGCGTTTTCTTTTTCTGTTACCAGTCAATGCCCTGCTGAGCCTGGATACCGGCATCAAAGGCGTGCTTCACCGGCCGCATTTCTGTCACCGTATCCGCCATTTCAGTCAGGCTGCGATGACAGCCACGTCCGGTAATGATTACGCTCTGATGCGCCGGACGCTGTTGCAGGGCGGTAATCAAATCGTCCAGCGGCAGATAATCCATGCTGACCATATAGGTGATTTCGTCGAGTACCACCAAATCAAGCTGCGTATCGGCCAGCATCCGTTTTGCATGCTGCCACACGGTCAGACAGGCGGCGGTATCCGTTTCGCGGTTCTGGGTGTCCCAGGTGAAACCGGTTGCCATCACCTGAAACTCTACACCATGCTGTTCCAGCAGGTTACGCTCACCATTCGGCCAGTCACCTTTAATAAACTGAATCGCCGCCGCACGCTTGCCATGTCCGGCAGCGCGCAGGGCGGTGCCAAAAGCCGCCGTCGTTTTGCCTTTGCCATTGCCGGTGAACACCATCAGGATGCCACGCACCTCGGTGGCTGCCGCAATCCGCGCATCGACCTGCTCCTTTAGCCGCTGCTGACGCTGTTGATGACGATCGTCAGCCATTACTCTGCGGCTCCGGGTTTTCTGCCCGGCTGCGCATCAAAGCTGATACCGGTTTTGCGTCGGCTATCATCACCCATCAGATAAAGGTAGAGCGGCATCAGATCGGCAGGCGTTTTCAGCTTGTTAGCATCTTCCTGCGGGAAGGCGCTGGCGCGCATTTTGGTTCGCGTTCCGCCCGGATTAATGCAGTTAACCCGCAATGCCTGCGTTTTATACTCATCCGCCAGCACCTGCATCATCCCTTCGGTGGCAAATTTAGAGACGGCATAAGCCCCCCAGCCTGCGCGACCGGTTCGGCCAACGCTGGAGGTGGTAAATACCAGTGAACCGGCATCTGACTTTAACAGCAGCGGCAACAGCGCCTGGGTCAGGAAAAAGGTAGCGTCCAGGTTGATGTTCATGACCTGCTGCCAGATCTGAGGGTCGAGTTCCGCCAGCGGCACGATTTCACCGAGGATACCGGCATTGTGCAGCACGCCATCAAGACGCGGAAACTGCTGTGACAGCTGTTCTGCTACCTGATGACAACGTTCCGGTGTTGCTTCAGCCAGATCAAACACGACGGTATGAGCAGCACATTTATTAAGTTGATCGATTGCCTCTTTGACCTGCTGAAGCTTCTCAGGGTTACGGCCCATCAGGATCACTTCAGCGCCATAACGGGCATACGTCAGCGCCGCTTCCCGGCCAATGCCATCAGAAGCGCCAGTGACCAGGATGATACGGTGATTGAGCAGGTCGCTTTTCGGTTGATAATGCACAGCGGGGTCCTCCAGCGAAAACAGCATGATTCCGCTTTATGCCTGAATTTACGAATGGGCGCAATCGCCAGACCACCCATTCTGTGCCGGCTGCTGGCATTTCAGGCGACGGAGCAGGGTAAAACGGCTAAACTGGCGAATTGTTTTTTTATTCTTTGTGACTAAGGCGACCTGATGGATTTTATTTCAACGTATGGACTGTTTTTAGCAAAAGCGGTGACGCTGGTGGTTGCCGTCGCTGCGATTGTCATGATTATCATGAATGCCGCGTTACGCAAACGGGCACAAAGTGGTCAGCTTCGTCTGACCCATCTGGGTGATGATTATCAGCAGATGAAAGAGGATTTGCAGCTGGCAAAAATGAAGCCGCAGGCGCAGAAAGTCTGGCTGAAAAATCATAAAAAAAGTGAAAAGCTGAAAGCCAAAGCGGAAAAACAGGCGGCAAAGCAGGGACAGACAAAGAGCGTTAAGCCCACGCTTTACGTACTCGATTTTAAAGGCAGCATGGATGCCGGTGAGGTGAGCTCACTACGTGAAGAGATTTCAGCTGTGCTGGCGGTGAAGCAGCCTGGCGATGAAGTGCTACTGCGGCTTGAAAGCCCTGGCGGCGTGGTGCATGGCTATGGGCTGGCAGCGTCGCAGCTTCAGCGTCTGCGTGATGCGGATCTGCGCATCACGGCGGCTGTAGATAAAGTGGCAGCCAGCGGGGGCTACATGATGGCCTGCGTGGCCGATCGCATTGTGGCGGCACCGTTCTCGATCATTGGTTCCATCGGCGTGGTTGCGCAAATCCCTAACTTCAACCGCCTGCTGAAGCGTAACGATATTGATGTTGAGCTGCATACTGCCGGACAGTACAAGCGCACGCTGACGCTGTTTGGTGAGAATACCGAAGAGGGACGTGAAAAATTCCAGGAAGATCTCGACGAAACGCACCTGCTGTTCAAGCAGTTTGTTCACCAGATGCGCCCGACACTCGATATCGACCGGGTGGCAACTGGTGAACACTGGTATGGTCGTCAGGCGCTGGATCTCGGCCTGATTGACGAAATCGGCACCAGCGATGACCTGATTATCCGTCAGATGGATCAATTCAGCGTGCTCGGTGTGCATTACGCCCGCCGTCGTAAAATGATGGACCGTTTTACCCAGAGCGCCGGCTCGGTGGCTGAGCGGTTGCTGCTGAAACTCTGGCAGCGCGGCGAAAAGCCACTGCTCTGATGCGAAACCCGGCCTGTGCCGGGTTTTTATTCCAGGTGATAGCGCGGCGACAGCTCCACAGCAAGGTATTTGAAGACGTTAAACACCGCCGTGGTTTTCGCGGTCGGCAGTCCATCCGCATCAAGAAAGAACGGCCCGCGAAAGACCAGCACATCCGCCTGCTGACTTACCTCATCCGCCTGCATGCCCGCTAAATAATCATTATGTTCTTTAATTAGCGCATTGGCCTTTTCCAGCAACGCCTGGCGGGAAATAGCCTGAGTTGATCTCTGCATTTATTCGCTCCTTTTTGACAGCATCCAAATCCTTTCTATATTACTGGCCTGTCACATGCTGTGACAAATCGGTCTGAACGATGAAAACCTGGCGTAAGTTCGGGCTGAGTGCTAATTAAGTTGCGTAACAGATTTTATCAGGTAGAGTGTGGGCGATTCCGATTTCAGGGATTTTGCACCGGGATGTGCGAAGAGTTCAGATGGAAAAAGCACGCTTTATCATGCAGTTGCAGCAGGCCGCATCATCTGATCTGAGATTGACCCCTCCGCCTTGAAATGTTAAACAGGCGCAGCAATATTGAACCCACTGGGTTTTTGGGCATCCAATCCTCTCCCGTTAAGCAGGATGTTTTCATTAGGTAAAGGTAAATATGGGTAAAGCACTCGTTATTGTTGAGTCCCCGGCAAAGGCTAAAACAATCAATAAATACCTGGGTAGTGACTACGTGGTTAAATCCAGCGTGGGTCATATCCGGGATCTGCCGACCAGTGGTTCAACCGCGAAGAAGAGTGCTGACGCTTCGACAGATAAGAAAGTCAAAGACGCTTCAACTGACAAGAAAGTCAAAAAAGTTAAAAAAGATGAGAAAGCCGCACTCGTCAGCCGCATGGGTGTAGACCCTTATCACGGCTGGGAAGCGGATTATCAGATTCTGCCCGGGAAAGAGAAAGTCGTTGCTGAACTGAAGGCGTTAGCCGCCAATGCTGACCACATCTATCTCGCAACCGACCTTGACCGCGAAGGGGAAGCCATTGCCTGGCACCTGCGGGAAGTGATCGGTGGTGATGACTCGCGCTTCAGCCGCGTGGTCTTTAACGAAATCACCAAGAATGCGATTCGTCAGGCGTTTGAAAAGCCGGGCGAACTGAATATTGACCGGGTAAATGCTCAGCAGGCGCGTCGTTTCATGGACCGCGTGGTGGGCTATATGGTCTCGCCACTGCTGTGGAAAAAAATCGCCCGTGGCCTCTCGGCCGGACGTGTGCAATCTGTTGCGGTTCGCCTGGTGGTGGAACGTGAACGTGAGATCAAAGCCTTTGTTCCCGAAGAGTACTGGGAAGTTAATGCCGCACTGACCACGCCAAAAGGCGATGAGCTGTCGATGGACGTGACGCACAAAGGTGATAAAGCCTTCCGTCCGGTCAATCGCGACGAGACTTATGCCGCGGTGGCGCTGCTGGAAAAAGCGCGCTATGAGATCGTCGACCGTGAAGATAAGCCGACCAGCAGCAAGCCGGGCGCGCCTTATATCACCTCGACACTGCAGCAAGCTGCCAGCACCCGTCTGGGCTTTGGCGTGAAGAAAACGATGATGATGGCTCAGCGCCTGTACGAAGCCGGTCACATCACCTATATGCGTACCGACTCGACCAACCTGAGTCAGGATGCGGTCGCCATGGCGCGTGGCTATATCGAAAGCAATTTCGGTAAAAAGTATCTGCCTGAAACCGCCATTACTTACGCCAGTAAAGAGAATTCCCAGGAAGCGCACGAAGCGATTCGTCCTTCCGACGTGGAAGTGGTGGCGGAAAAGCTGAAGGATATGGAAGCGGATGCGCAGAAACTCTATCAGCTGATCTGGCGTCAGTTTGTTGCCTGTCAGATGACACCAGCAAAATATGATTCCAGCACCATTACAGCGGCGGCGGGTGAATTTAAACTCAAAGCAAAAGGCCGTATTCTGCGTTTTGATGGCTGGACCAAAGTCATGCCAGCGCTGCGTAAGAATGATGAAGATCGTACATTGCCTGCCGTCAGCGTGGGTGATGTTCTGGATCTGCAACAGCTTCTTCCGGGCCAGCACTTCACCAAGCCACCGGCGCGCTTCAGCGAAGCGTCACTGGTGCGTGAACTTGAGAAGCGCGGCATTGGTCGTCCATCCACGTACGCAGCCATTACCTCGACCATTCAGGATCGCGGCTACGTGCGGGTAGAAAACCGCCGCTTCTATGCGGAAAAAATGGGTGAAATCGTCACCGATCGTCTGGAAGAGAACTTCCGCGAACTGATGAACTACGATTTCACCGCCCGCATGGAGAGCAATCTCGATCAGGTGGCGAATAACGAGGCGCAATGGAAAGCGGTTCTCGATCACTTCTTCGCCGACTTTACTCAGCAGCTTGAGCTGGCTGAGAAAGATCCTGAAGAGGGAGGCATGCAGCCGAACCAGATGGTGCTGACCTCGATTGAGTGTCCGACCTGTAGCCGTCAGATGGGAATCCGTACCGCCAGTACCGGTGTTTTCCTGGGCTGTTCCGGCTATGCGCTGCCGCCTAAAGAGCGCTGCAAACAGACCATCAACCTGATTCCGGAAAATGAAGTCCTCAATATTCTGGAAGGCGATGATGCTGAAACCAACGCCCTGCGTGCCCGTCGTCGCTGCCAGAAGTGTGGTACCGCGATGGACAGCTACCTGATCGACAACGAACGTAAACTGCACGTCTGTGGTAATAACCCGGAGTGTGACGGTTACGAAATCGAGAAGGGCGAGTTCCGTATCAAAGGCTATGACGGCCCGGTGGTGGAGTGCGAGAAATGTGGTTCGGAGATGCACCTGAAGATGGGACGCTTTGGTAAGTACATGGCGTGTACCAACGAAGAGTGCAAAAACACCCGCAAGATTCTGCGCAGTGGTGAAGTTGCACCGCCGAAAGAAGATCCGGTTCCGCTGCCAGAGCTGGCGTGTGAGAAGTCCGATGCTTACTTCGTGTTGCGTGACGGCGCAGCGGGCGTTTTCCTCGCGGCCAACACCTTCCCGAAATCACGCGAAACGCGTGCGCCGCTGGTGGAGGAGCTTCAGCGCTTCAAAGATCGCCTGCCTGAGAAGCTGAAGTATCTGGCCGACGCGCCAGCAGCCGATCCGGAAGGCAATAAAACGCTGGTGCGCTTCAGCCGCAAAACCAAACAGCAGTATGTCTCCTCTGAAAAAGAGGGTAAGGCAACAGGCTGGTCCGCCTTCTATATAGATGGCAAGTGGCAGGAAGCGAAAAAGTAAGTCTCAGGCCAGCATTTGCTGGCCTTTTTCTTACTCTGTTTATCCGATTTATCCACTGACACTGACAACGCACCACATTCAGGCCAGCGCTCGCTGGCCTTTTTCTGAGCCTTATATCAATCCGTTCTACTCTGTCACTTAAACTGATATAGTTGTTATAGCATTTCCGACCTTTCCTGATGCATAGCATTTCTTGACCCTTGCGACTATACGTCAAGCGGGGATGCGACTCTGTAACTTACCGGGATGGAATAGATATGAAATTACAGCAGTTGCGCTATATCGTCGAAGTGGTGAACCATAATCTCAATGTCTCTTCGACAGCGGAAGGTCTCTACACCTCTCAACCCGGCATCAGCAAACAGGTGCGTATGCTGGAAGATGAGCTGGGCGTGCAAATTTTTGCCCGTAGCGGTAAACATCTCACCCAGGTGACGCCT
The DNA here is from genome assembly GCF_000745295.1 of Pantoea sp. 9140. Lineage (NCBI taxonomy): Bacteria > Pseudomonadati > Pseudomonadota > Gammaproteobacteria > Enterobacterales > Erwiniaceae > Pantoea > Pantoea sp. 9140. The sequence continues at coordinate 1,904,804 of NZ_JQNO01000001.1, read as the reverse complement.
GCAGGCGAAGAGATCATTCGTATAGCGCGTGAAGTTCTCTCCAAAGTGGATGCGATCAAATCTGTCGCCGGCGAGCACACCTGGCCGGATAAAGGCTCGCTTTATGTCGCCACCACACATACCCAGGCACGTTACGCGTTGCCAGGCGTGATCAAAGGATTTATCGAGCGCTATCCGCGCGTCTCTTTGCATATGCATCAGGGTTCACCAACCCAGATCGCCGAAGCGGTTTCCAAGGGCAATGCGGACTTTGCCATAGCCACTGAAGCGCTGCATCTCTATGACGATCTCATCATGCTGCCGTGCTACCACTGGAACCGCGCGATTGTCGTCACGGCGGATCATCCGCTGGCCGGAAAAGGGCAGGTGAGCATCGAAGAACTGGCTGAATATCCGCTGGTGACTTACACCTTTGGCTTTACCGGACGCTCAGAACTCGACACGGCCTTTAATCGGGCAGGATTAACACCCCGCATTGTCTTCACCGCGACTGATGCTGACGTCATCAAAACCTATGTCCGTTTAGGTCTGGGCGTGGGGGTTATTGCCAGTATGGCGGTTGACCCGGTGGCCGATCCTGACCTGATTCGTATTGAAGCCGCCGATATCTTTACCAACAGTACCACCAAGATTGGCTTCCGCCGCAGCACCTTCCTGCGCAGCTATATGTATGATTTTATCCAGCGTTTTGCGCCACACCTGACTCGCGACGTGGTGGATACCGCCGTGGCGCTGCGCTCAAACGAAGACATTGAGGCGATGTTTAAGGACATTAAGCTGCCATTTAAATAGCGTTGATGCTCTCCACGACAACATAAGGCTGCCTGGTGCAGCTTTTTTGTTGCCAGGCTTTAGCGCCAAATGAGAATCAAAAGTTTTTATGATTTTTTTGTAAATGAAACATTGATCACATGTTTTCCGGTTGGGCTTTCTTAAATGCGAAATACAACACACTTTTAACTATGTCACTTTGCGACTCGCCAGGATTATTCCCATACTCCAGTTAAGAGCTGATGTGTGAAGCCAGTAAACATAAGGTTCTTTAGATGGGTCTTTAGTTTTAAATGGATCTTTTTTTTAAATTAACTCAAATTTATTAGCTGACTGTTTAATTAAATATTCGTTCAGGAGTTAATGATTTCTTACGTTACCGAAGCCTATTGATTAATACCGTTAATCGTTTTACTCAATAAAAATAACTGGATTTTTGGCCTTAACGCGTTTAGGATTCCTCCTAAATCTTAATCGATGTTATCAATCATTTTGTTGAGAGTGATTATCAAAAACTATGAATACACGACTGACTGTACAACCGGGTTTCCCGGCAAAAAGCACCAAGGTTGAGCGTACCGGCAACACCCGTCGCAATGCCTGGTTAACCGTATTCGCTGCCTCTGCGCTGTTCTGGGTGGTTGTAGCGTTAATGATTTGGCGTATCTGGGGCTAAAGCCATGTGGGCACATACACTCAGTCATAAACGTTCTTTGACCACGGGTCAGCACAAGTCAGTCTCCTGCAAAGGAAAAGAAGCCCTTGCAAAGGACGAAAAAGTGTCTATCCCCGAGTCATGGGATTTGAGTAATAACCAGCGACTGTTTATTGAGTCGTTTCTGGACCCTAAAAACAAATAACCTTGTAAGACCATCTATTCGTCACTGCTCTTTTATAACCGGAGTTTCCGGTGGGCTTTTAAATGCCCCTTTCCACATCCTGTAAGACCAAAGGGTGTCGCCGATTGACTGGCGACCGCAAAAACTTTTGCGCCCGATTCCGGCGAAGGAGTGAACCAAATGAATATTATTAAAATGTCCTGGCTTAGCGCGTATGCTTTCTCCTTTGCGTTCTGGTCTGCGGCGGTGTGGATAACGCTGTAATTTGAATTAAATCACCTCTTTCTGATGCCTCGTGTTTTCACGGGGCATTTTCGTTTTCGGCGATTGTAGCAATTTGTGTTGTAATCAAAACGTTAACGAATTTGTGGTCTATCTTTAACATAAACCTTTATCTCACTAAGGTTTAAGACCATGAACAAAAAAGGAGGAGCTATGTCGTCTACCCTACGCGAGCTGAGTCAGGAAATACTGCAGGTCGACACCAACAAATATCACATTTTCAGTCTTCCCCGCGCGGCTCAACATCTCGGCAACATCGATAGCCTGCCCAAATCTCTTAAAGTTCTGCTGGAAAATTTACTGCGCTGGCAGGATGGCGACTCTGTCACCACAGAGGACATCCAGGCGCTGGTTGACTGGCAGAAAGATGCTCACGCTGACCGTGAAATCGCCTACCGGCCAGCTCGCGTATTAATGCAGGACTTTACCGGCGTGCCGGCCGTGGTCGACCTGGCGGCCATGCGCGAAGCGGTGAGTCGTCTGGGCGGCGATGTAGCTAAAGTGAATCCGCTGTCGCCCGTCGATCTGGTTATCGACCACTCGGTCACCGTGGACCATTTTGGTGATGATGACGCTTTTGAAGAGAACGTCCGGCTGGAGATGGAGCGTAACCATGAGCGCTACGTTTTCCTCCGCTGGGGTCAGAAAGCGTTTGATAAATTCCGCGTCGTGCCGCCGGGAACCGGCATCTGCCATCAGGTCAACCTGGAATATCTTGGCAAGGCGATCTGGCATGAAACCCTCAATGGCGAAGAGTATGCCTGGCCCGACACGCTGGTCGGTACCGATTCACACACCACCATGATCAACGCGCTCGGCGTGCTGGGATGGGGAGTAGGGGGCATCGAAGCTGAAGCAGCCATGCTGGGTCAGCCTGTCTCCATGCTGATCCCGGATGTGGTTGGTTTTAAACTTACCGGCAAACTGCGCGCAGGCATTACCGCAACCGACCTCGTTCTGACCGTCACTCAGATGCTGCGTAAGCATGGCGTCGTCGGCAAATTCGTTGAGTTTTACGGTGACGGCCTGGCCGACCTGCCGCTGGCCGACCGTGCGACCATCGCCAATATGGCACCGGAGTATGGCGCCACCTGCGGATTCTTCCCGGTCGACGACGTCACGCTGAGCTACATGACGCTGACCGGACGTGATGCCGATCAGGTCGCCTTAGTGGAAGCCTATGCTAAAGCGCAGGGTCTGTGGCGCAATCCCGGCGATGAGCCGCGTTTCACCAGTACTCTGGCACTGGATATGAACGAGGTGGAGTCGAGCCTGGCCGGACCAAAACGTCCGCAGGACAGGGTGTCGCTGGGCGATGTGCCTGCTGCGTTTGATGCCAGCAACGAGCTGGAAGTGAATCAGGCGCAAAAACCGCACAAAAATGTTGAGTATACCGACAGCGACACTGGCCTGACTCACACACTGACCGATGGCGCGGTGGTGATCAGTGCGATTACCTCCTGTACCAACACCTCTAACCCAAGCGTACTGATGGCGGCCGGTTTACTGGCGAAGAAAGCGGTAGAGCGTGGTCTGAAACGTCAGCCGTGGGTCAAAGCCTCGCTGGCACCCGGTTCCAAAGTGGTTTCCGATTATCTGGCCGTCGCGCAGCTGACCTCGTATCTCGACGAGCTGGGCTTTAACCTGGTGGGCTATGGCTGCACCACCTGTATCGGTAACTCCGGTCCGCTGAAAGATGAGATTGAGTCTGCGATCAAAGCGGGCGATCTCACGGTCGGTGCCGTTTTATCCGGCAACCGCAACTTTGAAGGCCGTATTCATCCGCTGATTAAAACCAACTGGCTGGCTTCGCCGCCGCTGGTGGTGGCTTACGCGCTGGCGGGTAACATGAAGATCAACCTGCAGACGGAGCCGCTGGGCCACGACAGGCAGGGCCAGCCGGTCTATCTGAAAGATATCTGGCCGTCGCCGGAAGAGATAGCCACAGCCGTGCAGCAGGTCACCAGTGATATGTTCCACAAAGAGTACGCCGAAGTCTTCGATGGCACGCCAGAGTGGCAGGCGATCAGGGTCAGTGAAGCGGCAACGTACGACTGGGATGAAGGTTCGACCTACATCCGCCTGTCGCCGTTCTTTGATGATATGGAGAAAGAACCTAAGCCGGTGCAGGATATTCGCGGTGCGCGGGTGCTCGCATTACTGGGCGATTCTGTCACCACGGACCATATCTCGCCAGCGGGCAGCATTAAAGCGGAAAGTCCCGCCGGACGCTATCTGCTGTCACACGGCGTTGAGCGCAACGACTTTAACTCTTATGGGTCGCGTCGCGGTAATCATGAAGTGATGATGCGCGGCACGTTCGCCAATATTCGTATCCGCAATGAGATGGTGCCAGGCGTGGAGGGCGGCTATACCCGACACTATCCAAGTGGCGAACAGCTGGCCATCTACGATGCGGCGATGAAATATCAGGCGGAAGGCGTGCCGCTGGCGGTCATTGCAGGTAAGGAGTACGGCTCTGGCTCGAGCCGCGACTGGGCTGCTAAAGGGCCACGTCTGCAGGGGGTAAGGGTCGTCATTGCCGAATCGTTTGAGCGTATTCACCGCTCTAACCTGATTGGGATGGGCATTCTGCCTCTGGAGTTCCCGCAGGGCGTGACCCGCAAAACTCTGGGGCTGACCGGTGAAGAGCGCATTGACGTGGAAGATCTTCAGGCACTGACGCCAGGCTGCAGCGTGAAAGTCACGCTGACCCGTGCTGACGGCAGTAAGGAAGAGCTGGACACCCGTTGTCGCATCGATACCGGTAATGAGCTGACCTATTACCGCAACGACGGCATCCTGCACTACGTTATCCGCAACATGCTGGACTGACAAAAAAGCCGGGTAAAACCCGGCTTTTTCATTTATGACTTCGGCAGCAGATGCCCCATCTTTTCCGCTTTCGTATCCAGATAGTGCGCATTCTTCGGATTACGTCCCACGACCAGCGGCACACGTTCAACAATGTTGATCCCGGCTTCGCTGAGGATCTCCACTTTGCGCGGATTGTTGGTCAGAAGACGCACTTCATTCACGCCCAGCAGTTTGAACATATCTGCGCACAGGGTGAAGTCGCGCTCATCGGCGGCAAAGCCAAGCTGATGATTCGCTTCTACGGTGTCATAACCTTTATCCTGCAACGCATAGGCGCGGATCTTATTCAGCAGACCAATGTTACGGCCTTCCTGACGGTGATAGAGCAGCACGCCGCGACCTTCTTCTGCGATGGCATTGAGCGCGGCTTCCAGCTGAAAACCACAGTCGCAACGCAGGCTGAAGAGTGCATCGCCGGTCAGGCATTCGGAGTGAACGCGCGCCAGTACCGGCTCGTTATCATTAATATCGCCAAAGACCAGTGCAACATGGTCATGTCCGGTTGCCAATTCTTCAAAACCAACCATCAGGAAATCTCCCCATGGCGTGGGCAGTTTGGCTTCTGCCACCCGTTTAAGCTGCATGTGACTCTCCAGAACCTTCAGAGGATGCACTATCATCATGATAGCGCACAGGCCAGTGTGGCCTGACAAACGTGCAATATTGTGCCACAACCCGGAAGCGGGCTGGTAATCTCTGAGACCAATTGCAGTGATAAAGCACGATTATCCAATCGGCAACGGTTATGTTATTCTTTTTTAAGCTAAAGTTATTCAAATGTTGACATTTGACACCAGGATAAGGGAAGAGGATGTTTAAGATTTCGCGTCGTACCACCTTCGGAATGCTGCTGTTGCTCATTATGCCGGTTGCCGTCTGGCTTACCGGCTGGCGCTGGCAGCCAGGTGAAAGTAATGCGCTGCTGAAGAGTCTCTTCTGGATGACGGAAACCGTCACCAATCCGTGGGGTATAGTCACCAGCGTGCTGCTGAGCGCCTGGATGCTCTGGTGCCTGCGCTTTCGCCTGAAGCCCGCCATCCTGCTGCTGCTGATCATGAACGCCACTATTCTGGCGGGACAATACACCAAATCCTTTATCAAAGAGCAGATTCAGGAGCCGCGTCCCTATGTGATCTGGCTGGAGCAGCATCACGGGCTGGATGAGAAAACGTTCTACGAGCTGAAGCGTAAACAGCGTGGTGAGATGGTGACGTCACTGATTGCCGATGAGACGCAGATTCCGGGCTGGCTGAAACGACACTGGGCGTTTGAAACCGGCTTTGCTTTTCCGTCGGGGCATACCATGTTCGCCGCCAGCTGGGCACTGCTGGCACTGGGACTGCTCTGGCCGCGTCGGCATTATAAAACTGTGGTGGTGATTTTCCTGTGGGCGACGGGCGTGATGGCGAGCCGCCTGCTGCTGGGCATGCACTGGCCACGCGATCTGGCGATGGCAACCGTGCTCTCCTGGTTGCTGGTCACCGTTGCGACCTGGCTGGCACAGCGCTTCTGCGGCCCGCTGACGCTGCCGCCGGAAGAGCAAAAAGAGGTGGCACAGCGGGAGCCCTGATTGTAATTCACCCTTAAGACCCCATATTATTAGTCGGGCCTGCGCAAAAGCGACTCGCCCGATGCTGCTGGGAGCAGCATTTATGCTGGATTTTTGGCATAATTCTACCCGATAACCTCACAACAGGATGCACTGTGAAATATTTGCTGATTTTTTTAGTGGTACTGGTCATTTTTATCATTTCCGTCACCTTAGGCGCGCATAACGATCAGGTCATTACTTTTAACTATCTGCTGGCGCAGGGTGAGTTCAGCATCTCGACCTTACTGGCATCACTGTTTGGCGCAGGTTTTGTGCTTGGCTGGGTCATCTGCGGGCTGTTCTGGTTGCGGACCCGTGTTTCACTGGCCAATGCCAACCGGAAAATTAAGCGTATGCAGACGCAAATTGAGCAGAGCACCGCCCTGGCGACAACGCCATCTTCTCCGGCTGGCCGGGAATAATCCTCAATGCATGAATTGCTGTTTCTGTTACTGCCGGTTGCGGCTGCCTATGGATGGTATATGGGCCGCCGCAGCGCGCATCAGGATAAGCAACAGGAAGCCAACCGGCTGTCACGTGAATATGTGGCGGGCGTCAATTTCCTGCTCTCAAATCAGCAGGACAAAGCCGTTGATCTGTTCCTCGACATGCTTAAAGAGGACAGCGGCACGGTAGAGGCACATCTGACGCTGGGTAACCTGTTCCGATCGCGCGGAGAAGTTGACCGCGCTATCCGTATCCATCAGGCATTAATGGAAAGTGCTTCCCTGAGCTACGAGCAGCGTCTGCTTGCCGTTCAGCAGCTGGGTCGCGACTATATGGCGGCGGGCTTATATGACCGCGCAGAAGATATGTTTAAGCAGCTCACCGATGAAACGGATTTTCGTATCGGCGCGCTGCAGCAGCTGTTACTGATTCACCAGGCCACCAGTGACTGGCAACAGGCCATCGAGGTCGCAGAACGCCTGGTTAAGCTCGGCAAAGAGAAGCAGAAAGGCGAAATTGCTCACTTCTACTGTGAACTCGCACTGCAGGCGATGAGCAGCGACGATCTGGATCGTGCCATGAGCCTGCTGAAGAAAGGGGAGGCGGCCGACCGCAACAGCGCACGCATCTCCATTATGATGGGCCGTATTCTGATGGAAAAAGAAGACTTCGCCAGAGCGGTGGGTCATTTGCAGCGCGTGCTGGATCAGGATAAAGAGCTGGTGAGTGAAACATTGGGCATGCTGGAGACCTGTTTCCAGCGGCTCAATCAGCCTGATGCCTGGGCAGACTTTCTGCAGCGCTGTGTGGAACAGAACACCGGCGCGGCAGCGGAACTTTATCTTTCAGACATCCTTGAACAGCAGCAGGGCGCTGAAGCGGCACAAAATTACATCAGTCGTCAGCTTGAGCGCCATCCGACGATGCGAGTCTTCCATCGCCTGATGGATTTAAATCTGCGTGAAGCCGAAGATGGCCGGGCCAAAGAGAGTCTGATGGTGCTGCGCGACATGGTGGGTGAACAGATTCGCACCAAGCCACGCTATCGCTGCCAGAAGTGTGGTTTTACCGCACATGCACTTTACTGGCACTGTCCATCCTGCCGGACGTGGTCTTCAGTGAAGCCCATCCGTGGTCTCGACGGCCAGTAAAGCGGCCGTTATAACTGAATTAACATCACCCCATAATAGTTACAACATACTATATAGGCAATAATCAGCAGGCTTCGGCAGAGGTGCATTTATTGCCAGGCAGAGGGGCAATGGCGATTGTGATGGCCAGACACCGCAGGTAGAATGCTTGCCGTTTGTCAATCGCGCCTGCGGGTGCTCACTGCAGAGGAAATGCCATGCCTTCACCCCACAACGTGACCGCTTCGCCGATTCTGGTAGCGCTGGATTATCATGACCACGACAGCGCGTTGCGTTTTGTCGACCAGATCGATCCCCGCAGTTGCCGCCTGAAAGTGGGCAAAGAGATGTTTACGCTGTTTGGTCCCGCGCTGGTTAACACTCTGCAGCAGCGCGGCTTTGAGCTGTTCCTCGATCTTAAATTCCATGATATTCCTAACACTACCGCGCATGCCGTGGCTGCCGCAGCCGATCTTGGCGTCTGGATGGTCAATGTGCATGCCAGCGGCGGGGCGCGGATGATGAATGCGGCGCGTGAGGCGCTGCTTCCCTTTGGTAAAGATGCGCCCCTGCTGATTGCGGTGACCGTACTGACCAGCATGGATACCGACGATCTCCGAGAGCTGGGCATTACGCTTTCCCCTGCCGAACAGGCAGAGCGACTGGCGAAGCTGACCCAGTCGTGCGGACTGGATGGTGTGGTCTGTTCTGCACATGAAGCGGTCCGCTTCAAACAGGCTCTGGGTCAGGAGTTTGCGCTGGTCACGCCGGGGATTCGTCCGGCAGGCAGCGATGCCGGCGATCAGCGTCGTATCATGACACCGCAGCAGGCGAAGCTGGCGGGCGTAGACTATATGGTTATCGGGCGTCCGATTACGCAGTCCGCCGATCCCGCCGCCGCCCTGCAGGCGATCCTGGACAGTCTGGAGACACAATAATGGCGAATGACAATCCACTGGTTTACTCAACCGACAGCGGGCGCATCACGCAGCCTGAGCCAAAAGCGGAACGGCCAAAAGGGGATGGTGTTGTGCGGATCCAGCGTCAGACCAGCGGACGCAAGGGCAAAGGCGTCTGCCTGATCACCGGCATCGACCTGGATGATGCGTCTCTGACGCTGCTGGCAGCTGAACTGAAAAAGAAGTGTGGCTGTGGCGGTTCGGTAAAAGAGGGCGTTATTGAGATTCAGGGCGATAAACGCGATTTACTGAAAACGCTGCTGGAAGCCAAAGGGATGAAAGTCAAACTGGCGGGTGGATGAATAAAAAATCGGGCTACCAGAGTAGCCCGATTGTCATGCAGATGCTTAGCGTAGCCGATTATTCTTTTAATAAGGTCCTTAGTGGACCTGATGACCGATAATGCCACCGACAGCGGCGCCGCCGACTGTGCCAAGTGCGCTACCATTGGTCAATACTGAACCACCAATTGCGCCCGCGCCCGCGCCAATCGCGGTGTTGCGGTCACGTTTAGACCAGTTAGAACAGCCGCTCAGTGCAACAGCTAACGTGGTCGCCAGTACAACGGCAGTGATTCGTTTCATTGTTGTTGTCATACACTTCTCCTTTGATGTGCTCACAGAGGCAACACTCTTAGTATAGCTCCGATATTTCCTCAGCCCGCTTGTGTCGCATCATTGCCGCATCCGTGACGGCATCGAAATGTGATCACCATGGACAAACCGTTTGTAGCGGGTGAGGCGCAATGCCGGACCCGACAGGTCCACGCATTGCCTGAGAAGATTCTAAGCATTCTGGATAAATTCCGAAGATAGAAAACTCTTAAATCACCACACATTTTTCGATTCACAGCCATTCCTTCTGCGTTTATAGCCATTTGCTCCATAACCCTTTGGCGTCTGACTCCGCAAAATTCAGGGACGATTGTCAGCAGGAGAAAAGGCATGCTGGAACACCTTAAACAACAGGTTCTGGAAGCGAATCTGGATTTACCCAAATATAACCTGGTGACCTTCACCTGGGGCAATGTCAGTGCGGTTGATCGCGAACAGGGCTTGCTGGTGATTAAACCGTCTGGCGTAAGCTATGACGTGATGAAGCGCGACGACATGGTGGTGGTCGATCTGGCGACTGGTGAGGTGGCAGAAGGGGATAAACGACCCTCATCGGACACGGCGACACACCGGGCGCTCTATCTTGCCTGGCCTGAGGTAGGCGGTATTGTCCATACTCACTCGCGGCATGCCACTATCTGGGCACAGGCCGGACGCCCCATTCCGGCCTGGGGAACCACCCACGCTGATGATTTCTATGGCGAGATCCCCTGTACTCGCGCCATGCGTAATGAAGAGATTCAGCACGACTATGAGTGGAATACCGGCCAGGTGATCATCGAGACCTTCACGCAGCGTGAATTGTCACCCTCGGCGATCCCGGCGGTACTGGTCAACTCCCATGGCCCCTTTGCCTGGGGGAAAGATGCCCACGCCGCCGTGCACAGCGCGGTTGTGCTGGAAGAGGTAGCATATATGGGTCTGTTCAGCCAGCAGTTGACCGCTAACCTCCCGCCTATCAATCAGACGCTGCTTGACCTGCACTATCTGCGAAAGCATGGCGAGAATGCCTGGTATGGCCAGAAATAACAGGCGGGACGCAATAGCGTCCCGTTTTTTTGGTCTCTTTTGAGACTGGTATGGCGATCCGCATCATAGTTAATAAAACAACCTAACAACAAAAATAAAACAGTGTTTCATTTAATCGAATCGATCACTGTTTTGATTACCTCAAGTCACTATTTTGCCTGCATCGCCTTCGGGCACCTCCAGCACCACCCTCTGGCATAGCAAAGGTGACATTTATATGCACATCAAACGGGCAATAGATAAAATTCCGGGCGGCATGATGCTCGTACCGCTGTTTATCGGCGCACTCTGCCATACGTTCTCACCAGGGGCCGGGAAATATTTCGGTTCTTTCACCAACGGTCTGATGACCGGCACCGTGCCCATCCTGGCCGTCTGGTTCTTTTGTATGGGGGCGTCGATAAAACTCAGCGCCACCGGAACGGTACTGCGTAAATCAGGCACGCTGGTGCTTACCAAAATTGCCGTGGCATGGGTGGTAGCGGCGATCGCCTCGCGGGTGATGCCGGAAAATGGCGTAGAAGTGGGGATGTTTGCCGGCTTATCGACGCTGGCGCTGGTCGCCGCGATGGATATGACCAATGGCGGTCTTTATGCCTCCATCATGCAACAGTACGGTTCGAAAGAGGAAGCGGGCGCTTTTGTGCTGATGTCGCTGGAGTCCGGGCCATTGATGACCATGGTGATTCTGGGCACCGCCGGCATCGCCTCATTCGAGCCGCACGTGTTTGTCGGCGCTGTCCTGCCGTTTGTGGTCGGATTTGCATTAGGGAATCTTGATCCGGAGTTGCGCGACTTCTTCGGAAAAGCGGTACATACGCTGATTCCCTTCTTCGCTTTTGCCCTGGGTAACACCATTAACCTTGGGGTGATTGCGGAAACCGGTCTGCTGGGCATCATGCTGGGCATAGCCGTCATCATCATTACCGGCATCCCGCTTATTCTGGCCGATCGGCTGATTGGCGGGGGAGATGGCACGGCTGGCGTGGCTGCATCCAGTACGGCAGGCGCGGCGGTGGCCACACCGGTGCTGATTGCCGAAATGCTGCCGCAGTTTAAACCGGTTGCCCCGGCAGCCACGGCGCTGGTTGCCACGTCCGTGATTGTGACCTCTGTGCTGGTGCCCATCATCACCGCCATCTATTCAAAACGTCTTAAGCGTCTTCATGTTGCCGTCGGGCAGCGTGCCGCTATTAAGTAACCCGCCTAATCAATCCCCGACGCGCCAGTCGGGGATCACTCTGGATTTTGTGTTGTAAATCAATCTCTCATTTGGTCTGGCCTCACTCTGCATTACGCTGATGTGGCGTATTTAACGCATCAAAATATAAACAGAGGATGAGACAATGACAGTTATTAACCAAGCAACGTGCAGATTATTTACAGAAGTCGGCAACACCACGCAGTTAGTCGCCTATTACGAAGAAGGGCGTCGTACCATGTGGATGATGCTGCGCGCTCAGCCCCGTCCGAGCTTCAACCACGAACTGATTGAGGAGATCATGAACCTGAGCTATGCCGCTCAGCGCTCCGGTCTGCCAATCGATTTCTGGGTCACCGGCTCACTGGTGCCGCAGATGTTCAACGCCGGTGGCGATCTGCGCTTCTTCGTCGAGTGCATTCGCAACAACCGCCGTGAGGCGCTGCGGGCCTATGCCCGTGCCTGTGTGGACTGCATCCACTCAGCAGCACGCGGTTTCGACACCGGCGCGGTGACGCTGGCGATGATTGAAGGCAGTGCGCTGGGCGGTGGATTTGAAGCGGCGCTGGCGCATCACTTCATTCTGGCGCAGAACAACGCGCGGATGGGCTTCCCGGAAATTGCCTTTAACCTGTTTCCTGGCATGGGTGGCTACTCGCTGGTGGCGCGTCGTTCCGGCATGAAGCTGGCAGAGGAGTTAATCTGTGAAGGGGAGTCCCATAGCGCGGAGTGGTATGAGACGCGCGGACTGGTGGATAAAGTCTTCCAGCCTGGCGACAGCTACCGCGCCACACGCACCTTTATTGATACGTTACGGCCTAAGCTCAATGGCGTGCGGGCGATGCTGAAAGCGCGTCAGCGCGTGCTGCAACTGTCACGCGCTGAGCTGATGGATATTACTGAGGATTGGGTTGATTATGCTTTCACTATCGAACCCAAAGATATTGCTTATATGGAACGCCTGGTGCAGTTACAAAACCGCCACAGCGCATCACTGCGTAAAGCGGGTTAATCTTAACCAGCGTTAAACGCGGGCAGGATGCTTAGCCAGCCAATGCCCAAATTGTTCCGCGGGCATTGGTTTTGCGTAATAGTAACCCTGACGCCCATCGACACCACTTTTGAGGACAAACTTCTCTTCATCCGGGGTCTCAATACCCTCAGCAATGACCTGCAAATCGAGCGCCTTGGCGACGGCGACGATAGCGCGCACCAGCGATTGTGAAACCGGCTGCTTGTTAATATCGCGGATAAAGCTCTGGTCGAGTTTGATGGCATTGATTGGCACGCGTGCCAGCTGAGAAAGCGAGGAGTAACCGGTGCCAAAGTCATCCAGGTGCACCTGTGCGCCCAGTTCCTGAAACTGCTTCATCAGCTTCAGCGCTTCAGTTTCATTCTCAATCAGGCAGCTTTCGGTCAGCTCAATATCGATGGGGCAGTCGGTGATATTAGCCTCGTGCAGCGCCTGTTTCAGGTCAGTGTAGATGCTCTGATCAATCAGCTGACGGGCCGAAACGTTGACGGCGACGCGCAGAAAAATGCCCTGCTCACGCCAGGCGATAATCTGCTTCAGCACGTTGAGCATGACCCAGCGTCCCAGCGGCACAATCAGCCCTGACTCTTCAGCATAGGGAATAAAGTCAGCGGGCGAGACCAGACCACGCTCTGGTGAGTTCCAGCGCACCAGTGCTTCAGCGCTGCGGACCTGGCCGTCGCTGTCGATTTTTGGCTGATAGTGCACCAGCAGATGATCCAGTTCCAGCGCCTTGCGCAGGTTAGTATCCAGCCACAGATACTCAAAGACCCGCTGGTTCATCTCTGCCGCAAACACGCAGAACTTGCCGCGCCCGTTCTCTTTGGCGTGATACATCGCGGTGTCTGCGTTGCGAATCAGGCTCTCGCGGTCGTCGCCATGCAGCGGCGCAAAAGCGATGCCAATTGAACAGCCGCTGTAAACTTCGATTAGCCCGATACGGAAAGGCTGACGCAGCCGCTCAAGAATGCGGGAAGACATCGCTTCCAGTGCAGCCTGACTGGTGTGCTCAGCCAGCACCACAAATTCGTCGCCACCCAGACGGCCCAGGGTCTGGTCTTTACCCAGACAGCTGAGGATGGCCAGTGAAACTGCCTGCAGTAACTGATCGCCGAACATATGACCGTAGGCGTCGTTCACTTTTTTAAAATTATCGAGGTCGAGATAAACCACGCCGGTCTCATCCCCCTCGGATCACTCCAGCGCCAGGCTAATCTGTTGATGAATGGCGTTGCGATTGGGTAAACCGGTCACCGTGTCGGTGTTTGCCAGCACCCGCAGGCGTTCCTGGGCGCGTCGCTCCTCGGTGATGTCTGTGCCAGAACAGATGAGGAAAATTTCATTTTTGCCACTGCCGCTGTGAACAAACTTATTACGAAAAAGAAACAGTCGCTGACCTTTTTTGGTTTTGACCCAGCGCTCAACCTCATAAGAGTTACCGTCACGGAAGAAGCCCGCAATGTTGCGTCGTGACTGTGAGGCTTCCTGTTTGGTCATAAAAAGCTGAAAGACGTTACGGCCAATAACCTCGTGCTCATTCAGGCCGGTATATTCTTCACTCAGGCGGTTAAAACGCTGAATATTGCCGCGCTGATCGAGGATTACAATCACCGAATTAGCTTCAGAAACCACCTGTTCAGCGAAAGACAGCCCCAGGGTTAAATCGCGGGCAACTGCAGATGTATCGCCCCAGGCAGAGGCGGTGCCGGCCCATGAAGCCTGATTCACTTTACGTCCGACAAAATGCATCGGCACATCAATGCCCTGAAGGGTCATAGTCAGATTGATGCTTGAGGTGATGACCGGCATCGCGCGGATCATTGCGGCCTGGCCGGGGGTCAGCGGCAGGGCGATATTGGTTTGTGATGACTCATCTTCGGCAAAATGCAACGCATCGCTGTCCGCGGTCAGACGCCAATGAGGGCTGGTTGTACCAAAAAGAGTGTACAACAACGTTTGCCCGTGTTCATCGGTCATGGAAACTTCCTCCGGGAAGTGCTCTGCAGGCGTTATCTCATTATTTTAGCAACAGTATTCATCATCTGACGCCAGCACAAGATGCAAACCAAATATATTTTTCCATCCAGATAAGAATGGCACAAAAAAGCCCCGGCGGCGCGGGGCTGTAGCGTGCGGTCAGCAGGGGCATTTGCCCAGTTTACCCGCCTGGCTTGGGAAGCGGGCGTCCAGGCAGTAACGATGGAAATCGCGCTCGTTCATCGGCGGCTGGTCGGGATGATGCAGACGCATATGCTGCAGATATTTTTGATAATCCTGGACCCCGACCATTAAGCGGAAGCACTGTTGCAGACCGCGCCAGAATCCTCGCCAGCTGAGGGCCTGCGGCATCGGCGAAGCCGTCAGGTGGCAGCGGATAATCTGCCACTCACCCTGCGGACGATGGCCCTGATGAATGGCATCAGACATGACGCACCGCCTTGTTGCGCAGTGCCACCGGCGTCTCGCTGGTGGTCGGCACTGCACTGTTCAGCGCGCGACGAATCACAAAGAACGCGGCGACCAGCATCGTGACTGCCACCAGCATAAAGAAAGCGCACAGCGCCGCATTAATCTGATTGCTGAACACGATGGTCTGCATATCCGCCACGCTTTTTGCCGGCGCAATAATCACGCCTTCATCCAGCCCTTTGCGGAACTTATTCGCCTGGGCCAGGAAACCGATGGACGGTTTTTCGTGGAAAATTTTCTGCCAGCCCGCGGTCATCGAAGTGATAAACAGCCAGACGGTGGGCAGAATAGTCACCCAGGCGTAGCGCTGCTTTTTCATTTTGAACAGCACGACGGTGCCAAGAATCAGCGCCATCGACGCCAGCATCTGGTTGCCGATACCAAACAGTGGCCATAGGGTGTTGATGCCACCCAGTGGATCGACCACGCCCTGATAGACAAAGAAGCCCCAGCCCGCGACTGCGACGCTGGTGCCCGCCATGTTACCCAGCCAGGAACGGTTGTTCGCCAGAGAAGGCACCACGGTGCCTACCAGATCCTGCACCATAAAACGGCAGGCGCGGGTACCCGCATCGACAGCGGTCAGGATAAACAGCGCTTCGAACAGAATGGCGAAGTGATACCAGAACGCCATCATCGCCCGGCTGTTAAAGATCTCGGTAATGATGTGAGCCATACCTACAGCGAAAGTGGGCGCGCCGCCTGCGCGGGAGAGAATCGAGCCTTCACCCACGTCACGGGCGATGCCGCTCAGCATTTCTGGCGTCACGACAAAGCCCCAGCCGTTGATCACCTGTGACGCGCTTTCAACGGTGGTACCAATCAGCGCGGCGGGTGAGTTCATGGCAAAGTAGACACCCGGATCCAGCACCGAGGCACAAATCAGCGCCATGATCGCCACAAACGACTCCATCAGCATGGCGCCATAGCCAATAAAGCGGATATGACTTTCCCGCTCCACCAGCTTCGGCGTGGTGCCGCTGGAGACCAGCGCATGGAAGCCGGAGATCGCGCCGCAGGCGATGGTAATAAACAGGAAAGGGAACATCGCACCGGAGAAGACCGGGCCGGTGCCGTCGATAAACTTGGTCACCGCTGGCATTTTCATCTCAGGCATCGCAAAAACGATGCCCACCGCCAGCCCGACAATCACGCCGATTTTAAGAAAGGTCGAAAGGTAGTCGCGCGGTGCCAGCAGCAGCCAGACCGGCAGCACCGAAGCAATAAAGCCGTAAATCACCAGTACCCAGGTCAGCGAGGTGCCTTTCAGGGTAAAGAAGGGGCCCCAGTAAGGATGCTGTGCCACGTCACCGCCATAAATAATCGCCGCCATCATCAGCACAAAGCCAATCAGTGACACTTCGGCAATTTTACCGGGCCGGATAAAGCGCATGTAAACGCCCATAAACAGCGCAATGGGAATAGTGGCCGCGATGGTAAACAGGCCCCACGGACTGTTCGCCAGCGCCTTCACGACAACCAGCGCCAGCGCCGACAGGATAATGATCATCACGCCCAGCGCGCCGAGCATCGTCACCACACCGGCAAAGGCCCCCAGCTCCTGCCGCGCCATCTCGCCCAGTGAGCGGCCGTCACGGCGGGTGGAGATAAACAGGATCAGGAAATCCTGTACCGCGCCCGCCAGCATCACGCCGACCAGAATCCAGATGGTGCCTGGCAGAAAGCCCATCTGCGCCGCCAGAATCGGACCGACCAGCGGACCGGCACCGGCAATAGCCGCGAAGTGATGACCAAACAGCACCCATTTATTGGTCGGGACATAATCGAGTCCGTCGCTCAGCCGCTCGGCGGGAGTCATCCGGCGATCATCAAGTTCGAAGATATTGCGGGCGATAAACAGGCTGTAGAAGCGATACGCGATGCTGTAACAGGCGACAGCGGCTATCACCAGCCAGACTGCGTTGACGTGTTCGCCGCGGCTGAGGGCCAGCATGGCGAAAGCGCCTGCGCCGATTAACGCCACCACTAACCAGATGACACTGGTTTTGACGTTTTTCATGACTAACTCCTTGTAGGGACCGAGGGAAGGCGATCAAAAACAACGAGTTAAACTTAATGTAATGGAATGTAAGTGAAAGTTAATCAGTGGAGAAGTGTGAAGCGGGGTACAAATTTAACGTTTTTGTAACGCGGACGGGACGGAAACAGGCGGGATAACCGAAGTTATCCCGCCAGATTTAAAGCTTAATCACGCAGTGTTCAGACGGCAGGACGGGCCACAACGCTGCGGGTTTCCATACGGACTTCGGCGATGGTCACCTCAATCACGTCAGTTACGCGGTAAACCACTTCACCTTTAATCTGCACGCTGCCATTTTCCTGGCTGAGAACCAGCTCATCACGCACGGCGTGAATGAAGGGTGCCGGGATAAAGGCGACGGCGCCAAACTCGACCAGGCGAACGCGCATACCGCCGCGCGATACATCGATAATCTCAGCGCTGAAGCGACGGTCGGTGCCCGCAAACGGGGCCAGATAACGGGCGTAGAGCCAGTCGCCGACATCACGTTCCGCCATCCGGTTCAGGCGACGGCGTTCACTCATCGTCACCGTTACAGCATCATCCGGGCGGGCAATCTGCTCACCGCGAATAATCGCTTTCAGCAGACGATGGTTGATCATGTCGCCGAACTTACGAATCGGTGAGGTCCAGGTGGCGTACGCCTCCAGACCGAGGCCAAAGTGCGGGCCTGGCTCGGTGCTGATCTCCGCGAAGGTCTGGAAACGACGGATGCGGCTGTCGAGGAACTGGGTTGGCTGGGCATCAAGCTCACGACGCAGCACGCGGAAACCGTCCAGCGTGGTGATCGCCTGTGCATCCACGGTAATACCGTGATTGGCCAGCACGGCGGCGGCCTGCTCAGCATTGGTCGCATCGAAACCGGCATGGACGTTATAGATACCAAAGCCAAGACGGTCACGCAGCACTTTCGCCGCGCAGACGTTCGCCAGAATCATCGACTCTTCAACGATGCGGTTAGCGATACGGCGAGGTTCAGCCACGATCTCCAGCACTTCGCCTTTTTCACCCAGCAGGAAGCGGTAGTCCGGGCGATCTTTAAATACCAGCGCGTGGGTCTGACGCCATTCGCTGCGCGCCAGGCACAGACTGTGCAGCAGACGAATCTGTTCCGCAATCGCCTCACTCTCCGGCTGCCAGCTGCCGCTGTTTTCCAGCCAGTCTGAGACGTCTTCGTAGGCCAGCTTGGCTTTGGACTCAATCCAGGCCGCAAAAAACTCGACGTCATCACTTAAGGTGCCATCGGCGGCCACCGTGACGCGGCAGGCCAGCGCCGGACGGCGCACATTCGGACGCAGCGAGCAGACATCATCAGAGAGTTCGCGCGGCAGCATCGGGATGTTGAAGCCCGGCAGATAGTTGGTGAATGCGCGCTGCGCCGCCAGCTTATCAAGCTGGCTGCCTTCCGGCACGTAGGCGGTCGGATCGGCGATAGCGATAGTCAGACGCAGGGCGCCATCATCCTGCGCTTCCACATAGAGCGCATCATCCATATCCTGGGTGCTGGCACTGTCAATGGTGACGAAATCCAGCGCGGTCAGATCCTCACGCGTCAGATTTTCATCCAGCATCTCGCCAAAGCTGACGTCAGGCGCTTCACGCTCAAGGTTATGACGCGACAGCGTCACCCACCACGGCGCCAGATGGTCATCAGCTTTGACAATAAAATCGGTAAGTTCGGCATAAAAGCCGCGGTCGCCCTTCAGGGGATGGCGACGCATTTCTGCCACGGCCCAGTCGCCATTTTCAAATGCATGGCTGACATCGCGCGCAGGGCGACACTGAATGGCATCTTTCAGCAGGGGATGATCCGGCACAATCGACAGGCGATCGTCTTTTTTCTGCACCCGGCCAACAAAGCGGCTCAGGAACGGTTCAATCAGGGTTTCCGGCTCAGCGCTTTCGCGATCTTTATCGCTGTGGATCACGGCGGTGATACGATCGCCATGCATGACTTTCTTCATCTGCGGTGGCGGAATGAAGTAGCTTTTTTGCGCATCGACTTCCAGAAAGCCGAAGCCTTTTTCGGTGCCTTTAACGACGCCTTCAGCACGAGGCGTTTGCGAATGGAGCTTCTCTTTCAGCTGCGCGAGCAGCGGGTTATCCTGGAACATAATTTTTACGTTTCGTTGGCTGATTGCGGCTGACAGTTTTACGCGAATCGACGCCGCGCGGCAAGGCAAAAAGCCGGACGAACCGGCTTTTCAGGGTGTGGCGAAGGCGCTATCAGGCGATGCGCTGATCGGCCAGTGCCTCGGAGAGTTCAAGCTTCACCGGCACCGATTTAGAGGTCGGTGTACCGCTGTCATCGCCAAAGCTGTTCAGCGGCACCAGCGGGTTGGTTTCCGGATAATAAGCCGCCAGGTTACCGCGCGGAATATTGTAGGGAACCAGTTTGAAGCCGCTGACGCGACGGGTGATGCCATCATTCCACAGCGTTTCGATATCAACATTCTGGCCTTCGGTGAAGCCCAGGTCTGCCATATCGTCCGGGTTGATGAACACCACTTCACGCTGACCAAACACGCCACGGTAACGGTCATCAAGGCCGTAAATAGTGGTGTTGTACTGGTCATGGGAACGCAGCGTCTGCAGCGTAAATGGCACGTCCTGATCCAGCGTCGGGAACAGCGAGGTCGGCAGCGCCGACGCGTTGAACTCCGCTTTCTGGCTTGGCGTATTAAAGCGCAACTCTGCTGCTGCATTGCCCAGATAGAAACCACCCGGGATATCGCATTTGGCGTTGAAGTCGGCAAAGCCCGGAATCGTCGCGGCAATGTGCTCACGGATCAGGTTGTAATCACCCGCCAGCTCGCGCCATTTCACTTTCTCATCACCCAGCACGGCCTGGGCGATACCCGCAACAATCGAAGTCTCTGAACGCTGTGTTTCCGCCAGCGGAATACCGATACCTTCAGAGGCGTGGACCATGCTGAAAGAGTCTTCCACGGTAATGAACTGATTGCCGGTTGCCTGGGTATCGCGCTCGGTGCGACCCAGTGTTGGCAGAATCAGCCCTTCGTGACCCGGCACCAGATGGCTGCGGTTCAGTTTGGTGCTGATATGGACGGTCAGACCACAGCGTGACAGCGCCTCTTCGGTGCGCGGTGAATCGGGCGCAGCCGCAGCCAGGTTGCCACCCAGCGCGATCAGCACTTTGACTTCATCACGCAGCATCGCGTTCAGCGCTTCAACGGTGTTGTGGCCTGGCGCACGCGGTGGCTCGAAACCAAAATGATTACCCAGCGCATCCAGGAAGGCTTTGGCCGGTTTCTCATCGATACCCATGGTGCGGTTGCCCTGCACATTACTGTGACCGCGAACCGGGCAGAGGCCTGCACCTTTTTTGCCCAGCTGGCCAAACAGCAGCTGCAGGTTGGTGATTTCGCGTACCGTGTCGACCGAATGCTTATGCTGAGTGATGCCCATCGC
Organism: Pantoea sp. 9140; assembly: GCF_000745295.1. Taxonomy (NCBI): domain Bacteria; kingdom Pseudomonadati; phylum Pseudomonadota; class Gammaproteobacteria; order Enterobacterales; family Erwiniaceae; genus Pantoea; species Pantoea sp. 9140. Next base: position 1,884,089 of record NZ_JQNO01000001.1, on the reverse strand, counting down.
CCAGGTACAGATCACACGATCAGCGCTCTGATAGATCGCAGCCGCTTCACGGATCTGCGCCTGTGTCAGGCCAGACTGCGCCACAATCTGCATCCAGCTGGTGTTATCCACCGCATCGAGATAGGCCTCAATGCCGTTGGTTTTGGCATTGATAAAGGTCTGATCAAACAGGCCACTTTCACCGGCGGCCAGACGCGCACGATGGGTTTCCAGCAGGGATTTAACCATGCCGCGCACTGCCGCCATATCACCGCCCAGGTTCGGCTGGTAATAGGAGGAGCTGATGTTGCCGGCTTTCGAGGTCACCACTTCCAGCGGTTTCTGCGGATCGGCAAAACGTTCCAGACCGCGCTCGCGCAGGGTATTAAAGGTGACGATCTTCGCGCCGTGATCGGCAGCGTGACGCAGGCTGTGCAGCATACGCGGATGGTTGGTGCCAGGGTTTTGCCCGAAGACAAAAATGGCATCAGCGTGATCGAAATCATCCAGGCGAATAGTGCCTTTGCCGACGCCAATGCTACGCTTCAGCCCGGTGCCGCTGGCTTCGTGACACATGTTGGAGCAGTCAGGGAAGTTGTTGGTGCCCATCAGGCGGCCAAACAGCTGATAAAGCCAGGAGGCTTCATTGCTGGCACGACCGGATGTGTAAAGCTCCATCTGGTCCGGATGGTCCATCGCCTTGATGTGCTGCGCGATCAGTGCAAAGGCATCATCCCAGCTGATCGGCTCGTAGTGGTCGGTTTCCGCGTTGTAGCGTAGTGGATGGGTCAGACGCCCCTGATACTCCAGGAAGTAGTCACTCTGGGTATAAAGCGTTGTCACGCTGTGCTTAGCGAAAAAATCGCTGTCGACCATGCGGCGTGTCGCTTCCCAGGTCACCGCTTTGGCGCCGTTTTCGCAGAAGCTGAAGGTACTTTTATTGTCATCACCCCAGGCGCAGCCCGGACAGTCAAAACCGCGTGCTTTGTTCATGCGCATCAGGTTGCGCATATTTTTCAGGGCCGCTTTGCTGTCAAGAACGAAACGCGTAGTGGCTTCCAGTGAACCCCAGCCGCCCGCAGCCGCGCGGTAGGGTTTGATTTGGCGTTTAAATTTCATATTGAGTGCAGGCTTTTTATAGTAGGAATTATTGTTTGGTGTTTGTTATCAGGTTATAGCCTGATGGTGAAACAAAGTCTGCAGATATCCTCATACCTTGTCTAATTGATTGACTTAATGGTGCGATAGCTGGCGTTTATCGTGCATCGGCCAGAATTGTGATGGTGGTCAGATTTTACCCGCCTTTAACCGGCTGATAACGGGAGTTCTCCCCACAACAGGCTAATACTTGCTGTTCACTATCAGAGAGGGCGCGACTCCATGAAACAGCTGACCAGCCAGATCCATGCGTTTGGCAAAGCGTTGATGATGCCAATCTCGGTCATCGCTGCCGCGGGTATTTTCCTCGGGCTGGCGGCGGCGATGCAGAACCCGGCGGTGACCGGCGAGGCCTTTGCGCAGATGCAGGTGCCGCAGTTAATCATTGGATTTATCCGCAAGGTCGCCGGGGCGCTGTTTGCCAACCTGCCGGTCTTCTTTGCAGTGGCGAGCGCCATCGGACTGGCGAAAGCGGAAAAACCTACCGCCGCCTTTGCCGCGGTGATTGGCTATATCGTGATGAACGTGGGTATCAGCGCCACGCTGGCGGCGAAAGGGATCACCGCAGCCACTACTACACCCGCCGCGCTGCAGCAGGCGGGGATGGATCAGACCACCGCCATGATGACCTCGGCGGAGTACATCAACATGCTGGGCGTCTTCACCTACAACATGAGTGTGCTGGGCGGGGTGATTGCCGGTCTGATCACGGTGGCGCTGCACAATCGTTTCTATACCCAGCAGCTGCCCACGGCGATCAGCTTCTTTGGCGGACGGCGTTTTGTGCCGATCGTGACCGTGGTCTGTCTGCCGCTGATTGGGGTGTTGCTGGCGCTGGTCTGGCCTACCATCGGGCAGGGTATCGCCTGGATTGGCCAGATGATTGGCAAAAGCGGCCAGTATGGCGCGTTTCTGCTGGGGGCCTTTGAACGCATCCTGATCCCTACCGGCCTGCATCATATCCTCAACGAAACCGTGCGCTTCACGCCAATTGGCGGCATGGCGGTGGTCGATGGTCAGACGGTGGTCGGTGCGCTGAACATTTTCAATGCCTCGCTGACCCATCCGGGATCAATACCCGATGAGACGCTGCGCACCGCCACGCAGTTTCTGGCACAGGGCAAGATTCCGGTGATGATGTTTGGTCTGCCCGCGGCGGCGCTGGCGATCTATCACACCGCGCGGCCCGAACATAAGCAACGGGTCAAAGCGCTGGTAATGGCGGGCGCGCTGACCTCATTTACCACCGGGATTACCGAGCCGCTGGAGTTCTGTTTTATCTTTGTTTCGCCGGTGCTCTACCTGCTGCATGCTTTTCTGACCGGCCTGTCGTTTATGCTGATGTCGATGCTGCATCTGATGATCGGCAACGTGCAGGGCGGCGTTATCGATCTGGTGGTGTTCGGCATGCTGGGCGGCGCGAAAACCCACTGGTGGTGGACGCTGGCGCTGGGCGTCATCTATGCGCCGATCTACTACTATGCTTTCCGGCTGGTGATTACCCGGATGCATGTCGAAACGCCGGGCCGGGAGTCAGAGGAGGAGAAACCGCAGCAGGTGACGGCGGATGAGCGGACGCAGGTGATTATCAGCGGACTGGGCGGGCAGGCCAATATCGAGGATGTCGATTGCTGCTTTACCCGTTTGCGGGTACGGGTCAAAGAGATGAATCAGGTGGTCGATCAGACGCTGATGAGCACCGGTGCTAACGGGGTTAATCGCGTCAGCGAGCATGACATTCAGGTGATCTACGGTCCTCAGGTCGAGAAGATCGCTAACGAAGTGAAAATGGCGCTAGGCGTTGCGTAGCAGCAGGCTGTTTCAGGTTTATCATTCGGTCAGACGCCCGGTTGCTCCGGGCGGTTAGCGCCTGTTGACTGGGGGAGGTTGAACACTACCGTCCCGCTTATTGTAACTAAAAAAAGCCGACCCCTAATGCACCGTCCCTTTTTGCCGATATAGCGACTAACCCTGTTTATTATCGGAATGTTGCAATGTCGTTAAAAAAATCCTCACTCATCATCTTTTCCTTCCTGCTGGCGTTGTTTCTTACCAGCGTGGCGATCAGTACCTGGCTGCTGATTCAGAGCAATCACTCCCTGAACGCGGTCAACAAAGAGATCCGCGTGGTGCTCTCGGTCATTGACCCGATCAACCACAGCCGTACGCTGCGTGTCCGCCTGATGGAGTACATGAAGGAGATTGAGGGCAGTGACGCCAGCAATCCGGCCACGCTGGACAGCGTGCGGACCGTGGCAGGTAAAGCCGATGCCGCCTTCCAGGCCTATATGAATGCGCCGCGTCTGCCGGGCGAAGAGGCAGAGGCAGATGCCTACAGTCAGGCTTATCAGGCCTATCGTCAGCAGGGGTTGCAGCCATTAATTGAGGCCGCAGAGGCGCACGATCAGGTGCGTTTTAAAAATCAGATCCCGACCGTGGTTCGTCTGGATCGTCAGTATGAAATTATTCTGGACCGTGTTCTGGCCCAGCACGAAACTTACGCCAAAAAGCTCAACAGCGACGCCCAGAGTCACTTCACCTCTGGTATTACGTTGCTGGGTCTGTTTGGCGTGCTGTTTTTCGGCATCATCATCGCCATTTACATCTTCATGAGGCGCTATGTCCTTTCGCCAATCAATGAAGCGCAGGAGCACTGCAAGCTGATTGCGGCGGGCGTGCTGGATGCCACCGTGCCGGTGAAACCGGGTTCACGCAGTGAAATTCAGATGCTGATGGGTTCGCTGGAGCAGATGCGCAGCGCGCTGACCGCCATTATTCTTCAGGTGCGTGATTCAACCCGCTCAGTCTCTACCGCCTCGCAGGAAATTGCGGCGGGCAACATCGATCTCGCCTCGCGCACTGAACAGCAGGCCGCTGCGCTGACGGAAACCGCAGCCAGCATGGAGCAACTGGGCGCAACGGTGAAACAGAACACTGAAAACGTGTTTGAAGCCTGCCGTCTGACCAGTGAAGCGGTGAAAAACGCGGAAAGCGGCGAAAAAGTCTCGCAGGAAGTGGTGACATCGATGGCGCTGATCAACGCCAGCTCGAAGAAGATTGAGGAAATTACCACCGTTATCGACAGCATCGCCTTCCAGACTAATATTCTGGCGCTGAACGCAGCCGTCGAAGCCGCCCGTGCGGGTGAGCAGGGACGTGGTTTTGCGGTCGTCGCAGGAGAAGTGCGTAACCTGGCCCAGCGCAGCGCCACCGCAGCCAAAGAGATTGAAGGACTGATTGCAGAATCGGTCTCCATCATCCACGCCGGTTCCGATCAGGTCAGCCGGACCGGCGAGGCGATGAGTGCCATTATCTCATCGGTCAGCCGCGTGAATCTGCTGATGGAGCATATCTCTACCGCGTCTGATGAACAGAGTCGCGGCATCGGTCAGATCGAGCAGGCGGTTACCGAGATGGACAGCGTGACCCAGCAGAACTCGGCGCTGGTGCAGGAGTCTGCGGCGGCATCGGCCTCACTGGAAGAGCAGGTGCAGTACCTGACGCAGTCGGTCTCGACTTTCCGTCTGGCAAACAGCTAATCGGTTTCCCGCACGGCGTCCAGGCCGCGCGGGATCCTGAATGATGCGGTGATGCGCATCGTGAGGCAGAGAATAACGTGTTTGATTCAGCGCCTTGTGACGGCGGCAGAATGAGCGGATTATTACGGCTTTCCACTGAACACGGGGTTGTCATGCTAATCAGCACAGAAAGTGCCCGCAGCAACAGCGCCGATACCCGACTGGCCTGCACGCTGGCCGCTGCCGCAGGCGCGCTGAATACCGCCGCCTTCGAGATTGTCGGTTTCTTTTCAGCTAACATGACCGGGAATGTCTCGCTGCTGTCCGATCATCTGGCAAAAGCGAACCTGGGGCCTGGCCTGTTTTTTTTGTCGATCGTGCTGCTGTTTATTGCGGGCTCCATGTTTTCAACTCTGATAATTAATGCCGGGCACCGCAGGAATATCCGTACTATCTATGCCTTCGTTATTCTGATTGAGGGCATCGCGCTGATGACGCTGGGCGTGATTGAGAATCACTTTCCGCCGAGGTCGCCCGGTGTGGTGTTGATCATGAGCCTGAGCTTTTTAATGGGGCTGCAGAATGCGGTCGTCACGCGGATCTCCAATGCCCGGGTTCGCACCACCCATATCTCTGGCACGGCGACTGATATCGGGATTGAGCTGGCGATGTTGTTTGAAGTGTTGCGGCGTAAAGCCTCACCGAAAGATGCGCCGAACTTGCTGGGGCGGTTGCGGCTGCACAGTCTGACCCTGCTGTCTTTCCTTGCAGGTGGCGTGGCCGGCATCGGGCTTTACCGACTGCTCGGCTACGATTTCCTGTTGCCCATAGGGTTCGGGTTAATCTGCCTGGCGCTGAATGCTCTGGTAACTAAGCCAGTAAACCAGAGGGTTTGAGACGGTGATTTTGCGGTTATCGCTGCGTTTCAGATAACCGTCGCGCGTAGCTCTGATTTATTTGTCCCGACTGCGCCGATGATCCGTGCGGTTAAAAGATCATAGCCCGCGCAGGGTAACATTGAGCCTTATACTCTGGTTGATACTGCCATTGAGACTGTCACACGAACAGTCTTAAACCTGCTGATGGATAATTAACATCGACATTAAACAACTCATTTACCTGTGTAACCTGGAGCGGGAACGCCATTTCGGCCGGGCCGCGGAAGCCAGTTTTGTTACACAGCCAACCCTCTCCATGCGCCTGAAAAATCTCGAGCGCGAGCTGGGCTTGCCGCTGATTAACCGTAGCAATAACTTTGCCGGATTTACGCCAGAGGGCGATCGCGTGCTGGCGTGGGCGCGAGAAATTGTTTCGGTCTATCAGGGGCTGAAGCTGGAAGTGGAATCACTGAAACATGGGGTAAACGGCACACTGCGGGTTGGCGTGGTGCCGCAGTGCAGCGTGGCACTGCCGCTGCTGCTGAAAGCCGTGCAGGCGCGTTATCCCCAGCTCGATTACCGCATTGCGGTACTCAGTGCTGACCAGCTGCTGGAAGCGCTTAACAGCCACACTGTGGATGTCGGCATTGGCTTTTTTGAGATGGCGACGCTGCGGGAGCTTCATTTTCAGACCGAGATGCTGGCTGATCAGGGCGTTGAGGCCGTATTCCATCCTGATCACTTCCCGGCGCTGGTGGGAGAAACCCCGCTGACGCTCGACGAACTGGCACAACAGCCGCTCTGCCTGGCGGAGCCAACACGCTATTTCCGTCGCTATCTTGATATGGCCTTTCGCGAGGCGGCGCTGGTGCCGCGGGTTATCGTGGAGAGCGCCTCTATCATGCAGCTGATGCAGTGTGCTCAGGTCGGTCTGGGGTTGCTGGTCTCGCCGGTGGGTCATCTGCTACCCGCATCACTTCAGGGGTTACAGCAGCGCGGCATTACGCTGCCGCCGATGGCGCGCCAGGCGGCGCTGGTGATAGCCGAGCCTGGCCGTGCCACTCCGCTGGCACAGCACTTTTTCGACGAAGCGCGCGGTCAGTTGCCGTTCTAGCTCAGGCTACTGCGCCTCGCCCAGCGCGTAAAACAGGCGACTGTTCCAGTTGCCTATCGCCACGCTCTGAATCAGCGCGAACAGCGCCTCATGTTCCCAGCCCGCCTCCATCAGCGGCTGCAGATGGGCCGCACTGAAACGCTCGGGTGAACGGGTCAGCTGCGCCGACAGCGCGACGATCTGCTGCTCTTCTCCTTTTAAATTCGTGTCATCGACACCCTCGATCAATACCTCATTCCCGGCCAGCAGCCGGAACGCCCAGCGGCTGCCGAGAATACGGGCGGCTGTCGCTTCCGCCAGGGTGTTTTCCTGTGAGAGATGCTGACGCAATTGCGCCCAGCCATACAGCGCCGATGGGTCATGGGCCAGCAACCATACCGCGTCCTGCATGCCAGGCAGAGTCTGACAACGGGTAACGGCAGCGAGCTGCTCAGCACTGGCATACCGCAGCTCCAGCGGCTTCAGCACTGGCTGCCAGCGGGCAGGCTCATCAAATCCTGTAGCCTCAGCATCGGGTGGCGCAGTACTGCCCGGCAGCCAGCGTACCGGCTGGGCCTGCAGGGCCTGTAATCCGGCGACGACGCGCGCCTGATAACTGACAAAGCCAATCAGCTGATTCAGCGTCACAATATCGGGTTCGGTCAGGCCGACCGCATCCAGGGCGGTGATGGCGCTGGCATTGATCAGTTCAGGCTGCATCGCCAGCTGGCGCGCATACTGCGTAATCTGGGTCAGGCGATTATTACTCTCTCGTGAAGAGTCAGGGCCAGGCAGCGGATTGAGGCGGGCAGAGTAGTGATTACACAACCGCTGCACACCCGCGACCTGCGCCACGGTCAGTGCGGTGCTGAGGCGGTCGTAAAGCGTTAAGGTGTGCGTCAGCGAGGTGACAACGCGATCGGGGAACAGCAGCTGTGCCAGATCGCGCGCCGCCAGCAGAGCCGGCTGATGCGTGCGCAGCAGTGACTGCACTACGGCGTCGCTGGCGTGGCATCCCAGCAAAAAACGGTCATCGATATGGGCAGCCTCTGGCACCAGCGGTGCGGCCTGTGTGGTACGTGGACTGGTCTGGCTCTCGTAAAACCAGTGGTTATGGCCCGGATAGCGGCGTTGTTCCATGATCAATCCTTTTGCAAATTCGGGTTCGGTATGCAGGCGGCAGAATCTGAAAATATGCATAAACCGAAGGGCAGGCTTATCGTCGCTGATGGCCAGTCCGGGGCAAAAGATTGATCGGTGATAATTAATAGCGTTACGGTATAACGGCAGCAAAATCAGGCGGGAAGGGCAGGATGGGCGTAAAGAGAAGGGCGAGCCAGGCTCGCCCTTGCAGAACTTATTTCAGTTCCAGTTCGTTCATTGCGGCGATGCTGAAGCCGCCATCAACGTGTACCACTTCACCGGTGATGCCGCCAGCCAGGTCAGAGCAGAGGAATGCTGCTGAGTTGCCGACATCTTCAATGGTTACGGTACGGCGAATCGGGGTAACCGCTTCGCAATGTGCCAGCATCTTACGGAAATCTTTGATGCCTGATGCAGCCAGGGTGCGGATTGGACCGGCAGAAACGGCGTTAACACGCACACCTTCCGGGCCCATGGCGTTCGCCATGTAACGCACGTTCGCTTCCAGCGACGCTTTCGCCAGACCCATTACGTTGTAGTTCGGGATCGCGCGCTCAGCACCCAGGTAAGAGAGGGTCAGCAGCGCAGAGTGTGGATTCAGCATCTCGCGACACTCTTTGGCCATCGCGACGAAGCTGTAAGCACTGATGTCATGCGCGATTTTAAAGCCTTCGCGGGTAACGGCGTTCACGTAGTCGCCAACCAGCTGCTCGCCAGGGGCGAAACCGATAGAGTGAACGAAACCGTCAAATTTCGGCCAGGTTTTTGCCAGTTCAGTGAACAGAGATTTGATGCTCTCATCTTCGGCTACGTCACATGGCAGCACGATGTCTGAACCCAAATCTTTAGCAAACTCTTCCACACGACCTTTTAACTTGTCGTTCTGGTAGGTGAAAGCCAGTTCTGCGCCCTGTTTGTGCATCGCCTGTGCAATACCGTAGGCGATGGAAAGTTTACTGGCAACGCCAGTAATCAGAATGCGCTTACCGGAAAGAAAACCCATAGCTGTAATCCTTATGGTCATTGTAGTTGGCGGCCGCATGGTTAAAAAGTAAGCGACCGACGTTAATCGACGTGCGGATTCTAGCACGTCTCTCATAAATCAGGTAAATCGGCCCGCAATTTCCGCGATATGCAGCAAAAATCAGCGCTCGCGCCGCCAGGCTTCGGCACTGAGTGCTTCGCCAAAATGGCTGCTGATCAGGCGCCGGGTCAGATCGTGCAGGGGGGAGGCGAGCACGTCAGCCGTGCCGCCACGCTCAACTACTTCGCCCTGATGCATCACCAGCACTTTATCGCTGATGTGCTTCATCATGCCCAGATGCTGGGTGACATAAATGTAGGCGATTCCGTGTTTCTCCTGCAGCTCCAGCATCAGATTTACCAGCTGGGAGCGCATGGTCATATCCAGTGAGGCCAGCGCTTCATCGGCCACAATCACTTTGGGTTGCAGGATCAACGCGCGCGCCAGACCCAGACGCTGTTTCTGACCGGGTGCCAGCATGTGTGGGTAATATCCGGCGTGATCGCGCAGTAATCCTACCTGACGCAGGGTGGCGATAATGCGTTTCTCGCGCGCTTCTGCATCCAGTTCGGTATTAAGTCGCAGCGGAAATTCCAGAATCTGACTGATGCGCTGACGCGGATTCAGTGAGGTTGAGGGATCCTGAAAAATCATGCGGATGCGCTGACTGCGATAGCCGTAATCGCCAAAGGTCAGCGGGTGGTCGTCAATCAGAATCTCACCTTCGGTGGGGGCGATCATGCCGCTGAGCATCTTCGCCAGCGTGGACTTGCCGGAACCGTTTTCACCGATAATCGCCAGCGTCTGTTTTTCGCGCAGGGTAAAGCTGACAGACTTTACTGCCTCAACGTGCTGACGGCGGAACAGGCCGGTGCGATAGCGAAAAGTTTTGCTCAGGTTGCGCACTTCCAGCAGGGTCTCCATATTACTGGCCCTCCATATTCAGCGGGAAATGACAGGCAAAGAGATGTGTTTTACTGCCGGTGAGGCGCGGCGTTTCGACACATTTACGCTGCGCGTAAGGACAGCGAGGCCCCAGGCGGCAGCCTATCGGCAGGCTCTCCAGTGATGGGATCGCCCCTGACAGCGTATTGAGACGGCTTTTGTGCGGCAGCGCGCGGCCAAAATCGGGCATCGCCCGAATCAGCGCCTGCGTATAAGGATGATGTGGCGTGCTCATTAAATCTTCGCTCTGAGCGGTTTCCACCGTCTGACCGCAGTACATCACGTTAATACGGTCCGCCCACTGGCTCATGGTGCGCAGGTCGTGGCTGATCAGCAGAATAGTGGTGTTGTTATTCTGGTTCAGGCGGCTCAGCAGGCGGAATATCTGCGCCTGCGTTGTCGGTTCCATCGCATTGGTGGGTTCATCGGCAATCAGCAAACGCGGTTGGTTAGCCAGCGCAATGGCAATCATCACTTTCTGGCATTCGCCTTCGGTCAGCTCATAGGGGAAGCTGCGCATGATGTCTTTATGATCTTTAATGCCGACGCGATGCAGCAGTTCGATAGCGCGGGTTTTGCGCCAGAACCAGAAGCGTTTAAGCCAGGGGCCTTTATAGGTCCAGCGCGGGATCACCTGCATCAGCTGACGGCCAATGCTCTCGGAGGGATCCAGACAGGATTGCGGCTCCTGAAAAATCATCGAGACGTTATGCCCGATAATGCGACGGCGCTCGCGCGGGGAGAGGCGCAGCAGGTCCACATCATCAAACACCATGCGATCGGCCGTCACACGCCAGTTATCGTTGGTCACGCCGCAGATAGCCTTGGCGACCAGACTTTTACCGGAGCCGGATTCACCGACCAGCCCCCGGACTTCACCTTCGCCCAGCGTCAGATTGACGCGATCGACCGCTTTGACCGGCCCGTCAGCGGTCATAAATTCAATGGTCAGATTACGGATATCAAGTAACGGCATTTATTCCACTCCCGCTTCGACGGCGCGACGGATGCCGTCACCGAGCAGGTTAACAATTAATACGCTGACCATCAGCGCCACCCCGGGCAGCATCACGGTCCAGGGCGCAACGTAGATCAGCTCCAGCGAATCGCCCAGCATCGCGCCCCATTCCGGCGAAGGCAGTTGCGCACCGAGGTCAAGAAAGCCGAGTGCGGCAATATCCAGAATCGCCATCGACAGCGCGCGGGTAATTTCGGTAATCAGCAGCGGCAGAATATTGGGCAGGATGGCGTAGCGCAGAATATTACGACCTCTGGCACCGTCCAGGCGCGCGGCAACCACATACTCTTTTTCCAGCTCATCATGCACGGCACTGTAAATTTCGCGCACCAGACGTGGCATCAGCGCCAGCCAGACCGCCAGCAGCGCATGCTCAAGACGCGGCCCGAGAAACGCCACCACGATAATCGCCAGCAACAGCGACGGAAGAGAGAGCAGGGTGTCCAGCACATGGTTCATCACCGCCGAGCGAATGCCGTGCGTCATGCCCGCCAGCACGCCCAGCACCAGCGCGCCCAGCGTAGCGAACAGCGTCACCAGAATCGCGGAACCCACCGTCGGACCGGCACCGCTCAGCAGGCGACTCAGAACATCCCGGCCCAGATCGTCGGTGCCGAGGAAAAATGAGACATCGCCGTAGCGCGACCATGACGGTGGCAGCAGCTGATATCCCAGGAACTGCTGGTCAATATCATAAGGTGCCATGAAACCGCCAAACAGGCAGAGCAGCAGCAGTGCGCCAAAGCCATACAGGCCGACCATCGAAATCGGGTTGCCATAGAAATGATGCCAGCTCTGACGAAACGCGCTGGGCAGGCGTTTTTCGGCGTAGATATTATCGGAGGGCATACGTTTTCACTTTACTATCCTTAAGGCCGGGCAATATTGCTTCAGAAAAATCAGTCATTTTAGTTACTTGCCCCGTGGGTCTGCTTTATGTTGCTTTGTCATGGAAAACTCTGAACAGCTTTAATTTACAGGGTTTGTGTACGTCTTTGCGAATACGCAGAGAGAATGTACCTGTCGCTTATCGATATCAGACACCGTTAAGCGCCGCGATAAAACGAAGGTATTCCCAAACTCGTCCAGCCTGCATGTCAGCCTCTCCCTTACTGGCGAAGTGGCATTTTCAACCGTAATTGCTGGAGGGTAAGCCCGTTCAACTGACTATAGGGGATTATCCGTCGAGATCCCCGTCACAGGCAAGGAAACGGCGTCAGCAATTTCGGCGCTGGGTTACAGAGAATTACAATCCGGGCCATCGGGTGTTCCATGACAGGCTGCAAAAAAGGGTGGCAAAGACGACAGAACGTTAAGACCCACATAAATCAGCAAAACTTCCTGGATCCTATTCTGGCGGTCCTGGGCAAAGGGGAGTGAATCAAATGATTAATAGTGACGTTATGGGAAGATAGTCGCTCGCTCAGGTCAGTGGCAGGTCTGTCGGATACTTGCCGTTACCGTCGCTACAGCGTGCCATGCAAACGGACAGGGATAAGCCACGCGGCGATGTTAATCGAATCCGGTCAGCCACTGTCAGAGCACTCGGGCAAGACGATTCATGTGTGAACCCTGATGACGGTAGCGATCGCCTGATGAAATAAAAAACCGCGATTTTTAAGCGGTTTTTGATGTGAGTGACATTAAAGCGGTGGGTAATATTTAAGGCGTATGTTTTATGGTTTTTATATAAACGTAATATTTTATTAACAGTATTGATAGTTTATGTTTTTATGTCGTCACCTTAAAATTATGTTTTCTTTTTAAAACTTGACCTTTGTCGTCTGGCTTATTTTTTATCGGTGCGTTTCGCTTAACGGGTTTTTATCGCCGGGTCTTTCCGGGTGCGCTTGCAAACATCAGGGGTGCATCTGGAATAAATATTACAATATGACTATGACCAGTATGACTTATTTATACCGGTTGCCATCTATAAATAGAGTTATCCAGGAGGATATCATGGCCGAACATCGTGGTGGTTCAGGTAATTTTGCAGAAAACCCTGAGAAAGCATCTGAAGCGGGTAAAAAAGGCGGGCAGCATAGCGGGGATAATTTCGCCAATGACCGTGAAAAAGCTTCAGAAGCCGGTAAGAAAGGTGGCCAGAATAGCCACAGCGGCGGACGTAAGTCTGAATAATCTGATATTCTGATCAGGCCGCAGGCCCCGGCAAACCAGTCGGGGCTTTCACGTTCAAATATTTATTAAATAACGTGGTTTTTAAAATGGAAGTATCTGCTCTGAATAAATCCCTGCCGAAAATGTACGGTTTATTAGCGGGGAGTTATGTGTTTGCCTGCGTTAACTATCCCAGTGATTATAAAATGTTTCTCATTCGCTTGCTGGATTGTCATAACAGAGTAAACGAAGCAGGTCTGAAAAGAGAGCGTGTTAAATTAATCAGCCATTCACCGCGCGACATCATTAAAATATTGCAACCTCAGCCCGGCAGTCGTTTATGCAAAAGTAACGCTGTCTGGACTTTGTCATTTACTCTCTGCCAGACCTGATTCAATCTCTTAAAATAAAATACTTAAGTCATAAAGAGAATAAAGCTGACAACGGTTGATATATTTTTCCGGCGTGGCATCCGCAGCGTGAAGACCGTGGTGATCAAAGGATTCAATTTAATCAGGAAACATGCTGTCTGGCAGCGGCAGGCTGGACGCTCACAGAAATCACAACAACATCGTGAGTCATCCCGGTCTGCTTGCGGTTATCTCATGCGTAAATTATGTTTAAGTATCAGGATTTAATGGAAATCATTGTGTTGAATAAAAACAGTGGCGGTGTTGTACCTTCAGGTATCCGTAATTCTCTTGGCCGCACGATGGCGTTTTTCCTTTTTGCAACCGTGCTTGCTGTTGTTGTGATTAACATATTTACGCTCTGGGGATCGTGGCAGCACAATCAGAATATCCGTGAAGATGATGCCCGTAACCTCTCTGTTTCTCTCGCCAAACAGGCAGAAGATGCCTTTCTGCAGGTGGATATTACGCTGGCGGATGCCGTCAGACTGCTCAGTCTGAACGGGCTGGATTACGCGGCCACGCCCGTCTTCGCTCGTCAGCTTAAAGAGCAGCAGGGTAAACTGCGTCAGCTTCATGGGCTGTTTATTTATGACGCACAAGGGAAATGGATTGCCACGTCAGGCAACTACGTTCCGGCAAACGGAAGCAACGCCGATCGGGACTATTTTATCTGGCACCGTACCCATGAGGATACCCGCGTAAGGATTGGCCGTGTTATCCGCAGCAGGTCTACAGGTGACCTTGTTATTCCGGTATCGTTGCGACTGAATGATTCAAAAGGCAACTTTGCCGGCGTCGCGCTGGCAACGGTCAAAGTAGACTATTTCCGGCAGTTCTATAGCTACTATACGCTGGGTGATCGCGACGTTCTGGGGCTGATTCTTGCTGATACCTCTGTCCTGTATATCCGGCCCTTCCCGGATTCTGCCATCAACCGCAGCCTGTCCATGAGTCCATTATTTACAACTGTCCTGAAAACCTCTGCCAGTGGCAGCGCAACGTGGCGTTCTGCACTGGATGGGGTAGAGCGGGTGTATGGCTACGCCCGCCTTGAGCAGTATCCGCTCATTGTCACGGCGGGATACGACCTCGATAAGATCCGGAGCGACTGGTTCTCCGCCAATATCATCGACGTCATACTGAACGTGGTTCTGCTTGTAATGATTTCCGGGATGGGGATGTTTGTTCTCAGACAGGTTAAAAAGAACGTCAGAAATCAGCTGGAATTAACACAGATCAGGGATGAGCTGACCACGATCAACCATACGCTGCAGTCACTGGCATTAATTGACGGGCTAACCGGACTGGCTAATCGCCGCCAGTTTGATGCGATGTTAGATCAGGTCCTGAAGCGCTCTCAAAAGTCGGGTGAACCCGTGGCACTGATCATGTTTGATATCGACTTTTTCAAGCGTTACAACGATACCTACGGGCATGTCGCCGGCGATACCTGTCTGCAGCGTGTCAGCACCATTCTGAAAGAAATCACGCAGCGACAGGATGCCGTGGTTGCACGTTACGGCGGAGAAGAGTTTGCCATTATCCTGCCTTCGGGTGGAGAAAGCATGGGGAAAAAGGTGGCGGAGCGCGCAGTAAACGCAGTTATGTCTGCCGGAATACCGCACGAAACCTCCGGTATTCCTGAAGGTATTGTGACCCTTAGCGCCGGATACAGTAGCCTGATTTCAAACGGCCAGCCAGATGAGGCCAAAAGACTTAAGCAACAGGCTGATAAGGCGCTCTATGAAGCAAAACACAATGGCCGCAACCGTGTCCATGGGCTGAATTAAATGAAATTCAGGATGTGATGAGTTCGTCCAGCCCTGGCCGTTTGGGAGCCTGGTGCCGCGCATGACCTGGCTGGGGTGATAAATCAATCGGCTGACCATTCCAGGGTTTTGGCGACGAAGGCGGCCTGACGCAGGTTTGTGCCAGAGGCTGACGTTGTTTCACCCTCCGTTAACGCTATCGAAAAACACTTACCCTCTGAGTCACCCTTCAGCTTTACCGATTTAACCCGGGGATTGTCTGGTTCCTGTGAAGAGATGTCGGTAAGCGCTGGCTGGTTTTGGGCACAAAAAAGCCCGCGTTACGCAGGCATGAATTGCATCAAAAAAGGAAAATCGTAGCATCAGCAAAGGCTGATTCGCACACCATACAGTGTTACTGTGCGATTGATAGTGACAAAAGATTTAATAGCGAAGCGTAAGCACGTTATGGTGGCGGGAGCTGAAAAAGACCCGCCCGGACCAGGTCTGCTGAATGAACCTGATTGCTTACTTGCCATCAGCCCATCGGGTAATCTGATTATCGATTTTGTCATCAAGATAATGCGTAACCCTGAATGAGCCCGCCTTGAGTAACAGGGCAATACATGCTGCAAAAACCAGTACAAGTAACACTCTGCTGAGACTCATAATCTTTTCCCTGATGAATAACCTGTGGTCTTTATACCAGAATTTGTAAAGTCTGGTCGCGATAGTCAGAATCCTGCGGTGTCCCTGGAAATACAAACAGAAAGCCGTCCCGGCCAATACGGCTCCATCATTGCACCAGACGCATAAGCCATTGAAGCTTTAAGGAATTGCCAGAAAGGCAACAGGATGTGCTTCTTCGCGTTCCTGTGCGAGGTCAGCATCATCCATAATTTCATAGCCTCATCCAGGTTGAAAGTCATTTAACAGCCCAAATTCATACCGGCATGTTTTGAATAACTTTCCCGCGGCGCATAAGCCCTACCGGAGGGCATACCATTCCTTGTGTTTCAGCGGATTCATTGCCGCACCAATCACATCAGAAATCACATTCACCAGAATCACCAGCCCGCCAATTACCATCACACCGGCTGAGATCGCGGCATAATCCTGCTGACGAATCGCGTTAATCAGCCAGCGGCCCAGACCCGGCCAGTTAAAGACCATTTCGGTGATCATGGCCAGCGTCAGCATGGTGGAGAACTGTAGGCCCAGACGCGGGATGACCGGCGGCAGCGCGTTGTGCAATACGTGGCGACGGATCACCGTGAAGCGCGAAAGACCGCGTGTGGCCGCCGCTTTGACATAGTTTTTATCCATCACGTCGCTGGTGCTGTTGCGCAGCAGGCGGATCACTTCTGTCGTCGGGGCCATCGCCAGCACCAGCACCGGCAGAATAAGGTGGGACAGGGCGCTGATAATCATCTCATGCCGCCATTGCGAAGGACTTAGCCAGGCGTCAATCAGCGCAAAGCCGGAGATATTCTGCACCGGATAGAGCAGGTCATGACGTCCCGATACCGGCAGCCAGCCCAGGGTCAGCGAAAAGAACAGCGTCAGCAGCAGCGCCAGCCAGAAGATGGGCGCAGAGAAGCCGACCAGTGCCAGCGCACTGATGGTTTTATCCTGCCATTTATTGCGCATCACACCGGCGCAGATCCCCAGCGGAATACCTACCAGCAGCGCAAACAGAAACGCAAGGATACAGAGCTCCATGGTAGCCGGGAAAACCTCACGCAGCTGTAGCCCAATCTCCTGACCGTTAGTGCTGGAGACGCCAAAATCAAACTGCAGCATCCCTTTGAACCAGAACCACCAGGCATCGGAGAGCGCAGCGCCTTCCAGCGGGGCATTAGGGGTAAAGTAGCTCAGGCTGAAGCTGACCAGCGAGAGCAGAAACAGGGTAATGAGCAGCAGCAGCAGACGGCGCAAAATATAGATAATCACTTACTTACCCTCATCAGCTTCACGATAAACCCCGGCAAACGAGGCGTTGCCAAACGGACTCAGTACCAGCCCTTTGATGTCATGACGAAATGCCTGCAGTCGCAGAGAGGAGGCCAGCGGTAACACCGGTAACTCCTGTGCCAGAATCTGCTGCGCTTTGTCATAACTGTCGATGCGGCCAGAGAGTTGTTGTGATAGCAGAGCATTCTGCAGCGTTTCGTCAAAGGCCGGAGAGCACCAGTGCGCGTAATTGGTCTGCGAGCGAATCGCCGCACAGCTGAGCAGCGGGCGGAAGAAGCTGTCCGGATCGTTACTGTCGGTGGCCCAGCCTGACAACGTCAGATCATGGTTCATCGCCATCAGCTGCGCCTCCTGAAAACGGCCCTCGACCGGCACAATGGTCAGCCGGACACCAACCTGCGCCAGATCCGCCTGTAACAGTTCGGCGGTTTTCAGTGGGCTGGGATTCCACGACTGCGAGGCGGCAGGCACAACCAGCCGCAGATGCAGATCGCTGATGCCGAGTGCGGCAAGCGCGGCGCGTGACTTCTCAGGATCGTAGCCGGTAATGCGCGAATCATTGTCATAAGCCCAGGACGCGCGCGGTAATATCGAAGCGGCCGTTTCGGCAGTGCCGTAGTAGATCGACTCCATCAACCGCTCATTGTTGATGGCCAGCGCCAGCGCATGCCGGACTTCAGGCCGGTCGAGTGGAGGCTTACGGGTATTAAAAGCCAGATAAGCAATGTTCATACCGGGACGCAGTGTCATCCGCAGGCGCGGGTCATCACGCAGTATGCTGAGCTGGCTTGCCGCGGGGTAGGCCAGTACGTCGCATTCACCGGTCAATAGTTTGGAAAGGCGACCGGTTCCGCCGGAACCAAGATCGATCACCGCCTGTTGCAGACGCGGCACCCCACGCCAGTAGTGTGGATTGCGCGCCAGACGGATGTACTGACCGGTGCGATATTCGCTGAGCTGATAAGGACCGGTGCCCACCGGCTGACGATCCATCTCTTCCTGACGGCCCTGAGCGGTGAGCTGGTCGGCATACTCTTTCGACAGTACCGGCGCATAGTGGGTCGCCATATGCCACAGGAACGAGGCGTCCGGGCTGTTCAGCCTGAACTCAACCGTCCTGTTGTCAATCTTTTTAACACTCTGGACGGAATCGGCAAATTGCAGACTATCAAAGTAGGGGTAGTTACCGCCGTTGACGTTATGCCAGGGATGATGACGGTCAAACATCCTTGCGAAGCTGAATACCACATCGTCGGCGTTTAGTGCGCGGGTAGGGCGAAACTGGTTAGTCTGCTGGAACTGGACGCCGCTGCGCAGATGAAAGCGATACGTCGCGCCGTTATCGCGTACTTCCCAGCTCGACGCCAGATCGGGCTTGAGACGATAGGTATAGGGATCGACATCCAGCAAGCGGTCATATAACTGTGCCGCCAGCGTATCGACAGTCAGCCCGCTGCTGGCCATCTGCGGATTAAACGTGTTCAGCGTGCCGCTGACGCAATAGACAAAGCCGGTCTGGCGGATATCACCCGCAGGCGCTGACCACGCAGGCGAACTCAACGCGCTGAGACTGAGCAACAGCGAACATAGTAGTTTTGACATAGAACTCAACGATTTTGAGGCATTAACCAGAGTGTATCGCAAAGCAGGCATAGTCCCAAAACCTGCAACCACTGCCAGCCTGATTTTCGTCATCGCAACTTAAAATGAGCGCACAAATGATGTGGTGATGAGAAAAGTTCTCAATAACTGCTTTACAGATGATAATAAGAATGATTATTATTCACCTGCACTTCGACGGTGGCTCTGCCGAAGAAGAGCACGACATTGCTCACATTGCTTCCAGTATTGTTGCCCGCCTTAATGGCGGGCTTTTTTTTGGCTTTTGCAGTTGAACGGTCAGGTCTGAAGGGCAGGATCGCCTTTGAGTGAGCAGCTGAATTCATTGCGATTTTGCGTGGAATGCACGTCTCTGGAAAAGAGAGTAAAAGACGGTGCTATCTGTAAAGCCTCGCAATAACGTGCGGGAGACCTGCATAAAACCGGACTTAACTATTACAGAAACGCAGTTACTATATGCACAACTTCAGCTCAACCAACTCCTGACAATGAATAAATTCCAGAAAAATGCTCAGGTTTTCCATTATGCATCCTTTCGTTATCTCTTTTTAGGACGTCTGTTCACCGTACTGGGCAATGGAATCGCACCCATTGCGCTGGCTTTTGCGGTGCTGGATATTGGCGGCTCTGCCTCAGATTTAGGCGTAGTGGTTGCATCCCGTTCCCTGTTCAACGTGCTGTTTCTGCTGGTGGGGGGTGTCGTTGCTGACCGCTATTCACGCAGTCGGGTGTTAGTTGTATCGGCGCTGGTTGCCGCTGTTTCTCAGGCTATCGTTGCGTGGTCTGTGCTTGATGGTTCAGCCACGGTACTGAGCCTCACCTTGCTGGGTGCTCTGAATGGCGCGGCAGCGGGGATTGCTTTGCCTGCTTCGTCTGCGTTGGTTCCGCAGGTCGTGCCTGCAAAGCACCTGCGTCAGGCTAATGCATTAATTCAGCTCGGTGTTTATGGTGGCACCGTGATGGGGGCGTCGATGGGAGGCGTGATCACCAGCGCTGTCGGGCCGGGCTGGGGACTGGCGATTGATGCGCTGGGCTTTGCGGCTTCCGCGCCGCTTTATTTTCTTATGCGCGTCAACCCGAATAATGCCGGGACGACGCAAGGCAATATCCTGAGCGATATCAAAGAAGGCTGGGTAGAGTTTGCCGGGCGAAGCTGGATTTGGTCGATAGTCCTTCAGTTCGCCATTATCAACGTCGCGTTCAATGGGATTGTGGAGGTCTATGGCCCGATGATTGCCGACGCCTCTTTCGGGCGGGCGCAGTGGGGAATTATTGTGGCTGCACATAGCGTGGGTTTAATTGCGGGTTCATTTCTGGCTATGAAATGGCATCCTCGTCGCGATCTCTTGATTGGCGCGATGCTGGCGGGTCTATGCGCACTCCCAATATTTATGCTGAGCCAGAATATGCCAGCAGCAGGGCTGATTGTGGGTTTCTTAATTGCTGGCGTTTCATTAGGCCTATTCGGCGTAACCTGGGCGCATTCATTACAGACTCACATTCCGGCGGATAAACTGGCACGCGTGTACGCTTACGATGCGATGGGCTCTTTTATTGCCATTCCCTTTGGACAACTGGTTGCGGGGCCGCTGGCGGCACAATATGGCATAGAGCGTGTCTTACTGATGTCAGCACTGGCGATTGTCATTGTTACCGCTGCCGTCGGATGGGTTCCCGCCCTCAGGCAACCTGAACGAATGGGAACTAAGCCGTACAACACGTGATAGCAATTTTATTCATGACAAAGCAGCAGGGAATCAGCTTTTCATTTCTCTGGAAGGTAAGAAACCTTGCCAACAATCGCCTGCCTCGTTGAGATAATTCTTCATGAGGCAGGGTGAGCATTCATCGGCGGGGGCGAATCAAATTTCCGCTTTTATATCGTGCTTTTTCATCATCGCGCGCAGCTGATGGTAAGTAACGCCTAATAATCCGGCGGCGCGGCGCTGGTTGTAACGAGCCTGGTGCAGGCTGGCATCGACCAGCTCCCGCTCCTGCTGATTCTGCCATTGACGCAGATCCAGCGGGAGGGCAGGCAGGCCTCTACTCTCTGTCTCCTGACTGGAACGCGGGAGCATAACCGGTTCAGAGCGTGAAGCGAACGGATTAATAATGACATTATCCAGCGGCAGCTCGCTGCTGTTGTGACGATAGACGGAGCGCTCAACCACGTTTTTTAGCTCGCGAACATTGCCGGGCCAGTGATAATCAAGCAGGGCTTGTTGCGCTTTAGCGGTAAAGCCGGGAAACAGCAACAGGCCAAGCTCGCGGCACATCTGAATCGCAAAATGCTCGGCCATCACCAGAATATCACTGCGGCGTTCGCGCAGTGGCGGCAACTGCACCACATCAAAGGCAAGACGATCCAGCAAATCGGCGCGGAATTTGCCTGCCGCTGCCAGGGCGGGCAAATCTTCGTTGGTGGCGCAGACCAGCCGTACGTTAACCTGCAAGGCATGATTGCCGCCCACGCGCTCGAGCTGCCCGTACTCAATTACCCTGAGCAGTTTTTCCTGAACCAGCATCGGTGCGGTTGCCAGCTCATCCAGAAACAGCGTACCGCCGTCAGCACGCTCAAAACGTCCCAGATGGCGCTTCTGTGCGCCGGTAAAGGCGCCAGCTTCATGACCAAACAGCTCAGAGTCGAGCAGATTCTCATTCAGTGCGGCGCAGTTCAGCGAGATAAACGGTCCCTGCCAGCGGTCAGAGAGATAGTGCAGCCGGCTGGCGATCAGCTCTTTACCCGTGCCGCGCTCGCCAATAACCATCACCGGTTTCTCAAGGGGAGCCAGTTTTGAAACCTGCTCCAGTACCTCCAGAAAATTATTAGACTCACCCAGCAGATTATCATTCGTGCCTGTCATGATGAATTTCGCCACCCCTTAATCATTTTGACTATCTTAAAACATGGCGAAAAGCCTGTAAAATTTAAAATATGATTTAAATCATAAAGATAAAAAGTTGGCACGCATATTGTATTAATCAGGCAGGACATCATGTTTTAAAACATTATAAGAGGAACATCATCATGGGTATTTTTTCTCGTTTCGCTGACATCGTAAATGCCAACATTAATTCCCTGCTGGAGCGTGCGGAAGATCCACAAAAACTGGTCCGCCTGATGATTCAGGAAATGGAAGACACCTTAGTTGAAGTACGCTCTACCTCCGCGCGGTCGCTGGCTGAAAAGAAACAGCTGTCACGCCGTATTGAGCAGGCCGAGCTGCAGCAGGCTGACTGGCAGGAAAAAGCGGAGCTGGCGCTGCGCAAAGACAAAGACGATCTGGCCCGTTCGGCGCTGATTGAAAAACAGAAACTCACCGACCTGATCGCCTGCCTGAAACAGGAAGTGGGCCAGGTTGAAGAGACGCTGGAGCGCATGAAAGGCGAAATCAGCGAGCTTGAGAAAAAACTGACCGAAACACGTGCCCGTCAGCAGGCGTTAACCCTGCGTCATCAGGCAGCTTCTTCGTCACGCGATGTGCGTCGTCAGCTCGACAGCGGCAAAATCGACGAAGCGATGGCCCGATTTGAATCTTTTGAACGTCGCATTGACCACATGGAAGCGGAAGCTGAAAGCCACGGTTTTGGTAAACCGAAAACCCTGGACCAGCAGTTTACTGACCTGAAAGCGGATGATGAAATCAGCCAGCAGCTTAATGCGCTGAAAGCCAAAATGAACCGCAGTGAGTAATCATCGACGTTGCGATAAGTGATTAAGGAGAGTCAATGAGCGCACTTTTTCTCGCCATACCGCTAACGATCTTTGTGCTGTTTGTCGCACCGATCTGGTTATGGCTGCATTACAGCAACAAACGCAACGGCGGTTCGGAACTTTCGCAAAGCGAAATCCAGCGGCTGCAGCGCGTCACGCAGGATGCGCAGCGGATGCGTGAACGTATTGATGCGCTGGAAGCGATTCTGAACGCTGAGCATCCTAACTGGAGGCAGCCATGATGAAAGGTCGTAAGTTATGGCGCAAGCCTGACGAAGGCAAGCTAATGGGCGTCTGCGCGGGTCTGGCGGAGTATCTCGACATCCCGGTTCGCCTGCTGCGGGTTATTGTGGTGTTATCGCTGTTCTTTGGACTGTTTGTCTTTACGGTGATCGCCTATTTCGTGCTGGGTTTTGTGCTGGATGAGAAGCCTGCCAACGCCAGTGACGGCGAACGCCAGCCAACCGCCAGTGAGTTGCTGGATCAGCTGGAGAGCACCCTGCAACGGGATGAGCGCAACGTGCGCGACCTGGAGCGCTATGTTACGTCTGAAACCTTCAGCGTGCGCAGCCGCTTCCGCCAGATTTAATTCTGCTATTACCGGGCCTGTTTCAGGCCCGAACGCTGGCTCAATGGAGGTTTAATGTCTTTTTCGCGATCCACTGCTTTTCGTCACCGCGCGGCACCTGCATTGAAGTCGGCGGCTAAATTCATCATTATCAATGCTGTTACCTACGGTCCCGCTGGTGTCACTGGCTGGGCGGTGAAATCGGTAGCGCGACGCCCGTTACGTCTGTTGCTGGCTGTGGCACTGGAGCCACTGCTGAAACGCGTAATGAACCGGGTGGCTTCGCGCTTCATCAGGGAGAACGATGAAAAGACTGCAAACTGAATTAGTGGCGTTGATGAACCGTGGCGTCGATCGCCACCTGCGGCTGGCGGTAACCGGCTTAAGCCGCAGCGGTAAAACCGCCTTTATAACCTCACTGGTTAATCAGCTTTTAACGGTTCACAGCGGCGCACGTTTGCCGCTGTTTTCCGTTGTGCGGGATGAACGCCTGTTGGGGGTAAAACGGGTGCCACAGCGTGACATGGGCACGGCGCGTTTTACCTACGACGAAGGCCTGGCTCAGCTCTACAGCACGCCGCCTGCCTGGCCCACGCCAACCCGCGGCGTCAGCGAAATGCGTCTGGCGCTGCGCTACCGGCCCAATGATTCCCTGTTGCGCCACCTGAAAGAGACGGCGACGCTCTATCTTGAGATTGTCGACTATCCTGGCGAATGGCTGCTTGATCTGCCGATGCTGGCGCAGGACTACCTCGCCTGGTCCCGACAGATGAACGGTCTGCTGCAGGGCGATCGCGCTGAGTGGGCTAAGCCGTGGCGCGCACTCTGCGAAAAACTCGACCCGCTTGCCCCCGCCGATGAAACCCAGCTGGCGGAAATTGCTGCCGCCTGGACCGACTACCTGCATCGCTGTAAAACGGAAGGCTTACACTTTATTCAGCCCGGCCGCTTCGTGCTGCCCGGTGATATGGCCGGCGCGCCCGCACTGCAGTTCTTCCCCTGGCCGACGTCTGATGAGGCGCAACTGACTAAGCTGGCGCAGGCGGACAAGGGCAGTAACTTCAGCATGCTGCAGCAGCGTTTTAACTACTATTGCCAGCATGTGGTGAAAGGCTTCTATAAGAATCACTTCCTGCGGTTTGATCGCCAGATTGTGCTGGTTGACTGCCTGCAGCCGCTGAATAGCGGTCCCCAGGCGTTTAACGATATGCGGCTGGCACTTACGCAACTGATGCAGAGTTTTCATTACGGTCAGCGCACTCTGTTCCGCAGGCTGTTCTCACCGGTGATCGACAAATTACTGTTTGCCGCTACCAAGGCGGACCACATTACCAGCGATCAGCATGGCAACATGGTCTCCCTGCTGCAGCAACTGGTGCAGGATGCCTGGCAAAACGCGGCGTTTGAAGGCATCAGTATGGACTGCATCGGGCTGGCGTCGGTGCAGGCGACGCAGAGCGGGCTGGTCGATCACCGTGGCGAAAAAATCCCGGCCCTGCGCGGTCATCGTCTGACCGATGGCGAGCCGCTCACCGTCTATCCCGGCGAAGTGCCGCCGCGCCTGCCCGGTAATGCCTTCTGGCAGCAGCAGGGCTTTCAGTTTGAACAGTTCCGGCCGCAGCAGCTCGACGTTGATCGTCCGCTGCCGCATATCCGCATGGATGCCGCGCTGGAATTTTTATTGGGAGATAAATTGCGATGAGCGATCCGCTGAAGCCGCGTATCGATTTTGCCCGTCCACTGGATGAGAGCAGTACGACGCCGCTGCGCCCGGCGCAGACCTTTGAAGCCGAAGCGCAGGCTGCATTTCTGGCGGTGCAGGATGAGGATGCCGCCGTCGAAGAGGAGGGCGCAGGTGAACGGGCAGTAGAAGCCGCGCTGAAGCCAAAGCGCAGTCTGTGGCGCAAGATGGTGACGGCAGGCGCGCTGCTGTTTGGCGTCAGCGTGATTGCACAGGGTGTACAGTGGACGCACGATGCCTGGCTGGCCCGCGACTGGTTTTCGCTGGGCAGCGGCGTGGCAGGTGGCCTGATTGTACTGGCGGGTGTGGGCGCGCTGACCACCGAGTGGCGTCGGCTCTATCAGTTGCGTCAGCGCGCGGAAGAGCGGGATGTGGGCCGCGAGCTGCTGCACAGTCATGGCATCGGCAAAGGCCGCACTTTCTGCGAAAAACTGGCGCAGCAGGCGGAGCTGGATCAGGCGCATCCGGCCCTGCAGCGCTGGCATGCCTCGCTGCATGAAACCCACAATGACAGTGAAACCGTTCGCTTATATGCCCAACTGGTGCAGCCAGTGCTGGATCGCCAGGCGCGACGCGAGATCAGCCGTCATGCAGCGGAAGCCACACTGATGATTGCGGTCAGCCCGCTGGCGCTGGTGGATATGGCGTTTATCGCCTGGCGTAATCTGCGGCTGGTCAACCGTATCGCGGCAATCTATGGCATTGAGCTGGGCTACTTCAGCCGTATCCGGCTATTCCGTCTGGTGCTGCTTAATATGGCCTTTGCCGGCGCGTCTGAACTGGTGCGGGAAGTGGGTATGGACTGGATGTCGCAGGATATCGCCGCCCGGCTTTCCACGCGGGCCGCGCAGGGTATTGGAGCAGGTTTATTAACCGCCAGACTGGGTATCAAAGCGATGGAGCTTTGCCGTCCGTTGCCCTGGATGGAGCAGGATAAGCCGAGGCTCGGCGACTTTCGTCGTGAACTGCTGGGGCAGATGAAAGAGGCGCTGCAGAAGGGTGGCAATAAGTCCGCCTGACGCTCTTATGACCAACTAAAGGCGGCCAGGCCGCCTTTATTGATTAGTCTGGCTGGCGCAGGACCTGCCTTGAATCGATAGTCAGGCATTTACCCGGACACGCCGCTTCATCGGTGATCACCGGATTCGCTGGCAGCGTAAAGGCCATTCCGTTTTTCTCCCGGATAAAATGTGCCATTCCGGCGAATGTCCATGACATGCTCAGCCCAAGCCCACCGAAATCATCATATTTTCGTAACGTCGCAACCTTCGGCAAATACTCGCCGGTCAGGCGATAATAGAGTGCGCCATTGAAATCTTTCGGAACCTGCTGAATGATCGCCTGATCGAGCAGGGCAAACTCTTTGCGAGCCGGAACTGAGTAACCGTTGATCAGATGGCTTATCGTCAGCGAGCCAGCCACTATCACCAGCAGCGCATAGAATGGCTTTTTCCATTTTAACTTTTTGCTGATTTCAAACAGGCCGAGAATAAATGCGCTGGTGGTTATCAGCGCACCGGCAATCAATGTCCGGTAAGCGGCCATGCTTTCACTGACTATCAGATTAGGCAGTGCGGCAATCAGCAGTAAGACAAAAATCAGATAAAATTTATCGTTGCCCGCGGCTTTAATTTTCTTCAGGCCAAAACCAATAATGATCGAAGAGATGATCACCGATACCGTTTTTGCGCCAAGGTCAAAATTGCAGATCACGTTCTTCAGGTATTCGGTAAAAAACCATTTCAGTTTAACCAGGATGTCGTAGCTGAATGCTGAGCGTGGCAGCGTATGACCATAAAGCTGGACGGGCAGCACCTTCGAGGCGATTAGCGCTGCAAACATGCCTGCGCCCAGCACCATCAGTGAGATGAGCGCCTGTTTCTTATCAATTTTTCGCGCGGAAAAGCAGAGGTGCAGCGCAGCATAGAAGGTAAAGCTCATCGCAGCCGGTTGATAAAGACAGAATGCGATGGTCAGCAGGCAGAATGCTGACAGGCGGGCTGGGATACCCGGTTTAATCGACAAACGGTAGCTGGCACCCGCCAGTAAAATCGCAGCGATATAGGGGAAACAGGATGCCCATGCAACATAAACCTGAAATGAAGGGAGCAGACAAAGCAATAATGCAAAAGTAATTCGCTGAGCCTGATTCTCCAGCAGCCCATCTTTCTGACACAGGCTGTAGATGTAATAACCGGTTAAAATGAGCAGAACAATCGCGACTGAACGCAGCAGTGCCAGCTTTTCTACGCTCTCCACCAGAAAAGAGGCGCTGTACTGAATAATCCCATAAACCGGCCTGCCGGATAACGTGTCCCAGTTTAAAATACTCAGCCTGTCAAAATTAGCCCAGTAAAGATTCGTCCAGTCATCGGTATAGGCGTAATGGGTTAAATAAGCGGGGCTGTAAGCAATCAGAAAAACTACCGCAATAAGTAAAAAAACCTTACGACGTGTCAGTCCGGTATCAGTGGCGAACATCATTCATCCTTTTTTAATCTGGCCATCTTCTCTGCGCCTGAACGGGCAGTTTAATCCGTGTTCTGAGGCGGGTTTAGTCTGGTCGTCACGGATTTTCGCAAAATATAGCGAGGCCGGTTTTTGGTTTCTATATAGATGCGGCCAATATATTCACCCAACACGCCAATGCCAATAAGCTGCACCCCACCGAGAAACAGCACCGAAACCAGAATAGAGGGGTAACCCGGCACCGGATTACCAAACAGCAGTTTATCCACGATCATCCAGAGTCCATACAGGAAGGCCAGCGAGGCCACCAGAAAGCCCAGATATGACCAGATGCGTAGCGGAACGGTAGAGAATGAGGTCAGTCCCTCCAGCGCAAGATTCCATAGCTTCCAGCCGCCGAATTTACTGCGGCCTGCGATCCGCTCAGTGCGCACATATTCCACGATGTCCGTCTGTCCGCCGACCCAGCTCAGAATGCCCTTCATAAAGAGATTCTTCTCGGGCAGCAGCTTAATGTTCTCAACCACTTCACGCGACATCAGCCGGAAATCACCGACGTTCTCCTCTATCTGCGGATCGCTGATGCTGTTGTGCAGTTTATAAAACCAGTGCGCTGTTTTACGTTTGAGGTGGCCATCGGCACGCCTGTCAATCCGCCTGGCTAACACGACATCTGCGCCTGCCTGCCATTTACGGATCATGTCGGGAATAATCGTGATCGGATCCTGCAAATCCACATCAATCGGGATCACGGCATCGCCGGTGGCGGCTTCCAGGCCGGCAAACAGCGCCGGTTCCTTGCCGAAATTACGAATAAACGACAGACTGCGCACCAGCGGATCGCGCTGGCTCAGCTGGGATATCAGTTTATAGGTTGCGTCTGTGCTGCCATCATCGATAAAAACAATCTCAACCTGCCACTCTGCCAGCGCTTCATATTTTCTGACCGCATCATAAAAAAGAGGGATAACCTCCTCTTCATTAAATACCGGCACCACCAAAGAGATTTTCATTATTCTCCCTTGAAGACGATAAAGCGGGAAAAAAGAAAGCCACACACCAGGCTGATAGCTGATGAGATGACAAGGGTAATAATCGGATAGAGGCCTAATCGATCGGCCAGATAACCCACGCTGAATGCCATCGCACCCATAAAAACGACGTAAAGAATATAACGCCACGCGGTCGCCTGCTGTTTAAAGGTCCAGCGCGCATTCACAAAGAAAGAGAAGGTGACGGCCATGCAAAATGCAATCAGGTTAGCGGTCGACTGCATGAGACCCAGGCTCAGGGCGATGAAAAAGGTCACCCAGTGAATCAGGGTATTAACCATACCCACAGTCAGATATTTTGCGAAGAAAGTCAGCATTTTATAATCAATTCTAATCAGTTGTGAAAAATATACCCTGGTTAGCCCGCAATCAACAGTCCGCTGCTGACAAAGACTGACATTCAACCGGCAATGACAGTCGACAGCAGGTCCGTACAAAAGTCCACCATATGCGCGGTAACTGTCAACATTTCCTGACAGATACCTTTCTGCAGGTGCGCCACATAGCGTATTATTGTTTTATCTGAACCTGATTAAGGCGAACGCAATGCGTCTGGAAGTGTTCTGTCAGGACCGTATCGGTCTGACGCGTGAACTGCTTGACCTGCTGGTGGCACGCAACATTGATTTACGCGGTATCGAAATTACGGCGCTGGGCCGCATCTACCTGAACTTTTCTGCACTGGAATTTGACGCCTTCAGTAATCTGATGGCGGAAATCCGCCGTACACCCGGCGTAACAGATGTGCGCACGGTGACGTACATGCCCTCTGAACGGGAGCATCGCGCGCTGAGTGCGCTGCTGGTGGCGATGCCGGATCCGGTTTTCTCCATTGACCTGAAAAGCAAGGTTGAGCTGGCCAATCCGGCCGCTCAGAACCTGTTTAATCTCGATGAAGAGAAGATGCGCAACTTTAGCGCCGGTCATCTGATTAATGGCTTTAATTTCCAGCGCTGGCTTGAGAGCGATCGGGTTGAGGCGCAGGCCCAGCATGTCGTTATTGAGGGGCGTGATTTTCTGATGGAAGCGCGTCCTATCTATCTGCCGGGTGAAGAGGGCCAGAGTGACAGGCCGGTTGGGGCGATGGTAATGCTGAAGTCGACAGCCCGCATGGGCCGCCAGTTGCAGAATCTGGTGGTCACCGACGAATCGGAGTTTGACCATATCATTGCCGTCACGCCGAAGATGCGTCAGGTCGTCGATCAGGCGCGCAAACTGGCAATGCTCGATGCGCCGCTGCTGATTGTTGGCGACACCGGCACCGGGAAAGATATGCTGGCACGTGCCTGCCATTTGCGCAGTGCCCGTGGGAAAAATCCTTTCCTGGCGCTGAACTGTGCCTCTTTGCCCGACGACGTGGCGGAAAGCGAGCTGTTTGGACATGCTGCCGGCGCTTATCCGAATGCGCTGGAAGGCAAGAAAGGCTTTTTCGAGCAGGCCAATGGCGGATCGGTTCTGCTGGATGAGATTGGCGAGATGTCGCCAAGAATGCAGACCAAGCTGCTGCGTTTTCTGAATGACGGTACTTTCCGTCGCGTCGGTGAAGAGCATGAAGTGCATGTCAATGTGCGCGTGATCTGCGCCACGCAGAAGAACCTGATTGAACTGGTGCAGCGCGGGGAGTTCCGCGAGGATCTCTTCTACCGTCTCAATGTGCTGACGCTGCAACTGCCACCGTTGCGCGACCGTCCACAGGACATTCTGCCGCTGACCGAGATGTTTGTGGCCCGCTTTGCGGATGAGCAGGGGATGGCGCGTCCGCGTCTCTCGCCACAGCTCAACGCGTTTCTGACCCGCTATGCCTGGCCTGGCAACGTGCGTCAGTTGAAAAACGCGCTGTACAGGGCGTTAACTCAGCTGGAAGGATACGAACTGCGTCCGCAGGATATCGTGTTGCCTGAACAGGCGCTGGATGTGTCACTCGGCGATGAAGCCCTGGAAGGCACACTGGATCAGATCACCAGCCGTTTCG
This sequence comes from Pantoea sp. 9140, assembly GCF_000745295.1. Lineage (NCBI taxonomy): Bacteria > Pseudomonadati > Pseudomonadota > Gammaproteobacteria > Enterobacterales > Erwiniaceae > Pantoea > Pantoea sp. 9140. The sequence goes on along the minus strand of NZ_JQNO01000001.1, from coordinate 1,853,943 downwards.
AACGCTCGATTCTGACGCGGCTCTATCTCTCTTATCCCAGCACCCGAAAGCTGGCAAAACGGCTGGGGGTGTCGCACACCGCGATTGCCAATAAGCTGCGGGAATATGGTCTGGGGCAGAAGCGCAACGAAAGCGAATAAGCGGCAAACAAAAGGTGAAAGCGGATAACCGGGTTATCCGCTTTTTTTATTACTTCAGCGCGGCCAGTGCAGCGTCGTAGTCAGGCTCAGTGGTGATTTCATCCACCAGCTGGCTGTAGATCACTTTATCGTTCTCATCCAGCACGATCACCGCACGAGCAGTCAGACCTTCCAGCGCACCATCGGCAATTTCCACGCCATAATCATATTTAAACTCTGAGCCGCGCAGCGTCGACAGGGTGACTACGTTGCTCAGGTTTTCTGCGCCACAGAAACGTGACTGGGCAAACGGCAAATCCGCAGAAATACACAGCACCACCGTATTATTCAGTTCGCTCGCGGCCTGATTGAATTTGCGCACTGATGAAGCACAGACGCCGGTATCAACACTCGGGAAAATGTTCAGAATTTTGCGTTTTCCTGCATACTCAGAGAGCGCAACGTTGACCAGGTTTTTAGCGACCAGCGTGAAAGCTTTGGCTTTATCGCCAGCCTGAGGAAACTGACCAGCAACCGGTACGGCGTTACCCTGAAAATGAACAGTCTGAGACATAGTGATTCCTTTTGATGAGAAAAAATATCCAATACAAAACGGCTAAAGATAGCCGTTGTTTATGACATAAATGTTAAGGGTTTACGAGTTCAATTGTTGAATTTGACGTGGCGGTCTGCCACTGCATCACACACTGTGGAGTGGAAATGAGAACGGTAAAAAGTTATCCCGAAGCCTGGCCATTGCATACGCCGTTTGTCATTGCCCGTGGAACGCGAACCGAAGTCAAAGTGGTGGTGGTTGAAATTGAGGAAGACGGCGTCAAAGGCGTCGGAGAAGCGACGCCTTATGCGCGCTACGGTGAAAGCGAAGCCTCGGTGCTGGCGCAAATCGCCACGCTGCTGCCCGCGCTGCAACAGGGCATGACGCGCGAAGCGCTGCAACAGGCACTGCCTGCTGGTGCTGCGCGCAACGCGATTGACAGCGCACTGTGGGATTTGGCCGCACATCAGCAGCAGAGCAGCCTCTGGCAGCTTAGCGGTATTAGTGCGCCTGAGGATGTGGTCACCGCACAGACCGTCAGTATCGATACCCCGGAAGCGATGGCCAGCAGCGCGCTGGCGCTGTGGCAGCATGGTGCAACGCTGCTGAAGGTTAAGCTGGACGATAATTTCATCACCGAACGGCTGATGGCGATCCGCGCAGCTGTGCCGGACGCGACGCTGATTGTGGATGCGAATGAGTCCTGGCATGCTGAGGGGCTGGCGGCGCGCTGTCAGCTGCTGGCCGATATCAATGTCGCGATGCTGGAGCAACCTCTGCCCGCGGATGAGGATGCGGCACTGGAGAACTTTATCCATCCGTTACCGATCTGCGCGGATGAGAGCTGTCATACCCGCGAAAGCCTGGTGGCACTACGAGGCCGCTATGAGATGGTCAACATTAAGCTGGATAAAACGGGCGGGCTGACCGAGGCGCTGGCGCTGGCCGATGCGGCTCAGCAGCAGGGTTTTACGGTGATGCTGGGCTGCATGCTTTGTACCTCGCGGGCGATACGCGCTGCGCTGCCGCTGGTGCCGCAGACCTGCTTCGCCGATCTCGACGGGCCAACCTGGCTGGCGGTCGATGCAGAACCGGCGATCAACGTGCGCAACGGTCAGCTGATTATTGCTGCCAGCGCAGCAGGTTGACCATCATCTCAAGGTAAGTCTCTGTGGCTTCATCCACGGAAATCACCGGCATTTCAGCGGTGACGCAGGGCAGACTGAGATCGTGACACCAGCTGCCGAATGAGCCTGGCGTGTCATAGCCGACGCTGCTGACGCGGGGAAGGCCGGTGTGGCTGGCCAGCCAGCCGCCAATCTCCACCTGATGCGGATCGTCAATGCAGCCCAGCGGTTCATGCCATGAGACGATCCAGCGCGGCTTAAGCTGATGAATCAGGGCACAGAGCGCCTGGGTTTCCGGTTCAGAGCCCGGATGCGTGCCGGTTGAGAGCGCCACATCACGCGCATCGGCCGCGCTGTTCCAGCGATACACCGTCTCGCCTGACTGCCAGTTTGCTGCCGGGAAGTTACGGTTGAGATCGACGCCATTTGCGTTAGCGCGCAGCCCAAGCTGACAGCCATCCGGATTCACCGCTAATACCACATGGTGCCGACGCATGCCGTCGGGCAGCGTGCGTAATGCGGCGGAGAGCGTCGCGATGGCCGCATTCTCATCACCATGGGTGCCGGCCAGGATCAGACCGCTGTCGGGATCGCCGAGCGGAGCCGGAAACCACAGCAGCGGTGCGCCCAGCACAGAGCGGCCATACTGCTGATAGGGAACGTCAAGTTTGCCCCGCAGGGGTCGCGGATGGAGTGGTGACATACTCATTTCCTCAAAGGGTTTTACTCAAAGTAGCGGAAAAGCCGTGCGCGGAAAATAGCTATTTATCTGTCAGCCATTTGCGCTAAAGTGCCCTGCACAAGCTGTATCAGCAACAGACTGATGCAGCACTTCTTTGGGGTAAAGGAGTGATGATGGTTAAGACCTTTCGTATGACGCTGGCAGCAATCAGTCTGAGCAGTGTTATCACACCCGCTATCGCGGCGAATCCACCCGCTGGCGCACAGCTGGCTGAACAGCAGCAGCTCGTTCGCCACATTAAAGATGAACCCGCTTCACTTGATCCGCTTAAAGCAGTCGGACTGCCGGAAATTCAGGTGATTCGCGATCTGTTTGAAGGCCTGACCAATCAGGATGCACAGGGCAAGATTGTGCCGGGCGTGGCACAGAGCTGGAGCAGTAACGACAATAAAACCTGGGTCTTCACCCTGCGCAATAACGCGCGCTGGTCAAACGGCGATCCGGTGACTGCGCAGGATTTTGTATACAGCTGGCAGCGCCTGGTCGATCCAAAAAACAGTTCACCCTTTGCCTGGTTCGCGGGCTTAAGCGGCATTGAAAATGCGGCAGCGATTACCAAAGGCGAAATGACGCCCGATAAGCTGGGTGTGATCGCTCAGGGTAAAACGCAGCTGAAAGTGACGCTGGATCGTCCGGTGCCGTGGTTCCCGGCGCTGGTGGCTAACGTGGCGCTCTTCCCGGTTCCTCAGAAGACGATTGCGCAGGAGGGCGACAGCTGGACGTCACCCGGCAAACTGGTGGGCAACGGGGCCTATCAGCTCAGCGAGCGGGTGGTAAATGAAAAAATCGTCCTGATCCGTAATCCGGACTACTGGGATGATGCACATTCGGTGCTGACAAAAGTGACCTTTGTCCCGATCAATGAAGAGTCGAGCGCCACCAAGCGCTATCGCGCGAATGATGTCGATATCACCGAATCCTTCCCTAAGAATATGTATGCGATGCTGAAAAAAACGTTGCCGGGAGAGGTCTACACACCTGACCAGTTAGGTACCTATTATTATGCCTTTAATACGCAGAAGGGACCGACTGCCGATGTGCGGGTTCGTAAAGCGCTGTCATGGTCTATTGACCGTAAAGTCATTGCTGAAAAAGTGCTGGGCACCGGTGAGAAGCCGGCGTGGCACTTTACGCCAGATGTGACAGCAGGCTTTAAGCCCTTGCCCACTTTCATGCAGCAGCACGATCAGAACACTCTGAACGCGCAGGCGAAAGCACTTCTGACATCAGCCGGATATGGTCCTGGCAAGCCTTTGAAACTCAAGTTGCTCTATAACACCTCTGAAAGCCATCAGAAGATTGCGATTGCCGTGGCCTCAATGTGGAAAAAGAACCTCGGGGTGGATGTCACGCTGGAGAATCAGGAGTGGAAAACCTATATCGACAGCCGTAATAGCGGGAACTTTGATGTGATCCGTGCTTCGTGGGTGGGTGACTACAATGAGCCCTCTACCTTCCTGAATCTGCTGACCTCAGGCAACAGCAGCAATATTTCGCGTTTCAGCAACGCGGATTATGATGCGGTCATCGCCAAAGCCAGCCGTGAGACCAATGACCAGGCGCGCAACAGCGACTACAACCGGGCGGAGCAGATCCTGGCTGAACAGACACCCATTGCCCCTATCTATCAGTACACCAATGGCCGCCTCATTAAACCCTGGGTCAAAGGCTATCCCATCACAAATCCTGAAGACGTCGCCTACAGCCGTGAACTCTGGATTGAAAAGCACTAAGCCTGTCATGGCCGGTTTTCCGGCCATCGGCTGACATCTTTCTACACAGCCCGGAGATTGCAACTCAACACCGTCACGCTAGACTGTATCGTATTGATTTCAGTAGAGAGGGGACGGTGTGGACGTTATTGAAGGAAAAGCATTACAGGTTTCAGATGCCATCATTTCCTGCCAGCTGGATGGCAAGGGTGGGATGATCCCGATTGCTGAAGATGAAGTCATCCAGTGTGAGCAGCCCTGCTGGCTGCATCTCAACTATACCCATCGCAAGAGCGCCGAATGGCTGCAGTCAACGCCACAGATCCCCGATACGGTGCGTGACGCCTTAGCAGGCGACAGCATGCGTCCTCGCGTCAGCCGACTGGGCGACGGGTTTATGATCGTACTGCGCAGCGTCAACCACAATAGCGATGCACGTCGCGACCAGCTGGTGGTCATGCGGGTCTTTATCAACGATAAACTCATCGTCTCGACCCGGCGGCGCAAAGTCTCTGCCGTCGATGAAGTGCTAATCGATTTGCAAAACGGCAATGGTCCGATTGACTGCGGCAGCTGGCTGGTGGATGTCTGTGATGCGCTGACTGATCACACCAGCGAATTTATCGAAGAGTTACATGACAAAATTATCGAGCTGGAAGATGCGCTGCTAGATCAGCGGATGCCCGCACGCGGCGAGCTGGGCCTGCTGCGCAAGCAACTGATTGTGATGCGACGTTATATGGCACCTCAGCGCGATGTCTATGCCAGGCTGGCCAGTGAAAAACTGGCCTGGATGGATGATAGCGAACGCCGCCGGATGCAGGAAATTGCTGACCGTCTGGGACGCGGGCTGGACGATCTGGATGCAGGCGTGGCGCGCACCGCGATTCTGGCTGATGAGGTCGCCTCTGCGATGGCGGAATCGATGAACCGCCGCACCTATACCATGTCACTGATGGCGATGATCTTTCTGCCCGCCACGTTCCTGACCGGCCTGTTTGGCGTCAACCTGGGCGGCATTCCGGGCGGTGAATGGAAATATGGGTTTTCAATCTTCTGTCTGCTGCTGGTGGCGCTGGCAGTAGGGGTCGCGGGCTATCTGCGTAAACGGCGCTGGCTCTGATGCGCCAAAGGGAATGCGGCAATTACGATATGTGGGCTGAAAATCCCGTTAAGCGAGCAAAAGCTGATCGACATCAAGAACCCGTTGTCGCTGCTGACGCAAACTCTCTCCCGCAGGTGAATGCAACGTCAAGCGATGGGCGTTGCGCTCCATATTGTCTTACTTCCATATTTAGAATTATTGCATAGCACATTTAATTCGAAACATGCCGGCCAGTGTGCCGGCTTTTTTTTTTCTGCCTGGCTGTAACGCCGTTCCTTATCTAAGCTTAAACTCCATTCGTAAGAAAAGGAGTACGGCATGAGCGCGATTCTTAACAGCGAGCCGATCCCCACGGATCCAATCCCGATTCCTGAACCCATTCCCCAGCCGCAACCGCAGCCTGATCCACCAACCGATCCGGAATTTCCGCCGATAATGGATCCTCCGCCTCATCGAAACATATAAAAAAGGGCGTGCTGCCTGCAGCACGCCCTTAAACTTTCCCGCACTTATTTAATCTGTAGTACATCCAGACGCGCGCTGATATCGGGTACATCGTCTTCATCGACCCGCCAGCCCACAGGCTGAGCTGGCAGCGTTTCCCGGTCAAAGGCGAGATCGCCGCCATCAACGACTGCATCGCCATGTTTGATGCCTTTAAAATCGAACAGATTGATATCTGCCAGGTGCGACGGCACCACGTTTTGCATCGCGCTGAACATGGTTTCGATACGGCCAGGATAGCGCTTATCCCAGTCACGCAGCATATCGGCTACCACCTGACGCTGCAGGTTCGGCTGAGAACCGCAAAGGTTGCACGGAATAATCGGGAACTGACGTGCTTCGGAGAAACGAATGATATCTTTCTCACGGCAGTAGGCCAGTGGACGGATCACAATCTGCTTGCCATCGTCGCTCATCAGTTTTGGCGGCATGCCTTTCAGTTTTCCACCGTAGAACATGTTCAGGAACAGCGTCTGCAGGATGTCATCGCGATGGTGGCCCAGCGCAATTTTTGTGCAACCGAGTTCTGTTGCGACACGATAGAGAATGCCACGGCGCAGGCGCGAGCAGAGTGAACAGGTCGTTTTGCCTTCCGGAACCTTATCTTTGACGATAGAATAGGTATCTTCTTCGACAATCCGGTACTCAACACCCTGCGACTCAAGATATTGCGGCAGGATATGCTCAGGGAAGCCCGGCTGTTTCTGGTCAAGGTTGACGGCAATCAGGCTGAAGTTTACCGGTGCGCTTTTTTGCAGGCTGCGCAAAATTTCCAGCATGGTGTAGCTGTCTTTTCCGCCCGACAGGCAGACCATGATGCGGTCGCCTTCTTCAATCATATTAAAATCTGCAATGGCCTCGCCGACATTACGACGCAAACGCTTCTGCAGTTTATTCAGGTTGTACTGTTCTTTCTTGTCAACCGTTTGATTATCTTGCATTTTTACCTATCTCAAAAACCAGAAAGCGTAGCTAAAGGGCGTATTGATGCGCGCGCCCAGCCGGTTACTTCACTGTGATGTCACGAATATGCAGCGTATGGTACGGATTGTTGCCGCGAATGCCAGTACTGGAGTGAAGTAATCAGCGGATAATCGCCGTCAGAGTCACAGGCCGCTTTCCCGTCAGGGCGTTGATTGCCGGAATGCGGTACTGCGAAAGAGCGCGAGCAAAGAGGGCGGGTTTTGCTTCGTCGTGAGCAAACCGGCGGGCTGAGACGACTCGAAAAGGTTTCAGCTGCGCGATGTCAGCTGACGGGCACATCTTTCCACTGACAATCAATTTCATCACTGTGCGTTGAACAGGACGGCGGTGATGACGGGTAAGCATCAGTCCGCGCATGCTCTCTTTTTACCGCACAAGCTGTGGCCATAAAAATGACAGAGATAATTAAAAAAATTTTCATCAGCACTACCGGATTAATAAAAAACACAGCATGCGATGCTTTAACTCAATCAGGCCTAAATGCATTGCGGGTTGTATCGGTCTGATTTGATGCACATCAAAAGAAATGTTTCCGTTAAATTCGCAGTGAGTCGGATATTAATCGCTGCTTTCATTTTTCAGGTGATAATCTTAAAAACAGGCTCTGTTGAATGTGCGTTGACCCGTTGGGTCTATAATAATAAATTCAGACGCACTGACGTGTTGCGTATCTCATTAAAAACGATAGTTTTATAATTCCTGTGGCGCGCAATAAAAAATGACTTTCCAGTAAAATCAGGGATGTTCATGACATCCGATAAGCAGACTGCGTGAGCGCGGTCGTTTACATTTATGCTTATATGCGTTTACACAGACTCTCTTACATTGACCTGTCGGTTCGCACATTTCGTCAATACAGACTGCCTGTGAAGCCGTTTAATGTCGGGCTATCTATGTGAAAAAAAATGAATCAATATTTAATGTCTATGAGGCATCCCGATAAAAATCGCAAAATAAAAAAGTACGGCATCAGATTTATTATGACATTGATACTCTTCTTACTTTGCTATGTTGCGGTTATGTATTGCGGCGTTCTGCTGCTGGTCAACCTTCATGGTTTACTCCATTTTTTGCTGCACTGAATTCAGCCGCAGGCCTGAAAAATCCAGCGATAAGCATGATGTAAAAAATGCCTGAGTACTTCCAGAATATCTTCCGCACCTTCTCCAGCAAGACATTGTCCGGTCTCCAGCGCATTATTAACCGAGTTCCGATGATCCAGGATCATCATGATTGTCACAGCACCCGCGCCCGCAATCAGCGTAAAAATCAGCACCATTAATGCAGGCTGGTAATTTTTTCGCGCAGCAGCAGGCAGGGTATCTTGAGAATGGTCAGAGTTTTGGCGCATTGGTCCCCGGGGAAAATTATTACAATGATAAACAATAACGGATCATGCCATTAATTACCGGCTCGCTCTATGTCTCAGGTCAGGCTGTGGCGTCTTTGGTTGGCGGGCAGATGGATCCGGCTGGGGAAGTGCAGAAGGCGCTGGCTGCTACTAACCGCCTTCTGCGATGTCCGGATGCCTGCAGGAAGATATCTGGTCTGAGGCCTATTTCCGGCGGGATTACATCATTTCCAGCGACTGAACACCCTTGATCTCCATAACCTTGTCATAAAGGTGCGCATCATTTGATTTGCGTGAAAGCGTCACCTGAACACTCAGTTCGCACAGACCGCTCTCTTCATCACGATTAATGACCGTCACATTGCCGTAGCGAATGCCTTCGCGCTGCATCACCAGCAGCACCAGCGGCACGCTTTTAGGCTTAAGGAAAACCAGCAGCGTATGGTGTTTGCCGATTAAAACATGGCTCAGGCGGCGGAACACCTCCAGCACCACCAGCGCCAGCACCGTGCCATAAATGCCGATCTCATACATGCCGCTGCCGATTACCAGACCAATCGCCGCCGTAACCCATAATCCCGCCGCGGTGGTTAAGCCTTTCACCACCTGCTTCTGAATCATGATAGTGCCCGCGCCAAGAAAGCCCATGCCGCTGACCACCTGGGCTGCAATACGGCTGGGATCAAGGGCCACATGGTCGCTGCTGAGCATGTCGGCGAAGCCATATTTCGACACCAGCATGAACATGGCACTGCCGATTCCGACCAGAATATGAGTACGCAATCCCGCTTCTTTAGCCCGCATCTGCCGCTCCAGACCAATCAGGCCGCCGAGAATGCCGGCAAGGGCGATGCGAATTAACATATCCATTAACATGGCTTTACTCCGAAATAAAAGGGGCCGCAAAAGGGTGACAGTTCAGCGATAGCAGGTAAACAAGATAATTCTGCTTGCAAATGACGCCGGAGAATTTTGTAAAAAGCTGTTTCACCTCTCGACCCCTTGTGCCGCCTGACATATGCTGAGCCAGCCTATTACACCCATTCCCGGAGTCCGACTGATGAAAGCAGCCACCTTTTTGCTGGCCGGTGCCGCGCTATTACTCTCTGCCTGCAGCAGCAACAGTGATGATAACGAGCCACCACAACAAGCCACCGCCGCCCATATCCAGCCACGGGTGGTGATGTCTTCCCTGGCAGAAAGCACCTGTTCGAATGCGGGTGGAACGCTGGCCTTCTCGCATCAGCTGGATGGATCGCGTGTGGGAATGTGTCAGTTAGTGAATGGCCGTCGCTGTGATGAGCAGGCGTTAATTGGCGGAAATTGCGCGCGCTGATGAACAGGCCGGATTGCTCCGGCCCGCATAGCTATACAGAGAATAATCAGGCAGAGAGTCGGTTCGGACACTCCTCACCACGGTCGAGCTGGCTGAGATTACTCAGCGTCGTTTCAGAAATGGCGGTCAGCGCTTCGGCGGTTAAAAACGCCTGATGGCCGGTGAACAACACGTTATGGCACGCCGACAGACGGCGGAATACATCGTCCTGAATCACATCATTCGACTTATCTTCAAAGAACAGGTCGCGTTCATTCTCGTAAACATCCATGCCGAGCGCGCCGATCTTCTGCTGTTTCAGCGCGTCAATCGCCGCCTGTGAATCAATCAGACCACCGCGACTGGTGTTGATAATCATCACGCCATCGCGCATCTGTTTAAACGCGTCAGCGTTAAGCAGATGATGATTCTCTGGCGTCAGCGGGCAGTGCAGCGTGATGACGTGGGATTCAGCAAACAGCGTCTTCAGATCGACATACTCCGCGCCCAGTTCCAGTGCCTGCTCGCTGGGGTAAGGGTCAAATGCCAGCAGCCGCATACCAAATCCTTTCAGAATGCGCATCGTCGCAATCCCGATTTTACCGGTGCCGATAACCCCCGCAGTTTTGTTGTGCATGTTAAAACCAGTCAGGCCATCGAGCGAAAAGTTTGCATCACGGGTACGCTGATATGCACGATGAATACGGCGGTTCAGGGTCATCATCAGGCCGATCGCGTGTTCAGCCACCGCTTCCGGTGAGTAGGCCGGAACCCGGACGACTTCCAGACCCAGCTCTTTCGCGGCAGCCAGGTCGACATTATTGAAACCGGCACAGCGCAGCGCGATATATTTCACACTCAATCCGGCCAGCTCTTCCAGCACCGGGCGACTCCCGTCATCATTGACAAAGATGCAGACGGCATCGCAGCCCACAGCCGTTTTCGCCGTGCTTTCAGAGAGTAAAAAGTCAAAAAATACCAGTTCAAAACCGAACTGCTGATTAACCTGCTCAAGGTATTTCTGATCGTAATGTTTGGTGCTGTAAACCGCGATCTTCATTGTTATGCTCCTGCAGAGTGATAAACCAAGGATAACGTTTTCTGACTGACTTTGCTGAAACAGCTGATTTGCGCCTGGCGCAGGCCTTCACCTCTGGCAGATTACATGCCATCATTCCTGTCAGGATACTGTAAGGAAAAGGATTATGGCTTTTATGCCACGGATTTTCCGGCGACGACTGGCGACTATTCTGGCGCTGATTCTGCTGCTGCTCGGCCTGATGTTGACTGTGACGCAATGGCTGCCACGGCTGGCCGGCATCTGGCTGCCTGACGGGACGCGCATTGCGCTGTCAGGCGCGCCGCGCTGGCGCGAGGGTGGACTGTGGTTGCCTCAGATTCATTATCTCGCCGGTGATTGCTCACTGGCTACCGTAAAGGCGGTGTCACTGGGCTGGCATCAGTCGCGCTGGAAACTCAATGCGGAAGCGCTGACGCTGGATAGTGACTGCCTGCAGGAATTACCGGCCAGTAACAGTACGGCTGCGCCCAAAACGCTGGCCGAATGGCAGGCAATGCTGCCTGGCGCCGACGTTCATCTGGGCAAACTGATTGTCGCGCCCTGGCAGACCTATGCGGGCGCGCTGGATCTGATGCTGGAAAAAGATCGCCAGCAACTCAATTACCACGGCGATAATCTGCAGCTGGCGGCCACGCTGACCGGTCAGCAGCTCGCTATCCGTGACCTGACGCTCACCCATCCTGCACTGCCTGAACCCGTCACACTGAGTGGTCATCTGACGTTGCCCACTTTTGCTACAGATCTGCCGGTAAACGGTGAGGTGGCCGGGCAGCTGGCGCTGGACGCGCTGCCACATCCGCTGCAGCTGTCGCTCAACTGGCAGCAGCAGCAGGGCGAGCTGCGGGTGGCAATGGCGGAAGAGAGCAGGCCGCTTCTCCGGTTACCGTGGCAGATCAGCCGCGAGCAGATTCGGATTAAAAAGGGCGAATACTTCTGGCCACTGGCGGACCAGCCCTTGTCTGGGTTTGTTAACCTGACGCTGGATAACTGGCAGTCGGGCTTTGAAGGCAGCCAGATTACGGGTCGCGTTAACCTGCTGACGCAGGGTCGCGGCGGCAAGGGCAACGTGGTGCTGGGCGTCGGTCCCGGTAACCTCAGTCTGACCAACAGCAACCTGCCGTTTCAGCTGACCGGTGAAAGCAAACTGGCCGATCTGCAACTTTACGGCTCGATTCCGGGTGTGCTTAGTGGTTCGCTGCTCGATCCTACACTGGTGCTGCAACCTAAATCGCTGCTGCGTCTGCGTGGCCGGCTGCTGTCAACGCTGGAAGTGGATGAGGCGCGCTGGCCGCTGGCGGGTGTGCGTCTCTCCTCACAGGGCATAGATGGTCGCCTGCAGGCGATTCTCAACGCACACGATGCCAGTTTTGGCCGCTTCCGGCTGCATCTCGATGGCCGCGCCACAGATTTCTGGCCCGATAAAGGTGAATGGAACTGGCGCTACTGGGGCGGAGGCGAGATGCTGCCGCTGCAGGCTCGCTGGGATGTTAAAGGAACCGGCGGCTGGCATGACACACTGATCCAGCTTGATACTCTGTCTGCCGGCTTTAATCAGCTGGCCTACGGCAGCGTCAACATAGCAAAACCGCGTCTGACGCTGAGTGAGCCGGTAAACTGGCAGCGTGATGCGGCACATCCTTCTTTTAATGGTCATTTCAGACTGCAGGCGGGACCGACCCGCTTCACTTATGGCGGCCGTCTGGCTGACTCAGTGCTCGACTTTGAAGCTAAAGGCCGGGATCCCGGCTATTTCCTCTGGCGGGGCGAGTTAAAAGCGGGCAAGGTTGGCCCGCTGCGGGTGAATGGTCGCTGGGATGGCGAACGATTACGCGGCCAGGCCTGGTGGCCAGCTCAGTCGCTGACGGTATTTCAGCCGCTGATCAGCCCCGACATGAAAATGCAGATTCAGGGCGGCAGTCTGCAGGCACAGGTCGCTTTTTCCGCCGCCAGCGATCAGGGCTTCCAGGCCGGGGGCCACTGGACGGTTAAACAGGGCAGCGTCTGGACGCCGGACAGCCAGGTAAACGGTATCGACTTCTCGCTGCCGTTCAGATTCCACGAGCAGCAGTGGCAGTTTGGTCAGCATGGCCCGGTTTCACTGCGCATTGCCGAGGTGAAGAACCAGTTTGCGATGCAGAATATTCGTGCCGACCTGCAGGGGAACTGGCCATGGTCTGAAAAGGCGCCGCTGACGCTGCAGGATGTCAGCCTGGATCTGCTGGGCGGACAAATCACGCTGCCCTCCCTGCGCATGCCGCAGCATGAACCCGCCCGGGTGTCGCTGCGTCAAATCAGCCTCAGCGAGCTGGTGACGGCACTGAAGCCGAAACAGTTCGCCATGTCGGGCAAGGTTAACGGCGAGCTGCCGCTGTGGCTCAATAATCCGCGCTGGCTGGTGGAGAAGGGATGGATTGCCAACAGCGGCCCGCTGACCTTCCGGCTGGATAAAGATATGGCGGATGCCATTACCCGCAACAACGTAGCGACCGGCGCGGCGCTGGACTGGTTACGCTATATGGAGGTCTCCCGCAGCTGGGCCACGATCAATCTGGATAACCTCGGCGACCTTACTATGGAAGCACAGGTGCAGGGCGTCAGCCAGTTCAGTAACCGTCGGCAGACGGTCAATCTTAATTATCATCATCAGGAAAACCTGTTTCAGCTCTGGCGCAGCCTGCGCTTCGGCGATAATTTGCAATCCTGGTTAGAGCAACATGCGACTTTGCCATCGAACAAGGACAATTCACCATGAGCCTGAGGCCATTACTGGTTCTGGCAGCCGGACTGCTGAGCATTGGCTGCGTGCCGCGCATCGAAGTCACGGCACCCAAAGATCCCATCACCATTAATATGAACGTAAGAATCGAGCATGAGATTCACATCAAAGTCGACAAGGATGTGGAAGCGTTACTGAAAAACCAGAGCGGTCTGTTCTGAGGAGAGCAACGATGAAACGCATAAGTGCGGCGCTGTTACTCGCTCTGGCGATGGCGCAGCCTGCCTGGGCACTGACGCTCAATGAAGCGCGGCAAGCGGGTCTGGCAGGCGAAACGCTCTCAGGTTATCTGGCGGCACGGTCACAGGACAGTGAAACTCTGGCGCTGGTGCAGCGTATCAACGCCGGACGTAAACAGGAGTATCAGCGACTGGCAGAGCAGAATAATCTCTCCACGGCTGATATCGCCAGTATTGCCGGACAGAAGCTGGTGGGCCGAGCGGCCGCGGGGGAATATGTGCGCGGCATTAACGGTCAGTGGCTGAGAAAGGAAGCAGGCAGCGGCCAGTGACAGGCGAAAAAAAACCGGGCGCATGGCCCGGTTTCCAGTGTCATCCTGAGATGACTGAGACTTATGCGGTCACGATCTGCTTAATTGTGTCTTTTGCTTCAGCGGTCGCTTTGCTGGCCACTTCCGGACCGTACGCGATGCCTTCAGCAAACACGAACTCAACGTCAGTGATGCCGATGAAGCCCAGGAACAGCTTAACGTAAGGGGTCAGCAGGTCAGTTGGGGTATCTTTGTGAATGCCGCCACGGCTGGAGATCACCACAGCCTTTTTGCCTTTAACCAGACCTTCCGGGCCTGCTTCGGTGTAGCGGAACGTCACGCCAGCACGGGCAATCAGGTCGAAGTAGTTTTTCAGCTGGGTTGGAATGTTGAAGTTGTACATTGGCGCGGCAATCACCACTTCATCATGAGCCTGCAGTTCTGCAATCAGTTCATCGGACAGATCCAGTGCTTCCTGCTGACGGGGTGACAGCGGCGTTTCAGATGGGCGCATTGCACCCACTAGCTCACCATCCAGAACCGGAATCGGGTTAGCGGCCAGATCACGTACAGTGACGTCTTTACCCTGTGCTTTTGCCTGTTCGATGTAGAAGTCAGCGAGCTGGCTTGACTGTGAGTAGCCTGCAAGGATGCTTGATTTCAGAACTAAAACTTTGCTCATGGTGGTTTCCTGTCTGTTACGCGGAAGACTTTCCGCTCAATGGTTTACACTCTACGGTTATCGATGGCGCGGTGAAAGCGCAATATTTCGAGACCCATGTTCGAATTTATTGAATAAGCGTAACCGTGGCCAGCCGCCGGAACAGTTCAGAATGTGCTATGATGCCCACAATTATTTTTATTGAATCAGCTGGTTATCCCGGCTTGCAGGGCGCTGCTTCAGGCAGCGACACCGTCTGAGTAAGGTACGTCACTATTATGTCATCTCCCGATACTTCCCCACTGGCAGCGCTCTGGCCACGGCTCGACGGTGTCATGCTGCGCGATCGCCAGCGTCTGCAGCGCCGCTTGCAGGGGGCCAGAAAAGCTAAAAATCCCGAGGCACAGCAGGGCATTGCCAGCGAGCTGGAGCAGGAATTTATTGCTGCTGAACAGCGCGTGGCCCAGCGTCGCGCGGTAACGCCAGCCATAACTTTCCCTGACAATCTGCCAGTCAGTCAGAAGCAGCAGGATATTGCGGCGGCGATTCGCGACAATCAGGTGGTGATTGTTGCGGGTGAAACCGGTTCAGGTAAAACCACGCAGCTGCCGAAAATCTGCCTGGCATTGGGACGCGGAATCACGGGTTTGATTGGTCATACGCAGCCGCGTCGTCTGGCTGCGCGCACCGTAGCGAATCGCATTGCCGATGAGCTCAGTACCTCACTGGGCGGCTGTGTCGGCTATAAAGTGCGGTTTAACGACCAGGTCAGCGACCTGACGCAGATTAAACTGATGACCGACGGGATCCTGCTGGCGGAGATCCAGCAGGATCGCCTGCTGATGCAATATGACACCATCATCATTGATGAGGCGCATGAGCGCAGCCTGAATATCGATTTCCTGCTCGGTTATCTGCGTGAGCTGCTGCCGCGCCGCCCCGATCTGAAAGTGATTATTACCTCGGCGACCATCGATCCGCAGCGCTTCTCGCGTCACTTTAATAATGCGCCAGTGATTGAAGTCTCCGGCCGGACTTACCCGGTCGAAGTGCGCTACCGGCCGGTGGTTGAAGAAGCGGATGATGGCGATCGCGATCAGCTGCAGGCGATATTTGATGCGGTGGATGAGCTGGGACGCGAGAGTCGCGGCGATATCCTGATCTTTATGAGCGGTGAGCGCGAAATCCGCGATACCGCCGATGCGCTGAACAAACGCGACCTGCCGCACACCGAAGTGCTGCCGCTCTATGCGCGACTGTCGAATGCCGAACAGAACCGGGTGTTTCAGTCGCACAGTGGCCGTCGCATCGTGCTGGCGACCAACGTGGCGGAAACCTCACTGACGGTGCCCGGGATCAAATATGTTATCGATCCAGGCACGGCACGTATCAGTCGCTACAGCTTCCGCACCAAGGTGCAGCGCCTGCCGATTGAGCCGATATCGCAGGCCTCCGCCAACCAGCGAAAAGGGCGTTGCGGCCGTGTTTCAGACGGTATCTGTATTCGTCTCTACTCGGAAGATGACTTCCTGAGCCGTCCGGCCTTTACCGATCCGGAAATCCTGCGTACCAACCTGGCGTCGGTGATCCTGCAGATGACCTCGCTGGGACTCGGCGATATCGCTGCTTTCCCGTTTGTGGAAGCACCCGATAAGCGCAACATTCAGGATGGCGTCCGCCTGCTGGAAGAGCTGGGTGCACTGACCCTGAATGAGGAGAGCGGACACTACAAACTCACCGGCTCCGGTCGCCAGCTGGCACAGTTGCCGGTCGATCCGCGTCTGGCGCGAATGGTGCTGGAAGCGCAGAAATTTGGCTGCGTGCGTGAAGTGATGATCATCACCGCCGGTCTGTCGATTCAGGACCCGCGCGAGCGCCCGGCAGAGAAAAAGCAGGCGTCCGATGAGAAGCACCGGCGCTTTGCCGACAAAGACTCCGACTTCCTTGCCTATGTGAATCTCTGGAACTACCTGGCGGAGCAGCAGAAAGCGCTGTCGGGCAACCTTTTCCGCCGCCAGTGCAAAAGCGACTTCCTGAACTATCTGCGCGTACGGGAATGGCAGGATATTTATACCCAACTGCGGCAGGTGGTGCGAGAACTGGGCATTCCGGTTAACAGTGAACCGGCTGAGCTGCAGCCCGTTCACTGCGCGCTGCTCAGCGGTCTGCTGTCGCATATCGGTCAGAAGGACACCGACAAGCAGGAGTACACCGGCGCACGCAATACCCGCTTCTCGATTTTCCCGGGTTCCGGGCTGTTTAAGAAGCCGCCGAAGTGGGCCATGGTGGCAGAACTGGTTGAAACCAGCCGCCTGTGGGGCCGCACGGCGGGACGGATTGAGCCGGAGTGGATTGAGCCGCTGGCGCAGCACCTGATCAAGCGCAGCTACAGCGAACCGCACTGGGAGAAATCGCAGGGCGCGGTAATGGCTGCCGAGAAGGTTACGCTCTATGGCCTGCCGATTGTGGCCGCCCGCAAGGTGAACTATGGCAGCATTGATCCCACTCTGAGTCGTGAGCTGTTTATCCGTCACGCGCTGGTGGAGGGCGACTGGCAGACGCGTCACGCCTTCTTCCGTGCTAACCAGAAGCTGCGCAGTGAAGTCGAAGATCTGGAACACAAATCCCGCCGTCGCGATATTCTGGTGGATGACGAAACGCTGTTTACTTTTTATGACCAGCGCATTGGCAAAGAGGTTGTCTCAGCGAAGCATTTCGACAGCTGGTGGAAAAAGGCCAGCCGTGAAAACGCGGAGCTGCTGAACTTCGACAAACAAATGCTGATCAAAGAGGGCGCGGATAAGGTCAGCCAGCTTGATTATCCTAACTTCTGGCATCAGGGCAACCTTAAACTGAAGCTGAGTTACCAGTTTGAGCCGGGTGCCGATGCGGATGGCGTGACGGTACATATTCCGCTGCCGCTGCTGAATCAGATTGAAGATAGCGGTTTTGAATGGCAGATCCCCGGGGTACGCCGTGAGCTGATCATCGCGCTGATTAAGTCACTGCCCAAGCCGCTGCGCCGCAACCTGGTGCCGGCACCCAACTACGCCGAGGCGTTCCTGGGACGCGTCAACGCAATGGAGATGCCGCTTCTCGATGCGCTGTCCCGTGAGTTTCGCCGCATGACCGGCGTCACGCTGGAGCGGGAAAACTGGCAGTGGGAACAGGTGCCCGATCATCTGAAAATGACCTTCCGGGTGGTGGATGAGCACAACCGTAAACTGCTGGAAGGTAAAGATCTCAGCGCGCTCAAGGCACAGCTGAAAGGCAAGGTGCAGGAGACGCTGTCAAAAGTGGCAGATGACGGGCTGGAGCAGAGCGGTCTGCATATCTGGAGCTTTGGTGAACTGCCGCGCAGCTACGAACAGAAGCGCGGTAGCTATCAGGTCAAAGCCTGGCCTGCGCTGGTCGATGAGAAAGAGAGCGTCGCCATTCGCCTGTTTGACAGCGAGCAGGAGCAGCAGAAAATGATGTGGCGCGGTCAGCGTCGTCTGCTGCTACTGAATGTGCCGTCACCGGTTAAATATCTGCACGAGAAGTTGCCGAACAAAGCCAAGCTCGGACTTTACTTCAACCCTTATGGCAAAGTGCTGGAGCTGATTGATGACTGCATCGCCTGTGGCATCGACAAACTGATGGGTGAAGCGGGCGGTCCGGCCTGGGATCAGACCTCGTTTGAGCAGTTGCGTGACAAAGTTCGCGGCGAACTCAATGAGACCGTCGTGACCATTGCGAAGCAGGTTGAGCAGATCCTGACGGCCGTCTTCAACATCAATAAGCGTCTCAAAGGCCGGGTCGATATGACGATGGCGTTGGCGTTGTCCGACATCAAGGCGCAATTAAGTGGTCTGGTTTATCGCGGCTTTGTCACCGGCAACGGCTGGCAGCGACTGGCGGATACGCTGCGTTACCTGAATGGCATTGAGCGGCGGCTGGAAAAACTGCCTGCCGATCCTCACAGCGATCGCGCGCGCATGTTAAAAGTGCAGGCAGTGGAACAGGCGTATCAGGCGTGGCGCAACAAATTGCCGCCGCAGCGTCAGGATGATGAAGAGGTGAAGAACATTCGCTGGATGATTGAGGAGCTGCGTATCAGCTACTTTGCTCAGCAACTGGGTACGCCGTATCCCATCTCAGAGAAGCGAATTCTGCAGACAATGGAGCAGATAGCAGGGTAAAAGCCAGGATGCGCGCCGTAACAGGCGCGCATCCTATGAAGGGTAAGAAAGATTACTGCGCGAGAGATTCCAGCTTATCTTTAAATGAGGTGACCGAAATCGCGCGGTTATCAGCCAGATAGCGATCTTTGGCTGCCGGCGCAGAGCTTTGTACCGCGATTAACTGCCAGCCTTTATCACTTTTGAGCAGCAGCGGTGAACCACTGTCACCCGGCAGGGTATCACACTGATGCGACAGCACGGCGCGCTGCGCCCAGCCGGTAATCAGGCAATCACTGTGAGAGTAGAGCGTATCCAGATGATCGGCCGGATAGCCTGCCTGCGTCACTTTGCGTCCGGTCAGCTTCAGTGCCGCAGTAAGATCGCTGCGTGAGCCATCGAACAATGGAATGGGCGTAATCGCGGAGGGCGGATTGCGTAAAATTACGATGCCATAATCATAGGGCGCAGCACTGCTCGGCACGATCCAGCCTTCACCATCCGCTTTTAATTTTGATGCCAGCGAGGGTTCAACCCGCGCATCAATATCATGAAGTTCGTAGCGCCAGCCTTTATCACTGGCCATAAATCGCAGCGCAACCGGCTTATCGAAATTACCCGGCGGGGAGAGCAGACAGTGTCCGGCCGTCAGCGCCAGATGCGGAGAGATGAGCGTGGCAGTACAGAGGTTGCCGCTTTCGGTTTCCAGCTGACCAATGGCATCCCAGGGGGCAGCGGTAATATCGGTGATTGCCTGGCGATGATCCTTGCCGAAGAACAGCATCTTAATTTCAGCAGGAGTAGGCGAGTCATCGTCATCATCGGCGTGAACCGTGGTGGCAAAGCTGAAGAGTCCAACCATTAACAGGGTAGCCAGGCGCATAGAAATCTCAATGGCGAGAAAAATTAACGTTATTGTTATTACGTAAGTACGGTAACTATAGTCGGTGAGCGTTGAAAAAGGGAGTTTTATTGGTTAATCAGTACGCTACAGCGGCTAAATAAAAAAACTGGCTGCAACAATGCCACACAGGATCATAACAAGCAGAATAATTTCGAAGCGATAGCGACGCACTATTTCATCCACTCTCGTCATTTCATCCACTCCAGTAAAGAAACACCCGGCAGAACCGGGTGTTTTTAATTATCAACTCGTGGCCGTGCGCTGAAGGCGACCTTAGTTTTTAGCTGCTGGTTTCACAACTTTTTTGTGGTGAACTTTTTTAGCGGCCTGCGCTTTCTGAGCAGGTTTTACCACTTTTTTGTGATGAACTTTCTTAGCAGCCTGGGCTTTCTGAGCCGCTGGCTGAGTTACTTTTTTGTGGTGAACTTTTTTAGCAGCCTGGGCTTTCTGAGCGGCTGGTTTAGTTGCTTTTTTGTGGTGAACTTTTTTAGCGGCCTGCGCTTTCTGTGCAGCAGGTTTTACCGCTTTCTTGTGGTGCACTTTTTTAGCAGCCTGCGCTTTCTGCGCGGCATCTTTTTTCACTGCTTTTTTGTGGTGTTTCTTAGCAGCCTGGGCTTTCTGAGCTGCTTTATGGTGTTTCTTGTGCGCAGTTTTGTGAACGGTTTTAGCCGGTGCTGCAGCGGTAGTAGTAGTTGTTGCGGCTGGCGCAGCAGCTGGAGCAGCTGTGGTGTCAGCAGCGAAAGCAACAGAAGACATACCCATAGCAGCGGCGACAACCAGTGCAAATAATTTTTTCATTGCAAATCCCTCGGAGACTATTTTTTCATGTGTAGCCCACTGCGGGGCCGGTGAAGAGACTATAGGGAAATCAATGAACGGTGTCCGTGGGTGTTTGGTATCGGCGTGTAACCGATTGTACAAAGGCGGGAAAGGGCGATCAGCAGACCGCCCGGAAGCTTAGCTATTCAGGTAGCGTTGTTCAAGATGCTGGCGGAAGAAAGCCGGATTCAGGGCTTCGCCGGTGGCATTGATCAGCAGCTGGTCGGTGGAGAAACGGCTGCCGTGCTGCCAGATGTTCTGTTGCAGCCAGTCAAATACCGGCTGCAGTTCACCGTGCTGAATCAGCTCACTGAGCTGAGGAATGGCGTTCTGTACCGACCGGAACAGCTGTGCGGCATACATCGCGCCAAGCGTATAGGTCGGGAAGTAACCAAATGCGCCGTCGGTCCAGTGGATATCCTGCATACAGCCATCGCGGTAATTACCGCGTGTATCCAGCCCCAGCGACTGCATCATCTTCTCATCCCATAACGCCGGGATGTCCTCAACCTCAATCTCGCCTTCAATCAGCGCCTGCTCGATTTCATAGCGCAGAATGACATGCGCCGGGTAGCTCAGCTCATCGGCGTCAACCCGGATCAGGCCTGGTTTCACCTGCTGAGTCAGGCGCACGAAATTATCCGCCTGCAGGGCGGGCTGTTCGCCAAAGGTCGCGATCACCTGCGGCAGAATGCGCTGCAGGAATTCGCGGCTGCGACCCAGCTGCATCTCCATAAACAGGCTTTGTGATTCATGAATAGCCGTGGAGCGCGCCAGCGCCACCGGCTGACCGCGCCACTGCTGCGGCAGATTCTGCTCATAGCGGGCATGACCGGTTTCGTGAATCACGCCCATCATGGCGCTGAGAAACTCATTCTCGTTGTAACGGGTGGTGATGCGTACATCTTCCGGGACGCCGCCACAGAAGGGATGCGCACTGATGTCGAGGCGGCCATGGTTAAAGTCGAAACCCAGCGTCTCCATAATGCTCAGACCGAGCTGACGCTGCGCTGGAACGGCGAACGGCCCCTGCGGCGTGATAAATGGCTGCTGTGCCTGTTTTTCCACAACCTGCTGCAGCAAAGCGGGCAGCCAGGTTTTCAGCTCGCCAAAGGTTTCATCCAGTCGGGCGCGTGTCATACCCGGCTCATAGAGATCCAGCAGCGCATCGTAACGCGAACAGCCACTGGCGTCAGCGCGACGCTGTGCCTCTTCGCGGCTCAGCCGTACGACTTCTTTGAGGTTGGCGGCAAAGCCCTGCCAGTCGTTAGCGGGACGCTGAGTGCGCCACGCATGTTCACATACGGAACCGGCGATCGATTTGGCTTCCACAAAGTCATCAGGAAGCAGGGTGGCCTGCTGATAGGCGCGCTGCATCTCGTTGAGATTGGCCCGCTCGACATCGTTCAGGGACTGCTGCTCAGCAGCCTTTAGCCACTCACCGACCTGTGGGGCGGTCAGGATCTGGTGCTGCAACACGCTCATTTCGGCCAGTGCTTCACCACGCGCCTGACTGCCGCCTGGCGGCATGGTGGTTTGCATGTCACAGCCAGCGATAGCCGTGACGTGACTGAAACGGGAAAGGCGCTGGAAGGTTTTGGTCAGTTGTTGATACGCTGAGGTCACGTGAGACTCCTTGTGGATTTTAACGCAGCGGAATTTCCCGCAAGGTTAGATCAACCGGCCAGCAAAAGCGAACGCTGGCGCCGCCCAGCGGGCTGGACTCAATGGTTACGTTGCCGCTCAGCGCCTGGGCAATGGAGTGAACAATGGCCAGGCCCAGTCCGCAGCCGCCTGTGGCGCGATCGCGGCTGGGATCAAGCCGGACAAAGGGTTCGAAAACCCGTTCACGTTCGTCGGGCGGAATGCCCGGACCGTCATCTTCCACCTGCAGATACCCGACCGGACCGTCGAACCATAAACTGACGCGCAGCCGCTGCTGCGCATAGCGCAGCGCGTTGTTCACCAGGTTATCCAGCACCCGCTCCATGAGTCGGGTGTCAGAAACACCGATGTTTTCACGCTGCGGCAGGTCAAGGTCAAGTCGTATATCCGGATTGATGGTGCGGAAATCGTCCAGCCGCTCACTCAGCCAGCTGGCCAGATCCAGCGATTTCAGATTCAGATCGACGCGCGGCCGATCAAGACGTGCATAGGTCAGCAGCTCCTCAATCAGGCTTTCAAGCTGGCCGATGTCGCGGTTCAGCGCCACCCGTTCACCATCCGTAAGGTTATCGCTCATCTCCAGCCGGTAGCGCAGGCGCACCAGTGGCGTTCGCAGCTCATGGGCAATACCGTCAATCAGCTGCTTCTTACTGGCGACCAGCGTGTTGATGTTCTCGGCCATCTGATTAAAGGCGATGCCCAGCCGGAACAGGCTGGAGGTGCTGTCGAAATGGGTGCGCACATCCAGCTCGCCCCGGCCAAAGCGCTGTGCCGCTTTTTCCAGGCGCTGCATCTCCTGCCAGTGCGGACGCAGCCAGATAAATACCGGCAGCGCCAGCGACATGCCAATAAACACCAGCAGAGCAATATCCAGCAGTCGCATCTGGTGCAGATAAAAGAGATAGGGAATCGGCCCCACCGATAAGACATAGTGGCTGCGCGGAATATGCTGCAGAAAGGT
This sequence comes from Pantoea sp. 9140, assembly GCF_000745295.1. Taxonomy (NCBI): domain Bacteria; kingdom Pseudomonadati; phylum Pseudomonadota; class Gammaproteobacteria; order Enterobacterales; family Erwiniaceae; genus Pantoea; species Pantoea sp. 9140. The sequence goes on along the minus strand of NZ_JQNO01000001.1, from coordinate 1,830,911 downwards.
GTATTGATCGTCGAGCGCGACAATCTCTCCGGCGTGCAACCGGCGCATATTGCTCTCATCGAGCTGATATTTGTTCATCGGCTCAATGTGCAGGTCAAACGACAGGCCGAGATCGAGACTCTTGATAGTTTTGTTCCAGTCACGCGGCGGGATCTCACGCAGTTCGCTGCGGATCAGGTAGAGCGAGCTGGCCATCAGGTCATTCATTGACTGCCGGCCCGCGCGCTCAGCGGTGAACTTATAGACCAGACCCACCAGCAGCGCCATGACAAGAAAGCAGACAAACAGCAGCAGATAGAACTGAATAAAGAGCTTTCTCATAATTCGCGGGTATCCCAGGCCTGGGGGGCGAACAGATAGCCTTTATTGCGGATGGTTTTAATGCGGAACGGCTCGGTAGCGCTGTCGTGGAGCTTTTTACGCAGGCGGGAGATGGCCACGTCGATGCTGCGGTCCAGGCCGTCATAACTGACGCCGCGCAATGTTTTCAGCAGTGCATCCCGGTTAAGCGTCTGACCCGCATGGCTGGCGAGAACCCACAACAGATCGAAATCCGCAGTGGAGAGAGCGATCTGCTCGTCAAACAGCGTCACCTGACGGTTCAGGGCATCAATGGTCAGCGATCCAAAACGCAGCATACGATTCGCGGCAGGCGCAGCAGGCGCATCTTCCGGCTGCCCATGCTGGGACTGGCGCAGATGCAGGCGCAGGCGGGCCAGCAGCACAGCGGGTGGGGTGGTTTTCAGGATGTAATCCTGCGCACCCATCTCCAGGGCCAGAATATGGTTCATGTCGCTGTCCAGTGAGGTAAGCAACACGATCGGTCCCTGCCAGTTGGCCCGCAGGTCGCGACAGATGGTCATGCCATCTTTACCCGGCAACATGATATCCAGCATCACCAGGTCGGGTTGCTGTTCGGCGATAACCGCTTCAGCACGGTCGCCACGTGTTTCAACAATGACTTCAATATCGTGACGGCCAAGATAGGCCGCAATCAGTGAACCCACTTCGGGTTCATCTTCTACATAAACAATTTTGTTCATAGTTCACAGGGCAGAGTCAGGGATGGATGAAAGCATATCTTTTCCTGGTCCTGAGCTCTACGCTATCGCACTAAATATCCAGGGCTTGCTGGTATATATCCGGCAAAATGTGCAATCATTAGCGCGGCCTTATTGCGCCAGGTTTGGGATATTGATGATTACCATGAGGAGCGTTAGTGTGTCTGATAAAGAGCTGGCATCAGCCATATACCCCGACCGCATCTGCTTCAATTACAGTGACTTTCTTTCCGCTTCCTGCAAAAAGCGCTGGAGCTTCGTCGATGCTATTTATGGTGTGATGCCGATATTTGGCATGGTGACACGTAAATCGGCAAACCGTTTACAGGGCAGTGACGACCCGTTAAAAGAATTAGCATTACAAATCATTTCTACTCAGGTCAGCGACGAAATTAACATCGCGCGCCTGATTACTCTCGCAGAACAGCAGCAGATTAGTCGCTTTGATATCCAGCTCCCTTATCCACTTTCGGCGGAGCAGCTGGACGCCATCCACTACGAATATGCGAAGCCGCTGAATCTCACACAGCAGGATGACCTGCTGTGCGTATCCATTCCAGTGCAGTCACACTGAAAACCCTTTCGGGCAGGCTTTACGTCGTCAGCTCCCATACGGCGGGCAATGTCGCGGCAATCAGCAGTCCCATCGCAATCCGCTCCAGCGAGGTCAGCGCAATATCGGCGCGGCCGCCGCGTCGTGCAAACAGGAACAGCAGCAGGCCTGGCGTGTAGAGCACCACTGACATCATCAGGTGCATGGGTCCCGAGGCGTACAACAGCCAGATGCCATACACGCTGGCACCCACACCGATCGCCATCGCCAGCGGCTTATGCTGTCCGCGCACCACTTTGATCAGATATAACCCCACCAGCAGATAGGGTACCAGAATCATCTCCGAGGCGATGGTCAGTAGATTGTTGTAGTCAGCACCGGTCAGGGCAATCAGGATCAGGCAGAGCTGAATACTGCCGTTGGTCAGCCACAGTGAGGCGGCTGGCGCGTTATGGCGGTTTTGCCGGGCGATACTGCGGGGAAAGGCACCCTGTTGTGCGGCAATCAGCGGCACTTCCGCGGCCATAATCGTCCAGCTCAGATAGGCCCCGCACACGGAGACAATCAGACCCACCGCAATCACCGCATCGCCCCAGTTACCCATCAGTCGGGTCATTAATCCGGCCATTGAAGGATTACGCATCTCAGCCAGTTCAGCACGCGGCACCACGCCCAGCGACAGCAGCGTGACCAGCAGATAGACCAGCAGCGCAGCCAGCACGGCAAATAAGGTTGCACGGCCCACATCCTTTTTCTGGCGAGCACGGGCAGAGACGACCACCGCACCTTCGACCCCGATAAAGACCCACAGGGTGATCAGCATGGTCTGCTTAACCTGCTCCCAGAGCGGTTTTCCCAGCGTGACGCCGGAAAAATCGAAGCGGAAACGATTATAGTTGAACGCCATCACCGCCAGTACAATAAACAGCAGCAGCGGCACCAGTTTGCCCAGCGTCGCCATCAGATTGATGCTGGCCGCGGTCTGCACGCCGCGCAGCACCAGCCAGTGAACCAGCCACAGCAGCACAGATGCACCCAGCATCGCCTGCCAGGTGTTGCCATCACCAAAGATAATCCGGTCAGGCGTATCGGTGAAGAAGCTCAGGGCAGAGAAGACAATCACCAGATAGGAGACGTTGGCGATCACCGCGCATAGCCAGTAGCCCCAGGCGGAACAGAACCCCATCAGTTCGCCGAACCCGGCGCGGGCGTAGGTAAAGATGCCGCCGTCCAGCTCGGGCTTAAGGCGGGTCAGCAGTAGCATCGCCAGCGACAGAAAGATAATGCCGACACCGGTAATCAGCCACCCCAGCAACAGCGCCGCCGGGCCAGCCACTGCGGCCATGTTTTGCGGCAGACTGAACACGCCTGCACCCAGCATTGAGCTGAGCACCAGCGCCGTCAGCGCACCGAGACCTAATTTTTTCTCCAAGACAACCTTCCCGCTAGCATATATGGCTGGGTAAACCGGATTTCATCGCTGAGTTATCGCAGCGCAGCGGCAAAATACAGAGACAATATCCGGTAAAACAGGCGGAGGATTTTACGGAGAGTGACAGGGGATGGCAATGCGTGACTATGCAAAACAGCGCAGTAATTATGCAAACAGCAGGGCGGCGGGTGCCGCCCTGAAGGGATTACTTAAACAGGTCAGCGGTAACGGTCAGGTTACCGCCACTCTGGTTCTGCCACTGGCGGGTGACGTGGTAGAACTTCGCACCTTTATCGGCTGCACGCTTCGCCACTTCTTCTGAAATCTCAGTGGGTGTACCGAAGTGTCCGGTGAAGGTGACGGTATCGAACGGCTGCATCTGCGCGGCAGTGATTGCGTTCACTTCCTGTATGGATTTGCCGTTTGGCAGATTCACCGTATAGCGCTTACCGGTTGAGCTTTGGGTTTCGAAGAAACGGCCCACTTTATTGCTTGGTGTTTCAGACGAGGCTACGCCTGGAATCTCGACGTTAGCAGCTGCAGCACCACCGGTTGCCAGCGCGGCTTTGCCTGCTTCTGAATCGGCAGGAATCGCATTCGGTGTCTGTACCTTGCGTTCTTTAGCATCCGCTTTATAGACATAGGCGGTGACATACTGATTGCCGCCGCTGTTGGCATCGATCTGGCGAACGATAAAGAAGGAGGCCGCGCCTTTCTGTTTAGCCGCTTTTGAAATCGCGTCGTTCACATCTGGCTGGCTGGCAAAGAAGCCGCTGACCGAAACGGTATCGAACGGTTCAAGCTTATAGGCTTCTGCTTTTGGCAGTTCGTTGACACCGTTGAAACGACGATAAGTCGTGGACTGCGTGGCTGCCGGGGCATCGGCTTTATAGAGGTCAGCCGTAACGCGCCAGTTACCGCTGTTGCCGTTGCTGTCGTTGATCGCCTGGATGTAATAAGAGGCAGCGCCCATCTGATCTGCACGCTTAGAGACCGCATCGGCTGCGTCGCCAATTGCGTTGAAACGGCCGGTGATATTAATACGTTCGAATGGCTTCAGCGCGGCCGCTTTTTCTGGCGTTAGCTCCTGCGCAGCGAATGCATTGGCTGCCAGCAGAGACAACAGAGTGGACGCCAGAATAGTGTTCTTCAGCTTCATAAAAATAATCCTTCGCCTTACGCAAAAATGAGTACGAAAACGTGCTGGACTCTTGATGTATAACAGATTAGCCGCTGATTATTGCATGTTATAAACAGACTGTCGCAGCGATTTTTTGTGTCAGATCGCGTTATTCAACCATGATTTTTTCATTTGTTTGTCATCAAACGCCGTTATGGCGTGTTTTCGCACGGGTTACCACTAAAAACGGTAACTGTTAGCGCTTAAACAGTTAATGCATTGTTAAACAAAGGTTTTTATTGATGATTAATTCGGCCGGGCACAGTTTTCCTTGGCAGATTATCTGCCTGCAGGACTGTTTCGCAGTGGGATAACGCAGCTTATTTAGCAGAAGCCTGAATAATCATGTGAATGTCACTACCCAGCGTAACCGCTCTGGATCGCTCGTCACATTTTCAGTAGGTTATAAACACTTTGAAATACATGCATTCCGACTATAAGTAGCTGAAACGCTGTTTCAGCTACGCTGTCGTCGTGCAGATTCGGGCCATCATCCTTAACCGATGAAAGGAAACACTATGTTAATTGGAATCCCCAAGGAAAGGTTGCCAAACGAGTCGCGCGTGGCTGCCACGCCAAAGACCGTGGAACAACTCATTAAGCTGGGTTTCAGCGTCACCCTTGAGCATGACGCCGGTCAGCGCGCCAGCTTTGATGATGAAAGCTACAGAGCAGCAGGCGCCACACTCAGCAGTCAGGAACAGGTCTGGCAGTCCGATATCGTTCTGAAGGTGAATGCACCGGATGAGGATGAGATTGCGCTCACCCGTGCCGGCAGCACGCTGGTCAGCTTTATCTGGCCTGCACAGAATCCCGATCTGCTTTCAAAGCTGGCTGCGCGTCAGGTCACGGTTATGGCGATGGACTCAGTGCCGCGTATTTCGCGTGCGCAGTCGCTGGATGCCCTGAGCTCCATGGCGAACATTGCCGGTTATCGCGCTATCGTCGAAGCCGCCCATGAATTTGGTCGTTTCTTTACCGGTCAGATTACTGCAGCCGGTAAAGTGCCACCGGCCAAAGTCATGGTGATTGGGGCCGGAGTGGCGGGACTGGCCGCGATTGGTGCAGCGGGCAGCCTGGGCGCGATTGTCCGGGCCTTTGATACCCGCCCTGAAGTTAAAGAGCAGGTGCAGAGTATGGGCGCCGAATTCCTTGAACTCGATTTCGAAGAGGAAGCGGGCAATGGCGATGGTTACGCCAAAGTCATGTCCGAGGCCTTTATCAAGGCAGAGATGGCGCTGTTTGCCAGTCAGGCCAGAGAAGTCGACATCATTGTCACCACGGCGCTGATCCCAGGTAAACCGGCACCGAAACTGATCACCGAAGAGATGATCGCCAGCATGAAGCCTGGCAGCGTAATTGTTGATCTGGCGGCGCAGACCGGTGGCAACTGTGCGCTGACCGTCGCCGATCAGGTGACCGTGACGCCTAACGGTGTGAAAATCATCGGTTACACCGATCTGCCCAGCCGTCTCGCGACACAATCTTCCCAGCTTTACGGCACCAACCTGGTCAATCTGCTCAAGCTGCTGTGCAAAGAGAAAAATGGCGAAATCCAGGTCGATTTCGACGATGTGGTGGTGCGGGGCGTGACTGTCGTGCGCGAGGGCGAGGTCACCTGGCCGGCACCGCCGATTCAGGTCTCTGCTGCGCCACAGGCTAAACCGGCAGCTCAGAAGCCCGCAGAGAAGGCTGAAGCAAAGCCGGTGTCTCCGTGGCGCAACACCCTGCTGATCGCACTGGCTATCGTTCTGTTTGGCTGCCTGGCCAACGTAGCGCCAGCTGAGTTCCTCTCACACTTTACCGTGTTCGCGCTCTCCTGCGTGGTGGGTTACTACGTGGTCTGGAACGTCAGTCATGCGCTGCATACGCCGCTGATGTCCGTCACCAACGCCATCTCCGGCATTATCGTCATCGGTGCGGTACTGCAGATGGGCCACGGTGGTTGGGTCACCTTTATCTCCTTTATTGCCGTGCTGATTGCCAGCATCAATATCTTTGGTGGCTTTACCGTCACCCAGCGCATGCTGAAAATGTTTCGTAAGGGGTAACACATGTCTGGCGGATTAGTCACTGCAGCCTATATTGTGGCTGCAATTCTGTTCATCTGTAGCCTTGCGGGTCTCTCACGTCACGAGACCTCAAAGCGCGGGAATATTTTTGGTATCAGCGGCATGGCAATTGCGCTGGTTGCCACCATCTTTGGCCCGGACAGCGGAAACGTCGTCTGGATCCTGCTGGCGATGGTCATTGGCGGCGCTATCGGGATTCGTCTGGCGAAGAAAGTCGAAATGACAGAAATGCCGGAACTGGTCGCGATTCTGCACAGCTTTGTCGGTCTGGCCGCCGTGCTGGTGGGTATTAACAGCTACATCGACCACGCGCCTGGCCTGCCAGCCGTGATGGAGAATATCCATCTGAGCGAAGTGTTTATCGGTATCTTCATCGGTGCTGTCACCTTCACCGGCTCGCTGGTAGCGTTTGGCAAGCTGTGCGGCAAAATCTCTTCAAAACCGCTGGCGTTACCCCATCGTCATAAGCTGAATCTGCTGGCGCTGGTCGTTTCGTTCCTGCTGTTGCTGTGGTTTGTTAACACCAGCAGCACGGGTGCTCAGGTGTTTGCACTGCTCCTGATGATGGTGATTGCGCTGGCGTTTGGCTGGCATCTGGTTGCCTCTATTGGCGGCGCGGATATGCCTGTTGTGGTCTCAATGCTGAACTCCTATTCAGGCTGGGCTGCGGCCGCAGCGGGTTTCATGCTGAGCAACGATCTGCTGATTGTAACCGGTGCGCTGGTGGGTTCGTCGGGTGCAATTCTCTCCTACATCATGTGCAAAGCGATGAACCGTTCGTTCATCAGCGTGATTGCGGGCGGGTTTGGCACGGAAGTCAGCAGCGGCGATGAAAGTCAGGAAGCGGGCGAGCATCGTGAGATCACGCCTGAAGAAACTGCAGAGATGCTCAAGGCATCCAGCTCGGTGATCATCACCCCAGGCTACGGTATGGCAGTGGCGCAGGCGCAGTACCCGGTCGCGGAAATGACTGCCCGGTTGCGTGCGCTCGGCATCAACGTGCGCTTCGGCATTCATCCGGTGGCAGGGCGCTTACCAGGTCACATGAACGTGCTGCTGGCCGAGGCCAAAGTGCCTTACGACGTGGTGCTGGAGATGGACGAAATCAACGATGACTTCAGCGACACCGACACGGTGCTGGTCATTGGTGCCAACGATACGGTTAACCCGGCAGCGCAGGATGATCCCCGCAGTCCGATTGCCGGCATGCCGGTGCTGGAAGTGTGGAAAGCGCACAACGTGGTGGTGTTTAAACGCTCAATGAATACCGGCTATGCCGGGGTGCAGAACCCGCTGTTCTTCAAAGAGAATAGTCAGATGCTGTTTGGCGATGCCAAAGCCAGCGTAGAAGCCATTCTTAAAGCGCTGTAATAAAAAAGGGCGGCTAATCAGCCGCCCGCAGACAGCTGACGAACCCAAATCAGGGTGAGTCTGGCAGCAATGAACAAGCTCAATGCGAAGGGAACACGGTCAGAGGAAGAAAGCGTCCCGCGCCACGGACGGCGCGGGACGAGCGGGCCATGGATGGCGGTTTTTGCGTCTTTCTGATCTGACCGTGTTCCCTTAGCTGGCTCGGACTTACCGCTACCGGGCCGGACTTTGTCAACAATCTCTGGGCGGCTAATCAGCCGCCCTTTTTCTGTCAGAGGATAATCAATCCTCCTCATCCTCTTCATCATCCAGGTCAATCGGCGATTTGAAATCGTCAGGCTTAAGCGCCAGGAGATCGCAGCGCAGATGATCAATCACCTGTTCCGCCGTATTACCCAGGAACGCTGCCGACAGGCCGGTGCGTCCTATGGTACCTAATACCACTACACCAGCACCGAGATGCGCCGCCAGATCCGGGATGACTTCTTCCGGCAGGCCTTTAGCCACATGGGTGAACTCTTCACTAATCGAGAACTTCTGCCGCAGCGCTTTCATCGCCACCAGATGCTGACCACGAATCGCATCGTTATAGACGCTGGGATCAAAGTCCGGCAGCTCGATAGCGATGTTGATAGGGGTAATCGGGTAAGCACCGACCAGGTGAACTTCGGTCTGATTCACTTTTTCTGCCAGTTTGACCGTTTCACGAATCAGCTTCTGATTCAGGCCATCATGATGTGGCTCTTCACTGGCAAGATTGACCGCGACAATGGCTTTACCGCCTTCCGGCCACGGCTGATCTTTGACCATCCAGACCGGGCACGGGCATTTACGCAGCAGGTGCCAGTCGGTCGGCGTGAAGATGACCGATTCAAGCCGGTCATGCTGATGGGCCATCTTCAGCACCAGATCGTGCTGATGGGCAAGCACTTCCTGGATGATGGCCTCAAAAGGACGGTTGTGCCAGATCACTTTGATGTCAATTTCGACACCGGCATCCAGATAAGCGCGGGCCTGCTCACGGATCCACTCAGTGCGCTGGCTGATGACGCCCTGGCGCATTGACGCGCGCTCATCTGGCGAAAGCAGGGTGGTCATCTCATATGAGAAATCATAGATAGGCAGGAAAGCTTTAATCCTTCCGCCAATGCGTTGATTCAGATAGACCGCACGTCGCAGCGCGGGCTGATCGTCTTGCTGGGCATCAATGGCGACCAGAATATTTTGGTACTGGGACATGAGGCGTTCTCCTTAAACCAGAGCGACTGGAATAAAGATAGCCTATGTTGCACAGCGGAAGAAGGGAAAAAGTTACTGCCGGATCAACAAAATAAGATTTATTGATCCGGCTGCGGATCAGGCGGCCTGATGGCTCTGACCGGCTAACTCTTCCAGCAGGGCGTGGTTTTCAATAGTGATGTATTTGCCTTTCACCGCCAGCATGCCGGACTTCTGGAAACGACCCAGCAGGCGGCTGATCGTTTCAACCGTCAGGCCCAGGTAATTACCAATGTCACCACGTGTCATGGTGAGGCGGAATTCACGTTGTGAAAAACCGCGCTGGCCGAAACGACGGGACAGGTTCCAGATAAACGCCGCCAGGCGCTCTTCAGCATTTTTCTTCGACAGCAGCAGGATCATATCCTGATCGCCTTTGATTTCACCGCTCATCAGACGCATCATCTGCTGACGCAGGGCAGGCATTTTTCCTGACAGGTCATCCAGGGTTTCAAACGGAATTTCACAGACCATTGCCGTTTCCAGCGCCTGCGCAAAGCTGGGATGGCTGGAACCCATGATGGCATCAAAGCCGACTAAATCGCCCGCCAGATGAAAACCGGTGATTTGCTCATCACCCTGTTCGGTAATGGTGTAACTTTTGATCGTGCCGGAACGAATCGCATACAGGGATTTCAGTTCGTCGCCTGCTTTAAAAAGGGTTTGCCCTTTCTGGATCGGTTTTTTACGCTCAATGATATTGTCGAGCTGATCCAGCTCATGTTCATTTAACGTGAAGGGGATGCAGAGCTGACTGATGCTGCAATCCTGGCAGTGAATGGCACAACCGCCCGACTGAATACGACGAATGCTGCGTTTTTCAGGGATCATAATGGTTTGCTCGACGATTATTGACTGGGGTCAATTTTAACATTTTTTGTGCTGAAGGGAACTCATCCGAGCAGTTTTACACCCACAAACATTATGGATGAAGCACACATCGACAAACGCTGATGTGACGGGCTTCTCAGAATGCCGCTACGGTTGACTGTCACGAAAAGTTTCCGTTTTTGTGATCTGTCACCCCTATTTTCATCGGCGGCAACATGGGTTAACGCGGGGTAGTCCGGTGATTACAGCTTTTGCTACGCTAACTGTTCAGGCCTGTTTTACCGGCTCCATCAATTTTAATCAGGTGTGAGAAAACCATGAACCTTGATGATAACGAACTCTTTCGGGATGCCATGGGCGATGTCACGCCGTTAAAAGACACCACCACAACCTTATGGCTTAAGTCGCCCTCGACAAAAGCACCACGCAAACCGCCAGGAGAGACAGAGCAGGAGAATTTCCTGACACGGGGTTATCTGGAGATTGTCCCGCTTAACACACCGCTGGAGTATAAAGCCGACGGCATACAGCAGGGTATTCTGGATAAACTGCGTCGGGGTGAGTACAAACTGGATGCCAGTCTCAACCTGTTGCGGCAACCGGTGGAGACCTGCCGTCAGGCCCTGTTCAGCTTCATGATGCAGGCACAAAAGCAGGACTTACGAAATCTGCTCATTATTCATGGTAAGGGCCGTGATGATGAATCCCATGCCAATATTGTGCGCAGCTATCTGGCGCGCTGGTTACAGCAGTTTGATGACGTACAGACCTTTTGCGTGGCCCAGACCCGCCATGGCGGAGCCGGGGCGCTCTATGTGGGATTGCGGAAAAGCGATAAGGCACGCCTTGAGAACCGCGAGCGGCATGCCAAACGCAGCCGCTAGCTGTGAAACTTGCGGATGGTGGACATTAACACCTCGGCACTCAGGCTCAACTCTGCGCCAGTCCGGGTAATGATGCCCACCGGCTCGCCTGGCCCGGAGGAGTTAATCGGCAGCGCACAGACCGCGTTATGGCTAAGATCCTCTTTAATCGCGCCAGACGGCACGAACCAGATGTAGTCGTAGCGGAGTGCCAGCTGACGCGCCAGTGAAGTCGACGACGTTTCAATGCAGTGGGGTGGCAACGTACAGCCTTGTTCATCCAGCATCTGCTGCGCAATCCGGCGCGGTGCGGTGCCCTCGGGGGAAATCACCACCGGCCACTGCATCGCCCGCGACAGCGTGACATTGTCACTTAAAAGCGGGTGTTCAGGTCTTACTACCAGCTTCAATGACTCCAGAAACAGCAGTTCATAGGTCAGCCCGGTCATCATGTCGCTGTCCGCCATCCGGCCAATGCCGATGTCGAACTCGCCGCCGCGTAATCCCGCCAGTAACACATTGTTATGCAGCGTCGCCACCTGAATGGTGGTGTTAGGCTGCAGCTGATGAAAACGATCAAGGATACGGGGCAGCATACCCATTGCGGCGGTGGTTAATGCACCCAGCCGGATAATCACCGGCGCATCACCCGGCTGCTCATTAAAGCTCTGCCCGGCATGGTTCAGTGCGTCAAGCACCCGCACAGCATGGGTCAGAAACTGTTCTCCCATCGTGGTGAGCTGAGCGCCCAGGCGGCCACGCTCAAACAGTCGCACCCCCGTCAGCTCTTCCAGCTCATTCAGGGTTTTGGACAGGGCAGGCTGACTCAGGCTTAGCGTCTCTGCCGCACGGCCCAGTGTGCCTTGCTGCGCGACCGCAACAAAGGTATGTAGATGGCGCAAGCGAATGCGCTGATTGAAAAGGATATTTTTTTCCATACCCTAAACTTAATGAGAATGACCGCCTTCAGGCAACTGTTAAAAATGAATTCTGTTAACTTTGCTGCAAATTTATTTTAACAAACAGGGCAGAATGGCAACTTTATCCGTTAACTCTCTGATTAAAGAGCGCTCGACTCAGTTTATTACTAACTCAGAGGTTCCTGAGAGTACGCGATATCAAGAGCTTAAAGGCCTAAAGTTGAATAATTCTCACTATCATATAAAAATCTGACCGCTTAAGGTTAACGATGGGCTATCATAAGCGCCGTTTTTTTTACTTAATCTGATGCCAGATTGCGCTATTGCCAGGGAGTGTCCATTGACCAGCATCGGGGCGGTAGATGTCCGCCAGCTTATCAACCAGCAGAGCCTGAGCCACTGGCAAAAACGGCTCATTGCGCTCTGTTTTATTGTGGTGGCACTCGATGGCATGGACATTGCGATCATGGGATTTATTGCGCCAACGCTTAAAGCTGCATGGGGCGTAACCAATCACCAGCTCGGGGTCGTCATCAGCGCAGCATTAATCGGGCTGGCGCTGGGTGCCATGGTGGCGGGGCCGCTGGCTGACCGCTATGGCCGTCGCATGATGATTATCCTCAGCGTTTTCTTTTTTGGTCTCTGGACACTGGCAACAGCGCTGTCTCAGAACATCGAACAGATGATGCTGTTCCGCTTCCTGACCGGTCTGGGACTCGGTGCGGCAATGCCGAACGTCGGCACGCTGGTGGCGGAATATGCGCCTGAGCGGAGACGGGCTTTCATTATCACGGTCGTGTTCTGCGGATTTACCTTTGGTGCCGCCAGCGGCGGATTTGCCGCGTCCTGGCTGTTACCACGCTATAACTGGCACTCGGTGTTGCTGCTGGGCGGCATTCTGCCGCTGATGGTGTTGCCCTTTTTGATCCGTGGCCTGCCGGAGTCAGTGCGGTTTCTTATCAGTCGTGGCGCATCCGCTGCCCGCATTCACGCTATCCTCGAACGGATGATGCCGGGCAAAACCGCGCCCGATTGTGCATTTCACGCGCCTGAAGCGACATTACCCGCAGGCGGCGCGATTAGCACGGTGCTGTCGCGCCGTTATCTGTTTGGCAGCACAATGCTGTGGGGCGGCTATTTCATGGGACTGTTCATGGTCTACCTGATTGGCAGCTGGCTGCCATCTCTGGTGAATACCCTGGGCATGTCAGTTACCGAAGCGGCGATTATTACTGCCATGTATCAGGCAGGCGGAACGCTGGGCTCACTCTTTGCGGGCTGGATGATGGATCGCTTCAACGCCAACCTGGCGCTGGCCGCGATCTACGGCTGCGGCGGACTGTTTATTGTGGCACTTGGCTTTTCGCCCGCCGAAGTAGGCATGATGAGCGCGATCGCCTTTTGCAGCGGCTTCTGTTTTAACGGTGCCAATACCGGCATGAATGCCTTATCTGCCAGCTACTATCCTACTCACGCACGCGCTACGGGCTCCAGCTGGATGCATGGCGTGGGTCGCATCGGCGCAATTCTGAGCGCCTTTGTGGGTGCAGAGATGATGTCACTTGGCTGGTCTTTCAGCGTTATTTTTCTGCTGCTGGCGATACCGGCTGTGATCACCACCTTGATGCTGCTGTTAAAAAACCGCTACGGCTTTAAGCCGATCACAGATTCGTGATTTTTTCCACCGAGGCCAGCGCGTTGCATTACATTAGCAGCAACGCTCATGGTGTCAGGTTGATAAGATGGACAAGTTTCTCAGTGCGGATCTCATCCGCACCCGTTTCTCTCAGGCGATGTCAGCGATGTATCAGCAGGAGGTGCCGCAATATGGCACGCTGATGCAGCTGGTCGCCACCGTCAACGAGCGCACGCTGGAAGCCGATATCGCGCTCAAAGATCGTCTCACCGCCGCGGATGAAATTGGCCGGCTCAGCCTTGAACGTCACGGCGCAATCCGCGTTGGCACGGCAGACGAATTAGCTACGCTGCGGCAGCTGTTTGCGGTGATGGGAATGTCCCCGGTAGGCTATTACGATCTCTCTCAGGCGGGTGTGCCGGTGCACTCCACGGCGTTCCGGCCAGTCACCGATGCGGCGCTTCGGCGCAATCCTTTCCGGGTCTTTACCTCGCTGTTACGTCCTGAACTGATTGACGATCCCGCGCTGCGCGAAAAGGCGGCAGAGATCCTGGCCGCACGCGACATTTTCACTTCCCGTTGTCGGGCGCTGCTGCAGTTACATGAGCAGCAGGGCGGATTAACTGACGCTCAGGCTACCGAATTTGTGACCGAAGCACTGGAAACCTTCCGCTGGCACGCCCACAGCAGCGTGGACAGTCAGACCTATCAGGCGCTGAACCAGCAGCATCGCTTGATCGCAGATGTCGTCTGCTTTCCCGGCTGCCACATCAACCATCTCACCCCGCGTACGCTCGATATCGACCGCGTCCAGCAACTGATGCCGTCGCGCGGCATCGATCCGAAAACGCTGATCGAGGGGCCGCCGCGTCGTCAGGTGCCGATTCTGCTGCGCCAGACCAGTTTCAAAGCGCTGGAGGAGCCGATCATCTTTAAGGACGGGCATCAGGGCACCCACACAGCGCGCTTTGGTGAAATTGAGCAGCGCGGCGCGGCGCTGACGCCTGCAGGGCGTGCGCTCTATGATCGACTGCTCAGCGAGGCGGGCAGCGGTCAGGACAATCAGCAGCATCAGCAGCATCTGGCGGCCATTTTCCGTGACTTCCCCGACGACGAGACCACACTACGCCAGCAGGGGCTGGCCTGGTTCCACTATCGCCTGAGTGAAAAGGGCGTCGCGACACCGCCGGATAAGGGTGAAGCGCTGGAGGATCTGATCAGGCAGGGGCGTGTGCTGGCAGACCCGATCGTCTATGAGGATTTTCTGCCCGTCAGCGCGGCAGGGATTTTTCAGTCCAACCTCGGCGATCGGGCGCAGGTCCGTTCGGCGGGACAGGCGAGCCGGCAGGCGTTTGAAGCGGCGCTGGGCTCTGCGGTACTGGATGAGATGGCATTGTACGAAGAGCGCCAGCAGCGCTCGCTGGCACAGTGCGGAATACAGACGTCCTGATGTTTTCGCCGGGCAACGCCTCTGTTGCCCGCACCACCTTCACTAAGCTGGTTTTTTAAAGTCCTGGTCCTGACGCGGAGCATAAGGGGGAACAGGCTGATCTTACTGAAGAAAAATTACGCTTTATCGGTCAGCGCAGGTTTCGCAGCGTGAGTATCTTAATCAGTTAGCGAGCTGACTGCTTAGCTGTGTAAAAAACGGCGCGGAATCAAAGCCGGACACCGCTTACAGGCGGAGTGGCACGGTATTCATCCTGAGCAAAAAGATAAACAATACTTAACCCTGGCTGAGATTGGTGCTCTAAACCTGTTGACGAGCATGTTCATGCCCATCTCTGACGCTTCGGCATATTCTGCAAATCCCCTCCGTACCTGGACAATGGTGGCGGGCCTGCAAATAATGGAGGAACGTCTGAACAGGGAAACAGGAATGAAAAACGAAACAGGTCTGAGGATCATGACGGCCGAGGGGGAGTTGTGTGGATGCATGGACGATGACCTTTTCGTATTCAAAGGCATACCTTATGCGGCGGCTCCGGTTGGCGCACTGCGCTGGCGTCCGCCACAGCCGATCACGCCCTGGCAGCAGATGCGCGATGCCACCGCATTTGGGGCTGCCGGCTGGCAAAATCGCACATATTGTCAGGCGGTGGGCGGTGGCGATCCCGGTGAGTTTAGTGAAAATTGCCTCTACCTGAATGTCTGGACGCCCGATGTTGCGCCGACAAAGCCGCTGCCCGTAATGGTGTGGCTGCACGGTGGAGGCTTCACCATCGGTGCTGGCGGGCTGGCTCCGTACAACGGCAAGCCGCTGGCTTCACGTGGTGCGGTGGTGGTCACGCTGAACTACCGTCTGGGTCACCTCGGTTTCTTCTCCCATCCTGCGCTGGATGCAGAATACCCTGCCGCGGGTACGGTAAACAATTTTGGCCTGCTCGATCAGATTGCCGCACTGCAGTGGGTGCAGCGCAACATTCCAGCCTTTGGCGGCGACCGCCGTAATGTGACACTTTTCGGTGAATCCTCTGGCGCGCGCAGCGTGCTCTCGCTTTGCTGTTCGCCGCTGGCAGAAGGGCTGTTCCACAAAGGGATCGTGCAAAGTGCCTATAGCCTGCCGGATACGCCGCTGAAAAAAGCGCGTCAGCAGGGCGTGGCAGTGGCGCGCCATTTCGGCCTGCCGCCCGATGCCAGCGCGGATGACCTGCGCGCACTGCCCGCCGATGCCTTCTGGCCGCTGGAGGGGCAACTGGCGATCCCGCCGGTGCCGATTGCCGGTGATGCCGTTCTGCCCGAGCCAATGCTGAAAACCTTCATGGCTGGCAAACAGCACCGTCTGCCGCTGATGGCGGGCAGTAACAGTGATGAAGCCAGCGTGCTGGAATATTTTGGCGTG
The DNA here is from genome assembly GCF_000745295.1 of Pantoea sp. 9140. Lineage (NCBI taxonomy): Bacteria > Pseudomonadati > Pseudomonadota > Gammaproteobacteria > Enterobacterales > Erwiniaceae > Pantoea > Pantoea sp. 9140. The sequence goes on along the minus strand of NZ_JQNO01000001.1, from coordinate 1,814,872 downwards.
GATGCCACCGCGGTATTGCTTCAGCTGCGCGATAAAAACCGGCTCACCTATCGGACGCTGAAATGGATGTATGACATCCATGACGATCAGTTGCTGGGACGTGCCGTGGCGCGTGATATGGCCTTCAGCCTGGTGCCGTGGCTGGTGATGCGGGCGCAGCACAGTGCCGGTATGCCGGGCTGGCGCTACTGGTTCGATTATGTTTCTGAGCACGCTCGTGACCTTTATCCTCATGGCACCTGGCACGGCAATGAAGTGCCTTATGTCCTGAACACGCTGAGTCAGATGCCGGATCCCAATGAAGCGCGGCCATTCAGTGAAGCCGATCGCGCTTTTGCGGCGCGCGTCAGCGAATACTGGTTTACTTTCGCCCGTGACGCCACGGAATATAAGCATCAGCTTGAAGGCGAGGTTGTCTGGCCAGCCTGGCATCCCGGCAATGACGTGACAATGTCACTTGGAAATGAGCGTAAGAACGGACTGGTTCTGAAACGAAACTTTATGCGCGCCCGCATGCGGCTTTTCAGGCTGTTGATGACGCGTATGGTCCGGCTATAGGTCGGAGGTGATAGTTAATCTGCTAACCATTAAACTGCGTGAATGGATTTTTTCTGCTTTTTAAAATCTAATATATTGAAAATAAGGCATTTTCTCTAAATTCATGCCTGAAGACGCTGTAAAATATCAGGTAACAAAACAGTTACATTTTCACTATCTCATGCCGATAAATCTCCTATGCCCGACGCTTGCGGGTCAACGTGTATAGGATTTTGGTATGGGAATGCTCAAAAATTTTACCATTCGCGCAGTGATGCTCACAATTCTGGGGCTGTTCTGTTTACTGTGGAGCGGCGTCGGGCTGTACAGCATCCACTCGCTTGGTGCGCTCAGCGAAGGCAATGACGTTGACCGTCATCTGGTTGAGCAAATGACGGTGCTGAGCAAAGGCAACGATCAATATTTTCGCGTCATCACGCGCTTATCCCGCGTGATGGAAAGTAAAGCCGCTGGTAAAACGCTGACCGATGAGGCCTATGCTCCTGTGCAGCAGGCGCTGGATAGCATGACTCAGCAACTGGCGCGCTTTAAACAGCTGGCTCCCGGTCCGATGAATCCGGACGTCGTCGATGGCGTCATTCAGAGCTGGCAAAAGCTGCTGGATGAGGGCGTGACGCCACAACTGCAACTGGCCCGTCAGGCCTCACCGGACGCATATCGCCAGCAGGCGAACAATGTCACCCCGCCGCTCAGTCGTGCCTTTGGCATCAGCGCAGAGAAGTTTAACCAGGGCGCAGCCGAAAAGCTGGACAAAACCCGGGTTGAAGTCGACCACCTCACCGCGATGACCAAGACGATTATTACTATCACGGTGATTATTGGCCTGCTTATTCTGCTGTTTACCGACCGCTATCTGGTGGCGATGCTGGTCCGTCCGCTGGAAAGTATTCGTACCCACTTTGCAGTGATCGCGACAGGCGATCTCAGCCAGCCAGTAGCCGATTTTGGTCGCAACTGTGTCGGTAAACTGGTGCCGCTGCTGAGCGCCATGCAGGATAGCCTGCGTGAAGCGGTCAGCGCCATTCGCAGCGGGACCGAGAATATCTCGCGCGGTGCTGCTGAGATTTCTGCCGGTAACAATGACCTCTCTTCACGTACCGAAGAGCAGGCCGCTGCGCTGGAACAGACGGCGGCCAGCATGGAGCAGTTGACGGCCACGGTGAAATTCAACGCCGATAACGCCCGCCAGGCCAGCCTGCTGGCAGAAACTGCCACCACCACAGCACAACGTGGCGGTCAGCTGGTGAGTGAAGTGGTCAGCACCATGGAGGGCATCTCTGGCAGTTCGAAGAAGATTGCTGAGATTACCAACGTGATTAACGGTATCGCCTTCCAGACCAATATCCTGGCGCTGAACGCCGCGGTCGAAGCGGCACGTGCCGGCGAACAGGGTCGTGGTTTTGCGGTCGTGGCATCTGAAGTACGTAATCTGGCACAGCGCAGCGCCAACGCCGCCAAAGAGATCGCGACACTGATTGAAGACTCGGTGCAGCGTGTAGGAAAAGGCGCGGAGCTGGTCAGCACGACGGGCGGCACCATGAACAATATTCTGAAGTCGGTGCAGGATGTGGACGCGATTATGAAACAGATCGCTTCTGCGTCGGAAGAGCAGAGTAAGGGTATTTCTCAGGTGGGCACCGCAGTTACCGAGATGGACAGCGTGACGCAGCAGAACGCCTCACTGGTTGAGGAGGTCTCCGCCGCCGCGAGTGCGCTGGCGCTGCAGACTGAAGCGCTGCAGGCCTCTGTGTCGAAGTTCCGCCTTTCCAGTAACCGTCCGGCTTCACCTGCCGTCAGCAATACACCGGCAGCGCCAAAAGCTCCTGCGCTGAGTGCGCCTCAGGCGAAACCTGCTGATAATGGCGACTGGGTGACGTTCTGATCCCTGCAGAGCCACGCCACCAGCTCCGCGAGGAACGGTGGCGCATCCTGCGCGGGCCGCTGCAGTAAACTGTAAACGGCTCCGGTTTTAACCTCGCCAGCGAACGGCTTAATCAGCCTGCCGCTGGCGATATCACTCTCCACCAGGTTGCTGTCGGCAATTGCCACGCCATACCCCTGAATCGCTGCGCTAATCGCTAAATCCATCGTGGCAAAATGCTGGTTTCGCTTCATGCTGAGCATTACCTGCTGCGCCTGTAACCAGCACTGCCAGTCACGCGTGTCTGACGTGGGATGCAAAAAGGTCATTGCGGACAGCGCCGCCGTCGTCTCCGGGCAGGGCTGACCAGCTGCCATCACCGGCGTCAGCGACTCGCTGAACAGGCAGATCCCGTCAGGATGCGGCTTGCCATAGACAATCGCCGCGTCAAAGTTTTCAAGCTGCGCCGCATGATCCAGGGTGGTCGTCAGGGCCACATGCAGTTCAGGGCGGTGAAGCTCCAGCGCCATCAGCCGCGGCACCAGCCAGCGCATGGCGCAGGTCGGCGCTTTCAGGCGAAGGCTGACCTGACTGCGACGGACCTTTTCGCTGGCCTGAACCATCAGCTCAAAGCCCTGGCTGAGTTCAGGCAGCAGCGCGGCACCCTGCGGGGTCAGCCGCAGCCCGCGCGCATGGCGGTCAAACAGCATCACGCCCAGCCACTGCTCCAGGGTAGCAATCTTACGACTGACAGCACCCTGCGTCAGGCAGAGCTCGCGGGCAGCATGGGTCAGATTAAGGTGACGGGCCGTCACCAGAAAGGCGTGAATGGCGTTGAGTGGCAGCGATGAACGTGACACGGTGGACCTCAGCTATGCAATTTTGTCATGGCTATTATGACGACATTTCGCTTGCCGACTCAAGTCGCAGCCCGTTGAATAACGATGTATCGCATCTGACCAGTTATGCACCTGACGGAGAACATATGTCCCTGAAAACGCCAGTCGCTGTTCACTCAAAATTGCCGGACGTCGGCACCACTATCTTTAGCGTCATCGGCCAGCTTTCGGCACAGCATCAGGCGATTAACCTGTCGCAGGGCGCGCCCAGTTTCCCCTGTGATCCGGCGCTGGTCGATTCCGTCAGTCGTGCGATGCAGGAGGGGCATAATCAGTATGCTGCCATGATGGGACTGCCCGCCTTGCGCGAGGCGCTCGCCAGCAAAGTGCAGACGCTTTATGGACAGACATATGATGCCGCGAGTGAAGTGTTAATCACCGGCAGCGCCAGCCAGGGACTCTATATGGCGATTACCGCGCTGGTTCATCAGGGCGATGAGGTGATCTTCTTTGAGCCGGCATTTGACAGCTACGCGCCCGTGGTGCGGTTGCAGGGCGGAACGCCGATAGGCCTGAAGCTGCAGGTGCCGTCGTTTGCTATCGACTGGGATCAGCTGCGGGCAGCGATCACGCCACGCACCAGGATGATTATCATTAACACGCCACATAATCCCAGTGCGCAGGTGCTGACGCCCGATGACCTCAACCAGCTGGCCGCGTTGATCCGCAACACCGACATCGTGGTGCTCTCCGATGAGGTTTATGAACATATTCTGTTTGATGGTCGCCCGCACTGCGGCATGGCGACGCACCCGGAGCTGGCCGCACGTAGCGTCATCGTCTCCTCATTTGGTAAAACCTTCCACGTCACCGGCTGGCGGGTAGGCTACTGTCTGGCATCGGCGGAGCTGATGACCGAGCTGGTGAAAGTGCATCAGTTTATGATGTACGCCGCCGACACGCCGATGCAGGTGGGATTCGCACACTATCTGCAGACGCCGGAAAACTATCTGTCGCTCAACGCTTTCTATCAGCAGAAGCGCGATCGGCTAATCGATCTGATGCAGAACTCGCCGTTCCGGCTGCTGCCGAGCGCCGGTTCGTTCTTTATGCTCGCCAGCTATGGACATTTCAGTGACGAACCGGACAGTGAGATGGTAAAACGTCTTATCGTCGATCACGGTGTGGCAACCATACCGCTGTCGGCGTTTTATATGGATGGCACAGACAATAAACTGATTCGTCTCTCTTTTGCGAAAGACGAGGCGACACTAGAGGCTGGCGCGGCTGCGCTTTGTGCTTTTTCTCACTGAATCACGCGAGCGTGATTCAGTACGGGGAAACAGGTAACCAGGACTTTTCGGGGTAAATAGATAATGAAAAAACTGAACGCGCTTTTTCTCGCTCTGGGCATGATGACAACGGTACAGGCACTGGCTCAGGATTTACGTTACGGCGTGGAGTCACAATATCCGCCGTTTGAAAGCCGCAACGCAAAAGGTGAGCTGGAAGGCTTTGATATTGAGCTGGGTAATGCCATCTGTAAGGCAGGCAACTTCAGCTGCCACTGGGTTGAGAGCAGCTTTGATGCGCTGATCCCGGCACTGCAGGCGAAAAAGTTCGACGCCATTAACTCGGCGATGAATATCACCGAAGCGCGCGCCAAAAGCATCGCGTTTACGCAGCCGATCTACCGTATTCCGACCATGTTAGTGGCGAAAAAGGGTGAAAATCTGGCACCGACCGCCGAAGGTCTGAAGGGCAAAAACATCGGTGTGTTGCAGGGATCGATTCAGGAAACCTATGCGAAGAAGCACTGGGAGACCCAGGGCGTAACGGTGACGTCGTATCAGGATCAGAACCAGGTTTATAACGACATGGTCGCGGGCCGCCTTGATGGCACGCTGGTGATGTCCGCTGCCGGTCAGTCGGGCTTCCTCGATAAGCCGCAGGGCAAAGGATTTGGTTTTGTGGGCAAGCCCGTCGAAGATGATGCGATTCTGGGTTCAGGCATCGGCTACGGCCTGCGTAAAGATGACGCGCCGCTGAAGCAGTCACTGGACGCGGCAATCGCCAAAGTGCAGGGCGATGGCACCCTCAAAAAGCTGGCTGAAAAATACTTCCCGGGTATTGATGTCAGCGCGAAGCCATAACAGCAATCGGGCGCGTTCTGCGCCCGATTTCTCTGCTTAACCCGCAGCCAGATAACAGAGCTTTTCTGCCACCTGATAGGACTTCACAAACGATGAGACTGGCAGAAACTCGAAGCGTGAATGGAAGTTATGCGCGCCGGTAAAGAAGTTCGGCGTCAGCAGGCCTTTGGCTGACAGCGCGGCACCGTCCGTGCCACCCCGCATCGGAATCACTTTCGGCTCAATCTCCAGCGCGGCAAAGGCGCTGAAGATCAGATCTATTGCCCGGCGATCCTCACCCAGTGCATTGCTGATATTGCTGTAGATATCGCTGATCGTGATGCTCACTTCGCCTGTGGGATAGCGCGCCGCCAGTTCCTCTGCCGCCTGCTGCAACTGCTGCTTACGCGCCGCGAAGCTGGCCAGATCAAAATCACGAATAGAGGCCTTTAGCGTCGCCTTGCTGCCGTTGGCCTGAATCTCATTGAACCAGATATAGCCTTCACGACCTTCAGTGTGCTCCGGTGTCTGCTGACGATCAAACAGGCTGATGTAGTCATGGGCCATTAGCAGCGGATTGACCAGCACGCCTTTGCCCGACATCGGATGTGCCGGAACGCCGGTAAACACAATCTCAGCCGCGGCTCCATTAAAGTTCTCGTAAACCACTTCGCCCAGTTCGCAGCAGTCGATGGTCCAGGCAAAATCGACATTAAACCGCGTGTCCAGATCCAGCGCTTTCGCCCCGCGCAGGCCAATCTCTTCGTCTGGTACAAACGCCACCACGATATCGCCATGATCGCCTTTGAGGTTCGCCATCAGCGTCATCACCACGGTGACCGCCGCTTTATTGTCTGCGCCCAGCACGCTGGTGCCGTCGCTGAAGATCACCTGCTGGCCGACGTAGGGCGCGATCTCCGGATGCTCATCGCGGCGCAGCCAGATATCCTGCTCTGTATTCAGACAGAGATCGTCACCCTGCCAGGTGAGGATCTGCGGGTGGATATCGGGCGACAAGCCCACGTCAACAGTATCAATGTGCGTGATAAACCCGATGCGCGGAGCGTCTGGACGGTTGCCCCGTTTCACCGCCGTCACCGTAGCATGGTCATCAATCACCACCTCGTCCAGCCCCAGCGCCCGCAGCTCGTTTGCCAGCAGTTCCGCCATGGCGTGCTGGCTCGGCGTACTCGGCAGAGTCGTGGATTTGGCATCGCTCTGACTGCTGACGGCGAGGTAACGAAAAAAACGTTCGGTGAGTTGCGACTCAAGTTTGTCTGTCATCACTATTCCTTATTAGTCAGCCATGGGCGGGGTTCGCTATGGTGCCGAATCGTGCTATCAATGAAGCATCTGAATGATTCATTTAGATATTGTGATCACCGGAAGTCAATACAAAGCGAGGATGATAATGAAAATCAAGATAGCCACCTTAGCGCTTGTTACTGCTGGGATAGCGCTGGCTGGCAGCGTTAACGCCAAAACGCTGGTCTACTGTTCTGAGGGATCGCCAGAAAATTTTAACCCTCAGCTCTATACCTCGGGAACCAGTGTCGACGCCAGTGCCGTGCCGGTGTTTAACCGGCTGGTGGACTTCACGCCCGGCACCACCGATCTGGTGCCCAGCCTGGCAGAACGCTGGGAGATCAGCCCGGATGGCACCGTCTACACCTTCCATCTGCGCAAAAACGTGAAGTTCCAGAGCAACAAACAGTTCAGACCCAGCCGCGACTTCAATGCCGATGATGTGATTTTCTCGTTCATGCGCCAGATGGACCCCAAAAATCCCTACCATAATGTCTCTGGCGGCACCTATTCCAACTTTGAAAGCCTCGAGCTTTCCACGCTAATCAAAAGCATCGATCGGGTGGATGACCATACCGTGCGCTTTACGCTCGCCCATCCGGAAGCGCCGTTCCTTGCCGACCTCGCCTGGTATTTCGCCTCGATTCACTCGGCTGAATACGCAGACGCCATGCTGAAAGCGGGGACGCCGGAGAAGGTCGATATGAACCCGATTGGCACCGGCCCGTTTGAACTGGTGCAGTACCAGAAAGATTCCCGCATCCTCTACAAGGCCTTCCCGGACTACTGGCAGGGCAAGGCGAAGCTGGATCGTCTGGTGTTCAGCATTACGCCGGATGCTTCCGTGCGTTACGCCAAGCTGGAGAAGAACGAGTGTCAGGTGATGCCATTCCCGAACCCCGCCGATCTCGACAAGATGCGCGCCAACCCGGATATCACCCTGGAACAGAAGGCGGGCCTGAACACCGGCTTCCTGGCGTTTAACACCACGAAAGCGCCAACCGACAACGTTAAAGTGCGGCAGGCGCTGGCGATGGCGATCAACAAACCGGCAATCATCGAGGCGATATTTAAAGGTACCGGCACGGTCGCGAAAAATATCCTGCCGCCGGGCGTCTGGAGTGCGGACAAAGATCTGAAAGATTACGACTACGACCCGGAGCAGGCCAAAGCGCTGCTGCAGCAGGCAGGCGTCAAACCGGGCACCGAAATTGCGCTCTGGGCGATGCCGGTCCAGCGGCCTTACAATCCGAATGCACGCCGCATGGCGGAGATGATTCAGTCGGACTGGGCCAAAGTCGGCATCAAAGCCAGTATCGTCAGCTATGAGTGGGGCGAATACCTGAAACGCGTGCGCAGCGGCGAGCATCAGGCGGCGCTGATGGGCTGGACCACCGCGACCGGCGATCCTGACAACTTTTTTGGCCCGCTTTACAGCTGCACCTCTGCGCAGGGCGGTTCTAACTCATCAAAATGGTGCTATCAGCCGTTTGAGAAGTTAATTACCGAAGCCCGCGCCGAGCCGGATCAGGGCAAACGTACCGCGCTCTATCTGCAGGCGCAGCAGATGATGCATGACCAGATGCCTGCGGTGATGATTGCGCACTCCACCATCTTCGAGCCGGTGCGCAAATCGGTCAGCGGTTATCAGGTCGATCCGTTCGGCAAGCACATCTTCTATCAGGTTGATATTAAGCAGTAATACCTTCCTGCACAGGCCCATACGTATTGGGCCTGTGCAGTTTACCCAAAATCCGGTAACCCTTATCTCATCCTCACCTGCTGATCCATCTCCGTCAGCCGCTGCTGCAAAAACGCCAGAAACAACGTCAGTGCTGCGTTGCGCTGACGACCCGACACCGTCTGAAGCTGCAACGTCCGCTGACTCAGTTGATCTACCCCCAGCGATCGCAACACCAGATTCTGGGACTCGCGCTCAAACAAAAGAGTAAATGCGCTGCAGATGGTCACCGCCTGTGGCGTGTGCAGCAAAAAGTGATAGAGCGTGGCGAAATAGTCGCAGGTCAATACCGGTTCAACCACGCAGTCATTCATCTGACAGGAGAGATCAAACAGCTGCCGCACGGTCGTGTGATGGCCCGGCAGCGCCAGCGGCCAGCGGTGCAAATCGCCCAGTGTTACCTCACGTGACGCCAGCGGATGTGACTGATGCATCGCCAGTAGAACCGGGGCAGGCCACGAGCCGAGCACCTCAACGCTGCGCTCAGGTTGCAGACTGAACTGCAGCGCCACATCGCATTCACCCGCCCTGACGCATGCCGCCACGCCCTGCGAGTGCGTCACGTTAATCGCAAACAGTGCGCCGGGGTTCGCCAGACGAAACGCCGCCAACAGGCCAGGCAGCAGACTGAACGCCATGCCATCCGTGCAGGCGATACGGATCAGGCTGCGGCGTACCGCTTTCAGGCCCTTAATCTCCGCCAGCGCATATTCCATATCAAGCTGACTTTTACGCACGTGATGCGCAAAAATTTCTCCCGCCTCATTCAGCACCATGCCGCGTGCATGCCGTTCAAACAGCGGCACACCAACCTGCGCTTCCAGCCGCTGAATCTGACGGCTGATCGCCGACACCGCCACAAACAGTTTCTCACTGGCGGCACTCAGCGAACCGCTCTCAACGACCGCCAGGAAATAACGGATTTCGCTGCTTAACATGGTCACTCCAACAAAACGCATCATAAAAGGGCAGCAATGCGTTGCTTTAAAAGCAAAGGCCACTCGATAAATTGATAATTGTGGCAAAGGGAGAAGTTTGTCAAAGATAAAGCACGATAAAAATAACAGACAGGGCAAACATGACAGAGCAACAGGCAGTTGACCAGGCGATGCATTATTTCGATAGCGGTGAGTTTCAGCAACTGCTGGCACGGCGCGTCGCCTGTGTGACCGAAAGCCAGCACGCCAGCAGACGCACAGAGCTGGACCACTATCTGCAGCAGGAAATTGGTCCGCAGCTGGCGGCGATGGGATTCACGCTACACCCGTTTGACAATCCGCAGCCCGGCAGCCCGCCGTTTCTGATCGCCACCCGTATCGAAGATCCGTCTAAACCCACGCTGCTCTGCTATGGCCACGGCGATGTAGTGTTTGGTGACGATGAAAACTGGTGCGAAGGATTATCGCCGTGGCAACTCACAGCCGAAGGGGATCGCCTGTATGGACGAGGCAGCGCGGATAACAAAGGCCAGCACTGCGTGAATCTCGCGGCGCTAGAGCAGGTTTGGCAAGCACGCGGCGGCGTGCTGGGCTTCAACTGCAAAATCCTGTTCGAAATGGGCGAAGAGATCAGCTCGCCAGGGCTGGCTGAGATCTGCCAGCAACAGCAGGCGCTGTTAAAGGCCGATCTTTTTATCGCCTCGGATGGCCCACGCCTTAATGCGCTGCGGCCAACACTGTTTCTGGGTTCACGTGGTGCGGCGAACTTTCGTCTGACTATTCAGGCGCGTGACAACGCCTACCACTCCGGTAACTGGGGCGGACTGCTGAGCAACCCTGGTACTCAACTGGCCAGTGCGATCGCCTGCCTGGTGAATGCGCAGGGCGTATTACAAGTTGCCGCGCTGAAACCAGACTCCCTGACCGACGCCGTGCGCGCCATCCTCAGTGATATTGATGTGGGCGGCATGCCAGGCGATCCCGCACTTGCAGACGGCTGGGGCGAGCCTGGCCTGACGCCTGCCGAACGCCTTTACGGCTGGAACACCCTGGAGGTGCTGGCCTTTGAAACCGGTAATCCGACACGACCCATGAACGCCATTCCGGGCAGCGCTACGGCGGTGTGTCAGCTGCGTTTTGTGGTCGGCACCGACTGGGAAAATCTGGTGGAGCATGTCGAACGTCACCTGCATCAGCACGGCTTCGATAACGTCAGCGTGGAGTTTCTGCGCGGCTCACCGGCGACGCGGCTTGATCCGCAGGATCCGCTGGTGGACTGGGCGCTGGATACGCTGGCCCGCAGCAGCGGCAAAAAACCGGCGCTGCTGCCTAATCTCGGCGGTTCACTGCCCAATGAGGTCTTCGCCGATATCCTGGGCCTGCCGACGCTATGGGTGCCACATTCTTATCCCGCCTGCGGCCAGCATGGCGTTAACGAACATATGCTCACCTCGATTGCACGCGAAGGCCTGGCGATTATGACCCGGCTGTTCTGGCAACTGGGCGAAGAGGGCGAACAGCTGATGACGCGCCACCATCAGTGGCGGAGAGGTGAACAATGAGCAGCATCGCGCAAAGTGCCCCGCAGGTAAAACCGAGCCTGCATAAAACGCTGTTCGCCACTTGCATCGGTAACGCGCTGGAGTGGTTCGACATCGCGGTTTATGGCTTTTTCGCCAGCTACATCGCCCACGTTTTCTTTCCGGTCAGCGATCCGTCGGTGTCACTGCTGCTGACCTTTGGCAGCTTCGGTATCTCTTTTCTAATCCGCCCGCTGGGAGCCATCGTCCTGGGCAACTATGCCGACCGGTATGGCCGCAAAAAGGCGCTGCTGCTGTCGATTAATCTGATGATGCTGGGCGGGGCGATCATTACGTTTATGCCGGGTTACGCCGCTATCGGTCTGGCTGCGCCGCTGCTGATTATTCTGGCGCGGCTGATACAGGGCTTTTCTGCCGGCGGTGAATTTGGCAGTTCGACCGCCTTTCTGGTGGAGCATTTTCCCGAGCGCAAAGCGTTCATCGCCAGCTGGCAGTTCGCCACCCAGGGTGCCAGTACGCTGATGGCATCGGCTTTCGGACTGGGGCTGACACAGTGGCTGAGCGAAAGTGAGATTCAGGCGTGGGGCTGGCGCATCCCGTTTGCTTTCGGCTTGCTGATTGGGCCGCTGGGGATCTACATCCGCCGTCATGTGCAGGAACCCGCCAGCTTTGCCTCGCAGGAAAAGGAAGCCGCACCGCTGAAAACCCTGTTCGGGCGGCAGAAAGCGCTGATCACGCTGGCGATTGGCGTGATGGTAATTTCGACCGCGGTCAACTACATGCTCAACTACATCCCGACCTACGCCACTAAAACGCTGCACCTGCCGGGATCGGTCGCCTTCACCGCTACGCTGATAGCGGGGATCATCCTGACGGTGGTGACGCCCATCATGGGATTGTGGGCGGAGCGGATTGGGCGGTTGCCGCTGATGTGGGGATCGCTGCTGTTGCTGGTGGTCACTATCTATCCCGCGTTTAAATGGATGGTCGATCACACCACGCCCACCACGCTGATCCTGCTGGTGGCCTGGATGGCGCTGCTGAAGTCGATCTACTTCTCGACGGTGCCGTCGGTAATGGCGGATCTCTTCCCGGCGACTACCCGTGCCAGCGGGATGGCGATCAGTTACAACGTGGCCGTAACAGTATTCGGCGGGTTTGCCCCGCTGATTTGCAGCATGCTGATTGCCGCCACCGGCAGCAGTCTGGCACCAGGCTACTACCTGATGGCAGTGGCAGTGCTGAGCGGTATCGCGCTGCTGCGTTGCAGTAAGCGGGTGGCATAGCAAATCAGGCCCGTTGATTGGCCTTTTCAGGCAGCTGGCATAGTCACATCAGGCTCTGGCAGCAATAAAAAAGCTCAAAGTGCAGGGGACGGGGTCAGAGAAGGAAAGCGTCCCGCGTCAGGGACGACGCGGGACGAGCATGCCATGGATGGCGGATTTTGCGACTTTCCGATCTGACCCCGTTTCCTGCGCAGGCGCGATCTCAACCACGAAACGAACCAGCCTGCGTTATCAATCTCAACGGGCCGTTAAACCGACCTGCTTTTAACTGAACTGCAGATAGGCAACATGGGTCTGCAGATACTCCTCCAGACCATGTTTTCCATCGGCCCCGCCGACACCCGACTTGCGCCATCCGGCGTGAAAGCCCTGCATCGCTTCAAAGTTCTCACGGTTCACATAGGTTTCGCCAAACTTCAGTTTGCGCAGCGCGATCATCGTGGTATTGAGATTCCGGGTATAAATTGAGGAAGTCAGTCCATACTCGCAATCGTTAGCCAGGGTAATCACCTCATCCAGCGTTTTAAAGGTCATCACCGGCAGCACAGGGCCAAAAATCTCCTCCTGCATAATCGCCATATTCTGACGCACATCGGTCAGCAGCGTAGGCTGGAAGAAGAAGCCTCTCTCTCCGGCGCGCCTGCCGCCCAGAATTAATTTTGCACCTGCAGCAACGGCATCGGCCACTTTCTGCTCGACCCGATCCCGGGCGGCGGCATTAATCAGCGGTCCCATGTCGATATCACTGCGTTCGGCGGGATCGCCAAACGTCACCTGCTGAAACGCGGTAGTCAGTGCGCTGATAACCCGATCATAAATGCCTTCCTGCACATAGACGCGCTCCACGCAGTTACAAACCTGGCCGCTGTTGATCACGCGTGAGCTGATAATGGATCGCACCGCCAGATCGAGGTCGGCATCCTCCATCACGATGGCGGGCGCTTTGCCGCCCAGTTCCAGCGACACTTTGGTCACATTTTTAGCCGCGGCTTCCATGGTGGCGATACCTGCGCCGACGCTGCCCGTCAGACTCACCAGCCCGACCTTTGGATTGGCCGCCAGTTCCTGTCCCACTTCCGGTCCCAGACCATAGACAATGTTAATGACGCCAGCTGGCAGACCCAGCGTCTGGATAATCCCGGCAAACAGTGCGGCATTGTTTGGCGTCAGCTCGCTGGGTTTAATCACAATCGTGTTGCCGGTGATCAGGGCAGGCGCCGCTTTGCGGGCGATCAGGAAAAAGGGAAAGTTCCACGGTAAAATCCCGGTGGTGACGCCAATCGCTTTTTTAAACAGGAAGATGTTTTCGTTGGGCCGGTCGCTGTTGATGATCTCGCCTTCATAACGCCGTGCCCACTCCGCCATGTAATCGAGGTAGTCGGCGGTGAACAGCACTTCGGTCTTCGCCAGGCCCTGGGTTTTTCCGCCTTCCGCCACGATGGTCGCCGTCAGTTCAGGCTCGCGGTCGCGGATGGCGCTGGCGATTTTGTGCAGCCAGACACCGCGTTCAACCGCAGGCAACGCTTCCCACGCTGGCTGAGCAGCTTCGGCGGCATTGATCGCAAGGCTGGCATCCTGACGGCTGCCCTCCGGAATGCGTGACAGCAACGCTTCAGTGGCCGGATTAATGACTTCAATCCACTGGTCACCCTGATGGGCGACAAACTCGCCATTAATGTAATGTTGATGATGTGTTGTCATTCGTTTGGCTCTCCGCTATCGATACGTTGCAGTAATGTGATAGCAGGGTGAAACAGATCGCTAAGCGTGACCTTTAGCTTATTGCCAGTTTGCGCGTCCGGCTGGCAGCCAATCACAGATATCGGTGAGTTCTGCGGCAAAAACGTCAATCTGTTGTAGATTTAAAGGAGCGAAATCGTGAAAAAGGGGTTAAATAATGGCAAGCGGATGGGCAGGAGACGGCGCAGTACAGGAACAGATTGATAGCACCGTTAACGACGGGATTGAGCGGGTCAGACAATCGCTCGGGCAGGGCGAAAGCGCCACCGAATGTGAACTCTGCGGCGAACCGATTCCTGAAGCGCGCCGTCAGGCACTTAAAGGGGTGCATTACTGCGTGGCGTGTCAGGAAAAAATTGATAAACAGCAGCAGACCAGCAGCTTATATAACCGTCGTGGCAGTAAAGACAGTCAGCTGCGCTAACGCTCAGGAGCCTGGCATCGCCAGGCCGCTGCCAATAAACCACGCCAGAAAGCCCACGCCCGCTACGATGATGGCGATCGGAAACAGAATTCCAATTCTCATATTCAACCTGCTGCAAACAGCGATTTCAGGGAGCGCGATCTTATCATGAGATCTGGAGGACTGCGCGGTGGGTTTTCAGCAGGGTGAAAAGCTGGAACTGCGTTGCCTCGTTCTCCTCACGCAGCACCTCGCCTTTTTTATAAATAATATGGTGCACATGGCCGAGCTGACGCCACACCACAATCGCCGAGGCGATCAGGGCGCAATGTTGCTCCGCCTGCACACACTCAATGGTGGCATAGTGTGTTTCATCCAGACCATTCACAAACACCTTTATCGCATCTGCAGGTAGTATCGCCCGGAGATCATCCAGCATCACCCGGCTGACTGACTGCGAAAGAAACAGTGTTAACCACTTCGTTGTCATTCCAATCCCTGATCCCATCAATTTGCCCCAGTTTATACGACCTTCTCTGCGGTAAAGAAGGCTTCTTTGCCCTTTTGCCACCATACCAGTTTAAATGGCAGTCAGTTTAAAAGTGTGCTGCGCCACACAGCAAAACGATAAAAAAGTCAGAATAATAAGATACTTACCTTATTCATTGTCCGGTTATCTGACAACTGTGAAATTGTGATCCTTAACGTTAATAACGGGTAAATATTGCCACTCCGCTGCGGCTTCCGGCATTTATCCAAAGGCTGAGGGATTCCTGCAAAACGTAGACTGCCTGCTGAACGGAAGCTGACAGGTTTCCGACAGGCCTCAACCTAACCGGGAAATAACAATGAACAGCGCCATTATTGCAGGTATCTTCTGGCATTTTGTCGGTGCTGCCAGCGCCGCATGTTTTTACGCGCCTTTTAAACAGGTGAAAAGATGGTCATGGGAAACCATGTGGTCAATCGGCGGCATGATGTCGTGGCTTATCCTGCCGTGGGCGGTCAGTGCCATTTTATTGCCAGACTTCAGGGCCTATTACAGCAGTTTTACGCTGTCGCAACTGACGCCGGTTTTCCTCTTTGGCGCGATGTGGGGCATAGGCAATATTAACTACGGCCTGACCATGCGTTACCTCGGCATGTCGATGGGGATCGGTATCGCGATTGGCATTACCCTGGTGGTTGGCACGCTGATGACGCCACTCTTGCAGGGCCGTTTTGGCGAACTGTTTGCTTCGGCAGGGGGCCGGTTAACCCTGCTGGGCGTGGTGGTAGCGCTGATTGGTGTTGGGATAGTGACGCGTGCCGGGCTATTGAAGGAGCGGGCGCTGGGGATAAACGCCGAAGAGTTTAACCTCAGAAAAGGACTGCTGCTCGCGGTGATGTGCGGCATTTTCTCAGCGGGTATGTCCTTTGCGATGGACGCGGCGAAACCGATGCATCAGGCCGCCGCTCATCTGGGCATCGATCCGCTCTATGTGGCTTTACCCAGCTACGTCATCATCATGGGCGGCGGGGCACTGGTGAATCTGGCCTTCTGTTTCTGGCGGCTGGCCACCCGGCCTGAGCTGTCGGTACGTAAAGATTTCTCTGTCGGAAAGTCGCTGCTGATTGCCAATACCGCTTTTGCGGTGCTCGGCGGCACCATGTGGTATCTGCAATTCTTCTTTTACGCCTGGGGCCATGCCCGCATCCCGGCGCAGTATGACTATGTCAGCTGGATGCTGCACATGAGCCTTTACGTCCTGTGTGGTGGGCTGGTAGGTCTGCTGATGAAAGAGTGGAAGTCAGCAGGGCGTCGCCCGGTGAGCGTGTTATCGATCGGCTGTGTGGTGATCATCATTGCCGCAAACATCGTCGGGCTGGGTATGGCGGCCTGAATGCGAATACAAAGACAGTGTCTTTATAAAGAAGGCCCTTAGAGTTAGCAGAATGGCGGTCAGATCGTGCCCGCTCAGGGAACACGGTCAGATCGGAAAGACGCAAAAGCCGCCATCCATGGCCTGCTCGGCCCGCGACGTCCTGTCGCGGGACGCTTTCCTCTTCTGGCCGTGTTCCCTGCGTTTTTTAGCATAATCATTGCTGCTAATAATTCATTGGGGGAATTTCAGTGCGCTAAATTGCTTGCCGGAAGGGTGTTGAATGGGCCTCCAACACAGGCCCTTTTTAGTCAGGCTCGGTACTTTTCGAAACCTGCCGTGGCGCAATAAATCGCTGACGCCAGGCGCTGGGCGTTAAACCGGTATCACGGGCGAAGACCACCGAGAAATAGTTACTGTCATCAAAGCCACAACGGGCGGCGACCTCACTAATCAGGCAATCCTGGGTGCGCAGCAGATATTTTGCCTGGCAGAGCTGCAACTGGCGCAGGTAATGACCAATGGTCATCCCGGTCTGCTGACGAAAAAGCTGCCGCAGCGCCCGCTCGCTGAGCTGATTCTGCTGACAAAACGCCGCCAGATCAAAGGGACGTGCTAGGGCACCCTGTAAGGCTGACATCAGCAGATCGAGCTGTTCACCCTCCGGCAATGCCCAGGGACGATCGGCGGCGTAGCCATGGCGGCGCAGAATCAATGCCAGCTGTAAAAACAGTGCCTCAGAGAGCTGTACTGACAGCGGATCGCTTTTGCGGCTTTCACGCTCCAGCTGGCTGATAACGCCACGGGCCAGGGACATGCCGCGCGTGGTCAGACGCCAGCAGCCGGGCGTGTCCGGTCCCTGTTGAGGCAGCAGCTGATTCCAGTCAAGGCCAAGGCCAAAGCGGTCACGGCAGTAGAGGATATTATCCAGCACCAGATTGTTGACGCTATCGTAGCTATGGCAGTCACTGTCGCGGATATAAAAAACATCGCCGCAGGTTATCAGCCAGGGACGATCGTTGAGGACATGCAGGCCGTTACCGCGCCAGACAATCACGATTTCACTGAACTCGTGTTGATGGGGCGGAAAGGAGGGTTGGGGCATCCTTTCGGCAACCGCCACCGGTAAACTGGTAGCGGGAAAATAGTCATCCCGACTGAGTATCAATGCCATACGTTGCTCCTTTACAACATCTGCTGGCGCTCCGCTCGCGGTGCGCAGCCAAATTCGCGCCTGAACAGGGTTGAGAAATGGTTACTGTCACCAAATCCACACTGGAAGGCGATATCGGTAATTCGCATATCACTGTGACGCAGCAGATGACGAGCCTGTAACAGCCGCAAACGGTTCAGATAGCGCTGCGGCGTACTGCCGGTTTGCTGCTTCATCTGCCGATGCAGGGTTCGCAGTGACAGGGAGAAGCGATCAGCCAGTTCCTCCCAGACAATCTCGTCACTGTAATGGTCGCTAAGCCAGTCGAGCAGGCGATGCAACCGTGCTTCCTGATCCTGACTCTGCCCGTCAATACAGGCTTCCCGCAGCAACACCAGCAGCTGCAAAAAGAGCTGTTCCTGGTGCGCCTGTTTCTCCAGCGACCAGGTATCATCCTGCTGCATCTTCGCTGTCACACTCAGCGCCTGCGCCATCACTTTGTGATTGATACGCCAGTGAGAGGTGTATTGCCCGTCCTGATCGCAGGGCAACAAGGCCTGCAGCCCGGAGAGAAAGCGAAACGCGCCGGGACTGCGATAAAGCACATTTGTCAGGCAAAGATTTTCGGTCTGCTCATAGAGATGACGATCGTGATCGCGCACAAAGCAGACACAGCCTGCACACAGCGTCTGCGGCTGACCATTAAACACATGAATGCCGGAGCCTTGCTCCACCAGTACAATTTCATGAAAATCATGATGATGTTCCGGAAAAGCTGCCTGCGGTATGCGGGGTTCAATCGCTATCGCGTAATCGCCTTCGGGAAAAAAATCTGCACTGTGCAATATGGTCATCGTCGTCTCTCGCTGCTTAACAAAACCGTAACGCAGTCTAATCAGGACGCCGTTACCTTACCTTGAATTTTCAGCTGGACTCAGCAGGAATCATGCTGATTTTTCAAGAAATCCCCGGCAGTTAACAGATTTGCGGCAGGGGTCACATCGCCTCTGCTGCCATCTCTGTGATCTCCCTCACGAAGTTCTTTGCCCATCTGCCAGCCACTTACGCCTGTTGGCATTCTGGGGAAGGTGACAACCAGGCAAGATTTTTACTCTGTGACCACTTAATCACAGGGAAAAGTCGCCATGACCAGGAGAAACATTGTTGCTATCGATCTCGGCGCATCCAGCGGACGGGTCATGCTCGCCAGCTGGGATGCCGCGCAGCGCCAGCTGGCACTGCGTGAGGTCCGGCGCTTTAAAAATAAGCGCCAGCGTCGTGCCGGTTATGACTGCTGGGATCTGGTTATGCTGGAGCAGGAGATACGCGCCGGGCTGGCTCAGTTAGATGATGAAGGCGTTGTCCCTGACAGTATCGGCATCGACACCTGGGGTGTTGATATGGTGTTGCTGGATGCAGAGGGTGAGCAGGTGGGTGAAGCGGTCAGCTATCGTGATGCGCGCACGCACGGCCTGATGGAGCAGGCGCAGCATGAGCTGAGCCGCAGCGCCATTTATGCCCGAACCGGCATTCAGTTTCTGCCGTTCAATACACTCTACCAGATGCGCGCTCTGCATCAGCAGCAGCCCGACTGGCAGGCCCGCGTGGCGCATGCGCTGATGATACCTGACTACCTGCATTATCGCCTGACCGGTAATCTCAACTGGGAATACACCAACGCGACCACCACGCAAATGCTCAATATTCACAGCGGTGAGTGGGATCGCGATTTGCTCGCCTGGGCGGGCGTTGACGCGCGGTGGTTCGGTCAGCCGCAGGCACCCGGCAATACCGTCGGTCACTGGATCAATCGCGCAGGCACGGCGGTTCCGGTGATTGCCGTCGCCACTCACGACACTGCCAGCGCAGTTCTTGCAACGCCGCTGATGCAGGACGACGCCGCTTATCTCAGTTCAGGAACCTGGTCGCTGATGGGCTTCGAAAGTCTGCAGCCCTATGCCTGCGATACGGCACTGCGCGCCAACATCACTAACGAAGGCGGCGCAGAGGGGTATCGCGTACTGAAAAACATCATGGGGCTGTGGCTGTTGCAGCGTATCTGCAGCGAACTGCAGATTGACGATCTCAGCATGCTGATTGAAGAGACAGCCCGTCAGCCCGCCTGTGTTTCACTCATCAGTCCCAATGATGCGCGCTTTATCAATCCGGACAGCATGGTTAATGAGATTCAGAACGCCTGCGCAGAGCAGGGCATGCCGGTGCCCCAATCTGCCGCTGCGCTGGCTCGCTGCATATTTGACAGCCTGGCGCTGCTCTACCGTGAAGTCATTCAGGAGCTGGCTCAACTGCGTGGCAAGCCTTTCTGCCAGTTGCACGTGGTGGGCGGCGGCAGCCAGAACCGCTTTCTTAATCAGCTCTGCGCCGATGCCTGCCAGATCCCGGTACTGGCAGGCCCGATTGAAGCCTCCACGCTGGGTAACGTTGGTTGCCAGCTGATTGCCCTGGGCGAACTGACCGATGTGGCTGATTTCCGCTGCAGCGTCATTAACAACTTCCCACTCGAAAAATTCGAACCGCAAACACACAGCGTCTTCAGTGCCAGTCAGGCACGCTTCGCGACGCTGAGTCAACCCGCTAAGGAACCCGCTTATGACTAAGCAGATTGAACAGGCTTTTGAACTGGCTAAACAACGCTACGCTGATAATGGGGTTGATGTTGAACAGGCCATGCGCCAGCTGGACCGCATTCCGGTCTCCATGCACTGCTGGCAGGGTGATGATGTCCGGGGATTCGAGAACCCGCAGGGCGCACTGACCGGCGGCATTCAGGCGACCGGCAACTACCCGGGACGGGCACAGAATGCCAGTGAACTACGCAGTGATATCGACAAGGCTATGTCGCTGATTCCTGGCGCGAAACGTCTGAACCTGCACGCTATCTATCTTGAAAGCGACAAGCCGGTGGACCGGGATGCCATTGAACCTGCCCATTTCGCCAACTGGGTCGCCTGGGCCAAAGAGAATAAGCTGGGCCTCGATTTTAACCCAAGCTGCTTCTCGCATCCAAAAAGCGCTGACGGCTTTACGCTGTCGCACAGTGATAAAACCGTCCGTCAGTTCTGGATCGACCACTGCAAAGCGAGTCGCCGCATCTCTGCCTCATTTGGTGAGCAGCTTGGCACCCCCTCAGTGATGAATATCTGGGTGCCGGACGGTATGAAAGATATCACCGTGGATCGGCTGGCCCCGCGTGAGCGCCTGATGAGTGCGCTGGATGAAATCATCTCAGAAAAAATCAACCCGCAGCATCATATTGATGCGGTTGAGAGCAAGCTGTTTGGCATTGGCGCTGAGAGCTACACCGTAGGCTCTAACGAGTTTTATCTCGGCTATGCCGCCAGTCGCCAGACGGCGCTATGCCTGGATGCAGGGCATTTCCATCCAACCGAAGTAATCTCCGACAAGATTTCCGCCGCCATGCTCTATGTGCCGCGCCTGCTGCTGCACGTCAGCCGTCCGGTGCGCTGGGACAGCGACCATGTTGTGCTGCTGGATGATGAAACCCAGGCTATCGCCAGTGAGATCGTCCGTCATCAGCTGTTCGACAAAGTGCACATTGGCCTCGACTTCTTCGACGCCTCAATAAACCGGATTGCCGCCTGGGTTATCGGCACCCGTAACACCAAAAAAGCGCTGCTGCGTGCCTTGCTGGAGCCAACCGACCGTTTACGCCAGGCAGAAAACAGCGGCGATTACACCGAGCGGCTTACCCTGCTGGAAGAGCAAAAATCACTGCCATGGCAGGCGGTCTGGGAAGCGTGGTGCCTGCGCCATGACGTCCCGGCTGATGCCAGCTGGTTAGGCGATGTCCGTCATTATGAACAACAGATCTTGAGCCAACGTTAAGGATTTCACTATGCAAAGCATTCTTTCTTCCGGGTTTGTTAAGGGAATGGTCAAAGCGACCAGCGACATGTGGCTGAAGGGCTGGGACGAACGTAACGGCGGTAACGTCAGCCTCCGTCTGCTGGAGGAGGAGGTGAAACCCTTTGCCGCCGATTTCTATAAGGAACCGCGCTGCATTGAGCTGACCCAGCCTGCGCCAGCGCTGGCAAACGACTGGTTTCTGGTGACCGGATCAGGAAAATTCATGCGTAACGTCCAGCTCGATCCGGCGGATTGTCTGGCGCTGCTGCAGGTCGATGACAAGGGACTTTCCTATAAAATTCACTGGGGCCTGTCGAATGGCGGTTTGCCGACCTCTGAGCTGGCATCACACTTTCAGTCTCATGCGGTACGTAAAGCCGTCAGCAAAGGCGCAGATCGGGTGATTATGCACTGTCATGCGACCAACTTTATGGCTCTGAGCTACGTGGTTGAGATGGACTCTGCCCGCTTTACCCGTTTGCTGTGGGAAGGCAGTACCGAATGTCTGGTGGTCTTCCCGGATGGCGTGGGTGTGCTGCCATGGATGGTTCCTGGCACCGATGAAATCGGCACGGCGACTGCCGGACAGATGCAGTCACACACCCTGGTGATGTGGCCATTCCACGGCGTCTTTGGCACAGGCCCGACACTCGATGAAACCTTTGGTCTGATTGATACGGCGGAAAAATCGTCAGAAGTAATCGTCAAAGTGCTATCGATGGGCGGTATTCGCCAGAGCATCACCACCGAACAGCTGATCGCGCTGGGTAAACGCTTTGGCGTCAAGCCATGGCAACCGGCGCTGGATGTGGGCCCAGCCAATGCTGCGTAAAGCTTTTGTGATGCAGGTGAATGCCGACTGTCATGCAGAGTATGAACGTCGTCACTCCCCAATCTGGCCTGAACTGGCTGAGACGCTGAAGGCACACGGTGCGCACAACTATGCCATCTGGCTGGACGCAGAGCGGAATCTGCTGTTCGCCAGCGTTGAGATTGAATCTGAAGCACGCTGGGAAGCGGTGGCAGAAACGGAGGTGTGTCAGCGCTGGTGGGCGTCAATGAAAGATCTCATGCCGTCTAATGCAGATAACAGTCCTGTCAGTCAGCCATTAAAACCGGTGTTTTTCCTGAACTAGATGACGAAAAGGGCGGCAATGCCGCCCTGTTTTCTAGCCCCTGGCCTGACACAAGCCGGTCAGCGTTGGCCACATGGCCATCAGCGTATCAATAATACCCTCAAGATCGTCACGCTCTGCGCCTTCACGGGCCCGCACCGACATACCCTGCAACATACAACCCAGATAACGTGACAGCGCCGGAATATTCACTGCCGGACTCAGTTCGCCACGCTGCTGGCGCGCCAGCAGAAAATCACTCAGTACATGCTCCTGCGACTGATGCTGCTGTTGCAGCATGGCGGCAATCTCTGCCGAAGCCGCCGACAGGGCAGTTGAGGTACAGATAAAGAAGCATCCGCCGGGAGAGTCGCGTTCGGTAAAACAGGCCGCAGTAGAGCGGAAATAGGCCTCAATGGCCCGATCCACCGGTAACTGATCATCGCCTAATGCTGCTTCACGCCATGCGCTGAACTTCTCTACATAACGCTCCATCGCTGCGCGAAACAATCCCTCTTTATTCACAAACTCTGCATAAAGGGTTGGCGCTTTTGCGCCAGTGGCGGCGACCAGATCGGCGAGAGAGGTTCCTTCGTAACCGTGTGTCCAGAACAGGGTCAGAGCTTTATCGAGTGCAGCTTCGCGATCGAAAACTTTGGGACGGCCGCGGCATTTCTTTACATCGCAATCCTGAACCTGACTCATACACCCTCACACACAGTGAAACATCCTATTAAATTACCGATCATTATAAAAATGTGCAAGGCCCACTGAAAATGTCAGCCGAAAGCGTTGTCATTTTGTGCGCCAGCGCATTTTTACCGCCCCTATGGTTAAGTCATAAAAGAGGCTAAAGCCCATAATCACGCCACTTCGCGAATAAAATAACGCTCATTAAATAAATATTGACGACGAACCAGAACGGGGTCTATCATTTATTTAACAGTCGTTAACTAAATAGCGACAACCCAATTCAGACACACCGAATTCAAATACCGGACAGAGAGAATATTATGAAAACCATCAAAACCACCCTGGCAGCACTGGCACTTACTACCCTTGCTTTTGGCGCATCTGCCGCTGATCTCGTCACCAGCGAACCGGCTAATCAGCAGCCCGTTGGCACCATCTCAGTACTGGGTGGCACCAACCTGAGTTCTGTTGAAGCACAGCTGAGTGCCAAAGCGGATGAAGCCGGTGCGAAATCATTCCGCATCACTTCAACCAGCGGTCAGAACAAACTGCACGGCACGGCTGTGATCTATCAGTAACAGGCAGTTCATCAGATAATGTGAGAAGGGGTTCGTTATGAAACGTATCAATATGATGGTGGCGGCGGCGGTGCTAAGTGGCCTCTCCTTTGCCAGCGTGGCGGCCCAACAGGTGAGCAGCACCCCGTTGGATCAGCAAAAAATCGGTGTCATCAGCGCAACGGGCAGTACGAATCTGACCTCGCTGGAGCAGCAATTGTCAGAGAAGGCCAGCGATGTCGGCGCAAAGTCTTTCCGCATCACTTCGACCTCTGGCAGCAACAACCTGCATGGCACAGCCATTCTTTATAAGTAACCGGCGCTATAAATAATCATAAACAGGCTTCAGATAAACCCACTTATCTGAAGCCTTTTTTATTTGGTACGGCGCTGATTATCCGTTGCTGCGTAACTGCGGATAGCGTCGGAAAATATAAACACACCACAGCAACGCCACCAGACCAATCATCCCGCCGACATTCCCCACTTCCGCCATGCTCAGATGGAGACTGACCTGATTGCCCAGCAGCGCGCCCGCGCCAATACCGATATTGTAGATACCGGACATCAGGGACATCGCGACATCCGTGGCATCCGGTGCCAGCGAGAGCACCCGCACCTGCATACCCAGCCCAATCATCATCATTGCCACTCCCCAGACAACGCACAGCGTGGAGATAGCGGCAGGGCGAACGGCGGCAAAGATCAGCAGGCCCATGCAAAGGGTGATCAGCGCAATGGCGGCAATCAGCAGGGCGGAAGGAAATTTGTTACCCAGCGTACTGAAGAGCAGGCTGCCGACAATGCCCGCTGAACCAAACAGCAGCAGCAGCAGGGTTGTGAAATTGCCGCTGGAGTGGGCGACGGTCTGCATAAATGGCTCTATATAGCTGTAGGCGGTGTAATGCGCGGTCACCACCAGCGTCACCAGCAGATACATGCTGACCAGCGCCGGACGGCGAAACAGCATCGGCACACTGCTCAGCGAGCCGGTATGCTCACTTGGCAG
The DNA here is from genome assembly GCF_000745295.1 of Pantoea sp. 9140. Taxonomy (NCBI): domain Bacteria; kingdom Pseudomonadati; phylum Pseudomonadota; class Gammaproteobacteria; order Enterobacterales; family Erwiniaceae; genus Pantoea; species Pantoea sp. 9140. The sequence goes on along the minus strand of NZ_JQNO01000001.1, from coordinate 1,790,251 downwards.
GCGCGGCAGAATACGCACCAGCATGATCATCAGCACCAGTGCCGACAGACCAATCGCGCCGAAAGTGGTGCGCCAGCCAAGATACTGTCCCACCACGCGGCCAATCGGCACGCCCAGCACCATCGCCAGCGCGGTACCGGTCGCCAGCATACTCAGCGCCTGGGTTTTCTTACCCGCCGGGGCAACACGAATCGCCAGCGAGGCGGTGATCGACCAGAACACCGCATGAGACAGAGCGATGCCGACGCGCGACACCATCAGCGACCGGAAATCCCAGGCGACGGTTGAAAGCACGTGGCTGACGATAAATATCAGGAACAGCACGCCCAGCAGCAGCCGTCGCTCAATATTGCGGGTCAGCAGCATCAGCGGCAGTGAAAGCAGCGCGACGACCCAGGCGTAGATGGTCAGCATGATCCCGACATCAGCCGTCTGCATTGAAAAGTCAGCAGCAATATCAGATAACAGGCCAACCGGCACGAACTCGGTGGTATTGAAGACAAATGCGGCGATGGCCAGCAATACCACGCGTAGCCAGGCAGTTTTACGTGAAACAGTTGTTGGTTGCATGAGGAGTCAAGTCAGTCAGTACAGCGAAATCGGATGTGGCAGAAACATCCAGTGAAAGTGACCTGCGTCACAAATTACTGACTATTGTAGTGAATAAAGCGGGAAGCGAAACCTTATAAATGCCTTTTATTGCTGATTTTTTATTATCGCCCTGTGACAGGGCGATAGCCTGAGGTTATCGAGGGCGAAGCGGTGCAGACATCATTCAGAGCAGGGGTTTGCCCTCAGGCAGAATGTAATTGAACAGCACAGCGGAAAGCGTTTTACCTCCGTACTGTCCAGTCGATTAACGCGATGGTGGAGTATGTTTCAGGGCCACGCTGAGCTGACTGGCCTGCGGGTCGCTGTGATTAAGCGGACAGCAGTTTTCGCAGCCGATGGCGCCCGCATAATATTTTTTTGCCTGCAGAATAGCGGCGTTCACATGATAAAAACTGCCCAGAAACAGTCGGTTATCCATGTCGGGAAGATGGGGGCAGCCCGCGGCATGAACAACATGATTATCGTTATATCCCGATTGTTTATTAACGTAATAGTAGAGAGCCACAGGCGTTCCTTGTTGCCGTGTTAAAAGGCAAAGCAGATGAATTATTACAATAAAAAGGATTATAGCGGGAAAAGCACGTTTTGTTTGTTATGGATCTGAAGGGAATGTTCAGCGTGACAAGCTGCCAGACCCGCCGGAGAGGTCGGGGCCTGGCATGAGAAAAATCAGTCAGAGTCTTTTACTATGCAGACGCCAGGCAACCAGCAGCGCCAGGATTAACAGGACGCTGATAAACAGCGTGATTCCACTCCAGCCGAAATTATGCCAGAACAGACCGCCCAGCGTGCCCGCCACGCTGGAACCCACATAGTAGCTGAACAGATAGAGCGACGAAGCCTGCCCACGCGCCCGGCGTGCACGGGGACCAATCCAGCCGCTGGCGACCGCATGGGCGGCAAAAAAGCCGGCGGTGAACAGCATCATTCCGGGCAGAATCAGCCAGAGCGAGTCGAAGGCAGTGACCAGCAGACCCAGCAGCATGATGGCTGTCGCGCCCAGCATCACCGGCCCGCGTCCCAGGCGACTGGTCAGCGCACCCGCTTTAGGTGAACTCCAGGAGCCGGTGAGATAGACCACCGACAACAGACCCACCACGGCCTGGCTGAGATGCCAGGGCGCATCCAGTAAACGGTAGCCGATATAGTTAAACAGGGTGACAAAGGCACCCATCAGCAGAAAACCTTCGGCAAACAGCCAGGGCAGGCCCGGATCGCGCCAGTGCAGCCGGAAGTTAATCAGCAGATTGCGCGGGCGCAGCGTAATAGGGCGGAAATGACGCGATGCAGGCAGGATTTTCCAGAACATCAGTGCTGAAGCCAGCGAAAAACAGCCAATCACCGCCACGGCGATGCGCCAGGAGAAGAGGTCGGTCAGGACACCGCTTAACAGACGCCCGCTCATCCCGCCAATGGAGTTACCGCTGATATATAACCCCATCGAAAAGGCGACGACCCGCGCATCCATCTCCTCGCTCAGATAGGTCATACCGACCGCCGCAACACCGCTGAGCGACAGTCCCATCAGCGCCCGCATAATCAGAATGCCGTGCCAGCTGGTCATGGTGGCGGAGATCAGCGTGCAGATGGCCGCCAGCATCAGAGCGGTCACCATCACCGATTTTCGCCCGATGGCATCAGAGAGCGGCCCGGTCACCAGCAGACCCAGCGCCATCAGGCCGGTAGAGATAGAGAGCGAAAGACTGCTGGTCGCCGGAGAAATACCAAACTGCTGTGACAGCACCGGCAGAATCGGCTGCACACAGTAGAGCAGGGCAAACGTCGCCAGCCCGGCAGAGAAAAGCGCCAGCGTGACGCGCATAAAAGCGGGTGTTCCCCGCCGGATATAACCAGCTGCGGCAACGGACGCCTGCGGTTCAGTCACCGCTTTCTCATCCACTGTTGCCTGTATTGAGCGACTCACACATCTTCCTCATAGTCAGAAACCTGTCGTCAGCTTAGGAAAGCGGTATTATGCTGTCTAATATATTAATAATCTCAAATAAGACGTTTAAAATATGAATATCGAACTGCGTCATTTGCGCTACTTCATTGCGGTGGCGGAAGAGCTCCATTTCGGGCGGGCGGCCCGGCGTCTGAATATTTCCCAGCCGCCGCTCAGTCAGCAGATTATTCAGCTGGAAGCGGAGACCGGCGCAAGGCTGTTCAATCGCACCAACCGCAGCGTGCAGCTTACCGCTGCCGGACAGCAACTGCTGAGTGATGCCCGCACGATAATCCTGCAGGTTGAGCAGGCCGCCGATCGTGCTGCCCGGCTGCATCGTGGTGAAGAGGGAGAGCTGCGTATCGGCTTTACCTCGTCGGCACCCTTTACCGCTGTCGTTTCTGATGCGCTCTTCCGGTTCCGACAGCGCTGGCCACAGGTGCATATTCAGATGCAGGAGATTAATACCCGCCAGCAGCTGGCCCCGTTACATGACGGACGGCTCGACCTCGGCGTGATGCGCAACACGCCGCTGCCCGCCGACCTGCGTCATCAGCTGCTGCTGAGCGAGCCGCTCTATGCCGTGGTCCACAAGGCGCATCCGCTGGCTGAGGCTGAAAAGATCTCTGTGACGGCGCTGGCGGCTGAACCCTTTGTCTTTTTCGATCCTCAGGGCGGAACCGCGCTCTATAGCGACATTCTGGCACTGCTGCACCGCTACCACATCAAGCCTTACATTACTCAGGAAGTCGGTGAAGCGATGACCATCCTGGGGCTGGTGGCAACCGGTTTAGGCGTTTCCATTCTGCCCGCCTCTTTTCGCCGGGCGCGGCTGGCCGATCTGGTCTGGCTGCCGTTAACGGAAGAGGATGCGATTTCAGAACTCTGGCTGGTCTGGTCAGCCGGACGCGAAATAAATGCACAGATGGAGAATATGATGACGTTGCTGCGGGAAAACCGGGTCTGAAGCGAGCGCGACACAGCATCAATCTGTGCGATAAATCACATTTCTAATCAAATATTTGACGCTGTCGCCTGATCTGCCTCACCATGGCGCATGTTTATTTAGAAGCGCGAAAATAACCGGGAGCAGGGTTGTGAATCCGGACAGTCAACCTGGCCACATTGACCAGATCAAGCAGACCAATGCAGGTGTCGTATATCGATTAATTGACCGTTACGGTCCCATTTCGCGTATCGAACTTTCCCGCCGTGCTCAGCTTGCTCCGGCCAGCATAACCAAAATTGTGCGTGAGATGCTGGATGCGCATCTGGTGCAGGAGACCGAGTTTCAGGATCCCGGCAGCCGTGGCCGTCCGGCGATTGGCCTGATACTGGATACCGACGCCTGGCACTATCTGGCGATTCGTCTGCATCGCGGTGCCATGACCTTTACGCTGCGCGATCTCAGCAGCCGTGAGCTGGCGGAAGAGCGTCTCCCGCTGCCCGATGAATCTGCTCAGCCCTTACTGACCTCGCTGATTGAACAGGTCGATGCTTTCTTTATTCGTCATCAGAAGAAGCTGGAACGTCTCACGGCCATCGCCATTACGCTGCCGGGGTTGATCAACGCTGCGTCAGGCGTGGTGCATCGGCTGCCGGGTTATCAGGTACGCGATATGCCGCTGGGCGATGCGCTGGCGGCGCGAACCGGCTTGCCGGTGTTTGTACAGCATGACATTTCAGCCTGGACGCTGGCGGAGTCGCTGTTTGGTGCTTCGCGCGGTGCCCAGGATGTGATTCAGATTGTGATTGATGAAACTGTGGGAGCTGGCGTCATCAGTGGCGGTCAGCTGCTGCATAAGAGCGGTCGGGCGCTGGTCGAGATTGGCCATACTCAGATCGACCCTTATGGCCAGCAGTGTTACTGCGGGAATCATGGTTGTCTGGAGACGGTAGCCAGCACTGGCAGTTTACTCGCGCTGGCGGCGCAGCGACTGCCTGCCCAGCCTGACAGCCTGCTCAATAACCAGCCGCTGACGCTTCAGTCACTGTGTGCGGCCGCGCAGTCGGGCGATCGTCTGGCGCGTGACACCATTGCCAGCGTCGGGCATCACGTTGGGCGGATCCTGGCAATGATGGTTAATATCTTCAATCCACAACATATTCTTATCGGTTCTCCTCTCAATGCCGCCGCTGATGTGCTGTTTCCCGCGGTAAGCAACACTATTCTGCAGCAGTCACTGCCTGCCTACAGCGCCGGCATTCAGCTGGCACCCACTGAATTCAGCGAGCCTGGAACGCTGGGCGGTGCCGCGTTGATCAAAGACGCACTCTACAACGGGCACCTGTTAGTGAAACTGTTGCAAGGTTAAGCAGACCTGAACTTGCGCTAACGCAATCCATTCTCATCCATCATTCCTTAAAATGCCGTTTCGCAGCAAGGTTAATCACCGATTAACCGCAACGGTTCGAGAGGAGAAGTTGTGTGAACAGATTATTTGTTACCGGCACCGACACCGCAGTGGGCAAAACGGTGGTGTCCCGCGCGCTGTTACAAAGTTTTATCCAGACCGGACAGAGTGCTGTGGGCTACAAGCCCGTCGCGCGCTGTGCCCTTAAAACCGCTGATGGCCTGCGTAATAAAGATGCACAGGTTCTGCAAAGTTCGTCATCTATCGACTTACCCTATCTGGCGATCAATCCGCTGGCTTTCCAGGAAGAGGAGATCTGCACCCATCCGGGGCAGGTTATCGATTACGGATTGCTGACCCGGGGATTAACCAGCCTGACGCAGCAGGCCGATCGCGTGGTAGTTGAGGGCACAGGCGGCTGGCGCAGCCTGATGAATGACGGACGTCCGCTCTCCTGCTGGGTCGTTGAGCAGCAGCTTCCGGTGGTGCTGGTGGTCGGCATCCAGTCGGGTTGTATCAGTCATGCTCTGCTGACGGCAGAGGCGATAGCGCGGGATGGACTGCCACTGGTCGGCTGGGTTGCGAACCGCATCAATCCGGGACTGGCACAATACAGCGACATTATTGAAGTGCTGCAGGAAAAAATTGCTGCGCCACTGCTGGGCGAACTGCCTTATCTGCCACGCGCTGAACAGCGCGATCTCACGTCCTGGGTCGATATTTCACTGCTGGAAAAGGATGCTTTGCACGCTGTGAGTGCAAAGATCGCCTGATTATGAAACAAAACAAATCAACTGGGTCCGGGGTGAGCCTAAAGTTTCAGACTCATCCCGGACTGTCTGCAACTATTTCTGTTTAAATTTGAAAGACCTGGATCGACTGTCGCGAAACCCTGACGTCATGGCGCAGAAAATGCATTAACTCCGCTTATCACACAGAGCCGGAGCACCACCATGTCGCACTCGCACGAGAAAGGTTTGTTATATGGGCTTGAAGCCCGCATTGGCCCCGTCCCGGCGTTCTTCGCCGCGCTGCAACATCTGCTGGCCAGCGTGGTGGGCATTATCACACCACCGCTGATTATTGGCTCGGTTCTGGGATTGCAGGCCTATATTCCTTATCTGATTAGCATGTCGCTGTTCGTCTCCGGTTTAGGCACGTTTATGCAGGCCCGACGTTTTTATGGCGTTGGCGCGGGTATGATCTGTCTGCAGGGAACCAGTTTTGCATTTCTGGGCGTGATTCTCTCCGGTGGCCTGATGGTAAAAGGGCGTGGCGGCTCGCCGGAAGAGATTATGGCGATGCTGTTTGGCTGCAATCTGGTGGCGGCGCTAATCCCGGTTCTGATTAGTCGCTGCGTTGGCACGCTGCGCAAAGTGCTGACGCCGGTGGTGACCGGTACGGTCATTACCCTGATAGGCATCAGCCTGATTAAAGTCAGCATCACTGACTGGGCAGGTGGCCACAACGCCACAGATTTTGGCTCACCGGGGAATCTGGCGCTGGGCGCACTGACGCTGCTGGTGATTGTGGCGCTGAACCGCTCACGTAACCGCTGGGCGCGACTGGTGGCGGTGGTGGCTGGCATTGCGGTGGGATGTATTGCAGCAGCCTTAACTGGTCATCTGCAACTCAGGGCCGCGCCGGAGAGCAGCTGGCTGGTGCTGCCTGCTTTCTTCCGGTTTGGTTTCGCCTTTGACTGGACCATTTTTCTGCCGATTGCGCTGGTGTCTGTGATTGCGGTGATTGAGGCGGTCGGGGATCTCACCGCTAACTGCCTGATTTCACAACAGCCGATTACCGGCAAACCTTTTCAGCAGCGGTTGCAGGGCGGCATTGTTGCCGACGGCCTGAGCTGCGTGCTGGCCGCGGTCTTTTCTGCCTTTCCTAACACCACGTTTGCGCAAAACAATGGCGTGATCCAGATGACCGGCGTTGCCAGTCGTTATGTCGGTATGCTGCTGGGGATTATGCTGGCGCTGCTGGGGCTCTTTCCCTATGTCGGGTCGCTGTTGCAGCAGATCCCGCCGCCCGTGCTGGGCGGGGCGACAGTGGTGATGTTTGGCAGTGTAGTCGCTGCCGGTATCCGGGTGATGACGCAGACGCCGCTGGGCCGCCGCGAGATGCTGATTGTCGCGATCTCATTCGGGATTGGACTGGGTGTGGAAGCCGTGCCGGAGGTACTGAAGCAGTTCCCGCCGCTGATTAACAATTTATTTGGTCATGCGGTGACGACCGGCGGCATTCTGGCGATTGTGCTCAATCTGGTGCTGCCAGATGAGGCACCTGCGGTGGACGAGGTTGAGGCGGAAACGCTGACTGGAAGTTAAAAGCAGATAATCAGGAAGTTTAGAAACACAGAAGGATCAATGTATTTCTTACAGACAACACAGAAATTAAAGCGATGGAAGCATACGCGTGTAGCAAAGCATCGCGGGCCAGGGATGGTCCGCGCTGAGCCCGCCAGGGATGGCGGGTTTTGCGTCTTTGCGGAGGGCGTATGCTCCCTGAGCCATTACCTGAAACACCAGAAAGAATGGTCCGATGCAGCCAGTAAACTGATTCGCTTTAAGAGCGAGCCTGCTCAGGGAACAGGGTCAGAGCGGAAAGTCGCAAAAGCCGCAAAAGCCGCCATCCCTGGCACGCTCGGCCCGCGCGATTACGCACCACATCCATGAGGTGCGCCCGTAACCGGGCCAACGCGTTGCGTTGTTCAAAAACGCTCCCGGCGTTTTTGTCCATGCCGCGGGACGCTTTTCTCTTATGACCCAGTTCCCTGCGCATTAAGCTTTTGTATTGCTGTCAGTTTCACCCAGATTAGGGTTTCTCTGCGATTAAAAGGGCCATGGCGGCCCTTTCGTCTGACTGGACTATGGATTCAGACGACGACGGGTTCGACCCGAGCTGAGGTAATCCGCGATATAATCCTGCGAAATTTCCCCGCTGTAGCGACCCTCTTCATCGACAATCGGCATCCAGACCGTGTTGTGCTCGTAGAGTTTCGACAACACCACTCGCAGGTTCTCTTCGGCTTTACCCGTGACCTTAAAGGTGTGCAGCTTCTCTTCACAGCGGCCGCTGACGTTACGTGCTTCACGACGCTTCACGAAGCCCAGCGGTTTGCCATCCTCATCGACCACGGTAATCGACCGCATATCGTTCTCATCCATAGTGCCAAAGGCTTCTTCCAGCGGCGTCGAGCGGCGCACAGTAATGGTCGGCTGCTGATCGGTTACGTCGCCCGCCTGCACCAGTAACAGGCGCTTAAGGGTGCGGTCCTGACCGACAAACGAGCCGACAAACTCATTGGCCGGGGTAGCCAGCAACTCATCCGGGCTGGCGCACTGCACGATTTTACCCTGACCAAATACCGCGATGCGATCGCCGAGCTTCAGCGCCTCATCAATGTCGTGGCTCACCAGCATTACGGTTTTCTTAAGCTGACGCTGCATATCGAGAAACTCGTTCTGAATCACTTCACGGTTAATCGGGTCGACAGCACCGAACGGCTCATCCATCAGCAATACCGGTGGATCCGCGGCCAGCGCACGAATCACGCCGATACGCTGCTGCTGACCGCCGGACATCTCACGCGGATAGCGGTGCAGGAACTTTTTAGGGTCCAGCGCAACCATGCTCATTAACTCTGTAGCGCGCTCATGACACTGCTTCTTATTCCAGCCCAGCATGCGCGGCACGACGGTAATGTTCTCCTCGATGGTCATGTTGGGAAACAGACCAATCTGCTGGATCACATAGCCAATGTTGCGGCGCAGGGTGGTTGTGTCCTGCGTACTGGTGTCTTCGCCATTAATCAGGATCCGGCCACTGGTGGCCGGAATAAGGCGGTTAATCATCTTCAGCGTGGTGGTTTTACCGCAGCCCGATGGACCCAGCAGCACGCACATCTCACCGGCTGGCACATGCAGGCTGACGTTATCGACGGCTTTATTGGTGGTGCCGTTTTTCTGAGTAAAGGTTTTCGTCAGGTTTTCCAGCGTAATCATTATCGAATCCCCTTTGGAGTCAGCGCCTGCTGCAAACGGTGCAGCAGCCAGTCAAGAAAAATAGCCAGCAGACAAATCATCAATGCGCCGGCAATTAGCATACGAATATCACTGCCGCTGATACCATCCAGCAGCAGCTGGCCCAGACCGCCCGCGCCAATCACGGCGGCAATCGCCATCACGCCAACGTTCATCACCACGGCGGTTCGGATGCCGCCGAAAATCACCGGCAGTGCCATCGGGATTTCAACCCAGCGCAGACGCTGCCAGAAGGTCATGCCGATGCCGCGACCGGCCTCACGCAAACCGTCCGGCAGATTCTCCAGCGCGGTATGCGTGTTGCGGACAATCGGCAGCAGCGAGTAGAGAAACACGGCGGTAATCGCTGGCAGCGCGCCGATGCCCTGACCGATCAGCGAAAACAGCGGGATCATCAGACCAAACAGCGCAATAGTCGGAATGGTCAGTACTACGGTGGCAATACCGAGAATCGGTGTAGCCAGCCATCTGACGCGCACGATCAGAATGCCCAGCGGCACGCCAATCACAATGGCCAGACCGACCGCAACCAGCACCAGCCAGCTGTGCTGCCAGCTCAGGGTGAGCAGGGTGCTCCAGTTATCCATGATGTAGTGAAGGGTATCCACAGTGCCTCCTTACAGCATGTTTTTGGATTGAAGGAAATCACGTGCCACTTTTTCCGGTGACTCATGGTCGATATCGACCCGCTTGTTCAGCTCGGTAATCGCCTCATTGGTGATCTGTGCAGAGAGCTGATTAAGGGCACTATCCAGCCCTGGATGGCTCGCCAGCACATCCTGACGTACGACCGGCGTCACGTTATAGCTTGGGAAGAAGTGTTTATCATCCTCCAGCACTTTCAGATTAAAGCCTTTAACCCGGCCATCGGTAGTGTAGATCAGACCGGCATCCACAAATCCGTCACGAATAGCGTTATAAACCAGACCCGGGTCCATCTGACGGATCTGCGGGCGATCCAGCGCCAGGTTGTAAGTCTTCTGCAGCGGTTTCAGACCGTCTGAACGACCTGCGAATTCCAGATCCAGCCCCAGCCGCCAGTTGTGGTCCGGGTCAGACTGACGAACCTGTTCCACTTTCGCGACCAGTTGTGACATCGTATTAATGCCCTCTTTTTTGGCCCGCTCCTGAGTCATGGCAAAGGCGTAGGTGTTGTTCATCGGCGCCGGGTTCAGCCAGACCAGTCCCAGTTTTCCGTCCAGCTGTTTCACCGTCTCATACGCCTGCTGTGAAGACATCGGCTGGCTGATGTGGTTGAAGATAATCAGTGACGTACCGGTATACTCCCAGACCATATCAATCTGTTTATTCAGCAGCGCGTTACGGCCAATGGTGGTGGCGATATTGCGTTTAGGGACCACCTCAAAACCTTTCTTTTGCAGCCAGAGTACCGTCATGGCTGACAGGATATGCTGCTCGGTAAAACTCTTGGTTGCCATTACCAGCGGGGCAGCCGCCTGTGCCGTCTGGCTGAGCAGCAGCGTCGCGGTCACCGCGACAGCGCTTTTCTTAATCCACTTCGTTAGCATTGCAAAGCTCCTTGTGGTCAGGCCGCAGCGTGCGGACTCAGAAAGCGGCCCAGCGCGGCCAGCATCATATCCAGAACCAGTGCCACCAGCGCAGTCGCAACGGCACCCAGAATCAGGGTCGGGAAGTCATTCAGATAGATACCCGGGAAGATCAGCTCGCCAAAACTGCTGGCACCAATCAGGAAGGCCAGTGGCGCGGTGCCAACGTTGATAGCGGTGGCGATACGCACGCCAGAGAGGATCACCGGCATCGCGTTGGGCAGCTCAACCTGACGCAGACGTTGCCATTTGGTCATGCCGATGCCGTTGGCGGCCTCAATCAGCGACGGAGGAACCGCGCTCAGACCCGAGAAGGTATTGCGGACGATGGGCAGCAGCGACGCCAGAAACAGCGCAATCAGCGCCGGACGGTCGCCAATGCCGATAATAACCATCGCCAGTGCCAGCACCGCGAGCGGTGGCAGGGTGTTACCGACATTGAAAATCTGCATCACATACTCGGCCCAGCGACGCGCAAACGGGCGACTAAGCAGGATGCCGCTGGGAATACCGACCAGCAGGGCGAACAGCATTGACCAGAAAACTAAGAAAAGGTGTTGTTGCCCGAGATAAAGCAGATCGACTTTACGTGCGACCAGCTGATCCCAGCCTAAGCCCCAGATCAGCACCGCGATCACCGCGACCACTGCAAGCAGTGCCAGACCGGCGCGTCGGGCCAGTGAAGCATTTTGCATAGGAGAATCTCCCTGATAACGATCTCAATTGTTATAACAAACATAAACAGTCCGACAGGTACGGCAAAAACTGCCGCCGCGCCCAATACCGAAACTGCGATAAAATGTAGATAAAATGACTGTTTATCCACTCTTTTTCAGTGAATACCGAATAAGATGGTGTAATGCTATAGCAGGCCTTTTTTGTACAAGCCAGCTTTTAAGCCCGAAATCAGGCAGATAGAAACAGGTTAAAAGCGTGATAAAGCCGCGTAGCCGCTGGGCTAATGCGACAATAAAAAAAATTCATCGACTTTATGTTACACCGTCACAGATGGCGCAGAAAATGCGCACGCGTGGGAAACTGCACTGGCTGTTTTTCAGCTAGCCTTGCAGATTAAAAAAGGAACCCTATGACTGACAGCGCACAAATCCATACCGGACATCGCCACTGGATCTTAATCGCCTGCATGCTGGCGATGTTTATGGCGGCCATTGAAGTCACGATTGTGGCCACCGCGATGCCGACCATTATTGCTGACCTTGGCGGTTTTTCGCAGTTTGGCTGGGTCTTCTCCATCTATCTGCTGACGCAGGCGGTCAGCGTGCCGCTCTATGGGCGGCTGGCGGATATGGTGGGGCGCAAAACGATGTTTTTCGTCGGCACCTCGATTTTCCTGGTGGGATCGATGCTTTGTGGCTTTGCCCATACCATGACCTGGCTGATTCTTTTCCGGGCCTTTCAGGGCCTTGGCGCGGGTGCCATCATGCCGCTCAGCTCCACCATCGTGGCCGACATCTATTCGCCGCGTGAACGCGCCAGCGTGCAGGGCTGGCTCTCCAGTGTCTGGGGTGTGGCGGCGATAGTGGGGCCGCTGACCGGTGCCTGGCTGGTGCAGCACTTTAGCTGGTCGGTGATTTTCTGGGTCAATCTGCCGATTGGCCTGATTAGCATGCTGATGCTGGCGCGCTGGTTACCGGCGCATCAGAAAGAGGAGTCATCGCAGCCGCTGAACCTGGCGGGCAGCAGCTGGCTGATGCTTTGCGTGACGGCCCTGTTGATTGCACTGTTGCAGGCGGAACAGCTGGGCCTCTGGCTGGTGCCGTTCCTGCTTTTCTCTCTGTTCGCGGGCTGGCAGCTCAAGCGTCACGAGCAGCGTGCTGCGGCACCGTTGTTTCCGCTGGTGATCTGGCGCAGCCGGCTAATTGTGGCAGGCAATGCGGGTAACCTGATTATCGGGGCGGCGATGATGGGCATCAGCGCGTTTCTGCCCACCTGGATTCAGGGGATCAGCGGCGGCTCACCGTTACAGGCGGGCAGTGTGCTGGCAATGATGTCGATTGGCTGGCCGCTGGCCAGCACGCTGAGTGGCAGATTGATGCTGCACACCTCCTACCGCTTTACTGCCCAGCTTGGCGCGCTGCTGCTGGTCGCCGGCAGCGCCCTGTTGCTGTTCCTGCAGCCCGCCAGCTCCCTCTATCAGGCGGGCTTCACGGCGTTTTTGATTGGCACCGGCATGGGGATGACCAGCACCACCTTCCTGGTCTCTGTGCAGAACCAGGCGGATTACCAGATCCGGGGCATCTGTACCGCCTCTATTATGTTCAGCCGGATGATGGGTTCGGCGGTAGGGACGGCGATTATGGGGGCGGTGCTGAATCTTAATCTGCAGTGGCGTCTGCCGCAGGTGCAGGATCCGGTGCAGCAGATTATGTCCGAGCCCAGCCGCCAGCAGTTACAGCTGGAAAACCTGCAGCAGATGGTCGCAGCGATAGCCGCATCCCTGCATTGGGTATTCGTGGTAGCCCTGGTGATTGCTCTGTTTGCGGTGGGAGTGGCATGGATGATGCCGCGTCAGCGGCCGGAACAGGCGGAATAACGGGCAGGGCGACAGGATGTCGCCCTGGTTTGGTGCTCACTACTGTGCTGGCGCGTCCTGAGAACTGCCGGCACTGGCTGGGACGCTGGCTTCATCGTCACGGCCTGTACGCTTGTAAACAATCTTTTGTGTGTCGTTTTCACAATGTCCAACGACCTGACCGCCCGCCTGATCGACCTGATCGTTGGCAACGATATCGAGACTAAAACCCGATTCAGGTACGCCGTTCTGAATAATCTTCTGGCTGATATCGGCTTTTACCGATTCGCAGGATGCCTGCGCCATCAGCGGCAGAGCAAATAACGCCGCGCTTAACAAAACCCTCTGTAGCTTCATCACGTCTTCCTTATGTTAGTCGTCCGTCATTACTATAGCTCAAATTTACGGCGCTACCGGGCGACCTGAACGGCGATCAAGACAACGCAGGGTGTTAGGTTCCCAGTACGCGTTGAGATTGAGGCTCTGCTCGCACTTGTCGCGGGTGTCAAAGGCGCGATCGGTTTTATCAAACTCTTTTTCGACGCGGGTGTTCACTTTGTTGCGCAGCATACGCGTGTCATTCCATTGCTCTTTGTCCTGACGCGCTGCTTCATTGCTCAGCGCAGAACTGCCATCTTCAATGATCAGACGATTAGTATTCGCAGTAGCAGTCAACGCCGCTGTGGAGAGCAGCACCATCAGCACGGCAGGGATCATTTTTTTCATCACAATTTCCTTTAGTTAACGCAAACATCGCCATCCGGGACGGCTGTTGCAGCGAGTACTCATAGTATATCATCGCCGTTTCTTTGCTCACCAGCGGTGAGTCGTTTGTTTACGTTCAGGAGAGGTAAGAGTGCTGATTAAGACCGCCTTGCTTTTTTTTATTACCGCGCTGGCGGAGATCACCGGCTGCTTTCTGCCGTGGCTATGGCTTAAAAAAGGGGGATCGGTGTGGCTGTTACTGCCCGCCGCGGCGAGTCTGGCGCTGTTTGTCTGGCTGCTGACGCTGCATCCTGCCTCCAGTGGACGGGTCTATGCCGCTTATGGCAGTGTTTATGTGCTGACCGCACTGCTCTGGTTACGGGTGGTGGATGGCGTGAAGTTAAGTGCGTGGGACTGGAGCGGTGCATTGATTGCCTTCAGCGGCATGCTGATCATCGTGCTGGGCTGGGGACGCGGCTAGCGCCAGCCGTGATGGCTGGCGCGGCAGAGGCTTACGGCTTATGCACTTTCAGGCCCGCCAGCGTCTGGCTGACCGGCATCATTTCCAGGCTATTGATATTGACATGCTTAGGCAGTGTGGCGACCCACCAGACCGCTTCAGTCACATCTTCCGGCGTCAGGGCAGTAGCGCCCTCATAGACCTGACCGGCTTTGTCATCATCGCCTTTGAAGCGCACGTTGGAAAACTCGGTGCCACCAACCAGACCCGGCTCAATATCGGTCACACGCAGCGCGGTGCCGTGCAAATCGGTACGCAGGTTCAGGCTGAACTGACGCACAAAGGCTTTGGTCGCTCCGTAAACGTTGCCCCCGGCATACGGCCAGCTGCCGGCAATGGAACCGATATTGATGATATGACCCACATCCCGCTCCACCATCTGTGGCAGCAGGGCGCGGGTCATATAGACCAGCCCCTTAGTGTTGGTGTCGATCATATTTTCCCAGTCTTCGACGTTAGCCTTGTGCGCAGGCTCAATGCCCAGCGCCAGACCGGCGTTGTTAACCAGTACGTCAATATTGCGCCATTCGGCCGGTAACTGTGCCACCGCCTCTTCAATAGCGGCACGGTTACGTACATCCAGCTGTACGGTATAGAGGCTGTCGCCCAGCTCATCCTTCAGCGCTTTCAGACGTTCCGCGCGGCGTCCGGTGGCGATCACTTTATGACCGTTTTCAATAAAGCGGCGGGTGATGCTTTCACCAAAACCGGCGGTCGCGCCGGTGACAAAAATAATCATCTCACTGTTCCTTATGCCATTTTCAGAGTCGATGGCTTCACCATAGCATTTCATTTCTGCTTCTGCGCGTGGAAAAGCAGGCTGGCCTGTAAACGGATTTTAACGGGTATTTCGCTGCGCCTTTTCAGGGCAGCCTGCACCGTAAAAGGGCAGATTGTCGGGCGGCAGGCCATACTCAGGTTAACCTGTCTCCGTAATAACGCATCGCAACCGTTTGCATCGGCTCCGCAAACGGTTGCGACGCTGCCGGAGGCCACTTTTGTTGCGCAACGCCCTGCTTTTTTGTTAATTTACTGATATTTAAGGTTTTTATTGCATTCCAAATCTGGCACGCAGGTTGCAGGGTTTTTAACAGAGATTCCTCTGCAGATAATCAATCGCGCTTTCAGAAAGGACATACCATGCTATCAGCAACCGATACGGCGATACGCGCCAGCTTCTTTGACTTCACTGGCGTGGTGGATCATCCCGACGATTTGACCGGAAAGGCTCGCTATCTGGAGGATGGGGTGCTGCTGCTGCGCGACGGACACGTAATTGGGCTGGATAGCTGGGAGAACAGCGAGGCGAAGCTGGCAGGTCATCCCGTGACCGATCTGCGCGGCAAACTGATTGTGCCAGGCTTTGTCGATACCCATATTCACTATCCGCAGACGGAGATGATTGGTGCCTTTGGCGAACAGTTGCTGGAGTGGCTGAATCACTACACCTTCCCGGTGGAAGCGCAGTATCACTGCCCCGATCACGCTGCGAAGATGTCCGCTTTTTTCCTGCATCAGCTGCTCTCCAACGGGACTACCAGCGCGCTGGTGTTTGGCACCGTGCATCCGCAATCGATTGACGCGCTGTTCAGCGCAGCCGAAGCCCTGAACATGCGGCTGATTGCCGGCAAAGTGATGATGGATCGCAATGCGCCCGACAATCTCATCGAAACCCCGGAACAGAGCTACCAGCAGACGCGGGCGCTGATTGAGCGCTGGCACAAGCGTGGACGGCTGAATTATGCGCTGACGCCGCGCTTTGCGCCGACCTCATCCCCGCAGCTGCTGGAAAAAGTGCAGCAGCTGCGTCAGGCATTCCCGGATACCTGGCTGCACACCCATCTCAGCGAAAACCCGCAGGAGGTTGCCTGGGTGAAAGAACTGTTTCCGGAGCGCGAGGGTTATCTGGATGTTTATCATCATCACGAGCTGACCGGTCGCCGCAGCGTCTTTGCGCACTGCCTGCATCTTGAAGATAAAGAGTGGCAATGTTTACACGATACCGATTCCTCCATTGCCTTCTGTCCCACCTCAAACCTGTTCCTCGGCAGCGGCCTGTTTAACATCAAACGCAGCTGGCAGCAGGGCGTGAAAGTCGGTATTGGCACCGATGTCGGCGCAGGCACCACTTTTAATATGCTGCAGACACTGGGCGAAGCCTACAAGGTGGGCCAGCTGCAGCACTACCGGCTCAGCGCCGCCGAAGCCTTTTATCACGCCACGCTGGGCGGGGCGCGTGCGCTGGATCTCGACCATGAAATTGGTAATTTCAGCGTTGGCAAAGAGGCGGACTTTGTGGTGCTCGATCCGGCGGTCTCTGCGCTGCAGCAACTCCGCATCGGCAACAGCAAAGATATCTGGGAAAAGCTGTTCGTATTAATGACGCTGGGCGACGACCGAAACATTGCCCAGACCTGGGTCGGCGGTCGTCCGGTCTGGCAGCGCGATGCAAAGGAGCAAGCCGCATGATCCAGTTTCTGTTAAACAATCAGCTGGTCAGCGAAGACGCGCTCGACCCGAATCTCACCGTGCTTAACTATCTGCGCACCCGTCAGCATCGGCCTGGCACCAAAGAGGGCTGTGCCTCCGGCGACTGCGGTGCCTGTAGCGTCACGCTGGGCAAAGCTGTTGAGGGAGAGATGCAGTATGAAACGGTCAACAGCTGCCTGACGCTGGTCTCCGCCTTACAGGGCAAGCAGCTGATCACGGTTGAGGATCTGCGTCACGGTCGCGCACTGCATCCGGCGCAGCAGGCGATGGTTGACTGCCACGGTTCACAATGCGGGTTCTGTACGCCAGGCTTTGTGATGTCGCTGTTCAGCCTGCAAAAAAAAACAGCGGGCTGGGATCGGCATCAGGCGGAAACCGCACTGGCGGGCAACCTCTGCCGCTGCACCGGCTACCGGCCAATTATGGCTGCCGCCGAACAGCTCTGCTCGCAGCCGGTCAATGACCAGTTCGATCACAGTGCTGCCAGCACCGTACAGCGGCTCGAGGCGCTGGCCACTCCGGAGATGCAGGAAATAGGCGATAAGGGGCATCGCTGCTTTCTGCCCAAAACCCCGTCCCAGCTGGCGGCAATCTATCAGGCGCATCCCGACGCGAAGCTGATTGCCGGTGGTACCGATCTCAGCCTGCAGATCACCCAGCAGCATAAAAAAATTCCGCTGCTGATTGCGCTGGAGCAGGTTGCCGCGCTCAAAGTCTGCAGCGAATTTGATGACCACTACCTGTTGGGTGCGGGCGCCTCGCTGCAGCAGGTCAGCGAGTTTCTTGCCAGCCGCATTCCCGGCGTCAGCGAGATGCTGCAGCGTTTCGCTTCGCTGCAAATCCGCCTGCAGGGGACACTCGGCGGCAACATTGGTAACGCCTCTCCGATAGGCGACGCCTCGCCGGTGCTGCTGGCCCTCAATGCCAGCTTGCTGCTGCAATGCGGAGAGCAGCAGCGCAGCCTGCCGCTTGACCAGTTCTTTACCGGCTATCGCCAGACGCAGCTGGAAAAAGGGGAGTTTATCCGCGCGATTCGAATCGATAAAGTAACGGTGTCACCTGATTTCGTGGCATGGAAAGTCTCGAAGCGGCTGGATGATGATATCTCTGCCGTGTTCGCTGCCTTTAACCTGCAAATGGAACAGGGCATTGTCAGTTCCGCCCATATCGCTTTTGGCGGCATGGCGGCCACACCGCAGCGCGCCCGGCACTGTGAAGCGGCACTGGCCGGTCAGCCACTGAATGCCGTGACGGTGTCACGGGCAGCCGCCGCGCTGGCAGAAGATTTCCAGCCGCTTTCTGATTTTCGCGCCAGCAGTGACTACCGCCTTCAGGTGGCACGCAATCTGCTCCGCCGCTACTGGCATCGCCATAACGGCGAAATAACCTGTCTTGAGGTCTCCCGCTATGTCTCATAACCGTCCTGAACTCAACGAAGAGGTGATCAAGGCGCAGTATGCCGCGGATTTACAGAGCGGCGTGGGTCGCAGTCACCGTCATGAGAGCGCGGAAAAACATGTCTCCGGCGAGGCGCGTTTTATCGACGACAAGCCGGAACTGCCGGGTCTGCTGCACCTCTGTCCGCGCCTGAGTGAACATGCGCATGCGCGCATCCTGCGCATAGATGTGCAGCCCTGTTATGTCGTGCCTGGCGTTGTCAGCGTCTTAACCTGGCAGGATGTGCCGGGCATTAATGATGTTGGCCCGCTGGAGCCGGGCGATCCGCTGCTGGCCCATGACAAAGTGGAGTATCTGGGGCAGATCGTGATCGCCGTGGCGGCGGAATCGCCGGACGCTGCACGTCTTGGCGCGGCCGCGGCGGTGATTGAGTATGAGGTGCTGGAACCGCTGCTGGATGTGGAGCAGGCGCTGGCGCAGGGCAGCTTTGTGCAGGAACCGCACATCCATCAGCGCGGTGACGTTGACGCGGCACTGGCGCGTGCGCCGCATCGGGTCAGCGGATCGTTTCATATCGGCGGGCAGGAGCATTTCTATCTGGAAACCCAGACGGCGATGGTCGTTCCTGGCGAAGATCAGCAGTTGCAGGTTTTCTCCTCGACTCAGAACCCCACTGAAGTGCAGAAGCTGGTGGCGGAAGTGATGGGCATCAGCCTGAATCAGGTGACCATCGATATGCGCCGGATGGGCGGTGGATTTGGTGGCAAAGAGACGCAGGCAGCCGGTGTCGCCTGTCTCTGTGCCATCGTGGCGCGTCAGACCGGCCGGGCGGCGAAGATGCGGCTCTCACGCCGGGACGATATGCGCGTCACCGGAAAACGCCATCCGTTCTTTGTGCGCTACGACGCGGGCGTGGAAGAGGACGGGCGTCTGTGCGGCATCAAAATCGATCTGGCCGGTAACTGCGGCTATTCGCTGGATCTGAGCGGATCCATCGTCGATCGTGCCATGTTCCACGCCGATAACGCCTATTATCTCGGCGATGCGCGGGTAACCGGCTACCGGTGCCGCACCAACACGGCCTCTAACACTGCCTATCGCGGTTTTGGCGGGCCGCAGGGCATGGTGGCGATTGAACAGATCATGGATCATATCGCCCGAGACCGTGGACTGGATCCGCTGGCGCTGCGCAAGCGCAACTATTACGGCAAGCAGGATCGCAACATCACCCATTACCACCAGCAGGTAGAGGACAATCTGCTGGATGAGATCACTGAACAGCTGGAGCTGAGCAGCGACTATCAGGCGCGCCGCGCGGAAATCACAGCGTTTAACGCCCGCAGTCCGCTGCTGAAACGCGGTCTGGCGCTGACGCCGGTGAAATTTGGCATCTCCTTTACCTCCAGCTTCCTCAATCAGGCGGGCGCGCTGATCCTGATCTACACCGATGGCACGGTGCAGCTTAACCACGGCGGCACCGAAATGGGTCAGGGCCTCAACACCAAGGTGATTCAGATTGTCGCCGAAGTGCTGCAGATTGAGACCGATAAAATCCAGATCACCCCCACCGACACCGGCAAAGTGCCCAACACCTCGCCGACGGCGGCCTCCAGCGGCGCTGATCTAAACGGTAAAGCGGCGCAGAATGCCGCGGAAATCCTGCGCGACCGCATGACCGCCATGCTCTGTAAGTTGCATCAGTGCGATGCGGCGGCGGTGAGCTTCCGTAACGGCGTGGTGCGCGCTGGCGAAAAGCATTACACCTTTGCCGAGGTAGCGAAGCTGGCCTGGCTCAATCAGGTGCCGCTCTCCGCCACCGGCTACTACCGCGTGCCGGGCATTCATTATGACCGGCTGGCCGGGCGCGGCACGCCGTTCTATTACTACGCATTTGGGGCTGCCTGCTGCGAGGTGGTGATCGATACCTTAACCGGCGAATCCCGCCTGCTGCGTGCCGATATCCTGCATGACGTCGGGGCGTCGCTGAACCCGGCTATCGACATCGGCCAGGTTGAAGGGGGCTTTGTCCAGGGCGTAGGCTGGCTCACCTGCGAAGAGCTGGTGTGGAGCGACAAAGGACAACTGCTGACCGATGGTCCGGCGAGCTATAAAATTCCAGCCATCAGCGATGTCCCGGCTGATCTGCGGGTGACGCTGGTGGAGAACCGCAAAAATCCCAAAGACACGGTGTTCCACTCCAAAGCCGTGGGCGAACCGCCGTTTATGTTAGGAATAGCCGCCTGGTGCGCGCTGCAGGATGCGGTCGCCAGCGTTAACGATTACCATCAGCACCCGGGGCTGGATGCGCCTGCTACGCCGGAGCGGATCTTCTGGGGCGTACAGCGCCTGACGGGAGCCATTGATGATCTATCATGACTGGATCGGCGTGCTGCATCAGCTGCGTGAAAAACGCCAGAGCTGCGTATTAATTACCGTGCTCAGTGAGCATGGTTCAGTGCCGCGTGACAGCGGCAGCAAAATGGTTGTCACGCAGCAGGAGAGCTTTCTCACGATCGGGGGCGGTCATCTGGAGTTTGCGTGCATCGCTCAGGCCAGAGCGATGCTGCAAAGTGGAGCCACTGCGCCACACATCGAGGATTACAGTCTCGGTGCGCGGCTCGGACAGTGCTGTGGCGGCAAAACCACGCTGCTGTTTGAGCCGCTGCTACAGGCGCAGCCGGAAATTTATCTGTTTGGCGCGGGCCACGTCGGGCAGGCCCTGGTGAATCTGTTGGCGACGTTACCCTGTCACATAAACTGGATCGACAGTCGTCCGGATCAGTTCAGCCACGTTCCGGCTGGCGTCGTCACACTGCAGCCGGACGACCCGCTCGACTGTGTGGCCCAGGCGCCTGAGGGCAGCTACTTCATCATTATGACCCATCATCATCCGCTCGACTTTGAACTGTGCGAAGCGGTGCTGAAACGCGGCGACTTTCGCTATGCCGGCGTCATCGGTTCAGCGACGAAAAATCAGCGTTTCCGCTACCGGCTGGCGGGCAAGGGTGTGGCCAGCGAGCCGCTGGCGCGCCTGCGCTGTCCGATTGGCCTGCCGGACGTTAAAGGCAAGCTGCCCGCCGAGATTGCGGTGGCCATTGCCGGTGAAATCATCAGCGTGTATCAGCAGCAAATCGCCTGAGTTGCGCTTTCGCGGCAACCTGTCAGGATAAGACTTTGCGATGCCCATCAGGAGCGAACCATGAACGCCCGTCAGAATCCCTTCTTTAGCGTCAGCACACTGCCTTACCAGGCGCCTCCCTTTGACCAGATTGAGGAGCAGGATTTCCTGCCCGCGCTGCAGGCGGGCATTGAAGAGAAGCGTCAGGACGTTGAGGCGATCGCCCTGAACAGCGAAGCACCCACCTTTCTCAACACCTTTGAGGCGCTGGAGAAGAGCGGACAGCTCCTCAATCGGGTGAATCTGGTCTTCAGCGCCATGACCTCGGCCCATACCAGCCCTTATCTGCAGCAGGTAGATGAGGAGATTGCGCCGCAGCTTACTGCGCTCAACGACGACATCATGCTGAACCGCCCGCTGTTTTCACGGCTCGATGCGGTTTATCTGCAGCGCGCCAAACTGGATGCCGAATCAAAACGGCTGGTTGAGGTGATCTGGCAGCGCTTCCAGCTGGCGGGCGCCAATCTCCCGGAGGCACAGAAGCAGCAGCTTAAAGCCCTGAATCAGGAAGCGGCGCGCCTCAGTACCCGTTTCACCAATAAACTGCTGGCCGCCACCAAAGCGGGCGGACTGGTCGTTAATGATCTGCAACAGCTGGCGGGACTGTCACCGGCCGACCTGGCAGTGGCCCAGGCGGAAGCGCAGGCGCGCGGACTGGAAAAAAGCTGGCTGCTGGTGTTGCAGAACACCACGCAGCAACCGGCGCTGCAGAGCCTGGCCGATCGCGCAACCCGGGAAGCGCTGTATAAAGCGGGCGTGACGCGCACGGAAAAAGGCGATGAGAACGATACCCGTGAGCTGGTATTACGGCTGGCGCAGGTCAGGGCAGAGCAGGCCCGGCTGCTGGGTTTTACCAGCTATGCCGAGTGGAAGCTGCAGGATCAGATGGCGAAAACCCCCGATGCGGCGCTGGCCTTTATGCGCAACATCGTGCCTGCCGCGCGCGCCCGTGCGGAACGTGAAGCGGCGGCCATTCAGCAGACCATCGATCAGCAGCAGGGCGATTTTACTCTGCAGGCATGGGACTGGCGTTTTTATGCCGAACAGGTACGGCGTGCCCGCTACGATCTCGATGAGAGCCAGATTAAACCTTACTTTGAGCTGAACTCGGTGCTCCGGAATGGCGTCTTCTGGGCGGCGACGCAGCTTTACGGCATCCGCTTTACACCGCGCCAGGATCTGCCGGTTTATCATCCCGACGTGCAGGTGTATGAGATTTTCGATGCCGACGACACGCCGCTGGCGCTGTTTTATACCGACTTCTTCAAGCGCGACAGTAAAGGCGGCGGTGCCTGGATGAGTAACTTCGTCAACCAGTCAACGCTGCTCGACAGCAAACCGGTGATCTACAACGTCTGTAACTACACCAAACCGCCCGCCGGGGAACCTGCGCTGCTGAGCTGGGACGACGTTATCACGATGTTTCATGAGTTCGGCCACACGCTGCATGGCCTGTTTGCCAGCCAGCGCTACCCGAGCCTGTCGGGCACGGAAACCCCGCGCGATTTCGTTGAGTTTCCTTCGCAGATCAATGAGCACTGGGCCAGCGAGCCCGCGGTGTTCCGCAACTACGCCCGGCACTATCAGACTCAGGCATTAATGCCCGCTGAGCTGCATGACAAGATCGTCCGGGCCGCGACGTTCAACAAAGGCTATGAGATGAGCGAGCTGCTGGCTGCCGCGCTGCTGGACCTGCACTGGCACAGCCTTAACCGTGATGCCGCGCCGCAAAGCGTGGAAGGGTTTGAGCAGCAGGCGTTGCAGAGCGACAATATCGCGCTGACGGCGGTGCCACCGCGCTATCGGTCCAGCTATTTTCAGCACATCTGGGGCGGAGGCTATGCCGCAGGGTATTACGCCTATATCTGGACGCAGATGCTCGCCGACGATGGCTATCAGTGGTTTGCGGAGCATGGCGGACTGACGCGTGAGAACGGTGAAATCTTCCGGCAGAAGATTCTGTCACGTGGCAACAGCAGCGATCTCAAAGCGCTGTATGAAAGCTGGCGGGGCGCAGCGCCTCAGCTGGAGCCGATGCTGAAAAATCGCGGTCTGGCGGATTAATAATAAAAGGGCTGTCACGGTGACAGCCCCTGTTTTCCTGGATTAGCCCAGCGGGCCGCCTTCAATGGTTTCGCACATTCCGGCCAGCACCCGCTCACCGGTTTCGTTTTTCAATGACTGATACCACTCCGCCGTAACCGCCGGGTCGCGCGCATGGGTCACATCACAGCGTTTACGCGCTTTCAGCACTAAATCTTTTACCCGCTCAACCCGTCGTGCCTGATAGCGCAGCAGGGCATCTTCGATGCCCAGCGAATGCGAAGCCAGCGTCGCGGCCAGCACCACGGCATCTTCCATCGCCGCACAGCCACCCTGACCAATATCAGGCGTGGTGCTGTGGGCGGCATCGCCAAGCAGCGCTACACGCCCTTTGACAAAGCGGCTGAACGGTTCGATGTCGTGGATCTCCACCCGGTTGGTGGTGTCGGGATGAATTGCCGCAATCAACTGCTGTACCGGCTCCGCCCAGCCCTGGAAGTAGCCAGTTAAGTCCGCTTTCACGGTGCTGCGATCCTGCGGCAGTCCCTTCGGCAGCGGCACATCAAAGAAGAAATAGAACCGATTGCCGCTGACCGGCATCAGTGAAACTCGCTTGCCGTCACCGACAAAAGTGGTCCACTGATCGGCGGGCGCAATGCGCTCATCAATGGTAACCAGACCGTTCCAGTTAACGTAACCGGCATAACGTCGTTCCAGCTTCTCTTCCAGCACATAGTCGCGAACGACGGAATGCGTGCCATCGGCGGCAATCAGAAAATCGCCGTGCGCCTGACTGTTATCAGAGAAGGTTGCGATGACGCCATTTTCAGTCTGTTCGACCTGAATCACGCGCTTGCCAAACTGCACCCGTTCACGTCCGAAGGTGTCAATCAGCATCGCCTGCAGTTCTGCCCGCGCCACAGGACAGGGATATTCGCCCACCTGCTGCACCAGCGGTGCCATGCTGAAGCGGGTCAGGGGTGTGCCTGTTGCGCCATCGTGATAGGCCATATAGGCCATATTGCCGCCCAGCTCACGCAGCGCGGTTTTCATTCCCAGCGCATTCAGGCATTTAACGCCATTGGGCCAGATGGAAATGGCCGCGCCGACGGGCTTCATCTCCTGAACGGCTTCAAAGACCTCAACGTCGATTCCGGCTTTCTCCAGCGCAATCGCGCTGCTCATTCCGCCAATACCGCCACCAATTACGATTGCTTTCATAATGCTCTCCTTTCTGCATAGAGAGACTCCTGCAACTTTTGTACCAGCAACATAGTTAAGCGAGATTTATTTATTAAATTCAATAAAAACAATGAATTATAACCATTTCAGTGGAGTGAGACGAGCATGGCCTTTCTGACGTGATGCACTTAAATGTCGCAAATCAGGGCCCAATAAGGGTGAAAATGTGAGCGGGCTGCATCTTTTGTTTCATCATTTGTTTTATTATTACTGCCAGGTTTCCGGGACACTAATCAGCCAGTAAGACCCGGGCTACTGTTATCCCGCGCAGTTAATTACTTTAAAAGTTATGAACTATTAAGTCGCTTCGCTTTGATAGCATTACTGACAAATAATTAAACATAGACATAACAACTGGCGTGAATATTGCCCGAAAAATTCTCGCTTTATTCAACAGTGAGTTAGGGTGACACAATTAAACACACCTGTTAATAAAAAACGCAGATTCATAATCAGACACAACTGTGACCGTTTTATCACCGGTCGTAATCATTAGTAAAACTGTGCAAGCCGCATCAGAAAAGGCTTTTAGGATATTGCTCAAACGTATCAGCCGCGATCGCGTGATATAGATCACTCTGGACATAAAGGACTCTGGAAGACGATCATGAAAATTGGAATTACGAATAACCAGTATCCGGAGCAACGTAATATCTTAGTTAATCCGGAAAACGAATATATAAATCTGAAAAAGAGCAATCTGTTCTATTTTATTAATCCGTTACGCACCCGATTACTTAAAAAGAATAAAACCTTTGTCTTTCAGCCTGTGCCTTTTTCCGGGGCATCGCGGGCTGACATCCTCCACCTGTTCAACGAAGTTGCGATTACTCAGCAGAAGTGGGTTGCCTCGTTTGAAACTGAACTGCCGCGCGTGCTGCCGGTGGCGGGTGTTGCCAAGCAGGACAATCCCGAGCTGAAACGGCTTATTCCTTATCTGTTAAAAGATAACTGTCTGGGGCTGATTGCCATCTCAGACGCCACGCTGAACATCCAGATGAAACTGTTCAAACCGGATGTTGCGCAGCAAATCCGCCGTAAAACCCTGGTGCTGCATCCGCCGCAAAAGCTGTTCGTTCAGCAAAAAACGCCGCGTCAGCCAGGTGTCCTGAAGCTGATTTTTGCCGGCAATGAGTTCTACCGTAAAGGCGGGGCGGAAGTGGTGCTGGCAATCAGTGAGCTGATTGAAGAGCACCGGCTGGATGAGTCGCAGCTGGACCTGCAGCTGATTGGCGATCTCACTAAACGTCGCAATGTTGCTCATCGTCAGTTCCAGGATGATGATGCTTTCTGTCTCGATATTGAGAACCGCATCAAGCGCTATCGCTGCATTACGCATCATTCACAGATGGAAAACAGTGCGCTGATGCAGCTGTTCCGTCAGAGCGATGCCGGACTGTTACCGACCTGGCAGGAGACTTACGGTTTCTCCGTGCTGGAGATGCAGGCCAATGGCTGTCCGGTCATCACCAGCAACGTGCGTGCGCTGCCGGAGATCAATCCTGCCAATGCGGGCTGGGTGATTGCGAGTCCGCTGAACGCCGATCGCGAATACAGCATCACCTCGGCTGAGCAAAAATCGCAGCTGCGCCGGTCGCTGGTGGACGGGTTGAAATCGACGCTGCTCGACATCATTGAACGTCCTGAAATATTGCAGGAGAAAGGGGAAGCGGCCATTCTGCGCATCAAAGAGCAGCATGACACCCAGCGTTATATCGCCCGGCTCAACGATATCTATAGCCGTGGCGTGATGAATGTCACTCAATACCCTCCTGTTGTCTCAATTTGATGAGATTTCTCTGACGGCACGCGCCAGACTGGCCATACTTAGTGATGCGTACCTCAGGAGAAATGTTATGAAAATTATCCTCACTCTGCTGCTGTCCGGATTACTGGGCAGCAGCGCCTTCGCTCAGCCTGCACCACTTTTTCCGGCCCGCGCGCCGCTGGCGCAGCTGACACCCGTTGCTGACCGCTGCGATCTCTCCACCTGTCAGACCAACTGCTATGTCGAGCAGTCCCATTGCAACACCCGGGATAGTGGTGCCTGTAGCTCAAAGGCTCAGATGTGCGTACAGGCCTGTTCCAGCCAGTGTAAATAATTCGATTCAGTGAAGAACATTTAGTTAACAATGAAAAAGTCCCTGTTTTGCCTTGCTTTATTTTCTCTCTCTGCCAGCTGTGTTGCCGCCGATCTCTCCTCACAGCAGATCACTTCTCTGGTTAAAGCCGCGATCGAACCGCTGATGGAGCAGCAGGCGATCCCCGGTATGTCGGTGGCGGTGCTTTACAAGGGCCGGGCGCAGTTTGTGAACCTTGGCGTGGCTGATCTTGAGTCACGCCGCCGGGTCACGGAAAACACGCTGTTTGAACTGGGGTCGGTGAGTAAAACCTTTACCGGCACTCTGGCCGGGATCATGATCCGCAATGGCGAAATCCGTCTGAACGATCCGGTACAGAAGCGCTGGCCGCTGCTGACCGGTGAGCAGTGGCGTCCGGTGCGTATGCTGCATCTGGCGACCTATACCGCAGGCGGCCTGCCTTTACAGCTGCCTGATGAGGTCACCGATCAGGCTTCGCTGCTCCGCTTTTATCAGAACTGGCAGCCAACGGCAGCACCAGGTTTGCAGCGCCAGTACTCCAACGCCAGTATCGGTCTGTTTGGCTCGCTGATGGTGAAGGGCGATTATGAGCAGGCGATGGAGCGACATGTGTTTCAGCCGCTGCGCCTGACGCGCACTTACATTACCGTGCCGCCGTCGATGATGCTCAACTATGCGTGGGGCTACAAAAATGGCCAGCCGGTGCGGGTCTCGCCCGGCATGCTCGATGCGGAAGCATACGGCATTAAATCCACCGCGCGGGACATGCTCACCTTTATGCAGGCGAACATCGATCCTAACCGTTTATCGGCGGGCAACGCGGTGCTGCGGAATGCCATCCGAACTGCGCAGTCGCGCTACTTCAAAGTCGGCAGTCTCTATCAGGGGCTGGGCTGGGAGATCTACGACTGGCCTGTCGATGCTGAGACGCTGCTCAGGGACAACGATAATGCTGTTGCGCTAAAGCCGCGTCCAGCGACGCAGGTTAATCCGGTCGGGCCGTCGCAGAGCGCCAGCTTGGTGCATAAAACCGGTGCCACCAATGGATTTGGTGCCTATATCGC
Source organism: Pantoea sp. 9140 (assembly GCF_000745295.1). Classification (NCBI taxonomy): domain Bacteria; kingdom Pseudomonadati; phylum Pseudomonadota; class Gammaproteobacteria; order Enterobacterales; family Erwiniaceae; genus Pantoea; species Pantoea sp. 9140. The sequence goes on along the minus strand of NZ_JQNO01000001.1, from coordinate 1,762,451 downwards.
CTTTATTCCTGAGCAGAACAGCGGCATCGTGCTACTTGCCAACAAAAATTACCCCAATCCGCTTCGCATCAGGGTAGCGTGGCAGATTCTGCAGGCGCTGCAGCAGGGTACACCTGAATAATGCACCTTACGCCTGCTCGGGCCGATGCAGGCTGGCGCCCTCTGTTCATTTGCGCTAAAATAAAAATCAAATGAACAGGAGGGCTGATATGTCCATCGCCATTTACACACCCGCTCAGCATCAGCATAACCGTTCGCTCCTGCACGCCCTGAATCTGCCGGAAACGCTGCCTGATGCACACCAGCGTATCGCAACAGGATTCAGCAGCGGCGTGCTGAAGCGCACCGCGTCATTGTCCACCTTTGACGAGGGCTGGCTCTGCCGTCTGGCGGGCATCGACCGCACCACATACAACCGCAAAGTTAAAGATCCGCAGCAGACCTTTTCGCCCGATCAGAGCGGACGGATCTATATGCTGATTCGCGTTCTTTCTGCCGCCAGCAAACTGTTTCGTGACGACAGAGAGCGGCTGGTACAGTGGCTGGAAACGCCCGCCAAAGCGCTGGGCGGTAAAAAACCGGCCGAGATGACCACCACGGTGGCCGGTGCAGAAGCGGTGATTAACCTGATTGGTCAGCTTGAGCATGGCGTGATCACCTGATGGCGGTGCCTTTCTTTCGCCTGGTAAAGCGTGAGTATGCGATGACCGCCTTTGATGGGTTCGGTGCCCGCACCTATGGCGGGCGCTGGAATTCTGTGGGAACGGTCTGTGTCTATATGGGATCGAGCCGGGCGCTCTGCGTGCTGGAGGCGCTGGTGCACCTCACCATTCAGGATCTGGCACATGACTACGCAATGCTGGCGATTAACGTACCGGAACCCCTGATCACCGAGCTTTCGCTGGCGGCGTTACCTGCTGACTGGCAGGCCGATCCGGCGCCATCGTCCACCCGACAAATTGGTGATGACTGGCTCGCCAGCCCGGACAACGGGCTGGTGCTGAAGGTGCCGAGCACGCTGACGGGGGAATGGAACGCGCTGTTTAATCCCCGTCATCCGGCGGCGGCAGGCATCATCAGTAAAGTGGTGGTAGAACCGTTTTTCTTCGACCCGCGCTTCCGGCGACAGTAGGGCGGTGAGGCGCTGATATCCTCACCTCCTCAGCTCACCGCTGCGATTCTGATAACGCCTGCGCCGCGCAAATCAGCGCCAGATGGCTCAGTCCCTGCGGCATATTGCCGCGCCAGCTCTGACTGCGGACGTCATACATCTCATTGAAGATATCGACGTTACCCTGGCCGTCCAGCATCGTCAGAATCTCCTGCATCGCCTGTTCTGCCTGGTCTGTTTCGCCCATCTCTGCCCAGGCTTCCACCAGCCAGAAGGCGCAGGCCAGAAACGTACTCTCTTCCTGCCTGACGCCGCTGTAGCGATAAAGCATGGCGCTGCCGTCGCCCAGCGCCTGCTGAATCGCGCGGTAGGTCGAGAGCATCCGCTCTGGATTGACCGCATTGCCGTAGCTGTGAACCAGCGCCAGCGATGCGTCAAGACGATCGTCGCTGCCAGCATAGAAGAGATAAGCCTGCTTCTGTTCTGACCAGCAGTGCGACTCAATCCAGTCACGGATGCGATCACGTTCCCGCTGCCAGCGCCCCAGCCACGTCGGTTCGATATGCTGGCTTTCGGCAAGGGCGACCGCCCGGTCCAGCGCCATCCAGCAGGCCATCTTGGAGTGGGTGTAGTGTTGCAGTTCCGGCAGTTCCCAGATGCCGCAATCTTTCTGCCGCCAGTGATCGGCGCAGCAGTTTGCCAGCTCGCCCAGCATGCGCGAGGTGTTGATATCCAGCACGTGTCCCGCTTCAATAAAGTGCTGTGCGGTGACCAGCAAGTCGCCATACATGCTGAGCTGCAGCTGGTCGCGGGCGTTGTTGCCAACCCGCACCGGTTGAGAGTTTTTATAGCCGCTCAGCGGCGGATAACGCTCGGCGGGCACCTCATCGCCGTTCAGAGCATAGCAGGCGCGCAGCCTGACGCCGTGACGCATAATCGTCTGCGACAGCCAGGAAAAGGCCGCCTTACAATCTTCCAGCGCCCCGATATAGACAAACGCTTTAATAATCAGGCAGGCGTCGCGCACCCAGGCGTAGCGGTAATCATAATTTTTCTCGCCGCCGATCCCTTCCGGTAAAGAGGTCGTTGCGGCGGCGGCCAGCGCGCCGGTCGGCGAGTACCAGAGAAACTTCAGCGACAGGGCAGAGCGCTTCACCAGTGCCGGATAGCTGCCCGCGTAGCTCAGGCTCTCCACCCAGCTGGTCCAGCCGGTGTGACTGGTTTCAATCCGCTGATCGATAGCCTCCAGCGGCGGCACCGCCAGCGGCTCTTTTTCGGTTACCAGCAGCGCGCAGAGCGATCGGGAACCGGCCGTCGTGCGTAGCGTGGCGCAGACCTGCTCATCGTCCAGCTCGGTTATCTGAATATCGTCGCTGGTGCGGAACATGGCCATGATCTCCGCGATGTGAAAGACCCTGCCTTTCTCATTGTCAGCCACCCAGGGCGAACGGGTTTCGGCGGCAGTGCCAAAGCGCAGGGTGATCGCTAATTCTACTTCACCGCTGACGCCCTCAATGCGGCGCGCCAGTTCACACCACGGCAGACGGCCCGCCAGCGTGCTGTTGATGGACTCAGTCAGCAGCACGCTGCCGCTGTCCGTTTCAAAACGGGTTTCCAGCACATTGCTGTTATCACGGTAGCGGCGCGAAACCTGATAGGGCGCGCGCGGCACGATCTGAAAATAGCCACCGAGTCCGGCATCAAGCAGGCGATCAAACAGCGGTTTCGCGTCGAGATTAGGCGCGCACCACCAGTCAATAGCCCCATCCGGCGCGATCAGCGCCACCGAGCGGCCTTCACCAATGGCGGCATAATCACCCAGACCCGCAAAGCCATCTTCTCTGACCGGCGAATGAAAGATCGGGTTTTCCATGGTCTGCTTCCTTATTTCACGGTAACGGGAATTCTTCTATGGGCAAATGCGGGACAAAAAAATGGCCGCGCTATGCGGCCATCAGAGACAATTTACAGCGTGCCGGTGCCGCCATCAGAGCACCAGACCTGACCGGAGGAGTAGCTGCTCTCGGTTGAGGCCAGGGTAACGTACAGCGGGGCGATCTCAACCGGCTGACCGGGACGGCCCATCGGTGAATCGGCACCAAACTGCTTCACTTTTTCCATCGGCTGCCCGCCGCTCGACTGCAGTGGCGTCCAGTATGGGCCAGGTGCTACGGCGTTGACGCGGATACCGTCGCCACCTAGCTGCTTCGCCAGCGATTTGGTGAAGGCAACAATAGAGGCTTTAGTCTGCGCATAGTCGAGCAGAATATCGCTGGGTTTAAAGGCCTGTACTGACGAGGTATTAATAATCGATGCACCGCGTGGCAGATATTCCAGCGCTGCTTTGGTGATCCAGAACATCGCATAAACGTTGGTTTTAAACGTCGCGTCAAAATCTTCCGTACTCAGGGTACGAATAGACTCATTAAATTGCTGACGACCGGCGTTATTAACCAGAATATCCAGGCCGCCTAATTTATCCGCAGCGTCTTTCACCAGCTGCTGACAGAATTCTTCAGAACGAATGTCGCCGGGAATAGCGAAAACTTTACGGCCTTCCGCTTCGATTAATTTAATCACTTCATCAGCATCGGGCTGTTCTTCGGGCAGATAGTTAATCACCACGTCTGCGCCTTCACGGGCATAAGCGATAGCCACTGCGCGGCCAATACCAGAGTCACCGCCCGTAATCAGCGCCTTGCGGCCGGTCAGTCGGCCAGTACCGCGGTAGCTGGTTTCTCCGTGGTCGGGAACCGGGATCATCTTGCTGGCCAGGCCTGGTGCCTGTTGTGGCTGCTCCTCAAACGGAGGCTTAGGAAAGTGATCCAGATCGAGCGTCTTGTTAGTTGGTGTAGCCATTGTATGCTCCTTGAACAGAGTTATCTGAGACATTAAGCCTGGCACAAATGTGATGTTTGTCACATCTGACTGCTGATTCATTCAGCAGATAAAACCAGAAGAACTTAATAATGCAGATAAAGCGTAGTCAGGAAATCGATATTGTGTGCTGCACTGTCCGATTATTTTCAATGCAGGCAGGGAATAATTAAAGCGAAGCGTAAAACCGGCTGGGGATTATTTCAGTACGTGAAATGTTCCGGCTGAAAATAAAAAAGGCCGGTTAACCACCGCGCACCGAACCGCGCCAGACCACATCGACCGGATATATTCTCCGCTCCTGCTGCTGTTCATTTTTGGGTGGTAATGTTTCCGGGTGCGCTTCCGTCTCCACCAGCCAGGCAATGGCATCGCGGGCAAACTGCTCCACCGGCTGCGCAAAGGTGGTGAGGTTATACGAGGACCAGCCCGACTGCGGAATGTTGTCATGTCCCATGATGCAGAGATCCTCCGGAATGCGCAGCGCAAAGCGGTGACGCGCCTCATCCATAAAGCCGCAGGCGAGCAGATCGGTAGCACAGTAAACCGCATCCGGGCGAATGTTACGCGTCAGCAGACGCTGGGCCAGAATCTGGCCGCTTTCATAGGAGGTGGTGCCGAAGCGTTCTACCTGAACCGTAACGCCCGCGTTCTGCGCTGCCACCAGAAAATCGGCTTCGCGCTTAAGCAGGCTCGGCGTGCCCGCCAGCGAATTGACAAAGGCGATTTGATTGCAGCCCGCCCGGACAAAAGCGTTAACCGCCATTTCCGCCGCCGGACGGGAGTCGAGGTTGATATTGAGCGTGCCGGGCAGGGATTCGTCGCGGTTAATCAGCACCAGATGCTGACCATGTTTGTAGCAGAGCCGGGTAATGCCGCTGTCCGGCATGCCGGAGAGAATGATAGAGGCGTCGGCACGGAAATTAATCGCCTGTTGCAGCGCGTCCGAAACCCGCGCATCCGAGCGGTCGGTGTTGATCAGCATCGCCACTTTTCCCGCTTCCTGCAGATACTGGGTCATCCAGCGCACCAGGCTGGCACGGTAGGGTGTCTCCACCTCGGAGGCGATTAAGCAGACAATGCCGCTGCGGTTGCGTACGAGGCCGCGAGCCAGATGATTGACGTGATAACCCAGCTCTTCAGCCGCTTTCATCACCCGCTGACGAGTGGACTCTGACACGCTGGCCCCTTCTGTAAAGGTGCGTGAGACCGCTGACCGGGAGACGCCCGCCCGGTCAGCGACATCCTGCGCACTCACTACCGCTTTAAGCTGCTGCATCTTTTTTCCTCGCCCCTGTGTTACCTGCACTGAGTCTGCCTGAATTTGCAAGGCTGTGCAAAGGATGCCTGTACGCCGGATGTTTCAAATTTGTGACAGAGCCTGACAATTGCACAACAACTCAATTGACAGTGCAGCCGGGTCACCGTACTACTTTGCTCATACCTTTGCACGCATGTGCAAAAGCTGGCGCACCTGCGTCATCCAGCCCAGGAGAACACCATGCGTTATCCCTCTCTGCTCGCTGCTGTCATCGTCTGCCCTGTGGTGCCGTTTGCTGCCCCGGCGGCGGGCCTTAATATGATCTGCTCTGCTGATGTAGTGGTGTGCGAACAGATGACCACGCTGTTCAGCCAGAGTCATCCCGACATCAAACTCAGCATGGTGCGGCTCTCTGCCGGTGAAGCCTATGCCCGTATCCGCAGTGAAGCGCGCAATCCCCGTACCGATATCTGGTGGGCGGGCACCGGTGATCCGCACATGCAGGCCGCCGAAGAAGGCTTAACCCAGGCCTACAAATCTCCTCTGCTCGATCAGCAGCAGCCCTGGTCACAGAAAGTGGCGGAGATCGCCGGGTATCGTACCGTGGGCGTCTATGCCGGTGCGCTGGGCTGGGGCTACAACACGAAACTGCTGGCGGAGAAAAAGCTGAAGGTCCCGGCCTGCTGGGCGGATTTACTCGACCCGGGCTTTAAAGGCGAGATTCAGATCGCCAATCCTAACTCCTCCGGCACGGCCTATAACACCCTGGCGACGCTGGTGCAGATCATGGGTGAAGACAAGGCCTTTGACTACCTGAAGAAGCTCAACGCCAACATCTCGCAATACACCAAGTCCGGCTCAGCACCGGTCAAGGCCGCCGCGCGCGGTGAAACCACCGTCGGCATTGTCTTTATGCATGATGCCGTGGCGATGGAGGTGGATGGCTTCCCGATTAAGCCCGTCGCGCCCTGCGAAGGCACCGGCTATGAGATTGGTTCGATGTCGATCATTAAAGGGGCGCGCAATCTGGCCAATGCTAAAAGCTGGTATGACTGGGCGCTCAGCGCGGAGGCGCAGTCGCACATGAAAGAGGCGAAGTCGTTCCAGCTGCCTTCCAACCGCAAGGCGGAGATCTCTGAATACGCCCCGCGCTTCGAGAACATCAAACTGCTCGACTACGACTTCAAAACTTATGGCGACTCGGCAAAACGCAAGGCGCTGCTGGGCCGCTGGGATAAAGAGATTGGTGCCAGCGCGCAATAACGGGGGTACCAGCCCGGCCGCCTGAGCCGGGTTGGTGCCAGACCGCGGTGGCGTAAGCCTGATGTCCGCTTCCTGATGGAGGTGATTTATGAATGCGCATAATCGTCGCTTAACCGGTGCGCTGCTGGCAGGTGCCGTCGCGCTGACGCTGCTGCCCTGGTATAGCCTGGAGCAGGGCTTCTTTACGGGTGACTGGCTGTTCAGCTTCTGGGGAGATGAGAACAACGCACCAGCGCTGGGACAGCTCGCGCTGCACAGCTGGCTGGGCATCGCCGTGGCGCTATGGCTGCTCTCGGCGGCCAGTGTCTTTCTGCCGCCAGGCCGCACACGCAGCACGCTGCTGCTGCTATTCAGCGTCTGCGGGATTCTTTTTCTGGTGCTGGAAGGGCATGCCATCGGGTTTAGTGGCTGGAACTGGCTGTGGCTGGAAAATCTCTTTGGTCCGCTGACACAGGGGCAACCGGCGATGGGCGCGGGCGCACTGCTGCTGCTGACCGTCTTTCTGCTGATCTTCGCTTTTGCCCTGGCAGAGCGCGGCGTGCTGAAAGGCGATGCCTTTGTGGTGGCGTCGATTGTGCTGCTGGTGGCGCTGGTGACGACCTTTGTACTCTATCCGGTGCTGAGCCTGTTTGTCGCCTCAGTGCAGGATAGTGACGGCAGCTTTAAACCGGATGGACTGATTGCCAATATGCAGGACCCCGCCATCTGGAGCCTCGCCTGTTTTACCGGCGACACCTGCGGCACAGCCTGGCGCACGCTGGGACTGGCGCTGATGACCGCCAGTGGTTCCACGCTGCTGGGACTGGCGTTTGCGCTGGCGGCCACGCGCACGGCGCTGCCATTTAAAAAAGCGCTGCGAATGCTGACCATTCTGCCAATTATCACGCCGCCGTTTGTTATCGGTCTGGCGCTGATCCTGCTGTTTGGCCGCTCCGGCGTGGTGACAGCATCGCTGGCGACGCTGTTCGGCATCGAGCCGGGTCGCTGGCTCTATGGACTGACCGGCATCTGGATTGCCCAGGTGCTGTCGTTTACTCCCATTGCGTTTCTGGTGCTGATTGGCGTGGTTGAGGGGGTCAGTCCGTCACTGGAAGAGGCGTCGCAGACTCTGCGCGCCAGCCGCTGGCGCACCTTCTCCCGCATCTCGCTGCCGCTGATGGCGCCAGGTCTGGCCAACGCGTTCTTAATCAGCTTTATCGAAAGCATGGCCGATTTCGGTAACCCGATGGTGCTGGGCGGCAGTCACGGCGTGCTCTCGACGGAGATCTTCTTCTCCGTGGTCGGCGCACAGAACGACCCGAGCCGCGCGGCGGTGCTGGCGATGATCCTGCTGGGCTTTACCCTGACTGCGTTTCTGGTGCAGCGCGTCTGGCTCTCCGGCAAAAGCTTCGCCACCGTGACCGGCAAGGGCGACGGCGGCCGTCATGTGATGCTGCCGCGTCCGGTACGCTACAGCGTTTATGGCATGGTGATCCCGTGGGGACTCTTCACCCTGGTGATCTACGGCATGATCATGATTGGCGGCTTTGTGCAGTCGTGGGGTCTGAATAACAACCTGACGCTGGATCACTACATCCGCGCCTTCAGCATCAGCGTGAATCAGGGGCAGCTGGTGTGGAGTGGCGTCGCCTGGAACTCGTTCTGGACCACGCTGGAAATCGCCCTGATTGCCGCACCGCTCACTGCCATTGTAGGGCTGCTGACCGCCTGGCTTATCGTGCGGCAGAAGTTTGCCGGCCGTCAGACCTTTGAATTCATGCTGATGCTCAGCTTTGCCATTCCCGGCACGGTGATAGGTGTGAGCTATGTGATGGCCTATAACCTGCCGCCGCTGGAGATCACCGGCACCGCGATGATCCTGATCGCCTGTTTTGTCTTCCGTAATATGCCGGTCGGCGTGCGGGGCGGAATTGCAGCGATGAGTCAGCTGGATAAAAGCCTGGATGAAGCGTCTCTGACGCTGGGCGCCAACAGTTTGCTGACGCTGCGCAAAGTGGTGCTGCCGCTACTCAAACCGGCGATCAGCGCCGCTCTGGTCTACGCCTTTGTGCGGGCGATTACCTCGATCAGCGCGGTGATTTTCCTGGTCAGCGCGCAGTACAACATGGCGACCTCGTACATTGTCGGGCTGGTGGAGAACGGAGAGTATGGCGTCGCGATTGCCTACTCCTCGGTACTGATCGTGGTGATGCTGCTGATCATTGGCCTGTTCCAGCTGCTGGTGGGCGAACGTCGCCTGCGCCGTGCAGCCCAACCGGCGGTGATCGTTGCCGCACCCTCTGTATCCACGCTGACTCAGGAGAGAGCCGTATGACGACCATTAACGCCGGATCGGTGGTGTTTGAACATGTCGCAAAGCGTTTTGCCGGTTTTACCGCGGTGCCGGATCTGTCGCTTACCGTAGAGCCGGGCACGCTGGTCACGCTGCTCGGGCCATCCGGCTGCGGCAAGACCACCACGCTGCGGCTGCTGGCCGGGCTGGAGCATCCCACCTCGGGGCGGATTCTGATTGGCGGCAAAGAGGTGACCCATCTGCCCGCCAACGAGCGCGACGTGGCGATGGTGTTTCAGTCCTACGCGCTGTTTCCGCATATGAACGCCCTCGACAACATTCTGTATGGACTGCTCTCCGGGGGTATGAATAAACGCGAGGCGCAGGACAGGGCGCGCGAAGGGCTGAAGCTGGTGGGGCTGGAGAGTCAGGGCCAGCGCCTGCCGTCTGAACTGTCTGGTGGACAGCAGCAGCGTATTGCAGTGGCGCGTGCGCTGGTGCTGGAACCGCAGGTGCTGCTGCTCGATGAGCCGCTGTCGAACCTTGATGAGCGTCTGCGCCGTCGGGTGCGCACCGACATTCGCGATCTGCAGCAGCGGCTCGGGTTCACTGCCGTCTACGTGACCCATGACCAGGAGGAGGCGCTGGCGGTCTCCGATAAGATTATTGTCATGAAAGAGGGGGATATTGCTCAGCAGGGTGCGCCGGAGACGCTTTACCACTCGCCCAACTCGGTCTTTATCGCGGACTTCATGGGAGAAGCGAACATTCTGCCCTGTGAAGTGGAACAGGCCGATGCGGATGACGCGCTGGTCCGTCTGGGAAATCAGCGCTTCCGGGTGCGGGGTATCGGTGCAAAAACCGGCAGTGCCCAGCTGGCGGTGCGACCGCAGTTTATTACGCTGTCCGGCGACGGTCAGGGCGCGTTGCAGGGTGAAGTGATCCACAGCACCTGGCTGGGCGATCATATCGAATATGAAGTCGCTACCGAGCTGGGCGCGCTGTTCATTATCGATCCACAAATGGAACAGCGTCTGCCGCTCGCCGCCACGGTTGGCGTCAACTTTAAGCCGCAGGGCTTAGCCCTGATTGCCCGTTAATCTGATTAACCCGAGGAGTTCGCATGGAATCGCAGGAAAGAGTGGTGCGACTGGCGTTAGCGGAAGCTGTGGCCCGCGAAGGTGGCGCGACCGCGCTATCTTACTTCAACCGCCGCGACACGCTGTTAGTAGAGACTAAGTACGATTTGCAGGATGTGGTGTCGATTGCCGACCGTGAAGTCGAGCAGCTGATCGCCAGCCGCATACGGGATGCGTTTCCTGATGATGGCTTTCTTGGCGAGGAGACGGGACTGCAGACGGGAACCTCTGATTATACCTGGGTGGTCGATCCCATCGATGGCACCAGCCCGTTTCTCAATGGAATGCCGAGCTGGTGTGTTTCTGTTGCGGTGCTGCGTGACGATATACCTGTCATCGGGGTGATTTTTGCGCCCACCTATGAGGAGTGCTATGTGGCGGCACTGGGGCAGGGCGCGACGCTGAACGGGCGTCGTCTGCAGGTCGATCCTGCGCGCACGCTGCAAAACCACGTCACCGGTTTTGGTGCTAACAGCCATGTCAGTCCGCAGCAGGTGGGCGAGATTGTAGCGGCGCTGCTGTCGACGGGCGGTAACTTCATCCGCATTGGCTCCGGCGCGCTGATGCTGGCCTGGGTGGCGGCTGGTCGTGTCGTGGGTTACTACGAACCCTATATGCACGCCTGGGATTGCCTGGCGGGTTACTGCCTGGTGAAAGAGGCGGGCGGCTGGTACCACCCGTTTAACATTGAAGGCAACCGCATCACTAAAGGGGCGCAGGTGCTTGCTGCGGCACCCGGCGCCGAAGCGGACCTCCGGCGTATTGCTGGTTTGTAGCTCTGTGACCCGGTCACGCTGGCTGCATCAGGGTCAGCGTGATTCCGCAGGTCGTAGCGTTTTCGTCAGATAGTGGCGCTGCATTCCGTCCTGCGGAAAATCGGGCAGGGACATCTGCTGCTGATAACCCTGTTTCTGATAAAACGGCAGCGCCTGAAAACTGAAGGTATCCACCAGCGCAAACAGACAGCCCAGTTTAACTGCTTCCTGTTCCGCCGCTTCCAACAGCGCACGACCCAGACCACTGCCACGCAGCGTTTCATCCACCCAGAGATAATCAATGCAGAGCCAGTTTCCTTTGCGCGAGGCGATCAATCCACCCCGTAATATACCTTCTGCATCCCGGTGAGAAACCGACAGCGGGCCCCAGTTCTCCCGACTGATAAATTGCCGGTTGTAAGCCCCTAATCCTGCCAGTAACTCTTCCCGGTCGTCGTCGTTTTGCTGATGAGTAAGGGTAAATGTGCTCATCCTATTCCTCTGCTAGCCATGTATTGTCTTTATCCCTTACAAGGGATGATTTCGGCATTATCCTCTGCAGGGTATAATTTGTATATTATCCTCTGTAGGGTATATAATGTACTTTATACCCTGCCGGGGATAACCCCTCTGCGCTATGCTTAAAGCCTGTGATCCTGAAGGAGTCACCCATGATATACAGCCCGCTACAGCTGGCAAACCGGCTAAAGCTTATCCGCCAGCGCAACGGCTGGACCCAGAGTGAACTGGCAAAAAAGGTGGGCCTGAAACAGGCAACCATCTCTCACTTTGAAAATGCGCCTGACAGTACCTCGCTGGCCACGCTGTTTAAGCTTTTACAGGCGCTGGAAGTGAGTCTGGACGTAGTGGAAAAAGAGGAGGCCAGTGCGTCTCAGTTGCATGATGAGGATGAATGGTAATGCAAAGGCTGATTGCGTGGATGAACGGTGAGCGGGTAGGCGTGCTTACCCGGCAGCGAAACGGCGCTCATGAGTTTCAGTATGATACCGGCTGGCTGAGTAACCCGCTCTCCAGGCCGCTGTCACTCTCACTGCCGCTGCAGGTTAAGGCGATTACCTCACACGCCGTAATTAACTTTTTCGACAACCTGCTGCCGGATAGCCCGTTGATTCGTGACAGGATCGTGGCGCGTTACCAGATTAAATCCCGTCAGCCGTTTGACCTGTTGCAGGAAGTGGGACGTGACAGCGTCGGGGCGACCATGCTGTTGCCGCCCGATATGCCGCTGCCCGCACTGCAGGCTCGCTATGAGGTGCTGAATGAAGCCCGGCTCGAGAGCGTGCTGTCAGCCTATCAGTCCGATATTCCGCTGGGGATGCTGCGTGAAGAGACCGACTTTCGCATTTCGGTGGCGGGTGCACAGGAGAAAACGGCGCTGCTGCTGACCGAAGAGGGCTGGAGCATTCCTGCCGGCGCTACGCCCACCTCACACATTATCAAGCTGCCAATCGGTGAGATTAAACAGCCAGCCGCGACGCTGGATATGCGTGAAAGCGTAGAGAATGAGTATCTCTGTCTGGCGCTGGCACGTGCACTGGGTATTGATGTGCCGCAGGCGACGATTATCCGGGCCGGTAAGATGCGCGCTCTGGCCGTTGAGCGCTTTGACCGCCGCTGGTCGCGCGACCGAACCCGGCTGATTCGTCTGCCACAGGAGGATTTCTGTCAGGCGCTGGGGCTGCCATCCTCGACTAAATATGAGTCGGATGGCGGGCCGGGCATCGCAGAAATAATGCAGATATTGATGGGATCGAGCAATGCCATCGAGGATCGCTATCGCTTTATGATGTTCCAGGTGTTTCAGTGGCTGACGGGCGCAACCGACGGTCACGCTAAAAACTTCTCGCTGTTTATCGAGCGCGGCGGCAGTTATCGACTGACACCTTTTTATGATGTGATCTCCGCTTATCCGGTGCTGGGCGGTACCGGCCTGAACAGGCGTGCACTCAAACTGGCGATGGGGCTGCGTGCCACTAAGGGGAAGAAGACAGAAATCGACAAAATCTTTCCGCGCCATTTTATCGCCACGGCGAAGCAGGTGAATTTTGATCGTGACAGCCTGCAGCAGATCTTTGACTTCTTCGTCCGTGAGTTTCCAAAGGCGGTAGTCTCAGTGCGCGAGGCATTACCGGCCGATTTCCCGCAGCACATCGCGGATGCAATCTTCAGCCATTCACTGATTATGCTGGAGCGGTTACGGCATAACGATTGATGGCGGATATGAGCTGGCACTATCCTGAAAAGCCCTTTCACCACTCTCTGGCAAACCGCCTGTCAGCTATGCTTATCTGACAGGCTTATCAAGGGAGTAAGGGTATGAAGTGTCCGGGATGTGAAGGAGAGGCGTTTGTTTACGCCACGCGTGACGTCAGTCTTAATACGGGTAATCCCGATGATGTCGTGCCGGATGTGAAGGGGGATCACTGCATTCGCTGCGGCGCGGTGATTATGAACGCCGGAACGTCGGAATTGTACCCCGAAAAGGCGGAAGCGCTGGAGAATGGAGGCGTGCCTGTTAAATGATATAAAGAGCCCGCTTAGTGCGGGCTTTCGTTTTTACTCATTCACCGCTTGAGAAACTCTTCAAAACGGGCCTGATTATCCACCAACCATGCAGGCAAATATTCCTGCGTTACTGGCCGGATCACCATTTTCCGGGGTCGGTTCCAGATATCAATATTCTGCTCAACGCATCGCCGAATATGATCGGGATTGTTAAACTCAGGGAGGTTATTTTCTGTGTGAGAAATGGTCTCCATCTTCTCACTGATACGGGCGTCGGTCATTACCCATGAGAAGTGCCAGCCAGCGTCTTCAACTGTTCTGGTACGCATCTTCAGCAGCTTCCAGCGCCACCAGCTGTCTCTGATTGGCGTACCCTTGCGTTTAACGTTGCGTAGCAGCTCTGGCTGGCCTCTGAAAAAATGCTTCAGATTCTTCATAGTGGTCATTTTTGGCAGGCGGCAGAGGCGGGCAGAGCCATCGTCATTAAGAACCTGAACGTTGAATTTATAATTATAGAAGTTATGGTACAGCGTCGTGCAGAGGTGGCGCGGGCTGAACTGCTTCAGAGCTTCAGGGCGGGGGATTTCATCTACATCCGATACCATGATGATATCGTCGTCCTCAGCGAAGTCCAGGCCGCGCATAATGGCGTTGCGCGCTATCGTCTCATTTTCCCACGGATCGGATTCACCGGCCTTCACCATTGAGCTGCCAGACACGAAATCATGCTGATAGATCGTCGGTACTGAGTCATTAACGACGTAAATAATTTTCTCGCGAAATGCCGCAAACTTTTCGATATTAAAACGGAGTCTTTCTCGACGCTTACCAGTAAAGGTATAAAGGGATTCAACAATGACGAATTTATCAACATGTTTATAAAGCGTATTCAGTCGAAGCTCGAGAAGCATGTCTTCATCGTAGTAAAGGAAACAATCGTAAATCATTGGCTAACGAGCCTTCCTGGTATAATTTTTAAATCATTTGAAACAATTATACCGCATGTTAAGCGTAAATTTACCTTTTACTTACGTTATCTGTACTTTTTGATGCGGTTAAAGAGAAAATATGATCTCGGGCAAAAAATCACAAAATAATAAAGAATCTCTGTAACACGTACTCCACACTCATCAGGCCTGTGTAGAAGTTTCATACAGGTATCAAATAGGTCATGCTTAAATATTAAACACAGTGCATGCTCACAACTGGAAGATATAAAAAAGCCTGCACAAGGCAGGCAAAATCGTTACAAGGGAATCTCCATCTTTTGATAACACGCAACGGGTAAGTTGTGTGATGGTGGCACCGTACAGGAGAAACATTAGGTTTACCCTGGGAACGGAAATCACAATCACATCAATCTGGCTGCTGGAGTGCGTTATGGATGCCAATCGCTATGCCCTGAAAATAATCCCTTCACCGCCGACTTATCCCGGTGCCGCCAGTCCGGTAATGTCTGATGACACACTGCATCGCCGTCTGGCTGCCATTATTCAGCGGATGCAGCAGCAGCAGATTACGCAGCTGATTATCTATGCCGACAAAGAGCACGGCAGTAATTTTGAGTACCTGGCGGGATTTATTCCGCGTTTTGAGGAGGCGCTGCTGGTGGTGAATCAGCAGGGCGGGCTGACCTATATCATGGGGAATGAGAACCTCAAGCTGGTGCCTTTTGCCCGCAATCCGGGACGCTGTCTGCATGCGCCGGTGTTTTCGTTGCCCAATCAGCCAATGCATGGGGAGCAACCACTGGATCAGCTGTTAACAGAGGCAGGCATTAAAGCGGGTGAACGCACCGGGCTGGTGGGCTGGAAGCTGTTTACCGGCAGTCAGCATGAGTTATTTGATCTGCCGCAGTTCGTTTATACCGCAGCGGCTCAGGCGGCGGGTGGCGATGTGCATCTGGTTAACGCCACCGGATTGTTTATCTCGCCAGACCTCGGTGCGCGTTGCGTTAACTGCGCCGATGAAGTCGCCTTTTATGAGGCGGGAGCCAACCTGGCATCAACCGCGATGCTGGCTGCGCTGGATAGCGTGCAGCCGGGCGTCACAGAGAAGGCGTTGGGCGCACGGCTGAATGCAGAAGGGCAGCCAAACAGCGTCGTCACTATCGCCGCAACGGGCGATCGTTTCGCCCATGGCAGGCTCTATCCGTCAGACAAACAGATTTTAACTGGCGACAAACTCTCACTGACGGTCGGCTACAAAGGCGGCCTGACCAGCCGCTCTGCGTATGTCGTCAGCGAGGCCTCTGAGTTACGGCGTAACGTTTCTGACTGGTTAACCCGGCTGGCGATCCCCTATTATCATGCGGTCGTCAGCTGGCTGGAAGAGTTGCGAATCGGAATTACCGGCGGCGAACTCTATACGCTTATCGAAACGGTATTGCCCAAAGCGCTGTATGGCTGGCATCTCAATCCGGGGCATCTGGTGGCTGACGAAGAGTGGCTGAGCTCGCCCATCTATCCCGATTCAGCGGTGACCCTGAAGAGCGGAATGCTGTTGCAGATTGATATCATCCCATCGGTGCCAGGCTATGGCGGCTGCAGTATCGAAGATACGGTCGGACTGGCAGACGCGACATTGCGTGACGAGCTGGCGAGCCGTTTTCCAGAGGTCTGGCAGCGTATGACCCGCCGCAAAGCCTACCTGACCGATGTACTGAAAATCCGGTTGCCGGAGGAGGTGATTTTGCTCTCGAATACGGTAGGGTATCTGCGCCCTTTCTTGCTGGATAAGCAGCATGCGCTGGTGCGGCAGTAGCGGATTTACCGGCCTGATCTGGCCGGTAATAATTTGTAAAATTTAACTGAGAGTAAAACGCAGGCGCTTCTGTCA
Organism: Pantoea sp. 9140; assembly: GCF_000745295.1. NCBI lineage: Bacteria > Pseudomonadati > Pseudomonadota > Gammaproteobacteria > Enterobacterales > Erwiniaceae > Pantoea > Pantoea sp. 9140. Next base: position 1,746,409 of record NZ_JQNO01000001.1, on the reverse strand, counting down.
GGATACGCGCCTAAGAAAGTTCCTGGTTGCTCTCATTCGATGAAATGGTTTACCAAAAACGCGGTTTTGTTTGCCTGCAAAACCTCTCTTGCCGCGTTTATCGCACTCTCTGTAGCGCTGTTACTTAACTTCGAAAAACCGGCCTGGGCGCTGACCACCGTTTTTGTCACCTCACAACTCTATGCCGCCTCGACCGTCTCGAAATCGCTGTTTCGTCTGATGGGCACGCTGCTCGGCGGCATCTTTATTTTGCTGATCTATCCTGAAACCGTGCAGTCGCCAGTGCTGTTCAGCCTCTGTGTATCGCTATGGGTGACGGTCTGCCTGTATCTTTCTCTGCATGACCGCACGCCGAAGAGCTATATCTTTATGCTGGCGGGTTACAGCGCGGCGATTATGGGCTTTCCTGACGTGGATACGCCGTCGGCGATCATCAACACCGTGATTTCACGTATTGAGGAGATCACGCTGGGGATTCTCTGCAGCACGCTGGTTCACCGGCTGGTGTTTCCGGTGTCGATGCACCATCTGCTGGGGCAGAGCGTCAATCTCTGGTTTCAGAACGCGCGCAAACTCTGTGATGAACTGATCAGTGGGATGGCAAAGAACAAATCGCTGGAGCGGGAAGATATCCTGATCCAGATGGCGGGCTATCCGCTGAATGTTGAAACGCTGCTGACCCACTGCGTCTATGAGGGCGAAGCGGCGCGTAATGTCATTCGTCTGGTGAGCGTGCAGTATCAGCATCTGACCTATCTGCTGCCGACCCTGACCGCGATTGAGTCGCGGCTGGGCGTGCTGGCCGAACTGAATATCCGTTTTCCGCAGTGCGTCACCGATGTCTTTCAGGCTTTTCTGCTGTGGCTGCATCACGATCGCATTAACGATATTGCCGGACTGCGTGAGGCGATTGCCGCCAGTCAGGCTACCCTGGAAAATCAGTGGCGGGCAGGGCTGCTGGCCACCGAAGAGAGCCTGCTGCTGATCGGTCTGCTGGAACGGCTGGCCAACTTTGTCCGTATTGCCGATGCTTATGAGAACGTCAGTGCCCGCGCCGGGGATCTCTATAGCCACGGGGATGGGGCGGCGATCCGCAATATCCGGGAACATCGGCACATCGACAAGGGGCTGCTAAGGCTCTCTGCGCTGACCGCTTTTCTGGCGACCTTTCTCTCCAGTCTGTTCTGGATTGGCAGCGGCTGGGCTGACGGCGCCAATGCGCCTCTGATGGCGGCGATCATCAGTTCATTCTTTGCCGGTGTTGATTCCCCGGTAACACCCATGAAACTGTTCGTGAAAGGGGTGATGGTTGCGCTGGTGGTCAGTCTGTTCTATATCGCTTTCCTGATCCCGCAGTCCAATACTTTGCAGGCGCTGATGATCTGTCTGCTGCCGGGTCTGATGCTGCTGAGTCTGATCATCGCTAATCCGGCGACTAACATGGTGGGGCTGAGTGTCGCTATTCAGATCCCTGGCTTTATCGGCCTGAGCCATCACTATGTTCCGAATCTGATCGTCACCCTGAATGCAGCCATCTCATCGATGGTGGGGATTATGTTTGCGGTGGTGCTGACGGCGCTGATCCGTAACAAACGACCGTCATGGATTGCCAGAAGAGCGGTGCAGCGCGGACTGCGCGATCTGTTAGGGTTTATCAAAATGGTGGAGCGCAATTCCGCCACGCTGCTGTCACGCCAGCAATTCATTGCGCGGATGCTCGACAGGGTGAACGTGATTCTGCCGCGCAAACGGCTCGACCCGGTGCCGGATATCGTGGTGGGGGGCTATCTGATTACTGAAACCTGGCTGGGTGCGAACTGCTATGACTTTTACGCACGTCATCGAGAGGTGCTGGAAGGGCATCGGATTGATAGCGGGCAGATGTTTCATGAGCTGGCGCTCTATCTGAAGCGTAAAATGAAGAGGCTGCAGCTAACGCCGCATCAGGATTTGCTGGATGAGCTGGACCTGTTACTGCTGCGGCTGGAGCCCATTGCCCGTCAGGAGAGTGCCGTCATAGTGCCCTTAATCCATCTGTTTAATATTCGGGTTTCACTGTTTCCGCATCAACGCTGGCCGGAATAAAGCGCAGAAGAGTCGCTGGTGGCGGAGAGAGAGAAGTGAACAGCGCCCGGAAGATATAAAGGAAGTGCATTTTAGTTACATCATACAATTGATTGCGTTTTAAAAAGGAGCAGGCATAGTGCCTGTTTGTCTGGTCTGTCAGTAAAAAGGCAAGACTGAGGGGTAAGCAGAGATAACGGAGCGGTGATTTAACCTGGCATTATACCGATTTAAAATCAGTATGTTGCATACTATTTTCTGTCTGCAAGATACAGATATTATCCTGGGTATTCAGGTCAGACGCGCATCCCGCCGCGCCTGAAGCCAGTAATAAGAGCAGGGCGCACACATCTTTGAGCAGGCTAACTGTTTCCCTGTGGCTGGAGCTGATAAATCCAGGCGGTGTAATGCTGATTATTACCGGCAGAGACACGAACCTCGACGCGATCATAGCCATCTTCAAACGCATCCAGCATCGGCCAGTGCGCATCCAGCTGGTCAGAGACAAACAGATAGCCCGGCACATCGGGGCCTTGCTCATCCAGAACGATGCCGGGGAAATCGGCCGCCGCACCCCAGCCACGCTCGTAGAAGGTTCCGTTCACCGAACCGGCCAGCCATTCACCGCCAATGTTTTCCAGGATATGGGCATTCTCACGGCCCGGGCAGAGCGTGCCATAGACAAATAAGCGTTTCATTTTCTCTCATCGTGGAATCCGTCGAAGCCAGCAACTTTAGCGTGCCGTCAGCCGGTTGTCTTGCAGAACTGCGATGCTGCCCGACAGATTCAGCCAGTAGCAATCTCTGGTTAAATTCTGCCAGCTATCAGACACACCTGATGCGCAGAATTCACGTAGCGACGTCTGTGACAATTGCAAAGTGCGACTTTTGGGTGCTCTGAATGTGTTAGCTGACGGAACTCGCGTGCCATTACTTAAAGACAGTCGCGTAATTAACCGGAATACCCTGGTCATTGATCACCGCATAGCTCACAGAATCCCCGGATTTCAGCGTGGCGTCACTGTTCAGTTGCAGATCAGACTGTGGAGCAATCATCAGGTTTTTTATCGATTGATGACCTTTGGGATTGACGTTCATGCTCATGAACCACGGCGTTGGGTTCGTTATCGTGATTTTATCTCCCGACACCGCGAAACGGATCTTTTCCGGATCGATGGTCAGCGGGGCATGGAGTCCTGCAGGCCGGACAAAGATTTTCAGCCGGATTCTCAGCGGCAGCACCACTTTGCGCTCAGCCACGCTTAATTCTTTTTTCAATGCCGGAATCTGGTAAATATTTAACCAGAAGAGGCTCTCTTTATTTGCGGGTAACGTCTGCCGCGATGTGAGCATCAGACGTAGCGAGCGCATTTCTCCGGGAAACATTTTTACCACCGGCGGAATGACAATAATCGGCGTGATGCTGGCATCAGGTGAAAGGGTAAGGTCACCATCGTCTGTCCAGATTTGCAAAAAAGTTTCATTCTGGCCGCTGTTAATAACATTAAGTGATTGGGTCAGATCCGACGGATTAAAAACGATCCGGGTTTTATCTACATTAACCACCGCCCACACGCTGGTTGAGAGCAGCAGGCCAGATAATACGATAAGATTACTGAAAACTAACCACAACCTGTAATTGTGCATTGACTGTTCCTGCTGTAATCGTTTGTCCACTGATTGCTTCAAGTGAAGCCGTAAAATCGCCACTGTAAATATCGCTGCCGCCTGAAGAGATTTGCGAGGTTAGATCTTTATAGGCATACCAGCCACGGCCGTTACCTGTGCCGGTCAGGGTTCTGTCAGGCAGTAAATTCAGCACCATATTATGGCTGTCATAAATCTTTATCCCGACGCCGGCAGCGGCAGCGCTGCTGCCATAATGTGAATCCAGTAGCCAGGTTAATCCGCCGCCAGCAGTCGTCAGTCCCAGATTCCTGGCCTGCGTCACCGCATTTGACTGGTTAACGAGAAAGCCCATAGCGACATTTGCCGAGGTGGTTGTCGAGGTCGAGGTGCCGGATAGGGCGCCAGATTCACACTGGATGGTGACGGTAAACGGGGCCTGACTTTTTCCGCCAGCGGCGAGCGTGTTCACGCTTACGGTAGGCAGCAACACCACCGACGGATAATCCAGGACTTCGCACAGCGCACCGCGTACATAGGTGACATTCGAGTAGGTGCTCCATGCAGCAGGCCAGTTACGGTACCAGCCATACCAGTATGAGAGACTGTCCTGACCCACCTTCAGATTATTGGTATCCAGGCCCGGCCCCTTAAAGGCAATATAACCGCGAGGTTGTGTCCATGTGTCCACATAACGATTACTATTGCTGGCGTAATAGCGGGTAGAATCTATTTTAAACATCTCATACAACACATTGCTGAATGCACTGGCCGGAATATAGATATAGGTACCATCGGAATACCAGTCACTGGCCGTCAGCTGCCGGGCTTTCCAGTAGCGACTGTAATACTCACCGGTTGAAAGGTTAGTCAGCCTTACGGCAACGTTGGCGGCCACATCATAATAAGCGCCATCCACTTCAGACGTAATATATTGCCCGGCATAGGGACTGTCGCCATTAGTGGCATACATTTCATACAGACTGTCTGCATCTGCCACGGCGCAGCGATAAAGAATCTGGTTAGCCGAGTAGGAAACATTGCTTGCAGATGTCAGAAAACTGCCCACTGAACTGGCCAGTAACGTGCCGGAGGGCTGAAAAGTCTTTCCGCTATTGATACTTATCACGGAAGGCAGCCCTACATTACCTGAGCAGGTATCACAGGCGCCGGTCCAGTATGCGGCGGTATAGCCTGCCGCAATCGCGCTCTGAGAAAGGGCGGAGGTGGCGGTGACAACACTGCAATTGGCCCAGGCGGAGATAGTAAACAGTAATAAAAAAACAGGCAGAAGTAATTTTTTGATTCTCACACAATTAACCCTTGCGGCAGACGGCATCCAGGCGAACAATATCCTCATTCACCCGACCGGTTATTTGATAATTAACAAAGCAGGTTTTATTGCCTTTGTATTGCCAGTTGACTTTTAAGGTTCCCGAGTCATGCGGAACACGTGCATATAACTGACCACCCTGACCGATAATCCCTATTACGGTATTATCAGCATCACGAACCTCTGTACCCATTGGCGGAATATCATCATCGTCATTCTTGAGTGCGATCAATACCGCTTTACCCTGCAAGGTGGCGAAATTAATACGTGTAACGGAGCCGGCATAAGGCACAACGCGCTGGCTGCCGCCGCTTAATTCAGCATCAGCATTCATATAACGCGTGTCCAGACTGACAGTATTGGCCTGATAAGGGGTCAGTGAAGGCAGGATGGCATAGCCGAACCGATCAATAACGGCACCCTGTCCATTGCGCACGCTGGCTCCCTGAGCGCCTTCCGCATGAATAAGTGCAAAGGTGTCGCTGGTATAGGGCCCGGCAGTGACGCCGCCAGGGTGGATCAGTAACGTACCAGAGAGCCCTAATCCCGCCTGGCGGTAATTGTCACCCTGACCATAATTCGCTCTGATTCCACCCATACGCGTGTTCTGCTGAACATTTCCGCCGAACGAGGCACGGTAACTACCGCTATTTTGGGTTCGTTCGGCACCCCCATAGAGAGACCAGGAGAGCTGATTATTCTCGCCAGACGAACCAGTCAGAGAGAGGGTAGAATTACGCGTTTCTTTAGACTGATTATAATTATAAGCAACTGAGGCCGTGTTATTGCCCCAGTTAAGCGGAACCGAGACATTCAGGGCAATGGTATTTTCGGTATATTTTTCCCGCCAGGTGTTATCGCCGTCATCCAGCCTGCCCCCATAACGATCGTAGTTCCAGGTTGTGCGCTGTCGGGCGACATTGAGGCCATAACTTATGTTTTTCCAACTGTTGTTATAACCAAGCTGAAGCTGAGTAATACGTGAACGGTTATTATAGTAATCCGCCGTGCTGGCGCTCAGGCTGAGTAAGCCATAATTCTCCATTGACTGACTCAGGGTCACGGAGAAGTTATTACGCTGATGCAGCGTATCTGAGTAGTAACTGATGCCATTGTCCTGCTGACGCCGGGCACCCAGCACATCCTGCAGGTCGCGGTAACCGCTGGTTGAATAACGATAAGCCGCCAGCACAAGGTTGGTTCCGGTCGCAAAGGTTTTACTGTAACTCAGCTCGGCGCGCCATCCCGTGGCGTTGCTGTTTTGATCGACCCTGGCATCGGAAAAGATGGTGTTCAATCCCACGGCACCCGCCGAAGAGGTCCAGACACCGCCAAGCAGCCAGGCCTGATAGTCCTGAGCCAGTCGCGAACCCGCTGTTGCAGTCAGGCGGTTACTGATACCGCGCTGCAAAAGCCCCTCGAAGAACGTGTTATTCACCGAGTAGAACTGACGCACCCGGCCTAATGCCACAGAGTAATGCCAGTTTCCCGGCCTGACCGAGTCAGGAACAGAGGCATAGGGAACGGTAAATGATGACGTTTTTCCATTGGCCTCTGCCACCTCAACATCAAGATCGCCCTGGCTGCGGGTATTATACAAGTCGTTGATAACAAATGGCCCGGGCGCAACGCTGGTCTCATAGATAACGCGATTCAATTGCCGGACGATAACCCGGGCACTGGACGAGGCCATGCCACGAATCTCGGGCGCATAACCACGCCGACTCTGGGGACGCATCCTTTCATCGGTGGTGAGTTTGATACCGTTGTAAGCCAGACTGCCAAACTGTGAGCTCTCTGTGTAGCTGTCGCCTAAGGTCAGCAGACTGTCCAGCGGTTCAATGGGGCGCTGCAGCCAGGTTCTGACGGTAGTGTAACGAATATCGCTGCCGGTCACGTTATTGTCGACAAACCGGAGATTGCCCTGGTGGCGCAGTTGCCAGTTATCAATATTGGTACCCGCCGTCATACCACTCCAGAGATACTGATACTGGTAGCCGGATGCGGTATTTTTGGTCCAGTTGTAGTTCGTATTGTGCCGGATGAAGAGGGCTGTAATCCCTTTGTCCCATTCGGCGACGGGGATAGTCCCGCGAGGAAGATGGATTAATTCAGCGTCCGGAATCGTTAATTGCAGCCGCAGTGAAGCCTGATCGAATTGCCAGCGCGCTGACGATGACCAGTGATTTAAAGGCTGACAGCCATCGCTGGCTATGGATTTGTTGAGTGACCTGAGACGCAACGATTCTGCCACCGCAGGGGAAAGACAGGGTTCAGCAGGCTGACCATTTTCTTCCGGAAGAAAGGTGAGGGCGACGCCACTTTTAATCAGCTTATTATTAACATAGATATCCACATAATAATTGCCAGGCGTGATATTGTGCTGATTAAATTGATCGATATTCTGACCAAAGGCAGAACCTTTGAACAGCGAAGGATCAAAGTAGTACTCCTCCGCGTGTCCAGACATTGAAAAAGTGAATGATGCACAGAATGGTAAAAAAAGGAGGCAAATATTACCAGGCTGAAATCGGATACTTTTCACTGACTTTTGCTCCCTGGTCATTCATCGCTGAAAGAGAAACCACGCTGTTATTGGATGGAAACTGAATTGCGCTTTTACACCTGACTGTTTTTTTAGAATAAGGGGCAATCATGTCAGCATCGCAGACAATTTCTTTTCCTGCTGTTTTTATTGCAACGTCTGTAAGCGAAAGATACCAGGGCCGAATGTTATTGATCTCAACCCCCTCTTTTTTTATTGCCACCTTTAATCCTTCGAAAATATTATCCGGCTGACTAATCCCTTTTGGCCGGTAAAAAATCTTCATCCGGTTACGTAACATTAAAACCATGCTATTACGGCCTGATTCACCCTGAATATTGGCAGGGGGAATCTGCAAAGAATTAAACCAGAAGACTGTCTCACGATCCTGGGGCAATGAGATTTCAGGCATGAACCTGATTCTTAAAACCTGACCGGTAAGAGGCTGAATCCGAAACACCGGGGGTGTCACAATAAAAGGCGCATCACTTTTTTCGCCTGGTTGCGAATCCATATTGCCGTTATCAAACCAGGTCTGAATAACATAAGGAATTCTATCGTTGTTCTTTAACTGAACATCGACGGAGATCGCGTTACCCGGGTAAATTATACGGCTACCAAGAATAGTGACGCTCGCCTGGACTTTATCCGAAATAAACGTGATTAAAAAAATGATAATTACAAATCTTAATGGAAACAACATAATGCGCGAAGCCATATCGAATATTTCAAGCGTGGCGTGCGTATCCGGTTTGCCAGATACGCACGGAAAATATTACTGGTAAGTCACGGCATATTGCAGTGATGCGGTTACCGTCCCTGCAGTGGGTGTGCCTGCGGCGTAGTAGCGGGCAGAGTAGGTGGCTGAGCCTGAAGTTTCACCCGCCTGTAGCGTCATATCGCCGCTGCCGGCGTAACCACTGGTCAGATTGATAACCGCATCCTTTGGATCGAGGATTTGTACTTCAACATTTTTTGCTGTGCCGGTATTGGTTAAGTTACCGGCAGAACTGACATTATTGCCGACAAATACCGTCGAGATTTTCGTCGTCTTAGTGCTGTCACCGGTACAGCCGCTCACGCCCACGGTGAAGGTGGTATCACCCGCAGTCGTGCCAGACGTTGCAAGGTCCGACGTGCTCACCGTTGGTAGCAGAACGACAGGGGATGCATTATTACCGTTTACCGACACTGAACAGGTTTCAGCGGTGACTTCGCCCTGAAAATTGATGGTGTTATCTGAGGCAGCGAATACGCTTCCCGACACCAGTGCAGAACTGACCAAAACAGCAAGACTGCGCGATCTGATTTTCATCTTCATTTAATACTCCTTTATCTTCTTTATGCGGAAAACAATTGATTCAGGCTGATGCCCATTTTCCTGCGAATCGCATCTTTGATGTTATAAACGCGCTTCTTTTCAACACCCATTTCACTGGCAATAATCGTCAGTGAAAGCCCGCTTGCCGCCAGGTCAAGAAACTGAACTTCATCCTGATTGAGTGGATTAACTCTTTTCCTGATTTCAGCTTTCAGGCCGAAATAACAGCCATTGATTTGTTTACTTATCTCGTCAAGAGACTGGTCTGCACGAATGACAGTTTGTATTCGCAAATCTTCTTTTTGCCAGTACGCCGCAAGCGGTTCCATAAAGCGATCGCTGACGACAATGAGCATTAACCCGGTGTTTTTTAAATACTCAATCCAGTTGCTGTTAGTAAAATACCTGACATTTCCCCTGGAGAAGTCAACAAAGACGCATCCTCTGCAAAAGATACTTTCATATTTTCCAGCCACCATATTCAGCAGGGATGAAGAGAAAAAATGATTTCTTCCGGGCCAGGTGGTAATTTTTTGCAACGGACATCGGTTATAAATGTCTGATGCGCGATGGGTGAGATCACAGCCATATTTGCAAGTGGCGCAGCGAATTTCCTCTCTGGTTATCTTTTTCATAATATTCTGGTGTGGTTACGAGAGTTGTGATTATTTTATCGATAAAAATCTCCGCATTTCAAGGCGATGAAAATTATCCGCTATTTTGTGCATTCGGATTTTTCTTAAAGAGTAACCTCCATGTCTGGGCGTAAGATTTGTTGAAAATTCGGGACAAAAAAGGATTCCTATCCCTTAGCATCGCTGCGGGACCAGGATTTTTTTACGTCCATTAGGAATATTTGGCAAATAAGGCCACTTTGATCAATAAAAATTCCGCACTCAGAGCTAAATATGCGTGAATTTTGATCAGTGCATTTTTTGTATTTAGCAGCCTGCAAACAGGTGCTGTTAAATAAATACAGGGTTAATTTTTCTTGTGCTGCCTCCTTATTTAATTTTCGATGACGCGACATTAATCTGGCTTGATAAAATTTGATGTTGATATTTAATCGCTAACAAATCACTTTAATTAAGAAAACTCCTGGTAAAAATTATGTTAATTGAGCCCTCTGGCATAAATATTGATCTAAATCAGTTATTTAGCATACGGATACATCGCTATTTTTAACTATGTCATTAAAAGAAAAGAGAGATAAAGTTATTTTCTGATCGCGGGGCATTATTCAGGTTTTGTATAAAACAATGGATTGTATCGCGTGAACATTTACGCTTTTATTTACTGACACACTGAAATGAAGCGTGAACACCGGCTTGACAGTCAGGCAGAGCAGGGACTTTTTGCCTCTTGTTTGCGTGACATTGATAGTGCTGAATCAGTCAGCATGCGACTGACCACAAAGTCGTTTCCTGGCAGCAAGGTTACACAGCTTTTTCGATTGTTTCAGGATTTACGTAGCGACCTGCGGAGTAAACAGAGCGTGATGTGCATCGGCGTGTTTAAGGCCATTTTTTTAACGTTGCCAATGCGAGAGTATGTGGAGACGCATCTACAGCATTTCTGTGACCATCAGCAAGGGTAATGGCGATAACTTTTGCGTAGCGACGTCATGGTACAAAGGCAAAATGCATTTATCAGATGAAATCGGTGATAACGGTCTGATACATCAGGCGTTCGAACAGACAGCAGTCTCTGAATGAGCCTGAGCAATGCATTCGGTCAGTTGCAGAAGGTAAAGCTTGTTGTCGGCCTGCAAATCTCAGGCAGCAGAGAGAACTGATAAGAAGCGCGCGAGAAGTTGTTGCAGAAACTGTGCAGCGAGGAAAGCCAGTAAACTTTATGATCGTCGCGGACCAGAGAGCGTGGCGCTGAATGCTCAGGCGGGTGTCGTGGCTTTCAGACAGATTTGCTGCAATGTGGCTAACAGCCAGAATCAACAGAAATGGAGAGCCGGCCAGACAAAATACCGCCAGACTTCAGGCCGTAATGATCATTCGCATAATGTATATTATGTTAAATAAGGTATTTAATTCCTTCTTTCAGCCTGCATCTCTTCTGGCAGATTTAAATGCCCTGACGAAAAGACGCCTCCCCTGACCTTCGCATGCGAATTATCAGTTAAGCAGCTTAAGATAGAGATCGTAATTCTCTGCATCGAAACAGACTAAGTAAACGTTCTCGAGTGTGCGGTTCTCAGCGATGCAATGTTTAATGACATCTAAGGCAATCGTCGCGGCACGTTCTTTAGGAAAACCATAAATCCCTGTGCTGATATTGGGAAACGAGACCGTTTTAATACCGTGATAGTCGACAAGTTTAAAACAGCTCTGGTAAGCACGTTTCAACAGTTCATCTTCGTCATGTCGTCCATCGCTCCAGCGTGGGCCAACAGTATGGATGACATAATCCGCAGGCAAATTACCTGCGCCAGTTATTACGGCATCACCGACCTTGCACCCACCCTGACGGTTACGGATTAACTGACACTCCGCCAGAATCACAGGTCCGCCTGCGCGATGAATTGCGCCATCTACACCACCGCCACCCAGCAACGAAGAATTGGCTGCATTAACAATCGCCTCTGCGGAGACCTTAGTGATATCACCCTGAATTACAGTTATTTTTTTCATCTGATCCCACGTTTTGCTTTCGTTTTATGCCCGAACCTGCAGAGTTAGCCTTTCTTTATTGTCACAACTGAAAATTTGCGCCGTATTCAAATATAGACTGCATCTGGTGAAGCGAGGTTGAGCCAATACAGACGCTTGTGTCAGCAATCCAGGGATGCACAAAGATATTAAGGGGATGCATTGGCTGCGATCTGTCAATGACGCCAAAAAACGCAGGTTTTCTCAGTCAGAATGAGACAAAAAATAAAAAAAGCTGGAAGGATTATCATCGTCCTTCCGGCACCCTGTTGTAGACATCGATTTATTTTCCTGCCTGCCCCAGGGCTTTATTAATCGCCGACTGCAACATCTCTTCCATCGCACCGCCTGGGTAAATCGTCACCGTCTCTGCAGTCGCACCTGACAGAGGCATAACAATCATTGCTGGCGTTCCCTGAAAACCGGTATTTTTCGCCAGGATATCCGTACGGGACAATGTGCCGAGCATATCATTGCTTTTTAACTTACCGGCACCGGCTGCAGACGCTGCCTTGGTGATATCTTTCTGTGTCAGCGCGCCCTCGACATGACCACTGGCAAAAAGCGCATTGTGGTACTTCATATAGGCATCGCCGCCCTTTTGCTGCCAGATTCGTAATCCGGTTTCGGCCGCCTGGAAAGAGGGTTTCCAGCGATAACCAAAAATGGGCCACTCTTTGAAGATAAAGCGTACCTGAGGATTATTTTTCATCAGCGATTGAATGAGCGGTGCCTGACGCGCGCAGACGCTGCATTGATAGTCGAAAAATTCTATTACCGCGACTTTTGCATCCTCCGGCCCGATAGCAGGCACGGTATTATCATTCAGCAGTTCGTCCTGATGCTGTATGGCTGCTGTGGTCATCGCTTTCATTTGCTCATCATACTGTATTTTTTGCAGTTTCTGATCCACTTCAATCAGTAATTCAGGATGCTTCAACAGATAAGCTTTCGCCAGCTCACCAATACGCGCTTCCTGTTCTGGCGTAAACGGTGGTTCAGCAACTGGCGTCTGCGAGAATTTTTGTGTGGCATCCATATCAGTTACTGCTGGCTGTGGCTCACTCTTTTCTGCCACGGAAGCGGCCTCAGCAGACGGATTAATAACCGGTGAAGGCTGATCGATCTCAGGCTGTGGCTGAACCGGCGCAGAAGCCGCAGCTTCCTGCGATACCGGAGCGGCACTGGCTTCTGGCACAGCCGCAACAGATGGCTGCTCTGCCGAACCCGGATTGGATGGCGTCGTCGCCACAGAATCATCCGCTTGCTGCGATGCCTCATGAGTTGCTGTAACGGCTGGCGCTTCAGAACTGGCTGGCTGCTGATCCGGCTGGATAAGGGTATTCACAGCGGGACCAGCAGCCGTTGATTCTGCCGCCATTGCCGTCGAAACGCTGGTAGCACCAGCCAGTAACATCATGGCCAGCGCCAGTTTATTCATTCTCATTGGTTGTCGTCCTGAAGGTGGGATTACTCACGTGTGATGGCGATGTCGGCAGCGCCGCGCTGGGTATTTTCATTAGTGGGTTCTGTAACTCTTTGACTCGCGTCATATAAAACCGATTTAAACCTGTTGCCGCCCTGCTTTCTCTGCGGGATGTAAGGGAAATTTAACCTGGAGCCCCTTTTTCGTGGTGAGCTATAACTGCATTGATGCTGAACAATATATTGAAAGAGTATCTGTATGATGTAACTAAAGTCACATCCCTCTCTCAGAAATTTCACATTTCCCTCGACGAATTATCTCTTTGACCTCCGGCACATTACTCTCTCAGCACTGTCACACGACCTCAAACAGTCAATAAAGGAAACATTGATGAAAACTTCATATGCTTTGATTGCTACATTACTGATGACCTCTGGCGCATCCGCTGTCGCAGCCCAGCCGGCTGCCGCGAAAAACCCGCTGAGCGTGCACGTTCTTAATCTGCAGACTGGCCAGCCAACAGCCGGTATTGAAGTTGAATTGGATCAGAAACAGCAGGATAACTGGGTGAAGCTGGCGTCAGGCGTCACCGATAACAACGGTCGTATCAGCGCCCTGTTCCCGCAGGACAAAACGGCCAGCGCAGGCAGCTACCGCGTCGTATTTAAAACCGGTGACTTCTATAAAAAGAGCAACCAGAAGACCTTCTTCCCGGAGATCCCGGTTGAGTTCAACATGGAAGCGAACGGTGAGCACTACCACATTCCGTTACTGCTGAGCCCGTTTGGTTACTCCACCTATCGCGGCAACTGATGACCGTCCGGCACTCAGGTGCCGGATTCCCCCTCTCCCGCGACACGTTCCGGAAAACTGGCCACCAGCCAGTCAATGAAGACCCGTAACCGTTGCGTCACGTGCCGGTTTTGCGGATAGACCAGATGAAACGGATAGCCCGCGGGACGCCAGTCGCGCAGGATCTCCACCATCTCACCCCGCCGCAGAATCGCAGACAGCGAATAGCTGAACGTCTGAATAATCCCCAGCCCTGCCAGTCCCGCGGCCAGATGCCCGTTACTCTCATTGACGCCAATGCGATGCGCACTGGTGATCTCAACTTTTTCTCCCTGCCGTTCGAACCGTAGCGGAAATGGCTTGCCGGTTTGCGGCGAAAGGTAACTCACCAGCCGGTGCCCGTTACGTAGTTCATCAGGATAGGCAGGCACGCCAGACGCTTTCAGATAGGCGGGTGTCGCGCAGGTGATCAGCGTGGCGTGACCAATCAGTCGGGCGACCAGTGAAGAGTCAGCCAGGGGACCGCCACGGATCACACAGTCAACGTTATCGCTAATCAGGTTAACCGGGCGATCGGAGACGCCAAGGTCGAGCGTAATGTCCGGATAGCGGGCAAAGAAGTCAGGCAACAGCGGGATCAGGATATCCCGCGCGGTCGATCCGCCGATATCGACACGTAAATGCCCGCGCGGCTTACTGCGCAGCGCATTGAAACAGGCATCGATATCCTCCAGATCGTGCAGGATACGCAGTGCCTTCTCATAGTATTCCCGCCCCTCCGGGGTAACGGTCACGCGTCGGGTCGTGCGCTGCAGAAGTCTGATGGAGAGATGCGCTTCCAGCTCCTGAACCAGCTTGCTCAGCGTGGCTTTCGGCATGTTCAGCGAGTCCGCCGCGCGGGTAAAACTGCCGCTTTCCACTACCCGTGAAAAGGCTTTAATCGCCAGCAGCTGATCCATTTATGTCCCCTATTATCCACCAGCGTGGATAGTCATTTTCATTTTTGTGGATTTATCCGTCAATCCTGCTCTTTTACAGTAGCCATCAGTCCGGCAGCCCCGCTGACCGGGAAGAGATAAATCTGTCAATGCCACCATTCGGAGAAACGCTAATGAACGCATCACTTGCAGGAAAAATTGCGCTGATAACAGGCGGAACCAGCGGCATTGGCCTGGCCACCGCACGGGAACTGGCGGCACAGGGCGCGCAGGTGTTTATTACCGGCCGGCGTCAGGCGGAACTGGATGCTGCGGTTGCTGAAATCGGCGGAACCGTCAGCGGCATCCGGGCCGATGCCTCTCAACCGTACGATCTCGACGACGTTTACTCGCGCATTGCGGCGCAGGCCGGACGGCTGGATATTCTGTTTGCCAACGCCGGAGGCGGCGACATGCTGCCGCTGGGCGCGATTACTGAAGAGCACGTTGATCGGATCTTTGGCACCAACGTGCGCGGTGTGCTCTTTACGGTGCAGAAAGCCCTGCCTCTGCTGGTTGATGGCGCGTCCGTGATTCTGACCGGATCAACCGCTGCTTCGCAGGGTACAGCGGCCTTTAGCGTCTACAGTGCCAGTAAAGCGGCGGTGCGCAACTTTGCCCGTTCGTGGGCGCTGGATCTGAAAGATCGCGGCATCCGGGTTAATGTCGTCAGTCCCGGCCCTATCCGCACGCCGGGGCTGGGCGATCTGGTCAGTGAAGATCAGCGTCAGGGCCTGTTTGATGCGCTGGCCGCACAGATACCGCTTGGCCGTCTGGGAGAACCACAGGAAGTGGCCAGAACCGTTGCTTTTCTCGCGTCTGATGCGGCCAGCTTTATTAATGCGACAGAGCTGTTTGTCGATGGCGGAATGGCGCAGGTCTGAGTGCTGATAACAGACCCTGTTGCGATGGCAGCGGGGTCTGCATCCCGCAGGCTAAGCGCAGCGGTGTACTCAGCTAAGCCCAGCCGCAGTCATAAAAAGTCACGTTGCAATCATCCCGCCCGGTCAATCCCCCGCTATAGTTATTGCCTGTCACGTCCGTCATAACACCATGGAGATAACATGAGCCAACTTTTTTCTTCTGTCTCACTGGGCGAACTTACGCTGGATAACCGCATTGTGATTGCGCCGATGTGCCAGTACTCCGCTGAAGCGGGTAATGCCACTGCCTGGCACCGTATCCATCTTGGTCAGCTCTCGTTTTCCGGCGCGGGTCTGATGATTATCGAAGCCACTGCCGTCGAGGACATTGGTCGTATCTCCCCTGGCGATTTGGGCTTATGGAATGATGACAATGAAGCTGCGCTGAAAACGGTGCTGGAAGATGTGCGCCGCTACTCCTCTATTCCGGTGGGTATTCAGCTGGGCCATGCGGGCCGCAAAGCGTCGTGCGCCGTGCCCTGGGAAGGCGGTAAGCAGATTGCGCCAGATGCCGGCGGCTGGCAGACCGTGGCGCCGTCAGCTGTGAGCTACAGCGAGGGTGAAGTGAAACCGCTGGCGATGAGCATTGACGATCTGCAGCGGGTAAAACAAGCCTTTGTCGACAGCGCCCATCGCGCGGTACGCCTGGGCATCGAGCTGATCGAAGTCCATGCCGCACACGGCTATCTGCTGCATCAGTTCCTGTCGCCGCTGTCGAATCAGCGCAGTGACGAATATGGTGGTTCGCTGGAAAACCGTATGCGCTTCCCGCTTGAGGTGTTCAAAGCCGTCCGTGAAGCCGTACCCGCGTCCGTGCCGGTAGGCGTGCGCATTTCCGCTACGGACTGGGTTGAAGGCGGCTGGGAAATTAAGCAGTCGATCGCCTTCTCACGTGAGCTGGAAGCGCTGAACTGCGCTTATATCCACGTCTCAAGTGGGGGTCTGTCGGAAGATCAGAAAATCAGCGTCGGGCCAAACTATCAGGTGCCATTCTCTCGCGATATCCGCGAACAGGTGTCGATTCCTGTGATTGCGGTTGGCCTGATTACGGAACCGCAGCAGGCGGAAGGTGTGCTTCAGCAGGGAGATGCCGATCTGGTCGCTCTGGCACGCGGTATTCTCTACGATCCACGCTGGCCATGGCACGCCGCGGCTGTGCTGGAAGGTAAAGTTCAGGTTCCGCCGCAGTATCTGCGCTCTGAACCGCACGATGTTAAAGGCATTCTGACGCAGGATCAGTAAGCTTTACGGGCAGAACGCATAGACGGCGCTCTGCCCGCTTTCTTATAAAATGCCTTTGAGTCGCAGATGCTGCAGCAGCATGATGGTTTTCGCATCCACAATCTCACCCTGGTCAATCGCCTGCAACGCCTGGTCGAAACCGATCTCCAGCACCTCGATATCCTCACCCTCTTCCGCTATCCCGCCGCCTTCACCGCTGCGCTGCTGGTCGTCATACTCAGCAATAAAGAAGTAAAGCTTTTCCGTCACCGAACCGGGGCTCATAAAGGCTTCAAACACCTTCTCAACGCGGCTGACGCGAAAACCCGTCTCCTCTTCCGCTTCAGCAACAATGCGCGCTTCCGGCGAGGCGTTATCCAGCAGGCCCGCGGCCGCTTCAATCAGAAATCCATCATGCCCGTTGAGGAAAACCGGAAAGCGAAACTGCCGGGTCAGCACTACCGTGCGTTTGTCGCGGTTATAGAGCAGGATGACTGCGCCGTTGCCCCGGTCATACGCTTCACGGCTCTGCTCCTGCCACTGGCCATCACGGCGCAGCAGCGAAAAAGTATATTTCTTCAGGGTATACCAGTTATCTGACAGCAACTGCTCACTGATGATGCGCACACGGGATTGGTTCTGCTGCATGGTGCTCTCCAGGATAAGTAGACAGCCCACACGCTATCATGCAAAATCGTGCATATTCAAGAAAAAACACGCAAAGGAAAGAGATGCTATCCAGCCAGCGTAAACAGAAAATCCTTGCCCTGCTCGCTCAGGAAAAACAGGTGCAGTCGCGCGACCTCAGCCAGCGCTTCAACCTCTCTGAGGACTCTATCCGCCGTGACCTGCGTGAGCTGGCAGCGGAAGGTTTATTGCAGCGGGTGCATGGCGGTGCGCTGCCGGTTTCCGCTGCGCTGGGCAACTTTGAAACACGCAAAAGCGTGCAGACTGCGTCAAAGCAGGTCATTGCCCAAAAGGCGGTTTCGCTGATCCAGCCGGGACAGATCGTACTGATTGATGGCGGAACCACCAGCGCGGAACTGGTGCGACAGTTACCCGCAACGCTGAGCTTTACCGCCGTCACCCACAGTCCCAGCGTGGCGCTGGCATTAGCCAATTATCCACTGGTGGAGATCATACTAATTGGCGGACAGCTCTATAAGCATTCAGTGGTGACCGTAGGTGCATCGATGCTGGAGTCGATCAATCGCATTAATGCCGATCTCTTTTTTATGGGCGTTACCGGTGTGCATCCGGCTGCCGGACTGACTACCGGTAATTTCGAAGAGGCGACGGTGAAGCGTGCGCTGGCAGGACGTGCAGCCGAAACCGTGGTGCTGGCGTCAGCCGAAAAGCTGAATTCTGCCTCAGCGTTTGCCATTGGCGACTTGTCGCTGGCCAGCACGCTGGTTGTAGAAACGCAGCCGGACGACGCGCTGCAACAGGCGCTGAGCCAGCATAGCGTAACGATCATCTGAGATCGTAGCAGGCCTGCAAAGCCAGATGCGGGCCGGTCAGTGGTCGTCGGGGCGCGGGAAACTTTTGGGCAACCGGCGTCATTGAGCTTTGCGCCAGGGCCACCGCAACGGCGCCCTGCTGATACGCCTGCTCTGCGGCTGCCGCGATCAGGGCAAAATAGCGTGTTGTCTCCCCCGCTTTAAACGCCGCCCATGCGTCCTCCACTAGCGCAACCTCTGTCTGGCTGCCGGGCTGGCAGAAAAGTGCCCGCGTCGCCGCCAGCGTTGATTCTGCCGCACAAAGCGCCACCCTCGGCCCCGTATGACGCCGCAATGCCGCCGCTAACATGCCGTCGGTGCGCATGACCCGATCCTGCACGGAGAAATCATCGGCAACCGGTCCCAGCGTGGAACAGGTAATCAGTACGGCATCAAACTGCGGCAGCATTGCTTTGATCAGTTGCGCGATACGGCAGCGTAACTCCGCCGTCATCCCGCCGCTGCGTTCCGCCTCGGCCAGCAGCGAAGGCATCACCAGGTGATTTAGCGGCGAGCTGTCACGCGTAAGTCCGCTGGCGGCATCATCAAAGATCGCGATATTGCTGGCAGCGGTGTGGAAGCAAAGAATATTCAGGGTGAGTTCCTTTTCTGATGTGTGCAGGGTCAGCGTGTGGGTTGCCACAAGCCATGCTGGATAACGACACGATAACCATCCTTGTCGATAAATGTCACGCCCCGCTGATCCCAGTAAGGATTAAAGGATGGCACCCTTTGGAAGCCTGCGTCATCCATACAGGTACAACGAAACAGCCAGTCTGGCTGGTGGGGAATGTAAAGCACCAGCAGATCGTCTTCCGTTGGCGATGGCCGGACGGGATGGGTATGACAGAGCGTGAATTCGAGATGCCAGCCCAATCCCTCCGCGCCCAGCATCACACCACTAAAACCCTGATGATCGGTAAACTCACCGATTTCCTGCAACCCCAGCCCGTGGCAATAGATCTGACTGCTTTGTTTCAGATCAGTCACAGGTCGGGCAATACGCAAATGCTGAGTAGTCATGGTTCTCTCCCTGTTCAGTTCACTGGTATTTATCACACTCTTCAGCGCTTCCTGTGATCCTGGATACTAACAACCGCCCAGGCAGTTCCATCAAACGACCGTATTTGCAAATGACGCAAAATCCGCTTATCGCTCACAGCGCTAAATGCATTCCCGCTGCAGTCATCTACACTTTCCCGGTATTCATATGGCAATGCCCAGTGCATCGCCCGGCTATAAAAGGAAGACAATATGACTGAACAAGCAACCCAGAACCATGCCTGGTTACTGGCTTCACGCCCTCACGGTGAGCCGACCAAAGAGAATTTCCGCCATGTGGCGCAGCCCATCCCGGAAATCAAAGAAGGCGAAGTGCTGCTGAAGACTATCTACCTCTCACTCGATCCCTACATGCGTGGCCGGATGGACGACGGTAAATCTTACGCCGCGCCGGCAGAGCTGGATCAGCCAATGGTCGGTGGCACTGTCTGTCAGGTCGTCGAATCGAAAAACAGCAACTTTAAAACCGGTGACTGGGTGCTGGCACAGAGTGGCTGGCAGGAGTATGCCGTCTCCGATGGCAAAGAAATTGCGAAGCTGGGCAACGATCTGCCGCATCCGTCATGGGCGCTGGGCATTCTCGGCATGCCAGGCTTTACCGCCTATATGGGCCTGATGGATATCGGTCAGCCGAAAGCGGGTGAAACCCTGGTCGTCGCCGCGGCAACCGGTCCGGTAGGCGCAACAGTAGGTCAGTTAGGTAAGCAGAAAGGCTGTCGTGTCGTCGGTGTCGCGGGCGGAGAAGAGAAATGCCGTTACGCGGTCGATACGCTGGGCTTTGATGCCTGCCTCGATCACCACAGTGCCGACTTTGAAGAGCAGCTGAAAAACGCCTGCCCGGATGGCATCGATATCTATTTCGAAAATGTGGGTGGCAAAGTGTTTGATGCGGTATTCCCGCTGCTTAACACTGCCGCGCGTGTACCGGTCTGTGGCCTGGTCTCCGCTTACAGCCAGCGCGAACTGCCAGAAGGCCCGGACAGAACTTCACTGATCATGGCGGGCATTCTGAAGCGCCGTATCCGTATGCAGGGCTTTATCATCTTCCAGGATTACGGTGACCGCTATCCGGAGTTCCTGGAGGCGATGCGTCCTATGGTAGAGAGCAAAAAAATCCACTATCGCGAGCACATGATTGAAGGGTTAGAGAACGCACCACAGGCGTTTATCGATATGCTGAATGGTAAAAACTTCGGTAAAACCGTGGTGAACGTCGGCGCATAATGGTTAGCGTGCCACGTCACTGACGTGGCACGCTGCATTGAATGCAGTATCCCTATCCCCGCAGTATGACCTCTCTGGCCTCAGGCCCGCGCGTAACCCAAAGACTCTCCCGCAAATCAGGCACACCTGTCGCTGGCGACGCTTAGCAGTAAATGTATTCAGAAGGAAAAAAGTGAAGACGTGATATCGCAGGAAAGTTTGCCTGGTGAGCGCGTAATAACGCTGAGCGCCAGGGCGGCGCTCAGCAGGTCATAATTACTTCAGACGGAACGCGACAACGCTGTCGCCCGCCGTGGTGCCAAGCGAGCCATGGCCGCCTGCGGCAATCACCACATACTGCTTACCATCTTTGCCCATAAAGGTTGATGGCGTGGCCTGTGCACCCGCGCTCAGTTCCGTCTGCCACAGCAGCTCACCGGTGGTGCTGTCGTAAGCACGGAAGAAGTTATCTGCCGTTGCGCCGTGGAACACCAGGTCACCCGCTGTCAGCAGCGGTCCGCCGTGCGCCACCATCCCCATCGGGAAACCGAGCGGGAAACGGCCAGGCAGGAAGCTGGTCTTGAGGTTTTTGGTGGTGCCAACGCGACGCAGCCATTCGGTTTTGCCGGTGGTCAGATCCACACCCACCATCCGTCCCCACGGTGGCGCGATGCAGGGAATACCCAGCCCCGATGCCATCTGCTGGATGTGGATAGCGTAGTCACCGTGGAAGTTCTCATTCCAGTACGGTGTGCCATCTTTGGTGAAGGTACGCTGAGTTTCGGTTTCCGGCGTGCGCTTGATCAGGTTGTACTTGTAGGCCAGGCGCACCGGTGCCGCAATCAGCATCTGGCGCTGTGGATCAACCGCCACGGAACCCCAGTTAAACACTCCGATATTGCCCGGGAAGATCAGCGAGCCTTTCTCGGTTGGCGGCGTCCACGGGTTACCGTCATAACGCAGTTCACGGAAGGTCGTGCGGCAGGCCATCTGGTCAAACGGCGTAATGCCCCACATCGACTTCTCAGTCAGCGGCTGCGGAATGAAGTTCAGGCTGGAGACCGGCTGGGTCGCCGCGTACTGCTCTCCCTTAATGCCATCGGTAGAGACCTTAACCTGCTCTACCGGGTAAACCGGCTCACCGGTCAGGCGGTTCAGCACAAACAGGTTGCCGGTTTTGGTCGGCAGGATCACCGCCGGTTGCGGTTTGCCCTGATAGTTGATGTCTACCAGCGACGGCTGTGACGGGTTATCGCGATCCCACAGGTCGTGGTTCGAACTCTGATAACGCCATTTGAACGCACCGGTTTTCAAGTCCAATGCCACCAGCGCATCACGGAATTTTTCGGTATTGCTGGCAGGATCGCGTTCAATGCCGATTTCATCCGGCGAGGCGTTACCAAACGGCACATAGACCAGGCCGTTTTTCAGGTCGGCGCTCAGCGTAGCCCAGGCGACCGGGGTATCCTGCGGATAGGTTGCGCCTGCGGCGACCGGTGCGGTGTTATCCGGATTAGCCGGATCGAAGTTCCACACCAGACGACCCGTAACGGCATCATAGGCACGGATGACACCCGATGGGTTGCCGCTGTTGAAGCCGTTATCCATCACAGAACCGCCAACAATCACCAGATTGCCTGCCACCAGTGGTGCAGCAGTCTGCATCAGCGCATGCGGACGCACCTCGCCCATGTTGGCGCGCAGGTTTACCACGCCGTTGTCACCAAATTCAGCACAGGGCTTGCCGGTGTCGGCATCCAGCGCCAGCAGGCGGGCATCGGTGGTGGCATTGAAGATACGTTTGCGGCAGATTGCCGGAGATGCGCCTGTCTGCTGCTCCGCCTGCTGACCGGCATCGAAGTAGCTCACGCCACGGCAGGTCTGGTGCTGCTGCAGATAAGAGCGGTTTTTATCCGGCGCTGTTTTCCACTTCACCGCACCGGTTTCCGGGTCAAGAGCATGAACCTCGTTGTGCGGCGTACAGAGGTAGAGCATGCCGTTGGCTTTCAGCGGCGTTGCTTCAAAGGTGTACTCGGTTGCATCATCACCCTGACGCAGATCGCCGGTGTGATAGGTCCAGGCCACTTCCAGATCTTTGACGTTATCTTTAGTGATCTGCTTCAGTGCCGAGAAGCGCTGGCCATCTGTGGTCCCGCCATAGGCGTTCCACTCTTCAGCAGCACCGCCGGTCGCGGAACTGTTACGTTGGGTATTGATGGTGCCCTGTTGCGGCAGCGGATCGTAGAAGCAGAGGCCAGTCACCAGCAGCACCATCAGCACCACGGAGCCGCCAAGGAAAGGATGGAAGCGACGCTGTCCCTGATAGAGAGGACGAACCACCCACGGCAGAGCCAGCCAGACACCCAGCACACCAAACAGGTCGCCGCGCGGGATCCACTGCCACTTATCGAAGCCCACTTCCCAGATCGTCCAGAACAGCGTGATCCACATCAGCAGCGCATACAGCGTCAGTGCACTGCGTTTATTCATCATCAGCAGAATCGCGCTGAGCAGAACGCCCACCCCCATCAACGCATAGAACGCGCTGCCTCCTGCAAGCAGAAGTTGTCCTCCCATGTAAATCAGGGCGATAGCAAATATCACCATGATTACACTGGTTATTTTATTTATCATGATCCATCCTCGGGTCATTAGCGGTCATCAGAAAGTTAAACTGGAAACATAAATTCAACGAGATCTTAACTTACGTGAGAAATATGTAAAAACGTGTATAAGCGTAACCCATTAAAAATATTTATTAAAAATGTCGACTTCAGGGGCGCTGAGACTGCTTTATTTACTTTCCTAAGGGGCAAATACGCGATATTCATCACAAAAAATTAACGATAGGCCGGGAGTTATCGCACCTTTTGTTCAAAGGCGAATAATTAACAGACCGGCCGCGCTTCATGAACGCCAGCTTAAGGGTTATCAGACAGGGATAACGAGTATCAAATAAGCATAATGGTTTATTAACCCGGTTCTGCAACAACTCTTAATGCTAAAATCAGAAAACTTAGTGCGCTACTGTTTTAAACCGTCCGGTTATCAGTGCTCATGCGGTTTCAATGATTTTCAGATTATTAACTCGGGCAATTGACTTTGCTCTGCCATTATTTTTTAGCGCTGCCTTCAGCAAGGAATAGATTAATAATGAAAGGGATCCTGCTGAATAAAACGTTTTAAGACATTCCGTAGCCCGACCCGACTTTTATCTGTGATATATATCATCACTCTTATAAAAATTTATCCGGCCAGCAGGCGGTTTTTTCACTGACAGCAATAACCCAAGGCTAACTATGTCCGCACTTAACGCTATTTATCGTAAGTTTCGTTTCCCGTTTAAATTTATTAATGCGGCCATTCGCTATCCTGCCGCTCAGGCACGGGTTAAACGTTATTCCGTCATGTCGATAGAAGAAACTATCGATCTGCTATTACGTAAACCGCAATTATCACTGGCCCGTTACGGCGACGGGGAACTGGAGATGACCTGGTATAAAAACATTGGCTTTCAGCCATTTGACCCAAAACTGTCGGCAAGGCTCAAGGCGCTGCTGCAGCAGGCGCCTCAGGACAACCCGAACTGTCTGATTTGCCTGCCAGATGCTTTTCGCACCACCCGCAATATGAAAAATGGATCGGCCCTGTTCTGGTTCTTCCATAAATCATTTTACTTTAAACATTATGATGCTCTGCTGAATCATCAGTACCAGTATGGCAATACCTCCGTTACCCGCCCTTATCACGATTATAAAAGCAAACAATTATCCAGGACGATATTCGATAAATTTAAACAGCTCTACCAGGGTCGCCGGGTATTAATTGTTGAAGGCAGTGGCACACGTCTGGGATTAGGCAATAATTTACTGGAGGGGGCCAGTGAAATTAAACGCATTACGACGCTGAACCGTAATGCTTTTTCCGTTTATGATCGTCTCTTCGATACGGTATTAGCGAATGCAGTCAACTTTGACCTGGTCTTAATTTCTTTAGGCCCGACGGCAACCGTGCTGGCGTATGATTTAAGTCAGCGCGGAATTCGCTGTATTGATAGCGGCCATGTCGACATTGAATATGAGTGGATGCTGGCCAGTGCCACCAGCAAAGTAAAAGTGGCAGGAAAAAATGTTAATGAAGCGGGCGTACTGCTGAGTGAACAGACAACAGTCGCTGATGCGACATATCAGCGGCAGATTTTGCAGCACGTTGGCGAAACGCCACAGAATAAAACCATGGCGGAAACGGAAGTCGTGGTTATCCCGCTGCCCCACGTCAGCAGCACGCATCATAACGCCGCCTGAGGTTCACCACCGACAGGCAATGACTGCACCGCATTGATGCGCAGGCGAATAATTAGCGGGATCAGTTAACCCGTTAAGCGCAGGCTCAGCAGCCCGCAGCCTCTGTCAGCCCGGGTTTTGCCGGATGAACCTCTTTTCCGGCATTAATCTTGCTTTGGCTCTCCTGAGAAACTTAATCAGGAGACGTGAGATGACATCCAGCCGTTACCGTTACACTATATTTTCACTGCTGTTCCTGATCGCCCTGATCAACTACATCGATCGCGGCGCCCTGTCATTTGCGGCCAACGCCATTGCGGCAGAGTACCACTTCAGCAAAGTCCAGCTCGGCGCGGTGCTGGGTTACTTTGGCTTCGGTTATCTGTTTGGTTCGCTGTGTGGCGGCTTCCTTGCCGACCGGATCGGCACGAAGAAAGTCTGGCTGCTGGCCGGTGTGCTCTGGTCGTTGCTGGAGATCGCCACCGCCTGGGCAGGTGAACTGGGCATGGCGCTGTTTGGCGGCTCCGCCATTATGGGCTTTGCGGCCCTGCGCATCCTGTTTGGTTTTTCTGAAGGCCCGGCCTATGCGCTGATGAACAAGGCGATTGCCCACTGGGCACCCGACAACGAGCGCGGCTTTGCGCTGGGCATTGGCCTGCTCTCAACCCAGGTTGGCGCGCTGCTGACCGCCCCGATTGCGGTTGGCCTGCTGCTGCTGACCCAAGACTGGCGCATGATGTTTATCCTGCTCGGAGTGTTCTCCCTGCTGGCGATGGCGCTGTTTGCCCGCACCTTCAGCGACAGCCCGGAAAAGAGCCCTCACACCAATGCCGCTGAACGCACACTGATCCAGCGCGGTCAGCGCCGCAGCGCAGGCGACAGCGTCTCCCTGCCCTGGTGTCGCTTCTTTACCAGCCGCACGCTGGTCTGCAACGCGCTGGGCTACTTCTCATTTCTCTACATCACCTTTACCCTGGTGACCTGGATGCCGAAGTATCTGCAGGATAATTTCCATTATGACCTGCACTCGCTGTGGTACGTGGCGATGATCCCCTGGAGTGGCGCCTGCATCACCGTGCTGCTGGGCGGCCGTATTGCCGATGCCCTGCTGGCCCGCTTCGGCAACCTGCGGCTGGCGCGCAATCTGTTTGCGGCGGTTACGCTGTGTGGCACCGCCTGCTGCTTTATGGCGATCCCCTACGTGCAGTCGGCTGCCGGGATTATCGCACTGATGACGCTGGGCAATGCGCTGAATGCGCTGGTGAATAATGTCTACTGGTCGGTAGTGATTGATGTCACCCCGAAAGCGTCGGTCGGCACCTACAGCGGCATAACGCTGGCTATAGCCAACCTGGCGGCAATTATCTCTCCGATGCTCTGCGGCTGGCTGGCGGAATATTACGGTTACAACGCGATGTTTACCGTCACTGCAGTCATCGCCTTCGGTAGCATGCTGGCGATGACGCTGCTGCAGCCAGAAAAGCCACTGGTGGCCGAAGCACAGACTGGCGCGGCGGATGTTTCGGCGGCGTAATCTCAGGCAGGAAGATTCCCTGGCATGACGGATTGCGGCTTAGCCTGACACCCTGCCGATCACACATTCAACCCGGAACAAAAGCCGCCTTTCATGGCGGCTTTTACCTTTTCACATAGCGGTATAGATTGACTGTTCAGGTCTGCCACGACGATCCCAGCGGCTGGCGAATAGCCATAACAGCGCCGTCGCAAACCAGCCGATGATCCACGAGACATCATTGCCGGCAAAAATCCAGGTCAGCGAGCCATGGTGCAGCGGATTATCAATAAACGGCAGTTGCACCACCACCCCCAGGAAATAGACGGTGATACCGGCCAGATTCCAGCGTCCATAGCGTCCATCCGGCTGAGACAGCGCAGGGACATCGACCCTGCCTTTGGTGATCAGATAGAAATCGGTCAGGCTGATCGCGCTCCAGGGCACAAAGAAAGCCAGCAGGAAGAGCAGGAAGTGGGTGAAGGATTTCAGGAAGGCCGGTTCACTGAGCAGAGCAATGACGCAGGCCAGCGCCACCATCAGCACCACAAACAGAATGCGTGCGCCCCGACTCAGCGTGGTTTGCTGCCGAAAGCCAGACACGATGGTCGTCAGTGACATAAAACTGCCGTACGCATTCAGCGTGGTAAAGGTGATTTTCCCAAAGCAAATTGCGAAATAAATCACCATCGCCATAGTCGCCGTGCTGCCCATGCTCACGATGTAACCCACCTCATTACCTGCAAACGCACTACCGGCAATAGCCGCGACGATCACCCCCAGCGTCATTGAAGCCTGCGTACCAAGCACGGTGCCGAAAAAGACCGCGCTGAACAGTTTCTTTGCAGAGACATCAGCTGGCAAATAGCGCGAATAGTCCGAGACGTAGGGACAGAAGGCAATCTGCCATGATGAAGAAAGGGAGACCGCCAGCAGGAAATTCGCCACGGTGAAGTGCTGATTTTGCCAAACGGCGGATAAGTCATGCGCAGAGAACAGCGTGATGAACAGATAAGCAAAGGCTAAAACGCCGATAATGCTCGCTACTTTCCCCAGCTGATGGATGACGCGATAGCCCAGCACCGCAATGATCACGATGAGGATGCTGAACAGGATCATCCCGGCTGAATTGCTGACATGGATAAGTTTAGCCAGCGCCTGTCCCGCTAACACTGTCCCGCTGGCTGAAAACCCCACATACATCATGCAAACCAGTACCAGCGGAATAACGGCACCAAAGACGCCAAACTGCATACGGCTGGTGATCATCTGCGGTAAACCCAGGCGCGGTCCCTGGATAGCATGCAAAGACATGATCGCTGCACCCAGAATCTGACCCACCAGTAAGCCGATTAGCGACCATACAACGTCGCCACCCAGCACCACGGCCAGCGCACCCGTGACAATGGCCGTGATCTGCAGGTTGCCTCCAAACCAGAGTGTAAACTGGCTAAAGGGATGGCCATGGCGTTCGCGCAACGGGATGTAATCAATGGAACGGGTTTCTGACAGGCGCTGTTTCTCTGCGCCTGAATAGTCTGCTGCAGATGTTTTGACCGACATAGATTCCTCGCTGAAACAGTGAGAGACGCGTTAACTGAAAAGGTGAAGTTCCCGATTCATGGTTGAAGATACATGTCTATACAATCAGCGAGAATGTCATGCGCATCGACAAGTTACAAGGCAGCCTGTCATTGGAAAATGTGATGATATCGACAGGCTGACAATGATGATTGGGATCGCGTGGAATGTCAGGCCTGCCAGATTCAGAGAGTGCAGAGGCGTAAATTCTCTGACAATTAGCCTTCCGCGACTACCCGCTGGCGATAACAGTCTGCCGGGCCCAGTTTTTGCCCCGTTGAGGAACAGACCTCCAGGCGCGGCAGCGGCTTGCCTTCTGCATTATCCAGCAACACCGAGTGCGTCTCGCCCTTCTCAAACAGATAGCGCTCGCCCCACTGGCGCATAGCCACTACCACCGGAAACAGCGCACGGCCTCTCTCAGTCAGGACATATTCGTTGTAGGCGCTGCCATCGGAGACTGGCGCAATCTCAAATACCCCCATCTCCACCAGCTGCTTCAGGCGCGACGCCAGGATATTTTTTGCCAGCCCCAGATTGCGCTGAAACTCACTGAACCGGCGGACGTCATCAAAGGCTTCACGCACGATCATCAGGCACCAGCGTTCCCCAATTGATTCCAGGGTTCTGGCAACCGGACACTCACTGGTTCTCAGGGATTCCTGCTTAGCCATGTTTTCTCTCACTTTGCCTGTCTGATGAAGCCAGCTTAGCCAGCCGGAAAAGAAGTTGCAAAAAAAAACCTCTGCTGATAATTATGTTGCAACCCGGTTTCAAATAAAAACCACTTAGGCGCTGTTATGACCATAACGACTGGCAAGACTTGTCCGTCTGAATCAGATTTGCCGCCCGCTGCGACGCTGATGCTTACGCCCCGGATGATCTTTATGTTCTCACTGATCTCTGCGCTGGCGGTCGCCAATGTTTACTCGGCGCAGCCATTGCTGGAATCGATAGCCGCCAGCCTGAATGTTTCCCCTGGCACCATTGGCACAGTGGTGACGGCTACGCAGGTCGGTTACGCCATCGGGCTGATCGTTCTGGTGCCGCTGGGCGACTGTGTGAATCGCAAAAAACTGGTGGTTATCCAGCTACTGCTTTCCGTGCTGGCATTAACCGCCGCGGCTTTCGCGCCCGATCTGATGACGCTGCTGGGCGCGATGCTGCTGGTGGGGTTGATGGCGGTGGTCACACAGCTGATGGTGGCCTGGGCCGCCATGCTGGCATCGCCCGCGCAGCGCGGGCGGGTGGTCGGCAGCGTGACCAGCGGCATCGTAATCGGCATCCTGCTGGCGCGCTTTGTTTCCGGGATGATTGCCGATCTGGCGGGCTGGCGGGCGGTTTTTCTGACAGCCGCCTGCCTGTTACTGCTGATCTCGCTGGTACTCGTAAAAGTGCTGCCCGCCTCAACCGGCCAGACGCAGCGCACCGCTTACCCGCTGCTGATACTGTCAGTTTTGCGGCTATTCCGTTCAGAACCCCATCTGCGCAAATGTGGCATCCTGGCGCTGCTGATTTTCGCGGCCTTCAGTATGCTCTGGTCGTCGATGGTGCTGCCGCTGACCGCCCTGTCACTGTCACACACTCAGACCGGGATGTTCGGACTGGCGGGCCTGGCCGGTGCGCTGGCGGCCACAGAGCAGGCGCCTGGGCTGACCGGGGATGGGGCCAGCGTGCCACCGGCTTAGCCCTGGTGCTGCTGACCCTCTCCTGGCTGCCGATAGCCGCACTTCAAAGTTCGCTACTGCTGCTGGTTTTCGGGGTGATCCTGCTCGATTTCGCTGTTCAGACAGTGCACGTGATTAATCAGAGCCTGCTCGTCACTGCCCGCCCCGAAGCGGCCAGTCGTCTGGTCGGTGCGTACATGTGCTTTTACTCGCTGGGCAGTGCGCTGGGGGCCATCGCGGCGACTCAGCTTTACGCTCACTGGGGATGGCAGGCTGTCTGTTATGCCGGGGCAGCCGTCAGCGCCTCAGCCTTTCTCTGCGGGTGCAGAGCGCGTCAATCATAAAATGATCCTGGTCTGCTGACCCTTTTCCTCATTACCGATGGCCCGGTGGCGCTCTCCCGGATGCCACGGGCCGAGGCGCGACGCAGTGCGTGATAGTTGCCCTGCGGGACAGGCACGCCCTCCGCCAGGCGACGTCTGAACCTGCTGCCTGAAGACTGTGGTATACAACGCCCTGCCGGTTCATATAGGTTATTTCTCACAGCCACCCAGTTCCAGGAGGAGCACATGCCGGAGTATTGTTTTTTTAAAAAGGGTCACCAGATTACTGCGCTGGAGAGAAGCGACAGCGCGGGCGCGGCTCAGCTGGCACTGAGCGGCTACGAGAAACAGTTTGAAGAAGTCACCGCCCCTGATGAAAAGCGTGCGCTGGCGCGTTTTCATGATATTCGAAATGACGAGCAGCACCGGGAGAATGCTTTTGCCCGCGGCGAAGTGTTTGTCGTATTAACCCTGGGACTGCTTAGCGTGGCGGGCTTGCTCTTTTTTAAATAGGCCGGTGCGCCCTCAGTCAGCGGGAGAATGGCCCAGAAGGATGATTAACCTTCGTGACGCTGGCAGAACGCTTCAATATCGCCGTGCTGAAAGTCGGGCAGATTCGCGAGCAGTTTCTCCAGTGGCCAGTTCCACCAGGCAATGCGCTGCAGGCGGGCGGCAATCGCAGGCGTAAACCGGACCCGCAATGGCCGGGCCGGAACACCGCCCACCACGCTGTAGGGCGCAACGTTTTTGGTTACGACTGCGCCCGCGGCCAGCACCGCACCATCGCCAATAGTCACGCCGGGCAGCACAATCACGCCGTGCCCGATCCAGACATCATTGCCTATCACCACCCGGTCGGCACGACGGGCAGCAAAGAAGCCCTGATCGCGCCGCGCATCGGGATGGTAATACTCCGGGCAGTAGGTAAAGCGATGCTGCGAAGCGCGGTCCATCGGATGATTCGGCGCACCAATCCGCACCTGATTGGCAATGGCGCAGAAACGTCCCACCTGGGTGTCGGCCAGACAGCAGTGCTCACCCACATAGGAGAAGTCACCCAGCTCGCTGTATTCCAGCACGCTGTGCGCCAGAATCTCGCACTGCTGACCTACGGTGGTTTCCCGCATGCGTACACTGTCATCAATCCAGGTATGGGCTAATCGGGCGGGCATAACGGCGGCAATGGACATATTACTCCCTGTCAGGATAAGCAGCACCCCGGCGGCGTGCTTTTGCCGCACCACCTTACCCGCCTTTAATGACAGAGAATTGACACAGAAAAAAGGCGGAGTGGTTAGCTCCGCCTTGTTTCAAGTTCCGGTTAACCTGCGTGACCGGTCAGTTGCATAAGGGCAACGATGATCTGCAAGATGACCCGGATTAGATCCAGAATCAGCTTAGTCAGTTCCATCACTTTCCTTCTCCTTTTTCAGGAGCGCGCTATTCGGCAACCAGGGCTTTGACTCTACCCGCCGGGTGCCTGAGCACATCTTTGTGGAGAGGGCTGAGCGGCACTCATGGTTAAAGCCACAGGCCAGCACCACCTGATGCCTGCCGGGATTTTTAAAACCGTGCCCCTGGGAGCGGCCAGTCGACAATGAGGCGATGCTCAACACTCAACACATGTATAAACATACAGTATTTTGGCGAAACTTGAAATCCTTAGCCGCACATTTTACAATCTTGTTTGTGGAGAGTGCTGAGCACCTCGTTCGCAGCGCGGTTACCAGCCGGGTAGCGAACAAAAAAATAAAGGATTTGGCGCGATGCCAAATCCTTTTTTTATGCCTGTTTTACGGCGATAACCCAATCCGCGCAGAATTTACTTCGCGGCGCTGATACGCCAGACGGTATTCCCTGCATCGTCAGCGATCAGTACGCCGCCCTGTTTATCGCTGGCGAGACCGACCGGCAAACCACGCACCTGCTTTTCATCGTCCGTCAGGAAGCCCGAAACCACCGTCTGCGGCTGCCCCACCGGCTTGCCATTCTCAAATTTCACCCACACCACTTTGTAGCCATTCAGCGGCGTCCGGTTCCAGCTGCCATGCTCGCTGATAAACGCACCGCCACGGTACTGCGGCATATTATCACCACCGTAGAACAGCAGGCCCAGCGGCGCTACATGCGAACTCAGGGCGTAATCGGGCTTGATCGCCTTCTCAACCAGGTCGGGACGCTGCGGTTCGGCACGGGTATCCACATGCTGACCAAAGTAGCTATAGGGCCAGCCGTAAAAACCTTTATCCTGTACCGAGGTCAGGTAGTCCGGCACCAAATCGGAGCCGATTTCATCACGCTCGTTGACGATAGCCCACAGCTTGCCGCTCTGCGGTTCCCACTGCAGGCCGGTCGGATTGCGCAGTCCGCTGGCGTAGATACGGCTGGCACCGCTGGCCGCATCCACTTCCAGTACCGCTGCCCGGCGATACTCTGCGCCAATGCCGTTTTCGGTGACGTTACTGTTGGAGCCAACGCCCACATAGAGCTTGCTGCCATCGGGGCTGGCTAACAGTGCTTTGGTCCAGTGGTGGTTAATCGGTCCGCCCGGCAGCTCCGTTACCTCTTCAGGAGCAGTACGGATCTCCGTGTCACCTTCGCGATAGGGGAACTTCACCAGGCTGTCAGCATTCGCGACGTAGAGCGTGTTGCCAATCAGCTGGATACCAAACGGCGAGTGCAGATTTTCGATAAATCGATGCTGCTCCCATTTGCCATTGACGTTGCGCAGCAGCGTAATACGGTTGCCGCCTGCGCCGCCCTTGCCTGACGCTTTCTGGACGATGCCCATGATCAGTTGTTTAGGTCGGGTGGTCGGTTTTGGCGGGCCATTGGATTCCGCGACCAGCACATCATTGTTTGGCAGCACGTAGACCTGACGCGGATGCTGCAGATTCTCAGCAATCTTCTCAATCTTAAGGCCATCAGCCACTTTTGGCATTTCACCGGCTTTCCAGGGCGTGCCTTCCGGCACCTGCATCGGCGGCATAAAGAAATTCTGCGCCTGCGGCAGTTCGGGATTGGGTCCGATCTGCTTTTGCGGATCGACCAGCGCACCATCATCACAGCCTGCCAGGAAAGTGGTCAGGGTCAGCGCGAGCAGCGTTTTATGCGGTATGTTCATGGTGGCTCCTCCTTAAGCGCTACGCTGACGTAACGCAAGTTGCACATTCGCCAGCAGCAGCAGCGCTACCACCAGCGTCGAGAGCGTTACGCCCAGCGGGATCACTGCGGCGGCATCACGGCTGTGAATAAACGCATTGACGATAGCGATGATGATGGCCACCAGCCAGAGCCAGAAATGGCCCTTTTCCGCGCTGTCACTGCCGCGAAACAGATAAACCAGTGCAATGAGACGTGGCACGATCGCCAGTATCAGTCCCAGCGCAATCAGCCAGCCTGCGGCATCCGTCCAGAACTGCACAAAGGTCTGCATGTAGAGAATGTCAAACAGCCAGGCCGCCACAAAAAAGCCCAGCGGCACCGGCTCCAGCAGAGCATACAGCGTCACGGCAAACGCCGATCTTCCCAGGGTATTGCGCATGTTTCTCTCCATTTTTAACGTGAATGCGGACCAGGTCAGATGTCGCGCTGCTCAGAGCAACCGACACCGCGCCTGTAAAAGATTAGTAAATCTGAAGAGAAACAGAGGGTTTATTCGGAGGGAATTGCAAATCAGGCGGATGACGTCCCTGTCATCGCCGGTCAGTCAGGGCTTATCCGCGGGTAAGGTGACCCAGTAGCCTGGCTGGTAAGGCAGCGGCAGGAACTTCTCGTGGAACGCGCGGAAGGTGGCATCCGGATCGACATCGGCAAACAGGTCGGGATGCAGCCATTTCGCCAGCGCCTGAATCGCCACAAACTGATACGGGCTGTCGTAGAACTGATGCCAGATGGCGTGGACGTTGCCGTTATGCGCCACCGGCAGGGTTTTAAAGGCATCACGCATCATCAGTGCCTTAAGACGCGCCGTCGCTTCGGTGACATTTGCACCCGGACCGACGCCGACCCATTTGCCCACGGTGTTGTAGTTCTTCCAGTTTGCGCCGGTCACCACCACCACATCCGGCTGGCTGGCGATAATTTGCTCCGGGTTAACCGTGCCGAAGGTGCCAGGGATCAGGTCTTTCGCGATGTTGCGACCGCCTGCGATCTCCACCATCTGACCAAAGTTCTCATTGCCGAACGACATGCAGCATTCGTCACTATAGCCGCCTGCGCGGTCGATCATCACTTTCGGACGATAGCCGGTGAAGTTCTTCAGGCGCGAGGTGACAAGGTCAATCTGCTGCTGGCGGAAGGTGATGATCTCCTGCGCGCGCTCCGGTTTGTTCACCAGTTCGCCCATGATGCGGATACTTTTCTCCGCGTTAACCATCGGCGCTTCACGGAAATCGATAAACACCACCGGTACACCCACGGCCTGCAGTTTTTCAATCAGCTTGCCTTCATCGGTCGCCGCTTTCGACTCCAGATTCATCAGCACCAGATCGGGCTTCAGGGTTAGCGCCTGCTCGACGTTAAAGGTGCCATCTTTCGCGCCGCCGAAGGTCGGTAATTTTTTAATTTCCGGATAACGCTTCTCATAGGCCTGATAACCGTCCCAGTCCGCCTTATGAAGGTCATCACGCCAGCCAATCACCCGCGTGAACGGGGCGTCGGTATCAAATGCGGCCAGCAGATAGATCTGACGGCCCTCACCCAGAATGATGCGCTTTGCCTCCTGCGGCACCTCGACCTGACGGCCTGCGACATCAGTAATCATTTTGGCCGAAGCCGTCCCTGCCAGCGTGAGCAGCCCCAGCGCTAAAAACCATTTTTTCATTATGAAAACCCGCACAAATGATAATGAGAATTATTAATGTAAAGCGGCGTTACTATCACCTAAAACGGCGTTCAGGGGAAGTCATGCGGTTAAATGTTTTTTGCGGCGAGGTTAATGGGTTAAGTGACCATTAACAGCAAACTTAATCAGGGAAAAAGCGCAGCGTGTTGCTGCTCACAAAACGGACAGCTTTCGTGAATATGCTCACAACACCCTGGGCGGCTGCACACATATTAGCCGTTAATCGTATCGATTTGGCCAGTGCGTTAATGGATTGTGAGCGCTAAATTAAAAATGAAACAGCGTTTTAATAATTCATCAGGACAGCCAGCCACAGGAGCGTAACCGTGAAAATCAGCGCCATAGATGTCACCCTTTTTACCTATCCCACCCAGCGCGTTGCCGACAGCGCCGGCCACTCCCATCCCGGCCTGGAAAATGATGCGCAGATGGCGCTGTTGACCCTGACCAGCGAGGATGGCGATTGCGGCTACGCCTTTGCGCCGCCGGAAGTGGTGCGGGCGCATGTGGTTAATGCCTTTTTTCGCAAGGTGCTGATCGGTCAGAACGCCTTTGACCGCGAGCGTCTGTGGCAGGATCTGGTGCACTGGCAGCGCGGCAGCGCCCACCAGCTTACCGAGCGTGCCCTCTCCGCTGTTGAGCAGGCGCTGTGGGACCTGATTGGGCGCAGGCTGAAACAGCCGGTGCATAAACTGCTGGGCGGCTATCGCGAGAAGATCCCGGCTTACGGCAGCACCATGTGCGGCGACGAGCTGAGCGGCGGTTTATCGACGCCGGATGAGTATGCACAGTTCGCGGAAAAGCTGGTGGCACGCGGCTATCAGGCGATCAAGCTGCACACCTGGATGCCGCCGGTCGCCTTTGCGCCCAGCCCGGCCATGGACATCAAAGCCTGCGCAGCGGTGCGTGAAGCGGTTGGCCCGGATATCGCACTGATGCTGGATGGCTACCACTGGTACAGCCGCAGTGACGCGCTGACCATCGGCAAGGCGCTGGAGAAGCTTAACTTCACCTGGTTCGAGGAGCCGATGGAGGAAGAGAGCATGGCCTCTTACGCCTGGCTGGCAGACAACCTCTCAATCGACGTGCTCGGCCCGGAGAGCCTGGGCGGTAAACATCACAGCCGCGCCGACTGGGTCCGTGCCGGTGCCTGCGACATTCTGCGTGCCGGGGCCAATGGCGTAGGCGGCATCTCCGCCACGATGAAAGTAGCCAGTCTGGCGGAAGCTTTCGGCATGGATTGCGAAGTCCACGGCAACGGCGCAGCCAGCCTGGCGGTGGTCGGAGCTATTCGTAACTGCCGCTGGTATGAGCGCGGCCTGCTGCATCCCTTCCTGGATTATGAAACGCCGCCTGCGTATCTCAACAGCCTGATTGATCCAATGGACGATCGGGGCTTTGTCACCCTGCCCACCCGCAGCGGGCTGGGAGAGGATATCAACTTCAGCTGGATTGAAACCCACACGCTGAACCGCTGGTAATGAAGTACGGCAAACAATAATAACCCCGTTGCCGCACAGCCCTGATGACGCGGTAAACGGGAAAAACCTCTGACCTGCTGGACTTTACCTATGACCCTGACACAACGATGTGGCGCGTGGCTGATCACGCTGCTGATGCTCACGAGCGCGTCAATCCAGGCAAAGACCCCGGATGACCAGCTGATCGTTGGCATGAATATGAACAACCTGCTCACCCTGGATCCGGCCGCGATGACCGGCAACGAGGTGGTCGGCATTGTGGTGAATCTCTATGACGGCCTGGTGGAGCTGAATCCGCAGCAGCTCACCGAGGTGCGCCCGGCGCTGGCGGAACACTGGTCAGTCAGTCCGGATAACCGCACCCTGACCTTCCACCTGCGCAACAACGTCAGGTTTCACTCCGGTAATCCGCTCACCAGTGCTGATGCGGTCTGGTCGATGCGGCGGGTGCTGCATCTGAATCTGGCGCAGGCGTCGGTGTGGAAGTCCTACGGTTTCAGCCGCGACAATGTGGACCAGATGATCACCGCCCCCGACGACCACACGCTGGTGATCACCCTGCCTAAACCCAACGATCCGCAACTGGTGATCTACTCGCTGGCGGCGCTGGGCAGTATGGTGGTGCTGGACCGCAAAACGGTACAACAACATGAAATCGATGGTGACTGGGGCAACCGCTGGCTTACCACGCATGAAGCGGGTTCCGGCCCGTTCCGGCTGGATGTCTGGCAGGCAAAAGATGTGCTGCGCATGAGTCGCTCGGCAGACTACTGGCGCGGTGAGGCGAAGATGTCGCGGGTGGTATTCCGCCACCTGCAGGAGTCGCAAACCCTGCGGCTGATGATGGAGAAAGGCGATCTCGATATCGCCAGCAATATGGCGATCCCCGACGTGCGCGCCCTGCGTCACGATCCCGATCTCACCATCGACGCCGTCAGAAAAGGGACAATTTACTACCTGGCGATGAGCATGAACGATCCGCGCTTTGACAATATTAAGGTGCGTGAGGCGGTCCGCTATCTGGTCGATTATCAGGGCATTAATAAGAGCCTGATGACCGGCTATGGCGAACTGCACCAGCGCCCGATACAGTCGGGGATGCCCGCCACGCTGCCCGATCCCGGTTACCGGCTCGATGTGCCGCGCGCCCGTGCGCTGCTGGCTGAAGCGGGTTATCCGGAGGGCTTTGACACCACGCTGCGGGTGCTTGCCGATCAGCCGTTCCTGAATATCGCCATCGCCATTCAGTCAACGCTGCTGCAGGGCGGCATCCGGGCAAAAATCATTACCGGTACCGGCAACCAGATTTATGGCGCGATGCGCGATCGCCAGTTCAGCCTGCTGGTCGGACGCGGCGGCAGCGGCGTCGAGCCGCACCCCCACTCCAGCCTGCGTGCGCTGGTCTACAACCCGAACAATGCCGACAGTGCCCGGCTGACCAATTTCCAGGGCTGGCGTACCGGTTTCTACGACGCGCAGCTCAACCGCATGATCGATCAGGCGCTGGTGGAACGCGACAAAACCCGCCAGCAGCAGGCCTATTTCGCCATCCAGCAACGCTACGACCAGCTGGTGCCTGCCCTGATGCCGATTTCACAAATGCTTGACTCCGTGGTGGTCAGTAACCGGGTACAGGCGTATCAGCCCCATCCTTCTGCGACCACCTTCCTGCGTGACGTCTGGAAAACGCCTGACAGCCTGGCGGGAGGTACACCATGATGATGACCCTGACACGAAATCAGTGCCGCCGCATCAGCCATCGCGCGGTTCAGGTACTCATCACGCTGTTCGGCCTGTTGCTGCTGACCTTTTTTATTGGCCGGGTAATGCCGCTGGATCCGGTGCTGGCGATAGTCGGCCCGGATGCCGATCAGGCCACTTATCAACAGGTCTGCCACCAGCTTGGCTTTGATAAACCGCTGTGGGTGCAGTTTGGCCTCTATCTTAATGCCCTGCTGCATGGTGACCTGGGCCACGCGCTGCTCACCGGCCAGCCGGTAGTGCATGACATCCTGCGCGTCTTTCCCGCCACGGTAGAGCTGGCCACACTGGCAATTGTCATTGGCGCAGGGCTGGGCGTACCGCTGGGTGTGCTGGCGGCGGCGCGGCGTAACAGCGTCATCGACTATGTGGTGCGGATGCTCAGCCTGGCCGGTTACTCCACGCCGATCTTCTGGGTTGGCATGATGGGCCTGCTGCTGTTCTATGCCCATCTCGGCTGGGTCGGCGGTGCTGGCCGGGTGGACTTCAGCCTTGAAGGCATCGTGCCACGTCGCACCGGCTTTATGCTGATCGACGCCCTGCTGGCGGGCAACGGTCAGGTGTTCCGGAATGCGCTGATTCATCTGGTGCTGCCCGCCTCGCTGCTCGGCTTTCACTCCATGGCCTACATCAGCCGGATGACGCGCAGCTTTATGCTGGCGCAGCTGTCACAGGAGTTCATTCTGACCGCGCGGGTCAAAGGCCTGACCGAGTGGCAGGTGATCTGGCAGCACGCGTTTCGCAATATCCTGGTTCAGCTGCTGACCGTGGTGGCGCTGGCCTATGGCTCGCTGCTGGAGGGCGCCGTGCTGATTGAAACTGTCTTCTCCTGGCCCGGTTTTGGCTCCTATCTCACGGGCAGTCTGATGCTGGGCGATATGAATGCGGTGATGGGCTGCGTGCTGGTGGTCGGCCTGATCTTTGTGCTGCTTAACCTGTTCGCCGATCTGCTCTATCAGGTGTTCGATCCGAGGACCAAAGTATGACGATCTCTTTTGACACCCCTTCTGCCGGTCACACCCGCGAGCGGCTGGCGCGCTGCCGGCGATTCGCTGCCCGCTGCGGCACTTTCCTGTGGCGCATGGCCTGTAATCCCCTGACCGCCATCGGCGGCGGCATTGTGTTGCTGCTCTGCATCGTGGCGCTGTTTGCGCCCTGGATCGCACCCTATCACCCGCTGATTCAGGATCTGGACAACGCCCTGACGCCGCCCGGTGCAGCCCACTGGTTCGGCACCGATGAGTTTGGCCGGGATATCTTCAGCCGTCTGGTGTGGGGCGCGCGCATTACGCTCTACATCGTGCTGCTGGTGTCGATCACCGTCGGGCCGCTGGGCCTGCTGCTGGGCGTTACCGCGGGTTACTTTGGCGGCAAAGTCGATGGAGTGCTGATGCGCGTCACCGATATCTTCATCTCCTTTCCCAGCCTGGTACTGGCGCTGGCGTTTGTTGCCGCGCTGGGGCCGGGTCTTGAGCATGTGGTGATTGCCATTACCCTCACCGCCTGGCCACCGATTGCCCGTCTGGCGCGTGCCGAAACCCTGTCGCTGCGTCAGGCGGACTTCATTTCGGCGGTACGATTACAGGGCGCGTCGCCGCTGCGGGTGCTGTGGAAGCATATTATTCCGCTCTGCCTGCCGTCGGTGATTATCCGCATCACCATGAACATGGCGGGCATTATCCTCACCGCCGCCGGGCTGGGTTTTCTCGGACTGGGTGCACAGCCGCCGGATCCGGAATGGGGCGCAATGATCGCCAGCGGCCGTACCTACATGCTGGAGTGCTGGTGGGTGGTTACCGTGCCCGGTCTGGCGATCCTGATTAACAGCCTGGCATTTAACTTCTTAGGAGATGGCCTACGTGACCTGCTCGATCCCCGCAGTGAGTAACGCCCTGCCGTTGCTCGACGTGCGCGATTTGCACGTGAACTTTGTTAACGGACGCCAGATCACCCCGGCGGTGCGCGGCGTCTCATTTCAGCTCGGTCAGGAGAAGCTGGCGATTGTCGGCGAATCCGGCTCCGGTAAATCGACCGTGGGCCGCGCCCTGCTGCAGCTGCATCCGGCCAGGGCGCGCATCGAGGCGAGCCGGATGCAGTTTGGTGATATCGACCTGCTGCACGCCAGCCCGGCGCAGATGCGCGCCATTCGCGGCAAACGCATTTCCATGATTATGCAGGACCCGAAATATTCCCTGAACCCGGTGATTCGGGTGGGCGAGCAGATCGCCGAAGCCTGGCGCAGTCATCATCGCGGCCAGAAAGCAGCGGCGCGTCAGCGGACGCTGGCGATGTTGGAGGAGGTGCAGATCCGCGATCCTGAACGGGTTTATCAGCTCTATCCGCATGAAATTTCTGGGGGTCAGGGGCAGCGCGTGATGATCGCTATGATGCTGATCACCGAGCCGGAACTGGTGATTGCCGATGAGCCGACTTCTGCGCTGGATGTCTCGGTGCGTCTGCAGGTGCTGGCGCTGCTGGACGATCTGGTAAAGGCGCGCGGGCTGGGACTGATTTTTATCAGCCACGATATCAGTCTGGTACGCAGCTTCTGCGATCGGGTGCTGGTGATGTACGCCGGACGCGTGGTGGAGTCGCTGGCCGCCAGCGAGCTTGACCACGCGCAGCATCCCTATACCCAGGGATTGCTGGCGGCACTGCCCGACCTTGATCACCGTCGTACACGCCTGCCGGTATTACAACGTCATGCCAGCTGGTTGACGAACTAAGGAGTTCGCGATGATTGATGTGAAAAATCTCAGCCTGAGTTTTGGTGATGACGATCGCCGGAGTCAGGTGCTGTTCGACGTAAATCTGCAGGTGAAACTGGGTGAAGTTTTCGGGCTGGTGGGCGAGTCGGGCTCGGGTAAAACCACGGTGCTGAAGTGCCTGGCGGGATTATTTACTCACTGGCAGGGAGAGCTGAGCATTGATAACCAGCCGCTGAAGCACCGCATCGATCGGGCGCGCTGTCGTCAGGTACAGATGGTGTTTCAGGACCCTTACGGTTCGCTGCATCCGCGTCACACGCTGGGTGACATCCTGGAAGAGCCGTTGCAGATTCAGGGCATCGGGCAGCGCCAGCAGCGGGTGGTGGCGATGCTGGATAAGGTCGGGCTGAATCGCGCCTGGCAGACGCGCTATCCCCACCAGCTTTCCGGTGGGCAGCGTCAGCGCGTAGCGATTGCAAGGGCGCTGATTCTGGAGCCACGCGTACTGCTGCTGGATGAGCCCACTTCTGCTTTGGATGTTTCGGTACAGGCGGAGATCCTGAACCTGCTCAGCGATCTGCAGCAGCAGGAGAACCTGACCTATCTGATGGTGACGCACGATCTCGGCGTGGTGGCGCATCTCTGCCATCGCGTGGCGGTGATGCAACAGGGCAAAGTACTGGAGACGCTGGATGTGCCGACGCTGGTGGCGGATCGCGCTGTGATGCCCTATACGCGGATGCTGGTCGAGGCGAGTCGCCACACTCATGTGGCAGGCTGAAAGTCAGCGGAGGTCAGGAGAGAGAATAAAAAAAGGCCGGTCAGACCGGCCTCGTGAAATCGGAGGACTTAATGCGTCAGCTGACGCACAAAGGCAACGATCTCCTGATTTTTGCCATGCTCAAACAGGCACTGCTGGAAACGCGGGCCGCTGACGGCGGTACGCACCAGTTCAGGATCGATAGCGCGCAGCGTGTCGAGATAGTTATCTTTGATCACTGCAGCCTTAACCTGGTTCAGCAGACCGGCATTGCGCACCTGCGGCTCTTTACGCTCTGGCGGATAGCCATTGCCCTTCTCGCCGGTGAACGCTTTTTCAAAGATAAAGCGCAGATTCAGTTCTGCACCCCAGCCAAACCCTTTAGCAAATGGCAGGGACAAGGCATTGCCGTTGTTGATCTGTGCAAACAGGTAAGCATCCGCCGGATCGATACAGTAACCGCAGACCACGCCCGGATGGATGTTAAGCGACATCAGCGCGCCCTGTCCGGTGCCGCAGCCCGCGACCACGAAATCTACCGCCTGGCTGTTGAGCAGTATGCTGGCCTGAATACCGAGGTGAATGTAAGTCAGATGGTGATCCTGCTCATCGCTCATCCCGACGTTGAAGACCTGATGGCCCAGCGGCTGTGCGACACCTTCCAGTTCTTTCAGCACGATAACGTTTTTAGCGGCCTGGCTGTTTTCCATCATTAATGCGATTTTCATGATCTACCCTTATAAATTAATTGAAACACCGTTTCATTTTAATGAAAAAGCACTAAAGTGCATGGGCTAATTCACCTGCGCGCTGTGAGAGCCATCACAAAATGGCCATTGCAGTGCCTGTTACTGCATGAGGATTCCGATGTTTATCTATCATAAAGATCAGCCCCTGGACGATTTGGGTGATGGCGTGACCCGCCGCGTGCTGGCACATGGCGGCACAATGATGGCGGTTGAAGTCCGTTTTGAAAAAGGGGCGACTGGCCCGCTGCATCACCATCCCCATGAGCAACTGACCTATGTACTAAGCGGACGTTTTGCCTTCACCATTGAGGGTGAAACGCGGGAAGTCGGCGCGGGGGATACACTCTACAAAGCACCCAATGTGGTTCATGGCTGCGTCTGTCTTGAGGCAGGTGTGCTGCTGGATACCTTTACGCCGCAACGCGAAGATTTCCTCGCGGCTAAATAACTCACGCGGCCCGATGGGCCGCTTGCCAAACTGACCTGATGTTGTCTCTTTTCCCTGCCCACCGGATTTGACTTAAAACCGGTGCAATTTTTCTGAAATTCTCTTCACTGCTAACTGAATGATTAGCCAGCACTTCCTCTGCAGCCGCGCTACGCTTAGCGCCGGCTTAAAAATCATTCAGGCAGATTTCTGTACAAAATACGGATCGTTGTATAAGTTTAATAGCAACACCAGTGCGTTTTTTAACCCGAAACAGGACAATAATATGCCAATGCAAAACACCCTGACCCTGCCGGTGAACCATACCATCCCGGTCAAAAATGAGTTCACATCATCCTTTGCCGCCTCTGAGCAGGACAAACTTAATTTTCTGATTGAGGAGTTACTGGAAGCAGGCAAAGAAAAAAGCTGCATGGAACTGCTGCGTCATCTGGCCTCTGCGGACAGCGCAGAAGAAGAAGCGTGCTGCCGTGAACTGCTGACGCTGCTGATGGCACAAAAATGAAGCCTGTGGCTGGCGGTTTAGCGCAGATTCACTACGCTTCAGGACCTTTATTCCTACTCCGGACATTCGCCTGACCGCACTTCGCCGTTCAGGCGTATTCGTGTTTATGTCAACATAGCCTGTTGTTCCCAACGCCATATTGCCTATAGCAGCGGATGCTGTTCCGGGCGGTTAATCCGGGGTTACTTACCAGCCCTCCCAGCCTCTCATTGCTTATCCCTCCCTGCTTTTGTTAGCCTGAATCGCGCATCGGCGAGACGCGCCTTACACCGGCCGCACGGTTTATTATCCACCTGTTAATGGAGTGACACGATCATGACTTCTGCACCTGCCACACTGCATCTGCTGTGTGGAAAAATTGCCTCCGGGAAATCGACGCTGGCAGCGGAACTGGGCGCTTTACCGGGTTGCGTGGTCATCAGCGAGGATCAGTGGCTGGCCGCGCT
This sequence comes from Pantoea sp. 9140, assembly GCF_000745295.1. Taxonomy (NCBI): domain Bacteria; kingdom Pseudomonadati; phylum Pseudomonadota; class Gammaproteobacteria; order Enterobacterales; family Erwiniaceae; genus Pantoea; species Pantoea sp. 9140. Next base: position 1,702,683 of record NZ_JQNO01000001.1, on the reverse strand, counting down.
CTGGCAGGACGAGATGCATTCAGTGACCGACTATGTGCGCGTCGCGGCAAAACTCAGGAAGGCGATGACGCCGCATCTGGTGGCGCTGCTTAACGCGGATGTCTCGGTGGTACTCGATTTTCCGGCCAACACCCGGGCAAATCGTGACTGGATGCGTTCGGTGATAGAGGCGTCCTCTGCCGATCATCGCCTGCATTATCTGGACGTACCGGACGCACTGTGTAAATCGCGTCTGCATGCCCGTAATCAGGGCGGCGAACACGCCTTTGACGCCACGGACGAGCAGTTCGCGCTGATTACCCGCTATTTTGAACCGCCGCAGGAGGAAGAAGGCTTTCACCTGGTGCGCCACGGTTAACGTCTTCTGCTATCAGGAGAGATCGAGAGCGGCAAGCACGTCAGCAATCTCCCGACAATCGGCAGCGGAAAGCGGCAACAGCGGACGCGGCAGGCAGTCGCGTTCGGTCAGCCCCAGCAGCCCTGCCGAAGCGCTGATTACCCGGAAACTGCCGCCGTGCTGGCGGAACAGTGCCCACAACGGTTCAAGACGATCGGACTGTGCTCTGACGCTCGCATAATCACCTGCGGCTGCCGCCTCGGTCATCGCTTTTGCAACGCGCGGAAACAGCCCGCCGCACACCGAATACCAGCCATCACAGCCCGCAATCAACCCGTAGCCAGCAGAGGCATCACCGCTAACGCCAATCGACACGGAAGCAGGCAGCGTGTTGCGCAATTCCGCGAGGCGATCATTCGCTGCGGACTGCTCCGCCGGAACACCCGGAATTTTCACTGAACCCACGCCAGGCAGTTGAGCTATCCGACCCAGCAGCGCATCCGAAAACGTAAAATGGGTGGTGCCCGGATTGTCATAGACGCAGATCGGCACCGAGGCGTGACGCGCCACGGTCTCATAAAGCGCGAACACTTCCTCCTCTTTCAATGCCTGATAACCCAGCGGCGGCAGCAGTAATGCGGCAGCACCCGCCTGTTGCGCATCTTCTGCCAGCGCCAGCACCTCATCGGTGCTCACCGCGCCTACGCAGATCATCACCGGAATCGAATCTGCATGCTCCACCGCCAGCGTTGCGATGCGCCTGCGCTGCGTGCGGGTCAGATACGCATAGCTGCCGGTTGAACCCAGCACGCCAAGGGAGTCAACTTTTGCCTCCGTCAGCCTGCTCAGCAGCCGCAGAAAGGCGGCTTCATCGGGTCTGCCCTCTGCAAAGGGAGTAAGGGGAAAGGCACTGAGTCCGCTGAACATATCGTCTGCTCCATTGTAAAAATGCGTTGCCTGGCTGACGTTCGTCCGTACAGCCATATTTCGTTACCGGCCGAAGCATCGGTTCGCTCCGCCCGCTATTTTTGTGCCATCACCCTCTTTACTCTCGTTTAAAGGAAGATAGCGATGATTGCCGTACTGTTTGAAGCTGAAGCCCGCCCCGAACACCAGATGCGTTATCTGCAACTGGCCGCCGACCTGAGTCCGCTGTTAAAGGACATTGATGGATTTATCTCTATTGAGCGCTTTCAGAGCCTGGGTGATGAGAAAAAAATCCTCTCGCTCTCCTGGTGGCGCGATGACGCCGCGGTGCAGGCCTGGAAACGTAACCTCTGCCACCAGGCCGCGCAGCGTGAAGGTCGTGAAACCCTCTTTGCCGGTTATCGCATTCGCATCGCTGCGCTGGTCAGAGAATATGCCGCACAGCAGGGAGTAAATTAACATGTTCGATATTCATGTGATCCTGCAAAATAGTCCAGGCATCCTTTCCCGGCTCACCACGCTGCTGGGCCGCCATGGAATCGGACTGGAAGGCGGCGGCCTGTTCTCGTCTGGTGCGCAGAGCCACGCCCATTTTCTGGTTGCGGAAGGCGAACGGGCGCGTGCCGTGCTGGAAGCGGAGGGGATCACCGTCGAGGCACTTAATATCCCATTGATTCGCAGGCTACCGCAGCAGGGTCCTGGCGAACTGGGGGCGATAACGACACGCCTGGCCGATGCCGGGATCAACATTCTGGTGCAGTACAGCGATCACGCTAACCAGCTAATCCTGATCACTGATAACAATCAATCAGCCGCCGGGCTGACGACAGAATGGGCTCCATAAGCTAATGGCTAAACCGCAATCGGAAAACGCAACGGAAGACAGCGACGCGCTTGAGCACGCAATTGTGAGCGTCGCCGCCGCGATGGCCGACTCGTCTCGGGTAAAGATGCTGTCCGCGCTGATGGATGGACGCGCCTGGACGGCTACGGAACTTAGCGCCGTCACCGACGTGGCCCCCTCCACCGCCAGCGCGCATCTGAACCGGTTGATTAACAGCGGCCTGATCGTCTGTGTGGCGCAGGGGCGTCACCGTTATTACCGGCTGACAGGCAGTGACATCGCAACGCTGATTGAGAACATGATGGGCGTGTCGTGGCGACGGATCGCTGCGCCGCAGAGCACGACGCCGACATCACTGCGCACTGCCCGCACCTGCTACGACCACTTGGCGGGTGAAGTCGCGGTGCAGATCTACGCCGCCATGGCGCACCAGGACTGGATCACACCGACGGGCGATGCGGTCACCCTATACGGCCAGCAGCAGTTTGCGGCGTTGCGGATTGATCTGTCGCAGCCCGGACGCCGCAAAGCGTGCTGTGGCTGTCTCGACTGGAGTGAGCGCCGGTTTCATCTCGGCGGCTACGCGGGCGCAGCGCTGCTCTCCGCCTTTGAAGTGCAGGGCTGGCTCACCCGACAGCCCGGCTACCGTGAAGTGACGTTTACTGCGGTGGGCGCCAGGTATTTACGTCAGGTTTTCGATATCACACTTCGCTGACACAGCACGCCTGAGTTCAGAGCCCATTTGCTGTCAGGCTCTGCGCGGGCGGCCTCGGACTGCCTGGAATCCCCTAATCAGCCCATAACAGGCTTATGAATTCTGTCACATTTCCGCAAACTCGCCTCAGAGCCGATAACACGCCGACAAAAGCGACAGGCGCCTATAACCTTATGAATCAGAATGCTTTTAAATGATAACGCCTGGCAATCATGCGGCGCACACATTAATCATTGTCATTTTTGCACTTATTCAGCGCCGGGCGCTGATCCACTCTTCAGTCACAGGCGCGGCAAAAAGCGTCATACCTTACTGGAGTTACTGATGCAGACAACCTCACCCATGACTCACCGCGCCAGGATTGGCGCTATATTTCGTGTTACCTCAGGCAACTTCCTCGAACAGTTTGATTTCTTCCTGTTCGGTTTTTATGCCACCTATATCGCCCATACCTTTTTCCCGGCCAGCAGTGAGTTTGCCTCACTGATGATGACCTTTGCCGTCTTTGGTGCAGGCTTCCTGATGCGCCCTATCGGCGCAGTGGTACTGGGGGCGTACATCGATAAGGTCGGCCGTCGCAAGGGGCTGATCGTCACGCTCTCCATCATGGCGGCGGGCACCTTTATGATCGTGCTCATCCCCTCTTACTAGAGCATTGGCCTGTGGGCACCGCTGCTGGTGCTGATCGGCCGACTGCTGCAGGGCTTCTCCGCCGGTGCAGAGCTGGGCGGGGTGTCGGTTTATCTGGCCGAGATCGCGACGCCGGGCCGCAAAGGCTTCTACACCAGCTGGCAGTCGGGCAGTCAGCAGGTCGCGATTATGGTGGCGGCGGCAATGGGCTTTATCCTCAACGCCGTGCTGGAAGAGAGCGCTATCCGCGAATGGGGCTGGCGTATTCCGTTCCTGTTTGGCTGCCTGATTGTGCCGTTTATCTTCGTGCTGCGTCGCAAGCTGGAAGAGACGCAGGAGTTCAGCAATCGCCGCAGTCATCCTGATGTGAAACAGGTGTTCCGCATCCTGCTCAGTAACTGGCAGGTGGTGATTGCCGGGATGCTGATGGTCGCGATGACCACCACGGCGTTTTACCTGATTACGGTTTATGCCCCGACCTTTGGCAAAAAAGTCCTGCTGCTGAGTGCCTCGGACAGCCTGCTGGTGACGCTGCTGGTGGCGGTGTCGAACTTCATCTGGCTGCCGATTGGCGGCGCGATCTCCGACCGCTTTGGCCGCAAACCTGTCCTGGTTGCCATGACGCTTCTGGCGATCGCCACAAGCTATCCGGCCCTGAGCCTGCTGGCAGCGGCACCGGGCTTCTCTATGATGCTGGGCGTGCTGCTATGGCTTTCGATGATTTACGGTCTCTACAACGGCGCGATGATCCCGGCGCTGACCGAAATCATGCCAGGGGAAGTCCGCGTGGCAGGCTTCTCGCTGGCCTACAGCCTGGCAACCGCAGTGTTTGGTGGCTTTACCCCGGTGATGTCGACCGGTCTGATCGAACTGACCGGCGACAAAGCCTCGCCTGGCTACTGGATGAGTTTTGCGGCTGTCTGCGCGCTGGGCGCAACCCTGTATCTCTATCGTCGCACCCGCAGTGCAGTATTACCTGCCCATAAAACCGTTAGCTGAGGAACTGAAGATGAAACTGAAAACGATGTCACTCTACGCTGCCCTGCTGTTCAGCGTGGCGGGCAGCACCACGGCGCAGGCAAAAGAGCTGACGGTAATGATCTCCGGCGGATTTAAAGCGGCATGGGATACGCTTTCGCCACGCTTTGCCCAGCGTGAAGGAATCACCATTAACACGGTTGCCGGTCCGTCGATGGGCAAGACGCCACAGGCGATTCCGGCGCGGCTGGCGCGCTGTGAACCGGCTGATGTGGTGATTATGGTTGGCGATGCGTTAAGCGATCTGCAGAAAAAGGGCGCAACGCTGCCGGGTTCACGGGTTGAGCTGGCGGACTCGCGCATCGGTGCAGTGATAAAACAAGGTGCCACGCCGGTGAAAATCGGCAGCGAAAGCGAGCTGCGTACTGCCCTGCTGAACGCCTCATCTATCGCCTACTCCGACAGCGCCAGCGGCAAATATGTCAGCAGCCAGCTGTTCAGCCGACTGGGCATTGAGGATCAGGTGAAGACGAAAGCAGTGAAGGTCGAGCGCATCCCGGTGGCCTCCGAGGTCGCGGCGGGTAAATACGCTATCGGCTTTCAGCAGGTCAGTGAACTGCTGCCGGTCTCCGGCGTAACGTTCATTGGCGAACTGCCGGACACGCTGCAGTACACCACCCGCTTCGCCGGTGCCGTAGTACGCAGGTCAGCGCAGCCGGACGAGGCGGTGAAGCTGCTGCACTGGCTCGCCTCGCCTGAGGCACAGCAGGCCGTGCACGCCAGCGGCCTGCACAGCGTGAAGGCGTCAAAACCGGCTAAAGTCGCTGATACTGTTCAATAATCAGGTTTTCCAGTTCACTCGCGATGTGCGAGAGCATCCGGCCATTTTTACGCAGCAGTCCGACGGTGCGTTTCACCTGCGGATCGGTTAACGGCACCGCCATCAGCAGGGCGTGATCGTAGCCGGGCATCGACATAGCGGGGACGGCAGCAATGCCCAGCCCCGCCTCAACCATCCCCAGCATGGTGGTCACGTGCCGGGTTTCACAGACACAGGGCTTCTCCGGCATGATCGCCTGCAACGCCTGGTCCAGCAGGTTGCGATTGCCGGAGGTTTTATCCAGTCCGACCCACTCATACTGATAAAACGACTGCCAGCTCAGACTCTTTTTGCCTGCTATCGGATGGTCACGCCGACAGGCCGCCACATAAGGATCGTCCATCAGCGGCTGGAAATGGACATCCGGCTGTGACCGGCTGGAAAAACTGATGCCGAAATCGGCCTGACCGCCAATCACCGCGTCATAGACGTTGGCCGCACTGCTGTCGACCAGCTTGACTCGTACACGGGGATAGCGCGCCTGAAACAGCCGGATGATGTTGGGCATAAAGTAGTAAGCGGCTGACGGCACGCAGGCGACGGTAATCAGGCCGGTGCGGGCTAAGCTCACTTCACTCAGATCGGCCATCACCTCTTCAAAATCGGCCAGCAGCTTTTCCGAACGCTGAGCAAACGCATGTCCTTTCAGCGTCAGTGTGACGCGGCGCGTGGTCCGCTCAAACAGTTTGATCCCCAGCGTGGTTTCCAGCTTATCGATGCGGCGGCTCAGTGCCGATTGCGAAAGGCAGATCGATTCCGCCGCCAGGCGAAAATTGCCAAACTCCACCAGCGCGCGAAATGCGTAGAGATCGTTGAGATCGAAATTAACCGGCATACATTCCTCTTCCCCTAAACCGCATCAGGCTTGCCATCATCATTTTCATCGCCTTCCGTCTGGCTGAAATCGCAAACGAATTTGCTGAGCAACTGTTCCAGCGTCTCGCGGTCGCTCTCTGGCCAGTGGAGGAAAATGCGCTGATAAACCTGCACCCGTTGCGCATCGATTTTATCAGTCATCGCCCTGCCAGCCGCGGTAATTGCGGCTTCGTTGATCCTTTTGTCCTGACGGTTTTTCTGCCGCACGACCAGCCCGGTCTCCTCTAATTTCGCTACCTGACGGCTGACCGTGCTGTAATCACGACCCACCCGATCGGCGAGTTCGCCCACGCCGATCGGCCCGAACCGGCTGACCTGAACCAGCAGTGGAAACAGTGCCCGATCCAGCTCAATACCCGCCGCTTTAATCATCGCCATATCGCGCTGAGGCCGGTTAAGCGCGCCTGCAATTGTCAGCAGACAATCATGCAGCGCATCGTATTTATGTGTATTTTGCACACTTTTCATTGACGCTATCCAGAGGCAGGAATAATGTGTGTAATTTACACTCATTAACGCCTGAACAGAAGGATGATAAACAATGAAAGCAGCAATAATCGGGCAGGCAGGCGCACAACCCTACTACGGCGACATGCCGGAACCCCAGCCCGGTGAGCATCAGCAGCAGGTGACGGTCAACGCTGCGGCACTCAGCCAGCTGGCAAAGGCCCGCGCGGCAGGCACCCACTACAGCTCTGTAGCGCACTATCCGTTTATTCCCGGCATTGACGGTACCGGATATCTCGACACGGGCGAGCCGGTCTATTTTCTGACGTTTAACGCCGCGCCAGGCAGCATGGCCGAGCGAACCGTGGTCAACAGTGAACATATTATTCCACTGCCTGCCGGTCTGGATCTGGTACTGGCTGCCGCTCTCGCGAATCCGGGCATGTCCTCCTGGGCGGCGCTGACCCGTCGGGCGGCACTGCGTCCTGGCGAGACCGTGCTGATCAATGGAGCCACCGGCACTTCGGGACGTCTGGCGATCCGCATTGCCCATGCGCTGGGCGCAGGCAGAATCATTGCCACAGGCCGTAACCGGGAGGCTCTGGAACAACTACAGAGTGAGGGTGCTGATATCATACTGACGCTGGATGCATTATCGGCAGAGCTTCCTTCTCTGATGGCGGAAGGCGTTGAGGTGGTGCTGGATTATCTGTGGGGTGAGAGTGCACTGGCGATCATGACGGCGGCGGTACGCGGTGGTGACAAGGTGGTTCGCTTTGTCCAAATTGGTTCGCTGAGCGGACAGGAGATTTCTCTGCACAGTAAACTGCTGCGTTCATCCGGCTTAACGCTGATGGGAAGCGGGCTGGGCAGCGTGCCAGACCGTGAATTAATCGCCTCAATAGGGGAAATGCTGCAGGCCGCCGCGTCACATGGATTTGCCATCCCCTTCCAGTCGCGGCCACTCAGTGAGGTCGCTGAGGCCTGGCAGAGTGACGACAGCCGCTATCGCACGGTCTTTACCCTTCCGATGTAACGGACGGCTCCACCTTATGCAGAAATCGACCAGGATAATCGGGTTGGATGGCGTGCTGGCTGCTGTAGCGGCCAAACAGCTTATAGCGGTTTAACGCGATGCGGTCATAGGCAAAATTACCGATCGCATCCGGAAAGTGGCGCAGCACCGCCAGCGCGCGCCACGGGGCAGGCAGTTGCTGCATCACGCGGAACACCGCCTGCGCCCGCAGCCAGTGCTGATTGTCCGCGATATAGACAATGGTGCTGACGTTTTCTTCCGGCAGTCCGGCCCAGCGCAGCAGCGCTTTGCCCTGCTCGCTCTGCACCGAGGCAAAACGAACCTGCCGCGCCAGATGATGACGCAGCAGAAACTGAACCCAGCCGTTACACAGTTTACAGACGCCGTCATAGAGCACGGCGCTTTCACCGGTTTGCAGATACGGGGGTGATGACATCCTGCAACTCCTCACTCATCTGATGATGAGCTGAAGTGTAGCGGGTTCTGGTCAGTTGCTGGTGCAGCCAGTGGATAACGGCCGCGTGATCCTGGTTGCAGGCATCCACTTCGCACACCGGTCCCAGCGCCATCGGCCGAGCCTGTTGCGCCAGCTGGCGCAGCTCCGGCAGATACTCAGCGCCCGGATGGCCAGGCAGCCGCTGCGACAGCCGCGCCTGATAGCGCGCCACCGCCACCTCCGGCGCGATCCTGAGCCACAATTCCAGCGCCTCTTCAACGCCCGCCTGTTTCAGTCCCTGCTCAAGCAACGTGCGAGGCTGAAAGCCAAACCAGGCATCGATCAGCCAGATCTGACTGGCGGGTGCCTGGTCGACAATGTTCCAGATCGCCTGATAAGCCGCGCAGCCCAGTTGCCGGTTACGCTGGCGATCGACCGGCGCAAAAGCGTGCATAAACGGCTCTTTCAGGCTGTCGAGGGTCAGCACCGGCCAGCCAAAGTGTTGTGACAGCGCGTGCGTCAGAGTGCTTTTACCCGATGCCGGAATACCGTTAACCAGCACCACGCGTTTGGGGGATGTGTTTTGCGTCATAGAATGTCGATAACCTCCGCCACGCTGCTGGCCTGACGTAACCGGACCAGCGTCTCCTCATCCTCCAGCAGCGACACAATCGCGCGGATCCCCTCTTCGATATGCGCGTTGCTGTCGCGTGCGCCAAACATAATCACAATGTCCGCCTTATCACTGCCCTCAAATGAGATCGGCTCATTCAGCAGGATCAGACTAAAACAGTCACGGAGCACCCCCGCTTCCGGTCGCGCATGAGGAATGGCGATCCCCTCCTCAAACACATAATAAGCGCCGTGAGCCAGCGTATTGGCGATCACGGCATCAGGATAGGTGGCATCAAGATAACCGCCGCTGACCAGCGGTTCGGCGGCCAGCGCGATAACCTGACGCCAGTCCGTGGCGTCGATGCCAATCTGAATGGCGTTGGCCTCCTGCAATAACTGCTTAATCGTCATCAGCTCTCCTTAAATCGACTGGCGAACCACATTGCGTAATTCATCGATTTTGACAAACAGCGCATCAATTTCATTGCGGTAGCGACGGCTTTTCGCAAATAAGCTTAATGCCCGGTTATATTCCAGCATTAATTGTTTTTGCGTTTCGCCATCACGCGGATTAATCGCCAGCTGCTGCTCAAGCTGCGTTATTTTCTCGCGACTTAATGCCGCCAGATGATCCTGCTGCTCGCTGGGTGGTTCCACAGCCGGAGACTTTTTGAGGAATCCAAACATAGGCTCTCCTGCCCCGCATAATATTGGGGTAGCTAATATAAACAGTGAATAAAAGATCGTTAGCGCATTAACCCGGTGATGGCGGCGCGGGTAATTACCGGAATAACTGCATTTTCTCTACCAGCACATTCGTGACCGCATCATTGGCTGGCACCAGGAAATTACGCACGCTGTCATTAACCTTGCCTTTTTCAAAGGTTGATTTGCACTGCGCTACCCACTGCACATTCATTTCAGTGCCGACATTCACCTTCTCAATTCCGCTGCTGACCGCCAGCCGCATATCCTCATCGCTGACGCCGGTGCCGCCGTGCAGGACCAGTGGCGTGTGGGTTGCCGCCGTAATATCTGCCAGCCGCTGATGCTGAATATGGGCTTTACCGGTATAAAGCCCGTGCACGGTGCCGATGGAGATCGCCAGCATATCGACGCCGGTCTCTGCGACGAAGCGGCGTGCATCTTCCACGGGCGTGAACGCTATCGCCTCCATCTCTACGCATTTACCATCTTCCGACCCGCCGATGGCACCCAGCTCCGCCTCTACTGAAACATGATGGGGTCGCGCCATATCAATCACCCGGCGGGTGTTCGCAATATTCTCATCAATGGGCAGATGTGAGCCGTCGTACATAACAGAACTGAATCCGGCATCAATCGCCGTCTGTATCGCCGCTAAATCGGAACAGTGATCGAGATGCAGGCAGGTCGGCACGTTCGTACTCTCTGACAGCGATTTAATCACATCGACCAGCAATTTATAGCCAAGATATTTCGCCGTGCCGGTGGAAATCTGAATCATTAATGGGCTGTTGGTTTTCTCTGCCGCTTTAAAATAGGCGGGCAGCATCTCCAGACAGTGAAGATTAAACGAACCGACCGCTTTGAAGTCACGCTGTTTGGCCAGCTGTAACAGATCGGCGAAGTTATAAAGTTTCATGGATTTTTTCCTCCTGAGGTTTGGTCGATTTGTCATTAACAAACCAGGCAAGTGCGGTAATAAAGGCGATAAACAGAGCGACAAACAGCCAGTTATTCTGGAAGGCGTGGCCAAGCACCAGGCCGGTACTGATCACGTCGGAATCGCTGAAGGTGACCCCGGCGAAGCCGTAGCTCTCCAGCATCGGCACCAGGATGGCGGGCAGAATGGTGATAAAGAGTCCATGGACGAAGCCGCCGATCATCGCGCCGCGCCGTCCGCCCATGGCATTACCAAATACTCCGGCGGTGCCACCGGCAAAGAAGTTGGTCAGCAGGCCAGGCAGGATCATCGCCAGACCAAACATCGGGAAGACCAGCATGCCGACGATGGAACCCAGCGTGGTGGCGAGGAAGCCGACAATCACCGCGTTTGGGGCGTACGGAAACATCACCGGGCAGTCCAGCGCCGGTTTCGCGTCCGGCACCACGCGCATCGCGATACCCCGGAAGGCTGGCACCAGTTCGTTCAGCAGCAGGCGGACGCCGCTGTAGAGCACGAAGACCCCGGCCACGAACTGAATCGACTGCATAAAGGCGTACATCAGGTAGTTCATGCCGTTGCTGTACTGGGCGATAAACGCCGGGCCGGCTGCCACAGCGGGGATCAGGTACATCGGTACCATCACCAGCGCCATCGACAGATAGGTATCCTGCAGAAACTTGAAGTTATCGGGCAGTTTCAGGTCTTCGGTGGAGCGCGAGCCTTTGCCGACGACTTTGGCGACCGCCGCCGTGACCAGATAACCGATGGTGCAGAAGTGACCCAGCGCCACGTCGTCCGAGTCGGTGATCCGCCGCACCACCGGCTGCGCCAGCGCTGGCATTACCACCGCCATAATCCCGCCAAAGATGCCGCCGGTCAGAATCAGCGGCAGGCCCGTCAGCCCTGCTTTGTAGCCGATGACTGCGCCAATGGTCGCCATCCACAGCAACGCCTGGCCGGTCAGGAAGATGTACTTAAACGGCGTCAGTCGCGCAATGATGATGTTGACGATAAAAATCACCAGCAGCGTCAGCGCCACTTCAGACCCCAGCTCACGGTTAGCCAGCCCGGCAATAGCGGCCACATCGGTGATATAGCCGCGCATGCCAAAGCCATGGGTAAAAATGGTATTGAGGAACGTCAGGGTGCCAACAATAATATTGATACCCGCCATCATAATTAAAAAGCCGAGCAGCGTTTTAAAGGTGCCTTCCACCACCTTGCCTGCCGATTTTTTTTGCAGCAGCAGACCAATCAGGGCAATAAAGGCGATCAGAATCGATGCCTGCCCCAGCAGATCTTTTACCAGGAAGTCGATCACACTATTCATGGGCGGCGACCTTCTGGTTGCGTTCTTTTAAAAAGGCCAGGATCTTCTGCTCTATTTCCGCTTTATCGGTGAGCCGGTTAAGAATAATGACCCGTTTAATCTGTTCCGGACTGGCGTCGGCGTTTAAAACATCGGCAAACGCTTTTTGCGTCAGGATCATATCTGACTTAAAGGCATTCGCTTCTGAAATGGTGGTGTGATCGATGTCGGCCTCAATCTCCAGTTTTTTTAATACCGCTTTTGCGCTCATCTCAATCGCAAAACTGGAACCTAATCCACAACCACAGACACATAATATTTTCAGCATGGTTTTTTCCTCACACTATATTGAGTTGTTTAGCGAGTTTGTAATGGTGCCCGTCAATATCGACCAGGCGTTTTTGCATGCTTATTAAATCAATCGGAATCGGTTTATTGCTGCCATTAATAATGACCGCTTTATTCCGCATGCCTGACTGAATACAACGCACCACTTCACTGGCCATAATGGTGCCCTGAAAGATCTCTTCGCAGGTGGGATCACCATTGCGCAGCCCGTAACCCAGGATGGTTTTACGGATGCGCACGCCAATAAGGGGTTCAAGCTGTTTGATTAAGGTGTCGATCGCCCCCTGAAAACCGGGCGAATATTCCCGGGTGTAGCCTTCCGAACAGAGGATGACCACGCTGTTCTGCTCTGCCAGTCGCCCGGTGATGCGCTGCGCCAGTTGTGGCAGCGGGATCTGGCACTCCGGAATTAACGCAATATCAGCGTTAGCTTTAATCGCGGACTGCAGCGTTAATTCGCCGCAATAGCCGCCGAGTAATTCCAGCATAAAAACCCGGCCCGGTAAGGCACGGCCGGTATTACGCAGTTTCGCCACCTCTTTTAATACCTGCTCGCAGGCGGTGGAAAATCCCAGCGTGTAGTCGCTGCCGAAAACATCATTATCGATGGTCATACCGACGCCGAAACAATTCACGCCGTACGCCGTCAGGGTATGGAGAAATTGCAGCGACCCGTCTCCGCCCGCCATGATTAATATGTCAATCCGGGCGTTTTTCAGCTGGCGGGCAATTAACTCATACTCGCTGCGCACCAGTTTCTTTTCAGTGCGTCCCGATTGCATAACCGGAATAGAGGCGATGGAAAAGTCGAGCAGATCGCGCATGCCGATCTCACGATGATTATTTTCCAGCAGGCCAGGAATACCACCGTCAAATATCACCATCTCCGCCTGTGCCATGCGCCCAATCTGGAAGACAAAATTATTAATGCCGGTCACGTCACCGCCACTGATCACCATTCCAATTCGCATCACCCTCACCCCGCTGGCTTATTCTGCTGAAGGGTATTCTTCCGGTTAGCGGGGTTGCTATTTGCAGAGGAGATCACAGTTACGTGCGGTTTTTCTCAGGCGGGAATATTGACAGTGCTCTTAACATCGCTTTATTTGTGATTTGCCTCACACTATTCCAACTTATTGCGCTCAAGGCGAATCGATATAAATCATTGGCTTAGTAGATGGCGCGGGTGAACTGGCCAGAAAGCGGGAGGAGGTAAAATCAGCCATTAGAGCAGCGTTGCAGATTTGTGACTTTCACCTCATTTTTCCCGTTTTCGCAGAGCAGAAACCGCAATTAAGGTGCAGAAAGAAAATCCGCAGGCAGATGTTAATCAGATTCAGCATCTCTGTTGCGAACGAGTAGCATTCTTCGGTATAACCTTTCAATGCCCACAGAAAACACAGCCTGACGATAATGATTTCTAAGGAAAAACTTCCACGCTCTTTGTGTGGGGGAACTTTCTCTTCTGCATCCGACGCCGTTATTTCGCACGGCAAAACCCGTGTTCTCCGTGATGACAAACCGGTTCCCTGTGACCACATTTGACCAGGATCATACGCATGGAAATAGCTATCCGTACCCCTCTCGTTCACTCCCTGCCACTAAGTCAGCTCAGCGGCAGCAACGTCTGGCTGAAAATGGAATCAGCGCAGCCAACCGGATCGTTTAAGCTCAGAAGCGCAGGCCATATCTGTCAATACTACGCGGCACAGGGCGCTAAGGCATTTGTCAGCTCCTCCGGCGGCAATGCGGGTATTGCCGTGGCACACAGTGGCCGCAGACTGGGGCTACCGGTCACGGTGGTGGTGCCTGAAACCACCTCGGCGCGCGCCAGACAGCTTATCGAACAGGAAGGTGCGAAGTTGATCGTACACGGCAACGTCTGGAGTGAGGCCAATGCGTACGCGTTATCGCTGGCGTCGCACGAACATATCTACATCCATCCCTTTGACAATCCGCTGCTGTGGGACGGCATCAGCACGCTGGTAGATGAAGTGATCAGTGAGGGGGTGCGGCCGGATGCGGTAATCCTCTCCGTAGGCGGCGGCAGTCTGCTCTCCGGCATTGTCCAGGGTCTGGAAAGACATCAGCTCAGCCATATCCCGATTTATGCAGTTGAAACTGAGGGAACCGCGTCGCTTAACGCCGCGCTGGAAGCCGGTGAGCGGGTCACGCTGGCCCGGGTCAGCGGTATCGCCACCACGCTGGCAGCCAGTCAGGTGTGTGAAAATGCATTTAACGTGGCATGCCGGGCAGATGTCAGGGGAAAGGTTGTGACAGATGAAGAGGCTGTTAATGCCTGCCGCCGCTTCCTGGACGATCATCGTGTCCTGACAGAGCCAGCCTGTGGCGTCTCATTATCGATGCTGTATGACGGGAAAATTGGCTTTAAACCGGATGATAACGTGCTGGTTATCGTCTGTGGCGGGGCGTCTGTTACCCTGAAGAGTCTGCAGGGCTGACGAGAGCAAAGTCAGGGAAAAAGTGGCGCAGCCAGAGGGGCTGCGCCTGTCGCCGGTTACTTCGCGTAAGCTTCAGTAGACAGCGTCAGCGTAACGTCGTCGCTGACTGCAGGGACATATTTGTCCAGCTTGAAGTCAGAACGCTTGATGGTGCCGGTGGCGTCAAAACCAATCGCCTGCTTCTTGACCATCGGATGCTCGCCCTGCTTGTTCAGCGTCGCGTGCAGCGTCACTGGCTTAGTGATGCCTTTCAGGGTCAGGTTGCCTTCAACGTCAAATTTGTTGTCGCCCTTCGCAACGACTTTGGTGCTGTGGAAGGTCGCAGTCGGGTATTTGGCGGTATCGAAGTATTCAGCACCTTTGAACTCTTTGGTCAGCGCGGCAACGTGGCTGTCGATTTTGCTGACGGGCAGGGTCACGTCAACGCGTGAGGCCTCAGGATGATCTTTATCAAACACCAGCGTACCGGTTGCATCCGGGATATCCGCGGTAGGATTGGAGAAGCCAAAGTGGTTCCAGGCAACAATTACCGACGTATGCTCAGGGTTCAGCTGGTAGTGCATCGCCTCGGCCTGAGATAACGGAGCGTAGAGGGTAGCAGCGGCTAACAGGGGCAGTGCAATACGTTTGAAGTTCTTCACAGTCAATTCCTTATGCGGACAAAAGTGAATTGAGTGTGGTCCAGTTTTCCCGGAATAGACAGTGAAGAGATTTGTCGGTAATTTTCAAATAAATTCAGCAACCTTAAAACCGGTCATTACGCATTCGCGCCGGTGAACAGCACCCGCCAGCGGCGGCGATCCTGAATCAGCGTGCGGTGCAATTGCTGTAAATCTGCAAGGGTCAGTGCCGCAATCTGCGCCGCGTCCGGTTCTGCCAGGCCATTTTCACGGCGCAACAGGGCCAGTGGCTGCTCAGCCTGCTGGCTCAGCAGTCGCGCTTTCAGGGCCACCAGATCACATCCCGCCAGCGTCTCGTTCAGTGACCGCAGGAAGTTACGGCAGTAGCGCAGCAGTGACAGTGCACTGTAGTCGGGCGACTGCAGCGCAAATAACACCCCATCTTCATCGGCACAGCGCATATAGCGACTGCTGACCACATAACCTATCGGCTGCTCAACGCGGTAGCGCTGGAAAAAGCGTGGCTCGTAGATCAGTGCCAGTGCGCGCAATGCAGCCAGCTGTTCAGGACGCTGCAGCGGAATAAACAGCAGCAGCGCGTTGTCTGCACTGGCGTGCGGCAGGCGCGTCATACCGGTTTGTGTGGTCATACGCGTGGGCGGCGTGTCAGGGTTGACCGGGAGCGACAGCGCGCTCAGCCGCCGGGCAATCACTGAGTGCAGCATCGCATCGCCGCCCTTCAGCGCCGCCCGCCAGCATCCTGGCGTAACGTTGGCTGCCAGCTGATAAGGCAACTGTCGCAGCAGCGCGCGGATAGCGATGCTCTCCACAGGCGCGGGCCGGTTTGCCTTAATGGGTAATGTCAGGGCGGAGACAATCTGGCTCAGCGCCAGGTCAGCGACCGCCTGATCCGATAGCCGGACCGTCAGTTGCCACACACCTTCCACTTCCTGCCAGCTGCCGTGACCACCCTGATGACGCAGCGCCGCAAACAGCGGACGCAACCGACGGCCCAGCGCTTCGCCCGCCTCCGCAGTAAAGGTTGACCAGAACTCCGGTCGCAGGATCAGCGTTGGCTGCGGGTCATCTGACGGATGATGCGGCAATGCCGCCGCCTGAGCGGGCAGCGGCGCAGGCGTCGTAGTGATGTCGAGCGGATAGAAGGTGAAAAGGGCAGCGGGCAGCGCCTCCGCCGGGGCGGGCTCACAGGCCGTCAGCGCCAGAGTGAAGCCCTGCGTAACGATGTGTTCCATTGCCGGTTGCGATGAACAGAACAGCAGTGTGCCGGGCGCACTGGCGAGATTTTCCAGCAGCGGCTGCAGCGCGGGCAGGTTTTTGTCAGGTGCGAAACCGATAGCGCGCTGACGCAACTGCTCCATCGGTGACAATGTCACAAATTGCTGCTGTGCCAGCTGATAATAGTGCTGATGCTGCTGTTCATTCGTCTGGCGCAGCGCAGCAATGTAACCGTTAACCAGTTGATTTACCTTTGCAGGCTCACTGGTTTCGATACCCAGCGCCAGCCAGTACGCATCTTCAGCCTGATAAATCCATTTCAGCTCCACCGTCTCCGCCAGCCCCTTTTCACGCAGAATAGCCAGCAGCGAACCGGGCGCTTCATCCAATAAAAACTCACGCCACAACGTGACACCGTCACTGCTATCGAGCAGCCAGCTGCGCCATAGCGCTGCCTGGGCTGTTTCCGCCAGCTGCCAGCAGGTATCGCTACTGAACTGTGGCGGTGTCAGCTCCTGCCGCCACTGACCGACAGGCAGCGCAGCGGCAACCTGACGCGCCAGCTGTTCCAGCTCATCCAGCGACTGCGGTCCCTGCAGCCAGAGCCGCATATTGCTGGCAACGTAGTAGCGCTGGTGAAACTGCCGCAATGCCCGTTGCAGCGCAGAGAGCTCGTCGCCAAAGCTCGCCCGGCTGCCGATATGGAAGCGCTGAAATTCAGCGGGGGTTGCAGCGGTGTGCAGTAATGCCGCTTCGATGCGGGATGGCTCATGACGCTGCAACAGCTGATATTCCGCGTCGATGACTGCCACTTCCTGCGCGATTGCCTGATTATCGAGCAGCGGAGAGACCAGCATATCCTGCAGTCTTGCCAGCCCGTCTGCCAGCAGCGACGGCGTGACCTCGAAAAAGTACGCGCTGTGCCGGGCCAGCGTGGTGGCGTTAACTTTTCCGCCCTGCGTCTGGATCCAGCTCATCAGCCGGCCCTCATCGGGCCAGCCGCTGCTGCCGGTGAACAGCAGATGCTCCAGCAGATGCGCCAGTCCGGGCCAGCGATCCGGCTCGTCGTGACTCCCTGCCCCTACCTGAATCAGGGCGGCGGCCTGGCTGGCATCGGGCTGATGCACCAGTTCAACCGTCAGACCCTCAATCACCAGGCCGCGCATGTTCATCAGAGGTTCCGTGTTTTGTAGATCAGTTGCGAGTTGCTGCGGTTGCGGAATTGCAGCTGACCAATTTTAATGTCGCTGCAATCCGCCTCCCGCCGGGCGTCGAGAATTTTGCCGTGATGCGGTGATTTGCTGCACACCGGATCGGTGTTGTCAGCATTGCCGGTCAGCATAAAGGCCTGACAGCGACAGCCGCCAAAATCTTTCTCTTTCTCATCACAGGAGCGGCACGGCTCCGGCATCCAGTCAAAACCGCGATAGCGGTTGAAGCCGAACGAGTTATACCAGATATCGTCCAGGCGCTGCGTCAGTACCGACGGAAACTCGACCGGCAGCTGGCGCGCACTGTGGCACGGCAGCGCGGTGCCCTCTGGTGTGACGCTCAGGAAGATTGCCCCCCAGCCGCCCATACAGGGCTTAGGTCGCTCTTCGTAGTAGTCTGGCGTCACAAACAGCAGATTGGTCAGATTGCCGCTGTCGCTCATCCGCTCACGATAGCGGCTGACCACCGCTTCCGCCTGAGCGATCTGCTCACGCGTCGGCAGCAGGCCTTCGCGGTTAAGCTGCGCCCAGCCGTAGAACTGACAGGTCGCCAGCTCAACGTCATCCGCTTCCAGCTCAATGCAGAGGTCGATGATCTTATCGATCTGGTCGATGTTATGGCGATGCAGCACAAAGTTCAGCACCATCGGATAGCCGTGCGCTTTTACCGCTTTCGCCATCTCCAGCTTCTGCTGAAACGCTTTCTTCGACCCGGCCAGCGCCGCATTCAGGGTTTCGTCACTCGCCTGGAAACTGATCTGGATATGATCCAGACCGGCCTCGCTGAACGCATCCAGCTTCTTCTCTGTCAGGCCGATGCCCGAAGTGATCAGGTTGGTGTAAAAGCCGAGATCGCGCGCCGCTTTGATCAGCTCCGGCAGATCTTTACGCACCAGCGGTTCGCCGCCGGAGAATCCAAGCTGGACGCTGCCCATGGCGCGTGCCTGACGAAACACCTCAATCCACTGCTCCGTGCTTAGCTCCTTCTCCTGCTGCGCGAAATCCAGCGGGTTGGAGCAGTAAGGACACTGCAGCGGACAGCGATAGGTCAGCTCGGCCAGCAGCCAGAGCGGCGGATTCACGCCAGGTTTAAGCGGGATCACGGAACTGTATCCACTTCTGTTCATAGGCTGACTGCAGGAACTCCAAAACGTCCGGCCCCACGCCGCCCGCCTCAGGGAAACGGCTATCCAGCGTCGCGATAATCGCGGCGATATCCTGTTTGCCATCCACCAGCTCAAGAATGGCGGCGGCGGTTTCGTTCAGCTTCGCCATGCCTTCGGGATAGAGCACCACATGGGTATCCTGGGCGGCTTCCCACTGCATACGGTAGCCGCGACGAAACGCGGCAATCGAGTTTTCATTCATCTGTTATACCAGTCGGGTGGTGTGCCACGCCGCCTTGTCGGTGACGGTGTGATAAGGCGGACGTTTCAGCTCATAAGCCATGGTCATGGCGTCCAGCATGCTCCATAAAATATCAAGCTTAAACTGCAAAATTTCCAGCATCCGGTTCTGCGTTTCCGCGGTGGTGAAGTACTCCAGCGCCAGCGCCAGGCCATGCTCTACATCGCGGTTCGCCTGACCCAGGCGGCTGCGGAAGTAGAAGTAGCCCTCTTCTTTGATCCACGGATAGTGCTGCGGCCAGCTGTCGAGCCGCGACTGGTGGATCTGCGGCGCGAACAGCTCGGTGAGTGAACTGCAGGCCGCCTCCTGCCAGTTGGCACGGCGGGCGAAGTTGATATAGGCATCGACGGCAAAACGCACGCCCGGCAGCACATGCTGCTCTGACAATAATTCTTCGCGCGTCAGCCCGACCGCCTCGCCCAGCCGCAGCCAGGCCTCAATGCCGCCCTCTTCGCCGTTGCTGCCGTCGTGGTCGAGGATGCGCTGCACCCATTTACGGCGGGTGGCCGGATCCGGGCAGTTAGCCATGATCGCCGCATCTTTCAGCGGAATGGTGGTCTGGTAATAAAAGCGGTTCGCCACCCAGCCCTGAATCTGCTCCCGCGTGGCCTGACCGTTATGCATCGCGATGTGATACGGGTGATGAATGTGGTAGTAAGCGCCTTTGTCGCGCAGGGCCTGTTCAAAAGCCTGCGGCGACAGCGTGTCAGTAATCTGCATGATTTAGCCCTGAAGATGAATCGCCATTCCGTCCCAGCTCACCTCTATTCCCTGCTCCGTCAGAAACTGACGCTGGGGTGACTGCTCATTAAGGATCGGATTGGTGTTGTTAATGTGGATCAGAATTTTGCGTTTAGCTGGCAGCGACGCCAGCAGCGCCATCAGCCCCTGCTCTTCCGCCAGCGCCAGATGGCCCATCGCCTTGCCGGTGTTATGACCCACGCCGGTGGTCAGCAGCTCATCATCCTGCCAGACGGTGCCGTCAATCAGCAGGCAATCCGCTTTTTGCAGCCACGGCAGGATCACCGCATCCGGCTCGCCCAGACCTGGCGCGTAGAGCAGCGTCTGTCCATTCGCCCGGTTTTCAATAAACAGCGCCACGTTATGGCCCGGCAACGGCCGATCGCGATAGGGCGAGTAAGGCGGTGCATTACTGATGATAGGAATCGCGGTGAACTGCAAATCGGTGCAGACATCGACGCTGAACGGCGTCAGGGGCGCAATTGGCCGGTGCTGTAAACCGCCGTTCCAGTGGGTGAGCATTGGAAAGATCGGGAAGCCGGTACTGAGGTCGGCATGCACTTCCGGCGTGCACCACACCTGATGCGGGCAGCCCTCACGCAGGCTCAGCAGCCCGGTGGTGTGATCGATCTGGCTGTCGGTGAGGATAATTCCCCCGATCGCCGTGCCGCGCAGTACGCCTTTGCGGGTCAGCTCTGGCGTGTGCAGGATCTGCTGGCCGATGTCGGGTGACGCATTACATAACACCCAGTCTTCACCGTTATCGCTGAGGATAATCGACGATTGCGTGCGTGCCTGAGCCTGAATGGTGCCATTACGCACGCCGTGGCAGTTGGCGCAGTTACAATTCCACTGCGGAAACCCGCCACCCGCGGCTGAGCCGAGGATTTTGATAAACATAGAGGAAAACCAGAATTTGAAAAAAAATGCCCGCTCAGAGGGCGGGCAGAACGATTAACGGTTGGAGATGTAAAGAGTCACTTCCAGACCGAGACGCATATCAACGAAAGTTGGTTTTTTCCACATGAGTTACTTCCTCTTGGTTAACAGTAAATGTGCTGTCTGAAATCGGCGTGACGGCTGTTAAATGAGAGCACCGTCACAATTTCCAGGCAGATGTTGCGCCAATGGCGCGTCGGGATCAAGCCCGGAACGTAAGGAAATTGTTATCACAGCCCGGTCAGATGTAAAACCCGCTGCCAGTTTCCCCATGCCAGCTTCTCTGTCAGTCTCTGATCATAGCCCGCTTCCTGAAAAGCGGCGAGCAATCGCGGCATTCCGCTGACATCGCCCAGCGCGGCCGGAGGGGTAATCCCGTCGAAATCAGAGCCAAAGGCCACATGGTCGCAGCCCATTATCTTCAACAGGTGATCACAATGCTTAACAATTTCTGTTAATGGCGTGTCAGCGTCGCGTTTTCCATCGGCGCGCAGAAACGCATTGCCGAAATTAATGCCAACCAGACCGCCGCTGTCGCGGATCGCCACCAGCTGATCGTCGGTCAGATTGCGCGGCTGCGGGCAGAGCGCGTGCGCGTTGGAATGGCTGGCGACCAGCGGCGCGCGGGAAAGCCGGGCGGTCTCCCAGAACGTCTTACTGTTCATGTGCGACACGTCGATCATCATCTTCAGCTCACCCGCCTGCTGAATCAGCTTTTCACCGGCGGCGGTCAGCCCCGGCCCGGTATCGGGCGTGCCGGGAAACGAGCCGCTGACGCCTTCACCAAAGCGGCTGCGCAGATTCCAGAATGGCCCGATACTGCGCACCCCCGCCTGCCAGAAGGCGCGCAGCTGCTCGCCCTCCTCGTCCAGCGCATCGGCCCCTTCGATATGCGCCACCATCGCCAGCACGCCTTCCGCGCGGCAGGCGGCAATCTCGTCACTGCTGCGGCAGAGTCGCGCCCGTCCGCCGGACGCAGCGGCCAGCTGCTGCAGGATATCGAGCTGCTGCCACATGATTTGCAGCGGTTCATACGGCTCATCAGCGCGGGCCGGTACAGCGCTGGCAATGTACGCCTGCGGCGGTACAAAGATCGCAAACAGCCCGCCGCCCATTTTGCCCTGCTGAATGCGCGAAAAGTCGAGATGACCCCGTTCAATCCCCTGATAAAATGCCTGCGCGGGTGCATCGCGATGATGCAGCCAGAGGTTGAGCAACAGATCGTTGTGTCCGTCAAAAATCAGCATAAGTGTTCACCCGGATAAACAGGCGACCATGCTAACCCTGCCTGGTGGATTCATCAAACAGGAGCGCACGCAGAGGCTTGTCACTTTTGCGCGTCAGGTTGTCACTATTGCGCGCGCGGCCCACAAGACGTGTCGGCAGACTGGTAAAAAACACAAGGAGAATCCTATGCTGACCCAACCTGCTGATAAATATCGCCCCTCCCCGCTGATTGAGCTGCCCGACCGCCAGTGGCCGTCGCGCCAGCTGACGCAGGCTCCGCGCTGGCTTTCCACCGATTTGCATGATGGCAATCAGGCGCTGGCAGAGCCGATGGATCGGGAACGGAAAATGGCGTTCTGGGATCTGCTGCTGCGCTGCGGGTTCCGCG
The DNA here is from genome assembly GCF_000745295.1 of Pantoea sp. 9140. Classification (NCBI taxonomy): domain Bacteria; kingdom Pseudomonadati; phylum Pseudomonadota; class Gammaproteobacteria; order Enterobacterales; family Erwiniaceae; genus Pantoea; species Pantoea sp. 9140. The sequence goes on along the minus strand of NZ_JQNO01000001.1, from coordinate 1,680,426 downwards.
AGATTGAAGTTGCCTTTCCCTCGGCGTCGCAGACGGATTTCGATTTCGTTCGTGACCTGATTGAGCAACAGCGCATCCCGGAGGAGGTGACTTTGCAGGTGCTGACTCAGGCACGCGAAGATCTGATTGCCCGCACGTTTGTGTCATTACAGGGTGTGCCGCGCGCTATTGTGCATCTCTATAACGCCACCGCGGCGCTGTTTCGCGAGCGGGTGTTTAAACAGAGCAAAGCGGAAATCGTGGCGCTGGCGACGGCGGGCGCACGGCAGATTCGCGCAGAATGTGAGGCGCAGCCGGAGACCCACTGGACCTTTGAATATTCGCCAGAGACCTTTTGCTTTACCGAGCCGGAGTTTGTGCTGGAGATCTGCGAGGCAGTGGCTGATGTCTGGCAGCCTGACGCGCAGCGACCGATGATCATTAACCTGCCCGCCACGGTGGAGGTGAACACCCCCAACGTCTATGCCGATCAGATTGAGTTTTTCTGCCGCCACTTCAGCCGTCGCGACGCCGTCTGCATCAGCGTACATCCGCAAAATGATCGCAGCACCGGCGTCGCCTGTGCAGAACTGGCGCTGCTGGCGGGCGCTGACCGGGTCGAAGGCTGCCTGTTTGGCAACGGCGAACGCACCGGCAATGTGGATCGGATAACGCTGGCGCTGAACCTCTATACCCAGGGCATTTCACCGCAGCTCGATTTCAGCCAGATGCATGAGGTGATTGAGGTCGTGACCCGCTGTAACCAGCTGCCGGTTCATCCGCGACATCCCTATGCAGGCGAACTGGTCTTCACCGCCTTCTCCGGCTCTCATCAGGATGCGATTAAAAAAGGATTCGCCATCCGTGCCGAACAGCAGGAGAAAGAGTGGCAGATGCCCTACCTGCCGCTGGATCCGGCCGACATTGGCTGCAGCTATGAGGCGGTGATCCGCGTGAACAGTCAGTCAGGAAAAAGCGGTGCCGCCTGGCTGCTGGAGCAGAATCACGGTTTGCAGATGCCGCGTGCGCTGCAGCAGGATTTCAGCCGCTGTGTTCAGCTGGAGACGGACCGGCACGGCCGCGAAATGACGCATTATGCACTGTGGCAGCTCTTCTGCCGCCAGTATGGCGTGACGCAGCCTGCGGTGGCATTGCAGCGGGCTGACAGTCAGAGTGACAGCGGCGGCACTATACAGCTGCCGAACTCCGTCTCGACCCGCACCACGCCGCTCAGCGTGTGGATCAACTGGGCGCAGGCGCGATGATGCCAGGGTTCACTGGCACCGTGCAGGTAGTCGTGCGCCAGCGGCACCAGCGGGCGCGTGCTGAAGTCAAAATGCTGCTGACTCATTACGCCTTCAGATAGCGGTAGATGACCGCCAGATCCTCTTCACCGAGTCCGGCGTCCACCGCCTGCTGCCAGAGCTGAGCGATGTTCTCCAGCGCCGGTAAGGGTGTTTCTGCCGCATCCAGCGCCAGGCGGGCATCCTTCAGCGCCCAGATCAGATGCATCTGCGGCGTGTAGTCGTCGCTGGCGATCATCCCGAGCTTCATTTTCGCATACGGCGCGGCCAGCGGACCGCCCTCCAGCACCTGCCAGAGATCGTCGGTTGAAAAGCCGAAATCCTCTGCCAGCCGGGTGCTCTCCGCCAGGCTCTGCATCATGCCGATCAGCCAGCTGTTAATGACCAGCTTCATCCGGGTGCTTTTGCCCGCCTCGCCCAGCCACTTTGTTCCTTTGCTGATGGCGGCAAACACCGCTTCTGCCGCCTGGGCACGGCTCTGATCGCCGCTGGCCAGCACCAGAATCTGTGCGTTTTCTGCGGGTGCTTTGGTGCCGGAAACGGGCGCGTCAATAAACAGCAGATCCGGTCGTTCCGCTGCGAAAAAGGAGATCAGCGCGTCGGTTTTTTCCACGCCGATGGTGCCCATCTGACAAAGCGTCGCACCCTGCTTAAATGCCGCTTTAGCCTGATGCAGCACCTGCTCTGTGGTGTCGCCGTCGGAGAGCATGGCGATGATCACATCGGCTTTACACACCGCCTCTTCTGGTGAATCCGCCAGCTGCAATCCGGCGTCCAGCAAATCTTCGCCGCGCGCGCGGGTGCGGTTCCAGCCGTGTACGCGAAAGCCTTTTTTCAGCAGGTTGGCGGCAAATGCGTGCCCCATTGCACCTAATCCCAGAACCGCCACTTCAGGTTGTTTCATGCTGACTCCCATAAGTTTGTGTCTGCATCCGTCAACGCTGGATGCCTTATTACTGCAAAAGATGGATTCCAGCCTGGCGGTAAACAGCGAAAAAATCCAGCGTGAAACGGTGTACCCCGGCACCCCGAAGCCTTACCATATGCGGCAATTGTTCCACCTGGTTCATTTACGCTTCTTTTTTCAGGCCTCTGATAATGAAAATACTCTCTCTGCGTCAGGCGACGCTGCTGATGTTGCCTGCCATTTTGCCGCTGCCGCTGCTGGCGGCAGACAATGACAATACCCTGGTCGTGACGGCCGCCCCGCCGGAAACGGGCCTTAACGAGCTTGATACCCCCGCCGCCCTGAGTGTGGTCAGCGGCGACGATATGCGTCAGGCGGCACCGCGCGTAAACCTGTCGGAAAACCTCAGCAGCGTGCCGGGTCTGCAGATCCAAAACAGACAGAACTACGCACAGGACCTGCAGCTGTCGATGCGCGGCTTTGGCTCCCGCTCCACCTATGGCGTGCGCGGTCTGCGCATCTATGTGGACGGGATTCCGGCCACCATGCCGGACGGCCAGGCGCAGACCTCCAACATTGATATCGGCTCGATTGATCATGTCGAGGTGCTGCGTGGCCCCTTTTCTGCGCTCTACGGCAACGCCTCGGGCGGCGTCATCAATGTGACCACCCAGCAGGGTCAGCAGCCAACCACGCTGGAAGCAGGAAGCTGGTACGGCAGTTACGGCAGCTGGCGCAACAGCGTCAAAGCCAGTGGCGCGACCGGTGACGGCACGCACGCCGGGGATGTGAATTACACCGTCTCCGCCTCCCGCTTTACCACCCATGGCTATCGCGATCACAGTTCTGCGCAGAAGAACCTCGGCAACGCCCGGCTTGGCGTTCGCATCAATGATGTCAGCACCCTGACGCTGCTGTTTAACAGCGTGCACATCGACGCTCAGGATCCCGGCGGCTTAACCGAGGCGCAGTGGCGTGACAATCCGCGCCAGGTGGTCAGCAACGTTACGCTCTACAACACCCGTAAAACAGTGGATCAGACCCAGGGCGGCCTGCGTTATCAGCGCCAGATGAGTGAAAACGACGACCTCAGCGTGATGCTCTACGCGGGGATGCGCGAAACCACCCAATTCCAGTCGATTCCCGCCACCGTGCAGCGCAATCCGTCTCATCCCGGTGGCGTGATCGCCCTGACCCGCCACTATCAGGGCGTCTATACCCGCTGGACCCACCGCGACACGCTGCTGTCGATGCCGGTGGCGGTGACCGGTGGACTCGACTACGAAACCATGACCGAGCGCCGCAAAGGCTATGAAAACTTCACGGTCAGCAACGGCGTCACACAGCTGGGCGAACAGGGCAATCTGCGCCGCAACGAGCGCAACCTGATGTGGACGCTCGATCCTTATGTGCAGACCAACTGGCAGCTCACCGATAAACTGTCGCTTGATGCAGGCGTGCGCTTCAGCACCGTCAACTTTGACTCTAATGACTTCTATATCCGGCCTGGTAACGGCGACGACAGCGGTGAGGCGCGCTATCACAAGTGGCTGCCCGCGGCGGCGCTTAAGTACGCCTTTGATCCCAGCTGGAACGCGTGGATCTCGGCCGGACGCGGCTTTGAAACTCCAACTATTAATGAGCTTTCATACCGTTCAGATGGCGCAACCGGCCTGAATCTGGGGCTGAAACCGGCCACCAGCGACACGCTGGAGATCGGCAGCAAAAAACGCATCGGCAACGGCCTGATCAGCGCGGCGCTGTTCCAGACCAATACCCGCGATGAGATTGTGGCGGATGCCAGCAGTGGCGGACGCACCACCTATAAAAATGCCGGTCAGACCCGTCGCCGCGGTCTGGAGTTAAGCCTGGACCAGCAGTTTGCCTGGGACTGGCGGCTGAAAATGGCCTATACGCTGCTGGATGCGCGCTATCGCAGCAACGCCTGTGGCAGCGACAGCTGCGACGGCAACCGCATTCCGGGCATCGCGCGGAACATGGTGTACGCCGGACTCGGCTATCTGCCGGAACAGGGCTTTTACGCAGGCAGTGAAGTGCGTTATCTGAGCCAGATCGCCGCTGAAGATCAGAACAACGTGAATACCCCGTCCTATACCGTGGCGGCGGTGAATAGTGGCTATAAGTGGCTGGTGGATAACTGGACGCTGGATCTGTTTGGCCGGGTCGATAACCTTTTTGACCGGCACTATGTGGGTTCAGTAATTGTGAATGAGAGCAATGGTCGCTACTTCGAATCTGCGCCAGGCCGCAACTACAGCGTCGGTGTGACGCTGGGTTACGCCTTCCGCTAAAACAATCCGGGCCACCCTTGCGGTGGCCCGGATATCTCATATCAGGCGCGGGATTTCAGCTGTGTCACAATATCCTCACAGCTGCCGGTTTCACCCAGGCGCGGGAAGATCAACTTCACACTATTGTTGTGCGTATCCATATTGAGATCGGTCATCGCATCGGTCGCCAGCGTGACGTTGTAACCTAATTCATACGCCTGACGTGCCGTTGACTCCACGCCGATGCTGGTCGCGATACCGCAGATCACCACCTGAGTAATGCCGCGCTTTTGCAGTTCCTCATGCAGTGACGTGTTATGAAACGCCCCCCAGGTTTTCTTAGTGACGGTGAGATCATTCTGCTGCGGCGTCATCGCAGGAACCAGCGTGGCCCAGTCGGCAGGCAGGTCGCCGCTGTGACGCGCCTGCTCGTTACGGCCAGGTGCCCCTCCGGCCACGTTAACCAGCACCACCGGCAGGTCGTGCGCGCGAAATGCCTCGGCCAGCCCGGCACAGCGTTCGATCACCGGCTGCGGTTCATGGACCAGCGGCAGCGCTACGATGCCGTGTTGCAGGTCGATAACAATCAGCGCAGTTTTTGCATCAAGTGTGGTTACAGCCATGTTGGATCCTCGGGTTTAATAATCAGTGAGTCGTTGCAGCAGAGGGAGAACGTCGGTCAGTTGCTGCTGCTCTGCCGGGCTGAGCCGCGCGTCGAGCGTCCGGACCAGCCAGTCATCGCGCATTGCGCGACTCGACGTAATCACCGCCAGACTCGACGCGGTGGGCAGATAGCGGGTTTTACGACCATCATGGGGATCGGGCTCGCCCGTGATTAATTCTGCCGCCACTAATCCGGCGACGGTCGTCCCCATCGACTGGGTGCGTACACCCTCGGCGGCGGCCAGTTGCGTTACCGTCATCGCCCCGTCCCGCACCAGATGCCCCAGCACCGCCACCTGCGACCAGGTGAGTTCGCCAGGCGGTGCCGACTCGCGCAGCCGGCGGCCCAGCTTGCCCACCAGCATGCGCAGCGTGGCAGCAGATTCAGTCAGATCGCGCATTTCCCGTCTCCATCGATAAGCGAAAGTATAAAGATACGAAGGTAAACTGTGTAGTTTGCTCCGGTATCAATTTGTAACGTCCGGGCGCTGCAGATAGTGAATCAGGCTGTGAAAGCGCAGCGGCGTGCTGAGCGGGTTGCGGTAGCTGTGCGGCACGTCGGCACTGAACTGAAACGCCTCGCCTTTTAGCAGACGCCGCCAGCGATCGTTGACCCCCAGCAGCAGTTCACCCTCGATAACCACCACCTGCTCCACGCAGCCCGCTTCATGTGGCGAGGAATGGCTCTGCGCACCCGCGGCCAGCTCCACCGCCAGCAGGTCAAACCGCAGTTGCGGATCGTAAGGCAGCACGGAGCGCACCGACATGTCAGCGTTGGGCTGACTGAAACCGGGTAGGGTGCCGGAAGGCAACGCGCTCCCGTCGATAAAAAAGGAAAAGGGAACGTTGAACCCGGTAGCAATCTTCCACAGCGTCGCCACCGTCGGACTGGATTCACCCCGCTCAATCTGCCCCAGCATCGCTTTACTCACGCCGGTGCGCTCCGCCGTCAGCGTCAGGCTCCAGCCGTTGGCCTGGCGCAACTGTCTGAGCGCACCGCTCAGGTGTTGCTGAAAATCTGCCATTTTTTCTCCTGAGTTCTCGTCACCCTGGCAGGTGACGTTATGCCGACAGTGTAACACTTGTGCGTTATAGCGCACTATGCGAACATGTGCGCTATAACGCACAACCTCATTGAGAGTCTGACCATGACGAGAGCCGAACCGTCCCGTTTTACCCTGCCGATGCTGGTCTCCGGCTTTGTTGCTGTGCTGGTGGGCTACAGCAGCAGCGGCGCGATTATTTATCAGATGTTTCAGGCGGCGGGTGCCACGCCCGCGCAGATTGGCGGCTGGCTCTCGGTACTGGGACTCGCGCAAGGGATCGTCTCGCTGGGCCTTTCACTGCGCTACCGCATGCCGGTGCTGGCCGCCTGGTCCACGCCGGGTGCCGCGCTGCTGGCAACCAGCTTTCACGGCGTTTCGCTGAATGAAGCGGTGGGCGTGTTTGTTTTCGCCAACCTGCTGATTGTGGTGTGCGGCGTCACCGGCCTGTTTGCCCGGCTGATGAACCACATTCCCGCCTCGCTGGCGGCGGCGATGCTGGCGGGTATCCTGCTGCGCTTCGGGCTACAGACCTTTGCCGTTTTACAGAGCAACGTTGTGCTGTGTGGCAGCATGTGCCTCGCCTGGCTGCTGGCCCGTCGCTGGCTGGCACGCTATGCCATTCTGGTGACGCTAATGGTGGGGATTGCCGTGGCAATGGCCCAGCATGCCATCCACTTTCCGCCGCAGTCGATGATGCTGGCGCTGCCGGAGCCGGTAATGCCGCACTTTACCCTGACCACGCTGCTGGGAATCGGCGTGCCCTATTTCCTGGTGACCATGGCGTCGCAGAATGCCCCCGGCATCGCGACGTTACAGGCACACGGCTACCGTCCGCCGGTCTCTTCTCTGATGAGCTGGACCGGTGTTACGGCGCTGCTGTTGTCGCCGTTTGGCGGCTTTTCGGTCTGCGTGGCGGCGATTACGGCGGCGATCTGCATGAGCGATGAGGTCGATGCAGATCCTCAGCAACGCTGGCGTGCCGCAGCGCTCGCCGGGGTCTTTTATCTGCTGGCGGGCGCGTCCGGTGCGCTGATCGCCGTGCTGTTCAGTGCCCTGCCCGCCGTGCTGATTGAGGCGCTGGCGGGTCTGGCTCTGCTGGCCACGCTGGGCGGCAGCCTGCATCGCGCACTCGATGTGCCTGCCGAACGCGACAGCGCACTGATCACGTTTCTGATCACCGCATCAGGCGTCTCTTTACTTGGCATTGGCCCTGCCTTCTGGGGACTGATAGGTGGCGTTATCGCTCACCTGTTGCTGGTGCGTAAAACCGCCTGATTGCGTGATAGCTGCTGAAATATCGGTTATTTTTCCGCCCGCCGGTGAAAAAAACACTGGATTTAGCTCCTTTTCTGCCGTTTGATTTGTCATTGCCCCGCGTAAAATCAACCTAATCGTCGATAACACGCGATTTTCTGCCTCAGACAACGACCGATAAGGGCCCAACAGGTGGCAAAAACTTTTCTGCGCAGCGGTAATTTAGATGCAGTTCTGGCGTTAGGTGAAAATGGCCAGCCGGTCTACGCCTCAGCACTGCAAATTCGTGAAACCCTGCGCCTGCGCCGTCAGGGCGCACTGGCAGATTGCCTGGCCATTCCTCAGGCCAATGAACGGGGCGATCGCCTCGACTGGTATGCCCCTTTCAGCGGCCGGGTGAAATCCTGGCTGGGCGCCAGCGATCATGAACGTCGGGCGGCGCTGCAGCAGCTCACCGCCTGCCAGCAGGATATGCAGGATCTCAGTACGCGCGCGCGCGCGGCAGAGAACCCGTCGATGCGGCTGTTTGGTGCGCTGCTGAGCAAAACCCTGCAATTTCCCGACCAGCAGTATGTTTATCTGGTTGATGGCAAACCGGTCATTACCTTCTGGGGTTTTGGCGATGCCCAGGCACGCAGCCGCGACGATGCGCTGGCCTGCCTGCGTGACACGCTGGAGGAGAATCTGCCGGTGGCGCTGGCTGAACCACTGCCAGAACTGCCTGCCGCACCTGTTGCCGCCGAGCCGGTCATCGTCGCTGAGCCTGAACCTGCACCTGAACCTGAAGAGGAGCGGCTGCCGGTCGCGGCAGCCGCTGAACCTGAGCCGGTTGCACCCGTGGCGGCTCGCCGCCGTTTCCGCGTCTGGTATCTGTTACCGCCGGTGGCGATTGCTGCCGCCGTAACGGTGGCCGTGCTGCTGCATCGTCCTGAGCCTGTCGCCACGCCAGTGGCATCAACGAAGCCAGCAGCAGCCCCTGCGACTGTTTCCGCTCCCGCCGCGGTTTCCACCCCAACACCGGCGGCGGCCACACCTGTTGCTACACCGTCAGCGACGACACCGGCGGAGACAGCCACAGCCGAGAAACAACCGGAGTCGCAGCCGCAAAAACCAGCCAGCGCTGGCACGACCGAAGCCTCACCTGCCGCTTCATCTGCTACCCTTGCCAGTGTGGTGACCCCGCCGGTTCCGGCTAAACCTGATGATTTGATTGTCACGCCGGACGCCGTGCGCGAAGGCCAGGTGCAGGTGATTGATGGCCGTTGGCGTGTCACTATCGACCAGATGCCGACGCCAACCGGTAAACCGCCGGTGATGCGCTTCCAGTTTAAAAATGGTAAAGGCAGCGTGCAGGTCGCGCAGGGTAATACCAGCTGTAAAGCGGATGTCAGCGCCGCTATGACCAGCGCCGGTAACCTGGTGATTGAGAGCCGCTACACGGCGAAGTGCCAGAACAATTCGCGCTACCGTATGCCACTGCTGGTCTGCCATGCGAGTATGGGCGCCGCCGTGTGTGAAGCACAGTATGCTGAAGACCGGGTCTTCCCGATGACGATTAAGCGTGAGAGTAAATAACGATGCTGGCTCCCCTGATCGATGACAAACAAAAAATTTCGCTGATCGAAAACAGCGGTGTGCAGTTTCTGGATTTTGGCCTGCAACTCTCAGCTACCCAGGCGCGCCGTCAGTTTGTGCGACAGACCGCTAACGGCCCGCTGCTGCGCCTGAACGTCGATGGCAACAGCGGTAAATTCATGCTCTACCCGGAAGATGGGGGTGCAGCTGAAGTGGTGCGCCCGGAGTCCGATATCGCCCTGGCGGACTCGCTCACTCTGCTGGCTGCCTGCTGGCTGCCGCTGCCGATGCTGCGCTGCGCCAGCGGCCGTCGTTTTATCGGCGGCCCGGAAAACTGGGCGCGGATGCGTCTGGTTGCCCTGCCCGCGCCTGATGCGGCAGGCAATACCCATCGCGTCACCCTGGCCTTTGATACCCGCTGTGTCGCGGAACAGGATGGCGGCGAACAACTCGGCCTTAGCGCTGCCGATGCGCAGAACGGCGTGACCTTTGCGCTGGCCTGGCACAACTACGAGCTGGGTGATTTTCTTGACCTGACCTGGGTTGACGGCTGGCTGCGTGAATCCTTTACCGACCGCGTTTCCGATCGCCGCGAACAGGCGATTAATCAGGCTCTGCGCGAATTTGAATATCAGGCGCACTACCTCAATCTGCTTGAGCTGCTGGGCGAGCAGCTCGACCTCAGCGAGATCCACATCCAGGCCGCCACGCTGCAGACTCCGGCGGTCAACGTCGATATCATTCTGGATGTCGGCAACTCCCATACCTGCGGCATTCTGGTGGAAGATCATCCGGAAGAGAGCAACGGCCTGAAGCAGACCTATGAGCTGCAGTTGCGCGATCTCTCACAGCCGCATCAGGTTTACAACGAGCTGTTTGACAGCCGTCTGGAGTTTGCTGAGACGCGTTTCGGCAAAGCGAACTTCTCGCTGGAGAGCGGGCGTGAGCAGGCCTTTATGTGGCCTTCCCTGACGCGCGTCGGACGCGAAGCGAGCCGTCTGGCCCTGCAGCGTGTGGGTCTGGAAGGCAGCACCGGCCTCTCCAGCCCGCGCCGTTATCTGTGGGATGAAGCCCGTTATCAGCCAGGCTGGCGTTTTAACACGCCAGGCGATCAGGCTGAACCCCTGGCCTATGCCGCCCCCTTTACCACCCTGCTGAACGACGAAGGCCAGCCGCTCTCTTCGCTGGCACCCGACGATCGCCTGCCGGTCTTTTCACCGCATTACAGCCGCAGTTCGCTGATGACCTTTATGCTGTGTGAGCTGCTGGCGCAGGCGCTGATGCAGATGAACAGCGCAGCACAGCGTCAGCGTATGCCGCAGAGCCACGCGCCGCGTCAGCTGCGCCATGTGATCCTGACGCTACCGTCAGCGATGCCGAAGCCGGAGCGCGAAATTTTCCGCCGCCGGATGCAGGAAGCGCTGGCGCTGGTCTGGAAAGCCGAGGGCTGGCTGGCAGACGACGATGATCTGTCGCCTTCGCTGCCGCGTCAGAACCCGAAACCGCTGCCAGATGTGCAGATGGAGTGGGATGAAGCGACCTGTGGTCAGATGGTCTGGCTGTTCAATGAAACCCAGGTCAACTTTGCCGGTCGCGCCGAAGATTTTTTCAGCAGCATGGCCCGTCCCGATCGTCCGCGCGAGGCCGACGAACTGCCAGGCAAAAGCCTGCGGATCGCCTCGATTGATATCGGCGGCGGCACCACCGACCTCGCCATCACGCAGTATCGTCTGGATGATGGTCAGGGCAACAACGTTAAAATCACCCCGCGCCTGCTGTTCCGTGAAGGCTTTAAAGTGGCGGGCGACGATATTCTGCTGGATGTGATTCAGCTGTGGATTTTACCGGCGCTGCAGCAGCATCTGCAGAGAGCAGGCCTGACCCTGGCGGAACCGCTGATGAACAAGCTGTTTGGTCACGACAGTCGTATGGACGGTCAGGCGACGCTGCGTCAGCAGGTCACCTTACAGCTGTTTATTCCGCTGGCGCAGGCGGTGCTTGAGCGTTACGAGAACTGGGATCCGCTGGAGAGCCATGCGGAGATCAACGCGCTGTTTGGCGAACTGGTCGATCAGCCACCGGGCGAGGCGGTGCTGGCATTTGTTAACGGCGAAATTCAGCGCGAACTGGGCGGTAACAGCCGCTTTGACCTGCTGCAGGTGCCGCTGGTGGTGAGCCTGTCGCAGCTGCACGGCGAATTTATGCAGCACCGCATGGCGATTATTCCGGCGCTGCGCTCGATGTGTGAAGTGGTATCGCTCTATCAGTGCGACGTGCTGCTGCTGACCGGTCGTCCGTCGCGCTTCCCTGGCATTCAGGCGCTGGTGCGCCATCTGCAGCCGCTGCCGGGCAGCCGTATTCTGTCGCTGGAGGGCTACCACACCAGCGACTGGTATCCGTTTAACAAACATGGCCGCATCGATAACCCGAAATCCACTGCGGCGGTCGGCGCAATGCTCTGCCTGCTGGCGCTGGACCTGCGGCTCAGCAGCTTCTGGTTCCGTGCCGGGGATTTTGAACCCTATTCGACCATTCGCTACCTTGGCATGCTCGATGAAAACCAGGCGCTGACGGACGAGAACCTCTGCTACAGCGAAATTGACCTCGACGATCCCGGCTATGCGCTGGATAAAAAAAGCAGTTTCCGTATTCGCGGCAACGTCTGTCTCGGTTTCCGTCAGCTGGATAACGAACGCTGGCCCGCCTCGCCGCTCTACAGCCTGACGCTGAACGACGCCACGCTGGCGCGCAAAGTAGCCGGTGAAAGCGTGCTGCGCATCCGTCTGGCCGTCAAAGCCGGTCCCGACGCCGCCGGCCCGGAAAGTCTGGTGCTGAGCGATGCGCGCCTGGACGATGGCACCCGCGTGCCGCTGGAGCAGTTAAGTCTGAAGCTGAATACCCTGTCGGCGACCGGCAATGCCAATGCGCAATACTGGATTGACAGCGGGAGCGTATGTAAACGATGAAAGCGTTAAAACCCCGTCAGCCACAAACGCTGGCAAAACGTCTCAGCCTGTTGCAGGACGCATTGAATAACAGCCTGAACTGGATTGAGACCACCCGTGAGCAGTCGCCGCGTCTGGCGCTGGAAGCAGAAACCCTGACGCTGCAACTGCGCCAGGCGCGCGTGCAGACTCAGGCGCTGGCACAGCAGGTTGCGCGTCCGGTCACGCTGGCGCTGTTTGGTCAGTCCCAGGCGGGTAAAGCCTGGCTGCTGAACGAAATGGTGGCCGATGCCCAGGGCCAGTTAGTGACCCGGATGGGCGATAAACAGCTGAGCTGGTTCCAGCATATCAATCCCGGCAACCTCGATTTTGCGACCGCCACCCGCTTCAGCCATCAGCGCGAACCGCTGTCAGGCGAATGGCCGGTTGAACTGACGCTGCTGAGCGAAGCGGAACTGGTGCGGCTGATGGTCGCCTGTGCCAGAGCGTCCACGCCCGACACCGCACAGATCGACAGCACACTGCAGCGCCTGCAGCGTCATCGCCTCACCACGCCGCTGGCCGGTCTGGAAGGCGACGCGCTGGTGACCCTCTGGTCCTGGAGCCGCCGCCGCCCGCATCACGATGCGCGGCTGGATCGCCATTTCTGGCCACAGGCCGTTGAGCTGGCGCCCTGGCTCAGCGTTGACGATCGGGTGCAGCTCTTTTCATTGCTGTGGCCTGCTCAGCCTGCCCTGAATGAAATGCTGCGTACCCTGCTGCACCTGCGTCATCAGCTGCGTAACAGCAGCCGGGTACTTGCCCCGCTGAGCCTGCTGACCGACGCATCACTGCTGCCCGCCGAGCAGCTGATTGTGCCTGGCAGTGAACAGGATCAGCAGCAGTCAGTGGAAGTCTGCCCGATGAACGGTAATCGCATCGGCAAGGCGCAGAACGTGCCGCTGGGATTACTGGCGCTGCTGACGATGGAGGTGCTGGTCCCGCTGAGTTCTACTCCGCGAACCGCGCTTTATGATGATGCCGATATGCTGGAGCTGCCCGCGCCGGGCCAGTCCAGTGATGCAGCAACGCAGGAAGATCGCCAGCGCCTGCAACAGCAGGATCCGCTGCGTGCTCAGTTGCTGGAACAGAAACGCGCCCTGCTGCCTGGCTTTTACGCCGCGCGGCAGGCGATTGATCTGCTGCTGGTCTGCACCGCAGCCAGCCACCGTCAGGATGCCGATCTTGCCAGCGAAACACTGCGCGAATGGCAGCGTCACCAGCCTGCCCAGGAATCCGCAGAGAAACCGCGTCTGATCTGGGCGATTACCCCGTTCGATGCCCGTCATCAGCAGGTCAACGTAGATGAGGCGGTTCAGCGTCAGATGGGACAGCCCGGTCAGCACTGGGGATCGATGCTGGCGCTGGATCGCGCAGGCGTCGACCGCATGGCGAGCTGGTTGCTGGAGGAGATGCAGCCGGAAGCCCGCCGCGACATGTTGCTGGCTCAGCTGGCACAGATTCAGCACACCGTGGTGGAGCGGCGTCTGCTGCCCTGGACCGAAGCGGGTGCCAGCCCGGAGCAGGCGGCACGCAAACAGAATATCGCCGACACGCTGCTGAAGTGTTTACAGCATCGCACCGGCCTGCATGGTGAGCTGCTGGAGCGCCTGCAGCCGCCGCGTGAAGCGCTGCGCCAGCTCTGGCTCAATCAGTCAGCCCTGCCAGGCAGCAAACCGGCCACGATTCAGGCACCGGAAAATCAGTTTGGTATCGGCTTTGAATTTGACCTGTTCAGCGAGAGTCCGGCGGAAGCGCCGGTTCAGCCGCGTCAGAGTCTGCAGAGCACCCAGCAGTATCCGCGTCAGGTGCTGCTGCTGTGGCTGGATCATCTGCGTCAGCTGCCGGAAAACCGCAGCCTGCTGGCGTTGCTGAATGTGGACAAGGCGACGATGGAGTGGCTGGTTGAAGAGTTAATTACAGCCGGTTTCCGCACCGATATCGCACAGAAACTGCAGCAGGCGCTGCATGAGCCGGATACCCAGAGCGTCAGCCATGAATCCCGCGCCGATCGTCAGGTGACGCGGGCGATGACGGTGCTGGGGGATTTTGTGGCCTGGCTCGGCTTTTTACAGCGGCCTGAATCGGAACGCCCTGCCAGCCGGGTTAACCGGGGTCAGGTGATTTTCTCCCGTCCCCCGGCACCCAGCGTCAGCTTCAGTGCCGGTCAGCGCCTGACCAAGCTCTCTGCTGCGCCGGCCAACCACACCGCCTACTATATCTACGACTGGCTGGTGGGGCTGAATCAGGTGATCATTGAAAACAATGGTTACACCGGTGGCGGCGACCTGGCGCTGGCGGCCCGCGAAGCGCTGATTGCGCTCCTTAAGCCCCTGCGCACTTAATCGATAATCAGGCGCAGTTCGCCCTCCAGCGACTGCGCTGCCTCTTCCAGCAGCGCCAGCACCGGCGCTAAATCGGCCTGATGCGCAGCATAGTGCTGCAGCCACATCGTGGCAGGCAGCGCCATTCCGCCCGTCAGCCAGTCCCACAATGCATCCAGATTATGTCCGAAGCTCTGCGGGCAGCCGCTCTGCTCAGCAAACTGCTGATAAAAGGCCGCGCGCGTGGTGAGCTGACGCAGATCAAAGGTCAGGTTAAGCATGATCAGGGCACCTGTCTGAAGCTGCGGTAGTGATCGGTGGAGAGAAATACCAGCCCGTCAGAGGAGTAAACCAGGCGATCGGCGTCGCGGTGACCGCAGCGATAATTCACATCCGCTTCATACCACTGACGGCCTGCACGCGCGGGCAGTCGCTTTTCACGGTTGGTAAAGCGATCGCCGCCGATAGCTCTGCCCGGCAGCACCTCGCACAGATTGCCTGTAGCCGGATTCCAGCCACGCTTACGCGCATCACTTTTAGTGAGGTAGTAGTCCGGCAATTGCTGATGCTGCAGCACCCAGCGCGCCACGGTATGGGCGTCAGTCAGGGTGGCGATATCCGCCTGCGCAGGGGCTGAAACAGTATTCAGATACGGTTTAAGGCCGTAGAAACAGGCCGCGAGGACAAGAAAAAGTCCAATCCAGAGTTTTTTTGACATGATGGCATCCGTGACGACAGGATGCAGATGATACCAGTTTTGCGCCCGGAGAAAAGCGCGGGCCAGACAAGCTGGCCCTGGCGAGGTTATGCGGCGTGCGATTCCCCGCTGTGACGACGCCATGCACCCGGCGCGACACCATACTGACGTTTGAAGCTGCGGTTAAAAGATTGCTGAGAGTCGAAGCCTAATGAGATCGCCACATTGAGAATCGGTTCATCGGTGCTGGTCAGACGATCGGCTGATTTCTTCAGTTTCTTAACCCGGATGTATTCACCCAGTGGGTAGCCGGTATGTTCTTTGAACATACGCTGCAGGTGCCATTTAGAGTAACCGGCGCGTTCTGAAACCGTATCCAGGTCCAGACGTGCTTCAATGTTGTTATCAATCCAGTCGATTAAATCATGAATAAAGGCGTCACTCATCATTCCAGTCTCTCCCGTCGCTGTAGCGAAAAGTATTAGTATCAGTTGCAGTTACACTTAAGGGTGGCTGACTATGCCATTTAATGCAAGTTTTATTAGTACATTAAATGCCGCACTGTTTGTAGGGTTTTAACGCAACGGGTCAGGCTTTCAACGCTCTGTCCAAAACCGCACATAAAGTGTATCTGTTATTCTTGCAGTTGCCCGCGACGCAAGCCTACACTCCCTGCGATTAATTGCAATATTAAAAGTTGCAAATATTGGCCTGCAGGTCGTCTTTTATATCTATCGCGGAATAACAACAATGATTACGAACCGGGTTCGTCAGGGTTTAACCCTCTTAGGGATGGTACTGCTCATCACGCAACTGAGCGGCTGCGATAAAGGTGTGGCGCAAAACGCCCCACCGCCACCGCCTGAGGTAAGTGCCGCGCCGGTGCTGATCAAGCCGGTCAGCCAGTGGGACAATTTCAATGGCCGGGTGGAAGCGGTGCAGAGCGTTCAGCTGCGGCCGCGCGTCTCGGGCTATATCGACGCCGTTAACTATCGCGAAGGCGATGAGGTCAGAAAAGGTCAGGTGCTGTTTAC
Organism: Pantoea sp. 9140; assembly: GCF_000745295.1. Classification (NCBI taxonomy): domain Bacteria; kingdom Pseudomonadati; phylum Pseudomonadota; class Gammaproteobacteria; order Enterobacterales; family Erwiniaceae; genus Pantoea; species Pantoea sp. 9140. Next base: position 1,664,368 of record NZ_JQNO01000001.1, on the reverse strand, counting down.
CATTGATGACCGGAGCTACCGCGCGGCGCTGGAGCAGGCCAAAGCGGAACTGGCACGGGCGCGCAGTCAGGCCAGTCTGGCCCGCAGCGAATCGGGCCGCAGCGAGAAACTGATTGGCACCCAGGCGATTTCCCGCGAGGCGTGGGAACAGCGTCGCTCTGCTGCCAGCCAGGCGCAGGCCGATGTGCTGGCCGCTGAAGCCGCGGTCGACATGGCGCAGCTGAACCTCGACTTCACCCGCGTCACTGCGCCGATCGATGGCCGCGCCAGCCGGGCGATGATCACCGCCGGTAACCTGGTGACCGCTGGTGACAGCGCCAGTGTGCTGACCACGCTGGTGTCGCAGCAGCAGATGTATGTCTACTTCGATGTCGATGAAAACACCTTCCTCAACTATCAGGCGATGACGCGTCAGGGCCAGCAGCGCCATGCCCTGCCCGCTGAGATTGGCCTGGTCGGCGAACAGGGTTTTCCGCATCAGGGCAGGATCGACTTCATGGATAACCAGCTGACCGCCAGTACCGGCACCATTCGTATGCGCGCCCTGCTCGACAATCAGCAGCGTCAGTTCACCCCGGGTCTGTTTGCCCGTGTGCGTCTGCCAGGCAGCGCGCAGTTTGAAGCGGTGCTGATTGACGATAAAGCAGTCCTGACCGATCAGGATCGCAAGTATGTCTACGTGGTGGATGGTGAAGGTAAAGCGCAGCGGCGCGATATCCAGCCCGGCGCGATGGTGGATGGCCTGCGTATCGTTAAATCGGGTCTGCAAGCCGGTGACAAAGTCATCATTGCCGGTCTGCAAAAAGTATTTATGCCCGGCATGCCGGTCACTGCTCAGCAGGTCGCCATGCGTGCGGCAGCCGCTCAATAATTCGAGGCCGCTATGGACTTTTCCCGCTTTTTTATCGACCGGCCTATTTTTGCTGCGGTGCTGTCGATTCTGATATTCGTCACCGGCATGATTGCCATTCCGCTGCTGCCGATCAGTGAATATCCCGACGTTGTGCCACCCAGCGTGCAGGTGCGCGCCGAGTACCCTGGCGCTAACCCGAAAGTGATTGCGGATTCCGTGGCGACGCCGCTGGAAGAGGCGATTAACGGCGTCGAAAACATGATGTACATGAAGTCAGTGGCCGGTTCGGACGGCGTGCTGGTGACGACCGTGACTTTCCGTCCGGGCACCGATCCCGATCAGGCACAGGTGCAGGTGCAGAACCGCGTGGCACAGGCGGAAGCGCGTCTGCCGGAAGATGTGCGTCGGCTGGGTGTTACCACCCAGAAGATGTCGCCGACGCTGACGCTGGTCGTGCACATGTTCTCACCGAACAATACCTACGATTCGCTCTATCTGCGTAACTACGCCACGCTCAAGGTGAAAGATGAGCTGGCGCGCCTGCCGGGTGTCGGTCAGATCCAGATTTTTGGCGCAGGTGAATATGCGATGCGCGTCTGGCTTGATCCCAATAAAGTCGCGGCGCGCGGCCTGACGGCCTCTGACGTGGTGACGGCGATGCAGGAGCAGAACGTGCAGGTCTCTGCCGGTCAGCTGGGCGCGGAGCCGCTGAAAAAGCAGAGCGACTTCCTGCTGTCGATCAACACTCAGGGCCGACTGGAGAGCGAGCAGCAGTTTGGCGATATCATCCTGAAAACCTCTGAAGATGGTTCGCTGGTGCGGCTGCGCGATGTGGCGCGGATTGAGATGGGATCAGGCAGCTATGCCCTGCGCTCCCAGCTGAATAACAAAGATGCGGTCGGTATCGGCATCTTCCAGGCGCCGGGCGCTAACGCCATCGACCTCTCCAATGCGGTTCGCGCCAAAATGGATGAGCTGGCAACCCGCTTCCCTAACGATGTGAAATGGGCTGCGCCTTACGATCCGACCGTGTTTGTCCGCGACTCCATTAAAGCGGTGGTGCAGACCCTGCTGGAGGCGGTGATTCTGGTGGTGCTGGTGGTGATTCTGTTCCTGCAGACCTGGCGCGCCTCGATTATTCCGCTGCTGGCGGTGCCGGTTTCGGTGGTGGGTACGTTTAGCGTGCTCTATCTGCTTGGCTTCTCGCTTAACACGCTGAGCCTGTTCGGGCTGGTGCTGGCGATCGGTATTGTGGTGGATGACGCCATTGTGGTGGTGGAGAACGTCGAACGTAATATCGAGATGGGACTGTCGCCGCGCGCCGCCGCGCATCAGGCGATGCGTGAGGTCTCCGGGCCGATCATCGCCATCGCGCTGGTGCTGTGCGCCGTGTTTGTGCCGATGGCGTTTCTCTCTGGCGTGACCGGGCAGTTCTACAAGCAGTTCGCCACCACGATCGCGATCTCCACGGTGATCTCGGCCATTAACTCGCTGACGCTTTCGCCTGCGCTGGCGGCGATGCTGCTGAATGGACATGATGCGCCGAAAGATCGGCTGACGCGGATTATTGATGCGCTGTTTGGCTGGCTGTTCCGTCCGTTCAACCGCTTCTTCCAGCGCAGTGCGCACGGCTATGAGTCGCTGGTCGGCCGCACGCTGCGTCGCCGTGGCGCGGTATTTGGCGTCTATATCCTGCTGCTGGCCGGTGCCGGCTTTATGTTCCACACCGTGCCGGGTGGCTTTATCCCGACCCAGGATAAGCTCTATCTGATTGGCGGCGTGAAGATGCCGGAAGGCTCCTCACTGGCACGCACCGATGAAGTGATTCGTAAGATGAGCGAAATCGGTATGCAGACCGATGGCGTCGCCTATGCGGTGGCCTTCCCCGGCCTGAATGCGCTGCAGTTCACCAACACCCCGAACAGCGGAACGGTGTTCTTCGGCCTGAAGCCGTTTAATGAGCGCAAGCACACAGCAGCGGAGATTAACGCAGAGATCAATGCGAAAATCGCGCAGATCCAGCAGGGCTTTGGCTTCTCAATTATGCCGCCGCCGATTCTGGGGCTGGGTCAGGGTTCGGGCTATTCGCTCTATGTGCAGGATCGTGCCGGTCTGGGCTATGGCGCATTGCAGACGGCGATTAATACGCTCTCGGGCAGTATCATGCAGACGCCCGGCATGCACTTCCCTATCTCCTCCTATCAGGCCAACGTTCCACAGCTTGATGTGCAGGTTGATCGGGATAAAGCCAAAGCTCAGGGCGTGTCACTGACCGCACTGTTCAGCACGCTGCAGACCTATCTCGGCTCGTCGTACGTGAATGACTTTAACCGCTTTGGGCGCACCTGGCGCGTCATGGCGCAGGCGGATGGGGAGTTCCGCGACAGCGTCGAGGATATTGCGAACCTGCGTACCCGCAACGACCGCGGTGAGATGGTGCCGATTGGCAGCATGGTGAACATCACCACTACCTACGGCCCCGATCCGGTGATCCGCTATAACGGTTATCCGGCGGCGGATTTGATTGGCGATGCCGACCCGCGCGTGCTCTCTTCGGCGCAGGCGATGAGTCAGCTGGAAGCGATGTCCGGTCAGCTGTTGCCTAACGGTATGAACATCGAGTGGACCGACCTGAGCTATCAGCAGTCAACCCAGGGCAATACCGCGCTGATTGTCTTCCCGATGGCCGTCCTGCTAGCGTTCCTGGTGCTGGCGGCGCTGTATGAGAGCTGGACGCTGCCGCTGGCGGTGATCCTGATTGTGCCGATGACGATGCTCTCTGCGCTGTTTGGCGTCTGGCTGACTGGCGGAGACAACAACGTCTTCGTGCAGGTCGGACTGGTGGTGCTGATGGGCCTCGCCTGTAAGAACGCGATTCTTATCGTGGAGTTTGCGCGCGAGCTGGAGATTCAGGGCAAAGGGATTATCGAAGCGGCGCTGGAAGCGTGTCGCCTGCGTCTGCGTCCGATTGTGATGACCTCAATCGCCTTTATCGCCGGTACCATCCCGTTGATTCTGGGTGAAGGTGCGGGTGCAGAAGTGCGCGGCGTGACCGGTATTACCGTGTTCTCAGGTATGCTCGGCGTGACACTCTTCGGCCTGTTCCTGACGCCGGTGTTCTATGTCGCCCTGCGCAAGCTGGTGACGCGCCGGTCAGATAACGCGGAATCAGTGACGGCGTAAACCGTAAACGTTAACAGGGGCGATCGGGTGATCGCCCCTTTTTTTGTCTGAGATTGGCAGCATGTTAATTAACGCTGCTTTAATTTTTCATTTAGCGTTTCAACGATAAACGCTTTCAGGGACGTTTCATTTTGCGCAGCAGCCTGCGAGAGCCGCACGCCCAGCGATTCAGGATAGCGCAGCGTAAAGGTCTTGATTCTTTCTTGCTCCGCATAGAGATGAATGCCGGAGGCAGCGCAATCTTCCAGGTATTCGCGCAGCGAAATCTCCCCTTCTTTGTGCAGGCCCTGCACGCTGTCAGAGACAAAATCACAGTAGCCTGACAGGCCAGTAAAGCGTCCACGGAACAGGTTGATTTCGGGAACGTAAGTGATGACTGCGGGTTACCCGTCGACGTTAGCCAGATCAGAATAATTATCCATCTTAAACTCCTGCATTATTCTTGCGGGCAGATAATCAGGTGCGAATCTCAATTTGGGCTTTTCGTCCCAGTTGCGCCAGCGCCATCTCCACTTTTTCAACTTTCGATGAGTGCTCAACATCCAGCAGTCGATCAACCTGTGGGCCATTCACGCCCAGCTGGCGTGCCAGATCGACTTTACGAGTGCCGGTTTCAATCATTGCGTTATAAAGTGCCGCTTTCATCGCCACCAGCACAGGTACGGAGACAATGTATTCACCTTCCAGCGGTTTACTGGCGACCGGAATCGGACGACGGGTATCCATCTCAAGAGAGATAGCCGTCACCAGTCCATCTTTGGCTTCTGACAGTGCTTCCTCAACGGTGGCGCCGACGGAATGCAGTAACGGCAAATCACGACACGAGACCTCATAGGTATCGGTTTTGGCGTCATGGGTTAAGCTGACGGCATAATTAAACATAGGGTTACCTCTCTGATCGGGCTCACAGGCCCAGATCTTTTAAAATTTTTCTGCGCGTACCTTCAGGCATTTCTTTCGCTCCATGATCCGGAAAAATGGATTGCCTGTCGCCCAGGAAGACCTTGAAATGGCTGCTTCCACTGCGGTGCTTAGTCAAAATAGCGCCCTGCTGAATGAGCCAGCGTCTGAATTCACTGTACTTCATCGCGTTCCCTCGCTGTGTATAACAGCAAGAATAACATTGGTGGTACTTAAGGCAACAATAATGTTGGGCTCATGAGTGAGTTTTCAAACAATTTATTACGTTTATCGCGATGACCGAACTCAGAAAGATGGGTATTGATTCATGGCAGATTTGAGGCAGGACGATACTGATCAGCAGGTATAAAAAAAGCCGCAATCAGCGGCTCTTTTTGCAGAGTTCTTCACTCTCTTCGGGTTCAGGTTCCGGTACGGCGGTGCAGTTGCTGGTGTCGCGTTTCTTCAGCTCGTTCAGCGCGTCGGCCACAGTGCGTTTTGCGAGTACATCCAGCGATGCCTGCTCGGCTTCATCGGCTATCGACTTGAAGTACCAGCATAGGTTGGCACTGACCAGACAGCGCGGCGCGACATCGGGACGCGCGGCCCAGATCTTTTTGTCTTCAATGACGGAGACATAGATATCCCGCAGGGTAATGTCTGCAGCAGGACGGCCGAGATGAATCGAACCGGTACGGCCCAGCGTGGAGACGATAATGCCGTCACGGGTCAGCGGGACCATTAATTTTCGGATGAAACTGGGATTCGCTTCCAGCCCATAGGCCAGAATCGCGCTGGTAGAGCGTTTACCCATTTGCTCCGCCATCGCTACGCTCAGAACCATTTGCAAAGCTGTCGGGAAGCGGTAATCAAGCATTTCTTTATCCTGAGTTGCGGTGCATCTTATTGTTTTATTGCCGCATAAGTGAACAATCAATGAGCAATAAATATAACAAACACTGTTGCTTTTTTGAAGCAAACCGGCAATGACAAGGCACGTATTCACCAAAGGCGAAGGCGTGATAGCACAAGGTGCTTACCCTGCTCCTCACCCTTATCCTGCCGGAAACGGTGAGCAGTTTGATCATGCTGTGGTGACCGACGCCGCCGGTAATCGCTGCTTCAGCGCCATAACCAGCACCACGTTAAAGACTGCTAAAGCGCAAAGCAACCACAGCGTCGCCGATGCCCCCATCTTTTCAAACACATATCCGCCAATCAGCGGTGTCAGTGCCTGTCCCATTAGCGCCGGGCGGGCCATTTTCCCCACCACAATCGCGTAAGACTCTGGTTTGACCATCGCCAGCGGTAAAGTTCCACGCACAATGGCGCGTAGGCCATTTCCTGCGCCATACAGCACCATGCTCAGCAGCGCCATCTGCGGAAAGAGAGCCAGCAGCAGCAGGCCCAGCGCCACCAGCCCGACGGAAAAAAAGGTGGTGCGGATCGGATGACTGCGTTTGAAAACAATATCGACGATGCGCGAGCCTACCTGACACGGGCCGAGCACCGCGCTGATCGCCAGCGCCGACGTCAGCGTATGGCCACTCGCCTGCAACAGGGCGATAAGCTGCACGGAAATCGCCGTCATGATCACCGACGCGAGGGTAAAGATGGCGCACAGCAGCCAGAACAGCGCAGGTTCAATCTCCGGCGCGGCAGACTGTCTAACCACCCTTCTCGCAGGCGGCTTAGCATGGCTCGCCGGTAAGGCAAACAGATAGGCAGGCAGCACGCAGACCACCATCATTGCCGCAATAATCAGTGACGCATCCCGCCAGCCAAATCCATGAATCAGTAACGCCGTTCCCGGCCACACCAGCGTGGTGCAGAAGCCTGAAATCAGCGTAATACCGGTAATCGCTGAACGCGCCTGACCGCCATAGCAGGTGCCGAGTGTGGCAAACAGGGCATCGTAGAGGCCCATCGCCATCCCTATGCCGATGATCACCCAGGCAAACAGAAACAGCGGCAACGAGTCGCTGACCGCCATCATCACCAGCCCTAATGCCATCACCAGACCGCTCAACGCCAGCAGCAGACGACCGCCGGTACGGGCGATAATCCTGCCGGCCAGCGGTGACAGCAGGCCTGACACCAGTATCCCCGTCGAGAGCGCGCCGTAGATCCACTGTTGCGACCAGCCTGTCTCAGCTGCAATCGGGTTCGCCATCACCGCCATCAGGTAGAACGACCCTCCCCATGAGAGGATCTGCACCAGACCCAGGGTGAAAATGGCGGCGATACCGGGTTTATTGTTCTGACTCACAGGCAATCTCTTCATTAGCAGGCGAACCGTTTTTATAGCATGTTCTGTCAGAAGCCAGAATGCGGGACGCTCTTTTCACTGGATAGCCAGGCAGGCCGCACGTTTTTAATGGTATAACTAAAGTATGTTGTAACTATAAAGTACTTGCATCCCTGACAGGCATCTGCCACATTGTGGACGTTGTAACTATGGAGGCACAACATGGCGCGCTACGACTTAGTGGCTGATATGCATCAGTGTGTAAACGACCTGGAACTGGCGCTGGGCGAGCTGCGTCAGCAGATTGAGGCGCAGCCTTTGCTCATCGCCCGCGTCTTCAGCCTGCCGCCGGTGGTGAAAGGCCGCGAACATGAAGCGATTACGCAGATCGACGTCGAGCAGCATCTGGGCGACAGCGCGTTGAAGATGGCGCTCGACCACTACTGCCGCCTGTTTATGCAGCATCAGTCTGAACAGCTGAGTACCAAGGCTGCTGTGCGCCTGCCTGGGGCGCTCTGTATCGAATGTGATGAACAGCGCGAAGCGGAGATCGGTTCGCTGGTCGACCTCATTAATCAGCTTAAGGCGCGGCTGGAGCAGCTGATTACGGTGGACTCGGGCCTGCCGAGTGAAGCGCGTTTCGAGTTCGTTCACCAGCATCTGCGCGGTCTGATTACCCTGAATGCCTACCGCACGATCACCCTGCTCAGCGCCCCTGACAGCCTGCGTTTCGGCTGGGCCAATAAGCACATTATCAAGAACCTTAAGCGCGAAGAGGTGATCGCCCAGCTGGAAAAAAGCCTGAAGGCGGGACGCGCGCAGGCACCGTGGTCACGTGAACAGTGGGCGGAAAAAGTGCAGGAGGAGCTGGCAAGCGTGCGCGCCCTGCCCGCCTCGGCACGGCTGAAAATCAAGCGTCCGGTGAAAGTCCAGCCGGTCGCACGCGTCTGGCGCGCGGACGAAAAAAAACAGACCCAGCTGGCCTGCCCGTCACCGATTCTGGTGATCTGCCGCGATCGCAGTCAGGTTCCGGTACTGGGCGAGCTGCTTAATTACGACGCCGATAACATTACACATCGGCATAAACCCGCCGCTGAACCGCTGAATCTGCTGATACCCCGACTGCATCTGTGGGTCGATTGCCCGATATAAAAAAAGGCCAGCATCCGCTGGCCTCTTGCTCATCGCTGAGCTTACGACTTCATGCTGCCGACCATCTCTTCCGGACGGACCCAGGCATCAAACTCCTCTTCAGTGAGATAACCCAGCTTCAGCGCCGAGCCCTTCAGCGTCAGCCCCTCTTTATGCGCCTTCTTGGCAATTTCAGCCGCTTTGTCATAACCGATGTGAGTGTTCAGCGCCGTCACCAGCATCAGCGATTCGTTCAGCAGTTGATCGATGCGCTCACGCACCGGCTCAATGCCGACGGCGCAGTGATGATTAAAGCTGTCCATGCCATCCGCCAGCAGGCGAATTGATTGCAGGAAGTTATGGATCACCATCGGACGGAAGACGTTCAGCTCAAAGTTACCCGACGCGCCGCCCATGTTGATCGCCACGTCGTTACCCATCACCTGACAGCAGAGCATGGTCATCGCTTCGCACTGCGTTGGGTTAACTTTACCCGGCATAATGGAGCTGCCAGGTTCGTTTTCCGGAATGGCGATTTCGCCAATGCCGCAGCGCGGGCCAGAAGAGAGCCAGCGCACGTCGTTGGCGATTTTCATCAGTGAAGCAGCCAGCCCTTTCAGCGCGCCATGCGCATGCACCAGCGCATCACAGGTTGCCAGTGCCTCAAACTTGTTTGGTGCGGTGACAAATGGCTGCTGCGTCAGATCGGCCAGCGCCTTCGCCACGCGCACCGCATATTCCGGATGGGTATTCAGACCGGTGCCCACCGCGGTTCCGCCCAGCGCCAGTTCCGCCACGTGCGGAATGCTCTGTTCGATATGCTTGAGGTTGTGCTCCAGCATTGCCACCCAGCCGGAAATCTCCTGGCCCAGCGTCAGCGGCGTCGCATCCTGCAGATGGGTACGGCCAATCTTAACGATGTCTTTAAACGCATCAGACTTCTGGCTGAGCGTCTTTTTCAGTACCTGAATCTGAGGGATTAACTGTTCGCGCAGTGCGATAACGGCGGCAACATGCATCGCCGTCGGGAAGACGTCGTTAGAGCTCTGGCTCTTGTTCACATCGTCGTTGGGATGGACCAGGCGCGACATTCCGCGCTCACCGCCAAGAATTTCACTCGCGCGGTTTGCCAGCACCTCATTCATGTTCATGTTGGTCTGGGTACCGGAGCCGGTCTGCCAGATCGCCAGCGGGAACTCGTCCGCATGCTTATCCGCCAGCACTTCATCCGCCGCGCTGACAATTGCATCTGCGCGGTCAGCGGGCAGCAGTCCCAGATCGCGGTTAACGCTGGCCGCGGCGCGCTTGGTCAGTGCCAGCGCATGCACCAGCGCGGTCGGCATTTTTTCGGTTGAGATACGGAAGTGTTCCAGCGAGCGTTGCGTCTGCGCGCCCCACAGTTTGTCTGCCGGTACATCGATGGGGCCCATTGAATCTTTCTCAATGCGGTTGCCTGCCATGAATACGTCTCCTTCACCTTGTTTTTAAAAGAATGACCGCCAGGTCGTTGCAATCAACTGTCGGACAGTCAGGATAGTAATACACAATAATTTAACATTATCAGAGCTTAGCGTCCTTTTGCGCTGGATATGTATTTTTACCGGTAGTTTCTGCTTTAATAGCCGCAATAATTTCCCGTGATAAAGGGTTAAACAATGCAAAAAATGAACAATTCGCTGCAAAATTACGCATGGGGCAGCAAAACGGCGTTGACTGAGCTTTATGGGATTGCCAATCCCGAGGACCTGCCGATGGCAGAGCTGTGGATGGGCGCACATCCGAAAAGTCCCTCAACCGTGATGGATCAGGGCAGCGAGCGTTCGTTACGTGACGTGATTGATGCGGCGCCCGACGCGATGCTGGGTGACGCGGTAGCACAGCGCTTTGGTGAACTGCCGTTCCTGTTCAAAGTGCTGTGTGCCGATCAGCCGCTGTCGATTCAGGTCCATCCCAGCAAACGTGCGGCCGAAGTGGGCTTTGCCCGTGAGAATGCGGCGGGGATTCCGCTGACAGCCGCCGAGCGCAACTATAAAGATGCAAACCACAAGCCGGAGCTGGTCTATGCGCTGACGCCGTTCCAGGCAATGAATGGCTTTCGCACGCTGACGCAGATGGTCTCCCTGCTGGAGCCGGTTGCAGGTGCTCATCCTCAGATTGCCCATTTTTTGCAACATCCGGATCAGGAGACGCTTGCTGCGCTGTTCTCTACCCTGCTGTCACTGGAGGGTGAAGCGAAATCGCTGGCGCTGGGCGTGCTGAAATCCGCGCTTGATGCGCAACAGGGTGAGCCGTGGGAAACTATTCGCATGATTGCGGCTGAATATCCTGACGACAGCGGCCTGTTTTCACCGCTGCTGCTGAATGTCATCACCCTGCAGCCCGGCGAGGCGATGTTCCTCTACGCGGAAACCCCGCACGCGTATCTGAAAGGCGTGGCGCTGGAGGTGATGGCCAACTCTGATAACGTATTGCGGGCCGGTTTAACCCCGAAATATATCGATATCAACGAGCTGATGGCCAACCTGAAGTTTGATGAAAAACCTGCCAGCTCGCTGCTGACGGAGCCAGAGCAACAGGGTCATGCGCAGCGCTTTCCGATTCCGGTGGAAGATTTTGCCTTTGCCATCCATAGCCTGAACGCAGAACCGCAATCGCTGGCGCAGCAGAGCGCCGCCCTGCTGTTCTGCATCGAAGGCCAGGCAGTTATCGCCAAAGACGATCAGCAACTGACGCTGAAACCGGGTGAATCCTGCTTCATTGCCGCCAGCGAATCGCCGGTAACGGTCGCCGGTACGGGCCGGCTGGCGCGGGTATTTAACGACTTAGGGTAGAGCGGCTGACGGAATCTCTGTTAACTGCTATTATTTCAACCTATTAGCTTTTAAACGCTTGCGGGCGTTTTTCTTCGGTCGCTGGGGTAAACCTGCGGCATAAGCGGACTCAAGGATAAGGACGAATCAGCAATGAAAAAGACCAATGTTGCCGTAGGTGTCATCATCGCACTGGGCGTAGTCTGGACTGGCGCGGCGTGGTTCACCGGCAAGCAAATTGAAAGCCACAGGGATGAGCTGGTGCAGAACGCCAATACACAGCTGAACGCTTATGCCCCTAACAGCCGACTGAAGATCAGCTATCAGGACTATCAGCGCGGCGTGTTCAGCAGCAAGGTGAATCTGGTGGTTCAGGCCAATTCGCAGACGGAAGATAACCCGCTGCTGAAGCCGGGTCAGAGCATCATCCTGAATGAAACTATCGATCATGGCCCTTTCCCGTTTGCGCAGCTGAAGCATTTCAATCTGATCCCGAGCATGGCATCCGTTCATACCGAGCTGGCTAACACCGATGCGGTGAAGAAGCTGTTTGAGCTGACCGGCAATAAATCGCTGATTAACGCAGATACCCGCATTGGTTACAGCGGTGCCACCGATACCGCGCTGCGTGTCCTGCCGGTTGACTATCAGAATGCGCAAACCGGCGAGCGTTTTGCCACCAATGGCGGCACCTTCAACGTCAGCGCCGATAATAAAGCCGATAAAGTGTCGCTGGACAGCGATGTGGATAGCCTCGCGCTGACCAGTAAAAATGAGATGGGCCAGCCAGTACTGTTCACTGTCAATGGTCTGAAGCTGAGCGGTAACACGCATCTCAGCCCGGAAGGCGTGCGCATCGGCGATCAGTCGGTGGACATTGAGAAGGTGAATGCCAGCATCAATGGTCAGGACGCCCTGACGCTGCATAAAATGAAAGGCACCTCCTCTTTCGATAACAGCGCCGGTAAAATTGGCGGCGATATTGATTACAAAGTGGAAAGCGTTCAGCTGCAGAAGCAGGACTTCGGTCAGGCTGCGCTGAAGATGAAGCTGTCACAGTTTGATGCGCAGGCGGTCAAAGCCTTCTCCGATCGTTACAACGCGCAGATGCAGGAGCTGCTGACCCAGCCTGGCGTTGCGGAAGATCCTATCCGCTATCAGGCTGGCGTGCATCAGATTCTGATGGCCAATCTGCCGATGCTGCTGAAAGGCTCGCCATCCATCAGCATTGCTCCGCTGAGCTGGAAGAATGACAAAGGTGAAAGCACCTTCAATCTGACGGCCAGCTTCAACGACCCGTCTGCCGTAACCGGTGAAGCCCAGACGCTGAGCGCTATGGTTGACCGGGTACTGAAAAGCCTGGACAGCAAGCTGGTGATCAATATGCCGATGGCAACCGAAACCATGCACAAAGTGGGTCTGGCTGAGGGTTATCAGGCGGATGATGCCCAGAAGCTGGCGGATCAGCAGGTGAAAGGTCTGGCAGCAATGGGTCAGATGTTCCGCCTGACTCAGCAGCAGGATAACAACATCGTGACCAGCCTGCAGTACACCAACGGTCAGGTGAACATGAACGGCGACAAGATGACGCTGGAACAGTTTATGTCCCGCTACATGCTGGGTATGCCGACCAGCGAAGGCATGCCGCAGTAAGCGCTGTCGTCCATCTATAGCGACCTTCGGGTCGCTTTTTTTATGCCTGAACGCTGATTTGCTCGCCGGTTATGGGTAATTAAGCAGCATCCGGCGCGGCTGTTGCGCAAATAGCTGGCGCTGTTGCGCAAGATATTTTTATAATGCTCTGCACTTCACCGACAACTCAGCGAGTGCGCCATGATCGATTCTAAAATTCCTCTGACTGATATTCACCGCCACCTTGATGGCAACATTCGTGCACAAACCATTCTCGATTTAGGCCGCCAGTTTAATCTTGCCCTGCCCGCCTCAACGCTGGAGACGCTGCGTCCGCATGTGCAGGTTGGCCAGAATGAACCTGATCTGGTGAGCTTCCTGCAAAAACTCGACTGGGGAGTGAAAGTGCTGGGCGATCTGGATGCCTGCCGCCGCATTGCGCAGGAAAATGTCGAAGATGCCGCGCGCGCGGGCATTCATTATGCTGAACTGCGTTTTTCGCCCGGTTATATGGCGATGACCCACAACCTGCCGATTGCCGGTGTGGTGGAAGCGGTCATTGACGGCGTACGCGCTGGCCGTCAGCAGCACAATATCGACGTGCGTCTGATTGGCATTATGAGCCGTACCTTTGGCGAAGATGCCTGCCTTGCCGAACTGGAAGGTTTACTGGCCCATCGCGATCACATCACCGCGGTCGATCTGGCGGGTGATGAGCTGGGCTTCCCGGGCAGCGAGTTCCTGAGTCACTTTACCCAGGCGCGCGATGCCGGTTTCCGCGTTACCGTGCATGCGGGCGAAGCGGCCGGTCCGGAGAGCATCTGGCAGGCGATTCGTGAGCTGGGCGCTGAGCGTATCGGTCACGGCGTGAAAGCGATTGAAGATCGCGCGCTGATGGATTTCCTGGCGGAGCACCATATTGGTATTGAATCCTGCCTGACCTCCAATATCCAGACCAGCACCGTGCCTTCACTGGCGCAGCATCCGCTGAAGACCTTCCTGGAGCATGGCATTCTGGCGACCATCAACACCGATGATCCGGCGGTTCAGGGCATTGAGCTTGCTCATGAGTATCAGCACGCCGCACCGGCTGCCGGTCTGAGCGCAGCGCAGATGCGTCAGGCGCAGGAGAATGGACTGACGATTGCCTTCCTCAGCGAGGCTGAGAAAGCGGCTATCCGCGCCCGCGTGCAGTAATCTGCTCGTTGCAGCCATAAAAACGGGCCGGATATCCGGCCCGTTTTAATGTAAGGAAATGCTCAAGGACAGGTGGCTTTAAGACCGAGCTTACACAGGGAACGGGGTCAGATCGGAAAGACGCAAAAGCCGCCATCCCTGGCATGCTCTGCCCGCTTTTAAGCTTGTCAGGCATCTGCCCGAAGTATTAAATGACCATTATTACACTCACCCATTAAACGCGCTTCAGCGACAGCGTCTGGCGTTTCTCGGCGGATTGCAGACCCAGTTCGATCAGCTCCATCACCTGAATCGCCTCTTCCGCCGTCACCGGATTATTACCGCGTCCGGCAATGGCATCGCGGATGCCCGCGTAGTAAGCCGGATAGTTGCCCGGCTGGGTCAGCTGTGTGGTTTCGGTCAGGGCGTCGCCATCAACCAGCGTCAGCGTGCCGTCGCGCATGTCATAGCCCCAGTCCTCCTGCGGCGGGAAGTCGCCCGACTTCAGGCGATCTTCCTGCGGATCCAGACCATATTTAACGTAACTGCCGCGCGTGCCGTGAACGGTATAACGGGCGGATTCTGCCGCCACCAGCATGCTGGCGTGCAGCACGACGCGGCGCTGCGGATAGGTCAGCGTGGCGTGGAAGTAGTCGGTGGTCTGCGCGCCCGGACGCATTTCGGCCAGATCAACATTAATGGCGACCGGCGGGCCAAACAGTTGCAGCGCCTGGTCCAGCAGATGCGGCCCCAGGTCATACCAGATTCCGCTGCCTGCACCCTTCATTTCACGCCAGCGATTACGCACTTCCAGACGGAAACGGTCAAAATGCGATTCGAAGTAACGCACTTCACCCAGTGAGCCCGCTTCAAGCAGGGATTTAAGCGTCAGGAAATCGCTGTCCCAGCGGCGATTATGGAACACTGATAGCAGCAGCCCTTTAGCTTTTGCCAGCGCATCCAGTTCGCGCGCCTGTGACAACGTCACGGTAAACGGCTTATCGACCACCACATGTTTACCGGCATTCAGCGCCGCTTTAGCCAGCGGGAAATGCGTATCGTTGGGGGTAGGAATGACAATCAATTGCAGAGTCGGATCGTCCAGCAGCGCCTGAGGATCGGCCACCACCTTCACGGCGGGCCAGTCGGCGTGGACTTTGCTGGCGTCGCTACTGGAAATGGCGGCCAGTTCGACGTCCGGCGTTCCCGCAATCAGCGGAGCATGAAACGTTTTACTGGCAAAGCCGTAGCCGATCAGACCAACACGTAATTTATCGCTCATTTGGATTCCTCTCAGAGCCTGCCTGGCAGGCTCTTAGTTGATAACCTGATTGATTTAAGACTATTAACCAGGTGAGGACAAGGCGGAATCCCCCGAAAAAACTAAGAGATAGCACTTCGCGCCAGGGGCCAGGCCGTCTGCGCCGCCAGGCTGTCGTGCGCGTCCTGATTGCGGCGGCGGAAGTCGCTGGGACTGACGCCAACACGCTTGCGGAATACCCGTGAGAAGTAAAGCTGGTCGTCGTAACCCACTTCGCGCCCTACCGAGGCGATCGGTTCCTGAGTGGTCTGGAGCAGCAGTTTGGCGCGGATAACGCGCTGATCTTCACGCCAGCGCAGCAGGTTGACACCCATCTGCTCGCGGAACAGGTGCGCCAGTCTCGACGGTGACAGGCAGACGTGACGCGCCACCTCTTCAATCTTGACCTCACTGGCGAGATGGTTGGTGACATACTGACAGGCTTCGATGACGCGCGGGTCGCGGATCAACTGATGGCTGCGCGGATCTTCTTCAACGGCACGCAGCAGCAGCCTTTCCAGCAGGTTCATCGCCAGCTCTTCCGCAAAACGGCGGCCCGAGTTGTGCGTCTGTTCGATACTGGCAAACAGGCGGTCGAACTCGCCACGCAGCGATTCCGGCAGCAGCAGTCGTCCCACGCCCTCCTGCTCATCCTGCCAGCGCAGCCAGTCGTGCCAGTAGGCGCGCGGACGGAAATAGACCCAGCGGTGGAACCACTGCGGGCTGTCCGGCGCGCGGCCGTAGTAGTGAGCGGTTTTTGGCTGAAAAAGCAGCATTTCGCCTGGTTCGCAGTCAAATGCCCGCTCGCCGTCGAATACCCGCCCTTTGCCTTTAATGGTGAGGTTCAGAATGTAACCTTTCATGCCGTGCGGGCGATCGATAAAGAAATCGAGCGGACCATCAGTGGTGATGGGCGTCAGCCCCGCCACCAGCCAGGCATTGAATGAATAGCCCGGCAACAAGGGGTTTTGCTGCTCGGCCGGTAATTCGCGGTGATACATAGCGACCTCACTCAGTCTGTTAGTGTTCGGATAGCCCGCAGAGGCGTCTGCTTCTGCGGGCCAACGGCTCGATCAGTCAGGCTTTTTTCTGTTTGTAACGGTCAAAAATCACCGCAGCTAACAGTATCAGACCGCGCACCACATACTGTGAGAATGGCGAGATATTCAATAAATTCATCGCATTCTCGACGGTGCCGAGAATTAATACCCCTGCAACCACGTAGGAAATCTTGCCGATGCCGCCCTTCAGCGACACACCGCCCAGTACGCAGGCAGAAATCACCACCAGCTCATAGCCGATGGAGGTCATTGGCTGACCGCTGGTCATACGTGACGCCAGGATGATGCCCGCCGCCGCGGAAACCAGCCCGGACAGAATGAAGATGATGATGCGGGTACGCACCACCGGCACACCGGCCAGTCGCGCCGCCTCTTCATTGCCGCCAATTGCCAGGGTATTACGGCCAAAGGTGGTTTTGTTAAGCAGGAAGCCGAAGATCAGCATGGTCGCCAGTGTCAGCCAGATGGGTGCTGGCACGCCAAGCCAGTTGGCAAAGCCCAGCTCAAAGAAGCGCTCATCTTCGATCCCGACCGCTTTACCGTCAGAGAAGATATAGGCCAGGCCGCGCACAATCTGCATGGTCGCCAGCGTGGTGATCAGTGCATTGATCTTCAGTCGGGCAATCACAAAGCCATTGATAAAGCCGGTGATCATGCCGAGCACCAGACCGGCTGCCACGCCAATCCACAGGCTTTCGGTCATGTTGATCACCACGGCGGTCACCACACCCGCACAGGCGATCACCGAGGCGACCGACAGATCGAAATCCCCGGAGGCCAGACAGAACAGCATGCCGCAGGCGACCATGCCGGACATCGACATCGCCAGCCCTAAGCCTTTCATATTGATAAACGAGCCAAAATTCGGCACAAAAATCGCACAGACAATAAACAGCAGCGCAAAGACCACCAGCATGCCGAAGTTGTCCCAGATGCGACCTAACTGCAGGCCGCCGCGTGAAGCGGGCTGCGGCGTATTTGAGGTCGTGGATGAAGCCATGATGATCTCCTGTCAGGCCACGGCGGCCGCTTGAGTGGTTTTGGGCATCGCCAGGCTCAGCGTCTGCTGCTCCGTGGCGTCGTCGTGCAGCAGTTCACCGGCTATGGCACCTTCACGCATCACCACGATGCGATCGGCCAGGCCCATCACTTCCGGTAAATCGCTGGAGGCGAACAGCACCGCAATGCCCCGGTTCGCCAGCTGATAAATCAGATTATAAATTTCATGTTTGGCACCGACATCGATGCCGCGCGTGGGCTCATCCAGCAGGATCACTTTCATATCCTCGGAGAGCCAGCGTCCCAGAATCGCCTTCTGCTGGTTACCACCGGAGAGGTTCATGATCAGCTGATCGGCGCTGGGCGTTTTGATGTTCAGCGAGCGGATATGGCTGTCGGCATTTTTGTTTTCCCAGCCGTTTTTTATCAGGCAACCGGCGGTAAGATTGTGACGACGGGCGCTGATGTTGATGTTGTCGCGCACCGAGTGCACCGGAATAATGCCCTCGGCTTTGCGGTCTTCCGGGCAAAGCATGATGCCCGCACGGATAGCGTCGATGGGTTCACGCAGCGGCAGCGGTTTGCCGTCCAGGATCACCTGACCGCCACGCAGACGCGTGCCGCCAAATAATCCTTTCAGCAGTTCACTGCGTCCGGCTCCGACCAGGCCAAACAGACCGACGATTTCACCGGCATGAACTTTCAGCGAAATCGGCGTCCGCACGCCCTTCGCTTCCACCTTGTCCAGCTCAAGCCGCACGTCGCCTTTAGCGCGTGGTGAGTAGCCATAGATATCACCCAGGTTACGGCCCACCATCGCCTGCACCAGATCGTCGTGATGGGTGTTAGCCATGTCAGTAAAGGTCCGCACGTAGCGGCCATCTTTAAAGACGGTGATGGCGTCACTGAGGGCGAAGATCTCTTCCATGCGGTGTGAAACGTAGAGCACCACCCGGCCCTCCTCGCGGAGCTGACGGATAACGCGGAACAGGTTGTCGATTTCACGCGCCGATAGCGAACTGGTTGGCTCATCAAAGGCGATAATGCGTGCGTTGCGCGCCAGCGCTTTGGCAATCTCCACCATCTGCCACTGCCCCAGCGACAGGTATTTCAGCGGCATATCGGGATCGATATCCATGCCGAGATTTTTCAGCTGCAGGCCCGCCTCAAAGCGCATCAGCTTACGATTGACCAGCCCATGTTTGTGCGGAATCTGACCGAGGTAGATGTTCTCCGCCACGCTCATTTCCGGCACCAGATGCAGTTCCTGGTAAATAATGGCGACGCCCGCGTCCAGCGCATCTGTGGTGCGCTGAAAGCTCATCGGCTTGCCTTTAATACGAATCTCACCGCCGCTCGGCTGATAACTGCCGCTGAGTATTTTTAACAGCGTCGATTTGCCTGCGCCGTTCTCGCCCATCAGCGCATGGACTTCACCGCCCCGGCAGTCAAAGGAGATATCCTGCAACGCTTTCACGCCAGGGAAGGTTTTACTGATGCCATGAAACGACAGAAATGCTGAATCAGTGTTCATGTTGGTCCTCACTCTTTCGCGCCACCGGCCTGTCAGGGCGGGCGGCGCGAAATCGGCTATTAAGGATGCCGGGCTACGAACAGCCCGACAGGCTCAGGGTTACATCAGTCCTTTTTTCGCCAGTTCAGTTTTGAAGTTGTCACGGGTGATCAGCACCACATCGGTAACTTCAGTGAATTTCGGAGGCTCTTCACCTTTGCTGACCCAGTTGTAGAGCATCTGGCTGCTTTTGTAGCCGTGGATATCCGGGCTTGGCAGCAGCGAACCGTAGAAGCCGGTCGCCTTGTCTTTTGACAGTTCACTGATGGCATCGACGCCGTTGATGCCGATGCCGATGACGTCAGCCGCTTTGAAGCCCTGTCCTTCGGTGGCACGCACGCCGCCCAGCACGGTGTTGTCGTTCATGCCGACAACCAGCCAGTGTTTGACTTCAGGATGCTGCACCAGCAGGGAGTTACCGGCGTCAAATGCGCCAGGGATATCGTTAGATTTGGTGGGAACCTGGTAGATCTGGGCTGCCGGGAAGCCCGCAGCTTTGATGGCATCCATTGAGCCGCCGGTACGACGACGTGCGGTATCAAGTTCGTTCGCGGTAATCGCCATCACGCCGGTGGTTTTCACATCCCAGCCGCGTTTCTGCATCTCTTTATAGAGTTCCTGACCCTGGCGTTCACCAATTTTGGTGGCCGCCATCATCACCAGCGGCACGGTGTCCATTGGCTTGCCTTTGGCGGTGACGAACTGATCATCCACGGCGATGACTTTCAGGCCGTAGCCGCGTGCCTTCGCCATAATGGCGGATCCGAGTTTCGGATCGGGGGTACAGATAACAAAACCTTTCGCGCCGTTGGCCGCCAGGCTGTCGATGGCATTCAGGGTTTTTTCACCATCCGGCACGGCAATTTTGATGACATCAAAGCCAAGATCTTTGCCCGCTTTGTCGGCGAATTTCCATTCAGTCTGGAACCAGGGTTCCTCTGGTTGCTTGACTAAAAAACCCAGCTTCATGGTCTCGGCGATAGCGGATTGTGACATAACCGCTGCCAGGCCGATGGCCGCGAATGCTTTAGTGAATTTATGCATGATGCTCTCCGGTACCAGGTTATTTTTCGCTGCTAATAACGAATCGGTGTAAACGCTACCAGTTAATTTTCTTATGTGGGTACAGCCATAAATCAGTGCGTTAGGCTGGCATGTGCTGACAGACTGTCCAGACGCTGGGCTAGTTTTAGCGGTATTAGCGAAGAAAAATGTAGAGCGGTATCACACATTAAAATCACGACAAAATGATCCATATATTCAGCAAATTTAACCGGAGCGTAACTTTTGCAATGGATCACAAAATCACTGCCGATGACAGAAAAGTGCATATTGTCAGCCAGCGATGACTAACTGTTCCGGCGCGCCGAACCCAGGATACAGGAGTTAACTAACTACAGGAGATTCCGATGCGTGCTGGAGCCATCACCCTTGGGCTGGACTTTGGTAGTGATTCGGTGCGTGCGCTGGCCGTGGATTGTCATAGCGGCAAAGAGCTGCAGAGTGCGGTGTGCAGCTACCCGCGCTGGCAGCAGGGCTTATACAGCGATCCGCACACAAACCGTTTTCGTCACCATCCACAGGATTACATTGACGCCATGGAGCAGGCGCTGCTCGGCGTGCTGAATGCACTGAGCGACGATCAGCGCAACGCCGTAGCCGGCATTGGCGTTGACAGCACCGGTTCAACCCCGGCGCCCATCGACCGCGACGGCAACGTGCTGGCGCTGCGCCCGGAGTTCGCGGAGAACCCCAACGCGATGTTTGTGTTGTGGAAAGATCACACGGCGATAGAAGAAGCCGAAGAGATTAATCAGCTGTGCCACAGCGGCCGCTTCCAGGATTACAGCCGCTATATCGGCGGCATTTACTCTTCGGAGTGGTTCTGGGCGAAGATTCTGCACGTCTCGCGTGAAGATGCGGCCGTGCGTGAGGCCGCCGTTTCCTGGGTCGAGCTGTGCGACTGGGTACCTGCCCTGTTAAGCGGCACCACCGCGCCAGATAAGCTGCGCCGTGGCCGCTGTGCGGCCGGTCATAAAGCGCTGTGGCACGGCGACTGGAACGGCCTGCCCGATGTCGATTTCCTTAATGCACTCGACCCGCTGTTAACCCAGCAGCTCGACTCGCCGTTGTTCACACAGACCTGGACCGCGGATCTGCCGGTCGGCACGCTCAGCCCCGAGTGGGCGCAGCGTCTTGGCCTGACGCAGACGGTCACGCTTTCCGGTGGCGCATTTGACTGCCATATGGGCGCAGTCGGTGGCGGAGCTAAACCTTATACGCTGGTGAAAGTGATCGGCACCTCCACCTGCGACATCCTGATTGCTGACGCAGAAAAAGTTGGCGATCGCGATATTAAAGGCATCTGTGGTCAGGTCGATGGCAGCGTCGTGCCCGGCGCTATCGGGCTGGAGGCGGGTCAGTCTGCCTTTGGTGATATCTATGCCTGGTTCAGCCGTTTACTGGGCTGGCCGTTACAGCTGGCGGCGCAGCAGCATCCGGCGCTGAAGCCTCAGCTGGCTGAGATGCAGAAAAACCTGATTAAAGATCTGACCAAAGCCTGGGCCGCCAATCCGCAGCTCGACCATCTGCCGGTGGTGCTGGACTGGTTTAACGGTCGCCGCACGCCAAACGCCAATCAGCGTCTGAAAGGGGTAATTACCGACCTGAATCTGGGCACCGATGCCCCCGCGCTGTTTGGCGGTCTGGTCGCGGCCACCGCGTTTGGCGCACGCGCCATTATGGAGTGCTTCGAGCAGCAGCAGATCCCGGTCGAGAGCATTCTGACCCTCGGCGGCATCGCACGGAAATCTCCGGCGATTATGCAGGCCTGCTGCGATGTGATGAACCGGCCACTGGATATCGTCGCCTCTGACGAGTGCTGTGCGCTGGGTGCGGCCATTTTCGCCGCCGTGGCCGCTGGTGTTCACGCCAGCGTCCCTGATGCACAACAGGTCATGGCCAGCCCGATTGCCGTGACGATGCAACCCGATCCGGCGCGCGTCGCCCGCTATCAACAACTTTATCAACGCTATCAACAATGGTGCGTGACGGCAGAACCGCAATACGCCGCCCGGCCCGCTTCCGCTACGAGCCTGGCCCAACAGGCGTAATTGTTGCAGGCAGTCTGGACACGGACAGCGCGAAACAGCCAGCGTACACGGAGTACGTGAGGATTACTCGCTGTGCTCGCCCCTTCAGGGCCGCACTTCAGGGCGTTCAGGTTGCTAAAGCAGCCTGTGTGAGCACTGCCCGGGTTCAGACTGACAAATAAATTAGCCTACTAAGGTAGGCGCAAAGTAAAGGAGTGGTTTTATGGAACAGTCAAACAACTACAGCGTGTGGTTTGTCATCGGCACGCAGCACCTCTACGGGCCGGAGACGTTACGCCAGGTTGAACAGCATGCACGTCAGGTCGTTGAGGGGTTGAATCAGGCCGGTTTACCCATGCGTCTGGAGCTGAAACCGCTGGTGAAGTCACCGGATGAAGCGCTGGCCCTGTGTCGCGACGCAAACTATGACAAGCAGTGCGCCGGGATCATTACCTGGCTGCATACTTTCTCTCCAGCCAAGATGTGGATTGGCGGCCTGAGCGTGCTGAATAAGCCGCTGCTGCAATTCCATACCCAGTTCAATGCGGAGATCCCGTGGGACAGCATGGACATGGACTTTATGAACCTGAACCAGACCGCGCACGGCGGCCGTGAGTTCGGTTTCATCGGCGCGCGCATGGGCCTGCAGCACAGCGTGGTGACCGGTCACTGGAAAGATAGCGCCAGTCAGCAGCGTCTGGGGAACTGGATGCGTGCAGCGCTGGCAAAACAGGCTAGCCAGCAGCTGAAAGTCGCGCGTTTTGGCGACAACATGCGTGAAGTGGCCGTGACCGAAGGCGATAAGGTCGCCGCACAGATTCAGTTCGGCTATTCAGTGAATGGCTGGGGTGTAGGCGATCTGGTTGAGGTGATCAATGGCGTCAGCGATGGCGACGTAAATGCGCTGATCGACGAGTACGAAAGCCTGTATCGCTTTACCGATGTTGCTGCATCTGGCGGCGAAAAACGTCAGAACGTGCTGGATGCCGCGCGCATTGAGCTGGGTCTGAAGCGTTTCCTGGAAGCGGAGGGCTGCCACGCCTTTACCACTAACTTCCAGACGCTGCACGGCATGACACAGTTGCCCGGTCTGGCGGTTCAGCGTCTGATGGGTCAGGGTTATGGCTTCGCCGGCGAAGGTGACTGGAAAACCGCTGCGCTGCTGCGCATTTTCAAAGTGCTGGCAGGCGATCGCAAAGGTGGCACCTCATTTATGGAGGATTACACCTATCACTTCTCACCGGGCAACGATCTGGTGCTCGGCTCGCACATGCTGGAAGTCTGTCCGTCGATTGCCATTGAAGAGAAGCCATTAATCGATGTGCAGTTCCTCGGCATTGGCGATAAAGCCGACCCGGCGCGCATGATTTTCTCCACGCCAGCGGGCCGTGCGGTTAACGCCAGCGTAATTGATATGGGTGATCGTTTCCGTCTGCTGGTTAACGTGGTGGATGCTATCGAGCAGCCGAAACCGCTGCCGAAGTTGCCGGTTGCCCGCGCACTGTGGAAAGCGCAGCCATCACTGGCGACTGCTTCCGAAGCGTGGATTCTGGGCGGCGGTGCGCACCATACGGTGTTCAGTCAGGCGCTGACGCTCGACGATATGTATCTGTATGGTGAGATGAATGATATCGAAGTGCTGGTGATAGATGAGCACACCACCTTGCCTGCGTTTAAAGACGCGCTGCGCTGGAATGAAGCGTATTACCGGTTGAAACGTTAATAGGTGATTAAGCGGCGCTTTAGGGGTTCTGAAAAGATACTGCTTCAGGATTGATAAGGTGCCGTTTTTTAGTAAATAAGTGCTATTCAGTCGGGAATGGCGGGCGTTCAGTAAAGTCGCCGTAAATACATCCCTGTAGGCTCGGCCGCCGGACGACTCGCCTCATCCATGAGGCTCGCCCGCAAGCGGGCCAACGCTTCGCGTTGTTCAAAAACGCTCCCGGCGTTTTTGTCCATGCGGCGGACGCTTTACTCCACTGCCCGTCATACCCTCCTTTTTGTGGCACCTAAGCGATTTTTTAAGGATCCAACCATTCCTGGCAGCAATTAAAAATCTCATGTACCAGACGCCTTACTTCACTGCTGATTTTAGCCTGCTTAATCTCAACTTTGCGTTCGCACGTTTAATTACAGCAATGATCAAGCCCAACCGGGAAGGAATGGTATGCCTGAAGAGCAAAGCGTCCGCGCCAGGGATGGCGCGGCCGATCCGCATGGATGCGGGAACCCTTTGCGATCAGGCATACCTTTGCTAACCTTACACCCGAATCCCATAGCGATTGTTTTCCCGGTAATACATAAGAACACCGGTCTCTTTGCTAAAACTCAACTCTTTCACCATCTTGCACTTTCCTCCACCAGCCTGTATTGCTACATACCTGATAAAAAAGGTTAAAGCGCCATGCAAATTGCCGATCTGAACCAGCATCCCGACTACGCCTCACAAACTGCACAACTGCTGCATACAGAATGGTCACATCTCCCTGCATGGTCGGATCAGCCCACTATCCTTACGCGTTTAACAAAACGGAATCAGACCGGCTCGTCGGAATTTACCCTCGTCGCCACATCGGACGGCGAAACGGTTATCGCGACCTGTAGCGTCATCCGTTATGAACTGGACGACATCGCGGCAAGGGAATACTGGATTGGCGAAGTGGTGACGGATAAGAAATTCCGGGGCCAGGGCGTGGCGAAAGCCTTGATCCAGCAAGCGATTGTCCGGGCAAAACACCAGCAGATTGGCGAGCTCTGGCTCTATACCCCCGATCAACAGGCGTACTATCAGCGTTCAGGATGGCGGGCGGTCGAACAGCGGCACATAGCGGGTGAAGACGTCACGGTGATGGTGCTGCATCTGGCACAATAAATGGCGGCTCCTGAGAGCCGCCATTCAGCCATTTATTCAGCCAGGGATTCGTTTAACCGGCGCGTTCTGCTGACGATCCCAGATTACCGTCAGCAACCGCTGCAGCGCGATAAACGCAAACAGCAGAATCCCGATGGCGATCTTGGTCCACCACGAACTCAGCGTGCCGTCAAAATTAATCCAGGTCTGAATCAGCCCCTGAATCAGCACACCAAACAGCGTGCCCAGCACCGTCCCAACACCCCCCGACAGCAACGTGCCACCAATCACCACCGACGCAATCGCATCCAGCTCCACACCCAGCCCGGCCAGCGCATATCCTGCCGAGGTATAGATCGAGAACACGATGCCAGCCAGCGTCGCCAGCGTGGTGGAAAGCATATAAATCTTGATGGTAGTCGCACGGGTTGAAACGCCCATCAGCTGAGCCGACGTCATATTGCCGCCGATGGCGTAAACCCGGTTACCAAACCGCGTACGGTGCGCCAGAATAATCCCGCCTAACACCACCACCAGCATAATCACCGCCAGCAGACTGAGACGCCCTCCGCCCGGCACTTTCCACGCCAGACTGGACAGCAGGGTGTAGAACGGATGATCGATGGGAATCGAATTCTCGGACACCAGATAAGAACAGCCGCGCAGGAAAAACATCCCCGCCAGCGTAATGATAAAGGCCGGGATCTTCAGCGCATCGATCAGCCAGCCCATCATGGCGCCGAACAGCGCACCCAGTGACAGAATCAGCGCAAACGCCAGCAACGGATCGACATGGAAATCGCCAATCGCCCGCGCCAGAAACACGCCGGTAAAGGCGATCACCGCGCCGACCGACAGATCGATACCACCCGACAAAATCACAAAGGTCATGCCGACGGCGATAATGCCGAGGAAGGCGTTATCGGTCAGGATATTGCAGATCACCCGGGTTGAGGCAAAGCCCGGAAACTGACTCAGACAAAACAGGTAACCCGCCACAAACACCAGCAGCGTGATCATCAGCGGAAGATGACGTTTAATCATGTCGGGCGTCTCCGTTTCAACATCGCAATAAACCGCGGTGACTGCAGCAACAGCACACACATCACCACCACCGCTTTCACCACCTGATTCAGCTCCGGCGGGAAGCCGGAAAGTAGAATCCCGGTATTCATCGACTGAATAATCAGCGCACCAATCAGCGACAACACCAGATTAAAGCGGCCACCCATCAGCGATGCACCACCAATCACCACGGCGAGAATCGCATCCAGCTCAAGCCACAAACCGGCGTTATTGGCATCCGCGCCGCGAATATCCGCCGCGACAATCAGCCCGGCCACAGCGGCACAGACGCCACTGATCGCATAAGTCGACATCACCACCAGCCAGCCGGTCACCCCCGCGTTGCGGGCCGCGCGCAGGTTAATCCCCACCGCTTCGATAAACAGACCCAGTGCGGTCTTGCGCGTCAGCAGCCAGATGGCCAGCGCCACCACCAGCGTGATCCAGACCGGAACCGGCAACATCCACAGCGAGCCGTTACCAAACCAGCCAAGGCTGTCACTGTCGAACGTCACAATCTGTCCCTGCGTAATCAGCTGAGCGATACCGCGCCCGGCGACCATCAGAATCAGCGTGGCGACAAACGGCTGAATACGCAGCAGCGCCACCAGCACCCCATTCCATAACCCACAGGCCAAACCGGTTCCCAGCGTGCAGAGAATAATAAACGGCACACCGTGTCCGGCGACGGTCAGTGTGGCGGCGGTCGCGCCCGCTATCGCCATCACCGCCCCGACGGAAAGATCGATGCCGCCGGTAGCGATCACCAGCGTCATGCCAATCGCCAGCAGAGCAACCGGGGCCGCACGGTTAAGAATATCGATCGGGCTGCCGAACAGACGCCCATCCTGCAGGTGCACGGCAAAAAAGTTACTGGCTACCAGACTGTCGATCAGCAGCACCAGTAGCAGCGCGGCGATTTGCGGCATCCCTGGCGGGAACTTCAGCTTACGACGTGGCATTTTTTCAGTTGTCATAGAGGAATCAGGCATGTTTAGCCCCTCCGTCCGCGATAGCATTGACGATCGACGCCACCGAAAGCTGCTCCAGCGGAATTTCTGCCACCTGCTTCAGATCGCGCATGATCAACACCCGATCGGCATAACCGACCAGCTCTTCAAGTTCAGAGGAGATCACCAGCAGCGCCAGACCATCGGCGCACAGGGATTCAATTAAACGGATAATCTCGGCGTGTGCGCCTACATCAATGCCGCGCGTCGGTTCGTCGAGGATTAAAAACTGCGGTTTAGTCACCAGCCAGCGCGACAACAACACCTTCTGCTGGTTACCGCCCGATAACAGCTCTACCGGCTGCTCGGCGTGTGGCGTGCGAATACCCAGGCTCTTAATAAAACGATCGGCAATCGCCTGCTGCTCGCGCTTCTTAATCGGCCGTAACCAGCCGCGCTGCGCCTGCAAGGCCAGAATAATATTTTCGCGAACGGAGGCCGCGCCGATAATCCCATCCGTCTTCCGATCTTCCGGGCAAAACCCCATGCCGAGCTGCGAGGCTCTCGCCGGATTAGTAATCTTCTGCACTTTCCCTTTGATCTTCGCGGTCCCGCGGTCGGCCCGACGAATACCAAAGAGCACTTCGGCGGTCTCTGTGCGGCCCGAACCCAACAGACCGGCCAGGCCGACGACTTCACCGGGACGCACCGCCAGGTTAAAGGGTTCGATAGTGCCCTTCCTGCCGTAATCTTCAAACGACACCACCGGCTGATTACTGCGCAGCGTGCTGCCCTGACGCTGTAATGCAGTCTCCAGCAGTTCACGACCCAGCATCAGCTTAATCAGTTCAATCTGCGGCAGCGTGGCGGTATCGCGAGTGGCGATAAACTGCCCGTTACGCAGCACGGTAATCCGGTCAGTAATGCGGTACACCTGGTCGAGAAAGTGGGTCACAAAAATCAGGCTCATCCCTTTGGCTTTCAGCTGCGCCATCAGGGTAAACAGCATTTCGACTTCGCTGGCATCCAGGCTGGCTGTCGGCTCATCGAGGATCAACACCTGGGCCGAAAGATCCACCGCGCGACAGATGGCAACAATCTGCTGCATCGCCACCGAGTAGTGACCCAGCGGACGTGTCACGTCGAGGGAAAACCCGTAGTTCCGCATCAGCGCATCGGCATCACGCACCATGCGGCGACGGTCGATCATGCCAAAGCGACGCGGCTCACGACCAATATAGAGGTTATCTGCCACCGACATGTTCGGCAGCATATTCACCTCCTGATAAACGGTCCCGATGCCCATTTCCTGCGCCTGCGCGGTGTTATGCGGGGTGATCGGCTCACCATTCAGGGTAATCGTGCCGGCATCACGGCTGTAAACCCCGGTCAGCACCTTAATCAGGGTCGATTTGCCAGCACCGTTTTCCCCCAGCAGCGCCATAATCTCCCCTTTGCGGATATCAAAGGAAACATTGCTCAGCGCTTTAACGCCGGGAAACCCTTTGCTGACGCCGCTGATGGATAACAGCGGTATTTCATTTTGCGTCATCATTTTGCTCACTCCGCCTTACGTCATGAAAAACCGCCCCGGGGGGCGGTCTGCGGCTGGTCTGGGGCGGGTCTGTGGATCAGTAACCCATACCCTTTTTCTTATCCAGCTCCGTTTGCGCGTCAGCAGGCAGAAACAGCTTTGACTCGGTCTTGATGACTTTAGGCGGCAGCGTGCCATCTTTTTTGAATTTCTCCAGGGCATCAAACGCCGGGCCAGCCATGTTCGGCGTCAGCTCCACGTTGGCGTTGGCTTCACCTGCCAGCATCGCTTTGTAGATATCCGGCACACCATCAATTGAGCCGGTCAGTATGTCTTTGCCCGGTTTCAGGCCCGCTTCTTTAATCGCCTGAATGGCACCGATCGCCATATCATCGTTATGTGCGTAAACCATGCAGATGTTTTTGCCGTTGTTCTCAGCCTTGATAAAGCTCTCCATCACCTCTTTACCCTTGCTGCGGGTAAAGTCACCGGACTGCGAGCGGATCACTTTGATGTTTGGATGGTTGCTGATCGCTTCAGCAAAGCCTTTCTTACGATCGATTGCCACGCTGGCCCCGACGGTGCCCTGCAGTTCCACCACGTTACACTGCTTGTCGCCCACGGTTTTCACCAGCCAGTCGCCAATCAGTTTGCCTTCCAGAACGTTGTCCGCCGTCACCACGGCCTGATAGAGCGATTTGTCTTTCACCACGATAGCGCGGTCCAGCAGGTAAACCGGGATTTTGGCGTCTTTGGCTTCTTCCAGCACCGGCTCCCAGCCGGTCTGTACGACTGGCGCGATGAAAATGGCATCAACGCCCTGGGCAATAAACGAACGTACTGCCTTGATCTGATTCTCTTGTTTCTGCTGCCCGTCGGCGATTTTCAGGGTGATTCCGCGTTTTTTGGCTTCGCTTTTCGCCACGCTGGTCTCAGCCGAACGCCAGCCAGATTCCGAACCGACCTGCGAGAAGCCGACCGTCATATCTGCAGCGAGCACCGGGCCGGTTAACGCGGCGCTGACCAGCGTGGTCAGAAGTAAACGTTTCCACATAGTTTTTAATCCTCTGAAAGGCGTTTGCTGTTTAGGGTAGAGAGCCTGCTTAGACTGGACTAAAAAAGCGTGCATAATGGCGACACACTTCACAAAACAGAGCAATTTAAAGGAGTTACGTGCAGCCGGACGGGTTTGCTGGCCGCCGCGTTATGGATAAAACGGCTGAGTAATAAAACAATGCCCGTTAAATAATTGTAATAAACAGAATCGCTTATGCTTAACGTCACTGGAAACGATTACAGACAGGCGTACAAAATGGGTTATCCGGTCTGCGATGAACAAAAAACGGGTTTTGTGATTGCCCGCACAGTCGTTCACGCGTGCAGATTGGGCGCGAAACGTTTCTATGCGTGTGGTTTCAAAAGGATTAATTTTTCTGCCCTGAAAATGTCAGAAAGGAGGCATTGACGCAGCGGCTGGCATGAAGGGACGAAAAATGATATTTAAGATGCGCGTTTAACGCTGTATTCCGGCATGGATATTTGTGAGCTGATACGCTGTTTAAAAGCATCGCGCGGGCAGGCTGGCACAGACAGCAATAAAAATAGCAGATTTGGACTTTTAGTGGCTAATAAGGTGCTTTAGTCTGATTTTCGCTTTTTTTAACCGGCCCGATCTGGACAGCCCTGGCTTGCCCCCTATACTGAGCACTCCTTTGTACTTCTATCTGTTATGGCAATGATGACTGCGCACGATTACCTGCTTAAATTCCGCAAAGTAAATAATTCAGACAGTCTGGAAAAGCTTTTCGATCACCTTAACTACTCCCTTACAAATGATATGGAAATCATCAATATGTATCGGGCTGCCGATCATCGTCGTGCCGAACTGGTTTCTGGCGGACGGTTATATGATCTTGGCTGTGTCCCTAAAACGGTGTGGCGCTACGTGGTCTGATTTCCGGCTGATTAATCGCTCTCTTTACCTCTGACCTTGTCCGGATGGGCGTGCCCCTCTGGACATGTTATTCTGCTGCGCTTCGACTCCCCGAGACAGGAATAACCACGATGAATGAACAGGTTGCTGCGCCACGTATTGGTGGCTGGCTTTTGCTGCCGCTGGCCTGGCTGATAATGACCCTGTTAACCACCGTTCTGGTGCTGGCGATGTATCTGACCCCCCTCTTTAATCCGGAATGGCGTGTGGCGCTGTTTTCACACGGCAGCACCCTGCTCTCTTACTGGGCCATTTCGCTGCTTACCGCCGTGGCGGTCTGGGCCTACAGCCTCTGGATCAGCTGGCTTTTCTTTAAGCGTTCCCGCCGTTTGCCGCGCCACTATCTGCTCTGGCTGCTGATAACCGTGCTGCTGGCGCTGAAAACCTTTGCCTTTACGCCGGTTGCCGATAGCCGTGCTCTCCAGACGTTACTGCTGTCACTGCTCGCGGCGGCGATATTTGCGCCCTATTTCAAACGCTCAAAGCGGGTAAAAACCACCTTTATCGCGCCGTAACGCTGTGAGTTATGTCAGGAATTTAATTCTGAGTGCGGTCTGCCGCCTTGCGGGAGGCGCGGGTGTTGAGATACGCCGCGCTATCAATGATAATAAGCCGCTTTCCGGCTCCCAGGCGAAAAAATGACCGATTATCTGCTTCTCTTTGTTGGCACCGTGCTGGTGAATAACTTCGTATTAGTGAAGTTTCTCGGCCTCTGTCCATTTATGGGCGTTTCCAAAAAACTGGAAACGGCGATTGGCATGGGCCTCGCTACAACATTCGTGATTACGCTGGCCTCTATCTGCGCGTGGCTGGTCAACCATCTGATCCTGCTGCCGCTGGATCTGGTCTATCTGCGCACAATGGCCTATATCCTGGTGATCGCTGTTGTCGTACAGTTCACCGAAATGGTGGTGCGTAAAACCAGTCCGTCGCTCTATCGTTTACTGGGTATCTTCCTGCCGCTGATCACCACCAACTGTGCGGTGCTGGGCGTGCCTCTGCTGAGCGTTAACCTCAACCACACCTTTATGCAGGCCGCGCTGTATGGTTTCAGTGCCTCTATCGGCTTCTCGCTGGTGATGGTGCTGTTCGCCGGGATGCGTGAGCGTCTGGTGCTGGCCAATGTGCCTGCCCCGTTTAAAGGCAACTCCATTGCCCTGATTACCGCGGGCCTGATGGCGCTGGCATTCATGGGCTTCAGCGGTCTGGTGAAATTCTGATGACCGCGATCTGGATTGCTGTTGCCGTATTAAGTGCCCTGAGCCTGGTGTTCGGCGCCCTGCTGGGTTACGCCTCGCGCCGCTTTGAGGTGGAAGAAGATCCTATCGTTGAGCAGATTGATGCCATTCTGCCGCAGAGCCAGTGTGGCCAGTGCGGCTACCCTGGCTGCCGTCCCTATGCTGATGCGGTCGGCAACAACGGTGAAGCAATCAATAAATGCGCGCCGGGCGGTGAACAGACCATGCTCAAGCTGGCTGCGCTGCTGAACGTTGAACCGCAGCCGATTGATGGCGATGAAACGGCGAAAGAGCCGGTGCGCACCGTGGCGTTTATCGATGAAGCCAACTGCATTGGCTGCACCAAATGTATTCAGGCCTGTCCGGTGGATGCAATTGTCGGCGCAACCCGCGCCATGCACACCGTGCTGAGCGATGTCTGCACCGGCTGCGATCTCTGTGTCGCACCCTGCCCGACTGACTGTATTGAAATGCGTCCGGTCGCCACCACGCCAGCTAACTGGAAGTGGGATTTGAATACCATTCCTGTACGGGTGATCCCGGTAGAAACTCATGCTTAATCTGTTTAACTTCCTGAAAAAAGAGAAAGTCTGGGATTTTCAGGGCGGTATCCATCCGCCTGAAATGAAAACCCAGTCCAACGGCACGCCGCTCAGCGAACTGCCGCTGCCGCACCGTTTTATTATCCCGCTGAAACAGCATATCGGCCATGAAGGGGAGATCTGCGTTGTGCCCGGCGAGAAAGTGCTGCGCGGTCAGCCCCTGACGTTTGGTACTGGCCGCATGCTGCCGGTCCATGCGCCCACCTCTGGCGTGATTGAGGATATCGGTCAGCATATGACCGCGCACCCGTCGGGCCTGTCCGAACTTTGCATCTTCCTGACGCCGGATGGTGAAGACCGCTGGATGCCGCTCGATCCGCTGCCAGACTACCGTCAGCATCCGCGCGCCGACATCGTGCAGCGAATTCACGATGCGGGCATTGCGGGTCTGGGCGGCGCGGGATTCCCGACCGCCACCAAACTGAAAGGCGGCCTGCGCGGGGTTAAAACCCTGATTATCAATGCGGCAGAGTGTGAACCTTACATCACCGCTGACGATCGCCTGATGCAGGACTACGCCGCCGAAGTGCTGGAAGGCAGCCGCATTCTCGCCTGGGTGTTACAGGCTGAGCGGGTGTTGATTGGCATTGAAGATAATAAACCTGAAGCGATCGCCGCGCTAAAACAGGCGCTGGGTAGCGAGCGCGATCTGCAAATCCGGGTGATCCCGACCAAATATCCTTCTGGCGGTGCCAAGCAGCTGACCCGCATTCTGACCGGCATGGAAGTGCCGCACGGCGGACGCTCAACCGATATCGGCGTGCTGATGCAGAACGTCGGTACCGCCTGGGCGGTCAAGCGGGCCATCATCAACGGTGAACCGATCACCGAACGCGTGGTGACACTGACCGGCGAGGCGATTGCCCAGCCGCGTAACATCTGGAGTCGTCTTGGCACGCCAATCAGCCATCTGCTGCATCAGGTCGGATTTACGCCTGCGCCGCGTCAGATGGTGATCATGGGCGGTCCGCTGATGGGCTTTACCCTGCCATCGCTGGATGTGCCGGTGGTGAAGATCACCAACTGTATTCTTGCGCCCTCTGCCAGTGAGATGGGCAACAATGATGAAGAGCAGTCCTGCATTCGCTGTTCCGCCTGTGCCGATGCCTGTCCGGCCAAACTACTGCCGCAGCAGCTTTACTGGTACAGCCAGGGCGGCGATCACGATAAAGCGCGTGCCCACCATATCGATGACTGCATCGAATGCGGTGCCTGCGCCTATGTCTGCCCGAGTAATATTCCGCTGGTGCAATATTACCGTCAGGAAAAAGCGGAACTGCGCGCCATCGATCTGGAAGCGAAACGCACGCTGGAAGCTAAAGCCCGCTTCGAAGCGCGTCAGGCGCGCCTGGAGCGTGAAAAACAGGCCCGTGAAGCGCGTCATGAAGAGGCAAAACAGCGAGTTGCCCGCACCGATACCAGTGAGCTGGCAGCAGCTAAAGCGCGGGTGAAAGCCCGTCAGTCCGCTGAACCGGATGAAGCGACGCTTGAAGCGCAGCGTGAAGCCCGCCATGCGCAGGCGCGTCTGCGTCAGGCTGAGGCGCAGGCTGAAACCCAGCCGATAACGCGTCAGTCAGTCGATCCGCGTAAAGCGGCGGTTGAAGCCGCGATTGCCAGGGCAAAAGCGAAGAAAGTCTCACCGGCTGATACGGCTGCTGACGCCAGTGTCGATCCGCGTAAAGCCGCCGTCGAGGCCGCTGTAGCGCGCGCCAAAGCGAAGAAAGCGGCTCAGGCGGAAGGCGTTGATGTGACGGCTATGGCTGCATCGGAGAGTGTTACTGACGCCTTGCCGGACGCCACTGCTGAAACCGACCCGCGTAAAGCCGCGGTTCAGGCCGCTATCGCCCGTGCCAAAGCGAAGAAAGCAGCACAGTCTGAAGGCGCTGATGCGACGGCTCCGGCTGCATCGGAGAGTGTTTCAGAAGCCGCACCAGGCACCACTGCTGAAACCGACCCGCGTAAAGCCGCGGTTCAGGCCGCTATCGCCCGTGCCAAAGCGAAGAAAGCGGCACAGGCTGAAGGCGCTGATACGACAGCGTCGCAGAGCGTGACTGACGCCGCGACGGACGCTGCGGCTGAAGCTGCACCGGACGCCGCCGTGGAAACCGACCCACGCAAAGCCGCGGTTCAGGCCGCTATCGCCCGTGCCAAAGCGAAGAAAGCGGCACAGGCTGAAGGCGCTGGTACGACAGCGTCGCAGAGCGTGACTGACGCCGCGACGGACGCTGCGGCTGAAACTGCACCGGACGCCGCCGTGGAAACTGACCCACGCAAAGCCGCGGTTCAGGCCGCTATCGCCCGTGCCAAAGCGAAGAAAGCGGCACAGGCTGAAAGTGACGCCGATGCCGCTTCCCGTGACGCCGCAGCGCTCGCCACCGCCGCGCATTTTGCGGTAGAGAAAGCGGAACAGGCGCAGGAGCAGGCAAATAACGCCAATGCTGAACCCGAACAGGCACCTGAACTGAATCAACCCGATGATGCGCGCAAGGCCGCTATTGCTGCCGCCATCGCCCGTGCCAAAGCGCGTAAAGCGCAGTCGTCTACGACGCTTGAGGATTAAATGGCTTTTCGTATCGCAAGTTCTCCTTATACCCATAACCGCCGCAGTACCGGCAACATCATGCTGCTGGTGGTGCTGGCAGCGGTGCCAGGTTTTGCTACACAGTGTTATTTCTTTGGCTACGGCACCGTTTTACAGGTCTTACTGGCGACCCTTACCGCCTGGCTGACCGAGGCGGCGATCCTGCGTCTGCGTAAAGCACCGGTTGCCAGCACGCTGGCGGATAATTCGGCATTGCTGACCGCCATGCTGATCGGTATCAGCCTGCCGCCGCTGGCCCCCTGGTGGCTGGTGGTGATTGGTACCCTGTTTGCGGTGGTCATTGCTAAACAGCTCTATGGCGGACTCGGCCAGAATCCGTTTAACCCGGCGATGGTTGGCTATGTAGTGCTGCTGATCTCCTTCCCGGTGCAGATGACCAGCTGGCTGCCGCCTGACACGTTACAGGCGATTAAACCCGGCCTGATGGACAGTCTGAGCATGGTGTTCCAGGGCCACACGCTGGCGGGTGACACCATGCAGCAGTTGCAGATGGGTGTGGATGGCATCAGCCAGGCAACGCCGCTGGATACCTTTAAAACCGGCTTACGCGCCGGTCACAGTGCCGAACATCTGCTGGCGCAGCCGATTTACAGCGGCGTGCTGGCCGGGCTCGGCTGGCAGTGGGTGAACGTCGGTTATCTGGCGGGCGGCCTGTTCCTGCTGTGGAAGAGTGCGATTCGCTGGCATATCCCTGCCGCCATGCTGCTGTCACTGGCGTTCTGCGCCACGCTGGGCTGGTTCTTCTCACCGGAATCGCTCAACAGCCCGCTGATTCATCTTTTCTCCGGTGCCACCATGCTGGGCGCGTTCTTTATCGCTACCGATCCGGTAACCGCGTCGACCACCAATCGTGGTCGTCTGGTTTATGGCGCGCTGATCGGCCTGCTGGTCTGGCTGATCCGCAGCTTTGGAGGCTATCCTGACGGCGTGGCGTTTGCTGTGCTGCTTGCCAACATCTGCGTGCCGCTCATTGATTACTACACCCAGCCGCGCGTTTACGGCCATCAGAAGGATTAAGCGATGCTGGAGACGATTCGCAAAAATGGCGTCACGCTGGCGATTTTCGCCGCGATTACCACGGCCGCTACCGCTGTGGTGAATACGGTCACCAAACCGACGGTAGAGCATCAGACCCAGTTACAGCAGAAAAATTTGCTGGATCAGGTGGTACCTGTCGAGCTGTATGACAACAACATCCAGCAGGATTGTTACGTTGTCACGGATGCAGCGCTGGGTAATAGTGCGCCCCATCATCTCTTCCTGGCGCGTAAAGGTGGCAAGCCGGTCGCGGCGGCACTGGAGACAACGGCGCCTGACGGCTATTCTGGTGCGATACAGATGCTGGTCGGTGCCGATTTCCAGGGTAAAGTACTGGGCGTGCGCGTAATCGAACACCATGAAACGCCTGGCCTGGGCGATAAGATCGAACTGCGCATCTCTGACTGGATCAACAGCTTTAATGGCAAAGTGGTTCAGGGTCCGTCTGACAAAGC
The DNA here is from genome assembly GCF_000745295.1 of Pantoea sp. 9140. NCBI lineage: Bacteria > Pseudomonadati > Pseudomonadota > Gammaproteobacteria > Enterobacterales > Erwiniaceae > Pantoea > Pantoea sp. 9140. The sequence continues at coordinate 1,628,082 of NZ_JQNO01000001.1, read as the reverse complement.
CTTTGCGGTTAAAAAAGATGGCGGCGACTTCGATCAGTTTACCGGCGCCACCATTACCCCACGCGCGGTGGTCAATGCGACGAAACGCACCGCGCTGTTGATGAAAACGCTTCCGGAGAGACTCTCTTCGTTACCGGCATGTGGAGACACAAATGAGTGAAGCTAAAAGTCTGCTGGTTGGTGGATTGTGGAAGAACAACTCGGCACTGGTGCAGCTGCTGGGTCTCTGCCCGCTGCTGGCGGTCACCGCGACCGCCACTAACGCGCTGGGTTTAGGCCTTGCCACCACGCTGGTGCTGACCCTGACCAACAGTTTTATTTCCGCCTCGCGCCGCTGGGTGCCGTCGGAAATCCGTATCCCGATTTATGTGATGATCATCGCCTCGGTGGTGAGCTGCGTGCAGATGCTGATCAACGCCTATGCCTACGGTCTCTATCAGTCACTGGGGATTTTTATCCCGCTGATCGTGACCAACTGCATCGTGGTCGGCCGTGCTGAAGCCGTCGCCTCTAAAAGCAGCATTCCGCTCTCGGCGCTGGATGGCTTTGCCATCGGCATGGGCGCAACCTGTGCCATGGTGGTGCTGGGTTCGCTGCGCGAAATTATCGGCAGCGGCACACTGTTTAACGGTGCCGATCAGCTGCTTGGCCCGTGGGCGAAATCGCTGCGTATCGAAGTGGTTCATTTCGACTCGCCGATGCTGCTGGCCATGCTGCCGCCTGGCGCGTTTATCGGCCTGGGCATGATGCTGGCGTGCAAATACCTGATCGATCAGAAAATGAAACAGCGTGCAGCGCTGCGTGCTCAGGCGGCTGAAACCGCTGCGCCTCAGAACGCCGTCGGGAAGCCGGTGTGAATCAGACCAAACGCACCGAAATTCTCCACCGGCTGCAGCAGAACAATCCGCACCCGACCACCGAGCTGAACTTCAGCTCGCCGTTTGAGCTGCTGATTGCGGTACTGCTCTCGGCGCAGGCGACCGATGTCAGCGTGAACAAGGCCACCGCAAAGCTTTATCCGGTGGCCAATACGCCCGCTGCGATGCTGGCACTGGGCGTGGATGGCGTAAAGGAATACATCAAAACCATCGGCCTGTTTAACAGTAAAGCGGAAAATGTGATTAAGACCTGCCGCATTCTGCTGGAGCAGCACAACGGTGAAGTGCCGGAAGATCGTGCGGCGCTGGAAGCCCTGCCCGGTGTAGGCCGTAAAACCGCTAATGTGGTGCTCAATACTGCCTTTGGCTGGCCGACGATTGCCGTTGATACCCATATTTTTCGCGTCAGTAACCGCACGAAATTTGCGCCAGGTAAGAATGTGGAAGAGGTGGAACAGAAGCTGCTGAAGGTGGTTCCGGCTGCCTACAAGGTCGACTGCCACCACTGGCTGATTCTGCACGGCCGCTACACCTGCGTGGCGCGTAAACCGCGCTGCGGCTCCTGCCTGATTGAAGACCTCTGCGAGTATCCCGACAAAGTCGAGTGATCCCACTGATGACTGACCCGCTGCGGCGGGTTTTTTATTGTCTGTCTGTGCCCGCTGCGTGACGTCTTCTGCGCGCCCCCCTTTTCACCACGCTTTCTGACGCGCCGGAATACCGGCACAGTTTGTCGGGTTGTTACATTGATGTTGATGATGGAAAATCGCCGCCCCTGACGATAAGAAAATGTTATGACACGGTGAGTAACGTAATGAAGAAAAGCCCTTCTGCTGGAAGGCATCCTCTGCGCCTGTTTCTGGCGCGCCTCTGGCCGCATCCGCTGGCAGTGAGTAAAAAGCATGTGGTGATCGCCGGACTGGGTGCGGGCATTGGCCTGGTGCTGACCAGCCTGCTGAGCCACTGGATACTGGGCGAACTGAACCTGTGGTTTGTCGCCCCGGTTGGCGCATCAGCTGTCCTGCTCTTTGGTTTGCCTGCCAGTCCGCTGGCGCAGCCGTGGGCAATCGTTGGCGGCAACAGCCTGTCAGCGCTGGCAGGCGTCACCGTCAGCCAGCTGATACCCGATCCGGCCATCGCCTGCGGCGTCGCGGCCTGCGTGGCGATCCTGCTGATGTTCCAGCTGCGCTGTCTGCATCCGCCCGGCGGCGCGGTGGCGCTGACCGCTATTCTGGGCGGGCCATCGGTACAGCAGCTGGGTTATCAGTTTGTCCTGACGCCAGTCCTGCTCAACTCACTGACGCTGGCGCTACTGGCTCTGCTGTTTAACAATCTGGCCGGTCGCCGCTATCCGCATCCGCTGGCCCCTGAAGAAGTCAAACCCCAGCCGGTCGCCATGCCGGTCCCGCTGACGCGCGCCGATCTGCATCAGGCTTTACAGGGCGGCGAACTGCTGGATATTGACGAAGATGATTTGCAGGCACTGCTGCTGCGTGCGGAAGAGATTGCCCAGCGCCGTCAGTTTAGCGGCTGAAGCCTGCCTGCTGCTGACGCGTCCCGTTCTGCCGGCACGCTCCGTATGGCCGAATGACACACACAAAGTTGATCGCTGCCACAGTTTTGCTCAGCCGCTTCGCCTCGCCTTTCCGGTAACGTCCTGATAACACAATCCCCCAGGCCGGACGCCCATCCGGTCCTGGGCGGATGCCTATAGAGCCCGCCTTTTCAGCGCCCTACACTTTGCTCTTCTTTACGTTTCTCATGAGGAAGAACGATGGATAGCGCCTTGTCCCCGCAGCACGATGAGCTGATCGCCTCCGCCATCAAAAAATTCTTCACCCATATCATCCCGATGCTGGTGGTGATGCTGATTATTAATCAGATCGACCGCGCCAACATTGGCTTTATTAAAGCCGAACTGCGTACCGATGCCGGGATCAGCGCCGCCGCCTTTGGTCTGGGTGCGGGCCTCTTTTTCATTGGTTATGCGCTGTTTGAAGTGCCGAGCAATCTGATGATGAAGCGCTTTGGTGCACGCGTCTGGCTGACACGCATCATGATTACCTGGGGATTGGTGGTGGTCCTGACCGGATTCGTCACATCACCCATTCAGTTTTACCTGCTGCGTTTCTTACTCGGCGTCGCCGAAGCGGGCTTCTTTCCCGGCGTGCTGTTCTATTTCCGTCAGTGGGTGCCGAATGCCTGGCGCGGCCGGGCTACCGCGATGGTCCTGAGCGCCACGGCTGGCGCCTTTCTTTTCTCCGGGCCGATCACGGGTGCCATCCTGATGATGCACAACTTTCTGGGGATAGCAGGCTGGAAATGGGTGATGTTCCTTGAAGGCGGCGCCTCGGTGCTGGTCGGGATCCTCGCCGCCTGGGTGCTGGTATCGCGTCCTGCTGATGCGCGCTGGCTGAGTGATGCAGAGAAACAGGCACTGGCGCAGCAGCTGAACAGTGAAGAGGCACAGCGTGACGCGCTTAATCGCGAGCCGGGCAAAATGTCGCTGTTACGCAATCGCAGCCTGCTGTTCTTCTGCGCAATCTTCTTCACCATGACCATGACCGGTTATACGCTGGTGTTCTGGCTGCCGCAGATTATTCAGCGCATACAGGGGTTCAGCAGTTTTGGCATCGGGATTCTCACCGCTGTGCCATGGCTGTGCGCCATTATCGCCATCAACCTGCTGAGCCGCTTTTCAGACCGCCACCGTGACAGACTCGATAAAGCGCTGGGCGTTGCCATGCTGGTCGCCGCCTGTGGCACTTTTATGGCTACGCTGGGTTCCCCGTGGTTTGGTTTCCTTGCGATGATCGTGGCCTGTATCGGCTCAAAAGTCAGCGCCACCTTTTTCTGGCCGATGCCGCAGGGAGAACTGCCCGCCTCGATTGTCGCACCGGGCATTGCGCTGGTGAATTCTGTTGGCAATCTTGGCGGCTTCTTCGCACCGACGGTGTTTGGCTATCTGGAGATGAAGACCGGTTCCACTACCGGCGGCCTCTATGCGCTGACCAGCGTTTCGCTGCTGACCGGGCTGTGGCTGTTGCTGCGCCGCAGGCCATCCCCGCCTTCCCTTGATCCTATGGAGAATCACCATGTCAGACAGTCCAGTCATTAAAACAATGCGGGTGGTGCCGGTCGCTGGTTATGACAGCATGCTGCTGAACATTGGTGGCGCGCATAACTGCTACTTTACCCGCATCCTGGTGATCCTGACCGATTCCGCAGGCCGTACCGGCGTGGGCGAAAGTCCCTGTCACGCTTCGACGCTGGCGCTGCTGGCACGTTTTCGATCGCAGATTGAGGACAGCGAACTGCTGCGGCTGAATGCGACGATCGCCACACTGTTTGCCAGTGATGCACGCCATCAGCAGACCGCGCATACCGATGACATCCACATTCCGCAGATGAACCCGGAGAAGTTCTACAACGCCACAGCGGCGATTGAAGCGGCGCTGCTTGATTTGATGGGCCAGCATCTGAATCTGCCGGTTGCCGAATTACTTGCCAGCGGCAGGCAGCGCGATCGGGTGCCGGTGCTCGGCTATCTGTTCTATATCGCCGACCGCAACCTGACCAGCATGAACTATCAGACAGGCCAGTCTGGCGGTGATGCCTGGCTGCAACTGCGCCATGAAAAAGCGATGGATGCGCAAGGCGTCGTGCGGCTGGCTGAAGCCGCAGCGGAACGCTATGGCTTCCGCGACTTCAAACTCAAGGGCGGCGTACACCACGGCGAAGTGGAGGTAGAGACGGTCAACGCCCTGCTGCAATGCTTTCCGCAGGCTCGCGTCACGGTCGACCCTAACGCCAGCTGGTCGCTGGACGAAGCCATTTATTATGGTAAACAGCTGGCGGGCCGCATTCCCTATCTGGAAGATCCCTGTGGCGCGGAACAGGGCTACTCCGGCCGGGAAACGCTGGCCGAGTTTAAACGCGCCACCGGTATTCCGGTCGCCACCAATATGATCGCCAATGACTGGCGACAGTTGCAGCATGCGTTACAGCTTAATGCTATCGACATTCCGCTGGCCGATCCGCACTTCTGGACGATGCGTAATGCACATACCGTGGCGCAGCTCTGTCAGGAATGGGGGCTGACTACCGGCTGCCATTCAAACAACCACTTTGATGTGTCTCTGGCGATGGTGGCGCATCTGGGGGCGGCTGCACCCGGCGATCGTCTGACGGCCTTTGATACGCACTGGATCTGGCAGGATGGACAACAGCTGACGCAGCATCCGCCGCAGATTCGGGATGGGCATCTTGAACTGCCAGAGGGGCCAGGGCTGGGCGTCACCCTGAATATGGAACGGGTCGAAGCGGCACATGCCCTCTACAATTCGCTGCCGGATAAAAATCGTAACGATGCGCTGGGCATGCAGTTTTTGATTGAGAACTGGTCGTTTAACGCCAAACGCCCGGCGCTGCTGCGCTGAAGAAAAGCAGCCTGTGACAGTGTCACAGGCTGCTCACTTTTTAGCGCTGCGCCAGCGCCGCCTGCATCCAGGCAACGACCAGCGGAGACTCTTTTTCCTGCAGCGCTGCGCGTTCTGACTGGAACAGGGTGGCAACAAAGAAAGGATGATCCGGCAGCTCCACACCGCGTACGTCCCCCGCTTCATCCCAGGCAGTAATACGCAGGGTGTTATCGCCCAGCGCCGCACTGAATTCCGGGTTGACGCCAAAGTTACAGTGATAGCCTTCATCGCTGCCCAGCGTGCCGTAGGCCGCAGCAATACGTGAACCGGGTTCGAACCTGACCGCGCCGCGCTGCTCCACCAGCGAGCAGCTCAGCGGAGCTATGACCATGCGCCCGCCGGTGTCGGTTTCGGCATGACTCGCATCGTGCCAGCCCAGTACATTGCGCGCATACTCGATGACCGCATACTGGAATCCCCCGCACGACCCCAGGAAAGGCTTTCCGCTTTCCCGTGCCCAGCGAATGGTGTCAAAAACGGCCTCATCATTATGGTAGGGACTGCCAGGCACGACCCAGACCGCGTCACTGCGCCTGAGGTCGGATTCAGCGAGTTTTTCGCTGGCAATCCATTCAGCTTCAACCGTAATGTTCAGCCAGCGGGCAGCACGTTCAATAGCAAGAGGAATGGCCTGATGGGCAACCGCATCAGCGCGGTAGTCACCAGCCAGAGACAAACGCAGGGGGGACGACATAAACAGATCCTTCTCGGGGAAATTGAAAGGTTACAGGAATGTTAATTTCAAGTCGAGCATCCTGAACGCCGCGTCATAATGCTGCCACTCAGTACAGAGACCCTCACCCCTTCACCAGAGCCTGCTCCCCATTTCTTAAGCGGAAACTTTTTGCCGGTTTATGCTGCCGACAGGCTTTTCAGCCTTCCTGCGCAGCAACGCAATCGGTTTCTTGTTTTGCTTTCTGAATTAAATCGCGGGTTTGTGCTCTCGATCAGCAATTGTATGCTTTGCCGCCAAAGGAGACGCGTTAACGTTTACTTTTTCGTCATATTGCCTGGATAATGGCCTGAAACCTCCTGTAAATGCTGCTGATAAAATCTGCAGCAAACGTTTCATCTGAATTATTCTCCATTAGCAGTTAATGTTAAATCCATCCAGCGTCTCGCTCACATTCAGTTGATTTATACTGATATGCTCTTTGTCATCAAAATTAAAATCTGATCAACAGTTTGTTATAAGGTTTTTAACCCTGGATTATCAGCTCAGGCCGGTTGTCAGAAAATTCTTGCCCTGCCGCCCGTAATCAGCCAAATTAGTCGCCGCTTTTCCCTTCTAATAACAATCTCGCGCATGAAAAACTCACATGACGCGGACTTAATTGCTGTCCCGAAACAGGGTATGAAAAAACTGAGGTACATGTGTCAACTGCAAACAAACACACTGATGAGGCTGTCAGTCTCAATGCGTTTAAACAGCCGAAGGCGTTCTACTTAATCTTCTCGATTGAGTTATGGGAACGTTTTGGCTTCTATGGCCTGCAGGCCATTATGGCGGTTTACCTGGTGAAGCAACTGGGATTGTCTGAATCAGACTCCATCACCCTGTTCTCTTCATTCAGCGCGCTGGTTTATGGACTCGTCGCCATTGGCGGCTGGCTCGGCGATAAAGTGCTGGGCACCAAACGTGTGATTGTGCTGGGCGTGCTGGTACTGGCACTGGGTTATGCGCTGGTAGCATTCTCCGGTCATAACGTCAGCATCGTCTATATCGGTATGGCGACCATCGCCGTGGGCAGCGGGCTGTTCAAAGCGAACCCCTCTTCGCTGCTCTCCACCTGCTACGACAAAGATGATCCGCGTATCGATGGTGCCTTCACCATGTTCTATATGTCGATCAACATCGGTTCACTGTTTTCGATGATGCTCACACCGTGGTTAGCGGCGAAATATGGTTACAGCGTTGCCTTCTCGCTGTGCGTTATCGGTCTGATCATCACCCTGTTTAACTTCCTGTTCTGCAAACGCATGGTCAAGGATTACGGTTCTAAGCCCGACTTTGCACCGCTGCAGGTCGGAAAACTGCTGATGACGCTGGTTGGCGTCGTAGTGCTGATCGCGCTGGCGAACTGGATGCTGCATCATCAGGTCATTGCACGCCTGGTGCTGGCTGTGATTGCGCTGGGTATCGTGCTGGTGTTTGCCAAAGAAGCCTTTGCACTGCAGGGCGCAGCGCGTCGTAAAATGATTGTGGCCTTCCTGCTGATGGTCGAAGCGATTCTGTTCTTCGTGCTCTATATGCAGATGCCAACGTCACTCAACTTCTTTGCTATCCGCAACGTTGAGCACACAATTCTCGGCATTACCTTTGCGCCCGAGCAGTTCCAGGCGCTGAACCCGTTCTGGATCATGCTGGCCAGTCCGCTGCTGGCGGCGCTCTACAACAAGCTGGGGGATAAGCTGCCGATGCCGCACAAGTTTGCCTTTGGTATGGTGCTCTGCTCCGCTGCGTTCCTGGTGCTGCCGGTGGGCGCGAAGTTTGCCAGCGATGCCGGTATCGTTTCTGTTAACTGGCTGATCCTGAGCTATGCGCTGCAGAGTATTGGTGAGCTGATGATCTCCGGCCTCGGCCTGGCGATGGTCGCGCAGCTGGTGCCTCAGCGTCTGATGGGCTTTATCATGGGCTCCTGGTTCCTGACCACCGCAGGCGCGGCGGTCATTGCCGGTAAAGTGGCCAATCTGATGGCGGTGCCTGAAAACGTGACCGACCCGCTGATTTCGCTGGCGACCTACAGCCGCGTATTCCAGCAGATTGGTATCGTGACCGCTGTCATCGCTCTGCTCATGCTGATTACGGCGCCGTTGCTGAACCGTATGACGCAGGATCCTGACGCGAAGAAATAACGTGCAGGCGTCATCGCTGCCGTGACACGAATCAGCCGGGCTCTGCCCGGCTTTTTTTATTGCTGCCCCTTTCCCTCATCGATCCCTGATCCTTATCACTGGCAATTCCACCCTGAGCCTTTACTATGCTGTGATCCCATTGCAACAAGGAGTACATGGTCATGAAACTGTTTTGCAAAGCAGGAGCCTGCTCTCTTTCTCCCCACATTGTTATGCGCGAATGCGGACTGGACTTCACGCAGGTGAGTGTTGATCTGGCCACAAAACTCACTGAACGGGGCGATGATTTCCGCCAGATTAACCCTAAAGGCCAGGTGCCCGCGCTGCAACTCAGCGACGGCTCCGTGCTGACGGAAGGTGTTGCCATTGTGCAGTACCTGGCAGATCTCAAGCCCGATCGCCATCTGCTGGCACCGGTCGGCAGCCTGACGCGTTATCACACCGTGGAGTGGCTCAGCTTCATCGGCAGCGAGCTGCACAAAAGCTTTGGGCCGCTGTTTCGTCCCGGTTACTCCGATGAGGTGAAAGCACAGACGCGCAGCCAGCTGGAAGCGAAATTCTGCTATGTCGATGCGTCACTGCGCGGCAGACAGTGGCTGATGGGGCTGCATTTCAGCGTGGCGGATGCCTATCTGTTTGTGGTGACACGCTGGGCAAAAGCGCTGGGACTGGATCTGTCCGGCTTTACGGCGCTGGAGGCGTGGTTTGATCGCGTTGCCGAACGTCCTGCGGTGCAGGCGGCGCTGAAAGCGGAAGGCTTAGCCTGAGTGAACAGGGCCGGTTAACCGGCCCTTTTGCTTTACAGCTTTTCTGCCGAGAAATGCTGCGTCGGACTGGCGATGGCATCCTGGGCTGCCACCAGCTGCAGCTCATACTCGCCCATCTGGTGGGTTTTCAGCATCACCTCATAGACCGCTGCAGTGACGTGCTCCAGCGCATCCTGCAATGATTTGCCGTGCAGCAGATTCACCAGCAGCAGACCGCTGGTGAGATCGCCCACGCCGACCGGCTGACGCACACCGAAATCGACCAGCGGACGGCTGATGTGCCAGGCGTCTTCCGCCGTTACCAGCAGCATCTCAAAGCGATCGCTGCGACGACCGGCGCGCGCCAGGTGCTTCACCAGTACCACGCGTGGTCCCTGGGCAATCAGCGCCCGCGCCGCGTCGACTGCCGCGTCGACGTCGGTAACGGTGCGTTCGCTCAGCATCTCCAGTTCAAGCAGATTCGGGGCGATAATGTCGCTGGCCGGCATTGCCATTTTGCAGTGAAACTCCGCCACGCCGGGTGCCACAATGCAGCCTTTCTCGGGGTGACCCATCACCGGATCGCAGAAGTACCAGGCATTTGGGTTAGCTGCTTTGACCTGCCGAACAATCTGCAGAATCTGCTCGCCCTGCTCTGCCGAACCCAGATAGCCGCTCAGCACCGCGTCACAGGTCTTCAGGCGGTCAATATCCGCAATACCTTTAACGATGTCGGTTAAATGCGTTGCAGGCATCACCGTGCCGGTCCAGTGGCCATATTGCGTATGGTTGGAAAACTGTACGGTATTCAGCGGCCAGACGTTTGCCCCCAGGCGGCGCATCGGAAACTCAGCAGCCGCGTTACCGGCGTGACCAAAAACAACGTGCGACTGAATCGCTAAAATATTTTTCACTTGTTTGCCCTGTCCTGCCTTGCCATAAAAAAGGGCCGGAAACCGGCCCTGAAATCTTACTGCCAGTTAATCAGGCAGTAATGTTTCTTGCCGCGACGCAGCAGCGTAAAGCGGTTAAACAGTTTGTCGCTGTCGCTGAAGCGGTATTCCGCATCAGACTGCTTTTCACCATTCAGAGAAACGGCATTGGAGCCGATCATGGTGCGTGCCTGACCGCGAGACGGCACCAGCTCAGCTTTCACCAGCGCCTGCTGCAGATCGTCGTCAGCGCCCAGCACGATAGTGGGCATACCATCCTGCGCCAGCTGTTCAAAATCGGCTTCGGTCATGTCGCTCACGGAGCCTGAGAAGAGGCTGGCCGTAATACGTTTTGCCGCCGACAGACCCGCTTCGCCATGCACCAGACGCGTTACCTGCTCAGCCAGTACATACTGCGCACGTGGCGCGGTGCCGCTGTTTTTGTCCTCTTCTTCCAGCGCGTTGATCTCTTCAATGCTCAGGAAAGTGAAGAACTTCAGGAAGCGATAGACGTCAGCATCCGCCGTGTTAATCCAGAACTGATAGAACTTGTACGGGCTGGTTTTCTTCGCATCCAGCCAGACTGCGCCGCCTTCGGTTTTGCCGAATTTGGTGCCGTCAGACTTAGTGATCAGCGGAACGGTCAGGCCAAAGACCTGGTTCTGATGCAGACGACGGGTCAGGTCGATACCAGAGGTGATGTTACCCCACTGATCGGAACCGCCAATCTGCAGCGATACGCCGTGACGCTTGTTCAGGCAGGCAAAGTCATAGCCCTGCAGCAGATTGTAGGAGAACTCGGTAAAGGAGATGCCCTGATCGTCACGGTTCAGACGCTGCTTCACCGCTTCTTTATTGATCATCTGGTTAACGGAGAAGTGTTTACCGATATCACGCAGGAAGGTCAGCACGTTCATGCTGCCAAACCAGTCGTAGTTATTGGCGGCGATGGCGCTGTTGCTGCCGCAATCGAAGTCGAGGAATGGCGCCACCTGCTGGCGGATCTTCTCAACCCATTCGTTGACGGTGTCACTGGTATTAAGTTTACGCTCTGCGGCTTTGAAGCTCGGGTCGCCAATCAGACCGGTTGCACCCCCGACCAGCGCCACCGGCTGATGGCCGGCATCCTGAAAACGCTTCAGGCAGAGCAGCGGTACCAGATGGCCCAAATGCAAGCTGTCAGCAGTGGGGTCAAAGCCGCAATAGAGCGAAATTGGCCCCTGCGCCAGTTTCTCTGTTAACGCGTCTTCATCCGTCACCTGGGCGATAAGGCCCCTCTCCTGCAATTGTTGTATCAGGTTACTGCTGGTCATTACTGACTCCAAATTGATCAGACTGCACCTATGCTGGTACACAGCTTTCCGCTGAGTTGCGGAATCGAAAAAAATGAGGGCTATAGCATAAAGCGCTGACGCCTTCTGTGCCAGCGCTGATAGGGGGAAATCATGCAGATTCAGGGTGCCAGACGGTCGATTTTCCAGCCGTCGCCATCGCGCTGATAGATGAAACGATCGTGCAGACGATGTTCGCCTCCCTGCCAGAACTCCACGGTGTGAAATTTCACCCGGTAGCCACCCCAGAAGCTGGGCAGCGGCACGTCGCCCTGCTGGAACTTCTGCTTAAGCTCAAGGAACTTTCCTTCCAGAATGCCACGGGCCGAAATCCGGCTCGACTGCTTCGACACCCAGGCCCCAATCTGGCTGTCGCGCGGACGGCTGTGGAAATATTTCAGCACCTCCAGCGGCGACAGTTTCTCCACTTCGCCCAGAACCATCACCTGACGCTCCAGGTAGTGCCACGGGAAGTGCAGGCAAATGCGCGGATTGTGCGCCAGCTGCAGCGCCTTGCGGCTGCCAAGGTTGGTGTAAAACACCATGCCCTGCGCATCGAAGTGTTTCAGCAGCACGATGCGCTGCCACGGCTGGCCCTGCTCATCCACGGTGGCCACGGTCATTGCCGTGGGATCGGGCAGTTTTGCTTCACACGCCTGGCTCAGCCACTGTTCAAACAGGGCTATCGGATTATCCGGCAGATCCTTACGACGCAATCCGCCGCGGGTATATTCGCGCCGCAGATGGGCAATGGTGTGTAGCGTTTCGCTGTCGCTCATAATGCTCGCCTATTCAGATAAAGAGTCAGCTGGCAGGTTGCAGCTCACAATCGTTCACGACGATTTTATCATTACGTTCGATAAATGCGCCGTTTCCTTTGGACCAGAACACATAGGTGTTGTCGCTGTAGCGCGCGCCGGAAGCGGATACCGTCTGCTTCAGCGTCAGGGGCTGGCCATCCATAATAAAGCTCACCTGCTCTTTCGCCTCATCCAGCGTCACGGTCAGGGGCAGGGTTCCGCAGCGATAGTGCAGGGTCTGCGGCGACGGTGGCTGTTTATGCATCAGGCTACAGCCCGAGAGCAGCAGCACCGCGGTAACGGTTAATCCTTTCAACATTAGCGGGTCTCCATCACGAGTGAAGCTGGCATTATAAGAAGGATTTGGCGCGAAGTAAGTGGGAATCCACACCAATCTGGTGGATGCTGTCAGGCAGCCTGAATTATTGCGCATTTTCAGGCGGTTGTCTGAATGCACAGGCCGCGTTCTCAGGCTACGCTCTATAGATCTTAAGCGAGGAAAACAAACATGAAATTTGATAACGAAGATGCATTTAAGCTGGCCGTGGCGTTTATGAACCACAAAGAGAATGCCACCGTTGCCAGCAGCTACTTTAAAACCTTTATCGACACCTACCAGAAATTTGACCGCTGGCTGAGCGCATCCGATCCGGTCAGCGCTATGAAAGCGGAAAAAGCGGCAGCCAAAGCTGGCGAAGACTCCCTTCTTTGATCCCTTTCCTCACTGGCCCGATAGTCATCAGGATATCGGGCCTGCGGACATGATCAGCTGTTAACGCTGGTGCAGACGATTACCCCTGGGACGACTCTGGCTTTAACAAAGAATATCGGCTTCGGCTGCCGTGCTTATTTCCTGCATTGGCGTCACGTTTATTCCGGCCCGGTAATGCCGCTGCTAAAACGGCATAAACAGCCGTGCACATTTGCAATAAATGCTATTCCCTGCCGTCATTCCCCAGAATAATCGCTACACCCCCCTTTTTTTGTCTAAAAAACCGGCAGCGAAACGTGTCAGGACCAGCAAACTCTATAAAGCCGTCTATGCTGTAAACGTCTGGTTATACTTCATGGAGTTGAAAAAAAATGAAAATGAAATCCCTGTCAGCCATTGCTTTGCTGGCTCTTTCTTTAGGTACGCTGGCGGGCTGCGCCTCGAATCAGTCGATTAAGACCACTGATGGCCGCACCATTGTGACTGATGGTAAACCGCAGATCGATTCAGATACTGGCCTGGTTTCTTATCGCGATGCTCAGACAGGAAAAACTGAGCAGATCAATCGCAATGAGATCAGTAATATGAGTGAACTCGACAACTAATATAAGGTGAATAAGATGAAAAAAGCGCTGATTTTACCTCTCGCCGCATTGATTGGTATGACCGTATTAACCGGCTGCACCCGTACCAGTTATGCGATTCAGACTAACGATGGACGCACCATTATTAGTGATGGCAAGCCTTCTGAGTCAGATGCTGGCCTGCTGGCCTACACTGACGCCAATGGCGTGAAGCAACAGATTAATAAAGCGGACGTTAAAGCGGTCTCTGAAGTACCGAAGAAATAAACCGGGCACGCTCGTCCAGTTAATAAAGCCGCCTACGGGCGGCTTTATTTTTTCCTGCGCTTAGTACGCCATGTGGCGCGACCGAATTTCTCTGCCACCTGCCGATTCCAATCAGAAATATCCGTCATGCTTTGGCAATAATATGGCAGGCAGCATAGCAATAATCGTGACTCACCCGCCTGTTGCTTATCTGAATTTCAGGCAATACTATCCTTTTTTACCAGCTTAATAGCTCAAACTGCTTTATCCGTAAAACAGATGTTTGCTTTTATTGTTTTTTATTAGAGACTTATCGCTTCGCTTAAAGGTTCATTTTATTTTTAAAATTTAAACCGCGTTTATCGGCGGTTTCCGATCTTTTAGTCCGGATTGCCTTTAACTAGACTATTCATATCGTTATTCAATCAGGAGGTCGCTGATGGTTTACCATGATAAAACAATCGGTCATAGGATTCTTGGTGAAGCCGCAATCAATCTGGCGTTTGAAGAGCAGGAGATTACACTGGTATCACTGATTCGCCAGCTGGGTGAAATGGCTGAAAACGAACGCAGCGATGAGCGCGTCGCACAGATTGCTGATACACGCAACTGGCTCAAAGGCTTTATCGAGGCCTCAACGCGCGACCGCGCCGAATTAAACTGGCTGGTCGAGACCGGACAGGCGCCGGTTTTCCTCAAAGATTATCGTTAATGCGCTGAATGACTGCGCTGTTGGTTCAGGGTGCCAGGCCTCGTCTGGTGCCATTACGCCTTTCCCTCACCACGCCAGTTTTTGCATTTTTTCTGTTTTATCGCTAAACGCTATGCTGATAGCACAAAAACCCCCTCTTCTGCGCTGAAATAGCTATACAGGCTCGCCTTTTTTGTATAACTTTGCCGCGAAGCGATCGTTTTTCCATCACCTTATTACAGGAAATCACCCATGTACCCGAACCAGAGACTGCCGCGGACGGCAGACGATATTGCCCGTTATTTTAATGCGGCAAGTCTGCCCTCACAGCAGGAAACGCTGGGCCAGGTAGTGGTGGAAATTCTGCATGCGGGCGGGAACGTAAACCGTAAAGCGATCTGTACCAAACTTCTTCGTCGGCTGGAAACAGCGTCTACGCAGGAAGAGGAGCGTCACTACCGTGCTCTTATCAGCCTGCTGTTTGGCCGTTAGGCAGCAAACGCTCTCTGCCAGCGACTTCCGTTAGTGCGTCAGCGGTTCTCCGCTTTCCGTCACCTGCTGTTGCAGCGGATGTTTCGCTGCGCGGGTTTCAAATCCCCCCTCGGCAGCAAAAACAGAGCAGCCAATAGCGGCTACGAGTGTCAGTAAGATTGCGGTTTTCACGAAGCAGGCCTTAATTATTACGCTACAGAATAAAACGTAAAAGCCTGGCACATAAACAGCGCCGGGAAAAGCGCACTGCAGACTTTCTCTGTCCGACAAAATACGGGCGGAGAAATGCCGGCTTATTGATTGACCCGCCCCGTAACGATTACCCCAGTACTTTTAATGCCAGCGCCAGCGTCTGCTGTTCGTTGCTCACATCGCTGACCTTGCCTGCCACCCGCATACCGTAAGCAATGCAGAGGATTAAACCGGCTGCCGCTTCACTGTCCAGCGTGTTATCGATTGAGCCATCCCGTTGCCCCAGCTCCAGCAGCGAGACCAGGAAGCGCTGATTACGCCGGACTACCTCATCAATACGCTGCGCCAGCGCCTGATCCATCGTCTGCAGTGCAATGGCAATGGCACTGGCAACGACCAGACAGCCGCGCCGCCCTTCGATAGCACGCGCCGAGTCGAGATAGAACTGCAACAGCTCGGTTATTTTTTCCCGTCCGCTGATACAGGGTGCCAGACGAAGGCGCAGCTCGGTATTTCTGAGCAACAGGTAACGTTCAAACACCAGCAGAAAAAGCGAGCGCTTATCTTTAAAGGCCTTATAGATGCTGCCTGCGGAGAGGTTCATCGCCTCACCCAGATCGCTTATTGATGTGGCGTGATACCCTTTTTGGCGGAAAACGATCATGGCGTGATCCAGAGCCTGTTCAATATCGAACTCTCTGGGGCGTCCCCGCTCTTTGTTTTTATGCGCTGTCGCTGTCGTGATCATTGTTACCGGTCTGGGAGGTACGTTCCTGTCAGAATCAGCCCGGATTCTATCCCAGGCACGGGTAACAAGTATAGATAGCGGCGATCGGCCAGCGACCTGACACTGACGGATGTCCGTTTCTGTCGCCCGATGATCAAGGGAAATAACCGGTTGTGCCCTGCAACCCGACACAGGTTACAGGGCAAACCGGTCACGACTCATTCAGATAATAACGCGGTCTCTTTGCGGCGATCTGCCCGTTGCTTCCTGCGTTGCTGGGCGTTTATTTTGATGAGCCATAACATAAACTGCTTAATAAGCAGGCTGGCGTGGCTCTCATTGTCAGCAAAGCATAAAAAGAGTCGGGTTTTGATATTGTTGTTGTCGTCGACCGCATAAATCTCATAGTCGTCGTGGTGGCGGGATTGAATGATTGCTGTGAAATGTATTGCAGGCCAGAGCATTACTCTGGCTTCAAACTCTCTGAAATCCATTATATTTACCTGGTTATTTTTTTAAAATGCCCGATGAAAAACGACTCAATCGGGCCAGGCAAAGCATAACTTCCTGTCACTTTAATCGCGTGATAAAAAAAGCTTTTAGCAGACGCTGCTACGTCAGCAACAGAGGAGGCCGGGCCCGCGCCTACTTAACCGCCGCCACCGGCAAATCCGTTACCCGTGTGGTATAGGCAGGTGACAGCATCTCGCGCTTCATCGCCCAGGCCTTGTTGATTCCCTGCCCGGCAAACCACAGCTTTCCGCTGCCGGTTTTGTTAATTTTATCCATCAGCTGCATCAGCTCCTGGCTGTTGCGGCGTGGCTGATGCTCATCAAACAGATCAAGCTGGGCCACGCCCTGACTGAAAAAATCCCCCAGCACGATGCCCGCCTTGATATAGCGATATCCCTTAATCCAGATGTTATCCAGACACGCCATTGCTACGTTGATGATGTCGCGGGTGTCCTGCGTCGGGATCAGCAACGTCTCTATAGACTGATTGCCATAAAAGGGTTCGTCAGTTGCGTGCGGGCTGGTGCGCAAAAATACCCCTATCTGACGGCAATACTGGTTCTCACGACGCAGTTTCTCTGCCGCGCGCTCCGCATAGGCACAGACGGCTTCGCGCATCTGGTCATAATCGGAGATGCGGCTGCCAAACGAACGCGAACACATGATTTGCTGCTTATCCGGTGTCACTGACTCCAGTTCCAGGCAGGATTCGCCACGCAGTTCTCTGACGGTACGCTCCATCACCACGCTGAACTGTTTGCGAATGGATTCGGTGCTTTGATCGGCCAGATCTTTCGCCGTCATAACGCCCATGGCGTTGAGTCGTTTGCCGATCCGGTGCCCCACGCCCCAGACGTCAGCCACATCGATCAGTGCCAGCAGCTTTCTCTGTCGTTCGGGGTCCGACAGATCAACAATACCGCCGGTTTTGCTCCACTTTTTGGCCGCAAAATTCGCCAGTTTGGCCAGCGTTTTGGTCTGTGCAATACCGATGCCGACGGTCAGATGGGTCTCTTTGCGGATCCGTTCTTTGACCTGACGGCCAAAGGTCTCCAGCGCCATGCAGTTCTGCACGCCGGTGAGATCCATAAACGCCTCGTCGATCGAGTAGATTTCTACCGAGGGGGCCATCTCTTCGAGGATGGTCATCACCCGATGGCTCATGTCGGCATAGAGCGCATAATTTGAACTGAAGACCTGTACCGCGTGACGCGTCAGCTCTTCGCGCATTTTAAAATAGGGCGCGCCCATTTTAATGCCGGCTTTCTTTGCCTCGGCGCTGCGCGCAATCACACAGCCGTCATTGTTGGACAGCACCACCACCGGTTTGCCTTTCAGATCCGGCCGGAAAACGGTTTCACACGACGCATAAAAGCAGTTCACATCGACCAGCGCGAACATGGTCAGTGTGTCGATTTAATAACAAAGGTCACAACACCAAACACCTCCAGCGCATCTTCGGTCTGGATAGCGATCGGTTTAAATTTGGTATTCATCGGCATCAGTTGCAGGCAGGGGTGAAGCTGAAGACGTTTAACGGTAAATTCACCGTCGACGGCGGCCACCACGATATCGCCGTGTGAGGCGGTGAGCGAGCTGTCGACCACCAGCATGTCACCATCGTTAATGCCCGCTTCAATCATCGACTCGCCGCTGACGCGGACAAAATAGGTGGCGCTGGGATGCTGCACCATCAGCGCATTGAGATCGATACGTTGTTCGACATAATCCTGCGCCGGGGAGGGAAATCCACACGGCACACGTTCGATATAAAGCGGTAAAGGCATAACGGCGCGAATGTCCGCAGGTTTAATGAATTCCATAATTTCACTCCTTTCTCAGATTACTGTATATAAATACAGTAATAGCTAATCCCCCATTTAATCAAGTAACACGGAACATTTTTAAGCAAAGGAGTTGATGGCAATGCACTTTTTTACCCCTTTTTTTTCTCACTGCTGTGAGAGTAAGCGGAAACAGGTTACTTTTACCGCAGCACGGGAATATCAGCGTTTTTTTCTTTCAGTAACTAATCTTATAAATTCACCCGCTGATTATTTTTACTTAAGGAAAATCTGACAACGTCTCTGTGGCATTCGCTGAGGTTTGAATATTCAGAGCAGGCTGGTTATTCTGCCTTTTTTAAGGCCTGGAGGGGTTATGGCAGACGACGATCGAGTTAAACATCTGGAAGAGGCAGTTGCGCAGTTAACGGTTGAGACCACGGTATTAAAAGCGATACTCGGTCAGCAAATTGCGCTGAATAATCTCAACTACAAAGGGAAGTTTGACGATGTGCTGGCCGCCCTGGCAAAAGAATATGCCGAACGCGGTCTGGAGGAAGGCAACAATCAGGCAATCCATGACGCTCTGCGCCAGTATATTAAATATGAGCCACCCGCAATGGAATAGGACTTTCCGGCAGCGTCCGCTCACCGGACGTTACCGGCTCCTGAACACTGCCATCCCCTGACCTGCCCCGTCCCCGGGTTAGGGTTAGGGTTTACGCCTGGTTATCACTCTCCAGCGCATCCTGAATCGCATCGGCCAGATTACCAATTTCATTCGCCACGGCCTGCAGGTCCCAGGAGGCTTTTGAGCCGGTTGCTGACGTTGAAGCGCTGACGGACTCCTTTGCCACTGACAGCGCCGCTGCCACAGCCACTGAACGTTTATGTTGTTCCTGAGTCACGCCCGCAGGCGGAATCGCAAAATAGTCGTGAACCATGATCATTTCCTTGTGATGAATAAGGGCTCAACCTTAGCCTTCTGCATCAGGCGTGGGAAGTGAATTATGTGGCATGACCTGTCAGGCGGACAGGATTGCAGCAGTCGTGTTGCGTTGTCCGTTTTTCCTGCGCAAAAAACCTGTACGGCCTGTACAGGTTTTTTGCTGAAATGTCTGGCTGAACGGCTATTGTATCGTTTTCGCACGGCGGAAAAAAAGAGGCGTTACGCACCAGCGGACGCTATCATCCTGCGAAAAAAATCCTTTAAAACCCTGAATTAACTCAGATAAAGCCTGAAAACCCGACACACCTCCGTTGTCTGCCTGCCCCTTAACACCTCTGACCAGTGATCTTTTGTCAAATTTTATTGTACAACTTTGTCGTTCTTGTATAACTTTGTCTCGTGATGTTAAATCACTTGTAACGAGTGTGCTTTGCACCGCATCTGAAGGTGTTGTGGATTTCCACCTTCAGATGCAATTTTTTTTGCGTCAGCCGGTTACCGGATCTGAATCGACGCATTCCTCCCCAATTTCTTATGAGGCCTGACATGCAAACAACGATGAATACAGAGTCTCAGATTTCTGATTACTTCATGAACTCTGGTACAGCGCTGACGACTGAAAAACAGGTTATCGCCGCGGTCCATGCTGAACTCGCACGAGCCAAAGCCCATGTCTCCGATAAAGACATCGTGCTGGGCCTGATTCACCACCTGGAGAGTGAGCGCGACGTGGTTAAGCAGGATATTTACCGTCAGGCTCTTGAACATGTTCTGCAGCGTGCAACGGCTACCAGCGAAAGCTAAAAACCTGTGTCTGTTATGACGGAACGCGAATTAGCACGGATGCTTTTCCATTACGGAATCGGCCCCTTTTAAAGGGGCTTTTTTATTGCTGCTGCACTGCATCACCCGCCTCTTTTTTACCTCCCGCATTGCCTGCCCTGCCGGACCACATATAGCGCTACTATTTACCGTTTTTGCCGCTTATTTCACCTTAAATTGCGATTAATTGCTCTCGGCTCGCTTTATTTATCCAATATCTGTGTCCAGGCTTTTTCTGCATCCACTGCAAACACAGACGAGGAAAATAATCATGTTTCATCATTCATCAAAACTTCAATTCCCGGTTCGTGTAGAGAAGCCCGATCCAGAGTTTGCCATGCTGTTACAGCAGGCCATCGGTGGCGTCGAGGGTGAGATTCGTGTAGCGATGCAATACTTTTTCCAGGCGATGGGCGCGCGGGGTGATGCGCGGATTCGGGATCTGCTGATCTCTACCGCCACCGAAGAGCTGAGCCATATCGAAATGCTGGGCTACGCCGTAGCGCTTAACCTTGAAGGCGCACCGCTCTCTTACCAGGAAGCGTCAGCGAAAGATCCGGTCGTTAATGCGATTCTGGGCGGCATGAATCCGCGCCATATCCTTTCTTCCGGTCTGGCGGCAATGCCAGTGAACGCCAACGGCATGCCGTTCGACATGAGCCACATCTACGCCTCTGGCAACGTGGCGGCCGATATGCTGGCTAACGTCACCGCAGAAGCCACCGGCCGCGTACTCGCCACCCGCCTCTACAACATGACCGAAGATAAAGGCATGAAGGATTTCCTCTCCTTCCTGATCGCCCGTGACACCATGCACCAGCAGCAGTGGCTGGCGGTGATCGAAGAGATGGGGGGCCTGAACGCGTCACTGCCGATCCCGAACAGCTTCCCGCAGGAACATGAGGCGCAGGAGCACTCTTACTACTGCCTGAATACCTCGCTGGATAAATCGCTGCCGGAAGGACGCTGGAGCAGTGGCCCCGCTTACGATGGTCATGGTCAGTTCAGCGCGAAACAGCAGCCCGAGATTCTGGGCGATGAGCCGCTGCTCGGCAATGCCCGTCCCGGCTCCGGTGCGCAGTCAGAGCAGATTGACGGCGTTACGCCACCGAAACCTTAATTGCCCGCCTGTCAGGGATCGATGCCCTGACAGGTTTTTCCCATCTTTTTTATGGAGGAGACGTCATGTCATCCACTCAGCGTCCACAACCCCCTTTCGAAGAGCAGCAGCAGACGTGGCCCGGCAGTACCGCCGCGATGCAGCCACAGCCCGATCATGGTGAAAAGAGTTATCAGGGTTCAGGCCGTCTGGCGGGTAAAAAAGCGATTATTACCGGCGGCGATTCCGGCATTGGCCGGGCCGTGGCGATTGCTTTTGCCCGGGAAGGGGCTGACGTGCTGATCTCTTATCTTGATGAGCATGAGGATGCGCAGGATACCGCCAGACTGGTTGAGGCCGCCGGTCAGAAAGCGATTTTAGTGCCCGGTGACATTACCGATGCATCACACTGCAACGCGCTGGTCGATAAAGCCGTTGAAGCCTTTGGTGAAATTAACATTGTGGTGAATAACGCGGCGTATCAGATGACGCGCGAATCGCTGGATGAGATCGGCGACGACGAGTTTGATCGGACGATGAAGACTAACCTGTACGCGATGTTTTACATCACCAAAGCGGCCACAAAACATATGCCTGCAGGCGGCTCGATCATTAATACGGCCTCGATCAATGCTGACCAGCCGAAACCGAAACTGCTCGCCTATTCCGCGACTAAAGCCGCCATCGTTAACTTCTCTGGCGGCCTGGCAGCCCTGCTGGCGGAGAAAGGCATCCGTGCCAATGCGGTCGCACCTGGTCCCATCTGGACACCGCTGATCCCATCGACCATGCCGGTTGAACAGGTTAAAAACTTTGGCAGTGAAGTACCGCTGCAGCGTGCCGGTCAGCCTGCTGAGCTGGCACCCACCTATGTGATGCTGGCCAGTGATGAAGCCAGCTACATTTCCGGGGCCACCATTGCCGTTACGGGCGGCGTCGCGATTATTTAACGTCTGCCGATTCCCTGGCCCCTTCAGCCAGGGGATCCTTTAGCAGCTTCTGCGCGACGCCCCACTGCCAGAGCGGTTCCCGCGCCAGATTTTTCATTTTCACTTCGCACATGATGTCGAAAGCCTGAAACGACAGCGCCCACCCATTCAGCGTCGGATTGAAGAAGAAGTCAGAGTGCGCCCGCAGTTTGCTTTTGCTCACGCCCAGTTGCTGCTGATCGGGCCAGCCCTCCTGCGGAATAATCCCCTCCTGAGAAATCGAATAGTGCAGCACCGGTCGCACGCCGCGCCAGGAGTCGATTACCCTGGCCACACGCGCGTCATCCGGCTGAATAAACTCGCTCTCTTTCACCCAGTGATGGTGGATATCCAGCACAACCGGACAGAGGGGTGCCGCCTGCAGCACATCATCCAGCGAGCAGGAGATCTCATCATTCTCCACCGTCAGCATCAGCCGCGCCTCCGGGCTGAGCTGATTAAACGACTGCTTAAAGCCGTCGAAGCCCGCCTTACCATTCATATGAATGTTGATTTTAAAATCCTGGAAGGTCTTACCGTAGCCCATCAGACAGGCGCAGAGCGTGTGATACTCCACATCCTCCAGTGCGCGCACCACCACATCGGGATTATCGGAAGCCAGCACGGTATATTGTCCCGGATGGAAGGAGAGCCGGATATCATGTGCCCGTGCCAGCTCGCCACAGCGGGCAAACAGCGGATAAAGCTCAGGCAGGAATTCCGCAAACAGCGGCGTCGCTTCGGGCACCGTGTAAAGTGGCAACAGATCGCTGCCGATACGCATCATTCGCAGCGGCGGCGGTAACGTGGCCAAATGCTCAAGCGTCAGGTAGAGATTATTGAGATTAGTAACGGTGATCTCATGAACCAGCTGATGACGTTCAGCGTGCGGTAAACTCAGAAATCGTTTACGGGTCGTCGCGCGAAACGGGAAGAACTGTTTGCCATCGCTATTGAGATATTTACATGCAAAGCCTAATTTCATGACTGCTCCTGATTAATGCTTATCAGAAGTGTAACAGGCCTCTGGCGACCAGCCAGTCGCGGGCCACAGCGACAGACTGAATAATGACAGGGAGAGAGACTATGCAGGGTCACGCGATCCAGCGCATCGCTATCGACGCGGCTGAACAGCTGCCCGCCGCCGAATCAGGCTATCCATTCGGGCCGGAACATCAGGTTTATAAAGTGTGTGGAAAAGTGTTTTTACTGCTGACCGAACTGCGGGGCGTACCGATTATTACCCTGAAATGCGAACCGCAGCAGGCAGAGCTGCACCGGGTGATCTATCCCTCGATCACTGCCGGTTACCATATGAATAAGCGCCACTGGATTACGGTGTATCCCGGCGACGGTCTCTCGCCAGGCCTGATTCAGCAGCTGGTTGAAGAGTCATATCAGCGGGTGGTGCGCGGCATCCCCGCCTCACGACGCCCGGTGTGGGTGGGATAAAGGCGGCGAAAGGTAATAATGAAAACCCGCTGTGACCAGCGGGTCATCAGCCCCGCCCCGGCACTCAGTGGTGCAGCATCTCATCCACCACCTGTGCGTTCGTCATCTGGTAAGGGTAATAGGTTGGCCAGTTGTCCATCTCCGCCAGCAGGGCCTGCTGAGACTGGTTGCCCATAAAGATATGGAAATGGGCGGACTTTCGTGGCCCGATGGTGTGGTCGCTGAACTGCACATATTTCGGCGCCTGACTGCTGACGTCCTGGCACTCGAACAGGTAGCGCACCCCTTTCTTCCCGGACGTGTAAGTCAGAATTTTGTGGCCTGCATAGTGATAGTGGCAGGCGCTGACCTTATCGCCGACGTGGAACTCCATCACGCCATTTTCGATCCCAATGGTATCGACGTCGGTAGCGTAGCCTTTGCGATAATAGGCCTTGTACTGTTCTGCCGTTTTACTGTTGTCCTGCTGCGCTTTCTTCTGCCAGACCGGGTCCAGTTCGCCGCTCTGCAACAGCGGATAGACCGACTGCCAGATTCCGTCCCAGTCAGAAAGCGGACGATCTTTCACATCGCTGTCAGCGAAAACCCCTTCAGCCGCCTTCTGCTCCATCGCTGACAATGGTTTTCCATGGGCATGCGTACCATGTGCCAGCGCCTGCTGACTCATTAACAGCGCGCCGACGATTCCCATCCATTTACCTGCATGATTTTTCAAAGCCTGATCCCCGATTAATGTAACAGCCAGAAATGCTATGATATAACATTTCACAATTCAACTCTGATGAACATTTCCCGGTATTAATTTTATTTAATGGTCAGGGGCCTCTTCTGGTATATCCCACGCACCGGTAATAAGCGGAACTACCGTGGCATCAAAGCGGGTTGTCACTATAGCGGGCGCGGACTGAGAGGCCGCTAAGCCAGACGGCACAAGGCGTGAATAAGCGAAGCGCTAATGAGAGCTGAGAGATAAGCGCGCGTTTTGAACCCGATAAAAAAGGCGCTGCGGGGTAGTTTAAATCGCGGATTTAACCTCAGCATTGTTCAGGTTGTTCTATATTTAGTGTCGCCGAACGTAAAATAACAGCTGGAGCATGGATTAATGTCGAAAGAAACCGAGAAGAAACCCCTGAGCGAGCGCGCGCCGACCACCGGCCCGGAATCATCAGAGCCGGGGCTGGGATCGCTGGCACCGAAAGATGGTTCGCATCAGCCCCCAGCCGAACCGACCCCGCCAGGCAAACAGCCTACCGCCCCGGGCAGCCTGAAAGCGCCACAAACACACAACGCCAAACTTGATCAGCTTGAAGCCAGCCGCAAAAACGGCACCGACCGCCCTCTGACCACCAACCAGGGCACACGCATCGCCAACGATCAGAACTCACTGCGTGCCGGTTCGCGTGGTCCGACGCTGCTGGAAGACTTTATTATGCGTGAGAAGATCACGCACTTTGACCATGAGCGTATCCCGGAGCGTATCGTGCACGCCCGAGGCTCTGCCGCACACGGCTATTTCCAGCCTTATCGTTCCCTGAAAGATCTGACCAAAGCGCAGTTCCTCAGCGATCCCGAGCAGACCACCCCCGTCTTCGTGCGTTTCTCCACGGTTCAGGGCGGCGCAGGTTCTGCCGATACCGTGCGTGATATCCGCGGTTTCGCCGCCAAGTTCTACACCGAAGAGGGTGTGTTTGACCTGGTCGGCAACAACACGCCCGTGTTCTTTATTCAGGATGCGCACAAATTCCCTGACTTTGTGCACGCCGTAAAGCCAGAGCCGCACAACGAAATCCCGCAGGGCCAGAGCGCCCATGACACCTTCTGGGATTACGTCTCTCTGCAGCCAGAAACCATGCATAACGTCATCTGGGCGATGTCTGACCGCGGCATTCCGCGCAGCTATCGCACCATGGAAGGCTTTGGTATCCACACCTTCCGCCTGATTAACGCCGAAGGCAAAGCGACCTTTGTCCGATTCCACTGGAAGCCGGTGGCCGGTAAAGCCTCGCTGCTGTGGGATGAGTCGCAGAAACTGACCGGTCGCGATCCCGATTTCCATCGTCGCGATTTGTGGGAAGCGATTGAAGCGGGTGATTTCCCGGAATATGAACTGGGTCTGCAGCTGATCCCGGAAGAAGATGAGTTCAAATTCGACTTCGATATTCTGGATGCCACCAAGCTGATCCCGGAAGCGCTGGTGCCGGTTGAGATCGTCGGCAAGATGGTGCTTAACCGTAATCCGGACAACTTCTTTGCCGAAACCGAGCAGGTGGCGTTCCACCCAGGTCATATCGTGCCGGGTCTGGATTTCTCCAACGATCCGCTGCTGCAGGGCCGCCTCTTTTCCTATACTGACACGCAAATCAGTCGTCTGGGCGGACCGAACTTCCATGAGATCCCGATCAACCGTCCGACCTGCCCATACCATAACTTCCAGCGTCAGGGCATGCATCGTCAGGATATCGACACCAATCCGGCAAACTACGAGCCGAACTCGATCAACGACAACTGGCCGCGCGAAACCCCACCTGCTGCAACCGGTGGCGGCTTCGAGAGCTATCAGGAGCGGGTTGAAGGTCATAAAGTGCGTGAGCGCAGCCCGTCGTTCGGTGAATATTATGCGCAGCCGCGTCTGTTCTGGAACAGCCAGACAGAGGTTGAGCAGCAGCACATCATTGGTGCCTACTCGTTTGAGCTGAGTAAAGTGGGTCGCGCCTATATCCGTGAGCGCGTAGTCGATCATCTGGCACGCATCGATACTAAGCTGGCGCAGGGCGTGGCGGATAACCTTGGACTCGCCCTGACCGATGAGCAGCGTAATATCCAGCCGCCGGCGGCAGTGAACGGCCTGACCAAAGATGACAGCCTGAGCCTTTATGCCATCCCGGATGGCGAGATCAAAGGTCGTCAGGTGGCACTGCTGCTGAGCGATGGCGTGAAAGCGGCTGATGTGCTGGCGATTCTGCAGGCGCTGAAAGCAGAAGGTGTGCACACCAAACTGCTGGCACCGCATATGGGCCAGGTGCGTGCGGATGACGGCTCAGTGCTGCCGGTTGATGCCACCTTTGCCGGTCTGCCTTCTCTGACCTTTGATGCGGTCATCGTGCCGAATGGCAATATCGATGCCCTGCTGCTAAGCGGCGATGCCCGTTACTTCCTGCTGGAAGCCTATAAACACCTCAAGGTGATTGGTCTGGTGGGCGACGCGCGCCGCTTTAAAGCGCAGTTCGGCCTGGAAGATGCCGATCAGGAAGAAGGCATTGTGCAGGGCGACTCCGCTGAGATCGCGCTGATGTCGGATTTCACGCAGGCGATGAAAGCGCACCGCGTCTGGTCCCGTAGCCAGAAGGCACAGTCCGTTCCGGCCTGATGCGTTGAGTAAATAAAAAACCGCCTCCAGGGGCGGTTTTTTTTATGCCGGAAAGCGTAGCACAGTCGCGTGCGCGGTAATCCGTCAGACGTTCCGTTATCAGAAGGTCTGCCAGTTCTCATTGTCTGTCACAGCGACAGGCTGACGTTTTGGCACAGCAATCGCCTTCGCAACCGGTGCGGCAGAGAACGCTGCGTGCAGCGTGCCGGTTTTGAATACCGACACCGTTTTACGCAGGTAGCTCGCCTGCTCTTCCAGCGAGGCGGCGGCAGTGGCGGACTCCTCCACCAGCGCGGCGTTCTGCTGCGTCACCCCATCCATTTCTGAGACTGCAATGCAGACCTGCTCAATGCCCCGCGTCTGTTCGGTCGAGGATGCCGCAATCTCTTCAATCAGCTGCGTCACACGACTCACCGACTTCACAATACTCTCCATCGCGGTGCCCGCCTGCGCAGCATGACCGGCACCGGTTTTGATGCGCTCTGCTGAGCGGTCGATCAGTCCACGAATTTCCTGCGCGGCGCTGGCGCTGCGTCCGGCCAGCGAGCGCACCTCACCCGCCACCACCGCAAATCCACGCCCCTGTTCACCGGCACGCGCGGCTTCAACCGCAGCATTCAGCGCCAGAATATTGGTCTGGAAGGCGATGCTGTCGATAATGGCGATAATACCGGCGATCTGATTCGAGCTTTCGCTGATCTGATCCATGTTGGCAATCACCCGGGCAACGGTCTCACCGCCCTGCAGGGCCGTAGCTGACGCCTCTTTCGACACCGTGGTCGCCTGCTGGGCATTGTCTGCGTTGAGCTTCACCGTCGAGGTGAGCTGCTCCATGCTGGCGGCGGTCTGTTCCAGCGCGGCTGCCTGCTGCTCGGTACGGGAAGAGAGATCGGTGCTGCCGGCAGAAATTTCCGCGGCACCGGTGAAGATTGAGCGAGTGGCGTCATCGACCGATGTAATGGTTACCACCAGCGCATCACGCATCTGCTGCAACTCCTGAATCAGCTGGCCCATCTCGTTGCGGCCCTCATGCTGAATCGCAGAGGTTAAATCACCGGCCGAGATAGCGCGCATATGAGCGGTCAGTCTGGCCAGCGGGTTAATCAGCAGCTTCTGCAGCCCCATCCAGACTGCCACCCCAATCACGCCGGTGATCAGGCCGATGGCCAGCAGCGCCCAGAGTGCATCTGTCAGGCTGCGCTGGTTGTGCAGAGAGGTATCTTTCATCAGCTGGATGTTCACTGCACGCCAGGCCTCATAGGCCGTGTCGAGCTGATCCTGTGCCGCCTGCGCTTCAAGGTTGCCATAGGCCGGGTAGTTGCCCTGCTTCAGAAAGGTGACAGAGGCCAGCATGGTGTCACGCATCTGCTGATAAGCAGTCTGAACCTGCGTCGACTGGGCTTCACTCTGTCCTGCTTTACGCGGCATCGCCTGCCACGCTTTAAAATCTGCATCCGCCTTTTCCGCTGACTGACCCGCCTGCTCCAGCAGCGCCGCCATCGCCGCCAGCGATTTAGGGTCCTGCTGATTTTTCAGGAAACGGATCGCCACGCGGTTGATGGTGACGCGGGTTTTAATCAGGGTTTTCACCGCATCACTCAGGTGCTGCTGCTGCAGCGTCAGCTGCTCGGCCGCCACGAAGTTTTTGTCGGCTTTTGACACGCCGTTGTAGAACAGAAATCCGGTCAGGGTCAGTAACGTAATAAAGACGGCCAGCACCGCCAGAATACCGTGAGTTATTTTAAGATTTTTAAGCATGTCCGCAGACTCATATCAGAGAAGATAAAGCTGTTATCGGCCAGCGAGGGATTTATCTGAGCGCAGTCGCAGAGAAGCCTGCTCTCCGCACCACGCCGGATGCAGCCAGCACGTCGTACTGCGCTGAAAAAAGAGTGTGACGCCGCCTGAACGCATTCGGCGCTTAACAAGCGCCCCCGTGCTGTGGTTGAATTCGCCCCTTACATTTTTAGCACGTGGTTAACATGCATTACATTCAGAGTCTGATGAGTTTTATTGAGGGGAACCGGGTGCTGTCGATTGGCTTCAGCCTGCTGCTGCTGATTATGGCCGGGATGGTCACTCACCTGATCTGCAAATTTTTCATCGTCAAAGTGATCAGGAAGGTCTTTTTCAGCAGTCATAAAAAAGACGTTCCGCTGGATAAAGATGTCCGCCTCTCTCAGAAGCTGTCAAATTTTGTGCCGGTGATTGTGGTCTA
Organism: Pantoea sp. 9140; assembly: GCF_000745295.1. Lineage (NCBI taxonomy): Bacteria > Pseudomonadati > Pseudomonadota > Gammaproteobacteria > Enterobacterales > Erwiniaceae > Pantoea > Pantoea sp. 9140. The sequence continues at coordinate 1,599,242 of NZ_JQNO01000001.1, read as the reverse complement.
CAATTTCCTGCAATTCATGCCCGGCCTGCCTGAAAATCTGAAAGTGGCGATTCAGACCATCTGCGGCATTCTGTTTTTTGTCTATCTGTCGATCTTCTTCAACGAAGTGCTGGAGATTGTTAACAACTCCTACTCGCGCAAATCCAAGCGCAAGAATCACTCGATCAAGGGCTATATCCAGATTGGTAAGATCCTGGTGCATATTATCGCCGCGATCATGATTCTGGCGATTATGTCCAACAAGTCACCCGCGATTATTATCTCCTCGCTGGGTGCGGTCGCCGCGGTACTGATGCTGATCTTCCAGCATACGCTGCTGTCGCTGGTGGCGAATATTCAGCTCTCCTCCAACGATGTCCTGCAACTGGGCGACTGGATTGAGATGCCGGACAGGAATATCAGCGGCGAGGTGATCGATATTGCGCTGCATACCATCACCATCCGCAACTGGGACAACACCATTTCGCGCATCCCGACCAAGAACTTCCTGACCGAAACCTACACCAACTGGCAGGCGATGTTCTCCTCGGGCGCGCGCCGCATCATGCGCAGCTTTTATCTTGATCAGAAGTCGATCACCTTTGTGAATCAGGAGATGCTGCAGGCGATGAGCCAGATCCGCCTCGCGGGTGAAACGATCACTGAGCTGCTGGATGGACGGGATATCAATGCTGTCGGCGACCGCTGGTTTATGGAGAACGGCATCACCAATCTGATGGTGTTCCGTAAATTCCTGAGTGCCTGGCTGGCCCAGCGCGATGACATTATGAAAGAGATGTATATCGTGGTGCGGCCGCTGAAGCCGTCGCCGGATGGGCTGCCGGTGGAGATCTACTGCTTCACCTCATCCATTTTCTGGGCCGATTATGAGAATACCCAGGCGGCGATTTTTGAGTATATCTATGCCATGGCCCGGTTCTTTGAACTGCAGATTTACCAGCATCCGGCCGGGTCTGATTTCGCCCGTCTGGCGCAGCCGCGTCCCGTCAGCGGGGATGCAGAGCCAAACGGCATGCCGTAACCCGTGACCTGCTGTGGCGGTCCCGCACCGCCACGGTAGCTCAGGTCATTAACTCTTACTCAGCGCATAGTTCAGCACTTTGTCATTCTTCATCTGCACGGTCAGCGTCTGCCCTTCGGTGGTGTTCAGGGTGCGCGCCTCACTGTAGGTCCACTTCAGCAACCGCTGACCGTCCGGGTAAGGCGTCTCACTGTCAGGCTGACCAAACAGCGCAATCAGCTGGGTTTTGGTCGTCTGACCGGCATGAATGTGCTGCAGATTACGGTTGTCCAGCCGGTGTCCGACCCGGTTAGAACAGGCGGAAATCAACAGCAGCAGCGTGACTAACAGAACGCGTTTCCTCACGTAATATCCTTTTGAAATGTTCAGCGCCGCAGATCCTCCAGCGTGACCTGCGCGATCGCGCATAAGCTTATAGCGAATCCACGCCATCCGGCAGGGTTTTCTGGGCCTGTTCCCCATGATTTTCCCCTGCCAGAGGCCGATTCAGAGCAATTAACGCAAATTAATGCGCCTGAACCGCCTGCCGCCCTGCGACTGCAACATCTTAGTCTATGATTACTCTCTGTATGCCGCGTGGAAGCGGTCTCACTTTTCCCTTCCCGCCGCATCACGCTGAATACCAGTCCAGCTTCCTGGCTGAAGAGGCGCGCCAGCCCACCTGGCATCCGGGTCTCACTGATAGTTTTACGATTTTTTGACGCTTACGTCATCGACATCCTATTCGCGCGGTGGTCACCATCGCGTATTTCCAGGCTAAATGAGGCAACTGAATGGAATCCAAATCTTTTTCTAAAAGTTGGGGCGCTGAACGGGTTGCCAGTGACGAGGTGCGTTTCCGCCTCTGGGCAACCGGTCAGCAAAGCGTGACGCTGCGTCTCGCCGGTAAAGACATTGAGATGACACCGCAGGCGGACGGCTGGTTTGAAACCCAGGTCGCCGGTGTGGCTGCGAATGCCGAATATGATTTTGTGCTGGCGGATGGCACGGCCGTGCCCGATCCCGCTGCCCGTGCCCAGAAAGCGGAGGTCAATGGACCCTCCCTGGTGATCGATCCTGACGCGTATCAGTGGCAGAACACCGGCTGGAAGGGTCGTCCGTGGACGGAGTCAGTGGTCTATGAACTGCACATCGGCACCTTTACCCAGGAAGGCACCTTCCGGGCAGCAATAGAGAAGCTGCCGATGCTGGCCGAAACCGGCATTACCATGATTGAAGTGCTGCCGGTGTCGCAGTTTGGCGGCAATCGTGGCTGGGGCTACGATGGCGTGCTGCTCTATGCACCGCATGCGGCTTACGGTTCGCCGGATGATTTTAAAGCCTTTATCGATGCGGCGCACGGTCTCGGCCTGTCGGTGGTGCTGGATATCGTGCTGAACCACTTCGGCCCGGAGGGCAACTATCTGCCGCTGCTCGCGCCGGACTTCTTCCATAAAGAGCGCCAGACGCCGTGGGGCGTCGGTATCGCCTATGACGTTGATGCGGTGCGCCGCTATATCGTGGAAGCACCGCTCTACTGGCTGCAGGAGTTTAATCTGGATGGCCTGCGCTTTGACGCCATCGATCAGATTGATGACCCGAGCGAAAAGCATGTGCTGGTTGAGATTGCCGAGCGCATCCGCGCCACCATTACCGATCGCCCCATTCACCTCACTACCGAAGATTGCCGAAACGTCACCTTCCTGCATCCGCGCGACGAGAACGGAGATGCTCCGCTGTTTACCGGCGAATGGAACGATGACTTTCATAACGCCGTACATGTGCTGGCAACCGGTGAAACCCACGCCTACTACCAGGACTTCGCTGACCAGCCGGCGCAGCGGGTAGCGCGGGCGCTGGCAGAAGGCTTTGTCTATCAGGGCGAAGTCTCAGCACAGTCGGGCGAGGCACGCGGTGTGAAGAGCAGCAGCCAGCCGCCAGTCGCCTTTGTCGACTTCATCCAGAACCATGACCAGACGGGCAACCGCGCGCAGGGCGAAAGGCTGGTCTCGCTGGCAGGTGCAGAGCGGACACAGGTGCTGCTGGCCATGCTGCTGGTCTCGCCACACATTCCGCTGCTGTTTATGGGCGAAGAGTATGGCGAAACCCGACCATTCCTGTTCTTCACCGATTTCCACGGCGATCTGGCTAAAGCGGTGCGTGAAGGTCGCGCCCGGGAGTTTGAAGGCCATGCCGGTCACGGCGAAACGGTGCCGGATCCTAACGATGTCACCACCTTTGAACAGTCGAAACTCGACTGGCAGCGCACAGAAACGCCGGAAGGTCAGCAGTGGCTGGCGCTGACGCGTCATCTGCTGGCGCTGCGTCAGGAACATATCGTGCCGCTGCTGCAGACCGCCGGCGGTGATGCCGGTCAGGTGGTGAAAACCGCAGACGGTTTCCTGGCGGTGCGCTGGGACTTCCCGCAGGGCACGCTGTCACTGGCGCTGAACGTCGGCGACAGCACGCAGCCGATTCCCGATTTGCCGGGTGAAACGCTGTTTGCCTGGCCGCAGACCGCAACCGAACTGATTCCCAACGCTATCGTGGTGCGTCTGGCTAAGAGAGAAGCAGAATGACTATTCCAACCGCAACGTACCGCATCCAGTTCCGCAACGGCATGACCTTTGACCGCGCGGCGGCGCTGGTGCCCTACCTGAAACAGCTGGGCATCAGCCATCTTTACGCCTCGCCGATCTTCAGCGCCACCGCTGAATCAACCCACGGCTATGACGTGACCGACGTTAACCAGATTGAGCCGTCGATTGGTGGCCGGGAAGGTTTTGACCGCATGGTGGCCGCGCTGAAAGCGGCCGGGCTGGAGCTGATCCTCGACATCGTGCCGAATCATATGGCCGCCTCGCTGGAGAACCCCTGGTGGCGCGACGTCATTGAACACGGCGAACAGAGTCGCTATGCCACTTATTTCGATATCGACTGGTCTCGCCGCCTGACGCTGCCGTTCCTCGGTGACACCTTTGAGGCGGTGCTGGAAAACGGTGATATCAGCGTGCAGCGCGATCCGCAGACCGGCAAACCGGCGCTGGCCTACTTCGACAATTTCTATCCGCTGAAACCTGAGACCTGGCAGGATCGCGAAGAGGCGGTGCTCGCCCTGCGCGATGCCGCAGAGATCGCCGAGCTGCATGACCAGCAGCCATGGCGACTGATGTCCTGGCGCGACGCACCCAACGATCTCTCCTACCGCCGCTTCTTTGAAGTGACCGGTCTGGTCGGCGTGCGCGTGGAAGACAAGGCCGTCTTTGATGCCGCACATCAGCTGATCCTCGAACTGGTTCACAGCGGCGCGGTGCAGGGATTGCGCGTCGACCACGTGGATGGCCTGGCCGATCCGCACGGCTATCTGGAGCAGTTGCGCCAGGCGGCCGGTCCCGACTGCTATCTCACCGTAGAGAAGATCCTCGGCGACAATGAACAGCTGCCTGATGAGTGGCCGGTTTCCGGCACCACCGGCTATGAGTTTATGGCCGCGCTCGCCAATCTGCTGGTTGACAGCGATCGCCTGAGCGGACTGCGTAAAGCCTATCAGGCGGTAATTGGCAAAACCGTCGACATGAAAGCGGAGCTGCGTGCCGCTAAGCTGCTGATGGCGAACCGCAATTTTGCCGGTGAATTTAACCGTTTACTGCAGCTGGCACTGAAGATTGCTGATGCCGACGGCGCGACTCAGCCGGAAGCGGAACTGAAAAATGCGCTGCGTGAGCTGCTGGTGGCCTTCCCGGTTTACCGCACCTACGGAACGCCGCAGGGCCTGACATCCGCCGACACGGCGCTGCTGCAACAGGTCGTCAGTGAAGTTAAAACGAGCGATCATGCGCCCGACACCCAGGCGCTGGATTTCCTGGCCCGCATTCTGCGTGCAGAGATTGCCGACTCCGCCCGCGACGATGCCACGCAGTTCCGCACCCGCTTCCAGCAGCTGACCGGCCCGCTGATGGCGAAATCGGTCGAGGACACCCTCTTCTTCCGGCAGCACATGGCGCTGGCACTGAATGAAGTCGGCGCTGAACCGCTGGCGCGTCACTTCTCGCTGGATCAGTTCCATGCAGAGATGCAGGCGCGGCGCGAACATCAGCCCGATGCACTGTCGGGCACCTCAACGCACGACACTAAGCGCGGCGAAGATGCCCGTGCGCGGCTCTATACCCTGACCGAAGCGCCACAGCGCTGGGCGGAGTGCGTCAGCCGCTGGCGGGAGATGAACAAGGATCACGTCGTACGCCTGAAAGATGGCCCGGCACCGGAACCGGCCGTGGAGTGGATGCTGTATGAAGCGCTGGCCGGCGTCTGGCCGACCACCCTGCAGCCACAGGATGCGGAAGGTCTGGCGGCGCTGGAAGCCCGCTTTGTGGTCTATGTTGAGAAAGCGATGCGTGAAGCCAAACTGCGCACCGACTGGGCCGACAATAACGATGACTATGAAGAGGCGGTGCTGAGCTATGCCCGTCATCTGCTTGCGCCTGGCAACAGCGCCTTCCTCAATGATTTCTGCCAGTCACTGCAACCCTTTATGCGCGCCGGCCTGGTCAACAGCCTGACCCAGACCGTGGTGAAGCTTACCGCACCAGGCGTACCCGACATTTATCAGGGCAGCGAGGCGCTGGACTTCAGCCTGGTCGATCCCGATAACCGCCGCGAACCCGATTTTGATGCGCTGGCGGCGATGCTTAACGCGCCGCAGCAGGACGGCAGTGAGGCGCACTGGCTGCGCGGTCAGGTCAATCAACAGGCGATTGTGAAGCTGTTAACGCTGCGTCAGCAGCAGCCAGAGCTGTTCCGCCACGGTGATTATCTGGCGCTGTCGACAGAGGGTGAGCATCAGGACAAGGTGCTCGCCTTTGCCCGTACTCGCGAGGATCAGGCGGTCATCGTGATTGTCTCACGGCGGGTCTTTAACTCACTGCCGGAGAATCTCGATCAGCCGCCCGAGGCGCGCTGGGCTGATACCCATATCGCCCTGCCCGCCGCACTCGGCCAGCGCCGCTATCAGGATGTGCTGAGCGGTAAAACCTTTGATGCAGGCGACAAGCTGCCGCTGACAGAACTGGCATCGCAGTGGTGCGCCGTGCTGGTGGCACAGTGAGTGTCGGGAAGAATTTAGTTTATTACGCGTCAATCTGTTCACTGAATAACGAGGCATAAATGTCAAACAGTCAGCGTTTTGAAATTACGGCGGGTTACAGCCATTTGCTGGGGGCCAATTTTGATGGCCAGGGCGTGAACTTTGCCCTGTTCAGCGCCCACGCCGAGCGGGTTGAACTCTGTCTGTACGATCCCAGCGGTAAAACGGAAATTGCCCGGCTGGAGCTGCCGGAATATACACACGAAGTGTGGCACGGCTATATTCCGGGCCTGAAGCCCGGCGCGCTCTATGGTTACCGCGTCTATGGCCCTTATGACCCGGAAAATGGTCATCGCTTTAACCCGAACAAGTTGCTGCTCGACCCGTACGCCCGTGAACTGGCGGGCGACATCGCGTGGAACGAGGCGCACTTCGCGTACGATCTCTACCATGACGATAAAGATCTGACGTTCGACACTCGTGACAGCGCCCCGTTTACGCCTAAGTGCCGGGTGATCGACCCGAATGAATTCGACTGGCAGGATAAAAACCGCCCGAATGTGCCGTGGCCTAAAACCGTCATTTATGAAACCCATGTGAAAGGCTTTACGCAGCTCAACACCGCACTGCCGCCGGAACTGCGCGGCACCTTTGATGGTATGGGTCACAAAGCAACCGTCGACTATATCAAAAGCCTGGGCATTACCTCCGTCGAGCTGCTGCCGGTGCACTGGTTCCCGGACGATCAGCATCTGCTGGATAAGGGACTGAAAAACTTCTGGGGCTACAACACGCTGGGCTTCTTTGCGCCCGCGACCCGCTACTTCGGGCCACGCGGCATTCAGGGCTTCCGTGACATGGTGCGCGCCTTCCACGACGCCGGTATTGAGGTCATCCTCGACGTGGTCTACAACCACACCGCCGAGGGTAATGAGCTGGGTCCGACGCTGTCGTTTAAAGGCATCGATAACTTCTCCTATTACCGCACGATGCCCGACCAGCATCGTTACTACATCAACGATACCGGCACCGGCAACACCGTGAATACTTCACATCCGCGCGTGCTGCAGATGGTGCTCGATTCGCTGCGCTACTGGTCTGAGTCGATGCATATCGACGGTTTCCGTTTCGATCTCGGCACGATTCTGGGCCGCGAACCAGATGGTTTTGACCCGCGCGGCGGCTTCTTCGATGCCGTGATGCAGGACCCGATCCTGTCGCAGAAAAAGCTGATTGGTGAACCCTGGGATATCGGTCCGGGTGGCTATCAGGTGGGTAGCTTCCCGCCAGGCTGGGCAGAATGGAACGATCAGTACCGTGACACAGTGCGTGACTACTGGAAAGGCAACAACGTCTCCACCGACTTCGCCGCCCGCCTGCTGGGTTCCGGCGATCTCTACGACCAGCACGGTCGTCGTCCGTGGGCCAGCGTCAACTTCATCACCGCCCACGATGGCTTCACGCTCAACGATCTGGTGTCGTACAACGACAAACATAACGATGAGAATGGCGAAGACAACAACGACGGTCACAACGACAACCGCTCCTATAACTACGGCGTTGAAGGCCCGACCGATGACGAAGGCATTAACGCGGTGCGCGAGCGACAGAAACGCAACTTCCTCGCCACGCTGATCTTCTCTCACGGCACGCCAATGCTGCTGGCAGGTGACGAGTTTGGCCGCAGCCAGATGGGCAACAACAACGGCTACTGCCAGGACAGCGAAATCTCCTGGGTACACTGGGATAACCTGCCAGAGTCCGCGGAGGCGCTGCGCGAGTTCACCCGTCAGATCCTGACATTGCGTGCTCAGCAGCCGTTGCTGCGTCGTGAAAACTGGCGCGACGGCATGGATATCAAATGGTTTAACGCCGGTGGCGGCTTCCAGCAGAGTGAGCAGTGGGATGAAGGCTCAACGCTGGGCGTCTATATCGGCCGGCCGGATCTGCAGACCGAGGAAGGCATCTGGCATGACGTGCTGATGCTGCTTAACCCGTTCGAAGGCAATGTGCCGTTCCGCATTCCGCAGTTTGGCGAAGGTGGCTGGGTGCTGGAGCTGACCACCAGCGATGTGGCGAAGCGGGGTCTGGTAATCACCAAAGAAAAAGATTTCGAGCTGGAAGGACGCAGCTTCGCTCTGTTCAGACGTCCCTAGTCACTGAACAGGTTAACAATCAGGCAACAGGCGTAGCGCATTTCGCGCTGCGCTTGTTTTTTTGCAAATCGCTGCCAGGCTTAACCGGTTGTTAACAGTAAGAATTGATGCTGATAAGGAGGCATAATGTCCAGATTTACACAGAAGGTTGTGGTTGTGACAGGTGCCGGATCCGGCATTGGCGAAGCCAGCGCAAAGCGCTTTGCTGAAGAAGGGGCATCCGTGGTGCTGGTAGGACGCACCCGACAGAAACTGGAAGAGACACTGGCTGAAATGACGGCGGGTGATCATCTGGTGGCGGCCTGCGACGTCTCAGAAGCCGGACAGGTTAAACAGCTGTCAGAAACGGTGCTGAAGAAGTATGGACGTGTAGATGTGCTGGTAAATAATGCGGGCGTTATCGTGCAGGGCCGCATCCATGAAGTCGACCTCGACGCATGGAAAACCCTGATGAAAACTGACCTTGATGGCGTTTTCCACGGTGTTCACTACTTCATGCCAGCGCTGCTGAAGAGCAAAGGTAACGTCGTCAACATTTCCTCCGTTTCCGGCTTAGGCGGTGACTGGGGTATGAGCATCTATAACGCCGCTAAAGGGGCAATTACTAACTTCACCCGTGCGCTGGCGATGGATTACGGTGCGGATGGCGTGCGGGTCAATGCCATCTGCCCCGGCTTCACCTTTACCGATCTGACCGAAGATGCGAAAAAGGATCAGGAACTGCTGGAGCGTTTTTACGATCGCATTCCGCTGCGTCGTGCCGGTGAAGCGGATGATATCGCTCTTGCAATTCTCTTTATTGCCAGCGATGAAGCCAGTTATATTACCGGCGTCAATCTGCCGGTTGATGGCGGACTTACCGCCTCAAATGGCCAGCCTAAACAGGCATAAGTATCAGGGCAGCGTATTACGCTGCCTTTTTTATTCTGAACGCCCCGCCCTGTTAATTCCCTTTATTCTCTTTTACTGCTGCCATTTAATTTCAGTGAATTAATGCTTTGGCGTATGGCGGGTTGGCGTTGCCGCGCGCGCTGGTTTAATTGCCGTGCTGGTCGTGGTCGGGCAAATAAAGGTGCTCAGGCAGGCATTACACAATATGGCATTAGCGTGATGGACTTTCGCCACCGCCAGCGCCTGCTGTCGGGTATAAAGCGAACCAATAAAAACGCGTTTATCGTTCTTTGACAGATTAACGCAACCTTCTTTGTGTAAAATCCATCCACCCATGGGACGCGGGCACAGATAATAATAGCTGGCTTTGAGCATGGTAGTCATCCTGATAGTTGCTGTATGTGTCGTAAAAAAACGAACCAAAATTCGTAAGAGGTTTTATTTGTAATCTGAAGCTTTATTAAACTAACTGAGAATTATCCCTAAAACCACTTTATTGCGTAACGCAAACCGACTTTGAGAATATGCCCTTTTCGGTCTCTATTATCGCTTCAGTCATTCAGCGCGCTTAACGTTCCCGTCCCGCTTTGCAGCCCCGCTTTCATTTAAAGTCTTAATGCATCAGTAAAAAACTGAAATTCAGATTAATCTTTACAAAACAGAAGGTTAATTAGACTACTACTGCAAACGGCCAGATAGGTTACGGCAGTTATGATTAGAGCCGCAACAAACGACATTAACCGCCGCAGGGGTACTTATGAGTATTGATAAACTGAGACTGAAAAAGTGTGAAAGCGGCAGAGCGCCTCTCTTTTAGCGAAGCGCTGGGCCATGCAGAGTCGGGGGTTTATCAATAACGGCGGGCGTAATTAACGGCGACTGGCTTGAAAAAGTAAAACGATCGGTTTACTTTTAAAGAATGAAAAAGAGAGATGATATCCTTCAGGCCGCCGAGCGGCTCTTCTATACCCACGGCTTTCACGCCACCAGTACCGATCAACTCTGTCGCGAAGCGGGCGTTTCGACACGCACGCTTTATCATCATTTCGCCTCCCGCGAAGCACTTACCGCCGCGGTGCTTGACGCCCGCGAACAGCGCTTTATGGCGGCGCTGCTGCCAGCGCAACAGCCTGAGGCAATCGCGCATCTGTTTACGGTACTGGGTGAGTGGACGACGTTAAATGGCGCGCGAGGCTGCTTCTTTCTGAAAGCCTGGGGGGAATATGCCGAGCGGGATAGCGGGCTGGCATCTCAGGCACTGGCCTTTCGCGCCACGATGCGCGCTTACATTACGCAATGCGTGACGCATCTGCGCGGCGAAGTTAATCAGCAGCTGAGTGATGCCATCTGGATACTCTTTGAGGGAGCGATTACCACCGCGCTGATTACCGGTCCTGCCGCTGTACGGCAGGCGGCACAGGTCGCCAGCCAGTTATTGCAGCGTGGTGAGGTCAGATGAGGTCACCCGCCGCGCTGGCGCTGACCGGCTTTAGCCTGATTGCTGTGACTTACGGCATGGCGCGCTTCTCGTGGGGATTGATGCTGCCTTCGATCTCAGCCGATATCCCGTTCAGCCCGCAGCAGGCAGGCTTGCTGTCAGCCTGCAGCTTTGTGGCCTACTGCCTCACTATTCTCACCGCAGCCGCACTGGCAGACCGTTATGGTGCCCGACTGACCGCGCTGCTGGCGGCCCTGAGTGCCGCATCGGGGTTGCTGCTGCTTGCCTGCGCCTCCTCACCGCTACTGCTGGCGACAGGACTGTTTGTTGCCGGATTGAGTTCAGGGCTGGCCTCGCCTGCACTGGCCGCGGCTGTCAGTAACAGGATTGCGGCTGTAGATCAGCCGCGCATCAATACCCTGATTAACACCGGCACCAGCGCCGGTATCATTCTGACCGTGGTGATCCTGAGCGTGCTGCCAGGCGGATGGCGGGCCGCCTGCATGCTGTTCGCCCTGCTGTCACTGGCCTGTATGCTGCCGGTAATCCGCGTGCTGTCGGTTCATGCTGTCGGCAGCGCTACTAAAGCGCGACGCTGGCACCAGCGTCTGTACCGTCGCGCTATGCGCCGGCTGATGGGCATAGCGCTGGTTTCAGGTCTGATCAGTGCGGCCTGGTGGAGCTTTGGGTCGGCGCTGCTGCGCCAGCATGTCGGCGTTGATGCAGAGACCGCCCGTTTACTCTGGCTGGTTGCCGGAGGTGCAGGCATTGTGGGTGCAGCAACCGGCCCGGTCGCTGCCCGTATCGGGCTGAACGCGGTTTACCGGCTGTCACTCTACGGAATGGCATTGCCACTGCTGGTTCTGGCCTTCAGTCACGGTGAATCTACCGGCTTACTGGTTGCGGTAGCCTGCTGCGGCGCAGGATACGTGACGCTGTCGGGCGTGTTGCTGGTATGGGGGGCACAGGCCACGGCTGAAGAGCCCGCGACAGGCGTCGGTATCCTGTTTTTTATGCTGGCAGTCGGTCAGGTTGCGGGATCGCTGCTGTTTGGTCAGCTTTACGCCGCGCTGGGTGCCGGTACGGCATTAACGCTGTTTGCGCTCAGCGCCCTGCTCCTGCTGTTTATTACACCATCGCAGAATAGTGACGCATCAGATAAATAAGCCGTAAATTACAAACAGCGTCATAAATCGTGGCGGGAATTAACTGATAATGTTATTTACCAGACAGCGTAAAACAGAACTACCCGGCTCATCAGAAATAATAATGTCACTTTTATAATTAAACGGATAAAGGCAGCCCCGAAGTTTTTCAGATCACGCGGATATTTTTAATCCGTGGATTCACCTTTTGCTGAAGTAAATCTTCAGCGGGCCCCAGATAATAAGGCACCGCACACTGCTTACCATCTTTGGTAAAAATAATCTGGTTATCCTGCAGGAATAACGCCGTAAAATGGCCCAGCACGACCCCATTTAATTCGAAGCAGTGATTTCGTGCTGCACGCAGCCCCTGCTTACTATTCAGAAAATCAACAAATCGCATCACGCTGCGCCTCCCGTCAATTAATTCACCCTATCGGAACGGCACAGATAATAGCCTTAACCCCGTTGCGGATCATCCGGCTGACGCTGTTTTCAGAATAGGCTTAACCGCCATTCAGAAGCGGGGTTCACCGGCAGAGATGAGTATTCCCTTTTCGCCAGGCATAGTCCTGGGGGAAGCGCCCGTATTAAAATTGCTGACGCGCACGAGATTTATATTGCGCGCTATGAGCACCCGCTATACCGTTGTTTTTCAACAGGTGCAGACGATCAGGGCAAACCTCATGATGGAAATTTTTGATGCAGATGAACGCCACATCCCGGCGATTCAGCAGATTTACGCCTGGCATGTCCTTAACGGCACCGGCTCATTTGAGACCGTGCCCCCTGACGCTGCAGAGATGGGCGAGCGAATGCGTAAGATACAGCAGGCGGGGCTGCCGTGGTTCATCGCTGTCAGCGAAGGCGACGTACGTGGATTTTGCTATCTGGCACCTTACCGCCCGCGCCACGCCTACCGCCATACGCTGGAAGACTCGATTTATATCGACCCCGGCTTTCAGAAGCGCGGTGCCGGTTCACGTCTGCTGGAGCATACCATCCAGTGGGCGGAGCAGAAAGGCTACCGCCAGTTGATCGCCAACGTCGGCGACAGCGAGAACCGGGGGTCGATTGCCGTGCATCAGGCAGCAGGATTTGAAATGACCGGCATTCTGCGCTCGGTGGGGTTTAAACAGGGCCGCTGGCTGGATACCGTTTTTATGCAACGTTCTCTGGGAACAGGCGATACCACGCCGCCAGTTGACTAAAATATTAGCGTCAGAATAAGAAAGTCATACTGGCCCTCGTTTTCCCAAGGAGAAGCTTCTGGTAAGGTGCCTTAACAAAAAATAAAAAATTCCGGAAACCTTTATGTTGTCGACAATCATCTATCGCAGCCACATCACTGAACATGTGCAGCTCGAGACCCTGAATGATTTGGCGCGGAAAGCGAATAAAATCAACAAATCGTCCAGTGTCACCGGAATTTTACTGTTCAATGGCACGCATTTTTTCCAGCTTCTGGAAGGCCCGGAGGCGGCGGTTAAGGCGGTCTATAGCCGGATTTGCCAGGATCCGCGCCACCACAATCTGGTCGAACTGCTGCGCGATTACGCTCCGGCGCGACGTTTTGGTCATGTTGGTATGGAGCTCTTTGATCTGCGGCTGCACGATCAGGAAACCGTGCTGGAGTCAGTGCTGGAAAAATGCACGACGAAATATCAGATGACCTATGCCGATCGTGCACTGCAGTTCCTGCGCACCTTTGTTGAAGCGCGCGAAAAAGAGAACTATTTCGAGATCCCTGCCGCCAGCGGCTGGACGTTTATTCGTAATGAGACAGAGCAGCGCGAAGGCGATGCGGCGCTGTTGGCTACGGATGAAGTCAGCTTTGCGTTTCAGCCTATTGTTGATCCCTTCGCCTGCGAGATCGTTTCACTGGAAGCACTGCTGCGCGGTCCGCAGGGAGAATCGCCGCTCGACTACTTTGCCCGACTGACACGCGAGCAGCTTTATCAGGTCGATCTGCAGTCGAAAAAGATCGCCTTTGCGCAGGCGAAGAAGCTGGGGATTGAGGGGATGACCCTGTCGATCAATCTGCTGCCGATGACGCTGGTAGAAGTGCCCGACGCCGTCCCCTTTTTGCTGGATGAGATTGCGGCCCATGGGCTGGTGCCCGAGCAGGTCATGGTTGAGTTCACCGAGAATGAAATCATCTCGCAGCCGGAAGCGTTTGAAGCCGCCATCAGGCAGTTGAAAGCGGCCGGTATCAGCCTGGCGCTGGATGATTTCGGTGCCGGTTTTGCCGGGCTGTCGCTACTGACCCGCATTCAGCCCGACAAAATTAAGATCGATCGCGCCATCATCTCTGACGTGCATAAAAGTGGGCCGAAACAGGCGATCATCCACGCCATTCTGAAATGCTGCGCCTCACTGGAGATCGGTGTGATCGCCGAAGGCATTGAACAACCGGAAGAGTGGATGTGGCTGGAAGCCGCGGGCGTGACCCAGTTCCAGGGGTTCCTGTTCTCGGAGCCTGAACTGAATGGCGTTGCGGCCGTGGCCTGGCCGGAGCTGATTTAACCTCCTGCGATTTGGATGATTTTACGTCTCCCTGCCTTGCTGGATCACCCGGCGGCTGCTAAATAATTAACAGCGCCGGAGGATCATCTTTCTGTCATCTTCCCGCGTCACAGTCAGTCATGACCCCATCAGTGATTAAATGTTTAGCAGTCAGATGTTCAGTGTTTAGGCCAGCGCTACGCGCCATGCGTGCGACGTGACTCCAGGGACAGCATTTGAGGAACTGAATGAAGCAAATCATCCGCGGTGATAAAGAACCCTCCCATATTCTGGCAGCGACCCGTGCGCTCGAAGCGCACTACGCCCGCTACGGAGAAGGTAATAAGTACCATCCCATCATCTATTCCATCGCATACCGCAGCCGGTTTTATCAGGTTGAGGTCATTACCCGACGTGAAACCATGGTAGCCACGGTGATTACCGGGGTTCGTAATCTGACGCATCTCTCCGGCGCCGCCTGACGGCCGCCTGCTCGCCTGCGGGGGCAAACTGGCCCCCGCATCCCCCGCTTAACGCCGGTAGAGGGAATTGGCCGGATAAATTGCGCCTATCACGCTTTTCTCTCGTGCGCCCGTCACCGCAGGCAGATTGCCCGGCAGACCGGAGAGCGTTCGGAACGCCAGCCAGGCAAACGCCAGCGCCTCCATGTCATCACCACTGATACCCGCCGCATCGGTGGTCGCCACTTCCGTTCCCGGAAGGTGTGCTGCCAGCCGCGCCATCAGCAGCGGATTGCGACTGCCACCGCCACACACCAGCAGACGATCGCAGCCATCATTGAGTAACACCTGCTGTGTAATGGTGATGGCGGTCAGCTCCACCAGCGTGGCCTGCACATCCTGCGGTGCCAGACCCGGGAAATAGCGCAGATGCTGCTCCAGCCAGCCCAGATTGAAGTGTTCGCGCCCGGTGCTCTTCGGCGGCGGCAACGCAAACCAGGGTTCGCGCAACAGCGCCTCCAGCAGAGCCGGGATCACCGAGCCGCTGCGCGCCCACTGCGCATCTTTG
Organism: Pantoea sp. 9140; assembly: GCF_000745295.1. Taxonomy (NCBI): domain Bacteria; kingdom Pseudomonadati; phylum Pseudomonadota; class Gammaproteobacteria; order Enterobacterales; family Erwiniaceae; genus Pantoea; species Pantoea sp. 9140. The sequence continues at coordinate 1,583,995 of NZ_JQNO01000001.1, read as the reverse complement.
TCATAAGGCTGACCCTGATTGCGCCATATCCAGGCGTCCATCAGCATATTGCCGGGACCGGTATCGAAGCCGCGCACCGCCTGTCCCGGGATCAGCAGCGAGAGATTGGCGATGCCACCAATATTCAGCACCATGCGGCGTTCTGCGGCATCCATCAGCAGCGCCTGATGAAAAGCAGGCACCAGCGGCGCGCCCTGCCCGCCCAGCGCCATGTCACGGCGGCGAAAATCGCCCACCACGGTGACGCCGGTTGCCGCGACGATCTGGTTATTGTCACCAATCTGCAGCGTATTTGGCGCGTCACTCTGGGGCTCATGCCAGACGGTCTGACCATGACAGCCAATCGCCGTGATATCGCTGGCCTCCAGCGATTCGCGCTTCATTAATGTCACGACGGCTTCAGCGAAGAGCTGGCCGAGGCGGGTATCAAGCTGACCGAGCTGTGACAGGGTCAGGGACTGACCCTGGCAAATCGTCAGAATGGCCTGACGCAGCGCAGGTGGCATCGGATGGCAGTAACTCGCCTGCTGCGCCACCATATTCTCATCAATGGCGGCCAGCACCACATCCACGCCATCCAGGCTGGTGCCTGACATTACCCCGATATAGCGTCCTGATTTCATAACCATTCCTTACTTCCGGCGGGAAGTGCAATTCATCTGCGGTTAGCCTGACAAATAATGATCGCTAATTCTATGATTAAATTCTTTTTATCCGATCGTGCTGACCAGTAACGTTACGGGACTATTTTTAAACGACGATTGAATTATTGTTGATCTTACATAGTCTATGCTTCGTCCAACCGTGTTTTATTCGGACAGGGATTAATTTGCCAGTTTTGTGTCTTATACTGTGTGCAGGATATAGCGATAAACGTGGCGCCTTCTCGACTAAAGGAGTTTCAAATGATTAAGCGTGTAATTGTGGTCGCTCTGGCCGGTGCGATGCTGGCAGGTTGTAGCAATACCAGTACGCTGTCGGGTGACACCTACAGTGCCAGCGAAGCCAAGCAGGTGCAGAGCGTGTCGTACGGTACGTTAGTCTCTGTGCGTCCGGTGAAAATCCAGGGCGGTGATGAGAGCAACGTCATCGGTGCAATCGGTGGTGCGGTGCTGGGTGGCTTTCTGGGTAACACCATTGGTGGCGGCACCGGACGTAGCCTGGCAACAGCCGGTGGTGCGGTTCTGGGTGGCGTAGCAGGCCAGGGTGTTCAGGGCGCAATCAATAAAACCGATGGCGTTGAGCTGGAAATCCGTAAGGATGATGGCAACACCATCATGGTGGTTCAGAAACAGGCCGCCTCGCGTTACTCCGTTGGCCAGCGTGTTGTCATGGCGTCCAACGGCAGCCAGGTGACGGTTTCACCTCGCTAATGCTGCAAAACAAAAAACCGACGCCCGGGCGTCGGTTTTTTTATTTCTCTTTGTGCTGAAGTTCGAGAATATTTTTCTCAAGCCGGGCGATCAGCGTCACCATCTGACTAATCTCTTCCCGACTGATGCCAGACAGAATGTCATCCCGCGTCTCATCAATCACACTCTCAACCTGTTCGATAATCGGCTCCGCCTGCTGCGTCAGCTTAATGCGTTTGGCGCGACGATCGTTGGCGCAGGTCGAACGGGTAATCAATCCTTTCTCTTCCAGTTGATCCAGCGTCCGTACCAGCGAAGGCTGTTCAATACCAATCGCCTTGGCTAACTGAATCTGTGACTGTTCGGGCGGCAGTTGATGAATATTGTGCAACGTCACCCAGTGAGTCTGAGTCAGCTCAAGCGGCTTGAGCCGCTGATCAATCAACGCGCGCCAGATGCGCACCAGGCGAGATAAATCCGTTCCGAGGGGCGTATCCATTTCATCTCCTTATAATTAGCTTGCTAGCTATCAAGCCAGATTTTACACTATTCTGCGAGTTTACAGGACAAATTACAAATCCCGGACCAGGCTACGATTACGCGGCAGCGCGTTCAGTCTGCCGTCTGGGTTAACGAAGGATGTTATCACGTGCTCACTCCTGCTTTTTCAGGTGCGAAACCGCTAACCGATCTGGTCGTGGGTGCCTCGCTTTTTTTCCCGCCGATATTCAAAGCGGTGCTGCTCGGCTTCTTTTTCTGGCTGCTGATTCACCCGCTGGTGCGCGGCTGGATCTACTCCGGCGACGTCTGGCATCCCACCCTGTTTGATCTCTCCCTGTTTGTGCTGTGCGTTACCGCCGCACTCTGGCTCATCGGTCACGGATAATCGATATGAAATTTAACGCGGTAAAATACTTTTCAACGCTGATTGTGTTTGCGCTGGCGCTGCTGGCCGGTGGCTGGCTGTGGAACTACTACATGCAGTCGCCCTGGACGCGTGACGGAAAAGTGCGGGCAGAACTGGTGGATATTACGCCTCAGGTGTCGGGCCGGATTACGCAACTGAAGGTCAGAGACAATCAGTTCGTGCATCAGGGCCAGCTGCTGTTAACACTGGACCCGGTGCCATGGCAGATTGCACTCGACAACGCTGCCGCCCAGCTCAGCAAAGCGCAGGCGGACCTGGCGAAAGCGCAGCATGAATATCACCGGCGCAGCAGTCTGCCGCGTAACATCATCTCCGCCGAGGATCTGGATGCGGCACGCTTAAGCGCGGAAGCCACCGCCGCCAGTGCCAAAGCCGCGCAGGCGGAACTGGAGCGGGCGCGCTGGAATCTGCAGCAGACGACGCTGACCGCACCGACAGATGGCTGGATCACGAATCTGACGCTTCGTCCCGGCAACTATGCGACAGCGGGGTCGCCCCTGTTTGCGCTGGTCGACAGCCACTCTTATTACGTCTTAGGCTATTTTGAAGAGACCAAGCTGCGCCATATTCACGCTGGTGCGGCGGCTCAGGTGGTGCTTTACAGCAATGGCATGCGGCTGCAGGGCCAGGTGGATAGCATTGGCCGCGCTATCTATGACCAGAGCATTGAGACCGACAGCGGTCTGGTGCCCGATATCAAACCCAACGTGCCCTGGGTACGGCTGGCGCAGCGGGTGCCGGTGCGCATTCGTCTCGAACCGCTCCCGGCTGATGCCAGTCTGGTTGCTGGCACCAGCTGCACCATCACCATCCAGCCATGAATGTTCAGTGGCTGGCCTGGGATCAACTGCCCTGGATTAAGGCGAACGGCGGTCAGTGGCGCTATGCGTTGCGGAATGCTATCGCAATGTGTCTGGCGCTGAGCATCGCCTATGGCCTGGATCTTGATGAGCCTTACTGGGCGATGACCTCCGCTGCCGTGATCAGCTTTCCTACCGTGGGCGGCGCGATCGGTAAAAGTCTGGGCCGCATCGTCGGCAGTCTGCTCGGGGCAACCGCCGCGCTGCTCATTGCCGGACATACTCTGAATGAGCCCTGGCTGTTTACCTTTGCGATTGCCGGCTGGCTGGCGCTCTGCACCGGCATTGCAAACCACTACCAGAACAATGTCGCCTACGCCTTTTCGCTGGCGGGTTACACCGCCGCTATTATTGCCTTCAGCAGCGTCAACATCACTGATATCACCTCACTGTGGACGATCGCCCAGGCACGCGTCTGTGAGGTGATCTCCGGTATTCTGTGCGCCGGGTTGATGATGATGGTGCTGCCAAGCACCTCCGATGGCGAAACGCTGATTACCTCCCTGAAACAGATGCATGCGCGATTGCTGGAACATGCGGTATTACTGCTGCAGCCCTCGGCCAGCGACACCATTCGCACCGCACATGAAAACGTCATCAGCCAGATCCTCACCATGAATCTGCTGCGCATTCAGGCATTCTGGAGCCACTACCGTTTTCGCCGACAGAACAACGTCCTTAACTATGTGCTGCACCAGCAACTGCGACTTACCAGCGTGCTCTCCAGCCTGCGCCGCATGCTGCTCAACTGGCCTGACGCGCCAGAGGCGCTGTTTGAGGCGCTGCAGCAACTGCTGGCGGAGCTGGCAAAACCGGCGTGTGATAAATATCGTCTGGCGCACATCCTGCGCAGCGTGACACCCGCAGCGGATGGCGACTACCGGCAGCGCGCCTTTTGTCAGCGGCTGCGCTACTTCTGCTGGATGTACCTCAACGTGCTGCGCTGGATCCGTCTGCTGGATCGCGCCGATGCCGATACCCGCTTTCAGCCGCCGCCAGTTCCGGCGCTGGCGCGTGACAGTGACAGTGCTGAAGCGGGCTGGAGCGCCCTGCGCACCTTCTGCGTGATCGTACTGGGCTGCGCCTTCTGGATTAATACGCAATGGTCTTCCGGGGCCTCGGCGCTCACCCTGACCGCCATTGCCTGCGTGCTTTATGCCTCTGCCCCTTCACCCGGCGGCAGCGTCACGCTGCTGCTGAAAACGCTGCTGTGGCTGTTTGCATTTAGTTTTGTGATGAAGTTTGGCCTGATGGTGCAAATCGGTCAGCTATGGCCGTTTTTACTGTTTCTGTTTCCGCTGCTGGTGACGCTGCAACTCTTCAAGCTGCAGCAGAAACAGCGCGCCGGGATGTGGGGGCAGTTCATCGTCTTTATGGGCTCGTTTATCGCGGTGACTAACCCGCCCGCCTGGGATTATCAGGACTTTTTTAACGATAACATCGCCAAAGTCTGCGGAGTGCTGCTCGCCTGGCTGGCGTTTCAGATTTTGCGGCCCAGCTCCGATGCGCGACGCAGCCGGCGGCATATCCGGGCACTGCGGCTGGCGTTTCTCGATCAGCTGCGGCAACGGCCCCGGCTCAGCGAGAGCCGCTTTGAATCGCAGATTTATCATCGCATCAGCCAGCTCAGCCATAGCCGCGATGAGCAGGCGCGCGTCTGGCTTCTGCGCTGGGGCGTGGTGCTGCTCAACTGTTCGCATATCGTCTGGCAGCTGCGTGAATGGCGCGCCGGTTCAGCAACGCTGATGGCGTTTCGCGATAACAGCCTGCAAAATTTACAGCAGATTATCAGCAGCCGCGGCGTACGGCACAGTTCGCTGGATCAGATGCTGACGGAACTGGAAGTGACCATTACCGCGTTACTGGCGCTGGAAAACAATGAGGCCAGCGAACTGGCAGGGATTATCTGGCGATTACGCTGTTCGCTGGCACAGCTGAAGCAGGCTGTGCCGGAGTGATTACTGGCAATACTGCTGCTGTTGACGGTTAAAATCATCCTGCAGCTGTTGCAGCGTTTTATGGCCCTCGAAGCGGGTTTTATCCATCTCGGTCATCGGTTCAATCACCAGCGCTTTCTCATCAGGTGAGAAGATAAAGCGACGCGTCAGTTCGGTGCCGGTAAAACTCTGACCGTGAATGCCACCGCACACCATGGTCATGGTGCGGCGATAAATTGTGGTGTCAGTGAAATTGGTTTCAGTGGCGCTGCGAAAAACCTGATCGCACCCCTGCGCTTCCAGCTTGCGCACCATGTTGCGACTGAGCCATTCACGACCTTTGGCGATCTTTTCACAGGTGACACGCATCTTGCTGGTATCAATGGTGCGCTGAAGCTCGCGTCCGGTTTCAGTGACCAGCTGCGTATCATTGGGTTTATCGCATCCCACCAGCAGCAGACACAGCAGTAATGCACCCTTGAATTTCATTTTCCCGCTCCTTTCCTCATCGCGCTTTCTTACCTGAATCAATATCATAGGGGGGAAATGACGGGGATGGTATAACAATTCATAAACAGGCGGGATAAAAAGGGCGGCTATCGCCTGCCGCCCGGAAATTCAGATAACGCCGCAGGCATAACGCGCCCCGCCGCCGCCCAGCGGTGCAGGATGATCGGCATGATTATCCCCGCCGGCATGCACCATCAGTGCTTTGCCTTTGATCTCTTTTAACGACTTCAGCCGTGGCGCCAGCACCGGATAGGTGGCGTTGCCTTTCTCATCGACATAGATCGCGGGCAGGTCGCCCAGGTGACCTTCAGCATACGGCCCCAGATGTTTACCGCTGTTAGTCGGGTCCAGGTGACCGCCAGCCGCACCGGCGGCGACCACTTTGCCCTCGGATTCACCCGGCTCACAGCTGCCTTTAGCATGGACATGAAAACCGTGAATGCCCGGCTTAAGTCCCTGCAGGTCCGGCGAAAACTGCAGACCATACTGGGTCTCGTCAATCTTAACGGTGCCGAGCGATTTGCCAATCCCTTCAGCGGTAACCTGATGGATCGTAACCTGCTCGCTGGCAGCCTGTGCTGAGCCGCAGGCGATCAGCGCAAAAAGCGCAACTGCTTTCATTTTCATGTTGACTCCATTTGTATCCCAGGGTTTGAGATAAGTCTGGTCGCTGTTGCACTATTTTGCCGAAGATTGACGCAGTTTTACGCTTCAGGGCACATCAAATCCCAGCGCCGCTTTGCGAATACGGAACCACTGCTGCCGCGACAGGGATAAATCCAGTGCCCCGGCGGCTTCGCTGACGCGCGCCGCTTTGCCTGAGCCGATGATCGGCAGAGGCCGCGACGGCAGCATCAGTATCCAGGCATAGACCACCTGCTCCAGACTGGTGGCACCGGTTTCCTGCCGCACCACCTCCAGTTCATTACGCAGGGGCTGGAAGTGAGGATCGTTGAACAGACGTCCGCCGCCGAGACAGGACCAGGCCATCGGACGAATGCGCAGTTGCTGGCACTGATCCAGCGATCCATCCAGTAATACGCTTTGCTGCACGGGTGAAATCTCCAGCTGATTTGTGACCAGCGAGAACGGCAGACGGGATTGCAGCAGTGAAAACTGGGATGGTGTGAAATTCGAGACGCCAAAATTCAGGACCTTGCCGCTTTGATGAAGTGCCATAAAGGCTTCAGCCACTTCGTCAGCCGCCATCAGCGGATCGGGACGATGGATCAGCAGCAGGTCAAGACGATCGGTGTGGAAATGGCGCAGCGAGTTTTCAGCACTCTGCAGGATATGATTTTTGTCGGTAATGTAGTGGCCAATCTGATGTTCAGGTCGGGCGCGGGTGGCAATGCCGCACTTGGTCACAATCTGAAGCTGATCGCGCAGTCCGGGAGCCAGCTTCAGCGCCTCGCCAAAGGCCGCCTCACACTGGTAGTCGCCGTAAATGTCCGCATGATCAACGGTGGTAATGCCGAGCCTCAGATGGTGCTCAATAAACGCAACCCGCTCCTGCGGCGACATGCCCCACTCCATCAGACGCCAGTACCCCATAACCAGCGGTGAAAAATCGGGGCCCTGTAAAGCGATGGCCTGCGGTTCTAACATGACGTTCTCCCTGTTGCGCGTTGGCTGTAATTAGTGTGTCAGAGAGTATAACGGAAAGCGGAAAGTCGTCAGAATAACTCCGGCTGTTGTGGCTCGGGTGGCTCTTCGCCTTTCTGCTGCCGCTGCAGGCGCAGACGACGCTGATGACAGAGACGAATGACTTCCCGCTTTTGCGCATCGCTGAAGCGCAGCCAGTTGAACCGCTCATCGCGGCTGCGTAAACATCCCAGGCAGTAGCCACGTGCATCGGTCTGGCAGATGCCGCGACAGGGGCTGGGAACCGGGAAAAACTCAAGCTGCTCGGCCACCATGACTCCGGATTAACAGAATAAACAGTCCAGTAAAAAGCGTAGCCTGGATGCACAGGAATTAAGCTTTGCCCCGTCAGAATTATCCTTTTCTCTCACGGGTGAGTTAACACTCTGTGCCAAATGCACGGTGCAGCGTTGCATTAGACCAACCGGTCTACTACTCTCTCTGCCATGAATAAGACGCTACAACGCAATGAAACCCGCGAACACCTGCTCCAGACAGGTGAACAGCTCTGTCTGCAACGCGGCTTTACCGGAATGGGCCTCAGCGAACTGCTGACGCAGGCGGCGGTGCCGAAAGGCTCCTTCTACTACTATTTCCGCTCTAAAGAGGCGTTTGGCGTGGCGTTACTGCAACGCTACTTTGCGCGTTATCTGCAGGATGTTGAGTTACAGCTCAACCAGACAGACGGCACACCGCGTGAACGTCTGCTAAATCATTTTCGTGCTGCGGTTGAGCTGTTTGTGCAGCAGGGACACATTGTCGGTTGTCTGGGCGTGAAAGTTTCTGCTGAGGTCTGCGATCTTTCAGAGCCGATGCGAGACGCACTGCAGCAGGGTGCAGGAAATATCACCGCGCTCTATGCCCGGACGCTGATTGCCGCAGAGCAGCAGGAGTCGCTGAGCCTGCCGCAGCCCCCCGCGCAGATGGCAGAGTTGCTGTCGCTGCTGTGGCTGGGCGCCAGTCTGCAGAGCAAAATTTCCCGCGAGGCGCAGCCACTGCGTCTGGCACTGAGTACCATCGAACAGTGGCTTAAAAGCCACTGATTTTTAAAAAACGTGTTTGTAGACGACTGGTCTACTAATCAGGAGCTATTATGGCGAGTACCCAGCTGTTTCGTCCGCTGAAAGTCGGCGCAATTACCGTCCCAAACCGCGTATTTATGGCACCGCTGACCCGTCTGCGCAGCATTGAGCCAGGCGACATCCCTACCCCGATGATGGCGGAGTATTACCGTCAGCGCGCCAGCGCCGGTCTGATTATCACCGAAGCAACCCAGATCTCTTTCCAGGCAAAAGGCTATGCCGGTGCGCCAGGCTTACATACGCAGCCACAGATTGCCGCGTGGAAAGTGATTAACGAAGGTGTCCATCAGGCAGGCGGTCATACCGCCGTACAGTTATGGCACACCGGTCGTATCTCGCATAACAGCGTGCAGCCGGAAGGCAAAGCACCGGTAGCGCCATCCGCCATTGCAGCGGGTACGCGTACGTCACTGCGTGCTGAAGATGGCAGCGTCTATCGCGAAGACACCTCTGTACCGCGCGAACTGACGGTGCCAGAGATCCAGCAGATTGTGGCCGATTTTGGTCAGGCTGCGGCGAACGCACGTGAAGCAGACTTCGACCTGCTTGAGCTGCATTCCGCGCACGGCTACCTGATTCACCAGTTCCTGGCACCGGGTTCAAACCAGCGTACCGATGAATATGGTGGCAGCATCGAAAAACGCGGTCGCTTTGCGCTGGAAGTGGTCGATGCGGTGATCGCCAACTGGTCAGCCGATCGCATTGGTATCCGCGTCTCGCCTATCGGCAGCTTCCAGAATCTGGACAACGGTCCGGATGAAGAAGAAGCGGCGCTGTGGTACATCGGTGAGCTGGCAAAACGCAACATCGCCTATCTGCACCTCTCTGAACCAGACTGGGCCGGCGGCAAGCCTTACACCGACGCCTTCCGTCAGAAAGTGCGCGATCTCTTCCCGGGCGCCATCATTGGTGCCGGTGCTTACACCGTAGAGAAAGCGGATGATCTGATTGGTCGCGGTCTGATCGATGCGGTTGCATTTGGTCGTGATTACATTGCTAACCCGGATCTGGTTGAGCGTCTGCAGCAGGATGCCCCACTTAACCCACAGCGCCCGGAAAGCTTCTACGGCGGCGGCGCGGAAGGTTATATCGACTACCCGACACTGTAATCTGTTTGGGCTGCCGTCCGGGACGATGACGGCAGCCATTATTCAATGGCGATTTTCATCGCTATACTTAGCGCCTGGGTCATCCGGCGATGGCGTTTTATTTAAAAGAGGATGTTATGCGTTTACTTCATACCATGCTGCGCGTTGGCGATCTGCAACGTTCAATCGATTTCTACACCCGTGTGCTGGGCATGCGCGTGCTACGTCAGAGCGAAAACACCGAATATAAATATACCCTGGCGTTCGTAGGCTACACCGACGAAAGCGAAGGTGCGGTGATCGAGCTGACCTACAACTGGGGCGTTGATAAATATGACCTCGGTGATGCTTATGGTCACATCGCGCTGGGCGTCGATGACGCAGCAGCAGCCTGCGAACGTATCCGCAAAGATGGCGGCAACGTGACCCGTGAAGCGGGCCCGGTTAAAGGCGGCTCCACCATTATTGCCTTTGTTGAAGATCCCGATGGCTACAAAATCGAGCTGATCGAGAACAAAGATGCCGGTAACGGCCTGGGCAACTAAACCTGCCCCTCAGCCCGCCTGACCCGGTGGGCTGAATCCCCTTCTCTGCGCTTCATCTGCTGCACCCGGCACCGTTTTTTGCCATAATACGCGCTGCCCTTTTTCTGCAACGAGATCCTGATGTCTGAATCGAATTCCCCTAATGCACTCAATCAACGTTTCCGTGGCTTCTATCCGGTGGTGATCGACGTTGAAACCGCTGGTTTCAACGCGCAAACCGATGCGTTACTGGAGATTGCCGCTATCACGCTGAAAATGGATGAAGAGGGATGGATTCAGATTGACCAGACGCTGCATTTCAACGTCGAACCCTTTGTCGGCTCGCTGCTGCATCCGGAAGCGCTGGCCTTTACCGGTATCGATCCGAGTAATCCGCTGCGCGGCGCGGTGAGTGAATATGAGGCGCTGCACGCCATTTTCAAAATGGTGCGCAAGGGCATTAAAGATAGCGGCTGCAATCGCGCCATTATGGTGGCGCACAATGCCACGTTTGATCTGAACTTTATGTCAGCGGCAGCAGAACGTGCCAGCCTGAAGCGCAATCCGTTTCACCCGTTTGCCACCTTTGATACCGCAGCGCTGAGCGGACTGGTGCTGGGTCAGACGGTGCTGGCGAAAGCCTGTATTGCGGCGGGAATGGAGTTTGACAGTACCCAGGCGCATTCAGCGCTCTATGACACTCAGCAGACGGCGACACTGTTCTGCGAGCTGGTGAACCGCTGGAAACGGTTAGGTGGCTGGCCTCTGCCCTTCGCCGGGGGCGACGCAGACGCCACGACATCCGCATAAGGGATGCCACAATGAAAAAGGCCGACATAATGTCGGCCTTTTTTTATTCTGCTTCTTTAAACTTTTCTGCAGTCTCTTTGATTAGCGTCTGCAGTTCACCACGCTGTAACATCTCAACGATAATGTCACATCCACCGACCAGCTCGCCATCCACCCATAGCTGCGGGAAGGTCGGCCAGTTGGCGAATTTCGGCATTTCGGCACGAATGTCCGGGTTCTGCAGAATATCCACGTAAGCAAAGCGCTCACCGCAGGCTGACAGCGCCTGCACCGCCTGTGCAGAGAAACCGCAGCTTGGCAGTTTCGGGGAACCTTTCATGTACAGCAGGATCGGGTTTTCTGCGATCTGGCGCTGAATTTTTTCTACAGTACTCATAATTGCCTTCCTTAATTCGTTACTTCGTGTTTGTTTATTGTAGCGACTTCGCAGCGTGACTGAAAATGAGATTTTGCTCCCTGCCCGATTAAATGACCATCATTGTTAAGTCCCGTGCACAGGACATTTAACTTCAGGTATTAACAGCTGGTAACAGTTTAATAATTCGTAATAATTCCGTTGGTATAACATGCTGAAAATGTTCATTTTCAGTGCAATCACGTGGGCTGCAAAGATTAACATTAAAAGGCATTACAGTTTTTAAGCGAACTGGACTAGAATGGCCTGGGCACTGATCCTGGATCAGATTAATCTCAACTTTGTCGCGGTGCGTAGTGGCCCTGACAACTTAACTAATTAATGGACTATGCGTTTAATCATTACGCTTTTTATGCTGGCCTTTGCGCAACTGTTTTTCAACATCGCCGCTGCGTCGCCTCACGCGCCGGTGAACGTCAATACGCATAAAGCAGAGAAAAAGAGTGCGCGCGACGATGAACGCCGCAAGCGTCGCCCGGTAAAAACGGTGACGAAAAAAACTCGTCTCAGCCCTGACCAAAAACTTAAAACGAAAAAACAGAAAAAAGTCGAACTCACTGCTAAACAGACGCCTGCTAAGAAGACCTCGCTCAAAACCGCCCGTATCAGCAAAAGCAAAGAAAAAAATAAAGAGAAGAAACGCTATGGGCATCAGCGCCAGCTGAAAACCGCTGAGGTCACCACTCGCGAGCCAGGCACGATTAAAATGAGCAAATCCCACCGCCAGCGCTATCAGAAGGCGCGTGAGACTGCAATGACCAAGCTGATGGGGCAGTTGGGTAAACCCTATCAGTGGGGCGGCACCTCTCCACATACCGGTTTCGATTGCAGCGGTCTGGTCTGGTATGCCTATAAAGATCTGGTGAAATTTAAGATCCCGCGTACCGCTAACGAGATGTATCACCTGCGTGACGCCGCGCCGATCAAGCGTGAGTCGCTGGAGAAAGGCGATCTGGTCTTCTTCCGTATTAATGGCCGCGGCACAGCGGACCACGTCGGCGTTTATTTGGGCGATGGCAAGTTTATTCAGTCGCCACGTACCGGCAAAGATATTCAGATCAGTGCATTAGGGGAAGATTACTGGCAGCGCCACTATATTGGTGCCCGTCGGGTAATGACGCCGAAAACGATACGCTGAGCAGCAGAACAGTCAGAAAAAAGCCGGGATAATCCCGGCTTTTTTTATTAATGCAGAATGGCAGTAAAACTAAAGGCCACAATCATCAGCAGACAGCCGACAGTGGTCATCAAAGCCAGTTTCAAATCGGTACTCATTGCTTGCTCCTTAGTCACACACTTTGCAGGGATATGGCATTTTCCCACAGGGTCCGGTAAAAATCTCGTTTTATCCGTTCAGCCTTGTTAGAATCCCGCCTTTGTTGCGCAACGCGCGCAACCCTGATTCCGTTTGCGCATCTTTTCTGGCGTTTTTTCTCCGCCAGCGGCCTGTTTACCGGCCAGAAAAGCCGCATTTTTGCGGAAAAAAACCTGAGCAGACGCAAACGTTTAACATTACGCTTATCATAGAGTTAGGTAAGCACTGGAGTCCGATTTTCATGGCAACAATTAAAGATGTGGCGAAACGCGCTGGCGTCTCAACGACCACCGTTTCGCACGTCATCAATAAAACCCGCTTTGTCGCTGAAGAAACACGCGAGGCGGTCTGGCAGGCAATTAAGGAACTGCACTACTCGCCAAGTGCTGTGGCGCGCAGCCTGAAAGTAAACCACACCAAAACGCTGGGTCTGCTTGCCACCTCCAGCGAAGCGCCCTATTTCGCTGAAATTATTGAAGCGGTTGAAAACCACTGTTTTGACAAAGGCTATACGCTGATTCTGGGTAATGCGCATAACGATCTGCAAAAACAGCGCGCCTACCTCAGCATGATGGCGCAGAAGCGCGTCGATGGTCTGCTGGTGATGTGCTCTGAGTATCCGGACGATCTGCTGCAGATGCTGGAAGAGAACCGCAATATCCCGATGGTGGTGATGGACTGGGGCGAATCGCGCGCCGACTTTACTGATACAGTTCTCGATAACGCCTTCCAGGGCGGCTATCTGGCGGGACGTTATCTGATTGAACGCGGACACCGTGATATTGGTGCTATCCCCGGTCAGATGGAGCGCAATACCGGCGGCGGACGCCATGCCGGTTTTCTGAAGGCGCTGGAAGAAGCGGGTATTCAGCCGCGTGCCGAGTGGATTGTACAGGGTGACTTTGAGCCGGAGTCAGGCTATCAGGCGATGCAGCAGATCCTGTCACAGAAACAACGCCCTACGGCGGTGTTCTGCGGCGGTGACATCATGGCGATGGGGGCCATTTGCGCCGCCGACGAGATGGGTTTGCGCGTACCGCAGGATATTTCGATCATCGGCTATGACAATGTGCGCAACGCCCGCTATTTCGCCCCTGCCCTGACCACGGTGCATCAGCCAAAAGCCCAGCTGGGTGAGAAAGCGCTGGATATGCTGCTTGACCGCATCACCAGTAAGCGCGAAGTGTCACAAACGATTGAAGTCCATCCGACGCTGATTGAGCGCCGTTCAGTGGCAGATGGTCCGTTCCGCGACTATCGCCGCTAATCCTCGCTTAACCACTCCTGATTAAGCGTTTGCGCATCACCCAGATAGCTGAGCAACCAGCCTGTCGCCGGTGATGCGCGATCTTCTGCCCAGCTGACGCAACAGGGGCTATCCGGAAATGCTACCGGCAGCGTCAGTTCGACCAGCTCGCCGCTGTCGAGCAGTGGTCTGGCCAGATGACCCGGCACCATCGCCACACACAAGCCTGCCTGCACGCACTCCAGTCCGGTTTGCCACTCCGGCACCACCAGCCTGCGCTGGTTATCCAGCGTCCATGTCATACGACGCGGCAGTGCGCGTGATGTATCTTCCAGCACCAGTGACGGCCAGCTACGCAGCGTGTCATCATCGATCTGGTTCGCCTGAGTCAGAGGATGATCGGGCGCGACCACGCAGCGCCAGTTGAGCGTACCCATATCTCGAAATGCAAACCGTCCGCCTACCGGAATCGCCTGGGTGGCCCCAATCGCAACTTCCACCCGACCGTCGGCCAGTGCATCCCAGACGCCGTTAAAGACTTCATAGCTGATGATCAGTTCCATATCGGGGAAGTGGCGATAGAAGTCTTTGACCAGCTGCCGGGTGCGTTGAGGTTTGGCGATGCGGTCAACGGCAATGCTGAGCTGCCCGCGCCAGCCGTTGGCCAGCTGCTGACACTGACGCCGGGTGGCAAGCATTTTTTTGATGACGCTGCGCCCTTCCCGGACAAAATGTTCGCCTGCTGGCGTCAGCACCACTTCGCGATGCTGGCGTTCGAACAGTGGCACTGCCAGCCAGTTCTCCAGCTGACGCACCGTGTAGCTGATGGCAGAGGGCACCCGATGCAGCTCCTGCGCAGCGGCGCTGAAACTGCCCCCGCGGGCAACCGCGTCAACGACCTCTAATACATATTCTGACCACATAATCTGCCTTCAAAAATTTTAACAGCAATCGGCAAATATTACCGTTTCACAGCGGCAAACGCACCTTTTACACTCTGCCGCGTTTATCCTGCAAAAATGAGAATGAGATGCTGTCTAATAAAGGATTTATGCCCTATCTTGCCCTGCTGAGCATGCTCGGCTTTTTAGCCACTGATATGTATCTGCCCGCCTTTGGTGCGATGCAGCAAACGTTTAATACCTCGCCGGGCCTGATCAGCGCCAGTATGAGTCTCTTCCTGGCGGGTTTCGCCTGTGGACAGCTCTTCTGGGGACCGCTTTCCGATCGCATTGGCCGTAAACCGGTGCTGCTGGCCGGACTGGCCATGTTTGGCATTGGCTGTGCGGGCATGTTGTGGGTCAATGATATCACTCTGATGCTGGCGCTGCGCTTTGTGCAGGCGATTGGCGTCTGTGCTGCGGCCGTGAGCTGGCAGGCGCTGGTAGTGGATCGCTATCCTGCCGCGCGCGCTAACAAAGTCTTTGCCACGATTATGCCACTGGTTGCGCTCTCCCCGGCGCTGGCTCCGTTGCTGGGTGCCTGGCTCATAGGCCATTTCCACTGGCGTTCGATTTTCCTGGTGCTGACGCTGATTGCGGTGGCATTAATTCTGACCACGCTGCGCCTGCCCACCGTACGCCAGGAAGCACGCGAGAAAGGCACCCAGCCCGGATTTTTCACCCTGCTGAAATCACGGGTTTACAGCGGCAACGTGCTGATCTACTCCGCCTGTTCAGCCAGTTTTTTTGCCTGGCTGACCGGCTCGCCGTTTATTCTGGCGGATCTGGGCCTTTCACCCGCCGATATCGGTCTGAGTTATGTGCCCCAGACGCTCGCCTTTTTGATTGGTGGATTCGGCTGTCGCGCCCTGCTCAACCGCTTTAATGGCGCTCAGCTGTTACCGTGGCTGCTGGGCATTTACAGCCTGAGCATTCTGGCGCTGTTTGCCGTCGCGCTGTCAGGCGGCAGCACGCTGGTGAGCCTGATGGTGCCGTTCTGCGGTATGGCGCTGGCTAACGGTGCGATCTATCCAATTGTGGTTTCCAGTGCGCTGACGCCCTTCCCGCACGCCACCGGTAAAGCGGCCGCATTGCAGAACACTTTACAGCTAGGACTCTGCTTCGCTGCAAGCCTGGCAGTCTCTGCCGGATTAACGCATGCACTGTTTACCACTACGCTGATGATGACGGTGACGATTCTGCTGGCGCTGGTGGGTTACGCCATGCAGCGTACCGCAAGCGCACAAACTGTTGTTGCCTCCGCGCAACCTGCCTGCCAGGATAATCAGTGACACACTGACTTTTTCGTTAGCCTCCTAACAATAAGTCATTGAATATTGACCCGCGTGAGCATATACTCATCCGGGTCAACAAATCTGTAATAAATCAACAATATAATAACGTAATAATCTGATTGGCACCCTGTTGCCGGGACGGTATTCGCGCGCGTTATTCTTACCCAGACCGACCTGCTGCAGGCTAGTCCAGTCCTCTGTATCACACAGTCAACCGGTGTGCGGAGTCATCCGTACCGTTTCTCAATGCCTGACGAAATTGACTACTCTTTGTTCAGGTTCAGATTGGACAGGTGGTGGAAAAGCTATGAGTTCATCTTATGCAGAAGCAGTGAGCCCTGAAGAAAACCATTGGTATCGCATCGTCCACGAGATGCTGGAAAAAGCGGATATTGAAATTAATGGTTCACGTCCCTGGGATATTCATATTAATCATCCCGGCTTTTTTAAGCGTGTTCTGCAGGAGGGATCGCTTGGGCTCGGTGAGAGCTATATGGATGGATGGTGGGAGTGCGATCGGCTGGATATTTTCTTCCATCAGGTGCTGAAACATAAACTCGATCAGCAACTCCCGCATCACTTTAAAGATACGCTGCGCATTGCCGCTGCCCGCTTAACCAATCTGCAGTCAAAAAAGCGGGCCTGGATTGTCGGTAAAGAGCATTACGACCTGGGTAACGATCTCTTTTCACTGATGCTCGACCCCTATATGCAATATTCCTGTGGCTACTGGAAAGAAGCTACGACCCTGGCGACGGCGCAGGAAGCCAAGCTGGATATGATTTGCCGTAAATTAGCGCTGGAACCCGGAATGTCGCTGCTGGATATCGGCTGTGGCTGGGGCGGACTCGCGGAATTTGCCGCACGTCATTATGGCGTCAACGTGCATGGCGTCACGATTTCCGCCGAACAACAGAAACTGGCGCAGCAGCGCTGTAGCGGATTAGACGTCACGATTCTGTTGCAGGATTATCGCGATCTGAATGAGCAGTTTGATCGCATCGTTTCAGTAGGCATGTTCGAGCATGTCGGGCCGAAGAATTACGCCACCTATTTTGATGTGGTTGATCGTAATTTAAAGCCTGACGGAATTTTTTTGCTTCACACCATTGGCGCGATTAAAACCGATATGAGCGTCGATCCCTGGATCGACAAATATATCTTCCCCAACGGCTGCCTGCCTTCAGTGCGTCACGTGGCGGATGCCAGCGAGCCGCATTTTATTCTGGAAGACTGGCATAACTTTGGGGCTGATTACGACAAAACGCTGATGGCCTGGCATGAGCGCTTTTTGCAGGCCTGGCCGGAGCTGGCCGATAACTATGGCGAACGCTTTAAGCGGATGTTCTCCTATTATCTCAATGCCTGTGCGGGTGCCTTCCGCGCGCGTGATATTCAGCTGTGGCAGATTGTGTTCAGTCGCGGTGTTGAGGGTGGATTA
This sequence comes from Pantoea sp. 9140, assembly GCF_000745295.1. Taxonomy (NCBI): domain Bacteria; kingdom Pseudomonadati; phylum Pseudomonadota; class Gammaproteobacteria; order Enterobacterales; family Erwiniaceae; genus Pantoea; species Pantoea sp. 9140. The sequence goes on along the minus strand of NZ_JQNO01000001.1, from coordinate 1,566,607 downwards.
CGGGTGGCGCGGTAGGGAGTGTCAGTTTGTTAAGAGGGTGATCCCGTGCTGAAGGTTTTAAAAAACTGGCCTGTTTTGAGAATGGAACTGCACAGGGAACACAGTCAGATCGGAAAGTCGCAAAACCCGTCATCCCTGACATGCTCGGCCCGCGCGATTACGCACCTCATCCCTGAGGTGCGCCCGTTGCCGGGCCAACGCGTTGCGTTGTTCAAAAACGCTCCCGGCGTTTTTGTCCCAGTTGCGGAACGCTTTCCTCTTCTGACTGTGTTCCCTGCGCTTCGGGCTATTATACCGCTGCCAGAATCACACGATTTGGCTTTCCAGCAGTCTTTGCGGGTTATTAACTCTCGGCGGCAGGCTGGCCGGTCAGCATACTCATTGCCGCCGCGGCATCGCGCTGGGCTAACACCCGCTCAACGGTCTCTACGATTGCCTGTGTATGCGGATCGATCTCAATGTTGACCCGGTCGCCAAAGGTCTTCGCGCCCAGAGTCGTGCGCTCCAGCGTTTCCGGAATCAGATAGACGCAGAATTTGGTCTTCTTCACATCACCTACCGTCAGACTGATACCGTCGATGCCGACGAAACCTTTATGCAGAATATATTTCATCTGCATCGGATCCTGGATTTTAAACCAGACTTCGCGATTGTGTTCTGACTGGATAATCCTGCAGATTTCAGCGGTGGTCATAATATGACCTGACATCAGATGACCGCCTATTTCGTCGCTGAATTTCGCTGCACGCTCAATATTCACCACATCGCCCTGGCGTAAATCGCCAAGGTTAGTCACGCGCAATGTCTCTTTAATTAAATCAAAACTGACGCGGTCACCTTCGATTGCCGTCACGGTCAGGCAGCACCCGTTATGGGCTACGGATGCGCCCAGCGCCAGTCCCGGCAGGAGCTCTTCCGGCAGTCGGACAGTGTGAGTACGAAACAGTTCTTTTTCTTCAATGGACACGATTTCTGCGGTGCCCTGCACAATACCGGTAAACATAGTCTTTGCCTCTGCGAAGTTTACGCTAGTTTATCACAGCTCCGGTCGGCTGATAGATTTCACCCCACCTCACCCCATTAATGGGGTTCAAAACGCATTGTGTGACAAAGATTGGCGAATTCTGTTACCCCGGTTACACTGGTTCGCGCTATTCCCCGGGCTTTTCTGCCCTTTTAATTCATTTAATAAGTCAGGTGTTAACGTGCAGAAGTATTTAACAGAAGCGCGTCAATTGCTGGCCCTTGCGATTCCGGTCATCCTTGCTCAGGTGGCCCAAACCGCAATGGGATTTGTGGATACCATTATGGCCGGCGCAGTCAGCGCCACGGATATGGCCGCCGTTGCTGTCGGCACCTCTGTCTGGCTTCCGGCCATCCTGTTTGGTCATGGTCTTCTGCTTGCATTGACGCCCACCGTTGCGCAACTCAACGGTTCAGGCCGCCGCGAACGCATCGGCGAACAGATCCGCCAGGGCTACTGGCTCGCCTTTTTTGTCTCGCTGCTGATTATGGTGCTGCTGTGGCACGCCGGTTATCTTATCCGGGCGATGCATGACATCGATCCCGCGCTGGCGCTTAAAGCCGAGGGCTATCTGCACGCCCTGCTGTTCGGCGCGCCAGGCTATCTCTTCTTTCAGGTGCTGCGAAATCAGTGCGAGGGGCTGTCGAAAACCAAACCCGGCATGGTGCTGGGCTTTCTGGGCCTGATGTTTAACATCCCGCTGAACTATGTCTTTATCTACGGCCACTTCGGCATGCCCGCGTTGGGTGGCGTCGGCTGCGGCGTGGCAACGGCATCGGTCTACTGGGTGATGTTTATCTGCATGCGCTTCTGGGTACGCCGGATGGGCAGCATGCGCGATATCCGGATGGAGAGTCGTTGGTCGCCGCCTTCGCGTCCGATTCTGAGCCGTCTCATGACGCTGGGATTGCCGGTAGCACTGGCGTTGTTCTTTGAAGTCACGCTGTTTGCCGTTGTGGCTCTGCTGGTGTCGCCACTGGGCATCGTTGACGTGGCTGGCCACCAGATTGCGCTGAACTTCAGTTCCCTGATGTTTGTGATGCCGCTGTCGCTGGGCGTCGCAACCACCATCCGCGTCGGTTATCGTCTGGGCCAGGGCTCTACCGAGCAGGCAAGAGTCGCCGCCTGGACCGCCCAGGGTGTGGGCATCAGCATGGCAGCGCTGACCGCCATTTTTACCGTCACGTTTCGTCATCAGATTGCCCTGCTCTATAACGACAACCCCGAAGTGGTCACACTGGCAGCGCAACTGATGCTGCTGGCAGCGATTTATCAGTTCTCAGACTCGATACAGGTGATTGGCAGCGGGATTCTGCGTGGATATAAAGACACAAGGTCCATTTTCTTTATTACCTTTATCGCTTACTGGCTGCTGGGACTGCCCGCCGGCTATCTGCTGGCGCTGACCGACTGGCTGGTGCCCCGGATGGGCCCAGCGGGCTTCTGGTGCGGCTTTATTATCGGTCTGACCTCGGCGGCGGTCATGATGATCTGGCGCATCAGACGCTTACAGCGGTCACCTGCGGAAATCATCCTGGCGCGCGCGGCGCGATAACCGTAAAAGCGGGTTATTTATAGCCCGCAATGACGAAAAAAACGACGGTTAGCACAGTTGCTGCTCAGTCATGGCGAAAAAACTATTTTCCCCTTGCCAGGCTTCTGCGCTGCCGTTAATATTCGTCCCCGCTGTCGCCCTGACAGCATGTTGCGCTCTTAGCTCAGTTGGTTAGAGCACCACCTTGACATGGTGGGGGTCGATGGTTCGAGTCCATTAGAGCGCACCAAGTGCGTCCGTAGCTCAGTTGGTTAGAGCACCACCTTGACATGGTGGGGGTCGGTGGTTCGAGTCCACTCGGACGCACCAATATTCAGTATGCGCTCTTAGCTCAGTTGGTTAGAGCACCACCTTGACATGGTGGGGGTCGATGGTTCGAGTCCATTAGAGCGCACCACTTTCAGAATTTCTTCAGCTTGCGCAACTCTCCCTTTTATTGATCTGCATCGCTTCCCCCTCTGCTTTTTGATTGGTTTTCGCATACTTAGCGTCTATACTGTCCCGCGTTGCTTACTTGAAAGGTTTCAGCGATCACGTGCTTACTGCGATAACTCAAATGATTTGCGCAACAACAGCGTGGTGGTTACCAACCGTAACCGCACAACTTCCCTGCACGCCTGGCCTTCGTCACCTATTCTTACTCAGTACTGCCCATTTCAGTCTCAATCAGAATTTTCACTTCGATGCGCTGCCATCGGATTTCGCCCTTATTCATCCATCACAACTTACAGAAAATCCGTCATGAAAAAGACTAAAATCGTTTGTACAATCGGCCCGAAAACCGAATCCGAAGAGATGCTGACTCAACTGCTTGAAGCGGGCATGAATGTTATGCGTCTTAACTTCTCTCACGGCGACTACGCCGAGCATGGTCAACGCATTACTAATATGCGTGCTGTCATGCAAAAAACCGGTCGTCAGGCGGCTATCCTGCTGGACACCAAAGGCCCTGAAATCCGCACCATGAAGCTGGAAGGCGGCAACGATGCGGCGCTGAAAGCAGGCCAGACCTTTACCTTCACCACCGACCAGAGTGTGATCGGCAACAGCGAGCGCGTTGCGGTGACCTACCCGGGTTTCACAGCCGACCTGAAAATTGGTAACACCGTGCTGGTCGATGATGGCCTGATTGGCATGGAAGTGACCGAAGTCACCGAAAATACCGTCGTGTGTAAAGTCCTGAACAATGGCGATCTGGGTGAGAACAAAGGCGTTAACCTGCCAGGCGTCTCCATCCAGCTGCCTGCACTGGCTGAAAAAGACAAGCGCGACCTGATTTTTGGTTGTGAGCAGGGCGTAGACTTTGTTGCCGCCTCGTTCATCCGCAAGCGTTCAGACGTGCTGGAAATTCGTGAGCACCTGAAACAGCACGGCGGCGAGCATATCCAGATCATCTCTAAAATCGAAAACCAGGAAGGCCTGAATAACTTCGACGAAATCCTCGAAGCGTCTGACGGCATCATGGTTGCGCGTGGTGACCTGGGTGTTGAGATCCCGGTTGAAGAAGTGATCTTCGCGCAGAAGATGATGATCAAAAAATGTAATAAAGCACGCAAAGTGGTAATCACCGCGACGCAGATGCTTGATTCAATGATCAAGAACCCGCGCCCTACCCGCGCAGAAGCCGGTGATGTGGCGAACGCCATCCTCGACGGTACCGATGCAGTCATGCTGTCTGGTGAGAGCGCTAAGGGTCGTTATCCGCTGGAGTCGGTCACCATCATGGCGACCATCTGTGAGCGTACCGACCGCGTCATGAAGTCACGCATCGACAGCCAGAGCGACACCCGCAAACTGCGTATCACTGAAGCAGTCTGCCGTGGTGCGGTAGAGACAGCTGAGAAGCTGGAAGCACCACTGATTGTGGTCGCGACCGAAGGCGGTAAGTCTGCTAAAGCCGTACGTAAATATTTCCCGAACGCCACCATTCTGGCACTGACGACCAATCAGACCACCGCACGTCAGCTGATCCTGAGCAAAGGGATTGAGACGCGTCTGGTCACTGAAATCGCCTCAACCGATGATTTCTATCGTCTGGGTAAAGAAGCGGCGCTGGAAAGTGGTTATGGTCAGAAAGGGGATGTTGTTGTGCTGGTATCAGGTGCATTAGTACCAAGCGGAACTACCAACACCGCCTCTGTACACGTACTGTAAAACTCTTTTTTGCCATTATTTTAAAGCGCCTTAACGAGGCGCTTTTTTTATTTCTGCTTAAACCAAATCCCGGAAAATTCCAATCGAAAATAACTATTCAAATACTCTTAATATTAAGGTTAATCCGATTAAATCTCTCTGTTTTCGCTAAATTTTTTTATCATATTCTGGGATTCGCTGCTTCTTTGAGCGAACGATCAAATTTAAGCATCTTCTCATCAAAAATTTATTCTCAACTTAAAAAGCTTTGTGTAATACTTGTAACGCTACATGGAGATTAACTCAATCTAGAGGGTATAAATAATGAATCGTACTAAACTGGTACTGGGCGCGGTAGTTCTGGCTTCAACTCTGCTGGCTGGTTGCTCAAGCAACGCTAAAATCGACCAGCTGTCTTCAGACGTTCAGACTCTGAACGCTAAAGTTGACCAGCTGAGCAACGACGTGAACGCAGTGCGTTCAGACGTTCAGGCTGCTAAAGATGACGCAGCTCGCGCTAACCAGCGTCTGGACAACCAGGCTCACTCTTACCGTAAGTAAGAGTTCTGGTTTAAAAATGGCGCCTTTAAGGCGCCATTTTTTTTGCCCAAAATTCAGTGCCCTTTCAGGCACTCATCCTTTCAGGGCTGCGCAGCTTTACCTTCGGCCTGCCCATCCGGGCTATTCGCGCCCGCAGAGGCACTCTCCAGCCCCGCAGGCGGCACGGTATCACTCTGCACCGGTTCGCCACTGCTGACCAGTACAGGCATGCCTGAGCGTCGCGTTAAGCTGGCTTTAATCAGCGCGCTATCACTCTTCTCACTCTTCATGAATTTCTTCAGGTCACTGCCGATCGCAATGGGCATAGTCTGCGGATCGTCTTTATCATTACGGGACAGCGGCTGATGCACTTCCACGTAGCGTTTCCCATCCGGCTCCACAGCATACTTCACCGGCTGATTGATGATCTGAACCCGCGTCCCTTTTGGGGCTGCGTTAAACAGCGCTTCTATGTCCTCAGAACGCAGACGGATGCAGCCTGAACTGACCCGCATGCCGATGCCAAACTTCGCATTGGTACCGTGGATCAGATACTGGCCGGTGCCACGCGCCAGACGCATGGCAAACTGCCCCATCGGGTTATCCGGTCCAGCGGGTACCACGCCAGGTAATGTAATGCCCTCTTTGGCGTAACGCTTGCGGATGTTCGGGGTGGGCGTCCAGGTGGGATTCGGGATTTTCTGGCTGATCTGCGTCACCATGACTGGTGTTGCCGCCCCCAGCTGACCAATGCCGATAGGATAGACGATGACCTTATCTTCCCCTTTGGGATAGTAGTAGAGACGCAGTTCGGCCAGATTCACCACAATCCCTTCGCGCGGCGTATCAGGCAGGATCATCTGCAGCGGCACCGTCAGCTGGGTACCCGCTTTGGGCAACCAGGGATCGGTCCCGGGATTCGCCTCCAGCATGCCCAGTAGCCCGACCTGGTAGCGGGCCGCGATTGATTCCAGGGGTTGTTTATCATCAGGAACCTGAGTCAGAACGTTTTCGCCAATCAGGCGACTGTCAGGCGGTGGCAGCGGGTATTCGGTGGCGAATGCGGGTGCAGAGAGCCCAAAGCAGGTCAGCAGCAATGCACCGGCTAAACGTAAAGCAGGTTTCATGCAATTTTCTCGTCAGATAAAAAAACAGACGCCGGATGGCGTCTGTCGAGTGTAACTTAGCTGAGGTTCTGAGCGGTATGGCGAATAGACCGAATCATCGCCTCCAGCCCCTGCGACCGGGTGGGCGTCAGGTGCTGCACCAGGGCCAGTTCGCCAAACCAGTGGCGCACATCCAGCGCCAGAATTTCAGCGGGTGGCAGGTTCTGATACAGACTAAATACAATAGCAATCAGACCTTTAACGATAGCGGCATCGCTGTCACCTTCAAATGCGATGGTGCCATCTGCCTGCGGGGTCATTCTGATCCATACCTGACTCTGACAACCCGAAATCGCGTTTTCCGGCTGGTGTAATGTTTCAGAAGATTCCGGAAGCTTTGAACCCAGTTCGATAATGTAGAGGTACTTCTCTTCCCAGTTAGCGCAACGGTTGAAGTTGCGAACCAGTTTCTCTTTTTCAGGCAAATTCGCCATCAGTGACTCCGTTAAAACTGTTCAGCCGCCCAGCAGACGATGAATGCGCGTCAAACCGGCAGCCAGACGATCCACTTCCTCTTCACTGTTGTAGAAGGTGAAGGAGGCACGGCACATCGCCGGGACATTGTAGTGCTGCATCAGCGGCATCGCACAGTGATGTCCGGTGCGGATGGCAATACCGTATTGATCCAGGAAACTGCCGACATCGAAGGCATGATGTTTGCCCAGGTTGAAGGCAATAACACCGGCACGTGACTGCGGACCGTAGATCTGAATATCCGGAACGGTGCCCAGCTTATCGAGCGCATAGTTCATCAGTGCCGTCTCGCGCTGATGAATGGTATCCAGTCCCAGCGCCTGCACATAGGCCATCGCCGCGCCAAAGCCGATAATGCCCCCGGTGTTCGGTGTGCCTGCTTCAAAACGCCACGGCGCACTGTTCCAGGTGGTGCCGGTGGGCAGCATGACCTGACCGATCATCGAACCGCCGCCTTCCCACGGTGGCATCTCATCCAGCAGCGCTTTGCGCCCATAGAGAATACCGACGCCATTCGGACCGTAGAGTTTATGGCTGGAGAAGACGTAGAAGTCGCAGCCGATATCCTGCACATCCACTTTGTCATGCATCACGGCCTGCGCGCCATCCACCAGCGTAATCACGCCAGCGGCTTTTGCCTGGGCAACGATGGCTTTAACCGGGTTAACGGTGCCGAGCACGTTTGACACGTGCGTCACGGCCAGCAACCGCGTGCGGCTGTCGATCAGCCCCGCCAGTTGCTCCAGCGCCAGTTCACCGTTGTCATCTAAGGGCAGCACACGCACTTCTGCGCCGGTACGCTGCGCCAGCATCTGCCACGGCACGATGTTGGCGTGATGCTCCATCTCCGTGATGATCAGGTTGTCGCCAGACCTGAGGTTACTGCTGCCCCAGGTATTCGCCACCAGGTTGATGCCTTCGGTGGTGCCTTTAACGAAGATAATCTCTTCCTGGGACCCGGCATTAATGAAACGGGCAGCCTGATCGCGCACGTTCTCCATATCGCTGGTCGCCTGCTGGCTCAGCGTATGGATACCACGATGCACGGCCGCATAGCCGTGCTGATAGAAATGACTCTCGGCGTTAATCACCGACAGGGGACGCTGTGCGCTGGCTGCACTGTCAAGATAGGCCAGCGGATGACCGTTGACCTCACGCTTCAGGATAGGAAAATCAGCCCTGATGCGTTCGAGATCGAAGTTCATCATACGTCGCCTCCGGGAAAACGTTGTGCGATACGCTGCAGTACGGCCTGACGCATCACTTCATTTTCAAGTGTCTCGGTGAGTTCGGCTGCAAACGCATGAATAATCATGGTCTGCGCCGCATCCTGCTCAATACCGCGAGAACGCAGATAGAACATCTGCTCATCGTCGATACGACCAATGGTAGCACCGTGGCTGCATTTAACGTCATCCGCGTAAATTTCGAGCTGCGGTTTGGTGTCGACTTCAGAAAGCTTGCCCAGTAACAGGTTGTTATTGGTCATCTGCCCGTCGGTCTTCAGCGCATGCTGTGCCACTTTGATGTGACCGTTAAACACCGCACGCCCTTTGTCACGCACGATGGTTTTATGCATCTGGCGGCTGACACAGTGGCCTTTGTTGTGCTCCAGGTAAGTACGGGTATCCGCCACTTCCTGTTTCACCGGCAGTACAAGGCTGTTAATTGCCAGCGTGGTATTTTCGCCATTCAGCTGAGTACTGGTGTTGTGACGCGACAGGCCCGCACCCAGCAGGAAGCTGGTGCTGCTGACCTGTCCATCGTTGCCAATCACCAGATCGTTATGCGCAAAGTGATAGCTGGCGCTGCTTTCAAAGGCGAGCTTGGTGTGAGTCAGTTTCGCATTGTCACCAATCGCAAAGGTAAAGCGCGTGCCGGTGAAATGGGCGCGCTCATCCAGAGAGACGTAGTGCTCAATGACTTCCGCTTCGGCACTCTCTTCCAGCTGCAGATGATGGCGATAATGAACGGTGTTCATGCCCGTCTGCTGACCGCTGGTGATATGCAGCAGATAGACCGGACGGGCAGCGGCTTTACCGCGTGCCAGACGCAGGGTCGTCACCTCCTCTGCCAGGCTCTCGGTCAGATGCAGGAAGACTTCCGGCTGAACCGCAGCGGGCAGCGGACGGCGCTCGGCGGCCACGCTGTGCTGAACCTCAAACAGTTCGACGTCGCGGCTGCTGAAGGCGGGCTGGAACTGACCATCCACATACACCAGACGGATGGCATCCAGCGGCAGCGCCAGTGCATCAACCTGTTCAGCGCTCAGGGTCTGCGGCGCATCGGGCAGCACAAACTGCTGGGACAGCAGGGTGTCCAGCGGCGTGTACTTCCAGTTTTCATGCTTGCGGGTTGGCAGACCAACACGCATCAGTTGCTGCCAGTGCTGCTGTGCCTGCAGAGAACGCACGTCGCCGCGCGATTCAAACAGGTGATGCCACTGTTGCAGCGCAGAATCACTCTTCGTCGGTAAGCCAGCCATAACCTTGCTCCTCCAGCTGTTTCACCAGCGAGAAGTCGCCAGATTTCACGATTTTGCCCTGATACAGAACATGAACGAAGTCTGGCTTGATGTAATCCAGAATACGCTGGTAGTGGGTCACGATGATAAAGGCACGCTTCTCATCACGCAGGCTGTTTACGCCATTCGCGACGATTTTCAGCGCATCGATATCCAGACCAGAGTCAGTTTCATCCAGGATGCAAAGCTCAGGTTCAAGCGCCGCCATCTGCAGAATGTCGTTACGCTTCTTCTCACCACCGGAGAAGCCAACGTTAACAGAACGGGTCAGCAGATCTTCCGGCATCTTCAGCAGATGAATTTTCTCTTCAATGAAGTCCTGGAAATCAAAGCGATCCAGCTCGTCCTGCTGACGATATTTACGCACCGCGTTAACCGAGGTTTGCAGGAAGAACTGGTTGCTGACGCCCGGAATCTCTACCGGATACTGGAAGGCCATAAAGATGCCTTCACCGGCACGCTCTTCAGGAGCCAGTTCCAGCAGATCTTTACCTTTGAAGCTGACTGAACCGCCGGTCACTTCATAATCTTCACGGCCTGCCAGCGTCGCTGACAGCGTACTTTTACCGGAGCCGTTCGGCCCCATGATGGCATGCACTTCGCCCGGTTTAATTTCGAGATTCAGGCCACGCAGAATGGCTTTATCTTCAACACTGACCTGCAAATCTTTAATGCTTAACATTCTTATTCCTTCACATTGCTTCCGGCAAGGCGTGTGACGGCATCAGCCCACACTGTGCTCAAGGCTGATGGCTAACAATTTCTGGGCTTCCACAGCAAATTCCAGTGGCAGCTCCGAGAATACGTCTTTACAGAAGCCGTTCACGATCATCGAGATGGCGTCTTCTTCACTGATACCGCGTTGCAGACAGTAGAACATCTGATCTTCGCCGATACGTGAGGTCGTGGCTTCATGCTCAAGCTGGGCGGTATTGTTGCGGGTTTCGACATACGGGAAGGTATGTGCGCCGCAATCAGGGCCAATCAGCATTGAGTCACACTGCGTAAAGTTACGGGCATTGGTGGCAGTTGGCATGATTTTCACCAGACCACGATAAGTGTTCTGACTTTTACCGGCCGAAATCCCTTTAGAGATAATGGTCGATTTGGTGTTTTTACCAATATGGATCATCTTGGTGCCGGTATCGGCCTGCTGACGACCGCTGGTCAGTGCCACCGAATAGAACTCACCTACCGAGTAGTCCCCGCGCAGAATGCAGCTCGGGTATTTCCAGGTGATCGCTGAACCGGTTTCAGACTGGGTCCATGACATCTTGCTGTGGTCACCTTCACACAGCGCACGCTTGGTCACGAAGTTGAGGATACCGCCCTCGCCTTCGCCGCCAGGGAACCAGTTCTGAACGGTCGAATATTTCACTTCAGCATTTTTATGGATGATCACTTCCACCACGGCGGCATGCAGCTGATAGCTGTCACGCACGGGGGCTGAACAACCTTCGATATAGCTGACGTAGCTGTCTTCATCGGCAATCAGGATGGTGCGTTCAAACTGACCGGTTTTCGCCGCGTTGATGCGGAAATAGGTCGACAGCTCCATCGGGCAGCGAACCCCTTTCGGGATATAAACGAAGGTGCCGTCAGAGGCGACCGCCGAGTTCAGTGCCGCAAAGAAGTTATCGTTAGCCGGAACCACCGTACCGAGATACTGCTTCACCAGCTCCGGGTGTTCCTGAATCGCTTCGCCGAATGAACAGAAGATAATCCCCTGCTCCGCCAGCTTGCCGCGATAGGTGGTTGCCACAGAAACGGAGTCAAAAATGGCGTCAACCGCCACTTCCCGCCCTTCACGCACCGGCACACCCAGCTGATTAAAGGCGTTCTCCACTTCCTGCGTCAGGTAGTCGCTGGCTGGCGCGCTGCCGGAAGCCTGGGTCACACCCGGCTCTGAGGCACAGGTGTCATCGCAGTTACCGCAGGAGGGCGCGGAGTAGTAGCTGTAATCCTGATAGTCAAGTTTTTCGTAGTGGGCTTTCAGCCAGTGTGGCTCTTCCATTTCAAGCCAGGCACGAAACGCTTTAAGACGAAACTCCAGCATCCACTCTGGCTCGTTACGCTTGGCCGAGATCGCCCGCACCACATCTTCATTGATGCCGTTGGCAAATTCTTCGGTCTGCAGTTGGGTAAAGAAGCCCTCTTTGTAGTTGAGCTTGCCTTCCCAGATTTGTACATCGTCAGATGTTTCGCTGTGTCGTGACATATTTCACTTACTCGACGCCAAAGCTCTCACCGCACCCGCAGGCGTGCTGAGCTTTAGGGTTATTGAATTTAAAAATCTGATTCAGGCCTTCACGAACATAATCCAGTTCAGTGCCATCAACGAATGGCATCGCCTGTAGCGGCACAAACAGCGTTGCGCCGTGGAATGAGAACTGCAGATCGTCTTCGACGAGTTCTTTCACCAGATCCATGACGTAGCCGAACCCGGCACAGCCGGATTGTTTTACGCCCAGACGCAGACCCTTGACGTCAGGGTCCTGAGCCGCCAGATTGAGAATTTGTTGCGCTGCGGTTTCAGTCAGCGTCAGACCTTTCCAGACAAAATCGTCGGGTGAGAAAGAGTCTGTATTAACAGATGCCATGTTGATACCTCTTGAGTCCGGACCTTTTCAGGCTATCCCCCTATGGTAGTGATCTGACCAATCACTTCAACCTCTTGTTTTGCAGGGATAATCATCTTGTGCTGTTTTATTTGCTCAATTATTAAGCATAGCTGCTTCCGTTCATCCTGTGTAAACAGAGTCAGCCTCAATAAGCCAGTGATAACCTATTAATAAATCACTCTATTTGAAATAACCATTTTTGATAAAAATGCTTATTGATAGGTTACGCCTTTCTCCGATGTAAACAGATTGTTATTTCCGATTATACCGACAGGCAGGATAAATCGATAAATTTTTCTGTCCTGCAATTGCAATCCCGGCATGGATGAATATGATAATTATTATCATTAACATTCAGGGTAACGCCATGATGCTTTCTGTCTCCGCCTGGCTGCAGCATAAAATCGACGAATACCAGTTTTCGGTGCGTGATATCACCGTCGACTTTTATATGGCGCAGGCAAAACTCGACCGGGCCGACTGCACGATTCATCAGCTGCGTCAGTTTAACGATGCCTGTCAGGATATGGCAGAAGTCTGCCAGTTGAACGGTGACGACCAGAGTTACCTTCATGCGATGGGTAAACTGCATCACCGGCTGGTGCAGGAGATGGGAAACAACGATCGCGATCGCCTGTTTCGCCTTCAGGCCTATCAACTGGCGCGATTGTCCCTGACCCGCCTCTGCCATCAACTGGCTATGGTCGGAGAGTGGAACAAAGCCACCGTGCTGCAAAGTGACTTCGTGCGTCACGCAGGCTGGATATTCTAATCCAGCCACGGCGTGACGTCGCGCACAATTTTTTTACATTAGCGTTAACAATGCCTGAAGCGGATGGCGCATGCCGTTGCCTTCCACACGCTTGACCTGGCTGCGGCATGAATAGCCGGTGGCCAGACAGCGCTGGCGCGGCAGTCGCTGAAGCTGCGGATGCCAGGAGAGCGCATAGATCCCCAGCGAGTTTTCGAGGTTCTGACTTTCGTGCCCATACGTGCCCGCCATGCCGCAGCAACCTACATTGATGTTCTCCAGCTTTGCGCCAAAACGGGAGAAAATCGCCTGCCACTGAGTGGGCGCTGAAGGCAGCGCGGTTACTTCGGTGCAGTGCGCAAACAGATACCAGGACTCCCCGCCCGTGGCCTGCACTTCACGTTCTGCCAGGGCACGCTCTAACCATTCATGCACCAGCAATACGCTGAAGTCGCCGCGCGATTCACCCAGCGTCTGACGATACTCATCGCGATAGCAGAGCACGGTAGCCGGATCGACGCCCACCATCGGCAGTTCCAGTTTTGCGACCCGATTAAGAAAATCGGCGGTACGGGCTGCCGTGCGGGCGAAACGTTGCAGGAAGCCTTTCACGTGCTGCGCTTTACCGTTTGGCGAGAAAGGCAGCAGCACCGGGCGATGCCCCAGCTTCTCAATCAGCCTGACAAAATCGTTAACCAGCTGTGCCTCATAGAAGCTGGTAAAGGGATCCTGTACCACCAGCACACAGCTGGCGCGCTCCGTGGCTGACAGTCCTTCCAACTGTTCCAGCGTCATGTTCATAGCGGGATGGCCACTGAGCTGCTGTTTCAGGTTAGGAGACGAAAGCAGCGGCAGATCGACCATGCCGATATGCGTTTTGCTTAACTCTTTCATCCACGGCTGGCGCAGGAAGAAGTTAAATACTTTTGGCGCCTTCGCCATCAGAGGCGCATAGCCTTCGACCGCCGCCACCAGGTGATCGCTGACCGGGCGCAGATAACGGGTGTGATAGAGCTGCAGAAAGCGCGAGCGGAATGCGGGCACGTCAATTTTAATCGGACACTGGGTGGAGCAGGCTTTACAGGCCAGACAGCCGGACATCGCCTCTTTCACCTCGTGCGAGAAGTCATACTCCCCTTTACTGGCGTGCCAGCTGTTGCGGGTACGGGCGATCAGCCCGCGTAGCGACAGGCTGTTTTCCGGCAGCTGCTTTTCCAGTGCCAGCGGATCGACGCCCTGCCCGGCCAGAAGTCGCAGCCACTCCCGCGTCAGCGTTGCCCGCCCTTTTGGCGAGTGAATACGGTTGCGGGTGATCTTCATTGACGGGCACATCGGGCTGCGGGCATCAAAATTGAAACATAACCCGTTGCCGTTACACTCCATCGCTCCACGCCATTCATCCCGGACCGTTAACGGAATCTGCCGATCGTATGTTCCGCGCTTCACCGCATCGACCTGCATCATTTCGTCGTTGCTGTTAAAGGGCGTACAGATTTTACCCGGATTCAGGCGGTTAAGCGGGTCAAAGGCCGCTTTGATGCGGCGCAACTCATTAAAAAGCGTCTCGCCGAAGAATGCCGGACTGTACTGGGCGCGGAACCCTTTACCATGTTCGCCCCACAGCAGGCCGCCATAGCGCGCGGTCAGCGCCACCACTTCGTCGGAGATCTGTTTCATCATCATCTCCTGCTGCGGATCGCACATATCCAGCGCCGGACGCACGTGCAGTACGCCTGCATCGACGTGACCAAACATGCCGTAGCTCAGGCCGTGGCTGTCGAGCAGCGCGCGAAACTCGACAATGTAGTCAGCCAGTTTTTCCGGCGGAACGGCGGTATCTTCGACAAACGGAATCGGCTTAGCCCGGCCTTTAGCATTTCCCAGCAGGCCCACCGCTTTTTTACGCATGTTATAGATGCGCTCAATGCCCGCCAGATCGTTACAGAACTGATAGCCAATCACGCCGCCCTGCTGCTGCTGCATCAGCGCATCAAGCCGGGCACAGAGTTTTTCGATCTGCTGATCGATGAGTGCGGCGTTATCACCGGCGAACTCAACGATGTTCAGACCCAGCATCTCTTTATCGGGTACGTCAGCAATCAATTCACGCACCGAGTGCCACACGATATCTTCCCGCGCCAGGTTCAGCACTTTGGAGTCAACGGTCTCAACTGACAGCGCCTGCGCGTCCACCATAAAGGGTGCGTTACGCAGGGCGGAATCGAAGGAGTCATATTTAATGTTTACCAGCCGCCGCACTTTCGGCAGCGGGGTGATATCGAGACGTGCCTCAGTAACAAAAGCCAGCGTGCCCTCGGCACCACAGAGCAGGCGCGTCAGGTCGAAGGTTTGCATATCGTCGCTGAAGACGTGGCGCAGGTCGTACCCGGTCAGGAAGCGATTCAGCCTGGGAAACTTTTCCAGAATCAGATCCCGGTGCTCGCGGCAGCGCGTCAGCACCTGCTGATAAATACGGCCTTCGGGGGTTGCCGTCTGCGCCAGCGTTTCAGCCAGCGCGGTGGCCATTGGTCGCGTATCAAGAATATCGCCGCCCAGCAGCACGGCGCGCAGGCCCAGTACATGGTCTGAGGTTTTACCATAGACCAGCGAACCCTGACCCGACGCGTCGGTATTGATCATGCCGCCCAGCGTGGCGCGGTTACTGGTGGACAGTTCAGGCGAAAAGAAAAAGCCGAAAGGCTTCAGCCAGGCATTCAGCTGATCTTTGATGACGCCAGCTTCGACCCGCACCCAGCCCTCATCGGTATTGATCTCCAGGATGCGGTTCATGTAGCGCGACATGTCCACCACAATGCCCTGATTCAGTGACTGACCGTTAGTGCCAGTGCCGCCGCCGCGCGGGGTAAATACCAGGCTGGCAAAGCGTGCTTCTCCGGCCACGCGGGCGAGCAGCGCAACGTCCGCCGTCGAACGCGGAAAGAGCGCCGCGTCGGGCAACAATTGATAGATGCTGTTATCGGTGGAGAGTGAAAGACGATCGGCATAGCTGGTAGCCATGTCGCCGGTAAAACCCTGCTCTTTCAGCGACTCAAGGAACGTCAGCACCAGTTGAACGAGGCCCGGTGCCTGCGAAATCTGTGGGATCATGATTGTCTGACCGAAGGTGTTGTAAACGTTTGCGTTTATACGTGAGCGATTTCTCGTTTTATCATATTTTTTCTGCGGCTGCCCTTTTTTCAGAAAAGACAAAAACCTTTCTCCGCGACGCTGTTTAAACCCTGGCAAATAGATCATGATAAAAACGGGCATCCGAATGCCCTGAAATGAAGGATTAAGACGAGGTTATGAGTCAATGATGAAAAGCCAGTACCGGGATATGGATTTACCGCAAATACTCTTTACCCTGATGTTCATTCTGCTGCTGATTGTCGCCTGTTTATGGGTGGTGCAGCCGTTTATTCTGGGCTTTGCCTGGGCCAGCATGGTGGTAATTGCGACCTGGCCATTGATGCTGAAATTCCAGCGCCTGTTGTGGGGACGCCGTTCGCTGGCGGTGATCGTGATGACCATGCTGCTGTTGCTGCTGTTTATCATCCCTATCGCACTGCTGGTCAGCAGCCTGATCGATAACAGTGCCCCGGTCATCGCCTGGGTTACCCAGGGGCATACGATGCCGCAGTTGCTGTGGCTTAGGGATGTGCCGATGGTCGGCAAAAAGCTTTATGTCAGTTATGACACGCTGGTGGCGAGCGGCGGGGCCGGCATCATGGCTAAAATCCAGCCCTACATTGGCCGTACTACCGGCTTTTTTGTCGCACAGGCCGGTCATTTCGGCCGCTTTATGATCCACCTGGGCGTGATGTTGCTGTTCAGTGTGCTGCTTTACTGGCGCGGCGAACAGGCTGCCCAGGGCATCCGTCACTTTGCTTTCCGCATGGCGGGACGACGCGGTGATGCCGCCGTGCTGCTGGCGGCACAGTCCATTCGTGCCGTGGCGCTTGGCGTGGTGGTGACGGCGCTGGTGCAAGGCGTGCTGGGCGGTATCGGTCTGGCGATCTCCGGTATCCCCTATGCCACGCTGTTAACGGTGCTGATGATCCTCTGCTGTCTGGTTCAGCTCGGCCCGCTTCTGGTGCTGGTCCCCGCCATCATCTATCTCTACTGGAGCGGCGATACCACCTGGGGAACCGTGCTGCTGGTCTGGAGTTGTGTGGTGGGCACGATGGATAACGTCCTGCGTCCGATGTTAATCCGGATGGGTGCGGACCTGCCGATGATCCTGATCCTCTCTGGCGTAATAGGTGGCCTGTTTGCCTTCGGCATGATTGGTCTGTTTATCGGCCCGGTAGTTCTGGCTGTTTCCTACCGTCTGGTTTCCGTCTGGGTTCATGAAGCACCAGCGCCAGACAATGACCCGCTGGCCGTGGCTGAAGCCCTGGCCGATCATGAGGGTACCCCGCCAGCCGTCTGATTCACAGCAATGACACACTGTGCCATTCTATCCTGTCTGCATTGATTAGTGCGGTTAATGATGATTAACCGCACCCCTTCTCAGAAACTCGCGAGATTTTGTTTTCCATTAGCGATTTTTAAGAAAAAAGCCATCTTTGGCCTTTATTTGACCTTTCTGGCCTAAAAAAGATTACTTTCTGCACTGTTTCTTAAGTCAAACGGCGAAGTAAAGGTGACAAAAGATTATCGGCTTTAAACTAATAAGAGGATTCTTAAAGACGCCAGCCAGCGGTATGAATAACATGTTTCCTATGTTCGAAATCAAGCTATTGATTTTCAGACAACCTGATTCCCCTGAGTAGAGTAAAGAATTGCTGTGTGTAGTCTTTGCCCATCCCCTGTGATGGGCTTTTTTTTGCCTGAATATGACCAGCTATAAACAGAAAAAGGCCCGCAGTGCGGGCCTTTCATCATTTCTGTAAGCTTTGTCAGGCGGTTTTGTTTAACTGTGCCAGACTCACCCATGTTTCCACTACGGTGTCCGGGTTCAGCGACAGGCTGTCAATGCCCTCTTCCATCAGCCATGCGGCAAAATCCTGATGGTCGGACGGTCCCTGCCCGCAGATGCCGACATATTTACCCTGCTGCTTCGCGGCCCTGATCGCCATGGAAAGCAGGGCTTTAACGGCTTCGTTACGTTCGTCAAACAGCGCGGAGACGACGCCGGAATCGCGATCCAGCCCCAGCGTCAGCTGGGTCATGTCGTTGGAGCCGATTGAGAAGCCATCAAAGTGCTGCAGGAACTGCTCTGCCAGCAGCGCATTTGACGGGATCTCGCACATCATGATGATCTTCAGCCCGTTCTCACCGCGCTTCAGCCCCTGACGGGCCAGCTCTTCCACCACGGCCTGCGCCTGATCCACCGTGCGCACAAACGGAACCATGATTTCGACGTTAGTAAGACCCATCTCGTTGCGAACGCGCTTTACCGCTTCACACTCCAGCGCAAAGCAGTCGCGGAAGTTATCCGCCACATAGCGACCTGCGCCACGGAATCCGAGCATCGGGTTTTCTTCTTCCGGCTCATAGCGTTCGCCGCCAACGAGGTTGGCATATTCATTGGTTTTAAAATCGGAAAGTCGGACAATTACGCGTTTCGGTGCAAATGCCGCACCAAGCGTGGCAATTCCCTCCGTCAGGCGAGCGATGTAAAACTCCACCGGATTATCAAATCCTTTCATCATTTTACGGATCTGCTGCTGCAGTTCCGGCGTCTGCTGATCAAATTCAAGCAGCGCTTTCGGGTGGACGCCAATCATTCGGTTAATAATAAATTCCAGCCGCGCCAGGCCAACACCTTCGTTCGGCAGACAGGCGAAATCGAAAGCACGATCGGGGTTACCTACGTTCATCATAATCTTCAGCGGCAGCGCAGGCAGTGAATCGACCTGCGAACTGGTGACGTCGAAGTCGAGCAGCTGATCATAGACGTAGCCGGTGTCGCCCTCGGCGCAGGAGACAGTGACCTGATGGCCCTCTCTCAGCCGATCGGTCGCGTCGCCACAGCCTACTACCGCTGGAATACCCAGCTCACGCGCGATGATCGCCGCATGGCAGGTTCGTCCGCCACGGTTAGTGACAATGGCTGACGCCTTTTTCATGATCGGCTCCCAGTCCGGGTCGGTCATGTCCGTCACCAGCACATCGCCTTTTTCAATGCGGTTCATTTCGCTGATATCGTGGATGACCTTCACCACGCCTGCGCCGATACGATGACCGATGGCTCGCCCTTCAACGACGACGCTGCCCTGACCCTGCAGCGTATAACGCTCCATTACCTGGCCATTTGAGCGCACGGTTTCAGGACGCGCCTGAACAATAAATAGCTTGCCGGTGTGTCCATCTTTGGCCCACTCAATATCCATCGGCCGCTGATAGTGCTGTTCAATCAGCACTGCCTGCTTCGCCAGCGCCTGCACTTCCTCATCGTTCAGGCAGAATCGGTCGCGTTCGGCCTCAGGCACATCTTCAATGCGTACCTGTTCGCCATGCGCCTGAGAATCGGCATACACCATGCGCACCTTTTTCGAGCCCATATTGCGACGCACGATCGACGGGCGATCCGCCGCCAGCGTTGGCTTGTGAACATAGAACTCATCCGGGTTAACAGCGCCCTGCACCACCATCTCACCCAGTCCCAGGGCGGCAGTGATGAAGACCACCTGATCAAAGCCGGATTCGGTATCAATGGTGAACATCACACCTGACGAGGCCAGGTCCGAACGCACCATGCGCTGTATGCCGGCAGAGAGCGCCACGCCACGATGGTCGTAGCCCTGATGCACGCGGTAGGAGATAGCACGGTCATTAAACAGTGAAGCAAAGACATGCTTGACCGCCACCATAACGGCGTCGATGCCCTGCACATTCAGGAAGGTTTCCTGCTGGCCGGCAAAGGAGGCGTCGGGCATATCTTCGGCGGTGGCAGAGGAGCGGACGGCAAACGACGCGGCCGCATCATCGGCAGAGAGTTGCTGATAAGCGTCCAGAATGGCAGACTCCAGTTCCGGCAGAAACGGCGTTTCCACCACCCACTGACGAATCTGTTTACCCGCTTTTGCCAGCGCATCAACATCATCAATATCCGTCTCATCCAGCAGCGCATAAATTCGCTGGTTCAGCCCGCTTTGATCGAGGAACAGGTTAAAGGCGTACGACGTGGTTGCAAAACCATTGGGCACGGAAACGCCCAGCGACGACAGATTCGTTATCATTTCACCTAAAGAGGCGTTTTTACCGCCTACCCGATCAACATCATGCATACCAAGCTGGTTATACCAGAGCACCAATGGCTGTTCCTGAGTGGACATCGCGCTTATCCTTTATCAATTATCAATGAATGGACACAGAGAGTGAGCTGTTTTCAGCCTGGCATATCACCCCATCAATAACGATCTGTTGAATCGTTAAAGCAGAATTTCAGCCGCAGTTTCGGAATTGTGAGCGGATTATTTTGCTGTTGCGCAAAGTCGCTATTTTTCGCTAACTTATTGATGTGACAGGAAATGGCAGATTTTCATCCACTTAAGCATTCTGTTTTGTTGCGCAACAGACGCAGGATTATTCGTGGCCCGTCCACGTTTTGAAAAGAATTCCGGCGACTCGAAACGCCTTTTCATTTTTGTTAGCGTGATGAAACTGCAGACAAATAATCCGGACAGACCTTCCAGAAATTAAAATCAGAGATGATTTATTAAGTCGCATCACTCATGCTGATGGCTCACTCCTGGCTGAGGCTGAATTCATTATGACAACTGACAGAAGCGTTTTTTATATCTCCGATGGTACAGCGATAACAGCTGAAGTCCTGGGCCATGCGGTGCTGTCGCAGTTTCCGGTTAATATCACCAGCCTGACGTTGCCATTTGTGGAAAATGTCCAGCGGGCGCTGGCGGTTAAAGCCCAGATTAACGCGCTCTATCAGCAGAGCGGCGTGCGGCCGCTAGTGTTCTTCTCCATTGTCACGCCAGAGGTGCGCGACATTATCGTGCAGAGTGAGGGGTTTTGTCAGGATATCGTGCAGGCGCTGGTGGCTCCCCTTCAGCAGGAGCTGGGCTTATCGCCTGCGCCGGTGGCACACCGCACCCACGGACTGGACGCCAGTAATCTGGGGAAATATGACGCACGTATTGCGGCGATCGATTACGCCCTGGCGCATGATGACGGCATCTCGCTGCGCGGGCTGGAAGATGCGCAGGTTATCCTGTTAGGCGTTTCGCGCTGTGGCAAAACACCCACCAGCCTCTATCTGGCGATGCAGTTTGGTATTCGTGCCGCCAACTACCCCTTTATTGCCGACGATATGGATAATCTCAAACTGCCGCCCGCGCTGCGCGCCCATCAGAATAAACTGTTCGGGCTGACCATCGATCCGGAACGGCTGGCAGCGATACGGCAGGAGCGGGCGGAAAATACCCGCTACGCCTCAATGCGCCAGTGCCGGCTGGAAGTAGGCGAAGTCGAAGCGCTGTTTCGCACCCATCAGATCCGCTATCTCAACAGCACTAACTACTCGGTCGAAGAGATTGCCACCAAAATTCTCGACATCATGGGCCTGACGCGCCGTATGTACTGAAAGGGAATCGGGTCAAAGATGTAAAGCGCCGCTGCCGTGGGTTTTGATTTCATTGTCAAATCACGGGTTGAATTCGCAGACTAATGGTTTATTGTGACCACCATCACTTCCCGGTATTTCACCGCTGCGAAGAACCGTTTTCGAGAAACTCATGAAAAAAACCGACGAACTGCGTACCGCACGCATTGGTAGTCTGATTACCCCCGCCAGTCTGGCGGCTGAACATCCTGTCTCCGCGGCGATTGCCGACAACGTCACCGTTGCCCGTAAACGTATCGCCCGTATATTGACGGGTGACGATCCGCGCCTGCTGGTAGTGATCGGGCCCTGTTCGCTGCACGACCCGAAAGCAGCCCTGGAGTATGCTGCGCGTCTGAACGCGTTACGCATCCGCTATGAAGATCGGCTGGAGATTGTGATGCGTGCCTACTTCGAGAAGCCTCGTACCGTCGTAGGCTGGAAAGGGTTAATCTCCGATCCGGACCTGGATGGCAGTTACGATGTGAACCGGGGTATCGGCATCGCCCGCAAGCTGCTGATTGATATCAACGCGCTGGGCCTGCCCACCGCCACAGAATTTCTGGATATGGTGATCGGCCAGTTTATTGCTGACCTCATCAGCTGGGGCGCGATTGGCGCACGTACCACCGAAAGCCAGATCCACCGCGAAATGGCCTCTGCCCTCTCCTGCCCGGTTGGCTTTAAAAACGGCACCGATGGAAACGTGCAGATCGCGGTGGATGCGATTCGCGCCGCACGCGCCAGCCACATGTTCCTGTCGCCGGATAAACTGGGCCAGATGACTATCTACCAGACCAGTGGCAACCCGCATGGTCATGTGATCCTGCGAGGCGGTAAACAGCCTAACTATCATGCCAGCGATGTCGCCGCCGCCGCGGAGCGTCTGGCGGCCTTTAATCTGCCAGAGCAGCTGGTGATCGATTTCAGTCACGGCAACTGTCTGAAGCAGCATCGTCGTCAGATGGATGTGGCGGCAGAGGTAGCAGAGCAGATTAAATCAGGATCGCGGGCCGTTGCCGGTGTGATGATTGAAAGCTTCCTGGAAGAAGGCAATCAGAAAGTGGTAAGCGGTGAACCGCTGGTTTATGGCCAGTCGATAACCGATCCCTGTCTCGGCTGGCAGGAGAGTGAACAGGTGCTCGCCCTGCTGGCCGAGGCGGTTTCTCACCGCTTCTGAGTCTGAATCAGCTGGAGCAGCTCACCTCTAAGGTTTTGCCCCAGTCTGGCGGCCGCTGACGATACTCAGCGGCTGTCTCATCACTGAAGGGCTGCTGTAACGCCTGATGCAGACGGGCCAGCGCCACCTGCTCTCCCCGCTCCGCCTCTTCAATCGCCTGCTGCGCCAGATAGTTGCGCAAAATGACAGCCGGATTAGCCGCCTTCATCACAGCCTGTCGTTCTTCATCACTAACCTGCTCATCCACGAGACGGTTGCGGTAGCGCTGATACCAGCCATCAAACGCCTCACGATCGATGAACTCGTCGCGCAGCGCTGAACGGCTTTCAGCCTGTTGGGTTTCACTCAGCAGCCGGAACGTCAGGGTGTAATCAGTGTGCTCCTGCGTCATCAGCGCCAGTAGATCGGTCAGAATCTGATTGTCATTGCTCTGTTGTGTCAGCAGGCCGAGTTTTGCCCGCATCCTCTCACCCCAGACCCGCATCAGTTCAGGTTCATAGGCGCTCAGCGCCGTCCGCAACTGCTCAGTGGTCAGCAGACCCGACAGCGCATGTGCCAGACGGTTGAGATTCCACATGCCAATCATCGGCTGATTTTCAAAGCTGTAGCGCCCCTGATAGTCGCTGTGATTACAGATAAAGTCAGGCTGATAATCATCCAGAAAACCAAACGGGCCATAGTCGATGGTCAGGCCAAGGATCGACATATTGTCAGTATTCATGACGCCATGCGCAAAACCCACACTCTGCCACAACGCAATCAGGCGCGCGGTGCGTAACACAATGTCGGTAAACCACTGTTGATAGCGGTCCGCTTCCTCTTCCAGATGCGGCCAGTGATGACGAATGGCGTAGTCAGCCAGTTGCTGCACTTTCTCCTGCTGCTGACTGTAAAAGAAATGCTCGAAATGACCGAAACGCAGGTGGCTCGGTGAAATGCGCATCAGCATCGCGCCACGCTCAGTGGTTTCGCGGTAGACCGGCTCATCGCCTATCGACAGAGTGAGTGCGCGCGTGGTGGGGATACCCAGATGGTGCAGCGCTTCCGAGGCGAGAAACTCACGGACGCTGGAACGGATCACGGCACGACCATCGCCCATGCGGGAATAAGGCGTCAGGCCTGCCCCCTTGAGATGCCAGTCAAGTTTGCTGCCATCATCCAGACGCTGTTCACCCAGCAGGATACCGCGCCCGTCACCGAGCTGACCCGCCCAGACACCAAACTGATGGCCACTGTAGACCTGCGCCAGCGGCTGCATGCCGGGCAGCAGTGCCGCACCGTGCCAGACATCGTGACCGTGACCTTCAAAGAGCGCGCTATCCAGCCCCATTGAGGTTGCAAGCGGTGCGTTGTGATACAGCAGACGTCCGCCTGCCAGCGGCGTGGGGTTCAGCGCGGTATAACATCCGGTCAGCTCACGGAACCAGGTGTTGTCAAAAGAGGCCTTGCCTGCAGACATTGTTTCTCCCATGCGATACTCAGCGATACGTAGGTTAGTCCTTTAGTGTAACGCTGATAGCAGGGATTAACAGGTTCTGTCAGCCGGGATGCTGAGAGGAAGGCATGCGCTCGTCGGCACAGAGCAGTGAACGCAGTGCGTCAGATTTTACCACCGGGAAGAGCGCACCCTGAAAATCGGCACCATTCAGCTGGCTGACTTTATCGAACAGCACTTCGTCATCAATGCCGCAAATAATCAGCCGGTCACAATGGGCGCGGAAATTATCAATAATGCTCTGAATAAATGGCACAAATGAAGCGCGTTTTGCCAGCGATTGAATAAATTCTTTGTCGAGACAGATGCAGCTGAATAAATTATCGTAGACCGCATTAGAGGGTGTTTTGCCCGCGCCAAAATGTGAAAGCGCTAAATTAAACTCAGCATGCAGGCTCGCCAGCAGCGGATTATTTTTGCCCAGCTTGAGTTGCGGAAACGTTTCAGTGATATTCAATAGAATGAAAGGCAGCTGTTTTATTTTGCGCATGACTAATTCACTGGCAAGCAGCGTCCGGGCCATGCCTTCATCAATACGGATAAAAGCTGACACGGAATGCGCTTCAAATAATCCGCGATTCTGCTCCAGCAATCCAATCTGGCTTTGCAGCAGACGTAACTGCTGCGACTCATCAAGCTGGGGAAGCAGCAGATCCTGAGGCAGGGTGATGGGCGCACTTTCATGCACAAACTGTGTTACCAGCTCGACAGCGGTCAACCGTCCATCAACATCACAGACAGGATAAAACCAGATTTCCGACTGATAGTCGGCCGAGAGATGAATTTTCATTTTAATGCCAGAATATGCGGCGATAGGGATATCGTATAGGAATGGTCAGCCGCAGGCAATAGTGCCAAATCATTGAAGAGACGAACTTCTTTACCCTTCCATTTCCGTTTGGCAACAACCGATCACGCTTAAGCCAAATAGTAGTGATAAAACACCGGTTATTAGTGGAATTAAATCAGCCATTATTCTGTTTATTAAAATACTCGTCCTAAACGTTCATTTAAAATAAAACTTTTACTCGTTGTTTTAACTCTATTTAAAATTGGACTTAAGTCTGATTTCGCGAAGGTGCTGTTAAATACGGCGAGCCTGCCAGAACACTTTTCGCCAGTAGACATTGTCGAGTGAGGAGCGAATGACGCCCTGACTGGTCGAGGCGTGGATAAAAGCGTTATCGGTATCATAGATGCCCACATGCAGGCCATTTTCACCGCGTCCGGTTTTGAAAAAGACCAGATCGCCTGGCAGCAGTTCATCTTTGCTGATGCGGGTGCCAATATCGCTTTGGGCTGAGGTGGTGCGCGGCAGTTGCAATGCAAATTTATCGCGGAAGGTCAGATAGACAAAGCCGGAGCAGTCAACGCCGTTACGACTCATGCCGCCATAACGATAAGGCGTACCGCGCCAGTGACCGAGCTGATCGTTCAGTTCCGCTATCACGGTGATTGAATCGGAAAGACGGCCATTAATCGGCGGGGCGTGATGACTGCATCCCGTCAGCAGCAGAACTAAAATCAGCAAACCCAGGCGCATCGCCAAATGTCCTTATCAGAAGTTGCAACCGGCATAATGTAGCGGTAAAGCCCGCCAGGTAGCAAGTGTCAGGGCAGAACGGTCAGCAGCGTGCGTCCTTCAAGTTCAATCTGCCGGAAAGCAATCTGGTAGAGCAGTGTCAGGCGCTGCGGCGTCAGAACCTCTGAAGGTTCGCCCTGCGCGATCACCTGCCCGCTATCCATCAGCCAGACCCTGTCTGCCTGCTGCAGGCTGTGGTTAAGATCGTGACTGCTGGCGACAACACTAACACCCGACGCGCACAGCGCCGCAATCAGATCGTCCACCGCTTTTTGCTGGCCGATATCCAGCGCCGTCAACGGCTCATCAAGAATCAGCAGCCGCCCGCAGGGGTTGATGTGAGGATCGATCTGGGCACAGACGGCTGCCAGCCGGACGCGCTGCCATTCCCCGCCGGAGAGCCGGGTCAGTGAACGCGATAACTTATCCTGCAGCTGAAGCCGCTGCAGCAGCATGCTGAGACGGGTATCGGCCTGTGGCCCCGCCGGTTTCAGGTGCAGACGCAGATAGTGCCAGACCGGCATCTGACTCAGTGGGGCCTGCTGCTGTGGCAGCCAGCCGCGCACCCTGGACAGTGCCGCGCCGTTCCAGTTACTCAGCGGCTGTTCATCCAGTAACACCCTGCCGGAGGCGGGTTGCAGCCCCGCAATGACACTCAGTAAGGTGCTTTTACCGGCTCCGTTCGGGCCTGCAATGTGCAGCAACTGACCGGCGGCAAGCTCGCCGGTCAGTGGCAGCAGCCGTCCGGGGACGGCAGCCTGTTGCAGGCGCAACAGCATCTATTTTGCCAGCGCCTGTTTAATCGTTTCCAGAATGATGGGATCTTCCGGGGTCATGTCAGGTGCAAAACGCTGAATCACACTACCGTCACGGCCAATCAGGAACTTTTCAAAGTTCCACAGGATGTCGCCCTGCTCTTTCGGCGCGCGCCCTTTACTCTCCATACGTTCGTAAAAACCGCTGCCTTCCGGACGCACCGCGTCAGGCCGGGCCGCAATCAGCTGCGCATAGAGCGGATGACGCGCCGGGCCATTAACCTCGGTTTTGGCAAACAGCGGGAACGTTACGCCATAGGTGGTGCTGCAGAAAGTTTTGATCTCCTCACTGCTGCCCGGTTCCTGCTCCAGAAACTGATTGCAGGGGAAACCGAGGACGCTGAAGCCCTGATCCTGCCAGGCTTTCTGCAGATTCTCCAGCTCTTCGTATTGCGGCGTCAGGCCACATTTCGAGGCAACGTTGACGACCAGCAGGACTTTGCCCTGCCACTGTGACAGCGTGGTTTTTTCCCCGTCGAGCGTAACCAGTTCAGTCTCATAAATATTCATGCTTTTTCCTGTAATGGATGCGGTTGTGGATGCAGAGTAGCCAGCCGAAGCTAGCGCGAAGATTTCACCAGTAAAATAATAAACAGTGGCGCGCCCAGTGTCGCCGTCACGACGCCTATCGGCAACTCCGCTGAAGTCAGTGCCAGCCGCGCCACGATATCGGCGGCCAGAAGCACCGCCGCGCCCGCCAGCGCCGATGCTGGCAGCAGATAGCGGTGATCGCTGATGCCGCTCAGACGCAGCAGATGCGGGATAACAAGCCCGACAAAGCCAATGGCGCCGGCCATCGCGACGCTGATGCCCACCAGCCAGCCCATCGCCAGTACCAGCAGGTTACGCCAGTAGAAAAGTGACAGCCCGAGCTGACGGGCGGACGTCTCGCCCAGGGCCAGCAGATTGAGAATCGGCCCGGTCGCCCCCAGCGCGAGCATCACCGGCAGCAGTGCCAGCATCATCCAGCCATAGCGCCAGTCAATGCCGCTGAATCCGCCCATCATCCAGTACATCAGCTGACGCAGATCGAGACTGGTGCTGAAGTAGACCGCCCAGGTCATGATGGCACTGCAGATAATCCCCAGCGCCACGCCGGTCAGCAACAGCCGGGTGACCGAGAGCTGACGATGGGCAAAATGCAGCAGGATTAGCGTAATTATCAGCGCACCGGCCATCGCCGCCAGCCCCAGACTCCACAGCGAGCCGCTGCCCAGCAGCACGCCGAGCACCAGACCGATACCTGCGCCGTTCGAAACGCCGAGCAGGCCTGGCTCCGCCAGCGGATTGGTAAACAGCGCCTGCATCACCACGCCGCATACTGCCAGCGACGCCCCCACCAGGACGACCGCCAGACTGCGGGGCAGCCGCAACTGCCAGACAAAGAGCTGTCCGCTATCGCTGAACCACGCAGAGGGCGCGATCCAGCTGTCCCCGGCACAGAGGCTGAGACAGAGCAGTGCAGAGAGCATAAGGGCGAGCGCAATCAGCCATTTCTGGCCGCGTTGATCGGCCTGGCGCGCGAACGTATCGAGCAGAGACATAAGCGGGATTAGCTGAGAAAACAGTGATTTGATTGTAGAGGGATTGGTGAAAAAAGAAAGGCTGATGAGGCGGTCTGCGCCGGGATGGCCTGGACTCTAAAGGATAGGATGAGCGGCAATGCTGCATGCTGTCATTATGAAAAAAGGCCGCTTTCGCGGCCTTTTTGAAACGCTGAAATTCAGTCAGTCTCTTTGGGTGTAGCGTTCTCTACGCGGCTTTTCAACTTCTGTCCTGGACGGAACGTTACTACGCGACGCGCAGTAATCGGAATATCTTCACCCGTTTTCGGGTTTCTGCCAGGACGCTGGTTCTTGTCACGCAGGTCAAAATTACCAAACCCAGACAGTTTTACCTGTTCTCCATTTTCCAAAGCGCGACGTACCTCTTCGAAAAACAGCTCTACTAACTCTTTGGCATCGCGTTTGCTCAGCCCGAGTTTCTCAAACAGGTACTCTGACATCTCAGCTTTTGTAAGCGCCATAGGTTCAATCCCTCAAGGTTGCCTGGAATCGCTCTTTTAATGCCGCAACGCATTTGCCAACGGTCGCGGCAATCTCCTCTTCTTCGAGTGTCCGGCTGGTATCCTGCAAAATCAGGCTGATTGCGAGGCTCTTGTAGCCCTCAGAAACGCCCTTACCGCGGTACACGTCAAACAAGTTTACGCCAACTACCTGATTTACGCCAACTTTCTTACACTCCGCAATGATATCTGCTGCAGGGACGTTTTCAGCCACTACAACGGCAATATCACGGCGGTTCGCCGGGAAGCGAGAAATCTCGCGCGCGTCAGGCAGGACGCGGTCTGCGACCTTATTCCAAAGCAGTTCAAAGACTAAGGTGCGGCCATTGAGATCAAGCTTACGTTCCAGCTCAGGATGTACAACGCCGATAAATCCGATATGTTCATCATGCAAATAAATCGCCGCGCTCTGTCCTGGATGCAACGCCGGATTCGCCTCAGCCCGGAAGCTAATCTCATCCAGTTTGCCGGTTAAATCGAGCAGCGACTCTAAATCGCCTTTCAAATCATAGAAGTCAACTGTCTGACGCGCCAGATCCCAGTGCTCTTCAACACGGTTGCCGCTGATGACGCCAGCCAGCATAAGATCCTGACGGATGCCTAAATCCGCCTGCGTATCTGGCACAAAGCGTAAGCCGCTCTCGAACAGACGTACACGGCTCTGCTGACGGTTCTGGTTATAGACCACCGCACTGAGCAGACCGGTCCAGAGTGACAGACGCATGGTCGACATATCACTGGAGATCGGGCTTGGCAGTAACAGCGCCTCTTCACCCGGATGCAGCAGCTGCTGGATTTTCGGATCGACGAAGCTATAGGTAATCGCTTCCTGATAACCTTTATCCACCAGCAGGTTTTTCGCGCGTTTCAGCGACAGATTCGCTTCACGGTGACGGGTCATGACCAGACCGGCCTGAACAGGTACATCAGGAATATTGTTGTAGCCATAAATACGGGCCACTTCTTCGACCAGATCTTCTTCAATGGCCATATCGAAGCGCCAGCTCGGCGCGACGGCCTGCCACTGCCCTTCACCTGCCGTCACGTCACAGCCGAGACGCGTCAGAATGTCGGTAACCTGCTCATCCGCAATCACGTGACCAATCAGACGGTCCAGCTTTTCGCGACGCAGCGTGATCGTGGCGGGTACAGGCAGGGCTGCCTGATGGGTCTGATCGATGATCGGGCCTGCTTCACCGCCGCAGATGGACAGCAGCAGTTGGGTAGCACGCTCCAGCGCGGTATGTTGCAGCGCCGGGTCAACGCCACGCTCGTAGCGATGAGACGCGTCGGTATGCAGACCGTGACGACGGGCGCGGCCAGTGATAGAGAGCGGATCAAAGTACGCACACTCGAACAGGATGTTCTGCGTTTCGCCGTTCACACCCGAATGTTCGCCACCAAAGATTCCGGCCATCGCCAGCGCTTTCTGATGATCGGCGATCACTAAAGTATCACTCTGCAGGGTGGCTTCAGTGCCATCCAGCAGCGTCAGCTTTTCGCCCTCTTTCGCCATGCGCACCACGATACCGCCATCAATACGGTCAAGGTCGAAGGCGTGCATTGGCTGACCCAGCTCCAGCAGAACGTAGTTGGTGATATCGACGACAGGATCGATAGAGCGAATGCCGCAGCGACGCAGCTTCTCTTTCATCCACAGTGGCGTAGCTGCCTTAACGTTAATTCCTTTCACGACACGGCCCAGATAGCGCGGACAGGCTTCTGGCGCGTCAACCTGAATCGGGAACGTGTCGTTAAGCGTCGCCGCGACCGGCTGCATCTCCGGCACGTTCAGCGGTAAACCGTTGAGCACCGCGACATCACGGGCGATACCGATCAGACCCAGACAGTCGGCGCGGTTAGGCGTGACGCTGATTTCAATGGTGTTGTCATCCAGCTGCAGGTACGCGCGGATGTCGGTGCCAACTGGCGCGTCAGAAGGCAGTTCGATGATACCGTTGTGATCATCGGAAATACCCAGCTCGGAGAACGAGCAGAGCATCCCTTCAGAGGGCTCGCCACGCAGTTTAGCCGCTTTGATTTTGAAATCACCTGGCAGCACAGCGCCGACGGTCGCGACAGCAACTTTCAGTCCCTGACGGCAGTTCGGCGCGCCACAGACGATATCCAGCAGGCGATCGCCACCGACGTTGATTTTGGTGACACGCAGCTTGTCGGCATTGGGGTGCTGACCGCACTCCACGACTTCACCAACCACAACGCCGTGGAACACACCGGCGACGGCATCAACGCCGTCCACTTCCAGACCGGCCATGGTGATTTGTTCAGACAGCGCAGCGCTGTCCAGGGCTGGATTTACCCATTCGCGTAACCAGAGTTCACTGAATTTCATTGGATATCCTGCCCTTACTTAAATTGTTTGAGGAAACGTAAATCATTTTCGAAGAAAGCACGCAGATCGGTCACGCCATAGCGCAACATGGTCAGACGCTCCATGCCCATACCAAAGGCGAAACCGGAATAAACTTCCGGATCGATGCCGACGTTGCGCAGCACGTTAGGGTGCACCATGCCGCAACCCAGCACTTCCAGCCACTTACCGTTTTTACCCATAACATCCACTTCTGCCGATGGCTCAGTGAACGGGAAATAAGAAGGACGGAAGCGAATCTGCAAATCTTCTTCGAAGAAGTTGTTCAGGAAATCGTGCAGCGTGCCTTTCAGGTTGGTAAAGCTGATGTTTTTATCCACGATCAGCCCTTCCATCTGATGGAACATCGGCGTGTGCGTCTGGTCATAATCGTTACGGTAGACGCGGCCTGGCGCAATAATACGGATAGGCGGCTGCTGAGCCTGCATGGTGCGGATCTGCACGCCAGAGGTCTGCGTACGCAGCAGACGCGTGGCGTCGAACCAGAAGGTATCGTGATCGGCACGCGCCGGGTGGTGCGCAGGAATATTCAGCGCATCGAAGTTATGATAATCATCTTCAATTTCGGGCCCTGTTACCACGCCAAAGCCTAACTCGCCAAAGAAGGTCTCAATGCGATCCATGGTGCGGGTGACCGGATGCAGACCGCCATTCTCGATACGACGACCCGGCAGAGAGACATCAATGGTCTCTTCAGCCAGACGGGCATTCAGCACCGCGGTTTCCAGTGCATCTTTACGGGCATTCAGTCGATCGGTGACCTGCTGCTTCGCTTCATTGATTACCGCACCCGCTGCAGGACGCTCTTCTGCTGGCAGCTCGCGTAGCGTCGTCATCTGCAGTGTGAGATGTCCTTTCTTACCCAGGTATTCGACGCGCACCGCGTCAAGGGCGGCGATATCCGTCGCCCCGTCGATGGCCGCCGTGGCGCTGGCCACCAGTTCTGCGAGTTGGGACATAGTTTCCTCTTTTTCCAGTCAGGCTGGTCAGTTCTCGTTGGGACCTGCCGGTCCAATATGCTAGCGCCAGAAACAAAAAAGCCTCCACGAGGGAGGCTTTTAGCGCGATTTTTCGTTTCTTCTCTTATGCGCAAAAGCCCCCGAATGTCAGGCGCTAAAGTAAAAAAAGAAACGGAAAATAGCAGCATTCATGCTTGCGGTTACCTTGTCATGCGATACAGGGGGTCTATTGAAAAGCTCAGCGACGAAAATGTCAATCTTTTGCGTAAGTTACAGGCAATAAAAAAGGGAGCAAGCTCCCTTTTCCATCTGACTTACGCCAGGGCTGATTTCGCTTTTTCGACCAGTGCAGAGAATGCCACTTTGTCGAATACTGCGATGTCGGCCAGGATCTTACGGTCAATCTCAATGGCTGCTTTTTTCAGACCATTGATGAAACGGCTGTAAGACATGCCGTTCTGACGCGCCGCTGCGTTGATACGCGCGATCCACAGCTGACGGAACTGACGCTTACGCTGACGACGGTCACGGTAAGCATACTGACCAGCTTTGATAACAGCCTGGAAAGCAACACGGTAAACACGTGAACGTGCACCGTAATAGCCTTTAGCTTGTTTTAAGATTTTTTTGTGACGTGCGCGAGCAACTACACCACGTTTTACACGAGCCATTTAGCTCTCCTGTTTAATATTCTGAATTAATGAAAAAAATTTACTTATGCGTACGGCAGGCAGGCAATAACCAGACCCAGATCGCCTTTTGACACCATGCCTTTAGGGCGCAGGTGACGTTTACGCTTAGTAGATTTTTTAGTCAGAATATGACGCAGGTTTGCGTGTTTACGCTTGAAGCCGCCAGAAGCGGTCTTCTTGAAGCGCTTAGCCGCGCCACGTACAGTTTTAATCTTTGGCATTTTAAAAATATCCACTTCGCATTGTTAATAACATGACCCAGACAGGCGAACAGATAACCGCACAGCGCGAACGCTGCGCGGTCATTGCTACTTGAAAGCCTACTGTTTCTTCTTAGGAGCGAGCACCATGATCATCTGGCGGCCTTCGATCTTCGAAGGGAAGGATTCGACAATGGCCAAATCCAGATCTTCACACAGGTCTTTACGGACGCGGTTAAGCACTTCCATACCGATCTGCTGGTGCGCCATCTCACGACCGCGGAAGCGGAGCGTGATTTTGGCTTTATCGCCATCTTCCAGAAAGCGAATCAGGTTGCGTAGTTTGACCTGATAGTCGCCATCATCGGTTCCAGGACGGAATTTGATTTCCTTAACCTGAATAACTTTTTGCTTCTTCTTCTGTTCCTTAGAAGATTTGCTTTTTTCATAGAGGAACTTGCCGTAATCCATAATACGGCAGACCGGCGGTTCGGCATTCGGGCTGATTTCGACTAAGTCGCCGCCCGCTTCCTCGGCTTTTTCCAGAGCTTCGCGTAATGTGACAATGCCAATCGGCTCGCCATCCATGCCCGTTAAGCGCACTTCAGTTGCGCGGATTTCACTGTTAATTTTGTTCGGACGCGTCGGTAGTACTCGTTTTCCGCCTTTAATACTTTATTCCTCCAATTGGTGAAGATTTCGGCTGCGAATCTCTTGTTGAAGTTTCTCAACAAACAGATCGACATCCATCGATCCCAGGTCTTTACCACGGCGGGTGCGAACGGCAACTTTGCCAGATTCCACCTCTTTATCACCGCAGACCAACATATAAGGGACGCGACGTAATGTGTGCTCGCGGATTTTAAAGCCTATCTTCTCATTTCTCAAGTCTGCCTTCACACGAATGCCAGCATTCTGCAGCTTACGCGTCAAAGACTCAACATATTCCGCTTGTCCGTCGGTAATATTCATTACCACAACTTGCAGCGGTGCCAGCCAGGTTGGGAAGAAACCGGCGAATTCTTCGGTAAGAATACCGATGAAGCGCTCCATCGATCCCAGAATCGCACGGTGAATCATCACTGGCGTCTGACGGTCGTTGTTTTCACCCACGTAGGTTGCTTCAAGGCGTTTTGGCAGGGAGAAGTCTAGCTGAACTGTTCCGCACTGCCAGGCGCGATCAAGACAATCGTACAAAGTGAACTCAATTTTAGGGCCGTAGAACGCGCCTTCACCTGGCTGGAACTCAAACTCAATGTTGTTTTCGTTCAGCGCAGCGGCCAGGTCTTCCTCGGCACGATCCCACATCTCATCTGTACCGATGCGCTTCTCAGGACGGGTGGATAACTTCACCACAATCTTTTCAAAGCCGAAGGTGCTGTACATGTCATAAACCATGCGGATACAGCTGTTCACTTCGTCACGCACCTGCTCTTCTGTACAGAAGACGTGTGCATCATCCTGGGTAAAGCCGCGAACGCGCATCAGACCGTGCAGCGCACCTGATGGCTCATTACGGTGACAGCTACCAAACTCTGCCATACGCAGCGGCAGGTCACGGTAGGATTTCAGACCCTGATTAAAGATCTGAACGTGTCCAGGACAGTTCATCGGTTTGATGCAGTATTCACGGTTCTCAGATGAGGTGGTGAACATTGCTTCTTTATAGTTTTCCCAGTGCCCGGTTTTTTCCCACAGGACGCGGTCCATCATGAACGGACCTTTCACTTCCTGGTACTGGTACTCTTTTAATTTGCTGCGGACAAACACTTCCAGCTCACGGAAGATGGTCCAGCCGTCATTATGCCAGAAGACCATACCGGGTGCTTCTTCCTGCATGTGGTAGAGATCCAGCTGCTTACCAATCTTACGATGGTCACGCTTCGCCGCCTCTTCCAGACGCTGCAGATAGGCTGCCAGCTGCTTTTTGTCTGCCCATGCGGTGCCATAAATACGCTGCAGCATTTTGTTGCTGCTGTCGCCGCGCCAGTAGGCACCGGAGATCTTCTGCAGTTTAAAATGATGGCAGAACCGCATGTTCGGCACGTGCGGACCGCGGCACATGTCGACATATTCTTCGTGATGATACAGGCCAGGCTTATCGTCATGGCTGATGTTTTCATCAAGAATAGTGGTCTTGTAGATTTCGCCGCGCGCCGCAAAGACGTCGCGTGCTTCCTGCCAGCTGACCTTTTTCTTCACCACATCGTAGTTGGTTTCAGCCAACTGATGCATGCGTTTTTCCAGCAGGTCGATATCTTCCTGGGTCAGGGTACGATCGATGTCGACATCATAATAGAAGCCGTTATCAATGACCGGGCCGATCGCCATTTTGGTATCCGGCCACAGCTGTTTAATTGCGTGCCCTAACAGGTGCGCACAGGAGTGACGGATAATTTCCAGACCCGCTTCATCTTTTGCGGTAATGATCGCAACAGCGGCATCGTCGGTGATGGGATCAGCAGCATCAACCAGTTCACCGTTAACGCGGCCAGCGATACAGGCTTTCGCCAGACCTGGACCGATGTCCAGCGCAATATCCATGACACTGACAGGGCGGTCAAACACGCGCTGGCTGCCATCAGGAAGCGTAATTACAGGCATTTCATGTCCTTATTTGCAGTGGTAAGCCACACGAAAGCTTACATGCAACGTAATGTAAAATGAGTGACCTGGCGTGATATCAGACCCACATTGTCGGAATGTCGCCAGGATTGCAGTGCGGAGCAGATGATAGCAGTTTTCGCCGACGAGAAAAACCATCCCCTTTTCGCTAAGCCATGGAGTGAACAAAAAAAAGCGGCCTGACACACAGTGTCAGGCCGCCGGGCTTGCCGCAGGCAAAAATGCGCTTACATCGCGTAAGAGAGCATGATTGAGGTTTTGGTGTCGGTGCGATCTGGCGCAGACTCAGCCGGATTGTTGTTCCAGGTGACGTTGTAAGCCAGCTTCAGCGCGAAGTGGCTATTGATAGCGACCTGCAGGCCGGTTTCAGAGTTCACCGTGGTGTCTTCACCGAAGCTGCTCAGCACGGATACGCCCTGAATAAATTTGGTGGTATCGGTCAGCTGCCACTGATAGCTCACAGCGCCATAGCCCAGCGCCTTGGTCTGATGACCGCCAGCGTGGTAATCGTCATAACGTACACCCGGACCAAATTCCGCACGCAGCGAGTGCACTGGACCGTTCAGGATCTGACGACCGTAACCGGCAGTCAGCACGTCACGTGAATCGTAACCATTGAAACGATCGCTTAACCAGCTCGCCTGGCCAAACAGGTAGTCATAGGAGTTGAGGTTATAGCGTGAACGACCACCGATGTTGTACGTCTCTGAAGAGCGTTCATCATTTGACGAGGTGTTCGCTGCGTTACCCCACAAGCTGTAGGCCATAGATGACTGATACCAGGTCATATTGGTCTGAGCAGTCAGCGATGAACTGGTGGTGTTACCGGTTTGCGCCAGGTATCCCGCAGAAGCAGAACCTTCAAATGGCTTTTTAGCCGTGGAAGGGTCATCCATTGAGGTGAATACGGCGTTATCGGCCAGTGCCTGGTGACAAAACGCTCCGGCGGAGAGCAAAAGAACAGCAGACAGCTTGTTATAGGCTTTCATTAAATGTGATCCGTGCGACTGTTTAAAAAACGGAGAGTCTGAAGCGTTTTGCCGGGCATTCAATGCAATTTACGGTAAGTTTTGTAAAAAATTATTAACTTACACAAAATGCCTGGAATCACCCTGACAACCCATGTTAATTGGGACTCATCTTATTAACGTCGCGCATTATAGTGCTGCCCAAATGAAAAGCCAGACGTAACGGCAGAAAGATTTTTACGTCATGGGCAGTACTCCTGACACTGATTTACGCTATGCGTCACGACAGACACCCAGCATCTCTTTCATAATTCGCCTGAATTTTCACCATAGTCTACGCTCAGTTCAGTTTCTCTTTCCCGGAGGTGCCTTATGAGCAACACTGCCCTGACCCGCTATATCGTGACCTTTCATTATCAGGAGTCGGGATTAAGTGACATCCTGGAGCTGACCAGCGCGATGACCGCCGCCGGTTTCACCACCACACTGGCCGATGAAAATGGCCATCCCCATGAGCTGGGCACGAACAGTTATGGCATTGTCAGTACGCTGGACGCTGAGGATCTGCGACAGCAGGTTGCGGCTGCCGGTGAAAACGCCCTGGGTCAGAAACCGGATGTGACTGTCATCACCTTTGAAGAGTATCTGCGGGACACTGCCAGTCATCGCCCCGCCACCTCAGCGCCGGAATAAAAAGGTGCAATCACGCTGGTTTTGGTGAATATTCAGGCATCAGCATCGGACTTACGCAGCGAACAACGAGGATAGCCCTATGTGGTCAGCCATCAGTCGTCTGTTAAGCGAGCAGTTAGGCAACGCCGAAATCACTCAACGTCACGCCCTTGCGGGTGGTGATATCCATCCCACCTGGCATATTCGCTACGGTGATCACGATGTCTTTGTCAAAAGTAACAGCCGCGAGATGCTGTCGCTTTTTACCTGGGAAGCCGACCAGCTTGCCTTGCTGGCGCGCACCGGCACGGTTCGGGTGCCAGAAGTGTATGGTGTGGGTCATCATCGCGAGGAGAGCTTTCTGTTGCTGGAATACATCAGGCCACAGCCGCTTAATGAGCAGAGTGCATATCAGCTGGGTCAGCAGCTGGCGCACCTGCACCAGTGGAGCGAACAGACGCAGTTCGGCCTCGATTTCGACAACAACATCACCACCACGCCCCAGCCCAATAGCTGGCTGCGGCGTTGGTCGGTCTTTTTTGCCGAACAGCGCATTGGCTGGCAGCTGCAACTGGCGGCCGAAAAGGGAATTCAGTACGGGGATACCGAGCTGATTATCGCCTCCGTGCAGCGGGTGCTTGCGTCACATCATCCGCAGCCGTCGCTGCTGCATGGCGATCTCTGGCCTGCTAACTGCGCCAGCAGCGGCAATGGCCCCTGGCTGTTCGATCCCGCCTGCTACTGGGGCGACCGTGAGTGCGATTTAGCCATGCTGAGCTGGTACCCTGACCTGCCCCGCCAGATTTATGACGGTTATCAGGCTGTGTGGCCCCTGCCGGATGGTTTTTCGCAGCGTCTGCCGGTCTACCAGCTCTACTATCTGCTGAACCGGGCTAACGTGTTTGGCGGGCACTGGCCCGGCGATGCACAGTTCGCCATTGGCCAGTTGCTGGATGAGGATGCGCTCGGCACCCGTCAGGCCAGACCGGCCTGACGGCGTTCACGGTCAGATAAAGCCCAGCAGCGACAGCGCAAAATATCCGGCTATCGCAATCACCACTGGCAGGACATAAAGCGGGAAGATCTGCAGGAAGATGGTGTGACGAGGAACGCGCACCTTCTCTTCCAGTTGCTGACGGCTGCGTCCTTCACTGCCCTTTGCCTGCTCCAGAATCATCTGATCTTCAATGCCCTCTTTGACGTGACGTGCCTGCCGTCCCATCCGCGCGCCTGATGATTCCAGCGCCAGCCCGACAAAAATCAGAATGTAGATCAGCCAGAAACCCAGATTCATCTGACCGTTAAATTCCGGTACCGGCGAGTTATGCCAGAAAACGTTCAGGAATGGCGTGTTGAAGCGCAGCATATCGACAATGACATGGACGAAATCAAGCATAACGGCGTCAATGCCCGGCTGCTTCTCGCTGTGCTTAAACATAAAGCTCAATACCGAAATAATGGTCGACAACAGTGCCACTAAAAAGAGCACCCAGCCCACCACGCGCTTAAGGATGGCGATACGGCCAGCCTGTTGATAGGTCATAATATCTCCTGAACCTGGAATCCAATTTGCCGTCAGTCTACCTGCCAACGAAGAAATTTCCCAAATAAAGCGTGGTCAATCGGATGAAGCATGCGTCAGCAGAGAATGATGTTATGGTTAAACCGACTTTATTTATAAGGAGACCGCTGATGACCTGGCACCGCCCTGTCCTTGCTGCCCTGTTTGATATGGATGGCTTACTGATCGATTCTGAACCGCTGTGGGATCAGGCTGAACTGGATATCTTTTCAACGCTGGACGTCGACCTGTCACGACGCAGTGAAATGCCCGATACCCTTGGCCTGCGTATCGACCAGACTGTGCGGATGTGGTACGAAACGCTGCCCTGGCAGGGCCCCTCTCAGCAGGAGGTTACTGACCGTATTATTGCGCGCGCCATGACGCTGGTGGATCAGACGCGGCCGCTTCTGCCTGGCGTGGAAACGGCGCTGCAGCTGTGCCAGGAGCAGGGAATGAAAATCGGCCTGGCCTCAGCATCGCCGCTCATGATGCTGGAACAGGTACTGGAGATCTTCAACCTGCGCCACTATTTCGATGTGCTGGCTTCAGCAGAAGCACTGCCCTACAGCAAGCCCCATCCGCAGGTCTACCTTAACGCCGCCGCCAGCCTGGCAATTGATCCACTCAACTGCGTCACGCTGGAAGACTCGTTCAATGGCATGATCGCCACCAAAGCGGCCCGCATGCGGTCGATTGTGGTGCCTGCCGCTGAACACCGCGAAGACCCCCGCTGGGCGCTGGCGGATGTCCGGCTGGACAATCTGACCCAGCTTAGCCTGCAGCATCTGCAGGGATGATAAACAGCCCGCGCATAGCGGGCTTTTTTTTGCCCGCTGCGCCTGCCGGTTGATCTGCTCCGCAAAAAATAAAACAACGTTTCATTTTTATTGAATTCCCATCTCACTCTGCCTAAGATGCCCGAAGCGTCCCCATTCGGGGCATGAATAACCTGACCTGCAGAGAGGCCTGAGATGGACGTTCGCCAAAGCATTCACAGCGATCACGCTAAACAGCTCGACACTGACGCGCTACGCCGCGAGTTTCTGATTGAGACGATTTTTTCCGCTGACAATTACACCCTGACCTACAGTCACATCGACCGCATCATCATTGGGGGCGTGATGCCGGTTAATAACCCAGTCACTATCGGTAATGAGATGGGAAAGCAGCTGGGCGTCAGTTACTTTCTTGAACGCCGCGAGCTGGGCATGATCAACATTGGTGGACCGGGTCTGGTTGAGGTCGACGATAAAGCCTGGGAGATCGGTCATGAAGAGGCGCTTTACATTGGTAAAGGTGCGCGCAACCTGCTGTTCCGCAGCCTGAACCCGGCCCAGCCCGCTAAATTCTATTACAACAGCGCACCCGCACACTGCACCTTCCCGGATAAGAAGATTACGCTACAGGAAGCCGCAACTGCCACGCTGGGTGATGCTGCTACTGCCAATCGTCGCACCATTAACAAATTTATCGTGCCGGATGTGCTGCCCACCTGCCAGCTCACCATGGGCTTAACCCGACTGGATGAAGGCAGCCTGTGGAACACCATGCCCTGTCACACCCATGAACGGCGCATGGAAGTCTATTTCTACTTCGATATGAGCGAAGAGAGCGCGGTCTTCCACATGATGGGAGAACCCCAGCAAACCCGCCATCTGCTGGTACATAACGAGCAGGCGGTCATCTCACCCAGTTGGTCAATTCATGCCGGCGTCGGCACCCAGCGTTACACATTTATCTGGGGCATGGTGGGTGAGAATCAGGTCTTTGATGACATGGACCACGTCAAAATCAGCGAACTGCGTTAAGCAGAGGAGAAGCATAAATGGTACTGAATACGTTTGATTTAAAAGGCAAAGTGGCAATGGTGACCGGTTGTAATACCGGTCTGGGTCAGGGTATGGCTCTGGGGCTGGCTCAGGCTGGCTGCGACATTGTCGGCGTTAACCGTTTCGAACCTGACGAAACGCAGCGTAAAGTTGAAGCACTTGGCCGCCGTTTCTGGTCGATATCGGCTGACCTGATGAAATCTGATGTTGCGTCGCAGGTTGTTGAGCAGGCGGTCGCAGCCGCGGGCAGAATTGATATTCTGGTCAACAACGCCGGGATTATCCGTCGTGAAGATGCACTGAACTTCAGCGAGCAGGACTGGGATGATGTGATGAACATCAACAGTAAAACGGTCTTTTTCCTGTCACAGCAGGTAGCCCGGCAGTTTATTGCTCAGGGTAACGGCGGCAAGATTATCAATATCGCCTCTATGCTGTCGTTCCAGGGCGGCATCCGCGTGCCTTCCTATACAGCGTCGAAAAGCGCAGTCATGGGTTTAACGCGTCTGATGGCGAACGAGTGGGCGAAGCATGGCGTTAATGTTAATGCGATTGCCCCAGGCTATATGGCTACCGATAACACTGAACAGCTGCGTAAAGACCAGGCCCGAAGCGATGAGATTCTGGGGCGTATCCCGGCAGGACGCTGGGGCGTGCCTGATGACATGATGGGCCCGGTAGTTTTCCTGGCCTCTTCCGCGTCTGACTACGTTAATGGCTATACACTGGCGGTAGATGGCGGCTGGCTGGCTCGTTAATCTTTCTGGCAGAGCGGGCGGACAGTGTTTCATCACTGTCCGCCTTGTTAAAAATATTCATGCTTCGTTACAGCGTCACATGTTCTCATTTACTGGATAAATCCCTATACTGGATGCATCGACAGCTTTCTTTGCAACCAGGTTCTATCATGACGGGCGAAGGCCACATCATTTTTGCCATTGCCAGCGCTATTTTTGCCAAACGTGCTGAGCTGACACCCGTACTGGCGCAGGCCGACTGGTGGCATCTCGTTCCTTCAGCCCTGCTGACATGCCTCCTGCCCGATATCGATCACCCCAAATCTCTGCTGGGACAGCGACTACGCTGGCTTTCTCATCCTATTGCGCGCGCGTTCGGCCATCGGGGCTTTACCCATAGTTTGCTGGCGGTGGCGGCCGGTTTATGGCTTTTTCAGATAAACCTGCCCCAGTCGTCGCCGATACCGGCAGACGTACTACAGGGTCTGACGCTGGGCTACCTCAGCCATATTGTGGCTGATATGCTGACGCCCGCCGGGGTTCCGCTGCTGTGGCCCTGCCGCTGGCGCTTCCGTCTGCCGATTCTGCGCAGTCAGAAAGGAAATCAGCTTGAGCGGGCGTTATGTCTGGGACTGGTAGGCTATGCGCTGTGGTTCCCGGTCGGCATGCCATCTTTTGGTGCAAACGGCTGGCCGGCTCAGCTGTTTGATACGCTACAAAATGGCGTCGGACGGTTAATTTCGAGTCATACTGCGCAATAAAGCCGCACAAAACGTCATTAAGTTATAAACCATGCCATTTGGATATAAGGTGCCCTCTCCGCCTGCTGTTACCATTCCCGCTGTCTTAATTCGTGATTAACATTATGCGGCTTTCCCGGGTGGGAGAGCCGCATTACTCTGGAGTTTCAGTATGGACCTTCCTCTTACGCTCAATATCGTGGCCTTTGTGGTGCTGCTGGTATTGCTCTCCCACTTCAGCCGTCAGAACTGGAGCCTGTCGAAAAAAGTGTTGACCGGTCTGGTGATCGGCGTGCTGTTCGGCCTGGTTTTGCAGTTGATCTACGGCGAAAACAGCGCAGTGGTAAAAGAGTCTATCAGCTGGTTTAACATCGTCGGTAATGGCTATGTCCAGTTGCTGCAGATGGTGGTGATGCCGCTGGTGTTCGTTTCTATTCTGAGTGCGGTGGCCCGTCTGCATAACGCCTCGTCGCTGGGGAAAATCAGCGTACTGACCATTGGCGTACTGCTGTTTACCACCGCGATTTCGGCGCTGGTAGGCGTCTTCGTCACCGGTCTGTTTGGTCTGAGCGCAGAAGGTCTGGTTCAGGGTGTGCAGGAAACCGCGCGGCTGAGTGCGATCCAGAGCAACTATGTCGGCAAAGTCTCTGACCTGAGCGTGCCACAGCTGGTGCTCTCCTTTATCCCGAAAAACCCGTTTGCCGATCTGACCGGCGCTAATCCAACGTCAATTATCAGCGTCGTCATCTTTGCCGCATTCCTGGGTGTGGCTGCCCTGCAGTTGCTGAAAGATGATGAAGTGAAAGGTCAGCGCGTGCTGGTCGCAATCGACACGCTGCAGTCATGGGTTATGAAGCTGGTGCGTTTAGTGATGAAACTGACGCCATATGGTGTGCTGGCGCTGATGACCAAAGTGGTTGCCGGTTCAAACCTGCAGGACATCATCAAGCTGGGCAGCTTTGTGGTCGCCTCTTACCTCGGTCTGGCCATCATGTTTGGTGTTCATGCTCTGCTGCTGTCGGTGAATGGCATCAACCCGCTGCGCTTCTTCCGTAAAGTGTGGCCGGTGATCACCTTCGCCTTCACCAGCCGCTCCAGCGCAGCGAGCATTCCGCTGAGCGTAGAGACGCAGACCCGTCGTCTTGGCGTGCCGGAGTCGATTGCCAGCTTCGCGGCATCCTTCGGTGCCACTATCGGCCAGAACGGCTGTGCCGGTCTCTATCCGACCATGCTGGCCGTAATGGTTGCGCCAACTGTCGGGATCAACCCGTTTGACCCGCTGTGGATTGCAACCCTGGTCGGGATCGTCACGCTGAGCTCTGCAGGTGTGGCGGGCGTCGGCGGCGGTGCCACCTTTGCCGCCCTGATTGTTCTGCCTGCGATGGGCCTGCCTGTCACCCTGGTGGCGCTGCTAATCTCCATTGAGCCGCTGATTGATATGGGTCGTACGGCACTGAACGTCAATGGTTCGATGACCGCCGGTTCCCTGACCAGCCGCTGGTTAGGTCTGACCGATAAGCGCGTACTGGAAAGTGACGACAACGCCGAGCTGGCGCACCGTTAATCTGCTGTAAGCCTGGCGCGCCCGCGCCAGGTTATTTCTGCCCTTCCTCTCCATAATCCTCCCCATTGATGGCGACGTCGTTAAGAAAGCGTTAAGCATGGTAAACAGGCGAAAA
Source organism: Pantoea sp. 9140 (assembly GCF_000745295.1). Taxonomy (NCBI): domain Bacteria; kingdom Pseudomonadati; phylum Pseudomonadota; class Gammaproteobacteria; order Enterobacterales; family Erwiniaceae; genus Pantoea; species Pantoea sp. 9140. The sequence continues at coordinate 1,523,059 of NZ_JQNO01000001.1, read as the reverse complement.
ATCGCCGCTTTAGTGCTTGTCTTTACCCGGTAAAAAGCGAATTCTGCATCCAGTCTTATGAGGAGGACATCCGATGAAAAAAATTATTGCCTCGCTTCTGACGCTGGCGCTGTTGACGCCCGCGCTGGCTTTCGCCCACCCTGGCGACTGGGGCCCGGGTGGATGGGGCCGACATGGCGGACCCGGCCCCCACTGGGGCGGTCCTGGCCCGGTGCGTTTTTTACCTGAAGCCGCTACCGCGGTGCTGATTGGCGGACTGACCTACTACCTGCTGAACGGCAGTTATTATCAGCGTCATGGCGAAGAGTATGTGGTGGTCGAGCCGCCAGCAGAGTCGCGGGTCAGCAGTGAAATGCGGGTACTCGACTTTAATGGTAAACGTTTCTATGTGCAGGACGGCCACTATTACCAGCGGCAGATAGACGGTGATTATGTTGAGGTGCCGCGGCCGGCGGGATTGTAGTCCGCGCCGTAACGAAAAACGGCCCGTCATGACGACGGGCCGTTTGCTATTCAGGGGTGCTACGTATTACTGCTGAACCTGCGGATCGGTGTCATATTCCGCGCAGCTCTGGAAGCCGTAGTTCATCACACGGCCAGTGTCGTTATAGCTCACGAAGTAAGTCTGTGCTTTACCGTCGCGCTGACCCAATACGTAAGTCTGGCAGGTGCCGCGCGCGTGAACCATGGTGATTTCAGTAGACGGCGTACCAGCGATCTGACGAACCTGATCGCGGGTCATACCTTTTTTAACATCCTTAACGACTGGCTTAGTCACGTAGCTTTCAGCACGATCGTAAGTCGTACAACCAGACAGTGCAGCCAGCGTCAGCGCCGCAGCGATACATCCCATCACTTTATTCATCTTGTTGTTCCTCATTGATTGTCCATGTGGAAACAAGCCTGGAACATAAATGCTGATTTATCAAGTTTATGAGCAACAATTCATCGCATAGCAAATGTCAGGATATCGTAAAGAAGGCTGTTTTGCTGTCAACGCAGACGTATACTTCCCCGCAAAACAGACACCCTGTAACGATTCATTTTCAGACTCATCGGCCATCATCAGTGAGGGCGTTGATCAGTGTGATAGCGGCGTTACGGGTATCTGCAATTTACTGCCTTGCCCGCTTTCTGTTCACCCCACCGCTGACGACTCCGAGGATAAATGACCCCTGTACATTCTAACCGCCTGGTTTACGCCATTACGCTCGGCCTGCTGGCCGCACTTGGCCCGCTCTGCATTGACCTCTATCTGCCTGCACTGCCACAAATGGCACAGGATCTGCACACTGAAACCGCAACCGCGCAGCTGAGTCTGACCGCCGGCCTGCTGGGTCTGGGCGTTGGCCAGCTGCTGTTTGGCCCGATGAGCGATAAGTTTGGTCGCCTGCGCCCGCTGACCCTGTCACTGGTGCTGCTGTTTATCGCCTCGATGGGCTGTGCGCTGGCGCAGGATATTAACCAGCTGCTGCTGGCACGACTGTTCGAAGGGTTAGCAGGTGCGGGCGGCGCCGTGCTGTCACGGGCGATTGCGCGTGACATGTATAGCGGTCATGAGCTGACGCGCTTCTTCGCGCTGCTGATGCTGGTTAACGGTCTGGCGCCGATTGGTGCACCGGTACTGGGCGGTGTGCTAATGACGATAGTCAACTGGCGCGGCATCTTTATGGTGCTGGGCGGCATTGCCATTCTGCTGATCCTGCTGGCACGCTGGAAGCTGCATGAAACACTGCCAGAAGAACGGCGCAGTAAAGGATCGATTTTCTCCGCTTACGCCGCGCTGGGTCAGGTGATAACCCATCGCCCCTTTATGGGCTTCTGCCTGACGCAGGGCTTTATGATGTCCGGGATGTTCGCCTACATTGGTGCCTCACCGTTTGTGCTGCAGCAGATTTGTGGCCTGTCGCCTCAGGCCTTCAGCTTTTGCTTTGCGGCCAACGGTTTTGGTCTGATCATTGCCTCGCAGACCAGCGCCCGTCTCTGTCCGCTTTGGGGCGAGTATCGGGTGCTGAAAGGCGGGCTGACGCTGGCCTTTGTCGCCTCCAGCCTGCTGCTGTTGACTGCGCTGCTCCATGCACCGCTGGCACTGCTGCTGGTCGCACTGTTCTTTACCATCGCCAGTAATGGCGTGATCGCCACCACCGCCTCATCACTGGCGATGCAGAGTCAGGGCCACCGCGCGGGCAGCGCCTCTGCCGTGATTGGCGTCACCATGTTCACGCTGGGCGCAATTACTGTGCCGATCACCGGCATCGGCGGCACCTCGGTACTGAGCATGTGTGCCACCATTTTCGGCTGCTTTATGATGGCAATTCTGATGTTCAGCGTGCTGGCGAAAAAACCGCTGCCGCAGGTAAAAACTCACTGATTTCGCAATGTTAAGGCGTAATCAGTTGCCGCTTAAGCTTGTTGTTTTGGCGAAGGCACGTTAGCTTTATTAAAACGTTCGCATCGAGCCGACAGGCCACTGACCTGAGGAGAAGTTCATGTCACTGCAGCAGGAAATTATTGAAGCACTGGGTGTGAAACCCGCTATCGACGCCGACCAGGAAGTGCGCGTCAGCGTCGATTTTCTAAAAGCCTACCTGAAACGTCACAGCGGACTGAAAACGCTGGTGCTGGGGATCAGCGGCGGTCAGGATTCAACGCTGGCGGGTAAGCTGGCGCAAACGGCGATCAGCGAGTTGCGTCAGGAGAGTGGTGACAACGACTATACCTTCATTGCCGTGCGTCTGCCCTATGGTGTGCAGGCGGATGAGCAGGATTGCCAGGACGCGCTGGCTTTCATCAAGCCTGACCGTTCGCTGGTGGTCAATATCAAAGAGTCAGTGCTCGCCAGTGAGCGCGCGCTGAAAGACGCAGGTATCACGCTTTCTGACTTCGTGCGCGGCAACGAAAAAGCGCGCGAGCGAATGAAAGCGCAATACAGCATTGCCGGCATGACCAAAGGGGTAGTGGTCGGCACCGATCACGCGGCGGAAGCGGTCACCGGATTCTTCACCAAGTATGGCGATGGCGGCACTGACATCAACCCGCTGTTCCGCCTGAACAAGCGTCAGGGCAAACAGCTGCTGAAGCATCTTGGCTGCCCGGAACATCTCTATCTGAAGAAGCCGACTGCCGATCTGGAAGATGATCGTCCAGGCCTGCAGGATGAAGTGGCGCTGGGTGTCACCTACGAGATGATCGATGATTATCTGGAAGGGAAAACCATCAATCCTGATAACGCCCGCATCATCGAAGGCTGGTATCTGAAAACCGAGCACAAACGTCGCCCGCCGATCACGGTATTTGACGACTTCTGGAAGTAATCCCGCGCCTCCTTTGCCCCGGCAAGGGAGGCTTCTCTCACTCACCTTGTTGATCGCTGTATGCCTGCCACCGTTTCGCGCGCCACCCTTATCGGGCTTATCGCCATTCTGCTCTGGAGCACCACCGTTGGCCTGCTGCGCAGCGTCAGTGAAGCCTTTGGCGCTACCGGCGGCGCGGCGCTGATCTACAGCACTACCGCCATGCTGCTCTGCCTGACCCGCGGCCTGCCAAAGCCCGGCGCAATGCCTGCAATCTATTTATGGCTGGGCGGCATCCTCTTCGTGGGCTACGAAATTTCTCTGGCGCTGGCTATCGGGCTGGCCAGTGATCGCAGTCAGTCGCTGGAGCTGGGGATGATTAACTATCTCTGGCCCTGCCTCACCATTGTACTGGCGATCCCGTTTAATCAGCAACGTTTCCGCGTCTGGCTCTGGCCCGGACTGCTGCTGTCGCTGCTGGGTATCGTCTGGGTGATGAAAGGCAGCGGCAGCAGCTCGCCTGCGCTGCTATGGCAGAACATGCTGCGCAATCCTGTCGCCTACGCACTCGCCTTTATCGCCGCCCTGACCTGGGCGCTCTTCAACAACGTTACCCGCCGCTTTGCCCGGGCTTCGAACGGCGTTACGCTGTTTTTTATCCTGACCGCGCTGGCACTGTGGATCAAATATGCCATCAGCGATCGTTCTGCGCCGATGACCTTTGCGCTGGTCCCGCTGCTGGAGGTGCTGTTTGTCGGCCTCTCTACCGCCATCGCCTACTCCGCCTGGAACCACGGGATTCAGCAGGGCAACCTGACGCTGCTGGCCACTGCCTCCTACTTTACGCCGGTGCTGTCGGCCCTGCTGGGATCGCTATGGCTCGGCCTGACGCCACCGCTGGCCTTCTGGCAGGGGGTCGCGATGATTACGTTGGGTTCGCTGATCTGCTGGCTGGCGACACGGCGTCTTTAACCAGACGGCTGGCGATCATTTCGCCTGCCTGTTATGCTGTATGGACAACCAGTAAGTGGAGTCCATTTTGGCCAGACGTGCTGCCATTCTTCGCCCCGAACCCGACGCGAATACAATTTATCAATATCCTGAACACCTGCGTGAATGGCTGGAAGGTCTGCCGAATCACCCTGGCGTCTATACCTTTCACGGCGAGAGTGAGTCGCTGCCGCTCTATATCGGTAAAAGCGTGAATCTGCGTTCGCGGGTAATGTCCCATTTTCGCACCCCTGATGAGGCGAAAATGCTGCGTCAGTCGCGGCGAGTCAGCTGGATCCCTACCGCAGGCGATCTCGGCGCACTGCTGCTGGAAGCGCAGATGATCAAAACCCAGCAACCGCTGTTTAATAAGCGACTGCGCAAAAACCGGCAGCTCTGTTCGCTGCAGATTACCGATGGCAAACCAAACGTGGTTTACGCAAAAGATCTCGATTTCAGCCAGTCTCCCAACCTGTTTGGCCTCTATCGCAGTCGCTTTGCCGCCCTTGAACGACTGAAGCAGCTTGCGGATGAGTATCAGCTCTGTCATGGCCTGCTGGGTCTGGAAGCGCTGAGTGCGGGACGAGGCTGCTTCCGTTCGGCACTGCGCCGCTGCGCCGGTGCCTGCTGCGGTAAAGAGCCGGTCAGCGATCATCAGGATCGTCTGCTGGAAGCGCTGGAAAATGTGCGGGTCTTTTGCTGGCCGTGGCAGGGTGCCGTAGGTCTGGTGGAGGAAGGCAAAGAGATGACGCAGATCCACGTCATCGACCACTGGTTCTATCTCGGTTCGGTCAGCAGCATGGATGAAGCCAGAAAACTGCAGCGGCCCAAAGGCGGTTTTGACCACGACGGCTACAAAATTCTCTGCCGCCCGATTCTGTCGGGTGCCTACCCTATTCTTCCGCTATAAAAAAACCGCCGATGCTGCCCACTCATTTCAGTGGACAGCGTCGGCGGTCTCAGACCGTTGGCTTAATTAAGGTTATTCAGCCGGTTCTGCTGGCGGTGCCATTTTTCCTTCGTGCGGGCCTTTCTCAGTCAGACGCTTTTCAAAGTTCGCGTTGTACTGTTTTTTCTGCTCAGGCGTCAGCACGTTATAGAGCTTGTTCTGCGTTTCCAGCATCTTCAGCGCATGCTCTTTTGCATTGGCAGACATTTTTTCTGCCTGCGCTTCTGCTTTGCTCTGATCAAAGCTGTCAGAGGCAATGATGCTGTGGGCTGCGCGACGCTCATCCAGCGACGGACGCTGCATATCTTTGTGGCTCTCTTTCATGATGTCGCGCATCTGCGTTTTCTGCGCGTCGGTCAGGTTCAGACCTTTAAACATCATCTCCGGGCCATGGCGCATTGGCGGTTTGTGCATCGCTTTTTCGCTGCCCGCTGGCGGTGGAGTCAGGTTATCTGCTGCTGCATGGACGGCGGTGGCTGCACCAAACGCCAGCGAAGAAGCCAGTAAAAGGGAAGTCAGTTTGCGCATAATCGTGTCCTTATAATTCATGATAATGACGACAGCACTCTGTCGCGTCTTCGGAAACAAGCATACGACGCTGAACGTCAACTACTCAGAGCCTGAGTAAAGCCGTGAAAGCATAAAAGATAAAAATCGGGCAATCATGAAGAGAATAAGAAGAAAGGCGTGAGGAATTGAAAACGTTTATGAATTTACAGCGAATTTCGCAGAAATCATGGAGGAGTGTAATGGTTACGACAGGAAAGCGGAAGGCTCTCTCCCGCTTTTCCTGCCGATTTTTTAGCACCGATGAATGGCGCCGGTAACTTCAGGCCTCAGACCGGCAGTGCCTGGGTCTGTTCGCCCTCTTCTATCAGCATCAGCCCGGCACGCAACCCGGCGGCTACGTTGGGATTCGGGAATAGCACATATTCCCGTGCCTGCTGCACGTAATAGCGGGTGTTGCCATCTTCCGCCAGCAACGTCCCCTGTGGAAAGGCGGTAAAGTTCAGCGTTTCCGGTGACATATGCAGCGTAAAGTGCTCACTCAGCCGGGTGATCTGCTGCGCGACCCGATAATGGCGCGGCTTAACCGTAGTGACGGGCATGGCTTCACCATAGAGTAACGATGCCAGCGCCTGCTGTGCCGCACTGAACTGACTGAGATCGTTCTCGCCAAACGGCAACGCTTTGCCCAGCTCCAGGGTGCAGCTGGCCGCACCGAAGTGCTCGCAGCTGAAATGAGTAAAGGTGCCGCCCGGCGCACGATGAAATACCAGCGCTTCCAGACCGGCTGCGGCCAGCCAGTCGAGAAACCCGGGCGGCCAGGGGCGCTCGTTGTGCGGCATCACGCCGAACTGAGGATGGTAAGAGCCGCGAATCGCGGTGTGCATGTCGAGATGCCAGCGCGTCTCATCGCACTCACCCAGCTGCCAGAACGTTTCCAGCGTCTGCTCCAGCCGCAGCACGCGGCGGGCCTCATCGCTATCGTCAATCTGCTGCCAGCGTCCGCCAAACAGCCGGTTGATGTCATAGCGCACATAGCGCTTGCCAGCCCGCAACGCTGACGGGTTACCCAGAATCACCAGCATGCGCTGCTGCAACGGTTTTTCGCCGCGCAGCAGGGGATTAATCAGCTGGTTCACGATTTCAACCGGAGCGGTTTCATTACCGTGGATCCCGGCGGAAAGCACCAGCGCCTGTTTAACCGGCACAGTTGGCTCCATTAACAGTATGCCGTGATACAACCACTGCCAGCGAAGATGCGCCGTTTCACCACTACGCTTACGCGGTACTTCGCCGGAGAGCGTTTGCTGTAAAAAGTCCTGCATCGTTCCTCCTTTTCGCCCTGAGCAGGCGGCAGCCTGAGCTGCCGCCTCCTTCACTGCTGAAATGCATATACATTTCCTAAGTCTAGCAGCTTCGTCAGTTCATCCAGCGCGTCACGTCCCTCACGCAGCAACTGCGGGTCGACCAGGTCGGCCTGGGTCAGGCGATCGCGGTAGTGACGGTCAACCCAGTGATTCAGCGTATTGAAGAGCCTGTCGTTCATCAGCACCGCCGGATTGACTGCCTGCTGCTCCTGAGGCGTCAGCACCACCCGCAAACGCAGGCAGGCCGGGCCTCCCCCGTTATACATGCTTTCGCGCAGATCAAACACCTTCAGGGCTTTCAGTGGCGTATCACCTTCGACCTGTTCACACAGATAGCGCCAGACACCCGGATGCTGACGTGACTCTTCCGGCAGCACCAGCATCATGCTACCGTCAGGACGGCTGAGCAGCTGGCTGTTAAACAGATAGGTCTCTACCGCCTCTTTTACCGAGACCCGATCTACTGGTACTTCCAGTGTCACAAAGCCGGGTACGCGCGCCCGAAGCTGCGCCAGCAGCTCAGGCTGATTAACAAAGGCGTGCTGATGACAGAACAGCATCTGCTGGTTGCTGACCGCAATCACATCGTTATGAAACACGCCCTGATCGATCACCGCAGGATTCTGCTGCGCGAACAGCACGCTTTCGGGTGAAAGCTGATGCAGACGGGCCACTGCCTCGCTGGCCTCACGGGTCTGCCGCGCCGGATAACGCTGCGGAGCGTTGCCCTCATGGCTGCTGTCGCGGCCATAGACAAACAGCTGCACGCCGCGCTCGCCATAAGCGCCGCCGAGCCGGTTGTGGTTAGCCGCCCCTTCATCACCAAACATCGCCACCTGCGGTAGCGCATCGTGCACCGCAAAATGGCGATCGTCGCGGAAGATGGAACGCAGCAGCCAGGCCGTTTCCGGCGCTTCCATCGCCCGGTGGAATTTGTTGTTAAGGTTTGCCACCGTCAGGTGAACCCGGCCATCCACGCTGTCCGCGGACGGCGAAACCGTAGCGGCATTGGCAACCCACATCGCCGACGCGGAGCTGCAGGCGGAGAGTAATCCCGGCGCGGTTTTGCCGGCTGCCGCCAGCACATGCTCATCGTTGCCGCTGAATCCGAGCTGACGCAGCGCCGCAATATTGGGCCGCTCATGTGGCGGGATCACTCCCTGCACGTAGCCCATATCGGCCAGCGCTTTCATCTTCAGCAGCCCCTGCTTTGCCGCCAGACGGGGATTCGAGGGCTGCAGCTGGTTGCGGGTTGAAGCTTCGTTACCAAACGACAGCCCGGCATAGTGGTGCGTTAATCCCACCAGTCCATCAAAGTTGGCTTCGGTTGCCTTCATGATGTTTTCTCCGGCGCGGAGAAATCCAGGCCCGGCGACAGCGTGGCGGGCAGCGTCAGGTCCGGCGTCTCCAGTGAGGCCATCGGCCAGGCGCAGTAATCCGCCGCATACCAGGCGCTGGCGCGATGGTTACCCGACGCCCCAATGCCGCCAAACGGTGCCGTACTGGCTGCGCCCGTCAGCGGTTTGTTCCAGTTGACGATACCGGCACGCGCTTCCAGCAGCAGCTGATCAAACTGCTGGCGCGAAGGCGAGATTAATCCGCACGACAAGCCGTAACGGGTCTGGTTCGCCAGCATAATCGCCTCATCAAAGGTGTCATAGCGGACGACGCCCAGCAGCGGGCCAAAGACCTCTTCATCCGGGATGCCCTGCACATCGGTTAAATCGATTATGCCTGGCGTCAGTATGGCGCTGTGGCGATCCGGCCAGCGCATCGCCAGCAGCACTTCGCCACCCGCCTCCACCCGACGTTGCCACTCACCCATAATCTTTTCTGCCGCGCCGGTAGAGATCACACTGCCCATAAAGGGTTGCGGCTCAGCATTCCAGGCGGCCGGTTGCAGTCGCCCCGCCACTTCAGCCAGCCGCTGCAGAAAGGCATCACCCGCCTCGCCACGTTTAACCAGCAGACGCCGGGCGCAGGTGCAGCGCTGACCGGCGGTAATAAAGGCGGACTGCAACGTGATGTTGACGGCCGCATCCAGGTCAGCCGGATCTTCTACAATCAGAGCGTTATTGCCGCCCATCTCCAGCGCCAGCATCTTCTCAGGCTGACCGGCAAACTGGCGATGCAGCTGATAGCCGGTATGGGCGCTGCCGGTAAACAGCAGGCCATCAATCTGGCTACAGGTGGCCAGCGCCTGACCGGTTTCACGTCCGCCCTGCAACAGCGCCAGCACGCCAGCTGGCAGGCCCGCGGCCAGCCAGATCTCAGCCGTTTTCTCGGCGGTCAGCGGCGTCAGTTCACTGGGTTTAAAGACCACGCAGTTACCCGCCAGCAGCGCCGGAACGATATGCCCGTTTGGCAGATGACCGGGGAAGTTATAGGGGCCAAATACCGCCAGTACCCCGTGCGGACGATGGCGCAGCGAGCTTTCGCCTTCATGCTGCTCACCGGTGCGGCTATGGTACGCCTTCACCGAAAAGCCGATTTTATTGATCATCGCGCCGACTTCAGTCAGCGCTTCCCAGCGCGGTTTGCCGGTTTCACGGGCGATAGTTTCTGCCATGTCTGTTTTGTGCGCTTCGAGCCCGGCGGCAAATTTCTCTATGATCGCCTGCCGTTCCGCCAGCGGGCGTCTGGCCCAGGCCGGAAAGGCGGCGCGCGCCGCGTCACAGGCCGCCGTGACCTGCGCGGCCGATGCTGCCTGGCCCTGCCATAGCGTCTCGCCGCTGACCGGATCCGCTTTGGTCAGGATCTCCGCGTCGCCGCTCAGCCATTCTCCCTTTATCAGGTGCGTCATGCTGTTTTCTCCTCTTTGCAAAGCGTCACCACGCGCAGGCTGTCGCCCGGCTGGCAGTGGAGCGCCCGCATCTGTTCATCCGTGAGTTGCACGCTGTCGCCGTCGGCATGGGCCGGGATCAGCGCTACACGGAACTGGCGGTAATAGTTATTGGCAACCAGGCAAAGCGGCGCATCAGCCGGATTTTCGCCCGGCTCTGCGCTGCGCAGACGGCTTTTGCGCACGGCGCGAATGTGGTCGATATCGCACTCCAGCGTCGGGCCGCCATCAAAAATGTCGACATAGTTAAGGTAGCGGAATCCTTCCGCCTCCAGCACGGCACGGGCCGGTGCAGTGTGTGGATGCACCTGCCCGATGACCGCCTGCGCCTCTGGCATCAGGTAGTCGATATAGAGCGGATGCTTCGGCATCAGCTCCGCGATAAAGGACTTCTGGCCGGTGCCGCTGAGGAAATCGGCCTTACTGAACTCCATTGAGAAGAAACGGCTGCCGACGCTCTCCCAGAACGGTGAATGGCCCTGCTCATCGCTGACGCCACGCATCTCAGCCACCACCCGATTGGTGAAGCGTTCACGAAAACTGGCCATAAACAGGAAACGGGACTTCGACAGCAGATAGCCATTTTTGCCGTCACGGTAGTCAGGATCGAGGAACAGCGTGCAGAGCTCACTGCTGCCGGTGTGATCGTTACTCAGCGACAGGGTGGGCAGCGCGGCATAGACATTCAGCTCTTTCGAAGCGTGCACCTGGGTGCCGACGCGAAAGTTGTACCAGGGATCCTGCAGGCCGACCGCTACCTCAATGGCGCAGATGCCCACGGCGCGGTTATCTTCACTGTCGGCCAGCACAAAGACATAGCCCTGCTCTGCGCGCGGCAGCGTATCCTCCCAGGTCTGCAGCGATCGATCGATACGCGCCTGTAACGTGGCGCTATCGACGGGCAGCGAGGTCAGCCCGCCGCCGGTTTTACCGGCCAGCGCCATCAGCTGGCTTAAATCATCGCGTTCAACCGGACGGATTACCATCATGATGCGGACCCTCGAACCAGGCGTTCACACACCTCAGCAAAGCGTGCCATACCGAGCTTCACTTCTTGCTCACTGATATTCAGCGCGGGGGCAAAACGGACCACGTTAGCCCCGGCAATCAGCACCATCACGCCCATCTCAGCGGCGGCCAGATTGATCTCTTTGGCTTTACCGGCAAAGTCGTCGCTCAGCACTGCGCCAATCAGCAGACCCAGACCGCGCACCTCTTTAAACAGATGCAGGCGCTGATTGATCTCATCCAGGGCCGCGACAATCCACTCGTGACGCTGCGTGACACCCGTCATCATGTCAGGCTGGTTGATCAGCTCCATCACTTTACCGGCGACCGCGCCCGCCAGCGGATTGCCGCCATAGGTGGTGCCATGGGTGCCGACGCCCATCACCCGCGCCAGATCGTCCCGGGTCAGCATCGCACCTATCGGGAAGCCGCCGCCCAGCGCTTTTGCGCTGGTGAGGACATCCGGCGTGACGCCATAATGCATATAGGCGTAGAGCGAACCGGTACGACCCACGCCGCTCTGCACTTCATCAAAAATCAGCACGGCCTGATGCTTATCACAGAGTCCACGCAGTCCACGCAGGAACGCTGGATCGGCAGGCAGCACGCCGCCCTCACCCTGGATCGGTTCAACAATGACGGCGCAGGTATGGTCATTAATCAGTTCAGCGGCTGAAGCCAGATCGTTAAACGGTGCATGCTGGATCTCAGGCGGCAACGGCGCAAAATCTTTTGAGTAGGCGGGCTGACCACCGGCTGACACGGTAAACAGGGTGCGACCGTGAAACGCATTCTTAAACGCCACAATGCCACTTTTATGCGGGCCGACACGGTCATGTGCCACTTTACGGGCCAGCTTCAGCGCCGCTTCGTTCGCTTCCGCCCCGGAGTTACAGAAGAACACCCGGTCAGCGAAGGTGGCGTCGATCAACTGCTTCGCCAGTCGCAGGATCGGTTCGTTGGTGTAGCCATTACCGGTGTGCCATAACCGTGCGGCCTGTTCCTGCAACGCCTGCTGCAATGCCGGATGCGCATGCCCTAACGCATTAACAGCGATGCCACCGGCAAAGTCGATATAGTCTTTACCGTTTTGATCCCAGACGGTGGAGCCTTCTGCGCGAACCGGTATAAAGGTCGCAGGTGCATAAACCGGCATCATCCATTGATCGAAATCGTGACGTGAAACGTGCAGTGCCATAACCCACTCTCCTGCTTTACTTTACCGGCCAGGTAAAGCTTATGTTTTAAAATTGTTAAAGGATGTTGTAGTGCAGCCCTACTGTAGAGTGCAGTTAACGTGCCAGCCAGATAATTAATGCATAAAATGGTCATCACAACGGAATATCAATGAGTTAGATGCTGACAATATTCACTTAATTTGCATATATAGTGAATAATTGTCTGATTGCAGCGGCAAAGCCGGGTTTTAAACAGCGGAATTATGCATTCGCGGGATGAAATATCGCTTTTGTGATCGCTGATAAATTAGCTCTCCATAAAAACCCATTTCCTGCCCTGTTTTAGCGCAGTTTGCCTCTCACTGGTGCAGCGGTGGTCGCCGGATTTCGCCTGAACTAAGAGCGCTAAATAGCGAAAATTAACAAACTATTTTCATTTATCACGCCTGGCGGATTAATTTTACCGCCTGTCATCGATTAATTAATGAGCAATGTGATGACACTTTAATCAGTGTCGTGCAGATTATTTCTGACGTGATTATCGGGCGGGAAATAATATTTCTGAAAAGATGAACAGATATTAATATGCAGACTAATGATTAGAAGGGAATCCTTGTGAAATTATCACTTTCATAAAACTCACTATAATTAATACAGGGAGTGATGTGATTCAATTATATACAGTTAACTTATGGATTATAGTGTGTTTTTTTTAACTAATTTATTGATTATAATGCAGTTTTACACCATACCCCCCTTAAGGTTTTATTAGAAGAAAATCTTATTACCTTGTCATTTAATCTTCTGTCCCCTGCTGTTATTCATTAGCTGAATATAGACATCACATTTTGTTACTTTTATTACGCTTTGTAATTTTAACTTTTTGTGTCATTTTCATTTCACCCCGAAACAGGGGAATAATAATTAATGAATACAGGGTAATAATTAAATGATGAAGCGCACTTTACTGACGGCTATTATGCCGTTACTGATCGGTCTTTCTTCCGCACAGGCCGCAGAAATTTATAACAAGGATGGCAATAAGCTGGACCTGGTCGGCAAGATTAACGTGTCACACCTCTTTTCTGACGACGATAACAACAACGGTGATACCTCTTCTTATGCCCGTTTTGGTTTCAAGGGTGAGACGAAGATTACCGATCAGCTCACCGGTTATGGCTTCTGGCAGTACCAGTACAGCCTTCACAACTCTGAAGGCAGTGACGCACAGGCCACCAACCGTACCCGTCTGGGCTATGCTGGCCTGAAATTTGGTAAGGCCGGTGCGCTGGATTACGGACGTAACTATGGCCTGGTCTATGACGCGCTGAGTTACACCGATATGCTGCCGTTCTTCGGCGGCGATTCCGGTTATACCGACGCCTTCCTCTCTGGCCGCTCAACCGGCGTGCTGACCTGGCGTAACAGTGATTTCTTTGGTCTGGTAGACGGGTTAAACCTTGCTGCACAGTATCAGGGTAAAAACGACCGCAGCAGTAACATCGACGGCGTGCGTCGTTCGAATGGCGATGGTTTTGCCCTCTCCGCGTCTTATGACTTCGATTTCGGCCTGAGCTTCGCTGGCGCGTTTGCCAGCCTGGATCGCACCACGGCGCAGAACGCAGCCGCACGCGGTGAAGGCGAAAAAGCCCAGCACTGGGCAACCTCAGTCAAATATGATGCGAACCAGGTTTATCTGGCCGCAATGTACGGCGAAACCCTGAACGCCACGCCGATCAGCGGCGGCTTCGCCAACAAAGCGCAAAACTTTGAAGCCGTGGCGCAGTATCAGTTCCTGAACGGCTTCCGTCCATCCGTGGGTTACGTCTCATCGAAGGGCAAAGAGATTGAAAATATCGGCGATGCCGACATTATTAAGTACACCGCCGTGGGTGCCACTTACTACTTCAACAAGAACATGTCGGTCTATGGTGAATACCGCATCAACCTGTTGAAAGATAATAACCCGCTCGGTCTGGCGACCGACGACATCACCGCGCTGGGTCTGATTTACCAGTTCTGATGAGACAGCAGGCCCGGCGCTTCCTGCCGGGCCTGTTTACTGACTCATGCCAGCCATAATCCGTTCTCACGCCAGTTTAGCCCAGCGCCCTGACTAAATTAACCGCCACAGCCTCTTCCTGCATCAGCTCTTCTACGTTGGCCGATGCCAGCAGCGTGGTTGCCTGCCCGGCAGGCACCGGACGGCTGAAAAGATACCCCTGACCATAATCACAGCCGCGTTTTCTCAGCCACCGCAGTGTAGCGACATCCTCGATGCCCTCTGCCGTAATCACCACATTCAGCCCCTGACAGAGCGCCAGCAGCGTTTCCACGACTTTACGCTGCTCCGACCCGGTCACAATTCCGGCAATAAACGTCTGATCAATTTTGATTTTGGTAATCCCCAGCCCCAGCAGTACGGAGAGGTTGGAATAGCCAGTGCCGAAATCGTCCAGTACCACGCCGATACCGGCCTCTTTCAGCAGGCGGATCGCTTCACGGGCATCATCAGAGATAGCCATGACGTTCTGTTCCGTGATCTCCAGTTCCAGCATGACCGGTCCGGCATGCTGCATGATGCGGGACAGACAGGTGGTCAGCGACGGTCTCAGCAGCTGCTCCGGGGTAATGTTCAGCGACAGGCAGAGCCCGGCAGGCCATGCCCGTGTTGCACTGACCGCATCCTGCAGCAGCGCCACCGTCATGCTGTCCATCAGCCCAAGCCGTTCCACCACCGGCAGAAACTCAGCGGGTGAAACCGTCTGCCCCGACGCGGTGATCCAGCGTGCCAGTATTTCAAAGCCGGTAATGTTTCCGCTTCGCAGCGACACCAGCGGCTGCAGAAAGGGAACGATGGCGTGGCCGCTGACGGCAGCAACGACCTCCTGCTCCAGCCTTTCCCGCTGGCGAAAGCGCAGCTCCATGTCTGGTGTGAATCGCGCCAGATGAGAACGCGTGTTCTGTTTAGCTTCGTACAGCGCCAGATCCGCCGCCCGCACCACATCGGCCTGCCCGGTGCAGGCTGAACTGGCAATGCCTGCAGAGAGACTGAGGAAGGTATGCGGGCCGGTCCGGATGGATGCTGCATGCTGACAGAGACTTTCAGCGGCGGCCAGCGCCTGCTCAGCCTGCGACGCCGCGGTTACGATAGCAAACTCATCCCCACCAATGCGAAACACCTGGCTCTGCGTGCCCGCCGAGGTGGTCAGCAGTCCGGCCAGCGCAACCAGCGTGGCGTCGCCCTGACGATGACCGTTCAGGTCATTGATACTCTTGAAATCATTGATGTCGAGCAGCGTCAGGGTATAAGGCACCTCGCCGGTATTCAGCGCAGCAAGGTGTGCGGTGAATGATCGGCGATTCATCACGCCGGTCAGCGCATCCGTGCCGGCCAGCCTGAGTGCGTTTTTTTCTGCACTCAGCGATCTGCGGACCAGATTCACGATAAACAGCGCCGGAATAATCATTGCCAGCCCGGCAAATGCAGTCGCAGTCAGGATAAAACGCACCCGCTCGCTGGTTTCGAAACCGGGATCGTAGCCCAGGCCCAGCAGGCTGGAAATCCGCGCCTCAAGCCCGAATTCCCACAGTATGGAGAGTAAAATGATGGTCGCAATATTCAGCACTGCGAGCCAGAAAAGTTTCAGGCGCATGCGTTCATTCCCGGTGATGGAGAGTGTCAGAGTGTTGTTTTAATTATCTGTAAAAACCCGGGGTGGATTTCTCATAGCCTGTCAGCTTAACTGCCGACGATAATCACCCCTCCGCTATTTCTGCTCATAGAAATCACGCGTTCTCACCCGCCTCGCGCCAGCACAACAGAAGACCTGCTCTGCGCGGCGCGTGCCGGTGACGTCATCAATATCGATGAGTGTTCTATCGGCAGCGGCGACCAGATTAACAGGCCGGTCCGGTTATATTTATGCATTACGACGGTTTCGACGGGTTATACGACCGAAAAGGCGGGACACTACACAGCGCGTCAGGATGTACTGTGAAAGGGACATTAACTTACGAATTAACAAGAACTTGCCCTGTTATCGCTACCGTCAGTCGTTGCGCAAATTTGCGTGACAAAGCCTGGAAGCACGACGCTTTTTTATTTATTACCGGTGGTCTGATTGCATGGTAGACATTCCGGCATATCGTACTTTTATCGCACAAAACTAAATAGCACTCAATTTAGTTAAGTACAACCCTACAGAACCCTCTCCGGCTGCCGATACCGAGTTACCCAACGAACTCTTCTGGAAGATCGATGAAAATCTCAACGCGCCTTAGCGCAGGTTTTGGCCTGCTGATTTTGCTGTTTATTATTTGTGCCGGTACCGCGATTCAGGCGCTGAACAGCGCCCGTAATAGCATGGACGAGGTGGTCAATGTCCGGCTGAAAAAGTACCAGACCGTGCTGGATATGCGTGGCGGCGTGCGGGATATGGCCATTGCAGTGCGTAACCTGGCCCTGATGACCGATCCTGTTGCGATGAAGCCAGAATGGGAACGTCTGCAAAAACAGCGGGCGCTTTACATCAGCAATCGTGAAGCGCTGTCGCGCATGATGCAGACTGACGCCGGCCCCGCGGGACGCGAGGCGATGAGCAGAATTGAATCTGCCGAAGAGGCCGCGCTATCCACCCTGATGAACGCCGGAAAACTCGGGCTGGAAAACCGTCAGCAGGAGGTTACCGACTATCTATTAACCGTAGCGCGTCCTGCGCAGCAGACTCTGCTTAAAGCGATCAACGATCTGACTGAGCTGGAGATGCGCAACAGTCGGGATGCGGTGGTGGAAAACGGGAACGCTATCGCCCGTACCACCTGGATACTGATCATCCTGGCAGCGATCTCCGTGCTGGCTGCGGTCGCCACCTGCGCGTTTATTGTGCGTATGCTGATGCGTCAGCTGGGCGGCGAACCTGTTCAGGCACAGGCGCTGGCTGCCGCGATCGCGGCTGGTGATCTCACCTCCGCGGTTACGCTGCGCGGTGGCGACAGCACCAGCCTGCTTGCTTCGTTAAGCGGTATGCAGACCAATCTGCGCGGGCTGGTAACGCAAATCAAGGATGCTTCCGCTTCGGTGGCGCTGGCGGCCGATGAGATTTCCCAGGGCAACAGTGAGCTGTCATCCCGTACCGAGCAGCAGGCTGCTGCGCTGCAGGAAACCGCAGCGAGCATGGAGCAGCTCACCGCCACGGTAAAAAGCAATGCGGCGGGCGCGCATCAGACGGCGGGTTCAGCACGCGAGGCTGCCACACTGGCTCATGCAGGCGAAGCGGATGTTCAGCGCCTGTCAGAAACCATGCATGACATTTCGCTAAGTGCCGTGCGGGTGCGTGACATTACGTCGGTGATTGAGGGCATCGCTTTCCAGACCAATATTCTGGCGCTTAACGCCGCAGTAGAAGCAGCACGTGCCGGGGAAGACGGTCGCGGATTTGCCGTGGTCGCGGGTGAGGTCCGATCGCTGGCCCAGCGCAGCGCCACTGCGGCACGCGACATCAAGCAGCTGATTGAGCAGGCGGTGACGCAGGTCGAGGAAGGTGTCACGGTGGCCGCAGGAACGGGTGAGCGCATCCTGAAAATTGTCAGCCGCGTAGGTGAACTGGCCGATGCCATGGACAACCTTTCACTCTCCTCCGGTGAGCAGATGCAGGGCATCTCCCAGGTCAGCATTGCGGTGAGTCAGATGGATGGCGTCACGCAGAATAACGCCGCGCTGGTACAAGAGTCCTCTTCTGCGTCACAGTCCCTGCTGGCGCAGGCGCGCGACCTGCGTGGCATGGTCGGGACCTTCACCGTATGAACCCTTCCGGCGGACACCGTTCCGCCGATACGGCTGATCTTATCAGCCGTATCGGCGGGCTAAAACAGGACGTGGATATTCTGCTGCAGCAGCTCAGCGAAGGGGAGTATCTGAGCGTGGATACCTTCGCCAATAACTGGATACATCTGACCGAGCTTTACAGCCGGATTCAGGCGCACATGAGTGACCGCGCCCTGATGGATAAACTGGTGCGTAGCGACCTGCTACTGGCCGCTGACCTGCTGGCGGTGGGAAGAATGATTGCGGTCATGGATAACTTTCTGCGCTGCGCGGTCATTACCCGATGACCGGATCGTGGCGCTGACAGTGTGCGACATTCGCTTCTGCGTTAAACGCTGAAATGATGCGGCAAATTTCAGCCGATTTGCCCCTGGCGCACGTTGTGTGCCAGGGGCTACGCCCGGTTATGTTGACTTCAATTTAATTTGACTCAATACTGAGCCACCTTTCACACGGAGGCGCAGCCAACGGCTTTTCCTCTCGCCGCGAAAGCGCCTGAAAGTTAGGTGTCTGACACCCGACAAAAGATGCTGCCGCAGTCCGCATCTTCCCGATACACGCTTAGCAAGACTTCAGGGCTGACAAGCCACCGGTGGTCTGGCTCTCCTGCCCCGGACTGAGAATGAGTAAAGATATGAATGATGAAACCGCGGGGATCGCTGATACCTCTCCCGCCAGTGCAGCGCCTGAAACCATCGACCAGTTTCTCTGCTTTGCGCTCTACTCCGCATCGCTCGCCATGACAAAGCTCTATCAGTCGCGGCTGAAACCGCTGGGGCTGACCTATCCGCAGTATCTGGTACTGCTGGTGCTGTGGGAAAAAGATGGCCTGACCGTCTCCGATATTGGCGCACGCGTGCGGCTGGATTCCGGCACACTCAGTCAGCTTCTGAAGCGGCTGGAGAGCGCAGGCATCATCTGTAGGCAGCGTGACACCGGGAAGGATGAGCGCCGGGTTGTGGTCTCCCTGACGGAACAGGGCCACCAGCTCAAAGTCGCGGCGGCGGGCGTCCCGGCCGATATGGTCTCCGTAATGGATACCGCCTGCAGTGAGCTTGGTGAACTGACGACCCAGGTTGCCACGCTGCGGGAAAAACTGCTTAAGGCCCTGCCATGATGCTGGCTTTCGATAAACGTGCGGGCAGGCTGAATCACCGAAGCGTTGTCCGATCAGATGCTTTTCAGCAGAATTGCTGCACTGGAGTTTCTTTTGAGTACCGATAAACCAGCGGATATGGATGATGTCTATGCCGTGGTAGGACAGGCTGTTTCCAGCCTGCTGAAGTCAGGCAAGACGGCAGGCATACAGGAAATCATCGCGTTCCTGAAACAACAGGAAGCGCGATCGGTCAACGGCCAGAGAGAAGTTTACGCCAGAGCCGTTCGTGTCGTGACGAAACTGGTTAACTGACCCCTGCCGGGCTGAGCGACGCTTTTAAGGTAAGCGTCACAATCGCCATTCCTCATTCTCCTGTTCGTAACAACGCCGGACCTGGCCCAATGAATCCCTGTTCTTCAGGGGCACGCCTTCACCGGCCCTGTTTATCCGGCCGGTTCAGACGTCGTTATTCGCTATGCGCTGCACGGGCAACGTCTCTGACGGCGCTTTCAACCCGCTCTGAATCTTTCTGAATGCTGGCTATCACTTCCCCCGCCTCACGCATCAACAGTACCCCCTGACCGGTGTTCGCCAGCGAAGTTTCAATTCCCCGCAGCACCTCTCTGGCAAGTTGATTATTCCCTGCTACCACCCGCTCAATTTCTTCGGTCGCACTGCTGACGCTGGCCGCCAGGCTGCGGACCTCTGCCGCCACGACGGCAAAGCTGCGGCCCGACGTGCCTGCGCGCGCCGCTTCAATGGCGGCATTCAGTGCAATAAGGCGGGTCTGCATGGCAAAGCGCCGGATGGTTTCAACCATGCCATCAATGCTGTCAGACTGGCTGTTCAGGCGTGTGACGTCTGCCGACACCACACTCATCTCTTCAGCAATCCGGCTGATCATCTGAATGCTGTTGTCGATAACATCCGCGCCCGCCTGTGCACTTCCCCGCGTCTGGACAGCCATGTTCCAGGCATTTAACGCCGCGTCATACTCCTGCTGATTACGCAGCACCTGTTCCGTCACATCGGTGGCGAATTTAACAATTTTAGTAAGCTGTCCATCGCTGTTGAATACCGGATTGTAAGTGGCCCTGAGCCAGAGCGGTTCGCCACGCCGGTTAAGACGGGGAAACTGGCCCGAAAAGAACTCGCCCTGATTCAGCCTCAACCAGAACTGCCGGTACTCCTCACTCTGAGAGAGCGCATCCGAACAGAAAAGCCGGTGATGCTTTCCTGTGACTTCGGCAGCCTGATAGCCGGTAGCCTTCAGGAAGTTATCATTTGCCTCCAGCACGTGGCCGTCAGGACGAAAGGCGATTACGGCCATGGAGCGGCTGATCGCATTGATAATCGACTCCTGCTCCAGTGATGACTGCATTCTCTCTGAAATATCCGCGGCTATTTTCACGATTTTGAAAACCCGTCCGCGCCGGTCAGTCACCGGAATATAGCTTGCCTCCAGCCAGACTGGTCGCATGCCTTTAGCCAGCCGCAGATATTTATCACTGAAGCTTTCACCTGCCGCCAGACGCTGCCAGAAACGGCGATATTCTGGCGAGTTCACCAGCGCGGGTGGACAGAACATGCTGTGATGCTGACCAACAGTTTCGTCCGCCCGGTATCCCATGGCCGCCAGAAATAGCGGGCTGGCTTTCTGAATAATGCCCTCAGGCGTGAACTCAATCACGGGCATAGCGCGCCCCAGAGATCGGAATGACGCGGTGGCGTGCAGGCCACGCTGACGGATAAAAGAAGGGACAAGATATTTCAGTAAACTCAGGCGCATCAGCAGGACCAGTAAGCGGTGGAATTGCTTTTGTTATCGGCATATTGCCGGCGTCCCTTACGCATCGCTGCGATAGTTGCGGCTGATGATTGCAACACGATGTTACTACTGACACATAAGCCTGACGTTAGCCTGTCATCAGCACGACTCTGTGATGAACCCGGCTGGACGTGCCATGCACCACGCCGGCCGGATTTACCTGCCAGCGCCGTGCTGGCAGGTTTCCGTTAGAGCGCCGTGCCGGTGGGTGCCATTAAATCGTAACGATCGTTCTGCGGGGATGCGTCCATGGCCATCGGCGGCTCAATTTTCAGGGTGATCCAGTTAGAGGTGACACGCTGCTGCTTGCTGTCCTCCAGCGTCACCGACAGCCGGTATTCGTTGCTGGCGTCTGGCGACGGATCCCATTGCGGTAGGATCACACTCCAGCCCTGCGGATCCGCATTATTGGCCGGTGGCGTCAGGCTCAGCGCCTGCGTGTCACCCTGCCAGCTCACTGCCTTGATGTCATTGCTGGCCCGCACCTGCAGCTTCAGCGGCAGGCTCTCGCCACTGCTTAACTGCCAGGGGGGTGTCGCCAGGAACACCGACAGCGTTTTGCGCTGACGGAATGCGAGCACCGGCGTATCGCTGCGGGTCACGGTATCGTAACGGCTGCCGCGCAGGGAGCGCGCTTCGGCGACGTTACCGGCATCAAGCTGACGGCTCAGCGCTACGCCAAAGCGGTAGTTCAGTTTCAGCCCCAGCTGATCCTGGCTTTCACCGGCACTGCTGGTTTTGTGGGTGGCTGACAGCGTTACCAGCGGCACCGGCGTGTAAGAGAGGCCAAACGACATGGCGGAGGGATTGTGATAGCGGTTGCCGCTGTTAAACAGATCGACATTCTCACCCAGATATTGCTGATAGCTCACCGAGACGCCCAGTTGACGATAAAAGGGCAGATAGCTCTGGCTGGTGATGTCATAGCCGCGCGCCATGCGCTGCTGCTGCGAGTTGCCCAGATTTTTCCAGCC
The DNA here is from genome assembly GCF_000745295.1 of Pantoea sp. 9140. Classification (NCBI taxonomy): domain Bacteria; kingdom Pseudomonadati; phylum Pseudomonadota; class Gammaproteobacteria; order Enterobacterales; family Erwiniaceae; genus Pantoea; species Pantoea sp. 9140. Next base: position 1,501,197 of record NZ_JQNO01000001.1, on the reverse strand, counting down.
GGAAAGCGGCTGATAGTAGTTGGCAGAGAAACGCATCGAATCACTCCAGGCCTCAGTCCCCACCGAGGCGCGCTGCAGGCCGCTGCTGAAGACATGATCGACAAAGCCGTTGTAGCCCAGCAGCCAGTTACCGGCGTCCCAGCGTTGTCCCAGTCCCGCATTGCCGACCAGACCCTCGCCGGTATCATGCAGGCCAAGCTGGCTGAAGGTAAGCAGGCTGTTCTCGTCGGCCAGTGCGCTGAAGAGATCGCCGCCCGTGCCGGCAAAGTTACCGTTCATGTCGACTTTCAGATCGAGCTGCGCGGTGCCGTAAGGGGAAAGCAGTGACTGCCCTTCACTCTCGACCCGGTCGGCCACTTCATCGCGCAGATGATTGAAGGCCCAGACGCCCGCCTGCTGGCCAAACGTCACATTGCTGTCGCTGTTGTTACTCGCTTCACCGATGCTTTTCGCCACGGCTGCCAGCTTTTTGCTCCACGCTTCATCCTCGTCGCGGGTGCTGCCAAGCGTCGGCAGCGACTCACTGTAGCGCGCAGGATTGTCGAATGGCGTTTCTGACACTGCCGTTTCAGTCTGAAACGCACGGGCGCTCTGCAAGGCAGAGAGCGACAGCGCAATCAAAGAGAGAACCCCTGTTTTCCGTATCATGTCACCCGGCACGTTGATTGATTTGTTGCTGCGATAAAGTCAAATTCATTGACAGTTACCTTAACATATTGTGACGGCGATGCAGGACAGCAGAGGCAAATTGTGCATATACCAGAAAAGTCTGGCACAAAAAAAGGCCTGCTGTGCAGCAGGCCCGGGGTTATCTCTGGCGTCTTCAGGAGAAGATTAAGCCGCCATCCACGTTAATGGTCTGTCCGGTGATATAGCGCGCATCGTCTGAAGCCAGAAACGCCACCAGCCCGGCCACATCCTCCGGCTGACCGGCACGCTTCAGCGGAATGTTTTTCACCCACTCCGCCATCAGCTCACCTTTGCCGTAGGTTTTTTCCTCGCTGCTGAGGATCTCGCCCCAGACGCGATCGTTGTAATCCCACATCTCACTCTCAATGATGCCGGGACAGAAGGCGTTGACCGTAATGTTCCACGGTGCCAGCTCCAGCGCCAGACTCTGCGTAATGCCGATGACCCCCATTTTGCTGGCGGCATAGTGCGGCGTGTAAATAAAGCCCTGTCGTCCCTGCCCAGATGAGGTGTTAATCAGACTGCCGCTGCCCTGCTTCACCATATATTTCGCCGCTTCACGACAGCAGAGCCAGACGGCAGTGGTGTTCACGGCCAGAATCCGTTCAAAGTCGCTTTTCGGCATGGTGTCGAAGCGGTCAATGGTAATCACGCCCGCATTCTGAATCGAGACGTCAATCTGACCAAAGCGTTCAAAGGCCTGCTGATAGAGCTGCTGCACCGCCGCTTCATCTGTGACGTCGACCTGCAGCGCCAGAATCTCACTGCCATACTGCTGCGAAAGCTGGTCAGCGGTGGCAAAGACCCGATCGGCATTCGACACCATCACCAGCCTGGCCCCATCGCGGGCGAAACGCGCCGCGATCCCGGCACCGATGCCGCGACAGGCACCGGTAATCACCACTGTTTTTCCACGTTGCTCGCGGCTCATAATCGCTCCTGTTAACTGTGACGGATATCAGTGAGAGGCACTGCCTGCTGCTTTTTTTCATGGCGACGCAGCAGCACCACTTTGCTTTGCAGACGTTGCTGGAACTGGTCGATCACGACGGCTGTGACAATCACCAGACCTTTAATCACCATCTGCCAGAAATCGCTGACGCCCATCATCACCATGCCATCCGCCAGGAAGACGATAACGAACGCGCCAATAATTGAGCCGGACACCCGGCCACGTCCGCCCGCCAGCGCCGTGCCGCCCAGCACGGTGGCACCAATGGCGTCCATCTCAAACATGTTGCCGGTCATCGGATGCGCGGTCTGCAACTGAGACGCCACCACCAGCCCGACCAGACCGGCGCAGAGGCCGGAAAAGGCGTAAACAAAAATTTTCACTTTGATAATCGGCACGCCCGCCAGCCGCGCGGCGGACTCATTGCCGCCAATGGCGTAGATGTAACGGCCCAGCGGGGTTTTGCGCGTCAGGTAGAGGCCGAGCAGCAAGAAGCCGAGCATCAGCCAGATCGGCAGATACACCCCCAGCACGGTACCGGAACCCAGCAGGGCAAAACCGGTGTTGCCCAGCGCGGGCATCCCGACCAGATTGGCGTAGGTGCCGCCATCGTTGAACAGCAGTGCCGCACCGCGCGCCACATACATCATGCCCAGGGTGCAGATAAAGGGAGCCACGCCCAGCCGGGTGATCACCGTACCGTTAATAAGCCCCACCAGCACGCCAAAGATCGCCACCACCAGAATCACTTCAGGCACGTTGAGAAACAGCGTATTGCCGCCCCATAACGGAATGCCACTGGTCAGCAGCGCACCCGCCACCATGCCGCAAATCCCGGCGACCGCGCCTACAGAGAGATCGATACCGCCGGTGAGGATCACCAGCGTCATCCCTATCGCCAGCAGCCCGGTAATGGCGACGTGCTGCGTCATAATCAGCAGGTTAGAGGGGGTCAGAAAGTTCGGCACCATCACGCTGAAGAAGCCGACCACAATCAGCAACGCAATAAAGGTGCGCGCCTTGAGCAGGTACATATAGAGCAGATATTTTTGGTTCATGACGTTCTCCGGCCAGCTTAGCCCAATGGGCCAGGTGCTTAATCCTGCGGGGTTGATGCCGCGATCAGATGTTCTCTCGTTGCCGCCGCGCGGGGCAGATCGGCCGTTATCCGGCCATCGGCCATCACTAAAATGCGGTCCGCCAGCGCCATCACCTCATCCAGCTCGGACGACGAAAACATCACGGCCAGCCCCTGTTGCGCCAGATTGCCAATCAGGTAATAAACGTCGGTTTTGGCACCGACATCGATGCCGCGCGTCGGCTCATCCAGCAATACCACCTGCGGCCCGGTCATCAGCGCCTTACCCAGCACCACCTTCTGCTGATTACCGCCACTCAGCGCCGTGACCGGCAGATCGGGATCGCTGACTTTAATCGCCAGATGGCCGATCATCTCACTGACCCGCTGCTGCTCCCGGCCCGGATTCAGCAGCCCCAGCGCCCGACGAAAACCGCGTAGGCTGAAGTCAGAAAGCGTCATATTGGCAGTAACCGACATCAGTTCAATCACCCCTTCGCCTTTACGATCTCCGGGCACCAGCGCGATGCCGCTTTTCAGCCGCTGCTGAAAACTGCGTTTCGCCAGATCCTTACCTGACAGCCGGACCCGGCCCGACTGACAGGGCATCAGCCCAATCAGCCCCTTAAACAGCTCCGTGCGTCCCGCGCCCAGCAGTCCATAAATGCCGATCACCTCGCCTTTACGCAGGCTGAAACTGACCTCATTAAGCTTGTAGCCGCCGTTCTGATGCAGCGCGGTCAGCCCCTCAACCTCCAGCACCGTTTCCCCTTGTGGCGCAGGCTGATAGTCGAACTGTTTTTTCTTATCGCCCACCATCTGGGCGATAATCCACGGCACGCTGGCGTCGCGCACCTCGCGCTCACTGATAAAGCGCCCATCGCGAAAAATGGTGATGTGATCGCCTATCTCCATCAGCTCTTCCAGCCGGTGTGAGATATAGATAATGGTGACGCCGCGCCGCTTCAGCTGATCGATGACATTGAACAGCACTTTCACTTCCGACTGGCTCAGGGCGCTGGTGGGTTCATCCATGATCAACACCCGGGTATCCTTCGACAGCGCCCTGGCAATCTCCACCAGTTGCTGATGCCCGATGCCCAGCTCGCCCAGCGGCGCATAGGGATCGACATCGAGCTGCAGCCGCTGCAGTAGCGACTTCGCCAGCGCGTACTGATACTTTTCATTGATGACGCCGCGCTGGAAAAACTCGTTGGCGATAAAAATGTTGTCCATCACGTTCATGTTGGGAAACAGATTCAGCTCCTGGAAAATGATACTGATCCCCTGCTTCTCCGCCTGATGGGTGGAGTTCAGCGATACCACCTGGCCATCCAGTAGAATCTCGCCCGACGACGGCGTTTCCACCCCGGCCAGCATCTTCATCATGGTGGACTTGCCGGCCCCGTTCTCCCCGATCAGGACATTCACTTTGTTGCGATAAACGCGATAGCTGACCTGATCGAGCGCGGTCACACCAGGATAGAGACGCGACACGTTGCGCGTTTCGATAATCACGTCGCCGGACGTTTGCGGTTGCGGATTTTGCATCTGCCGCTCCTTATTGCCGGGTGATGGCAGCCGGAGTGATATCCGGCAGCTGTTGCGGAATGTCCCAGCTGCTGAACACGCCAGTAACACTCACTTTGTCGCCCACCTTCGGCGCGAACTGCTGCATCAGGGTTGAGGCGTGCTGGTTGATCGCCTTGCCGTAATCACCAAACAGCACCTGATCGTTGAAGTCCTGATAGCTCGCGCCTTTATAGACATCGCGCAACGCCGTGCCACGAATGATTGGCCCGACCTGTATAGTGACACTGTCACCTGATTCATCCTTCACGGTCATCTTTCCGCTGCGGGAAGTGGTATTGACAGCCGTTACCTCGCCGCGAACGGAAACGCTGAAAACACAGGGATTCTCAGCCTGACTGCGATAACCGTAGGTCTGGCAGGCGCTGTCAAAGTCTTTGGCAGATTGCAGCGACGACATCAGCGTCGCCAGCGGTTTCGCCTCGGCCTGGACCTGCGGCACCAGCTTCTGCTGCCAGAGCTGGTCGATGTTGGCCATCTTCGGATTGGGGGGATTCTTCAGGTCAGCCAGCTCCTGCTGCGACACAATTTTGCAGCCACCTGACAGCATGACCACCAGCGTCAGCCAGACTCTTCGGGACATCTTCTTCTCCCTGGCGCCCGCTTTCGCAGGCGCGGCAGCGGTTAATTACGACTTGTAGTTAAAGTCCTGGACGCCTTTGGCGTTTTCCGGGGTAATCAGAATGCCGCGGAACATCACCCGCTGTTTTTCCGGCTTCACGCCTTTCTGAATGAAGTTATCGAGATCGGTCACGCCTTCGGCGGCGATCGCCTGGGCCTGCAGCATCACCGTGGCTTTCAGCGTGCCTGCTTTCACCGCATCGCGTTCATCGTTGCTGCCATCAATCCCTACCACGATCACATCGTTGCGACCGGCTGCTTTGAGTGCCGCAATCGCGCCCAGCGCGACCGGACCGTTACCGCAGATCACCCCTTTCACATCCGGGTGCGCCTGCAGGATGCTGTCCATGATGCGCTTGCCATCGATCAGGGTGCCTTTGGCATCCTGACGCGCCACACTCTGCATATCGGGATATTGATCCAGCACCTGATGGAACGATTTTGAGCGGGTCACACAGTTATTGTCGGCCAGGTTACAGGCGAGTTCGGCGTATTTGCCCTTTTCACCCATCTTCTCGACAAAGACGTTGGCCACATCTGAACCCGCCTGAAAGTTGTTGTGGGTGATCTGCGCCAGCGCCACGTCATCCACCGGAATTTCACGGTTGATCAGCACGACAGGGATCCCGGCATCTTTGGCTTTTTTGATCGCCGCCACGCTGGCGGTGGAGTCGGCGTTATCCAGCACGATACCCTGCACTTTCTTACCGATAGCGGCGTCGATCAGTTCGCTCTGCTTCTTCACATCTTCGCCGTGCGACAGCACCGTGGTTTTGTACCCTAGCGCCTGTGCTTTGAGATTGGCGCCTTTGGCTTCAGAGGCGTAGTAAGGATTATCGAGTGAGTTAACCAGAATCATAATGGTGCCTTTTTCGGCGGCCAACGCCGCCTGAGAAACCAGACAGGCAGCCACGGCAGTGCACAGCAGGGTACGGTTTTTCATGATGTTCTCTCTTATCGTTATGGCAGGGTATGAAGTCCCGGGTGTTGGGTTGGCCTTACCAGATGGTGAAGCCACCATCGATCATCAAATCTGCGCCGGTAATCATGTCGCTGCCGTTGCTGGCGAAGAACAGCACGGCGGCGGCGATCTCATCGGTATAGGCAAAGCGACCGAGCGGAATCAGCTTTTTCATCTGCTCGCCTTTCTCGCCGCGCCAGGCTTTCTCGCCCATCGGCGTCAGTACCACGGTGGGCGACAGGGTATTCACGTTGATGCGGTGCGGAGAAAACTCTTTGGCCATCACTTTGGTCATGCCCAGCAGGCCCGCTTTGGCGGAGGTGTAGGCGACATGGTTGTCGATCGCGATGGACGCCGCCTGGGAGGCGATATTGATAATTTTGCCGCCTGCGCCAGCACGGATCATCAGCCGTGCGGCCGCCTGCGAGCAAAGGAAAGGTCCGGTGAGATTCACCGCGATCTGCTTCTGCCACTCGGCAAAATCAGTCTCAATCACCGGCTGCAGCATCACGTAGCCTGCGCAGTTGACCAGGATATCGATCCGGCCATAGTGGGAAACCACCGCGTCAAACGCCTCTTCCACCGACGCGGGAGCGGTGACATCACAGCAGACAAACTGCACCCGATCGGCCGGGAAGTCAGCCTGCAGACTGGCAACTTTCTCCGCTTCAAACGGCGGATAGAGCAGTGCCAGACGCGCGCCCTTCTCCAGCAGCATGCCATTAGTCGCCATCGCGATGCCGCCCAGCCCGCCAGTCACCACCGCCACCTTACCGGCCAGGTTCATTGCGGTATCCACGCCGTAGCGCAGGTTTACGTCATATTCACCACTCATCCCACTCTTCCCCTCATATTTTTGCTGATGCCGCTGACTCAATCATTTTCGAACAAAAATATAAGCTATCGAAAAGAAATGATATGTGGGGCAGATCAAATTTCGACCATCTGCCGTTTAAAGCGGCTTATCTGATTGAAAAGACGTGATCTGGCTTCCAGTCCCGAAATAAAGCCTGCTGCCTGCAATCCGGAAACCCTGATAGATTCAATAACCTGCGGATTATTTGTTTTCGTTCGAAAATAAAAGGTAATTCAGGTCATCTCGCATTCATAAAAATGGCGCGTTAAACTCAGCGACAGAGACCTTGTTCGCCCGAGCCATCAGGTTACTGGAAAAGGGAGCATTTCGATTGAAAAGCAAAAGTGAGCAGTTCGCTGACATGCAGCAACGCCGCGAGAAAATTCTGGAGATGATCCGTGAAGATGGTACGGTCACGGTCAAAGCGCTGACCGAGACCTTTGGACTGACTGAAGCCACATTACGCAGCGACCTGCGCATGCTGCAAAAACAGGGGTTTGTGCAGCGCTACCACGGTGGCGCAACGCTGATGACGGGCAAGCAGAATACCGGCGCGATGCTGCTGGAGCGGCAGACCCATCTGGAGGAGAAAGAGGCGATTGGCCGACTGGCGGCGCAGCATATCGAAAATGGCGACACGGTGATTTTCGATTCCGGTACCACCACCACCGCGATTACCGACGCCATCAGCCATATCCGCCGTTTATCAGTGGTCACCACCGCGGTGAACATCGCCCTGAAACTGGGCGGCGAGCCGGGCATCAATATCCTGCTGACCGGCGGTACTTTTAAATTTCCGACGCTTTCCACCTCGGGCGAGAAGGCGGCCAGTTTTTTCGAAAATGTGCTGGCCGAAAAACTCTTTCTTGCCACCGCCTGCATTTCACCGCGTCTGGGCCTGAGCTTCCCCAGCGAAACGGACATTAAGGTCAAACTGGCGATGATCAAATCAGCCAGCACGGTTTACGTGGTGGCGGACTCCAGCAAAATCGACAAGGTGTCGATGTTCGCGCTGCCCTGTGACTGGAGCAACATCCACTACCTGATTACCGACAGCGGCATCAGCACCGCGCAGGTTAAAGCGTTTGAAGCCTTAGGCGTGAAAGTGCTGGTGGCCCCGCTGCCGCTGAAGCGGGCGATGTAATGCTCCTGCTTTTTTTATGCAGGAAGCCTGGCACGTGCACTGCACCTGACGAAACACGACAATACCCAACGTTCAGGCTCACACCACTTGTGTATACAATGTATATTGCGCTAGCATGTATCTACATTGTGTATTGGAGGCATGTTAAATGATTCATGGAAATGTTAAACGCTGGGGTAACTCTCCAGCAATACGTATCCCGGCGACATTGATGCAGGCACTCAATCTTAATATTGATGACGAAATAAAAATCGATTTGGTTGAAGGAAAACTCATTATTGAACCTGTAAAGCAGGAAGTTGGTTACTCTCTTGCAGAACTGCTTGAAGGCGTGACAGAAGAAAATCTGCACGATCCGGTTGAATGGGGTGAGCCTGTCGGGAAGGAGATTTGGTAAATGGTAAGCCGTTTTGTGCCTGAAGCCGGAGATATCATCTGGGTGGATTTTGATCCGATCAAAGGAAGTGAGCAGGCAGGTCACAGGCCAGCTGTTGTTCTTAGCCCGTTTGCTTACAACAATAAAACCGGCATGTGTGTCTGTGTACCCTGCACAACGCATTCAAAGGGATATCCGTTCGAAGTTCCCATAAGCGCTGAGAAAGATAGCGTTGCCCTATCCGACCAGGTAAAAAGCATCGCCTGGAAAGTCAGGGGGGCCATCAAAAAAGGTGTCGTTTCCGCAAGCGAACTTCAGCAAATTCGTGGAAAGATAAAAGTCATCATCGGTTTATAGCCTCAGTAGTTTCTGAACAATCAGACACATCGGTCTTTCCGAAAATGATTCTTCAAGGCAGGCCTTTTCTGCCTAAGCAAACCGCACCGGTCTGCCCCCACATCCCGGCACGTGCGCGCTCACCATCCGCACCTAATTCAGACCCGTTCCCGCAAAACCCCGCACCAATGCTAACCGTGCAGGAATGGCCTGCCTGAAAAGCAAAGTGTGCGAGCCAGGGAGGGCGAGCCCAATCCGCAGGGAGGCGGGATCCCTTTGCGATCAGGCAGGCCTTTCCTGCACGACGCACCCTATTTCCACTCCATTTCAGCAAACCAGCAAAACCCCGCACCAATGCCAACCGTGCAGGAATGGCCTGCCTGAAGAGCAAAGTGTGCGAGCCAGGGATGGCGAGCCCAGTCCGCAGGGATGCGGGATCCCTTTGCGATCAGGCAGGCCTTTCCTGCACGACGCACCGTACTTCCTGCACGACACACCGGCTCTTCAAATCATTCCTGCTTTCTCACCCAAACCTACCTGCACCTAATCGCGATCCGCTTCCGCAAAACCTCCGCACCAATGCCAACCGTGCAGGAATGGCCTGCCTGAAGAGCAAAGTGTGCGAGCCAGGGATGGCGAGCCCAGTCCGCAGGGATGCGGGATCCCTTTGAGATCAGGAAGGCTTTTCCTGCACGACGCACCGTACTTCCTGCACGACACACCGGCTCTTCAAATCATTCCTGCTTTCTCACCCAAACCTACCTGCACCTAATCGCGATCCGCTTCCGCAAAACCTCCGCACCATCGCCAGCCGTGCAGGAATGGCCTGCCTGAAGAGCAAAGTGTGCGAGCCAGGGAGGGCGAGCCCAGTCCGCAGGGATGCGGGATCCCTTTGCGATCAGACAGGCTTTTCCTGCACGACGCACCGTACTTCCTGCTCAAGGCACCCGACTTCCTGCACGTCGCACCGGCTCACCGTCGCATCCCCCCGCACCTGCAAATCTGCCCGATAAAACCGCACGACCTCACCCACCACCAGCAGCGACGGCGACACCGGCTTCTCCTGCGCTACCGTCTCCGCCAGGCCACCCAGCGTGGTAATCAACACCCGCTGATCCGGCCGGGTTCCATTCTCAATAATCGCTACCGGCGTCTCCGGATCACGCCCCTGCGCCTGCAACTGCGCACTGATCGACGCACTCCAGCTCAATCCCATATAAAACACCAGCGTCTGATTCACCGCCGACAGCGCGGCTGCATCCAGCTGCGGCTCGCCGCTCCGGCCATGGCCGGTAATCAACCGCAGCGACTGCGCACAATCCCGATGCGTCAGCGGAATTCCGCTGGCCGCCGCACAGCCCACCGCCGCCGTAATCCCCGGCACCACCTCACAGCGAATCCCGGCCTCCTGCAGACTCACCATCTCCTCGCCACCGCGCCCAAAAATAAACGGATCGCCCCCCTTCAGCCGGATCACATCGCGCCCGCTGCGCGCCAGATCCACCAGCAGCTGATTAATCTGCGCCTGCTTCAATCCGTGCTGCCCCGGCTGCTTACCTACGTCAACGCATAACGCGCTCTCCGATACTTCCGCCATCACCGCTTCACTCACCAGCCGGTCATACACCACTACTTCAGCCCGCTGTAGCAACCGTAACGCCTTCACCGTCAGCAACTCCACATCGCCAGGGCCTGCGCCCACCAGCCACACCACACCCTGCGGCTTTGCCACCCCGGCAGGGGCCAGTAACTTATCCAGAGAATCAATTGCTCGCGTCATCATTCCTCCACAACCACGTCGGACAACAAAAGCTGCTTCAGCTCCGGAATACAGGAGCCACACTGCGTGCCGCACTTCAGCTTCCGGCCCAATGCCTGAGTGGTTCGACACCCCTGCGCTATCGCCTGCAAAATCGTCTGTTCACCCACCGCCATACAGCTACAGATAATCCGGCCTGCCGCGCTGCGCTGCGCCGACTGGCCCGCCAGCACGCTGTGCCGCCCGGCAGCGTCCTGCGGCGCATCCGCAAAGGCCGTCGCGACAAATGCACTATCAATCGACGGCAACATAGATCCGGCATAAAACGCCAGCTGTAACTCGCCGTCATGCCATGCCAGCAGCCGGTAATCATTGCCGCTGCCGGTGGCGAGCTGCAGGTCACAGCCTGACACATCAACCTGCCCGGCCAGCCACGCCTGCGGCGATCCCTCGCCTGCTACCGCATAACGCTGCACCGCCGCATAGGGCGCACGCGACCAGTAACGCAATCCTGCGGGCTGCGTAATCCCGCGCTGCCACAACCAGCCCTGCCAGCTCACCGCCAGCGGCAGAATCCGGACCGGCGTCTGCTTCAGCGCAGGCTGCCCTGAAAACGGACAGGCGCGGGCGGCGACCAGCATATCGACGTGACTCTGCTGACTGAACTGCCGGTTCCAGTGCATCGGCACAAACAGCTCGCCGCGCCGCATCCCGGCATCAGCGCGCACCCGCGCGCTAATCCAGCCCTGTACTGACTGCACCCGCGCCAGACCGCCTGCCGTCACGCCATACTGCGCGGCGTCAGCCGGATGAAGCGCCACAAACGGCTCATCACAATGCTGCATCAGACGCGGCACCAGCCCGGTGCGCGTCATGGTATGCCACTGATCGCGCACCCGACCGCTGTTCATCAATAGCGGATAAGCCGCATCACGCGGGGTTAAGGCGGGCGTGGCCGGGACAAGCAGCCGGGCTTTGCCGTCAGGGTGAAAAAAGCGGCGATCGCCAAACAACCGTGCACAGCCCTGCGGATGAGCAGCATTTACCGGCCACTGGACCGGACGCAGCGCATCCCATTCGGCCTGGCTCAATTGCGACAGGCCGCTGATATCAAATGCCCGCTGACCGTCATTCTCAAAACCCGACAGCGCCGCGTGCTCGCAGAAAATCTCAGCCGGATGCTGCCAGTTAAATCCCTCACGGAACCCCAACCGCTGCGCCACCTGCGCCAGCAGCCACCAGTCAGGCCGGGCATCCCCCGGTGCGGCGGCAAAGGCGCGCTGCCGCGAAATACGTCGCTCTGAATTGGTGACCGTGCCGTTCTTCTCGCCCCAGCCCTGGGCGGGCAGCAGAATATCGGCAAAGGCGCTGGTATCGGTCTGCGCCATCACATCTGAGACAATGACCAGCGGACAGGCCGCCAGCGCCTGCGCCACGCGATTGCCCTCCGGCATCGACACCGCCGGATTGGTGCCCATAATCCACACCGCCTTCACCTCGCCTTCGGCAATCGCCCTGAAGAGATCCAGCGCCATCAGCCCCGGCTGGCGGGCCATCGCCGGGCTGCGCCAGAAACGCTGCACCCGGTCGCAATCCTCGTCAGTAAAACTCATGTGCGCCGCCAGCTGGTTCGCCAGACCGCCCACTTCGCGACCGCCCATGGCATTTGGCTGTCCGGTCAGCGAAAAAGGCCCGCAGCCCGCACGGCCTATTTTACCTGTCAGCAGATGCAGGTTAAGAATCGCCTGGTTATTGTCGCTGCCAGTGGCGGACTGATTAATCCCCATGCACCACAGCGTCAGCACCCGATCGTGCTGGCTGAACAGCCGGAAAAAATGCGTCACCTGCTGTTCCGTTAAATCACAGGTCTCTGCGACCCGCGCGACATCCCACTGCGCGGCGGCGGCCAGGGTTTCACTCACGCCATTCAGGTGCGGCAGCATGCTGGCATCAAGACCATCGTTCTGCGCCAGCCAGTGCAGCAGACCGGAAAACAACGCCGAATCGCTGCCGGGACGCAGTGGCAGATGCAGATCGGCCTGATCACAACTGGCCGTGCGGCGCGGATCGATAACAACTATGCGCATCGCCGGTCGCTGCAGCTTCGCCTGCATCAGCCGCTGCCAGACCACCGGATGCGCCCAGGCAGCATTGGACCCCACCAGCAAAACCAGATCGGCCTGCTCCAGATCCTCATAACAGCAGGGCACCGCATCGGCCCCTAGTGCCCGCTTATAGCCGACCACGGCTGATGCCATACAGAGCCGCGAATTGGTATCGATATTGGCGGCACCGATATAGCCCTTCATCAGCTTATTGGCGACGTAGTAATCCTCAGTCAGCAACTGGCCGGAGCCGTAAAACGCCACCGCCTGCGGACCATGCTGATCGATCACCGCGCGCAATCCTGCCGCTGCCGCATCCAGCGCCGCATCCAGGCTGACCGGCTGGCCGTTAACCTGAGCGGTAAGAAGACGCCCCTGTGGCGTCAGCGTCTCGCCCAGCGCCGCGCCCTTAACGCACAACCGGCCTGCGTTAGCGGGATGGTGCGGATCGCCGATCACCGTTGCCTGATGATTGCCCTGCGGCGTGACGCAGACGCCACAGCCGACGCCGCAATAGGGACAGGTGCTGTTCATGATGCCTGCGCCAGCGGATTTTGCGGGCGGTTTGCCAGCCAGATCTGCCCCGCTTCCAGCTTCACCGGCCAGCAGCGCAGTTGGTGCTGCGGATTATCCAGACTCTGCCCGTCACGCAGCCTCACCCGCTGCTTGTAGAGCGGAGAGATCACCACCGGCTCGCCGCCGACGTCACCCAGAATCCCGCGCGACAGCACGCTGGCATCGCTGCCGGGTTCACGATCCTCCAGCGCATAGAACGCGTCGCCAAAGCGGAACAGCGCAACACGCTCGCTGCCGAGTCGCGCCCCGATCCCCGCTTCTGGCGGAATCGCCTCCAGTGCGCAGACGGCGCTCCACGGCTCGGCGGGCATCTGCAGCAGCGGGCGCGCAGCCACGGCTTCAGGCTGCCGCTGGCCGCGTACCCGGCTGTAGTGCAGGGTTTCATCGGGCTGCTCGCTGTTGATCGTCGGCGTAAACAGTGCGAGCCGCGACGGGTCCGCCAGCGTGGTCTGCCACTCGCATTGCCAGGCGTCAACCACCCGCTGCATCTCCTGCTCCAGCGTCTCGCCCAGCCCAAGGCTGTCCTCAATCACCACCTGGCGCAGGTAATCCAGACCGCCTTCCAGATTGTCCAGCCAGACGCTGGTGCGCTGCAGACGATTAGCCGTACGGATATAGAACATCAGCAGGCGATCGACATAGCGCAGCAGCGTGGCATCGTCGAGGTCGCTGGCGAACAGGTCGGCATGGCGCGGCTTCATGCCGCCATTGCCGCACACATAGAGGTTCCAGCCCTTTTCGGTGGCGATCACACCGATATCTTTGCTCTGCGCTTCCGCACACTCGCGGGTACAGCCCGAAACCGCCATTTTGATTTTGTGTGGGGCGCGTAGTCCCTTGTAACGGTTCTCCAGCGCGATGGCGAAGGCGGTCGAATCCTGCACGCCGTAGCGGCACCAGGTCGATCCGACACAGGACTTCACGGTGCGCAGCGACTTGCCGTAGGCGTGACCGGTTTCAAAACCGGCCTCAAGCAGCGTCTGCCAGATAGCAGGCAGCTGATCAAGGCGCGCGCCAAACAGGTCGATACGCTGCCCGCCGGTGATTTTGGTGTAAAGGTCATAACGCGCCGCCACTTCACCGATGGCGATCAGCCCCTGTGGCGTGATTTCGCCTGCCGGGACACGCGGCACCACCGAATAGGTGCCATCTTTCTGGATGTTGGCGAAGTAGCGGTCGTTGGTATCCTGTAGCGGCAGGTGCGCCGGTTTCAGCAGATAGTCGTTCCAGCAGGAGGCAAGAATCGACCCCACCAGCGGCTTGCACACTTCACAGCCCTGACCCCTGCCGTGTGAGGCCAGCAGCGCATCAAAGGTTCTGAACTCACCGGCCCGTACCAGGTGATAAAGCTCCTGCCGTGAATAACTGAAGTGGTCGCAGACATCTTTTTTCACCTCGACGCCGAGAGTTTCCAGCTGAAACTCCATCACCTGCTTCACCAGAGCCGCACAGCCGCCGCAGCCGGTGGCCGCTCTGGTGCAGCTTTTGATGCTGCTCATCTCACCGCATCCGCCTTTCACCGCCGCGCAGATATCGCCCTTGCTGACGTTGTAACAGGAGCAAACCTGGGCGCTGTCGGGCAACGCCGCGACCCCTGACGCTTTCGGCGCACCGGCCAGCGCAGGCAGGATCAGGCTCTCCGGCGCGGCAGGCAAGGGTAAAGCGTTGAGCATCATCTGCAGCAGCGTGGCGTAATCGCTGCTGTCCCCGACCAGCACGCCGCCCAGCAGTCGGGTGCCCTCCGCAGAGACCACGATTTTCTTGTAGATGCCTTTTGGCCCGTCGGTCCAGTGATAGTGCTGACTGCCCGCCGTGCGGCCATGGGCATCACCGAACGACGCCACTTCCACGCCCAGCAGTTTCAGTTTGGTGCTCATGTCCGCGCCGCTGAAGGCAGCCGGTTCAGCCGCCAGATGTCCGGCCAGCACACGCGCCATCTGATAGCCCGGCGCGACCAGGCCAAAGATCTGACCGTTCCACAGCGCGCATTCACCAATGGCAAACACGTCGTTATCACTGGTCTGACAGCGATCGTTAATCTCAATGCCGCCGCGCGGCCCGAGCGTCAGGCCCGCCTCGCGCGCCAGCTCATCGCGCGGACGGATACCGGCGGAGAACAGCACCAGGTCGCCGGGTAAATGGCTGCCGTCAGCAAAACGCAGCACCACGCTGCCGTCGGGCTGCTGCTCAATCAGCTCGGTCTGTTTTGAGGTATGAACCGTCACGCCCAGCGCATCGATCTTCTGACGCAGCATCAGCGCCCCACCCTCATCGAGCTGCACCGCCATCAGGCGTGGTGCAAACTCCACCACATGCGTCTCCAGCCCGAGCTGCCGCAGCGCATTCGCCGCCTCCAGACCCAGCAGGCCGCCGCCAATGACGATACCGCGCTGGCTATGACGGGCGCAGGCGGCAATGGCATCCAGGTCGTCCAGCGTGCGATAGACAAAGCAGCGTTCGCCGTCGTGGCCCGGCACCGGCGGCACAAAAGCACGAGAGCCGGTCGCCAGCACCAGCTTATCCCACGCCAGCTCATTGCCCGCGCTGTCACGCAGGCTGCGCTGCTGGCGATCGATGGCCACCACTGTGCAGCTGCTGCGCAGTTCAATACCGTGCAGGGCAAAGAAGTCCGCGCCGACCAGCGACAGATCGCCGGCCGTTTTACCGTTGAAATAGTCTGACAGATGCACCCGATCGTAAGCCTGCTGGCGTTCCTCGCCATAAACCACGATGTGATAGTGCTGATGCAGTTCACGGGCAACCAGCTGTTCAAGAAAGTGGTGACTGACCATGCCGTGACCAATGACGGCTAAAACCGGTTTACTCATCTCAGGACTCTCTGCAGCCTGTGGCTGCGGTTCAGGTTGATCGTGATCGAACAGGGCATCGAGCGTGACAGAGTCGGCGCGCTGCAGACGTTCCAGCAGCGACGCGCCCTGCCGGGTGTCGCCGGAGAGCAGCACGCCACAGAGGCGGCCCTGACGGAGAAAAAGACGGCGGTAGTCGCCGGAGAGGGGATCAAAACTGCTGATGGACAGCGCCTCGCTGACATCCCCGGCGCTGAACAGCGAAATGCCGCTGACTTTGAGCCGCGTCGCCAGCGGCTCACTGACGAAATCGGCCAGCGGCGATCCCGCCAGCTGCGCCGCCAGAATCTGTGCCTGCGCCAGGCAGGGCGCGACCAGGCCAAAGGTTTCGCCCGCGATTTCGCAGCACTCGCCCACGGCGTAAACATCGGGAATGGCGCTGCGCAGCTGACCATCGGCCAGAATGCCGCGCTGACACGGTAGCCCTGCCGCCTGCGCCAGCGTGACCTCTGGCTGAACACCGATGGCAATCACCACCTGCGTGGCGGCGCAGTGACGCCCGCAGGTCAGCGTCACGCCCGCCTCGTCAATCGCCGTGAGTCCGCTGTTCAGTTCGCAGTGGATACCGCGTTGCGCTAAGGCCGCCAGCAGCAGCTCACCCGCTTTTGCATCCAGCTGGCGATCCAGCAGCCAGGGTTTATGGTGCACCAGCGTCACCTCACGGCCACGGGCGCGGAGTGCCGCCGCCGCTTCAATGCCGAGAAAGCCGCCGCCCAGGATCACTACCGGTCCCTGGCCCGCCAGCAGTCGCCGGACGTCGGCGATGCTGCGAAAACCCATGACGCACTCTGCGTCGATGCCGGGAATCGCGGGCAGACGGGGCTGCGATCCGGTGGCAAACACCAGCCGATCCCAGCCGAGCTGGCGCTGATCGGTCTGCACCGTCCGCGCCGCCAGATCGACCTGCTGCACGGTTTCACCGTTCAGCAGCGTCACGCCGTGCCGCTGATACCAGTCGCGATCGTGGATCAGGGTGTCAGTGAAGGACTTTTCACCCGCCAGCACCGGCGACAGCAGCACGCGGTTGTAGTTGCCGTGCGGCTCGCGGCCAATGACCGTAATGGCGTAACGCTGAGGCGCACGCTGCAGCAGGCTCTCCACCATCTGCATCCCCGCCATGCCATTGCCTATCACCAGCAACCGTTGCCTCATGGTCTGCTCCTTACGCTGCCGTGGTCTGTTTTTCATAGAGGAAATGCAGCACTTTCTGGCGCAGCTGGTGATAGCGCGGCTCATCCGCCAGCGCCACCCGCGAGCGCGGTCGCTGCAGATCGACGGTGAGGATCTCCCCGACCTGTGCCGCCGGGCCGTTGGTCATCATCAGCACCCGATCGGAGAGCAGCACCGCTTCATCCACGTCATGGGTGATCAGCACAATGGTGGTATTCAGCTCCTGCTGAATGCGCATCACGCTGTCCTGCAGGTGGGCGCGGGTTAAGGCATCCAGCGCGCCGAATGGCTCATCCAGCAGCAGCACGCGTGGCTTCATCGCCAGCGCCCGGGCAATGCCGACGCGCTGCTTCATGCCGCCGGAGATTTCGCCAGGCCGCTTGTGCATGGCGTGGCTCATCTGCACCCGATTAAGGTTGTGCTCGATCCAGTCGCGCATCTCCGCTTTGCTGAAGCGCCCTTTAAACACCTGCTGCACCGCCAGTTCGACGTTCTGAAATGCCGTCAGCCACGGCAGCAGCGAATGGTTCTGAAACACCACCGCACGCTCGGGACCCGGTCCGGTGATTTCGCGGTTATCACACAGCAGCACGCCGCTGCTGGGACGGGTTAATCCGGCAATCAGGTTGAGCAGCGTCGATTTGCCGCAGCCGGAGTGGCCGATCAGGCTCAGGGTTTCCCCTTCGTGAATATCAAAACTGACGTTGTCCAGCGCCAGAAACTCGCCGCTGGCAGTGTTGAAACGCTGGCTCACCTGCTGAACGCGAATAATGTGTTGCATGGTGTTCTCCTTATTTTTCCCAGCTGAAACGACGGACCAGCAGCATCAGCGCCTGCTCCAGCAGCAGCCCGACGACGCCGATAATCAGGATGGCAATCAGAATGTTTGCCACGTTGAGGTTGTTCCACTCGTTCCAGATCCAGAAGCCAATCCCCAGCCCGCCGGTCAGCATTTCGGCGGCAACAATCACCAGCCATGCGATGCCGATAGAGAGACGTACCCCGGTGAGCACCGCAGGCAGCACGGCGGGCAGCAGGATCCGGCGCATCACCGTCCACTCAGAGAGCTGTAGCACCCGCGCCACGTTGAGGTAATCCTGCGGAATACGCTGCACCCCTTCAGCGGTATTGATGATCATCGGCCAGATGGAACAGATGAAAATGGTCCAGCTGGCGGCAGGCTCGGCGCGCTGAAACAGCAGCAGTCCAATCGGCAGCCAGGCCAGCGGGCTGACCGGCCGCAGCAGGGCGATAATCGGATTGAACATGCGCGCCATAAAGGTAAAGCGCCCCAGCAGAAAACCCGCCGGGATGCCCACCAGCGCGGCAAGGCCGAAGCCGATGGCGACGCGCTGCAGCGAGGCCAGCACGTTCCAGCCGATGCCCTGATCGTTGGGGCCATTGCTGTAGAACGGGTCAGCAAACAGCACCTGCGCGGCCTGCCAGGTGGCATAAGGCGAGGGAAACGAGGGTTCGGACAGCGCCGCGAGCTGCCACACCAGCCACATCAGCAGCAGGCCGCCCGCGGCGGGAATGGCGCGCTGCAACAGCGGACGCAGCCGCGCCGGACGAACTGCGGCTTTCGGGGTGATCTGTAGCGGAATAACGGTGGCACTGCCGGGGGTTTGCTCCGGCTGCGCCAGGGCGCGCGCGTCAGTTTTCATAGCAACCTCTCTTAACGTTTGATAGCGAAACTGGCGGCGTAGGCAGCAGGATTGCTGCCATCCCAGACTTTGCCGTCGATCAGGGTGCTGCTGCGCATCTCACTGGCGGGCAAGGCAATCTGCCCGACGGCGCTGGCGGCCTGTTTATAGATGTCGATGCGGTTGATCTGGTGGGCCACGGCGAGGTAATCGGGATCGCTGGTGAGCAGTCCCCAGCGTTTCATCTGGGTCAGAAACCACATGCCATCCGAGAGCCACGGAAAACTGACGTTGCCGTTGTCGAAGAAGCGCATCGGATGCGCGTCCTGCCACGACTGTCCCAGCCCGTTCTCGTACTGGCCGAGCATCCGCCCCTGCAGCGTCTCCACTTTGGTGTTGATCCAGGCTCGACCGGCTAACACCTGTGCGGTTTCACGGCGGTTATCGTCTGAGGCATCGATCCAACGCGCCGCCTCCAGCACCGCGGCAGTCATCGCGCGGGCCGTATTGGGATTCTCTTTCACCCACTGTGCACGGGTGCCAAGCACCTTTTCCGGATGCTCCGGCCAGATCTGCTGGCTGGTAGCGGCAGTAAAGCCGATGTTGTCGCTGATGGCACGCTGGTTCCACGGCTCGCCGACGCAGTAGCCGCTCATGTTGCCAATCTTCATGTTCATCACCATTTGCGGCGGCGGCACGACCACGGTGCGCACATCGTCAAACGGATGAATGCCGGCATTGGCCAGCCAGTAGTAGAGCCACATGGCGTGCGTACTGGTGGGAAAGGTGTGGGCGAAGGTCAGACTGCCTTTCGGACTGCCATCAACGGCTTTTTTCAGGCTGGCCGCATCGGTAACGCCACTGGCTTTCAGCTGGTTCGACAGAGTGATCGCCTGGCCGTTGTGATTGAGCGTCATCAGGTTCGCCATGTCGTGCTGCGGCCCCGCTACGCCAAGCTGCAGCGCGTAGATCATGCCGTAAAGCACATGGGCCGCATCCAGCTCGCCGGAGGTCAGTTTGTCGCGCACCGCCGCCCAGCTCGCCTCTTTGCTGACCTGCAATGTCAGGCCATACTTTTTGTCGAAGCCTTTTACCGACGCCATGACGACCGGCGCGCAGTCGGTAAGCGGGATAAAGCCGACCCGCGCCTGCGCCTTTTCTGGCGCATCGGAGCCTGCTGCCCAGACTGCATTTCGTAATCCCGGCACGATCCAGGCCGCACCCAGCGCTGCACCGGAGATCAGCGCCTGACGTCGTGTCAGTGAAAATGGCGTTTTTCTCATCATGTTGCCCCTGAACAGAAATAAAAAAAGGCGTCCTCCGACAAGCCGAAGCCTGCGGATGGACGCCTTTATCCAAAGCACTGACCCCACCGCCATTGGCGGGAGCAATGCGTACTCT
This sequence comes from Pantoea sp. 9140, assembly GCF_000745295.1. Taxonomy (NCBI): domain Bacteria; kingdom Pseudomonadati; phylum Pseudomonadota; class Gammaproteobacteria; order Enterobacterales; family Erwiniaceae; genus Pantoea; species Pantoea sp. 9140. Next base: position 1,481,072 of record NZ_JQNO01000001.1, on the reverse strand, counting down.
CTGTAGGGTTGAAGCAAAGGGTGTGCCAGATCGCTGAAGCCGCGTTAAAGCCGACGTGCGATGATGCGCTGCTGAATAATTAACCTTTTTTGCACGTTTCTGACGCAGATCACGCACAAAGGTTGTGCAGCTACCTCGTCCGGGTTAGTTGCTCAGGGTCTTCGCGACGGCCAGCACTGCCTGCGCGATCTCCATTACGCGCTTATTCTGATTCATCGCACTTTTGCGCAGCGCCTGCCAGGCGGCCTCTTCGGTGAATCCCTGCTGCTGCATCAGCCAGTGTTTGGCCTGATCGATTACCCGTCGCTCGTCGAGTGAAGCGCGCATCGATGCCAGCTCATCCGCCTGCTGCTGCAGGCGCTGTGACTGCTCACCAATCAGCGACAGCACCGAGCGCCCGAGCTGCGGGGCCAGCCCGTCACTGCTGAGCGTTGACGCGCCGGGCAGCCAGTCAGCTCCGCAGAAGTAGAGCGAGAAGTTGCTGTCACCCTGCACGACCGGCGATGCCGCCTGTTGCTGCGCCTGCTCAATTGCCTCACGACAGCGCTGCATCAGCGTGGCCGTCAGGGCATCCTCCAGCGTTTTCATCTGGTCCAGACGCTCGGAGAGCAGGGAAAACCACTCCAGCGCGCCGGTTTCATCATACTGGCTACCGGTGCAGGCGATGCGCCGCAGCCGTTCGATATCCCGGCTGGCCTGAGACAATGGCTGCCAGCTTTCACAGGCGGCACTGTCGGCAAATTCCCGGAAGGTGGTAAAGCTCTGCTCCTGAGCCGCAATCAGCGCCACCATCTGGCTGCGCTGCTCAGGCGTGAACTGCCGCGCCGCAAAGCCGGCTGAACCGATGGCCCGCTCCTGTCCTGCCAGCTCTTTGCCCTGCATAAAACTGAACAGCGCGATCAGTGCACGCGAGATATCGGGATCGCTGGCGGTGTCGGCTGCCTCAAAAACCAGATTAAGTAAGGTGCGGATAACCTGATTAAACGCCGCCATCGCCGCAGCCTGATCCCGCTCATGCAGGCTGATTTGCTGACGCAGCAGCGGTAATCCCGCCAGCGCCTGCAGGGCAGCCGCAATCAGGTTGCAGAAACGACTGAAGCCGGGTTGTGCGGTGGCGGGCGGCAGCGCCTGATAGAAATGGTGCAGGCCGGCGCTGACTTCCTGCTGACGGGCGTGACGCTCGGCGCTGAACAGCGCGCCACCGGAGCAGATCCAGAGATTGTTTGCGCCGCGTTCCCGCTGCAGTCGATGAACCAGCTCACTGACGGCAGCCATCAGTTCGCCGGTCTTAAGCAGCCGTTGCAGGCTGGCAATATCGCTGTCACGCGATGCCTGCAGCCAGATCAGGGCATCCATGGTTCACCTCTCCGCCGTTAAAACTTTTCTGAAGCAAAAGGCGTGCCGCTTTCCGGAAAAAAGGCGGGCATAGCCGGCGCGTAAATTCTGATTTTGATAAGATTCTTTGGGTGAAGAGATAAATTTTATCGGTAACGAACGATTAGAAACGCTTAATAGTTTCCAATCGGATCCATTGCATGTCAGAATGCGCGGCAATATTCTCAACCAGTTTGTCTCTGCGATAATTCAGTTCGCTTTAACTATCACATTGTCTGGCGCTTTTCTTATATCGCAGCCTGCCCCGAAAGCGCCTGCTATCACGCATCGCCAGTGGGTGCAATGGTTTGAATTCTCAAAAGTCTTAGGTAGACTAAACGCGTAACTATCCTGATGTAATCTGAACTTTTTTTGAAAAACAGACTTTCGGCACGATGCGGCGCGAAAAACAGCGCCTCCTGCATCGGGCCTGGCAATATGCAGATACTTTGATGAGATCACGAGGAACATGGTGAAAAAGAGTCTTGCGTTAACGCTGCTGGCGGTGCTTACCCTGGCAGGCTGTAAGGCCCCGCCGCCGCCCGTCACTGACGATACGCTGGTCACCAGCGAAATTAACGGCGTCAAACTGGTCCATCGACACGCTGTCGCGGCACCGACTGAATTTGAGCCGGTCAATCAGACCTGGCGGGCGCTCTATGGTGCCTCGGTCATGACCTCGCCGGATTACGGCGGCAAAGTCGTTCGCTATCTCGAAACGGGTAAACCGTTTGAAGTATTAGGTAATGTGGAGCACAGCTGGCTGGCGATTGCTGACCAGGCTGATGGCCCGTTAATTGGTTATGTACCGTTAAAAGCGGGCGTAGAGAGCAGTCGTTACGATGCCACGCTGCAGAGCGATCGTCCCCGTCCGCGGAAAGCGAAACAGGTCTGTGTGGCCGTCGGCGGCGCGAGTAAAGCCTGTCGGACTAACGATACCGCGACCTGGATCTTAGACTGAATATGAAATCCGGCGCATATTGCCCGCAGCACCGTCCTGTGCTGCGGGTACAGGGATTTGCCATTGGCTGGAAGATCACGAATTAATGACTGTGGAATCCCCTGCGCGTGAGGCGACCCCCTCAGGCAATGAGAATCTATTACTTCAGGCTGCGGCGCCACTGCTGAATGCGGTGGTGCAGATTCGTCGGGCAGCCACCCATGACGACCCTGCGGGTCTGCGCCAGTCCCTGATCGATGAAATCCGCCAGTTTGAACAACGCTGTAAACAGGCAGGGCTGCCGTTTGAGATGATTATCGGCGCGCGTTACTGCATCTGCAGCGCGCTGGACGAAGCCGCAGCGCAAACCCCCTGGGGCACGCGTGGCGTCTGGTCAGGCAACGGCATGCTGGTGACCTTTCACAATGAAAGCTGGGGCGGCGAGAAATTCTTTCAGTTGCTGTCGCGCATTTCACAAAGTCCGCAACAACATCTCTGGCTGCTGGAAGTGGTGCAATATTGCCTGCTGCTGGGCTATGAAGGCCGCTATCGCGGCAGTGAAAATGGCCGCGCCCAGTGCGACGGTATCCGTAAGCGCCTGAAAAGCCTGATTGACGAGACGCGCACCCAGCGTCAGACGCCGCAACCCCCGCTGGTCGAGGTGCATCCGCTGGTCAGTACCCTCGCCCGCCCGATGGTGCCGCTCTGGGCCTGCGCCATGCTGGTCGCGCTCATCGGCTGCCTGATCTACAGCGGCCTGAACTGGCGGCTCGGCAACGCTGCCGAACCGCTGCTGCGCACCATCTATCAGACCCCGCTGCCGCAGATTACTGCGGGCCGCCGTCCCTCTTCTCCGCAGGCGCTGCTCGATCTGCGTCAGCGACTGAACGATGTGATCGCTGCCGGACAGCTCGAAGTCAGCGATGGTGCCTTTGGCAGTAAAGTGATTATTCCCGCAGACAAACTGTTTGCCGAGCAAGGCACGGTGATTAACCCGGTGGGCCGCGCGCTGCTGGCCCGCGTCTCAACCGCGATGAAAGATGTCAAAGGCACCATTCTGGTGTCCGTGTTTACCGACGATCATCCGGTGGATAACAGCCGTTTTGCCTCCAGCTATGAGTTCTCATTCGCCCGCGCCCGTGCCATCACCCAGCTGTTGCAGCTGCAGCTGGAGGACGGTCATACGGTACGCTCTGAAGGCCGTGGTGACAGCGACCCGCTGCTGCCCAACGACAGCAGCGAAAACCGGACCCGCAACCGCCGCGTTGAGATCACCCTGTTTGCCGCGCCTGAAACGCTCAGTAATCATCAAGGAGCACAATAATGCGCGCTTCCCTTCGCCTGCTGTTAACGCATCGCCTGCTGTGGAGCTTTATTGGCGTCACGGCGCTGAGCTGTCTGGTCTGGATGCTGGGCCCGTTCTGGACATGGGGCGAGTCGCGTCCTCTGGAACCGGTGCTGCCTCGCCAGCTCACCGTGAGCGCTCTCTATTTTCTCTGGATCCTGTTCCAGCTGATCCCGTCGCTTTATCGTGCCTGGTTTAACAGCCGCTTACTGACCCAGCTTCAGCTGGCGGGCAACGACGATCCGGCGGAACGTCAGATGACTGAGGAGCGGCTTAATCAGCGCTTCAGTGACGCGGCGATGCAGCTAAAACGCACCCAGTTTGGCCGTCGTCACAGCGGCAATTTGCTCTCGCGCTTTAATGCCAATTATCTCTACCAGTTGCCCTGGTATCTGGTGATGGGTGCGCCCGGTGCCGGTAAAACCACCGCGCTGTTTAATGCGGGCCTCGATTTCCCGCTGACCGATACGCTGGGTAAACAGGCGATTCGTGGCGTCGGCGGCACCCGCAACTGCGACTGGTGGTTTACCGACAGCGCAGTGCTGATTGATACCGCGGGGCGGTATGCGCTGCAGGAGAGCCAGCGCGTGCGCGATGCCGCGGAGTGGCACAGTTTTATCAATCTGCTGAAACGCTATCGCACCCGCCAGCCGATTAACGGTGTCATCATGACGATCAGCGTGGCCGATCTGCTGAGCGATTCTGCCGAAGCGCGTTTTGCCCAGGCCAGCGCGCTGCGTGAGCGTATGGCGGAACTGCATCAGCAGACCGGTATTCACTTCCCGGTCTATGTGATGGTCACCAAAACCGATTTGCTGAAAGGCTTCATGAGCTACTTTGGCAACATCGATAAAGCGCGGCGTGACGCTATCTGGGGCTTTACGTTTAACCGTGAGACGGGTAAGCCGCACAAAGATGACTGGCATCGTCATTTTGGCCAGCAGTTCCAGCGGCTGGAAGAGCAGCTACAGCAGCAGCTGGCGGAGCAGATGACCCAGGAGCGCGATCTGAATGAGCGCGCTGAATGCTTCCTCTTCCCGCAGGAGTTCGCCTCACTGCGCCCGCTGCTGAACGAGTATCTCGATATCGTCTTCTCTGATCATCAGGATGCCGTCGCCTGGAGCCCCCGCGGCCTCTTCTTTACCAGCGGTACGCAGGAAGGCCTGCCGTTTGATCGGGTGATGGGTGAACTGAGCCGTAAACTGCAGTTACGTCAGGCGGGCGAACATTCGATTGCCGCCTGGGACAGCGTTAACCGCAACAGTCCGATTCCCGGCAACAAAGGCCAGAGCTTCTTTATTCGTGACCTGCTGAGCGATCTGATCTTTAAAGAGAGCGGACTGGCGGGCAGTAATCGCCGCTGGGAGTATCGCAATCAGCTGTTCCACTGGATTGGCTACGGCGTGCTGGCAGGCGCGCTGCTGATTGCCTCCAGCCTGTGGAGCATCAGCTACTACCAGAATCAGCACTATCTGCAGCAGGTGGCCGCACGGGTGCCGGCCATTCGTGAGCAGAGTCAGCAGGTGATTCATCAGCCTGCTGATAATATTTTTGATCTGCTACCCTTTCTGAACAACCTGGTGAAGCTGCCGCTGTCGGAACGTTTTTCTCTCGATAATCCGCCGCTTACTATGCGGGCTGGCTTATATCGCGGCAGTCAGGTCAGCGACGCCGCCTGGGTGCTTTATCAAAATGCGCTTAAGTCTTTGCTGCTGCCGCGCGTGGCGCAGCAGATCACCAACATTCTGCGCAACGATCCGGGTGATGATAACGCCTACAGCCGCAATGCGCTGCGCGCCTATCAGATGCTCTATCAGCCGCGCAATTACGATGGCGAATTTTTACGGGCCTGGCTGCTGCAAAACTTACAGCGCTCGCTGCCCGATACGGTCAGTGCCCGCGATCTGCAGCAGCTCGACTGGCACCTGAGCCAGCTGCTGGATCAGCAGATTCAGTCATCGCCTTATGCGCGTGACAATGCACTGATGATGCGCAAGCTGGCAGACAATCTTAAAATCGCGGGCCAGGCAGGCAGCGTGCTGGCGGCAGCACCGCTGCACCCGGCCGCGCGATCACACTCGCTAAGCGAGTAATGGTGAGGTGAACATGGCTGCTTACACCGCCCCCGGCTGGTACGGCAAGCTGCCGTCGACCGGTGACTTTCTGCACCGTCGTCTGAGTGAGCAACAGATTAGCCCGTGGAATCACTGGTTCCAGCAGGGATTAATGCACTGGCATCAGCAGGCCTGGTCATACAGCGCGAACTTTCTTCACGCGCCAGTATGGAACTTTGTCCTGCCGGTGACCGCGACCCGGCCACACGTACAGATGGGCTGTCTGCTGCCCTCCTGTGACCGCGTCGGCCGCGCCTGGCCGCTGCTGGCACTGCACAGCTTTCCGCTGGCGCAGTGGCATCCGGCTCAGCTGACCATCTCCGGTGACTGGTTTCATGATCTGGGCGCAACCCTGTTACGGGCGGTTCAGACGCCGCTGGACGGCGAGCAGTTAGAGCAGCAGATACAGGCGCTGCCGCCGCTGCTGGTGCCCGCCAGGAAGCCCTCAGAGATTATGGATGTGATCGGTTTTCAGGATCTGCCCTGCACGCTGAGCTGGCGTGAAGTGGCCGAACGTTTCGACCCTCAGCAGCATATGAGCTACTGGTGGAGTAATCGCAGTGATGGTTTTGCCCATGCGACCCACAAGCACAGCGGCAACCTCACGGCGCAACTGTTTTCGTTACTGTTTAACCCGGCGGCAGGTGCACAGCCGGGACGTAATGGCCTCTATCCTCCGATGTTCGAGTGAGGCCGGATGCGTTTGCCGTTCAATCTGGGATAACTCATGCAATTTACCATCGTGCAATGCACTACGGATGTTCCGGTCAGAAGCGTCGCGTTTCAACCGCCTGGCGGCACCATTGGCCGCAGTCAGGACAACGATCTGGTGCTGCCGGATGAGACGCGGGCTATTTCGCGCCTGCAGGCGCTGGTTCACCTGTCGCATGACGGGGAGTGCCGGCTGACCAACCAGGGCAGCGTAACGCCGGTCGAGCATAACGGCATTACGCTGGGTCGCGGCATGCAGGTGCTGCTGAAGCACGGCGACGCCTTGCGCATCGGTGATTATGCGCTGGAAGTGCGCGATCCCGCCTGCCAGAACGCGCAGAGCGATCCGCTGGCCCTGTTTGCGGGTGACAGCGCCCGGCCCGCGAATCCTTTGGGCATTCACGAACATCATGAGATTGAGGATCGGCTGCTGGTCAACGACGTGCCGCCTTCACGTCATGAGCGGCACAGTGATGCGCGGCTGGCGATCGATCCGCAGGCCAGTGAGCCGCGCCGGGCGCTGACAGCACAGCCGGTGGATCAGGATCGGCTCATCGCCGCCCTGCTGGACGGCATGGGACTGAGCAACGGTCACGCCACGCCGGTTGACGAAGAGCAGATGCGCATTACCGGCCGGATGCTGAGCCTCTTTTCTCAGGGCACCGTGGCGCTGCTCTCATCACGTTCCATTCTCAAACGGGGCGTGAAAGCGGACATGACCATGATTCTGAATGAGGCCAACAACCCGTTCAAGATCCTGCCCTCCGGCAAAACCGTGCTGATGCAGATGTATCAGAGCCAGATGCCCGGATTTATGCCGCCGGAGCAGGCAGTGCGCGATGCGCTGGTCGATCTGCAGGCCCACCAGCTGGGCATGATTGCCGGAATTCGCGCCATTATTGCGGCGATGCTGCAATCCTTTAATCCGCAGCGGCTGGAAGAGCAGGCGCGCGCCGATGGCCTGGTGTCAAAACTGCCATTTTCCACCGCGAAGAAAGCGGCGCTCTGGGACTACTTCATGCGTAATTACCAGCGTACGGCCGGTGAGATAGAAGATGATTTCCATACGCTGTTTGGCGAAGCTTTCCTTCATGCCTACGACATGGAAGTGAATCAGTATAAAGATTCTCAGACGCGGGTGGACGACGCATGAAAATCGTTTTTGCCAGCCGCTGCCAGCAGGGGCTACGCGATGAGAATCAGGATCGCACAGGTGCCGAGCTGGATGAGCGAAAAGCCTGTTTTGTGGTCTGCGATGGCGTGGCCGGGCTGCCCGGCGGCGAGATGGCGGCACAGCTGGTGCGCGACACGCTTCTAAGCCAGATACAGGCGAACACCGACTTTACGCCGGAAATCACCCACCAGGCGATCGAACAGTGCCGCTTAGCGCTGCATGAGGCACAGGGTAAAAATCCGAAATATTCCCGCATGAGCACCACGCTGGCAGCCCTGTTTATTGACCGCCAGAAACAGCGTGCATGGTGGGCGCATGCCGGTGACAGCCGGGTTTACCACTTCCGGCGAGGCGTGCTTCACGAGGTGACCCGGGACCACAGTCTGGCCCAGCAGCTGAAAGAAGCGGGCTATGAAAATACCGGCATTAACAGTAATTTACTCTATAATGCGCTCGGCGCTGAGCCGCCTCGCTTAGTCAGCTTTTCGCAGGAGATTGCGCTGGAGGATGGGGACGCTTTTCTGGTCTGCACCGATGGCTTCTGGCTGAATCTGAACAGTAGTGAAATGGAACAGGCGCTGCGCATGGTGAATGCCTGCGAAGAGTGGCTGGCTCTGATGGAACAGGCGGTAAGCCGCAACGTTAAGAAAGATAATCTCAGCGCACTGGCGGTCTGGATTGGTGAGCCGGAGGAGGCAACACTGCTCTATTCACTGGCTGATTCGGCGCGCTTTCTGCCGCCTCGTTTTTGATTCCAAGGATCCTTATGAAACTGTGGTTGCCCGGCATCATCACTCTGCTGATTGCCTTTAACGCCCAGGCTGAAAATTATCGTGTGGTCTACTCCCCCAGCCTGGCGCTGGAGGTTTATATCGATAATGTGGTGAGTAAAGCGCCTGACGACTGGTGTAAAGAGACGCTGCCGCTGCGTATCGTCTCTGGCAAAAGCAAGGATTCGGCCGTGCTGACCACCTTTTTACCGCGCGTGGGCACCCTGCTCGCGAATCAGTGCGGCTTACTGGATGAACTGCCGTGGCAGATGACCAATAAAGAGGGTGGCGTCCTGGCCAGCGGCAGCGCCAGCAAGTTGCAGAACTGGCGCCCGATTGTGATGGCGGATGCAACCGCCAGCGCGAGTGACAGCAATGCCGCCCCGCTCGACCTGTCCCGGCCCGCCAACAGCACGCCGCTGCAACATTTTGATCTCCCCAGCGGCTGCCATTTCCGCACCGCCTGGGATGAGAATGCGCGGACCCTGTTCATCCCGGATGTCAGCAAGCAGCAGTGCTCGCCTGACGGCTGGGCAGAAGGCAAAAGTGAACTGACGCTGGCGACAGCGGATCACCCGACGCCGGTTGCGGTCACCTTTTATCAGGGTTACCCCATCGCCAATCTGACTATTCCGGACAGCAAGCTGGAAGTCATTGCCGCGAATAATCAGCGCATGATTGTGACACGCCCGGATACGCCAGATAGCTGGCTGGTGCTGCCCTTTGATGCCAGGCAGCATGTCTGGCGCTTCAATGGTGCGCTGTTAATAAAGATGGATAAGAATGCTGCGCAGCAGGACGCTGACGCTGTGAAATCGCGAGTCGATACATTGCGCAGCCAGTGGGCGCCCTATTTCATGCCACAGCAAAAAGTGAATGTGTTACTCATCGACACCCTGCACGCGGATCTGGTTGATCCTGCCATTGGTGCCTGGCGTAACATCAATTAATTACCGCGCAGCCTGACAACCAGGCCGTGTACAGAGAGTTCACTATGTCGGCAAATGATAATCCGAAAACCGTTCCGAATGCCCTGCCTGACGGATACCGTTTTAATGAATTTGAGATCAAGGAAGTGATCGGAGGCGGCGGCTTCGGCATCGTCTATCGCGCGTGGGATCACCAGCTTGAACGTACTATTGCCATTAAAGAGTATATGCCCGTGTCGCTGGCTGTCCGTGCCGCCGACTTAACGCTGGAGCTGCGCGGTGAACGTTTCCAGAAGCTGTTTAATGCCGGGCTGACCAGCTTTATTCAGGAAGCGCGTCTGCTGGCCCGCTTCAATCATCCCGGTCTGCTGCACGTGCTGCGCTTCTGGGAGCAGAACGGCACCGCCTATATGGGCACGCTTTACTACAGCGGAATGACGCTGAAAGAGTGGCAGCTCACCAGCCCGGCCTCGATCTCTGAAGCCTGGATCCGCCGCCTGCTGCCGCCCCTGCTGGGAGCCATCAGCACCATCCATCAGGCCGGCTATCTGCATCGCGACATCTCGCTCGACAATATCCAGATTCAGGAAAACCAGCTGCCGGTGCTGCTGGACTTCGGCTCGGCGCGTAAAGAGATTGGCAACCTCTCTGACGAAACCGAAATCATGCTTAAACCGGGCTTTGCGCCGATTGAGCAGTACAGCGAAGAAGGCGAAGTCGAACAGGGACCGTGGACCGATATTTACGCGCTGGGCGCGGTGCTGCACAGCCTGATTACCGGTAATCCACCGCCAGTCAGTGTGGTGCGCTGTATTGAAGATAATTATCAGCCGCTGGTGGAACGTCAGCCTGAAGGCTACTCGCTGCCGCTGCTGCATGCCATTGACTGCGCGCTGGCTATGAAACCCGGCGATCGTCCGCAAACGATTGACGCCTTTGCGGCGCTGATTGATCTGCCGGTCAGTGATGTGGAAGCCGTGGTCAACAGCTTCCCGGTACCGGGCGAGTCGCCTGCGCTGCCCGTCGAGGAGCCGGTTGAAGCGGCCCCGCCGGTCGTGATGGCGATGAATCACGCTGCGGCGTCAGCGGAGCCGGTAACGCCGCGCACGGTGCGGCGGCTGTCGCCAGGCTTACCAGGGCTGGCTGCCGTGGCGCTTCTGGCCGTGGTCGTCACCGTCTGGCTGGCTAATCGCCACAGTGCCACACCGGATGTCGTTAACAACCTGGCAGCCGCGACGCAGGCACCCGCATCAGCTCCGCCGCCAGCCGCCGTGCCTGCTGCCCTGGCGACGGTTTATCTTAAGCTGGAAAGCGGTGAAAGCGTGGTGCTGAATGGACAGCCGGTTGAGGTCAAACCCGGCAGCAGCGGATTTGCCGCGCTGAATCTGGCGGCAGGACAGTATAAAATTGACGTGAAGAATGGCAGTGAGATGCACAGCCAGTCTCTGACGATCGATAAGCCCGGCACCTGGCTGATTAATCCGGGTAACTAATCCCCGGATCGATCGTAAAAGGGCGCAGCATTGTCGCGCCCTTTTCTTTGCGGCTGACCCTGCTCAGGCCTGCCTGAGGCAGGATTGCTGTAACGTCCTCACCTGATGCGCCAGCCGGCTCAGACTCTCTTCTTCCATGCCGCGCCGGGTCAGTTCTTCTTCCAGCGCAAACAGATACTGTGCATTCGATCCCAGCGGGCCACTTGCTGCGGCAATTAAAGGCGCAATCGCCTCCGGGCAGGAGTCCGATTCATAGAGCGGATGGCGCGGGTCCATAATAAAGGTCAGCGCAGTGACGCTGCGGCCATCCTCCAGCTGTAACTCACACCATGTCGGTAAATAACAGCCGGTGATCATCTCCCGCTTCCACAGCAGCGCCAACTCTTCATGTAACCGCGCTTCCGGCAGACGAAATGCCAGTCCCGTCGTGCGGCCACCCTGCTTCAGCGCCAGCATGCGGCCAGGATGCGTGGCGGTGCCACGTCCGGCAATCAGCCGCAGACAGAAAGCGCGATGCCAGCCTTCCAGCGAACCGGACGCGACTTCGTCCGCCTCAAAAATCGGGTTCCACATCAGCGAGCCGTAGCCAAAGATCCAGACCGGGCTGTGATCGGGACGGCAGGCCAGCGTGGCTGCCAGCGAAGCCGCGCGCTGCTCGCAACTCCAGAGCAGCGTCTCATCGATATCCCCGAATGACGTCTTACAATCCGCTTTTAACAGAAATTCCCGGGTAAGCAATGCGACCTCCTCGACTTCAACAGCGTCCTGCAGAATGGCTCCTGTAACATGACGCCAAAACAGCACTGCGTTTCGATCATCAAATTGACATTAATCTATTTACGCGCGGGGTTTCAAGCGTGATTCCGGTCGCAGGTTAAAAAAAACCAGATAAACCTGATAGCACAGGCAAAAAAAAGGACCCGATACTCCTGGCCCTTTACTGCAAACCGGCTAGCCGCCGGGTTAACGTTTAGGGTGCCACTTATCATCGTCGCCTTTTTCGTACTCTTTCTTCACGGCGGCCCAGGCGACTTTATGCGCGACCTCTTCCCGTGAATCATCGCCGCGGCGATCTTTAGCTTCTTTATACTGATCCCATGCGCTGTTAAAGGCCTGCTGATAGATATCCTGCGCGTGCGCAGGAAGCACATGTTTTACATTGTCAGGTAAGTCGGCTCGGTTAGCGTAAGGCATAACGGCTCCTCAGTTTATGGATTCACACTAAGCCTGGCGCAGGCCAGCAAAAATACAAACAGCGACTTATTAGCGCTTCAGATGAAAAATCAGGTGCTGACCCTGCAAATCATAATGATAAGCCGATTTCCCGGCAGAATGAGACCACATAGGTGCATAAGTCATAATTGTTGTAGACTGATTACTATTGCAATATTTGAGATAATATCAGGTTAATACCCCTTCGGCACTTTATTGCATTTAAGTAAAAAGCAGTAAATTTTTCCCACCCGGGCCGGTGAAAAGATAAACTGCGCCCTGCCTTAAAACTGATTATATTTCTAACAGCAGCATCTGCTGCGTCCGGATAATCATTAACCAGAGAGGATGGTGAATGCCTTCACATGAAAAAACACGTCACAAGGAATTCTCGCTGATATTTCCCATTATCACGCTGGGTATACTCTATTTTTTTGGTGCAAATACTTCATTTCCGGTCGTAGTCGGTATTAACTTACTGGCGCTGGTTGCCATTCTGAGCAGCGCATTCAGCGTTGTGCGTCACGCTGACGTGCTGGCGCACCGACTGGGTGAGCCTTATGGCTCGCTGATCCTGAGTCTGTCAGTGGTGATTCTGGAAGTGAGCCTGATCTCAGCGCTGATGGCGACCGGCGATGCCGCACCGGGACTGATGCGCGATACGCTTTATTCGATAGTGATGATTGTGACCGGCGGTCTGGTGGGTTTTGCGCTGCTGCTGGGCGGTAACAAATTTGCGACGCAGTACGTTAATCTGGCGGGCGTGAAGCAATATCTCATCGCTATCTTTCCGCTGGCGATTCTGGTGCTGGTGTTTCCCAACGCGCTGCCGGGCGGAAACTTCTCGGTAACTCAGGCGCTGCTGATTGCGGCAATTTCCGCGGCGATGTATGGCGTTTTCCTGCTGATTCAGACCAAAACGCATCAGAGCCTGTTTGTCTATGAGCATGAAGATGATAGCGATGATGGTGATCCGCACCATGGTAAGCCGTCGGCGCACAGCAGCGTCTGGCACACCGTCTGGCTGATTGTGCATCTGATTGCCGTTATTGCGGTGACCAAAATGAACGCCAACACGCTGGAAAGCCTGCTGACGGAGATGAATGCACCGGCACAGTTCACCGGTTTCCTGGTGGCCCTGCTGATCCTCTCCCCTGAAGGCCTGGGCGCGATTAAGGCGGTACTGATGAATCAGGTGCAGCGCGCCATGAACCTGTTCTTTGGTTCGGTGCTGGCGACCATCTCCCTGACGGTGCCTGCGGTGACCATTATCGCCACGCTGACCGGACAGGAGCTGATATTCGGGCTGGAGCCGCCGCAGATGGTGATTATGATGGCATCGCTGATCCTCTGTCAGATTTCCTTCTCAACCGGCCGCACCAATGTTCTGAACGGTGCTGCGCATCTGGCGCTGTTTATTGGCTATCTGATGACAATCATGCTGTAACGTCACCGAATTTCAGGCGAAAAAAAAGAGCGATTATTCGCTCTTTTTTTTGCAGAAAACTTACTTGCTGGTATCGAGTTCCGGGAAGCTCTTCACCAGATCGTCAATCGCTTTCATCTGCACCAGGAACGGCTCAAGCTTATCCAGCGGCAGCGCGGATGGGCCATCACACAGGGCATGCTCCGGATCCGGGTGCGCTTCGATAAACAGACCGGCAATGCCGACCGCCATACCGGCACGCGCCAGCTCTGCCACCTGCGCACGACGACCGCCGGATGCTGCGCCAAACGGATCGCGCGTCTGCAGCGCATGGGTCACGTCGAAAATTACCGGGCTGTTTTTGGTGACTTTTTTCATCACGTTAAAGCCGAGCATGTCGACAACCAGATTGTCGTAGCCAAAGTTGCTGCCGCGATCGCACAGGATAACCTGCTCGTTGCCGCCTTCCGCGAACTTATCCACGATGTTACCCATCTGACCCGGGCTGACGAACTGTGGCTTCTTCACGTTGATGACCGCACCGGTTTTCGCCATCGCTTCCACCAGGTCAGTCTGACGCGCCAGGAAGGCCGGCAGCTGGATCACATCAACCACTTCGGAGACGGGCTGCGCCTGTGCCGCTTCATGGACATCAGTGATAATCTTCACGCCAAACGTCTGCTTCAGCTCCTGGAAAATCTTCATCCCCTCTTCCAGGCCTGGGCCACGGTAAGAGTGAATAGAGGAGCGGTTCGCTTTATCAAACGACGCCTTAAACACGTAAGGAATACCGAGTTTATTTGTCACGGTGACGTAGTGCTCGCAGATGCGCATCGCCAGCTCGCGCGACTCCAGCACGTTCATCCCGCCAAACAGAACAAATGGCAGATCGTTTGCAACGTTGATATCGCCAATACTCACGACTTTCTGTGTCATGCCCTTTCCTTTTCAGTGGGTCCGCTTAGTGCAGCGTGACCTGTTTTTGTTCGATTGCGTGAATCTGAACTTTGATCATTTCGCTGACCGGGTCTTCAGGACACTGCTCAACGAAATAGTTTAAATCACTCAGGGCGATATGTTCGCACTCCAGCTGCGCGTAGATCAAACCGCGATCGCGGATTTCATAGGGATCATCCGGATCGATACGCAACAGCACCTGACTGACGTTCAGCGCCAGCTCCATCTTCTGCTCTTCCATCAACGCCGCTTTCAGCGTGTCGAGCATCTTGCGCATCACGGTGACGGTTTTGGCTTCGTCGAGATCATCGTCATACAGACGCGCGGTGGGGCTGATATTGCCTTTCAGCCACACTTCCAGCGTATGCCGGTCAAGGGTTTCACCATTGAACGGGTTGATTATCCACTTATCGCCATCAATCCAGTCGGCGCGCAGAATCAGCTGCGTCGGGAAGATCACCGGCATCAGCGGCAGTTCCAGCTCGGCGGCGATGTGCAGCAGAATCACGCCCAGTGACACGGCGGTGCCCTGACGGGTCTTTAAGACATTGTCGATCCAGAGCGCATCAGAAAGTTTATAGACGCCGCTGGCGCCGCAAAATCCCCACTGGCGATAAAACAGCTCCAGCAGCTTTTCCAGCTGCATGTCAGCATCTTCGATGTCGCTGACATAGTCACGCGCTTCGGCGACTAACGCCGCAAGCTGCGCTTCCACCGACACCGCCGGGAAATCGGCGCGGATGGCAAGCGTGGCACCAATCACCGCTTCACACAGCGGTGTCTGGCTGAAATCTAATTGTTCGGTCGAGGTCATGCTATCCCCATAACGGCATTTTGGTCAGCGCCAGCGTAATGATGGTCACCAGGGCGATTAACGCCACCAGAAAAGCGATCCAGCGGGTGCGATCAGTGCGTGGACGGCGACTCAATGCCACAAATCCTAAGGCGATGTAGATGATAACCGCTAAAAGCTTCTCCGTCAGCCAGCTTCCTTGTGGCGTGAAGGGATAGAAGTGGGTAATCACCACCAGCAGGACGCCGGTCACCAGTAACAGGGTATCGTTAACGTGCGGCAGAATGCGGACCCAGCGTTTTGTCATCATCGCCGAACCACGGCGCAGCCAGTAAAACCGCAGCAGGAACAGCGTCACGGTAAGCACGACCGTTAAGATATGCAGATTTTTAATCAGGGGATAAAAAGCAAACATCATGAATCCTTTTCAAAGCGCTTTTATGAAGGGAACTGACCCAGCGTCACACGCGGATTACCGCCGTAATCCCTGACGGTTTCAACGGCGTGATAGCCATTATTCTGCATCAGCGTGGCCACCGCCTCACCCTGCTGCCAGCCATGTTCCAGCAGCAGCCAGCCACCCGGCAGCAGCCACGCGGGCGCCTGCTCAATCAGCGTGCGCAGATCGGCCAGCCCCGCTTCATCCGCCACCAGTGCGCTGCGCGGTTCGAAACGCACGTCGCCCTGCTCCAGATGCGTGTCGCTGGCATCAATATAGGGTGGATTGCTGACGATGAGCGTAAAGTGCTGCGGCGTCAGCGCCTGAAACCAGTGACTGAGCAGAAAGGTGGTATTAGAGAGGTTGAGCTGTTCTGCATTGCTGCCTGCCAGCTCAACGGCGGCTTCAATGCGATCCACGCCGGTCACCTGACAGTCGGGCCGCTCGCTGGCCAGCGCCAGCGCAATCGCCCCGGTGCCGGTGCCCATATCCAGAATGGTCGAGGGAGTCGCGGGCAGATGCGCCAGCGCCTGCTCAACCAGCAGTTCGGTATCCGGGCGCGGGATCAGCGTGGCGTCACTGACACGTAACGGCAGCGACCAGAACTCACGCTCGCCTACCAGATGCGCCACCGGTTCACCCCGGGCACGTCGCGCCAGCAGGCTGTCCAGCTGGGCGAGTTGCGCATCGCTGAGCGCCGTTTCATCAAAGGCAATTAACCAGCTGCGCGATTTGCCGGTCACGAAACCCAACAGGATCTCTGCGTCACGCTTCGGACTGTCACCCCCGCACAACGTGGCGACAGCCTGTTTCAGCCAGTGACGAATATCCATTAGTCCTGACCAGCCAGCGCTGCCAGCTGATCCGCCTGGTACTCCTGCACAATCGGCTCAATCAGGCTGTCGAGTTTGCCTTCCATCACTTCGTCCAGACGGTAGATTGTCAGGTTGATGCGGTGGTCAGTCACGCGGCCCTGCGGGAAGTTATAGGTACGGTTACGGTCAGAACGATCGCCGCTGCCCAGCAGGTTGCGGCGGGTACTGGCTTCGGCGGCGTGACGGCGGGCCATCTCTGCCGCGTGAATACGGGAACCCAGCACCGCCAGCGCTTTGGCTTTGTTTTTATGCTGTGAACGTTCGTCCTGACACTCCACCACGATGCCGGTTGGCAGGTGGGTAATACGGATCGCGGAGTCGGTGGTGTTTACGTGCTGACCGCCTGCGCCGGATGAGCGGAAGGTGTCGATCTTCAGATCGCCAGCGTTGATTTCCGGCAGTTCCGCTTCCGGAATTTCCGGCATCACGGCAACGGTGCAGGCTGAAGTATGAATACGGCCCTGTGATTCGGTCTCCGGCACGCGCTGCACGCGGTGTCCGCCTGATTCGAACTTCATGCGGCCATAGGCACCGTCGCCGGTGACGCGGGCAATCACTTCTTTGTAACCGCCATGCTCGCCTTCGTTGGCGCTGACGATCTCCACCCGCCAGCGACGCGCTTCGGCATAGCGGCTGTACATGCGGAACAGATCGCCGGCGAAGATCGCGGCTTCATCACCGCCCGTTCCGGCGCGCACTTCAATAAAACAGGCGCGCTCATCGTCGGGATCTTTCGGCAGTAACAGCACCTGTAACTGCTGTTCCAGCACTTCACTCTTCTCACGCGCTTCCTGCAACTCTTCCTGCGCCATATCGCGCATTTCAGGATCGTCGAGCATCTGCTGCGCCGTTTCGATATCTTCCTGAACCTGCTGCCAGTCGCGGAAGCAACGGGTCACATCGGTCAGTTGAGCATATTCGCGTGACAGCGCACGGAAACGCTCCTGATCGGCGATCACGCCAGCATCGCCCAGCATCGCTTCCACTTCTTCGTGGCGCTCCTGCAGGGCTTCCAGTTTGGCAACTATAGAGGTTTTCATTTAAATGTGGGATTCCCGTAAACAGGTGGCGACAGCGGTGCGCCTAATCGAGACCCAGGCTGTCGCGTAAAATCTGCAGGCGTTCATTATCGCCATCGCGGGCGGCCTGCTGAAGTGATTTGGTTGGAGCGTGTATTAAACGGTTGGTCAGCTTGTGCGCCAGTTCCTGCATGACTTTTTGCGGATCGGCACCCTGCTGCAGCGCCTGCAGCGCACGGCCTTCCAGCTCAGCACGGATATCCTCCGCCTGAGAACGATATTCACGGATGGTATTCACCGCGCCCTGTGAGCGCAGCCACGCCATGAACTCGCTGCTTTCCTGAACCACGATGCTTTCGGCCTGAACCGCGGCCGCTTTGCGCTGTGCCAGGTTCTGCTCGATGATCGCCTGCAGGTCATCCACGCTGTAGAGATAGGCGTTAGGCAGATCGCCGACTTCCGGCTCCACGTCGCGTGGCACCGCAATATCGACCAGCAGCATGGGTTTGTTACGTCGCGCTTTCAGAGCGCGTTCCATCATCCCCTTGCCGATAATCGGTAGCGGACTGGAGGTTGAGGAGATAATAATGTCGGCTTCGGCCAGGCGGGCATCGATCTCCGCCAGCGTAATCACCTCTGCCCCAACTTCCGACGCCAGCGCTTCGGCACGCTCGCGGGTGCGGTTGGCAATGATCAGATTTTTGACCTGATGTTCACGCAGATGACGTGCCACCAGCTCAATGGTTTCACCCGCGCCAACCAGCAGCACATTAACGGAGGAGAGGGATTCGAAGATCTGACGGGCCAGCGTACAGGCGGCAAAGGCCACTGACACCGCGTTGGCACCGATATCGGTTTCCGTGCGCACGCGTTTGGCGACAGAGAAGGTTTTCTGGAACATGCGTTCCAGTTCACTGCTCAGCGCATGACCACGTGAGGAGTCGGCAAACGCTTTTTTTACCTGACCGAGGATCTGAGGTTCGCCCAGCACCAGTGAATCAAGTCCGCTGGCGACGCGCATCAGGTGGCTGACCGCCTCGTTATCCTGATGCCAGTAGAGGCTGTTGCGTACATCCTCTTCATCCAGCTGATGATAATTGCATAACCAGCTCACCAGACGCGCCTGTAAATCGGCCTGCTGCTCTACACTCAGGTAGAGTTCCGTCCGGTTACAGGTGGACAACACCACGCCGCTCTGCACCATTGGCTGTGATAACAGGCTGTTCAGCGCCTGCTCAAGCGTCTCCGGCCCGAACGAAACGCGTTCACGCAGAGCAATGGGGGCAGTCTTGTGGTTGATTCCGAGAGCGAGCAGCGTCATGGCGATTTTGGTTGGGATGTCCCAATAATGTCAGGGTTTTGTGAGGCGCATTCTACAAGATGCGGCAGATCAAGAAAAGCCATACAAAGGCTATGACTGTAATAAGATTAACCTGTTCGTGCTCAATTTGCTGCATAACAGCATTGACGGTTAAAACCGGGACGGTTAGCGTTATCCGTTACGAATAATAAATGTGTCCGAGGAGATGACCACTTGATGCTTAATTCACCACGCAATCTGTTGCGCCTTTTGCCCCTTGCCAGCGTGCTGCTGGCGGCCTGTAGCGTCAACAAACCGCAAGGTCCCGGCCCCAGCGTTACCGCGCCACAGTGGCAACAGCATCAGCAGGCGGTCTCAAAGGTCACGCACTACCAGACCCGCGGCGCCTTTGCCTACCTCTCTGACAAGCAGAAAGTCTACGCCCGCTTCAACTGGCAACAGACCGCGCCCGATCGCTATCGCCTGCTGCTGACCAATCCGCTCGGCAGCACCGAACTGCAGCTTGATGCGCAGGGCTCAGTGGTGCAGATCGTCGATAACAAAGGCAAGCGCTACGTCAGCAACGATGCGCAGAAAATGATCTCACAGCTGACCGGCATGAACATTCCTTTGGCGAATCTGCGTCAGTGGATGATGGGTCTGCCGGGCGATGCCACGGATTATAAGCTTAACGATAGCTATCAGCTGAGCAGCCTCAACTACAGCCGCGACGGTCAGAACTGGCAGGTTTCGATTGCGGGCTACGACAGCAAGGTTACCCCGCCGCTGCCGTCCAGCCTGGAGCTGAAAGAGGGTGACCAGCGGATTAAACTGCGTATGGACGGCTGGACCGTTCAATGATCACCCACTGGCCTGCCCCGGCAAAACTGAATCTTTTTCTCTACATCACTGGCCGTCGTCCCGACGGCTACCACAACCTGCAGACGCTGTTTCAGTTTCTCGACTACGGTGATGAACTGCAGATTAGTGTCGATCACAGCGATTCTGTTCAGCTGTTAACGCCGGTGCCGGGCGTGGCGGATGCGGACAACCTGATTGTGCGCGCTGCGAACATGCTGAAACAGGCGGCACAGGATAACCATCGCCTGCCCGCACGCGCGGGCGCGCAGATTGCTATTGAGAAAAGGCTGCCTATGGGCGGCGGCATCGGTGGCGGCTCTTCTGATGCGGCGACTGTGCTGGTGGCGCTGAATCATCTGTGGCAAACCGGCTTCACACCGGGTGAGCTGGCGGCAATCGGCGTGCAGCTGGGCGCGGATGTACCGGTCTTTGTGCATGGCTTTGCGGCCTTTGCAGAGGGTGTGGGTGAAAAACTTCAGCCCGCATCGCCGGAAGAAAAGTGGTATCTTGTCGCCCATCCCGGTGTGAACATCAGTACTCCCGTGGTATTCAACGACCCCGGGCTGACGCGGGATACGCCATCGCGCAGTTTATCGACGCTTTTAGCCTTACCCTTCACCAATGATTGTGAAGCAGTGGTAAGAAAACGTTTTCGTGAGGTTGATGCGCTTGTTTCCTGGCTGCTAGAATACGCGCCGTCACGCCTGACTGGCACAGGCGCTTGTGTGTTTGCTGAATTTGACACCGAGTCCGCCGCCCGCCAGGTGCTGGAGCTTGCCCCGAATGGGGTGCGCGGATTTGTAGCCCGAGGCGTTAATGTCTCGCCGCTACAGCGTACCCTGCGAGGCGATTAGCGAATGCGTGACAGTGTCACCCCGTTCCAGACACTGCACGTTTCGCATTAACACACCCGTGTGAACGTCTATGACCGTACGCGCCGGTTACAGTCATGCCGTTCATTCTCTGGACGCAAAGCCTGAGGTTCTTCTCGTGCCTGATATGAAGCTATTTGCTGGTAACGCCACCCCGGAACTAGCACAACGTATTGCCAATCGCCTTTACACCAGCCTGGGAGACGCCGCTGTAGGCCGTTTCAGTGATGGTGAAGTGAGCGTACAGATTAATGAAAATGTACGCGGTGGTGATATTTTCATCATCCAGTCCACCTGTGCTCCCACCAACGATAATCTGATGGAACTGGTTGTGATGGTCGACGCGCTGCGTCGTGCTTCTGCTGGTCGTATTACCGCAGTCATCCCCTACTTTGGTTATGCACGTCAGGACCGCCGCGTGCGTTCCGCGCGTGTGCCTATCACCGCTAAAGTAGTGGCAGACTTCCTTTCCAGCGTCGGTGTTGACCGTGTTCTTACGGTTGACCTGCACGCCGAGCAGATCCAGGGCTTCTTCGACGTCCCGGTTGATAACGTATTTGGCAGCCCGATCCTGCTGGAAGATATGATGCAGATCGGTCTGGAAAACCCGATTGTTGTTTCTCCCGATATTGGTGGCGTAGTACGTGCCCGTGCTATCGCTAAACTGCTGAACGACACCGATATGGCTATCATCGATAAACGCCGCCCTCGCGCGAACGTTTCTCAGGTGATGCACATTATCGGTGACGTTGCTGGCCGCGACTGCGTGCTGGTCGACGATATGATCGACACCGGCGGCACGCTGTGCAAAGCGGCTGAAGCGCTGAAAGAACGTGGTGCCAAACGCGTATTTGCTTACGCGACGCACCCGATCTTCTCCGGCAATGCGGTTGAAAACCTGCGTAAATCTGTACTCGACCAGGTCATCGTCTGCGATACCATCCCGCTTTCTGACGAGATTAAGTCACTGCCGAATGTGCGCACGCTGACCTTATCTGGCATGCTGGCCGAAGCGATTCGCCGCATCAGTAACGAAGAATCGATCTCGGCGATGTTCGAGCATTAATCTTCGCGGAACCGGGCCCTGTGCCCGGTTTTTTTATCTCTGCCGTATGGATTAACGCGCTTTTTTTTCTGACTTTTCCCCGATAAATTTCCTTTTAATCCCCTATTTTCAACGCCTCCCACTCTTTTACTAAAACGCGATGCTCCCCTGCTTCTGCCGTTAAGCGTTAAGTGGTAATTTGCTGCGCATTTCCCATCAGAATTCAGCCACCATGAGCCTCGATATCTACACATTGTTTGTCTGCGAGCTCTATGTACTGGGGTTTCTGAGCATCATTATGGTTTTTGCCTGGGTGGGGTCGCACTATGACCGCGTTCTAGGCTTCACCTGCCTGTCACTGATTTTCACCCTGATTGCCGTATTCTTAAGCAGTCTGCGCAGCAGCGGCCTGCATTTTCTGCCGGTTGCAGTGGGCAATGTGTTAGTGATGCTCGCTTATGGCGGATTATTAAATGCGTTCCGGCGCTTCTGCGGTAAACCTATCGGCACGCACTGGCTACTGGGTGCTCTGCTCTGGGCACTCCTCTGCTGCTTTCCGGCGTTTTATTACAGCTTACCCAAACGGGTACTGGTATTGTGTATCGCCTGCGTTGCTTATACTGCCGCACTGATCCAGCTGGTCTGGCAGGCGCGAGACACGCTGAAAGCCACATTCTGGCCTGCCCAGTTGCTGTTGTGGATCCACCTGCTGTTTCATCTGGCGCGCCTGTTTCTGGATAGCGCCATTCCCAGTACACAACCTGGGGCGATTGGCGGATCGGACTTCTCGGTTTACGTGATTCTGGAATCCATTCTGTTTGTCATCGGCCTGACGTTTACCATTCTGGCCATGGTAAATGAGCGGATGCAGATCGCGTTAAAACACACTTCCCTGCACGATCCGCTGACCAGCGTCTGGAATCGCCGCGCCCTATTTGCTGAAGCGGAGAAAATTGTGGCGCGCTGCCGCCGTCAGAACCGGCCGTTCAGCGCGATACTGTTCGACCTCGATCATTTTAAAAGCATCAACGATCGGTATGGCCATCATCAGGGCGACCAGATTTTGATTCACTTTTGCGAAATTGTCAGAGGATTGATACCGGCTGAGGGGCGTTTTGCACGACTGGGCGGCGAAGAGTTTGCGGCCATCATTCCGGCTGGAGCACGGGATGCAGAAACGTGGTGTGAGGCGATCCGGCTGGCAGTCTGTGCGTCGCAACCCAATGAAATTGCCTGGTCGGTCAGCATTGGCTTTGCCACGGTCACGCACGGCCAGCAGGATTTTGAGAGTTTACTGGCGCTTGCTGATGCGGCGCTCTATCACGCCAAAGCCAGTGGCCGGAACTGCACAGCGCAGCATCCGGTCCCGGCAGCCATCAGTTAGTGGTGGGAATTGTGTGACCGGTGGCAGCGCTTGTCATAGTGACGCAGCCAGTAATAGCGATCTTCAATTTTTTCACGGCCACTGATACGCGCGCCCACCAGCCACATCAGTGCGCCAATAAAGATGCTTAGAATGGCACCCTGCGCCAGAAACTGCGGCAAATCGAGTGACGGCAGCTGGTTCATGATTGAAAACCCAACACCCAGCACCATTGTGACTAATCCCAGTACCATCAAGCTGTTACCCGCTACGCGGCAGTGTTGATGTTTCATGCTGCACCTCCATCCATATGAGTTAATAACCGCACACAATGTTAAGTGCCATAAGTTTAGGCAATGGCTGGGGTCCACGTTGCGGACTGGATCACACATCAGCTATAAAGAATGACCTGGCCCTGAATGCAGCCTGTTGATTTAGATAGAAAATGATTAATCACCGTTCTGAACCATTTCAATGCTTGTGCTTTGTCATCTCGCCTGTGGCGAAGTAAACTAACGCCCTTTCGCGATAACAGCAGGATAATCATTGTGAGCAGCATTAAACTGATTGTGGGACTGGCCAATCCGGGCGCTGAATATGCCGCCACACGCCACAATGCGGGTGCCTGGTATCTGGATCTACTGGCTGAACGCCACAATCAGTCACTGAAAGAGGAAAGCAAATTCTATGGCTACACTGCACGCATGGCGATAGCCGGCGAGGATGTACGCCTGCTGGTGCCGACCACCTTTATGAACCTGAGCGGTAAAGCGGTGGCGGCAATGGCGACCTTTTATCGCATCACGCCAGAAGAGATTCTGGTGGCGCACGATGAACTCGATTTGCCGCCCGGTGTGGCGAAGTTCAAGCAGGGCGGCGGCCATGGCGGCCATAACGGCCTGAAAGACATCATCAGCAAGCTGGGCAACAACAATAATTTCCATCGGCTGCGCATCGGTATCGGGCATCCCGGCGATCGCAACAAGGTGACCGGATTTGTGCTGGGCAAGCCGCCCGCCAGCGAGCAGAAGCTGATTGATGATGCCATTGATGAGGCGGCGCGCTGCACCGAACTGTGGCTGAAAGAGGATCGCATCAAGGCAATGAACCGGCTGCACGCCTTCAGGCCTGCTTAAACGCCCGAATCGTCGTGATTCCGTGTATAATGCGCGAAATTTTTCCATTCGTCTCCGACAGTCCGCCCACTGGCGCGCTGTCCATCCAGTTATAAAGGGTATCAAACCATGGGATTCAAATGCGGTATCGTGGGCCTGCCGAACGTCGGTAAATCCACTCTGTTTAACGCGCTGACTAAAGCGGGCATCGAAGCGGCTAACTTCCCGTTCTGTACCATTGAGCCAAACACCGGCGTGGTACCCATGCCTGACCTGCGTCTCGACCAGCTTTCTGAGATTGTTAAACCACAGCGCGTGGTACCGACTACCATGGAATTCGTCGATATCGCGGGCCTGGTAAAAGGGGCGTCCAAAGGTGAAGGCCTGGGTAACCAGTTCCTGACCAACATCCGCGAAACCGAAGCGATCGGCCACGTGGTGCGCTGCTTTGAAAACGACAACATCATCCACGTGGCGGGTAAAGTGAACCCGGCGGAAGATATTGACGTCATCAACACCGAACTAGCACTGTCCGATCTTGAAACCTGTGAACGTGCGATTCAGCGTGTGCAGAAGAAAGCCAAAGGCGGCGATAAAGATGCCAAAGCCGAGCTGGCTGCGCTGGAGAAGTGCCTGCCGCATCTTTCTGAAGCGGGCATGCTGCGTTCACTGGATCTGGATGCCGACGACAAAGCGGCCATCCGCTACCTGAGCTTCCTGACCCTGAAACCAACGATGTACATTGCCAACGTCAATGAAGATGGTTTCGAGAACAACCCGTATCTGGATCAGGTGCGTGCGATTGCTGAAGCAGAAGGTTCAGTCGTCGTGCCGGTGTGCGCCGCCGTTGAGTCGGACATTGCCGAGCTGGAAGATGAAGATCGTGAAGAGTTCATGGCGGAGCTGGGACTGGAAGAGCCTGGCCTGAACCGCGTTATCCGCGCCGGTTACTCGCTGCTGAACCTGCAGACCTACTTCACCGCTGGCGTGAAAGAAGTGCGTGCCTGGACCATCCCGGTTGGCGCCACTGCTCCACAGGCAGCCGGTAAAATCCACACCGATTTCGAGAAAGGCTTTATCCGCGCCCAGACCATCGCGTTTGAAGACTTTATCGCCTACAAAGGCGAGCAAGGCGCGAAAGAAGCCGGCAAGATGCGTTCAGAAGGTAAAGAGTACATCGTGAAAGATGGTGATGTGATGAACTTCCTGTTTAACGTCTGATTTGCTGATTGTCTCATGAGGTTTCGCTGAATCTCATAACAACGCAAAAACCCTATAAAAATCCACGCAATTGCGTGGATTTTTTATTTCACAGCGTCCCAATATCTCTCGCAACAACGCACTCAAAGATGCGTATGAAAAACAGTACAGCCTCCGGTTAAACAATGCCCATTACTCCGTCAGCATTGACCTCAGCCGGTTGATCCAGGACTCCGTATCGTTCAGCAACGCACAACTGAGATTTTCAATGGTCATGTGTTGCGCCATTGAAGCGCGGCGCAGCAGGCTGTAAGCATCGTCCTCCTCAAGCCGTAGCGCAGACATTACCCGGAGTTGCGCGGAAAACAGAAACCGGCGAGCCCTAAGACGCTCCTCCTGCCGCCGGAGCTGCGCTTCGAGCTGGTGGATCTGTGCGGCATGAGTAAGCGCCAGGGTAAACGCAGTCATCACACCGTCAAAGCGCACGGGTTTGCGCATGTAGCTGTCGATCTTCTGTTCGGCAATCCACTGTAGTCGTGATGGCGTTTCAATGGCAGTCAGCGCAATCTTTGGCAGCGCGGGCCAGGGGAGCGGGTTTGTGGGGTGAAACAGGGTAGAGTTATCGCCATCGAACACCAGCAGCTGCTGGTCAGCCAGCTGGTTCTCATCCGGAAACACTGCACAGAACAGGCCTTCTATCCCTATGCGGCTAAACTGCTGCGCCAGATGGTGGTTATCACGGTCAGAACAGCCGATCACACACACCTTTAATCCGCGCATCTGCACGTTTTTTCGGCTCATTCGCCACCTCCATGCGGCGTAAGACTCGCGAGGTCCACCCAGGCCAGCCAGGGATCGGGTTCCACCGGCGCATCAGCCTGCCAGAAACTCTCCAGCCTGCCGTTGTGGCAACGCGCCAGATGCGGGGTCAGCCAGCAGTGATTATTTCCGGCGTTAAGGCGGATCCGCCCGGCTGGCGAATCCATTTCATCCAGCAATACCGCATCGCGTACACCTTCAACGTCATCATTGCCGTGGCGCGCAATGGCTCTCGCCAGCAAATGCCCGGCCAGCCAGGCACTCTCGCTGTCCACTGATGGCGAAACATGCTCACCAAAGCGCTGGTGATAGCTGCTGAGAAAACGCCGGTTGGCGGTGTTGTCTATCGACTGAAACCAGCTGGCAGAAACCAGGTATCCCTCTAACGCCTCTGCGCCAATCAACTGAACTTCCGGTTCACACAAGGTCAGGCTTAGCTTTAGCACCTCATTTAACCAGGGCTGCTGCTGGCAGGCCTGATGCCAGGCGCGGTAAAAACTGTAAGCGCTTTTACCGACCAGGGTATTCAGGAGGACTTTCGGGCGGCAGGCGATAATATCCGCGATTATCGTCTCGACATTTTCTTCGCCCATCGCCAGTAATTTGCTTTGCAGCACGCTGCCGCCCGCGGGGATCATGGCTTCACGGGTGATGCGATCCATCTCCCAGGACCAGACATAGTTCGAACCGATGTGATAGATCTCTGCCGCCTGCTGCTGTAAAAGCCAGCTCAGCATCGGCAAAATATGCTGATTAGGGGTGGCGCCCAGGTAAATCACGCTATTGCTGCTCTCAAACCCCTCATAGCGCGCGGAATGCCACAGCAGCGCGTTGGCACCCTCGATCAACGGCAGAATGGTCTTTCGCGCCGCGGACGTGTAGCAGCCGATCACATGACGCACGCCGTGGCGATAGAGTAAGTCGTGACAATATTCATAGTAGAGATCCAGCGAACCCTGCGGATCGCGGATCACAGGCGCAAGGGTAAACGGATGGGCGGGATTAGCGTTTATCTCCTCGATTGCCAGCAGGATGCCATTAAGCATCTCGCGCCCGATCACCGCATAATCGCCTGAAACAGAATAGAGAATACCAACCGGAATAACGCGTTTAGGCAGCAGCGGAGTGGCAGTCATAATAGCTCCTGAATCAACGCGGCCCGCAGGCCGCGTCTGTTTCTCAGCGCGGTGGTAGAGTAATCAGCGCAGTGTAGTAATGCGGCTGACGCATCAGCACCAGATCTTTACGTCTTACAACATGATCCGGGTAAGGAGTGCCGGCTGAACCCGTGGATATCTCCAGTACGGCCAGCCCTTTCTCACCGAGAGCTTTCGCTTCCTGACGCGGAAAAGCAAACGTGTCTGGGCCAAATATCCCGCTCAGGCCAAAGCTTTCACCCTCAGCGGCTGGCCAGTTAGCGAACGCCAGCCAGACATTATTCTCACCCGCCCGAACGCGCGGCAGAAGCCAGTGGTAAGGATCGGCACCGCGCGGAATCGGCCAGACATGGGGGATCGCCGTGCCCGCGTGCGCCATGGGAACGGGGGAATGAAGCTGCGCCGGACAGGCGATGATGTCACAGCCTTCCAGCGCCAGAATCCGTGCGGCTTCCGGCACCAGCAAATCTTCGCCCAGCAAAATACCGACGCGCCCGCACGGCAGATCGCATGTCACCCACTGATTGCCTGCGCTGGCCCACTGCCGATCCTGGTCGCTGACGTGAATCTGCCGATAGTGCGCACTCAATCCGCTACTGCTCACCAGTACCGCGCTGTTAAAGTACTGCTCCCCTTCCCGCTCGGCGAATCCCGCGAGCAGCGCGATATCCAGCTCTATCGCCAGCGCAATCAGCGCCTGCAGAGGTGCATCATCCAGCGTTAGCGCGAAGCGGCTACCGTCACTCCCGGTCAGCGCCCGCTCCGGCAACACCAGCAGTTCTGCGCCGCCCGATTTTGCCTGTTCGGCCTGGTGCCGAATCTGTTTCAGATTAGTACTTACATCGTTTTGCGGGCGAAACTGCGCCACCGCAATCCGGGACGCTTTGCCATCGGGCAGTGGATGACGTCCGTACAAGCCAAAAAAGTCCTTTGGATTCCAGAAGAACGTATTGGTCATCAAACGCTGATACAGCTCAGGCCGGCGCTTTTTCAGTTGCGAATTTTCCTCCGGAAGGGGTAATTCAGCGCGGAGTATCCGATCGCCGCTATCGCAACTGGCCAGCACATTGCCCTGGCTATCCACAATGCAACTGCCGCCGCTGAACTGCACACCCCGCTCCCATCCCCAGCGGTTACTTTCAATCAGCGCACAGCCATTCTCCCAGGCGCGCGTGAGCCAGTAAGGCGCAGGTGTACGTTCAGCCAGCCAGTTGCTGATGTGGCAGATAATGTGCGCGCAGCCCAGCGCGGCCAGCCGGGCGGTTTCAATAAAGTGAATATCCATACAGACCAACATCGCGATATTGCCAATCTCCGTCTGAAAGACCTGATGACCGCTATCACCATTCGCCGCCCATTTCGGTTCCGAAATATAGGGGTGGGTTTTACGGTGAACGCCGATTACGCCCTGTGGTCCGACCAGGATGGCGCTGTTATAGTAGAGGTCTGTGACCCTGTCCCGCTCCGGCATGCCGAAGACCAGAAAGCAGTTAAACTCACGCGCAATAGCAGCAAATGCCTGGCTGGTGGCGCCGTCTGCCGTTTCGACATAGGGGGCGACTTCCGCGCGATCCAGCCAGCAGTAACCGGTGGTGGCCATTTCCGGCATTACGATCAAACGTGCGCCATCCCGCGCGGCCTGGGTTACCAATGCCAACAGGCGAGTGACGTTCTCCTCTTTTCTGAACTGCGTGGGTTCAAACTGAATGGTTGCCACATTGATGCGCATTATTCTGCCTCCTTGCTCAGTAACGGATTAAACACCGGTTTCGGTCCCTGGTAAGCATCAGAGGGTTTCCAGTTGGTTTGCATATCCTCAGGGAACGTTTTGAAGTAATAGCTGCCGCGCGTTGCCACGCTGATCGCAACATGCAGCACAGGGCCAACCAGCATGGCAATAAACGAGGCGTACACCATCGGATAGAGGCCCAGCACGCCCGCCGCGCCGATGGCAACAGCGACGCACAACGCAATGACGCCGGACGGGTTCCACATACGCAGATACGCTTTGCGAAACTCCACAAAATCAGAGGGGGCAAGGTGCAGCACTTTGCGGCAGATAAAGTAATCCGCAAGGATTATAAATACCCAGGTGTTGGTGAGAATGCCGGTAATAGACAGGAAAGTGCCGGTGTACTGCAGGATATTGCAGATATAGAACACCACGCCCAGCAGCCAGACCAGCAACATCCACCACTGACGTCCCGGCCGATAGTTAAAGGCCATATCCATGGTATTCGACAGTGCAATCGAACCTGAGTAGAGATTCAGCACATTAATGCGGATCTGGGTAATCACCGCAAATAACACGCCGGTCAGCCCAATGATCAGCGGAAAGACAAAGCCCGGATCCAGCGCCAGCGACCAGACATCTCCGCCCTGAATATGCGGCATCAGGGTATAGGCTATAAAGGCGCCAAACAGCATGACTACGACAATCGGGATCAGCATCCCCAGCATGATCGTTGCGGTGCCTTTATGACTGATACCCGGGCGGGCAAAACGACCGTAATCGGTGGCCATCAGGCCCTGAAAAACAATCTGCCCGTTGGCCATATTCATGACCAGCCACAGGGCGTTACTGTCCACCTCCCCTTTTGGCTGCCAGCCGCTGAAGCTGACGGCCGGATAGTGGTGCGTTAACTGCCAGATACAAAAGCCAAACAGCACAATGAAAATGGGGACACCCCAGGTTTGCAGAAACTGCATTGATGACATGCCTTTCCAGACAAACCAGATGGCGGCCAGCCCCATCAGCGCAAAGATGGCGATACCGGTCGGGGAGTTGACCGGCACGCCCGCATAGTTGGCGATGGCGTGGGAAACAATGGTGCCTTCGAACAGGAAATAGAAGATGAAGTTTACCGCGTAAATCAGCGAGGTGACGGCGGAGCCCATATAGCCAAACCCCAGACCGCGCGTCATCAGATTGAGTGAAAGGCCCTCTTTGCTCGCCATCTTCATGATGCACGAGCCAATCAGGGTGGCGAACACCACCATATAACCTATCGGCAGCAGCAGCATTGGCCAGCCGACCTGGTAGCTCATGTCCGCGCCAAGGCTGAACCAGAACATGGCGGTAGAGTTGCCAAGCAACACCAGAATAATGGCCGGAATGGGCCAGCGATAGTGCGACGGCACGCGGCCAACCGCGTAATCCTCAACGGCCTCTGCTTCGGTAATATCCTGTGGCCCCTGAAACCATGCTTTCAACTTATTCATAGATTTACTCCAAAAAAAAGCCCCGCCGACAGCATTGCCGGTAGGGCTTCTTCGCCTGAAATCGATGTCGTGGAGTGGCGTGTCGCCACAGGCCGCTTACCAGGCTACGGTGCCTGTTCCTGCGCTGCAGGATGCGGTAACGATGAGAAAGCAATTACTGCGCCAACTGTTAAAACAGCGGAGGAAGGCGGTAAACCGGCGTGGTGAGGGGATTAACACGCTTGAAGTCAGTGCAGCGTGCACCATTGTGAAACAGACGCACTGCGCGTTATTTCATGACGTATCCGGGTTAAGAATGAATAAAATCTCAGGCAACCTGACAATGCAGACGCGGGTTCAGCCCTCCATAAACTGCGCCTCACACTGCCGGGCTATCTCCCACAGTCTGTTACGAATCACCTGCTTGAGTTGCAGCGTGGACTGCGACTGTGGCTGGTCACGACGGCTGATCAGCATCACTTCAAACGGCAGGGGCTGGGCGACGGGCAGCAGCTTTAGCTGATCGGCATAGCGACAGGCGGTGAAGAGATCCACGACGCCCACGCCACCGCCTGCCAGCACCATATCTGCAATGACCGAATAGGTTTTGATCGACAACGAAACGGCGGGATTCAGTTTCTTATCACGCAGCGCACGATGCAGGACGCGTCCAAGAGGATCCTGCGCCTGCATCATCAGTAAATTATTGTCGCATAACCATTGCAGCGTAACGGGTTCATGGCGGGGATGATGGCGCGGTAACAGCGCCACCATGGAAGACTGAAAAAGAGGTTCAGCCAGCAGATCCGCATCGACCTGCTGACCGAAGACCAGCGCGAAATCGAGCTGATTTTCCAGAATCATCTGGCATAAGGTACTGAAGTGCTCGGTGACCAGTTCGACACTGACCGAAGCCATCTGTTGCCGCCAGGTGACCAGCGCCGTGGCCATCACCATCTGACCAAACGCGTGAGCCGCGCCAACGCGGACTAACTGCCCTTCACCACGCCGCAGCTGTTCGGTGAGCTGGGTAATGGATTGCAGACGCTGGCAGAGATCGTCGATTTCAGGCAACAGGCGTCGCCCTTCTGCCGTCACACTCATACCCTGGATACGTCGCTCAAACAGCGCAAATCCCAGTTGCTGTTCAGCGTGATTCAGCACACGGCTGATATTCGGTTGCGACACATTCAGCAGGCGCGCCGCTGCGCTGATGCTGCCGGTCTGTACGATGGCCTGAAAGACCTCTATATGGCGGAGCCGCATGATGATTTATCCTGGATGGAATACCGGACCCGGAGGCCTCTCCGACAGGCCGCACCGGCGGAGAGTGAAAGTAATTATTCCCCTGTTGCAAAAACTGTACCGCAAAACCAGCGCAGGCTCAGCGACCTGTCACGCACCTTTTCGCATCCGGCAGTCCCGTCTGAAGCCTCTGCAGGGAGCAGGGCTCGCGCTGCCGTGGTGCAGCTTTGGTTCAGAAGTGTGGGTTCATCAGGCTGAAGCCAGCAGCGATCCTGTCTCGTCCGGGGGATGAGGCATATGTACATCCGGTAGCGCGGTGTAAGGCGAAAAGAAAGGCAGGATAAACGGGCTGACGTTGCAGGCAGCCCTGGGATAATGCTGCTACGACTGGGTACTCGCCAGATAGGAGAAGGCACTGAGTAAGCTGATTAACGTCTCCATCTTCTCCGCCTGATAACCCACGGTAACGGCATCAAGGCGCGTGACGCCAGGGATCAGGCTGAACAGATCAGCCAGCACCGGTTTTGTGGCCTGAAGCCGCATAGCGTAAGGCGCTGTAAGGCGGGTCGTGTTCACCTGAGAAGGATGGTGCAGTGCAGCGCTCGCTGCGGCCGCGATCGCACGTTGGGCCGTCTGTGGACTAATGGATTCCGCGCTGGTGTGCGAAATGGCGCGTTTTACACAGACATAATCGACTGAGGGGTAGTGTTCCGCTATCCAGCTCTGTAACTGATCGTCGCCGGTGACCAGCAGCAATGGCGTACCCTGTTCAGCGGCGGCGGCGGCATAAATATCGGTTTCGCCCATCACCAGGCCATTGATGTGTATACGCCAGAACGCACGCCCATTGATGGTATGCGCCAGTACGCCGGATTCACCCGCTGCACTGTGAAACCCCACCAGAAACAGTCCGTCGAACGTCTGCTGTTCTATCCCTTCCACCATCGACAGGCAGCGAGGTTTGCCCTGCACCAGTCGGGCGCGGGGATCGATATTTTCCGCACGTAAATTGGTCATCTGCGCATGGCTATCGGCAACAACTACTTCCATTGCGCCGCCGGCGAACGCCCCCTCAATCGCGGCATTCACTTCCTGTTCCATCAGACCACGGGCGATCTGATGCTCCGGGTGACCAGGTGTACACTGCTCCGGACGCATGACGCCCGCGATGCCTTCAATGTCGGCTGAGATAAAAATTTTCATGAGGTTAACCTGTCCAGAATCTGCGTCAGTGAGGGTCGATGGTGACCGCGAAAGCCGGTAACAGCCTCGGCGCTCAGCAAGGCATCCAGTACCGCCTGTTCAGTGGCATCGGCTGCCGCGGCAAGCAGCGGCTCCAGCGTGTCGTCCTGCGGCGGTTGCGGCAGCGGTTGCGTGGAAAACGCCACCGCAATATCGCCCGAGCCGTGGCCCCAGTAACTGCCCAGCCGCCCCAGGCCAGCTCCGGCTCGCTTCGCGATGCGCTTCAGCTGACGGGCATCCAGCGGTGCATCTGTGGCCATAATGATGATGACAGAACCGGCATCCCGCTGCGGCGCATTCCCCGCCAGCAGCGGCGCAATCATCTCACCCGCCCGCACGCCATCGATCGTTAAGGCCTCCAGTGCGCCGAAATTGGCCAGCACCAGCACGCCAAGCGTGGCGTTGAGGGAGGGTATCAGCCGTGAAGCGGTTCCGATGCCCCCTTTCAGGCTGAAACAGCTCATCCCGCGTCCCGCGCCGACGCTGCCGCGCGCGAAGTCAGCGGAGGCCGTCTGCAGCGCCGCCTGCGCCATCGCCTCACTGACAGCTAGCGCCTGGATATCATTCAGCCAGCCATCGTTGCACTCCAGCACCAGCGGGTTGACCGTGGGCAACGTTCGTCCCAGTTCCGGGTTACGACGGATAGCATTTCGCACCAGCGCGGTAAACAGCGTGCCAACTGCCAGCGTATTACTGAGCAGAATCGGCGTCTGAAGCACGCCAAGTTCCTCTATCTGCACCAGTCCGACGGGTTTCGCAAAGCCGTTCAGCACCTCAGCTCCACACGGCAGCGGCGTGAGAAACAGATTGTCGCCCGGCGGAACGATAGCGGTGACGCCAGTCTGCTTTTCGCCTTCACTCAGCGTGTCATGTCCGACACGCACGCCCGGGACATCGCTGATGCGATTCGTGGGTCCGCATGCGCTGCGCGGCTGCCCGAGCTGACGCCTGTCACGCCAGCGATCCAGCAGCAGGTCGCGCTGCAGTTGTTGATAATCCATCTTCAGCCCTTGAGTTTGGGATCGAGCGTGTCACGCAGCGCGTCGCCAAGCAGATTAAATGCCAGCACGGTGATAAAAATCGCCAGCCCCGGAAATACGCTCATATGCCAGGCTCCGGCCATCATCATGCTGCGGCTCATCGCCAGAATATTGCCCCATTCCGGCACGTCTGGCTCCGGGCCCAGTCCGATAAAGCTCAGACCTGCCGCCGTCAGAATACTGGTGCCAATGCGCATAGTGA
Source organism: Pantoea sp. 9140 (assembly GCF_000745295.1). Classification (NCBI taxonomy): domain Bacteria; kingdom Pseudomonadati; phylum Pseudomonadota; class Gammaproteobacteria; order Enterobacterales; family Erwiniaceae; genus Pantoea; species Pantoea sp. 9140. The sequence goes on along the minus strand of NZ_JQNO01000001.1, from coordinate 1,446,839 downwards.
AATAGACAATCACGCTGGAGAGCGTGCCGGGCAGAATATGCCGCAGAATAATCACGCGGTCTGGCGCACCGGCACAGCGCACGGCTTCAACATAGGCAGCCTGCTTCAGAGAGAGCGTCGACGCCCGCACGATACGGGCAAATACCGGTACGCTGAAGACCGCAACCGCGATAATGACGTTGTTCAGACCCGTTCCCAGCAGCGCCACTACCGCAATGGCCAGCAACATGCCGGGAAACGCGAATAGGACGTCGGCACCGCGCATGATCAGCATATCGACCCAACCGCCGTAATAGCCCGCCAGTAAGCCCAGTATGACACCGACCAGCATGCCGATGGTCACCGACAGCACGCCGATATAGAGCGAGATACGCGCGCCATAGATGATGCGACTCAGCAGGTCGCGCCCCAGCTCGTCGGTCCCCATCCAGTGTGCCGTAGAAGGCGGCGACGACAGCGCCATCCAGTCCGGGACCATGGGATCCCAGGGTGCCAGCCAGGGGGCAAAAATCGCCACCACAATTAGCAGCAGCACAAATCCGCCAGAGACCAGCGCCAGCGGGTTACGCACAAAGGCATGCAGGAAATCACGCCACGGCGAACGAATGATCTGAGGCGGATTTTCGGTCAGCGATTGACTACTCATTTCGGCTCCTGTCGCAGACGAATGGCCGGATTGACCACCGCGTAAAGCAGATCGACCAGCAGGTTAATCACAATAAACTCAAACACGAACAGCATCACCAGCGCCTGAATCACCGGCTGATCCTGCGCTTTGATCGACTCAATCAGTAACCAGCCTAATCCCGGCCAGTTGAAAACACTCTCCACAACGATGGATCCGCCCAGCAGAAAACCGAACTGCAGACCCAGCATGGTGATCACCGGGATAAGCGCATTGCGCATCACATGTTTCCACGTCACCAGGCGGTTGCGCAGCCCTTTAGCTTTTGCGGTACGCACGTAATCTTCCTGCGCCACCTCCAGGAAGGCCGAACGGGTAAAGCGCGCCATGACCGCCGCCACCGACGAACCCAGCGTGATGGCGGGCAGGACAATATCGCTGGCCCTGTTAAAGCCGCTGACCGAAAACAGCCCAAATGGCATCGCGACGAACTGGATCAGTAGCAGCCCCAGCCAAAAGGCCGGCATCGAAATGCCGCCTACCGCCACGCTCATCAGCGTCCAGTCCTGCCAGCGTCCCCGTTTCAGGGCCGCCATCACGCCAAACAACAATCCGAGAATAACGGACCAGGTAAAACCCGCTAAGGCGAGCCACAGTGTCGGCATAAAGCCCTGCCCAATTACCTCCCGCACCGGTTGCTGGGTGCGATAGGTGATGCCCAGATCGCCCTGCAACAGGCTTCCGATCCAGTGCAGATACTGCTGCGGCAGCGGATCGTTCAGCCCGAGATGCTGACGCGCCGCCTCGACCGCCTCAATGGGCGCATCCGGTCCGGCATAAATGCGCGCCGGATCGCCCGGCATGAGCTTGATAAAACCGAAAACCAGCAGCGAGACCACCAGCAAAACCGGGATCATCTCCAGCAATCGGCGAAGGATGTATGCAATCATGCCATTCCCTGAAATGAGGTGCGACGGGCCTTCTCACGTCCCCGACCCGTTCCGGACAGGGGACGAGAAAGAAGAAACCGTCTTATTTAAAGGACGCCTGAGTGAACAGCAAATTGCCATCAGGCAGCATCGAAACGCCGCTCAGCGTGTTGCGCTTGCCCACCAGATTGTCTGGCGTGCCAAGGAACGCTACTGGTGCCTCTTTCCAGAGCACCTTTTGCGCCTGCGCATAGGCGATGCCACGCTTTGCCGGATCGGCGGTCGCCAGTCCGGCCGCAATCGCTTTGTCTGCATCCGGATTGCTGAAGTAGGAGACGTTGTAGGAGGTCGGCACCCAGGATTCGGTGGCAAACAGCGGACGCAGCGCCCAGTCGGCGTCGCCGGTTGAGGTCGACCAGCCGCCATAATAGAGGTCAAACTCCGCCATTTTCGGATCCTTTACGCCCCACAATTTGGCGTTGCGCGTGCCGGAATCCATCGGTGTCACGGTGGCACGGATGCCCACGGTGGCCAGCTGCGCTTTCAGCACCTGTGCGGCACGGACGCTGGCCGTGGCATTGGTCACCCAGAGCTTAAGATCCAGACCATTCGGATAGCCCGCGGCTTTGAGCAACGCTTTAGCCTCGTCCGGTGCATAGCGATAGTCAGGGTCGGTTTGTTTCTGATAAAACTGCACCCCTTCCGGCATCGCGGAGGTGGCCGGTTTGCCCATTCCGGCAAAGGCCACTTTCAGCCATAGATTGCGGTCAATCGCATAGTTGATGGCCTGACGCACCCGCACATCGGCCAGCGGCTTGTGCTGCGTGTTGATCGCCATGTAATAGAGATAGATGCTGGGGTCACGCTGAATCGAAAGGTGGCTGTCCTGCTTCACCGCCGCGATCAGGTCTGACGGCAATGGCCAGATGGCATCCACCTGCCCCGATTTTAATGCGGCGACGCGGGTCGCATCTTCCGGACTCGGCGAGAAGATCACATGGTCGACTTTAGGCCATCCCTGCTGCCAGTAACCGTCATACTTCGCCAGCGTGACCGCTTTGCCCGGTGTCCAGTTGACGAACTTAAACGGACCGGTTCCCACCGGATGCAGCCGCAACTGCGCTTCGTCCGGATATTGCTTAAGAACGGACGGGCTCCACATCACCGCCGAAGGATGCGCCAGCGTGTTGATAAAGGCCCCGAACGACTGATTGAGATCGATTTTTACCTGGTCAGGTGCCAGCACCGTGACCTTATCGATCATCTTGTAGAGACTGTTACGCTTCAGCCCTTTTTTCTGGTCTGCCAGCCGATCAAGGTTAGCTTTGACAGCGTTCGCATCAAACGGGGTACCGTCCTGAAAGGTGACGCCTTTGCGCAGCGTCAGCGTAAATTCGGTGGCACTGTCATTGGAGGTATAACCGGTCGCCAGCCAGGGCTGCAGCTTCATCTGAGGATCAAACTGGAACAGGCGCTCAAAGATGCCGCTCTGCACCGAGTAGCTGACATTATCCGAGGTATCGTGCGGATCCAGTCCCGTAATATCGGCATACATAGAGATGCGCAGATCCTGTGCCTGCGCAGTCATGACCAGCGTCGTCGTCAATGCGAGGGCCAGCGAAGTACGGCGAAACAGCGTTTTCATATATTCTCCTGGGCGTTGAGGATAATTACAATGCAATGCCGTCAGCGACCCAGTGCTGGGGCGCAACCTGGCGATAACGGGGTTTAGTGACCGTTTCGCCCACCTTACATAACGGCGAAGGAATTTCGCTGTCATCGAAAAGACGGGGCTGACGATTCTCAGGATCGGCGACCGGCACGGAGGCCAGCAGACGCCGGGTATAGGGGTGTTGCGGCTGATTAAAGACCGACTGGCGCGGACCAAGCTCGACTATCTGGCCGAGGTACATCACCGCGACGCGATTCGCAATCCGCTCGACGACCGCCATGTCGTGAGAGATGAAGATCCATGCCACGCCCGTCTGCTGCTGCAGGTCCATCATCAGATTCACTACCTGTGCCTGAATCGAGACGTCCAGGGCTGATACCGCTTCATCCGCAATAATCACTTTCGGTTTCAGCGCCATGGCGCGGGCGATGGCAATACGCTGACGCTGACCGCCAGAAAATTCGTGCGGATAACGACGCGCGTGTTCGGGCAGGAGGCCGACGCTCTTGAGCAGCGCATCGATCTGTGGAGAAGCCTGTTCAAGCGAAGAGACCATGCCATGTAGCAGCAACGGCTCGGCAATGGTGAACCCCACTGTCAGACGGGGATTCAGAGACGCATAGGGATCCTGAAACACCATCTGGATTTCACGGCGCAGCGGCTGAAACTCTGCCTCTTTCAGGTCAGAGATCTCCTTTCCTTCAAAATGAATGCTTTCAGCGTCACTGTTGATGAGGCGCATCAGCGCCCGTCCGGTTGTCGATTTGCCGCAGCCGCTTTCACCCACGATGGCCAGGGTTTCACCCGGCCACAGCGTGAAATCAATCTGCTCAACCGCGTGCACATGATGCGTCAGGCCCGATAAAATGCCGCTGCGAATCGGGTAATAGACTTTCAGCCCACGCACATCCAGCAGCGGCGACTCATCATAGCGAGCGGTTTTCTGCTCGCTTTGCGCAGCATCCCGCGCACCCGGCAGAGGAAAGCGTTGCGGCCATGCGTGCTCCCGCATATCGCCGAGTCTGGGCACGGCCGCCAGTAACGCTTTGGTATAAGCGTGCTGCGGGGCGGCAAAAATCTCAGACACGGTTCCCTGCTCGACCACTTCGCCACGCAGCATGACCACCACGCGATCGGCGATTTCCGCGACCACGCCCATATCATGGGTGATAAACAGTACCGCCATCTGTTTCTCACGTTGCAGCTCACGCAGAATATGGAGAATGCGCGCCTGCACGGTGACATCCAGCGCAGTGGTCGGTTCGTCGGCAATCAGGAGCTGCGGATCACAGGCCAGCGCCTGCGCAATCATCACACGCTGCCGCATGCCGCCGGACAGCGAGTGCGGATAGCTTTTCATCACGCGATCCACATCCGCGATACGCACCTGTCGCAGCAGCTCACGCACGCGGGCATGGGCCTGCTTTCTGTCACACTGCTGATGATCGCGTAATGCCTCGGTAAGTTGATCGTCAATGCGCAGCACCGGATTCAGCGAGGTCATCGGCTCCTGAAAGATCATTGCCATTTCATTGCCACGCAACGTGCGGCGCTGTGCTTCGTTCAGGGTTTCTAACGCGTGCAGGTTTCCGCTGCGATCACGAAACTGCATGCTGCCGCGATCGACACGTCCATTGCCGGACAGCAGGCCCATTACCGCCAGCGACGTAACCGATTTACCTGAACCGCTTTCACCCACCACGGCGACAATTTCACCCGGATGAATGGCAAAACTGATGCCTTTGAGTGCCTGATTCTCACCGCTGCGTCCATGAAATGTGACGCTGAGATCCTGAATCGCCAGCACCGGAGATGGCGAGGCCGCGCGGGTAGCAGGAGAAGTACGTTGTGTGTCTGTCATCGTCGCCTCAAGCGTTATAGCCAGATACGGCCCTGGGAGTAGCTCAGAAAAGGAGAACTGTCGGCGGCAAGCCAGATGGGGCCATCCAGATCGACGAATTCCGCGTTAACCGCGACGGGCAATGCCGCCTCCATGGCCAGTGACGAACCCAGCATGCAACCGACCATGATGCGCATTTTGCGCGCGCGGGCTTCCTCCACCATCGCCAGCGCTTCCGTCAGGCCACCGCACTTATCCAGTTTGATGTTGATCATCTCGTAGCGGTCGCGTAATCCGGCAATATCCGCCCGCGTATGGCAACTCTCATCGGCACAGACCGGTATGGGATGTTTAAAACGTTGCAGGTCATGATCCTGCCCGGCGGGAAGGGGTTGCTCCACCATCGCGATGTTGAAGGTTTTCAGTGCCACCAGCAGGCTTTCCAGTTCCAGCCCCGACCAGGCTTCATTGGCATCGATAATGAGCGTGGCATGCGGTGCCGCCGCGCGGATTGCCGCCACCTTTTCCAGAATCTCACTGCGGTCGAGCTTAATTTTGAGCAGGATGGCACCACGTGAGACCGCATCTGCCGCCGCGAGAGCCATGAATTCCAGCGTATCGAGGCTAAGGGTCTCTGCCGTCACCACCGACGGTGGCTGAGAGCACGTGCTCTTTTGCCACAGCGTCTGATTTGCCCGTGCCGCGTCAAGTCGCCATAGCGCACAGTCCAGCACGTTGCGCGCTGAACCGGCAGGTAACCGGTGCTGCAGATCGTGACGGCTCAGGCCCGACTCCACCTCAGTCCGTATCGCTTCGAGCACGGCCTGAACACTGTCGGGCGTCTCATCGTAGCGGGCCGTCGGGGTACATTCTCCCTGCCCGATGAAACCCTCCTGCTCCAGCGTGACCCGGATGACCGTCACGGCAGTACGGGTACCGCGTGCGATAGCGAAAGGTCGCGCCAGCGGCAATTCCACCACCTCAATCTGCAACTGTCGCATTTCAGCCACGCTCCTGAAGCAGTGCGGCGATCTCATCAATACCAAAACGCACCGGATCCGTAGCCGGTAAGCCGAACTCAGCGCTGATTTCGGCGCAATAAGCGAGCGCCTCTTCTTCACTGTAATTGGAGGTGTTGATCGCAAAGCCCGCCAGCTGAACCGACTCACTGGTCACCTGCGCGGCACGCAGATTGGCTTCCACGCACGCCTGCAGGCTGACCATCGGCTGGTGCGGCAAATGACGCATATGGGGGCGTCCCATTTCATGGCACATCACCAGCCAGTGTGGCTGCGCACCGTGCATCAGCCCCATACTCACGCCCGCATAAGAGGGATGGAATAGTGAGCCCTGACCTTCGACGATATCCCAGTGATCCGCGTCATTCGCCGGTGACAGCGCTTCTGCTGCTCCGGCAATAAAATCAGCGATGACCGCATCCACAGCAATACCCTCTCCCGCCACCAGAATGCCGGTCTGCCCCGTGGCGCGAAAATCGGCTTTCAGGCCGCGCGCACGCATCGCCGCCTCCAGCGCCAGTGAGGTATACATCTTGCCCACTGAGCAGTCCGTACCCACCGTCAGTATCCGCTTACCTGAACGCTTCTTGCCGCTGCCAACATTAAGCGCCGGACGCATATGACGCAGGTCAAACAGCTCAACGCCAGAAGCCTGCGCAAGCGCGACCAGTTCCGGCTCATCCACCAGTCGGTGGTGCAGACCACTGGCAACATTCATGCCTGCCTGGATGGCACTTTTAATTGTTTCCAGCCAGTGCGCTGGCAGATAGCCGCCGGCATTGGCCGTGCCCAGCACCAGCGTTTTCGCACCGCGTGCTTTAGCACCGGGAATATCCAGTTCATCCAGACCCAGACTGACCGTGCAGCCCGGCAGTTTAATTTCGCCAACGCACTGCTCCGGCCGCCAGATATGAATACCGCGCGCCGTTTTTGCCGCGAGGGGATCGGTAACATCGCCAAGAAAGAGTAAATAGGGTTGTGGGATTAGCATGTTGTCTCTCGTTTCAGCCAAAAGATCAGGTTCTGAAACCACTATTTCATGCGTTCTGAAAGGTGACGAATGCTTGTTTAGCAGGAGGGTATAACGGCAGGTTATAGCCAGAGGTAATAGTGATGATGGGTGGGTTTTTCAGGAGGTTGGGACAAGGAATGGAGTAAATGGAGGGGTGGGTCATAGGAAAAAGATTGTGTTCGGGGAGAAAGGATGGATATGGGAAAGGGGAGGAAATGGCTTACGGAATAACTAACGCCGGGCCGCTGGTGAAAGCATTCATAAAAAATGCCAGCGACCCTGCCCGGTTATATCATGGCAACAAAAGAATCCCCTGCCTGAAACAGGATGTCGAAATTAATCCGTTTCTTCCGGTGCGAGGTGAAACAGCTCTTCTGCCATCGAAAGGATTCTGTCTTTATCGACTATTTTATCAACCCACTGTGCAGGAATGCCTGACAGTCCATACAATGCGCCTGCTAACTGGCCTGCGGTGGCTGCCACGCTATCAGCGTCATCAGCAAGATTTGCCGCCAGCAAAATGGCATCTTTGAAATTGTCTGTATGCCAGACAGCCCATAAGGCGGCTTCCAGTGTGTCGATAACGTAACCGGAGGAGCGAATTTGGTCACGATGCTTTTCTTTATATTCACCGGCATTGATGATTAACAGCCTTACCAGTAAAGACATCTTATGAGGCGCGAAGGCTTCATTTTTACCTAAACCATTTAAAAGGTAATGTAAAATAGAGTTTAAGTACTGACAGCTATTTATTGACTCTGGTGCTCGATGTGTTGCTGTACTTTGTCTTTTGGCATCACGCCAGCCATCAATGAATGATTTTCGCCTAAAAATTGCTACGGGTGCATGACGAATCAACGAGGCGTTCCCTGCTGTATCAGGGGCGGTGTTACCAATCCAATCAGTACCATGTTTAATTACTTGTTCGAGAGCATAGCGGGTCGCATTACCGATATCGAAACAAACTCCATTCGCGCTATTATGCCCCGTTTTGTACCACTGAATTAACTTTTTCCTGAATAAAGCAGTGTCACAACTTTCCTTTTCAATATACGTTTCTGCCAGACACATTGCCATTGAGGTGTCATCGGTCCACTCTCCGGCCTTGAGATTGAAAGGACCACCGCCCACCATATCGTAAATGTGAGAACTGTCGCGAGTCTGGAATTCCAGAGTGGTCCCCACTGCATCACCAACAGCCAGTCCCATGAGTAAACCTTTGGCTTTATCTAAGGCTTCAACGTCAGAAATGTGTTGTTTCAGCGTATACATCCACTCAGGTTTCACTGGTTTTTCATCAGGCATTGGCTGATGTTCGTAAGCCATCCGGTTGATGAGTTGAGGCGATAGCTCAGGAAGTAGATGCGCATATTTCCTGGCGTATGTTCTGAGTTCAGAATCTGATAATCTTAGATCTATCATATAAATTCCTTTTCAATTGCGTGGTGGTAAAGCGCTACAACATTTCTTAGTCGTGTCTCTTCGTTGCTTAGCAAACGCTAAGGACCAAAATAGTGCATTAACGTATCCATATCATGCCAGTCATCTTGTGTAAGTGGCTGTTTCTCCATGCTGTCAAATTTGTACCTGATGCCCTTCATTGGAATTGAGTACTCATTTTTTGTTGCTAAATCCATTAACAAGAATATATCATCCTTCATATTAAGCTCAGCCTGAACGATAGTGACAATTGATTGTAGCCGTTCTGTTATAAACATCATAAGCTACATCAATGCTGCCCCAGGCCCCGCTTAAAGGTAATGAAGTTCTCGCCTGTTCCTTAAACCAACGTTTTAATCTTTGAGTTACGTCCCCAGTCAGGCTTTTCTGCTCACCCATCAACAATTTTTCTGGTGCAAAACTCCAGTGCGATATTAAAGCGGCTGAGTTCCCGGGTTCAATAAAATTGACAACCAAATAAATATCGCCACTGTTATTGCTCTTAAGTGGGAAAATACTTCTATATGAAACTGTGTCCCCGCCATTATCTGGCCATGGCTCCCAGATAAACCCAGGAATTACCATTAACTCATGCTTAGTTATTTTTGGGGTTACAATCAACGAGTCATTAAAAACCAGTTCTCCCGCTGCGTATTTTAATCTCATATTTAAAAGATCGTCCTTGTTATTACAGATTGAGACACGATCATAACTCTGCCCTTACCTCTTCAACGACAGTCCACTAAAGAGATCCATCATAAAATCACTCTCCGTTTTAAATGAACCAGCTCCAGTTGCAGCAGGACCAGACAGTCTTCCCTCACTGACCTGGTGTTGGTGTGGAATCCGGTCATCATCATGCAGCCGATTTCGCTCCAATACGTCTATAAAAAAATAAGTCGCTGAAACGCACGATCTTTGCCGCTTTTTAGCAAAAATTAAAATAAATCTCTCTTAATAAATCTCCATCTTTTTCATCCATAGTGACATCTTTTACCCTGTTCAGGTCTGCAAGAATCCCTTTTACAGGAAGATCATCTTTTAGAATACTTTCGAAGAAATCACTTCTATTGCTTTCCGGAACATATTTATTAATTAAATAAAACAGATGCTCCCTTAACGCTTGCTGAGTTATCGTATCTACACCTAAGTGATAAATGAAATTCATAATGATAAATACGGCCTGTCTGATTCTTTATCTGACCTTGTAAGCATCATTTTCTATGGCGTTGAACATTTATAAGCATTGATTGCTGAAAGAGGTTTTGGCGGATTAATTAAGAGCAGAAGCACATAAAATGTTCCTGGCAAAACTCACATAATCAGGCCCGTATAGTACGCTTAAAATTTAGCAATGTTAATTCCATCTCTGACCTGGGTTAACAAAATGATTTCATTAGCATCAGCCGGGCTACGTTGAGCTTTGAGTGCTTCGTCCTTACTTATTTCAGACTCAATCTCTTTACTGACTAAACCGCCATCATCATATTGAATATAGAAAAATCCATCTCTTACTACGATATCAATCCCATAGTCACTAAATAGCATCTCGGTCATATAGTTCTCTTAAAATATTTATGTTCGAAGAATTAGGAAATGCCGCATCCAGCCCAGGCATTAGAAACAAACCGCGCTGCCTTAGAGGTTTTGGACTGGACGAGACCGAGCCATTACCCGGTGTAGCCGCTGTGAGGCTGTACGCATCTGGAACGTATGGTGCTAAGCGTCACTATGCTGCAATTACTATCGTGCTGAATCGGAAATATGTTCAACATCACCAGCTTCACTCTTTAGCCGTGATGATCACTTTACTCAGGCAATCCGGATTTTTGACAGCAAAAGAAAATGTGATTACCTGACCATCCATATCCGGGGGAGATGAGTAGCTAGTTACTTCATTTTCAGATTGGCCACGAGGATAGTCACTCAACTTAACCCCCGGATAGTGTTTTCTGACATCATCAAGGGTTGTGCATTTACCATCGGGAGAAAAGCTCAGAAAAGGGGCGACGTCGCCGGATGATTTACTGACACGCAACTCAATATCAGTAATTTTCGCATCATCTTCCAGTTTTATCGAATTAGCCTGATAAATGTTGATGTAATCATTTTGGGTTTCTAATGTCAGTGCCAGCGGAAACTGAGTAAGATCTTTCACAGAGAGAGATTTAAGTGAAGCACTCAACTGAGGGATAAAGCTCCACATATCTTTATTTTGCATCTTCGCTTCTGCGAACCCGCTAAACAAAAAGAAACTCACTATTAACAGAACACTTTTTCTTTGATGTGTCGTTTTTTTCATAAAAATCCGTGTATTCCTTATCGTAATAGACCCCAGTGTAACACTCTCCGGAAAGGATAAGGGATTGATACCTCTTCACGTTATTACCATCTTAATGGGGTTAACCGGGCTAGCGGAGGATCATCGGTTTGAGAGGAAAGTGGAGTGTATGACGAGAGTCGCGGAACGGTTGTTCCGCGTTGACAGCGCTAAGGACGAGTGTCGATTATTTCATGCGACGCTGCCGGGCGACACTGGCGAGGCGTTGTGTCCGGCAGTAAATGGCAAACAGGATGAAAGCCTGCCCATTCAGTAACCAGCGAGCACCCACCAAAGCAGCGAGTGCCAGAAGTAGCCACAGACCCGAGTGGCTACCCGTAACAACGCTGTAGATCAGGAGTAACACGGTCGATATGAGCAACACCGCCCAGACGTAAGCCAGCCCCTGAACACCGGATGTATGCCCTCGCGCAAGCAGATAACTGGCGGTGAGTATCGCGCCAAGAACGACAATTGAGGGAACAAAAAAACTTAACGCGTGTATCTGTGGCGTAAGCAGAGGTAAAGCATGCAGAAACGTCAGCAAGTTAAATGCAAATGCGACCAGTAACAGCATCAGCACTAGTGCAACCGGGAAGCCGTTTTGCCGGGGAAGCGACTCAGAAGGCTGTTTAAAATAACGCTCAAGCTCTGTGGTGGAACGGGCAAGTACGGAATTATCCTGCCGTGCAATCAGCTGATCTATTTCGCGACCCTGTTGCAACAGTTCAGTGAGATTACGCCCAATAAGCCATGATAAAAATTGCATTAAAATACCGCCAGTGACTGGATTGTTCCTACTACATAACGCCCGGTGCGCGGCACGTTACCCGGAGCAGCAATAATACCACTGACAGCACTGCCAGCCACAGCAGCTGCACTCGTGACGACCTGCGCGAGTTGCTTAACAAGTTCTTTTTGCACTGGCTCTACAGGGAAACGCTTTGGATAAAGTCCTGCACGGATGGCGGCTTTAAGCTCTTTATTACTAATACCAGGGTTTTGTGCCTTAATGATTAATTCGGTCAGGCGTGCCCGGTCCTGCCTTGGATAGTTCCTGAGCCACTCCGTTGCTTTTAAAGAAGAGACTGATTTCATCGCTCGCCATGTTGCCAGGGCTTCTTTTAACGCTCCGCCCACGCTGGCTAGTGAAATAAGGTCAAGGGACGTTGAAGTGGCAACGTACCAATCCTGAGAGTCCAGCCACGCGACGTTTTGACCACCGTTTTCGACGAGATCATAAACCCGGTAGATACCATTGACACATTGCACGCCTGTTGCGGCAGCGCCAGCATAGCCAATAGCAACAAGCACGCCGCTACTGCCAGCGGTTATAGGCGATGCTGAAGCGCCGATAACCGCCACGCCAGCTGTGATAATCATTGCACCACAGGAAAGCACGGTCGAGGCAATCTCCGTTCCCATTGAGGTTGCGCTTACTGCTTCACTAAGTGACTTACCCGTATCAGACGCTGTGGCTTGCTTAGGCGTTTTGGTCACAATAAGATGTGTGACGATACCACTTTGGCCATTAGGATGACGCTGACCAGATCGAACAAGAAAACGCTGTGCGCCATCTGCATAGATAATGCCAGCCTGATAAAACTCTCGAGTGCAATCCATTGCTGCACCCAGCGCTTTGAAATCAAAATCTGGTGCCCCATAACCGGTCATTCTCGCGATGTCATAACCCGGTAAGTTATTTTCGGGATTCATTCCTGGCAGGTTCATTTTATCTCCTTATAAGTTTGAACATATGAAGATAGAGTTTTTAAGCATTGAAATTCGGAATAGAGAGCCGGTCATTACCGCAACAGATTACATATCTATAACCATAAAATAAGCTAAAAATGTTATTTTTAATTAAAAGAGATAAATAGTTATTCTAATAAACCCTTCACTAAGAAAATATAACAACCTAGCTACACTTCATCGGAAAAGTTTTAAGATCAATTGGCAGAATAAATAAATTTCTTTAGGCGACGCTCACCATGGTAGCAATGTAGGTAGTAGGTATGTCCATCATATTTATCAACTGTTCGGCCTTCAATATCGCAGTGCCTGCAGACAGTAATAATACTTACCAATGTTAATAGTTGAATATTAACAACCTTCATTATAATTTTCTGCAGCAGCACAACATATTAATATAATGACAGGTTGGTTAATTTTAAATTTATCTCCACTCAATATATATCCCGCACGTAAATGATTTTTCATTAGACTGTACCGTTATCTCACCCCATGAAAACCCCCAAACATGACCATATGGAGGATCTTTTAATTCACCCTTATAATTACCTGGATACTTTTCCATCATCCACTCATACAATCTTTTCTCTTCAGAAATTAAAACGTTTACATTTGCTCTTTTTCCCCAATCGTTAATGTTTTTATAAAACTCACCAGTTTTACTGATTAGGAACACGCTCTTATTAACAGAAAAAATAGCGGGCCTAAATTGTACATGGAACGGTTCATTATGCCATATGACATTTTTTGCTGAAAAATAATACTCACCTACAGTTATAAGGTCATCAGAAGATTTAAAAAACGAAGAATTAATAAATTGTTCGTAAGAAGAAAGTTCTATTTTACTTCCATCCACAAGCAAAGCACCATTCTCTTCTAAAATCATTTTTTTCATATATCAATTACTTTTCCAGGTTTCAGTTTAAGCCGAGCCTCTTCCGGTATATAAAACTGTAGCCCTCCTCCTCGACCATACTGAGCATTAGCTTCAGCACGTCCTCTGGCTACATGTATATCTTCGGTAACGTAGTAAGCTCTCACCTTTGAACGCATTGTAAATGCTGGGTCTAGCATAACTTGCAAAGCTCTATGATAACCAAGTGGATCACCTTTATACTGTCTGACTGTAGGATGGCTTACTGTATAAGCAGGTAACCGGTCTCCATTAGGATGAAGAGCATAAAGAATCGTCCCTTTTTTTATAACCGTATTCTCATAAACATCGATGCCAGGATAATCTTTATTACTTGGCCCCTGCCACTTCGTCGCTTCTTTCGCAGGGTTCTTACACTTCATCAACCCCCACGGATCCACCCAACCCAGCGCATTCGGCGCATACTGGTAAAGGTTGATCCCGCCCGCCAGCCCTATCGGGTCCTGCTGAGTAAACCGTCCGCTGTCCGGATCATAATAACGAAACAGATTGTAGTGCAGTCCGGTTTCCCGGTCCAGGTACTGGCCCTGCATACGCAGGTTCTGCTGAACGACAGGCATCCGCTGGCTGGACTCGCGCAGCAGTTTGCCCCACGGGCTGTTGATCCCTTCCCAGGCTTTTTGCCCTTCACTGTCAGTCAACAGCTCCGGCATTCCGTTGGCTGCATTATGGAACCAGTAAATCTCCGGGCTTTCCAAGCCATCAATACGCGCCAGCGGTTCATAGCTCTGGCTGTCACTATAAACGTAGGTCAGGGGAGTGCCGTCGTGGATCTCCTGCAGCAGACGGTAACCTTCCCACACGAAGCGCGTCGTGACGGCGTTGCCAGATGGTCTTCCCTGTAACAGCTGCTGGCTGGTTTTACTGATGCGGCGTCCCAGCGGATCGTAGCGGAAACTCACCTTTGTGCGCGGCTTGTTACGGTCCCGCGGCTCGCTGATGACGTCCATCAGGCGATGCTCACCATCGTAACGGTAGCGCCAGCGGGTGTGCCCGTCATCTTTCTCAGTGGTGCGGCCATGAATATCGTACTGCCAGCGGATACCGTTCAGTTCAGTGACGCGGTTATGCATAATATGGGCGGCAGTATGGCGATCCAGCGGGTTGCCTGCGCCATCCCAGCGCCACTGTTCATTACCCGGCTGCGCACCGTCCTGAGACAACAGCCGGCCGGCGTTATCGTAGTTCCATAATGTCTGGCTGAACGGATTATCGTCACGCTCTTCACGGATCAGGTTGTTGCCGTAATCGAAGTCGCGTCGGCGGGACCAGACGCGCGGTGCAGGACGCTGCGAGTCGCCTTTGAACACGTCACGACGGCGCAGTCTGCCTAACCGGTCATATTCACTGCGCATGGTCAGGCCGCCCTGGGTCCGGCTCAGTTCCCGGTGCAGCGTGTCACGGGTAAACTCGGTGACCGGCAGGTTGTCTAATGCGATGCTCAGTAAATGGCCGCTGCCGTAGTAAAGCTGCTTGAGATTACGACCATCCGGCAGTGTTAAGGCTGTGCAGTTACCCAGCGCGTCATACTCCCACGCCAGTTCTCCCTGCTCTCCCTGTTCAGCAACGATGCGGTCCAGCGCATCATATTTAAAGGTGATCTCCTGCTCGGCCTGCTGGCTCCACTCAGTGTCAGACAGCGGCAGATGCTGCGACACCTTACCCAGCTGGCCGCCACCGCTGTAGTGATAGCGCGTCTGGCCTTCCGGCGTGGTCCGCGCCAGCAGTTGTCCCGCACGGCTCCAGTGATAGCGATGGGTGATGGACTGAGGATGCCCGGCGGCAAAGGTACGTGATACCGTGCGGCCCGCTGCATCATAATCATATCGAGTGGCAACGCCATCCAGCCCGACCTGAGCCAGCAACAGAGAATCTGCGCCCCACTCGAACTGATACTGCTCGCCGTTCTCGTTTTGCAGCGCCGTCAACCGGCCACGGCTGTCCCAGCTTCGCTGAACCGTCTCACCCTCTGCATTGCGGTTGGCAATCAATCGCCCGACGTTGTCGTAACGGAATTCACTGCGCTTGCCATCAGCCGATTCATAGGCCAGCGGCAGTCCGTTTTCACTCCAGTGCAACCGCTCTTCCCATCCTTCTGCACGTTCCAGCTGAAGAGGACGGCCTGCTGCGTCATAGTGATAACGGGTTTCTTCACCATCCGGCGCGATGACACAACTGAGCCAGCCCAGCGGATGATAACGGTAGCGCGTGGTCAGCCCTGAGCAGTCGGTTTCACGGATAACCTGGCCGGCATCGTTAAACTCCCGGCGGTAGCTGTTACCCGCTGCGTCGATCTCCTCGACAACCAGTCCGAATTCATCCCGTTTATAGAGCGTGCTTTGCCCGAGCGCATCAACGACGCGCTCAAGGCCATGATGGGGATCGTAATAGTACTTCGTGGTGGAACCATCTGCTCCGGCAACCACTGTCGGCAGCGAACGGTGGGACAGCCATTGCACAGCCTGCACACCGCCGTCAGCATCTTTCTCTTCAACGCGGTTACCCAGATCGTCATAGGCGAAGCTCACCGCGTTGCCCAGCGGATCGATGCGGCGCGTCAGGAGTTCGTTTTCATCCCACTCGTAGCGCCACTTCTCGCCCCGCTCGTCGATAAAACAGGTGATGAGGCCCGCAGCATTCCAGTGATGTTCGCGCTGCTGACCGTCATAGGTTGAAACACGCGTGATGCCCGCCTCGAGATCGTAATGCATGTGGCAGCCATCACCGGTATTGGTGCGGTTCTCAACTACGCGCCAGTGATCCAGCTTCTGCCAGCGATATTCGCTTTCGAGCCCGCCGGGCAGCTGATGCCAGACCATTAACCCGTCGTCGTTGTACCGGAAACGCCGCGACACAACGCCAGCCGCATCAGTAACGCTGGCAAGCTGGCCCTGTTCAGTGTATGTCCAGCGCGTCAGAGGCCAGTGCTGATCGCCATCAAAATGGCTGGCTGATGTCGGGCGCCGCGCGTGCTGTTTGTCGTCGTAGTGCAGCGTAACGTCAATCGCCAGCGGCGCGTCATGAATACGCACCAGACGAGCCTGTTCATCCCAGCCCATCTCCAGGGCGTTGCCGTACTCATCACTCAGTGAAGCCAGCCGAAGCACCTGCGGATCAGCAGCCGTGCGTCGGTATAGACGCCAGACCGCACCGTCGTCATCGGCAATGGCGATATCGCCTGACTCGTTGCGCCGCACCATCAACCCTTCGCTGATGCTGTAGAGCACCTCTTTTTCACCGGGCACGTCAAAGCTTAGTTCGCGTCCGTTGTCATCAAACCAGGTCGCCCGATTCCCTTCCAGCGTCAGGTAACTGTCAAACACCGTGGCCCAGCCCTGACCAAACAGGCCAGCACGCTGAGTCAGGCTGTTATAGCTGCGCTGAAAACTAAGCGGGAAACGTCCGGGAAGGGAAAAATCGCGCTCGGCATCATCATTCAGGACTTTGACGCCGGTCGCCGCATGAACCGGGAACAGCGACGAGAAAGCCGCGTTGATGGCCATGTCCGCTGCCATACCGCCCACGGCACCGGCCAGCGCGCAGGGCATGTTTTTGAGGATCTGACTGGGGCGACCACGGATTAGAGAAAGGCCGATCATCATCACAGCCAGGCCTGGCACCTTGCCGCTTTTGATCTCCCTGACCGTGACCGTTTCACCACCAATAATGACATTGGGGGACACATCGTCACTCACGGTGGCATCACAGGTGGTTTTATCCTTTGCGCGCACCGCTGGCTGGCCATTGATAAAGACGCTTTTCGATCCCTGCGCCAGATATTGCGGTGCACTGTGTTTTTCACAGGCCACTTTGTCATGCTCCAGCGGAGAGGTGCCCGCATCGGCGGAGGCGACCGTAGGTTGCCACATTGCACTCCCAAACTGGCCCACCGCAGAGAGCAGCATGCCGCCGTAGTCGGCAAAGCTCTTCGGTGATTGCGGTTCCGGTGGTGGTGTCTCGCCGGGCGTGAGCATCCCGGCCGCGCGCACGGCTAAAAGACCATTTACGTAAACGTTGTCTGAACCGCTGGATATCACACCGGCGGGTGACGGCGGGAATATCATGTTTCCCAGCCCATCGGCCGCTTTGCTGATCTCCTGTGACAGACCCACGGCATTGGCCAGTATACCGCCAAGAATACCGCTGAGCAGGCAACTGTTACCCACGGCAGCTACACTCGCCGCTGCCGCCCCTGTACCCAGCAGGGGCGCTGCCGAGACGATAGCAGCACCCACTGCGGCACCAATGACGGCATACGCCGCACCTTCTGCCACAATGCTGGTGATATCAGCAAAAATGCTGGAGTGAATGATCTCATCGCCCACGCGGGCCGCAGGATTATCCATAAGTTATGCTTTCCGTGGCGTGTTCAGAGTCAGGCTTTGTTTAAAAGCACTCCAGCGCTGTCCGTCTTCTTCATTGAATGGACGCATCGCGGAGAGCGTAAAAATCATTAAGGTGTTCGAGTCCGGCACCTGCGTAGCCAGCTGTTTCTGCCACACGGCCTGCCCGTTACGGTCAAACATAGTTTCAACTTCAATTGCGTGTAGGGTGTTATCTACACCCGCCATCACGCGTACAAACTCACTCTGCTGGATGTGCCCCATCTGACTCCGCAACGTGTCCCACTGACGCTGGAATTCTTTTTCCGCATCACTGCCCTCAGAAATAACACCACGGCTTACAACCAAAGCCAGGCCACTGGCTTCGTCGCGGAGAATATTCATGGTGGTGTCCTGCCAGGCAGCAGGAAAAAGCGCAAAGGCGCCCTCATTGAATTGGTAATTCATAATAGATTTCCGTTTTATTAATGGTTTGTAGCGGGTGGAATCAGGCTATGGTATTCGCCATCAACGTTGTCGGCATTAGTGAGTAGCTGTGTATTATCTCGAGCAACTTTAATGTCGAAAAGTCGATGCGTAATATCAGGATCCCCACCGCAACTGGTGTCGTGATGATCTTCACGAACCGTGATGACAAAGAAACGTTTATCACTGCTGTCATCGAGATCGTACCGCAGGCATTTATCATCGAGGCTGGTCAGGTGCCAGGTGTGAATCGCTTCCGTTGCGGCACTGATAGCCTGGTCAGCGCTGATTTCGCTTTGCTCTGCACCCAGATCTGTTTTCAACATGATGGAGCTGACCTTCCCCTGGTCAATCTGGAACATTAACTGTTTCCCCCCCGACTGGTAGACAAGCCATTGCTGATTATCACTGTTGTCTTCTTTTCCGGGTCCATAGGCTTGCTGAACCTGTTCCAGACTATCGCCTGCCTTTATATTTCGGGTCGTCGGCACGCTGGCATTTCTCAGAAGGATCTCAGCCAGAACCGTGTGGCTGGCATCTCCAACCGCTGCCGCGCTAAATAACTCAAAGCCATCATAGGTATGCTGAAAGTAGTTGTACTGCTGGTTGTTGATGTCCACTTCTCCGGCCAGAACTGAACTGAGGGCCCTGCCCGCGCGTACGAAACTTTCGTTGCTCCAGGTGTCACCAGGAGTGAAAGCATAGTCGTTCAGCAGAACGGAAAAATCGCCTTCGTTAAGAGCAGGAACAGACGATTCCACGGCGGATTCAGCCCTGGCAATACAGGATAAAAACAGGAGGACAGGCACAAATAAAAGGCTGGTAAAAAAACGATTTACAATCATTGTCTTTTATCGAGGTTAGCAATTGAAAATAATAAAAAACATTCATTCACTAATGTAACGCGATTAAATTAACTCAATAAAAAATATACAGATCAATAATATGCACGAGGTGGAGACAAAACATCACCACCTCAATAAAATATCACAACATTAATCAACGTTATTATTATCATCTGAAGCGCAAAAAACTCTCACTTGATAATAATAAAAATCATCCCTCCCACTTACCACTTTGCTCTACAAGCGTTTTATTCCCCTGCGTTACTTTTAACGCAAGCGGATTAAAGCTCACAATATAATCTACGCCGCTATTATTGAAAATCATTCCATCAGCTTTATTTGAGTTGACAGGCTGCGTGGTTTTACCTTCAAGAGTGATTTGTTTCCCATCTTTATTTCTGAGACCTAAGTATTTAACTTTATTACATACAGTATAAAACTCTCCGCAACCATTCACTAAAGTAATGGTAAAATCAGCTGTCGAGAAAATCTTCATGCCCGATTTTAAATCCCCCTAGTTCACTTCTTTATCGAGCGAGTAAGTTTTTGGAGCGTAAAACTCGCCATTCTCAGGGTCTTTTATTAACTTCCATAAAACTTTATTATCTTTAAGTTCTAAATTTGCTTTACCCTTGACTCCGCCAAATGAAGAATCAAATTCAATTAAAGCTTTTTTACCATTTGCAGTGCCTTTGAGATTGCTGCCATTACCCTCAGGACAATCTATTTTGTTTCCACCCCGTGTTACATAACAATAACTACCCGTTATTTTATTATTATCCTGCTTTAATTTTAATGTCAGAGTGGAGTATAACGATCCATTATCATTTTTTTCTTGACCACTCCACTGACCAGTAAAGTCATCAGAAGCGAACAAGGATAATGAAGAGATTGACAGCAAAACAGCTAAGCTAAATCCAACTTTATTCATTTAATTAACTTTTACAACCTAAGGATTTTTAACGCTATTAAGTCAGCCGTTAAGATTAAGATTCATTTAATTATGGACTATAATTGAAAGCAGCAAGCTTTAACAAAAAGTAACATTATTTCAAGATTTGCCATTTTAAAAGATACCATTTGCAGATGGTTTGCAAACTTCATCTGTGATGGCGCGCATACATGACGCACCATCACGCAAAGATTTAATTACTTGGAATCATTCTTCCACTTTCCGTCTTCAGATAGCACGATTTTATTATTAACGACAACCGTAAGATTACTAATTACATTGTTAATGATATAGGTTGCATCATGATTGCGGAATTTATAACTCAGAACCGGGCAGGAAGCTTCACCACAATCACTTTTCATGGCTTTGCCTTTTAATCTGACAACAGCCCCATCTGATTTTCTTACACCCTCATAACTAACGTCATTACACTCCGAACCCACAGCGCAGAGCGACGTTATTCTGATTTTAAATTTCGCCGTCTCGAAAAACTTCTCGCCATTGCTTTGCATTTCTTTTTGGTTTTTAGCGGGAGTATCTGACTGTTTTTTATCAAAACGTTTTGCCCAACTCGCAATATCTTCCTGCATCTTATTATTTGCACGATCATTGCTTACATAGTGTATCTTATCATCTTCAGGCAGCATCCATGCAGCATAGACTTTACCGTCAGGCTGTATAACAAATGCTGAAGCCTGCTCAAGATAAAGATCTTTTAACCAGCCCTCAACGAATATACCACCGTTCGCTGTTTTGTGAGGCTGGCCAAAAACATCAAAATTCTGGCTAAAGTCATTGTACTCGCTACCTAAAACAGATTTCAAATTGGAAACGACTTTCTGGTCATTAAAAATAGTTGAAACACTATTCAGGTTATTATACTGAGAATAAGCCGCCTGGGTATCCGATGCTGTTGCAATACCTATTGTGCCACTTGTAAAAAAAACCAGAAAAATTAAATTAATAAATAAATTCATTTTATTCACCTGAAAACTTTAAAAATTCAGCAGCTTCATTGGTATAGCGCTTGGTCAAACCGTTTGAATAATGATCCCACCAGTTATATGAAACACCGTTTTTCACCGTAGTCGTTGAACCATATATAGCCTTGTCATAATTCAATCTGGCGCTGACAAGGTCATTTTGGAATTCAGAAGAACCCATTTTTTCAACATAGTCAATAGATTTTTCAGTGAGTTGTGAAGATTTGACGATATCATCACCACTCATAGAATTGAGTATAGCCTGAGCGCCACCCACTCCTCTCATATGAGCTAATGACATAACGGCCGCTTGTTTTCCTGGATCACTAAAATTAAGCGCCCCGGCTTTTTGGGCTGTCTGGTTCATATATTTTGAAACCACTGCGAATTCTTCATCACTACCCTGTCCATACTGTTTCCTGGCGGCAGCGATATCTTTATATGCAGGCCCAAATCCTTTTCTGAAACCATACATTTCCGGTACACCCCCCTGTTCACCACCCGCACCTTCTGACTTCATAATTGACCGGACGACACTATCATCAAGTTTCTTCGGATCACCCGCATTTGTATTTTGTTTTAACGGCGCAGCCGCACCTTTCGCCGGGGCCGCCGCAGCCTTTGGTGCAGCGGATGCAGCCTGCCCTTTCTGCTTCGGCGGGAACAGGTTATCTACGGCCTGACTGATGTTCTGTTTATGACTGGATCCCGGAGCACTCGTGCCCGGTTTCGCACCATCCGTGTTCAGGTTCAGTTTGCCGCCAGAGGTGGTGATATGACCATCGCCCTGCACGAAAATATTGAATCCTTTACCGACTATATTTATCTGACCATTCGCATTGAGTTCGATAGCACTCTCTCCGCATTCAAGGCGAAGTTTGGTGCCCGACCCTACAACATAGGTATCGACTACCGCATCGAGTTTGCCCTTACCGGTCAGCCGCTCTTCGCCCCCTTTCACTCCGTGGACGCGGTTAGTTTCGACACGGTAGAGCTCATTGCCGCCCGCGTAATGGCTGTGATTGTTGGCAACTGAATGGCTGGCGTCATTTTTAACATGCGTATCCATGTTCTTCTGCGCCTGAATCCACAGGTGTTCCTCACCCGCCTTATCCTCAAATCTCAGCGCGTTCGCGGTGTCCGCCGTGCCATCCTTCGACCGGCTCAGAAAACCCATCTGCGTCGCTGCCGCCGGCAGCGCCCACGGCGGCATACTCGCCTCGTTATACACGCGGCCGATGATCAGCGGACGATCCGGATCGCCGTTGATGAAGTCCACCACCACTTCATCGTTGACTCGCGGGATCTGCACCCCGCCGAATCCCTGACCGGCCCAGGCGCTGGAGACGCGCACCCAGCAGGAGCTGGTGTCGTCGCCCTTCGCCAGCCGGTCCCAGTGAAACTTCACCTTTACCCGGCCATAGCGGTCGGTCCAGATGGACTCGCCTTTCGGCCCGACCACCTTCGCGGTCTGCGGGCCGTGCGTTTTCGGCCACGGCGTCTCCGGCGGCGTGCGGTACGTCACCGACGACGGCAGCACCGTGAAGTGGATGTTGTGGCGGCTGTCACCGGTGTCGCCGCTGGCGTAACTGTTCTCGGCAAAGTCATAGGTCGCCGAGGTCACCAGATACTCGCCGTTGTCGCTGAAGTGCGGCGCGTTGATGATGGAGAAGGTAAAGCCCGGCGCGATGCCGGTGGCCGTGCCCGACCCGCTGACGCTGTGGTGCTCGGCCTGCCACACCTCCTGGCGGATGCGCGCATAGGACTCACCGTGGCTGTGGTCGACAAAGTGACCCGGCCAGTCGTAGACATCCACCGAGCCCGGCACCGGCGACGCCGGGTTCTGGCGGGCCTGCAGCATCCACGCGTTCGGCTTGCGGAAGTCGTAGTCGTCGGTACTGTAGATGCCCGGCGTCACGCTCTCCGCCAGCGACCACTGGCTGATGCCCTCTTCCGTGACCACGCCGCCCGACGGGGTGACGTGATAAGCAATGGTCTCATAGCCCGGAAACGCCTGATGCTGGTCCGGCGCGTCGCACAGCACCAGCGTATGTTTGTCCGCCTCGTGGCGGAAGAAGTAGTAAATCCCCTCCAGCTCCATCAGGCGGCTGATAAAGTCCAGGCTGCTCTCCTGATACTGCACGCAGTACTCCCACACCCGGTAGTTGCCCGCCAGCCGCGTCTCAACGTTGACCGCGTACTCCTTCAGCAGCGTCTGCACAATCTGCGGCACCGTCTGGCTCTGGAAGATGCGCAGGTTGCGGTCGCGCCGCATCGGCCACAGGTCCGGCTCGACCGTCAGCTGGTAGACCGCGTAGCGCGTGCCGCTCAGCTCCTGGCTGCGCACGGCTACCCGGGTGATTTTGCCGTTGAGGTAGCGCGGACTCAGCGCGCTCATCAGGCCATCGGTCGGCAGCGAAAAGGTGACCGGCTTGCCCAGCAGGGCGTGACGATCGATGCGCGCGTCGGTGGCCAGCAGTTCGGCAGTGAGCACAAATGGACGGGACAGCGTCTCGGTGCCCGTGAGCGTATGGAACAGCAGGCCGTCCGCCGGCAGCTGTGCAGTAATGCGTGAGAACATAAGTAATCCCTGACTATTAACTGTGTGGATCGAGCAACCAGACGCCTTCTTCGCTGATGGTCAGCGTCTGCTGGCGGGTGCCACTCTGGCCACTAATGGCAAAGGTGTAGTTACCCGGTGCCAGCTGCAGCGTGGCGAAGCCATTCACCGCAGGGACCAGCGCCTGCGGCTGACCGTTGACCTGAACACGTTCACCCTGCTGCAGACGGATATAGACCTGAGCGACCGGCGCAGGTGGCGGTGCCGGTTGAGGATCGGGTTCGCGTGCGGCGGTCTGCTCAGGCTCAGCAGACTGAGTCGGCGCGCTGGCAACGGTATCCGGCGGGGTCTCAGGCTGCGTCGGTGGCGCAGTCACCGGCTGGTTAACCGGCGCAACGGTGACGGCAGGCGCGCTGTTTTGCGCGGTCTCAGCCGGTGCCGTCTGGTCCTCACCACGCGACATCAGCAGACCGGCGCACAGGCCGACCAGCAAGCCTGCGGCCACCAGACCCGGCAGCGCAAAGCGATGCCCCAGCAGCGTTTTCAGCGGCGAGGCGGGTGTGACGACCTCTTCTTCTTCAATCGGCACCAGCATGGTGCCCGGCCCGCTCATTTTTGCGCTGAGCAGCGGTTCAGGCTCGCGCTCCGGCAGCGCCATCAGCACCGCAAAATCATCAATACTCTGCGGACGGTCTTCCGGTTTCAGCGCCAGCGCGTGATCGATGGCGCTGAGCAGCGCGGTGGAGTAGCCCGCCAGATGACGCTGCACCAGCGGCTGGTAGTTATCTTCAATGCTGCGCACCACGCTGACCGGCGGCGGCGCACCGGTAATCAGCGTGTGCAGCACCGCGCCCAGTGCGTAGATATCGGTCCACGCGCCCTGCTCACTCTCGTCGTTGTCGCTGTACTGCTCAATCGGCGCATAGCCGGGGCGCAGCATGGTCTCGCTCTCATCCGACAGGTTGCCGATGGTTTTACGCGCCGACCCGAAGTCCAGCAGGATGGGCTCGCCGCTGCTCTGGATCTGGATGTTATCCAGCGAGATATCGCGATGCAGATAGCCCGCTTCATGGATGGTTTTAATCGCGCCCAGCAGCGGCGGCAGCATGCGACGGATCCACGCCTCATTCACCGACTGCGGATTACGTTCGCGGAAGTTCGAGAGCGTGGTGCCGCTGTAGAACACCGTGCCCATGTAGGCGGTGTCGTTCTGCACCCAGAAACGCAGCACGTGCAGCAGGTTCGGATGGTTGAAGCGCGCCAGCAGCCGCGCCTCCTGAATAAAGCTGTTCAGTCCGGCGTGAAAGGTTTTGCTGAACCGCTCGCTGCGCAGCACCAGATTCAGGTCATCGCTGCGCACTGCCAGTGAGGCAGGCATGAACTCTTTGATGGCGATATCACGCTCAAGCTGGTGATCCCAGGCGCGATAGACGATGCCAAAGCCGCCACCGCCGATGACCTCTTTGATTTCAAACTCATTGAAGCGGTAACCCAGCGGCAGGGCGTTGGGGACATTCAGGGGTTGATCATGTTCCGACATATTCGAAAACTCTCTGATGACTAGGCTTTAAACAGCGAACTGGCAGACAAATTCGCCCTGCTCACAACGCACCTCAACGCGGCGATAGCGTTCATCGCGGGCGTGGGCGCTCAGCAGTATCTGGCTCATCTGCGGCAACAGCGTGTTGGTGAGGATGGCATCGACCATGCGACCGCCCGACTCCACCTCGGTGCAGCGCTGTACGATCTGGCTGACCACCGACTCGTCGATCTGCGCCTCAATGCCGTGGTTGTCGGCCAGACGACGCACGATGCGCGCCATCTGCAGCCGCACGATCTCCGCCAGCATGTCATCGCTGAGCGGGTAATAGGGCACCACCAGCAGACGGCCCAGCAGCGCAGGCGGGAATACCTCCAGCAGCGGCTTACGCAGTGCGGTACTCAGGGCATCGGGATCCGGCATCAGTTCGGGATCGGCGCACATGGCGCTGATCAACTGCGTGCCGACGTTCGAGGTCAGAATGATGATGGTGTTGCGGAAATCGATGTGGCGGCCTTCGCCATCCTCCATCCAGCCTTTGTCGAATACCTGGAAGAACAGCTCATGCACATCCGGATGCGCTTTCTCAATCTCATCCAGCAGCACCACGCTGTAGGGACGACGGCGAACGGCTTCGGTCAGCACGCCACCCTCGCCGTAGCCGACGTAGCCCGGCGGGGCCCCTTTCAGCGTCGAGACGGTGTGCGCCTCCTGAAACTCGCTCATGTTAATGGTGATGATGTTCTGCTCGCCGCCATACAGCGACTCGGCCAGCGCCAGCGCGGTCTCGGTTTTACCGACACCGGACGGGCCGCACAGCATAAAGACGCCTGCGGGCTTGTTGGGGTTATCGAGGCGCGCGCGTGTGGTGCGAACCCGCTTCGCGATCAGCTCCAGACCGTGACGCTGACCGATGACGCGCTGGTTCAGGGTGTCAGCCAGATTCAGGACGGCGTCGATCTCATTCTTCACCATACGGCCCAGCGGAATACCGGTCCAGTCCGACACCACGGCCGCTACCACGCCCGCATCGACGGCGGCAAACAGTAGCGGCGTGTCGCCCTGCAGCGCAGTGAGTTGCTGCTGCGTTGCATCACGCTGTTCACGCAGCGCCGCATCCTCTTCGGTAACACAGCGGGCACGCAGCGCAATCAGGGTCTCGACCAGTTCGCGCTCCTTCAGCCAGCGCTGTTGCAGCGCATCGCGTTCAGCTTCCAGGGCAGTGCGCTCTGCGGCAATCGCCTGCTGGCGGGTGACGTCACCGAGGCCGACCTTAATTTCGCGTTCAATGATCTCCGCTTCAATCTCCAGCGCGGCCAGACGGTGCAGGCAATCCTCCAGCGCCGCAGGCTGTGCGCCCTGACTGACCGCCACGCGGGCGCAGGCGGTATCCAGCAGCGCTACCGCTTTGTCCGGCAACTGACGCGCCGGAATGTAGCGATGCGACAGTTTCACCGCCGCACTGACCGCATCATCCAGCAGCAGCACCCGGTGGTGTTTCTCCAGCGCGCTGACGGTGCTGCGCAGCATCAGAATCGCTTTGGCTTCATCCGGCTCCTGCACCTGCACGGTCTGGAAGCGACGGGTCAGCGCCGGGTCTTTCTCGATGTACTTTTTATATTCGGCCCAGGTAGTCGCGCCGATGGTGCGCAGCTGGCCGCGCGCCAGCGCCGGTTTCAGCAGGTTGGCGGCATCGCCGGTGCCCTGCTGACCGCCCGCGCCGACCAGGGTGTGGATCTCATCCACAAACAGCACAATCGGCGTCGGGCTGGACTGCACCTCATTGATCAGCGCCTGCAGTCGCGCTTCAAACTCCCCTTTCATTCCGGCACCGGCCTGAAGCAGGCCGATATCCAGCAGCCAGAGCTGCACATCGCGCAGCGGCGCAGGCACATCCCCCGCGGCAATACGAAGCGCGAGGCCTTCGACCACCGCGGTTTTGCCGACACCCGCTTCACCGGTCAGCAGCGGGTTATTCTGACGACGACGCATCAGGATATCGACCATCTGGCGGATCTCATCGTCACGTCCGGTCACCGGATCGATGCGGCCTTCACGGGCGCGCGCGGTCAGGTCCTGCCCGTACTGCTCCAGCGTGCTGCCGCTGGCCGCAGGCGGTGCGCCAGCGGCATCCGCCGGTGCGCTCAGCGCCTGCTGCGCTTCTTTGCTGTTGCTGAGCAGCGTGTCGAACTGCTCCAGCAGCGCATCGGCGTTGACGCGGCTGAACTGGCCGGAGATGCCTTTCAGTACGCTGGCCAGGTTGAAGGTTTTCAGCATGCCAATCAGCAGATGACCGCCGCGAATGCGGGTCGCGCCATATTTCAGCGAGGCGTAAACCCATGCCCGCTCGACGGCGCTGTCGATATGCTCAGAGAGGTCGGAGACCGCACTGGCACCGCGCGGCAGACGATCCAGCGCAGCAACGATGTCCTGAGTCAGGGCCTTTTCATCCAGTGAAAAATGTGTGATGACCTGCTGTAAGTCGCCATCCTGCTGCTGCATCAGCTGATGCAGCCAGTGCACCAGTTCAACATAGGGATTGCCGCGCAGTTTGCAAAAGGCGGTGGCGCTTTCCAGCGAGGTAAATAACAGCGTATCCAGTTTGCCGAATAGCACGGCACGGCTGATTTCTGACATAGGGGGCTCTCTTCAATGAAAGACGCAGGCTGTGTAACAGGGAAAGCGGCTGGGCTAGCGCGAAGCTGCCTCAACCTCAAACATAAAATCTTCTCGATCCTGCGGCTGCGGCATCTGCCCCAGCCAGCTGGTGTAACCGAGCCGGGCAGCGCCGCCCAGCGCCACACCCTGCACCGCGTCTGCGGCCAGGATCAGGCTGAGATCCCACTGCATTTCGATGCCAAGGTAGTGACGCACCCAGTCGCGCACTTCCTGCGCGCCGGGAGCATCCGGCAGAAAACGGGCATACTGCGCGGCGCTGAGCGGGCCCAGGTGCAGGCGAAAACGGTGCTGCACGTCGCGCACCGCCACGCCGAGAAACGCGGAGGCACCGAGCCGGGGCATGTGACGTCCCGCGCCGAGCCGGGCCTGATCGCGGCTGTCCAGCGTCAGCCAGTGCGGCAGGTTCTGCGTCAGCCGGACCGGCACGCCAAAGTAGTGGCGCAGGATGCGCACCAGCCCTTCGGCATCGTGACCGTGACGGCTGAGATGACCCACCAGCATCAGGCGGGCATGAAGACTCAGCGAACTGGCCTGCTGCTGGGCCGGTAAACCGATGCCCGCCAGGCAGGCGAGATAGTTCAGAAAGCGGCTGTCGTCGGGGCGATCCAGCGATACGGTCGGCTGCGCATCCGCCCAGGCGCGATAAAACAGCAGCGTGGCGCGGTGATGGAACAGGTCAGTAAACGCCGACAGGCTGTGATCCTGATGATGCACGATGCGTTCATGCACATATTCAGTCAGATGGGTCGGCAGCGGCCCGTTGGGGCCAAACAGGCCAAAGCTGTAGATCGACAGCTCATGACGTCCGGACTCTTCACGTGGCGTGGCACTGGCGACGGTGGCAGGCGCAAACGCCAGTGACGGCGTCTGACCGATGCGCACCGATTCGAACTTCGGCAGCGGCGCACGGCCCAGCGGATAACGCTGACCGCCCTGCGCATCCAGCCGCCGCAGCAGCTGGAACAGATCGTAGCGCCACGGCGCGGCCATCACTTTTTGCCAGAAATCATCCGGCAGTCGGGTCAGCCGCGGCAGCGTAATGACTTTTTCGCCACTCATATCAGCGCTTTCCGGCCCATGCGCGGTGGCCAGTAGCCCACTTCGCCACGCTGCTGGCTATTCAGGGTGAACTCCGTGAAGCTGTTGAGCGCTACGAGGCGGCCACAGACCCGCTCCAGCACGCTGCCGAACAGCCACGGACTGGCACCCGAAAACGCCTGCTCATCCACCTCCAGCGTGATGCTGACGCCGCGCGCAAACACTACCGGGCCCGGTTCCGGCACGCGGCGGTTGACCGCGCTGAGCGTACAGTGGCGGATGCCGTCAATCTGGCGGGCAACCGGCGCTTCCGCCAGGTTAGCGTAGAGACTCAGCAGCTGACGCAGCGCCGCAGCACCTTCCCCGTCGCTGCTGTCCATAAGGCTGAGGTAGTTCATCTGCAGATGGCTGATCAGTCGCCACGCAGAAAGGCCTTCGGCCAGTGCCGGACGCGGTGGAGTTGGCCCTTTGCAAAGTTTCAGCTCCGACACCGGAATGGAGTCCGGCATCACGAAGTTGCCCTGATCCTGCTGCAGCATCAGCGGCAGATCGCGGCTGGTACACATCACCTCGGCGGAGAGATAACGCACGTCATCGCGCCACGGCGCGTGATGCTCATCCACCAGCGACAGAAAGACTTCGGAACCAATATAGCCGGTGCGCGTGCCGTAGCGCTGCGCCTGTTCGGACAGAGTGCGCTGTTCGCGGCGCAGCGAGAAGTAAGCACCGTAATCACCCTGGTCACCGCTGAAGGTGCTCCAGAACGGACGGAAAACCTGCTCTTCCCGCTGGCCTTCTACGGTGGCGAACAGCCGCTGCACCGAATGCACCTCATAATCCAGCGGCCGGATGTTATCCACCACCAGATGATATTCATGCTGGCTGTCGCTGACCTTCAGACGCTCGGCGGTTTTCGGGAACAGGTTGATGACCGGCGTGCAGTGCAATGCCAGATGGCTATGATCGACCACGCTTTCCAGCGCGCTGTCCGCTTTGTCGAGCAGGATAATGATGTCGAACGCCGTGGCGTTGTCGCAGCGACGCAGGAACGGGCCGAGCTGACTCAGGCTGATAAACTGGAAGCGCGCCGGAAACGCAAAATACTCCTGCAACAGGCGATAGCCGTCGAAGTTGCGCAGATCGTCCGGCAGCAGCGCCTGCTCCGGCGCAAATCCTTCCTGCTGCAGGGCTTCATCCGTCAGCACCTGACGCTGCGGCCGCTGCTCTGCGGACTGCAGGACGATGCCGACCCGGTGCTGCATCAGCAGCTCAAGCAGCTTCAGCGCCTGGATATCGGGGCCGCTGAGGAACAGCATCAGGTCATCCACACTGAGCTGACTCAGTGAGGAGATCCCCTCGCAGCTGATGCGGATGCGCAGCGCACTGGCCGCGCCCAGACCACCCAGTTTCAGCTCGCCAGAGGGCAGATCGCCGGGCACGCCGCCGAGAGTGACTTCGCTGATGCGCAGCGGATGCAGCACCACATCGTGTGCGGTGGTGTAGCTGCAGGTCACCCCGGTTTTTTTCAGGTTCTGGCTCTCCATCATGGTGCCGCGCGGCACGCGAAAGCCCTGGGTGATATCACCCTTGCGGCTGTCCGGCGTCAGCTGCGCGATCGCCATTGATGGCGTTGGCGAGAGATAGGATGGCGCAATCATCTCCAGCAGGCGCTGCGAGAAGCGCGGAAACTCCGCATCCATCTTCAGCTGCACGCGCGACGTCAGGAAGGCGAATCCCTCCATCAGCCGCTCGACATAGGGGTCCGCCACGTCGATGCCATGCATGCCAAGACGTCCCGCCACTTTCGGGTAACGCGTCGCGAACTCCACCCCCATCTCGCGCAGGTAAGCCAGTTCACGGTTGTAATAGTCGAGCAGATTGCTGTCCATGATTACCCTGCATCCTGAAGTTCGAAATGGCCGCTCTCCAGATCAACCTGAGTGCGGAACAGAAACGCCAGCGGATAAGGCACGCACCAGAGCCGTCCTTTGATCTCAATCGACAGTACGTTGTGCAGACTAAGCGAGCCGAGATCGCTGACGCAGCGCACCTGGAGTCCCTGCGGCAGAATGCGCGGCTCAAAGTGCAGAATGGCGTTGGTCATTTTGCGCTGCATATCCTGCCATTCGATATCGGAGACGTTCTGCCCGGCCAGCGGCGCTACGCCGAAGTTCCAGACAGAGCGCTGCACCTGATCGAAACTGCCCAAATCCTGCTGCGCTTCGTTGTTGATGGTGTTAAACAGCCATTGCAGATCGCGCAGCACGTGGCGGCGCAGCGTGCTGTGGCTGATCAGCATGCTGTTCTCCGGCTCCTGCTGCCTGTCCGGCGCGTTATCGGTCAGGCGGTCCAGCAGCGAGGATTGCAGCTTGTCGCGGGCGGTCAGCGCATCGCGCTTTTTACGCGCGCGAAAGCCGCCATGCAGCTGGGCATAGCCATCATTGTGCGCGCCTGAATCATGACTCATCGGCGGACTCAACGTTGTCAAACGCGACCTGCTGCAGGCTCAGCAGCGAGAACTCCGCGCTGTCGCTGAGCCACATTTTTTGTCCCTGGCCGATAAACTGGTCCGGATCGTCGCCCAGCGGCTGCCATTCGGTGACGCTGGCGCGCAGAAAACGCTCGTCCGCACCCGCCAGCAGCGGATAGCGCGCCGGGATCTGACACACCTGTTCGCTGCCATCCACCAGCTGCACCCGCGTATGACGCCACACCAGATCGGTGACGCTGGCGGGTGCCTGGAACTGCATCTCACGAATAGCGGCGAACGGGATCCAGTAATAACGGCCCTGATTGATCACTTCACACACCGGCCCGAAACGGCTGTCGCCATCCATCAGCCAGCTGAAGGCGGTCGGCTGATCCTGCCCGGTCGCGGTGCCGGGATTGGCGGCAGCAAGCTCCAGCGCGTCGGCACGCAGTGCGCTGCTGCGCGCGACATCACCCGCGGTTTCGGCCTGTAATGCGGCCAGCAGTGTGTCGCACCAGTGCCACGCGCTGCCCGGCAGCACGGGTTGTGCCTCGCCACGCAGCACGGCATCACGCTGCCGCTCACCGGCAATCGCCTGCTGCAACAGATTAACCGTTGGTTGCGCCTGCGGGCTCAACGCCAGCCAGGATTGCAGCTGCGTCTGTGCACGCGTCCAGTTGCCCGCCAGGCAGAGCAGCTGCACAAAGGCAGCCCGCAGATCGGCGTTCGCCGGACTGGCCTGAATCTGGCGGGTAACGTCAGCCAGCGTCTCGCTGAGCGTGGCGTTCGCAAGATGATGTTGTAAGGATTCCATGCAAACTCCTTTTGCGTCAGTTAAGGGTGCGATAAACCGCAGCGGCGGGATCTTTCAGTTCAGGGTGCAGTTTTTCCACCAGCTGTACGCTCAGTGTGGTATTGCCGCTGACCCACGGTGACCAGACTTTACGGACTTCCTGCAGACGTGCCTGCAAAGCACTCTCATCAGCAGCTTCACTGGCGGGCATCAGCACCACCACCTGACGGGCCGCCTGCCAGCCGTTAAAGCGGTTGCTGAAGGGCAGAACCAGCCAGCTGTCCGGGGATTTCTCGTTACTCAGCACCATGCGCTCGCTGTTAACCGTGGTGATGTGCAGTTCGGCGGTGGGCGACTGACTGTTCAGCCCCATCACCGGGAAGCCCTGCAGGAAGGTCACGCCGACGGCTGCCGGTGCGCCGTTACCCTGCTGCGTCAGACGACTGTGTCCGCTGAGCCAGCCATCGGAACCGCAGACCAGCCCCTGCTTAGCCGGTACAAATAGCGCGCTACCCTGCGCCGGATGCTGCCACCAGGTGCGGAAATGGCAGCCGTCGAGCAGGCTGAACTGCAGCCATGGCGAGGTATCCGCCTGGACGGCATTGACCAATGGGTCCGCGGGCACGGCAGCCGTGGCTGGCTGTTGTTGTGCAGGCGGTGCGGGTGGCGTCACCACGGTCTTCCACTGCTGCGCCCGGGCGGCACTGCCGGTGGCGATTTCACTGCCCTCTGTATCGGTCAGCTGCCAGTGCAGCTGCTGCAGCGGTTTACACTGCGACGCCATCAGGCCAGCTACCCGTGGCAGAAACTCTTTCAGCACCGACGCGTTTTTCTCACCCAGGGTGACGATGCGCAGGTTTATGGTGCTGTTACACCAGCTCGACAGCTGATTGTTTTTGACGTCATCAATCCAGACATCCAGTTTCTGTGCCGGGGACTGTACGATGCGATAATTTTCAGCATAAGCGTGCGTGCTGAGCAGCAGCGCAGCCAGACCCAGTAATCCA
Source organism: Pantoea sp. 9140 (assembly GCF_000745295.1). Lineage (NCBI taxonomy): Bacteria > Pseudomonadati > Pseudomonadota > Gammaproteobacteria > Enterobacterales > Erwiniaceae > Pantoea > Pantoea sp. 9140. The sequence goes on along the minus strand of NZ_JQNO01000001.1, from coordinate 1,413,621 downwards.
TATTTCATGTTGGCGTTCTCAATCTCGCAGAGGGAAGAACTGCGCCGCTTCAGAGAGCGAGTGCAGCAAAGTGGTGTCCTGGGGCGATCCAATCCAGACGGCCAGTGCGCTGAAATTATCCTGCTGCCCCTGATCTGACTGATCGTTTTTGATGATTTGCTGCATCAGCGTCAGCCACTCTTCCGGCGTATTCACCATGTGCAGTGACTGCTGCATCTGCTCCAGCGTCACGCCGTGCCAGAAACCATCGGTGCAGAGCAGAAAGGCATCGCCATCCTCAATCCCGACCACGTCGCTGTAGCTGGCGTCGCGCTGCTCATCACCCATCCCCAGCGCAAAATAGAGCAGGTTGCTGTTGATGCCTTCGGTGCGATGTCCGGCATCTTTCATCTGCTGCACCAGGCTGTGGTCGGTGGTGACCAGATAGAGATAGCCGCGGCGGAACAGATAGAGGCGGCTGTCACCGGCATGCGCCCAGCAGGCAAGGTGGTAGTCGCGGTCGATGAACAGGCTGACCAGCGTGGTGCCCATCCGGCTGTGCTCGCTGCTGGCTTTCTGCTGCTGCCGGATAGCGTGATTCGCGTGATTAACGTAGTTGCGAATCGACTGCGCATTGAGGTGCGCATCGCCATCGAACGCTTCCAGCAGGCTGCTGCGGGCGATGGCGGCCGCCCTGTCACCGCCGGGAAACCCAGCCACACCGTCGCACACCACAAAGCAGGCGGAGCGCTTACCGATGACATCACCGATCTGATCCTGATTACTGGCGCGATCGCCCTGATTCGACGTCGAGGCAATAGTGATATTCATGCGTCATCCGTGTGGGTTTGTGAGTCTTTGTACTGATTAACTTCCAGGTCATAGGCGTGCAGAAACGCTTCGCCAAACAGGGTGTGGAAATCGTCTTCGATCTCGCCCGCTGTCTCGCCGTAGCGCTCAACAAAATGCTCCCACAGCGCCGCTTTACGGCTGCCCGGCAGGCCGATACGGGAAACCGATCCTGCCTGACGCGCCTCCTCTTCCAGCTGTTCCGGATTAAAGGATTGCAGCATCGAGGCGATAATGGCGCGGATACCAGCGATCATGCCCAGCTGGTGCGCCTGCAAATCAATCAGCGCATCCCGCACCGCCTGACGCGGTGGCATAAAGCCCGGCATCCGGCTGCCGAACATCTGCATCAGGACGGTTTTGCCCGATGGCAGCAGCTTGAAAGGGTTGTTGGCGTCGTCGAGGATCACCGTCATGTCGGCCTTAACGCCGCGCTTAAGGATCGAGCGCGATGACAGCAGCGCGACCGTGCCCTGCGAGAACATGCTGAGCATCTGACCAAACTGCAGCATCTGCTCGCGGTCAAACTGCGGCGTCGGCTGCAGATCGCGCAGACCCATGCCTTCCAGCAGCGCGTCCAGCAGTTCGCCTTTCAGCGCATCGCCGCTGCTCTGGCTGGATGTGGAGGGCTGCACGGCGGCGGCATGCTGATGACCCGAGGCAACCGGATCAATGCGCAGCCGCCCTTTCGGCGTCGGTGAGGGAGCACGCTGCACCGTCTGGGGAGTCGGCAGCGTAATGCCGCCATAGTCGTTTTGCGGATTGACCGCGTCTGTCTGACCGGATTCCGCCTCATCCGCCAGCAACGTCTGGCGCGGGGATTCACTATGAGGATGGTCATCAACGGGTAAGTCGATGCCGCTAAATAGCGGAGAGTGATCCATTTCGTTCAGGCTGACGGAAGCCTGCTCAGGTGAGCGTGGGGCAACCGGCTCAGGCTTTGTCTCTGGCTGAGGCGGCACATGCAGCGCCGCCGGTTTCGCTGGCTCCGGCTGCGCCAGCGGCACCGCGTTCCCCATCATCAGTCCTAATGGATCATCATGGTTGCGCACATCCGCACTGCTCTCGCCGTCGAACAGGCTCAGTGGATCCAGTTCCGCAGTGGGCGTTTCAGCCTGCTTCGGCGTAGTGTGCTGCTGTGCCGCCAGCGTGCTCGGCGTGCGGTCGTCAAAAATGCTCTGCTGCGCAAAGAGCGCATCGCCGTCATCAAACAGGCTGCTGCTTTTGGGCTGCTGACCATAATCCAGCGGCGCATCATTGATTAGCTGTGCCAGTGGATCTTCCGGATTCCGATCTGGCATGGCGGGCGCGGTCAGCGGATGGGCATCCGGCATCTCTGGCGCGGCTTTGCGTTTAGAGAGATCGTCGGAAATCGAGAACTCTTTCGCCAGGCTGTCCCAGATTTCGCTGGGGATAGCGGCGGTGGTACTGGCTTTTTCGGCTACCGGTTCACGAGGAGCCGCGGCGGGCTGGACCGGCTCCGGACGCGGAACCGCCCTTTCAGCCTGCGGCTGCTGCGCACTATTGAGATCGCTGACCAGCAGCTGATAATCATCGATGCCCAGAATGTCCCCATCCTGCAGCTCAACCTGACGACCGCGTTCCAGCGGAATATCGTTGAGCAGCACGCGCGTCACATTGCCACGGTTAGTCAGACGACATTCACCGTTCGCGGTGATGTGCACAATGGCCTGCAGCCGGGAGAGCGTTCGGTCGTCATCCGGCAGCACCAGATTGTTATCCACGCCGCGACCAATGGTGCCGCCGGGCGGAAAGAAATCACAATGAGTTTGCGGCGGCTGTTGGCCGGGTTTAGTCGTTATTATCGTAAAGCGCATAACGGATTCCTGCGGTTAGCGGTTCGGCATCTATACCGCGCACCTCTCGGGGAAAGGCGCGGGGTATAGGGAGCGGAGAGTTTATTGTGGGGTTGGGGTTTATTTAAATTAGTGATGCCGGATACGTTACTTAAATTGACAGATTTACTGGTTAATAAATTAAATCCACTGCGATGGGAATTAATTCTTAATTAAAGAAGCGCGCAGCATAATTCCGAACCCGAAAAGACAGCATATCAGAGACGAATAAGAGTGACTTTTTTTGAATTTTAAACAGACATAAGTCTTTCTGGGTAATCAATAAGGCAGTTGCTTCAGAATTGCAGTGCGTTCCTTATCGAGACGGTCAATACAGAAATTCATGACGCTCACATAAGCATCGCTGCCCTCTTCAGCGGCATAAGCTTCCAGCCTGCACTGGCTATCACGGTATTTAAGCCAGTTGCGCTGAGTATCAACGAAGGCGCTTCGGTACTGACTGGACTCCTGATCATGGCCTTTATAAAGGTGCTCGATTCGGATTTTCGCCGCTTTATACTCTTTATTTAAATTCAGCTCTGACTCTGTTTTATTTTTTTCTGCACATTCGTTAACTTCCTGAGTGTTATTCCCGTTCGAACAATCACTCATCGCCTGGACGGAGGAGACATAAGAAGCTAAAAAACATAACAGTAAATAATAACATTTCATCAGAAACTCACCATTGATGTTAACTTTTATTTTTATATTTTTCGTAAAGCACTGTTGCATCCTGGCTTTGCGAAAGCAACGTGCATTTCATCATATTGAAGTTACCTGATACCGATCCGGCCAGGTTCATCTTTAGATACGCATTAATCAATTTATCGCCATCACTGAAGGCTTCAACAGGGAGATGGCTTACCTCTAACCAGGCTGACGCGCTTTTAAAGGCATCATCGGTGAAGGCCTTGTCAGTCGAAGCTTTACCTGCACAACGATTCAGAAGCCAGTTGCTGAAAATCTGCGGTTGCCTAAAGGCGTCTGGCGCCGGAGGCGTTATCGCCAGCACTGCAGGAGATAACGTCAGAGCCAGTAACATCAGTAATTTTTTCATTTCAGTATCCACAGGGAGGCAGCATCAGGGACACACTGCCATAATCTGCGCATTCAGGAAGTGACAAGTATCAGAACAGATGTTGCTTTTTTCAGGGTGTCACATTCACTCGGATATCGATGCAGCCATCTCCATGATCATTGTTAAGCACATACTAGTTATAAAAATGACGCCAGATAATAAAACCTAAACCTCCGCCAATCATCATTACTGCAGTCACCATATTTAAGGTATGAAGGCGAATTAGCCAGCCTATTTCTTTTTCAGGTAACGATTGAATAAAATCATAAGTTTCCTGGCTAACGCTTTCGTTACCTCTGCTCTGAAGTTTTACACCTTTATATAAGCGTGCAAACCAGGAAATTTTTACAGGATGGAACGATGGACTGAAAAAGGAGCTAACCTGAGTGCTGAAATCAAGATCCAATCTTCTTTTACGAAACTCGCTAATTAATGATTCATAGTTGCGAACGTTTTTTCTGAATATTATGTAGCCAATAACCTGCAAAACAATGGAAATCAAAAATGAAATCACTGAAACAGAGATCAAAATGCAAGGCCAGGTCATAAAATTTTATCCATTGTTAATCCCGTAAACCAGCTGGCAATTTCACCAGAAATATAGCCCCCTACAGCTGCCCCGACGAGACTACAGGTCAGATAGCCTACGGGACCAGTTCCCACCCCTACAGCAAGACAAACTCCCGGCCCCAAAGCCGAGCCTAACGTACCACCATAGATACTTGCAGCGGTGCTACTGGCAAATTGAGCATACTTAGTTACGGCAACTTTAACACATTCACTCTGCCGGTCTACAGTACAAGCCTGATAAACGTCGTTAGAAGTATTTGCAGCACCGAACCCTATGGATACCAGCCCACCCATTTTCATAAATTTCGCTGCTTTGGCTGCACTATCTACATAGGTCGAATAACCGCGTATTACTCCTGTGCCAGCAGTTTGCCAGTCATGGATAATAGAGGAACTGGAAAGGTTTAAAGCATGCTTAATCTTTTCATAGGGGCGCAAATTCAACATAAATCGGGATAAACGATTCAGTAATACTTCAAGTTCACCAAACACGCGTTTCCGCTCGATAAAAAACTGCTGCCCGAACAATGTTCCTGACGTCAGATATTGGTTACGGTAGGCATTCTCAATAGCGACAAGTTTCTTGCCAATTTCATTGAAATAGCGCTCTCCCGCATCGCCGATGATACCTGATGCTTTATCCATAAAATTGGTAATAGCAGCAATGGAAGCATAATGGCGGTTGAAGAAATCAGCCTCATCAACGGTCAGATGAGTGACACTATTATTGATTCTGGATTTAGCCTCTTCCAGCGTGCGCATGGCTGCCGGATGATTATTGCCGTTAGGAGCGGCAACGATCAAAATCTGGCCGGGTTTAGCCCATGCAACATCAGCATTTAATTGCAAAAAATAGTTCGCGGCAGACATATTGCGCGTGCCATAAAGCCACATTGCCTGCTCAGTCAGTCTTCCTGGACGCTGAACAACACAAAATCCCGGCTCAATTGAATTTTTCTCTGCCATAACAACCTCCTTTTGCAATTAAATGTTCGAAACGTATAATTACTACCACCTCTAATTCATTGAATTTCAATGAAAATACGCCCCCTTTTCGGAGGCGTATTTTATTACGCTTCTTTATTGCCTTTGATGTCCCAGCCTGCGCTGCTCTCTGCGCCTTTGCCACCGGAAGAGCTCTGCTCCCAGTACTGCTGCTTCACTTTAGAAGCCTGGAAGGAGTAGGTCATCCCCAGGGTATCGCCGTTGTCGGAGCCATTGTAATTCACAGCGGTCACCAGAACGTCTTCCAGGGTGATGCGCGCATACTCAACCTGAGAGCCACCCGCTTTACAGATAGAGAGTTCGACTTTAGCGAGATGTTTACCGCTTGCGCAGTTCTTCAGCAACGCCGTGGTCGATTTGTCGATCAGTGCATTCACGTGCAGGTCGTTGAAGTTGACTTTACCGGCACCGCCGCCGCCGCCAACAGACATGTTGCCTGGCTGAGAGGCACCCCATGAGAAAGAGGTAATATCGGTCCAGCCAGTGTGGTTAGAGTCTTTAGACTCGCCGGTGACTCCGTCAACCTTCATAAACATATCAATAGCCATTATCTTTCACTCTTTATTGGTTGAGATTATTGCTTTCAAAAAAAGCAAGGATATGGCAAAAAGAAAAGCATGGGGCTGAATAAAACAGTCCATATTTTACCTTTGCCTTGCTTCTGAAATATCGTGCTTAACGATATTTCAGACTTCTTGCTGCCCGTTTTTAAATCGGACAAATACTTTTAGTTAACGCTTATTTATAGCGGAACTTAATATGCAAAACCGATGACCTTCGATTTGTCTAAGATTGCAGGTCATCATTCAATAGACAGCAACCTGACGAAAAGTTTACATTAGCGGAAAGTTTCAATAGCTCAAAAAAGGAAGGAGCATGAAAAAAACCCTCTCAATTTTTCTGGCCGTAATATTTTCACTACTTTCACTTTATGCGATCGTCGATATTATCGAGTCTATATACCTTATCTCTCGCTATGAAAATTTCACTCTCTCTTCACTCGGCTTTATTGCCGGTAAAACGCTTTTTACCACAGTTTGCTTAGTTGTGATTTTTATTCTTGTGAAAAGAATACGCAAACACACTCAGTCTGATAAAGACCGGGTATAGCATTGCACACCACTCTGCTCAGACACGTTCAGGCGAATAAATGGGTTAAAGCCGTTACAACAGGGAGAGGCGCGATGCAGTTTCAGATTCCGGCATCACGCCTCCGTCAGCCCTTATGCATTGTCATTTTTCAGTGACGGCAGCTTAGAGACCAGACGCAGCGAAACGGTTAAACCTTCCAGCTGGTAGTGCGGACGCAGGAAGAACTTCGCGGCGTAATAGCCCGGATTATCTTCCTGCTCTTCCACATTCACCTCTGCAGCGGCCAGCGGCTTGCGAGACTTGGTCTCCTGCGAGGAGTTAGCCGGATCGCCATCGACGTAGTTCATCACCCAGTCGTTCAGCCAGCGTTCCATCTCATCGCGCTCGCGGAAGGAGCCGATCTTGTCACGCACGATGCACTTCAGGTAATGCGCGAAGCGGCAGCAGGCGAACAGATAAGGCAGACGCGCGGCCAGACGGGCATTGGCGGTGGCATCGGCATCGTGATATTCCGTCGGCTTCTGCAGTGACTGCGCACCGATAAAGGCGGCAAAGTCAGAGTTTTTGCGATGCACCAGCGGCATAAAGCCGTTTTTCGCCAGTTCGGCTTCGCGGCGATCGCTGATGGCGATTTCGGTCGGACACTTCATGTCCACGCCGCCGTCATCGCTCGGGAAGGTGTGGCACGGCAGGTTTTCAACGGCCCCGCCCGACTCCACGCCGCGGATTGCGGTACACCAGCCATACTCTTTAAACGAGCGGTTGATGTTGGCGGCCATCGCGTACGCCGCATTGCTCCAGGTGTAGTTGCCGTGATCGGAACCGTCGGTCTGCTCTTCAAAATCGAAGCTGTCGACCGGGTTGGTACGAATGCCATATGGCAGACGCGCCAGGAAACGCGGCATCACCAGGCCCAGATAGCGTGCATCTTCCGACTCACGCAGGCTGCGCCAGGCGGCATATTCGGTGTTCTGGAAGATTTTGGTCAGATCGCGTGGATTTGCCAGCTCCTGCCAGGACTCCATCTGCATCACTTCCGGCGCGGTGCCGGTGATAAACGGACAGTGTGCCGCCGAACCGATGCGTGCCATCTCACCCAGCAGCTCAACATCCTGCGGGCTGTGGTCGAAGTAGTAGTCGCCCACCAGACAGCCAAACGGCTCGCCGCCGAACTGACCATACTCCTGCTCATAGATCTTCTTGAACAGCGGGCTTTGGTCCCAGCCAGCACCTTTATAACGCTTAAGCGTACGACCCAGCTCCTGCTTGGAGATGCTCATAAAACGGATTTTCAGCATCTCGTCCGTTTCAGTGTTATTCACCAGATAGCTCAGGCCGCGCCAGGCGCTCTCCAGCGACTGGAACTCCGGATGGTGAATAATCTGGTTAACCTGCTGCGACAGCTTTTCGTCGATCTCCGCGATCAGCGCCTGAATGGTGCGATAGGCGTCGCTGGAAACGGTGACGGTGTTCTCCAGCGCCTGCTGCGCCAGAGTTTTTACCGCGCTCTCGACCGCGGCACGTGCCTGATCGCTTTTCGGCCGGAACTCTTTGTTCAGCAGCGCGCTGAACTCATCCTGGCTGAAGCTTGCCGCGCCCTGCGACTGGGGTTGTTGTGAAGTCTGCGTCATGCCTGCGGCTCCTTACCTTCAGTGGCCTCATCCTGCTTAGGCAGATGGGTCAGAGCCTGCAGCAGCGTTGGGTCCTGCAGCACTTTACCAATCAGCTCTTCCGCACCGTTTTTGCCGTCCATATAGGTCAGCAGATTTGCCAGCTGGGTACGCGCTTCCAGCAGCTTGCTCAGCGGCTCGACGTTGCGGGCCACGGCATCCGGCGAAAAGTCGTCCATGCTGTCGAAAGTGAGATCGATGTTGAGCTTGCCTTCGCCGTTCAGGGTGTTGTCTACCTGGAACGCGGCGCGTGGCTTCAGCGCTTTCATGCGCTCATCGAAGTTGTCGATGTCGATCTCAAGGAATTTGCGGTCGTCGATGCCCGGCTGCGGCTCCAGCGGTTTACCCACCAGATCCGCCAGCACGCCCATCACAAACGGCAGCTGGATTTTGCGTTCCGCGCCATAAATTTCCACGTCATATTCAATCTGAACGCGAGGCGCGCGATTGCGGGCAATGAACTTCTGCCCACTGGATTTGCTTGTTGCCATGGTTTTCTCCATCAATGATGCGCGGATAATGTGTCACAGCAGGCGCGCAGGTCCCGCTGTGTGAGTGGGTCACGCCTGCTTAGTCGCGACGTCCGAAAATGGTTTCCAGCTGATGCACGCCATCGGGTGCCAGCTCGCGGATGATTTCCAGGAAGTCGCGCTCGATTAAGCGCTGTACCCGGTCGATCATCAGCGGAGCCGGATGGCTCGGCTCATGCTGGGTGAAGTAGAGCTTCACTTTCTCCAGCATCAGCTGGGCATCGGCGCGGGAACTGATCTGTACCGTGCGCCAGTCCGCGGCCGCGCGCGGCGCCGTTGCGACCGCCGCCGGGGCCGCCGCTTCTGCGGGTTGTTCCGCCGCTGCGGTGGGTATCAGCTGGCTGATATCGGTGGCCTGGCAGCGTTCGGCGATCAGCGCAATCTGTCGGCGCAGCAGGGCCAGTTCAGGCACCGCCGCGTCGCCCAGCCGTTCGGCCACGGTTTCGCAGATGGTCTGCAGCCGCTCATGAATCTGCAGCACCGCCTCAATGCCGGGCTGGTCGCCGCGTGCCAGTTCATCGATCAGACGCGGCAGGCCGCCGGGATAGTCTGCCACCTCGGTTTTGCTGCCGTCGCACAGGGCGGCTGCATCACGCAGCGTAATACCGTCGGACGGATAGCGCAGCAGCCAGCACTGACGTACCGCACCACTGAGTTCAGTCTTGTCACCCAGCAGCGCCAGGGCATTGATGCGGTAGAACGGGTCCTGCTCGCCGTACTCTTCCAGCCGGGGCCACAGCGGCTCCCAGTAAAGCAGCAGCGCCTGTTCAATCAGCTTCAGGCCCTGCGCATAGCCCGGCAGCCCTTTCAGCTCCGTCCAGGCATGGGTCAGCGCCAGCATCACGCGTAAATCTTTACTGCGGGCCAGCAGCGCTATCGCCAGCTTCTCAACTTTGTTCCAGTCGGCGGGTTCTGCCGGAATGATGGTGTTGCCGAACTGCTGTTCCGCTTTACCGGCACTGGCCTGCTCCATCGCCTGAAAATCGGCGTCGTACTCCAGGTTGTCGCCACCGGGATTGTCATCACTGACCGGAGCCAGCAAAGCCTCTGTATTCATCGTCATGGGTGTTGCCTCAGGATTCAAACATCGGGGGATAAAGTCCGTTTCGTCCCGGCTTTGCCCCACCGGCCGGATCAAACAGCAATGAAAAAAGCTGGGCGGTGAAGTTACCGCTGTGGACCTGGGTATAAAGCGGAAACCCGTCGCTCTGATTGGTCCACCAGAAACTGGTGTAAAACTGCGGGTCGAAGTTCTCACCCGGCAGCGTCCAGTTCAGCGTTGAAGGCGTGTCGCCATGCCCGATAACGTTGAGGATATCTGACGGCTCACCCGTCTCCTGCGGCGGTTGCGGCTGCGGAATGCTGATCAGCGCCTGATCCAGCTGCTCCGGCGATCCGCCGCCCTGCACCACCCGCAGCAGCGTATTGCCCACCTGCTGATACCACTCGCCGGAGCGTGCCAGCAGCGCTGGCGACCACTCGGCGGGGGTGAAGTGACGCAGCGCGCAGAGCGGGTAGTTACGTCCCACGCTGTCCCGTGCCGCAATCAGGCAGCCCATCTGGATCAGCTGACTGCCCAGCATCGGCGGCACCACAAAATTCCAGACCGGCGCGTTGAGGAACGGGCGCGACGGCGCGTTATCCCCCTCCTGACTGCTCTGCCAGTGATGCAGGCCCACCTGAAACCAGCTGGACCATTGGCGATAGAGGACATCAGGAAAGCGGCGCTTCACAAAGTCACCCGCGCTGGGCAATTTGCCGTACCAGCAGGGTGCAGCGTAATGAGTCATTGTCGGGTCCTGTTTCAGGGGCAGCTAAAGCCGGGAAGCTGGAACGGGTTACGAATGCTGCCAGGGGTGAACGACAGCGTGACCTGATGACCCTCCACGCTGAACGTGGCTTCGCGGGTCAGGCCGCCAGCCGCGGTAACCCGGGCGCGGTCAAAGAAGCGATTGAGCGCCCAGGGGCCACTGGTGACAAGCGTCGACGTCGTGCCGTTGGTCAGGCCCAGCTGCATGCGCACCTGGCTGGTGCCGCCAGGGCCAGGCCAGCTGACCATCTGTACTGCCTGCGGCCCGTGGCTGTAACGCAATTGCTGTCCATCCACATCCAGCGTCAGGTTAAGAATGTCATTGTCCATTTTTACGGTGCGCAGCGTGACGCGGAAGCCTGGCGTGGTCGCACCGTTAGCAAAGAACGCATCGCGGATTGACTGCGCCTGCTGGAAAGGACGCAGCAGCGCTTCGCCGCCCGGCAGCGTTTTGCCGTCGATACCCGGCGTAAAGCGCCATGAGGCGTTGGTAGTGTCGACTTTGCTGGCCAGGTTGTCGCGGAAGAAGCTGTCCATCATGCCGCTGCCGGGGGCGAACATCCGCGCCAGATCGTCGGGTGTCACCTCACTGCGCGCGGAGCGCACCAGCGGATAACGTCCGGCGATCGCCTGACGACAGAAACTGCCCACTTCCATGGTGATGCGTTTACGGACGTTATCCATGTCGCGGCGCTGTGCATCGCTGCTGGCCCCGACCGCCATGCTGGAGACCATATTCTGCAGCGAACCGGGCAGACGTCCGGCGCTGGCCTGCAAACGACTGATCGCATCGCTGGCCGGTGGCGGCATCCCGCTGTTGGCGGCATCCTGCACCGCCGTGAGGTAACGATAGAGATCGTCAATCTGGTGCAGGAAATCATCCACCGCCAGCACCTTGCTGCCCTGCTGTAATGGCTGAGCCAGCTCAAGCACAGGCGCAAAATGCACGGCAACCGCCTGCTCCGGTGACGCCTGCGCTGCTGCCTGTCCACGCGCCGCAGCCGCTTCGGGCGAGGTAAACAGCGCTTCAAGGGTGCGGGTAGCGCTGTTATCCGACGGCTTTGCCGCCTGCGCGGTTTTCTCATCGGGCTGCGCCCGGTTCAGCGTCAGCAGGTTACTGAGGTTGATGACCAGCTGGCGCAGCGGCGAGTGGTTGCCCGACAGCAAACGCGCGGTGTTAATACGCTGCGAGAGATCGGCGCTGCTGTTGAGCTGGATATCGCTCAGGAACTGCTCCCACTGGCGGATGTAGTCCTGCACATAGAGCTGGCGCACCGCGAGATCGGTCTGCTCACTTTTCTGCTGCGGCGCAGCGCCATCCAGCACCCAGAGATCGTCCTGATAGAGCGCCTGGGTCACCGGACCAATCTGCTTGTCCACATGCTGCCAGTAGCCGTCCGGCGTATAGAGACCTGCCACACCGTCATTAACCGATTTACCGCTTTTACGGGAAAACACCAGCTCGCTCTGGGGACCGCCCAGCGCCGCCAGCGTCACCGGTTGCAGGCTGTCATCACGTTGCAGCAGGCGCTTCAGCCGTCCATAGACGCGCTGTGACAGCGGCATCTGATTAATCAGCGCCTGCTCGCGCTTTACCAGCGCGTCATCCTTCGCATACGGCGACGAGTGAATCTGCGTCTCCAGCAGCTGTTGCAGATGCCACGCCAGCTGTTTTACCTGCTGCTGCGTCACGTTCTGCGGCAGCTCGCGCGACAGGTTAAGCATCAGCCACGCCTGCAGGAACTTGCCATCGTAGTGCTTCGGCTGATAGAGCATCTGATACGCCTTCAGCGCTTCATAGCTGTAGTCAGCGTCGCTGCCGTTGTCATTGCGCAGCCAGCGGGTGATATTCTGCGCCACCTGCGGCAACAGCAGCTGCTTCAGCGCTTTGTCGTAAAGCGCACGCGTCGCATCGCTGACCTCGGTGCCACGATAAAGGCCCATACGACGCGTCAGCGGCGGCGATTCCAGCGAGAAGTCGGCGCTTTCCGGCAAGTGCAACAGGGTGTTGAGATAAGGCACCAGCGCAAAGAGATCGCCGTTGACCTGCTTCTGAAGCTGGTCACCCAGCTGCTCCACCTGCGGCGCTTTAGCGGCCATCTCCTGCAGATAGGCTTTGTTCTTGCTGTAGCTGGTGAGCCACAGACCGCCCGCGACCAGTAGCAGCAACAGCAGCGCCAGATAGCCTGACCAGAGTCCGGCGCGGTTGCGCAGCTCCCACCAGCGGTTGCTGCCCGCCAGACCCGACTCCTGGAAAATCACATTTTCCAGCACGCCTTTGAGGAAGAAACTCTGCCCTTTGTTCTGCGGAATCGGGGCGTCCTTATCAACCTGATCCCAGCTGCCTGATTCGCCCGCCTGCTGGCCTGGCAGATTCAGGGCGCGGTTCAGCTCGCCCATTACCCGGTCAAACGGCAGACCTTCCTGGGTGCCGCTGGCAAAGTAGATGCCGCGTGGCGCGAACTGGGTTTCAAAATCGGAGCGGGCGAACAGCGTGTCGAGCGCGTCGGCCAGCAACGGACGCAGCGCAGCAAACTCCTGCGGGAAGAGATAGCTTTCGGCACGCGCCTGCGCGTCGCTCTCCGTCAGCAGCCGATCGGCCAGTCCGGCATCGAGCCGCTGTTGCAGCAGGGAATACTCCTGCTGAAACTGGCTGTTCAGCTCGAAATCGGCGGCGGATGCCTTCGCCCACGGAAAGGTGAATCCCCAGATCTGTTCACGCTGCGCTTTATCCAGCGAGGTGAAGTAGCTGCGGAAACCTTTGAGCAGGTCCGCTTTAGTGACCAGCACATAAACCGGGAAACGGATGCCGAGACGATCGTGCAACTCCATCAGACGCTGACGCAGCGCCAGCGCCTGGTTGCGCAGTGCCTCGGGCGACTGACTCAGCAGATCGGAGACGCTCAGCGTGACGATGACGCCGTTGATCGGCTGACGTCCGCGATATTTACGCAGCAGATCGAGGAAATGGTGCCATTCGCTGGCATCCCGCTCCTGCTGACTCTCCTGGGTGCTGTAACGCCCGGCGGTATCGAGCAGCACGGCGTCGTTAGTAAACCACCAGTCGCAATTGCGGGTGCCGCCAATGCCGCGCAGGGCCGACTTGCCAAACTTATCCGCCAGCGGGAACTGCAGGCCGGAGTTGACCAGCGCGGTGGTTTTACCGGCACCGGGTGCACCGATAATCATGTACCACGGCAGCTGATAGAGATACTGCCGACCAAAGCGCTGCGCCCAGAACGGCGTGCCTTTGCTGCTGTGGCGCTGGAAGTGCGCCTTTCTCAGCATTTCAGTAGCTTCGGAGAAACGGCCCGCCAGCACCTGCTCTTCACTGGTCAGACGCTGACGATCGGCTTCCGGCGCATCGCTTTTGCCGGTTTCCAGACTCGACATCAGCTTGCGGTTAAGCCAGTAATTGTATAGCCGTGGAATCGCCTGCCCCAGTCCCCAGACCAGATAGAGCAGCGCGATACTGATCATGCGGTTCTGCTCTGGCTCAAGTGGCCGCGAATCAACGATAGAGAAGACCGGGCCAATCACCCAGATGATAAAAGAGAGCGCGGTGATGCCGACAAAGCCCCACGCAAGGCGGCTGGTCAGCACCGCAAACAGAATATTCAGCATGGATCAGTTCCCTCTCGCCAGGCCGTTGAGTTCGGCATGCGTCGCATCCGGCGCCACCAGCAGTGTGATTTCAACACGACGGTTACGCGCGCGATTTTCTGCGCTGGTGTTCGGCACCAGCGGATTGCTTTCGCCGCGCCCTTCCGCTTTCACCCGCGACGGCTGCGCCAGCTGCTGTTGCAGCAGGGTCTGCACTGAACGGGCGCGCGCCAGCGACAGCTCAAAGTTGGAGGCGAAGCGCGCGCTGCGGATCGGCACGTTATCGCTGTAGCCAATCACCTGAATCTGGCCGCTGACGTTGTTCATGGCCGCCGCGATACGCCGGATCACGTCAATGTAGCTGCCGCGCACTTCGGTCGCCGCTGAAGCAAATAGCCCATCCCCTTTCAGCGTCACCACGCTGCGGTCCGCTTCATCACGCACCGCCACCAGCCCGGCATCAATTTCCGGCTTCAGGAAGGCGCGCAGATTCAGCGTGGCAGGCGGAGGCGGCGCCGGGTTGCCAATCTTCACTTCCGGCAGCGCCGTCTGATAGATGCGGGCCAGCACCGGCGAGGTGTAATCACCCAGACGCCAGTTGAGCACGATGTAGAACAGACAGGCGGCCAGCCCAGCCACGGCCGCACAGGCCCACAGCGGGATCATCGGCCGCCATAGCTTGCGCAGCACCGGCTGATCGGTGGGATGCGGTGACAGCGCCGCGGCGTAACTGCCGCGTACGCTTTTGATCATCTGCAGCAGGCGCTGTTTGATGGTCTCCAGCTGCGAGCGGCCATTGTCCAGCACCCGGTAGCGTCCTTCGAACCCCAGCAGCAGGCAGAAGTAGATCAGCTCCAGCATCAGAATGTGACGTCTGGGGTTCTGCGACAGCTTCGCCAGCAGCTGGAAAAACTTCTCGCCGCCCCAGGTTTCGTTATGAAAGGTGACCAGCAGACCGTTGCTGGTCCAGACGCCACGACTGCCCCACGGCGTCAGCGCCGCCGCCTCATCCAGCGCGGTACAGAGACAGTAGCGCGCGCCGATGATCACTTCGTAGCCGAGGCCCGACTGCTGGCAGCTCAGCTCAAAGCGGCGGATCTGGTCGATCAGCTGCTGACGCAGTTGCGCCGGGTCTTCATGCGACACCGAATGGCGGATCTGTGGAATCGCGTTAATCAGGGGGTTGGCCGCCGCAACCAGCACATTCTGGTGGCTGGCATCCGGCGCAAGATCGCTGTGTGAATATTGTTGTTCCTGCATCATGCTGCGTGCTCAGTTTATTATTCTGACTGACTGCGGATGGCCCAGAACTCCATGTTCAGGCCCGGAAACTCACCGGCAAGATGCAGCGCAAAAGCGCCCGAGCGCTCCATCTCTTTCCATAGCTCGCTGTTCTTATCCAGTTCGAAATAGCTGTATCCGGCATGCCACGGGATCTGCGGCGGCGCGCCGGGCATCGCCCGAAGTGCCAGACCCGGCAGCTGCAGCTGCACCAGATCGCGGATTTTGCTGACCGGCGCGACTTTCATCTGTGCCGGGAAATGGGTTTTCAGGGTGTCGGCCGGCACGCTGGCTTTCACCGCCAGCACAAAGCCGAACTCATGCACCATGCTGCTCTCCGGCACGGTAGCGACGTTAAGGCCGTGCGAACGCTGCGTCAGTGGCAGCTGAATGGCGCTCTCCTCCATCACCTGCGACAGACCCTGACGCAGCAGCAGCGACAGACGGCTGAAGCAGTTATGCAGGTCATCATGATCGTAGAGCGGCAGTCCTTCCGGCGCGCGCGCGGGCGTCCAGGTACTCAGCTCTGCGGCCAGTTGCAGCCAGTGGCTGTAGAGGGTTTCAGGATGCAGCAGCGGCAGATGTTGCAGATGGCTGTGCAGGCCAAGCTGACGATTGAGCAGCGCCAGCAGCATAAAATCGACCATATCGGCGCTGTTGAAGCGGCCGGTGCCGGGTGCACGCTGACTCAGCTGCTGGCTGCGCTGCTGGATAAGCCCGTGCAGGTCGTTAAACATGTTTTGCAGCGGACGGCTGCTGTTCAGAGTCAGCATCGGCGGGATGTAATCGCTGTCGAGCCGGATATGGTTGTCGCTGCGTTTTTCAATGACCTGCGCAACGCCCATCGCGGTCCACTCGGCGGTCAGATCCTGCTCCAGCATCAGCCGCAGGCGCAGCTTGCCGAACTGTACCGTCGCGCTGCCTACGGCCTGGGCGTTGTCATCTTCCACTTCCGCTTCCCAGGCCAGATAGCGCGCCAGAGAATCCTGCGACTCCTGGAAAGCGACGGCTTCGCGGCCATTGCGACGGGTCGGTATCGCCAGCACCACTTTGCTGCGGTCAACAGAAGCTGGCAGATCAAGCGGTGCCGGGCCATGTTGCGGCTGGCTGAAGGCGAAAAACGTGCCGTCTGGCAGACAGCCGCTGGCCGCACTCAGCGCCAGTTTCCCCTGACGCAGCAGCGCTTCATCAAACTCCAGATCGTAAAAGCCCCAGGTGTAGACGCGCTGTGACTGACCCCATTCACGCAGGGTGCTGAGAAGATAATTTTCTGACTGCTGGAAATGGTGAGGACGCAGAAACATCCCCTCGGTCCAGACGACCTTTTCGGCTCTGTTCATCGACATCACTGTTTTTCCACGTGAAGGCCATTAATTCCCGCCACGATGCGCGCATTCAGCTCGCTATCGTCACGTTTCCAGAATGCCCAGAATGAGGGTGACTCCCCTTCGGGAACCGGCAGCGACAGTCGCCACACCTTGCCATCCAGCGCCTGATATTCCGCCATGATGCCGATGAAGCGCGCCTCAGGCAGGCTCTTAATCCGCAGCGTTTTGCTGCGCTGCTCTGGCGTCAGGAAGAATTGCTGGGTGTTAAGCTGCGCACTGCCCAGCACCGTTGCGGACTGGTTTTGCAGGGAGAAGAAGTCTGCTGACATGAACTCCGCATCGGAGCTTAGTAACACCACACGGACCTTCAGCGGCGCACCGCCGTTAAGCTGATTCTGCCCCTGAACGTCCAGGTTGTAGTAAGCCACCGGCGGCGTACTGCTACTGCTGCAGGCCGTCAGCAGCCACATCAGCAGCACGATCAGCCCACCGCGCAGTTGTGTTGTTCTCATCATCCAGCCCTCCCTGCTCAGTGCGATTAGTTAATGATCCAGGTTCCGTTAGTGCTGTTCTGACAGGCAGTGCTGTCACCGTTAACCGCGACGCAGGTTTTCTTCTTGCTACTACTGCGCACGCGGCGTTTCGGCTGATCGGCTTTGACGGTCTGATCGTAGAGTGCGCTTTTCACCACGGCGCGGAATGGCACATAGCCTGTCAGCTGGACGGTTGACTGCGGCGCGGCAGACTGAGGTGCATCTTTGACACTGGCGGTAGCATTGTCTGGTTGAGGCTCTGCTGCCTGAGCCGGTTCACCCAGCGCCAGCCAGTTGTTCTCGACCTGACCAATCACGGTGTAGGTTTCGCCGGTTTTCAGCGTCTCCACTACCTTGCCGCCGTAGCCTGGCTGGCTCATTACCGAACCGGGATAGAGCGCGCGATAGGTTTCATTGACCGGACTGAACTGCGCTGGCGGTTTTACGGCATAACGGTGACTGATCGCCACACCGTCCACCGTGCTGGTGACCAGGGTGTCATCGGTCATTTTTGGCGGGGTTTTACAACCGGCGACTGAAAAAACAAACATCAGGCCTAACGCAACGCGGAGCTTCACCATTTTTTTCATGTTGTGTTCCATTCATACCTTGGAGAGTGGCCAGAGGCCGGGTGTCAGTAATGAAAATCGGAGATGTCATCTGCACAGGAAGCCACTTAGTGCCAGATTAAAAAATAATCCTTAAACAAAAAGCGCCTAAGCGTCTTGCTGCGAAACGTTAACCGATCAGCAAAAGTTAAGTATAAAAAAGCAACATCGGGGACGTAAACGGGAAAAGGGAGGAATCTGACCTGGCAAACAACGATCAGAAACATGACCAATTTTTTCCCGGCAAATTTAAGAAGGTGGGGTAAACCCAAGCTTTCCTTATGCCATCCCTGGTCGAAAAACCGTCGGATTGAATTAAGCCGATAACAGTGATTTAATTATCCGGCAGTAAGAAATGACACATTACGCCCGAATAATTTTCATTATATTGGTTTATTTTCAATGCTTTATAACTTTAGCGAAATTTCATAGCTACCGCACGAGTCAGGTAGATCCTGCCCGTAGGTCTGAAATTACAATCCATGTGTAAATATTAGCTGCGAGTTTACAGAAGATTGACAAAATTTCAACGGCCCACTTTCAGAAGAATTTACTTAAGTAAAGTTTAACTAATTAAGTTAATACAAATAGGTGTTACTTTTTAGCATGCGGTTAGGACTAATCTTAACAACATACGAAAATATGAAGTTTTTTTGCACATAAATAAGTTTGTTCTGAGAATGTCATTAAAAGCACTCATGTTTTTAATGGTTCTGATTTAAGGCAAATCAGAGAGGATTCCTGTTGCGCAGGCAGCAATTTGCAGCACTTCCCGTCAGCCATAAGCGCGATAAAGGCCTGTTTATCAGATCATTAAGCAGCTATACGCCTGACGTGGGGTAAACAGAGAAGGGATAGCGATTGAGACGCAATAAGCGAAGCGTGAACCATTTCAGGCCCGCTTTATGAACAGACTGATTAATTGTGCTTTACCGGTTCGCTTCGTCAGCAGGTTACGGCGGACAGAGCATAAAAAAACCACGCCGTAGCGTAATGCCGGTCATGGCGCACACCGGATATGCCAGAAAATGATGCCGCCTTCGGGCGAACGGCCAATATGAATACGTGCTCTGAATGGCGCAGGTGCGCACTGTCTGTCAGAGGGGACTCACCAGTCAGCGGCTGCGTTCGACAGCGTCTCCGCATGCGTTGAAGCCGATCTTGCTGCTCAGCTTATCCCACAGGCCACCCGACCACTCTCTGACCCTCTTAGATAAAGATTCTTATACGCTGGGTCTGCCTGACAGTCGGCGGGAACGGATAGACACTGGAGGCTGCAACTGCGTAAAGGGGCGCAGTACCGTGTTATCTGTAGCTTAGGTACCGGACAAGGAGTGGGTAGAATTACAGTTATTGCCTCAGGCGAAGAAAAAGCGGCAGGGTGCTGCAGACACGCTGACAGCAAGGCTTATCAGCAAAGAACTCAACGGAAAAGGGTTCAAATCCTGACACCCATGTGCGATCCGCTGACGTATCCCAAAGCAGAGGTCGTGGATTTATACAGCCATCGCAGGGAAATAGAGCATGGGTTCCGCGAGAGGAAACAGCACTGAATAATGAGCTGACGCTGATAAGCAAAAAGACAGAACTTGTGCGTCATGAGCTGTGGGGCGCGGTCCTGGCTTGTAACCTTTTGAGGTTCATAATGGGGCAAATGGCGTACAGCCTGCAAGGCGTGGAACCTTATCAGATAAGTTTTAAGCAGTCCGCCCTGTATCTGAGAAGTCATCTGAGCCTGCTACCGGGCGTCTCACCGGGAAAAATACCGCGACATTACCTCAGGGCGGTAAAAAAAGAGGCCACAACGTTATCCGTTGCGGCCTCCTTTGAAAGCTTAACTGACAAGCATTACGCAACGGCGTGGATTTTTATTTTTATACCGTGCCAACCCCCGAACCGGGTGATGTCAGTGCGGATGAGCAGTCGCAGGCCAATCCAGCAAGGCTCCCCTAAAAATCAAAATCATAACTAATGTTAATGCCGACCATCGAACTCACAGGCGAGATCGCGCCCTCTCCCTGAGAGGTGGTTTGTAGCAAAATAAACGGTTTCACGGTGATGTGCGTACTCAGCGGATAACGACCTTCAGTCCAGAGCGACAAGCTATTATCCTCAAGACCATAAATCAGGTTAACTTCAACGCCGCCTTGGGTAAACCGATCGATGCTATCGAAACGCAATGACGCATAGTAACGGCGCAGGTAAAAGTCCTGCATCAACCGTGCTGAACCACCTAAGGTGCCCACCCACGGATTACCCTGCCCCAGCAACTGCTGCAAACGCGGATCGGTCAGCGTCCGGACGGATGAATGCTGAACATCAACCCATTGATGCCATTCATCACGATTCATCCCATGTCCGTTATAATAAAAGCTGCTCTCCAGACTGCCCCCTTTCTGCAACGCATAGCGCAGCGTTAACAACATCTTTTGCCAGTTACGCTGCCGGGGATCCTGACGGTAACGATATAACGCGGGTAATTGCGCATCTTCGTCAATCGGAATCGCCGGGCTGTCCTGTGTCAGTTGAGGAACATCACGATCGCCACTGAGCAGGTATTCACTATAAAGCGTCCACTGCTCTCCGATGCCCTGGCTCAGGGTCGCTCCCCAGCGCGGTCGTTTACTGCTGGTTTTTTCTGCGAGCAGGCTGCCTTCAATGTCATCGAACTGCCACAGACCGCGCAGGACGGCCTGTTGAGCGTTATCCCATCCCTGCTCATTTTCCACTTTGGCCAGAACGAGGTCGTAAGCCCCGCTGTCACCACTGGCCTGCCAGCGTACCATCGGTGCGCCCTCACGCTGAAAATCATCCATGCGGTTAACGCCCAATGTACTTTTCGGCTGCGTATAGCGACCAAAAATATCGATCGGATGGTAAACGCTGTCCTGGCTCCAGCGCAGATAGACTTTACCCGCCGTGAGGCGCTGAGTCTGTTCGGTGTTCATAAGGGTGACGCCCCCTTCCAGCAGCCGGGTGAGCGTGTTATCCATGTGGTTTTCATGCTCCCAGCCTGAGGCAACGCCGATAAATCCCTGTAAATTATCCTGATAAAAGAACTGAGAGGAAAACATCACATCCGTATCAACGCTTGCCCGCGTCGCGGGGCTGTAGCGGTCAGGTGAGAGCGGAGATGCGTCGTTATATTCCTTTACCCCATAGCGTCCCTGCGCAGAAAAGTGCGACTGCCAGTCGGTCGTCTCACTGGCAGCACAGACAGACGACAGGCAGAATGCAAACGCCGTCTGATAAATTCCCGCTTTACGCATCCGCAGTAAACACCGGATTGGCCACACTTCCGGACTGCATCAGATAACGCACCTTTGCCGCTTTTGCCACCGTCAACGGCAGCGTGACGCCAGCGAAATATTGCGCTGTGGCATACTTCCCTTCCCGAAGGATCTGATTATCTGTTCTCTGCGCGACGTCCGCCGCTTCCATCAGGCACCAGCCGATAATCACTTCAGCGACAATCTCCATCATGATATTGGCGCAGGCAGGCACGGCGAGCATCTGCCCCTTGCGAACATAGTCGCCCATCTCCAGCAGCGTTGACTGCATGACGGATTGCGTCTGCGCCAGCTGCTCGGCCATCGCAGACAATACCGGTTGTTTTCTGGCCTGGGCGATAAACACGGAAAGCCGCTGGTTCAGCTCCTGGAGTCCGTGCGTGTCACGTAGTCCCATTCCGAGCTTGTCCCGCAACAAAAACTGCGCCTGAATGTGGTTAGTCCCTTCCCATATCGACAAAATTTTGCAGTCCCGCGCATACTGCTCAACCGGAAATGCGGAAAGATAACCGTTGCCGCCCAGCACCTGAATGGCATTTTCAGCAACCGTCCAGGCGTTATTGGAACAATAGGCTTTCACCAGCGGTGTCAGTAGTTCAAAAAAGGCCAGCTCCTGCCGGGCTACCTGCTCTTCTTTATGCACTTTCGCTATCAGATAACGAGTCTCCGCCATGCCTAATTTGCCAAGCAGAGCACGGCAGCCTTCCGTGAGCATCTTCATTTCACTCAGCATACGCTGCACATCCGGATGAGAAACAATGGGCAATGAAGGTGCCTGGGCACTCATGGCCCGATCAAACTGTTTGCCCTGGATGCGCCGGCAGGCATAATTAAGTGCGTTAAGATAGGCACTGGATGCCATTCCGAGCGCGTAGATTCCGGTGCTGATACGCGCTGGCGTCATCATGCTCAGCAGCTGCACCAGTCCGATATTCTCCCGCTCACCCATCAGATAACCGTAACAGGGTCCCTGCTCACCAAACTGGAGGTGCGTATTGGCGCACCCTTTTAACCCCATCTTTCGCACCACCTCACTGCAACGCACCTGATTATCTTTCCCGTCGTCAAAACGCGGAACAATAAAACAGGAGAGCCCCAGCACGCCGGATGGGCCATCTTTAATGCGAGCCAGCACAAACCAGACCATATTCTCAGTGAGTGAGTGCATACCGGCAGAGATAAAGCGTTTTTCTCCGCTGATCAGATAACGCTCATCCTCCTGCCGTTCTGCCTGGGTTGCAATACGGCTAAGATCGCTGCCCGCCTCCGCTTCAGTAATGCAGAGTGAAGACGTCCAGCGGTATTCAGCCAGGGGTGGCCCAAAGCGTTCCAGCTGCTGCGCCGTCCCGAAACGCGTGAGCAGTTGCAGGGCTGGCCCATTGAAACCGACATAGGTCATAAAGGCCGGATGCGCGCCCATAAACATTTCCAGCACCGCATACTGGATCAGCGGGGGTAGCCCCAGGCCGCCCTGCTCATAAGGCTTGAGACGCACGCCCCACTCTTTGCGAAACCTTTCCAGCAGCGCCTGATAGCATTCAGGCACCTGTACCTCCCCCGCCGCGTCCAGGAAGCACTCCTGGCGATCGGCTTCCTGATAGCTGGCAGACAACACGCTGCTGGCGAAATGCGCCGCCTCTTCTAACAGCGTGTCTACCCGCTCACGGGTTAACCAGGGGTAGTCACTTTTCAGGCAGGCTTCTGCCTGATTTTGCTGCCATATCACAAAGCGAATATCGTCCAGCGGCGCCAGATAAATCGGTAAATTATTCATAGTCATTCCATGTACGTGAACACTGAGAACACAGAGTCATTTCAGTGAGAAAGTATTGATTATCGACATAACGGTATTGGGGATCGCAGTAGTCGGGAGGCATGCCGGGCAGCATACTGCCTGCAGGAACCGGCACTGCATGAGGCTTGTCGCGCTGCACCGCACCGGGCAGAGCGCGTTCAGCGGTTCGCACCACCACGCAGCCAATGCGCCCGCCTGCCGCCAGGGTCGTGATAAACAGCGTGCCAGAATGGCGCTGCGCAATTTCCCGATGCAGTTCATGCAGCGGCTTAATGGCCAGCAGATGAACGGTGTCAGTTTCCATACTTGGCAACCGCGTCAGCCGCTCCATCAACTGCGGGAACCAGTGCGATAAACCGGCCAGCAGCTGATCTGACCAGCCCGTGGCAATGGCGAAGGAGACCCAGCCTGCGGCATGATCATCGCCCAGACCGGCGGCCAGCCAGGCACCGTAGCGTTTGATCAACTGTTCAGTCCCTCTAAGTCCCGCAGGTTTGGCGAACAGCGCACAGGCCTCCAGCACCAGCTCGCCGTGCTTTGCCTGGCACTTTTGCAGCACCATTCTGGCGATGCCCGGCTGGACAGTCAGTCCCGCTCCACCGTGACCCAGCCCTGCACAGTCAAGCCGTTCCTGAATAAAGGAAGCCGGGCTTTCAATCACCCAGATTTCAGCGTGACGGCAGGGACTGCGCTCAAACTCAAGCAGCGCGGCATACCAGCTCGCACAGGCCAGTGAGACAAAGGCCCGACGCGGTGACAGCTGGCAGAACGCCTGTTGACGCGACCAGGCTGCAATATCCTGCTGCTGCATGACGCCCAGCTCGCCTGAGCTGCAAAAAAGGATGAGATCCAGCCCCTCTGCGCCTTCTCCCGGCGCGGGCAGCGTTTTCGGCAGCGTACCCTGCGAAGAGAGCGGAAAAAGGTGTAAACCGCGCAGCACCATGTCACGCATCGATTGCCACAATGTTCAACTGATGAAGAAATCTGACCAGTTCGTCCCACCCATCCTGGCGCTGGGGTGAATGCTGTGGAAACCAGCGAAGCAGAAGGTGATTACTGCCACTTTCAAGCGGGTGGCGAATCATCGACTCTTCAATAGCCAGCACGCTATAGCCATCAAGAAAGAGCCGTTTTGCTTCCTGCTCAACCTGATGAAGCAGGAAAATATCATCCTGCAACAGTCGCGCAGGAAGACGCAGTCCCCCCGGCATCATCGCCGTCATAACACAGCGGTCAAGAGGTTGGAGATGTGAAAAGGCCGCATTAACGATCTCTTCCAGCAGGTCATATTTTTCCTGAAAACCACACAATACCGGGGACTGAACTGCCGGTTTTTTAATACGCCCCAGTGAGGCGTAATCCTCGGGTGTAGTCAGCGGCAGCACCCGGTCATTGGCACGATAAGCGCGAAAGGCAAAAGGCGAGCGGGTCAGACGCCCGTTAAAAAGATGATTGCATTGCATCATTTCGCCTCCCGCCAGTTAAAGATACCATCGGCAGCCAGCGTGATATCGGCCATTGTCCAGTAGCCGTTCAGAGCCACCGACGTCGCCAGGAAACGCTGGCCGGGTGAGGCATGGGGCGCCTGCTCTACCAGAGAAATCCACGGATCGGCACCAAAACAGTGACCAAAGCGTGGATGCAGATCCGGTAGCATGTCAGCATCCGGTAACAGACGCTGAAATAGCTGGGTGACGGCCTGAGGGAAAAAGGGCAGCGCCAGCTTGTAGTCAGGCTTATCAGCCAGCGCGTTGCGCACGGCAATGCTGAATTCAGCGATAAAGTTGCTGGTTTTCGCCACATTGACGGTGACACATTGCTGCGCGTTTTCATCCGCACGAAACAGCAGCGTGGCGATGCCGAAACCCGAGTTGCCCCAGTTGGGATTGGCACGCCAGAAGGCGAGATCCATCAGGTTGAGATCGACAATTGTGCACATGACATATGGCGACCTACGCGGATGACTTAACGCCTGCCGCAAACTGTAACCCCAGCTGGCACACTCATAGGCATTGATCAGCATATCCGGCACGGCATCGGTGTATTGCGCGATCTGCGCCACCAGCGTCGGCCAGTCCACCAGCTGGCGGGAAAAAGCCAAATCCATAATGGTCGAACAGATAAAATGGCGATCGGGTAATGGCCCCTGCCACCCCTGCAAAGCATGCGCGATCTGCTCACCCACCGCTTTTGCCAGTGCCGGGGAGAGATTTTCCAGCCGGTCGTCCACCGACAGCAGCGATTGCGGATAGCGGGTAAATTCAGCGCGAACCAGCTCAAGCTCAGACATAGTGACCTGCCCGATGCCGCTGGCAAATTTCCATCAGGCAACGATAAGAACTGCCTTCCATTTTGGTGAATCCCAGCAGATCGCGTTGATCGCTCAGCGCGGGCATGCGCTGCTGTTCAACCAGATCAAATAGCAAGGCATTAGAGGCAAATTTTAGCGCCATCACCTCATCTTCTGAATAGCGATTAAACACCGGCTGAGCAGAGAGCCTGCGCGTGACGCTGAGCAGATATTCACGCACTTCATTTTGCTGGCTGTCAGGCGTCAGACGCTTTTGCTGCGTCAGCCAGTGCAGATGCTGCATCAGTGAGGCGACAAAACGCGGACGGACATAGGTCAGAAACTGTTTAACCGCGATTAATCCGCCACGGCGCAATGCCCAGTCGCTGTCACCCTGAAAGGTGCTGTGACAGTTGCCCAGCTGAACATGGCCATCCAGCCAGGCGGACCCCACTGGCGTGCGCTGCCACTGCGCGCAGGCCTCAGGGGGTATCAGCCAGGCCTGAGGCACCATCTGGCCCGGGCGTGAAAGGATAACAATGGCGAACGCGCAGGTTAATGCTCCAATGCCCCACTCTTTATTGAGCGTTATCTGCAACGCGCCCTGCGCATCACTCACCACCTGAGAACGCCACTGATGCAGCGATGGCCCACCGCTATCGGTCATCAGGAATGCCCCCGTGCCGCCGGTACTCACCCACTGTGCTACCTGTTCCTGCTGCCGATCGCTGCCGGAAAGCTGCAGCATAATATGGCCAAAAAGGCCGATAATGCGGTTGAAGTAAGGCCCCAGCCCCTCCTCGCGCACCGCCGCCACGTAGTGATCAAGCAAAGGCAGGCAGTCTATAGCCGGTAACGGGAATGAGGTGGCAGACGCCGCCAGCGGTTTCAGGGCCGTCAGCGGATCCTCGATAATCATGCGTGAGTCAAGATGACGCAAAACGCTGCGGAAAATCATCCGGCGTACCGATTCCGGCACCGGTTGATAGCCTTCAAGATGGCGGGTAATTAGCTCGCCAAGCTGCAACATGTCAGGAACAGTTTCAGGAGATAACATACTGAGCCGCCTCCTTTAATCCGAGGAAGCGATTCACGGTATAGGTGCTGTAGTAAGCGCCGCAATAATCAAACAGCAGGATATCGCCCGGCTGAATATCTTCACCTGCATAGTGGCCAATCACGTCGTCCCGACTGCAGGTTGAGCCGACTAAAATCGTCTTCTGCTGGCTCTCCGCGTCCGGCAGAGGCCGATCTTTAAGTCGCACCCGATAAGGCTGGCGCATTTTGCGGAAGCTGTTTTCGGTCTGGCACAACAGGAAGCTCTGATTCATGCCGCCGTTACAGATGGCGTAATGTTGATCGGCAACGCGTTTGGTTGCTACCACCGTGGTCATAAAGACGCCGCAGGAGGAGAACGCTGCACGACCGGCTTCATGCACCAGAGAGATATGTGCCGGGAAACGCGCCAGCCACTCACGGTAAGCAGGGAACAGAGATTGATGTTGCCACCACTGTTCGCTAAAACCGCCGCCAAGGTTCACCAGCTCGATGGGGCCGCCGTAAGCCGCTTCAATAGAGGGCAGTAACGCCAGTGCAGCCTCGGCAATCACATTGGCGAAGCGATGAAAGGTATGGGAACCGCCAAACAGATGAAACCCTTTAAGCTGAACTTTTTCATGGTCCCGGATGAAATGAGCCGTCGCGATCAGACTATCCAGATCCATGCCAAAATGATCTTTACGGATGGCCGGCGCATCGGGCAGCAGCGCTGCCACGACGCCGACATTACAACGTAAAATGACCGGCTGAAGCGGACGATTTCCGGAAAGCTCAATCAGCTGCTGAAGCTGTTGCTGGCTGTCAATAATAAAAACAGCTTTAGCGGCAATACCGGCACGCATCAGGTTTTTATCCATTGACGGATTATTAATATATATTTTATCGCTGTTTGCCACCAGATTTAGCTCATTCAGCGAAGCGACTTCAACCCCGGCGTTACGATCGGTCAGGCGCAGATTAAGAGTGGTGCCGGGATTCGCTTTAATAGAAAGAATAACCGGCGTTCCAATACTTTCTTCCAGCGCATGAATATTATTTCTTAGCTGCACAGGATCGTAAATATAGCAGGGAGAGTCAAAGACGAATTTCCCTGTCACCAGTCCCTCTTCAATTCTGCTAATAATAGTTGTCATGTCAGTCTCAAATTATGATCAAAGGTTAAAGGAAGTTCACCAGCTCTTTTTTATTAATTTTTCCATTCTGATTCACCGGCCAGTTGTCAATGAATTCAATACGCGCAGGCAGCCAGGGCGAATCAAAGTGCTCACTGAGCCAGGTGACCAGCGACGGTTTATCCAGCGTGGTAACGGATCTGACAAACAGGCAGGCCTGTTCATTGCCTTCCTCATCGTGAATACCAATGACGGCACAATCTGTCACCTGCGGATGCTTTTCGACGATCGCTTCGATAGTGCGTGGATAGAGACAAAACCCCGCCTGCTTGATTAACTCTTTTTCTCGTCCCCGGAAGTAGAAATCACCCTCCTCGTCGTAGCTGAAGAGATCGCCGGTTGCCAGCCAGTTATCATCGCGATAGTTTCCGGCGATAATCTCCGCCCCTGCACTGCTCTCCGGACGGGTATATCCCTGCATCACGGACGCGCCCCGCACATACAACTCGCCGATTTCACCCGGTTTACATTCGCGAAATACCGGCCTCTCGCGATCGCCTGAGGCAATAAACACTTTGGCTTCCAAGCCTGGCATGGGTTTGCCGACAGAGTCCGGCTTGAGTTCTGCCTGACTGACAGGCAAAAACATCGCCCGTTTGGACTCCGTCAGCCCATACATCAGCATCACGCCCGCCGCCGGGAACAGAGATTTCAGATCTCGTACCACTTTTTCCGGCATATGGCCGCCAGTATTGGTGATCAATCGCACGCAATCCGCCTGACGTTTCAGGGCCTTACCCAGTTTCGCCAGGCCCGCCCCCAGCGCCGGAACCAGTGGTAGCACAGTGGGCTGCTCCTGTGAGATGAGCTTCAACAACTGCATGGGATTACAGGCAGGAGGCGCAAGGATGACGCGGCAACCCACATAAAATCCGAACAACACCTGATAGAGCCCATAGTCGAAGTGCAGCGGTGGAACGGACAGCAGCGTATCCTGCGGCCGCAGTTGCAGATAACCGGTTACGGAGCGCAGCGCCGACAACACATTGGCATGAGACAGCATGATCCCTTTGGGCACGCCGGTGCTGCCTGAACTGTAAATAATCAGCGCCAGATCGCTTCCGGTGACGCGCGGCGCCGTCAGGTAGATAAACGAGGCGGGCTTAGCCGGTGCCACGCCCGACTGCCAGCGCTGCGTGGCCGCATAGAGGATCGCTTTTGCGCCGCAATCTTCTGCGATAATGCGCAACGGCGCTCCGCGGGTCTGCGGTGGCAGCGGGCAGATGACGATGCCGAGATGCCAGGCCGCGACCATCACAGCGATGCTCTCAGCACAGGGGGTCGTCAGCAGCAGCAAACGATCGCCGTGCTGCAATCCCTTATTTCTCAGAAGATCGCACCAGTACTCAATGCGCACCCGGGTTAAGGGTTCTCCCCCTGCCATCCTGATATCAGGAATGGCATGCCCTGCCGATAATTCAGCATAAATATCCGCAAGTGAATGCAGCATATATCCGTTCATAGTTCCCTCTACTATTTAGCGTATTAAAAACGGGCAAATGGACTACTGTGATAGGCGATGATGAAATCGCTCAAGATAATTCAGTGATGTCATCGCGCAAATCAGGCTACTCAGCGCATCATTCGGTTGTTTTTCGTCGCGCCGGAATATTTTTGCGGGTGAAAAATCGATAAACTGATTAATAAACGTCGTACTCTGGTTTAATTGCACGGCGCGACAATAAAGATTCCCAATTTCCGGTGAGTCTGCTGAGAATTTTTCGTTATTTAATTTTACGTCCATATTTTCTTCATCATCGCGGGAGCGATAATAATAGTCGGCGGTCTGCTGATAGGCTGTTACCACCTGCTGAATAATACGCTGCCTCTCAGCGATCATCAGGTGCCTGATCCATTTGCCATCAAAAGTTGTCTGTGGCGGTGAAAACCAGCTGGCAATTTCCGGGTAACGAACCTCGTTCCAGTAGTGTTGCAACGATCGCTGAGCCGCACGTCTGATCCATGGCTGTTTAAAACGCGTTGTCACCCGCAACGTTTCCGGGTCAAGGTCGCAGCCGAGATGAACATGGCAGGACGCTGAGCGCTGGCAACCTAAACGAAGCAGTAATCTGAGCAATCCCGGATCACCGTGGGCTTCGCCCGTTAAAGCCGCAAGCTGCGGAATGACATTGATCAGCATGACATTATCGGAAAGCTGCGGCTGCGCGGGCATGTTACCCGCCCGACCGCTGAAGCTGACGCCGATTGTCTCCGGAGAGGGCGCGGCAGAGGCGGACAAGGTATATTCCGGCTCAGCGTCACCATAACGCCAGACAATAGTGGCTCCGGGTGCTAACTGATAAATTCCCTGATAAGGCGTGCGTGGCGCAGCAATAAAACCGACCACGATAAGATCGGCAACGCAACGCTGGTCAAACCGGGTCTCGTCCGTTCCGCACAGTTTGAGCAGCTGTGGCAGAAGCGTAGAGAAAAGAATGCGCTGCTCATCTGCGGCGTAATACAACGATTTTCGGCTGCCCGCCGCCCGCCGCAGAGTGAGTGTTTTCTCTTCAGCATTCCACTGCACCGTCAGTTCAGGGCTGTTTTCACCCGCAGAAGATGCCGCGATAATACCCCCGGCAGGTGTTCCATCACCCCAGCGTAATTTTGTTGCCGTCTCTGGAAAGGCAAAAGAAAGATCGCCACAGCCGCCGCTCTCAATACCCATATTATTCCCTTATTGCGTTCCGGCTTGCTGCGTAACCGTAGCCCGAAGCCAGTGTCCCATCAGCGTTGCCGCCATCGCGAGGATACTGAAATGCCCCATCCGTGCCAGACAACGGCTTTCCCGCAGCAAGCCCGGCGCCAGATGCCAGTTCAGCAGCGTGAATACCGCATCCGGCAGCATCACTTCATCTTCCTGCCCGGCCATCAGCCACACCGGCACCCTGATTAGCTCCAGGCTCTGTGTCAGGTCACGACAGCGATAGCTTTGCAGAAAACGAAAGCTATAGTTGCGCCAGGGCTGTCCGGCATCGCGCCGTACCTGCAGAACCCGGATGTTTTGCAATCCGCTAAACATTTTTCCCAGGCCATGACGCAGCAGAGAGTAGCGAAACTCCTGATTCACGCTGAGCTGCGAAGCCGGATGCGCCGCAGGTTTACGGTGATATCGACCGTAATAGATAAACGGATACGCGCGCTGGATCTCGCGGTCATACTCCATATGACCAAAAAACACCGGCGCCAGCAGATATAACGCCACCACCCCCGGATCGGGCCGTGTTGCGAGGTGGCTGATCGCCAGAGAACTGCTGCCCGAGTGGGCGGCCAGTACCACCGGCAAACCCGGATGATTCTGCTGCAACGCAGCGATCATATCGCTCAGGTCGTCCTGCAACTGGCCGATATACGCCACATCGCCCTCCACCCCCTGAGACTGTCCCTGCCCACGCAGATCCGGGCTGTAAACTGTCACCGCACTCGATTTCGCCAAGTGCTGACAGCATGAGACATAATCTTCACTGGTTAAGCCAAATCCGGGCAGCAGCAGCATCACGCTTTGCGCCGTGGCCATGCTGTAGTGACGGTAATGGAGCCTGCAACCATCACGCATCAGAAAAGCCGTGTTCTGAACCTCATGTTTCATCGCCATCACTCCCGGATAACGGCATTAAGCAGGTTTTCTTTTTTGAAGATCCCTGCCGGGAAGGTTCTGGCGGTAAACTGGCTTAACTGCATAATGGTGTAACGTTCTGGCTGCACCGGGTTGATCAGCCGCAGTCGCTCTACGCGCGGTTTGCCCACAGTAGTGACATAATTTTCATAATGGATTTCTTTGATTAGCTTTTGCGATGCCGTGTAGTGAAGACTGATACGGGGCAGCGAACTCACCGGATCGATCAGGTACACCACGCGCTGATAGTTTTGCCGGCTGTTAGTCGCCACCAGCGTCAGCGCGAGATAGCGTTGTCCATCCCGCTCGACGTTCTGCTGCTGTTGCAGCTGGTAGTCATCAAAATTGGTATTAATCACATCACCGTTACTGGCTTCGCCCAGTAATCGCTGGCTCGGCGAGACACGTAGCACACGTTTTGATGAGGGCAGCGTTAACCACATATTCTCACCCTCGACCAGGATACGGCGACCGGCAGAATTTTGCGGCTGGCGGAACAAAATCAGGATCTGCTGATGCGACTGAAACAGCACTTCAAGCTGACTCTGCGCCTCTTCAACGTCATTACGGTAGGATGTCACCTGTAATGAAAAGCTGAAGCTGCCAGACAGGCCGCGCAGGTCGCTAATCTCTCTGAACCATTCGCTGGCATCTTTCTGCACCGCCATAGCCGGGGTGCTGACCAGCATCAGTGCAATAAGGCACGCCAGCCCCTTGCGTAATAAAGATGAGGACGCGAATAAAAGGTTATGCATGATTAAGTGCTCTTGTAATAACGAGTCTGCCCGCCCGCAGCGCAGGTAACAGACTGCAAAGCAGGGAGAGCAGCACACTGGCCGCAAAGGCTGTCAGGCACTGATGGGCTGTCAGCAGAATGCGCAAGGGATAAGTCACCGTATTGCCGGGCGGCGTGGGCATCATCAGACCGGAGTGGTTGAGCAGCAGGGTGAGGATCCACGCTAACAATAATCCCGCGATGCCCCCGATGATCCCCAACAGTCCGCCTTCCATCACGAACAGGGCCACCACCTCGCCTCTGCTGGCGCCAATTGCCCGGATAACCCCGATTTCGCGGGTTCGTTCCACCACGTTCATGGATAAAACGTGGGAAATAGCAAAGGCCGCGACTGCCAGCAAAATGACATTCACAAAGGTGAAAATGGCGCTAAACAGGGCGACAACCTGGTGATAGTAGGTCGCCAGCTGAGACCAGCTGCGTACTTCTATCCGATTGGCATCCGCTGTCAGCTCACGAGTTAGCTGCTGTATGACCCGATCGGTTTGCTGCGTATCTTTTAATAACACCACGATACGCGTGGCCCCCCGTGTCAGCAGAAAGTCCTGCACCAGGGCAAGGTTGGCGTATGCCGTCCGCAGATCCCGCTCTTCAACGCCGGTGGTGACAATACCGGCCACGGTGACATCGATGGCGTTGATGGTCTGATTAGATGCGGTGCCTAACAGCGTCAGTGAGTCGCCCGGATGCAGGTTGAGCGCTTTTGCCAGTGCGCCACCCAGCAGAATACCGTCACGCTGTTCAGGGAACAGATTGCTGCCTGACTGCAACTGAATGGCTGAGCTGAGCGTCGCTTCTTTATCAGGATCGATGCCAATAAGGTGTGATGACATCTGCGCATCGCCATTGGTGATCAAAATGTCAGTTTCCAGCCGTTCCGTCACAATCGCCGCTTCCGGCTGCCGTGCCGCCTGCACCATGATCTGTTTCTTCAGCGATTCAGGCAGCAGCATGCTGGCGTCACTTAACGCACCAAATTGATTAAATCCCTTACTGAAGAACTGAATGTGTCCCAGTTGCGAACGGATCATGCTTTCCCGCAGCCCCTGATACATCGATTCACAAAAGCCGGAAAAGAGTAAAATAGCCGCCAGCGCCAGGGCCAGATTGGTGACAGAGACCGTGGTGCGTCTTTTGTTACGCAGCAGATTACGCACGGCGAGTTTGCAGCGGATCATCGTGCCGCCTGCCTTGTCAGCGACAGATGCTGACGGATAGCCTGACTGGCAAAAAACAGGCAATCGAGATGCGTGCTGTTCGCAATCACACCGAAGCGCAGCGCTGGATTGCCATGTTTTTCGGCGAACTCACGCATCGCATCCGCGCTGAATAACTCATCGTTTTCGGCAGCAAGCAGTAAAACGGGCAGCGGCAGGGCCGCCAGCTGTTTTGCCGGATAGCGTGGCGTCAGCGCATTGGCCATGTTCACACTGTAATGCTGAACAAAATCTGGCTCAGTGGCTTTAACCTCTGGCGGAAAATTCAACGTCACGGCCGGATAGTTGCCAAACAGCAAGCCACCGCTTAACGCATTAATGACGAAAGGCCACTGCCTCACCCTGGCAAAAGGAACCGCCACCCCGCTCCGCCGGACTTCCCTGGCGAAAGGCCCAAGCTCCGGTGCCATTAATATCAGGCTATCCGCGGGATACTGCGGGTGATGGCGGGTAAAATAGTTAATTAACATCCCGCCACCGCTGGAATGACCCAGCAGGTGAAGTCGTGCCTGAGGAAAAAAGGCGCGCAGGCCAGCCAGCACGGTATCCACATCAAGCCAGACCAGGTCAGGCCTGGCAACCTGACCTTTAGCGCCGGGGGAGCCGCCGTGCCCGCGAATATCCACCAGGCAGACAGCCGTGGTGTCACCCTGGCTTAACTGGCGGGCAAGAATGTCATATCCGGCATCCAGATGAACGCCACCACCGTGATAAACGATAATCACGTCCTGCGTAGCATGCCGGGGTGGGTAAAGCCGGTAGCGTAGCCCATCCATCTGCGCCGTATTCACGCGTTCTGGCTGGGGTACCGTCGCGTCCAGCCGATCCGCCTGCTGGTTGAACTGGTCAAAATCAATCACGATAAACGTTCCCTGTGAAGAATGTCTGCCGGTAAAGCGCTCTGCGGCAGTTACAAATGCTTTTTCGCCCGTTCACTCCATTCTCCTCCCGACAGGGCAGCAGCACGCTGCCACAATGAGGTCGCCTGGGCGGGATCATCTGAAGCCACGACACCGCCCAACTGATAAAAAACCATGGCGCGCAGCGACTGCGTCTCTTCAGTTGCCGGGATGGTCTCTATCAGCCAGCGATAGTCCTGCCGTGCCAGCGCGCCTTTGCCTAAAAAAGCCGGGGTGCGGCTGGCGGTAATCGCACGCTGTAAACGCGGCCCGATATTCTCAGGCTCTTTCAGCACGGCGCGGTCGAGCTGGCGGAATCCGCGATTGACCAGCGCCATTGCCTGCATGCCATCGATTTTGCTGCTGCCCGCCTGAATACAGTAAAGGCTGCCCTCAATCGCCATCAGCAATGCATCGTCCGGCAACGCGTGTCGGGCCTGTTCGATCGTCAATGCGGTCTGTTCCAGCGGTGGAGCGTCTGCCGACGTGGCCAGTGCGACGCTGACCAGCGACAGCTGACGCCACTGCTCCTCGCTGCGTTGTTCAACCGGTATCTGTGCCAGCTGCTGCTGCATCGCCTGTTGCTCACTGGCGCCAGCCGGTATCGCAGGAGGATAGTGCAACGCAGGCTGGGCAGGGGCAGACAGGGACGTCAGAAGAAAGAGTAAGCCGGCAATGATATTATTCATGCGTCACCTGCTCTTTGCCGTCCTGCATCACCAGCAGTTTATCCGCCCACGGCGTCAGCGACCGATCGTGCGTCACCAGCACCACCGCCACCTGATGCTGCTGGCAAAGGTTTTTCAGCAGTGCCATCACGCTCTCTTTATTTTTGCTATCAAGATTGGCCGTAGGTTCATCCGCCACAATCAGCGCGGGATTACCGGCCAGAGCACGGGCGATCGCCACCCGCTGCATCTGACCACCTGATAATTCATTCACTCTGGCATCACGCTGATCGGCCAGGCCTACAGCCGCTAAGAGCGCCCCGGCTTTTTCGGTAGCCTGCGCCACCTTGCGCAGATCAAGGGCATAGCGCACGTTTTCGATGGCGGTCAGCACCGGAATAAGGTGGAAGTCCTGGAAAATAAAGCCGATATGTTGCTTACGCAGCGCTGACAGTTGGCCGTCACTCAGCTGACTGACATCCGCGCCAAACAGCGTCAACTGGCCTGCATCGGGGATATCCAGCGCGCCACACAGATTCAGCAACGTACTTTTTCCGCTTCCGCTTTCACCGGTGATAATCAAAAACTCACCGCGATTGAGCGTAAATGAGACCGATTTCAGCGCCTGAACAGACTGCTTCCCACGCAGGTAAGATTTTCCTGCCGCCTTCGCACAGATGATCTCATTGATATCAGTCATGCTCAGGCAACTCTTTCATCGCCTGTTGCAGGGTCGCGCTTTCCGGTTCAAGCCATGCTGGATGGAAATCGATCTGCTGATACGCCTGCCAGGCCATTCTGGCGTTAGCCCGGGCTGTGGTCTGACTTTCTTTATCGTCTTCATCAGCAAGATACAGATAGAGACGCGTCAGTCCGAGCCAGGCAGAAGCGGCCAACGGCTGCGGGATAACGTGACGGTTAAGAACCGGCGTTATGCGTTGTGAAATGATCTGTGCATGGGCTGCGCTATCGCTGATGTCGGGAACTGAAGCAAATGCCCACAGGGCCAGAAGCTGAACGTCGAACTGTTCTGGCACCTTATCTGACACGCTCTTTAACTGTGCCAGCGCCTGTTTTAACTGCCAAAGCTTTCGCTGACCAAACAACAGATCGAGACGCGCGCCGGCCTGTTTCACTTCAATCGCTGCCGACAGCGCGCTAAGGGAGTCACTATTGCCCTGTTCTGCGCGGGCCTGCTTAACCGTTGCAGCCGCCTCATCGAGGCGATTGTGCAGGAAGTAGATCATCGCAACGCTCTGGGCGTCGCTCTCCGTCGCGCTGGACGTTGCGGCGGAGTGCTGCGCGATCACCGACTGTTCTGTGGCACTAAACGGAATTTCAGAAAATTTTATGGGCGCAGCACCGGAAATCCAGGCAATAACGTTGCCAATCACAAAGGTGATTAATGTTACGCGCAGTGCGATAAAAAGCGGTTTCTTATTCATGATAGTCATGGGATGGCTATACCTGCAGACTACTTTCCAGCATGCACACATCAATCTCACGCAGCGTAGAGTTTTCATCAAAGATCAAGTCATCAAAATCCATCACATTCGGGTAAATCATCTGACAGGCCAGAATTAATTCAACCACATTCAATGAATCAATGCCTAACTGCCCCAGCGGGCAATCGGCATCTACGCTGTCGGTTTTAAGAATTTTAGCCACTTCTTCACACAATTGTTCAAGTGATACTGATGTCATAACAGGTATATCCTTATCTTTTTTTATTACTTCGTTTAATTAACTCTAATTCTCGCTGGAACATCTTATTCCGCAGAGTATCAGGCCACTGAGAATAGGTTATCAATGCATGGATAAGCAGCCCGACAAGCCACCCCAGCAAAGGATAATAGAACCAGTATTTATTATGATTAAGCATATTGATAGCAAATAATAAGCTATTCACCATCACGTAAATGATACAATGGAACCAGAAGGAAATTTTCTTTCTGACTCGCCTTGACGCACTCCGGTAATCCCTGTCAGCGTGCAATTTTCATCCTGTTATCTATATAAGGAAGGGCAGCAACCGCCAGCTTTTTTTCTGATAAGCCGGGTATTCATGCGGAAATGCGTGACTCAGCATCTTCTCTTCGAGGCGGATACGCCACATAAAGACAAGCAGCACCGGCATTACCATAATCAGACATGACAATAAGTTACCTAATGCCAGCCCCATGCCAGCAAAAGCAATAATCACCCCCAGATAGGCAGGATGACGAATAAAACGATAGATGCCGGTGGTCATCAACTGATGATCGTTTAGGATAGCGATATTAACCGTAAAGAACTTCTTCAGCCGATATATTGCATGCAAGCGAATAGCGATCCCTGTTAATACAATCACCAGACCAGCCCAGGTGATAACATCTCCCTGCCGGGCAAAGCGTAAATATTTTGACTGCGCAACAGCGAACCCAATAATAAGAGATGAGTAGGTGACAAAATTCAATATCATCTCAGAATGACGATCCACTATATCTGATGATTTCTTATTCGCTCGTTTTACCGAAGCAATAATCGATTCACAAATAACCCAGGAAAGCCCAACAGCAATAAATAAATAGCCGAACCACATTTTTTACCTCGTGAAATAAGCGTCCTGCTGAAATAATAATAAATTCCCTGAAAGGCGTAAAAAGATGTCAGGCAGTGATGAAATGTAAAATACATTGAAACGTTAAAATTTGCGATGTTTTTTAACAGGAAGTAGCACCGAAAGTATTAATTTTTCTTACAATTACCTCACTATGTGATGAACATCACACTTTTAACTGAGAATCATGTAAGTGGTCACGTCTGCTACTTTTCAGCCCAATCAAAAGCACAAAAAACCACGCCGTAGCGTGGCTCATAAGTGGTGGCTCTGACGCACGGCAGACTAGAAAAAGCCCAGCGGCTCAATACTGTAGCTGACCAGCAGGTTTTTCGTCTGCTGATAGTGATCGAGCATCATTTTGTGGGTTTCACGCCCGATGCCCGACTTCTTGTAGCCGCCAAAGGCAGCGTGCGCCGGATAGAGGTGATAACAGTTTGTCCAGACGCGCCCCGCTTTGATCGCCCTGCCCACCCGATAGGCACGGTTGATATCGCGGGTCCAGACGCCGGCACCCAGGCCATAAATCGAGTCGTTGGCGATGCTGATCGCTTCCGCCTCATCTTTAAAAGTGGTGATGCCGATCACCGGGCCAAAGATCTCCTCCTGGAACACCCGCATGCTGTTGTTACCTTTCAGCAGGGTTGGCTGGATGTAATAGCCGCTGTTGAGTGAGTCATCCAGCTTCTCTACGCCGCCGCCCACCAGCACTTCTGCGCCCTCCTGCCGTGCCACCTCAAGATAAGAGAGGATTTTATCGAACTGCTGCTGCGACGCCTGCGCGCCTACCATGGTATCGGTGTCCAGCGGGTCACCACGTTTGATGGTTTTCACCCGCTTCATCACCGCCGCCATAAACGGCTCGTAGATCGACTCCTGCACCAGCGCACGCGATGGACAGGTGCAGACTTCACCCTGATTCAGAAAGCCCAGCACCACGCCTTCGGCCGCTTTCTCAATAAAGCTCTCCTCCGCCTGCATGATGTCTTCAAAGAAGATGTTCGGTGACTTGCCGCCCAGTTCGACCGTCGAGGGGATCAGACTTTTGGCGGCCAGCTCCAGAATGTGCCCGCCGGTAGCGGTAGAGCCGGTAAAGGCGACCTTGGCGATACCGGGATGGGACGCCAGCGCCTCACCCGCCTCTTTACCAAAGCCGTGCACCACATTCAGCACGCCCGGCGGCAGCAAATCTTTAATCAGATCGACAAAGATGGTGATCGACAGCGGCGTCTGTTCAGCCGGTTTCAGCACCACGCAGTTCCCTGCACCCAGCGCCGGAGCCAGTTTCCAGGCCGCCATCAACAGCGGGAAGTTCCATGGGATAATCTGCGCCACCACGCCCAGCGGCTCATGGAAATGGTAGGCAGCGGTGAACTCATCAATCTCTGCCGCACTGCCCTCCTGCGCCCGGACACAACCGGCAAAGTAGCGGAAGTGATCGACCGCCAGCGGCATATCGGCCGCCAGCGTTTCGCGCACTGGTTTACCGTTATCCCAGGTTTCATAGACCGCCATGGTCTCCAGATGCTGTTCCAGCCGATCGGCAATTTTCAGTAGCAGCAGCGCGCGTTGTTGCGGTGAGGTCTTGCCCCAGGCGTCCGCAGCCGCTGCCGCGGCGGCCACCGCGTTATCCACATCGGCCGCGTCTGAGCGCGGGAACTCACCGGCCGCAGAGCCGTTTACCGGCGAGGTGTTAGTAAAGTATTTACCCTTCACCGGCGCGACGAATTCACCATTAATGAAGTTGCCATACTTCTTCTGTAGCGTAATCAGAGAACCCTGTTCTCCGGGGGCAGCGTAACGCATGATCATTCTCCTGACAGGTGACTGACGTAACAATGATGAAACTTATTATTAACATGAAGGATCATTGTGAGCCTGTCAGGTCTGTTAACCGGAAACTGTGACCGCCTCGAAGGAATAGGCGTTTACGCTGCGCTTAGAGAAAATTCCGACTTTTACCCGAAAGCGTAGTCAGAGAGAAACTTGTGCGGCACAAAGGGGGTCAACCTGAGGATGAATTCATTCCGGAGATAAGCATGCTGGCTTCAGCTTTTACCCAGATGCGCGCTAAAGCCAATTTCGTGCATCAGTTTATACGCAATCCGCGCAAGATGGGCAGCATTACCCCCTCGTCAGAGGCGTTGTGCCGGACGATGATTACGTCGGTGAAATGGCCTGAAGCGGCGCGCATAGCGGAACTTGGCGCGGGTGATGGCGTACTGACCCGACAGATACTGGCACAGATGGCACCCGACTCAACACTGGATGCCTTTGAAATCTGCACTACGCTGGCAGACAAGCTAACCGCACTGGAGGACCCGCGCATGACCGTGCGCACCTGTTCTGCGGAGTATCTGAACGGCAACTATGACGTGATCTTCTCCGGCCTGCCGCTGCTCTCATTACCGCCCGAACTGCGTGAAGCCATTCTGCGAGCGGTCTATAACGCCCTTGGCCCGGACGGTGTTTTTGTGCAGTTCCAGTACACCTCACTGACCCAGCCCGATCTGTCGCGTTACTTCACCTGGGAGCGCCAGCGGGTGCTGAAAAACGTGCCACCCGCGTGGGTCTATCGCTGCACGCGTCACTACGCGCCCTGAGCACGCTCCACTGCCGGGCGCGTCTGTTGCCAGAACGTCACCAGCAACTCGCGCGCCCAGTCTTTGCCCTCAATCTCGTTAGCCCCATCCTCTGTGCAGCCCGGCGGCGTACAGACACTCATAATGTGCCGTGAAAATTCGGGATGGAACTGTACCGAGAGTGCCTGCGGTGAATAACGCACAATCTGACAGCCATCGCGCGCAGAAGCGGCCAGCACCTGCGCCCCGGACGGCGCACTGACGACCGACTGACGATGCGACAACCAGACGCTGAAGTCGGCGGGCAGCTTCTGCAGCAGCGGATCGCGCTGGGTCTGATCGGAGCAGCGAATGGGTAACAGACCGCGTTCCCAGCCGTTGGGATTGTCTGCCACCTCACCGCCCAGCGCATACGCCATCAGCTGATGGCCGTAACAGACACCGAGCAGCGGCAGACCCTGATCAATCGCCGCTCTGACCCAGGCGGCGCTGCGCTCACTCCAGTCGGCGTGATCGGTGACCATCGCCCATGAACCGCTGAGGATCGCGCCGGAAATCTGATCAAAATCGGGTAAGGCTTCGCCCAGATGAGGCCGCACAATCAGGTACTCATCGGGTTGCAGATTCAGCGCATCAATAAACCAGCGCGGCTGTTCACCAATCTCTGAAACGACGTTTGCGGGTGGGACTTCAAGCTGAATCAACGCAAGGGGTAAGGCGGACGTATAGGTCATACCGAATCGGTTCCTTTAAGAAGTCGTTTCAAATCAGTCTGCCAGCATCACGCCCGAAAGTCTCATCGGGCTGCACCGCAATTGCAGAAAATTTCTCACTGCGATTGGCTGGAGTGCCGCAGTTCGTGCCATCATTAGCGAGCTAAGCAAAAATCATCGAAAGGATATTATCGTGGCTGTGCGGCATTTTTTTCTGATTCTGATGGTGGTTTCCATCTGGGCCTTCAACAACGTGGCGGTGAAATGGGGGCTGCTGGAGTTGCCGCCGCTGTTTCTGACGTTTATGCGCTTTGTGGTCGTCGCCATCGTGCTGGTGCCGTTCTGCCGTATTAACCGTCAGCAGTTGCCCTGGCTGCTGTTGCTGGCTTTTACCTTCGGCTTTATGCACTTCTCGCTGCTGTTTGTCGGCCTGCGTTACACCGATGCCGGTACCGGCGCGATTGTGGTACAGCTGGGCACGCCGATTGCGATGTTGCTGGCAATGGTGGTGCTGAAAGAGAAGCTAAAGCTGGTGCAGCTGCTGGGCATTATGATTTCGCTGAGCGGCGTGGTGGTGCTCTCTGGCAGTCCGACGATTCCCTCGTGGTGGGTGCTCTGTCTGCTGTTGTGCAGCGCCACCGGCTGGGCCGTCAGTAACCTGATAGTGAAAAAGTCGCCGCCGATTAAACCGCTGACCATGACCGGCTGGATTGCGTTTCTGGCGATTCCCATCGTGGGCGGCTCCAGTCTGGTGATGGAATCCCATCAGCTCTATGCGCTGCAGCATGCGGGCTGGCGCGGCTGGTTTGCCATTCTTTATAGCGCCATCGCCTCATCGATTGTGGCCTATACGCTGTGGTATATGCTGCTGAAGAAATATAACGTCAATCTGATCATGCCCTACTCGCTGCTGACGCCGGTTTTATCGGTGGTGATGGGGATTATCGTGCTGGGTGACAGCCTCAACAGCTTCAAGATTATCGGCGCCTCGCTGGTGATCCTGGGCACGGCTATCGCGGTGCTCAACCTGCGTAACCTGCGGATGCATGCGCGCTTCCCGCGCCTGCGGCGGCGTTAATCCTGCGTGCTATGCTTGAGAAATCTCCCCTCTCAGGATGCACAATATGGACTCACAGCTTGCCGCCGCGCTCTGGCAGCAGATGCAGCAGGGATTGCGGGGTCGCGATGACGCCTTGCCTCTTCCTGCCTTCCTTGAGCGCGCCACCTTCGCTTCTGCTTTTGCCGTCAGTGAACTGGCGGCCACCAGCATCGGTCTGGCAACCCAGGCCACCGCCGCACTGATCGCCGCCTCCCACCCTGAATATCTCTCTCCACCCGTCGCTGTCAATGTGCGCCTGGCGTCGCGCTGGTTTCAGCAGAGCTTTATCCCGCTGAACCGTGCTGCGCCCGCGATGTGGGATGCGTTTGCCGGTGACTATCGCAGCCGCGATGGCTGGATCCGCCTGCACACCAACGCCGCGCATCACCGGCTGGCGATGGAACAGGTGCTGGGCGCGCACGCCGATCGCGCGGCGCTGGCACAGCAGGTGCAACAGTGGCAGGCCAGCGAACTGGAGCAGGCGATTATTGATGCCGGTGGCTGCGCCGCTGAAATGCGCAGCGCCGCCGCCTGGCAGCTGCATCCCCAGGGCCAGGCCGTGCAGCATGAGCCGCTGTTTAGCTGGAAAACAACACTCGCGGCACCCGCTCCGGCGTGGCCGCTGGCCGAAGCGCGCCCGTTACTGGGCATCAGGGTACTGGATCTGACACGGATTATTGCCGGGCCGGTCGCCACGCGCTTTCTGGCCAGCCTGGGGGCCAGTGTGCTGCGCATCGATCCGCCAGGCTGGCAGGAGCCGACGCTGGATGAGGAGATGAGCTGCGGCAAACGTCGGGCGGTGCTCGACCTGACACAACCCGCCGATCGCGAGCAGTTTATCCATCTGCTGCGTGAAGCGGACGTGCTGGTGCATGGCTACCGGGCGGATGCGCTGGAACGGCTGGGGTTTGATGCAGAGACCCTTCAGTCACTTTCGCCCGGACTGGTCGATGCCGGTCTGAATGCCTGGGGCTGGCAGGGGCCGTGGCGCAACCGCCGGGGCTTTGACAGTCTGGTGCAGATGGGATGCGGCATTGCCGAACGGGGCATGCAGTGGCAGCAGAGCGACAAACCGGTTCCGCTGCCGGTACAGGCGCTGGACCATGCTACCGGCTATCTGCTGGCGGCCGCGGTGCTGGAAGGATTACGGCGACGCGTGACGCAAGGAGATGGCAGCCAGGTGCGGCTGTCGCTGGCACGCACCGCGTGGCTGTTGCAGCAGCATCCCACCGGGCAGTGCTCGGGTTCCGGCATTATGCCGCGGGTTAAAGACAACCTGCCCTGTTACGAGTTAACGCCGTGGGGGTTTGGGGTCAGGCTCAGGGCAGCCGCCTGGCTACCCGGCACCCCGCAGCTCTGCGCAACACCGGGCTGTGCGCCGGGTTCGCACCCGGCGAGGTGGTAAATCAGGCGTCTGGCGCTTCTTCGCTGCTCTCAAGCAGTTCGTTATACATCGCCTGAATTGCT
The DNA here is from genome assembly GCF_000745295.1 of Pantoea sp. 9140. Lineage (NCBI taxonomy): Bacteria > Pseudomonadati > Pseudomonadota > Gammaproteobacteria > Enterobacterales > Erwiniaceae > Pantoea > Pantoea sp. 9140. The sequence goes on along the minus strand of NZ_JQNO01000001.1, from coordinate 1,370,567 downwards.
TCGCGGCTCAGCATCGCCAGCGTGCGATAAAACGCCGTGGTTGCATGTGCTTCCACTTTACCCAGGAACGTTCCGCACCACGGCAGCAGGTACTCTTCAAACAGTGCCTTTTAAAGGCCATTGTTCAGGGTGGCTTTGGGCTTATTTAAGGTCATATGTTGCGTTATCGCCTGAACCATCACTGTAAACTTGCTTAAGATTTAGTTTTTTTCCATTAATACTATAAGTAATAGTTTCATCGGCTGGATCATTACGCCACCTTTCTGTGCTATCAGGGTTATTAGATGCCCAAATTACACGATCGCCTTCAAGTCGGCACTTTATAGCCCAACGTGTATTGTCTAATGATCGAATGTAATGTACGTATGCTACTCCATTAGCATCTACCTTATCCAACTTCATGATTTTATAATCACGTCCAAAACTCATTGCAGCGGTAGCTTTACATATCTGGCCTAACTGCGGATTCACATCTGCTTTCGCAGCCTGTGCTTCCTGCAGGAGGTTACTGTTTCCTGTAAGATGAAAATAAGCAGTAATTCCTGCAATGGCAATGAACAATACGTGACCTTTTTTCACAGGTTACCCTTTCCCAAAAGATAGATAGGAGTTATATCGGCATTATCTTCTGGTTCTTTAGTCACTCTTTTTTATGTACCCAACAATACTGCCAGAGAAATATATAAACAGCGCCAAGTCCAGCGTGGACCTGGCACCGTCAACTCGCCGATGTGCGCAGCAACCAAAATATACATGTAATAAAATAACTAAGCTTGTCATCAAACCGATAAATAGAATATCTTATTCATGCTGATCACTCACGCTACCCATTTACGAAATCCAGCATTCGCATTCGGCATAATCCAAATGCAGCCCTCACGCAACTTCATTTATTTATTCAACTATAAAAGTTACGTTAAGACTTAATTTTTACCTTATTTTCTCGACTGAACAATTCCGACACCGCTTAAAGAAATGAACTGCCGTAACCGACGAATAAGACTGGACCTGGAGCAGACTGTTGGCCCGAGTAGTTAATCTTTAAGCCGCCTGAATAAAGCTAATCCATAAGCAGCAGCAATATTACGCCTGACCAGTTAAATGCTTTCAGAACCCTGCCTTTAAGATGATTTAATTATGTGCGCCAGGTTCACACCCGGCGCAGTATTGAATCAGGCGTCTGGCGCTTCTTCGCTGCTCTCAAGCAGTTCGTTATACATCGCCTGAATTGCTTCGCGGCTCAGCATCGCCAGCGTGCGATAAAACGCCGTGGTTGCATGTGCTTCCACTTTACCCAGGAACGTTCCGCACCACGGCAGCAGGTACTCCTCAAACAGTGCCAGCTGCGCCGCGCTCTCATCTTCCGCTGACTGATCTTCCAGCCAGGATGCGGCCAGCAGCAGCACGCCAAAATGGTCAGCAGGCGCATCGCTCAGCGGCATGCCGCGTGAGGTTAAGAACGCACGTACTTCCGGCTCCGTTTTGCCTTCCGGCCACCGTGAGGCGTAAGGCGGCACATTACAGTCGCTGCCGACAAACAGCGCGTTGTAATCGGCGGCCAGCGCCTGCGGATCGCTGTTCTGTTGCAGACGCGTCAGCAGCTCATCCTGCTCCAGCGGCCACTGCGACTGCAGTTTGCCTTCACGCAGCAGCGTGAACAGTGGCACCAGCAGCGGGTCCTGCGGCTGACGATTAAACAGTGAGCCGATCACACGGCACAGAATGGAAAACTCATTCATGAGTCAGATTTCCTTGAGGCAAAATAAATTAAAAGTCAGCCAGTTCAGCAATATGTTTGCCGCTACGCATTTCCAGAAAGTCGAGCAGGCGACGCGGCGTGACATTTAACACCCGATCCTCGGGAAAATCTACTTCGCGGGCAATCCGCAGACAGTGATCGAAATGGCCCAGCGTAAACGCGGTGTGGGAATCGGAGCCGAATGCCAGCCGTCCACCCGCATCACGCACGGCAGCGGCGATAGCGCGGCAGTTAGGTTCACTACCCGGACGCGAGTGGGTAAATGAGGAGTTGTTCAGCTCCAGCGCCACGTCGTAGTGCGCTGCGGCCTCGGCAATCGCCGGGATATCAACCGGGAATTTCGGGTTGCCCGGATGGCTGATGATATGAACCAGCCCGCCCGCCATGGCGGCGATCATCGCGTCTGTGTGATGCTTTCTGTCACGCGGGGCATAAACCGGCTCGTGAAAACCGGCGACGATTAAATCCAGCGCATCGAGCATCGGGCCGGAACAGTCGATCTCACCCTGCTGGTTTTTAATGTTGGCTTCGATACCGCGCAGAATCCCTACGCCATCGATGACGCGCGGCCAGACGCGCATGTTAATGAAGTGCCAGTAGTGCGGCGCATCAGCCATGTCGGGGCCGTGGTCAGTAATGGCAAACAGCTTCATGCCGGTTTGTTTCGCCTGGGTCACGTAGTCGTGCAGCGTGCTGTAAGCATGCGTGCTGGCGATGGTGTGCATATGCAGATCTACCGGATACATCCTCTTCTCCTGCTGAGTGCCCCTGCCGGGGCCGGTTCATTAATAGCCGCGCTGACGATCTACCCTGCCCTGCGGCGGCTCGCCTGCCTGATCCTGGGTGATGGCGCGGGCGATGTAATCGATAGCTTCGTCGATCAAGGTTACCGCCGCATTATGAGGCGTGATCGTGACGCGCGGATGTGACCAGAGCGGATGCGCTTCGGGCAGCGGTTCAACCTGAAACACATCCAGCGCCGCCGCTTTCAGCTGACCGCTATTGAGCGCGGCCAGCAGATCCGCTTCCACCACCTGTGCGCCACGCGCGATGTTGAGGAAGAACGCGCCGTGCGGCAACTGCTCTAAAAAGGCGTGATCGATAAGATTTATGGTCTCGTGCGTGCTCGGCAGCAGGTTGATCACCACACGCGTCTCCTGCAAAAACGCAGGTAGCGCATCGCGTCCGGCATAGCTGGTCACGCCGTCGATGGCTTTTGGTGAACGGCTCCAGACGCGTAGCGGGAATCCCCAGGGTTTCAGGCTCTCTGCCACGCTCTGTCCCAGCACGCCCGCGCCCAGAATCCCGACGGTGAAGCTTTCACGCGGGTAAACAGGCAGCGGCTGCCAGCACTGTTGCTGCTGCTGAAGACGGTAGTCGTCAAAACGACGGAACCAGTTCAGTACGCTATGGACGGCATATTCCTGCATCTGGCGCGCCATCCCGGTATCTTCCAGCCGGTAGAGCGGCACGCTGTCGGGCAGCATCTCAGGGTGCTGCTGCAGCTGTTTCAGAATCTCGTCAACGCCTGCACCCAGCGCAAAGACGCCGCGCAGTGTGGCACGTCCCTGCAGCATCTCTGCGGGGGGTGAACGGACCAGCGCATAATCTGCTGGTCCGTTGTCGCCTGGTTGCCAGGCACGCACACGCGCATGTGGCAGACGCTGTTGCAAACCGTTAATCCAGGCCGCTGCAGACTGCGACGGGTGATACCAGATGATCTCCATCCTGCTCTCCTTTTTTTCTTTCAGCGTCGGGGAAAAGTGAGGTGAGAGCAAGAAAAAACCCGCGTGAAAAAGCGGTTTTTTCCATAAAAATAATTCCCGTGGCTTCACATTTCCGGCTCGCTTCAGGGTGAAGTGGGCAGATAAGGTCTAAAGTTGGTCCTGTGGTCAATGCGTTACGCGCGGCCGCATTTCGGACAAGGAGAAAAACCGATGACAAAAATTGAGGTAAACGCCGACTCACGGCGTCAGCGTTATGCGCCCTTTCTGCTCACGTTGCTGCTGAGCGTACCTGCTTTCACCGCCCATGCCGACGACAACAGCCGCATGCTGAATAATCAGCCGCAGCCGCCGGACGTTCGTTTAGGGCCGCTGTTTAATGCCGTGCAGCAGGCGAAGTTCTATCCCGATCAGAAGACCTTTGCCGATGCGGTGCCGAAATTTGATCCCGCTTCGATTCTTGCCGACTGGCAGATGCAGAAGAAACAGCGCAATTTCGATCTCAAACGTTTTGTTGACGCTAACTTTACCCTGCCAGCTGCGGGCGACAAATATGTGCCGCCCGCCGGACAAAATCTGCGTGAGCACATTGATGGCCTGTGGCCGGTGCTGACGCGCACCACCAGCAGCGCCGGTCAGTATGACTCGCTGCTGCCGTTGCCTAAGCCCTATGTGGTGCCGGGCGGGCGTTTCCGCGAAGTCTATTACTGGGACAGCTACTTCACCATGCTGGGGCTGGCCGAGAGCGGACACTGGGATAAAGTCCAGGATATGACGGATAACTTCGCCTCGCTGCTTGACCGTTATGGCCACATCCCCAACGGCAACCGCAGCTACTACCTGAGCCGTTCACAGCCGCCGTTCTTCAGCCTGATGGTCGACCTGCTGGCGACGCACGATGACGGCAAAGCTTATACCCACTATCTGCCGCAGTTGCAGAAAGAGTACGACTACTGGATGGCCGACAGCGATAACGTCGCGGCGGGCGCAGCCAGCAAGCGGGTGATTAAGCTGGCAGATGGCACCCTGCTCAACCGCTACTGGGATGCGCGCGATGTACCACGCACCGAATCCTGGATGGACGATATCGCCACCGCGCAGAAAGCGCCGCAGCGCAATAAAGCTGAACTCTATCGCGAGCTGCGTTCCGGTGCCGCATCGGGCTGGGATTTCAGCTCACGCTGGTTTACCGACGCGCACAACCTGTCGACAATCCGCACCACCCAGCTGGCGCCGGTTGACCTGAACAGCCTGCTGTTCCATCTGGAGCAGACCCTGTCGAAAGGCTACCAGATGAACAAACAGAGCGATCTGGCGAAGCAGTACGCCGATCGCGCGGAGAAGCGCCAGGCGGCGATCAACCGCTATCTGTGGGACAGTAAACAGAACTGGTATGCCGACTATGACTGGCAGAAAAAGCAGGTTCATCCGCAGCTGACGGCTGCCGCGCTGTTCCCGCTCTATCTGCAGGTCGCCAGCGACAAGCAGGCTGAAAGCACCGCCAGCGCAGTTGAGAAGCAGCTGCTGAAGCCCGGTGGTCTGGTAACCACCACCGTGAACAACGGCCAGCAGTGGGATGCACCAAATGGCTGGGCACCGCTGCAGTGGGTTGCCGTGGAAGGTCTGGAGCATTACAACCAGCCAAAACTGGCGAAAGAGGTAGGCTTACGCTTCCTGCAAAACGTCCAGACAACCTATGACCGTGAGCATAAGCTGGTGGAGAAATATGTCGTCGACGGCAAAAATCTCGGCGGCGGTGGCGGCGGTGAGTATCCGCTGCAGGACGGCTTTGGCTGGACCAACGGCGTCACGCTGAAACTGCTCGATAAGTACTGTCCGAAAGATAAGACCTGTAACAGCGCCCACGATATTCCGCAGGCATCTGCCTCACAACCTTAACCCTCTCTGGATACCTCTGGCCTCACCGGAGGTATCCGCACCCCTTTTCAGCGAATTTTACTTGACCTTCTTACGTCAACAGGCAAAATTGCAGCCAATTTACAAAAGGTAATAATTCTCATTATGATAATGAGATTACCTATTAACAACTTTACTCACCTGCCTTAATCTTTGCTATGAAAGGAACTCCGATGAAACTGTCACTGTCGCTGAGAGGGTATATTCGCCTCTGCACCCTGGCGCTGACCGCGCCTGCTCTGAGTTTCGCTGCCGATATGGTGGTGACTGCACAACCGCAGGAAGACTCGACTTCACCGACCCAGGGCTATCTGGCGACGACCAGCCAGGGCGCAACCAAAAGCGATCGTCCGCTGATCACCACGCCGCAGTCGATATCCGTGGTCACCCGCCAGCAGATGCAGGATCAGGGCGCGCTGACCCTGAACCAGGCACTCGGCTACAGCTCCGGCGTCTTCACCAACTTTGGCGGTGCCGCGACCCGTTACGACACCATTGCGCTGCGAGGCTTCCACGGCGGCGATGTCGATAACACCTTCCTCGACGGCATGCGGCTGATGAGCGACGGCGGCAGTTTCAACGTATTGCAGGTGGATAACGCCTTCCTTGAGCGCATCGACGTGATCAAAGGCCCCTCTTCTGCACTCTATGGTCAGACGGTGCCAGGCGGCCTGGTCAATATGGTGACCAAACGTCCGCAGTTCGCCGAGGAGGGGCACATCCAGCTGCAGGCAGGCAGTAATGCCACCACCGGCACGATGTTTGACTATACCAATGCGATCAACGACCAGTGGGCGTTTCGCCTGACCGGCGTGACCCGCAACAGTGATACGCAGTACGATCACACCCGCGAAGAGAAATATGCACTGATGCCGCAACTGATGTGGCAGCCGGATGAAGATACCCATCTGATCCTGAAAGCCTATCTGCAGAAAGATCCGTCAGGTGGTTATCACGGTTCCGTGCCGGGCGACGGCAGCCTCACCGAACACAACGGCTACAAGCTGAGCAATGGCTTTTATGAGGGCAACAGCGACCTCGATCAGTTCAAGCGTCGCGAGCAGATCTACAGCTTCGATTTCGCCCATCGCTTTAACGATGTCTGGTCATTCTCCTCAACCGGCAGCTACAGCCACTCCAATGTCGATCTCGATCAGGTCTATCAGATTGGCTGGGACAGCGTGAATCCCGATCTGCTGAACCGCTACTACTCTGGCGAGCGCTCGTCGCTCTCCGCCTGGTCCACGGATAACCGTTTACAGGCGGAGTTTGCCACGGGTGAGCTGGAGCACCGCGTCACGCTGGGTGCCGAGTATCATCGCTATAAAAATGAGATCAGCGCGGCGGGCGGTTCGGCTAACCAGCTCAATGCCCTGACCGGCGAACAGGTGGGCGACATGCCGGATTACACCTGGGCGGATAAAACCCGTCGCTACTACCAGACCGGCCTCTATCTGCAGGATGAGATGAAGCTGGATCGCTGGCATCTGGATCTCTCCGGCCGTTACGATCGCATCGTCGCCAATAATAGCGGCAGCGATCGCCGTCAGGATGATCACATCAGCGGACGCGCGGCACTGCTCTATGCCTTCGACAACGGTATCTCACCTTACGTGAGCTGGAGCCAGGCGATTACTCCGACCGCGCTCACCGATCCCAACAATAATCTGCTGAAGCCGACCACCGCCGAGCAGTATGAAGCCGGGGTGAAATATCAGCCCAATGGCACCCGCGATCTCTATAGCGTGGCGGTCTATGACCTGACGCAGAAAGATGTGGCGAACCGCAACGTGCTGACGGCGACCTATTCGCCCTCAGGCAAAGTTCACTCACAGGGTATCGAGCTTGAAGCGCGTAACCAGCTCACCCCGCGTCTGAGCACCGTGGCGAGCTATACGCTGAATCATCTGCGCTTCAAAGATTCGGTGGATGGCAACAGCGGACATACGCCATACGTCACCCCCAACAGCATGGCGGCACTCTGGGGTCACTATCAGTTTGATTACGGTCTGAGTGCAGGTGCAGGCGTGCGTTACATCGGCAAACAGTGGGCGGACAATGAAAACACCACGCGCGTGCCGTCGGTGACGCTGTTTGATGCGTCGGTGCGGGCCGATCTTGGCGTCTGGAACAGCAGCCTGAAAGGGGCCTGGGTTCAGGTCAACGCCAACAACCTGACCGATCGTACTTATGTGGCGGGCTGCTACGGCACAGGCTACTGCTACTGGGGTGCGGAACGCAGCGTGATGGCGACCGTTGGTTACGACTTCTGATTAAAAGTAAAAGATAAAAAAAGGGGACGAATCGCTTCGTCCCCTTTTTTGTTGAAACCGTTACGGTTAACTGCGTACTTTGCGGTATACGAACAGCACCACGATGGCACCGATAACAGCGACCACAAAGCTTCCGAAGTTAAACCCGTCGACGCGGCCGAAGCCAAACAGCGTACTGATCCAGCCACCCACTACGGCACCGATAATACCCAGAACGATAGTCAGAATGAAACCGCCACCGTCTTTACCCGGCATAATCCACTTCGCCAGAATACCCGCGATTAAGCCAAAGACGATCCAGGAAATAATACCCATCTGTTGCTCCTTCCTTTTTATGATTAAAGCGTGAACGCCTGATTTATCAAGCGGTTTACCGCGATAAGTATAGCCAGCTTTTTGAAAAACGCCTCACGGGTCACACTATTTTTTAAGAATTCACCGGCTAAAGCTTTTTTTTGCCGCGCCGATAACCGGGATGAGGCAAAAAAACAGCATCAATACAGTAACCCCTTGCGGAGCAGGACGTGAAAGAAGCCGACCAGGAACAATATTTAAAACGTGGCACGCTGGCGGTTCTGGGCGTAATGAAAGATCTGCTGCACCTGCAGACGCCACTACTGGTGCGCTTCGCGCGCGGGCAGTTTATCAGCCGGATGCTGGCTGCCGATGAAGATCGCCTGCTGTTTGACCTGGGCAGTAATAATCTGGATAACGAATACGCCCTGACCAGCGACGATCTCAGCATTACCGCTGAAACCTATGGCGCGAAGGTAGAGTTCAGCCTTGCCTCGCTGGAGAGGGTGGAGTTTGAAGGATTACCCGCCTTCAGCGCACCGTTGCCGGAGCTGCTGTGGCAGATTCAGCGACGTGAGTTTTTCCGCGTCTGCGCACCGCTGGAGCCGCAGTTCTGGTGTCATACCCTGTGGCCGGATGGCAGTAAAACGCGCCTGCGTTTACAGGATCTGTCACTGGGCGGCATCGGCGTGCTGGTGGATGAACCTCTGCCGGACGGGTTACAGAACGGCGACAGCTTCAATTCGTTCCGGGTCGAGCTGGGCGAGTATGGCATTTTTGACGTGCCGGTGAAGCTGCTGCACATTGGCGAGCGTTGCGTGGTGACCCGCAAGAATGAAACCCGCATTACGCCCCGACTGAGCTTTCGCTTTGCCACGCTGAACCCGGCGCAGGAGCGGCAGCTTCAGCAGATTATTTTTGCTCTTGAGCGACTGGCTCGCGATAAATCGACCCGTTTCCAGTAACGTCTTCAGGGATGCGCCACACCGGTGGGCCGCATCCAGGCTATGCTTCTTGCTTGTTTTCTTTTGAACCGGAACCCAGCAAGGAGACCCTCCCCAATGGAAAACTGGCTCTCTTCACGTCGTTTTCACGCCCTCTTTTTTAATCAGGAACTCTGGCTCAACAGCGCCATCGTGGTGGTTTCCACGCTGGTGATTTACTGGGTATTACGTACCCTGATTCGCTTTATCTCCAACCGGATTGCGCTTTACAGCGAACATCGTCATGTCCGCGCGACCGCGATTCTGGTGGAGATACTGCGCAGCACCAGCCAGACCCTGCTGCTGATCTTTTCACTGCTGATTGCCCTGAAGTTTGTGGACCTGCCCGAATCCTGGAGCGTGACCATCGCACACGGCTGGTTCCTGGCGCTGATCGTACAGCTCGCGCTGTGGATCGACTGCGGCATCCGGCTCTGGCTGAAAAGCCTGCTGCGCGACCCGCTGCACGTTCGGAATCCGGTGACGACGGTGATCCTCGGGATTCTGCTGCGGGTCGTGGTCTGGATCATGATGTTCCTGGCCATTCTGTCGAACATGGGCATCAACATTACCGCGCTGGTCGCCAGCCTGGGCGTTGGCGGTATCGCGATTGCGCTGGCGATTCAGACCGTGCTGAGCGATGTGTTTGCGTCGCTGGCGATAGGCTTCGATAAGCCGTTCGAGCATGGCGATTTTATTGTCTTTGGTGATATTGCCGGTTCCATTGAGCATATCGGCCTGAAAACTACCCGACTGCGCAGCCTGAGTGGTGAGCAGATCGTCTGCTCAAACACCATTCTATTGCAGCAGACCATCCACAACTACAAGCGTATGCAGCAGCGCCGCATCGTGTTTAAGTTTGGCATCAGCTATGCCACGCCTTCTGAGCAGGTGCGCCAGATCAGCCCGCTGGTGAAAGAGATTATCGAGGGCGTTGAGACCACCCGTTTTGACCGCGCCCACTTCCTGGCTTTTGAGGACTCAAAGCTGACCTTTGAAGTGGTCTATTTTGTGCTGGATGCGGATTACAACAAGTACATGGATATACAGCAGGAGATTAACCTGCAGCTCATGGCGGCTCTTGAAGAGCGCAATATCCGCTTCGCCTTCCCGATCCGTCAGGTTGAGTTCAGCGGGGGTAATCTGCCGCCGGTGGATCTGGTTGCCGTGGAAAGTGACGATGGCGAAGTGCGCAGAATGGCGCGCTAAGTCCATGCCCGCCCTCCTGTCCTGAAGAGTGCGGGCCATGAAGCAGATGTGGCCAGAACCGTGGTCACATCGGCTGCCCCGCATTGCCCTTATCGCGTTCTGCGATTCACTCTCATCGCTTACTGATGCCGGTAACAACTCACGCCGAGATACTCACTGAATGCTTCCTGCAGCACACCGGCCGTAGCAGAGTGGTTCATCGCCACGTGATGCTCAAAGCCATTGCGGCAGATCCACGCCAGCAGCGTCTCCAGCTGCGGCACCTGAATGACCGCGCGACAGCCGACCGTGTCCAGCAGATCGGTGACCGACATGCCTTCGCCCACATAGGCTTTAATTTCGCCGCTGAAGTCGTCGGTCGAGAGGCGGAAATAGGTGAGGTCGCCCTGCTTCATCCGGCCATGCACCGCACCGCAGGTGTTCTCTTTGCCCACGGTGGTGCCAATAATATCCGCCGTGCCCATGGTCGGTGACTCCAGGCTGGCGCTGGCAAAATTCCCGCAGTGAAACAGCACGCATTTGTCCCGCTCATCGCCAAAATTGTTGTTCCAGTCCGCCAGTGAAGCAGGACTCAGCGAACAGCTGGAGAGCGCATACATCGACAGCGCGCCCATCACGTCCACTTCACAGGCGCTGGGCATCAGCTGTCCCGACATCACGCTCATGATAGAGCAGACGTTGATGCCCAGGTTTTCCTGCAGCGACGTCCAGCACTGAATAGCAGTCGTGTCGATATCGTTGTCACTGATCCACTCGCTTATCACCACAAACAGTTTGGCCATAGTCACCAGTTTGTCGCCCGGAATGCCGCGCGCATCGGCGTTGGCTTCCAGGATCTCGCGCTTCTCTGCCACGCGGATATCGTCATCACGCAGCCGGTTTGTGCGGGTAAAAATCTCCGAGAGATCCAGGGTTTCTACCGCGATGCCCATCTTCTCCAGCAGCTTTTCGCTGTAGCGCACCGTGTTGAATCCGGCGGGCCGCGCACCAATCGCGCCAACGCGAACCCGCCGCATCGCATTCACTACCCGGCAGAGCTGGCTGAAGCGCTGTAAATCCTGCTGAAAAACCTCGCCGCTCAGGGCGCAGACGTGCTGGCGGGTCAGGGTAAACGGAATGCCATACTGTCGCAGGTTGTTGCAGAGCGAAATTTTGCCGCAGAAGCTGTCGCGTCGGGTCGCCAGCCCCATTTTATCCAGGTTGTCCTCTTCCGCCTGCACCAGCACCGGCACATTCAGCCCGGCAAGACGCAGCGCTTCGGCAATGGCCTTTTCATCTCCAAAGTTAGGCAGCAGCACCACAATGCCGTGAATCGCTTCGCGATGCTGACGAAACAGCGCAGCACAGGTTTTGGCCTCCTGCCGCGTCTCGACGCCGCCCAGATTGGTCTGGGTTTCATCCAGCATCACCGTATTGATGTTCATCTTTTCAAACAGCGCAACCGCCTGCTGGCGCGCCTCGCCCACCAGATAGCTGGGAAAAAATCCCCGGTTGCCAATGATGACACCGAAGGTTAACTGCTGAGGAAGTGTTGACATGGCTCTGCTCCGGTTAAGGATTAATGTGGCTGATAACGACAGCGTGCAACGGCGTCGATCCAGCCTTTATAGTTTTCCTGCATACGCTGCGCGTGCTCTTCACGCGGCATAATGACGCTGCCGCCCTGCAGCGCCTGCATATCACTGCCCTGCTGCCACCATCCCAGTACTTTGCCCGCCAGCAGCGCCGCGCCCAGCGCGGAAACTTCGGCGGTCGGCACCCGCTGCAGCGGCCGCTGTAACACATCCGCCTGTAACTGCATCAGCCAGCTGTTTTCAGTGGCGCTGCCATCCACACAGAGGGCCGGGAGCTGCTGGCCGCTGGCCTGTTCCATCGCAAAAAAGACGTCGGCGATTTGCCAGACGATCGACTCCAGCGCGACACGCGCCAGTACGTCGGGAGTGGCGGCGTCCGTCAGTCCGCATACCATGCCGCGCGCCTGCAGATCCCACCAGGGCGCGCCCAGGCCGGAGAGCGCCGGGACAAAATAGATGCCCTGATTGTCGTCGCAGCGCTGCGCCATGGCGGTCAGCACACGCGGATCCTGCACGCCGAGCAGTTTGCCCAGCCAGGCGGCACCAGAACCGGTGTGGGTGATGTTGCCTTCAAACGCATAACGCAGCGTGCCGTCGTGCCAGGCCACGGTGGTGCTGAGGCCATTTTCCGTCAGTAGCGGCGTCGCCATCGACATCATCAGTGAGGAGCCGGTGCCGTAGGTGGCTTTCACCACTTCTGACTCGCCGCGCCGCTGTGCCTGCAGCGCAGCATGGGAGTCACCGATGCGCGCCAGAATGGGCGTGCCGGGCGCTAAGCCGGGAATGTCACGCACCGCGACCACGCCCTGTTCGCTGGCGGAGGAGGTAATACGTGGCAGCGCGGCGCGCGGTAGCTGAAACAGCGACAGCAGCTCGTCGTCCCAGTCATTAAGATGCAGACTATAAAGTTGAGTGCGGGCGGCGTTGGCGTGATCGGTAACGAATACCTCACCTGCGCTGAGCTGCCAGCTGAGCCAGCTGTCGACGGTGCCGATGCAAAGCTCACCGGCTGCGGCCCGCGCCGCGCCGTCGGGAATCGCGGCCAGCATCCCGGTCAGCTTGGCGGCCGGAAACATCGGATCAACGGCCAGCCCGGTTAAGCCGGTAATACGTGGCGCTTTGCCCGCCTGGTGCAGATCGCGACAGAATACCTCTGAGCGTCGATCCTGCCAGCTCACCAGTGGCGTCAGCGGCTGACCATCACGCCGCTGCCAGATCAGCACCGACTCGCGCTGATTGCTGATCGCCACGGCCGCAACAGGCGCGCCATCACAGGCTGACAGACACTGGATGATTGCCTGCTTTACCGCCTGCCAGATTGCCATAGGGTCCTGCTCCGCCAGTCCGGGCTGCGGATGTTGCAGGGTTAAACTCTGGCTGCCGCGCGCCACGACGCGGCCACTGCGATCAACCGCAATCGCCTTGGCGTTGGTGGTGCCTTCGTCGATCGCCAGAATCAGGGGTCCCACCATGTTTATGCTCCTGCGCAGATGCGTGCTGCACTGTTGACTACGCTGCTGGCATCAATGCCATGACGGGCACGGGTCGAGGCGCGATCGCCGGCAATCGCATATTCGCCATCCGGAATGCCGAGCCGTAACAGCGGGATGCCGCAGCCGCCTTCCGCCAGTACTTCGGCCACCAGGCTGCCGACACCACCATTGACGTTGTGCTCTTCTACGGTAATCACCGCTGGGTAGTGATTTAACAGGTTGCGCAGCTGTTGGGTATCACAGGGACGAATCGATGGAACCGCGATCACACCGGCTGAAATGCCCTGTTCAGCCAGTTGCTCAGCGGCGTGAACCACCTCGTGAACCGTTGAGCCCATCGCCACCAGCGCGATGTCGCTGCCTTCCCGCAACAGGTCGATCGCACCCGGACTGAACCGGTAGCTTTCGTCGTGCAGCTGCGGCAGATCTTTGCCGTCCAGACGGATATAGACCGGGCCAACATGCTCAAGGGCGTAGTCGATGATCTGGCGGCACTCCAGCGGGCAGGAAGGCGCATAGATCTCGATATTGCCGAAACCGCGCATCACCGCGATATCATCAATGCTGTGGTGGGTGCTGGCTAATGGGCCATAGCTGGCCCCGGCATTCAGCCCGAACAGTTTGACGTTGGTATTGTTGTAACAGACGTCCACTTTCACCTGCTCATTGGCGCGTGATACCAGAAACGGCGCGGCGTTACAGGTCACCGCAACTTTGCCGCCCAGCGCCAGCCCGGCCGCTGTGCCCACCAGCGTCTGCTCGGCGATGCCGACATTGATCAGCCGGTCGGGAAACGCTTTGATAAAGGGGGCGATTTTGGCGGTTGAGGTGGAGTCAGCCACCACCGGCACAAGATCCACGCCGCGATTCACCGCGTCGATAAAGGCCGTTACCATGACGCTTGCTAAATGTTGTGCATTACTCATCTTTCAGTTCCTCCAGTGCCAGCGCGATCTCTTCGCCTTTCGGCACCCGGTGATGCCATTCGGCTTTGCTCTGAATAAAGGAGATACCAAATCCCTTTTCGGTATGTGCCACGATCACCTGCGGCTTGCCGTTCTTCGGCAGATTTTCAATAGTGTCGACGACCGCCGCCATCTCATTGCCGTTGCATTCGGTGACCTCCAGCCCGAAGGCGCGCCATTTTTCCGGCAGCGGATCGGTGTTCATGATGTCGCGGGTCGAGCCCGCCAGTTGCAGCTTGTTCTTGTCATTAATGATGATCAGGTTGTCGAGGCCGTAATGCGCTGCGACCAGTGCTGCCTCCCAGTTGCTGCCTTCGGCCAGTTCCCCGTCGCCGGTCACCACAAAGATGCGGCGCGAGCTGTTATCTTTTTTCGCTGCGATAGCGATGCCCACCGCCACCGGCAGTCCGTGTCCCAGTGCGCCGGTATTCAGCTCAACGCCAGGCGTTTTCTGCCGCACCGGATGGCCGGGCAGATGTGAGTCGGCATGCTGATAAGTTGCCAGCCAGTCGGTCGGAAAGTAGCCCGCTTCCGCCAGCACGCAGTAATAACCGCCCACCGCGTGTCCTTTAGACTGGATGTAGATGTCACGCTGATCGTCGTCAGTGCGATCCGGGGCGCAGTTCAGAATGCGGAAGTAAAGCGCGGTGAGGATCTCCACCTGCGACAGATCGGCACCGGTATGACCACCTGCCGGGCTGCCCGCATTCAGCTGGATAATGCGACGACGGATAGCACGCGCCCGACGCTCAAGGTCTTCGACCGGAAGATTGAAAGGATTCATACACTACCTCTGAATTTTAAATCGGTTATGAATATATATTCACGTCGGTTAAAAAAATTTCTGCCAGAAAAGGCGTGCCTTACACTGGCACTCCCCTTTGTCTGCCACTCTGCCCGTTAATCCGGGCAGGCCATCCCCGTGAGCAGAAACATGCAGCAGTCCCGCCTGCCTGGCTCAGCGCGTTCAGGATTTTGCCGGTGAGCCCTCCTCAATTAATGCTTTCTGTGCCACCACCGCCGCCTTCTGCTGCATCCGGCTTTGAGTCTGGTCGATAATGACCGCAATGATGATGACAATGCCCTTAATGACCATCTGCCAGAATTCGCTGACACCCATCATGATCAGGCCATCCGCCAGAAAGCCGATGACAAACGCCCCGATCAGTGTGCCAACAATGGTGCCGCGTCCGCCCGCCAGCGAGGTGCCGCCCAGCACCACGGCGGCAATCGCGTTCATCTCAAACGCGGTGCCGTTCGCCGGATGGCTGGCGACCAGCTGCGATGAGACCACGATGCCGGCAATGGCTGCACAGAAGCCCGACAGGGTGTAGACCAGAATTTTCACCTGCCGGGTTTTCACCCCCGACAGTTCAGCGGCACGCTCGTTGTCGCCGATGGCATAGACCTGACGGCCAAACGGCAGACGACGGGCGATATAGGCGATGACCAGCGCCAGCAGCACCATCATCCAGATGGCATACGGCAGCCCGAGAAACGTCCCCGCACCAATCCTGTCGAAACCGGTATTGCCCAGTAGCGGATTACCCTGCAAACCGGGAAAGGTCTCGCCGCCAGAGGTAAGCATTGCCGCCCCGCGCAGGATGTACATGGTGCCGAGGGTGCAGATAAAGGGGGCCACATTGTAGCGGGTAATGATCCAGCCGTTGCCCGCGCCAATCAGCGCGCCGACCAACAGCACCACCGGCACAATGACCCAGACGCTGGGAAAGATAGCGATGCCAAACATCGGCAGCACAATCCCTTTAGTGATCAGCCAGCCGGCGATCATGCCGCATAGCCCTAAGGTGGCCCCAATCGACAGGTCAATGCCTGCGGTGATAATGACAAAGGTGATGCCCAGCGCCAGAAAGGCGTTGATGGCGATATGTTTCACCATGATCACCAGGCTGCCGGTGGCGAGAAAGTCCGGCACGGTGATGGCGAAGAAGCCGACAATCAGAATCAGCGCAATAAAGGTGCGCAGTTTCAGAAGCAGCAGCAGAATGCTTTCGCGTGAACTGAACGCTTTAGCCGAAAGTGTGTTCAGCGCGACGCTGTTATTGCTTTTCATGCTCAGAACCCCTGCGCACTTGCTTTCACCAGCGCTGCCTCTTCCGCCTGGTCGCGGGGAAGATCAGCCGTAAGTTTGCCGCCCGACATCACCAGGATGCGATCGGCTACCGCCATAATTTCTTTCAGGTCTGAGGTGGAGAACAGCACGGCGATGCCCTGCTGCGAAAGCGTCACCATGGTGCGAAACACCTCGGCTTTGGCCCCGACGTCAATACCGCGGCTCGGCTCATCCAGCAGCAGCAGACGTGGATTGGTCAGCAGCGCACGGCCAATCACCACTTTCTGCTGATTGCCACCGCTGAGTGCACTGATGGCGACGTCCGGCGACGAGATTTTAATCGCCAGGTTGCCCACCGTCTGGTTCACCGCCTGCTGCTCCGCCTGATGCGCAATGGCAAAACGGTGCGACAGCCGCCGCCACAGGCTGGCGATGGTGAGATTACTGGCGACCGACGAGACCGGGAAAATCCCGGCGCGTTTGCGATCCTCCGGCACCAGGCTCATGCCCATACGGATGCGATCGGCGGTCGGCAGACGGGTTGGCAGCGGTTTACTGTCGAGCCACAGCCTGCCGAGATAGTGGCGCTGGCTGCCGAGCAGACACTCAAACAGTTCGGTGCGACCCGCGCCCATCAGTCCGTAGATCCCGACAATTTCGCCGGCCCGCACCTGAAAACTGACGTCATCCACCAGCGTATTGCCGTTGGGGCTGACGCAGGTAATGTGCTGCGCCTCCAGCACCGGCGCGCCAAATTCACGCCGATCCGGCAAAAAGGTCGTGACCGGCTCACTGCCCAGCATCTCGCGCACGATCCACGGCACATCAATGGTGCTGACCGGGGCTTCCGCCTGGAAACGTCCGTCACGCAGAATGGTAATCACATCACCAATCGCCATCAGCTCCTCCAGCCGGTGGGAGATATAGATGAGGGTCACGCCCTGCTGCGTCAGGTCGCGGATCACCCGGAACAGAATCTCCACTTCGGTTTTGCTCAGCGCGGAGGTCGGCTCGTCGAGGATCAGAATGTCTGCATCTTCTGCCAGCGCTTTGGCGATCTCCACCAGCTGCTGCTGACCCACTTTGAGATTGCCGACCCGCTCAGTGGGCGAGATCGGCTGATCGAGCCGCGCCATCAGTGCGGCGGTGCGGCGTGCCTGCTCCGCCTCATTGATGGGTGACAGGCCGCGCTGGATCTCCCGGCCCAGAAAGAGGTTCTCCGCCACCGTGAGGTTTTCAAACAGGTTCAGCTCCTGGTGCACCATGCCGATACCGTGTCGGGCGGCGTCGCGGGTGCTGCTCAGCGTCAGAGGCTCGCCATTCAGGAACAGCGAACCGGCGGTGGGCTGCTGCACCCCGGCCAGAATCTTCATCAGGGTTGATTTCCCCGCCCCGTTTTCACCGATGATGACGTTAACTTTGCCGCGCCAGACCCGGTAGTCGACGCGATCCAGCGCCAGCGTGCCGGGAAACAGCATCGATATCTGTTCGGCCCGCAGAATGATCTCATCGTTCATCAGGGCGTCCCCCGCTTCAGCTCCACCGCCACCACCTCTTCAACGCTGTTGTGACCGATGCTCACCGCCAGCAGCGCCTGCACCGGCTGGTTGACCCAGCTGGCATCCAGCGGCGGCAGCTGCTTCACCGCATGACGATTAAGCGCCCGCGTCAGCTGGGCGTACTGCACCTGATTTGTAAACTCCTCGAAACGGAATCCGGCGGCGTCGCGAATAGCGTTGCTGCGCAGCACCGGCCCGACGCTGACTGCCACCGGTTTGCCGTTGATCGTCAGCGTCAGCGTGCGTTCACGCGGATTACTCTCATCCAGGGCGCTGGCCGTCCCGCTGGCCCGTACGAAGACGCTTTCACGCCCGCCGGGTTTAACCGTCTGACTTTTCGCCTCCATGTCGGCCCAGCTCAGCGCGTGGCTGTTCGCGGTGGTCATGACCCGCGGCTGCCAGGTCTCCTCCGCAATCTGCTGCGGCGTCTGGGTGGTATAACTGGGCTTCGCGTGCGGATCTTTCGGCAGAATCGGGTTACCGTCCGCATCCAGATCCACCACGGTGCAGGCGCTGAGCAGCGCCATACCGGTCAATACCGCCAGTATCCGTTTCATGGTTATTTCGCCAGGTTGAAGTTTTTCAGCTTAGCGGCGTTGCTGTCGTCAATCAGCACACAGTCCATCAGTTGCTTCTCCTGTTTCTGCGCTTTGCCGTTCTTCAGGTAGTAGTCCGCCTGCATGACCGCCATCTGCGCCTGATCCCAGCCCGGCTGGAGTACCGTCGCTTTGATGTTGCCTTTGTTGAGGATCGAATCGCGGGTGTAGTCGCTGCCGTCAAAGCCCACCACGATCACCGAGGTTTTTCCGGCGGCTTTCAGCGCGGCTTCCGCGCCCAGCGCCATAGTGTCGTTACCGGAGATCACACCAACGATGTTGGGGTGCTTCTGCAGCAGGGTTTCCATGCGGCTGAAGGCTTCAGTCTGGCTCCAGTTCGCGCTCTGCTGCGCCACCATTTTCAGGTCGGTGTAGTCATCCAGCACGTCGTGATAGCCCTGCGACCGCACGCCCGCGTTGGTGTCAGACTCCTTGCCCAGCAGTTCAACGTACTCGCCTTTGCCGCCCAGCAACTTTGCAAATTTCTCTGCACCCAGCTGCGCACCCTGATAGTTATTGGAGACGATCTGCGCCACGGCGATACCGGTTTTGTTGATCTCACGGTCAATCAGAAAGGTCGGGATACCGGCATCTTTGGCTTTCTGCACCGGCCCGACGGTGGCGTCCGCGCCGGCGTTATCCAGAATGATCGCTTTCGCTTTGCGCGCAATCGCGGTCTCAATCAGCTGGTTTTGCTTGTTAACGTCATCGTCGTGCGACGCCACCAGCGTGGCGTAACCCAGCTCTTTGGCTTTGGCTAACGCGCCTTCTGCCTCGGCTTTGAAAAACGGGTTGTCATGGGATGGGGTAATAATCGCCAGCAGGCCTTGCTCTGCCGCCAGCGCCGTTGCAGAAAAAGCGAACATCGAAGCCAGCAGGGTCAGTTTAATCAGAGGACGAGTCATTATTTTTCTCCGCTTGAATATATATTCATACGCGATTTTATATGCATAATGACTATGCGCCTGCGCTGACGCGCCGTCCAATGCGCGATCGTTAAAAAGCGAAAACGATCACAAATTAGCCTGCGTTGTGATTTTGATCATCCTGGTTAACAATACCGGGCAGATTCAGAGAGGGAAAAACCGATGGCAAAACAGGATGAACAGCGACTGATGGTGAAGATTGCCACGCTTTACTATGTCGAAGGGCTGAAGCAGTCAGAGATCGCGCAGTCGCTGACCCTATCGCAGTCGTTTGTCTCACGCATTCTTAATCGCAGCGTGAAAGAGGGTGTGGTCAAGATCAGTGTGGTGCCACCGGCCAACGTCTATCCGGAACTGGAAAAGGCGATTGAGCAGACCTACAACCTGCCGCAGGCGATTGTGGTGGATGTGCCGGATCAGGCGTCGTCACTGCAGATTAAGCAGGCGATTGGATCGGCGGCCGCTCACTATCTGGAGACCCGGCTGCGCAACGATGAGCTGATTGGTATTTCGTCGTGGAGCGGCACTATCCGGGCGATGGTGGATGCGCTGCATCCGCTTAACAGCGCCTGTAAGGGCGTGATCCAGCTGCTGGGCGGCGTCGGAGCAAACGGCAACGTGCAGGCCACCATTCTGACCCAGAATCTGGCGGCGCTGCTGAACTGCCCCGCCTGGCTGCTGCCGTCGCAGTCGATTGAGCATTCGGTCAGCGATCGCCAGCGGCTGTCGGCCAATGCCGAGGTTGCCGAGGTGCTGAGTAAATTTGAGCAGGTCGATCTGGCGATTGTCGGCATCGGCGATCTGGAGCCGTCGGCGCTGCTGCGCAATTCTGGCAACTACTACGATGGCAAAATGCTGCAGACGCTGGCGGCACGCGGTGCGGTCGGTGATATCTGCCTGCACTATTTTGACGCCTGCGGCCAGCCAGTGTTGAAAGCGGAAGAAGATCCGGTGATCGGAATGGAGCTGGCGCAGGTGAAAAAGTGTAAACAGGTCGTCGGGCTGGCAGGTGGACGCGAGAAAGCGCAGGCGATTCGGGGTGCGCTGCTGGGTGGCTACATCAAGGTACTGATCATCGACTATCCCACGGCGCGGCTGCTGCTCACGCCGCAGGCGTAGTCAAAACAGGTCAGATGGTGCGGTAAGCGGTGGTGACTTTCCAGAGGTAGCGCGGTGCCTGCGCCGCCGGATGCCTGTTCTGCACATGCTGATAGAACTCATCCGGTGACATGGCATTGATCATCGCAATAGCCCGATCGCGATCGCGGGAAAATGTTCGCAGCAGCGCACCGGCACCATTGGCATAAGAGACGATGGTGGCGTAGCGCAGGGTCAGCGGATCGCGGATGCCCGACAGCGCAGAGTCCTGCAGGATGCGGATATAGGCGGTGCCGATATCAATATTTTTGGCCGGATCGCGCAACTCAGCATTCGACGGCTGACCCCGGCGGCCCAGCGTGCGATAGACTTCGCGCCCCGCGGTCGACGCTTTAATCTGCATCAGCCCTACCGCATTGGAACGGCTCACTACGCCCGGATTTCCACCCGATTCGACACTGATAATGGCGCTGATCAACTTCTCATCAACGCCATAATGACTGGCGGCATCTTCGGTAAACATGGCCCAGGTTCCATTGACGCTGGAAGGCGGTGCCTGCGTTAACGGCGTGTTGCGCTGCTTAACGGCATGGTGCGGTGGCTCGCTGGCACAGCCAGTCAGGAGTAAAGCCGAGAGTATAAGGTGTCGGATTTTCAGCAATTTTTCGTCTCATCGCGGTTGTGGCGAATGCTATCATACCCAGGCAGCCTGAGAGCAAAATTACCGTTTATCCTAAATACACGATTATGCGGCGTGCACCGTGACTTCAGCGGGGCTTTTCGCCATCATCGCCGTCAGTCATGAGCGCTAACAGCAGGAAAGTATGATGATTTCACGTTCAGTTCGTCTTATCTCCCCCTCCGGTTACTGTCATAATCAGCCTGCGGCGCTGCAGGGCATTGCACGACTGCGCGCGGCGGGCCATCAGGTGGAGAACGAGCAGGTGATCACCCGCCGTTTTCAGCGCTTCGCCGGCACCGACGCGGAACGCCTTGCGGATATCAACCAGCTTGCCAGCCTCACTACGCTGCCCGACGTGGTGCTGGCGGTGCGCGGCGGTTACGGAGCCAGCCGGTTACTGGAATCCATCGACTATGTTGGCCTGCAACGCCGCCTGCTGAATCAGCCGCTGGCGCTGTGCGGCCACAGCGACTTCACCGCGATTCAGCTGGCGCTGCTGGCACAGGTTGGCCTGATTACCTTCAGTGCACCGATGCTGGCCGGTAACTTCGGTGCCGCGACCTTATCTGAATTTACCCTGCACCACTTCTGGCAGGCACTGACATCACCTACAGTAGAGGTGAAATGGCAGAGCGAAACCCCAGACCAGGGCGACTGGCAGGGTACGCTGTGGGGCGGAAACCTGGCGATGATCTGCTCGCTGATCGGCACGCCGTGGATGCCGCAGATTGAGAACGGCATTCTGGTGATAGAAGATGTGAATGAGCATCCGTTCCGCATTGAACGCATGCTGATTCAGCTGGAGCAGAGCGGCATTCTGGCGCGACAGCGGGCAATCGTCACCGGCAGCTTCACCAGCACGGCCCTGTCGGACTATGACAATGGGTTTGATTTCAGTACCGTCTGGCAGCGCGTGCGTGATACTACCGGTCTGCCAGTGATCTGTGGATTAGATTTTGGTCATGCCGCTGATACCGTCACACTGCCGCTGGGTGCCAGCGCACGATTAGCGGTCAGCCAGGGCAACGCCCATTTGCAGGCGACCGGGCATTCCGTCCTGCGGGATTAGAGAGCGTTTCAGGAGATCGACATTGAAGCCGTTGTATGACGATTTGTGGATCTCAACCCCGGAATTCCCGGTGGAAGATGCCGTTAATGACCTGATGATGCATGGCTTTATGCTGCGTCACCCGCGCGGTAATCTGCTGATTGGCCGCGTAGAAAATCCGCTCGATCATGAAGTGATTGCCGATACCGGCGGCGTGATCCGTCACTATCTGACCCACTGGCACGAGTCCGCGCCTGGTGCGGCGGTGATCCAGCAGCGTTTCAGCAGCGCGCTTTACTGCCACAGCCGCTCATTAGGCCCCATCAGCCGTTTTGCGGAGCCTGATGACACCTTTTCGCAGCCGGAGACGCACTTCGGCGATTTCCATCTGCTGCCGACGCCCGGGCACACGCCGGGCAGTTGCAGCTTTCTCTATACCTCGCCGCTGGGGCTGACCTATCTGTTTGTCGGCGATACCGTGACCCGTTCTCATGACAACTGGATCACGGTACTGGTGCCGGACAGTAATCCAGCTGAGCTGAGTCAGACGCTGGAATTTTACCGCTCGCTGCGCCCCGACGTGGTGCTGATGAGCACCACGCGCGGGCATCTTTCCTGGAAAAAAGTGACGCTGCAAAGCTGGCTGGCTGCCATTGATGAAGCTGAACAACATCCCCTGGATCTGCGTGAAAATCCGCTGTTCTGATCACAGTTCTTTGGTCAGATAGTGCCGCTGATAATCATCTATGTAGTTCGCCAGCGTAAGCCGCAGGGTGTAGCCAAATTTTTCATAAAACGGCCGCGCCTGAAAACTGGCGGTATCCACCTGTGCATAGCGGCAGCCGCGATTCCGCGCCTCCCGCTCGGCAGCCTGTATCAGCTTACTCCCTGCCCCCTGCCCGCGAAGCGCCTCACTCACCCAGAGCATATCAATCCGCAGCCAGTTACCGGTGGTTGAGCCGGTCAGCCCGGCCAGCTTTTTGCCCTGCTCATCACGGATAAACACCCCAATTGACCTGATCGTATTCACATCAATAAATTTGCTGTTGAAGGCATTGAGGCCCAGCCTGACCTCATCCAGATCCTGCGCGGTAACGTTGTCGGTAATCTCAGGTTGCATAGTGGCTCCCGGGGTTAACTGTCGGAACGCTGACGATCGTCGTAGCGCTCCAGGGTCAGCGCATCGACATCGCGTTTTTCGCTGCGGCTGCAGGGCAGCAGTTTATCGCTGTCGCGGTAAACAAAGAAGGTTGCCTGGCTGCGCTGGTTCACAATCAGCTGATCGCCATTGCGAAAGCGGGTAATCGCCACCTGATCGCCCGCTTCTAAGCGGGTTCGCTGCTGACCGGCGGCAATCTGGAAGTGATTATCCGGCCACATCAGGGTGGTTAAACCATATTCGGCACGCGAAACCGTCATGGTCGGCCGGCCGGGACAGTTAAGCTGAAATTCGGTTTCACTCCAGGCGGGTGCAATGTGACAGGCCAGCAGGCCCAGGGCAATTAACGTTGCCTTCATGCTGTGTCTCCACTGATTTTATTGAGAATTTTCTTAGCTTAACATATAAAAACCAGAGGAGAGCCGTGAGGCGAGCGTGACTGAGACCATTAAAAGGTGGAATCGGTGTGCGAAAAAACCTGAAAGTTGAGAAAAGATAAAGTAATCCGGCCAGCCTGACAGCGTGCCTGCCTGGCCGGATAGTGACTATTCGGCTGCCACCTCGGCGGCCACTAACATCAGCGCCAGCCCGGCATTTTCGCTATCATAAGCCTGCATGGCTGCACGAATATTCGCTGAGCAGGCGAGCACCTGTTGCTTCTTATCGGCTTCCAGCTCGTCAATCGCGTGGCGAATAATCATTAGACTTGCTTCTTCTTCTTTCATCATTTATCCCTGGATTTGCCTAAGTGGTGCGCAAAGGAGCCAAGAATAACGTTTATTGATAAGCAAAGTCACCCCTTTACATTCCTGTTGCTTAACGATTAAACAAATCACAAACAGGAAGCGTAGCGGAAACTGCTATAATTAAGTGATTGGTGGTGCAACAGGATAGACTCTGCGCCACAACACTCCCAGGGATTGAAGCAGGTAGAAAATCATGATGCGACTCAGCATTTTAATCCTCATCGCGATGGTGACTGGATGTTCATCTGGCCCGAAAGGGGTGGAATGTCCGGGTGAGGTCTCGACAATTTATGGTCAGTCGATGGGACAGACTCAGGGTGTGATTTTTGATCTGGTTAACAGCTTCACCGTGACACGGGACAATGTCAGCGTAAACAGTGGCCCGCTACAGTCGCTGGATCGATTCAGATATGTCCCCTCCGCCGTAACGCGTGACGGCTACTATGCGCAGCGCCTGTCAGATAAGCAGTTCCGCCTGATTAATCCTTACCAGGACACCCAAATCACCTGGACCTGTCCATAAGGGATGAATCCTACTGCCAGATGGTTTATTGTCAGGAAACGTCAAGCAGCAGGGCTCCCCGATGGAAAAGCGTCTGGATAACAACGGTTATATCGACTTCCCCTTCCCCGCGACGCGCAATGCGGATGGCTCTGTTAATCCCTGTGGCTTTGATCTGACGCTGGAAACCGGTCGCCTTGAAGAGATTGTCGTGCTGAATCGCTCAGCGAATCTGCGGCGACTGGTCGAGGAGGTTAACCTGCAGGAGGGGTTGTTTATGACTCTGGCCTGTGACTGGCAGCAGCAGGAAAAGGCGGTCTGTGGTTTTATCGATGTGGCTTTTCGTCCTGACCTGCCGCAGCACGACTTTGAGGAAGCCCTGCAGCTGGAAGCGAGTTTTCATCGTTACCTGACCGGACAGGAGCAGCAACATCAGCTGCCCGCCGGGACACTGGTTAACTATGCCCGTTCAGTGCTCGACTGGAGCTGGTCGCCGCTGCGTCAGCGTCAGCGCGATTACGAAAAAATTACCATCCAGTTCTATTGTCCGCAGGCTGATGACGCCGAATGGTGCTTTGACCATCTGCGTCATTTCCTGGTGAGCGTCTACCCGACCTGCATCGCCACCCGTTCACTCTGATCCCCCCTGCCCCCGGAGTCGCTATGCGTTCTGCTGCGCTGTCTGTTTTTACGCTTTTCTGCTCGCTGTTTTTTGTCGCATCGGCCCAGGCCGATCGCTGCCAGCAAATCCGCGCCGGTCTGGATATCGGTTCCGGTACTACCAAAATTGCGGTGGCGCGCGTCAATGTCTGCCAGCAGCGCATTGAAAAAGTGCTGTATCAGGATCAGCGCGCCGTGGCCTGGAACGACGCATTAGCCCATTCAGCGGATAACCAGCTGAGTCCGTCAGTGACTCATGAAGGTGCCGCCGCACTGCAGCAGCTGGTGGCGCACGCACAGCGCTTTCATCCGCAGCGAATCAGCGGCGTGGCGACGGCGGTATTTCGCAACGCCAGCAACGGTCAGGCCGTCATTGAACAGTTGCAGCGCCAGAGCGGTGCGCAAATCAGCATTATTTCGCAGCAGCAGGAGGCGACGCTTGGCTTTCTCTCTGCCAGAGCCGCGCTTAACGATCCAATGGTCCGGGATGAGCAGTTACTGGTCTGGGATATTGGCGGCGGGTCAATGCAGATGACTGCATGGCGGCAGCAGGCGGGCAAGCCGGTAGCCGATATCTATCAGGGCAGACTGGCTTCGGTGACGCTGAAAAACTTTATTCTGACGGTGCTCAAGAACAGCCCGAAGGCGGGATCCCCCAATCCTATTGGTTCCTGGCGGCAGTCGGTGCTGCGCTTTGTGCAGTTTTACGCGACTAACGAAGTCAGCCCGCAGATCAAACAGGATGTGGCCGGTCGTCGGGTAATTGGCATCGGAGGCGTACACGGTTTTTCGATTCGCAATCAGTTACCGGGCAAACCCGACCGCTATACGCTGGCGGCCCTGAGCCAGCTCTCGCAGCAGCAGGTCTGGAAAGGCGACAGTGAACTGTCTGGCGACTATCGCGCCACGGACGTGAGTAATCTGTTACTGGTGGAAGGATATATGCAGGCGCTGAAAATCAATGAGGTGGAGATTGTTGAAACCAGCCTGATTCAGGGCGTGCTGCTGCAGTAGCGCAACGCTTCCACATTCGCTAAACGTCGGGCTTAACCAGCCGGATAGCGTGATCCAGCATTCGCTGCTCATCCCGTTCACTGTGGGCGCGCTGCTGCCGGGTTCGTTTAAGCAGGTCATAGATTTCGCCACGCCGGGTATCATGACCGCGCTCCATCAGCACAATGACTGCATCGCCAATAACGCGGCAGACTTCATCATAGTCATCATCATTCAGTGCATCACGTTTCATCGTTTCTCCTCCGGCTGTGACTCTCTTCTCAAAAGGCTAGACAGGAAATGGCTGGCCCGCAAACGCAGCGCTATTAACAGCCAGAAATGATTTTTTAACGCCTTATCGGGCGCTAGCGGAGCAGAACTCTCTATCTTTGCTACGCTTTGAGAGTCTTACTCAAAACCAAGGAGCATTTAAATGTCAGGAAAAATCGAAGATAAAGTAAAAGAAGCCGCTGGCGCAGTTCAGGAACAATGGGGTGCTGCAACCGGTTCATCCGAGCATCAGGCTAAGGGCGCAGCGCGTCGTTACACCAACCAGGCAAGCTATGCTGCACGTGATGCTGCTGAGACCATTCGCGATCAGGTTCAGTCTAATCCTGCTGCCGGTCTGGCCATTGCTGCAGGCGTTGGCGTGTTTATCGGCTTCCTGCTGGGTCGCAAGTAATACCGCCATACGTCCACAGAACGGGAGCCACTGGCTTCCGTTTTTTTTGGCTTTAGCTGACCGCATGCTGAGAAACATCTGAATGATAAGCCTTTACAGGCCAGCGCACGGTGAGTCTTCAGTCTTAATTACATTCTCTTTCTGACAACATCAAGGTGACCTCATGAAAACGATTCCTGCTTTGCTGCTGGTGGCAGCGACCTTAACCTCTCTGGCGGGCTGCTCGCATAAGAGCGACGCCATTAAAGAAGATGGCCGTCCCCATGCGCCAAGTGGCCAGTCTTCTCCGGGCGGCACCCTGGGATCAGGCCCGGTGGGTCAGCCTCAGTCGTAATACCCTGCCCCGGCACGCATGCCGGGGTTTGTTTTTTTTATATTCAATAGCTCCCGTAAAATAAATTTGCTAATAGTTAACCTGCTAGTAATTAAGGGCGGGATTAAAAAATCCTGAAATATTATTCTTATTATAAGAATCATCCCAACTCTTTTCGAAAATTGCCTACCTCTTTTACACAATTCTGTATATATACCCTGAATAAACAACACTAAAATTGTGGAAAAAGTTTAAACAAATATTCTACGACCAATAAAAAAGATTTCCCCCTGCTGAACTTTAGACGTAAGAATATTCTCTAATAATGCACAACACCTTTTGTTTAATATTATTGATACGTTCAAGAGAATTCAGACGTGAAGAAAAAAAAGATTTATCTGATAGACCGACTTTTAACGCTTTATTCTCGATTTTCAGGCAGAACAAAACCGCAGGCCCTGCAGGCGCTAACACCCGGCACGGTAGTGATTTATTCCACTACGGCACTGGGCGATTTTCTGATGAATACACCGGCTATCTGGAGCCTGAAGAATCGCTTTCCCACCAGCAAATTTATTCTGGTTTCCAGTAAGAAAAATAAGGACCTGGTCAGCCGTTATAACTGGTTCGATAAGATCTATATCTGGGATAACAAAGTGGCTAATTTCCTGCCGCTATTTTTCAAACTGCGTCGCCAGAAACCGGATTTGTCAGTGATATTACACGCCCATTTTCCCTACGATATTATGAGCTCAGTACTGACCGGCAGTAAGGCGATTGTGCGCGATCATTACGGCAGCGAATCCCCGGTGCTGAATAAATATCTTGATCACTATTCAGGCTATTTCGACGATCACACCATCAAGCGCAAGCTGAAGCTGATCGAAGCGCTGGGCGCAGAGACAGAACAGACCCGGATGCATCTGCCCGAGGTAAGTAGCCGCCCTGCTGCAACGGCCAGCCATCGCCGTATCGGTTTTCAGTTAGGGGCATCTAAAGATATTCGCCGCTGGCCGCTGGCTTCATTCAGCCAGCTGGCGACCGCGTTGCTCGAACGCTGGCCTGACGCTGAAATTATTGTCACCGGTACAGCTGCTGAGCAGTCTCTTGAGAAACAATTTATCGAAAGCCTGCCGCCGCACTGCCGTAAGCGTGTGACGCCAATGGCAGGCAAAACGAATCTCAGCGGCCTGATTACCCTGATCCGCACGCTGGACCTGCTGGTCACCGGCGATACCGGCCCACTGCACATCGCGGTGGCGGCACAGACGCCAACGGTCAGCCTGTTCTCTACCGCCAATCCACGCTATACCGGCCCCTGCCAGGACAGCGATCGCCATATTGTTATTCATCGCCCGGATAAAACGGCATCACAGCATCCGATGGCGTCGATTAAGGCCGAAGAAGTCGAGCAGGCTGTGGCCAAACTGGTGGGGTAATGAACGATCTCTCTCACGCTATTATTGCGCTGATTGAATACCACAATCAGCCAACCGCCCTGGGCCGGTTCCGGAAAGTGGATCGGGCGGGTTTTCATCTGCAGCAGCTGCCGCTGAATGAGGTGGAGTTCGCGATTCTGATGAATGATTTTTTTGCCACGTTCAACGTCTGCTCTGAGCATTATGATGATGCCCGCTATTTTCCGGCAGCGCACCCGCGGCATATGACACCGATGAAGTGGTTTACATCTGGCGGATATTCTCCCGTAACGATCGCGATGCTGTGTGAAGCGGCCAGCCGTGGACGCTGGCCTGAAGCAGATTACTGAATAATCGTTTGGACGAAGGCGTCATAAACCTCGCGGCTGCTCAGCGCGTTGACCTCACGTGACGCCGGTTGCAGCAACTGATAGTTAACCTGCCACGGATGCCAGCACGCCGGATCGCTGTCACCAAACAGCGCCACCACCGGTAAGCCCAGTGCGGCACCGATGTGCATTGCCCCGCCATCACTACTCACCAGCCCCTGACATAACGACATAGCCGCAATCAGCTGCGGCAGGCTGGTAGTCGCCACCGCCTTTATCGGCAGGTGCGGGCAGAGCGCCATGATTTCACGCGCTTTTTCATCATCCCCCGGATGACGCGGATTATCGCGGCTGCCAGGTGACCAGAGCAGCATGATCTGGCAGGGATGATGCGCCGAAATTTTCTCAGCCAGCCCGGCAAATCGGGCGGCGTCCCACTGCTGGCTCGGCTTGCGGGCGCTGATCTGGAGTGCATAGACCGGAAGAGTGGGATCAATCGCGCAGCTGTCTCGCAGGCTGGCCGCTATAGCCGCATCCGGCCGCAGCGTCAGTTTACCTGGCACGGTGGCGCTGAGACGCAAATCCCGTCCCAGGCTAAACAGGGTTTCGCTGATATGACAGGGTGACTGGCCGGGCGGCGGCAGTAAATCGCTGATCAGCGGATGCGGCTGCTGCCCCAGCGCGATCACTCTGGCGGGACGCACGATTTTAACCCACTTCAGGCCATGCTGATCCCAGCGGCTTTTGGCCAGAATCACTATGTCGTAACGCTGCTTTTTCAGATTCAGCATCAGCTTCAGTCGCTGTAACACACAGGCTAGTCGTCCCTGCCCTGCCTCACGGTGATGCAACTTAGTGTAATAGAAGAGCTGCCGGATATCGGGATTATGCTGCAACACGGGCGCAGCGTAGTTGTTGGTCAGTACATCGACCTGATACTGGCCCGACTGCGCCAGCGCACTGATGAGTGGCGTGGTCAGCAAGGTATCGCCAATATTATCCCGACAAATAATTAAAACCCGCATGTCTGACATCCTCTGCGCACTGGCTACGCCGTTCTGGCTGAATAAAAGTGAGACTCGCACAATTAACGTCTCTGAAGCGTTAACGTAACGGCATAAGTCAGCAAATTAGTCAGCGCAGATCGAGGTTGGTTCAATGATCGCCATGTTGTTGAAAGGCGATGGGCGCTTTTCAGGCAAGCGTTATGCCGGGCTCATTAGCCGGGTGAATGATTAAGAAAAACTTGCGCGGGGCGTCAGCGTGAGGAAGAGATAAAAGGCCACCTACGGCGGCCAGTGTCATCACTGCATTCAGCGGTATCAGCAGTGGACGTTATTTGACAGCAGGTTGATAGCCAGTCTCATAACAGGTTCAGGCTCAATACCGGTAAACATTTGATGAATTTTTTCAGTAATGGCTTCGCGGGTTACCAGCTTATCCTCAGCCACAATTTCCATAACAGCCTGACCAAATAGTAGTCGGCATGCCGCAATCGCATCACTTAAAGCTTCATCGTCCATAATATTCTCCCTGTGTATTCGCAGAAGCGTACACCTCTGTGACAACGGGATCCTGTTCAACTCTTTTTTTTGCGGCACGCGTTACAAAAATGAATCAGCTGTCACGTGCTGATAGCCAGGCCCGACATATTAAATGCCGGGCGCTTATCAGACAGGCATAAGATTAACTTAGCGTTTCATTTAACAGATCAAGAGCGACATTGTAAATCAGCGCAGGCTGCGCATCAGGTAACATCACCTTTATTTTTGCTTCCAGAGCGCGGTTAGTGACCGGCTGATTATCTGCTAATAATTCCAGCACAGCCTGCCCAAACATCAGGCGACAGATATAAATCGCGTCTTTTGTATAATTAGCGTCCATAAATCCTCCTTATGAGTGAGGTATTACAGTAACGATATTCAGTCACAAACAGATGCCAGTTTTGCGTTCACAGTTTCTTTTGTAGTGGCATCAGATAATGCAATTTGCAGAAATATTAAAATATTCAGTCGCAGGTAAGCATTTATCAGGATGTTGATAATGAAAAGTCATTCATTCATACGTTGAAGGGGATACTGAATACCTGTTAATTGCCTTAGTAAGAGCATCAATGCTGAATACGTTATGACTGAGGAGAGGATGCGAAGAGAAGGGAAAAGCGTGAAAGAGCAGGCATAAAAAAGCCCACATCGCGTTTAACGCGATGTGGGCTTAAGCAGACATTACATATTTTCGATGATCGCGTCACCAAACTCTGAGCATTTCAGCAGTTTAGCGCCATCCATCAGGCGTTCGAAATCGTAAGTCACGGTCTTGTTAGCGATAGCGCCTTCAACACCTTTAACAATCAGGTCAGCCGCTTCGAACCACTCCAGATGACGCAGCATTATTCTTGCAAAACAATGTTATCCGACTGATTTTTTTGAATAAAAAGCAAGAAAATATTGCTTTTCATGTACTTTACCAACGGAAATAAACGCTATGAAATCTAATAGGTTGCATTGAGTTTTGGGGAAGACTTTTATCGCAACTCTGTATGAATTTCATTCATTACAATCTCAGATTGGCAGTGGTAACAGGTTAATAACAGCTACGCTCATTTTGCGACCGGCAGGTCTGCAAAACGGGTCGTGTAAGCTGGTGAAAGCATTTCTCGCTTCATGGCCCATGACCTTTCAATCCCCTGCCCGGCAAAAAATAAATTGGCCTTCCCGCTCTGATTTAGCCCATCTATTACTCGCATCAGAGCTTCGCTATTGGGCTGTGGCCGGTACTCATCAAATAGATTGAGCTGAGACACACCTTGGCTGAAAAAGTCGCCTAACATCACACCGGCTTTCATATAACGGTGTCCGTCTACCCATATGTCATCAAGTGCGTCCATAGCAACACGGATGATATCGCGGGTATCGTTAGAAGGTGTAAGCAGCTTTCGCGAGGCCTGATTGCCATAAAAGATCTCTCCCTCTGCGTGCGGACTGGTTCTGACAAATACTGCTATCTGCTTACAGAACTGCCTTTCTTTTCTCAGCTTTTCGGCTGCCCGCTCTGCGAAAGAGCAAACAGCCTGACGCATGTAAATGTATTCAGTGATGCGTGAACTGAATGAACGCGAGCACACTATCTGCTGTTTTACTGGTGCAAATTCTTCGAGCTCCAGGCATGGCTCACCGCGCAACTCTCTTACTGTGCGCTCCAGCACCACGTTAAAATGCTTACGGATGATGTAAGTGCTTTGCTCCGACAGATCTTTCGCGGTAATGACGCCCATGGCATTCAGTTTCTTGCTGATGCGGCGGCCAACACCCCAGACATCCTCAACGGGCACCAGTGCCATCAGCTTCTTTTGACGTTCAGTGTTCGACAGGTCTAGTACGCCGCCTGTCTTTGACCACTTTTTTGCAGCGTGATTTGCCAACTTCGCCAGGGTCTTGGTTGGCGCAATGCCAACCCCTACAATGAGATGCGTTTCTTGCTTGATACGCGCCCTAACCCGGCGTCCGAATTCTTCCAGTGGTTCAATACGGCTCATGCCTTCGAGATTTATAAACGCTTCGTCGATTGAATAAATTTCCACAGCTGGGGCCATACCCTCAAGCGTGGTCATTACCCTGTTTGACATGTCTGCATAGAGCGAATAGTTCGAGCTGAAGATGTGAACGCCATGCTTTCTAAATTCGTCTTTAAGCTTGAAGTAAGGCGCGCCCATCGGCACCTGCAACTTTTTAGCTTCTGCGGAACGCGCAATGACACATCCATCGTTATTCGATAAGACGACCACCGGTTTACCGCGCAAGTCAGGACGAAAGACCGTTTCGCAGCTTGCATAGAATGAGTTCACATCAACCAATGCGAACATCACATACCGCCGTTTGGATTGAACACCTGAAACACTCGCTCATCACCGTCTGTAGGTGAGATATCACGGAATGTAGTCGTATGTGTCTCTATCCACTTATTCGCAGAGTTGAGAGTGTAATGCCAGTTCATCTGGCCTAGCTCTTTTACAAAGTCGAGTGTACTGATGGTGAATCGGCCTTCAGCATCGCGCTTAATCGCTTGCCTGAAAGCCATCATGATTTCGTAGTCGCGCGGCATAATGAATCTCCCCTACAATAAATACTGTACATATAAACAGTAATATCTAACAAGGAGTTTAATCAAGCAGAGTTAGTCCGCAAAATTGTAAAGGTATTGTATCTAAGAACATTTTTTGTTTGACGAATAAAATTCAGGTTCTTATTCGCAATCTCATAAGAATGAGAACACATATTTGCGATAGGTCACAAAAGTCGCGCAGCTTCAGCAGGAGACGCTTTTAATGCTCGCATAACTGACATTTGTGTGATGTAACCGACAGGATTTGAGCCTTTTAACAAGTACCGACTATTCATAACAAAAATGCCACCAATAGTGGTGGCATTTTCGTAGGTAACTTCAAACAGCATGACTGCTGCTGTACACGGATAGAGAAGAATGTTATCCGAGGTTAACATCGCCAGCGTTACTGGCTTCGGCATCAGCAAGTTTTTTCATGACCTGCTCCAGATCTTGCATGGAGAGATACATAAGGGTTGATGATTCCCCGTTTTCCGATTTGGATGTTTCGATTACTGAAAAACGATGCCGCTTATAAAAATCTACGGCAGAGTCTTTCGCGTCCAAAATCACACCCTTCAAATCATTGGCCACCTTCGCGACCTTGTAGGCATGCTCGAGCGCAGCAAACAGCATTTCCGAGCCCCAGCCGTTTTTTTGATACTCATTCGTAACGGCTAACATTGATAATTTCATCACGGGGACTACGGGCGGAACCTGATAAAGAAAGGTTCCAGCAGGAATATTTTCACGCCCAAAAAGATCAAGGTGCAGACTTACAAATCCAACCACCTTACGACCATTAAGTGGGTCAAGTAATAGAAACTGCTTGCGATTATCACGTTCGCCGTTCCTCTTCAATGATTCCCGCGCATAGCGATTTAATGTTTCATCGCCACAATCGAAATTCTTAAGACCTTGATAGGTCTCACCTTTTTTATAATCACTCAGAATGAACTGAGCATCTTCTTTACTCTCTGACATATTTCCTTTTCCTCATGACAAGCTCCGTTAAGTCATCATCAATGTCTTTAGCCGGTGCAGTCATGAGTTCGTTTAGTCGCTTCCAGGCAGTTTCAGAAAGCATGCGCAGTCGCTGTTTTTCAAGCGTCTGTTCAGCTAACTCATTTGCTGCCATCGCAATGAATGAACTCATGTCAACCCCAAGAAAAGATGATGCGGAGCGGACTTTCTCTTTAAATTCTGAAGTTACTCTCAACTCCAGACGCGTATTCTTTATATCTGCCGTTGTGGGAATAACCCCAACGTCAGCTGCGGTGGTTACACCGAAATCAGTAGAACCACCACGCAATTGGGTGTTTCTCATAGTTTTAATCCTTCGTAATAAATGAATTTTGTATTTTCTACCCCCTTATGTTTTGTCTTCGCAATCTGCATCTTCCTGAAAGCAAAAGGTTTATATATTGAAGAAATGAATGTTTTGTTTTGGTTTCCATAGGTTTTTCCATTAATAGTGAGTTCATGTTCGTATGTTCGTATGTTCGTATGTTCGTATGTTCGTATGTTCGTATGTTCGTATGTTCGTATGTTCGTATGTTCGTATGTTCGTATGTTCGTATGTTCGTATGTCATAGTACGTACAATGTACGGGTGAGATGTTATCTCCTTTTATCTAGTGCGTCAAGTCCGCCCGGACATTGTCCGTACTTAAAGAATCCCTGCTAATGTATTGAAATATAGTATTTTTATCCATTATTTCGCCAATTGTGATGTGAAAATTTGCTCATCTGCATAGTGATTTACCTCACTTCAACAGACGAGACGTGACTTTACCTAAGGCTCGGATCGGTTGAATACCATCTTAAAATGCTTAGTAATGGTAGAAAGCGGACACTGAAAAACTTTCGAGGTTAGGACGGGGACATGTATGCCCCGTCGTCGGGTTTTTTTTATGCCTGCCACAGCACTGATATCGCAATATAGCTAGCTAGGTCTGGTCGGCTCTCAGATAGCTCAACAATCATTCTGGCGATTTCCTCCGGCGTCAATTGCTGCCCGGTGGTCATCTACTGATATACAGCTTCCACGATCACATGAATAAGGAAATAAGCAATTGAATTAAAAGAAAATTAAAATACTTTCGCTTTATTTAGCCAGCATTATGGTACGCGTTTTTTCAGCAACCCTTATCAAAAGCTTTAATAGCAATTTAAAAAGGGAGTTTTATTGACTAAACTTAATGACATCATACTCTCTGGAGAATTTTTCAAAATGAATCAATTACAAGAAATCATAAATATTCTTAGTTCAGGAAATGAAGGTCTAACAAATGCTTTAATAAAAACAAAGGTTTTTTTATATTCTACAGGCAATAAAGATTTGGTGGAATGGGTAAATAATGAAATAAATGGATATAGCGATAAAAAATCGGTCCCAGAATATAGAATTGTACCATCAAGAATTTTAGTTAATGCAAACAATGGAGCCAGAAGCTACACGTCTTTAGCTGTTCCTTTACATCATTTATCTCAAACGGAATATGAAGATACTCTAATAGCACGAGTAAAAATGTCTATAAGTCAGATTGAACAAATGACCTTTAATGCTGGTGACAGCGGAAGATTCGAGCAACCTATACCAACAGATCTGGCTTATGCTTTTTATGGAAAATCAATCGACCCTAGTTACGAAATTACGAAATGCTTCAAAGAGATTCAAGTTCATAGCTTTTATGGAATATTAACTCAAGTTCGCTCAAGGCTTCTTGATTTCTTACTCGAATATTCAGATAAAGCAAGTGAAATTATTGGAGAAGAGAACGAAGATGAAAAGCTTAAAAAAGTCGACGCCGCACCATTATTTACCTATGCAATTTACGGAGACAATAACGTAATAAATCATGGAAATTCAAATATAATTAATTCGACTAAAAATATCACTGAAAACGATTTTGAATCTTTGAAAAAATTCTTACAGTCACAAGGTATTGAAAAAGAAGACATTGATACGTTAAAAATTGCTATAGCCGATGACGGTCCTATAGCATCTAAAAATGATTCATATGGAAGCGCGGTAAGTGGATGGTTTTCTGAAATGATAAGTAAAGCGGCCGATTCGAGTTGGGGCGTAGGTGTAGCAGTAGCTAGCTCAACCTTGACTTCCGCATTTAAAAAATACTATGGCTTGGAATAGCGTGGATATAGTTTTTTTGTAGTTTATTAAGCATGCGAAACGCTACTTTGTGAATTTAGCAAACTAAAAGGGTAATCATTTTGGGAGGTGAGAATGACTAACATGGCAACGTTCCGTGCCGGATGTCCTGAATGCGAAGGAGAAAGAAACTGCATAATTATTGGAGAAACAGAGCGGAGCTGGGATAGTGGCGACCGACGAAATTCTATGCAATGGGGAACTCAATATCGCCTATTGCAATGTAAAGGATGTGATACGGTTTTCTATCATACTAAATCTTGGGACAGCGAAGACTTAGATTATGATTACGATGATGAGGGTAAAACTGTTATCTCTCAAAATTATAAATATGAAACTTATCCGAGGTCTCTTGAACATCGCCCTCAATGGATTGAAAATATAGCTGCCATTGATTACCAGCTATTTCTATTACTTAATGAAGTATATCAGGCCTATCATGATGAATCATATATTTTGGCTTCCATTGGTTTAAGAACAGCGTTTGAACGCACTTCTGAAGTTTTGAAAATATTACCCACCTTATCATTGGGTAAGAAAGTCGAAAAACTTGCAGAGGATGGTTATATTGGTGAAACGGAAAAAAGCCAGCTACTTATAGTCACTGATGCAGGAAATGCCGCCGCACATCGTGCTTGGTCGCCAACGAAAAGTGAGTTCAGTTCTTTATTAACAATTACAGAAGACTTTATTCGCCGATCCGTACTTCGTGATGACAGCATTATAAAAATCGCCGGAAAGATCCCCGCGAAACAAAAAAAACCTG
Organism: Pantoea sp. 9140; assembly: GCF_000745295.1. NCBI lineage: Bacteria > Pseudomonadati > Pseudomonadota > Gammaproteobacteria > Enterobacterales > Erwiniaceae > Pantoea > Pantoea sp. 9140. The sequence goes on along the minus strand of NZ_JQNO01000001.1, from coordinate 1,333,553 downwards.
TCAGAAATGACGCCAATGCAGTCAATGTCTTTTTAGGCGAAGTAGTTAAGCCACTTAAAGAAAGTGACTTATGAGCACTTTGCCGGTTGATCTAACTCGAAAAGTTAATATTACGCGGCGCAATGTTCAAATGATTCATATCCCTAGCTTGTTAAGATGGACTTAAAAAGTCCTGTCGCCGGGGCTTTTTATCCCTGCAGCAGGACTGAAAGTGCAATACTAGCCCCAAGATCATCACGACGCTCAGAGAGCACCATAATCATGTCAGCAATGGCATCATGCGTCACCTGCTGCTCTGTTGAGACTAAATGCCAGACGGCCTCACCCATAGCCCTGCATGCAGCGTCATAGGCCTGGGCCTCAAATTCATGTTCCATAGTGCCTCCTGTTATGTGGGAAGCGCCATAGTAAACATGCCCATCAGAAAATACATGACTAAGGCTCAGTCATGCGAGGCGGGTTCCATAAATTTTTATTAAACGTAAAAAACCCGGCGAAGGCCGGGTCTGGTGTTGGCAGATCAAAAGTAAATAAAATATCTTTTATATAGATTTAGCGTTTCTACTAAAATTATTAACCACGCTATTACACACCCTACTAATACTAACCTCCATACTGTTTTAATCTTCATGCAATTAGCTCCATCTAACCGCACTCAAATATAACCTCAGGTTCTCAACACTCCTAAGACATTGTACCGATCAATTTCGCCAGATTGATCGGTATGATTGATCAATCACGTTAAGCAGATGCACTGTTACTTACCGCGCTTTCCGCCTGCTTATCAAACCAAGCCTGGAGTGCATTTTCAGCCTGGTCCATTGGATTACCCTGCCCGCTATACTTAAACATGAACCGAAATCTTTCGGTTGAGTAAGTTTCACCTATTTGGACCCTGAAAACGCCGGTAGCTAAATTACCGTCAAAATTATCAATTCTTTCGATTGTGTAGGTCACATCTGTAGTGGCCAGCAGCCCCTCAACGCTAACACCAAAATTGTCATAACTTGTGGTCGTCTGTACCTGCTGTTGTACGGTAATACTCATTTATGCAGACCCTATGATATAAGTTGATGGATTTTGCTGTGGTCGCCAGTAGGTTCCGTCACTGTGTACGACCTGTGTTTTATAAACGACGTTATCTGCGCAGATAAACGCTCTGCATATACAAATTGACCACCAGCTACTGGCCGCCGCAGGAAGATCTTCGAAGTAATAGACAGGAAGTTTCCATGCACCTCCAGACATTAATGGGAGATTCTTTATCTTGTCGTTTACGCCCAGCTTGAGCACGTCAAGCTCCCCGACCGTATCAGCAGCAGAATAGAGATGGAGCAGATTGTTTTCGCCATCAGCGATTAGGCCAGCGCTTGTAGTACCCAGACTGCATGTTGATATAGCATCCTGTGTAGTCAGTGTGGAAATATCCGCTACTGTTGACATATCCCACTGTATGTAAGTGGGCGTGCCAGTATCCTTTCTCAAAAGGCCATTTGTTTCTGCAAAGAAACCAACACGAGAATAGGCCGGAATTTTCACGTAAATGTGAGTGTCACGATCATAGGGCTGTGTATAGACGACATCAAGAATGCCCCCGTTGCGGGGCGCATGCCATGATACGGTTGAACTTGCCGAACTCCTGTTCTGAACTGAAATGACTGCACTGCCATCTATCCCCGCCTCCGCTGATGCTGAGCTATAGCCTGCCCTGCCGATGACTCTGAGATTCATCGTTTGCGCTAATGTAGGCAGGAAAAAATGCCCCACATATACCCAAATGGGTGCAGCTGTTATATTAGAAAAATATTTCTGAGTTGCGTTGAAGTCGTAACGAATCGGAGAGTTTAGATATAGGCCGTGAGTATTCCATTCTCCATAGCCCTTTTCATAGGTGGATACTGATCGTGAAGTGTATTCTCCTGTGTCATAAGCGACTGTCATTTGCGTTTCAACATCAATTCCCTTTCCAGAAGGATTACTGAACAGGTAATTCATGAAGCGACTTTGTGACATATAAAGGGGATTGGTATTTGTCTCCAGCGAGAGGGAAAAAATATTCCACTGCCCCAGAGTCAGATTACCCGGATATGTGCAATGCTCAATCCATCCATTCCATATCAGTGACTGACCGCAGTTAGGTATAAATAATGCCCCCTGCTGGCTCTCCTCACACAGATGGTGCTGGATATTAAAATTCGTTAGTTCAACTGCTGTTGAGTGATTCCAGCCGCCCGACGTTGTCCCAGAGGCCAGAACCCTGAAAATATTGTCATATGTGTAGCTCGTATAAAACTGGTCAAATTTCGCATCCAGCGTGTCCATTAACTGGAATGTCCGCCCCCCAACATAGGATGCTCTAAAATTTGAGACGCGAATATACTGCCCTGCAGGACAGATATTTTTGAAAAAATGCCTGACCTTGCCGTCAATATCATATTGGGCATAAATTTCGAGGTTAATGATTTCCACGCGGCGGGACTGCACTGAAAATGCAACCGAGCCTGCGTCACCGATAAGAATCAGCTTTGTCGGGTTATTGTATCCATAAAACTGCCCCCCAGCCCCGGCCAGCCTGAACAGGCTGTGGTATGTGTTGCTAGTGTCCCATGATGATACAGCGAAATCGCCGCCAGGGAACTGGACACCAATAAGGCTGCAGTTATCGGTCTGCGATTGACTCCATGAGTCCATCATTTTGATAGCTTTAATGCAATCTGTTCTCCCATCCGGTATTGCACCAAAATGCTCGATATGCAGATCTTTGGGGTCACAATCGCGCTTCCAGCGCTTGCCCCCCTTGGTCACGATAATGTAGCCACCATCGTCTGCTGATGTGGTGTCTTTCTTCCAATAGACAAACGTGCCACCGCCGTGACCCGTGCCGATGGTGTATTCACGAACAACGATTCGCTGCCCATCCATTTCGGGCTCTGTAGACCGCAGCGTTATGATATCGGGACACTGACCTATCTGTTTTAGCCCATCGTTACCGGCCAGCTCCTGACGTAGCGCGGCATCTGCAACGCCCACCAGCTGGGCAGAGTCAATGGCCCAGCTGGTGGTATCATTGCCGGTAGTCGTCCAGGGAATTTCTGTTGCGCCAGTGAGTTTATAGAACTCCCCCTGATAACGAATAATCTGGTTGTACGAATTGATTGTGAGCGGACCATTCTCATAGTCGCCGACCACCTCATAGCCCGAGTTTTGAATGAAATAATTAAACTGATCGGATTGGCTGGTGATCTGGTCGGTGAACTTTTTATCCTGCCCGCTGAGCTGGGTTTTAAACCGGTCAGATTGGCTGCTGAGCTGGTTTTCAAAATCAGCCTCCATTCCGCGTATGGTTTTATGTTTGCCACCAAGGCGGTCTATATATTCGCCCGACGGTGATGTGACGAACTCATCGATTTTACCGGCGTTAAATTTCAGGTCGCGGGGCGATTCGCTGGGTACTGGATTGTTGGTTGGTTGGGTATCCATATTTTTCCATTAAAAAACCCGCCGTAGCGGGTTCGTTGTCAATTTTAAAATGTCTGTTATGACCAATTTTATATAGAAAATGTTTTTTAGATAATGTTTGGGCCACATCATGCTTTCATATACAAAAAAGCCCACCATTTGGTGGGCTTTTTTTTACGGAAGCTTCAGCGGTGCTTGATTTGATAACACGTGGTTATATGCTATCCCATCTTTGACCCAAATATTCAGCAACTTAATATCTGGTCGTGTTGCAGATTTAACGCCGGGACTTGCTGGGACTTCTTTTGAAGTTTCGTATTCATAAACCCATTTAACTTCATGGTCATTAATCACTTCTTTCTGGGATGGCTCTCCAAACATTGAAAGCAGCTGATTCTCAGTGGTTTTACCAGCAACAATCTCATTGACTTTCAACTCATCAAAATTCCTACCGTTTTCCACAGAGTTCTTATGCACGCAACCTGAAACCAACATCATGATAGATAAGGCAATTAACAAATTTTTCATTTTCAATTCCATTGATGGGTGGAAGTTAATACTAAAGGTAATCTTATAAAATTAAAAGTAAATTCAAGAGTAGTCTTAGGGATAAATTAAGTCGCTGTACTCTGCGAGGCTCAGAGCTGTAGTGCCATCACTGCTAGGTTGTTTTTCAGTGATTATCCAGCGCGTGGCGTCGAGTTCCTCAGTCGTGGCAATCACATATCTCGATGGGGATTGCACCTGATACCCGTCATAAATGTTCAGGTCGATAGCAGGGATGGCAGCAGTAAACCCATAATCAGTATCACTGCGCGGCGTAGCCAGATAGCGGGCGGTTGTGTTTCCCATGCTGTCGGTAATCATGACGAACATTAAGCCAGTGAATGTGATCCGCTCATTCGTTTCGAAATCGTTGCCCGAGCGATGAACGATATAGCCCGCCTGATGATTTGTGTCGTAGGTGTCCGGCACCTGGACCATATCCCCTACGTTGCACCACTCACCATCCGCGAGTGCTGTGATAGCCATGCTCATCCGCGAGTAAATGAGGCGGCGACACTCTTTCTGCGCGCGGTAGTCGGCCTGAAAATCATCGCGGACATACATCATCTCGAACTTTTTGGCCTTGGCTGGCGTTCCCAGCTCGATCTGATTGTTGCGAACACGGTAGCGGATGAACGCCTGTTTATTGGTAGATGGGTTGCGGTACTGCACCTCAACTCCGTCATACCCTCCTGGCAACGTCATTTCATAACTCAGCGAATAGCCCGCGTCCGTGGTATTGGAACGGTTAAACACGGTTGCTGGCGTACTCCGCCTCTTGTCCAGGGTGAAAGACAATATCCCGTCATCCCAGAACACAGTGACCCCGGCAGCATCACAAATTGTCTCCATCCTCTGTCCGAGGGAAACATCCTCATCGTCAAAGGTGTAGTCAAAATATGACAGACGCGGATCAATAGCGTCCAGCTCGGACTGAATCAAGTACAGCCCATGTATATCAATGATGTTCTCAGCCTGCCCGCCTACCACCAGCCAGTTATGCAGCGCAATATCTGAGAATTTACGGGATGCCCGCAGCCTGTAATCAACAGACTGTGTGGTCATGTTGTAGCTGATCACATGGCGATTGATCAGCGCGTTATATTTCCGGTCGCGGGCGCTGGTGGCATTTTTCGTCTGTCGCACCGTGACCCTGACCAGCGTATCGTTCGGGTAGCTCACGTTGTTACGGATATTGACGCCGTGGATAGCTTCGACTTTCAGTTTACTGTTGTCACCGCTGTTATCAGTCCTCTGAAAACTAACAGAGTAGCGCCCATACCCGCCGATGGGGGTAATTTTGTCAGTCCGGTAAAACGTCTCCGAGGTGGATCGGTGCGGGGTAGTCTGCCTGTAGGTGAACGTCTCAGAAGTGCCAGGAATCTGAGCGTTGTTTGCATCCACCTTCCAGATCGTCAGCTGCCAGTTAGTTTCTGATTTACCACCCAGCGCAGACTGTGTATGAATCCACAATTGCGATGATTCAACCGGCGAGAAAAACGGTCCTATCACGAGCGCCTGATTATCATTGAGAACAAATTTGGAGGTGTTGATAGTGGCCGTTGAAATGTATGAGACATTAGACCCCTCAATCTCACTCAACACGAAATTATAATAATAAACCGGCTCCGTCTCTGGCCCCTCTCTCGTCTCGTCTGCAGATATCAGGTTTCCAGAGAGAGTAAAATCCTGCGTTACGCTCCCCCTGGCTGTGGGGTACGTCGCGTTGATCGTAAACTCCACAGCATGGGGCAGAGCCAGCCCCATAAAGTAATCAAAAGTCGCCTCTTTGGCGATTTTCATCAGAATCTGTCCACCAGCATAGTTACCACTGATCACGCTGGTGGCTGATGCAGACTCAATCGGAAAATCGTCAGATTCGTTTTTACCCGGCACATCCTGACCATCCACATCATCAAACTGATAGCCCTCCTGGATAGTACCGATGATGTCGCCGGGGTTGTAGATGGTAAATGACGCCCCGGCCATCGAGCCCAGATTCGATTCAGAGAATCGCACGGAGCTGACCGTATACCGGCCCAGGCCAAAATTCATAAGCTCAGTCAGATATTTCAGGTTGCCCGAGTACTCAAAAAGAGACTCCTGAATGAGGTCAGGAAACGCCCGGATGAGTCCAAAATTGTCAGGTTTGGCTTCGCCGTTGCGCGCCAGGTTTGTCTGCCCCTTGAGGCTGTTATTTGAGGAGGTTTTCGTCTGACCAGTATTACCAACACCAGGCATTTTTATCAGACTGGCCAACACCTTTTTAGTAAATTTGATGGGGTTGAAGTGTTCGAAGGGGTTTAAAAGTGTTTTGGCGAGGCCGCCTGAACGCGGCTGATCAAAAATAATAATCTGGTCGTTTTCCTCCAGTGCAAAACCAATCTCATCATCGTCTCTCAGCTCAACCCCATTCCGGTTTATCCGTACATCCCGGTGAAGCTGCTGCTGTTCCAGCCACTCACTGAAAAGCTGCCCGGCCTCTACATTGACGCGTTCTTTAGGCAGCCCCGGTACGCGCTGAATCTGAATGACCGGCATAAGTTTTAAACTCCACTCTGGTAAAAAGTTTTTTTATGGTGCGGATGCTGTCGGCCCTGACATGTCCGCACTCGCCCCGGCTATGCAGTGCCATACCATTAAACGTGAGACCGACATGAACGGGCTGAGCGCCGTAGTAGGCAATGAATATGCCGCCATCCTGGAAAATCTCCGTGTCATCCCAGAAAATCACCTCCTCCTCAAAACAGGTCATAAAGTCGCGCCCTGATTTGTAGTCCTGAGAGTGATGAATCTCGATACCCAGCACATGCCGGTAGTACAGAACCACCAGCCCCCAGCAGTCCATAGCCTCAAATGTGCAGGCACGATCTGCCCACGGCACACCTGTGACCTTCTCAATGAATTCTGATTTACGCATTCTGAAGTCCTGGAAATTCTTCTGGGGTGTAGAGCTGGGCGATGTTGTTGTTCAGTGGGTTTTTTAGCGTCAGGCTGACAGTAACGTCTGAGGCGTCCATGCTCACGTCGCTCACGTACAGCGTCCAGGGCTTCAGCGGCGTGTTCATGTCGGAGGCATCAAACCGCGTGTAGGTTGCTGAGATGGGTGTGATCCGGCCTGTACCACGCCATAATTTGAGCTGCTGCTTAAAATCCTGAGCCATGCGAGCAAATTTAAGCGTGCTGTTGATTACCGGTGTGCTGCTTTGCTGACTCTCAGTAATCTCCATCCTGCAGGGCGTATAAACCACACCTGCAAATGTTTTGGGGAATATCTGTTTATCCACCAGCCGGAGGTAGCCAAACGCCGGGTTATAAAAGGTTATGGTGTCGTAGAGAATCCTGTTAGGGCGGCGGCTTTTGAACTCACGAAACGTCGGCATTATTCCACCTTTGGTAGTGACTCTTTATCCCGGCCATCGGGATAGCCAGTAACGATAATGTCCAGCCAGCTCGCCCATGGCGGCGGAAACTCGATCAGATAGTCATCGAACTCGTCATCAGAGTTTTTCAGCTCTCTGGCAACCACGTTTCCGGTCCAGGTGAATGTTGATCCTTTCTGGTTCCATGTCGGAAAAGCTGTGAAATGCAGCTCCTGAACCTCAGTACCTGTATCCCCCGTACCGGTCGAAACGCGCATGTTGAACCACTGATTACAGTTATCCAGATAATTAGGGCTGCGTAACCACTGAGTGAACGCTCTGTGCTGAGCTGCGGTGAATATCCATGTCAGGTTGAAAGACGTTTTCAGATCGTCAGTTAATTTCTGGAAAATGGGCGCACCAACCTGTGGCTGGTCAGTGCGAAACCCTGTATCGCTGGTGGGGTTTTTACTGGATTTCTGAGCCAGTGGAAGCCACTCGGGATAATCAATTGCCATATCATTCCTCAGCAAACAAAAAACCCGCCGTAGCGGATCTGTTAAACAATCTTATGGGTGCTTGTGGGTAGTTGATGAGTCTGTGACCGTTATTCCCTCGCCCTCCTCTGCGTTTGCAGATTACTGGTAATTGAGGCACTCATTGGCCCGCCCTGGTCCATATCCATGATGAACGCCTGAACGGTTAGCGTGTTACCGCTCTGTGTTGCCTGTGCGTCATAGGTATGCGAGCCAGAGGTGTAATCATTGAACTCAATAGAGACCTGAATTTGCCCGCTGCTGCCAGAGTTGATGTCCTTATTGCTGATCACCTTGCCATTATCACCGGGGATCATGTACTGCTTGCCACTGCTGGCCTGATAGATTTCCGGCATGCCGCCTTCGCCTACCTGATACATAGAGCCCGCTGACACCGGCCCGCCATTTTTGCGCTTTCCTGACAATGCAGTGATCAGCCCGAATGACGCCAGAAGCGCCGCGCCACCTACTACAGCCGCTGCACCAAATGAACCGATAGAAGCGACCAGAGCGGCGGGCAACCATGCAGCCAGCGTTGTACCCGCTGCTGCCGTGCTCGCTGCTGTCGTGGTTGCCGTCCCGGCTACGGATGCTGCCGTTGTGGTTGTGATGGCTGTTGTTTGAGCTGCGGCCCCCATTACTGAAGATCGGACCCATTCAGCGCCCATTTGAACGAAGGAATTGATCAGCGTATTCAGGGCATTGCTGGCAAGAGAGGACACCGCCTCCCCGGCTGTCATGCTCCCCGTAATCATCCCTGTGAATGCGTTAGATGCACTCCCGGCAATAGAATCAAACGAAGCAGCCAGGGCTTCATTACCTGCGCTCTGATTGCGCCATAACTGCCACATAGCTGCTGTACGCTGTTGCTCGTACTCCGTATTGGCCGCCTTGCGTAGTGCAAGCCCCTGCTGCTCGGTGATGGTTTTATTGGCCTCAAACTGCTGAATTAATGCCAGTTTCTGGGCGTTATCGTTTGCCAGTTGCTGAACCGGATCAACTGTACCGGCAGCAGACTGCTGTGGCGTAACTACCTGGTCAGCGCGAATTTTAGCGAGGTTAACCTGATGCTCCTGCTCAAGCCGTTCTGAGTAGGCATTGAATTGCGCCTGACTGATTTTTTTTGCCGCCAGTGCAGCATTCAGATCGCTAACATCCTGCTTATAGCTGGCATTCTCTTTAGTCTCGGGCAGGAGTTTTTCGGCTGCTGCCTGAGCGCGGATGGCGTTGCTGGCGTCCCATTTGGCGGCGGCATACTCGCCGGCCTGTTTGATATCTGCCTGAGTGGCAGCGCTGCCAAGGGACTGCTGAGCAGCCAGAATCGCCTGTTCTCGGCTGAGTTGGCGGGTTGAATCAGCCACCAGCTCTGATTGTTGCTTCAGGTTAGCCAGCTTGCTTGCAACGCTCTCGGCTTGGGTCTCTGCTTTCTTACCTGCTGACACCCCATCGCGGGTTTCTTTATTGCGGGCCTTCTCCGCGAGCTGCAGGTCGTACTGAGCACCAGCCAACTGGCCTGCAGCGTTGATCTGATTCTGGTTCCCTCCCCTTTCAGTCGCCTCCATCCTCGCCTTAGTGACCGCACGAAGACGCTTATCGGTGATGGCCAGAAGTGCATTTTCATCCTCTAACGCTTTGTTATAGGCGTCAGCTTTTTCACTGCGGGGTACCTGCAGGCTGGTGGCGTTGAATTTTTCCTTTGCCCGGCTGGCGATATCAATAGCTGTTCCGAGCTGCCTCATCAGGCCAGATGTTAAACTGGCCTCATGTCCGTCACGTTTCAGCAGGTCAATGCCCTGTACAAACGTCCCGTTCATCTGGGCGCGCAGCATGCCTGTTTTGCTGACCGTCTGACTCAGTTTGGTCTGTGCAGTTTCATTGGCGGCGAGTAGTTGAGTGTGCTCACTCTGGGCGTCTGTTAGCTCTGAGAGGGTCATCCTGTATAAAAGACTGCCCTCCTGCAAATAGCTCAGAGTGCGGCGCAGACGGGCCTGCTGCAGCTCATTAGCCTCCAATGTCGCCTGGTTGTCCTCGATTGCATCAGCCTGGGCTTTTATGGACCGGGTGGCATTATCAATCTGAGCGGCGAGCTGTACCTGACTCATGTTTTTCATTTTGGCAATGACGCCATCCAGCTTGTCAGCAAAATCGATGCTTTCCTGTCGGGCCTGCTGCATTTTCTGATAGAAGTAGAAAATCCCGGCAGCCGCTATCATTGCCACGCCAGCGGGACCACCAATCAGGGCAAGCGCTCCTTTTGCAAGCCCGCCAATGGTCGTGGTTGCCGCTGCGGCAGCAGCCGCTGCCGTTCTGGTGGCAGCCGCCTCGGCTATCTGAGCCTCTGCATAGGTGGCAGAACGCTGGATGGCCACAGATTTAATGGCGATGAGGTTTTCAAGTGCGAACGCCTCCGCCGCCGATCCTCTGGCGACGTTGTACTCAGCCTGAGCCAGGGCAAGATTCGATAATGCCTGCTCCTTATCGAGGCTTGCTTTCAGCGCAGTCACGCGAGCAGCGTTAGCGGTAGCCGCAGTGGATTGAGCGGTGGCGGTGGCCTGCGCTTTTGCCGCAAGTGCGTCATCGATGCGCGCTTTCGTTGCCAGCGCCAGTGCGCCGGTAAAGCGCGCACCAAATATCACAGCGGCTACACCAATCGCATTAGCGACCAGATCAAGATTCTGGCTGAGTGAAATCACCGCATCGTTAAACACACGAATAGATGTGGAGACGGTAGTGCTTTCACCGACAAATTTGGTGATGTTATTGCTGGCTACAGTGAACGCCTGGCCCATTGTCAGTGCTGTATTGGCAAACTCTTTAGCAATCGCATCACTTTGCTTAAGCAGTCCATTCACAACAACTTCGGTGGTCAGCTTACCTTCTGCCGCCATGTTGCGGAGCTGGCCTATAGTTACGCCAAGAGAATCAGCCAGCGCCATGGCAAGGCGGCTACCGTTCTCAGAGATGGAGTTGAACTCCTCCCCGCGCAGAACGCCTGACGCCAGCGCCTGAGACAGTTGCGTCATGGTGGAACTGGCCTCCTCCGTGGTTGCGCCAGAAACCGCTAGGCCTTTGTTTATCGTCGAGGTGAGCGTGATCAGGTCTTTGGTACTCGTCCCCGCGCTGCGTGTTGAGCGTTCAAGCCGACCATAGAGTGTTGATGTAGCCTCCAGTTCGGAACGTGTATCCTGCGAAATATCGAATACGCGCTGAGTAACATCGGCCAGGGATTCACTGGCACGGACGGAGTTAACCAGTTTGTTATTAACCGTCACCCACTCATTGCCGTACTGCGCAATCTGCTGCACCGAAATAGCCGCCATTACACTACTGGCTACGGCGCTCAGGCGTGACATAGTGCGTTGCAACGTTGCTACTGAGCGCTCTGCACGGGTCACCGACGTATCAAGACGTCCAACAGTCCCGCTCATGTCACTGAGGGCGGCATCTACTTCGCGGCGGGCCGCCAGCAGGCGGGCGGTATCCATGTCCACCTCGTAGATGATGCTGCCAGCATTTACTGAACCTGCCATTCACTATTCTCCAGGCATAAAAAAACCCCGCCTGAGCGAGGTTGTGTGTTTTTCGTTTGTTCAAACATGATTATCAAAGATAAGATCTAAGACTTTTTTCGCCTGTTCAAAATATTTTGTATCCAGTTTTTCATCCACTGGTGTCTCGTAAGGCCATTTTGTGTATCGCGTAGACAATGTGGTTTGATTATTTATTGACTCGATTATTTTTAACGAGTCAGCAGAAGAAAAAACGCCATCCTTGCCAGAGGAAATTGGTTTATCCTTTCCGAGCCTAATATAAGCAACTGTCTGAGGGAAATGATCACTTCCTACTAGCAAGTAGTAGCCTGTTTTATTTTTGAACATATAAAAACTTTTATGGCTTACGTAGCACGTCACTTCATCTGTCATTGTGTCGCTTTTACAAGCGCTGTTCCAGGCGCTATTGTCACTGTAATCCTTACCTATGGTGCCAGATGCATCAGAGTGATAAATGTGGACGTTTACTCCGTCAATTTTGAATTCTTCTAGAACCTGTAATACTGGTTTTTTAATGTCATCGGTCTTAGCCCATAGATCACAAGTAATCTTACTGTCAGGGTTCAATCTTTTTTCTCTAAAAGAAGATTCGGTAATCTCTAACTCATCACGACCTGTTGATGAGTAAGTGCTATCCTCGTAGGAATCACAACCTATAGCTTTAACCTCAGAAATCCCTTGCAGCCACTTTATATCCTTTAGCTTCATTTTTTCACTGGCAGACGTTATTGAAGGCAAAAGCAATACGCATAAACATAACGAAAAAAATTTATTCATGTCCCTATCTCCACATGTAAGTGTGGCAACAATCCTAAATCCTGCCTCAGCCGTTGGAAAGCAATAGCCATACTAAATCATGCTTATTTGCTATTGTGATGTTCTGGCAGCTTTAGCGCGCCGCTTCTCGCGACGAGCAAAATAATCATCTGCTGCATGGTCGTACTCCTCTTTGGTATACCCTTTCTGAGCGGGGTATTTAGCGGCCAGCATCAGCTGAAACTCTGTCATCGTCAGCTGCTGCGCCTCGTCCCGGCTGATGCCAAAATGGGTACGGGCGGCGCTGATATACTCAAACGCATTAAATTCATTTGTGGCTGTGCCGCTCTCATTCCGTTGCAACTGGCGCACTTTGGCTTTTCCAATGATGCCGTGCGTGATAAGCGATTGGGCGATCAGGACCATATCGCAATCATCCATCAACCCCTTGCGACGCTTGAATGTCTTGCCTTTAGATTTAGCCGGTCGGAGCTCGCCAATCAGTGGGGTCAAATCATCACTGCTGCATGCCTCCAGCACGGTTATTGCAGCCACCAGCGCGTGTTTGCCGTAGGTGCTGGTGCGAATGTGATCAATCAACCACAATGGGATGCGTCCATATGCAGCCAGCGCACGCTCTGTCAGTGGGGTGATTTCGTCGCTGTGCAGGTCCGCGAATACCTGAACGATTTCCTGTGGCTCACCAATACGCATCATGTTGATGAACGAGGGGCGAAACAGATAATCGGCGTCCGGCGTGCTAATCAGGCACTCGCCGATCTCTTTCATTGGGACCATGGCTTTTCTCCTCAGTAATCATTGTGTGGGCCTCACAGGAGACCCAGGGAATGATCACTACGCGGTCACGGTTACAGCGAAAACGGCTGTAAATGATCCATCGGTAGTGGTTACGGTGATGTTTGCAGTGCCTGCCGTCGCTCCAGATGGAGCGCTGACCGTCACGGTGTTGCCTTTGATGGTTGCAGTAGCGCGCGCTGGTACAGATGAGGCAACGGTAAACGTTGTATCTGACGCATCAGCTGGCGCAACGTTTACGGTGAAGCTGGAGGATGCCCCTGCGGCAATGCTGGCGCTGGTGGGTGTGACCGTTACGCCGGTCACGGCCTCGTCTTCGCCATCTGGCTCAATTTCGAAGGTCGTGCCTTCATTAAGCTTCAGCTCAAGACTGTAAGTAACAATCTCTTTAACACTACCGCCGTCACTGAGACCAGATGCCACCATGTAACCGATGTGATAGTAGTTACCCCAATGGAAACGCATCCAGACCGTTGGATTGCGGCGCGCTTTAACTTCATCAACGAAATATTTGGTGAATTGCTGAATGCCAAACTCATCAGAACGATCGTTAACGCGGACCTCACCCTCAATAGAGTAGGTTGGGTCCAGGCTGGCAATCATGGTTGACGTGAACCCGCCATCATCTGCGTCTGACGTCAGTGATTCGGGGCTCATATCCCATGTTGCCGATGTCGGTAGCCCAAGTAATTTCCACTCTGCCTCACCCGGACGAGCATCCGGGCAACCGTAGGCCAGTTCCAGCGTTTTGGCGCGGCCAATCAGGCGGTCAAACGTGCTTTTGCAACCCTTCATATAATTCCTCATTTCATAAAAAAAGGCCGCCTGAGCGACCTGTGATTTCAAAAAGTTTTTTATTCGCCGTAGAGGCAGGAAAACATCAGGCGGTAAACCAGACGTCCCTCAGTAGTGGGGATTGGCGCAGGTATTCCGCCCATATTGGTTATCTGCCCCAGGCAGGGATTGCCTGTCGGGTTGGATTTAACGTGCTCGATAATGTCCTGCACGGCGGCGTCTACCCGGCCATTCCCCCCTTTAGCGCCAACCACATCGACCATCACATAATATTCAGCGCTGATCACAGCATCGACTGGCGTGCCACCAGCCGGACGGAAAACCATAAATGCCTCGCCCTGATTGCCGGTGTCATTCCACATCAGCAGCTGTGTGGTAAACCCTATGGTTAGCCCCGCATCAACAAAATGGTTGCGCACGCGGGTGTGCATTGGGGGGGTCACAACGACATTTCCTTTTGCACGACGCGATCAATAACGTCGCGACTTTCCTCAAACCCTTTGGTCAGGAACTTTTTCTCTGCCGTAGAGCGTCGGAATTGCTGCCGGATTGCCGGATCGTGAACATAGGCCGCATAGCTGGCCGTGTAGCCCACGCGACCGGTAATGCGGGTGCCATTGACCACAATTTCACGGAACTGGCTGTTCAGCAGGTATGAGGTGTCGATTGGCGTATAGATGGATGCCTGCGCTGCCCCAACAATCATTGCGCCGGTCAGCGCCCGAACTATGCGCCGATCCTGAATGTTATCGACAATGCTATTAACGTTGCGCCTGACCTCCTTAATCCCCCTGACTTTAACGCCCACATTAACCTCCTGTAATAATCGCCCAATCATCGACAAGGCGATCAAACGTGTCCTCAAAGCGGACCGACTGCATTATCTGGTCAGCGCCAGCTTTCAACGGGTCCGGCTCAGCAGAGATGCCAATCAGGATGTAATCGCCTGTATCGGCGTCAGCAAACTCAGTCCAGATTGTGTTTTTAACTACCAGCTCCGAACCGAGATTACCAATCCGCTTACTCAACCCACCCTGATAGCCGCAGTCGATGACTACAGGCTCAGCAAATCCCAGCGGGTCGCCATATTCATCCTGCCCCGCTAACCGCTTCCAGAACGTCGCCTTGCCGGTGTATGACCATCGGGCAATCTCAGACATGGTTATTCCCTCCAGCTCATTACAACGGGTTTTAGTGCAGCTATGCGCGGGCAGTTAATCCGCCAGTCGCCCGCCTCGTTAACGTAGCCCGTTGTCTGAACACCGCTATCCGTTTTAACCCATACGCGCCGGAACGGTTTGGGTGGTTGCGCCGCAGGCTGCCAGTTCATCGAGTGCCACCTGACATGCACCCGCTTTTACCAATCCAGATACCTGCAAATGCCTGTTGTGTCGGATCGGCGGGGATCAAATCCGTGGCACAACCGTTTTTGTCCAGCCCCTGCAAAAGCGCCAGAGCGCCTTTCCAGCGGTCAGAGAACGACTGATAGCGGAATGACCGTGACGCGCCGGAAGGCGCTGACTGCGAGCTGATGTATTTGTCTCCCTGACCCAGCCCCATTAGCCCTAACAGATACATCTGGATTAGCAGTGCGGTCGCTGGTGGATAGTTGGCATCCAGACACGCCTGAATACTGTTTGCCTGCTCCACCAGCGCCTCCAGGATAAAATCAGGTAACGTAATGCCTAGGTTGGTTAGATACTCTTTTGCCTGTGCCGTAGTAATCATGCGCACCTCTGCAAAAAGCCCTCCGCAGAGGGCATAAAAAAACCGCCTGAGCGGCGGCTGTTATTCAGCGGGGAAAAGCTTTTCCAACTCGCCATCCGGCAACAGCGCTGAAAGCTTGTCAGCACCAAGATTGCCTTTGTACTCAATACCGAGTTCATCAAGCCGGGCAGTAATGATCTCTTTGCGCGTCTTGTTTTCGGTACTGGCTTCCGGGGTAGCCGGGACCAGCTCAGCCGATGCCTTATCAGACAGCTTGCGAACATGAGGTTTTAAAGAAGGATGTACGGTTTCAAGTTCCACAACATCACCAGTCTCCACACCGTACCAGGGCCTGATCACTTCGTATTTGTCAGCCATTATTTTTCCTTAGTCGAGATTTGCGCCGTAAAGTACACCTGAGAGGCCTTCATCATCGCGTTTAATCTGCAAGCCTTCCGCAGACATGATCTGGAAGTTGAAATTGCTCTGCGGCATAAGGCGCGGCAGAGGAACAACACCAACAGCCATCCCCACCAGCGGGGAGATAACGTCCTTGCGGCGCTCGTATGCAATGAACTCGTTGCCCTTGAGCGCAAAAGTCATCCGCACGTCTTTCACAGGCATGAACTTTTTAATGGCATCAAGGACGGTGCCACTCACCAGAGCATTAGTGCCGCTATTGATGTCGATAAGGTACGGTTTACCCATGTTTGCCCAGATTTGGGAGCTAACCCAGAGCACGTCATAGGCGGTGACTTTATTGGCCTGGGCAGTCAGTCCGAACGCACCAGTAGTACCAAAAAATTCGAGTAACTGCGCTGGGGTGGCTTTGGTAAGGTCGATGTTTGCACCACCAGCACCACTGCCCAGATTAATTTTCTGCGTGTTACGATGGTTTTTGATGCCCTGCGATTTCAACCCATCCACGGAGATGTTGTCATTGCCGTTGAGGTAGGCTTTAACGCGGCGTTTGTGGAATTTGCGCATTTTTGCTGCCTGCGAATCCAGCGCCAGATCAATTCCCACTGTGCTCAATCCAGCAGCGTGACGCCAGTTAACACCGTAACCTGCAGTGAATACCGGAATCGGGTCACCATCGCTGTCGTACTCAGTGTGATCGAACGAATATGGAGCCTGACCATCGATGCTCACTGAAACATCATCAGCGATATCGCCAACGACGGTATAAAGTTTTGCAGTTTTGCCGATGTTGAGGACCGTCTGAACGCTCATCAGGTCGTTGACAATTTCCATGCCGGTTTCCTGATCGCGCAACTGGATAACCTGTCGGTCAATCTCTGCCCAGAACTCGCGAGTAAGGCCGCCGATGGTGTTCACAGCCAGCATTTCCGCATCCATCACGCTGCGATAGGCGTTCACCATGATGTCGTTATGATGGTTAAAGATGTTGCGGTTGGCCCATAGTTGATTCCAGTGCCCTTGGAGGCGACTGTTTGTTGCCAGTGTTTCAGCGGTAAAATACATTTTTTCTCCTGATTATGCGCCAGCGGCAATGGTGCCAACACGCATGCGCACACGAATGAAATCGGCTGTACCGGTCGCAATCGTGGCCTCGTCCTGGCTATAGCCGATCACCGAGTCAGTGTCAGCGGTTGCCGGTGTGAAATTGCCATTGGTGCCGAGTTTGATCGGGGTGTCTTTGGCATATGTCCCCGGACCACAGCGCAATGCCAGCTCGCGGCCCTCTTCCACGTAATTGCCCACCGCTGAATCACCGCCAGGAACCGCGTCAGTAATTGACAGCCCCTGATGATGT
The DNA here is from genome assembly GCF_000745295.1 of Pantoea sp. 9140. Taxonomy (NCBI): domain Bacteria; kingdom Pseudomonadati; phylum Pseudomonadota; class Gammaproteobacteria; order Enterobacterales; family Erwiniaceae; genus Pantoea; species Pantoea sp. 9140. The sequence continues at coordinate 1,316,248 of NZ_JQNO01000001.1, read as the reverse complement.
GCGACGTCAATGATGTAGATGCGGCCACGTAATGACGTAGCCTGCACAAATTCATCATCGGCGTTGATGACTGCGGCGCTTCCGGGCAGCAGGTCTGTAGCTGCCACGCGGGTTTCGGTCTTATAGAGTGATTTCCCGTCGATATTGACGCGACGATAACGAGCCATTACGCAGCACCTCCGAAATAGGTAGCAGGGTCTGGTGCTCCGTTAACGGGTGGGTTTTTAGCGCTGTTGGCCCCGAGCTGGGTAGCCTCTCCCATCTTGCTAAACATCTCTTTCAGGGCTTCACCTGTGAGTGCGTTGGCAATGACCTCGCCATGAACGGCAGCCACCGCGTCACGCATGGTTTTCTCTTCAGCGCGGGCATTGGCGGTCAGGGTGTCAGAGAGCGTCTTCTGGTTTGCCTGAATACCTGCCAGCGCCTCTACGATGGGTTTCAGTGTGGTCTCGTTGTTCGCAGTGATAGCGCCGCTGACGATGTTGCCGATTTGCTCGACATCTTCTTTGGTTAAAGGCATTTCGCCCTCCTTATGGTGATTGTTCGTTGCAGGAGCATCCTGCGGTGTGAAAATGGATTTGACCTTGTTGGCTACGATTGCCACCCAAGACTCCTGGCGGGTAACTTTTGAGCCGGTATCGTCAAAGGTGATTTTCCCGCCTTCATTGGTGTAGCCGTAAACCTGAGCGTCACTCCCGTTACGGATGACAATGGCCTGTGAGTCAGTGAAATCGGCAATCCAGGCGTAATCATCCGGCCCTTTCACAAATTTATCGCGGGCAGCCTGTTCCAGACGGCGCTCGCGCTCGCGGTAGCTTTCCCCCACCAGCGCGCCGGAATTAGGTTTGAGTGTTCTGGCCTGATCGGCATTAACCATCAGGCCAACGCCCTGCTCTGGCTGTGCCGCGCCAACCTCATGCAGCAGGATGGCGTCGTGGTCCATGGCGTTGATTTTTGCCACCCATTCGATGCCCTGGGCTTTTTGCTTTTCGTTAGCCTCCAGCTGGTCGAGAAACACGGCAACGCTGGTGTGGATTGGCGGCACATCCTCGCCGCGCTCAATGGCTGCTACGCGCTCCAGCAGCTCACGCCCGCCCTCGCTCTGATTGGCAACAGTGGTATCGACCCATTTCTCTGCATAAACGCGGTTGCCAGACTTCTTCACGTTGCGATTCCACGCGCCGATGTGACCGACATTGATGCCCTCTGGTGAGAACGCAGAGACAAACTGCCCGTTAACGGTCGGATGACCGAGCGGTGCAAGCGTTCCCTCCAGCCCCTGATAATGAGCGTCAATTTCAGAGGCCGGATACAGGCCGCCGTTCATCACAACGTTTGCCGGTAACGTGTAACTCGGAAGTACCAGATGCGGGCGACCGTTATGCGTTTCGCGGCGTATAGACTGATTGTTCACCCTGGTGGTGACGTTAATCTGCATAGGCATGGTTATGTCTCGATTAGGCTGCGTGCTGGTGGCCGCAGCATTGATGTGAATGGTTGGCGGCGAGTGCCATGTATCGTTTGTATTCCCCCTGAGCCATCTCAATAATTTTTGAGTTGAGTGGGTTACCTTTAGCGTCCACCAGCACCTCAACCTGTGAGCATTTGCAGTTGATCGCATTGGCTCCGATGGCATACCACCGCCTCACCTCCTCCGTCGTATAAAGGTGCGCGTGCCGGATGGCATGCGACTGGCGCGTTGTGGGACTGAGTGCTGAGTAATGTAGTAACCGGATGTTTAACCCCAGGTCTCGGCTTGCTTCGTCAGCCTCATCCCAGCGGGCGCGCCGCAGTGCGGTAGTCAGCTCTGTTCTGGCTATTCTGTTAACACGACGTTTTTCAATACCTGCCTGCGCGGTCAGGTTTTTAGCCACCACTGAGGGGTGAAGCCCGCGCCCGATGCCCTCAGTTAACACCCGCGCCATGTTCCGCTTAACCTCTGCTGATAGCCCCTTCATCTCCTCAAACACGCGTGTGTATACCAGCGTCATTCGGCGCTGATAGGGTTCGCTCATTAGCAGGGATTGGAGGGAATGCCTGTCAGCCAGGTAGGTTGCTGACTGCTGGGACAGGTTGGCAAATGTCTGGGCGGTCCCGCGTACAACGGCAACCTCAACGTAATTTTCAGTGAACCAGTTATTGTTCTGGTCTCCCTCCACCAGCACGGCATCGGTCAGAATGCTGGCGTCGTTGAGAACCATGTTCAGCAGAACCGGATCGAGCTGGTATTCATAACGGGCGTTAATGGCGAGGGATGCCGGGAATCGCTCAAGGGTGTCTTTATAGATTTTACTGACCTTCTTAATGCGTCTGGCGAAATCCTTCATCGCCTTACGCTCTAACTGGTCAATGCCGGTCGGGTCTTGTTTGTTGCTGGGTAGGATTGCGAACCTGGGCGTCTTATTCCTCTTCGTCATCGTCATCCTCCGGCAGCGGTTTACCCCCACCAGGCTCATAACCTGCTGCAACACGGATTTCATCAACCGTGAATACCTGCTCCCCGGAGGCTAGCGCTGCCTGGTTGATGCTGCTCATTTTGCTGGCGCTTTCGAGTTTGTCAGAAGGTGATTGCTCATTTAGCTCATCCCAGACGATGCTAAATTTTGCTACTGGTTTGATGATTTGCAGATAGAGCAACTTATCGACCATATCCTCAATATCGAACGACAGATCACCCCGGCGCGACTGGCAGCGACCATTAAAATAAATCTGGTCCTCAGCGCTGGCCCGCTCACCTGACTGGTTGCCAACGATGATGCGTGAAGGAATATCAACCGAGGCGCAAAACGTTTTCAGGTTCACCTCATAGGTGGGTTCCGGGTCAGAGACGGCATTAACCATCGATGTGACCTGTGCGCCCTGAGTAATCAGTAGCGTGTCATTACCACGATTTAGCTCGCGTGCGGCTTCGTTAAAACGCTCCTGCAGTTCATCCACAGTGACGCCATACAATGAGGCCAGATTTTTGAAATCGACCTCCTTGTCGAAGTTGATGCTCTGCTGGCGCGCTGCATTCTTCAGAAACGACTCACCAGAGCCGCCTTCGACTTTCTCCAGGCTGACGCAAGCGTTATAGCCTGGCTCCAGAAAACCGATCTCGTCATCTGACATATCGCCGATGATCAGAACGCGGTCAGGGTGAATCTTACGCTGTGCAGTGCTGCCGTCCGATAGCGTCTCTGTGTACTGCCACATCGTGATAGCGCCATTGCTGTCGCGGGTGGCAACCTTCAAGGCGCTTGCCCATACAGGCGTGATTTTCTGCAGCGCTTTGCCTTTAATAACCGGCTCAACCCACTCCTTGCTGTCTTTAACGTGCAGCAGGATGCCAGCCCAGCGCCCCACCAGCCGCCTTACATCCGCCCTGGCAATTGCGCGCCAGAATCGGTGGCTGAATACCTGATTGCTTGCACGCTCCCACGCAGTCATCTCTCGCGACTCATCGGACGGCTCGCCCTCAATGACCTGCGGGTTTGTTTTCCAGCAATTGGAAGCCAGCTTATTTACTGCGCCGTTCGCAATGCCGCCACGCCGGTAAAGTTTGTACAGATCATCAAATGTCAGGTTTTCTTTAAAGCCGTATTCACACCATGCGCTTTCGCGCTTTACGTCCAGCCCCATGCCGGGATTGAAAGCCATTGCACGCGCACGGGCCATCCTGACGTCATTCAGCGCGTGATTGACGGCGAGTGTTAATTTATCAGTCATGATTTTCCTGCTGGTGGATTTCAGGCAATAAAAAAGGCCGCCTGAGCGACCTGTTAAAAAAACTGATTTTAGCCCTATTTAACATAATGGGTCTTACCCGCCATGCTGAAAAGGCACTCGCGCGCAATTCATCATGAACGGGTTATTTCTCTATGATTTCCTCACGGCATAGTTGAAATCGGGCTGCATAAAACGTGCATAAAACCAGCCCGAAAATGCATAGCCTTAAATCATAGCGAAAAGGGTATTTTCGGGACTTACTACAAAAAAAGTTTTATCTTCCCTGCAGGCGCTTAGGAATCATCATACCCATCGTCTGACCCTTGCGTTTGATGTGGCCATCAAGACCGTACCTAATGCCATCCCAGCAGTGTTCATTACCATCAGCCAGTTTTGGCAATACTTCCCCTGTAATGCGATCAGTTTTGTACGACCACATTCTGGCTTCGCGTGCCACATTCTTACAGCGCGGGTGGATAATGATTTCATCAAAGCCGCGCAAGTGAGCGATACCATCCTCTACACTGCCCTGCCACTTCTCAGCTGCGGAGATATTGAACCCCTGACGCCTGAGATAGCTGATTGTCTCCGGGCGCGCTGAGTCAGCCTTGATGGGCCAATCGCGTGCGCCGGGGATCGTGTCATATAGAGCGGGCATGTAGTCGAGTTCGGTTTGCTGCCCATATGCCTCGTATTCAACATAGAGCCGGTTATGCAGAATGAATGATCGGGTGAGCGTATTGGGGTCTTTGGCAAAACCAAAGTCCGCACCAAAGAAAAGCCGCTCCGCCTCTTTCCACAAATTGTCTGAGAACTCAGCAACACGGTATTTGCCAGCCAGCACCTGTTTGTCTGAGTTTTCGAGGTATGCGCCCTCCCATACCCAGGCATAAGTTGCCGGATCGAGACGGCGCTCATCGTTCTGGCGCTCGCCCTCCAACACGTCAGGAAACCAGGGGTTATCCGTGTAATTCATCTCTACGGTTATGCAGTCGTCACCAGCCTCTTTGCGGAACCTCTTATCGGTAGCACTGCCGTCGCGCTCTGGGTTCCACGTGACCCAAATCTCCGAACCTTCTTCACGGACTGTCGGGCTAAGCTTCTGCCAGGCGATTTCACTGACTGACTCAGCTTCATCTACCCAGCAAAGCAGGATGCGCGCCTTTGACTTTATACTGTCCAGGTTGTGCCGCAGACCAGAGAAAACGTATGTCACCGTTTTGTCGATGGTGCGGATGTATTTATCACCAATGTCAAAGTTGGACGCCAGCCAAGGCACGGAAAGGATCGCCTGCTTAACCTCCTGCATGCTCGACTCCTCCAGTGAGTTCATGAACTCACGCGCACAAAGGATCACCCCACTCTCACGGTTCATCATCGCCTGATAAGCCCTGACCGCTGTCATCAAGGCAAATGTGCGTGTCTTTGCACTGCCGCGCCCACCATGTGAACAGCGATAGCGTTTACCTACCGCAGTAAACAGGGGAGCAAGTTTAGCGGGAATTGGAAGTTGTACGGCATCAGTCATGTTTAGGCTCAACTGGTAAAAGCTGAATCACAGTTGGTTTTGGTGCCATGCTGCCATCAGATGATTTATGGTCGATTTCCTGACTCACTTTGTCACCGTACTTTTTCGGGTTCATCCTTGCCAGCGCCCATTTACGGGTATCAATTCGCAGCCGCGCTTTCGCCACAGCTGCAGACTCCTCAGCAGCATCATCAGCAATATCGAATATCTCCTCGAAAATTGCGTCAGCGCGAGTCTCAGTAGCTTTCGCGTATTGGTCGCGAAACTCCGCATGCTTAGCCAGCCAACGGAATACAGTCGACTTATTAGGCATGCCTCGACGCTTACATATCTTGCGCAAACTTTCACCATCAGCAAGCAGTGAACAGATGTTTGCAGCCACCTCTGGTAGATAAACAGAAGGACGGCCAGTTCTAGTTTTGGTCGTCATAGTCATTTCCGGGGAAGTTGAAATCAACTAACTAACTCAAGTTATGAATTTTATTGCCGTTAAAGATAAAAAGACTGATTAGAAGGTATGACTATGAGCGATAAAATGACCCTTTCTGAACGGGTGTTACATAGCATGGATGATTCAGATAGAAAGGGATCTGCCCTTGAGTCTATTGGGAAATTAGTAAAAGATAATGAACTAATCCCCGCCTTGTCGGAAAAAGGCAAAACAACTGTTGTTAAGTCCACTCAAGATTCAATATCCAGCATCCATAAAATCACCATAGAAAATACAGCTGGCATGACGGCTAAAAGCATTGAGGCAATCGCCAATATTGGGATAGCTCACGAATCAAAAGCCTCCGAATCCATTCAAGCCATAGAAAGGATGACTATTGCAGGTCAGCAGTCATTACTTAAGGAGTCTAAAAGTTCCAAAAAAGGCGTCATTGGCGCTGCATTTTTAGCTTTAAGTGCTATAGGTGGAGCATTGGGCGCTTACCAAAGAATTAAAAAATAAAGCAGTTTTTAAGATACTCAATTAGCTTACATGTTTTGACATAACCACTGTGGCTTTTGTGCCTGATGATACTCTTAACCAGATTATCCATGGCGAAAATATACTTATTACGCGGTCAGCTCTATGCCAGGCAGCTGAGTCTGCGCTGTCGGCATACTCAATAAACCCTTCAGCAACTGTCACATGTGCGCTGTTATTACCGTCCGTAATCTGGACGGGCGTTCTCGTTACGGTTAATGGCTCAGACATAGTTACCTCTTATTTCATTGGCCTAGTTGTTAGACGGCGGTTATCACTAGTGTCGAAACCAAGCCACGCAGCGACACCGTCAGCGTACAGGTTCCCGCTTTAAGTATGCTCACGGCAGCCTGACCACCGGAGGATGTGCTGATATGCTGCACCATACTGGGGTTAGATATCGTCCAGACAGCACCCTCCGCACGCCCGATTTGAGCACCGGTTTCACCACTGACGAGGAACGCGCCAAGGTATTGCCAGCCTTTAGGGGCGGTCGCGTTCAGCATCGTGTAATGCGTGCTGTCTACCTGAGTGACATACCATGGGGATGTGGGCGTTTTGTTGCTATCGTTCTGGATAAATATCGTGTCGGCTGGTAGTTTTTCCTGACCACCAATAACGATAGCGCCGGGTATTGATATCCCCGACATACCGGTGCCACCAATGACAGTGGCATTGGGCGTTAAAATCATTGGTTGCTCCAATAAAAACCGCCCGTAGGCGGTTAAGATGCTTGTGCAGCATTTAGACTTTCTAACATTTTTTTTTGCAACTTAAAGCTTGGGGACTTACCAAAACTTGTTGTTACAACTATTCGCATTCTTTCAGGCTTCTCTCCTGCTTTAGAAATGACTCCAGAAAGATATTTATACCAATCATCTTCTCGTTCATCTAACGGGATCCAAAGATGACATTGCTCCCCTTGCTCTATCTTTTTTGGTAATGAATCACCGTATGGATGTTTATCTATTTTCAAGAACCAATATTTTTTTTCTTGCCATGGATAAGACTTACACCTAAGCCCTAAATGATTAATTTGAACAGGAAAGTTCGACTTATTTGTTATCATGAATGATATCCCTCTGGATTCAGCATCACCAAAGGAATCTAGAGGACTTATAATGATTTTCTCGCCTACAACACAACTCAACCTAACTCTTTTTTGATTAACCGTTACATAAAGGGTGATGATAACAGCAAAAGAAGTAGCGATTCCCGCGACCCAAGTACCAATCATGATCCAAAATGTAAAATCTGCCGTATCCCTCGCCGCCTTCATTGTTTCATATGAAATATAATCAACTGCCATGCTGCTTCTCCTTTTTTATAGGGAGGGATTTTACTACTTTTTTTAAAGTAAATTAAGCTAAAGGCATTGTTCTTTTATGTAGTGCTGCAAACCGGCTATTTGCTTTCCAGCTACTTCGATTCGCTTTCTGAGGGTGAAATAATCCTGCTGAGCGGAGTCAGTAAGTCGGGCACTGGCTGCATCATCCATCCTGGTGGTGCGGGAGGCGGATTGCTTCTCACAGATGGCGTTGAGCTGCAACCGACGCTTGCCAGTAGCAACATCATCATGCAGCTGATTGATAGTGGCTTTAGCATCAGCTAATTCCTTTGTGTATTTCTCATCAAGTGCAGCCAAACTGCGTTGGCGCGTCTGCATATCGGTTATAGTGGCCGCCTGCTGCCTTGTCAGTTCCTGCGTATGCTGTGCAACCGTTCTCCAAACTACAGCTTTATAATAATAGTGGTTAGCAGCCCAGCCGAGCGCCAGGATGGCAGCAATAAGAACTCCATACAGCCAGAATTTACTCATCGATTCTGCGCCTCTTACGAACCAGCCAAATCAAGAGCGCTGACGAATACATCTAATCCGTAAGGTTGGGAGCCGTTTTCGTGTTGGATGATGGCTTGCATCAGCGAAAACAGTATAAGGCTGTCAGCCAGATCAATCGGCTCATTTGCTCCGCTACTGGTGGCCTGCACCACACTGTCAATGTATGCCTGCGTATTGTTCTCGTTAGGTGGTGCCCAGCGCTTGATGATGCTTGTGATCGTCCGCAGCCCGTATTTGCTCTGATAATTGCGCAGTATGACGATCATTGCGCGGATGCCGTACTCTGGCGAGATGAACTGGCAGAACGATTTATCAGTGCGCTGGGATTTTGGCACCAGCCCCTGCCATTCATCGCCCCAGCGAATGTTTCCTGGATTTTTGTTGCGGATGCCGCGTGGTTTTTTATTGCCCGTCATTTTTTACTACTTCCTTCCGTTGGATAAGAAACAATGCGCGCAACGTTTCCACGCGCCGCAAACACCGCGATGCATATCAGTGCGTTTGCTACAACTACCGGCCAGCCGCTGGCGTGGTATTGCCCGAACAGCCATAGCAATGCGAAATTGCCATAAAACAGAATCAGACCCGCAGCTATCCATGCGATACCGCGTTTATGTGTTCGCCCTGTTTTGCTGAACACCATCAGGCGCAGCGCAATAGCCGCGCATATGGCGACATCAATAACTGTCAGGAAATCGCTACTAATCATGATTTCTCCCCCAGCCATTTTTTAACGAATGGCAATTTTGAAACGCCACCATTTTTCAGCCAGAAATAGCCTTGCACCGCAGCGGCGGAAATTACGACAGCCGCAAGTGCATCAAGTGGTTTTTCCCGATAATCGAAATAGTCCTCTACTTTGTCCGCTACAAATCCCGCCCCAAATACCCCAGCGGCATAACCAAACAGGAAATAACCAAATATCTGTCGTCGCGTCAGGTCGCTGGCGGTGACGATAAAGCACATCGAACCGGCAAACGCCCCAAACGCGATTGAGTAATCTACAGAGGTGATAAATCCCACCAGCGCAGACGTGACAATGCCCCAGCCAGCTACGGTTGCCGTAGCGCCGGTGCTTAATGGCTCAGCCATTAGCGGTCCCTCTTAATGATTAATAAACTCAGATTTTCTCTGATAGCTGATTTAGCACGCTATTCGACTGCCTGTATCATTTCTCTGCATCAGCATTAGCCATAGTTTGTATGCAATTGGTTAGGGATTTATCGTCAAGTGAGAAGTAAAAATGACTCTTACAAGAAAAAAACTAGGCAATTCAGCATACGTACTTGAAGCGTTTTCTGGGTGGTAAGCGGTAATGCGAGGAAGCTACTCTTATCACAATACGCATCTTTTTGCGGACCGCACTAATGATTTTTTCAGAAAAATGTTTTACTTTGGTATTCCTATACGACCCGAACTCATAAAAATGTCTAACTGTTCGGTATAACTAACATTTACAGCACAAGAGGACGCCATTTTGGCTCAGGAAGAACTCCTCATTTCTACAGAAGAACAAGCATATCAACTGATTGAAAGTTACTTGTCTGGGCACCAATTACCAGAGCATATTTCGTTTGACGGATGGCCCAACCTTTCGTTTAAGCTAGAGGGTAATAACTTTAACCAAAGCTTGACTCCTTCTGTCATGAAAGGTTTTGTTGAGATGCAAAGTCAGATCAATCGAGCTTTTGCTTTGGCAAAGTTCGGTACTCCTGATCCTAGGCGTCTCACGAAAGAAGACCGCGAAGAACTTGAAATCTCGGTGGAAGTTAAGCAGGGATCTTCAATCTTAACGGTTGATATGAATGGTTTTTTAACAAAGCTTTCTCAAGAACTTGTGGGGAAAATGAGCGCTCAAGAAATAATGATTACAGTAATCAGCGCCGGTTTGATCTGGGGTGGAGTTTCCATTTTCCGCCGCTACCTCGATAATCGCAAAGAGGTCAGGCTTGCTGAGATCAATAAAGATGGTGATAAAGAACACCTCAAAACCATGCAAACTATGAGTCAGGAAGAGACAAAGCGTACAGAGATAATGGCAAGATTCATGAAACAGCAACCATTACTCGATAACATGGATCGCATGGCCTACGATGCAAAAAGTGAAATGGTCAAATCCTTTGTGAGAGCCGACAAAGCAGTAATTGACGGCATTACGCTAGATTCGGAAATGGCACGCGAACTGACTACTAACGCACGCCGACGTTCTTCCGAGATGCGAATCGATGGTGTTTACAGAATTGAGGAAGTTAATAATACTGATCCTGAAGCCTTCAAGGTGAAAGTCAGGAATGTACGCACCGACCAGCGACTTACCTGTTTAGTTCAAGATATTTTCCTCGACGAAACAGGCAACAAAGAAGCGCTGCAGCAAGCTGAGTGGGAACGCAAGCCTGTTCACTTGAGCATAAATGCAAGACATGTGGATGGTGAAATTAAATCCGCAATAATTTTGTATGTTAAAGATGTTGAAGGTGAGAAAAAGCCCGAATAATCGGGCTCAAAGCTCTACTATCTCTAATCCATATCAAGTTTAACGTCAAGCATTGAAAGACAGCCGTCAATAAAACCTTCAGCCATTTGTATTTGTATACGGATCATTTTTTCGTCGCAATGTGCGCGTTTAGCTAATTTTCGTTTCGAGACTTTATAAAAGTAATAAAGCACGATCAATTTATGCTCATCAGGACGCTTTAACTTAAGTTTTGCTAAGCATGATTCAATTATCAGTCCATCATCATCGCTGCATATCGGTCCCATCTTAGATATTTGTGGTAACAGTCCTTTAAAACCGGCGGCAATTGACGAATAGTCAATATTGTTAGATTCTGTTTTTGCCCATCCCGCCCAGCGCTCCAATAATTCAGGCATATCACGCATATTGTTCTCCACACTTTTTTATTTTACCCACCCACTGCGTAAAAATTTAATACGCTTTATAATTTATTAACTTCGCCTATTTTTTACATTCTATTCTGATGGTTGATCATCAAGTCTGTCCTGCAAAACAGAATGATAAAAAGTATATTTTTAATTTTAAACGCTCTTTTACTATTAACAGAACTATCAACTTATTATGAGCACCATCCTATTCTAATCAATATCCACACCAAATTGTTTAGCTACACAAATCCTAGCTTTACCATATTCACACTCTTTGTATTTATCTGGTGTAAACTCTAATAAATCGGCAAGTTCAATTTCAAAATCTAAGTTATCATCTACACTTTTTTTCCGTGCAGCAAAACCTTTTGATTTTCTTGCCAAATAAAATGCCCTGTTAGAATAACCAGCATATCGCCGCTTTAACTGAAATGTCTTAATAGAATTTCTCGAATTATTAATATTTTTAGTTACCACGAGCTCTAAAAAGTATTTATCAGGTGCAAGTTGTAGAGCATAAAATTCCGCAAAGTCACCGTTAATATTTACAGGACTAAGCCTAAACTCAATAGATTCTTCATCAACTAAGGGGTTTAGATGATGTATTTTTGCAAAATCTTTTGCATGTTTCATCTGAGGCCCATTACATTTTTCACAGCAAGGTATAAAATTGGATAATGTTAATGAAAGATAAGGGTAATCAGATTTAGAATAGTAATGGTCAATATGTGGCCTAAATCCCGTTCCATCTTCGCTAGGGAGACTGGTGGCAGTGCTAACCATTTGGCAATAACTACATATTTCGTATCTGGCTAAATCGCAAAGATGGTAAGCTGTCCATGGATCATTAGATTTTGTTGAGAACTTTCCGAAGTTGAAAATTTTTTCTAATTTTTCTGATACACAACCATGTATCAAACCATTACCGAAGCGATTTCTATAATCTAATATACAATTATATAAGTCATTAGGACTACCTGTAATTATTGATTTTCTATTGGCGTGGATAAAATCTCTAATAGAATTATGAATGTAAGAATTAGTGAGCTCTTTTAGCCCCTCCTCTATGATTGTTTCTAAAAATAAATAATGTTGAGCTGAAGCGTCTTCCCATATATCTGAAATATTTATTATCATTACAATATTTCCTTCTTGAGTGCGGCCTTTATAGAAATATCACCAATAGACTCCACTAAATTAAGGTCATGCTGCGTAGTATTATTGCTCAAAGCTCTTTTGTAAATGTCATTGATATTGTAAGCGGCGAATTCTCCCAATGAACTCGAAGAGAAGGCGCTGGAAATAATCTCCTCGATCGGAGCAGCAAATGTGACTGTAAAATTATTGGAGTCTAAACTAATAACAAAATCCCCTGGAATGTCGGCAGCTAACAAAGGTGAATGTGTTGCTAAAACAAGCTGCAAAGTTTTCAAAGAATATTTTTTCTTAATACCACCCAAAAAATTATTAATTAAAGAAATATATTTCCTTTGCCAGTCCAAGTGCAAGTATGCATCGCCCTCATCAATTAATAACAGTATAGAACTGTAACCTTCTCTTGTGGCTTTGCTGACTGAGTCATCTATTAATGAAAACTGCTCAACTAAAGCTTGGATACCAGAGCTTTGATTTGACCACTCGATTAAAATAGACGTATCAGCTCCTTTTATATTTATAAGATTATCATAATTATCAATTTTTAATGTTAATCTGCGATGGCTATAACTTTTAGCGCTAATTTCGCTATTATTTTTGATTAATGCAAGGGTATTAGCTGCTAAAATTTTTAGTTTATTAATGTGTTTTTTATCAACCGAATCCAACTTTCCATTTATAATATCCATACTCTCAAGAAACTGAGTTGCTATAGTTACAGCAGACTTTTTATCCATCATCAAATATAAATATTCAAGGGCTGAAAAATAACACATCCCTTTAGTCTTACCAAAATCCTTTATGACAACTTCCTCAAGAATTGATTCGATTTTGTTTAACACATCCTCTCTATTTTTATCTAAATCAAAAACGGATTTTTTTTCATTTCTACTAAGGTATTCACCATCTTTAAGTAAGGCTAACTCCTTAATTAAAATAACTAGCTCTCTATTCCCTATTATTTTTGACTTGGAAAGTATAGGTATAAGCAAAGATCTAAATACTAAAGATGTGTATCTAACAATCCCTTCAAGTTGTGTTTTCACCCCTAACATCTTAGAAACTTTACCAAAATTCTCAAGTCTTTTATTATCTTTTGAATTTGCTTTGGTAGGAGACGCGTTAAATATCCCCTTTCGGCGACTAAGCTTCCGTCGATAGGGTAAGGCAGAATAATAAATTGAACAAATTTCATTTTTGTATGAATCTGCACTTTCGACTAGTCTCTCGTGATCATCTTGGACATATAATTTAAGAGAATTATCGCCAGGGGCATTTATAGCATTCGCTAGAGAAACTAGCATTCTTGTTTTACCAGATCCGTTAGTCCCTAAGAGTAAGCTAACACTATCTATTTCAAATAAATCACCATATCGCCCTGCATCCTTTGGAACAAGCTCTAGGTATTTATCATAAATTCTAGCAGATAATATTTTCATTTAATCCATCTTTTTCAGTTAATCAACAAAGCGGAATACATTTCCTACGCTGATGAAAACAAACCACAAAAAAATTAAATCACAAGAATCAAAACCTCAATAAACATCTTTGTTTTTTAACTTGTATACAAAGAAACTCCTTGAGGTTTGTTAATGAAGTTTCGCTCTCACATCCTCTTATCTATTTTTTAACATTCAAGTAAATTTATCAATACTATTAATTAGTTTTTACCGTAAATAAATTCATTTCGTTACAAAACCGCACTTTTGGAAGTCACATGGCAGTAATAATCTTTGGCGGCCTGAATTATATCCATTAACTCAGCCACCTGCAGGTCAGTCTCAAGCGTCAGAGTAACGCGTGCGCCCTCCTCTCCCTGCTCTGCCTGGCAATGCTTGACTAACAGCTCCACCAGCTGGCGAGCCTGTTTGGCACTGAATTGCGTCATGGCGGCGGCTTTGGTCAGCTTTTTCTTGCCCGCTGCTTTTGCCTTTTCCAGCTCCGTTTTTGCCACTCTGCCAGCCGACGCACCATGCTCACGGACCAGGGCGACCGCAGTGGTTGCGGCAACTTCCTTGTTTTTGACCAACGCGATTAGCTCATCGCCAGACGTCAGTAGCGCCAGGTGATTTTCAACGTCAGTGATCGACCGTTTAACTTTTTTGGAAATTTGCGCCGGTTCCCAGCCCTGATTAACCAGGCGCAGATAGGCGGTTGCTCGTTCCAGTGGTTCCAGTGCGCGCCCCTGACTGGATGTGACCATGAAGGCGATACGGTCAGCCTCATTGCCCACGAAATCTTTGCATTCCAGACGTATGTCATAACCGGCCTCTTTCGCCAGTTTTGCACCGTAGTAACGGTGGTGGCCATCGATGACTTTTATGCCCTGCTCTGTTACCTGCACAGCGAGCGGAGGCACATGCTCACCAGCGATGTATGCATCGCGGAATTCCTCGACGTGGGTCTGGTCGATTTCCCGAATGTTGTAACCAAGCTCGACATAGAGTTCATTAACCCCCAGCAGGTAGGTTTTGCGGGTCGTGATGTTCGTTTCTGTTTTAGATTTGTTGTCGTAAATTTTCGATAGCGTAGTCATTTTTTGATATCCATTAATAACCGCGAAACCCTTCTGGGGTGGCGTAATCCACTGGTGAAATGTCTGTAATTGACCGCTGAAGCGGGCCGAGCCTGAGTACCAGCTCATCCCATTTATCGCGGAGCTTTGACGGGCTGAGGATGTTCCGACACCAGAACGGATCGCTCTGAACACGTTTGAACATCTTGCAAATCTGGTAGTGAGTTCGCTGGTCCTGTGAGCACATCAGGCGCACGTCATTTGCCCACGCTGTCCAGTTGGGTTCTCTTGGTCTTGCCAGCTCGCCATCAGTCTCGGCGGCTTTTTCGTAGAGGTGGATGATCTGCTCCCATATCCACTGCGCACATTTCAAATCCTCCTCGCTGCCCCAGATGGTTCTTTTGGGGCTGTACACCACCGCGTCTGAATCACCATAGAGGTGTTTATCCACAGTCAGAACGTCCGGGGGCGTAGCTCCAGGACATATAGGGTTTTTATCTGATGGATCATGTTTTGAATTTACTGACGGATCGTCGCCAGATTCTGACGGGTGAAAACCCGGATTTTTGCCAGATTCTGACGGGTCAAAATTTGAGGGGTCAGAATTTGGTGCATCAGATTTTGATGGGTCAGTTTTTGATGCATCAGATTTTGATGTGTCAGGTTCTGACACGTCAGAATCTGACTGGTGAGCATAGGCAGCCTCACGCAGTTTCCTGACGTTCAGCTGGTACATGTTCGACGTGTTACGGTTTCCCTTGCGCCGTGTGGTGCTGGTCAGCCAGCCATCTGCTTCCAGTTTGCGTATCGAGGTGCGCACAGTGCTGGAGCCTGCTCCAATCTGACGGGCTATGGTGGCGATTGACGGCCAGCAGATGCCCTCATCGCTTGAGAAGTCAGCCAGACGCGCCATGATGGCCACGCTGGTGATTTTCATACCTGACGCCGCGCAACCGTCCCAGACGTATGCAGACAATTTAACGCTCATCACTAACTCTCCTGAACTTCTGGCCCCATATGTTACGGGGCTGGACGCAGACGTACGGATAGCCTGGACGCCTGAACAGCACCCGGTTATTCGTTACGTCAACGCCGATAGTTTCAACAATCACACCGCGTGGATCGGCATAGCGCGCAACCCACGGCTGGATAATCTCTTCTGTTTGCTGGGGCATTTAGCCCCCTGATTTGCGATGTTTTTCATTGGCGTTACCCACAGCCCACTCAACGAAACTGTGGTTAACGGTTTGAGGACCATCAGGTAAATTGAGCGAATAACGGAATGGCTGCTGGCTAGTCCCGCCTGTCATGGGCAGGCACCGGAATTGCGGAAAATCCGGGGATCTGTTTAAATTATTCACGCGATTATTTCTCCACACTTATTGATGTAGTCGCCGAGAACGCTGGGCTGCAACCCGGCGTTCTCACTTTTCTGGGGCACAAAAAACCCTGTAAACGAGTGTCGTGTGCTCCTGTAATTTGGTAATGGCACGATGTAGTTCCTCGTCGATAATCTCGCGTTCGTGCGGTTCCACCACTCCATCCTCAATAGCTGCCCTGACCTGCTGTGAATACCGGGTGATCTGTTCGATGGCCTCTAACAGACGCTGATTGATATCGCCGTAATCCACCAGCTCGACATCCGGTAATGGCATGAACACGCCGCCAGAGGTTTTCGCTATGGCTGTTACGATGTGATGACTACCAACTGCCTGCTGCAAAACCAGCGACCAGCCAATTGGAAACAACTGATCGCCACCGCTGCGCAGCCTGTTATGAACAGCGTCCTCGGTAACATCCAGAATCTCAGCGGCCTCGGAATATCCACCAGCCAGACCGGCAATTGTTTTGCGGATGGCTTTAATCAGCCACGCTGGCTGGCGCTCTGCTTTCCATTTCGGTTCATTACCCACGGTCCAATCCCTCCGGCTGTGGTTTGAAGACTGGAAAAAGTTCTGGATAATCTTCCCAGTTAAACGGCACAGAGCCTGCCGTAGCTGCTGCAATCAATAATGCGTACTTCCAAGGGATTACATCCCCCCACAAACTTACCGTTGATTTTGAGATGTTTAGGGCTGTAGCTGTCGCTACTGTTCCCCTGAAATGCTTGATGACTGTTGTTTTAAGCATGGTTCCTCCTTAAACAAATTTAGTTTAAACAACAAAACTCAAAAGCGTCAATAATAAAAAACTTTCCAGTTTAAGAAACCAAACATATGATTGAATCAGTTAGTGACCGCATTAATAAGCGAATGAGAGACTTGAACCTGCGTAGCAGGGATCTGGTTGCAGCGACAGGTGTATCAAAGGGGACAGTTAGCCAATGGGTTAACGGAAACAATAACCCTTCTGCAACACATATTCCCAAACTAGCCAAGATACTAAACGTCACTGAAACTTGGTTAATAAATGGCGGGGCATACTCACAAAGGAGTAACTCAGGTGAGGTGGATCAAAGGCCACTGCAAAAGATCCCTCTAATCTCCCTGGCGCAGGCGGGGGACTGGAGAAACCTCATGAACCTTGATAATAACTTTCCTGATTGGACCAATGTGACAGACGATGTTTCCCCCCGTGCATTTTCTGTAAAGATGGATAATGACTCAATGACAGGGGATGGCTCCATCAGCATTCCTGAAGGCTCTACGATAATTTTTGACCCCGATGTTAAACCTCAATCGGGCAAGATAGTTTTAGCTCGCGTGGGCGAATCGACAGTAATCAAAAAATTGGTTATCGATGGGCCTAGTGCTTACCTTGCACCTATAAAACCTGGCTATAAAACGATTGAGCTTGAATCGATCGACAGTGTTATTGCTACAGGTGTTTCCGTTCAGACCAAACTGCCATAAATCCACATCCTAAACCCCCTCAGTATGCCAACCGCCCGCTACACCGGGCCTTTTGTCCTCTCCTGCGATGATGGTTTTGATATCAAAACTTTTTCTATTGACTTGATTGTTTTGATGAGTAAACTCCAAACCAACAGTGAAGCATGCCCATTTTTAATGAAGTAATGATGGATGCACTGTAAAACTTTTTTAGTGTGGAGAAACGGCTGAGGGCTATTGCAGTAGCCCACCAGCCATAATCGAGGAAACGATTATGATCCAGGACATCGACGACCTGATTACTGAAATTTTCGACGAATACCCCCGACCACGCCTCATCTGTAATACCCCTGGCGATTACACATCGAGGCTGGTTTCGCAGCTCAACCTGAAGCGCACCACGCGCACCAAACTGACCCCACCCCGCTCGCATGTATGTACCTGCCCTGTTCAGCAAGAGGCGCGCCCGACTGATTGCCAGTGGGATTTACATGGAATGTATAGGTTAAGGAGTCAGGGATGAGTGAAGTTAAACGTTATTCCCATAATGGGCTGCGGGGAATGTTAGAGCACAAAGCCGGTCGTTATGTAAGTTATGAACGCTACGCTGCTCTTAATGCAGAGCGTGACGCGTTGATGGCTGAGAATGCAGTTCGTGGAGAAATAATTGAGCGCCTGATTGGTCAATACAGTGCGGCGGGTTATCACGCCGTACAGAATTCACTTAATCCAGCACAGTCACTGCTATACGAGGCAATGCAGGCGATGAAACAGCCAGCTACCGACACCTACCTCAATTCAGTACGGGCCGAGGGTGTGGAGATGGTTAAGTTACATCCTGCGATAAGTCTCTGCTCACTCACGCATATCTGCGAAGAAATTGCAGCCCAACTCCGCGCCGGTAAGGATGGAGAGTGATGATTATCGATCCTCGCTGTTTCGAGCAGAACGTGAAAAACATTGTCAGTATCTCGGGCGGTAAAGACAGCCTCGCGCAATGGCTGTTAGCTATTGAGGCTGGGGTGAATTTCATGCCTGTTTTCGCAGATACAGGACATGAGCACCCCCAAACAATGGAGTATCTGGATTACCTTGAAAGCAAGCTGGGGCCTGTTACGCGTGTACGGGCCGACTTCACCCGAAAGATCGAGAAAAAGAGAAACTTTATAGCTAACAACTGGTATCAGGGGCTGATACCTGATCTGATGGCTGACAGATTTGAGGGTTGCTGGGCACTAGCTCCTGGGTATCGCATCCAGGAAATTCCACAGCATGATGGCGATGAGATTAACGTCGATGAGTATCTACTTTACCCCAATGGCAGACGAGAGCGCCTGATATGGCCTGAGGCTGAGCCTGATGACCGCTATCAGGTTGTTACCGTAAACGGGTTTCAGTGGAAACCCGCTATCAAGGGGCTTAATCAGCAGGAAGCGGAAATTGAAGCCAAATCACGGGTTGAATCAGCCTTAAATAGCCTACGCCCTACCGGCATCCCTTTTCTTGATTTATGCATGTGGAAGGGCCGGTTCCCCTCTACCAAAGCGCGTTTCTGTACGTTTGAGCTTAAACACGAACCCATCAAAGTTCAGGTAGTTGATCCACTTATTATGGCAGGGACGAAGGTCATTTCATGGCAGGGTGTGCGGGCGCAGGAATCTCCCCAGCGCGCCCTACTGGAACCTTGGGAGGAAGGTTTCGATATAGGCCCACGCCTCGCAATCTATCGGCCAATCCTGAAATGGACGCATGATGACGTTTTCGCGCTGGCCCGCCGCCATGGTATCAAGCCGAACCCACTTTATCAGCAGGGATGCAGTCGCGTTGGTTGTATGCCCTGCATTCATGCGCGTAAATCTGAACTGGCTGAGATTTTCAGCCGCTGGCCAGAAGAGATTGCACGTGTGGCGGAGTGGGAAAAGTTGGTCGCCCGCTGTTCTCGCCGTGGTAACTCGACATTTTTCCCATCTACTCAAGACCCGCGTAAGGCAGAAAAGAGGATTGATTTTGTGTCGCTCGATTCACACGGCATAGAAACCTATCGCGACTGGGCGCTAACCACACGTGGCGGCACGCAGTTTGATCTGCTGGCTAACGTCGATGACCATTCTGTCTGTAATAGCGTTTATGCGGGGATATGCGAGTGAGAGAACTTCCGATCACATAATAAACAGGCATTCCTACTCGTAAGTTTTACTAATTTTAAGAATAAAACATTTCCCCGGCCAACCTGAAATGAGGTTGGCCGGTCATGAGGTTTGATTATGTCCAGAATGGTTAGCCTTGAGGATTGGGCTAAAGATGAGTTTGGGGATGAAGCGCCAAGCGCCCGTACTTTAAAAGCGTACGCTAAAGGAAAGATGATGGCCCCACCAGCAGTAAAGGTTGGCCGGAAATGGATGATTGATCGTGAGGCGCGGTTTACCGGGATTCTCGCTGCACCCAAATTAGCACCAACAGCAAACCCAAAATTGAGAAGGATTATCGAGGATGGCTGCAAGACCGCGCACCCATAACATTACAATACCCAATCTGTATTCCAGGTTGGATAAACGCACTGGTCGTGTGTATTGGCAATATAAGCACCCTATCACTGGCAAATTTCACAGCCTGGGAACCAATGCTGATGAAGCTAAACAAGTTGCCAATGAAGCGAATGACATTATCGCTGAGCAACGCACTCGTCAGATTCTCAGCGTTAATGAGAAAATTGCAAAATTGCGGGAGTCGCGGGAATTTATAAACGTCACAACCTGGCTTGATCGTTATCTTGAAATACAGCAGGAGCGTCTTGAGTCAGGCGAGATAAAATTAAATTCGGTGAAGCAGAAAAAGAAGCCTGTCGAATTATTACGTCAGAATTGCGGGATGATGTATTTAAAAGATGTAGGTGCGCTGCAGATCGCGGAGATTGTCGATGCTGTTAAAGCCGAAGGCCATAACCGAATGGCCCAAGTGGTCAGGATGGCGATCATTGATGTGTTCAAAGAGGCACAGCACGCAGGGCACGTTCCCCCCGGCTACAACCCCGCACAGGCCACTAAACAGCCACGCAACCGGGTTGTACGTCAGCGTCTTTCACTGGATGAGTGGCAGGCCATATTCAGCGCTGCAGAGGATCACCCGCCCTATCTCCAGTGCGCAATGCTTTTGGCTTTGGTCACTGGCCAGCGCATTGGGGATATCTCTAATATGCAATTTTCGGACATCTGGGACGACATGCTGCATGTTACCCAAGAGAAAACCGGCTGCCGTGTTGCCATCCCTCTGAGCTTGAGGTGCATGGCCATTGATATCTCACTCAGAGAGGTAATCGCTCAATGCCGGGACGCTGTTGTGAGTAAATACCTGGTCCATTTCCGTCACTCAACCTCGCAGGCCATCCGGGGTGATAAGGTTTCTGCCAGCTCTATAACTACGACGTTCAAAAAAGCTCGGAACCACTGCGGCATAAGTTGGGCTGAAGGCGCAGCGCCAACGTTTCATGAGCAGCGTTCGCTATCGGAACGTCTGTATCGTGAACAGGGTGTAGACACTCAAAAATTGTTAGGCCATAAATCTAAAAAAATGACAGATCGGTACAACGATGACCGGGGTAAAGATTGGATTATCGTGGCCGTATGAAGTTCGTTTTTTGAACAGTTTTGGTGAAGAGTTTTGGTGGGGTTTTGGCGAAGAATAGTAGGAAACAAAAAGCCAACACGATTTTTACATTCGTGTTGGCTGTATGTTACGTAATGCGGATTACATATTTTCGATGATCGCGTCACCAAACTCTGAACATTTCAGCAGCTTAGCGCCATCCATCAGGCGTTCGAAATCGTAAGTCACAGTCTTGTTAGCGATAGCGCCTTCAACACCTTTAACAATCAGGTCAGCCGCTTCGAACCACTCCATGTGACGCAGCATCATTTCTGCTGACAGAATCACTGAACCTGGGTTCACTTTATCCTGACCGGCATACTTAGGCGCAGTACCGTGGGTTGCTTCGAACAGTGCACACTCATCACCGATGTTAGCGCCTGGTGCGATACCGATACCGCCAACCTGCGCCGCCAGGGCGTCAGAGATGTAGTCACCGTTCAGGTTCATACAGGCGATAACGTCATATTCTGCCGGACGCAGCAGGATCTGTTGCAGGAACGCATCAGCAATCACATCTTTAACGATGATCTCTTTGCCGGTGTTCGGGTTTTTGAACTTCATCCACGGGCCGCCGTCGATCAGTTCGCCGCCGAACTCGTCTTTCACTAACTGGTATCCCCAGTCTTTGAAAGAGCCTTCGGTGAACTTCATGATGTTGCCTTTGTGAACCAGGGTCAGTGAATCACGATCGTTGGTGATGGTGTATTCTACTGCCGCGCGTACCAGACGTTTGGTACCCGCTTCTGAACACGGCTTAACGCCGATACCACACTGCTCAGGGAAGCGAATTTTCTTCACGCCCATCTCTTCGCGCAGGAACTTGATCACTTTGTCCGCTTCGGCAGAGCCCGCTTTCCACTCGATACCCGCATAGATATCTTCGGAGTTTTCACGGAAGATCACCATGTCGGTCTCTTCAGGGCGTTTAACCGGGCTTGGCGTGCCTTTGTAGTAACGTACCGGACGCAGGCAGACGTAGAGGTCAAGCTCCTGACGCAGTGCTACGTTCAGTGAACGAATACCGCCGCCGACCGGGGTGGTCAGTGGGCCTTTGATAGCCACGCGATATTCCTTGATTAAGTCGAGCGTTTCCTGTGGCAGCCAGACGTCCTGACCGTAGAGTTCAACTGACTTCTCACCCGTGTAAATCTCCATCCAGGAGATCTTACGCTCGCCGTTGTAGGCTTTCTTCACCGCCGCGTCGACGACTTTCAGCATCACCGGGGAAACATCAACACCGATACCGTCACCCTCAATGTAAGGAATGACCGGATTGTTTGGCACTGTAAGCTTGCCCTGATTCAGGGTGATTTTCTGACCTTCCGCCGGAACTACTACTTTGCTTTCCATTAACCTCTCCTGGGCGTTTGTTAATGATTTGTAAGATGCGCGTCAATACTACTTGAATATTTCCGTCACGCCAATCACCGCAATTTCACGTTATAATGCGCCGAATGTTTCTGACTGCAAAGCCCATGCGAAAAACAACTCAACGAATTCACCAGGATAAACGATTCAGCCGCCCGACGCGTGATGCCCGGCATGCCCCTGCCCGCCCTGCGGCTCCGCGCCGCGTGATTTTGTTTAACAAACCGTTCGACGTTTTGCCGCAATTCACCGATGAAGCGGGTCGCCGCACCCTGAAAGATTTTGTCAGCGTCGCAGACGTTTATGCCGCGGGCCGCCTTGACCGCGACAGCGAAGGCCTGATGGTACTGACCAACGACGGTGCCCTGCAGGCCGCGCTGACGCAGCCCGGCAAACGCACCGGCAAGGTCTACTATGTGCAGGTGGAAGGCGAGCCCCATGAGTCGGATCTTCAGCCTCTGCGGGCTGGGGTTAATCTGAAAGATGGCATGACGCTGCCCGCTGGCGTGGAAAAAGTGGCTGAGCCTCAGTGGCTCTGGCCGCGTCAGCCGCCAATCCGCGAGCGCAAAAATATCCCGACGCAGTGGCTGAAAATCACACTGTATGAAGGCCGTAATCGTCAGGTGCGCCGCATGACAGCCCATATTGGCTTTCCCACCTTAAGGTTAATTCGCTACGCCATGGGGAGCTATTCACTCGACGATCTGGCTTCAGGTACGTGGCGTGAAATCAGCGAGAGCCCCACCTGAAAACCGATTTTTTATAACCTCAGGTTAACAATTGCGGAGAAGTGATGTTTAAACCTCATGTTACTGTCGCCTGTCTGGTTCAGGCCGAAGGTGAACTGCTGGTGGTGGAAGAGACGATCAACGGTCGTGCCACCTGGAACCAGCCTGCCGGACATCTCGAAGCGGATGAAACGCTGCTGGAAGCCGCCGAACGCGAACTCTATGAAGAGACCGGCATCGCGGCATCGATGCACTATTTCATCGGGATAAACCAGTGGATCGCGCCCGACAGTACGCCTTTTGTGCGTTTTCTGTTTGGCGTGGATCTGGCCAAAAAAGCGCCAACCCAGCCGCAGGACAGCGACATCGATTGCTGCTGGTGGCTGCCGCCAGCGCAGATTCTCACTGCATCTAACCTGCGTTCACCGCTGGTCGCGGAAAGCGTACGCCTGTGGCAACAGGGCACGCGCTACCCGCTACATCTGGTCAGCCCTTTCCAGTGGCCGTTTCACGAGGGTGCGCGCCTGCCTTCTGCATGATAGAATGCGCCGCCTGATTTTTTATCGTAATGCGAGCGTGTCATGTCTGACAACAGCCAGAAAAAAGTGATCGTCGGTATGTCCGGCGGCGTTGATTCTTCCGTTTCCGCCTGGTTACTGCAGCAGCAGGGCTACCAGGTTGAAGGCCTGTTCATGAAGAACTGGGAGGAGGACGATGGCGAGGAGTATTGTACCGCCGCGGACGATCTGGCGGATGCGCAGGCTGTGTGCGACAAGCTCGGTATGAAGCTGCATAAAGTTAACTTTGCCGCAGAGTACTGGGATAACGTCTTTGAGCATTTCCTCGAAGAGTACAAAGCGGGCCGCACGCCTAACCCCGATATCCTCTGCAATAAAGAGATCAAATTCAAAGCGTTCCTGGAGTTCGCAGCGGAAGACCTGGGCGCAGATTTCATCGCCACGGGTCACTACGTGCGCCGCAAGGACGTCGATGGTCAGAGCCAGCTGTTACGCGGACTGGATGGTAACAAAGACCAGAGCTACTTCCTCTATACCCTGAGCCACGAGCAGATTGCCCAGAGTCTGTTCCCGGTCGGCGAGCTGGAAAAACCGGAAGTGCGCCGCATTGCGGAACAGCTGGACCTGATCACCGCGAAGAAAAAAGACTCGACCGGCATCTGCTTTATCGGCGAGCGCAAATTCCGCGACTTCCTTGCACGCTATCTCCCGGCTCAGCCTGGCGAAATAGAAACCACGGAAGGCCAGATCGTCGGTGAACATCAGGGGCTGATGTACCATACTCTGGGACAGCGTAAAGGTCTGGGTATCGGCGGCCTGAAAGAGAGCAAAGATGATCCCTGGTATGTGGTTGACAAAGATGTGGCGCGTAACCGTTTGATTGTCGCCCAGGGCGGCGATCATCCGCGTCTGATGTCCGTTGGCCTGATTGCGCAGCAGCTGCACTGGGTTAATCGTCAGCCGATTACCGTCCCACTGCGCTGCTCTGTGAAAACCCGCTATCGTCAGACCGACATTCCCTGTGAGATTATTCCGCAGGGCGACGATCGGATTGAGGTGCGCTTTGACGAGCCGGTTGCTGCGGTCACGCCAGGTCAGTCTGCGGTCTTTTACCTTGGCGATGTCTGCCTCGGTGGCGGTATTATCGAACAGCGCCTGCCGTTAGTGGCGGAGTAAACGGGCTTAGCCCGCGTTGATGACGCGTAAACAGGAGTAACCGTGGCGAAAAATTATCAGGAAATCACGCTGGCGCTGGCGGGCATCTGTCAGTCCGCTCATCTGGTGCAGCAGCTGGCTCAGCAGGGTCACTGCCAGCCCGAAGCGCTGACCGTGTCGCTGCGCAGCGTACTGGACCTGAATCCTGGCTCCACGCTGGCGGTATTCGGCAACAATGAAGCCAACCTGCGCCTCGGACTTGAAACCCTGATGGCGGTGCTGAACAGCAGCAGTCGCCAGGGCGCAGGCGCTGAACTGACGCGTTACACCCTGAGCATGATGGTGCTGGAGCGCAAGCTCAGCGCCAGTAAATCCGCTATGGCGACGCTGGCACAGCGCATTACGCAGCTGGATCGCCAGCTGGCACATTATGAACTGGAGTCAGACACCATCCTCAGCGCGATGGCTGGCATCTATGTGGATGTGATCAGCCCGCTTGGCCCGCGTATCCAGGTTACCGGTTCGCCTGCGGTGCTGCAGAATACGCAGGTTCAGAGTAAAGTGCGTGCCACTCTGTTAGCCGGTATCCGCGCTGCCGTATTGTGGCAGCAGGTCGGCGGTGGCCGACTGCAACTGATGTTCTCGCGCCAGCGTTTGCTGCGTGAAGCGAAAACCCTCTTATCCCGGCTGCCACTGACTTACTAAGTCGGTGCGGCAAAACACTGCTAAATGATTCAGGAGTTGCACTGATGGAATTATCCTCTCTGACCGCCGTCTCACCTGTCGATGGTCGTTACGGCGATAAAGTCAGCCCGCTGCGTGCGATTTTCAGCGAGTTCGGTTTGCTGAAATTCCGCGTTGAGGTTGAAGTTCGCTGGTTACAAAAACTGGCCGCGACCGCAGAGATCAAGGAAGTTCCTGCATTTGATGCCGACGCAAACGCTTTCCTTGATGCAATTGTCGCCGGTTTTTCAGAAGACGATGCCGCCCGCATCAAAACGATTGAGCGCACCACCAACCACGATGTGAAAGCGGTTGAGTATTTCCTGAAAGAGAAAGTGGCCGATATCCCTGCCCTGCATGCCGTCTCTGAATTTATCCACTTCGCCTGCACCTCTGAAGATATCAACAACCTGTCGCACGCCCTGATGCTGGAAACGGCCCGCCGTGACGTGATCCTGCCTTACTGGGACCAGCTGATCAGCGCCGTGAAAGGTCTTGCCAGCGAATACCGTGACATTCCGCTGCTCTCACGCACCCACGGCCAGCCGGCGACGCCATCGACCATGGGTAAAGAGATGGCCAACGTCGCCTACCGTCTGGAGCGTCAGTTACGTCAGCTGAAGCAGATTGAAGTGCTGGGTAAAATCAATGGCGCAGTCGGTAACTACAATGCCCACATTGCCGCCTATCCCGAAGTGGACTGGCATGAACTGAGCGAGAACTTCGTCACTTCGCTGGGGATTACCTGGAACCCGTACACCACGCAGATTGAACCGCACGACTATATCGCCGAGATGTTCGACTGCATTGCCCGCTTTAACACCATCCTGATCGATTTCGATCGCGATATCTGGGGTTATGTGGCGCTGAACCACTTCAAACAGAAAACCATCGCGGGCGAGATCGGCTCCTCAACCATGCCGCACAAGGTAAACCCGATCGACTTCGAAAACTCCGAAGGCAATCTGGGCCTGGCGAACGCCGTGATGCAGCATCTGGCCAGCAAACTGCCGGTCTCACGCTGGCAGCGTGACCTGACCGACTCCACCGTGCTGCGTAATCTCGGCGTGGGCGTGGGCTATGCGCTGATCGCCTATCAGGCGACGCTGAAAGGTATCTCCAAGCTGGAAGTGAACCGCGATCGTCTGCTGGACGAGCTGGATCATAACTGGGAAGTGCTGGCAGAGCCGATCCAGACAGTGATGCGTCGTTACGGCATTGAGAAGCCGTATGAGAAGCTGAAAGAGCTGACGCGCGGCAAACGCGTAGACGCTGCTGGCATGCAGGCCTTTATCGACAGCCTGGCGCTGCCGGAAGAGGAAAAAGTGCGTCTGAAGCAGATGACGCCTGCAAACTATATTGGTCGCGCTATCCAGATGGTTGACGATCTGAAATAATGCCCGCCGCAGACCGGCCCAGTCCGGTCTGCGTTAACATCTTGTTTAATACATTTCGCGTATACTTTCTGCAGGTTGACTCAAACAGAGTGTAAGGAATTTCTATGCGTGTTCTGGTTGTTGAAGACAATGCCCTGCTGCGCCATCATCTCGCCGTCCAGTTACGTGACATGGGCCATCAGGTCGATGCCGCCGAAGACGCCAAAGAAGCTGACTATTTTCTCCGCGAACATCTGCCCGATATCGCGCTGGTGGATCTCGGCCTGCCGGATGAAGATGGCATGTCGCTGATTCGCCGCTGGCGCAGTGATGCCGTGCGTCAGCCCATTCTGGTGCTGACCGCCCGTGAGGGCTGGCAGGCGAAAGTCGAAGCGCTGGAAGCCGGTGCGGATGACTACGTCACCAAACCGTTTCACATTGAAGAGGTCGCGGCACGCCTGCAGGCGCTGATGCGCCGCAACAGCGGTCATGCGTCGCAAATCATCGATATGGCCCCGTTTCAGGTTGATCTCTCACGCCGTGAGCTGACGGTGAATGAAGAACCTGTGAAGCTCACCGCCTTTGAGTACACCATTGTCGAGACGCTGATCCGTAACGCGGGCAAAGTGGTAAGCAAAGACTCGCTGATGCTGCAGCTCTACCCTGACGCTGAACTACGCGAAAGCCACACCATCGACGTTCTGATGGGTCGTCTGCGCAAAAAGATTCTGGCGTTGCACCCCACTGATGTCATCGCCACCGTGCGTGGCCAGGGTTACCGCTTTGATCTCTGACCATGTCCTGGTTTAATCGTTACCGCCCTATTTCGCTGCGCGCCCGCTTTCTGCTTGCCTCCGCAGCGATAGTTCTGTTCCTCTCACTCTCTTACGGCATGGTCGCAGTCATTGGCTATGTGGTGAGTTTCGATAAAAATACCTACCGGGTGATGCGCGGCGAGAGCAATCTGTTCTTTACGCTGGCGCAATGGCATGACAACAAGCTCACCATCGCGCAGCCGGAACGGATGACGCTGAATTTTCCGACGCTGGTCTTCATCTACGATGAGCACGGCAAGCTGCTGTGGCAGCAACGCGACGTGCCGGATATTCGCAAAAAGATCCGCCGCGAATGGCTGCTGAAGCCCGACTTCTACGAGATCGATACCAGCAACCGCACCAGCATGGTCGCGATGGGCAATAATCTCAATGCTAAGCAACGGCTTAATGACTGGGACACCGACAGTAACGACACCTTTACCCACTCGGTGGCCGTTAACCGTTACGATGCCACGACGAATCTGCCCGCGCTCACCATCGTAGTGGTCGACTCTATTCCGCAGGAGTTGCAGCATTCTGATGTAGTCTGGTCGTGGTTCAGCTATGTGCTGGCGGCTAACCTGATACTGATTATTCCGCTGCTGTGGCTGGCGGCGCACTGGAGTCTGCGGCCAATAGGTGCGCTGACACAACAAGTGCGCGAACTGGAGACCAGTCAGCGTGAGAATCTGGCGGATAATCCGCCGCAGGAGCTGCGCAGTCTGGTGCGCAACCTCAATCTGCTGCTGACCAATGAACGGCAGCGCTACACCCGCTATCGCACCACCCTTTCGGATCTGACCCATAGCCTGAAAACGCCGCTGGCCGTGTTGCAGAGTACCCTGCGATCGCTGCGCAATGGCAAAGAGCTGACGGTGGAACAGGCGGAGCCGGTAATGCTGGAGCAGATAAGCCGCATCTCACAGCAGGTGGGATACTATCTGCATCGCGCCAGTATGCAGGCCGATCATAATCCGCTGCAGCGCGATCTCCATTCCGTTTCCGGTCTGCTCGACAGTCTCTGCTCGGCACTGAATAAAGTTTATCAGCGCAAAGGCGTGGCGATAACGCTGGATATCTCACCGGAGCTGACCTTTGTAGGCGACCAGAATGACTTTATGGAAGTGCTGGGCAACGTACTCGATAACGCCTGCAAGTATTGCCTGGAATTTATCGAAGTCAGTGCTTATCAGAGCGAAAAGGCGCTGCATCTCTATATCGACGACGATGGCCCGGGTATTCCTGAGAGCAAGCGCGATTTAGTGTTTGTGCGGGGGCAGCGTGCCGATACGCTGCGTCCGGGCCAGGGATTAGGTCTGGCGGTGGTGCGCGATATTCTGGAACAGTATGAGGGTAACGTCATCGCCACCAGCAGTGCGCTTGGCGGAACACGTATGGAAGTGGTTTTTCAGCGCCAGGAAGTCGAACATCGTCGCGAGTAGAAAACCGTCCGGGCTGTTATACTAGCTGGCATTTACAGCCCTAAGCGGAACCCTTGTATGGACTATCAGCTCGATATTAACTGGCCCGATTTTATTCAGCGCTACTGGCAGAAACGCCCGGTCGTGCTGAAGCGTGGTTTTAAAAACTTCGTTGATCCCCTTTCACCGGATGAACTGGCCGGACTGGCAATGGAAAACGAGGTGGACAGCCGCCTGGTCAGCCATCAGGACGGCAAATGGCAGGTCAGCCACGGCCCGTTTGAGAGCTATGATCACCTGGGAGAGAACAACTGGTCGCTGCTGGTCCAGGCAGTCAATCACTGGCATGAACCCTCTGCCGCGCTGATGCGCCCTTTCCGCTTCCTGCCGGACTGGCGTGTCGATGACCTGATGGTGTCGTTTGCCGTGCCTGGCGGCGGCGTCGGTCCCCATTTTGATCAGTATGATGTCTTCATTATTCAGGGTACGGGCCGCCGTCGCTGGCGCGTCGGTGAAAAAGTGGCGCTGAAGCAGCACTGCCCGCATCCGGACCTGCTGCAGGTTGAACCGTTCGATGCCATCATTGATGAAGAGCTGGAGCCGGGCGATATTCTCTACATTCCGCCAGGATTCCCGCATGAAGGCTACTCGCTGGAAAACGCCCTGAACTACTCCGTTGGTTTCCGCGCCCCCAGCGGTCGTGAGTTAATCAGCGGCTTTGCCGACTACGCCCTGGCCAACGAGCTGGGCAGCCTGCGCTTCAGCGATCCGGATGTGCCTGCACGCGATTGCCCGTCACAGATCCTGCCGCAGGAGATTGAAGGCGTGCGCCAGCTGATGCTGGATGTGGTCAATCAGCCGGAGCAGTTTGAGCAGTGGTTCGGCGAATTCATTTCGCAGTCACGCCACGAGCTCGACGTCGCGCCGCCGGAACCGCCTTATCAGCCTGATGAGATTTATGATGCGCTGCAACAGGGCGATGCCCTGAGCCGGTTGGGTGGCCTGCGTGTCCTGACGATTGGTGATGCTGTTTATATCAATGGTGAGCGGGTTGAGTGTTCACGCCCCGATGTCATGGCGGTTCTGGCGAATCACTATCGCATCACGCTCGACGACCTGGGAGATGCGCTGGATGATCCGGCCGTGCTGGCGCAGATCGCCGGTCTGGTGAATGCTGGTTATTGGTACTTCGGCGAGGAATAACCCGCAGCGCGGAACCGTGCGCTGCGGCTGAAACAGGCTCTCTGGCTTTTACTGGCAGAGAGCCTTTTTTCATTTAATCCTTCTTCTGTGCTGCCAGTTCGGACAGACGCACAATGACTTCCACTGACTTCGCCATGATATTCAGCGACGCGAACTCATGCTTGCCGTGATAGTTATAGCCCCCGGTAAAGATGTTCGGGCAAGGCAACCCTTTCCACGACAGTGACGACCCATCGGTGCCGCCACGAATCGGTTTCACCACCGGTTCAATGCCGCAGTCACGCATCGCCTGCAAAGCCAGATCAATGATATGCGGGAACGGCTCGACTTTTTCACGCATGTTGCGATAGCTATTGGTGATCTCAACCGTGACTGAGCAGTCCGGGTGCAGGGTTTTGTTGATCTCCGCGGCGATCTGCAGCAGCGTCTGTTTACGCTGTTCGAAACTCCCGGTTTCAAAGTCACGAATGATGTAGAGCATCTCGGCGTGCTCAACGCTACCTTTAATCTGATGCAGATGATAGAAGCCCTGATAGCCGTCGGTGTACTGCGGCTTTTCACCGGCCGGTACGGCCGCATGAAACTGGTTAGCCAGCTCCAGCGCATTAACCATCACGCCTTTGGCGGAGCCTGGATGCACGTTGTTACCGACGATTTTGACCGTAGCCGAGGCGGCATTGAAGTTTTCATACTCGAACTCGCCCAGATCGCTGCCATCAATGGTGTAGGCCCAGTCGGCGGCAAACGCCTCTACATCAAAGTGTGAGGTGCCGCGGCCGATCTCTTCATCGGGCGTGAAGGCGACGCGGATCGCGCCATGTGGTGTATGGCTGCTAGCCAGCTGCGCCATCGCCGTCATGATCTCGGCGATACCCGCTTTATCATCCGCGCCCAGCAGAGTTTTGCCATCGGTGGTAATCAGCGTATGTCCAATCAGCTTGTGCAGCACCGGGAACATCACGGGTGACAGAACCTCATTGCCATTTCCCAGCGCAATGTCGCCACCGCGATAATCTTCGATGATCTGCGGATTCACATGTTTCGCTGTGAAATCAGGCGACGTATCCATGTGGGAGATGAAACCGATAACTGGCGTCGGCCAGTCAACATTGGCGGGCAGCGTGCCCATGACGCAACAGTGATCGCTCAGGGTGACATCAACAAACCCCAGGGCCAGCAGCTCCTCCTGCAGCTGACGCGCCAGCGTCCACTGCCCTTCACTGCTGGGCACCTGGCGCGCCTGCGGCTTAGCCTGTGTCTCAACTGCCACATAACTTAAAAAGCGCTCAAGTAACTGTTCCATATCCCATCCTTTAAAAGTGCCGTCCGGTATTATTCACAGACCCGCCGGTCACAACGTTGCGTAAAATCATTCGCAGACAGGTTAGCGCTGTCAGTGACCTTTGTGAAAGTAATAAGCCCGAAAAAAACGCCTGATTACGTGATTGTTGCGGCAAACCTCGCAATGTTGTTAACAGCCGGTCAAATTGCCGCGGCCAGGCGGGCAAAACATGGCAATGCCTTATTTTTCAGGTATCATCCGCCCCTCTTTGCTGGCTGGCTGCGCTGAGCGGCTATGCTATTACCTGTTCGACCCTAGACAGACTGAGACTAAAATGACGCAAACACGCGCACAGCAGGCGCTGGTTACGCTTTCTGGCATCAGTAAAGCTTTTGATGGTAAGACCATTATTGATGATTTTAACCTGACCATCCATCACGGTGAGTTCATCACCCTGCTCGGCCCGTCGGGCTGTGGCAAAACCACCATTCTGCGCCTGATTGCCGGACTGGAAGCGGCAGATCGCGGCCGTATTTCGCTCGATGATCAGGACATTACTGATACGCCGGCCGAACACCGTCACGTCAATACCGTGTTTCAGAGCTATGCGCTGTTTCCGCATATGACGGTATATGAAAACGTCGCCTTTGGCCTGCGGATGCAGAAAACCCCGGCGGCGGAGATAACGACCAGAGTCAATGACGCGCTGGCAATGGTGCAGCTGGAAAGCTTTGCCGACCGCCGCCCGCATCAGCTTTCCGGCGGCCAGCAACAGCGTGTGGCGATTGCCCGCGCAGTAGTCAATCGTCCTGAAGTGCTGCTGCTGGACGAATCCCTCTCTGCGCTGGACTATAAGCTGCGCCGTCAGATGCAGAACGAGCTGAAAGCCCTGCAGCGTAAGCTCGACATCACCTTTGTCTTTGTCACCCACGATCAGGAAGAGGCGCTGACCATGTCCGATCGCATCGTGGTCATGCGCGACGGCAAGGTCGTGCAGGACGGTACGCCACGCGAAATCTACGAAGAGCCCGAAAACCTGTTTGTTGCCCGCTTTATCGGCGAAATTAATGTC
Source organism: Pantoea sp. 9140 (assembly GCF_000745295.1). NCBI lineage: Bacteria > Pseudomonadati > Pseudomonadota > Gammaproteobacteria > Enterobacterales > Erwiniaceae > Pantoea > Pantoea sp. 9140. Next base: position 1,283,512 of record NZ_JQNO01000001.1, on the reverse strand, counting down.
TTTGATGCTGAAGTGCTCGCCAGCGACGGCGCGCCAGACGTGCGGGCCCGGGTCGAGGGACGCGAGTGCGCGCTCCACTGTACTTTCCCGGTCAGCGTGGGTGACCGGCTTCATGTGCTGCTGCGTCCGGAAGATCTGCGGGTGCAGGAGATCCACGGTGACAGCGCATCAGATGGCCTGATTGGCTATGTGCGCGAACGTAATTACAAAGGCATGACGCTGGAGTCTTCGGTAGAGCTGGAGAACGGTAAGCTGATTACGGTCAGCGAGTTCTTTAATGAAGATGACCCGGACGTTGATCACTCGCTTAATCAGAAGATGGCCGTGAGCTGGGTGCCGGGATGGGAGGTGGTACTGCCCTATGAAGCGGATGCGTAATGGTTTTCAGAAGGGGGTCATCGCACTGATTGTCGGCTGGCTGACACTGTTCGTCTTTGTGCCCAACCTGATGATTTTTGTCACCAGTTTTCTGACGCGCGATGATGCACACTTCGTCAGCGCGGTGTTGACCTTCAGTAATTACACCCGGCTGCTCGACCCGCTCTATGCGCAGGTGCTGCTGCACTCGCTGAGCATGGCGCTGATTGCCACAATTGGCTGTCTGTTGCTGGGCTATCCCTTTGCATGGTGTCTGACAAAACTCACACCGCGCCTGCGTCCGCTGATGCTGTTTCTGTTGATTGTGCCTTTCTGGACCAACTCGCTGATCCGTATTTACGGCCTGAAAATTTTCCTCAGCACCCGTGGCTGGCTGAATGATTTCCTGCTGTCGCTGGGGCTGATCGATAAGCCGTTTCGCATCATGTATACCCCGGAAGCGGTGATCCTCGGGCTGATCTACATTCTGCTGCCGTTTATGGTGCTGCCGCTCTACTCCAGCCTGGAGAAGCTGGATAAACCGCTGCTGGAAGCGGCGCGCGACCTCGGTGCCGGTAAGCTGCAGACCTTTTTCCGTATCATTCTACCGCTGACCATGCCGGGCATTATTGCGGGCTGTCTGCTGGTGTTGATCCCGGCGATGGGGCTGTTCTACGTCGCCGACCTGATGGGCGGCGCAAAGAATCTGCTGATTGGCAACGTCATCAAAAGTCAGTTCCTCAACATCCGCGACTGGCCATTTGGCGCGGCTACCAGCATTGTGATGACGCTGTTGATGGGATTGCTGTTGCTGATTTACTGGCGCGCGGCGCGACTGCTGAATAACCGGGTGGATTTAGGATGATGGCACGCCTGTTACGCGGCAGTTTTATGGCGATTATTTACGCCTGGTTCTATATACCGATTGTTATCCTGATCGTGAATTCGTTTAACGCCTCCCGCTTTGGCATTAACTGGCAGGGTTTCACGACCCGCTGGTACAGCCTGCTGCTGAACAATGACAGTCTGATTCAAGCGGCGCAGCACTCCCTAATCATGGGCGTGCTCTCAGCCAGCTGTGCCACACTGATTGGCGCACTCACCGCTGTCGCACTCTTTCGCTACCGTTTTCGCGGCAAGCCCTTTGTCAGTGGCATGCTGTTCGTGGTGATGATGTCGCCGGACATTGTGATGGCTATCTCCCTGCTGGTGCTGTTTATGCTGCTGGGCATGTCGCTGGGCTTCTGGTCACTGCTCTTTTCCCACATTACATTTTGCCTGCCGTTTGTGGTGATTACCGTCTACTCACGCCTGAAAGGCTTTGATGTGCGCATGCTGGAAGCAGCCAAAGATCTGGGGGCCAGCGAAACCACCATTCTGCGCAAAATCATTCTGCCGCTGGCGATGCCAGCCGTTGCCGCCGGATGGTTACTGAGCTTTACCCTGTCGATAGATGATGTAGTGGTCTCTTCCTTTGTCAGCGGTCCGACGTTTGAGATTTTACCGCTGAAGATCTACTCGATGGTAAAAGTTGGCGTCTCTCCGGAGGTGAATGCGCTGGCCACTATTTTAATGCTGCTGTCACTGCTGCTGGTCGCGGCCAGTCAGTGGCTGCTGCGTGACAGAAATAAATAAGAGGATTGAGGATGAAAAAGAGATCTCACTGGCTGGCGGCAGGTGCGCTGTTGCTGGGTATGAACGTGGCGCAGGCAGACAACAGTAATACCCTCTATTTTTACAACTGGACCGAATATGTGCCGCCGGGGCTGCTGGAGCAGTTCACGAAAGAGACCGGCATTAAAGTGATCTATTCGACCTATGAATCCAATGAGAGCATGTACGCCAAACTGAAAACCTGGAAAGATGGCGCTTACGATCTGGTCGTGCCGTCAACCTACTTCGTGGCAAAAATGCGTAACGAAGGGATGCTGCAGAAGATCGACAAAAGCCAGCTCAGCAACTTCAGCAACCTTGATCCCGACCTGCTGAATAAACCCTTCGATCCTGACAATAACTACTCGATTCCCTATATCTGGGGCGCGACAGCAATCGGTGTCAATACCGATGAGATCGACGTGAAAAGCGTGACCCGCTGGGCCGATCTGTGGAAGCCGGAATATAAGCAAAGCCTGCTGCTGACCGACGACGCGCGCGAAGTGTTCCAGATGGCGCTGCGCAAGCTGGGATACTCCGGCAATACCCGCGATCCTGAGCAGATCAAAGCCGCTTATTCTGAGCTGAAAAAGCTGATGCCCAATGTGCTGGCCTTCAACTCTGATAATCCGGGTAATCCCTTTATGGAAGGCGAAGTGAATCTGGGCATGCTCTGGAATGGCTCAGCGTATGTCGCACGTCAGTCTGGCACGCCGTTAGCGATCGTCTGGCCTGAAGAGGGCGGCATTTTCTGGATGGATAACCTCGCGATACCGGCTAACGCGAAGAACAAGGCGGGCGCGCTGAAGCTGATTAACTTCCTGCTGCGTCCTGACGTCGCGGCGAAAGTGGCGGAAACTATCGGCTATCCTACACCGAACCTCGCGGCAAAGGCATTGCTGCCACCCGCCGTGGCGAACGATCCGTCACTCTATCCACCTGCTGACGTAATTAAGCACGGTGAATGGCAGGATGATGTGGGCGACGCCAGCCTTCAGTACGAAACCCTGTTCCAGCAGCTTAAAGCGGGCCGTTAAAATTGATTAAAGGGGCGGCATTAGCCGCTCCGCAGACTGCTGGCAAAGCCAAAGCTGGGTGACCCTGGCTGCAACGCATTAGCATAAAGCGCAGGGAACACGGTCAGAAGAGGAAAGCGTCCCGCCGCCCGGATAAAAACGCCGGGAGCGTTTTTGAACAACGCAACGCGTTGGCCCGGTAACGGGCGCACCTCAAGGATGAGGTGCGTCATCGCGCGGGACGAGCGGCCATGAATGGTTTAAGCGACTTTCTGATCTGACCTTGTTCTCTGTGCATACACGGTCTTACAGCTGGCCGTGGCAGACTTTGTCAGCAACCTCGGGCGGCCATCGCCGCCCCGCCTACTTATACAGCCCGCGCAGCAGGGTATGAACAAACTCCGGCACCACTTTGCTCGCCAGGCCATAATGCCGTTCGGCAAACTCGTTACCCACCTGGCTCGGCTCCAGGTTCAGCTCAACGGTGTGCGCGCCCTGCAGTTTGGCCTCATGCACAAAGCCCGCGGCCGGATAAACATGGCCTGACGTGCCAATTGCGATAAAGTAATCGGCCTGTTCCAGCGCCTGGTAAATCTGCTCCATACCCAGCGGCATCTCGCCAAACCAGACCACGTGCGGTCGCAGCGCAGAGGGGAACTGACAGCAGGTGCAGCGATCGTCCGGCGTGATATCGCCGGTCCACTCAATCACCTGACCGCTGGTGACACAGCGCACCTTTAACAGCTCACCGTGCATATGCAGCACCCGGCTGTTTCCGGCACGCTCATGCAGGTTGTCGATGTTTTGCGTGACCAGCAGGAAATTATCGCCTAACACCTGCTCCAGCTCCGCCAGCGCCAGATGGGCGGCATTAGGCTGGATGTCGGCTTCCTGCAGCTGCTGACGACGCGCATTGTAGAAACGCTGCACCAGCGCGGGATCGCGCTGAAAGCCTTCGGGCGTGGCAACGTCTTCAACGTGGTGCTCTTCCCACAGGCCATCAGCCGCGCGGAAGGTCCGGATGCCGGACTCCGCGGAAATGCCTGCGCCGGTCAGCACCACAACATGCGGCTGGGGATGGGCGGCCAGTTCGGCCTGACGATCGCGCTCAAAAATGCGCTGGCGAAAGCGCTGATGCACTTTTCTCCGGGTTTTCTTCAGGCGGGCAAGTCGTATGCGGCGACGTGGTGTACGCATAAAATCTCCTGGCGTAGCAGCTGCGGCGAGCCGCTCTAAACAGATTCCGGGTTAACATCACCCGATAGTAACGGTTGCTGAGGGCATGACCCAACAGCAAAGGTCTTAAACAGATGCGGCGCGAAATCACTCGCGCCGCATTTTTATCACTGACCGCTTAATACCCGAGCCGGGTCAATGCGGCTGGCGCGTCTGGCCGGATACCAGCTCGCCAGCAGGCTCAGCAGAATGGCGGTAATCAGTACTGAGAACACGTCAATCCAGTGCAGTTCCGAGGGCAGGAAATCAATAAAGTAGATATCTCCTGCCAGCAGATGATGACCGGTGATTGACTCCAGCCCGCGCACCAGTGAGGTCAGATTCAGCGCCACCAGCACGCCCGCGACCACGCCGCTGACGCTGCCCAGCAGGCCCGCCAGCAAACCGTACCAGATAAAGATGGCGCGGATCAGCCGGTCTTTCGCGCCGAGGGTACGCAGCACCGCGATATCGCTGCTCTTGTCCTTCACCGCCATCACCAGCGTGGAGACGATGTTAAAGCAGGCGACACCAATCACCAGCACCATCGCCAGATACATGATGGCGCGGATCATCTGAATGTCGCGGTACATATAGCCGTAGGTGCCAATCCAGCTCTTAATGTAGACGTAAGAACGGGTTGCTTCACCGGCATCGCGCACCAGTTTGACGGCCTGGAACGGGTCGGTCATCTTCAGCGCGATACCAGAGACGCTGTCACCCATATCCAGATAGTGCTGCGCATCGGCCAGCGGCACCAGCGCCAGACTGTGATCAAGCATGCCGCTGAGTTGCAGGATACCGCTGACCTGCAGCCGAATGCGTTTTGGCTGAAGCAGTTTGTTATCACCATCGTTATTCGGGATCATGATGGTGATCCAGTCGCCCTGCTTCACCTTCAGCGATTCAGCAATGCCGCCGCCCAGAATGATCTGCTGCTTACCGGCGGCAAAAGAGGACCAGGCGTTACCGGCGACAAACTGTGGCAGTGCGCTGAGGCGCGGCTCCTGGGCAGGATCAACGCCCTTCACCTGCAGCGCTTCCAGCCGGGCACCGCTCTCAATCAGGCCAGTGAAGTTGACATAGGGGGCTGCCGCCGCAATGCCGGGCACCTTTTCAATCGGCGCAATCATCGACTGCCAGTGCTGGAACGGCTGATTAACCGCCTCGATTTCACCGTGCGGCACCACCGCCAGAATGCGGTTATTCAGCTCACGCTCAAAACCGTTCATGGCGCTGAGGCCGATAATCAGCACCGCCACGCCCAGCGCAATCCCGATGGTGGAGATCACCGAAATCAGCGAAACCATGCCGCCTCGACGGCGTCCACGGCTGAAGCGCAGGCCCAGCAACAGGGATAACGACGAACCCATTACAGCGCTCCTGCCAGAGTGAGCTGATCGCTTAACTGACCATCACGCATCTCCATCTGACGCGTCATGCGTTTTGCCAGCATCAGATCGTGCGTCACCACCAGAAAGGCGGTGCCCTGACGGACGTTCAGCTCGCCCAACAGTTCAAAAATGGCGTCGGCGTTGCGCGCATCCAGGTTACCGGTGGGCTCATCCGCCATCACCAGCCGTGGTCGGTTGACCAGCGCACGGGCGATCGCCACGCGCTGACGCTCGCCGCCGGACAGTTCAGACGGCCGGTGCGCGGCACGGTGGTCCAGCCCAACGGCGGCCAGCATCTCGCGGGCGCGTTCCTGCGCTTCCGCTTTCGCGATTTTGCCAATCAGCAGCGGCATCGCCACGTTCTCCAGCGCGCTGAAGTCTGGCAGCAGATGGTGGAACTGATAGATGAAGCCCAGCTCGCGGTTACGCAGCTCGGCTTTGGCCGACGAGGACATGGCGTTCAGCGACTGACCATCAAACACCACATCGCCCGACGTCGGCGCATCCAGACCACCGAGCAGATGCAGCAGCGTACTTTTACCGGAACCGGAGCTGCCGACAATCGCCGTCAGTTCACCGGGCTGGAGGCTGAAAGCCACATTGCGCAGCACATCGGTCTGCACGCTGCCTTCCTGATAGCGTTTGCACAGGTCGCGGCACTGCAACAAAGGAGTGTTACTCATAACGTAAAGCCTCAGCAGGTTGAACGGCGGCAGCGCGCCACGAAGGATAGAGCGTAGACAGCAGCGCCACAATCATCGCGCTGAGGGCGATGGTGACCACCTGCCACACATTGATATCAACCGGCAACGCGGCACCATCGAGGAACAGGCCAATCACCGGCATTAAATTGTTGAGCTGGCTGGCGAGCAGCACACCGAGCAGCGTGCCGAGCAGCGTGCCGATAATCCCGGCGCTGGCACCCTGCACCATAAACACCGCCACGATTTGCCGGCGCGTCAGGCCCTGGGTTTGCAGGATCGCCACTTCGCCCTGCTTCTCCATGATCAGCAGGCCTAATGAGGTGATGATGTTAAAGGCGGCCACAGCGATAATCAGGCTCAGCAGCAGGCCCATCATGTTCTTCTCCATGCGCACCGCCTGGAAGAGATCACCTTTGCGCTCACGCCAGTCTTTCCAGACAAGACCCTGGGGCAGTGTCTGCTGGCTGAGGCTGTCAACCGACAACGGTTTATCCAGCCACAGCCGCCAGCCGGTAATGTTCCCGGCCGGATAGCGCATTACGCGCGACGCATCCTGAAGATTGACCAGAATCTGATAACCATCGACTTCGCTGTTGGCGGCATAGGTGCCTGCCACCGTAAACAGACGCTGGCTCGGCACGCGTCCCATCGGGGTAAACTGGCTGACCGACGGCACCATCAGACGCAGCTGATCGCCACGTTTTACGCCAAGCTGTGACGCCAGCTGTTCACCGAGGATCACATTGTACTGCCCGGCCTGCAGCACGCTCTGCTGGGTGTTCACCAGGAACGGCGTCAGCGGATCCTTTTCATCCGGCTCAATGCCCAGCATTACGCCAACCGAGACGCTGTGCGGGCTTTGCAATACCACACTGGCGGTGGTCAGCGGCGCGATGCGGCTGACACCCTGCAGATTCAGCGAGTCAGCGGGTTGCTGTTGAGGATTGAGACTGCCTTTATCGCTGGTGATCAGCGCCTGAGGCATTAGCCCAAGAATATTGCCTTCGAGTTCACGCTCAAAACCATTCATCACCGATAAGACAGTGACCATCGCCAGCACGCCGAGCGTAATGCCAATCGTTGAGAGCCAGGAGACAAAGCGACCGAAGCGATCCGATGCTCGTCCGCGCATGTAACGCAGACCGATAAATAGCGCGACAGGTTGATACATGGAATCCAGTAAGCCGTTGCCTGAAAATAGGTAGGGGGATGATAAAGGAGCGGCTCGCTTTATGAAACCTCTAACCCTCTGAGTCGGCAGCAAAGTTGCGTCAGGATACGTCACATTCACGACCAAAGCCGCAGAATAGACGATAAAGCCATCGCTTATTGGCTGATTATCCAGCGCCCTGGCGCGTAGACTACAATCTGTAACAGGATAAGAGGGTATTTATCGCACAGCGATAGAGGTAGCGACCATGTTGAAATTTCCCAAAGGCAGTATTGTTAAACATCAATCCGGGGAAATCAGAGGCGAAATCATCAACGTCTTTGAGCAGGGAAGCGCACCAGCCGGCTACTACGTAAAGTGGGACGACGGCAACCTCAGCTATCATCCTGAGCAGGAGTTATCCTGGGCAAATATCGACCGCCCACGCATGTATTACACACAGCAATCCATAAAATAGAATGCCCGTTTAACCCCGTCGCTGCAGAGCGACGGCGGTTTTTTCTGATCCCGCTCCAGACTCGTCTATCCTCTCTCTATCCGCTGTATTATCGCCGACGCCCGGTAATGGCTGACCGATCCCCGTGTTCAGCGCGGCGCGGCAGGAAAATTGTGCCGCAAAGGTGATCCCCCTGACATAATATGGAATGATTACGTCCTGGAAAAATGGAGCAACCCCGAGATCCCATGCCCGAACAGACTCGTTATACCCTGCCCGTTAAATCCGGCGATCACCGCCAGCTCGGCCAGCTCATCGGCGCTGCACATGCGGTAGAGTGTGCCAGCATTACCGAACGTCATGCTGGCCCGGTATTGATGATTACCCCCGATACCCAAACCGCCCTGCGTCTGCTGGATGAAATCCGTCAGTTTACCGATCTGCCGGTGGTGCACCTCGCCGACTGGGAGACGCTGCCGTATGACAGCTTCTCGCCGCATCAGGATATTATCTCCGCGCGCCTCTCGACCCTCTATCAGCTGCCGGTGATGCAGAGCGGCATGCTGATCATGCCGGTCAACACCCTGATGCAGCGCGTCTGTCCGCACAGTTTCCTGCACGGTCATGCGCTGGTGATGAAGCAGGGACAAAAGCTCTCACGCGACCGGCTGCGCGATCAGCTTGAGCAGGCGGGTTATCGTCATGTCGATCAGGTCATGGAGCACGGCGAATACGCCACGCGCGGCGCCCTGCTCGACCTGTTCCCGATGGGCAGCGATCAGCCCTATCGCATTGACTTTTTCGATGATGAGATCGACAGTCTGCGCCTGTTCGACGTCGATAATCAGCGCACGCTGGAAGCGGTCCCGGAAATTAACCTGCTGCCTGCGCATGAATTTCCCAGCGACAAAGCCGCCATTGAGCTGTTCCGCAGCCGCTGGCGTGAAATTTTTGATGTGCGCCGCGAGTCGGAGCATATCTATCAGCAGGTCAGCAAAGGCACGCTACCCGCGGGCATCGAATACTGGCAGCCGCTGTTCTTTGAACAGCCGTTACCCAGCCTGTTCAGCTATCTGCCTGACAACACCCTGATTGTGAACTGTGGCGACCTTGAAGGCAGCGCCAGCCGCTTCTGGCAGGATGCTGAGGCGCGCTATGAGAACCGTCGCGTGGACCCGATGCGTCCGCTGCTGGAGCCGGTTACACTGTGGCTGCGTCCCGATGCATTAATGGGTGAACTGAAAGCCTGGCCGCGTATCCAGATGACCAATGAGGTGCTGCCCGCTAAAGCCGCCAACACCAATCTCGGCTATACCCCGCTGCCAGACCTCACCGTTCAGGCGCAGGCGAAAGCGCCGCTCGATCATCTGCGGCAGTTTATTGAGACCTTCAGCGGCGCCGTGGTCTTCTCGGTAGAAAGTGAAGGCCGTCGCGAGAGCCTGCAGGAGCTGCTGGCACGGATTAAACTGCGTCCTCAGCCGGTGCACCGTTTTGATGAAACCGTCGGCGATCGTTTTTCGCTGATGATCGGCGCCAGCGAGCGCGGTTTTATCGATACCCAGGGCAACCGTGCCCTGATTTGCGAAAGCGATCTGCTGGGCGAACGCGTCAGCCGTCGCCGTCAGGATACCCGTCGCACCATTAACCCGGACATTCTGATCCGTAACCTGGCGGAGCTGCATCCCGGCCAGCCGGTAGTGCATCTGGAGCACGGCGTGGGCCGCTATATCGGCCTGACTACGCTGGAAGCAGGCGGCATTGAGGCGGAATACCTGATGCTCTCCTATGCCAACGACGCCAAACTCTATGTGCCGGTTTCATCGCTGCACCTGATCAGCCGCTATGCGGGCGGGGCTGACGATAACGCGCCGCTGCACAAGCTGGGCAGTGACGCCTGGTCACGCGCGCGGCAGAAAGCGGCGGAGAAAGTACGCGATGTAGCAGCTGAGCTGCTGGACATCTATGCCCAGCGCGCCGCTAAAACCGGTTTTGCCTTTAAGCATGACCGTGAGCAGTATCAGCTGTTCTGCGAAAGTTTCCCGTTTGAGACCACACCCGATCAGGCGCAGGCGATCAACGCCGTATTGAGCGATATGTGTCAGCCGCTGGCGATGGATCGACTGGTGTGCGGCGACGTGGGCTTCGGTAAAACCGAAGTGGCGATGCGCGCCGCGTTTCTCGCCATCGAGAACCATAAACAGGTGGCCGTACTGGTGCCGACAACCCTGCTGGCACAGCAGCACTACGATAACTTCCGCGATCGCTTCGCCAACTGGCCGGTTCGCATTGAGATGCTTTCCCGCTTCCGTACCGCCAAAGAGCAGGCGCAGGTGCTGGAACAGGCCAGCGATGGCAAGATCGACATTTTGATCGGCACCCACAAACTACTGATGAGTGACCTCAAGTGGCACGATCTCGGCCTGCTGATTGTCGATGAAGAGCACCGGTTCGGAGTGCGTCACAAAGAGCGCATCAAGGCGATGCGTGCGGATGTGGACATCCTCACCCTTACCGCCACACCGATCCCGCGCACCCTGAATATGGCTATGAGCGGCATGCGCGATCTCTCGATTATCGCTACCCCGCCTGCCCGCCGTTTAGCGGTGAAAACCTTTGTCCGTGAATACGACGATCTGGTGATCCGTGAAGCGATTCTGCGTGAAGTTCTGCGTGGCGGCCAGGTTTACTACCTCTACAACGACGTCGAAAATATTGAGAAAGCGGCGCAGCGTCTCAGCGATCTGGTGCCGGAAGCGCGGGTAGCGATTGGTCATGGACAGATGCGTGAGCGTGAGCTGGAGCGGGTGATGAACGATTTCCATCATCAGCGTTTCAACGTGCTGGTCTGTACCACCATCATCGAAACCGGGATCGACATTCCGACCGCGAACACCATCATCATTGAGCGGGCCGATCACTTTGGTCTGGCGCAGCTGCATCAGCTGCGTGGTCGCGTCGGTCGTTCGCATCATCAGGCTTACGCCTGGCTGTTGACGCCGCATCCGAAGTCTATGACCACGGACGCGCATAAACGCCTGGAGGCGATCGCCTCACTTGAAGATCTGGGCGCCGGCTTTGCGCTGGCAACCCATGACCTGGAAATTCGCGGAGCGGGCGAACTGCTGGGTGATGAGCAGAGCGGACAGATGGAGACGCTGGGCTTCACGCTCTACATGGAGCTGCTGGAGAATGCCGTGGATGCGCTGAAAGAGGGTCGCGAGCCATCACTGGAGGATCTCACCAGCAACCAGACCGAGGTGGAACTTCGCATGCCAGCGCTGCTGCCCGAGATCTTTATCCCGGATGTCAGCACCCGTCTTTCACTTTATAAGCGCATTGCCAGCGCGGAGGTTGAAGAGGAGTTGCAGGAGCTGAAAGTTGAGATGATCGACCGCTTCGGCCTGCTGCCTGACCCTGCGCGTAATCTGCTGGACGTGGCGATTATTCGCCTGAAAGCCCGCGCGGTCGGTCTGCGTAAGATTGAAGCCAGCGACAAAGGTGGCTATTTCGATTTTGCGCCGCAGAACAAGGTCGATCCGGCATGGCTGATTAGTCTGCTGCAGAAAGAGCCGCAGCAGTGGAAACTGGATGGGCCAACACGCCTGCGATTTACCCGCGAGCTGTCGGAAAGAAAAATCCGTATGGATTGGGTGCAGGGCTTCGTTTCACAACTGGCTGAGCATCAGGCGTAACCCTCTGCCCGCGCTTTGCTGAGCTAATCGGTAAAGTGCGGGAAAATGGCGATAAAAAAGGCGCATCTTTGAGATGCGCCTTTTTCATTACGTCGTGCTGTGTGGCCGCGAGTGCGGCAAAGCTTTGCCCAATTACGCCTGGTCACCGTTGAGAATCAGCTGACCATTGCGATCCAGTGGAATACGCGTGCCGGGGTCATTTTCCATACGGATTTTACCCTGCTGATCGCCTATTTTATAGGTCACGTCATATCCCAGTTTTTTCTCTTGTTTGTCATACACTGTTTTACAGCGCTGTTCGGTTGTCGTGTAGGTATCACGATCCTGCAGTCCGCCCTGGACCTGATTACCCGCATAACCGCCTGCCAATGCACCTGCTACCGTCGCAACATCCTTACCACGACCGCCACCGAACTGGTGACCCAGCACTCCACCTGCCACTGCACCTAATACAGAGCCAGCAAGACGGTTTTCATCCTGTACGGCCCGACGATGCGTCAGTGTGACATTACGGCACTCCTGACGTGGCTGTCTGATGCTCTCTTTGATTGGCGTTGCAGCCAGTACCTGAGCGTATTGAGGACCGCGATCAAACACGTTCATGCCTGCTACGGCGGCAACACCCAGCGCTGCTGCCACACCAATACCGATACCCGCTAACATTGATTTATTCACAGGAAGTTCCTCCTGAAAAGTGTTACCGCGCAATCCTGCTGTTAAAGCATCCTCAGTAACTGAGGTATAACCGGCGTGCGCGACGCGCCGTGTTTGTTGAGATGAAGTTTTACAGATGGACCGAAAATGCAACATCAGATAAATGGAGGAAATTGGTCACTTTGCTATCAGGGCCAGTTTTTAGGAGAGTTCTGAGGTACAGCGAATTATTACTGGTACCGATTTAAGCCAGAAATTTAAGTATTTAAATCAATGTGATAAGCCTTTACAAAGCGTTATAAAGACGCTGACTGCCTGTTCTGGTAACGGCATTTCCATCGCTACCTGTAAGCAGGTTACTGACTATGCCGTAAACGTGGACATTTATTGCTGAAGCAACCAGGCTTCAGGAATGAAGGAAGAGAAAACTAATCAAAAATACTCTCTGACGGGCATTCCTTCACGTCGCTCCAGCCCACTACGGCGCCGTCTGGAGTGAGATTTTTGATGGACACGCTATCGCCTGAATATTCAGAGCCTCTGACCACGATATCGTAGTCATGGTTAGCCTGAGGAATAAATTCAGCAGTGGCAGATTTTTGAGTGTTCTGGTAGTACCCAGTCTCAGTCCAGTAGTGGATGATCCGAATCATTTGTCCCGGCTTCAGGGTGAACTCATTGATGAAAACACCATTATTATCAGATGAGGCTGGCATACCTATTCGTTTATTCCCTGTGACAGGGATACCCAGAATGGCAAAGCCAGAAGTAATACGGCGTTCCAGTACTTTTTTATAGCAACCTGAACCCTGCTTTTCAAAGAACTGAAGAGCCGTATTGCCCTCTGAGGCGACGCGAATCCGGGCCGCATCCTGTCCTTTATAATCATCCAGAGAAGGTCTGAAACCTGCGGTGCAGCCACTCAATAATAGTGCTATCAATCCGGAGATGATGATTTTTGCCGCCATTGTTTATTGTCCTTAATTTAACTGAAATAAAAATGGGATTATTTTAATGATGTCGGAGCCGGGTGCCTGTTGCGTTGCACAGTCTTTATGGGGCGATGCAACTATTAAACAAAATGGCTGGCCAAATCATTGTGCAAAGACTTTATTAATCCTGCGAGGAAAATAAAATAAGGTATCTATATCTGACAACTAACTAAGACCTGAGATTCATTAAATCTTACCCTTCACAGGCCGCAAAAAAACAACCCTGACCAGATGATCAGGGTTGCAGATTTTAGCGTTAAATCAGAAACGGTAGCCGATACCAATGTTGAAACCATTGATAGCAACATCTTCGTTATATTTCACGCGAGTACCTTCATAGCCAACGCTCACAGAGAGGTTGCTGACTGGATTCACGACAATACCTGCGCCATAGACAAAAGAGGATTTATTTTCGCTATAATCTTCGGAATACGCTCCGAGATAAGTCACGTTCTCATCCACTTTGGTATGGGCAACACCGACCAATCCATAGAAGCTGACATAGTCATTGATACGATATGCCGGACCAGCCATCAGTGAGTAATATTTCACTTTAGTTTTGCCGTCATACCCGCTGACATCGCCATAAAAATCTTCGCGCTCAGAAAAACTTTGATCGCCTTTCAGATAGCTGAACGAACCAATAACGCTGAGAGGAGAGTCCCACTCATAGCGATACTGAACATTGACACCGCGAATGTTTTTGAAGTCATCAACTTTGCTTTGAGCATAGCCGATCGAGACAGTGTGATTGTCAGCCAGCGCATTGCTGCCCACGAACAAACCGCCACACAGTAATGCCAGCATCGTTAACTTAGAGGTCATCTGGTTAATTCCTTTTCATAATTTAACATTATTTCCCTGCGCTTATCGCAGGACTTCGTTCCCTGAATCACCCATACCCGACGGACTGGTTATCGTTTTATCAATCCGCCTGTACCGGCCAGGAATTTCCTTTAGCGCTCCGCGCCTTATGCTCAGACAGGGTCGGAGTGCATCTGTTTATACCCGGGTGTTTTAAAACAGGCTGACCTGTGGAAATCTGGGATTTAAATCCCACTCGTTCACAATGGCATTTCGTCCATTTAATTTGAGTTAAGTCAGGAATTTCACCACCTGAATAACTAATGTACTTTATTTATTAATCCATTTTCAGGGCATTATTAGACCAAAAATAATCAGAGGTATCAAGACCGCATCGCCACAAAAAAAAAGAAAAATCACCGAAATATTATCCCTAATACATCCAAAAAACCACACGGTTTTATACCGTCTATTAACACGGATTCTCAATCTGACCGCAAGATTCCCCTTTATTCAGACTCTGAGTTACAGATCTATTTAAATTGACCTGTATGGAAAATAGCAATTGGCGAGTTACACCTGCACTTATTCAAAAATGCTGACCTGAAACTGACTGCCAATGCTTATGCTCCCACCAGTGTGCTCTGTTGTGCAGTGCACATATTTCGCAATGTTGCCGGAGTTCTGCAATCTGATGCCGGAACGATTTTTATTTACTGTAGCTATGGAGGCTGTCAATGCTCCCTTCTGCCGGATGTGCTCATCCGCAGTCATGTTACAGCTGCGTCACGTCGCAGCCTTTATTACCGACTTTAGTGGAGGCAAGGCGTAATCAGTAAGACAGAATGAAGGCTGGTTAATGCGGAATCATAGTGTGATATTCAGCCGGGAAAGAATATTCCGTAAGGCGATATGAAGAAGGGATAAGCGAAATGCAGACCGGAAAAAAGAATCCGTTTATCAGAGACGGCTCGCAATTTACTACTTCGCTTTCAGCGAGTTTACCCGACGGAAGGTGTATATTTGAACAGGAGAAAACAGGAGAGGAAGAGCGTAACGAGAGATTTTAGCGCGGACTGAAGGTGGTGGAACACCAACAGCCCGCTGACCACAACCAACTGATAAGGAGTTGATCATGGCTGATACGCATCATAAGCCAGAGACGCACATGCCCACAACTACCGCCAGCGAATCGCAGGTGCATTATTACAAAGTGGGGTACCGGCCTAATAAAGGCCAGCCGAACCCGCTGCCACAACTGACCATTAAAGGTCGCTGGCTGGAAACGCTGGGATTTACGACCGGGCAGAAGATCGAGGTGATCACTGGGCCGGGGCAGCTGATTCTCCGGCTGGCTGAAGAGTGACAGGCAGATAAAAAAATCCCGGCTCGGCAGGCCGGGATTAATACAGGATGGTTTACATTATTTTCTAAAGGCCGTTACTGTATATTGGTCAATGATATAAACGTCTTCAACAGCACATTCGGGATATATCCACTTAGCCCAATTTTTAATCACCCATTCAGTACTTAAAGCATGGCCTTCTGAAGAAGCACTTTCTGATGGTAATTCCACTAAGATTGAACCTGCTTTAAATCCAGAGGATACAACTAAGCCATGAGTGTGTGCTAAGTCAATTACCATAAAATCTACAATATCTTCATAAGGCCACACCGCTGGCAATCTAAAAACCCTTCCTCGCCGGATAGACTTCTCTGGATAATTTAATAGCTTAGTATGCTCCATCATTTAACCCTCAAGTTATGTCCGCCAGATTTATCTTTGCTATCAGGAATTTCTTTCATGGCGAAGTTAACTTCCATGACATGTTTCCCCTGTGGGGTAACTACTTCAAAACGTCCATGTTGTGTATCAAGCGCATAAAGATTTCCATCCGTCCCACGATATACATCGCGGTTATTAATTTTAGTCAGCTTGCTGTCTTTAATCAGTCCATGTTCTGCAACAACTTTAGCTGCCGTTTGCTTGACTATAGCAACTCGCTCTCCTGGGGGTAATTTAAATAAACTGGCCTCAAAATCACCAACAGTTGCGCCCGTAGCTATCTTAATCGTCGGATCAACAGTCTTCAGGGTACCTGGCACTTTCTTGCCCGGCAATATAATCCCGGCCAGCATCCCGCCCGTCGCTTCCAGCGCCACCTGGTTTCCTTCGGATGCCTGCTTAATAGTATCAGCTACCGCAGACCAGGTATCACTGCTCATTAGCGCCTTAACGCTGTCTGCCACCGCCTGATTCTTACCGGACAGGTCATTAAGCGCCGTATCACAGTAACCGTCCCTGGTTGCACATGATGCCAGCGCCATTGCCGCATCCGCTACGTAATCCGCTCCACCTAATGCCGCATCGCCGGTATCCGCAAGAGCGTTGATAATGCCATTGGCAATAGAAGAGGTTGTACCTTCACCCAGCGTTTCCCTGACCTGATCCTTCATAGATTCGGCAGCCTGCTTAGCTGTAGCACGAGCCTGATCACCGGACAGTGAGTTATTCTCAACCGCATTTTTACCCGCCTGCG
The DNA here is from genome assembly GCF_000745295.1 of Pantoea sp. 9140. NCBI lineage: Bacteria > Pseudomonadati > Pseudomonadota > Gammaproteobacteria > Enterobacterales > Erwiniaceae > Pantoea > Pantoea sp. 9140. The sequence continues at coordinate 1,266,884 of NZ_JQNO01000001.1, read as the reverse complement.
CGCCCGCCACCGCATTGCCGACGCTGTCGCCGGCAATGCCGCCCGCAAGGCCCGCCGCCAGCGTTCCCAGCGCGCTTATCGTCTGGCGCTGCTCCTCACTCAGGTCCTCGCGCTTAACACCCGGATACATCTGCTGCGCGATGTACTCGCCCATCGCCGCGCCCGAGGCACCCGCCAGTGCCGCGTTGCCCGATGCGTATGCCGTCACCGCACCCACCACCGCGTGCGCTATCAGGTTCGCCTGAACGTTCACCACATCCTTACCGTCCGGGCCTTTCGTGGTCGTCAGCGTATGTATCTGCTCCGCCAGGTACGGTGCCGCCGCCCCGCTCACGGCCTGGGCGATGTTGCCTCCCGCCAGCCCCTGTATCGCCGCCGTCGCCGCGCTGATACCCTGCTGCACTGCCCCGCCGGTTCCCATTCCGCTGTCCAGCATCGCCCGGTTGTACAGCGTCTGATACACCTGACCGGTGATGTCGGCCGTGGTGGGTTCATGACCCGGATTCGCCTTCCGCCACTGCGCTTCGGCGTCCTTTCTCTGGTCCGGCGAGATGTTTTTCATCTTCTCAGTAGCGGCCTTTGTCGCCGCTATCTCGCCCTGCGTCCGCGCGATGTCGCCCGCCTGGCTGCCGATTTCCGCCAGCAGCTGCGCCGTCTCCATCCGGCGCTGCTCTCTATCCTTATCGAAGATTTTATCCAGCCCCGGATTCGCCCCCTCTGCGTCGCGGCTCAGCGCCGACACGTCCTGCGTCTGATTCGCCTTATCCCGGATAACAATCGTGCCGTCGCTTACCGCCGCCTTCGTCACCGACGAGGCGCTCCCGCTGCCGTTCAGCCCCGCCAGCAGGCCGTTCGCCATGTTGCCCTCAAACTGGCTGCCGATGCTGCCGCCGGTGCTCATCCCCACGCTCTGGTGTTCGGTTTTGTAGTCTGCGTGGTTCTCAATGTTGCTGAAGCCCAGCGTGCCGGTGTCGAGCCGGTTTTTATCGGCGGTCGCCGCAGAGCTGATGACCGCACCGTTGAGCTGGGTGTGCTCACCGGCCGTCACGTCAAAGCCGCCCTTACCGGCAAAGATGCCGGTCTGTTCGGCCACGCTCTGCCAGTTGCTGTGCATTTTGTCCTGGCTGAGGTTCACGCTCGCCGACCCGGTCATCGAGCCGAAGGTGAAGCTGCCGCCCGCGCTGGCGTTCTGCTGCTTACTGTCGTAGCGGTCGCTGTCCTGCTCTGAGGTCAGCGTCAGGTTGCGGCCGGTGTCGACCTTAACGCTGTCGCCGCGCACCTGTGCCCCGGTCAGCGTGGTGTCGCGCCCGGCGTTCAGGCTCAGCCCGTTGCCCGCCGTGAGCGTGGTCTCGGTGTGGGTCAGCCCGTTGCCGTTTGCGCGGCCTTTGCCCGCGTTGACGCTGGCCGACACGCTGATGCCGTAGCCGCCCGATCCGGCAGTCAGCCCGATGCCGACGCTGCCGCCCTTGCTGCTGTTAGTGCTGTCGGTGCGCTCGCTGTTCTGCGCAGAGAGCAGGCTGATGTCGTTTTTCGCCGTCAGCGCGAGGTCGCCCACCGCCTGCAGCTGACTGCCCTGCACGAGGATATCGCCCGCGCTGCCCGGCTGCGCGCCGGTGGCGGTGATGTTCAGGTTACCGCCCGCGCCCAGCGTACTGCCCTGCGCCTCGCGGCTTTCGGAGCGGGTCTCGCTTTTCGACGACTGGCTGCCGTACGAGAGGCTGATGCCGACCGAGCTGGTCGAGCCTTCTTCATAACCTTCCTGGCCCGGCTTCAGGCCCGAAGCGGTGTTTCTAGCGTTCGCCGCGTCGGTCTGCGCGCCGTCCATCTGGTAAGCCTGCGCGGCCTGCGCTGCAGTCAGCGCCGCTTTGGTGCCCTGCAGTGCCTTCAGCCGGCCATCATCGCTCTCATCGGCGGTGCGGGCGGTCTGCACCGCCGTGTTCAGCGCCGCGCCCACCGTGCCGGACAGCGCAAGCGTCAGACCGCTCTGTTTCTGCTCGGTCTTCGTCAGCGCGGTGTGGCTGTTTTCGGCTGCGCTGACGGTCACGTCGCTGCCGCTCAGGGAGAGATCTTTACCGGCGATCACGTCGCTGCCGTGCACGGTAAGCTGATTACCGGCGCTGAGAGTCACGCTCCCGTCGCTGCTGCCCACCGTGCTGCCCCGGTTAAGTGCGCCGCTGGCGTCGGTGCTGCTCTTCTGCATTGCCTGACCCACGGTGAAACCGATGCCGCCGCTGCCCATCAGGCCCGATTTTTTCTCCTCGCGCTGATGCACTTCATTATTCGTTTCTGTGGCGGTCGTGATGCTGAGATCGCGGCCCGCCGTCAGCGCCACATCCTGCGTACCAGCGACGTTGCTGCCGGTCACGGCAATATCGCGGCCCGCCTGAAGCCGGACGCTGTCGCCGCTCAGCGTGGTGCTGAGCGCCTGACTGCTGTGCAGCTCGTCGTGAGTTTCCAGACTGCTGCCCGACAGCAGTCCTTTGCTGGTCTGCTTACTGTGTTCGGTGAGATCGGTCCGGCTGTTGCCCGCGCTGAGCACGATGTCGCGTCCGGCACTGGCGGTCAGTGCACCGCCCGCCGTGACGTCAGCGGCGGTCGCGCGGATATCCTGTCCGGCACTCAGCTGCAGTGCGCCACCGGCGCTGATGCGTGTTCCGACATCACTCTGCTGTGACAGGCGACGGTAGTTGCTGCTGTTCCAGCTATCGTCTTCACTGTGCTGCGTGCTGAGGGTGCCGAGCGTCAGGTCATTGCCCGCCTGAATGTTCGTGGTGCTCTTCTCTCCGGCGTTGCCGATATCGCTGGCGGCCAGAGTGATATTGTTCAGTGCACTCAGCGTCAGCGCACCGTCACTGCCCTGCACGTAGATACCGGCCGGACGATCGATCCAGCGGTCGGTGCCGTCGCCGCGCAGCGTGGACTGGCTGGTGATGTCGCGCCCCGCCAGCAGCGTAAGCTGACTGTCGCCACGCAGGGTACCGCCGAGGTTAGTGATATCCTGGCGGGCGGTAAGATTAACGGTGTTGCCGCTGATGTAACCGCTGTTAGTCAGCGACTGCGCCGTCAGCTGCGTCACATCACGTCCCTGAATGGTCCCGCTGTTGGTGATGTCGTCGCGGGCATTCAGCGCCACGCTACCGCCCCCGATCAACGCGCCGTCGCCGGTTAAGTCACCCTGTTTTACCTTCGCATAAACCTGCGGCACCAGTACGTTCTGCTGTGTGCCATCCGGCAGCGTTACGGTCTGGTTCACCAGCCAGACGATGTCGCTGGTGAGCAGTGCCATCTGTGCCGGGGTCAGCGCCACGCCGAGTTCCAGGTTGTAGGCTTTGCCAAAGGCTACCCCATTATTCATCAGCCCGCGATACTGATCTTCATCGCTGCCATATCCGCTGATATAGCGGTTGCCGGTCAGCTGAATAATCTGATCACGCACCAGCCGCTGCTCGTAATAACCATCACCCAGCCGCTTCAGAATCAGGCTGCTGTCGGTGGTCAGGGCATTCTGCATATAGTCGCTGCTGAGCCACTGTTTCTGATTCACAAAGCGCGGATCGGTCTCAACCAGGTAGAGGCTGTCACTGCCGGGTTGCAACTGGTAGAGGCTGTTATCCGGCAGACGGATGTCCGGTGAGACGGCGCGGATCACCGGCGTAATCGTCTGTCCATCGACCACCTTCGCGGGCAGCGTCAGCGAGAACTGCTGCCCGGCAGGTAACAGCAGCGGCCGGTCTTTGAGGCTGCCGAGTTTGTCCAGCGTCAGTGCGCTGTCATAGCGCAATCCGGCGGGCAGTAAGGTACTGCCGCTATCCGTGGCACTCAGCGCCACGGCGGTAACCGCCTGCTGAAGAGAAGGCGAGCCAATACTGTCGGCCTGCGCAGTGACACCCTGCTGCTGTCGGTTGCCGGTCTGGTAGCCATTGCCCTGCGGCGCGGCATTCGCCTGCCAGCTCAGCGTCTGCAGATCGATGGTTTCCGTTACAGGGGCCGGGCGATAGGTTTTCCGATCCTTGCCCTGCGAAGTTTCGGTCCCGCCAAATTTCTTTTTCTTCTTTTTCGCGTACCAGCGCACCGATTTCCCGTCGTCCGTGGTGACGCGCGTTCCTTTCGTCGCCTGATTATTCAGCTCACCTATCTGACCGCCCAGTACGGCTCCTGCGACAATCTGACTGTCCTGATTATTGAGACGGCCGGCGCTAAAGGTCATATTTCCGCCCGACAGAATTTTGCCCGGATCGCTCTCCTGGATCTGGGTTTCTTTCACTACCCTTCGGTAGTCATACTCATAAAACTCGCTGCCGCTGGTGCCGTCCGGCATTTTTGCCGTGTGCACGCCATATTTATTTTTTTTGCTGGTGTCCACTTTGGCCCAGTCGAAGCGGTCAGTATGGCCTTTTAGCACCGCGTCATGGTGCTGGCTATCTTCAGTCGTAACGACCTGCGTGGTCAGATGACGGTTGGTATTGTTGATTTCCGCCATGCTGATCGTGGCATCCTGCCCGGCCTCAATGGTTGCCCCGTCATTGTTGAGCTGCTGCCCCTGTCCGGTGGCCTGATAATTCGCTTCCAGCTGGCCGCCAATATGCAGATCGCCATCACTGTAAATCAGCGCATGGTCACGATTATTCAGGGTGCCCGCCCCGATATCCAGTCGCTGTCGGGCAGCAATCACCGCCGCTTTGCCCTCTTCACTGAGGTTATTGAGCAACGAAGCCGCAATGGCAATGTGATCACCAAAGATGCGACCAGTGCCGCTGTTATTCAGAACGCCCGCCACCAGATGCGTCAGGCCACCGTCAATCAGACCACGATTATTCAGGGTATCCGCTGCCGTGATGTCAGTCTGTCCGCCGCTGATCTCACCACCAGCCTGGTTATTGACATTCTGTGCAGTCAGGTACAGCGATTGCTGGGCCGCGAGGGTGCCGTCGTTGGTGACGTCACCCCCTGTCGTCAGGCGCAGTATGCCGTTGGCTTTGACCGACGAGGTATTGTGGAAATCACCCGCCAGGGTGATGCCAAGATCGCCCTGCGATAACACCTGCCCGTCGCCGCTGAGTGCAGCCGCGTTGATCTGCGCGTCGTGATCGGCGATCAGGGTGCCCTGCTGGTTGTTGATAATCAGCGTCTGACCCGGCGCATTATTGATAGCCAGCATCCGACGCTGCTGGATTTTAGAGGCCGCAGACCGGGCTGGCGCACTCTGCTGGATGGTCAGGGTATCGGCGGAAGAGATCAGCCCGCTGACGTTGTCCAGCGCCTGCTGCACGATTAATGCCAGCCGCTGGTTTGCACGTAACGCACCCTGGCTGTTATCCAGGGTATCGGCTTCGAGGGTTAAGCTGCCCGCTTCGATTCCTTTGCCGCTCTGTCGGGTATCGCGGTTGATCAGCGATGGCGTGGTAATCGTCATCTGCTGGCCGCCCTGAATCAGCCCGCTGCGGTTATCCAGTTGCTGGCTCAGCGACAGTATGCCGTCACCGACGCTTTGCACCAGCCCGTCGCTGTTGGTGAGCTGACCTGCCGTCAGTGATAGCGTGCCTGCCGAGAGGAGTTTGCCTGTCTGATTAAACAGCGCATTTTGTCCCGCATTGAGCGTCAGATCGGTGCCGCCCTGTATCTGCCCCTGCTGGTTATCCAGCGCGCCACTGTCGATGTGAAGGTTACCGCCACTGGCAATCAGTCCGCGCTGGTTAGCCAGCGTCTGGCCGGATGTGTTAAGGGTGATATCCCCCGCCGACTGTAGTTTACCGTCACTGTTGTTCAGTGCCTGACCGCTGAACAACAGCCCGCCATTACCTGCGATTTGTCCCTGACTGTTGTTCAGCTCAGAGGCACCGATCGTGGCCTGGTTTCCGGCGGCAATAAAGCCCGTCTGGTTATCAATCGCACCGCTGCGCAAATCCAGACTGTTCAGGGCAACGATGCCGCGCTGACTGCCACTGTCGCGATTGATCAGGGCGTGGCCCTGGGTGTCCAGCGTCATGTCGCTGCCGGCCTGTAACAGACCGCCCTGGTTTTGCAGCTCGCCACTGGTGAGATCAAGCCGTCCTTTACCGCCCGTCAGCGTGCCGGACTGGTTGTGAATGTCGCCTGCCGCAATCTGTGCCCCTTTGCTGCCGGTGATAAAGCCGCGCAGGTTATCCAGCGTGCCGCTGTAGAGCTTCAGGATACCCGCACTGAACAGGCCGCCTGCCGCTCCACTGTCACGGTTAATGAGATCGTTGCCATGGGTATCCAGATTGAGATCGCCACCCGACTCAATCCTGCCTGCACGGTTGTTGAGCAGCCCGCTGTCCAGTTGCAGTGTACCTTTAGCGCCCAGTTGCCCCTGCTGATGATCGAAGGTCTGCTGATGGGTGTTGATGCGGACATTCTGGCCCAGCATCACCCCGTTCTGGCCATCGATCTGGCCCGTGGAGAGGAGCAGATCGCCACCCGCAACGATCCCCCCTTGTTCACCGCTGGCGGTATTGGTCAGTTGCGCGCCATGGGTGTTCAGCGACAGCGCTTCACCCGCCTGCAGCAGGCCATGCTGGTTATCCACGCTGCCGCTCTCCAGCGTCAGCGTACGATCGGCAGTGAGGGTGCCATCTGCATTATTCAATGCACCGCTGTTGAGCTGGGCGTTGCCCGCCGAGACCAGTGAACCGCCGCTGTTGTTGATAACACCGCTGCTCACGCGCAGATTGCCGCCCGCCACCATAACGCCGGATGCCGCGTTATTCAGCGCCTCTCCCTGCGTATCCAGCTGCATATCACCGCCAGCCTGGAGCCGTCCGGCGCGATTATTCAGCGCACCGCTACTCAGCTGCACTTCCCCTCTGGCACTGACCAGCCCCGCTTCAATATCGACAGCCTGGCCCCGGCTATCAATGAACAGGTTTTGTCCCTGAATGACGCCGTGGTCGCCCGCAATCGTTCCGGTTAAAAGTTGCAGATCACCGCGCGCCACAATGCCGCCGCGGTCGCCACTGGCCGTGTTGGTCAGCTGCGCGCCGTGGGTGTCCAGCGACAGCGATGCACCGGACTGGATCAGGCCGCGCTGATTATCGAACGCGCCACTGTTCAGCGTGAGTGCGCCATCCGACAGCAGCGTGCCGTCACCGTTGGTCACACCTGCACTACTGATCGTCGCTGCCGAGGCCGCTGCTATTACGCCGTTCTGGTTATCAAAGTCGCCGCTGGTGATGGCAAGTGCGCCGCCGCTGACTATTCCGGCTTTACCGCTGTCACGATTGATCAGGGCCTGGTCGTGAGTATTGATCGCCAGATCGCCGCCGGACTGTATCAGGCCGGTGCTATTGTCCGTTTTACCGCTGGAGATCTTCAAATCGCGCCGGGCCACCAGATTTCCACCGGTGTTACCGATCTGGCCCTGTTGGGTATCGAGGGTTACCCCATCACCGAGCACGGTTCCGCTGTGGTTATCTACTCCCTGGCTGCGCAGGGTGAGTTGCTGGCCCGCTTCGATGCGGCCCTGCTCATTATCGATAGCCTGACTGGTCGTTAATGTGGCATCGCCGCTGATGGCAGTGATGCGACCTTGCTGGTTACTCAGGCCAGCACTATTAAGTTGCAGATTGTGGCTGGCCTGCAGCGCCCCCTGTACGTTCGTCAGGGTTTCCTGAACCTGCAGTTGCAGATCGCCGCTGCCCGCCGCCAGTAGCGTCCCGCCACTGTTATCCAGGCTGGCTGATGTGACGCGCAGATTACCGCCGCTCTCTATCCGTCCACCACGGTTGTCTGCATCACCTGAAACCGCAATCGCCATCTCGCCTGTGCCACGCTGCGACAGCAGACCCTGATGGTGATCCAGCGTGCCCGCCGTCAGCGTCAGCGCCTCTGCCTGGGTATGTCCCTCTGAGAGATCTATCCTGTTACCGCTGAGCGTTAACGCACCCGCTGACAGCAGATTGCCCTTATTGCCTTCAAGCCGGGTTGCATTAAGGGTCAGCGCGCCGTTGCCCGCCAGCTGCACCGTGCCGCCCTGATTATCCAGCCATGGCGTATCAAGCTGCAGCGAATCACCGTTGCCTGCGATGAGTCCACCGCGATTTTCAATGTGCTGTGCCTGCAGCCGGGTATCGCCTTCATTGCTCAGCGTACCCTGATTGTTGAGTAATGAACCGGTGGAGAGAGTCAGCGCTTCACGGTTCTGCTGGCGCAGCAGACCGCGATTGTTACTGACGTTTTGGGCTGTGATGGCCAGGCTGCCAGCAGACAGTTTGCCATCATCATTGTTAAGCGCTGTTGCGGCCTGGATCCCGAGCGTGCGGCCCGCTACCGTTGCACCCTGGGTACTGATATCCGCCTGGATGGAGGTCAGCGCAATCGCATCGGCTGAGGTCTGACTGCCGGCCAGATCGACCCGGCTGCCCCGCGCCTGAATCTGGTCATGCGCCAGATTTTTACCCTGAGCTTTCAGCTCGCCCTGACTGTTCAGCAGCAGATTGCCGGGCTGACTCAGTGTACCGTTGCCGTCAACGCCTGCCGCCAGCGTGCTTTCAGCGCTACTCTGCAGGGTGCCGGCAGAGAGCGTGGCGTTTCTGCCCGCGCTCACCAGACCGCTGTTGCGCAGCGTACCGCCGGACGTCAGCGTAACATCCTGCTGTGAGACGATATTCCCGCGGTTATCCTGGTCGCCATTGCTGGCTATCTGCAGTGCGGCCTGACTTTGCAGCGTGCCGCTGTTCTCCAGCCGGCCATCCACCGTCAGATGCAGCTCACCGGCGCTGGCCCCCAGTTCACCGGCATTCCGCACGCCAACGCCCTTTTCAGTCCCGGTCAGGGTAATTTTATTGGCATACATGCCGCCAATTGCCGCCACATCAAGCGCAAACTCAGGCCGTGTCGCCCCATCATCCGCTTTAACCGTCGTGACGTTACTTTCAGTCGCGACCTGGTTCCTGCCCGTGACCACATTAAGTTCACGGGCATGCACTCTGGCGTTCACCGCTACCGACTGCGCAATGATCTGGGTGTAGTCCGCATCGCTGTCATTCAGGCCTTTACCTTCGATATTGATGCGGCCGCCATTCACATCGAAGCCTTTAAGCTGACCATTTTCGATCAGCGCCTGCCCGGTGGTGAGCGTATTGCGGCTGGCATTGATAAATCCGCAGCCGTTACAGGTGATGCCTGAAGGGTTAGCAATCACTACCGCCGCCCGTTTACCCGCCACTTCGATAAAGCCGTTCAGCTGGCTCGGGTTACGGCTGTTCACCTCATTGAGGATGACCGTCGCTTCCTGCTTTGACAGCCAGGGGTTTGCCGCCACCATACCGCCCAGCTGAGTCGCGGTGTTCTGATGACTGTTGTTGAGGATTGCGCCACGCGCATCGACGTCGAGCTGGCTGTACTGATTGCGGGAAACGCCCTGGCTGTTGGGCGTCTGAATGTTAATTTGCGGCAGACCGTTGGCAGTGGCCATAACGGTAGGCTGCTGGCTGCCCGGCGCGCTGCTGTCGGCCACAATGTTAGCCTGCGCTGGCAGGCTGATTAACCCAGCCACCAGCCAGAGTGCAAAGCTGAGCGGTGAGATCTTTACCCGTGTCTCTGACAGTGAGGTGCGTTTCGGGCTGCGGGCAACGCGCGAATAGCCGCTGCGGGTGATGTCGGACACCACCATTAACATGCCGCGAACCCGGTTGAAGATAAGGCGATAGCAAAGTTTATTCATAATGCGCACAGTCCATTGTCAGCAATATTGATAAAGGATTTAGTAGTTCCAGTTCACGCTGAAACCAAACGTTACAGGATCGGTTTTGAAGCCGTCCGGTTTCGACAGAGGCATTCCGGCAAACAAGTCGTAACTGACACCGGCGGGCGTGATGCCACCGCGCAGCCCGATGACGCCACCCGCCAGATGACGTCCCAGTGGCCCACCCTGTGAGGCACTGTTGCCCCCTACCTCGCCATAGTCGGCACCCAGGTAGAGTTCCTGCGCAGGCAGCGGTGTCTGCCAGGCCAGCGTGTTCTGAACGGTCCAGCCCCGGCTGGCACTCAGGGTGCGTTCACCATCAAAACCGCGCACGGTCCAGCGGTTGCCAATCGCAAACTCATCCTGCGCTGTCAGCGGGGTGTTGCTCATCTGGCGACGGTATTGGATGTTGTAACTTAAATGCTGATTACCCAGTGCGAACGGCGTGGTGAGTCCCGCCTGCCAGGTCAGAATTTTTGATAGCGCGGTGGCATAGGTGGAATCCTGATAGGACTCCTCCCAGGCGGGCAGCGCGCCGAACCAGCGCGTGCCGCGCTGATAACTGACACCGGCGTCCAGCGTGGCGGCGCCGATATAGTGCCGGTGCGACAGGCCGAGTCGCCATGCGCTGGTACGGCGCTGCTGGCTGGTAATTTCGGTGTCGTTGATGAAGTTGCGTGACGCTTTGACCAGCACATCAGCGCTGACGGTGGTTCTGGCGGTCGCATTGCGGTAGATCACCCGACTGGCCTGAACATCCAGCGATCGGCTCTTACCGGCGTAGAGAAAGTCGCGGCTGTAACCGGCAACCGTCTGATGATAATCGTAGTCGCTGGCGGTAACGCCAAACAGCCAGTAGCCCAGAGGTACCGAGTAGTGTCCTGACAGGCTTTTGCTGCTTTTTCTGCCCGCAAATCCCAGGTCGCGGCTGGCGGTCAGGTAGAAGAGATCGCTGAGGGAGGTGGGATTATCCAGCGCCAGCATGATCCCGCTCTGGTAACGCCCGGTACTTTCGGTGCCCGAGTCATCCAGCCATGCGCCGAGTCGCCAGAAACGACGCTGCGTGCGTTCAATCACAATGTCACTTTCCCCCGGATTGAGGCCAGGGCGCAGCGCCATGTGCGCCTCTACCGTCGGCAGACGCTGCAGGTTCTCCAGCCCCTGTTCAATATCCCGCAAATCCAGCAGATTGCCGGCATGAGCGGGTAATGTCGGCCACAGGCTGACGTAGCGTGATGAGGCGGGTGACAGTTCCACATTGCGGATCCGGCCGGGCACAATCAGCAGCTGCAGCACGCCCTGACGCAGATCCTGCTGCGGAGCCAGTACGCGCGTTGTCACCCAGCCGTGATTAATCACCCGGTTTTGCAGCGTGCCCATTAACTGGCTAATCCCTTTTACGCCGAGACAGTGGCCATTCGCCTGACTGGCGAGACGTTGCAGAGGCACCCAGTGTGGCAGCGCTTCCTGCCCGGACAGGCTGACCTTCTGAATAACAAAGCAGGGGGTTTCCTGCGGAAACTTAAGACGGGAAGGTGACGGAACCGTTTCTGAGAGACGCACATCAGGCACCTGCGGCATCAGCCGCTGCTGACGCGCTTTCTGTTGCGCCTGCTGATGCTGCAATTGCTCATCACCGGGTGCCGCCTGCACCGTGTGCACTGCCAGGGCATTGATCAGCAGCGCGCCGGGCAGAAGTGCCAGCGCTGCGAGAAGTCCATTTTTATCGGGCCGCATAACCTGTCCATGTGGTTAAGATGTTACAAAATGTATATAGCTGCTTACTCTGCGCACATTATGCCGCCGCAATCTTAAATCTCAAGAAAAAATGCAGAAAAACTTACATAAAACTTACAATAGCAAACTGCGCGCCCCATTTAAAAAACGTACCATCCCTGACCAGAAATCCGCTCATAGCAGGGACAGAAGCCTGTTCAGCCGTGCATCAGCTCGTGTTGAATCGTCGACGCAGCAAGCTGGGTAAAATCTGCAGCACGGATGTTCCGACTTAAGTGGATGTCGGACACGCTGGAAAGAGGGTCCACGATTAAATCTGACCACCCGGACTTACCTCTTATTTAAGATGGCACGTAATTCCAGTCCCCCTTCCCTGTCAGCTGGCGATCGCTACAGGCAATTCATTAAGCCGTGTTAATCAATGTATTAATGCTGGCGAGATTAAGGTCTTTTTCTGCTGCCGGAATCGGTTTCAGCCACTTTTCAGGGCATAAAAAAGCCCCCTCAGAATGGAGGAGGCTCAGCCTTTACCAGATTAAGCGCAGTTGCTTAGTGCAGCTTAAGCCGCGGGCGGATAACCCGGTTGATGCTGCCGACCAGCATCATCAGGCCGGTTTTGAAATAGCCGTGCAGTGCGATCTGGTGCATACGATAAAGAGAGATGTAGACAAAGCGCGCAATGCGCCCTTCCACCATCATTGAACCGCGCATCAGGTTGCCCATCAGGCTGCCGACCGTACTGAAGCGGGAGAGCGACACCAGCGAACCATGATCTTTGTAGACATAAGCCTTCAGCGGTTTGCCGTGGCGCTGCGCCAGGATGTTGTCCATTGCGCGTGAGGCCATCTGGTGCGCTGACTGGGCACGAGGCGGCACAAAGCCGCCGCCCGGCAATGCGCAGGAGGCGCAGTCGCCAATGGCGTAGATGTCATCATCCAGCGTAGTCTGCAGCGTCTCTTTTACCACCAGCTGATTGATGCGATTGGTTTCCAGTCCGCCAATCTCTTTCAGGAAGTCCGGCGCTTTGATGCCCGCCGCCCAGACCATCAGATCGGCTTCAATAAACTCACCGCCTTTGGTATTCAGGCCATTCTGCTCAGCGCTGGTAACCATGGTCTGCGTCAGAACGCGCACGCCCAGTTTGGTCAGCTCCTGATGCGCTGCAGCAGAGATGCGCGGTGGCAGTGCAGGCAGAATACGTTCGCCCGCTTCGACCAGCGTTACGTTCAGCGCTTCGCGTCCCAGCCCTTTAAAACCGTAACTGTGCAGCTGTTTGACCGCATTGTGCAGCTCCGCTGACAGCTCAACGCCCGTTGCACCGCCGCCTACGATGGCGATGTTAACTTTCTCGACCTTGCCTTCGCTGGCAGAGAATTTCAGGAACAGGTTGAGCATTTCGTTGTGGAAACGGCGTGCCTGATGTGGGTTGTCCAGGAAGATGCAGTGATCTTTGACGCCCGGCGTGCCGAAATCATTTGAGGTGCTGCCCAGCGCCATCACCAGCTGGTCATAGGCCACTTCACGCTGTGGCACCAGCACTTCGCCCTGTGCGTTCAGCACTTCGGCCAGACGGATCACTTTGCGGCTGCGATCGATGTCGGTAAGCGAACCCAACTGAAACTCGAAACCGTGATTGCGTGCATGGGCAAGATAGCTCAGCGAATCAATGCCTTCATCCATCGAACCGGTAGCAACTTCGTGCAGCAACGGCTTCCACAGATGGCTATGGTTACGATCCACCAGGATAATCTCGGCCTTCTTTTTACGACCCAGTTTATGACCCAGCTGCGTCGCCATTTCCAGGCCGCCCGCTCCCCCTCCGACAATAACAATTCTCTTAACAGACGTAGTCAACAAAGACCCCCTCAAATTGTGAACCAAAAGTTAACCAAAGGTTAAATTAAACCTTAAGAAACATAGGGTTGGCGAAGTTAAAATCGCTATCTGCTCGCAGAATAGCATGGCGGGAAGAGGAGAACATAAGAATATTGATATACATCAAAGCGGGGAAATAAAACTCGGATAATTACGTAATGAAAACAGGCACCTTGCGGTGCCTGTCCTGCTTAACCTAATGTTTTGAAAGCTTTTATCCGCTGAAGATGTGGGGATATGTTTTTGAATTTATGCCCTTCTGTCTCGTCCCAGACAATTTCATAGAAAGGATGCAGCTGCCCGGCGGTGCGCTGGCTGTCCAGCGCCTCATCCTGACGGGAGAGAAAGGTCAGACAGCGGTCACGATTGCGTTCGCGAAAATCGCTGACGCATTTGGTGGCGATGTCCTGATACTCTTCTGGCCGGTCAATCTTCCCTTCCATGTTCTCCTGCGGAAAAAGGTTGGGATTGAAGATTGCCTGCCGGATACCACACAGAAAACCGATGCGCTCTGACCAGAAGCCGCCCAGCCCGACGCCGCAAATCAGCGGACGATCGTCGTCGGACAGCGTCAGCATTTTATCGGTCTCTTTCAGCAGAAACTGCATGTCATGTTTAGGATGGAGGGTGCTGTAACTGAGCAACCTGACATCAGGATCGATAAATTGCAGTTGCAGCACCTTTTCGTGATTGCCCGGACTACTGGAATCAAAACCGTGCAGATAGATGATCATGATAATCCTCAGGTTAGTGATAGCGCCGGGCAGTCACTGCTTACCACGACGCTTTGTGAGCCAGCCAGCGTTCCTGAAGTGCACTCAGTTGCTGGGCATTGTTTTTCCAGCGATGCGTTGCCTGCAGCTCATCGCGGGTGAACCTGCCCTGATGATACAGCTGCGTAACCCGCTCTGACCCGACCGGGATCAGGTTATCCAGCACGCTAATGGCACCCTGACGCTGATTGCAGACCAGAATCATGTCACAACCGGCAGAAAGGGATTGCTGCGCGCGCTCAGGATAGCTGCCCATCACGGCGGCGCCCTCCATTGAGAGATCGTCGGAGAAAATCACACCGTCGAAGCCCAGTTGCTCGCGCAGCACGGTTTTAAGCCAGTAGGGCGAACCACTGGCGGGCAGCGGATCAACGTCGGTGTAGATGACATGTGCAGGCATAATGGCATCCAGTGCCTGCTCGGTAATCAGCTTGCTGAAAATCGCCATGTCGTGCTCACGCAGCGTCTTTTCGTCGCGCGGATCGCGTGGCGTCTCTTTATGCGAATCAGCGCTGACCGCGCCATGTCCCGGAAAATGTTTGCCGGTCGTTTTCATGCCTGCCTCATGCATCCCCGCAATAAAGCGGCGGGCAACGGCAAGCGCGATGGCCGGATCGGCATGGAAAGAACGATCGCCAATCGCAGCACTGATATGACCAATGTCGAGCACCGGCGCGAAGCTGATATCGATATCCATGGCAATCATCTCGGCTGCCATCTGCCAGCCCGCCTGCTGCGCCATTTCACCGGCGGTTTCTGCATCGTGAAGCGCCGCAAAAGATTGCATGGCAGGCAGTTGGGTAAAGCCGTCACGGAAACGCTGCACGCGACCGCCCTCCTGGTCCACCGCAATCACCAGCCGGGCGTGAGAGGCCGCGCGGATCTGCCGCACCAGCTCTGCCAGCTGGGCCGGGTCGTGATAGTTTCGGGCAAATAAAATTAAGCCGCCTACCAGTGGATGCTTAAGGATCTCGCGCTCTTCGCCATCCAGTTCATAGCCCTCAACGTCGAGCATCAGCGGGCCGGGTAAATGTGATCTCATAACCTGAATCCTGTAGCGTTACGCATCTGCATAACGCGATTAAATCTGTTCCCAGCTCTGTCGGGCCAGCTGGTGTAATGTGTCGTCGTCACCCTGACCGGCACGCAGCTGATACCAGCTGGCCATCAGCAGACGCAGCCACGGCTGCCAGCGTCTGACCTGCTGCACCAGCACCGGAAGCGGCAGCTGCATCGCTGCGGCGTACTCTGCCAGCCAGTCGGTCTGATGCTGCGGATCGCTGGCACAGACGGCCGCCAGCTCCAGCGCCACATCGCCATCGGCGGCATATTCCCAGTCGATCAGACGCAGGCCCTCCGGGCCCTGTATGATATTTCCGGCATGCAGATCCATGTGCAGCGGTGCCAGCCTTAATGGCTGAGGTTCGCCCTGCTGCGTCAGACGTCTGAGCGCCCACAGCCAGCGGTGATGCCGCTGTGGCGAGAGCTGCCAGTAGCGCCATAACAGCGGCAACAACTGCAGGCGATAGCCGGTTAACGGCTGCTGATGCAGCTGCCGCAGCAATGCCACAATCTGCGGACGCTGCTGGCTGAAGCCTTGTTCATCCAGCGCGTCGCCTGCGCACCAGGTCAGCACAATACCCTGACGATGACCAGCAACGGGCTGCGGTGCCAGTCCGCTGGCTCGCATTTTTCGCAACAGCCGGAATTCGCGCTGGCGATCCACAAATGGAATTGCCGGTTGTGGCGCAGCCCGCGCGATGAAGGTACCGCGCGAGCTGACAATCTTCTGACTGTGACCGGTCAGACCGGCCAGCGGGATAGTTGATACCTTTCCTGGCTCGCCGGTCGCCTGCTGAATTATCCGTTGAAAGACGGGATTAATTCTGTGCAATGCCGTTGCCGGACCAGATGATCTCACCAGTCTGAACCAGCATCAGCTGCATCTGCAGAGCTGGCGCTTTAACATCGCCGCGTGCGTTACTGTAGAGCACATACTGGGCATTAACGTTGCGTGCCAGACCAATCGCTTTGCTGCGCGAGTTCAGGCTGTCCTCCGGCGATAATCCCAGCGTCTGCTTGGCCTGCGCCAACTGATCGGCAGAAACCAGCGTGAATTTGCCATTGTTGTTCAGCGCATTCTGGATAGCCGCTGTTGCTTTCTCGCTTTGCAGCGCGCCATTGGTGCTGTTTTTGATGCGGTCGACCAGCAACACGCTACCCGGCTCGGCGCTGGCGGCCTGCAACATCTGCGCCACCAGCGGCTGTACGCTGGCATCCCAGTTGATAGTGACCAGCTTCGGTGGCTGTGGCACAGGCTGAGGCTGCGGTTGTGGCACCGGCTCAGGTTGCGGAACAGGCTGCACCGGCTCGGCTGGCTGGGTCGGTTCAACCGTGGCGGGCTGCTGCTGTTTCACTACACAGCCGGTCAGAATGAGCGCCATCAGGAGCGCTCCGGTACGATTAACACTGCGTATCACGTAGAAAATCCTTAAAGATAGAGATAAAGACGAACCTTGCTGGCAGTCAGGTTACCCAGTTGCGAGGTGGCGACAATACTGCCCTGCGCCGGAACGGTAACGGTCTGCGCCGGTTCCTGCGGGGTGATTTCCAGACCTTTGTCGTCATACCAGTAATAACGATAGTGCACAACGACCGGTGTTTCGCGCTGATTATAGAGCACGCTGGTGGCTCGTTTCAGTCCATCGTTATCATCCAGCGTCGGTTCATCGGTAATGATCCCTGCTGACAGCACAGAAGACTCCATCACCAGCGATTGTGAAGTATTGATCATCGGTTTTTCACTGCTGCAGGCCGTCAGGCAGAGCAGGATCGGCAGGCCAGTCAGCCAGGATCGCATAGCTTTTTTCCGTTATCAGGTCAGTCTGAGAGCATCGGGCCCAGCGGTTCGCCGCCCAGCAGATGCATATGGATGTGATAGACCTCCTGACCACCATGTTGATTGCAATTCACAATCAGCCGATAACCATTCTGATCGATCCCTTCCTGACGGGCGATTTTCGCTGCGGTGGTAAACATACGTCCCAGCGCATGCTCATGGGCCGCTTCCGCCTCGTTGACCGTTGGGATCAGCACATTTGGCACGATTAAAATATGGGTCGGTGCTTTAGGCGAAATGTCGCGGAAAGCCGTAACCAGTTCATCCTGATAAACCACATCAGCGGGGATTTCGCGGCGGATAATTTTACTAAAAATGGTTTCTTCAGCCATGGTGCAATTCCTTGAGCCTGAGTCGTAATCAATCAGTATGCGGGAGAAATTTGTTTTCTTTCAACCTCAGTACCACTTTTCTTGCATTGTTCGCCTGCCTTTGCAGCAGCTCCTCTCCTCTGTCACCTGAACAGCATTCCAGATGCTCGCAAGCTGCCTGCCATACCATTAAAATGAAACGCTGTTTTATAAATTAGAATTTCGCCACCCTTTTCTTTATATGGCTGCCACTTCAGCCAACGCGTTAGCCAAATTGCGAAGGTTTAGCCGCCCGGTCAGCTCTACTTTGCTAACCAGTCCGGGTGAGAAGTCCGGCGTCACCAGGGATATACCGCCATATAACATCAAGGAGCATTAGCCATGCGCTCACGTAAAATTGGTCTTGGCCACTATCTGGCCTATGGTTCCGGAGATTTTCTCGGAGCAGGCACCACGGCGCTTACAGCCGCCTGGTTGCTCTATTTTTATACCACCTTCTGTGGATTAACCCCGATTCAGGCCACCTTAATCTTTGCTACCGCTCGCGTGCTGGATGCCGTGGTCAGCCCGCTCATGGGCTTTATTACCGACAACTTTGGCTCAACCTGGCTGGGCAAACGCTTTGGCCGCCGCAAATTCTTTATCCTGTCAGGCATACCCTGTGTATTCAGTTATAGCCTGATGTGGGTCAGCGACATGAGCTTCTGGTGGTATCTCTGCACTTACCTGCTGTTTGATATCGTCTACACCATGATCCTGGTACCTTATGAAACGCTGGTCCCGGAAATGACTGACGATTTCAAACAGAAAACCCGGTTCTCCGGCGCGCGTATTGGTCTGGCGCAGCTCTCAGCCATTCTGGCCGCATTTCTACCCGGTATTTTACTGGGTATGCTGGGCAAAGATAATCCCGACTCCTTTTTCTACGCCAGCCTGGTGTTCTCGGTAATCTGCGCACTGGTGCTGACGCTGGTGTGGTGCTTTACCTGGGAACGTCACCCGGATGATTTCTCTGCCGAGTCGCGGCGTGCTGAACAGGAAAAACAGCAGCTGACGCTGATGCAGAATCTTAAACGGCTCTATGTTGAACTGGCCTCAACTTTACGTATTCGCATCTTCCGCCAGCACCTTGGCATGTACCTCGGCGGCTATATCGCCCAGGATGTGTTTAATGCCGTCTTTACCTGGTATGTGGTGTTTGTGCTGATGCAGAGTGCTCAGGTTGCCTCCAGCCTGATGGGCACCATGGCAGTGCTGCAGTTTATTGCTGTGATGGCGATGATCCCGCTCTGTATCCGCATGGGGCCTGCACCTGCCTACCGTCTGGTGGCCATCCTGTTTGGCCTGGCGTCGCTCTCCTATGCCGGATTGTGGTATGCCGGCATGAACGACAACATGTCACTGCTGTTAGTGATCTCTGCCCTGGCAGGTCTGGGACGTGGCGGCATTAACTATGTGCCATGGAACACCTACACCTATATCGCGGATGTCGATGAGGCCATCACCGGTCAGCGCCGTGAAGGCATTTTTGCCGGCATTATGACCCTGACGCGTAAAGCGTCGCAGGCGGGTGCCGTCATGCTGGTCGGTATCGTACTGCAGCTCTCTGGTTTTGTCTCTGGCCAGGCAACCCAGGTACCCGGCGTCAGCCACACCATCCTGGCGATCCTGAGTATCGGTACAGTGGCCGTTCTGGCCTGCGGCTTTATCGTGTCACTGCGCTTTAAACTTAATCTGCAGACCCATACTGTCCTGCGCCAGGAAACGCTGAAAATGCGTGAAGCGAACCGCATCGTGCCGGAAAGCATCACCCCGGAAGCACGCGGGATAGTTGAAACACTGGCTGGCATGCCTTACGAAAATCTGTGGGGCAACAATAACATTGGCTTTCTTAATCGGAATAAGCCAGCGCCGGAAAAATTGTCCGCGCATCCCTCTTTACACCCTTCTATAAACTCGACCTTAAAACGACAGGAATAAACCATGACTGTATTTCCCGTTAAACACAGCAAATTATTGTGCCAACCTGAGCATCTGCTGCCACGCAGCGAACTGGTACAGCTGATTCAAAAGCTGACACAAAATCTGGTTAACATCACCGATGAGACAGGCGAATTTTTATTGCGGCTGGACGATGGCCGGGTGATTGATACCAAAGGCTGGGCGGGTTGGGAATGGACACATGGCATCGGTCTGTATGGCATGTTGCACTACTATCAGCAAACCGGCGACCAGCAGACGCTGGCGATCATTGATGAATGGTTCACTGAGCATCTGGCGGAAGGAACGCCGACCAAAAATGTGAATACCGTTTGTCCTTTTCTGACGCTGGCTTACCGTTATCAAGAGACCGGTAACCCGGCCTGGGTGCCGGTACTTGAGCGCTGGGCTGAGTGGGTCATGTATGAAATGCCGCGCACCGAACAGGGCGGCCTGCAGCACATCGTCTATAACAATGAAAACACCCAGCAGCTCTGGGACGATACGCTGATGATGAGCGTCATGGCGCTGGCCAAAATCGGCCAGTTGCTGAAACGCGATGAGTGGGTGGAAGAAGCGAGCTATCAGTTCCTGCTGCACACCCAGTATCTGATGGATCGTGAAACCGGCTTATGGTTCCACGGCTGGAACTTCGACGGTCGCCATAACTTTGCTGATGCACGCTGGGCGCGTGGCAACAGCTGGGTGACGATTGTGATTCCTGACTTCCTGGAGATGATGAACTGGCCTGAGCATCACGCGACCCGCCGCTTCCTGCAGCAGGTTCTGGAGACCCAGGTCAAAGCGCTTAAGGCCTGTCAGCACAGCAGCGGCTTGTGGCACACTCTGCTTGATGACCCGAACAGCTACCCGGAAGCCTCTGCCACGGCAGGATTTGCCTATGGCATTCTGAAAGGGGTTCGCAAGCGCTATCTCCCCGCGGAGTATCTGGAGGTAGCAGAAAAAGCGCTGCGCGGCGTGATTGCGAATATCGATGACGATGGCGAGCTGAAACAGGTTTCCTTTGGAACCGCGATGGGCAGTGACCTGGACTACTACCGCACTGTTCCTCTCACCTCAATGCCTTACGGTCAGGCGATGGCCCTGCTCTGCCTGACTGAGTACTTGCGCGTTTACCTGTAACACGCGCCCCAAAAAAAAGCCCCGCTTAGCGGGGCTTTTTCATTTCGCTGAATCATTACATGCTGCGGATGTAATCATCCATATCGGTTTTCAGGTTATCGGATTTAGTCCCGAAAATTGCCTGCACACCGGAACCGGCTACCACCACGCCACGGGCGCCGAGGTTTTTCAGTTCAGTCTGATCCACTTTAGCCACATCAGCGACGCTGACGCGTAAACGGGTGATACAGGCATCCAGGTTAGTGATGTTCTCTTTACCACCAAACGCCGCCACCAGTTTGCCCGCCATCTCTGTACCGGTCGCGGTAGATTGCTCGCTGTTGCTGCTCTCTTCACGGCCAGGCGTTTTCAGATCCAGTTTGGCGATCAGCACGCGGAATATGGTGTAGTAAATCAGGCCGTAGATGATACCGATAATCGGGAACAGCCAGATTTTGCTGCTGTTGCCGCTCAGCACGATAAAGTCGATAAGACCGTGTGAGAAGCTGGTACCATCACGCATACCGAGCAGGATACAGATTGGGAATGCCAGACCTGCCAGCAGCGCATGGATCACATACAGGATCGGTGCGACGAACATGAATGAGAATTCAATCGGTTCGGTGATACCGGTCAGGAATGCGGTCAGCGCAGCGGAGATCATAATACCGCCCACTTTAGCGCGATTTTCAGGCTTCGCTGAATGCCAGATAGCAATCGCTGCCGCTGGCAGACCGTACATTTTGAACAGGAAGCCGCCAGAGAGTTTACCTGCGGTCGGGTCACCCGCCATATAGCGTGGGATATCACCGTGGAACACCTGACCTGCCGCATTGGTGTATTCACCAATCTGCATCTGGAAAGGAACGTTCCAGATATGATGCAGACCAAACGGCACCAGTGCGCGTTCGATTACGCCATAAATACCAAAGGCGACAACCGGGTTCTGATAGGCCGCCCACTGCGAGAATTCCTGAATCGCGGAACCAATCGGTGGCCAGATAAAGGAGAGCAGCACGCCGAGAATGATAGCGGCCAGACCGGAAATAATCGGCACAAAACGTTTACCGGCAAAGAAGCCCAGATATTCCGGCAGTTTAATGCGATAGAAGCGGTTGAACATATAGGCGGCGATGGAACCCGCGATAATACCGCCCAGTACCCCGGTGTCGGCGAGGTGTTTAGCCTCGATCTCTGCCGCAGGCATATGCAGCACCAGCGGCGCAACCACCGCCATGGTTTTCACCATGATGCCATAGGCAACAACTGCTGCCAGCGCCGAAACGCCATCGTTATTGGTAAAGCCCAGCGCCACACCGATAGCAAAAATCAGCGGCATGTTGGCGAACACCGATCCACCCGCTTCTGCCATTACATGCGAAACCACTGCAGGTAACCAGCTAAAATTGGCTGAACCGACCCCTAACAAAATACCGGCTATCGGCAGAACCGATACCGGCAGCATCAGCGATTTACCGACCTTTTGAAGGTTGGCAAAAGCATTTTTGAACATAGCGTGAAGCTCCTGAGTATGAGTGCATATTTGCGCAATGCGCATGGCAAAGAGGGAGGATTCTTTGCCGGGCTGGCGGTGACCGCCTTTTGATTTATTACGAAGGGTAAAATAAATCCCCTTTTGTTACTTTGATGGCTATCACGTTTCGACAATCACAGGGGCGCACTTTACGAAATTTCTCACTGACGTGCATCGGTAATTGACGATAAAAAGCTGACCCTGTCTGAAAAAATAGGGTCATATAGGCAGGTTACAGATTAATTACAGAGGCTGAAATAAAAGCCGATCAGGCGCCGAGCTGGCTCATCGGAATATGGAACAGCGTTGAGAAATTTTGCGTGGTGGCGGCAGCCAGCGTTTCCACATCGACACCTTTCAGTACCGCCAGGTAATCGGCAACATCGCGCGTATAAGCAGGCTGATTCTCTTTGCCACGATACGGCACGGGTGCCAGATAAGGTGAATCCGTTTCCACCAGCATCCGGTCCAGCGGCACATAACGCGCGGCTTCGCGTAGCTGTTCAGCATTACGGAAGGTGACGATCCCGGAAAAGGAGATATAAAAGCCCATATCGAGCAGCTTAGCGGCGGTAGGCTGATCCTCAGTGAAACAGTGCAGCACGCCGCCGCAGCGCTCAACCTGCTCTTCACGCAGAATCGCCAGCGTATCTTCGCGCGCATCACGGGTGTGGACGATGATCGGCTTATTCAGCGCGATCCCGGTTCGGATATGTTCCCGGAATGAGCGCTGCTGCTGATCTTTGGTCTCTGGCTGATAGTGATAATCCAGCCCGGTTTCACCGAGCGCTACCACCTGAGGATCGGCAGAGAGCCGGCGAAACTCTTCAACGTCATAAGCCTCTTCCTGATTCAGCGGATGCACGCCGCAGGAGAGCGCAATATTTTTCCGCTCGCCGACCAGGCTCTTCAGGGTATGGAAACCCGGCAGCGTAGTGGCGATAGCCAGCATAAATTTCACATCACGTGCCGCCGCTTTAGCGATCACATCATCAAGGTCACGATGGTTCTTTTCATAATCCAGGCCATCGAGATGGCAATGGGAATCCACAATAAACATAATTACTCTCAGATAGGTTTAGCCGACCAGCGCAGGCTTCTGTTGGTCCGCCCAGCTCAGAAGCTGATCGGTCAGCAATAATTCGCGATTCACTGACGCCACATGCAGTAACTGCTCGCGACAGCGCATCCATGCCAGGGTACTGCTGTTGAGTGCGCTGGCTGAAAAGTATCCGGCCAGCAACTGCACCACATCCTGGCGGTCAATATTACTCAGCCACTGACCTGCATTTTGCTGCCATTTCATCGCATCCAGCAGCAAAGAGAGCAGCCAGCCGATACGTGCTGCCGCATCGTCAGCATTCAGCGCAGGTAACAGTTGCAGGATGTCCTGCTGCAATGCCGCGGGCAGCGCATCGCAAAGCTTTTGCCGCGCCTGCCACGGCCCGTTTTCCAGCAGGCTCAGCGCCGCGCCCGGCGCGCCTGCGCTCAGGCGTAGCGCCGCCAGCAGCATCTGTTCATCGTGCGAGGACTGTTTCTTCAGCCAGAGCAGGCTTTGTCCTTCATCGGGCGGCGTCAGATGCAGCGTCATGCAGCGACTGCGCAGTGTGGCCAGCAGACGTGACGGATCGCGGCTGCTGAGGAAGAACCAGCTGTTGGCTGGCGGCTCTTCCAGCGTTTTCAGCAGGGCGTTAGCGGCCGCTTCTGAAAGCTGTGCAGCATCCGGCAGCCAGACCACTTTCGCGCCGCCCTGCTGGCCAAAGTGATACATTTTTTCTGTCACCTGCCGCACCGCATCGATGCCCAGGGTACTTTTGCCCTTCTCCGCCTCTAACCGATACCAGTCAGGGTGAGTATTAGCCTGCATCAGCTGGCAACCGTGGCACGCTCCACAACTTTTCAGTCCATCCGGCTGCTGGCACATCAGCCAGCGGCTCATCCCCCAGACCAGCGCGTCATCGCCCATGCCAGCCATCGCCTGGATCAACAGCGCATGATGCGCGCGATTCTCCTGATGCTGGCCAATCACCTGGCGATAAGGCTGATTCAGCCACGGATACCAGTTCATCACGCCTGCTCCGCCAGCCAGCTCGCCAGCGCCAGCTGAAGTGACACTGTCACCTCGGTCAGCGACTGAGTGGCGTCGATGGTCAGGATAGTGGGATCTTCTGCAGCAAGGGCCAGATAGCGCGCTCGGGTACGTTCAAAGAAGCGCAGCGACTCCTGCTCAATACGATCCAGCTCACCACGCGCACGGGCGCGCTGCAGACCGATCTCAGGCGTGACATCAAGATAGAGCGTCAGATCGGGACGAAAATCGCCTAATACCGCATCGCGCAGCGTCTGCATCAGTCCGCTGTCAAGACCCCGACCGCCACCCTGATAAGCCTGCGAGGAGAGATCGTGACGATCGCCGATTACCCAGGCACCGCGAGCCAGCGCCGGTTTGATTACGGTCTCTACCAGCTGAACCCGCGCGGCATAGAGCATCAGCAGTTCGGCTTTATCCGTCACCTGCTCACCTTCAATACCCTGCTTAACCAAAACCCGAAGCTGTTCTGCCAGCGGCGTACCGCCAGGCTCGCGGGTAAAGACCAGATCACTGATACCACGGGCATGCAGCGTAGCGACAATGGCGTCGCGCGCGGTGGTTTTTCCGGCGCCTTCCAGGCCTTCAATGACGATAAACTTACTGTTCATTTTTTTCCTTCAGCGTCTGCCGGTAGACCTGCACCGCCTTGTTATGGCTGGCGAGATTGGTGGTAAACGTATGTCCACCCTTGCCGTCTGCAACAAAGTAGAGATAGTTCGTTTTCTCGGGATGGGCCGCTGCCTGCAGTGAGGCTTTGCCCGGCATCGCGATCGGTCCAGGCGGCAGGCCATTAATAATATAGGTATTGTACGCGCTGGCCGTCTCAAGATCTTTGCGGGTCAGTGTACCGTTGTAGCTGTCACCCATGCCATAGATCACCGTGGGATCGGTCTGCAAACGCATACCTGTGCGCAGGCGATTAATAAACACCGAGGCCACGCGCGCGCGCTCTTCGCTGACGCCGGTCTCTTTCTCAATGATCGAGGCCATGGTCACCAGATCCTGTGGCGTTTTGTAAGGCAGATTATCCGCCCGTCCCTGCCACACCTCATCGATGGTTTTCTTCATCCGATCATGCGCGCGTTGCAGCAGCGCCATATCGGTCGTGTTGGCGGTGTAGAGATACGTGTCCGGAAAGAAGTTGCCCTCCAGTTGCTCTGGCTCCACGTTGAGTGCGCTGGCAAGGGTGGCGAACTGATCATCTTTCAGAGTGTGGCGGATATAGGGCGCTTTACGCAGCTCGCTGAGCCACTCTTTCAGCCTCTGCCCCTCCACAAACCGCACCGGGAACTGCGCCTCTTTACCACTGGCCAGCAGCTGTAACAGCGCGCGCACCGTCATGGTCGGTTCAAGGCGATAGGTGCCCGCCTTAAAGGTCGCCAGCTCCGGCTCCAGACGCAGCAGAGCGCCAAACCAGATACTGTGCGGAATGATGTTTTTCTCTTCCAGCTGCGCCTGGAGTGCAACCCGGCCTGTACCGGCTGGCAATGTGTAGATTGTTTCCTGCTTAATGGTCAACGGGGTGGCCGCAAACTGCTTAACCTGCCAGTAACTCAGCACAGCCGCGAGACCCACAATCGCCAGCAGGCTGACGAGAATTTTTTTGCTTCGAATCATGATGCATCCATTATCTTTTTACTGCTAGCGTGCAACTGATTAAACAGCGAGCGCTCAGTAAACTGTACGGCTTCTATCTGTCGGACCGGCAGAACCGGCATCAGCGCGTTACATATCACCACTTCATCAGCATCCAGCAGCTGTGCCGGTTCGCTTTTTATCACCTGACAAGCGTGACCTGCTGCTGCAAGTTGCGCCATCAGACTTCGCCGCATAATGCCGTCCACGCCTGACGCGGATACATCGGGCGTAAAAATTTGTCTGCCCTGCCGCCAGAATAAATTGGCCGCACAGCATTCCACCACCCAACCTTCAGTGTCAAGCACCAGCGCCTCGTCAGCGTCTGTCTGGTCAAGATGAGCCCGAATCATCACCTGCTCCAGACGGTTAAGGTGCTTGATACCGGCAAACTGCGGGTTTCGCGCCAGACGAACCGGACTCAGCCGGAGTGAAGCACCATGCTGCTGTAACCCGGCGTAGTGTTGCGGCCAGGGCGCTAATGAGACGATGCGCGTGGGTTCACCACAGCCCAGGCGGCTATAACCCCGTCCGCCGCTGCCCGCGCTGATGATGACTTTCAGCACTGCCTGCGCCTGCTCCTGTGCGGCCTGTCTCATCTCAGCCTCCAGCTGATCCCAGTCGACGCCGCCGATCCATAACCGCTCGCAGCCTGCTTTAAGGCGCAGCAGATGGCTCTCCAGCAGCAGGATTTTACCCTGAAGGACGGCGGCGGTGGTAAAGCAGCCATCGCCGAACTGCATGCCGCGGTCGCTGGCAGCCAGCGTCGATTGTTTGACTCCGTTAATCCACATCGTTCTCTCCTGAGCGTGAGACGTGATTTCAGCGCATTTTGCAGGATAAAAAAAGGCCCGCATCGCGGGCCTTTTTAGCAATCTGCAACGATTACACTTTACGGAAGATCAACGAACCGTTGGTTCCGCCGAAACCGAAGGAGTTACACAGCGTGTACTCCAGTCCAGGAACCTGACGCGCGGTGTGAGGCACGAAGTCGAGATCGCAGCCTTCATCCGGATTGTCCAGGTTAATGGTCGGTGGAACGGCCTGGTCGCGCAGTGCCAGAATCGAGTAAATCGATTCAACAGCGCCTGCGGCACCCAGTAAGTGTCCGGTCATTGATTTGGTTGAGCTCACCATCACACTGCTGGCTGCTGCCCCGAAGACCGATTTCACCGCCTGCGCTTCAGCTTTATCACCGGCTGGCGTGGAGGTGCCGTGCGCGTTGACATAGCCGATCTGCTCTGGCGTAAGCTGAGCATCACGCAGCGCATTGATCATTGCCGCCGCGGCACCCGAACCATCTTCTGGTGGTGACGTCATGTGGTAGGCATCGCTGCTCATACCGAAACCTACGATTTCTGCGTAGATTTTCGCACCACGTTTCTTCGCATGTTCGTACTCTTCGAGCACCACAATGCCAGCGCCGTCACCCAGCACAAAACCATCACGATCTTTATCCCACGGGCGGCTGGCCGCTTGCGGGTTGTCGTTACGGGTTGAGAGGGCGCGTGCTGCACCAAAACCACCGACGCCTAATGGCGTGCTGGCTTTCTCTGTGCCACCCGCCAGCATCACGTCAGCATCGTTATAGGCGATGATACGTGCGGCATGACCGATGTTATGCACACCAGAGGTACAGGCTGTCGCGATAGAGATGCTTGGACCTTTCAGGCCATACATGATGCTGAGATGACCCGCCACCATGTTAACGATGGTTGAAGGCACAAAGAATGGGCTGATTTTACGCGGGCCGCCGTTGACCAGTGAGGTATGATTCTCTTCAATCAGACCTAAGCCACCGATGCCGGAGCCAATTGCTGCGCCCATACGGCTTGCATTTTCATCGGTAATAACCAGACCGCTGTCCTGCATGGCCTGCATACCGGCCACAATGCCGTACTGGATGAAGGCATCCATCTTGCGCTGATCTTTGCGCGAGATGTAGTCATCACAATTAAAATCTCTTACCAGACCTGCAAAACGGGTTGCATAAGCACTGGTATCAAAATGGTCGATCAGGGTAATGCCGCTCTGACCGGCAAGGAGAGCACTCCAGGTAGACTCTACGGTATTGCCGACAGGAGACAACATGCCAAGACCAGTCACAACTACACGACGCTTAGACACGTTCGTCCTCCAGGGAGGGGAAATAGGGAACTATGTGGGACAAACAAAAAAATCAGGCGGTCGAGCGACCGCCTGAAGATATTCATTAGCCTTTATGGCTATTGATGTAGTCGATCGCTGCCTGAACGGTAGTGATTTTCTCAGCTTCTTCGTCTGGAATCTCAGTATCAAACTCTTCTTCCAGAGCCATCACCAGCTCAACGGTATCAAGAGAATCGGCACCCAGGTCTTCTACGAAAGATGCAGAGTTGGTGACTTCTTCCTCTTTCACACCCAGCTGCTCACTGATGATTTTCTTAACGCGTTGTTCGATATCGCTCATACTATTTAATTTCCTATCAAAACTCGCTTACGCGATGGTTTTCGTAGTGTATAAAATGGTGAAAAAGATGCAACAAAATCCCGGCTGGTCGAACCACGATTTTGCGTTATTTTGCGGTTTTAACCGCAAATAAAGCAAATGATTTCGTGATTTATCAGACCATGTACATTCCGCCATTGACGTGCAGCGTTTCACCTGTGATGTAGGCTGCTTCGTCAGAGGCTAAAAATGCTACAGCATTGGCGATTTCCTGTGCGTCGCCTAAGCGACCCGCAGGGACTTCCGCCAAAATACCGGAACGTTGATCTTCGTTCAGTGCCCGCGTCATGTCAGTCTCAATAAAGCCTGGAGCCACGACGTTGACGGTAATGCCACGTGACGCGATTTCGCGCGCCAGTGATTTGCTAAAGCCAATCAAACCCGCTTTTGCTGCTGCGTAGTTTGCCTGGCCCGCGTTACCCATGGTGCCAACAACGGAACCAATGGTGATGATACGGCCCACGCGCTTTTTCATCATGGCACGCAGGACCGCCTTAGAAAGGCGGAATACCGATGTGAGGTTAGTATCCAGGATATCCTGCCACTCATCGTCCTTCATGCGCATGAGAAGATTATCACGCGTAATGCCTGCATTATTGACTAAAATATCCACTTCGCCAAATTCAGCGCGAATATTCTCTAAAACGCTGTTAATTGAATCAGCGTCAGTCACGTTCAGTAACAGGCCTTTACCCTTGTCGCCAAGGTAAGCACTGATGGCGTCGGCGCCACTCTGGCTGGTTGCAGTTCCTACCACTTTGGCACCACGTGCCGCCAGGGTTTCTGCAATCGCACGACCAATACCGCGACTCGCGCCGGTAACCAGCGCAACTTTACCTTCAAAGCTCATGATTTTCCTCTTATTCCTTACCGAGTGCAGCCGCCAGGGATGCCGTATCGTTAACGGCAGCCGCTGTCAGGGTATCGACAATACGTTTGGTCAGACCGGTCAGGACTTTACCTGGACCCATCTCCAGCAGCTGTGTCACGCCCTGTGCCGCCATCACTTCCACGCTCTCGGTCCAGCGAACCGGGCTGTAGAGCTGACGAACCAGCGCATGACGGATGGCCGCAGCGTCAGTTTCCGCTTTCACATCGACGTTATTGATCACCGGCACCGCTGGTGCATTAAACGTAATGCTCTCCAGCGCAACCGCCAGTTTATCAGCGGCAGGCTTCATCAGTGCACAGTGAGAAGGCACGCTGACCGGCAGTGGCAGGGCACGCTTAGCGCCCGCAGCTTTACAGGCAGCGCCTGCACGCTCAACGGCTTCTTTGTTACCCGCAATAACCACCTGGCCTGGCGAGTTGAAGTTAACCGGTGAGACAACCTGGCCCTGCGCGCTCTCTTCACAGGCTTTGCGAATAGCCGCGTCATCCAGGCCAATAATCGCCTGCATTGCGCCGGTGCCTTCTGGCACCGCTTCCTGCATCAGTTTGCCACGCAGTTCTACCAGCTTCACTGCGTCAGCAAAGTTAAGCACACCCGCACAAACCAGCGCCGAATATTCGCCCAGGCTGTGACCGGCCATCAGGACAGGCTGTTCACCGCCCTGCTGCTGCCAGACGCGGTAGATGGCCACAGAGGCAGCTAACAGTGCAGGCTGAGTCTGCCAGGTTTTGTTCAGCTCTTCAGCCGGACCCTGACTCACTAACTGCCACAGGTCATAACCCAGCGCGTCAGAGGCTTCACGGAAGGTCTCTTCTACCAGCGGATACGTCGCCGCTAATTCAGTCAGCATGCCCACGGTCTGTGAACCCTGACCTGGAAAAACAAATGCAAATTGCGTCATCTTCTGTTCCTGTCAATCAAAAGCGAACCAGCGCAGAACCCCAGGTGAATCCACCACCAAAGGCTTCCAGCAGAATAAGGTGTCCGGGTTTGATGCGGCCATCACGAACCGCTTCATCCAGTGCGCTTGGCACCGATGCAGCAGAGGTATTGCCATGGCGATCCAGTGTGACGACCACTTTGTCCATGGTCATACCGAGTTTTTTCGCGGTAGCGCTGATAATGCGCAGGTTCGCCTGATGCGGAACCAGCCAGTCCAGCATTTCACGATCGAGATTATTAGCCTGCAGCGTTTCATCAACGATGTGGGCCAGTTCGGTGACGGCGACCTTGAAGACTTCGTTACCTGCCATGGTGACATAGGCGGGCTGATCCTGATGGGCACGATCCTGATAAGGCAGCGTCAGAAGCTGCGCATAGCGACCATCAGCATGAAGGTGAGTAGAGATAATCCCCTGCTCTTCACTCTGGCCCAGCACGACCGCACCCGCGCCATCACCAAACAGGATGATGGTGCCGCGATCTTCCGGATCCAGCGCACGCGCCAGGACATCAGCGCCGATAACCAGAGCATGCTTAACTGCGCCATTTTTGATGTATTGATCGGCTACGCTCAGTGCATAGGTGAAACCCGCACAGGCGGCAGCAAGGTCAAATGCCGCGCAATCTTTAATCTCCAGCATTTGCTGGATCATGCAGGCGGAGCTGGGGAAAGCATGGCTGGACGAGGTTGTGGCGACAATAATCAGCCCAACATCGTTCGCCTCAATGCCTGCCATTTCAAGCGCGCGTTGCGCCGCGCTGAATCCCATGGTGGCGACGGTTTCGTCAGGCGCAGCAATGCGACGCTCACGGATGCCGGTACGTGTAACAATCCACTCGTCCGACGTCTCCACCATTTTTTCCAGATCGGCATTGGTGCGAACCTGGCTGGGCAGATAACTGCCCGTACCGATAATTTTGGTATACATCTAGGCTTTGTCACTCCTGGCTAATACAGCATCAAGGCGCGCAGCAATTCGCTTGGGAATTTGCTGCCTCACCGCCTGCTCTGCCTGTTCTATCGCCACGGCGAAGGCGTGTTGATTTGCTGCGCCGTGACTCTTGATCACTGTTCCGCGCAATCCTAACAGACAAGCGCCATTGTACTGGTCAGGGTTGAGTTGCCCGAAGCGTTTCGCCAGACGTTTCTGGATTAAGCGCCCCAGCAACTGAAGCCACCATGACCGTTTTTTACCTTCCCCTGATGACTTCAGCAGAGAAAGAAACATTCTTACCACGCCTTCCATCGTCTTCAGCGTGACGTTTCCGACAAAACCGTCACAGACCATCACATCCGTTTTGCCGGTGAGCAGCTCGTTACCTTCGAGGTAACCAATATAGTTGATTTGCGGTGATTCTCGCAGCACTACTGCGGCATCGCGGATGGTTTCCAGCCCTTTGGTCTCTTCATGACCAATGTTGAGCAACGCGACACGGGGCCGTGGAATACCAAGCACATGCTCAGCCATCACCGACCCCATCACAGCAAACTGCACCAGCATCGCACTGTCTGAGCCCACATTCGCACCCAGATCCAGCACCACGGTTTTACCCTGTTGCTGATGCGGTAAAACGGACATCAGCGCCGGACGCTTAATTCCATCCAGCGGTTTTAATAAGAGTGTCGACAGCCCCATCAGCGCACCGGTATTGCCGGCGCTGATGCAGGCCTCTGCACGTCCCTCTTTCACCATCTCCAGTGCCACGCGCATTGAACTGCCGCGACTGTTCCGGATGGCCTGAGCGGGCCGCGCATCACTTGCAATAACCGATTCGGCAGGGATCACCTGCAAACGCCCCGTCAGGGAGGAATCCGCTTTGGCAAGCAATGGCGTGAGAGTGTCGGGATGTCCGACCAGAAGAAGGAATAGTTCCGAATGAGAGGCCAGTGCCTGCAATGCTGCAGGCACTGTCACGCAGGGACCGAAGTCCCCGCCCATGGCATCAATCGCCAGGGTCAAACGTGTCAAGGTATCGCCTTGCTAAGCAAGAAACTTACTTAACGATAACCTTGCGACCGCGGTAGTAACCGTCCGCAGTGATGTGGTGACGCAGATGAGTTTCGCCAGAAACTTTATCTACTGACAGAGCAGCAGTGGTCAGCGCATCGTGTGAACGACGCATACCACGCTTAGAACGGGTGGGTTTATTCTGTTGTACGGCCATGGACCTTACTCCTATTACTTACGCTTTAAACTGGCTAATACGGCAAATGGATTTGGTTTCTCCGCCTCTGCAGGCAGTTTGCCAAAGACCATGTCCGCCTCGGACACTTCACAGTGTTCAGAATCGTGCACCGGAACGACCGGCAGCGCGAGAATCAGTTCATCCTCGACAACCGCCAGCAGATCGATTTCACCAAACTCGTTGACATCGACCGGCTCGTACGCTTCCGGTAATGCTTCGGCCTGCTCTTCAGAAGAGACAGGGCTGAAGCAATAACTCACTTTTACGTGATGGGGAAAGGTCTGGTTGCAGCGCTGACAACGTAACGTCACCTGAACTTCAGCAGTACCCGTCAGTACCGCCAGACGTTGGTTATCAACCGCAAACGACATGGCACAATCCACATCACTGTCCACACTAACGACCGACTCGGCCACACGCTCCACCTGAACAGATGTGTAGACACCCTGATAATCAAGGCGCTTCTGAGCGGTGCGGACAGGGTCCAGCGTTAGGGGTAATTTTACCTTTTGCATAGGGCGCGCATATTAACTTTGTAATGTCATAGAGTCAAAGAAAAAGGCCGTTAAACAGCATCTTTCAACCACTATTCGCATCCAGTGCGGCGCACAGTTTAAAATGACTGTCACCAATTCGCTATCACTATTGAAAAAAAATGACGCCATCGATTCTTTTAGCTTCAACCTCGCCCTTCCGGCAGGCATTACTGCGTAAGCTGGGCCTGCCTTTTATTACCGCTGCGCCTGATGTAGATGAGTCACCGCAGCCCGGTGAAAATGCCGAAGCACTGGTGATTCGTCTTGCCGTGGCGAAAGCGCAGGCGCTGGCTGGAACCTATCCCCGCCACTGGATAATCGGCTCAGATCAGGTCTGCGTGCTGGATGGCGCGATCGCCGGTAAACCACACACGGCTGAGAGTGCGCGGGCGCAACTGCGTGCCGCCAGCGGTCAGGCGATTACCTTTTACACCGGACTGGCGCTGTTTCATCCGGCCAGTGGCAGGCTGCTGCAGTATTGCGAACCCTTCGTGGTGCATTTCCGCACCTTGACCGACGCTGAAATCGCCGGATATGTGGAAAAGGAGCAGCCGCTGCAGTGTGCAGGCAGTTTTAAAAGTGAAGGTCTGGGAATTTGTCTGTTTGACCGGCTGGAGGGGCGCGATCCTAATACGCTGGTCGGGCTGCCGCTGATTGCGCTCAACGGGATGTTGCAGCAGGCCGGCATCAATCCTTTAACGGAGTGATGCCGGGGAACCGTTATGCTTTCAGCTGACGCAGCTTATTCAGGCACTGCTTCAGGCCCTCATCCAGTGGTGCTTCGACACGCATGACTTCGCCAGTGGCGGGATGGGTAAAGGTCAGTGCCGCCGCGTGCAGGAACAGGCGTTTCAGACCGGTTGATGCCAGCTGACTGTCAAAGTCACGTTCGCCATAGCGATCGTCGAAGGCGATGGGATGGCCAGCATGCAGCGTATGTACACGAATCTGGTGGGTGCGTCCGGTGACCGGACTGGCTTTCACCAGTGTGGCAAACTCAAACCGCTCTTCCACTTTAAAGCGGGTTTCAGAGGCTTTACCTTCGCTGCTGACGCGCACGACACGCTCACCACTCTGGAGAATATTTTTCAGCAGAGGAGCCTGAACGACCTTCAGATGCGACGGCCAGCTGCCGCGTACCAGGGCCAGATAATCTTTCTGCATCCCCTTTTCACGCAGTTGCTCGTGCAGGGAACGCAGCGCCGAGCGTTTTTTTGCGACCAGCAGAATGCCGGAGGTATCACGATCCAGGCGATGCACCAGTTCCAGGAAGCGCGCTTCCGGGCGCAGCGCACGCAGCCCTTCAATCACCCCGAAACTGAGTCCGCTGCCGCCATGCACGGCCGTGCCAGAGGGCTTGTTCATCACCAGCAGCGACTCATCCTCGAAGAGGATAGCGTCCGCCAGCGAAGCGACCTTCGCCAGCTTAGGTGATACGGCGTCTTCATCGCGCTCCGCGACCCGGACCGGCGGAATGCGAACCTCATCCCCTTCCTCCAGCTTATACTCTGGCTTGACGCGCTTTTTATTCACCCGCACCTCGCCCTTGCGTACGATGCGATAAATCATGCTCTTTGGCACACCCTTGAGCTGGGTGCGCAAAAAGTTATCAATACGTTGTCCGGCATTTTCAGCCGTGATGGCGACAAAATGTACGCCGGGATTCTCTGTTTTCATGGCGGCGATTCTAAATAGTGTCCCCTGATAGCGCCACCCCTTTTTCTGTGCTTAACTCTGGGGTTGATGTGATGGCAGGTCGCTTCTCTGCTGGCTTTTTCAGCAAACCGCTGCTTTGTCCGACACATTAGCAAGTTAAATGTAAAGAAACTTCACAAGCTGGCTAAAGTCGCCTTGCTATATGAAGGTTAGCAATGGAATAATGCCTGAGTTTCTTAACTGAAGCATTTCAGAGCAGAAACCGAGCGAAATTGTCATTTTGCCGGATTGAGCAGACACGCAGCAATGGCGTAAGACGTAATGCGAAATCAGGCACTTAGCGGGCTGCGGGTTGCGGCCTGGACAACAGTATGGGATGCACGGGTTTTCATTATTCTCTCAGGCATTTCCACTATCTGGTGCTGTTTTCCCTTATGAAAAACAGGCCACCGACGTTATTTGCGCCCCTCGCGCGGTCGACAGCCGTGAGGCTGACGACATTGCACTAAGTCACGGGGCCATCGGTTGATACTCGTCCAGGGTAACTATGCCCGCAGCTGTAATCACTCATGAAAGAATAACGAGTAAGTCACGATGAAAAGAATGTTAATAAACGCAACTCAGCAGGAGGAGTTGCGCGTTGCCCTGGTTGACGGTCAGCGTCTGTACGATCTGGATATCGAAAGTCCTGGACACGAACAGAAAAAAGCCAACATCTACAAAGGTAAAATCACTCGCATCGAACCCAGCCTTGAAGCTGCGTTTGTCGATTATGGCGCAGAGCGTCACGGTTTCCTCCCGTTAAAAGAAATTTCCCGCGAATATTTCCCCTCCAGCTATAACGCACATGGTCGTCCGAATATTAAAGACGTGCTGCGTGAAGGCCAGGAAGTCATTGTTCAGATCGACAAAGAAGAACGCGGCAATAAAGGCGCTGCGCTGACAACCTTTATCTCTCTGGCGGGCAGCTACCTGGTACTGATGCCGAATAACCCACGTGCAGGCGGTATCTCTCGCCGCATCGAAGGTGACGATCGTACCGAACTGAAAGAAGCCCTGTCAGCGCTGGATCTGCCGGAAGGCATGGGCCTGATTGTGCGCACTGCGGGCGTTGGTAAATCTGCCGAGTCGCTGCAGTGGGACTTAAGCTTCCGTCTCAAGCACTGGGAAGCGATTAAGAAAGCCGCTGAAAACCGCCCTGCTCCGTTCCTGATCCATCAGGAGAGCAACGTGATTGTGCGTGCCTTCCGCGACTATCTGCGTCAGGACATCGGTGAAATCCTTATCGATAACCCGAAAGTGCTGGAACTCGCTCGTCAGCATATCGCTGCGCTGGGTCGTCCGGACTTCAGCAGCAAAATTAAGCTCTACACCGGTGAAATCCCGCTGTTCAGCCACTATCAGATCGAATCGCAAATCGAATCCGCCTTCCAGCGTGAAGTCCGCCTGCCTTCCGGTGGTTCGATTGTGATCGACAGTACCGAAGCGCTGACCGCTATCGATATCAACTCAGCACGCGCCACGCGTGGCGGTGACATCGAAGAGACGGCCTTCAACACCAACCTTGAAGCGGCCGATGAGATTGCCCGTCAGCTGCGCCTGCGTGACCTGGGCGGCCTGATCGTTATCGATTACATCGATATGACGCCGGTACGCCATCAGCGCGCCGTTGAGAACCGTCTGCGTGAAGCTGTCCGTCAGGACCGCGCCCGTATTCAGATCAGCCACATTTCACGTTTCGGCCTGCTGGAGATGTCCCGTCAGCGTCTGAGCCCGTCATTAGGTGAATCCAGTCATCACGTCTGCCCACGCTGTAGCGGCACCGGCACCATCCGTGATAACGAGTCACTGGCGCTGTCCATTCTGCGTCTGATTGAAGAAGAAGCGCTGAAAGACAACACCAAAGAAGTTCACGCCATTGTTCCGGTTCAGGTTGCTTCTTACCTGCTGAATGAAAAACGTGAAGCGGTTAACGCGATCGAAAAACGCCAGGGTGGCGTTCGGGCAATCATCGTTCCTGATGACAAGATGCAGACCCCGCACTACTCCGTGCTGCGCGTACGTAAAGGCGAAGAGACGCAGACCCTGAGTTATCATCTGCCGAAGCTGCATGAAGCCGAAATGGCTATGCCATCGGAAGAGGAACATGCTGAGCGCCGTCGTCCTGAGCAGCCTGCTCTGGCCGCCTTTGTAATGCCTGATGCGCCTCCTGCGCCGGTAGAAGTTGAGCCTGAAGTGAAGCGCACTGAAGCTCAGCCAGCAGCAAAATCAGCCCCGGCTGTTGCTGCACCAGCGACCGTCAGCACCGGTTTCTTCGGGCGTCTGCTTGGCGGCCTGAAAAAAATGTTCGCTGGCGAAGAAGCGCCTGCTGCTGCACCAGTGGCCACTGAGGTTGCTGAACCGCAGAAAGCGACTGAAGAGCAGGAAAGCAACAGTGGCCGTGGCGAGCGCCGCAGCAACAATAACAACCGTCGTAACAACAATCGCCGTGAACGTACGCCGCGTAACGGTGATAATGCACAGTCCCGTGAAGGCCGTGAACCACGCGAAAGTCGCGAGCCGCGTGAAAGCCGTGAACCGCGCGAAAGTCGTGAGCCACGTGAAAGCCGCGAGCCGCGCGATGGCAACGACAACCGTCGCAACAAGCGTCAGTCTCAGACGGGTGAAGTGCGCGAAGAGCGTCCGGCACTGAGCGAAGAAGCGCGTCAGCAGCGTGATGAGCAGCAGCAACAGCGTCGTGAACAGCGTGCTGAACGTCAGCGTCGTCGTCAGGAAGAGAAACGTGCCGGTGAAGAAGCGGCCAAAGCCGCTGAGCAGCCAGCCGTCGTTGCTGAAGCCCTGGACGTCACTGAGGCGCAGGATGATGAACGCGTTCAGGTTATGCCGCGTCGTAAGCCGCGTCAGCTGAACCAGAAGGTGCGTGTGGATGATAACCGTCCGCCTATGCCAGCCGAAGCCAGCGACATTGCCCAGCCTGCTGAAGTGCGTCAGTCACAGCCAGCTGACGTTGCTCAGACACAGCCTGAGTTCCAGGCTTCGCAGAGTGACGAGCAGGATGACAACGACAGCCGTGATAACGCCAATATGCCGCGTCGTTCACGTCGTTCGCCACGTCATCTGCGCGTCAGCGGACAGCGTCGTCGTCGTTACCGTGATGAGCGTTACCCGACGCAGTCAGCTATGCCTCTGGCCGCTGCCGCGGCTTCACCTGAAATGGCATCCGGCAAAGTCTGGATTCGTTATCCGGTGAGCCAGGCCAGCGAAGAGCAGGTTCAGAATGTAACGCATGAGACGCCAGCTTATAACAGCGAAGAGACCGAAGACGCGACCCCTGCGCTGCCGGTTGCTGCCGCCGTTGAATCGGTTGCTCAGGACGCGCCAGTGCAACAGGCCGAGCCGCAGGCAGAAACGCCAGTGGCGATCGTCAACACTGACGATACCCGTGCTATCGACGCTCCGGTTGACGAGCAGCCTTCTGTTGTTCCGGCTGCTGATGAAGCCAAAGCGGAAGCTGTAGCGGCTGAAGCCGTGCCTGCTAAGCCCGTCGCTGAAACGCCCGTGTCGCAGCCTGCTGAGCCGGTCACCGAAATAGCGGAGGTAACGCCAGCTGCTGAGATCTCACAGCCTGCCGACGTGGCTGAGCAGTCAGCTATTGATGTCAGCGCAGCGATCGCAGCAGAGGTGGAAGAAGTGCTGAACGCGCCGGTTACTGCTCACGCTGAAATCGCGCCCGTCAGTGAACCTCATGCCCCGGTTGCCGCTCGCGATATCGCGCCTGCAGCACCGGTAACCGCGGTCGAGCCTGTCTCATCAGCGCCGGCTGCTGAAGCGGTATCGAATGACGGTACGCGCTGGAAGCATTATGCCTCTGCGCCGATGACCAAAGCGCCTGCGCCGGTCTGGCAGTCAGAACCCGCTCCGCACAGTGACTGGGTCCGTGCGCCGTATGAGTTCGACGGTCGCGGTTCTGCGGGTGGTCATAGCGCCACCCATCAGGCTACCGCGCCAGCCACAAAGCCCTGACGCTTAAGCTGTTATGAACTGAACCCCGGTCTGAAAGCCGGGGTTTTTTTATGGCGTCGATTCAGTCACCAGGCAAATAAAGAATTAATACCGCCCCGTTTACGTCATCAGCCATCCGTCAAGACGGCGTCAGGCACGTCGGCTGTTGTAACGTGTGGGAAAGCATCAAGCGTGCGTGAGTGCGAAGTGGCGTGACGTGTGAAGTGGGACAGCAAGAAAGCTATGCGAGCAGCCTTTCGCTATCAGGCAGCCTGGCTTTATGAAAAACGGCTGAATCACCAGCAAAAAAATCCCCCCTTCTTTAGCAGGAGGGGGGAAAGTAATCGCATCCGGTTAAAGTACGCTCAAAATTTCAGGTCATACTACGAATTTAACTGGAACAGTGACATTTTTGACATATCAGTAAAAGTCTTATATGAAGCCTGCAGAGCCGTCTGCTGCATGGTGTAGCTGGAAACTGTTTTCGTATAATCCGCGTCAACGAGGTCACTCATCTGTGAACTGTAGATGACCGAGCGATCGTCGCCCTGCGCATTTAGCGTATCAATCTCTGACAGCTGGGTACCAATCTCAGAACGCACGGTCAAAACATTATTCAGGGCATTACCCAGGCCGCGGTTCGTTTTATCCATCGCTGCCTGAAAGGTTGCTTTGGTGGCGGCGTCCGCATCATCCTGCGGGACTTTCAGCGCCGCAATCGCGCTGTCCAGCATTGTAAACAGATTGGTTTCACTGGCGCTGCCATCCGGTTCTTTAGTGGCGTTGCTGGTGATCGCCATAAAAACATCATCACCGGTATGCGCGACGGTCATGGTGCGGCTGGTATCGACCTTCTGAGTAATCGCTTCGGTGCCGCCAGCATAACTGACGCCAGTACCTGCCGTATCGACAAACGGCGCGCTGTCAGTTTTATAGCCGGCAAAGATGTAGCGTCCATTGGCATCCTGGCTGTTTGCCTGGTTCAGCAGTTGGGCGCGAATGCCTTCCAGCTGAGTGGCAATTGAACCCCGATCGTCGTCACTCAGCGTGCCGGTTGAACCGTTAACGATCAGCGTTTGTGCATCCTGAATCGCACTGGTGACGTTGTTCAGCGTATTTTCTTCCAGTGACAATCCCTGTTCGGCAAAAGTACGTGCCAGCGCATACTGACTTCCCTGCTGCTGGGTTTGAGAGAGCACTACAGCCCGGGACGCGGCAATTGGATCGTCCGAAGGGTTGGTCACGCGGCGACCGCTGGAGAGCTGCTCACCCACTTTTAGCCAGGAGGCCTGAGAATCGGTAATTCCGCGCACCTGCTGGTCAAAAATCATATTTGTACTGATTCGCATGTTTTCTCCCGCCTTTAGCGAATATTGATTAATGCATCAAATATAGTGCTGGCAGTCTGAAGCACCTGCGCATTGGCCATATAATATTGCTGATATTTCGTCAGGTTGGCATATTCTTCATCAAGATTTACGCCAGAGACCGATTGCTGGCGTTCGGTCAGCTGACTAACTACACTTTTCTGTGTATCACTGGTGGTTTCCAGGGAACTGGTTTTGTTACCCACGCTGCTGACGATGGTGGCGTAGGCCTGTGACAGCGTGGCGTTGCCGCTTACCAGTTTCGCGTCCTGCAGATCCAGCAACTTTTGTGCATTGCGGTTATCACTCTCACCGCCAACGGCACCTGCTGCGGCCACCTGAGATTCACTGGTAATCGCCACGGACATATCGTTGATGACATTCTGTACTGGCTTCACCAGGAAGCTGTCTTTGGCCGCGGGCGCCGGCGTCGCGGCGACGGTCAGCTTCAGGCCGTCAAAGCTCAGTGTGGTGTTGCCACTGGCATCAGTTGCCTTAGTCATGGTGACAGCCGTACCGTCTGAAGCGCGTGTCGCGCTCCAGTTCGTGCCGTCATAACTGACATTGTAGTTGGAGGCTTTCAGCGCACTGGTATCCGTCCATTCAGCGGTCACGGATGCGGCTGTGCTGTTTTTGCTGTTGCTTACCACTAGCGGGCTGCCAATATTAAAGAAATCGACGCCCTGGTCGCCATTGCTGTCAAAGCCCTGCTTATGGACATCGTTGAAGCTGGTGGTAAACGCGGCCGCTAACTGACCCAGCTGGTTCTGCGCCAGATCCAGATCCTGGGTGCGGAACGCCAGCAGACCGCCCAGCGAGCCGGTGGTGATCAGCTTTTCCGGGATTTCGACGTTGCCTGCCTGCTTATCGATATAGCCAATCGTGGTGCGTGTCGGATCGCTGCTGGAAGCCATTGCCACCAGATCATTTGAGTTGTTGCCATTCACCAGCGTCAGGCCATTGGCCATCGACACCGTGTAGCCGCCATCCTGTTGAGATACCGTCACGCCAACCACATTGTTTAGGTCATTGACCAGCTGATCACGCTTATCCAGAAGTTCGTTGGGTGCGGTACCGTTGCCTGTAGTCAGTTTGGCAATCTGCTTGTTGAGATCAGCAATCTGAGTACTGAAGGTATTGATCTGTTTCACATTGGAATCGATGTCAGCATTGACGCTGTTCTGCATACTGTTCAGGTATTGTGCCGACGTCTGGAACTGGCTGACCAGTCCCTGCGCGTTGCTGAGTATCGACTGCCGCGCTGATGGATCGTTGGCATTGCTGACAACGTTCTGCAGATTGGTAAAAAAGCCCTGCAGCGAGGTCGAGAGGCTGGTGGTCGAGGTCGACAGCAGATCGTCAATGTTAGAGATCTGGCTGTGCTGAGTGTCTACCGCGCTGTAGTTAGCGCTAGCACCGCGCAGCTGGGTGGCAATAAATGCATCATATTCACGCTGCACACCACTAATGTTTACCCCATTCCCATAATAGCTATTGCCCTGCAACGTGCTATTCGACTGTGCCAGCACCGTGGTCTGACGTGAATAACCCGCCACCGTATAATTGGTAATGTTGTTACTGGTGGTGCTCAGGGCAGCCTGCGCGGCACTCAATCCGCTCATCGCGGAGTTAATTATGCTGGACATCTCAGTTCCTTACGTTCCCCGTCAACCGGGCTGGCAGAAATCAAAGTGGGCGCCAGCAGGCGAAACGCTGCTGGCTATAGGGATGTTATCGGCTTGCTTAAGTGAAACTTGAGGCGT
The DNA here is from genome assembly GCF_000745295.1 of Pantoea sp. 9140. Lineage (NCBI taxonomy): Bacteria > Pseudomonadati > Pseudomonadota > Gammaproteobacteria > Enterobacterales > Erwiniaceae > Pantoea > Pantoea sp. 9140. The sequence goes on along the minus strand of NZ_JQNO01000001.1, from coordinate 1,225,390 downwards.
AATGATCAGAACAGGTCGCCCATATCCTGGCTGTACGCTTTGACGACTTTGTCGCCCATACTCTTGAACTGCTGAATCATTCCCACCAGCTTTTGCGCATATTTCGGGTCGGTGGCATAGCCTGCCGCCTGTAACGCCTGCGCGCCCTGCTCTGCGCTTGAGGCGTTGGTCACCGCCGCATAGCGAGGGTTTTTAGTCAGAAGTTTGACGTAGTCCGTCAGCGCTTCGAAATAGGAGTTGTATACCCTGAAGCTGGCACGGACTTTCTTCGCTGCACCCTGCTCATATTCGGTGGTCATAATATCGGTAGTCTCACCTTTCCAGTCACCGCTGGCTTTAATCCCGAACACGTTATAGCTCGGCTTGCCGTCGCGGGTCAGGATCTGCCGCTGGCCCCAGCCCGACTCCAGCGCAGCCTGCGCCAGAATCAGGTGATGCGGAATACCACTCTGCTGACTGGCCGCCTGCGCTGGTTGCGTCAGCTGAGCGATAAAATCGCGACTGTCACTCGGCAGACCCGTTGGCGACGCGACTGGCGGCAGACGTGGCATCGCCTTACGCACCATCTGCTCCAGCTGCTGCATGGGCAATGGTATAGCCGCGCTGGTACTGAGAATAAAGCTGTTATCCAGCTTCATCGGCACCGTACCGGCTTTTTCATCCGGCGCGGTCGCGGGCTGCATCTGTTTGACGATGGTTTCCGCCAGGCCGAGGCCACGCTTGCCCATCTCCTGTGCAATCTGCTGGTCATACATAGAGGTAAAGAGTTTGGTCTGCTCGTTGCCCATAATGCCGTCCTGCGGCAACGCATCTCGCATACTCTTTAGCATCATCTGTACAAACATCCCTTCAACCTGACGCGCCACCTGCAACGCATGTCCTTTCGGATCGGTGCTGGCCTGGTGTTTCAGTTCATTCAGGGAGCGGCTGTCGAAAGCCGGGCTCGTCACAGATTGCATATCAGCCATCAGATAATTTCCAGTTTGGCACGCAGACAGCCGGCACTCTGCATCGACTGCAGAATTGACATCAGTTCGATAGGCGACGCACCCAGCGCATTCAGAGCACGCACCACATTGTTCAGGTTGGCACTGGCATTGACGCGCTGCAGCGCACCGCCGCTCTGGCGTAGATCGATCTGGGTCTGCGTCGTCGCCACGGTCTGACCACCGGCCAGCGGTGTATCAGGCTGACTGACGTTCTGCTGCTGGTTAACCGTCACTGACAGGTTGCCCTGCGCCACTGCACACTGATTCAGCGTGACTTCGCGGTTCATGACTACCGAGCCGGTACGGGAGTTGATGATCACTTTGGCATCTTCAACCGGAATCGAGACATCAATGTTCTGGATCTCGGCCAGCAGACGCACCTGCGCACCATTATTGGGTGACACGCGGATCTGGACAGTACGGGCATCCAGCGGCTGCGCTGCGCCATAACCGCCACGGGCGTTGATCGCATCAGCAATACGCTGCGCCATCGAGAAGTCTTCATTGTTAAGCTGCAGGTTAAGGGTATTCTGCGAGCCAAAGTTGCTCTGCAGTTCACGTTCAACCGTTGCGCCGCCGGTGATACGGCCACCGTTCAGCTGGTTAACCTGAACGCTGCTGCCGCCCGCAGAGGCGCCTGCACCACCAACCAGGATGTTGCCCTGAGCCAGCGCGTAGACCTGGTTATCAACCCCTTTCATCGGCGTCATTAATAGCGTGCCGCCGCGCAGGCTTTTGGCGTTACCCAGCGATGAGACCACCACATCCAGGTTCTGTCCCTGACGGGCAAACGACGGCAGCTTAGCGGTCACCATAACGGCTGCCACGTTTTTCAGCTGCATGTTGGTACCCGCAGGCACGGTGATGCCAAGCTGTGACAGCATGTTGCTGACTGTCTGGGTAGTAAATGGCGTCTGCGTGGTCTGGTCACCGGTGCCATCCAGACCCACCACCAGGCCGTAGCCTAGTAGCTGGTTATCACGTACGCCCTGTACAGTGGTTAAATCACGAATCAAATCGGCTTTGGCCAGCAGGCTGACGCCCAGCAGCAGCGCCAGCCCGGCGCGTAACAGCGTTAACTTTTTCATTGAAACCTCTTACATCGGCGAGATGTTCAGGAAGAAACGCTGGAACCAGCCCATGGTCTGCGCCTCATTGATGTAACCATTTCCGACGTACTCAATACGTGCATCGGCGACAGCGGTAGATAACACGGCGTTACTGGCGCTGATGGTGCGTGGGTTGACCACGCCCGAGAAGCGAATGAATTCCGTGCCCTGATTAATGGCGATCTGTTTTTCACCGACTACGTGCAGGTTGCCGTTTGACAACACCTGGTCCACGGTGACGGTAATGGTGCCGGTAAAGGTGTTATTGGCGGATGCGCCGCCTTTACCTGCGAAGTCGTTTTTGCCTTCGGCGCTGAGATTGGCTTTTTCACCCCCTGCACCCACCAGGCCTGCCAGGCCCGTCGGCACACCGCTCACACCAAAGCTGTTGCTGCCATCGCGACTGGCACTGGCTGAGGAGCTTTTGCTGGCGCTGACGTTTTCCTGCAGCGTGATGGTCAGGGTATCGCCAATGTTGCGTGGACGGCGATCTTCAAACAGCGGCTGATAGCCGTAGTTAAGTGGCGCGACGCCCTGGAATATAGAGCCGTTTACCACCGGTGGCGCGGACGGCATCGGCTGCGCCGTAGTTGCCCCTTCGACCAGCGGGGTACGCGGGACCAGGGCACATCCGTTAAGAGTTAGCAGCAACGAGGCGACTAACCAATGTCCAGGCTTGAGAATCTGTTGCTTCTCCACGGTGTCACGACCTTATTAATGTCTGTCTCTCAGGCCAGCACAGGCTGGCCCTGTTCGGGATTAAAGCTGGGTTAATTTCGCCAGCATCTGATCAGAGGTGCTGATCGCCTTGCTGTTGATTTCGTAAGCACGCTGCGTCTGAATCATGGTGACCAGCTCTTCCGCTACGTTAACGTTCGAGGTTTCGGTATAGCCCTGATAGAGCAGACCCGCGCCGTTCTGGCCTGGGGTACTGTCCGTCGGTGCGCCCGATGCCTGGGTTTCCTTGTAGAGGTTTTCACCCACGCTATCGAGACCGGCGTCGTTCATAAAGGTGCTCAGCGTTAACTGACCGACCTGCGCGGCCTGAGCCTGCCCCTGCTGCGTCACGCTGACCACACCGTCACGCGACACCGTAATGCTGGTGGCGTTGGCCGGAATGGTAATGCCTGGCTGCACCGGGAAACCGGAGTTGGTCACCAGCTGGCCGTTCTGATCAACCTGAAACGCGCCATCACGGGTATACGCAGAGGTGCCGTCCGGCATCTGAATCTGGAAATAACCCTGACCGTTAATAGCGATATCTTTTGAGTTACTGGTCTGCGACAGGTTGCCCTGGGTGTGCAGACGCTCAGTGGTCACCGGACGCACACCAGTACCGATCTGCAGGCCCGATGGCAGCGTTGTCTGTTCTGATGACTGCGTGCCCGGCTGGCGCATAGTCTGGTACATCAGATCTTCGAACACGGCACGTGAACGTTTAAAGCCGTTGGTGCTGACGTTTGCCAGGTTGTTGGCAATGACGTCCATGTTCATCTGCTGCGCATCAAGACCGGTCTTAGCGATCCATAAAGAACGAATCATGTTGTTATCCTCGCGCCTTAGCTCATGTTCAGGAGCTGATTGGCTTTTTGTTCATTTTCGTCGACGTTGGTGATGACTTTCATCTGCATCTCAAAACGTCGGGCGTTGGCGATCATATCGACCATGGTTTCCACTGGTTTAACGTTGCTGCCTTCCAGCACGCCAGGCATTACCTGCATGGTGGCGTCAGCCTGCAGTGCAGCACCGCGAGTCGCCTGCGTCGATGCAGTCGGACGGAACATGCCGTCATCACTGCGCTGCAGCTCCTGTCCGGTTGCCCTGACCAGCTTCAGCTTGCCCAGCTGAACCGTGGCGTTCGGCGAATCACCGGCGTTCAGCCCGGTGATGGAGCCGTCTGCGGCAATGGTGATTTGCGTGCCCTGCGGGATCACAATCGGACCGCCATCGCCCATCACAGGATTGCCCTGAACCGTCAGCGTACCGGTCGGACTGATTTGCATATTACCGTTGCGGGTATAGGCTTCGCTGCCATCAGCGGTACGCACCGCCAGCCAGCCATCCTGCTGCACCGCCACATCGAGCGGACGCTCGGTGTAATCCATCGCGCCCTGGCTCATGTCGGCGCCGGGTGTAGAGGCGGCGACCAGCGTACGGGTCGGCAGCGACCAGCCACTCACCGGCACCGCGCGCAGCGCATTCAGCTGTGCACGAAAACCCGGTGTTGAGGCGTTGGCGAGGTTGCTGGCGGTAACCGCCTGCTGATCCAGCGTCTGGCTGGCCGCGCCCATCGCGGTATATATCGCGTGATCCATATGGCAATCCTGTTAGCGAATTAACGTAAGTTAACCAGCGTGTTGAGAATCTGGTCCTGAGTTTTGATGGTCTGCGCATTCGCCTGATAGTTACGCTGCGCGACGATCATGTTCACCAGCTCTTTACTCATGTCGACGTTGGACGATTCGAGTGCGCCCGCCGTCAGTGAGCCGAAGGTGCCGGTGTTAGCCAGACCCGTTGCTGCCTGACCGGATGCACTCGAAGCCTGCCAGACATTGTCGCCTTTCGATTCCAGACCTTCCGGGTTTGAGAAGCTCGACAGGACAATCTGACCCAGCAGCTGGGTTTTCTGGTTTGAGTAGCTACCGGTAATGGTGCCGTCATCATTAATCGCGTAGCTGGTCAGATCGCCTGGCGCATAGCCATCCTGTGTCGGGCTACCAAAGGTGGTAGTGCCGGTGTTCTGCTGCAGGCTGCCCAGCATGCTCAGGGTGATTGGCTGATTCGCGACTGCGCCATTGGCGCCGCCCACGTTCAGCGTCAGGCCGACGGTGCCATCCGTGGTAGTACTGACGACTGCGCCGCTGGTATCCAGTTTAGACACGCTGGTCAGCTTTCCGCTGGTGTCAAACGTCATGGTGAAGTCGCCCGCTGATGTGCCGGTGGTGCCATCAATGGTATGAACTGTCCAGCTGTTGCTGGTAGTGTCTTTCACGAAATACATGTCGAGCGCATGATCGTTACCCTGCGAATCGTACACGGTTGCCGTGGTTTTTTTGTTGTAGCTGTCTGTGTTAGCCGTCGAGAAGGTCGTCACGGAGGGGGTGGTATCCGTTGAATTCAGGTTGGCAACCAGACTGGCGGTAGTCGTAGCACGCGCTGACATCTGAGTAGTCGGAATCGTGATCGCCACCGGGTTAGCACCCGTCTGAATAGTGGCCGGTGAACCGCTTGCCGGATAGCCGGTCACGTTCAGTCCCTGAGTGTTGACCAGATTACGGTTGGCATCCAGCGTGAACTGACCATTACGGGAATAGAAGACGCCACCGCTGCTGTCGGTCATACGAAAGAAACCATTACCGCTCAGCGCCACGTCCAGACCACGGCTGGTTGTGGTGGTTGCACCGTCGTTAAAGTTCTGGATAACCGCGGCCACTTTAGTGCCGAGGCCGACGTTTGAACCGGCAAACATATCTGCGAATGCAATAGTGCTGGATTTGAAGCCCGCAGTGGCGGAGTTGGCGATGTTATTACCAATGACATCAAGGTTACTTGAAGCAGCACCAAGGCCGCTGACCGCTTGAGAAAATGACATGTGTATGTTTCCTGTTTACTGGTTAATCAGAGAATCTGACGTACGTCGTCAAGGGTGGCGGAGCCCATCGTGCCGAGATCCAGTTTTGTGGTCTCGTCCGCCGTACTCACCCCATTCACGTAGGCGTAGTTAAGCGGTTGTGCTACCAGTTGTGTGCTGCCATTACTTGCAGCAATCGCAACACTGTATTTGCCATCCGGGGCAGTTGAGCCATCACTCAGCTTGCCATCCCATGAGAAGGTGTGGACGCCAGCGCTCAGCGCGCCCAGATCAACGGTGTCGACTACCGTGCCATTGGCATCTTTGATTGTGGCAGTGGAGGCGGTAGAGGCGGAAGTCAGCTCTACGCCAAATGGCGTTGTCGTACCGCTGCCTACCAGAATCTGCCCGCCATTGATCATGACGCCATGCCCAATCAGCGTAGAGCTTTGCAGTGACTGGCTGGTGCTAATCTGGCCGGAGATCGATCCCAGTGTGGTATTGAGTTTTTCAATGCCGCTCAGGGTATTAATTTGTGCCAGCTGAGTAGTGAGCTGGCTGTTATCCATTGGATTGGTTGGGTCCTGGTTTTGTAACTGCGTCACCAGCATAGTCAGGAACTGATTCTGCAGATCCTGCGCACTGTTACCGGTGCCGCTGGTGCTGGATGAGCTGAGGACGGTGGGGTCCAGCTTTTCATTAACGCCTACTGCGATGGTCATGTTTTTTCTCCGTTATTGCCCGAGCGTCAGGGTTTTCATCATCATCGACTTCACTGTGTTGAGCACTTCAACGTTGGCCTGGTAGCTGCGTGACGCCGACATCGTGTTGACGCTCTCAGAAACCACATCCACGTTCGGCATCTTCACGTAGCCTTTGGCATCGGCCATCGGGTTGCCCGGGTCATAGACCAGCTTCGCAGGGGTAGGATCGTCCACGACGCGTGCCACTTTCACACCGCCGGTCGCTGAACCCGGTGCCGCATCAGTCTGGAAGACCACCTGCTTTGCCACGTAAGGCTTGCCATCGGGGCCGGTGACGCTGTCGGCGTTTGCCAGGTTACTGGCACTGACGTTTAATCGCTGTGATTGCGCGGTCATCGCTGAGCCGGCAATGTCAAAAATATTCAGCAAGGCCATAATTATTGCCCTTGTAACACGCTCATCATGCCTTTGATCTGGCTACTGATGAGGGTGAGGTCGGTTTGATATTTCAGGCTGTTATCCGCGAACTGTGTACGCTCACGGTCCATATCTACGGTGTTGCCGTCGGCAGCCGGCTGGTCAGGAATGCGATAAAGCATATCCATTGATGGCGCCCCGTTTGTCTGTGCTTCAATGTGGCGAGCTGACGTGACTTTTAACGCCATGCTGCTGCCTTCCGCACGACCATTGGACATCACCCGACTCAGCTCGCTGGCAAAGTCGATATCCCGGGCCTGATAACCAGGGGTATCGGCGTTGGCAATATTTGACGCCAGGATCTCCTGACGTTGAGCACGCAGGTTGAGGGCCTCCGTTCCAAATTTCAGCGCCGCATCCAGTTTGTCGAGCATGTTTCCTCCGCGTATGAGAATTTCGAGCTCGCAGCTTAATTTGAAAAAGCAAGCCGTCATCGTCTGAATAACGCCTTAAATGACCGCTATTTTGACAATTGAGGATTTTTCTTAACGAGTACACTCGTCGCCATCATCAGTGAGGAACTGCACAATGCGTCGATATCTGACTCTGCTGACCAGCCTGCTGGTCGTGATCGCCCTGCCGGCTTCTGCCGGGGATCTCAATGCACAACTGAATCAATTTTTTAAAGCGCGTGACGCTCAGCATGCTGAAGGCATGGTGGTAGTGGTGCGCACGCCGAAAGAGCAATGGCCAGCCTGTGAGACGCCTAAGTTCACCCTGCCAGGCAATAGCCGGTTATGGGGCAACATGAGCGTGGCGGCAAACTGCGATGAGAATCGCCGTTATATCCAGGTACAGGTTCAGGTCACCGGGTCTTATCTGGTGGCGACCCGGCTGCTGAGCCAGGGCAGCAGCGTCAGCGAAAGTGATTTCACGCTGCAGACCGGCCGCCTTGATACCCTGCCTGCCCGCGCCCTGCTGAATGCGGACGCAGTCGCAGACGCCGTAGTGCTGCGTGATATCCAGCCAGGACAGCCGATTAATCCCTCCACGCTGCGTCAGCCATGGCGTGTTAAGGCGGGTCAGAATGTGATGGTAATTGCCAGTGGCGACGGCTTTGACGCCAGCGGTGAAGGCAAGGCGCTGAACAACGCCGCCCGCTCGCAGTCGGTTCGGGTGAGGATGGGAAATGGCCAGATTGTCAGCGGTAAGGTGCGCGACGATGGGAATATTCTTATAACGCTGTAAAGTGTTAAAGAAGCCCGCAGTGCTGCCGATAGAAGAATCAACAAAGCGATAACGCTATTATGATTCAGGTGGCAGACTTCCCCTGACCGTACAGGAGCCCGAATATGAGCATTGACAGAACGCAACCTCTGAAACCCGCCAGCACCGTCCAGAGCCGCGACAGCAGTGAGTCTGGCAGCAGCAAAGTGCGTCAGAGTGCCAGCCCGGTAGCAGCCACGACCCCCGCTGCAGCCCAGGTCAGCCTGAGCAGCGCGCAGTCGCAGCTGATGCAGCCGAGCAGCAAAGATATTAACGTCGAGCGCGTTGAACAACTGAAAACCGCCATTCGTAATGGCGAACTGAAGATGGATACCGGCAAAATCGCCGATGCGCTGATTGCCGACACTAAGGCGTATTTAGAGGGTAATTAATTCCCATGAGTAATTTGCAGACCACATTAGATAAGATGCAGGACGTGCTGGCGTCGCTTTCAGCGGTGCTGGAAGAAGAGCAGCAGCAACTGGCAGCGGGCAGCATTAACAGCAACCTGTTACAGCGCATCACCGAAGATAAAAGTGCGCTGCTCAGTACGCTGAACTATCTGGATGAGATGCGCCGCACCGCTGAACAGAGTCAGGCGACATCGGCACCTTATCGTGGTCAGAACGACATGGCGCGCCGCTGGGACAGCATTCAGCAGCATACCCGTCGTCTGCAGGATGCCAATGTTCATAATGGCATGCTGCTGCAGCATCAGATTCGCTACACGGAAAATGCACTTGAAGTGCTGAAGCCGCATCAGACTCAGGCCTTCTATGGCCCGGATGGGATGGGTAAAGGCCAGGCGACGTTAAGTCGTAAAGCCTGAGCCGAAAAGTAGCGAAAAAAATCCCGCCTGGTGCGGGATTTTTTATTGGTGCGTTTTTTCCTTCACCATGATTAGCTTTGAAATTGAGCCTGCACAGGGAACAGGGGCAGATCGGAAAGACGCTAAAGCCAATCCCTGGCCGCTCGGCCCGCGCGATTACGCACCTCATCCCTGAGGTGCGCCCGTTGCCGGGCCAACGCTTCGCATTGTTCAAAAACGCTCCCGGCGTTTTTGTCCAGGGCGCGGGACGCTTTCCTCCTCTGCCCCTGTTCCCTGCGCGTTGAGTTTATTTATTGCGGCAAGCTTTACACAGCCGTGCGCCGCGCATAGTCACGCAGCCGGAAGCCCAGCAGCCCCAGCGCCAGGAAATAAGCCCCGCCACCCACTGCACAAACCGCCGCCAGACGCAGCAGTCGCCACAGCATGGCGCCCTGTTCCCAGGCCGGCATCCACTGCAGCATGGCAAACAGCGCGCCGGCCATCACCACTACAGCGATCAGCAGGCGGAGCAGGAAGCTGCTCCAGCCCGGCTGCGGCATAAAGATATTCTTCTTACGCAGCTGCCAGTAGAGCAGCGACGCATTCAGACAGGCCGCCAGACCAATCGACAGTGACAGACCGGCATGTTTCAGCGGGCCAATAAACGCCAGGTTCATTAGCTGCGTCATGATCAGCGTGATAATCGCGATTTTCACCGGCGTTTTGATGTCCTGACGGGAATAGAAGCCCGGCGCCAGCACCTTAACCACAATCAGGCCCATCAGTCCGACGGAGTAGGCGATCAGCGCACGCTGCGTCATCAATGCATCAAAGGCGGTGAACTTACCGTACTGGAACAGTGCCACGGTCAGCGGACCGGAGAGCATGCCCAGCGCCACGGCACTTGGCAGCGCCAGCAGGAAGCAGAGGCGCAGACCCCAGTCCATCAGTCGGGAATATTCATCATGGTTGCCGCTGGCAAAACTTTTAGCCAGCGACGGCAGCAGAATGGTACCCAGCGCCACGCCCAGCACACCCGAAGGAAACTCCATCAGGCGATCCGCGTAGTACATCCAGGAGACCGAACCCGAAACCAGAAACGAGGCGAAGATGGTGTTGATGATCAGCGAGATCTGACTGACGGAAACGCCCAGAATGGCCGGTCCCATCTGACGCATCACTCGCCACACGCCCGCGTCGCGCAGATTAAGACGCGGCAGCACCAGCATTCCCAGCTTTTTCAGGTGAGGAAGCTGATAGCCGAGCTGCAACACGCCGCCCGCGACTACCGCCCAGGCCAGCGCCATTACCGGTGGATGAAAGTGCGGCGCAGCAAACAGCGCAAAACCAATCATGCTGACATTCAGCAGGGTTGGCGCAAACGCCGGCACCGAGAAGCGGTTCCAGGTGTTCAGCACCGCCCCCGCCAGCGAGGCCAGCGAAATCAGCATAATGTAGGGGAACGTCACCCGCAGCAGCGAGCTGGTCAGGGCAAACTTATCGGCACTGTCGGCAAAGCCGGGGGCCGTGACCATGATGACCCAGGGCGCAGCGATCATCCCTGCCACCGTGACCAGCGCCAGTGCCAGCGTCAGCAGGCCTGAGACGTACGCCAGGAACAGTTTCGTCGCCTCTTCACCCTGCTTGCTTTTATATTCAGCCAGAATCGGCACGAACGCCTGAGAGAATGCGCCTTCAGCAAAAATACGGCGCAGCAGATTGGGCAGTTTAAACGCAACAAAGAAGGCATCGGTCGCCATTCCGGCACCAAACACCCGCGCCACGATGGCATCACGGGCAAAGCCCAGTACGCGGGAAAACAGGGTCATAGAACTGACCGCTGCCAGCGATTTCAACAAATTCATAATTGACGGCGCATCCTGAAAAGAATCGGCAAAAAAGGAGAATTAGCGCGGGCACCCGAGGATGCCCGGCGACAGTCTACTGCCACGGAGGGAAATGACCAGCACGGAGTGTTACAAGGCGTTATTCCTGCGTCGCCTCACGCCACAGTTTTTCCACCACACGCTGCGCCATCAGCGCCTGCTCACCGCTGGTTTCAGGCTTCGTCTGATTTTGTACGCAGTCAATAAAATGGCGTGCGGCACCGCTGAAGCCGCGTTGCGTCAGATGACTCTGCCAGGCAGGCGGCGGAGTGATTAGCAGGCCATCACTGCGCTCTTCCTGCCAGTCGCGCATCTCGCTGATGTCGATGCACTTACCGTCACACACTGCGCTGACCCGCTCGCGCTGACTGCCTGCGCGCCGGTGCATGCTGGTGGTGATCGCCAGGCCTTCAACCGCGAAATGGTGTTCGGCATAGAGCATCTGCCCCTGCTCGTTGGTATCAATGCGTCCGTGAACCTGGCGAAACGGCTTGCCGCCCAGCCAGAGCGCGGTGTCCACCACATGCAGGTAGTCATCAAGCAGGGTAAAGCGAAGATCCCATGGTCCGACACTGTCGCTGCGGTGCTTTTCAATCCGCAGAGAAGCCGCGCCATCCATCTCCGCCCGCAGCTGCTGATAGCGCGGGGCGAACCGGCGGTTAAATGCCACCATCAGTTTACGCTGGCGTTTTTCCGCCAGCGCCACCAGCGCTTCAGCCTGCTCCAGGGTTTCAGCCAGCGGCTTGTCGACGCAGACATCTTTTCCTGCCAGCAGCAGCGCCCTGACCACCTCATAGTGGGTGGCGGTGCTGCTGTGAACAAACACCGCGTCGCAGGCTGCGGCTAATTCATTCAATGAGCCAAAGCACTGCATGCGATAGCTGTCACAGATCGGGCGGGCTTTGGCCTGATTCGGGGAAAACGCCCCCACCAGCGTCCAGTCTGTTGCGGCCGACAGCACCGGCAGCCAGGCTTTCTGTGCGATACCGCCCAATCCCACCACGCCAATACGTAATGTCATCTCAGCTCTCCGGTTGCAGCAATTGGGTGAGTTGTGCCTGAAGTGCTGCGACCTGCTGTTCCAGCGTAGTGACGCGCGCCGCCAGGTCGCCCTGCTCCTCCGGCGCGTCGGCAGCCTGATGCGCGTCATCTTCATCGCCCAGCAGATGCATAAAGCGGCTTTCACGCTTGCCTGGCTCACGCGCCAGGCGGATGACCTGTGCACTGTCTTCGCGCTGCATCAAGCCTTCCAGCGTCTGCTCCACTTCGCCGACATCACTGAACTCGTGCAGACGACCGCTGCGGGTACGCAGTTCACCTGGCGTCTGCGGCCCACGCAACAGCAGCAGGGTGAGAAGAGCGACTTCCGCACTATTGAGTTTCAGTGTACCAAACGCGGAATTACAGAAACGCTGCTCATATTTCACCACCCGCTGTCCGGCGGCGCTGCTGCCGGTGACCAGATGACGCTTTTCGAGCTGATCGAGCTGATTCTGTACCTCGCTTTCACTCAGCTCCATCACCGGCTCGCGATTCGATTTCTGATTACAGGCCACCACTACGCCATTCAGTGACAGCGGATACTGCTCTGGCGTGGTGACCTGCTTCTCCAGCAGGCAGCCCAGCACTCGCAATGCCTGCGCGGATAAAGCCATCTTCATGCTCGCGTCCTCATTATTGTCCACGCCGGTCAGGCGTCCATTCCCGCAGGGTTAAGGCCGTCAGCACGTGATCCTGCCAGCGTCCGTCGATCAGCAGATAATCTTTCGCGTAACCCTCTTTTTCAAAACCGAGTCGCGCCAGCAGATCGCCGCTGCGCTGGTTGTGCGGCATGTAGTTCGCCATGATGCGGTGAATATGCTGCTGGCGCTGCATATAGCGGATAGCCGACTGCAAGGCTTCAAACATCAGCCCCTGCCCCTGCCACTTTTCACCCAGTGAATAGCCGAGATAACAGGCGTGAAAGGAACCACGCAGCACGTTGCTGAAGTTCGCCACGCCCCGCACTTCGGTTTCATCGCTGTCCATTAAAATGAAATAGAAGGCCGACCCCTGCTTATGCATGTCGGAAATCAGCCCGAGGCGCGCCTGCCAGCCCGACGGGTAGCAGTGGCTGTCATCGCGCACCGGCTCCCACGGTTTTAAAAACAGGCGGTTTTCCGAATAGTAATCTGCCATTCGCCAGGCATCACGTTCGTGAACCAGACGGACCACCAGTCGATCGGTGGTTAATCGCACCCTGGGCGCGGCAGAACGATAGCCAAACATCCTGACTCCTGAAATCAATGGCTGTGAGTGAAAGCCGTCATTACCCGGCTTTCACTATAACCGCCGCCTGGGCTGCGGTAAAACGTTACAGCGGTTTAGCTTTAAAGAGGTTGATTTTGCTCTGTTATCACAGCGATGACCCGTCGGTTCGCCCGGCTACAGCCACCAATCCTAACTGGCAGGTTTGCCCTGCAGGGTAATCTCTTCCATACTTTTTGAGCGCCCGAAAACAGGATGAATTGATTCACTCTGTTAAACACTAAACCTGTAAAAATCCGGGAGATCAGGATGAAACTCTATATCTATGACCACTGTCCTTTCTGCGTTAAGGCGCGAATGATTTTCGGTCTGAAGAATAAGCCGGTTGAGCTGGTGGTGATGCTCAACGACGATGAAGAGACGCCAAAACGACTGATCGGGCAAAAAATGGCACCGATTCTGCAAAAGCAGGATGGCAGCGCAATGCCTGAGAGCATGGAGATCGTGCATTATGTCGATCAGCAGGATGGCGCGCCGCTGATCACCGGCGCGCTGAACCCGGCGATTGGCGACTGGCTGCGCCACATGAACAGCTATGTCAATAAACTGCTGCTGCCGCGCATTGCCGAAGCGGCCTTTGCCGAATTCGCGACGCCTGAGGCGCGTGCCTATTTCCGCAGCAAAAAACAGGCGAGCCTCGGTGATTTTGAAACGCTGAAGAGTCACTCTGCCGGGCTGATTAAGAATGTGAGTGAGGATCTGCGCAAACTGGACAAACTCATCGTTCAGCCTAATGCGGTAAACGGCGAACTGTCGGAAGATGATTTTAATCTCTTCCCGCTACTGCGCTCCCTGACGCTGGTCGCCGGTATCGACTGGCCGAGCCGGGTGGCGGACTACCGCGATAACATGGCCAAACAGACCCAGGTTAATCTGCTCTCTTCGATAGCGCATTAGTCCCGCCCTGATGAGAGACGCTGCGGCGTTTCTCATCCCTTTCCTGATGACACCCGTCACGCATTCAGGCAGGCTATGGCCTGTTTACTGGCTCTGATATTCAGGATAAAGATCGATGAAAAAGGCTTTTTTCGGGCTGACTGCCCTGTTGATGGCGCTGCTGGTCAGCGGCTGTAATCAACTGACGCAATACACCATCAGCGAACAGGAAGTAAACCAGGCGCTGCAGAAGCACAACAACTACGAGAAGAATATTGGCGTTTCCGGATTGGTTAACGCACACATCGTGCTGAACAACCTGACCAGTCAGATTGGCCGCGAAGAGACGGGTAAAGTGACGCTCTCCGGCAACGCTAAAATTAATGTGACCTCATTGTTTGGCCCGCAGCAGGCCGATATGCAACTGAAGATGCGTGCTCAGCCGGTTTATGATCAGCAGCAGGGCGCCATTTATCTGCGCGATCTGGAGATTGTCGATGCCCAGGTTGCCCCGGAAAAAATGGCCTCAATCATGAAGACGCTGACGCCTTATCTGAATCAGTCGCTGAAAAGCTATTTTGATCAAAAACCCGCCTATGTGCTCAGCGCTGACCGCAGCAAAGGCGAATCGCTGGCGAAAAAATTTGCCAAAGGACTGGAAGTGAAGCCCGGCGAACTGGTCATTCCCTTTACGCAGTAATCCCGATTTCCGCGCCTACTGGCGCGGATTTTCTCTGGCGGCATAAAAAGCAGGTGCAAACGGTTGCCTGAATCCTTATGCTTAGACCCCGGCCAAAACACGCCTTTTGTTTCCTTTCTGCCGGAGCTTCACTGATGACAGCACAACCTCAGCAACTTACCCTGCGTCGCCCTGACGACTGGCATATTCATCTGCGTGATGATGAGATGCTTAAAACGGTCCTGCCTTATACCAGCGCAGTGAATGGTCGTGCCATTGTGATGCCAAACCTGGTGCCGCCGGTAACCAGCGTGGCGGCCGGTGAAGCGTACCGCGATCGCATTCTGGCGGCACTGCCCGCCGATCACGCCTTTACGCCGCTGATGACCTGCTACCTGACCGACTCGCTGGATCCTGATGAGCTTGAGCGCGGTTTCACCGCCGGTCTGTTCACCGCGGCGAAGCTCTATCCGGCGCACGCTACCACCAACTCCAGTCATGGCGTGACCAATATCGCGTCGATTGCCCGCGTGCTGGATCGGATGCAGACGCTCGGTATGCCACTGCTGATCCATGGTGAAGTGACTGATGCACATATCGACATTTTTGACCGCGAAGCCCGCTTTATTGAAACCGTGATGGTGCCGCTACGCAGCCAGTTTCCGGCACTGAAAGTGGTGATGGAGCACATTACGACGCAGGACGCCGCTGAATATGTTGCTGATGCCGGTGAGACACTGGGCGCAACCATTACCCCGCAGCATCTGATGTTTAACCGCAACCATATGCTGGTGGGCGGAATTCGCCCGCACCTCTACTGCCTGCCCATCCTTAAGCGCAACGTGCATCAGGAAGCGCTGCGTAAAGTGGTAGCGAGCGGGAATCCACGCTTCTTCCTTGGCACCGATACCGCGCCGCATCTGCGTCATCTTAAAGAGGCCAGCTGCGGCTGTGCGGGCGTTTTTAATGCGCCGACGTCGTTGCCCGCCTACGCCACCGTTTTTGAAGAGCTGAATGCGCTGGAACATTTTGAAGCGTTCTGTTCTGAAAATGGCCCGCGTTTTTACGGTCTGCCACTGAATGAGGGGACGATCACGCTGGTGCGTGAGCCGTGGCAGGTGCCGGAGTCAATTGCGCTCGGCAGCCACTCACTGGTGCCGTTCCTGGCCGGTGAAACGCTGAACTGGCGCATCGCATAATTTTACTTGCCTCCGGACCATCAATACTGTAAATATATACAGTATCTTAACCGGAGGCTATTATGCGCGTTGAAATTACCGTATCCAATACCCGACCTCTTCCTGCTGGCGCGATAGAAGCGTTAAGCGATGAATTATCGCGCCGCATCGACGAACAGTTCCCTGACTCGACCAATCACGTCAAGGTACGTTACGCCAGTGCTAACAATCTCAGCGTGCTGGGCGGTGGAAAAGAGACGCGCGACCAGATCAGCGAAATCCTGCAGCAGACGTGGGAAAGCGCTGACGACTGGTTCATTACTGATTAACCGCCACTGTGCTTTTTTTCCGGGTGTCGCCACCCGGTTTTTTTATCTTTTCTCCCCTCTCGCACTTCCCCCTCTCTGCATCTAGACTCTTAATGATCAATGCCCTATCCTTGCGCTCGTCACGCATAACAGGAGGTGCTACACCATGACTACTGATAAACCGGAAGAGGCGATGACCTTTGGTGAGTTGTTAGCACTGATTGGTGATCAGCAGCGTCGTTTAACGGTGCTGGAAAATGCCTTTTCCAGTCTGATTTTCTGTCTTGACGATCGTGCCAGTCAGTTGCTGGTGCACAATCTGTCGCTGGAAGCCCAAAATCAAAACCATGATGAGCAGCTTCAGCAGCACTTTGCCCGTCTGGCAGAAACACTGCAAAAACGTGGCGGCGGCATCGTGCCGGAAACCCCGGCACTTTAAGCCCGTTCACGCGGCTTAACCCGCTTTTTGCATGCTCATTGAACAGTGATAAAAATGCCTGCCCGTCAGGCATTTTATTTTTCAACGCCCTCCTTTCAAACGCAAATATTCTGTGAGAAGCTGGCTCACGGCATTTTTTAAACAGTGATACCCGGGTTTACTGTTATAATTGTTTCGCTATCGGAATAAAAAAGCCGCATTGAACCTCATCATGCACTTCGTTTAACGAGTAATAAGGAGGTTATAATGGACAGAAGAAAAGACGTTATCCAGACCCATCCACTGGTGGGCTGGGACATCAGTACCGTTGATAGCTATGACGCCATGATGATCCGCCTGCACTCGCTGTCGTCGCAGGATCAAAAAGAAGAAGAAGCGGATGTTGGCCCGACCTACTGGCTGACAACGGATGTGGCAAGGCAGTTTATCTCGATCCTCGAGGCAGGCATCGCCAAGATAGAATCAGCCGAGCAACCAGAACGACTCCTCAATAAGCATTAATTTCTGCCGCATCAAAGAGGCGCCCTCAGGGGTGCCTTTTTCGTTTCTGTTTCTGGTATGCTTTTGATTATGTGACTCTTAGAGTGTCGTTATCATGATTTATGATCTTATCGTCGTCGGCAGCGGCTCAGTGGGCGCGGCGGCTGGCTACTATGCTACCCAGGCGGGTTTATCGGTATTAATGATCGACAGCGCCCATCCTCCCCACAATCAGGGAACGCATCATGGCGAGAGCCGGCTGATTCGTCACGCGTATGGTGAAGGCGAACGTTATGTTCCGCTGGTTCTGCGGGCGCAGACGCTGTGGGATGAGCTGGAACAGCGCGCCGGTGAGCGCATCATGCACCGCAGCGGCGTACTTAACCTTGCACCTGACCACTCCCCCTTTATCCGGAACGTTATCGACAGCGCGAGCCGCTGGCAGCTCAATATCGAAGTGATGCAGCCCGATGACGTGCGTAAGCGCTGGCCGCAAATCAACGTGCCAGAGGGTTATCTGGGCGTCTTTGAGCCGCAGTCCGGCTTTCTGAAATGTGAACAGGCGGTTCGGAGCTGGATCCAGCTGGCGGAACAGGCGGGCTGTGCGCAGCTGTTTAACTGCCCGGTCTCAGAGATTGGTCGTGATGGCGACCTGCAGCAGGTCACCACTCTGGATGGCATCTATCGGGGCCGCAAAATGCTGATAAGCGCTGGCACCTGGGTCGGCAAATTAATCCCTGGCCTGCCGGTCGCCCCTACCCGCAAGGTATTTGCCTGGTATCAGGCAGATGGCCGCTACAGCGAGAATAATAAGTTCCCCGGCTTCACGGTTGAGATGACAGATGGCAGCCAGTTTTACGGCTTCCCGGCGGATAATAACGCACTGAAGGTAGGTCGCCATGATGGCGGCCAGCTGATGCAGCAGCCTGAAGATCGTAAACCTTTTGGCGCGGTAGCGGCGGACGGCAGTGAGGCCTTTGGTTTTCTCCGTCAGTTTTTACCTGGCGTCGGCGTCTGTCTGCATGGCGAAGCCTGCAGCTACGATTTCAGCCCGGACGAAGACTTTATTATCGATACCCTGCCGGGTGAACCTGACCGCCTGTTGATCACCGGACTCAGCGGACATGGGTTTAAATTTGCCAGCGTGTTAGGCGAGCTTGCTGCGGAATTCGCACAGCAAAAACCGTTCTCCTTTGATTTGTCCCCCTTCCGTCTCTCGCGTTTCTGACTCTGAAAACGGGTGGCATCAGTATGATGCTGCCCTGCTGACATAAACTGACGAAAACTGAACCTTAATGACATAACGGTGACTTATATTTCGCCCATATCGTTAATTACCGTCATTTAACGTTGACGACTATCCCGCCAGAAATATCTCATTCAGTAATACTGGTCATCTCGCCACAGTTTTATTCAACCTTTTCACCCCGAAAATTAAAATTTATAGAAGCGTAAGGTCGATTGCTTTTATATTTCATAATGTGGATGCTTATTTCAGATTATTTCTTCATGAAACCCATATTATGTTATTACGTAATACACCTCATCAGTTTGGGCTGGTTGCTGTACTACTGCACTGGTCAATGGCGCTGGCAATTTATGCCATGTTTGCACTGGGACTCTGGATGGTGGGTCTCGGCTATTACGACAGTTGGTATCACGACGCACCGGAAATCCACAAAAGTATTGGCGTCATCCTGTTGCTGACGCTGATCATTCGTCTGCTATGGCGCGTTATTTCCCCGCCGCCAAAGCCGCTAAGCAGCTATTCCCCGCTGGTACGCATCAGTTCGGTAGTGGCGCACCTGCTCCTTTATACCCTGCTGCTGGCCATTCTGATCAGTGGCTATCTGATCTCCACCGCCGATGGCAAACCGATCGCCGTATTTAACTGGTTTACGCTGCCCGCACTGTTCAGCGGCGCAGGCGAACAGGCAGATCTGGCAGGCGACATTCATCTCTGGCTGGCCTGGACGGTTGTGGTCCTGTCGGTACTGCATGGTCTGGCTGCGCTAAAGCATCACGTTATCGATCGCGATATCACCCTAAAACGGATGTCAGGTTTACGTCTCCCCTTACCCTCTGAAAAGGATAAATAATATGTTTAAGAAGACTTTACTGGCGATGACCGGTGCCGGCCTGCTGCTCGGCTCGATGACTGCCGGTGCCGCGGACTATAAGATTGATAAAGAGGGTCAGCACGCCTTTATCCAGTTCCGCATTCAGCATCTGGGTTACAGCTGGCTCTACGGCACCTTCAAAGATTTTGACGGCAGCTTCACCTTCGATGAAAAGAATCCGGCCGCAGATAAAGTTGACGTGACCATTAATACCAGCAGCGTTGACACCAATCATGCGGAGCGTGACAAGCACCTGCGTAGTGCTGACTTCCTGAACAGCAGCAAAAACCCGCAGGCAACGTTCAAATCCACAGCAGTGAAAAAAGAGGGTGACGAGCTGAAGATTACCGGCGATCTCACGCTGAATGGCGTGACTAAACCGGTGACGCTGGCGGCGAAAATGCTGGGTGAAGGTAAAGATCCGTGGGGCGGTTACCGCGCTGGCTTTGAAGCCGAAGGCGAAATTACACTGAAAGATTTTAATATTACCAAAGATCTGGGACCAGCTTCGCAGAAGGTTGAGCTGATGATCTCGGTTGAAGGTGTGCGCCAGTAAAACAGCAAGCCGCCTGAAGCTCATTTCAGGCGGCCACGCTTATTTCTTCACTGGCGACGGAATAGTCATGTTTAACAGGCCACGCGACTTGTTAAAGATCTTGTTACCATTCTCACGTCCCGCCCGGCGAGCGCGCTGCTCCTCCGGTGAAAGTTTTGCTTCTTCCTGACAGATCGGGCTACAGCAGTTCTCAAACTTCTCTGCGCAGCTTTTGCACTGGATAAACAGCAGATGACAGCCGTCATTCACGCAATTGACATGGGTATCACAGGGTTCGCCGCACTGATGACAGTTCGACAGCACGTCGTCAGAGATCCGCTCACCCATTCGCTCATCAAACACAAAGTTTTTGCCTTTGAAGCGAACCGGTAATCCCTGTTCACGGGCGCGTCGGGCATACTCGATGATGCCGCCTTCAATGTGGTAGACATCCTCGAAGCCGTTATGCCGCATCCAGGCGCTCGCCTTTTCACAGCGGATCCCGCCGGTGCAGTACATGACGATCTTTTTGTCTTTTTGATCCTGCAACATATCAACCGCCATCGGCAGCTGATCGCGAAAGGTATCAGCAGGCACTTCCAGCGCATTATCGAAGCGGCCCACTTCATATTCATAATGGTTACGCATATCGACGAACAGGGCATCAGGATCGTCCAGCATGGCGTTAACCTCCGCCGCTTTGAGATACTGACCTACGTCGCTGGCATCAAAACTGGCGTCATCAATACCGTCCGCGACAATGCGATCGCGCACTTTAAGACGCAGCACCCAGAATGATTTTCCATCGTCATCCAGCGCAATGTTCATTCGCAGGTTGTTCAGCGCCGGGTCAAAGCCATACAGCCACGCTTTCATCTTTTCATACTGGCTGGCGGGCACGCTGATCTGCGCATTGATGCCTTCATGTGCGACATAGACGCGGCCAAAGACTTTGAGTGACGTCAGGCCAAGGTAGAGCGCATCGCGGACGGCTTTAGGGTCGGCAATCTGGAAATATTTATAAAAAGAGACAGTAGTGCGCGGCTCGGTTTCAGCCAGCATGCGCGCCTTTAGCTCTTTATTGGAAACGAGGTTATGTAACACTGGCATGGTGTTCTTTCCTGTTATCAATAGGAGAAATTTAGCGGGCACATGATACCTGATTTCACCGGGATGCAAAGGCCAGTCTCGGAATTATGCGCGGATTGCTGTTTTTTCCGGCACTATCTGGTTATTTAACATCAGCCTGCAGTAGCCTGGTCTGTCAGTGATATTTATACGCACGATAAAAACTGGCACAATGGCGCAAATCAATGAGATATCAGCACTGAATGGTGCGCGACGCAGGAAAATTAACCTTCACATGACTCAGTTGCCTCAGTTTTCACGAGAACTGCTTCACCCGCGCTATTGGCTGACCTGGCTGGGTGTCGCTTCTCTTTATCTTTTGGTGCTACTTCCTTATCCCCTGCTTTATGTGCTCGGCTGCAATATTGGTCGTATTGGGATGCGTTTTATGAAGCGCCGCGTCAATATAGCCCGACGTAATCTGGAATTAACATTTCCGGATATGCCGGTTAATGAACGCGAAGCGATGGTTAAGCACAATTTCGAATCAGTCGGCATGGGATTGATTGAGACCGGTATGGCGTGGTTCTGGCCGGACTGGCGCATCAACAAATGGCATAAGCCTTCGGGACTGGAGCATATCCAGCAGGCGCGCGATAGTCAGCGTGGCGTACTGCTCATTGGTATGCACTTTCTGACACTGGAGATTGGTGCACGCATGTTTGGCATCCATAATCCTGGCATTGGCGTCTATCGTCCTAATGACAACAAACTGATCGACTGGCTGCAGGTAAAAGGCCGGATGCGGTCGAATAAAAGCATGATCGACCGCAAAGATCTCAAAGGCATGATCCGCGCACTGAAGAACGGTGACATCATCTGGTACGCACCCGATCACGATTATGGCCCGCGTAGCAGCGTCTTTGTGCCCTTTTTTGCCGTGGAAAAAGCAGCCACGACGGTGGGCACTCATCTGCTAATCCGCACCGGCAAACCGGCGGTTATCCCCTTCGTGCCACGTCGTCTGCCCGGCGGACGTGGTTATGAACTGATGATACTGCCTGACATCAGCGCCGAATTTACGCTGGAAAGCGATGAAGTGACCGCCGCCAGAATGAATAAAGTGGTCGAAGAGGGCGTCCTGCTGGCCCCCGAACAGTACATGTGGCTCCACCGCCGCTTTAAAACGCGCCCCGAAGGCGAGCCTTCACGTTATTAATCAGTTCGCGCTAAATGTCCGCCAGGCATTTAGCGCGTTTCTGACCCGACATCCAGCTAAATAAATCAGTCGCTCATCACAGAAAAATCCTTTCTGACATATTTCAGTGCCAGTGATGAGTATTGGACTATAGCCGGAATATAATTTCTTTCTGTTTACCGTTAAACTCGCTAACCTATTCCTTTACCGGAAAGCGCTGCACACGTACTTTAGCTTATTATTAATTAATATTGCAGCGATCTCTGTTTAATTTTATCTGGCGCTATTTATTCCATATTCCAGGCCTAATCCTATTTAGCCAGCCTTAATGGTATCTCTGCGCTAATGAATCGATAAAAATTAACTTATTTTACAACTAATTACCCGGATAATTTGGCTTATATTCCATTTTATGCTTTTTTGATGTGCTTATAGATGCTTATGGAATTTGAAGTCGTTTATCCTTATCGGTAATTTCATTTGTAACAGTCAGACCTTTAATGGACCTGACCAAAATTATAAAAAGACAATACACAGCAACCTCTAACGGGACAGATTATATGAACAAAGGTCTCTACTATTACGTTACTATCGGCACCGATCAGGACAATTATCATTTTCTCCATCGAAAGGGGTGCAAACGCCTGCCTGATAAAGAAGAGCTGATATTTATCGGCACATTATATAATCTGAGTCAGGCACTTTCGATCGCCAGAATTAATTTTAAGAAAGTGAAGCCGTGTATAAAATGTTGTATCCGCTACTCCGCACCGGTGATTCATGAGTCCGTTCAGCCCGTCCTGCACTTTCCGCAAAAGATGATCTGACCCTGGCTGGCGGGAAATGCCTTATTTCCCGCCGGTTGCACCGTCCTGCCCTTTCCCTCCCTCAGATTTCGTCTATCCTTCACTGAAATCAAAACAATCCGTAGTTAACGAAACCGTAAGGAGAAGAGCGATGAGCATGTACAGTACGTTAGAGGAAGCGATTGATGCTGCACGTGAGGAGTTTCTCGCTAACAACCCTGAAGTGGATGAAGAAGAAGCCTCAATCGGTCAGTTTGGTCTGCAGAAATATGTGATGCAGGACGGTGATATCATGTGGCAGGCTGAGTTCCTGGCAGATGAAGGTGATGCGGGTGAATGTCTGCCTTTCCGCAGCGGTGAAGGCGCACAGGCTATTTTTGATGCTGACTTTGATGAAGTGGAGCTGCGCCAGGAGTGGCTGGCGGAAAATACGCTGCATGAATGGGATGATGGTGAATTCCAGCTGGAGCCGCCGCTTGACACCGAAGAGGGTGAAGCAGCGGCACAAGAGTGGGAGGATGATAACAGCGACTCCGATCGCAGTTATTCGTAAGGACCGTGACTGGCATCCACCGGTAATAACAGGGTGTCCATCACCAGGGACAGCGGCAGATCAAGGATGGTCAGTACCCGCCACCCGCTGTCACGCACATCCCACTGCACGCCAGGATAATATTGATTACCGTGCCCCTGTCCGGGCACGGTACGGCTGATAATACTGCCGCATCCGCTTAAACAGAGCACAGCCGCAACGATAACGCCTGTTTTTAATAACCCTTTCACCACTAATATCCGCCCTGAACAGCCGTTGAAGTCGTCACGCGCTACCTGCGGTAACGTCCAGCACTCAATTTATCATCCTGACGCTGTTTTAATCCGATAAAAAAAGCGGCATCGCTGCCGCTTTTTCAGATTACGCGTTTTTTGCCAGCGCGTGAGGGTTGAGCGTGAGTTTCTGATAACTCTCTACCCACTGATGATACTTGTCCGCGTTTTCCCACAGTCGGGTGTGAACACGGGCCAGCACTACCGGATCGCTGATCAACTGCAGACGCTGTTCACGACCCAGTTTATCCGGAGCATCGCTCAGCGCCTGATCTACACGGCGGTCACGCGCATAGTCCAGTAACTGACTCTGCTTATGACGCGATGTCGCCAGTGCCGTTGCCAGCGCGTTGAAGGCGGGATGGAACAGGGCATGCATAAAGCCATTTTCCAGCGCGCGCTCACGATTCAGCAGCACATAGCGATCGGTATCGACCAGCTCCTGCGGCGGCGAGTACTCTTCCGGAATCAGGAACAGCTTCGCTCGCTTGCTCTTAAGGCCTAATGTTGCGCGGCTCGACATCACCGAAACAAACGGCGACAGGATCAGTGAGAAGACAATCGGAGCCAGCCACCACAGGAAGTTAAGATCCAGCAGTCCCATACCAATTGCCCACACCAGACCCAATGCCATCTGCGAGCCGTGACGTTTAAACGCCTCGCTCCATGGAGTGGCATCGTCATCACGCTGCGGTGAGTTCCACACCACTTCCCAGCCGAGGAAAGCACTGACCACAAACACCGTATGGAACAGCATGCGCACTGGTGCCAGCAGCACCGAGAACAGCGTTTCCAGCACCAGTGATGCCAGCAGGCGCAGCGGACCACCGTAGGCCTTCGATCCTTTAAACCAGATCAACACCACACTCAGCATCTTCGGCAGGAACAGCAGCACCATCGTAGTTGAGAACAGCGCTATCGCCAGCTCAGGACGCCACTGCGGCCAGACCGGGAACAGCTGTCTGGGTTGCAGGAAGTAGGTCGGTTCCATCAGCGTATGCACCACCTGTAAGGCAGTGGAGAGCGCCAGAAACATGAACCACAGCGGAGCCGACAGATAGGACATGACACCGGTCAGGAACACCGCACGGTGAACCGGGTGCATCCCTTTTACCAGGAACAGGCGGAAGTTCATCAGGTTACCATGACACCAGCGGCGGTCACGCTTCAGCTCATCCAGCAGGTTTGGTGGCAGCTCTTCATATGAGCCCGGCAGGTCATAGGCAATCCAGACGCCCCAGCCTGCACGACGCATCAGCGCGGCTTCAACGAAGTCATGCGACATGATCGAACCGGCAAAAGAGCCTTCACCCGGTAACGGGGCCAGCGCACAGTGCTCAATAAAGGGTTTCACGCGGATAATGGCGTTATGGCCCCAGTAGTGAGACTCGCCCAGCTGCCAGAAGTGCAGACCGGCAGTAAACAACGGACCGTAGACGCGGGTTGCGAACTGCTGACAGCGTGCATAGAGCGTATCCATACCCGAAGCTTTCGGCGACGACTGGATGATACCGGCATTCGGATTCGCATCCATCATGCGCACCAGACCGGTCAGACACTCACCGCTCATGACGCTATCGGCATCCAGTACGACCATGTAGCTGTAGTTGCTACCCCAGCGACGGCAGAAGTCATCGATGTTACCGCTTTTACGCTTCACACGACGACGACGGCGGCGATAGAAGATCTTGCCCGCCCCGCCAACATCCCGCACCAGTTCCATCCAGGCTTTCTGCTCGGCAATGGCGATATCCGCATCGTAACTGTCGCTGAGAATGTAGACGTCAAAATGTTCAGCGTTCCCGGTGCGAACCACGGATTCCCAGGTTGCACGCAGACCCGCATAGACACGTTCAACGTCTTCATTACAAATCGGCATAATCAGCGCGGTACGATGTTCCGGATTCAGCGGCTCATCTCCGACCGTTGAATACGAGATACTGTATTTGTCACGGCCAATCAACAGCTGCAGGAAGCCCATCAGGGCAGTCCAGAAACCGGCTGAAACCCAGCAGAACAGGATAGCGAACAGGAACAGGATGCCGGTCTGCAACACATAGGGCAGGATCTGCATCACCGACTGCTGCCAGTTCTGATTGATCATCTCCATCGGGTCCAGCAGCGTCCAGCCCTGATAGGGCAGAATGCTCTTCATGTACCAGGTGGCAACCACGGTCTGGAAAATGGTCAGGATCAGCAGGATGTAGCGGCGAATCGAACCGACATGACGCCACTTCTCTTCGGCACGCTGCTCTTCCGCATTGGCATAACGCGGCACCGATTTGTGTCCACGCAATGAGTCCCAGGCACGGGCAACCGGGTTGGTACGCCAGGCTTCCGGGAACATCAGTGAGCGTTTGACCTTCGGCATCGCTTTCAGCGTGGTGCGGTCGAGATAATCTTTACCTAACTGCTGGCCGTCAGCCAGCGAATCGGGCCAGGCCATTTCGACCCGCGATGAGACCGATTTTAACGGCGCATCGTCGGGACGATCACTGGCTGCGACATCCCTGCCCAGCGCATCATGGATGAAGTGGAACTCGCCGGCATTCTGCAATGAGACGCTCAGGCGGGCCTTCCCTGCCGCATCCAGCGGCAGAGATTCCACATAACGTTGAGGTGTAAAAGTGGATTTATTCATTGGCAGGTAACTGATAGCTCCAGGTTTCCGTCAATGTCTTGTCGCCGCTTACCAGGGCCGCACGCATTTCGGTGGACTGCTTGGTATCTTTCACACGCAGACGCAACACCAGACGCCAGCCTTTGGTGACCGGGTTATAACGTACGCTCTGCTCAACCACATCGGCATTTTTGCCGACGCTGACCTGCGGGGCCACCTGGCTGTTTTCCGCCATCTTACTCATGTCTTTACCCACGAAGTCGATGGTGAAAGCCACGGTGCCATCCGGCTGACGCACGAGATTAGACTGCTTCACGTCACCCGCTGAACGGAGGGTATTTTTGACCCAGGCCGTATCATCGGAGTGCAGCTGGTTTTCGTCGCGCGAGAAATGCAGACGGTATTTGAAGTTCATCTCTTTGCCAGGCTCTGGCAGTGTCTCTGGCGTCCAGAACGCAACGATGTTGTCGTTGGTTTCGTCTGCCGTCGGGATTTCAACCAGTTCAACCCGGCCTTTACCCCAGTCGCCGATTGGCTCAACCCAGCCGCTTGGACGCAGGTCATAGCGGTCATCAAGATCCTGATAGTTGTTAAAGTCACGCCCGCGCTGCAGCAGACCAAAACCTTTTGGATTTTCGATGGTGTAAGTGCTCACCGCCAGATGACGCGGGTTATTCAGCGGACGCCAAATCCACTCCCCGTTGCCATTGTGGATGGAGAGACCGTCCGAGTCGTGCAGTGCCGGACGGAAGTTGTTCACCGTGGATGGCTGATTCTGACCAAACAGGAACATACTGGTCAGCGGCGCAATACCCAGTTTGCCGACGTTATCACGCAGGTAAACTTTTGACTGCACATCAACGGTTGACGCCTCACCCGGATGCAGCACAAAGCGATACGCACCCGCCGCGCGCGGCGAATCGAGCAGTGCATAGATCACCAGCTGTTTGTCCTGTGGTTTAGGACGCTGAATCCAGAACTCTTTGAAACGCGGGAACTCTTCACCGGACGGCAGTGCCGTATCGATGGCGAGTCCACGCGCCGACAGGCCATAAACCTGACCGGCACCGATCACCCGGAAGTAGCTGGCACCAAGGAAGCTGGCGATCTCATCGTTTTTACCCTTGTTGTTAAGAGGGTAAAGCACTTTGAAACCGGCAAAACCGAGGTTTTTCACCGCATCCGCGTCATGTTTTACATTACCGAAATTAAAATAATCGGGGTTGTATTTAATCTCGCGCACCGCGCTGGCGGTCACTTCGTTAATCTGCACCGGGGTATCGAAGTACATACCCTGATGATAGAATTCCAGCTTGAATGGCGTGCGCAGTTTGCCCCAATACGCTTTATCGTGGTTAAACTGGATCTGCTGATAATCAGCAAATTTCATTTCACGAAATTGAGAGGGTAAATTGCTTTTAGGCGCTTCGAAGCTTTTCCCTGCCAACGCTTTGGCTTGTTTTGCAACATCATCGATGTTAAACGCCCAACTGTTATTAGCGTACAACGCCAGCAGAACCGCAGTACCAATCCAGCGTACCTTCATCAGTCCGGCTTTATTTTTTTCTTTAGTCAGCACATCCCCCCCTTTCGTGTGCTTAAATCAAACCCGTTTATCTTAAAGGATTATTCGGTTTTCCGACAGCTTATGCGCAACATTGTTCCCGCATTTCGTCAGGCTTAACGCTACTTTTAGGACAATTAGACACTACGGATTCCACTGATAGTATACCCGGTTTATCCCAGGTAGAATTTTGCCCGAGCATAATCCGGTTTCAGGGTGAAACTGGCCAAACGTACTAACGAACTGGAACTTTATGAGTACTGTAAAACCTGAACGTGAATACTTCCTCGACTCCATCCGCGCATATCTGATGTTACTGGGGGTGCCGTTTCACGTTTCCCTCATCTACTCAGCACAGAAATGGGCAGTAAACAGCCAGGAGGCCTCGTTATGGCTGACGCTGCTGAATGATTTTATCCATGCGTTTCGCATGCAGGTCTTTTTTGTCATCTCGGGCTATTTCTCCTACATGCTGTATCTGCGCTATCAGCCACGCCGTTTCCTGAAGGTGCGACTGGAACGCGTGGGGATACCGCTTCTCACCGCCGTTCCGCTGCTCACGCTGCCGCAATTTTTCATGCTGAAAGCGTGGACAGATAAACTGGCTGACTGGCCGCGTTTCACGCCGTATCAGAAGTTTAATAACCTGATGTGGGAGCTGATTTCACACCTGTGGTTCCTGGTGGTGCTGGTGATGCTGACTACGCTGGGCATGGTGACGTTCCGCTGGTTGCGCGATCAGCATCGCACCATTGATTACACACGGGTTGGCTGGGGTGCACTGACCGCTGGCATGCTGGCGTGGGCGCTGGTGTGGTGCGTGTTCCGCCGTCTGGTGTTTATGTTTCAGCCCGCCTGGCTGATGGATGGTTTGTTCAGCATTGTTGTGATGCAGACACTTTTCTATCTGCCATTCTTTATGCTCGGGGCGCTGGCGTGGAAGCATCCACCGCTGAAGCAGCTGTTTGTACGGTTTAATCCGGTGATGTGGATTGGCGCGGTGTTGATGTTTGTCGCCTACTGTACCAATCAGCGACTGAGCAGCGGCGATGGCTGGTTATATGAGCTGGATGCGATCATCACGACGCTGATGGGCCTCTGCATGCTGAACGTCTGCTTCTGCTTTGGTCACAAACTGCTGAACGCGCATTCACCGCGCATCATGTATCTGGTCAATGCATCGCTGTTTATCTACCTGGTGCACCATCCGCTGACGCTGCTATATGGCATTTATGTCACGCCGCGCATCGAAAATAACACGCTGGGCTTCTTCGTTGGCCTGTTGATGGTGTTTGGCATCGCGTTTCTGCTGTATGAGATTCACCTGCGCATCCCGCTGCTGCGGTTCCTGTTCTCCGGGAAGTTTGAGCGCAAACAGGCCGGACAAGGGAATTGATGGTGTTATATACAGACAGCACAAAAACTTAAAGCGATGGGAGCAAACGCCAGTAGCAAAGCATAGCGGGCCAGGGATGGCCCGCGCTGAGCCCGCCATGGATGGCGGGTTTTGCGTCTTTGCGAAGGGCGTATGCTCCCTGAGCCCGCGCAGGGTCCATCCTGGATCTTACAGCAGCCACTCAATCGGCAGTCGCCACACTAACCGCACCTGAAGCCGTTGCCACCAGGAGCAGCCCGGCTCGTGCTTGTGCACGATCTGCTGCGGCTCGTCCGGATACTCCAGCCAGTTTACCCGTCCCCACTTATCCAGCCGCAGTGTCCATGCCCGATCGCGCATCGACTGGCTGAAACGCTGATGCGTTTCTCCGGCCAGCGCCGCACTCTCGATAACCAGTCCCATCTCGGTATTCAGCACGGCTGAACGGGGATCGAAGTTAAACGAGCCGATAAACAACGTTTTTTGGTCCACCGAAAAGGTTTTGGCATGCAGGCTGGAGCCAGAATTACCGGTTAAGCCCCGGTCGTGCGGGGCTTCAGGGACGCCCGCCTGCGGTTTCAGCTCATAAAGCGCAATGCCGTGGCGCAGCAGCTTTTTGCGCCATTTAGCGTAACCGGCATGAACAATCGACACATCGTTGGCCGCCAGCGAGTTGGTCAGAATGGCAATTTTCACCCCTTTGCGCTTCAGCGCCAACAGCTGGGCGACACCTGCGCGGGTTGGCACAAAGTAGGCCGAGATGATGTCGAACTGCTGTTGTGGCGTGCCAATCACCTCCAGCATCCGCTGCGGCAGCAGGCTTCTGGCGCGTGCTTTACCCAGCCCTTTACGCGGATCGTCACTCAGCAGGTGCGCTTTTGCCCAGGTCAGCGCCAGCGTCCCCTCTTCCAGCTCCTGCAGCAGCGATGAATTTTCCAGCCGCTGCAGGTAGCGCTGCACCGGTTCACTGTGACGCCATTCTGCTGGCAGACTCACACTGTCCTCTTCCGGCGCCTCGTCATCCAGCACCTTCTGCAGCGGCGACACCGGCTTACTGTGCCAGTAGCGCTCAAAATCCTCTGCAACCTCTTTCACCACCGGGCCAATCGCCATCACATCGAGATCGGCAAATAGCGGTTCATTACCGGTGCCGAAATATTCGTCGCCGATATTGCGCCCGCCGACCACGGTCGTCACGCCATCCACCGTAAAGCTTTTGTTGTGCATGCGGCGGTTCAGACGGGCAAAATCGGTGAGATAGCCCAGCGCTCGCAGGGTGCGAAACGAAAATGGGTTGAACAGCCGGACCTCAATATTGGGATGGCGATTAAGCTGGGCCAGCGTCTCGTCCAGACCCGGCGTATTATTGTCATCCAGCAACAGCCGTACCTTCACGCCGCGCCGGGCTGCTTCCAGTACAGCGCTGAACAGCAGCCGGCCAGAGAGATCGTTTTGCCAGATGTAATACTGAATATCGAGTGAACGCTCCGCTTTCTGTATCAGCAAATAGCGGGCAGCAAAGGCATCCAGCCCGTCGCTGAGCTGATGGACACCGCTCAGCCCCGGATGGCGCTGGCACTGGGGCTCAAGCCGTGTTTCCAGCCAGCTGGTCTGTTCTGATGGCTGCGAGAGCTCAAACGCTTCGGTCATGTAAATTCCCTGTAAAATGCAGTTATTTTTATTATTCCCCGGCCTGGTGTCTGACGCCATACCTCTGCTCCGATTGAGTGAGCGGTCACGGGCGTTTTTTAGTCTAGACTTAACCGGACGATCTGTGACCGGCATTTGTCCGGCAGGAGAGGAATATGTCTCATCAATCCCTTACAGATGCCCGCCAGCGCTACCATCCCAGCCTGTTTCGCAGCTTTTTCCAGGGAAGTTTCCCCTGCTCCACCGCCTGCCGTACGCCAGGGAAACGTCTGGATATGGTGATCAGCAGCGGACACGATATGCTGCTGGAAAAAGATTATGCCGCGCTGGCTGAGCAGCATCTGCTCACCGCCCGCGACGGTGCGCGCTGGCATCTGATTGAAAAGATTCCCGGTCAGTATGACTGGCAGAGCTTTCTGCCCATGGTTGACGCCGCACGACGTCAGCAGATGGAGATCATCTGGGAGCTGGCGCACTTTGGTTATCCCGATCATCTTAATATCTGGAAAGCCGAATTTGTTGATCATTTTAGCCGGTTCGCCCGCGCGATGGCGCAACTGATGCGCGACCAGGGCATTGAGCGCCCCTTTTTTACACCGGTGAATCAAATCTCATTCTGGTCGTGGGCCGGTGCGGATGTCGCCTGGTTTAATCCCCATGCCGAACAGCGTGGTAAAGAGCTGAAGCGCCAGCTGGTCCGCGCCTCGCTGGCGGCGATTCATGCGATTCGCGACGTCTATCCGGAGGCACGCTTTGTGCTGACCGACCCGCTGGTTCAGATTGCCCATCATCCTGATAACCCGGACAGCAAGCCTTATGCCGATGCGCATCACCAGGCGCAGTTTGAAGCCTGGGATATGCTGGCTGGCCGCGTTGATAAGGAGTTAGGCGGCAGTGAAGATTGCCTGGATATTCTGGGCCTGAACTACTATCCCGACAACCACTGGTTTTTCCCCAATCAGCCGATGTCACAGGATGATCCGGTGCGCGAGCCGCTGCATATTCTGCTGGCGCAGTGCTGGCAACGCTTCCGGCGTCCGATGCTGATTGCCGAAACCGGCGCAGAAGGTGATGCACGTGCGCCCTGGCTACAGGAGATCAGTGAAAATGTGGCGGTGGCGCTGGATCAGGGCATTGCGGTGGAGGGGATATCGCTCTATCCGGTGGTGGAATATCCCGCCTGGGCCGATGACCGACGTTCGCCAGGTCCGCTGCTGGGATTAGCCGATCCCAATGGCAACCGGAACCTGCATGAGGCGTTAGCGCTGGTGTTGCGCAGTCAGCAGATTAAGTTTGCGACGCGTAATCAGACAGGCTGAGACGGTACTTTTTTGGGGTGACAGGACTGAACGTCGAGCGTGGGGTCGGCAGGATGACGAACGTCGGTCAGCCAGACCATCGTAAACAGGAAGGTCACCCCGATCAGGCAGGCAGCCAGTAAACCGATAATTGCGATTAATTTATCATCTCCGGAGTCCATCGCCTTCTCCTTATTCAGTCCGTTGGATCCCCTGTCTGCGTCAGCTCATCCAGAGCGTAATCATCAGCACAAAGATTATAAGCGTTACCGAGGTCACCGCAAGCACCACTATCGCAAAGTGCGCATCGTCAAGTGACTGGCGAATCGGCTCATCGTGATCGTCGGGCGGCAAGGGCAAAGACATAACTATCCTGTGAAAAATAGGGATCGCCGACAGTGATGCGGCGGGTGACAGTGTAAATCAAAGGCTGATTATCGTCCGGTTTTTTCTTCTGAAAGATAAACCGGCCCGTGCCAGTGCAGCACGGGCCTGAGATCAGACGCCGCGCCAGCGCCTGAAGATCAGTGAGGTATTAATTCCACCAAAGGCAAAATTGTTGCTCTGGATATAGTCGGTCTCCAGCTCTCGAGGCTTACCCATGATGTAATCCAGCTGACCACCGTCGGCGGCAGGTTGTGTCAGATTCAGGGTGGGTGCAAACCAGCCTTCGCGCATCATCTCAATGCTCATCCAGGCTTCCAGCGCCCCACAGGCACCCAGCGTATGACCAAAATAGGATTTCAATGAAGAAATGGGCGTGGTTTCGCCAAAAACCGCCGCAGTCGCCAGACTTTCGGCCATATCACCGCGCTCAGTGGCTGTGCCGTGCGCATTCACGTAGCCCACCTCTGACGCTGTAATTCCTGCACTCTGTAATGCCCGCTCGATGCAAATCTGCATGGTTTCCCGCTGCGGCTGCGTGATATGGGCCGCGTCACAGTTGGTGTGAAAACCGGTGAGCTCGGCGTAAATGGTGGCGCCGCGCGCCTGAGCATGTTCCAGCGACTCCAGAATCAGCGTGCCTGCCCCTTCACCAATCACCAGACCATCGCGCTGCTGATCAAAAGGCGCGGGTGTGGTATGGGGAGCGTCGTTACGCTGGCTGGTGGCAAACAGCGTATCGAACACTGCGGCTTCCGACGGACAGAGTTCTTCGGCTCCCCCCGCCACCATCACCGTCTGATAGCCGTGACGAATCGCTTCCCAGGCATAGCCAATCGCCTGACTGCCAGAGGTGCAGGCGCTGGAGGTCGGGATCACCCGGCCGCGCAGGCCGAAAAACAGCCCGGCATTAACGGCAGCGGTATGCGGCATCATCTGCACATAGGTAGTGCCGGTAATATTGTTAGTGTGCTTTTCCGTCAGCATGGTGGCGAACTCGCTGACCGGCCCGGTGCTGCCGGTCGACGAACCGTAGGCGATACCCGTTTCTCCACTGGTCAGCACCGGATGATCAATCAGGCCCGCCTGAGTCAGTGCCAGCTCGGTCGCGCGCGTTGCCAGCAGCGAAACACGGCCCATGGCGCGGATACGCTTGCGGGTGTAGTGCGCAGGCAGCACAAAATCATCCACGGGCGCGGCCAGCAGAGTATGCAGTCCGTCATAAACCTGCCACTCCGGCATAAAACGTACCGCATTGCGGCCAGCACGGATGCGTGCCGAGATCTCAGCCCAGGACTCCCCAAAGGCGGTCACGCCGCCCATGCCGGTTACGACGACCCGCTGGATCACAGCATGCCTCCATTAATCGAAATCACCTGACGCGTCACGTAACCGGCGATATCGGACATCAGATAGCTCGCCAGCCCGGCAACCTCTTCAGCCGCACCCATGCGCTTCATCGGCACGATCTTCATCGCCTCTTCAATCACCTGCGGCTCCAGCCCTTCCATGCCGGTGTCGATCAGCCCCGGCGCGATGCAGTTAACCGTGATTTTACGTTTAGCCAGTTCAATCGCCAGCGCCTTGGTGGCACCAATAATGCCTGCTTTCGCCGCACTGTAGTTGACCTGGCCGCGATTGCCCATCATTCCGGATACCGAAGAGAGCGTGATAATGCGGCCACCGCGTCGCAGGCCGATCATCGGCATCACGCAAGGCTGGATCACGTTGTAAAAGCTGTCGAGATTGGTATGGATCACGCTGTCCCACTCCTGATCCGTCAGCGCGGGAAAGGCTGCATCACGGCTGATACCGGCATTGCTCACCACGCCATAGTAGGCACCGTGTTGCGCAATGTCCGCCTCCAGCGCGGCGCGGGTTGCCGTCCGGTCAGCAACATCAAATCCCAGCACCCGTCCACTGCCGCCTGCAGTCTCGATCTGTTGGAGGCACTGCTCAGCACCATCGCGATCGCGGTTGAAATGTACGATAACCTGATAGCCATCCTGAGCGAGACGCAGCGCTATTGCGCGGCCTATGCCTTTACTGGCGCCCGTGACCAATACTGAATCTGTCATGGCTGATTTCCTTGTGACATTAATTGCTGTAACTCTGCTTCATTGGGTTGATAAGTATTCAGACGGCCGCTGGCAAGCCGCTGCGTGCCATAACGAATGTCGCCTTCAAAGCTGCCCATGCGGTCGTCGCGCATCAGCAGCGTCATCCGGATATCCAGCGTGACATTAGCGGGAAATCGGGGATGCTCTGCCCGCCAGCCGCGTCCGCCCAGCAGCATACCGGGTGGGATCAGGGTTGCACCGCCCTGCTTTGCATGCCAGCCCGACCAGACGCCCACAGTTTGCGCCATCATCTCCACGCCAAACCAGGCGGGCAGTTCACCCTGTGGCGTCAGGAACGGTGCCAGTAAGCCACCAGCGCAGGTCGAAACCTGACAGTGAACCTGCTCATCATCGACGGCAATCAGTTGATCAAGCAGCAGCATCGGTGCAGCGTGCGGCAGCCAGAGCGCCGCGGGAGAGTTAATCATTATCAGGCCGCCCCAGAATCAGACAGGTGTTGTTACCGCCAAAGGCGAATGAATTAGAGGCGATGACCGGCCGTTGCAGCGCCTGTGGCTGTAACAGCAAGCCGCAATCCGGCAGTGTCTCATCCTGCGCCGCCTCACTGAAATCCTGCGCGGGCAGCGGCAGATTTTCCTGCAGGATCAGCGCACTGAGTGCGGCTTCGCATACGCCCGCCGCACCGAGCGTATGGCCGGTCAGATGTTTGGTCGAACTGCACGGCACTGCATTGCCAGACAGACGCGCTATCACGGCGGCTTCCATTTGATCGTTCAGCGGCGTCGCTGTGCCGTGCAGATTGATATAACCCACCTGCTGCGGCAACAGATTCGCCTGTTGCAGCGCCATGCGCATCGCCCGTTCAGCGCCCTCACCCTGCGGATGGGGCGCAGACATGTGCCAGGCGTCAGAAGATTCGCCGACGCCCAGCAGCGCCAGCGGCTGCGGTTCGCGCGTCAGCAGCATTAGCGCGGCCCCTTCGCCAATCGAGATGCCGTCGCGATCGCGGCTGAACGGGGCGCAGCGGCGTTCCGACAGCGATTCCAGACTGTCGAAGCCGTTAATCGGCATCCGGCTCAGCGAGTCCGCACCGCCCACCAGCGCCACATCCACCAGCCCTGCCGCGATCAGCCGCTGGCCGCTGATAATGGCGCGTGCACTGGAGGAACAGGCGGTGGAAATGGTATAGGCCGGGCCATGCAGATGCAGATAGTGAGCCAGAAAACGGGAAGGATCGCCCAGCTCCTGCATCTGGTAGTGATAATCCGGCTGGCTACCGCAAATCTGCTGATCGCCCTCATCCACGCCCGAGGTGCTGGTCCCCAGCACAATCGCCACTCTGCTGGCACCATAGCGCGTAATCGCCGCATCAAGCGCCGGACGGATCTGCGCCAGCGCGGCCAGCAGCAGCTGGTTATTGCGGGTATTGTGCGCGCTCAGGGCTGCAGGAATGGGTGGCAGCTCGCCTTCAACCCTGCCGAGCCAGCAGGCGCGGTCACCGCTCAGCCAGCCATGGCGCAGCTGCATGCCCGGTGCCTCACCTTTTTTCAGGCTGGCTGCAATCTGCTGACTGTCATTACCCAGGGCATTCAGCATGCCGATGGCAGAGATATAAATCATGAGGCGTCCAGATGTTGAATGCGGATCTGATAGCCAAAGGCATGCTGCTGAATGCTAATCGGCTGGCGCTGATTACCGCATTGCAGATAATCAATTTCGGTCACCAGCTGGTTATCGGCATCGATCAGCAGGCGCTTTAACCCCTGATCCTGCAGCGTCCAGCCTGGCGGCAGCTGTTTTTGCCACACATCCAGCGGCCAGTAGCTGAGCATGATGTCCGCCAGCACCTGACTGGCGGGTGGCATGTGCGGCAGCGGCATCAGCTGCTGAGTGTGAATACCGCTGGCATCGTAGCGCAGGCTGAACAGGCGGATACCCACTGAAGAGAGCCCGGCCAGATCGATTTGCTGTTCATCGGCGCTGAGCAGTACCAGCAGTGACTGACTCTGACCTTTAACCTGCCCGGTCAGCAACTGCTGCTGCTGGAAGGCGGGACGGATGCCCGGCGGTGGCAGCGTCACTTTCACGCCTGGTTTCAGCCAGGCAGAGGGTCGGCTGCTGTCGGGTGCATGGCCGGCACAGGCGCTGAGCAGCAGAGCCGTCAGCAGAATAAAGGCGGCGCGGATCATCGTTTACTCCTTGATCGGGTGGGTCGCATCGCCAGCGGCGACAGCAGGAACGCGCTGAAGATGCCGCTGCATAATACGGTGCCAAAACTGGCAATCGCGCTGGTGCTGCTGAATACCAGCATTCCCAGCGTCAGTAAGGTAGTGATCATCGCCAGCGATACCGCCAGCAGCGAGGTCAGCGGCGTACCCTGTGGGTTGCTGAAAAATAGCGTGTAGTTAATGCCGATGCCCAGCACCAGAATCAGCGCCAGCAGCGCAAACAGATTGAGCGATGCACCGATCCAGCCCAGCGTGGCCATCGCCATCGCCAGCGACAGCAGCGACGGCAGCGCACTGCGTAAGCCCGCCTTTAATCCCAGCCGCACGACAAAACTCAGGGTAATCAGCAGCAGCGCCAGCGCCAGTAATCCGCTCAGTAACGTCCGCCAGAAGCTGAACAGCGAATCGTAACTGGATTTGCGATCGATCCAGCTGACGCCCGGATGCTGCTTAGCCAGCTCTGCGAGTGCGGCGCTGTTTTTGACGCCGCTGGTGGGGATCAGAACGCCACTCTGCCCGTCCGGCAGCGTCAGCCACAACAGTCGCCAGCCTTCACTCAGCGGACTCGCCAGCCAGGCCTCTGGCGTCACCGGCATCGGGGTCAGATCCGGCGCGGCCAGCGCTATCCCCGCCTGCTGCACGCGAGCCGTAATCGTTGGAGCGGCCTGCTGCAGCAACTGCAGATCCTGCTGTTGCTGCGCCAGTGACGACAGCGGCAGCAGACGATAGCGCTGCAACCAGCCCTGCTGCTGCGCCTGGTGCAGGTCCGGTGCCACTTTTTCCAGCCGCTGCAGCGTCTGCTGTGCATCATCGCCCCAGACCACAAACCAGGTCTGATCGGCGCGCTGGCCGGTCAGGGTTGCCAGCTGGCGATCCTGCTCCAGCAGCTGCGCAGGCGCACTTTGCAGATGCGCGATGTCATCATCTACCTTCAGCTGGGCGATCCCGGCCAGGGCGAAGATCGCCATCGTTACGGGTAGCCCGATGCGCAGCCCGCGCTGGCGACGCCAGGCAGCAAGCCAGCGCGCCAGTGGCACCATCAGCGGCACCGGACGCACCGGTAATCCGCGCACCAGCCACGGGTAGATCAGAATCACCGTCAGGCAGGAGGCGGTTAAGCCGCTGGCGGCAAACACCGCCAGCTGACGCAGCCCCGGAAACGGCGCCAGCAGCATCAGCAACCAGGCAATGGCCGTGGTCGCGAGCGCCAGCAGCAGCGTGCCGCGCACTTTACGCAGACTCTGCCACGGTGTCTGCTGATCGCCGTGCACCATGCGCTCGGTAAGATAATAGAGTGTGTAATCTGCCGAGATGCCGACAATACTCAGGCTCATCACCAGCGTCATCAGATGTAGCTCGCCGAAGCAAAGCAGCGTCATCACCGTGCCCGCCATTGCGCCAATGGCCACGGAGGTCACCGTCAGCAGCAGCGGACGCAGTGAGCGGAAGACCAGCAGCACCAGCAGAACGACGCCAGCCAGCGTCACACTGCCCAGCGTTTTGACATCATGCTGAGCACGCTGACTGGCGTTGTCGCTGAACAGCACCGTGCCCCGCGTCAGCAGTTTCGCCTGCGGCCAGCGGCTTTTAAGCTGCTGTTCCAGCGCGCTGAGCCGGGTCACCAGCGCATGACTTTGCTGCATACTGAAGGCGTTATTTGCCAGCTCGCCATGCAGAAAATACCACTGCTGACCCTGCTCATCTTTTACGGTCAGCCAGCCATCATGCAATGTCATCCGCCCGGCGTTTTGCGCCAGCGCCAGCTGCGAACCGCGCACCAGCATCAAAGGATCGCCTTGCAACTCTTTGCTGCTGACGCCCGAGAAGGCTGAGAAGAGCTGCGCCAGCAGCCAGTCGGCCTGCGCTTCGCCGCCGTTCTGCAACCGGCTGCGCGTCGCCTCATCCATCAGGCCGTTACGGTGTTGCCAGGCAAAGCGGCCCCACTGCTGCTGCTGTTGTCCATCAAGATCGCCCTGCACCTGTTTCAGATCAGGCAACGCGCGCAGCTGAGCCAGCCACCAGGCGGCGACCTGGGGATCGTCCTGCTCACCGGGTGAAACCAGCCACACCATCTGGCGATCCAGCCGCTGCATAAAGCCCTGCTGCAGCGCAGGCGGTGCCGCGCCCAGATTCTGCTGCGGCAGAAGCGCCAGCACGCTGCTGTTGAGCTGACTGCGCGGCAACAGAAAAGCGAGCGCGGCAGCAAGCAGCAGGCAGAGGGCCAGCCACAGAATGGCCAGCAGCCGATCGTTACGGCCCCGCAAAACGCGCCTGCTCCTCGTCGCTTAACTGTGGCGGTTCAATACGGGTGTTGCTGAGCTGAATCTGCGTCTTATCGCCCTGCTTATCATCCAGGTTGATACTATCCAGGAAGGCGCTGCCCGCCAGCGAGATACGGTTGAAGATTTTGTTGAGCGGCGCGGCTTTCGGCGTCAGTTCCAGCGTCCAGGCGCCATTGCCACGATCGCTGAAGGCCACGCTGAAGTTCTCATTCAGCACCTTCTGATCGGCCTGGAACAGCGCCCGCAGCAGATGGTTGAACTGGAACATCTGCGGATTACTGTCGGCGGTGATCACCTGCGGCTTCTGACCGCTGAGGCTCTGCACCATTCGTTTATCATCCAGCAGCAGGGTCATCACAAACGGCGTCTGTTGATGCCACCACAATCCCTGTTCGCGGGCGATTAGCATCTCTCCGTGCGACACCAGCGGCTGACGCATGCCTGCGATGGTGCGCGTCTGGGTGAAGTCTGCCCGGATCACCGGCTGGCTGGAAAAACGCTGTTGAAGCTGATCCAGTGTGACCGCACTGGCGGCA
Organism: Pantoea sp. 9140; assembly: GCF_000745295.1. Lineage (NCBI taxonomy): Bacteria > Pseudomonadati > Pseudomonadota > Gammaproteobacteria > Enterobacterales > Erwiniaceae > Pantoea > Pantoea sp. 9140. Next base: position 1,185,803 of record NZ_JQNO01000001.1, on the reverse strand, counting down.
CCGGCCCACAGCAACAGGCTGGTAAGCACTATTATCAGCATCCTTTCACTCCTAAACGTTCCAGTAAAATGTCGGGCGATACAAAGCATAACGCCTGACTTTCCTTCTCCACCGCTACCTGCAGGGTATGCGCTTTGGTCGTGATCAGATCGGCAGCGTTGCGCACTTCATAGTCGATGCGCAGGCGGTTCTCATATTCAGTAATCCGTGCGCTGACGCGAATCGTCTCTTCGCAGCGCAGGGGCTGACGATATTTGACCCGGGTATCGACCACCGGCCAGACGTAGCCGCTGGCGGCCATTTCGGCATAGCTGTAATTAATGCTGCGCAGCAGGGCTTCGCGCGCCACTTCGAAAAAGCGGAAATAGTTACCGTGCCAGACCACGCCCATCGGGTCGCAGTCGTGGAATGAGACGGTCAGCACGACTTCAGCATGATGTTCAGTCATGGTCAGACTCCTTGTGGTGCGCCTGTTGATCAGGCAGCGTCCAGAAATCGAAAAAGTTGAACCAGTCGAGCGGTGCCAGCAGCGCATAATGGGCCAGCCGTTCCGCGTAGCGATCAACCGCCTGTTGCAGCGCCTGCTGACGCTGCGCCCGAGGCAACAGCAGCGGATCGGCATACGGCTCACAGTGAATACGCAGTTTACCCTGTTGCTGCAGGGCGAACATCAGCAGCACCGGGCAGCGCAACGCCGCCGCCAGCACAAAGGGGCCCTGAGGAAACGGTGCAGGGCGGCCCAGAAACTCACTCCAGATCACCCGTCGCTCGCCACCGCGCTGCGGATTCACCGCCGTACGATCCCCGACAATCGCCACCCATTCGCCTGCATCCAGCTTCTGCTGCAGCAGGATCGCCGTCTCCGGGCCGATATCGCTGACCGGCATCAGATTGACGCCCGCCTGTGGGGCGATGGTTTCCAGCACCGCCCGAAAACGCCGGGCGTTGTCGGTAAACACCAGCGCGTTAATCACCAGCCCGCTAACCTGCTGCGCCATGGCGCGACAGGCTTCAATGTCGCCAAGATGAGAAGCAAGAATCAGCTTGCCCTGACCGGCAGGCGCGCGGATTACCGCTTCCGCGCCCGGCGCAAAATCGATATCTCGTCCCCAGCGCAGATCGCCGCGCCAGCTGGCCACTTTATCCAGCATCGCCCCGGCAAAGCGCAGGAAATGGCGATAGCTGTTAAGCCGGGGCGGTAACGCTACCTGCCGCTGCTGTGCGGCGGCCGTCACCTGCGCCAGCCACTGCCGGGAGGCCGTGCGTGCGCGCTGACCGCTCAGCCAGTAAATCGCCACCACCGGCCAGAGCAGCAGCGTAAAAGGCAGTCGGCCGCCATAACGATAGACCGCCAGCATAAAGCGTAATCCCCACTGTCCGCGCCGTTCTGTTTCCACTGACCAGTGCGCTGGCGGTTTACGCATCGCCAGCAGCCGGGGAATGCGCGGCAGCATGCCAAAGAAGAGTCGGGTATGCATCCAGGAGATGCGCAGGTTGTCATAGAATGCATCAAAGTGAGACAGCCCGCTGGCGGGATAGGTAACGCGGGTCGGGATAAAGCGACTGTGGATGCCCTGCCAGTAGAGTCGCACCATAATTTCGGTGTCGAAATCCATGCGCTGGCCGATCGCACAGCGATCGCACAGCGCCAGCGTCGCGGCCAGCGGATAGACGCGGAAGCCGCACATGCTGTCACGGATCGACAGCGACAGCGTTTCAATCCAGACCCAGAAATGCGTGATGTAGCGACCATAAAGGCGTGATTTGGGGATCGAGTCGTCATACAGCGGCTGACCGGAAATCAGCGCATCGGGATAACGTTCAGCTTCTGCCAGCATCAGCGGCAGATCTTCTGCCTGATGCTGGCCGTCCGCGTCGAGCTGCACTGCATGAGTGAAACCACGTGCCGCCGCGGCCCGCAGACCGTGGATCACCGCCGCGCCTTTGCCCTGATTACTGTCGAGCCGCAGCAGGCTGAGTTGCGGAGCGTGCAGCGTCGCCAGCTGAAGCTGGGTGGCGGCATCGCTGCCGTCATCCACCACGATCACCGGCAGATTAAACGGCGCCAGCCGCGCCAGCACCGACGCCATCATTGCGCCGTGGTTGTAGCAGGGGATCACCACGCAGGGCGAAAATGCGGTGTTTAACACAGTGCAATCTTCCCGCTGCTGGCACTCTGCTCGCCGTTGTCACTCAGCAGGCTGTAACGGAAGCTCAGACGCGACTTTTCAGCGTCCCAGTCAAGATGGAGCTGTAACAGGGAGTCGGGTGTGACCGGCTGCTGAAATTTGATGTTTTCAATGGCGGCAAACTGTTTTCCGGGCGCAAGCAGCATTATCCCGTAGTGCATGACCCAGTCGAGCTGCGCTACACCGGGCAGAATCGGCAGATCCGGGAAATGGCCCTGGAACCAGAACAGTCCGGACTCAACCTCCAGGATCAGCGTCACACCGTCAGCCTGTTGCTCCCGGCTGCGTTCAATCGGCAACATGAAAAAGTTCCTCTATTTGCGGCCAGGCGCGTTTACTTTGGGTGGTGACCGGAATGGTGGCGACAACGCGCCAGTAGCGCGGCATCGCCAGCGGTTCCAGCCAGCGCTGCAGCTGGCGCTTCCATTGCTGTCTGCGCTGATGCAGTGCTGATTCGTCCAGCGTGCTGTTCAGCGACAACACGACGCCAATTGCCTGACGCTCATGACGCGTGACCAGCAGCGCCACGGCATCGTCTATCTCCGGCAGGTCGGTCAGACGTCGCTCCACTTCACTTAACGAGATGCGCTTATCGCCGATTTTCACGATGCGATCGTGACGTCCTGCCAGCTGGAATCCGCCGTCCGGCTGCATATTCAACCGATCGTCAAGCGGAAGGCCGCATTCACCCGCAATCAGTGGCGACCAGACCTGCCAGCGATCGGGCGTCACCTGCTCCAGCCTGACTGCCGGGAAGCAGCGCCACGGCGCGTTGGTTCTATCACACTGACGCCAGGCCAGCGTGCCGGTTTCGGTGCTGCCATAGATCTCACTGACCGGACAGCCAAAGCACTGCCACACCCGTTCCGCATCGGTACCGCGCAGTGCGCCACCGGCAGAGACAATCAGTTCACAGGCGGGCGCGACAAGCCCGCTGTCCAGCCGCGATAAAAAGGCCGGGCTGCTGATAAACGCATAACGACAGTCGTGCAGGAGCTGAGCCAGCTGTTCACCGTAAAACAGTGGCTGGGCGGAAAACGGCAGCCTGAGCATCATCGGCAAAAAAATCCGGAACGATAGACCGTAGAGATGCTGATGGCTGACCGAAGCGATGAACCGGCACCCTCGCAACTGCTCGCCCCACAGGTTGCGCAGCCACTGGCTCTCCTGCTCCATCACCGCCAGCGACTTCACCACCTGACGCGGCGCGCCGGTGGATCCCGAAGTGAAGAGCACCAGCGCTGAACGTGCCGGCAGCGGCGGTAACTGCCCCTGCGCTTCTGCGTCGTCACTCGCCAGCAGCGGAAGACTGACCGCCAGCGGCATGTCACACAGTACGCCATCCAGCCGATCAGCCATCTCATCCAGCAGCGCGGCACGGCTGTGTCCCGGCATCACCGGCGTTTTACCGGCGTACCAGCATGCCAGTAGCGCGACACAAAATCGGTAACTGTCATCGAAACAGAGCGCCCAGTGCCTGCCCGGCTGTGCCGTTAAGAGTTGGCTGAGTGCCAGCACCTGACGATACATCGTGCTGAGCATCAGCGGTTGATCGCCGCGCCAGGCGACCTCGCGCTCATCTCCTGTCAGCCAGTCAGCCACCCTCATGCTTTCCGCCTCACGCGCTGACGAATCAGCCATTCAGCCCCCATCAGCGCGGCGATGAGCAGATAGCTGATGCCGCCGTTCCACAGCGTCCAGAGCCGCAGATCGCCATTCAGACAGGTAAACAGCGCCATGCTGCCGTTGCCGATGAAAAACAGACACCATATTTGAGTCACGCGGCGGGTATAAAGTATCGCGGCAGCAGGCAGCTCAGGCTCACGTAGCCGGGCAATGCGTTCCACCAGCGGCATCGCACTCCAGAGTGAGGCGCCAAACACCAGCAGCATCGCCAGATTAACCGCCACCGGATACCAGAGCAGCAGATGCTGAGCGCGTAACAGCTGGCTGCTGACACAGAGCAGCGCGCCGAGTAGCGCCAGCCAGCCCATGACCGCGCCCATAGCATTCTGCTGACGACGCAGCTGCAGCCAGCGCAGACTAAACAGCAGCGCCAGCAGCCAGAACAGCCCCTGCCAGTGCGACTGAGTCAGTGCCAGCCAGACCAGCAGTGGCCAGGTCAGCAGCGCAAGCAGATTGAGCAGACGAAGAGTGGCAGCAGGCACAGGGGATCAGGCGTCTTCGCGCATCAGTTGTTCTACTGCATCCACCACATCCTGGACGGTACGCACCGTGCGGAAGGTTTCCGGCTTAATTTTACGGCCGGTACGTTTTTGCAGGTGAACCACCATATCGACGGCATCAATGCTGTCGAGTTCAAGATCTTCATAGAGACGTGCCTCAGGATGGATATCCTCAGCGGCAATTTCGAACAGGCTGGTGAGCAGCGAAGCCACTTCCTGATAAATCTCTTGTTTGTTCATCATAAGGTTGTCTCCGCTTTCAGCCGCGCTGTTGGTTGACGAACGCTGCCAGCGTCGCAACAGAGAAGAAGTGGGCACGCAGGGTTTCACTCTCCGCAGAAAGTGCCACGCCATAGCGATTTTTCACTGCCAGGCCAAGTTCCAGTGCATCAATGGAGTCCAGCCCCAGTCCGTCGCCAAACAGCGCCGCGTCGGTCTCTATATCATCGGAGCTAAGGTCTTCAAGGTTCAGCGTGTCGATAATCATCTGTTTGATATCGTTAATTAATAAATCCATACCGGTTTTCGTCTTACCTGTTCTGGGGGACCAGCGCCTGCTCTAAATGGCGGGTCAGGCGACGCGCGGCCAGCGGCTGCGCATCGGGATTGCTTTCACAAAACGACTGACTGTCGATTCGCGTTTGTACTCGCACGGTAAACAGCGGTTTAACCGGCGGAATCTGATACCAGCGGCTCTGTTTATCGAGCATCCGCTGGCTGCAGGTGATGTGAACCACGCGCAGATCACATCCGGCACGCACCGCGATATTGGCGGCCCCACGCTGCAGCGTCAGCGGCTGACCATAGCGGGTACGGGTACCTTCCGGAAAGATCAGGATGTTGTCGCCGCGCGCCAGTCGCTGCTGACTGTCCGGCAGCAGCGTCTCTGCTTCACTATTGATCAGATAGTCGGCGGCGCGGATCACCCCACGCATAAAGGGGTTCTTTTGCAAATCGGCCTTAACCAGACAATCCATCTCCGGCAGTACCGAGGCGATCATCACGTAGTCGATCAGTGACGGATGATTAGCGACAATCAGGCAACCGCGATCCTGCAGCAGCAGATCTGCCCCTTCAATCCGGTAGTCGTAGACCCCGGTCATCCGGCAGAACCGCAGAAAGCAGCGGAAACTCAAAGCGATAGCGCGTCTGGCCAGCAGGCGGCGGCGCAGAGAGTCGCGCTGCACCAGCAGCAGCAGATTGAAGCCGACCAGTGACAGCAGCAACCCACCAAGGCCAAATAGCGTAAAACTCACCGCCGTCATCATTAGCCGCCAGCAGTAGTTAACGCGACTGCCCGCGAACAACGCCGGTTGTGAACAATCAGCCATGATTTCTCTCCCAGTGCCATGTCAGGCGTTCGCCTGGCAGGCTGAAGGTGGTCGATTCCGCCAGCCACTGCTGCAGAAAATGCAGGCTCTGCGGCAACCGCGGTTCTGCGCGCTCCTCTTTTCCGGCGCGGCCCGTACAGTACAGCTCTTCGCCCGCACGCAGCAGCAGCGCCACCGCATAGGGGACATTCACGCACTGTTCCGACAGCCACGGCAGATAATAATCAGGCACGATACCGTCAAAATCGACCAGCAGTACCTGCTGATAACCCGACTGATGCAGAGCACTGACTTCAATCAGCCCCTGCTGAAAAGAGTCCATGCCTGCCGCAATAGAGGTGGAGACTAGTGGCGCTTTTGCCGCAATGGTCAGACTGCCGACCGCCGAGTTGTGAACCGACATGGCGAAATCCGTGGGGGACATGGCCTGCTGATCCGCCAGGGTGGTGAGAATACGCAGATTACGCTCCAGTTCACCGTGACGACTGGTAAACACGATCGCGTCAACCTGCTGACGCGCCAGCAGCGCCAGCCCGCACTCTACTGCCGCACGACTGCCCCCGCTCAGACGACGTGCTGTCATCATCGGTAAAAATTGCGGCTTTGCCATCACCTCAGTCGGGTCGATAGCCATGCCCTGTTGTGCCCAGTTCTGCCAGGCCTCGCGTCCGTGTAATCCCGGAGCCAGAGCCTGCCAGTCGACCAGTGAGTAAGTGAGTTTCATCTCAACACTCTTTTCGTCATACGTGTGGAGTCGGCGTTCATCGGATCGTCACCCCTACCCTCAGCAAAAAAGTGCGTACCGGAAATCCTCTGCCGATCCCGCATCGGGGATTCACGGTAGAGGTTTATTTGGTGGTTCAGCAATAGCAGCTCATCTGATTTGTCGGCCGGATGCCGGCGATCTTTATGCTCCGATCGTCTGTTGGCAAATCATTGCGACAGCGCACGCATTACTGAGCGGCCATGGCCGAGAGTCGTAACTGAATATCCTGATCGAGATTGGCAATCCAGCGGTTGTAGTTATTGTGGATCTCACCCTGTCCCGCTTTCAGGTTTTCACTGCTGACATAATCGATGCGGTAGTTCTGGCTGGTATAGGTGATGCGAATGGTCGCCACGAAATCACGCTGGGCCAGACGGCCATTGATCACGCCAGGAGAAACAGGCGTCATCACCCATTTACGGCCAATGCCCGCTTCAATGATCGCCAGTTTCATCTGGTTATCGGTGTAGCGCTGAGTCAGGGTCTGATTCACGTTATGAATCGGTGCCGTACGCGCGCAGCCGGTTAATAACACAGCAGCGACGACTAATGTAAAAAATGTATTTTTATTCATGATGAATCCCTTCTTTTATTATTTATATTAATTAGTTATGTGAATAACTTGCCGTGCGCAGCCTGAACTTTTCGTGCGCTTTTCCGTCTGGCTGGCTTAAAACCCGCGCATGATACCATCGAATGTAAAGACAGGTAAGCAGAAGTATGCATGGGTTTTTAGTGGTTATTTGGGGGATTAAAGCGGGGTAAGATGCGCAGTCATAGCCACAGCGCAGAGGCCGATCCTGGCCGCAGAAACTCTGGCTGCGGCTGGATCGGACCAGGCAATTACGGTGTGGAGGCCGGTGTCCAGCCACCGCCCAGCGCGCGGTAGAGATCGATTTGCGCCAGCAGCAGGTTATTTTTGACCGTCACCCGATTGAGCTGAGTTGAGAACAGGGTTCGCTGCGCATCCAGTTCATCCAGATAAGAAGCGTAGCCGTTCTGATAGCGATTGCGGGCAATGCGCAGCGCCTCCGTTACATAGGCTTCCTGCTTTTGCAGCTCCTGGAGCTGTTCCTCACCCCGTCTGATGGCATCGATGGCATCGCTGACTTCCGCGAAGGCGTTGCGTACCACTTTTTCATAGCCATAGAGTGCCTGATTGCGCGTCGCCATGGAGACATCCACCTGCGCCGTCAGCGCTTCACGGTTCAGCAGCGGCGCCAGAATGCTGCCGCCGACGCTCCACAGCCGGAACGGGTCATCCGCCAGCTGATGCAACACCGAACTCTGCAGGGTGCCGGTGGCGGTGAGATTCAGCCCTGGCAACAGCTTCGCCCGCGACGATGCCAGGCTCGCATCTGCGGCCAGTAACTGACGCTGTGCCTGCACAATGTCCGGACGGCGATTGAGCAGCTCTGAGGGTAACAGTGACGGCATCTGCTGCGGTAAGATCTGGTCGAACTGCTGATGACGGGCGATGCTGCGCGGATTCATGCCCACCAGAATGCTCAGCGCATTTTCCTGCTGGGTGATTTGATGCTGCAGCTGCGGCATCTGCGCTCTGGCTGACTGATATTCCGAGGCCGCCTGCATCCACTCCAGTCTGGAGGTGTAGCCGGTTTCAAACTGACGCTGTGCCAGCTTCAGGGAGTTGTTGCGGGTCGCCAGTGTCGCCTCCGTCACCCGCAGCTGTTCATCCAGCGCGCAGAGGTTGAGATATCCTGACGCCACCGAACTGGCGATGGTCAGCTCGGCGGCAGACGCGGCAGCCTGCTGCGCCGCTAAGGTCGCCTGTGCCGCCGAAATGCTACTGCTGCGCGCTCCCCAGAGATCGACCTCATAGTTCGCCTGTAGTAAGCCCTGGAAAACATCGGTTTCATACGGCTGGCCCGTCACTGAAGAGAGCGTGCGCTCGCGGGTCGCAGCCACCCCGGCGCTCAGCGTCGGAAAGTTATCGCCCTGCGTGGCGCGCAGCTGGGCGCGATACTGATCGACCCGGGATCGTGCCGTGAGAATATCGGGATTATTGCGTAGCGCCTGGGTCACCAGCCGGTTGAGATATTCATCATGAAACGCGCGCCACCACGCCGCCTCCGGTGCGGCAGAAGGACCGACACTATTACGCCACGCGTCGGGGATCGGCAGAGAGGACGGTGCCTTTTCAACCTGGGTGGCACAGCCTGTCAGCAGCAGCGCCATCACACCGATCAGTAAGCGAACCCTCATGGTGCGCCCTCAGGAGCGGGCTGGGCGGCGGTGTCGATATTTACTTCGACCGACATACCCGGACGCAACTGATGCATATCCTGATCGTTGATGCGGATGCGAACCGGAATACGCTGTGCGATTTTAACGAAGTTGCCGGTAGCGTTATCAGGCGAAATGGCGCTGAACTCCGAGCCTGCGGCTGGTGAGATAAATTCCACCTGCCCGTTAAAGCGTTTGCCATCCAGCGCATCGACCCGAATTGTTGCGGGCAGGCCGGGACGAATATTGGCCAGCTGGGTCTCTTTCAGGTTCGCGATGATCCATTTGTGATTGGGTACCACCGAGGTCAGGCGCGTACCGGCCGTGACATAAGCACCGGTGCGAACCGACAGTTGACCAAGCTGGCCATCGTCGGGCGCAGTAATCCGGGTATTCGCCAGATCGATCTCTGCCAGCTCCAGCGCAGCGCGGGCGCTGTCGACATCGCCTTCCAGCGCGTCGCGGTTAACGATGACGGTTTGCAGATTCTGTTCGGCGACAGCGATCTGCGCCGCCGCCTGACGCACCTGCGCCTGGGCCTGGGCGTTTGCAGCGCGGGCGGCGTCACGCTCGCGCACCGACAGCGATCCATCCGCCGTAAGATTTTCAACGCGCTTCAGATCAAAGCCGCTTTTCAGCGCCTGGGCTTTGGCATTCTCCAGCGCCGCTTTATTGCTCTGAATCGTCGCTTCAGCGCTGCGCCGCTGCTGCAGATTATTGTTGAGTGCAGCCTGCTTCATCGCCAGCTGCGCCTGCGCCTGATGCACCCGCTGGCGATAGATACGGTCGTCAATCGTCATCAGCAGTTGCCCTTTTTTCACCGGCTGCAGGTCAATCACTTCTACCGAAGTGAGATAGCCATTAACCTGCGGACTGATAAAGGTTACCTGACCGCGCACATAGGCGTTTTCGGTACTTTGTATGGCGCTGGTGAAGGGCCAGAGTTGCCAGGCGTAGAGAATAACCAGTACGCCAATCACCACAATGCCGCTGCCTGCGGCAATAGAAAGAATACGGCGGCGATTCGCGCGCTCACGTTCCGCCGCCTGAAGCTCATCCTGCTGACTCATTGTTTCTCCGTTGATTCCTGTAACGCGGCCAGCTGTTGCTGCTCGCGCAGGTTAAATTGCGCCTGACGCCAGTCAAGATAGCGGCGTCGTGTTAAACGCCAGATCACCCACATCAGCGTGACCAGGGCCAGCGCGGCAGTTAACAGGTAGGTGTCGTTATAAGCGAGCACGTTGGCCTGCAGTGTGGCAACTGTCTGTAGCTGGCTGGTGCTCTGCGCGCCGCGCAGAACGTCGTCACCCACCAGCGAATTAAACAGCGCATTGTACTGGCTGAGCCGCTCGGTAACGTTGGGATCGAGCAGTGAGAGCTGATCGCCCAGCAGGCTGGAGTGATATTTTTCCCGCCAGACCTGAAACGTGCCCAGAATCGCCGAGCCAATCAGCCCGCCCAGGTTCTGACTCATGCCAAACAGCACCACAAAGCTCACCAGATTTTTCGGCTGCGTGACCACGCTGCCAATGCCCATCAGCATGGCGGGAGCCATGAAAAATGCGCTGCTGAAGCCCAGCAGAAACTGGCTGAAATACATCTCGGGGCCACGGGTCAGTGGACTGGATTGCGCATCCATCAGCGAGGCGATAATCATCACCACCAGCGACGCGACAATCGGCCAGTTAAGATGCGCAGGCTTGATGGTCAGCGCACTGGCAGCGATGCCCACGATAACCCCGGCCATGATCGCCAGCGCCAGACCGCGCATCTGATCGTTCTGCAGACCGATCTGCTGCAAAAAGCCGACCGCACCGGTGTTCTGCTCCGCCAGCACAATACGGATCATGATCATCACAATGCCCAGCCGCACCATCATGCCGCTGCTGAGCCAGCGGGTATTAATCAGCGGGTTGCGCCGGTTATGTTCAATGACGATAGCCGCGACAATCAGCGTCAGGGCAATCGCAGTACAGATACCGAGCCAGGGCGTGGTAAACCACCACTCAATACGGCCCAGCGTCAGTACACCGCACAACAGCGCCATGCCGGGCGCCAGCAGGATAAAGGTGACGAAGTCCATCTTCTCAAACGTTTTGATGCGATCGCCCGGAGGCAGTTTCACCAGCAGAACTCCACCGAGCGCAATCAGCGCCAGACCGAGTTCAAACAGATAGAGACCGCGCCACTCATTGAGCTGCAGTAATTCCGACGAGAATAAGCGGGCCAGCGGGATAGCCAGTTGCGAGACCGTCAGGCCTATCACCAGCGCTTTCAGCCTGTGTTTCGCAGGCCACGCCTGTACCTGATAGTAGATACCCAGCGAGCTGAGCGCCGCAGCTACCATGCCGTGGGCCGTGCGCACAACGATCGCAGAACTTAAATCGTTGGCGAACAGATGAAAGAACGCCACCAGCACATAGAGCACCAGAAACGCTTCGGTAAAGACACGCAGACCAAACTGCTGACGGAACTTCACCAGCAGCAGGTTAATGGAGATATTGCCCATCACGTAAACCGCAGGCAGCCAGGCAATTTCATTTGACCAGGCCCCAAAGGTGCCCTGCAGATTAACCAGGTTCGCCGTAACCAGCGCATTACTCAGCGCACCGGTCAGCGAAATCAGTAAGCCGATCAGGCCAAACGCCAGACGTTTTGGCATCGGATGCAGCGGGGTCGAGGGCGAACCCGGCAGCATCGGTTTTTCATGCGGCAACCACTCGCGTGCAGCGTAGGGATTTCGCTTTGCCACTGCTACATACTTCCCATGCGGCTCAGCAGTTGTTGCAGTACGCGCTCGGTGACGGCCAGATCCTGCGGATCGATATCGGCCAGCATTTCAGTACGGAGTGCATCAGCTTCGGTTTTCACTTTAGCAAACGCTTCGTTGCCCTTTTCTGTCAGCACCAGGTGACGTTTGCGGCGATCTTCCGGCGGCTGTACCCGCGTCAGCAGTGACTGTTTGACCAGCCGATCCACCAGCGGCACCATGCTGGCATCTTCCAGTCCCAGCAGCTGCGCCAGTTCGGTCTGAGTCATGCGTTGCGGTTCACTGGCAATCAGCCCGATGGCCATCCAGCTGCTCATGCTTAAGCCGCTATCTTTGAGGTGACGATCCACCGCCAGCCGCCAGGCGTGGGCGGTCAGATGCAATAAATGGGTAAAGGTACGCGTATGCTGAGACAAATGTTAGCAGCCTAATAGTAAGACATCTAATTGAGTGGAAGCGTTATTATACGCAAAGCGAAACACGATTGAAAAGCGTCCGGTCTGTTAAAAATTAGTGGAACACGTCAGAATGTCCAGAGGCCGTAACCGGGAGCCGGATAACATGAAACAGGCATCACCAAACTGGGTCGATCTGCGTCGCGACGCCGTGAGTGGTATCGAGGCCCTGCGCGCCCATTTTACCGGCCACGCCTATGACCCGCACTGGCACGACAGTTATCTGATTGGCGTGACCGAGCAAGGTGTACAGCAGTTTCATTCGCGACGCAAACAGCATCAGAGTCGTCCCGGAACGGTCTTTATGCTTGAGCCGGAGGAGCTGCATGATGGTGATGCCATCAACGACAGCGGTTTTACCTATCGGATGCTCTATCTTACGCCACAGCAGATTGCCCGCCACCGCGCCCCTGAGCAGACAGATGCACCCTCACCGCGTGAGCTGCGGTTTGCCGCCACGCTGCGCGATGACCGCCCGCTGGCGTATGCCGTCTGGCACGCATTTGATGCGCTGTGGCACAACCATCCTGCCATCATCAAAGAGGCAGCGATGGATAGGATGCTGAGACAGCTCACCCCGCACCAGCAGTGGTCCCTGCCCGCGCAGCACACAGACAGAGATGCCCGGCTGGCGCTGCAGGCGCGTGACTGGCTGATTGCCCATCATGCGGATAATCCCGGTCTGGCACAGATGGCACAGCATCTTCAGACAGATCGCTTCCGGCTGTCGCGCCTGTTTCAGACGCACTGGGGTTTGCCGCCCCACGCCTGGCTGGTGCAGTGGCGACTGAGCCAGGCACGACGCCAGCTGGCGCAGGGCCAGCCTGTCGCCGATGTGGCCGCTGCGCTGGGTTTCGCCGATCAGAGTCATCTGGGCCGCTGGTTTAAGCGCGCCTGCCAGCTTTCCCCCGCCCGTTATCAGCACGCCTGCACAAATCTTCCAGACCCGGGCTGAGTCACTTGCCACAATGCGTTTTTTTCGTCAGGAGAAGCGCAATGCAGGACAAACGATGTGTGATGATACTTAATGCCGCTCTGCCGCCAGGCAAAGCGACCAACGCCGCCGCCGTGATCGCCTTAACCCTGGGACAGCGCCATCCGACATTGGTTGGTGACGCGCTGGAGGATGCAGAGAAACACCCCTCACCCGGTTTGATTACTACCGGCATTCCGGTGCTGGCTGCCTCCGACCAGGAGCTTAATGCTTTGCGGGAACAGTGCGAACAGGCAGAGTACGATCTGGTGCTGTTTCCGGAAGCAGGCCAGAGTACTACCGATTATCAGGCGCTGTGTGAGGTACTGCGGCAACAACCCCGACAGCAGTGGCGTCTGCTGGGGCTGGCTATCGTCGGCGATAAGAAAGCGCTGCGTAAGCTGACGGCAAAACTGGCGCTTTTCAGTTAGTTTTTCAGCGGGAAGCAGGCTAAAACTTCCCTTACTCCTCCGTTTCATCAGCCGAACCCATCGTTTGTATAGGTTATTTGTACAGATTTGGGTTCGGATTAATCCTTATAAGTTGCTGATAAGTTATTAATAGCACATTTTGTCAAAGGATCTGATTGTACAGATTGCCCTTCATTGTATAAGTTTACTGCCATGAGTTGTCATGCGACTCTGTAACGAATGATGCACTTGCGTCGCCTCTGAAGGTGTCAGTGGATTTCCACCTTCAGAGGTTATTTTTTATCTGCTCAGTTTTTGCAGCTGGCACCATCGCATCTGTCCATGTGATGGTTTTTTGATCGATTTTGTCCTGACATCCGAACCGGAATCGGGCTGTTTTGAAGGGCTTACACATGCAATATATTCTTCCCCGGACCAATCAGGAAATTGCTGATTACTTTAATCCTGCCGCCAATAAGCCAGCCAGCGAGATGGAAATGCTGGGTATCCTTGTTGCAGAAATCCTGCAATCAGGCATGCCAGTGAATAATAAAGCCATTATCTCAAAGCTTATTCACCGGCTGGAACTGGAAAGCGACAGGGAGATGCTGGACATCCACCGGCAGCTGCTTGACCTGGTGGTACATAAAACCCCGGACGATTTTTCACTGTAATCGCGACTCCACGGAGGGAGTCACCCGTCTTTTTCTGGCAACTTCGCCAGTCGCCCGGTACTATCTGCCCCTCACCATTGTCCCAATCTTCCCGCCCCTCGCGCGGGAGCAAAACAACTAAAGAGCCTGCAAGACTTTATGACTCAGACCAATGATGTTGCTGCAACCGACGTTGTGGCGGGCGATATCAGTGTGGGGCGCGTTCTGCGTTCGCCTGCGCTGCTGACCCGTGAATGCCTGGCCGGTGTGATTACCGCGCTGGCGCTGATCCCTGAAGTGATCTCTTTTTCCGTTATTGCCGGTGTCGATCCGAAAGTCAGTCTGGTCGCCTCGGTGGTACTCTGCCTGACGCTGTCGATACTGGGCGGTCGTCCGGCAATGGTCACAGCAGCAGCGGGTTCCGTGGCGCTGGTGATCGGGCCGATGGTCCATCTGCACGGTGTCGAATATATTCTGCCGGCAGTGGTGATGGGCGGTGTGATTCAGATTCTGTTTGGCGTCGCCGGGCTGGCGCGCATGATGCGCTATATCCCCCGCTCGGTCATGCTGGGATTTGTGAATGCACTTGGCGTGCTGATTTTCTTTGCTCAGGTGCCGCACGTCTGGGGTCAGTCATCCCTGGTGTGGATCTTCTTTGCCGTCACCCTGGCTATCGTGCTGTTGTTGCCGCGCCTGTTAAAGAGTGTTCCTTCACCTCTGGTCGCCATTGTGGTGGTGACTGCGGTCGCACTGTTAATGGGTTATCGCATGCCGAACGTGGGCGATGAAGGGCCAATGAGTCCCGGCCTGCCCGGTTTTAACAGTCTGCTGGTGCCGCTTAACCTGCAGACCCTGCAGATTATCTGGCCCACCGCACTCAGCATCGCTTTTGTCGGGCTGATGGAGTCACTGCTTACCGCCAAACTGGTTGATGACCTGACCGATACTCCCTCCAGTAAGCGACGTGAAGCGTGGGGCCTTGGGGTAGCAAATATTTTTGCCGGTTTTTATGGCGGCATCGCCGGGTGCGCGATGATAGGTCAGACGATTGTTAACGTTGAGCTGGGCCGGGCACGCAGCCGTGTCTCCACCCTGGCCGCCGGTCTGGTGCTGCTGTTGCTGGTGACCGGACTCAGCCGGATTATGGCGCAAATCCCGATGGTGGTGCTGGCCGGGATCATGATGGTGGTGGCGGTGAAAACCGTTAACTGGCATAGCCTGCAGCCAGCTACCCTGAAACGTATGCCGTGGTCAGAAACGCTGATTATGGTGCTGACGGTGGCTGTGACGGTCTGGACAGGTAATCTGGCGCTGGGCGTGCTGGCTGGGGTGATCCTCGCGATGCTGCTGTTTGCCCGTCGTATTGCGCACGTTATCCATGCGGAACGCCAGCTGAGCGCCGATGGCAGCTCAGTGCGCTATGTGGTGCGTGGTCCGCTGTTCTTTGCCAGCAGCAACGATCTGTTTGAGCATTTCGATTATGCCCATGACCCGAAAAAAGTGACGATCGATTTAACCCACGCACAAATCTGGGATGCATCCAGCGTCGCGGCACTGGATGGCATTGAGTATCGCTATCAGCGTTATGGTGCAGAGGTGACCATTGAGGGGCTGGATCCACGCAGTACTGATTTCCATCAGCGCCTGACCGGTAATTTCGGCTAAGAGGGTGCGTTCTGCTGCCTCTCCGGCAGCAGAATTTACTCAGCCTGTTGTCGGCGCGCCCGGTAACGGCCCACCATCGTAATCAGCGCCTGATAGATTAAACCGGCGTAGAGACTTGTCAGAACCGCCAGTCCAGGCTCCTTGCCCTGCTGCTGCCATGACATAAACCACATGAATACGCCCCACAGAACAGAGAATACCAGCCAGCCGCGGACGAACTTCATCATGCCATTCATAACAACTCCTCTTAAATGAAGCGCTACCTTAGCGTGCTCCTGCCCGCAACGCATTCCCGCCTTGCAGGAGTTGAGAGGCGTCTCAAATAATCGCCATTAATTTACGTTATGCAGCGGACGCCCGACGCTGACTGCGCGATTTTTTGTCGATTCTCTATACTTTACGTTCCGCTTACCTGATCAGGGAATTACGATGAAACGTACGGCTTATCTGTTATCGACGCTGGCTATTCTTGCTAGCCTCACCGCCTGTGCACCGCCACCGCCGGGCAGAGATGCCCCACCACCGCCAGGCGGACAGCAGCCGGTTGGCGCACCGGGTGGTGTCGGTCCGGCAGGACAACCGCAGGGATAATGTATTTCAGGCCAGCCTGTCTCGCAGGCTGGCTAGTGCCGAAAGGCGCAGCCGCAGGCTGACATCTCACCCGGAATGACTTTGCCAGAATGAGAGTGACGCTGCTGTAATTGCCCCTCTTCATCGCTGTTTTCTGCCTGCTGACCCAGCCAGCGATCTAATGCGCGGCCGATGATTTGTCTGACGTCCGGTGACCAGCTGGTAAGATGCCAGGTCGGACTGCGGGCTTCCTCAGTGTCACCAAACCCTGCCACCGCCAGATGCATACCCTGACCAAAATCTCGTACTGCCTGTATCGCACCAAACGCCAGCAGATCGCTTTCACAGAAAAGTGCCTGAATGCGCTCAGCGGCACGGGTCTTTTTCAGATACTGCATCATCGCCTGATAAGCGCCGTCACGGTCGTCAGCGGCAGCAGTGAGTTCTGCATCCAGCGTCATGCCTGCCGCCTGTAATGTGGTGCAGTAGCTCTGCTTCTGCGCCACGTCACCGGGCTGGATCTGCAAAAAGCCAAACCGCTGATGCCCCTGTGCGAGCAGTAACGCTGCTGTCACTTCGCCCGCCCGCAGCGCATCCGCCTGCCATTCAGGCTCTGCGTCAATCTCCAGCACCGGCAGATTACAGGCACTGATGGCCTTGTTTCCGGGCAACAGCAGCAGACCCCGCAGCGCAAGGGGCGTCGCCTGCTGGATGAGAGCTGTCAGTGCCACGTCAGTTTCGGCATTCAGCAGCACCGTGATAACCCCGCGCGCATTGAGCTGGCGCGTGACCTCATCCAGTATTTTCTGTTGAGAGGGATTGCGCAGCTGGCTGGCGACAACGCCGATAATCGGGGGTAAAGCCGGTTCCGTTAAGTCAGGAATAGACGGTGTACTCATTGGCGTTAGCTTCTCTGAGACGGCAAACAATCCTCCACTTTACGATAAGCCAGGGTGTTTCAACAGGTTACAGAGTTCGATGTGGGCCGCAAAAATGAGTGAAATCAGATGTAACTGAGTTTGCGGTGGCAGAGCAGCAGGCGTTAAGAAGAGGCGAGAGAAGGACCGGGCAGCAGGAATTGAACCCGCATCGTCAACCCATTAAGAGTTGCAGTAATACCTTTATACCATGCCCGAAAAGTTTGCCTGGAAAGCACACTGTGTAGACTGTAGACAAGGTTAGTGCTCCTTTCAGAACTGACAAGCGCAAGCGGCGTGTTTATTCAGCAATCGCTGCTTAAACCCATAAACCAGGCGCGGGCACCTGCAGACATTGATTATTCCGCTAACCTTAAATTTCAGGCAGCCTGTCCCGCCCGGGACGTATGGCCAAACTTATATAGAGGTCAAGACTATGCCTTCAGGACAATTCTACGTGGTTGATCAGCCCGAACTGAGTTTTACCGCCAACTATCGTCTGGATAAGGTCAATGACAAACCCTTTGCCTCGCGGATGGTTCTGGAGATTCAGAAGCAGTCGCAGCCAACAGATGCATTCGATGCTATCAGCATCGGGCATGAAGTGACCTTTGTTTCATCCAGTGGAGAGGCGCAAAGAATGGTGCTGGTAAGTGATACAGCTGATGAGCTGGTGTTCAGCTCCCGCGGCTGACGGCGGCTGATACCACCAGTCGGATGTTTCGTCACCGTCGCGCCAGATAACAGACACAAAAAAACCGCCCTTGGGCGGTTACGACATTACTGCATATTACTTTGTTTTATTCTTTTTCTGCGGCAGAAATATGGTGCCCGGGGCGGGACTTGAACCCGCACAGCCTTACAGCCGAGGGATTTTAAATCCCTTGTGTCTACCGATTTCACCACCCGGGCAGGGTGTAACTGGAGGCGCGTCCCGGAGTCGAACCGAGGTACACGGATTTGCAATCCGCTGCATAGCCACTCTGCCAACGCGCCTTAAACTGATGTGCCGTCAGGCTAACCTGACCTGCGAATCTGGAGCGGGAAACGAGACTCGAACTCGCGACCCCGACCTTGGCAAGGTCGTGCTCTACCAACTGAGCTATTCCCGCAATTTCAGCAACTTCGTCGAACCTGCTGATTTTATTTATCTTCTGGCAGCCTGGCTGCCGTTCGATGCGTTGCATTCTACTTAGATGACGCAATGAGTCAATAAAATTATCCTCACAGCGTGTCCGTTTGCTGCTTTTTAAATCGTATCGATCACGGTTCGAGCAGATCGCCGCGCGCAGCGCTTAAATACTGGAACATAGACCAGAAAGTCAGCACTGCAGCAATGTATAACGCGACTACGCCAACCGCCACAACGGTAGCATCAGGACGCCACAGTAAGGCAAACAGGGAGAACATCTGAGCGGTGGTTTTCACTTTACCAATCCAGGAAACCGACACGCTGCTGCGTTTGCCAATCTCCGCCATCCATTCACGCAGCGCAGAGATAATGATCTCGCGGGCAATCATAGTGGCTGCAGGCAGCGTAATCCACCAGGCGTGGAAATATTCCGCCACCAGCACCAGCGCAATCGCCACCATCACTTTATCCGCTACCGGATCGAGAAACGCACCAAAGCGCGTCGTCTGCTTCCAGCGGCGCGCCAGAAAGCCATCAAACCAGTCGGTGATGGCAGCAAAAACGAAAATCAGTGCGGTAGCCAGCGGCGCCCAGGTGAACGGCAGATAGAAAGCCAGCACAAAGAACGGAATGAGCACGACTCGAAACAGGGTGAGACACGTCGGGATGTTTAATTGCATATGCCGGTAACTGTCTGGATATAGGTAAAATTTAGCCTATGTTCCTACATTGCCCCCCCTGTTTCAATGCTAGTGTTTCAACGAGTAGTATATTTTTTCTGCCAGCGCGCGTGAGATGCCAGGTACATTGGCGATCTCCTCCACTGACGCATTCATCAGCGGCTGCAGGCCCCCCATGTACTTAAGCAGTTGCTGACGCCGTTTCGGCCCTACGCCTTCGATGCTTTCCAGTGCGCTGGTGTTCTTTACTTTGGCTCGTTTTTTACGATGACCTGAAATGGCATGATTGTGAGCGTCATCACGAATGTGCTGAATTACATGCAGTGCTGGCGCATCCGGTGGCAGCGAAACACCCTCACCTTCCGCCTCAAAGAACAGCGTTTCCAATCCGGCTTTACGGTCGCTGCCTTTGGCGACACCGAGTAAAATGGGCCGTTTTTTGTCCCAGGGCACATCCAGCTCCGCGAAAACCTGCTTCGCCTGAGAGAGCTGGCCTTTACCGCCATCGATCAGAATCACATCCGGGATTTTATCTTCTTCAATCGCTTTACCATACCGGCGTCGTAACACCTGATTCATGGCAGCATAATCATCGCCCGGCGTAATGCCGGTGATGTTATAGCGACGATAGTCAGCACGCAGCGGACCATTCTGGTCGAACACCACACAGGAGGCGATGGTCTGCTCACCCATGGTGTGGCTGATATCGAAACACTCCATGCGCGTGATCCGGTCGAGCTCAAGAAACTCTGCCAGGGCCATCAGCCGCTGATGAATCGTGGAGTGCTGCGACAGACGTGTGGTTAATGCCGTCGCGGCGTTAGTGCGCGCCAGCTTAAGATAACGGGCGCGATCGCCGCGCGGCTTGCTCTGGATATTCACCCGGCGTCCTGCCAGTGCACTGAGCGACTCCGCCAGCAGCTCACGCTCCGGCAGGGTAAAGTCCAGCAGAATATCACCCGGCAGCGTGCGTGCCTCGCTGCCCTGCAGATAGAACTGCCCGACAAAGGTCTGAACCACTTCGGCCAGGTCGGTATCCACCGGCACTTTCGGGAAATAGCTGCGGCTGCCCAACACTTTGCCCTGACGGATAAACAGCACGTGAAGACAGGCCATGCCTGCTTCATATGCCACACCCATCACATCCAGGTCATCACCCTGATTGGAGACAAACTGCTTTTCGGTGATACGGCGCACAGCCTGAATCTGATCGCGCAGTCGTGCCGCTTCTTCGAAGCGCAGGCCAATGCTCGCCTCTTCCATACGTTTGACCAGCTGATTGAGAACCTGATCGTCTTTACCGGCTAAAAACAGGCGTACGTAATCCGTCTGCTGCGCATACTCCTCTTCACTGACCAGGCCCGCGACACAGGGTCCAAGACAGCGACCGATCTGATATTGCAGACAGGGCCGGGAGCGATTGCGGTAGACGCTGTTTTCACACTGGCGGACAGGAAAGACTTTTTGCAGCAGGCCCAGCGTCTCGCGCACCGCATAGCCGTTGGGGAACGGGCCAAAGTATTCGCCTTTGGCATGCTTTGCACCACGGTGCATTGCCAGCCGCGGATGGGTATCGCTGCTGAGAAAAATGTAGGGATATGATTTATCGTCGCGCAGCAGTACGTTATAGCGCGGCTGATAGAGCTTAATGTAGTTATGCTCAAGCAGCAGCGCTTCGGTTTCGGTGTGGGTAACGGTGACATCGATGTGCTGGATATTGCTGACCAGCGCTTCGGTTTTGCGGCTGCCGACCTGAGTGCGGAAGTAGCTGGTGAGACGCTTCTTCAGGTCTTTGGCTTTGCCCACATAGATGACGGTGCCTGAAGCGTCATACATGCGGTAAACACCGGGTTTGCTGGTTACCGTACTCAGAAAGGCTTTGGAATCAAAAACGTCATTCACTACTGATTAACGGCTCCGCATTATAGAGGCCATGTCGAATGGCCAGATGCGTTAACTCTACGTCGCCACTGATATTCAGCTTACTGAACATCCGGTAGCGGTAACTGTTAACGGTTTTAGGACTGAGATTTAACTGCTCGGAAATTTCCGTCACCTTTTGTCCCCGGGTGATCATCAGCATAATCTGCAATTCCCTTTCCGACAAACAGCTGAAAGGCGATTCCGCTTTTTGCGGCTCAATCTGGCTCAGCGCCATCTGTTGAGCAATGTCTGACGCGATGTAGCGCTGACCGGCATTTACCGAGCGAATCGCATTAATCACTTCCTGTGGCGCCGCCCCTTTACTGAGGTAGCCTGCTGCACCCGCCTGCATAACCTTCGCAGGCAGCGGATTTTCCGTGTGAATGGTCAGCATGATAATTTTGATATCAGGATTATAACGCACGATTTTGCGCGTCGCCTCCAGTCCGCCGATCCCCGGCATGTTCATATCCATGAGGATCACATCAACCTGATTGGCACGGCACCATCTGGCTGCATCCTCGCCACAGTTGACCTCTCCGACCACGGCCAGACCTTTCACATCCTCCAGGATGCGACGGATACCCGCGCGGACAAGTTCATGGTCATCAACAAGAAGCACACTGATCAACGGGGAAACTCCAGAGGCTAAAAAAGAAGAAGTAATTCACGATTTCAGGCATCAATCATACCCGCTTTTACCTCAAAAGCACATCAACAAAGCAAAACAGTGTAAGCATTACATGATTGCTGTCAGGCCCGTCCGGAAGAGATTAACCGGCGGTGATGATAAAAGATCGGATCGCGAAAAAATAAATAAATGTTATTATTTTCAGTGGATTAACACCGTCTCACTTTAAGGTTTAGTGCTGTACATCCTCGCCACGGCTGAGTTGATGAAGCCTGTGATTACTTTCAGAGATTGATTAGTTGTACTGGACAAACCAGCCTTTGAAGGCGAAGCGAAGCGCCCGTCTCAGCAACTTACTGCCCCTGTGATATACTCACGCACTGCTGTTCGGACAAATTGCCGACACGTTGTCATTCACCAAGGAGAAACGCATGAGCGATGAAGATTTTGCAACTTCCCAAGAAGCCCGGAAATTAGCGGATGAAATCGCAGGCCTGAAGATGATGATCACCCTGATTCTTAAAGGTATGGGACAGGCTGATGCCGGAAAAGTGATTATTAACATGGAACGCTATGTGCAGACGCTGGGCGATAAGCCTCAGGCGGAAGTGTTCAGCAATACCATCAAACAGATCAAAACAGCCTACCGTCAGTAAGCTTTTTTGCCCCCAGCAGCGGGGGCAAATACGCTAACTGTGCGCCTGCCAGTTAACCGACACGCCCAGCGTTGGCAACACCTCTTCCGGGCTGAAACGACGTGTTCCCCGATATTTCTCTGCCAGAGCGGGCTGAACGACCGGAATACGGATCGCAAACAGATTATCTTCTGACAGAATGAGTCCCGGCGTCAGCGGCTCATACACCACGCCATGCTCTTCAAACATCTTCTCCAGCATCGGCGTTGCCGAACTGATGATGTATTCCATGCCGTTCAGCTCTGCCAGCTGTACCGCGTGCCAGAGAATGTTCAGCGGCAGTTCCGCGTCGACTTCCAGCCGTGCCGAGAAGCGCGACATCTCCCACACTTTCTCATGGCTGAAAGGCAACACAATGCCTTCACTCTGCTCAGGTTCGAACCAAGGCATCAGACGCGCGCAGCCACTAATGCCCTCACGTGCATTCCATGCGATTAGCCAGGTGACATCTGATCGATCGTAGCGATCATACTCCTGTCCTGGCGTGCTCAGGCGCGGAGGGATTGACCACCCTTCGCCACGCGCAAAAACGCTATAACGGTAGCTGCCGAGTTCGGCAAGCAAAGAGGATGGCATATCCTTTAATTGCGTTTGCACTATTTTCATCATGCGCCTCTGACATCCCCATGTTTGCAATGATTTCTTTGCGCCAGCCTGGCAAAGCCCCGGCGCAGGGTAGACAACAGACCTGTACAAAGGAACTGCCAAATGTAGCAGTTGTGTTATGTTCAAATCAGTCCGATTGCCGCTGCGTAGCAGGCAATCTGCGTTTTATTGGAAACATTGAAACGCTTTTGCATATTTTTTTGGTGAAAGTTAACGGTATGTTCAGAGATGGATAAAATAAGTGAAATTTCGACCGCCGTTTTTCCTTCGGCTGTCCATTTCAGAATTTCCAGCTCGCGCTGACTAAACGCTTTTTTTAGTACCATCATTGCATCATCGCTAAAGCGCTCCAGCGTATCCAGGCTTAGTTCCGCTAAAAGGTGTAGTTTCACCTCCAGCTCAGCATGGCGGAGCTGGACAGAAATGGGCTGTTGCGATGATATAGATAATATACCAATGACGCGATTTGGTGCCATTGCGGAGCAAGAAAATCCGCTCTGCAGCCCATATTCTCTCGCCTCATGCCAAAGATTGCCGGCGTCAGTGAACTGTTCCTCAATCCAGGCCATCCCTCTTCCCGGTCGCTGACACAATGTAAGCACCGGATCGACAGCGTAATAATTCTGCTTCTCATAACGTTTAACCCATAATTTGGGATAAGTGCTATGTAAATGAATACGCGGCCAGGTAAATGGCACCGGATGCTGAATCAAAAAGGCAAAATAATCGAAGCCCAGTGATTCAGTAAACTGTTGCAATAACGTCTTCAACTCAAAAGAAGCCGTTAATGCCTGAAATTTCTCTTTCACCTCACTTCGCCAGGCGAAATAGTTTTCAGTACTCATATTACCTCAGCGTTAATTTCACTCGCCCTTCCGGTATTATTCATTCGGATTCATCGGATAAATTAAATTAACAGCAGAAAATTAATTTATCGTTGAGGTGAATCCCTCACCCTCTGCAGCGCATAAAGTCCTTCACCGTTATGACGGAGTAAAAAAATGCCCCTGCCCCTGTAACGTGAGGCCGGCCACAGCAATTTCAATCACCCCAGGAGAATAAGATTTTTCTGATAGAAATTCAATCCCTGCCGATGAATTGAATTTCATCTCAGTAACTGGAGAGCTGCTGGAAATATTAAATCGTCTACAAGGCATTGAGTAAATAATGCGTAAACAAAGCGTTAATTACATCTCAATAAGCGAAGCGGCAGCGGAAAACTGCTGACATATTTTTTATCAGGAAATAAGCTCTGCTCTTCAGGCGATGCCGCATTCCTGTGATGAGTCCCCCTACACTGCAGCACGCGCCTCCCAATCCGGAAAAGCTAACGGGTTCACGGACTGTACCTGCGACCTCTCAATGCTGATTCTGCTCCTCTTGCCGTTGCTGCCCGATAGGCGTAACGAAGGGCTGTGTAATAACAATATTCTGCGAAAATCCTGCCCGACTGCGTCGACTAGCGGACGAGTGGACCCGCTCAGCCTTTAAGCAGTTTTCTAGACTGCGAATAATCTGAACCAAAAGCGGTGCATTAAAAAATCAGCTTTATTTATCTTCTGCCTGAACGCAATACGTGGCTTAGATCACTATTTATGCTGACAGTACGTTATGGCAGCAATACGCTCAACCCTGACTCTATTTTAGTCATGAAAATCACTTTGCCGATAGTCACGCAACTAAATCACTGAAAAAAATTGCAACGGGTAAATTCCCGATTGTTATTTGATGCTGCATGCTTTATGGATGCAATTAATTTCTCTTAATTCACTTTTTAGTATCGTGAATTAATTTCATCCTGACGTTGCTGGCACTGTTCAGATGAGACGACGAAATTTTAATTCTGACTGCATTGATGAGCACTTTTCTTTTGTAATTTATGGACCTGAAAAAGGCTGCCTGATCAGCCTCCTGATTTGCTGCTGGTTCATTGTCAGGTGTGGCCGCGCTGGCAATGATAACTGGATTGGTTTTTCCCTTACCGGCTGTTTAATTCTTAATCAAACACGGTATTGATCCTGCCTGATGATTTATCGGCAGTAGCCGGCGCCACGCATACCCAGATGAAAATGTGAGGCGTGCGCGGCGTTGTAGTCCGGCCCCAGCGCATTGCCGAATACGTCACAGCCACCCCGCCATAGCGTGTGCAGCATAGCCGCTTTCTCTTCTGGCTGTTGCCAGTGACGACTGACCTCAAGCCGCTGGCCATCATCCAGCTGGAAGCCGGTCACATCCCAGGCATCGGCGGTGGCATGCTCACTGAGCCGCCCCTCTGCGCGGTGATAAATATTACGACAGGCATAGCTGCCAACATGAGTAATTCGTACCAGTGGACTATGCATATCCCGGGCGATCTGGTCCCGACTGCGCAGGGCATACATGGTGCTGGCGACCGCCATTGGACAGCTGGCGAGAAAACTGCTGCTGAGGCTGACCGGGCCAAATTTCTGAATTCGCAGCGGATGGCCGATCGGACAGTTGCCTGTGACGGCCGGACGCTCGCTGAAACTCACCCAGCCCGCCTGTTGGGCACGACGCATCACCGCCAGACATGCGTCGGGATCCTGGGTCAGCCTTTTCATCTTTATCTGCGTCATCCAGCCAGGGGGATCGGTGACGGAGAGTGGTGTAAAGGGATTGAACTGCGGCGGGAGATGCTGCTTAAGCCAGGGTAAGCTGACCCATCCCAGCGCAATTAACAGCAGAAACAGGATAAGCGTACGCATAATTCCCTTTGCAGCATAATGATTAATAAATAAAAAGTGTAGAAGCACATTCCGCTTCATGCCGTCTGCCTGACAAAACGTGATGAATAATTACCCAGACTGACGCAGGATTGAACGAAACCGTCCGTTATAACGGCTTACGGAGCGTCAGGCTTCACAATTGATAAAAAAGCGTTACCCGATTCCGGCCCTCTTCCTCTATCTTATGCCCACTCGCCCTCTGGGCAGACGCGTTTACTAACAGCCAGCAGAGCTGACACAACATCAAGACAGGAAAGACAATTCTATGGTTGATCAATCTAAAGAAACCGCACGCGCCCACGACGCGCCCGACAAGCTACAGCGCAACCTGCATAATCGCCATATTCAGCTGATCGCCATAGGGGGTGCTATCGGTACCGGCCTCTTTATGGGTTCCGGTAAAACCATCAGTCTGGCCGGGCCCTCGATCATTTTCGTCTATATGATCATCGGCTTTATGCTGTTCTTCGTGATGCGCGCCATGGGCGAGTTGCTGCTCTCTAACCTTGAGTACAAGTCTTTCAGCGATTTTGCCGCGGATCTGCTTGGGCCGTGGGCAGGCTATTTTACGGGCTGGACTTACTGGTTCTGCTGGGTGGTAACCGGCATCGCTGACGTCGTGGCCATCAGCGCCTATTTCCAGCTCTGGTTTCCGGGCTTCTCGATCTGGATGAGCGCCCTGCTCTGCGTGGTGGTTTTTCTGGCACTGAACATCGCCACGGTTAAGCTGTTTGGTGAGATGGAGTTCTGGTTCGCGATAATCAAAATCGTCGCCATTGTCGCGCTGATCGTCACCGGGATTGTACTGGTCTCGATTCACTACCCTTCACCCGGCGGTGGCACCGCGGCGCTGAGCAACATCTGGGATCACGGCGGAATGTTCCCGAAAGGACTCAGCGGCTTCTTTGCCGGATTCCAGATTGCGGTGTTTGCCTTTGTCGGCATTGAACTGGTCGGAACGGCAGCGGCTGAAACCCACGATCCACATAAAGTCTTACCGCGCGCGATTAACGCGATTCCGCTGCGCGTCATTATGTTTTATGTGCTGGCGCTGATGGTGATTATGGCGGTGACGCCGTGGACCCAGGTCATGGCCGACCGCAGCCCGTTTGTTGAGATGTTCGTGCTGATTGGCCTGCCTGCTGCGGCGAGTATCGTTAACTTTGTGGTGCTGACCTCTGCTGCCTCTTCAGCCAACAGCGGCATCTTCTCCACCAGCCGTATGCTCTATGGCCTGTCGCAGCAGGGCGTCGCGAGCCGTGCGTTTGGTCGTCTCTCTGCCCGAGCGGTCCCGACTACCGGCCTGTTCTTCTCCTGCCTGTGTCTGCTGCTCGGTGTGGCGTTGATCTACCTGATCCCGGATGTGATGAAGGTCTTTACGCTGGTGACTACCGTTTCAGCCATTCTGTTTATGTTCGTCTGGACCATCATTCTGTGCAGCTATCTGGCTTACCGTAAAAAGCATCCTGAGCGCCATGCCAAATCGGCCTTTAAGATGCCACTGGGCAAATTCATGTGCTGGGTCTGCATGGCATTCTTTGCGTTTGTGCTGGTGCTGCTGACGCTGCAGGAAGATACACGCCAGGCGCTGATGGTCACGCCACTCTGGTTTGCGCTGTTGGGTGTGGGCTGGACGTTGCGTCATCGCCGCAGCCGCTAATCGCTGACGGCATGTAAAAAGCCCGGTCACCTGACCGGGCTTTTTTTTACAGCCGTTCACCCAGCGCAGAGAAAATGGCGGACAACGTGGGGCGTTCATAAGGTAAGCGCTGCGGCCGCGAATCGGGCTGCTGAGGCGTGCCCAGGCCAAAAGTGAAGGTATAGTTATCGCCTTCGCCCATGCGCAGGTCGGCTATCGTGGTCTGCCCATCCTGCTCGCGCAAAGCGTAGAAGCCGTGGCTGAACCAGGCGACACGTTCTGCATACCAGCTGCCCCGGAAGGCGTCGAACAGTTCAGGATGTCGCGGATACCACGCCACATGCAGCGGACGCGAGGGCGACAACAGCGACCAGTAGGCTTCGCCGTAGCGATCCGGCGTGATGATCACACTGCGCCAGACCAGCGTATTAAAGGCAGTGGGCGTCACCAGAACTTTATTGGCCGCAAGGCCCTGCGCCGTCAGCGAATCACGAATCTGCCAGCCTGCGACGCCCTGAATCACCACACTCCAGACCAGATAAAGCGTACTCAGTGCCAGGCCGATCCGGTTCCCACGCATGCCTTTGTCACCACGACGCCACAACGCGACACCCAGCCCTATCAGCAACGGCAGCGTATAGAGGGGATCGACGATATAAATACTGCCAATGGCATAGGGATAATCGGTGACTGGCAGACCAAGCTGGGTGCCGTACACCGTCATTAAATCAAGCAGCGGATGGGTAATCAGCGCCAGCCAGATCGCGGGCCACCACACCGCCCACTTCACCCGCTGACGAAAGAGTTCTGCAATCCCCCACGCCATCAGAGGTGAGATCAGCGTAAGCCAGAGCAGCGCATGTGTTTCCGTGCGATGCAGCGTCATGTTGCGTATCGCATCACCATGGTCAATAAATACATCCAGATCGGGTAAGGTACCGCAGACGCTACCTACCAGCGCAGCCTGCCAGATCGGCACCCGACGTCCCATCACCGCTACACTGACCGAAGCACCCAACACCAACTGCGAAACAGAATCCATTGATTCACTCCGTCACCGTATTGTGAATGTGTCCTGAATTAGCGTACGCGAATCCCTTCAATGATCATGCGCTGGACGTTTTCGACGGTCTGATCGAAAAACGCCGGATCGCTGAGCGTCTGACCAGTCACGGCCTCAACCTGGGTGGCAAAGTCGGCGTAATGCTGCGTGGTGGCCCACAGCATAAAGATCAGGTGCTGTGGCTGTACGCCCGCCAGCCGTCCTTCATCAATCCAGCGTTCAATAATAGCCGCTTTGTCATCCACCAGTTGTTTGAGATCACCCGCCAGTTCTCCTTTCAGCAAGGGTGCGCCCTGCAGCATCTCCAGGCAGAACAGCCGGGAAGCCTGAGGATGATCGCGTGACACTTCCAGCTTTAGCCGGATGTAACGCCGGATGGCCACCAGCGGATCCTGATCGTGCGCCAGCGCGCGCAATGGTGCCAGCCAGACATCCAGAATCTGTTTCAGCACCGCCACGTAGAGCACTTCTTTAGAGGGAAAATAGTAGAGCAGGTTGGTTTTAGAGACATCGGCCAGCTCGGCCACCTTATCAAGGCTGGTGCCGTGAATACCAAACTGTGAGAAGAAGGTTAACGCCGCTTCCAGTATGGCAGCCCGCTTCGCTGCCACCGCACGCGAACGACGCGTTGGCTTTTTTTCATCGCTATTCACACGTTTACCTCATCCTTCTGGTGTCAGCGCATCATAGCAAAGGGATGAGTCGCTGCCCAATCCGCGCCCTGCACCTTTTTTGCTCATTCTGCATGCAAAATGTGCAGTGAATTTTGACCAGATGGTCCGAAATGGACCAGTTACTCCACTTACCTCTTATGGGTTAATTTTAACTGTTTGTTATTTATAACAATAAGAAATGTGGCACATCATTTGCAAACTTGTGACTGAGCGCAGCTTATACGGACGTAGCAGGATGCAGTGCAGCGCGTGAAACACATTTCCCCCATCGCAACGAGGTTTCACATGAAGATAGGCGTCTTTATTCCGATTGGTAACAATGGCTGGCTGATTTCATCCAATGCGCCGCAGTACATGCCGACCTTTGAACTGAACAAAGCCATCGTGCTGAAAGCAGAGCATTACCACTTCGACTTTGCGCTCTCGATGATCAAACTGCGCGGCTTCGGCGGTAAAACAGAGTTCTGGGATCATAACCTGGAGTCATTCACCCTGATGGCGGGCCTGGCGGCCGTGACCTCACGCATCGAAATCTACGCCACCGCGGCCACCCTGACGCTCCCTCCGGCGATTGTGGCGCGCATGGCATCCACGATTGATTCCATTTCAGGCGGTCGTTTCGGCGTTAATCTGGTGACCGGCTGGCAGAAACCCGAATATGAGCAGATGGGAATGTGGCCAGGCGATGAGTACTTCGGCAGCCGTTATTCTTATCTGACCGAGTACGTTACCGTGCTGCGCGACCTGTGGGGCACCGGAAAATCAGATTTCAAAGGTGAGTTCTTCACGATGAATGACTGCCGCGTCAGTCCACAGCCGCAGCGTCCGATGAAGGTGATCTGCGCCGGACAGAGCGATGCCGGTATGGCCTTCTCCGCTCAGCACGCCGATTACAACTTCTGCTTCGGTAAAGGGGTGAATACGCCTGCTGCGTTCAGTTCGACTTCAATTCGCATGAAGCAGGCCGCCGAAAAAGCGGGCCGTGATGTCGGCTCCTATGTGCTGTTTATGATCATTGCCGCCGAAACAGATGAAGAGGCACGGGCTAAGTGGGAACACTACAAAGCCGGTGCGGATGAAGAGGCGCTCTCGTGGCTCACTACCCAGAGTCAGCAGGACACTAAATCAGGCAGCGACACCAATGTGCGTCAGATGGCGGATCCGACCTCAGCCGTCAATATCAATATGGGCACCCTGGTAGGTTCGTACGCCAATGTAGCGCGGATGCTGGATGAAGTGGCGCAGGTCGAAGGCACGCACGGCGTGCTGCTGACCTTTGATGATTTCCTGGAAGGTATTGAGAACTTCGGTCAGCACATTCAGCCGCTGATGGCCTGTCGCAGCACCCTGCTCGACGCACAGCAGGAGGTGGCATGATGAATACCGTTTATTGTGCCCACACGCCGGATGTTCCACAGGTTGAACTGCCTGCTCGTCCTGAGCCGATCGCCTTTCCGCCAGGCCAGACGGCGCTGATTGTCGTGGATATGCAGAACGCCTACGCCACCGAAGGGGGTTACCTCGACCTGGCGGGCTTCGATGTTTCCGCGACGAAACCGGTGATTGCAAAGATCCATCAGGCGGTAACGGCGGCGCGTGCGGCCGGCGTGCAGATCATCTGGTTCCAGAATGGCTGGGACAGTGACTACGTTGAAGCCGGTGATGCCGGTTCCCCCAACTTCCACAAATCGAATGCGCTGAAAACCATGCGTAAACGGCCCGAACTGCAGGGCTCGCTGCTGTCGAAAGGCGGCTGGGATTACGCGCTGGTCGATGAGCTGGTGCCACAGGCCGGTGACATCGTACTGCCAAAATCGCGTTACAGCGGCTTCTATAACACCCCGCTCGACAGCATGCTGCGCAGTCGCGGGATCCGTCATCTGATTTTCACCGGCATCGCCACCAACGTCTGTGTGGAATCGACGCTGCGTGACGGCTTCTTTCTGGAGTACTTCGGCGTGGTGCTGGAAGACGCCACTTATCAGGCTGGCCCGCCCTTTGCTCAGCAGGCGGCGCTGTTCAATATCGAAACCTTTTTTGGCTGGGTATCGGATGTCGATACCTTCTGCGAAAGCCTGAATGCCCGCTAACCCACGAAGAGGACGTCGCTATGCCGAAAAGTATTATTGTGCCGCCAGGCACCACCACACCCATCGCCCCGTTTGTCCCTGGCACGCTGTCGGATGGTGTGGTCTATGTCTCGGGTACGCTGCCGTTTGATGGCGACAACAATGTGGTTCATGTCGGTGATGCCGCCGCGCAGACCCGTCACGTGCTGGAAACGATTAAAAAGGTGATTGAGACCGCCGGTGGCACGATGGCCGATGTGACATTTAACTCGATCTTTATCACCGACTGGTCGAATTACGCCGCGGTGAATCAGGTTTACGCCGAATACTTCCCCGGTGAAAAGCCCGCCCGTTTCTGCATTCAGTGCGGCCTGGTCAAGCCTGACGCGCTGATTGAAATCGCCAGCGTGGCGCATATCGGCAAGCCGGAGGTCTGATGCAGCTCGATATTCTGGGTCTTCAGAATCCTGAGGCACCGACGCTGGTGCTCTCTTCCGGTCTGGGCGGCGTGGCGGGTTTCTGGCAGCCACAGCTGGCGACGCTGACGGCACGCTATCGGGTCGTGCGCTATGACCAGCGCGGCACCGGTCGCAGCGCGGACAGCTTACCGGAAGGCTATAGCATGGCGATGATGGCGGCAGAGCTGGCCGACGCGCTGGCGCAACACGGCATCCTGCGCTTCAGCGTGATCGGTCACGCGCTGGGCGGTCTGATGGGGATGCAGCTGGCGCTGGATTATCCGGATCGGATCGAACGGATCGTGGTGATCAACGGCTGGCTGACGCTGCATCAGCATACCCGTCGCTGCTTTCAGGTCCGGCAGGATCTGCTGCTCAATGTCGGCGTCGAGGCCTTCGTCCGTGCTCAGCCGCTGTTTCTCTATCCTGCTGAATGGATGGCAGAGCATCAGATACGGCTGGAGCAGGAAGATAGCCATCATGTGACGCATTTTCAGGGGATGGAAAACCTGATGCGACGACTGCACGCCCTGATGAGCGCTGACTTCAGCGCACGGGCTGCCGCCATTCCACAACCGGTGCTGGTCATCGCCAGCCAGGACGATCTGCTGGTGCCATGGAGCTGCTCAGTGGCGCTGGCCGGGGCGCTTCCGAACGCCACTGAAAAGATGATGGCCTGGGGTGGCCACGCCATGAGCGTCACCGACCCCGAAAAATTTAATGCCCTGCTGCTGCAGTGGCTGGATCAGACGGATGACGTGCAGCCGCTGCAGCGCGTCGCAGGATAACCCTTTCGTGGAGAACACTATGAGCCTGGAAACCCTTACCCCAGCCGTTGAGAAAACTGAATTTCGTCATGCGATGTCGCGGCTGGGTGCGGCGGTCAACATCATCACCACAGAAGGTCCGGCCGGACGTGCAGGCTTTACCGCCTCGGCGGTGTGCAGCGTCACCGATTCGCCGCCGACGCTGCTGGTCTGCCTTAACCGTTCTGCCTCAGTTTATCCGGTGTTTCGCGACAACATGCAGCTTTGCGTCAATACGCTGGCGGCGGGACACGAAGCGCTCTCTACTCTGTTCGGCGGGAAAACGACGATGGCCGAGCGGTTTAGTGCCGCTGAGTGGTCGACGGCCGTCACCGGCTCGCCGGTACTGAGCGGCGCGGTTGCCTCCTTTGACTGCCGCATTACGCAGACTGTCAGCGTCGGTACGCATGACACCCTGTTCTGCGAAGTCGTGGGCATAGTGCGAAATGATGATACCCATGGCCTTATGTGGTTTGACCGGGGCTACCATCCCCTGTTGCGGCAGGATGCCTGATCACTCTTCCCTGAAACTTACCGGCATTCATCACGCTCTGGAGTAGACGATGGCACGATCCTGGTTTCCGCAATGGCAAAAGAAGTCGGCACTGACAGAAAACGGCATTATCGCCCCGGATGAAACACTGCCGCTGGGGCAGACGCTGGTGCTGGGTTTGCAGCATGCGGTGGCGATGTTTGGCGCAACGGTGCTGATGCCGCTGCTGATGGGGCTGGATCCCAATCTGACGATTCTGGTCTCGGGTATTGGCACCCTGCTGTTCTTCTTTATCACCGGTGGTCGCGTGCCCAGCTATCTCGGGTCGAGCGCCGCCTTTGTTGGCGTAGTGATTGCGGTGACCGGCTTCAGTGGTCAGGGACTGAATCCCAACCTCAGCGTGGCGCTGGGCGGCGTGATCGCCTGCGGCCTGCTCTACACGCTGATTGGGCTGGTGGTCATGAAGTCAGGCACGCGCTGGATTGAAAATTTGATGCCGCCGGTAGTGACCGGTGCGGTGGTGATGGCGATCGGGCTGAATCTGGCACCGATTGCGGTTCATAGCGTCTCCGCCTCTTCCTTCGACAGCTGGGTTGCGGTGATGACCGTGCTCTGTATCGGTCTGGTTGCCGTGTTTACCCGCGGGATGGTACAGCGCCTGCTGATTCTGGTCGGCCTGATTCTGGCCTGGGC
Organism: Pantoea sp. 9140; assembly: GCF_000745295.1. Lineage (NCBI taxonomy): Bacteria > Pseudomonadati > Pseudomonadota > Gammaproteobacteria > Enterobacterales > Erwiniaceae > Pantoea > Pantoea sp. 9140. Next base: position 1,152,362 of record NZ_JQNO01000001.1, on the reverse strand, counting down.
GATCTATGCGCTGCTGACCAATGTTCTGGGACTGGGCAAGCCGGTCGATTTTACCCTGCTGTCACAGGCAGCCTGGTTTGGCCTGCCGCACACCACCGCACCGACCTTTGATCTGCAGGCAATGGTACTGATCGCCCCGGTGGCGATCATTCTGGTGGCGGAAAATCTGGGACACCTGAAAGCCGTGGCGGGCATGACCGGCCGTAACCTCGATCCTTACATGGGACGTGCCTTTGTGGGCGATGGACTGGCCACGATGCTTTCCGGCTCGATGGGCGGCAGTGGCGTAACCACCTATGCCGAGAATATTGGGGTGATGGCCGTGACTAAGGTCTACTCCACGCTGGCGTTTGTCGCTGCAGCCATCATTGCCATCCTCGCCGGTTTCTCACCGAAGTTTGGTGCGCTGATCCACACCATTCCGGCTCCGGTGATTGGCGGCGCATCCATTGTGGTCTTCGGGCTGATTGCGGTGGCGGGCGCACGCATCTGGGTGCAGAACCATGTCGATTTAGGTCAGAACAGTAATCTGATTATGGTCGCCACCACGCTGGTGCTCGGCGCAGGGGATTTCGCGCTGAAGATCGGCTCTTTCACGCTGGGCGGGATCGGTACTGCCACCTTTGGCGCGATTATCCTCAATGCCATTCTGCGCCGTCGCAGCGCGCAGCAGGACAAACCGCTGGCGCGACAGCAGGGTTAATTACTCCAGCGGTGTGGCAGCTGGCTGCACCGCTTTTTTCCGTTTCAGTCGCAGCTCACTGACGATCACGCCGCAGACGATCAGCGCCCCACCCAGCAACCCCAGCGCAGGCAGGCGCTCACCGGCAATACGCCCCACGACGCCCGCCCAGACAGGTTCTCCGGCATAGATTACCGTGGCGCGGGTTGGCGAAACGCTGCGTTGCGCCCAGTTCATGGTGACCTGAATCAGTGCGCTGGCCGCGCCCAGCCCCAGCGCACTGAGCAGCAGCGGCGTTGAGATTACAGGCACCGTTTCCCCATTGGGGATCATCAGCACAAAGGCACACAGCGACGCCACCGCCAGCTGGATTAGCGTCACGCGGCGTACATCAACCTGACCGGCATAGCGGCTGATTAAGATGATCTCGGCGGCAATCGCCAGGGTGCTGAGCAGCGTGGCTATTTCACCTGCATTCAGGTTGATGCGGCCATCCTGCGGTCCGGCCACCAGCAACAAGCCGGTAAATGCCAGCACAATCCCCAGCCACGACATCAATCCCGGCGGACGGCGTAAAAACAGCCACTGCAGCAGCGGCACCACCGGAACATAAAGCGCAGTAAGAAACGCAGACTGGCTGCTGGAGATAGTCTGCATGCCCCAGGTCTGAAGACCATAACCCCCGGCAATCGACAGGCCGATCAGCGTGCCCGCTTTTATTTCCAGCCAGGTCATGCCGGCCAGATAACGGCGGAAAAGCAGTGCCAGCAGCAGCGCGGCGGTGGCGAAACGCAGTCCGACAAAAAAGAACGGGCCGGAATGCTGCATCGCACGATGCACCACCAGGAAGGTGCCGCCCCAGATCATGGTGATAAAAAGTAATACCAGCTCCTGCCGCGTCAGGCGCAGGGTTAAACCGCGGGATGTGTCCGACATAATTCACCTGATGATGTGTCCGGACGATATTGTGGGGAGAGCGAGGGGGAAAAGCAACGACGTTAACCGCCGGCCTTAACCGGCGGCAGAGTGGGATTATGCGTCCGCTTTTTTAGGACTGCTGCGCCCGCCCTTCTCACCGGCGCGCGCGGCGCGCTGCGGATCGTTTTTGAAATTACCGCCGCTGTTTTTTCCCCCTTTACGTCCCGCTTCTGCGGCACGTTCACGGTTCTCAGCAAAATTTCCTGAACCTCCACGATGTGTTGTCATGATTTGCTCCTGTCGCGTAGTGCGATAAATAAGAATGAAATAGCAGAGAGCTGACGGCATGAAGCCAGAATTCAACTCATGCTTAAATAATAGCCAGATTCTTCTTTTACTCGCCCGACAGTCACATTTAGCAACAGAGTAATCACCAGCAATTTGATTAAACAACGAACATTCTGCCGACTTACAACCGACTAGCTGCGGATTTATTGCCCGACTCGTTCGCCTCCGTTTCCGTATCGCCTGCGTAAAACGAAAGCTCTTCTATACTTTTTCTGGACGTCAAAACCACCTGGAGAGATTTATGGCCAAGATTCTGGTGCTCTATTACTCGATGTACGGACATATTGAAACGATGGCGAACGCAGTTGCAGAAGGCGCTCGTCGGGTTCCCGGCGCGGAAGTGGATATCCTGCGGGTACCAGAAACGATGGAGGCCGATCGCTTTGCACAGGTGGGCGGCAAAACCAATCAGCAGGCAGCAGAAGCGACGCCTGAGGTACTGCCGCATTATGACGCGATTATCGTCGGCACCCCGACCCGCTTTGGCAACATGTCCGGACAGATGCGGACATTCTGGGACCGCACCGGCGGTCTCTGGGCGTCAGGCGCGTTGTTTGGCAAGGTTGCCAGCGTCTTTACCTCAACCGGCACCGGCGGCGGTCAGGAACAGACCATTACCTCAGTCTGGACCACGCTGGCGCATCACGGCATGGTAATTGTGCCTATCGGCTACGGCACCAAAGAGTTGTTCGATATTTCTCAGGTTCGCGGTGGCACGCCTTATGGTGCGACCACGCTGGCGGGCGGCGATGGTTCGCGTCAGCCGACAGAAGCGGAACTGAATATTGCCCGTTTCCAGGGTGAACATGTTGCCGGACTGACAGTGAAACTGCAGGACTGATTTAAACAAAGGAGAAAAGTATGTCTACTGAACAATCGAAAGCACACCACGTTGGCGAATGGGCCAGTCTGCGTCATACCTCCCCTGAAATTGCCGAGGCCATTTTCGAAGTGGCGAATTACGATGAGAGACTGGCAGAAGAGATCTGGCGTCAGCAAGGCAGCGATGACGTGCTGATTCGTGCCTTTGAAAAAACCGATAAAGATCTCCTGACCTGGGATGACAAGCCCGTAGAACGTAAGAACGTCTGATTCAGGGGCGGGACCTTCCCGCCCTCATTTTTAGCTCACCAAGGAGTACGCTATGTCTTCCTATCAAAGCATTAATCCCGCCAATAACCAGTTGCTGAAAAGCTGGCCGTCGCATGATGAGGCCGCTGTCAGCCAAGCCCTGGACGTTGCCGATCGCCTGTTTCACTCATCATGGAGCAAAGGTGAGATCCAGCCCCGTCTGCAGGTACTGAAAAAACTGGCTGACCTGATTGATAGCCGCGCGGAAGAACTGGCCACCATCGCCAGTAAAGAGATGGGGAAACTGATTGGTCAGAGCCGTAGCGAAGTGAAAATCTGTTCACAGATTGCCCGCTACTACGCAGAGAATGCAGAACGTATTCTTCAGCCGCAGTCCTATCCCAGCGAGCTGGGCGAAGCCTGGGTTGAGTATCATCCGATTGGCGTGTTAGTCGCCGTCGAGCCGTGGAACTTCCCTTACTATCAGCTGATGCGCGTGCTGGCCCCTAACCTGGCGCTGGGTAACCCGGTGCTGGCGAAACATGCCAATATCGTGCCGCACTGTGCCGATGTCTTTGAAAAGCTGGTGCGTGAAGCGGGTGCACCTGAAGGTGCCTGGACTAACCTGTTCATCTCAACCGATCAGGTCGCCGATCTGATTGCTGACGACCGGGTTCAGGGTGTTGCTCTGACCGGTTCCGAGCGCGCAGGCAGCGCTGTGGCTGAGCAGGCCGGTAAGCATCTGAAGAAATCGACGCTGGAACTGGGCGGCAATGACGTGTTTGTGGTGCTGGACGATGCCGATCTTGACGAAGCCGTCCGCCAGGGCGTGCAGGCGCGTCTCAGCAACTGCGGCCAGGTCTGTACCGCCGCAAAACGTTTTATTCTGCATGAGAAGATTGCCGATCGCTTTATCAGCCAGTTCAGTGCCGCGCTGAGTGCTGCCACGCTGGGCGATCCGCTGGATGAGAAAACCACGCTTGGCCCGCTCTCTTCCGCTGACGCACGCGACCGTCTGTTGAAACAGGTAGACGAAGCGGTGGCTAATGGCGCAAAACTGGTGACAGGCGGTAAAGCCGTTGACGGTGAAGGTTGCTTCTATCAGCCCACCATTCTGACCGGCATTACCCCGGATAATCCTGCCTATTATCAGGAGTTCTTCGGCCCGGTGGCGCAGGTTTATGTCGTGGGTGATGATCAGGCGGCTGTGGCGCTGGCGAACGACTCGCACTATGGTCTGGGTGGATCGGTCTGGACTCGTGATATTGCACGCGGTCGTAAACTGGCGTCTGCCATTGAAACCGGCATGGTGTTTATCAACTCCCAGAGCGATACCTCTGCTGAGCTGCCATTTGGTGGTGTGAAACGTTCAGGCTATGGCCGTGAGCTTTCTGATCTTGGCATCAAAGAGTTTGCTAACCAGAAGCTGGTGGTCGTGGCGGGTTAATCGTCCTGCAGCCATAAAAAAACCCCGTCGCGACGGGGTTTTTTATTATCGGCCGGAAAGCGTAATTACTGTGTGGCCACAGCTGCTGACGTTGAATTGTCATTGTGTGCCGTTGCAGGCGCGTTCGCGGCGTCAGCTTTGTCAGTCGTGGCTTTATTGTCACTGGCTGATTCTGCTGCATTGTCGGCTTTTGCTTTCTCAGCGGCGGCTTTTTCTTCTGCTGCTGCTTTGTCAGCTTTTGCCTTTTCAGCCGCGGCTTTATCAGCTGCAGCCTTATCCGCTTTTGCCTTTTCTGCTTTTGCTTTTTCTGCAGCAGCTTTATCGGCTGCGGCTTTGTCCGCTTTCGCTTTTTCAGCCGCGGCTTTGTCCGCCTCTGACTTCTCAGCGGCAGCTTTATCTGCGTCAGATTTCTCTTTGGCTGCGGTCGCTTTGTCCGCTTCAGCTTTATCGGCTGCAGCATCCTGCGTCGCGGCGGCTTTCGCACTGTCATCGTCAGCCTGAGCTGCCGGTTGTGGTGCCGCAGCAGGCTGCATCGGTGTACCCTGCAGTGCCGCATTCAGCACCTGAGAGAACTGATCCCAGCTGCAATAGCCATTCGCATCGGCCTCACAACCCGCCAGCTGCAGCGTCACGCGCTTCGGTGGGTTCTTCAGGCTCAGTACATCCGCATTGCGCAGCTGATCGGCGGTCTGATAAACATACTCCACCTTGAGCAGGTCTTTATCGTTTTTCGCATCATGCCAGCGTTCGAAAACAACCTGACCGCCAATTGGCGTTTTTTCATAGGTGTCAGGCAGCTCATAAGGCTTGACCTGTAACGCACTCAGCAGCGAGGCGATGTTCGAGTCATGGCCGACCATCAGCGTAATTTTCGGCGCGTTGGCTTTGTCCTGATCCACTAACTGACTGCGGATGTAATCCACCAGCGGTGCTGCCACTTCACGGGAAACGTCCGGACTGGTAAACAGCGTGTCCTGATAACCATTTTTAATCGCTGACAGCTCTTTCCACTGTTCAGGCGTTTTGATCTGGCCCCAGGCAACCTGGTCCAGCGGGAAACCTTCGTAATATTGCAGCGTAAAGGCATCCATCAGCGAATTACCCACTTTCAGCGGGCCACTGACCGTTGGCTCTTTACCGTTTTCAGCGCTGAAGGTGTTCTGACCACTGCTGAGGTCGCACTGCTTTTTATTGTTACAGGCAGGCGAAGCTTTGTAGTCGACAATCTTTTCCAGCCGCTGGAAGGCGGGCTTCAGTGACAGTTTCTCATTGGCGGCGGCCATGGCGGCCAGCGCTTTTTTATTGAAGGCTTCACTGTCATCGGTGATGACGGGATTGAATACGGGATCCATGGCGCCCATTTCATCCTGATGCGTGACGGCAACGTCACAGCCAGGGAAGGCACCATTCACGAAGAACTGCGCGGTAGCGACAGTGCGCTGCAGGCTGTTCGCGTAAACAAAGACGTTATTGCTGTCAGGGCAGCTGCCGTTCTTCACCAGGCCCTGCTGTGCCAGCCACTGACGGGTGTAGTTACCCATGTAGACTTCCAGCACGCCACCTTTGGTGGTCAGCTGTCCGCCGGGAACATCCCACTGCGGCCAGCTCTTTTTGGTCGACTGCTCCAGCACGCTGCCATTATCGGCCAGCGGCGCACGCAGATTGTGACGGCTTAACATCAGCACCTGTTGCAGCTGCATATCGCCATCAGCAGCAAATGCTACCGTTCCGACCGGCAATGCAGCGAGCACTGACAATGCGCAAAGACTCAGTTTCTTGATCATTGTGCCTATTCCATTCATTCAGTAAAGAAACACTCTGGCTATCAACCGATTAGCTCGCCTCAGAGCGATGTATTTAACAGTGTAACTCAGCTCGCCTCAGAAAAGCGCCAGATGTTTGCAAAAACAGTGAGTGGACTATAGCAGAGATGCATCGGGCAGATGAATGCGCAGCCGCGCGTCATCGGAAGAGGCGTGCTTTTTTCTGACTGGAGGAAAAAACCGGAATGGCAGAAACGAAACAGGCCAGCACGATGTGCTGGCCTGTAAAATGTGGCGGAGGAGGAGAGATTCGAACTCTCGGATGGTTTCCCATCGGCGGTTTTCAAGACCGCTGCCTTAAGCCGCTCGGCCACCCCTCCGTTTTGAAACGGTACTGCTTCGGTAAACTTACTGATTTTACCGCTTTATTGCCCGTGGCAGATAAAGTGGCGGAGGAGGAGAGATTCGAACTCTCGGATGGTTTCCCATCGGCGGTTTTCAAGACCGCTGCCTTAAGCCGCTCGGCCACCCCTCCGCAATGACGCGCACTATAAACATCCCGTTTAGCGATGTAAAGCGTCTATCTGTCTATTCGCCTGAAAAACAGCCAGATTGTGATTTTTCGCTGTGAAAATCGCCACTCTGCTCAAACAATTAGCAGAATAGCGCGTAAAGAAGGGTAAAACGCCTTTTCCCTCTCTAATGGCCTGCGTATTCTCGGCACATATTTAGTGTTCTGCTGATTAGTGTTCTGCTTAAAGGAGCGCAACATGGAAAGAATTGTCACCTCATCGCAGTCGTCACTGCTGTCAACGCACAGAGTTCTGCGTAATACCTATTTTTTGCTGGGACTGACCCTGGCCTTTTCCGCGGTAACGGCGACAGCCAGCACCCTGCTGGCCCTGCCTGCGCCGGGTCTGATTCTGATGCTGGTCGGCTTTTATGGCTTGATGTTTTTAACCTACCGTCTGGCGAACAGCCCGATGGGTATTCTGGCCGCGTTTGCGTTTACCGGCTTCCTGGGATATTGCCTGGGTCCTATCCTGAGTTCATTCCTGACCGCAGGCATGGGCGACGTGATAGCGCTGGCGTTGGGCGGTACGGCGCTGGTGTTCTTCTGCTGTTCTGCCTACGTGCTGACGACCCGTCGTGACATGTCCTTCCTGGGCGGCATGATGATGGCTGGCTTTGTGGTGCTGCTGGTGGCGGTGGTCGCGAATATCTTCCTGCAGCTGCCTGCGCTGCATCTGGCTATCAGCGCCCTGTTCATCCTGTTCTCCGCAGGTGCCATTTTGTGGGAAACCAGCAACATCATTCATGGTGGCGAAACCAACTACATTCGGGCGACGGTCAGCCTCTATGTTTCGCTCTATAACATCTTCGTCAGCCTGCTGAGCCTGCTGGGTTTTGCCCGCAGCAACTAACCAGCAGTGACAGTCAGCCTGTAAAACCCCGCTTCGGCGGGGTTTTTGCTTTTACTGTCCGCCAGGTTTGCTAAACTGCGCCGTCATTTATAGAGAGGACGTCACGTGAATTTTAACGGTAACGAAATCGCCGTCGATGCCGAAGGCTATCTGAAGAGTATCGACGACTGGAGTGAGGCGCTGGCGGCGCACATCGCGGAACAGGAAGGGCTTACCATGACTGAAGCACACTGGGAAGTGGTCCATTTCGTGCGCGCCTTTTATCTGGAATTTAACACCTCACCTGCCGTGCGGATGCTGGTAAAGGCAATGGCGCAGAAGTATGGGGAAGAGAAAGGCAACAGCCGCTACCTGTTTCGCCTCTTCCCGGAAGGCCCCGCTAAACAGGCGACGAAAATCGCCGGTCTGCCTAAACCGGCGAAATGCCTGTAGTTAACCGGTTTTAAAATCGCGGGGCGGTTCTGCGGGCTGGTGTGGCTCCACCAGCACCTTATCAACGCGTGCGCTGTGTGGTCCGCCCGCTTTAAGCCAGGCAATCAGCGCTTCAACCTGCTCCGCCTCGCCCCAGGCCAGCACCTCAACGCTGCCGTCATCCAGATTTCGCGCGTAGCCCAGTACGCCCAGGGTTCTGGCTTCGGCCTGCGTACTGTAACGAAACCCGACGCCCTGGACGCGGCCATGAACCCATGCTTTAAAACAGGCTGCTGACATTATTCTCTCCTGCTGCTGTTCGTTGCAATTTCCCGTTATCCACCGGACAATGGCGCCTCATTTTTTCAGGTAAGCATAGCAAACTATGACAGTCAGATTGATTCTCGCAAAGGGACGTGAAAAGTCCCTGCTCCGTCGCCATCCATGGGTCTTTTCAGGTGCCGTTGCACGTCTGGAAGGTAAAGCGCTACTGGGTGAAACCATTGACGTGTGTGACAGCAACGGTAAATGGCTGGCGCGTGCCGCTTATTCGCCCGAGTCGCAGATCCGCGCCCGCGTCTGGAGCTGGCAGGCCGATGAATCCATCGATATCGCCTTCTTTGTGCGCCGTTTTGAACAGGCGCAACAGTGGCGCAAATGGCTGGCGGCCCGCGATGGTCTGGATAGCTATCGCCTGATCGCCGGTGAATCAGATGGTTTACCGGGCGTCACCATCGATCGCTTTGGCAACTTTTTAGTGCTTCAGCTGCTTTCGGCAGGCGCGGAATATCAGCGCGCGGCGATCATCACTGCCCTGCAACAGTGCTTCCCTGACTGTGCCATCTATGACCGGTCTGACGTCGCTGTGCGTAAGAAAGAGGGGCTGGAGCTGACGCAGGGCACCGTCACCGGTGAACTGCCCCCGCCACTGCTGCCGATTACCGAGCATGGCATGAAGCTGCTGGTTGATATCCAGGGCGGCCACAAAACCGGCTATTACCTCGATCAGCGTGACAGTCGTCTTGCCACGCGTCGTTACGCGCAGGATGCCCGCGTGCTTAACTGCTTCTCTTATACGGGCGGTTTCGCGGTTTCTGCACTAATGGGCGGCTGTAAAGAAGTGATCAGCGTGGATACCTCACAGGAAGCGCTGGACGTTGCCCGTCAGAACGTGGAACTGAATGAGCTGGATCTCTCCCGCGCCCGCTTTGAGCGTGATGATGTGTTCAAACTGCTGCGTCGTTATCGTGACAGCGGTGAGAAATTTGATCTGATCATTATGGATCCGCCAAAGTTTGTCGAAAACAAAAGCCAGTTAATGGGTGCCTGCCGCGGCTATAAAGACATTAATATGCTTGCCATTCAGCTACTGAACCCAGGTGGCGTGCTGCTGACTTTCTCCTGTTCCGGTCTGATGGCCACCGATCTGTTCCAGAAGATCATCGCCGATGCGGCGCTGGATGCGGGCCGCGAAGTGCAGTTTATTGAGCAGTTCCGGCAGGCAGCGGATCATCCGGTCATCGCCAGCTATCCGGAAGGTCTCTATCTGAAAGGTTTCGCCTGCCGCGTGATGTGACTTGAAAAATCAGCTCCTGCCCCCATATTGAAAAGAGAGCTTTTTTTCGGAGGTCACTATGATTGCCAGTAAATTTGGTATTGGTCAGCAGGTTCGTCATCGTTTGTCCGGCGTTCTGGGCGTTATTGTGGATGTCGATCCTGAATACTCGTTAGATGAGCCTAAAATTGAAGAGGTTGGCGCGGAAGAGAAGATGCGCACCGCGCCCTGGTATCATGTGGTGATGGAAGATGAGGAAGGCGATCAGGTGCACACCTATGTTGCCGAAATTCAGCTTTCCGGTGAAACCAGCATTGAACATCCAGAGCAGCCGTCAATGGATGAGCTGGCAGCGTCAGTACGTCAGCAATTACAGGCACCTCATCTGCGGCATTAAACTGTGGCGGCACGCTCTGCCGCCACGCTAATTTTTAACGCGTTATCCCCAGACGCAGAATCTCAATCTTCGGACAGCGATCCATAATCACCGTCATGCCTGCATCCTGTGCCAGTACCGCCGCCTGCTCATTAATCACACCCAGCTGCAGCCACAATGTTTTTGCCCCTGCGGCAATGGCTTCCTGCGCTACGCCCCACGCGGCTTCTGAATTGCGAAAGACATCTACCATATCAATCTCGCCCGGTACTTCCACCAGGCTGGCGTAAGCCTGCTGCCCCAGCAGGGTTTGACCGGCCAGTTTCGGGCTGACCGGGATCACCTCATAGCCCTGATCGAGCAGATATTTCATCACACCATAACTGGGACGGTCGGGACGATCGCTAGCCCCCACTAAGGCGATACGTTGTGTACGCGTCAGCACATCGCGAATTGTCTGGTCGTTCATCTTTATCTCCTTTCAGGTCAGTGTTGAGTGTAGTCTGGCGCATGCTTCAACAGTTAAGTCCCTGACGAAATTAATTGAACCCGCGCACGAATAAATATGTTTAAATGTAAATTAACTGCCATAATGTAAGAATTTGCTACACGTCATCCTTTGCGTCACCACTTACCGGAGTTGAAATGAAGCTGTCGCTGGCCGTAACGGGGTTACTTACACTCCTTGTTTCGGCGTCCTGTTCTGCCATCACATTAAAGCTCGATCCCCAAATCGATCTGCTGGTGCTGGATGGTCGAAAAATTTCAGGCTCGCTCCTCAAAGGAGCAGATAGCTTAGAGCTGGATCGCGGTCAGCATCAGTTTCTGTTTCGGGTAGAGCAGCAGCGCAAAGGGCAGAAAGAGAGTGTGATCGCTTATCAGTCTGCGCCGATGATCGTCACCTTTACTGCCGTGGCCAAAACCATCACCATCCGGTTGCCGGCGCTGGAGACAAAACGTGAGCGTTATCATTTTGACCGCAGTCTGAATTTTCAGCTGGTGGATGAGAAAGGCAATGAGATCACCAGCGTGCGTGACCACCTGCCGGCCACCGCGACAGCGGATATGGAAAAAGCGATGCTGAATTACAACCGCACCCATCAGATTGCCTCTGTACCCCGGTTTGCCAATTCCGCTTCTGCTACGCCCTCTTCTTCCCGCCTTACCGCCGATCTGGACTGGACAACGCAGGCCGAACTGCCTTCACTGCATCGCTGGTTTCACCGCTTCGATGAAGCTACGCGTCAGCAATTTCTGACACTGGTCAAAATGCTGCGTACGAGTTGATAGCATTAAAGTGCCAGAGGTAAACTCGTGCTTTCTCTCCTTGCGCATGAGCCTTATCAGGATGCTTTTATGGAACAGACTTTTCGTACCCTTGGCACCACAAAACATATTGCGCTGGTCGCCCATGACCACTGCAAAACTGCCCTGCTTGACTGGGTTAAACAAAACCAGCCCGCACTTGAACCACACATCCTCTATGCGACCGGCACCACCGGAAATCTGATCAATCGTCATACCGGTCTGAATGTGACAGCCATGCTGAGCGGCCCGATGGGTGGCGATCAGCAGGTCGGCGCGCTGATCTCGGAAGGAAAAATTGATGTGCTGATTTTTTTCTGGGATCCGCTCAACGCCGTGCCGCACGATCCGGATGTGAAAGCTCTGCTGCGTCTGGCGACCGTCTGGAATATCCCGGTCGCCACGAACCGCTCCACAGCGGATTTTATTATTCAGTCGCCACTGTTTGCGCAAAACGTTGAGATTATGATCCCCGACTATCAGCGCTATCTGGCCGATCGTCTGAAATAACTCAGGCTTTACGCAGTACGGATACGCCCAGTTCGCGGAAGTGATCGACAAACGAGGACGGCGCGGCCTTATCAAACATCAGAAAGACCTGCTGACGCGCGCGCGTCAGCGCCACATAGGCCAGACGGCGCTCTTCCGCATCCGGAAATGCTTCGGGCTGTGGTAACAGGCCCTGTTCGATAATCGACTCGCGTACTTCCGCCGGGAAGCCCTCTTTACCCTGTTGCAATCCCAGCAGAATAACGTAATCCGCCTGCTGACCTTTGCTGGCATGGATTGTCATAAATTCCAGATTAAGTTTCGGCCAGCGGGTTCTGGCTTTATCGAGCAGTTCTGGTCGCAGATAGTGATAGCGCGCCAGTAGCAGAATGCGCTCTTCAGGCTTCGCATAACCGCTGAGTTTGTTCAGCAGGGCTTCCAGCTGATCCTCCGCCAGCAGCGAAATCGACTTTTTATTGCCTTTGGTGACGCTGTTCAGCGGTTTTGCCAGCTGCTGCGGATTCTGCTGGATAAACCGGTTTGCAATGTCACCAATGCGATCGTTAAAGCGATAGGTGGTGTCCAGCACGCACCGATCGCCCTCACCAAAGTAGTGATGAAATGCGGTTGTCAACGTCATCTCTGCGCCGCTGAAGCGATAAATAGCCTGCCAGTCATCTCCGACAGCGAAAAGCGCGGTACGCTTATTTTGCTGGCGTAGTGCGCTGAGCAATGCGGCACGTTGAGGCGAGATATCCTGGAATTCATCCACCAGAATGTGTTTCCACGGACTGATAAACCGTCCTTTTTCCAGAATCGCAATGGCCTGGTGAATCAGTCCTGAAAAATCGACCGCGCCCTCCTCTTTCAGCGCGCTTTTCCACGCTTTCAGCAGGGGTGCCATCAGTTTGATGCGTTTACTGAAGTGATCCCGAATCTCTACCGGCACATCTGCGATCATGGCCGCCTGTGCGCCGCCATGCATGCGCATCAGACCGAGCCAGCGCTCCAGACGTGACGCCAGCCGGTTTGCCAGCCTCTCGTCCTCCCAGAATGGCCCTTCCGGTACCTCCCACTCTAGTTCGTCACGGAGCCACTGACGCCAGCCGTTTGCCATCGCCTTTTTCTCATGGCACTGCTGCCGCCACTCCCTGAGTAGCAGCGTACGACGCGCATCCGCATCGCTCTCGAGCTTACTGATAACCGGCTGCTTATTGCTGCCTTCACGAATAATATGCAGAGCCAGAGAATGGAAAGTCCGTGCCTGGATGTCACCCGCAGAGAGCCGGGACTGAATACGTGCGTTCATCTCTTCAGCCGCCTGGCGGCCAAACGCCAGCAACAGAATTTGATCGGCGCTGGCCAGTCTGCGCTCCATTAACCAGCCTGCACGGGCCACCAGCACAGAGGTTTTACCGCTGCCCGCACCGGCCAGCACCAGCAGAGAATCCTCGCCATTAACCACCGCCTCACACTGCGACTGATTGAGTGGTGTGCTCTCGACGCTGGCGAAGAACGACTGATAGCGGGTCAGCATGGCGGCAGTCCAGTCGCGGTTTCGCTGCCTCAGGGCCGACTCACCCTGATCCAGCCAGCGCTGGCAAAATGCCAGATTATCGCGGCAGTCAGGAAAATCGTTTAAGCGGGTGAGCGGCATCGGTAACGCGTCGAACTGTTTGAGAATCTTTGTCTTCAGCGCCTGCAGCTCGTGGCGATTCAGCCAGCGATCCTGCGCGCTAAACGTTCCGATTTCGTCGCGCAGTGACTGGAGCACCTCGCGGCACACCGCACTCATCTCCAGACTCCAGTTCTGCCAGGCCTGCAGCAGATAGTGGTGAAAGCGTTGCGTCTCCTGCCATTCCGTTCCGTGCAGCCGGACCACTTTTTCATCGACCAGCAAAAATTCCAGCTCGCCCCATACCAGCCCGCGCTTGCAGGCAATATCCAGTAACTGGTTAAAGGGGATCAGATACTCATGTTTATCGCCACTGACTTCGACACCCGCTGCCAGCAGACGAACACGGTTATAAGGATGCTGGGCAAGCCGTTTGCCCATTGAGGTTGCTTTCAGTTCCACGCCGACACCAACGTCAGATAACAGGATTAGGGGGAGTTTACCTGTCAGACCCTTGGCGCTCCAGCCTTAAAACAAGCTAAACTTGGCGTCACATCTTGCGGAATGCAAAAGGAAAAGAAGATCATGCGCACCGTTTTAAATATTCTTAATTTTGTCCTGGGCGGCTTTTTCACCACCCTGAGCTGGCTGTTTGCCACCCTAATCAGCATCGTGCTGGTTTTTACCCTGCCGCTGACGCGCTCATGCTGGGAAATTACCAAACTTTCACTGCTGCCATTTGGCAACGAGGCAGTACATGTTGATGTGCTGCGCCCTGAAAGTAAGAGCCACATAATGAATACCGGCGGGACCTTCCTGAATATCTTCTGGCTGATTTTCTTCGGCTGGTGGCTCTGCCTTTCGCATATCTCCGTCGGGATTGTGCAGTGCATCAGCATCATTGGTATTCCGGTGGGGATTGCAAACTTTAAGATCGCCGCCATCGCGCTCTGGCCGGTTGGACGCCGGGTGGTGTCAGTGGAAGAGGCGCGTGCTGCGCGCGAAGCCAATGCCCGTCGCTATTAATACGATGTCAGATGCCGTGCCAGGCTGGCGGAAATATCTGTTTAACAGTACCTGGCGCTATCTGCTGCGGATCCTGTTTGCGCTGAGTGGCTGCGCTGCCATCCCCTGGTGGCTGCATCAGATTGAGTGGACGATTCCCTTAACGCTGGGGGTGGTCGCGGCTGCGCTGGCCGATCTTGATGATCGCCTGGCCGGTCGTCTGAAGAATCTGCTGATTACCCTGCTCTGCTTCTGCTTCGCCTCGGTTTCCGTAGAGCTACTGTTTCCCTGGCCGTTCGCTTTTATTATCGGTCTGGCGATTTCGACCTGGGGCTTTATTTTGCTGGGTGCCCTGGGGCAGCGCTACGCCACTATCGCTTTTGGTGCGCTGCTGATTGCGGTCTATACCATGCTCGGCATTGGGCTGTTCAGCCAGTGGTACATGCAGCCGATGCTGCTGCTGGTCGGTGCACTGTGGTATAACCTGCTGACCCTGCTGGGTCATCTGATGTTCCCGGTCCGGCCGGTCCAGGAACAGCTGGCAGGAAGCTTTTCACAACTGGCGCGCTACCTTGATGCCAAGGCGAATCTGTTCGATCCCGATGCGGGCGAGCAGGATGATGCGGCGTTTATCGATGCAGCGATGGTGAACAGCCAGTTGGTGGCGCAGCTCAACCTGACCAAAACGACATTGCAGAGTCGCCTGCGCGGCGATCGCGGGTCGCGCGGCACCCGTCGCAGTCTGCACTACTACTTTGTAGCGCAGGATATTCATGAACGCGCCAGCTCTTCTCATCTGCAATATCACCTGCTGCGCGGCGACTGGCGCTATAACGAAATTCTGTTTCGCTTTCAGCGCCTGCTGAATATGCAGGCACAGGCCTGTCGCCAGCTGGCTCATTGCATCCTGATGCGTGAAAGATGGGTACATGACAGCCGCTTTGAGCGCGCGTTCGAACGTTTGCAGAAAGCGATTGAACGGCTTGAGCAGCATGAGCCTGAGGCCCCGCATACCCGCGCGCTGTTCTGGCTGTTGCGTAACCTGCGCGCCATTGACGCACAGCTTGCTTCCATTGCATCAGAGCAGACGCTGGCCGGGGAAGATCCACAGCACAGTGACAATTTGCTGTCGCGCGAAGGGTTAAGTGGCTGGAGTGATATCCGGCTGCGCTTCAGCCGTCATCTCTCTCCCGCGTCGGCGCTGTTCCGGCATGCGGTTCGCATGTCAGTGGTGCTCTGTATTGGATACGGCTTCATTCAGATAACCGGACTGGAGCGGGGATACTGGATTTTGCTGACCAGCCTGTTTGTCTGCCAGCCCAACTATAACGCAACGCAGCGACGTCTTGCCTTGCGCATCGGCGGAACGCTGGCGGGGATTGCGATTGGTTTACCCGTTTTATGGCTGGTACCTTCCATTGAAGGGCAGTTAATCCTGATTGTGATTAGCGGCGTGCTGTTCTTCGCTTTCAGACAGGTGCAGTATGCACAGGCTACGCTGTTTATCACTCTGCTGGTGCTGCTTTGCTTTAACCTGTTGGGTGAAGGGTTTGAAGTCGCCCTGCCCCGCGTCGTGGATACCTTACTCGGTTGTGGTCTGGCCTGGCTGGCTGTCGCCTTTATCTGGCCTGACTGGCGCTTTCGTCAACTGCCAGCGGTGGCAGAGCGAACTCTGAAAGCGAACTGTCGCTATCTGGATGCAATCATGGAGCAATATCACCAGGGTAAAGATAACCGGCTTGCCTATCGTATCGCCCGCCGTGATGCGCATAATGCGGATGCTGAACTCGCCTCTGTCGTCTCAAACATGAGCAGTGAAAGTCGCACCAGCCAGAAGCTGCGTGAGTCAGCTTTTCAGTTGCTCTGCTCCAATCACTCATTTCTGAGCTACATTTCCGCGCTGGGCGCTCACCGCGATAAAATTACTGCGCCGGACCTGCTCACCTTACTGGATGATACGGTTTGCTATGTCGAAGATGTGCTCCAGACGGACGTGGTCAGCGATGAACATGTTGAAGCGATGCGCCAGCAACTGGCTCAGCGAATCAGCCAGCTGGCTGCAGATGCAGATACGCGTGCGCCGCTGGTGCTCCAGCAACTCGGTCTGCTGGTGGCATTAATGCCCGATGTGGCTCGCCTGCGCCGCACGCTTATTAGTGACTAGCTGTCACTGCTTCTGAGGTCCGGGTTTGATAAAAGCGTGCGCTGGAACCATGCATTCAGTTCCGCCCGGGTTGCTTGCGGCAGCGCAGCCGCATGGTGGCCCATAATAGCCCCCTGCAGTGCCAGTAATGTCTGAAACCCCACATGCTGGTTGATCGCTTTTAGCTTCAGCCAGCACTGTTTGGCCCCTATCTGATAGAGATGATTGACGCTCATCACGCCCGCTTCAAAGAGCATCATTTCCAAGCGCACGCTGAGATTAGGCAAATCTTTCAGCCTTGGAGAGGCTTGCCTGTCCTGCAGCTCCAGCTGCGCCGTCTCTAAAGAGGCGGCAGAGAGTGCCAGCAGATGGTCAGAATCGCGCCATAATGCCTCATCAACACGAAAGTAATTGAGGCTGACCAGTTTTCCCCGCTTGCGAAAAATTAAGGGTTGCAGCGGGCGATCGGCAATGTACTCGCGCAGGGGTTCACTGGCCCGCAGATAGAGTTCGTCTTTATTAATTAAGGCAAAAACCACACTTTCGACAGCCAGAGCGTACCCCCCAAACTGGGTGCGGGACTCTATCGGCCCCAACGAGGCCAGACGCGTTCTGGAGCGCTCTACGACTGGGTTCACCTTTTTCATTGCACCACCTCCATGTCAGAAATATTTCTTAAATTGCCTTGGGTATCAGGCAATTAGAAGATAGAAAAAAGTGTCAGCTGGTTCAATGAATAAATAGTGCTTCAACTAATCTTGTCGCGTTTTTGCGAGGCGTTTTCAGAAATTTGGGTTGATCTTTATCCAGGATTACAGTACTGTATATTCATACAGTCAACTGCTGGTGATTAACTTATGCGAACCCAACATCCTGATAATGCACGCTATGCTCATCATTACGCGTCCTCTTCCGTTCCGGCCTCTCAGGGCGGTGGAATTACTGAGTTACGCTGCAGTGAGCAGCCCGGTATGATGCAGATGCTGTTGTTGCCATTATTACAGCAGCTGAGTCAGCAATCACGCTGGCAGTTGTGGCTAACACCGGCACATAAACTGAATCGCACCTGGATGCAGGAGTCGGGATTACCGCTGGATAAAAGTATGCATATCGCCGATTCTGAACGTCTGAATGCGGTGGAGGCGATGGTCAAGGCACTACGCACAGGAAATTACAGTGTCGTTCTGGCATGGATTCCTTATGACCTTGATGAAGATGAGCGCCGTCAACTTGAAAATGCGGCGGCAGAGGGTGAGGCGCTGGGTTTGATTTTGCGGGCAAGCGGCACATCGGAAGCGCCTCTCAGACCGCAAAGTGCGATAAAAATTCAGTCGGATTTGTTTCATTAAGTAAAAATCAGAAGTTTCCCAAGCTATTTTTCTTATCTGTCGTCGCTAAACCACTGATTCTGTTAGTTCGAGCTGTGACAATGGTTTAGCAGGTTTTTAAGGCTTTTTGCCGCGACAATACTACCAGGCTAATTGTTAGAAATTGTGTATAAATCGCTGTTTTTTTACAGAAGCGCCTCACATCATACTTGTAAGTTTCCAATCTCGTTGTAGACTTTATCTCGCCAGGGTGCTCAATAACCTCCGTTTTTTGCGGTAGAGTCATAAGCGAGCGTTTTGACCCGGCGAAGGATTTAAACCAAGAGCAACCTTTTTGCTCATTGCCTATTTGGATGATAACGAGGCGCAAAATGAAAAAGACAGCTATCGCAATTGCAGTGGCACTGGCTGGCTTCGCTACCGTAGCGCAGGCCGCTCCGAAAGATGACACCTGGTACACCGGTGCTAAACTGGGCTGGTCTCAGTATCACGACACTGGTTACTACGGTAACGGTTACGAGAACAACAACGGTCCAACTCATGAAAGCCAGCTGGGCGCAGGTGCGTTCGTTGGTTATCAGGCAAACCCATACCTGGGCTTCGAGCTGGGCTATGACTGGCTGGGCCGCATGCCTAACAAAGGTACTGTGACTAACGGCGCATTCAAAGCACAAGGCGTTCAGCTGGCTGCTAAACTGAGCTACCCAATCTATGACGATCTGGACGTGTATACTCGTCTGGGCGGCATGGTATGGCGTGCAGATGCAACGCAGACTAACCCAACTACTGGCCGCATCAGCGACCACGACACCGGCGTATCTCCGCTGGCTGCAGTTGGTGTTGAATATGCACTGACCAAAAACTGGGCTACCCGTCTGGATTACCAGTGGGTTAACAACATCGGTGATGCACAGACCGTTGGTACCCGTCCAGACAATGGCATGCTGAGCGTAGGCGTTTCATACCGCTTCGGTCAGGATGACGTCGCTGCTCCGGCTCCAGCTCCGGCTCCAGCACCAGCTCCAGTTGTTGAAACCAAGCGTTTCACTCTGAAGTCTGACGTTCTGTTCACCTTCAACAAATCTACCCTGAAGCCAGAAGGCCAGCAGGCTCTGGATCAGCTGTACAGCCAGCTGAGCTCAATGGATCCTAAAGATGGTTCCGTTGTCGTACTGGGCTTCACCGATCGTATCGGTTCAGAGCAGTACAACCAGAAACTGTCTGAGAAACGTGCTCAGTCAGTCGTAGATTACCTGGTATCTAAAGGTATCCCTTCTAACAAGATCTCTGCACGTGGCATGGGTAAATCTAACCCAGTTACCGGCAACACCTGTGATAGCGTGAAAGGCCGTAATGCCCTGATCGATTGCCTGTCTCCGGACCGTCGTGTAGAAATCGATGTTAAAGGCATCAAAGACGTTGTAACTCAGCCACAGGCTTAAGTTCACACGTCATAAAAAACCCCGCTAAGGCGGGGTTTTTTTATGCCAGTAATCGTTCCGTCAGCGCACACACTCTGAAATCCCCTGCCCGCTTACTCGCTCTCTGAACCCGATTTACCCAGAATCGCCTGCAAATCCTGCTTCAGACTCGACATCTGAGTAGCATATTTCTCTTTGCGTTCCGCATCTTCTATCAGCTGAACAATCGTTTCTGAAAGCGTGCAGCCGCGCCGCTGAGCCAGGCCTGCAAGCCGCTGCCAGACCAGATACTCCAGGTCTATCGATTTTTTTCGGGTGTGCTGATGTTCAGCATTGAAATGGCGTTTCCGCCGGGCACGGATGGTCTGCTTCAGTCGGTTATCAAGATCGGAATGAATATGCTCTGCAATCCACTCATTCACCGTCACCGGATTGTTTTCCATCGCCAGCAGTTTATCCACTGCCGCCTGCGCCGCGCTTAACTCAAGGTGACGCGTGATCAGTTCACCTTCCCGATGTTTTTTCACCAGGTATTTCCACTTCCATCCACATTCAAGATTTTCGAGTTGCTGGTATTTCATCGGAATCTCATCGTGATCACGTAACGGGCTAAGAATAACAGCTTTTTTCCTGGATGCAGCAACGAAAAACATGCTGCCATCATCACATCTTCGGCAGGAAGTCTGCAGTGCTTAACAAGGGTGAATCCTGTATAATCTCGCTTTTCTTAAAACAGACAAATGCGATTATTTTGACCAGCACTCAACTTACGTGGCAGACCTTACAGCCGGATAGCGCGCAATACCAATCCGTTTTCTCCCGAATTGCTGATGAAGAAATTGATGCTCTGGCAACGGTACAGCCCCGGTTGCTGAATGCGCTGGCGCATTTACATCACCAGACACAGGGATTCCCGTTACTGCTGGTTAGAAGCCAGGAGAATCGCGATTATCTGACCTTTATCGTTCAGGCCGCGCAGCGGGTCATGGCTGACAGTACCACTCTGTCCGGCGGTGATTACCATATCATGGCTGACAACGTCACGCTTCAGCCCCCTTCCGATCCGCAACGCCCATTCACCAGTCAGGGTGGTATTCACTTTGCTGAGTGGATTGAGATGGAGCAGTTATTTGGCTGCGTGCGCCAGTATAAAGATCGCATCCAGCTCGAGCCAGGGCTTATCCATCGCGCCAATGGCGGCACGCTGGTACTGTCACTGCGTAGCCTGCTGACGCAGCCGATTCTCTGGCTGCGCCTGAAAAAGTGTATTGAGCAAGGCTATGTTGAGTGGACATCTCAGGATGAACGCCGGCCGCTGCCTGTCTCGATTCCTCCGTTGCCACTCAATCTTAACCTGGTCCTGTGTGGCGACCGGGAAGCGCTGGCGGATTTTCAGGAACTCGACCCTGAAGCGCATGAAATGGCCATCTATACTGAATTTGAAGAGAACATTCAGGTTCTGGATGAAGATGACATGCTGGCCTGGTGTCGCTGGGGTACTGAACTGGCGCAACAGGCGGGCTTGCCCTTGCCGGAAGCGGACTTCTGGCCAGAGCTGGTCAAAGAAGGTGTCCGTTACAGCGGCGATCAGGATACGCTGCCACTCTGCCCGCGCTGGCTGCAGCGTCAGATGCGCGAGTCGGCCCTGATGGGCGATGCACTTGATGCCGAAGCGCTGCGTGATGCGCTTGAAGCGCGCTTGTGGCGCGAGAATTATCTCAATGAACGGATGCGTGATGAGATCCTGCTGCGACAGATTCTGATTGAAACCGAAGGCGAGGTGGTCGGTCAGATTAACGGCCTGTCGGTGGTGGAATATCCTGGTCATCCCCGTGCCTGGGGCGATCCTTCTCGTATTACCTGCGTGGTTCATCCCGGCGATGGCGAGTTCATGGATATTGAGCGCAAAGCGGAGCTGGGCGGCAACATTCATGCTAAAGGCATGATGATCATGCAGGCATTTCTGATCGCCGAGCTGGAGCTCGATCAGCAACTGCCCTTCTCAGCCTCGATGGTCTTTGAGCAATCTTATTCCGAGGTCGACGGTGATAGCGCTTCGCTGGCTGAACTCTGTGCCTTAATCAGCGCACTGGCGAATCAGCCGATCAATCAGCAAATCGCCGTGACTGGCTCAGTCGATCAATTTGGCAACGTACAACCGGTTGGCGGACTGAATGAGAAGATCGAAGGCTTCTTTGATATCTGTCATCAGCGTGAGTTGACGGGTCAGCAGGGTGTGATTATTCCTTCCTGCAACGTGCGTCATCTCAGTCTTAACCAGGCCGTTGTGACAGCGGTTGAACAGGGTCGCTTCCATATCTGGGCGATCGACCGTGCTGATGAAGCGCTGCCGCTCCTGACTGGTAAAATCTGGAGTACTGAAGATGGTCAGGGCGACTGCCTGCTGAATACCATCCAGGAACGCATTAGCCTGTTTAACCAGCCGGACGTGCCGCAACGTCCCTGGGCGCTCCGCTGGCTTAACTGGTTCAACCACCGTTAATCCGATTTGCTCAGCGTACAACTGTTCGCTAATATTCGTGATTCACTAAAACAAGGCTTATTGAAAACATGGTAGATAAACGCGAATCCTATACCAAAGAAGATCTGATTCTGTCAGGTCGTGGTGAACTGTTTGGCGAAAATGGTCCGCCGCTTCCATCTGGCAACATGCTGATGATGGACCGCGTGGTCAAAATGACCGAAGACGGCGGCAAATATGATAAAGGCTTTGTTGAAGCGGAGCTGGATATCAATCCTGATCTCTGGTTCTTCGGCTGTCACTTTATTGGCGATCCGGTGATGCCGGGTTGTCTGGGCCTGGATGCCATGTGGCAGCTGGTCGGTTTCTATCTGGGCTGGCTGGGCGGCGAAGGTAAAGGTCGTGCGCTGGGCGTGGGTGAAGTGAAATTCACCGGACAGGTCCTGCCAGAAGCGAAGAAAGTCACTTACCGCATTCATTTCAAACGCGTCATTAATCGCAAACTGGTGATGGGCGTGGCAGATGGTGAAGTGCTGGTTGATGGTAATCTGATCTATACCGCCAGCGATCTGAAAGTCGGCCTGTTTAAAGATACCGCCGCTTTCTAAGCGTTTCCCCCGGAAACAAAAACCTCCGCGCATGGCGGAGGTTATATTCCCTTTTCAGTGACATCCGGTTATGCAGCTACCGACCTGTCCTCCATGGCTTGTCGCCAACCTCCCAACCAGTGAGACTTAGCGTCAATCAACTGATACGGACACATCTCTTTTGAGCGTCCAGTAATGCCTGCCTGATAACCACGTGAATGGGCGCGTTCGAGGCGGTCTCGTTTCTGTCTCTTCATACTCCGTGTCCCTCATGTAAGGTCTGTGGAATCTGGTGGAAAGAAAAGTGGTGAATTAATGTTCAACCACCCTTATGTTCTACCTCCTGCGCACCCAAAGATCAATGCCCAATCTTCATGCCAGTGTCATAAATGTGACCTTAATCGGTAAAATTAAGGACGTTTTGTGATGCATACGCCAGCACTATCTTTCTGAATAAGCTAATAAAAAAGCCCCTGAACAATGTCGATAAAGCACGACAATCGTTCAGGGGCTTAGCTTATTTATTCACATCAATCTTAATTTAACGCAACCACACTATTAGCAATCTTCTGTGCGGTCTGCTGCCAGCCCGCCGCCAGCGTTCTGACCATTGCATCGTAGCCATCTTCAGTCTGCGGCAGCACGAGGTTAAACGCCTGTTTGGTCAGACGACCCTGATGTTCCAGCGTCCATTCGCCACTGACAATCGCTTTGCCATCGTAGCGTCCCTGGAAGCCTGTAATGGTTACATTCAGCGTGTCGTGCTGTGCGCCTAAGGGTGATCCCGCCACTAATCGGCCAGGCAGCGCCTTGCTCAGATTAGTAATCAGCGTTTGCTGTAACTGCTGATCAAGCGGGCTGGCCCAGAGATTATTCGCGGCGATAACATATTTGACATCGCTGGTCTGGTAAACCAGTCCATTACCTGCCAGATAGTCCGGCACCGTCACCTGCTGCACCCATAACATCGGCTGCGCTTCATTCAGCTGACTGCTGGTGACCTGCATGGACGCCGCCCCGGAGGGCAGCTGATACCAGGTATTGTCAACGCTGCTGCTGCACGCACTCAACACCAGCGCGGCACAAAGTATTAATCCTTTTTTCACTGTTTCGCCCTCTTCGGCTGGGGATCCTGTCCCGGTTTCGCCTCAAATACCAGCGCATTGCTCTTGGTGTTTAGCGTTCTCAGCACCGGCTGGAGTTCACGCAACACCTGATCCAGCCGCTGCATATCGCCGACCAGCTTGCTGTAGGCAGGCGAACCTGGCTGCAGGCCCTTCATGCTGCGGTTCAGCTCGCGCAAGGTCTGCTGCAGATCTTCCGGCAGCGTTTTCATAGCCGGGCTGGCGGTGACTTTGTTGATGTTGTCGATGGTGCGCTGCAGATCACGCATCGTTTTCTGGCTCTCTTTCAGCGTACCCGTCGCTTCATTGACCATACCGTTCAGTGGCAGACTGTTAATCTTATCCAGCGCCGCCATCAGCTTCTGCTGAATCTGGCTCAGGCCACCGCTGACCGTTGGGATCACTTCATAGCCAGAAACTTTCTGCGGACCTTTGTAGGCTGGCGCATTGTCATAGAAGTCGAGATCGACATAGAGCGCGCCCGACAACAGGTTGCCGGTTTTCAGCGTGGCGCGCAGACCACGTTTTTTACCATCCTGCAGATGCTGCTCCAGATCGAAGTTCTCACCCAGTCGGCTGATAAAGCGATCCGGCTCAATGCGGATTAGCACCGGCACGCGGTAATCATTATTCAGCGCCTGATCCAGGCCCGCTTTCATCAGTGGCGCTTCCGAGACGGTACCCAGACGAATGCCACGGAACTCAACCGGCGCACCTGCCTGCAGACCGCGAATCGAGTCAGAGAAGAACATCACGTAGTCGATATGTTTGGTGTAGAGCGAGTCCTGAATGCTGCGCTGATCGTCAAACAGATGGTAGTCAGACTTGTTCTGCGCGGGCTCGCCCAGCTCCCAGCCATCCGGCACGTCAAAACTGACACCGCCGCTGAATAGCGTGGTAAGCGATCCCATTTCAACCCGCATCCCTGAGGCGGACATATCCACGGCGATGCCGCTGTCCTTCCAGAAACGTACGTTGGTGGTAATCAGGCGATCGTAGGGTGCGGCGACAAATAGCTGATAGGTCATCATACGTTTGTCAGTATCAAATACGCTGGTCTCAACCGTACCGACACGGTAGCCACGGAACAGCACCGGATCACCCGGATTAAGCTGGCCTGCCTTTTTGCTGTCCAGTACGATACGAATACCTTTGGCATCCGGTGGCGCTAACGGCGGCGCATCCAGCAGCTTAAATTGCTCGGGTGGCTGCTTTTTGGTGCCAGGCTGCAGTTCGATATACGCACCTGACAGCAGCGTGCCAAGTCCGCTGATCCCTTCACGTCCCACCTGCGGTTTCACTACCCAGAAAACGCTGTCACTGTGCAGCAGTTTTTCCATGCCCGCATTCAGACGCGCTTTGATTTCCACATGGTGAAGATCGTCGCTTAAGACCGCGCTCTCTACTACGCCAACGTCGACGCTGCGACTTTTAATCGTAGTTTTACCGGCAACAATGCCTTCGGCATTTTCGGTAATTAAAGTGACTTCCGGCCCCTGATGGCTGAAGTGATAAAAGAGGATCCATCCGCCAATTAACAGCGTAACGATGGGGACAATCCAGACCGGCGACCAGCGCTTAATCTGTTCCACCTTTGCATGGCCGTGGTTAGTTTCCGTCAAGGCGCGACTCCTTCATATTGTTTTCGCGTACACGATCCCAGGTTAATCGCGGGTCAAAGGTCATGGCAGCGATCATGGTAATAATCACCACCATCGCAAACAATACTGCCCCCCACGCGGGATAAACATTCATTAATTGCCCCATACGCACCAGCGCAGAGAGCACGGCAATCACAAACACGTCGATCATTGACCAGCGGCCAACAAATTCGACCACTTCATAAATTTTATGCATCTTATGACTGTCACGCCGCCCGCGTCCGCTGGCATCCCAGCAGAGCCAGCCGATTGCCAGCATCTTCAGCGTCGGCACCATGATACTGGCGATAAAGATCACCAGCGCCACCGGATAGGAACCATCGCCCCACAGCACAATAACTCCCGCCATGATATTAGAGGGATAAGCCGTGCCAAGGGTTTCCGTCACCATGATCGGCAACAGGTTAGCCGGGATATAAAGCAGTATTGAGGTGAACAGCAGCGCCAGCGTCCATTGCAGGCTGTGCTTACGTCGCGCCTGAGCGGTGACGCCGCAGCGCGAACAGGTGTGCTCAGCTTCCGGCAGAATGGCCGTACAGCAGGGACAGGAGCGCAGGCCCTGCTCTAAACCACTGATGCCCACTTCGGGTGGATGAGGGATGGCGGGTCGCGGGGAAAGACTGTCCCACAAGCCCCGGCGGTCAACGCACTGAAAGGCGCGCAGCTGCAACAGGCAGAACAGCACCCACGGCCAGAAGCTGGTTTCCAGTCCGATATCACCATAGGCCATCAGCTTGACGAAGCTGACCAAAACGCCCGCCATAAAAATTTCTGCCATGCCCCAGTTACGCAGCTGAAACAGGATACGCGCCAGACCAGTTTTGAGGCGGACGGGCAGAGGGACCGGATTGACCAGCAGAATAATGGTGACCATACAGAAGGCCGGAACCGCCTGCACAAATAGCAGAAACAGTGTCGCCAGGCTGCTGTAATCTTCCGTCACCATGACCTGGGGGATCTGCGACAGCGTAATCTGGCTGGTCAGACCCGCCACTTTCATGGAGACAAAAGGAAACAGATTCGCCAGCAGCAGCATAAACAGCGCCGCCATCGCATAGCCCGTCGGCCGTTTACGCGGCTCGTGCCAGTTAGCCGTCAGAGAGGTATGGCAGCGCGGGCATGACGCACGGCTGCCAACGGGAATGTCCGGCAGCTTAATCATTAAATCGCATTGTGGACAGAGCATCCACGCGTTATTTTTCACTGCTGAACACATCCGTTAGCCCTGCCCTACGCGCCGTTTTTCAGTGACTCAAGCTCTTCCCAGCGCGCAAAAGCGGTTTCCAGCTCCTGCTCAGCCTGCACCAGATTATCCAGCACCGGTTGCGTCTGATCGTGTGCCTGACTGAAGAAGTCCGGGTGACTCATCTTCGCCTGTAACTCACCGATGCGCGCTTCCAGCTGCTCCAGTTTTTGCGGCAGCTGTTCCAGCTCTCGCGCCAGATTGTAGCTGAGCTTATTCACGTTACGCTTCGCTTCACTCTTTTCGGCGGCTGGCTTCGTACTATTCGCTGTCGCTTTAGCCGGTGAAGCAGACCTGTGCTGCCGGTAGGCGGCGCGCTGCTGCTGCGCATCGTGATAACCGCCCACAAAGGTACCGATTTCGCCGTTGCCTTCAAAAATCCAGCACTCGGTGACCGTATTGTCGACGAACTGACGATCGTGGCTCACCAGTAACACAGTGCCCTGATAACCATCAATCAGCTCTTCCAGCAGTTCCAGCGTTTCGACGTCGAGGTCGTTGGTTGGTTCATCCAGAATCATCAGGTTGCTGGGACGCAGGAACAGACGCGCCAGCAGCAGACGGTTACGTTCCCCACCGGAAAGCGCACGCACCGGCGTCATCGCACGTTTTGGATGGAACAGGAAGTCCTGCAGATAGCCCAGCACGTGGCGCGGTTTGCCGTTGACCAGCACCTCCTGCTTGCCTTCAGCCAGGTTGTCCATCACGGTGCGATCCGGATCCAGTTCAGCGCGATGCTGGTCAAAGTAAGCGACTTCCAGCTTGGTGCCGGAATGTACGCGGCCGTGATCGGCTTTCAGCTGCTGCAGCATCAGGCGCAGTAAGGTCGTTTTACCGCAACCGTTCGGCCCGATCAGCGCAATTTTATCGCCACGCTGAACCTGGGTAGAGAAATCCTTCACCAGCGTTTTGCCGCCCACCGCGTAGTCAACATTTTCCAGCTCGAACACAATCTTGCCGGAACGGGACGCTTCGCCCACCTGCATGTTGGCTTTGCCCATGACTTCACGACGTTCTGAGTGTTCGCGACGCAGCGCTTTCAGCGCGCGCACACGACCTTCGTTACGGGTACGGCGGGCTTTGATGCCCTGACGGATCCACACCTCTTCCTGCGCCAGCTTGCGGTCGAATTCCGCGTTCTGCATCTCTTCAACGCGCAGTGCTTCTTCTTTGCCTTCCAGATAGAGATCGTAGTTGCCCGGCCAGGAGACCAGCTTGCCACGGTCAAGATCGACAATACGCGTCGCCATGTTGCGGATAAACGAACGGTCATGCGAGATAAAGACGATGCTGCCGCTGAAGTTCTTCAGGAAGGTTTCCAGCCAGTCGATCGTTTCGATATCGAGGTGGTTAGTTGGCTCATCCAGCATCAGCACACGCGGGTTGCTCACCAGCGCACGGCCCAGCGCCGCCTTACGCAGCCAGCCGCCAGAGAGCGACGACAGCTCGGTATCGGGCTGCAGACCAATCTGCTCCAGCACGTCATGGATGCGGCTCTCCAGCTGCCACAGGTTCTGATGGTCAAGAATGCTTTGCAGTCGCGCCATCTCATTGAGGTTTTTATCGCTGGGATCTTCCATCACCACATGGGAAATGGCGTGATAGGCTTTCAGATGCTCAGCCTGCTCTTCAACGCCCTCAGCCACGAAGTCGTAGACCGAACCGGTAATATTGCGCGGGGGATCCTGTTGCAGACGCGCCACCACCAGGTCAGTTTCATAAATGATGCGGCCATCATCCAGTGGCTGTTCGCCATTGATGATTTTCATCAGCGTGGATTTACCCGCTCCGTTACGGCCCACCAGACAGACGCGTTCGTTCTCTTCGATGTGCAGCTCGGTATTGTCTAACAGCGGCGCATCGCTGAAGGAGAGATAAGCGCCGTGGATACTGATTAATGACATGTAATCTTATTCCTTACCGGCATGAGTGATCAGCCAGCAGTTGTGAATCTGACGGTTACGCGCGAAGTCCTGCGACTGCGTTTTCTGGGTAATATCCTGCGCCTGCAGGCCCAGTGCTTTCAGACCATCCATGTCCATTTTGAAACCACGTTTGTTATTGGAGAACATGATGGTGCCGCCGCGACGCAGAAGGCGTTTCAGGTTACGCATCAGCATCATATGATCGCGCTGAACGTCGAAGCTCTCTTCCATACGTTTTGAGTTGGAGAAGGTTGGCGGATCGATAAAGATCAGGTCAAAATTCTCATCACTCTCATTCAGCCAGCTCAGGCAGTCCGCCTGCATCAGGCGGTGCTGACGCCCGGTCAGTCCGTTAAGACGCAGGTTGCGCTCCGCCCACTCCAGATAGGTACGCGACATATCTACCGTGGTGGTTGAACGCGCCCCCCCCAGACCGGCATGCACACTGGCGGTGCCGGTATAGGCAAACAGGTTCAGGAAATCTTTGCCCTGACTCATCTGACCGAGCATTTTACGGGCAATGCGGTGATCGAGGAACAGGCCGGTGTCGAGATAGTCGGTCAGGTTCACCCAGAAACGCGCATTAAACTCTTTAACTTCGAAATAGTCGCCCTTCTCGCTGAGCTTCTGATACTGCGCTTTGCCTTTCTGGCGCTCACGCGTTTTCATAATCAGACGGTCAGCAGGCAGCTGCAGTACGCTCAGTGTCGCGCTGATAACATCGAACAGGCGCTGACGCGCTTTATTCGGATCGATGGTTTTCGGTGGCGCGTATTCCTGAATAATGACCCAGTCACCATAGCGATCGACAGCAACGTTGTAGTCTGGCAGATCGGCGTCATAAATGCGGTAGCATTCAATGCCTTCCTGACGCGCCCACTTCTCCAGTTTCTTCACATTTTTACGCAGACGGTTTGCGTAATCTTCCGCAATCTGTCCGGCGCTTTCATGGCTGTTAACCGCCAGCTGATAGTTTTTCTGCACGCAATCCAGCGGACCGTTCTTCGCTTTGAACTGGCGATCGGCACGCAGTTGCAGGCAGCTCAGCAGTTCAGGCGAGGCGCTGAAAAGCGACAGGTTCCAGCCACCAAAATGCTGCTTCATCAGACGTCCGAGCTGGCTGTGCAGCGCAATCAGCGCCGGTTCGCTCTCCAGACGTTCACCGTATGGCGGATTACTCAGCACTGTGCCGTGAACCGCCGGATCGAGCGGATTGGTCAGTTGCAGCAGGTCCTGTTGCGCAAACGTAAAGAGTTCAAAGACGCCAGCACGACGGGCATTCGCCTGCGCCCACTCCAGCACCCGGCCATTGTTGTCATAACCAAAAAAGCGCGCCTGAGTCGCCGCCGTACCCGCGCGGGCACGGTTCTGCGCCTCGGTTTTCACGTCCTGCCACAGCGCAGCATCAAACTTGTTCCAGGCAGTAAAGCCCCAGTGCTTACGCAGCAGGCCCGGTGCGCGATCGCAGGCAATCAGCGCCGCTTCAATCAGCAGCGTACCTGAACCACACATCGGGTCGATCAGCGGCGTGGTCGGCTCCCAGCCAGAACGCAGCACAATTGCCGCCGCCAGGGTCTCTTTTAACGGAGCCTGACCGGTCTGCTGGCGATAGCCGCGCTGATGCAGTGAGGTGCCGCTGAGATCCAGCGCAATGCTGGCGCGATCGTCATTCAGCCAGACGTTAACACGGATATCCGCCTGCTCACGATCAACATTCGGCCGTTCAAGATTCTGACGGGTAAAGCTGTCCACGATGGCATCTTTGACTTTCAGCGCGCCGAACTGGCTGTTACGAATCGAATCGTTGGTGCCGCTGAAATGCACGACGAACGTTTTGTCGCTGCCGAACATCGAAGGCCAGTCCACGCTCTGTACACCCAGATAGAGATCGAGATCGCTGTAGACGCCAAACTCTCCCAGCGGCAACAGGATGCGTGATGCTAAACGACTCCACATCAGGCTTTGGTACATGGCGCGATCGTCGGCTTCGTAGTGAACGCCTCCCTGCACCACTTGCAAATCCTGCGCGCCCAGCGCGTCCAGCTCACTTTTTAACAGCTCTTCGAGCCCACGCGCCGTGCTGGCAAACAGAGAATTCATATCGTCACTTTTTAACTCTTGAGAAAATTGTCGCGCATTATAGCGAATCGGAGACCTATGTCATAAAGTTAGCTTCTTTTGTGTCGCGCGTCGGGTTCAAGGAGAACACCATGATCACGCTTTCCCGCTTATTTATTCATCCTGTGAAGTCAATGCGGGGATTAGCGTTGTCACATGCGCTGGTCACTGACAGCGGACTGGCATTTGATCGGCTGTTTATGGTGACCGAACCCGATGGCACCTTTATTACTGCACGTCAGCACCCGGAGATGGTGCGCTTTACGCCCGCGATCCTGCCGGATGGCCTGCTGCTGGCCGCACCGGATGGCAGCCAGTCCCTGATCCGCTTCAGCGATTTTAGTGAGCAGGATCATCCCACCGAAGTCTGGGGCAACCACTTTACTGCGCGCATTGCCCCCCAGCCGATTAATCAGTGGCTGAGCCAGTTCTTCCCGCGCGACGTTCAGCTGCGCTGGGTCGGGCCGCAACCGACTCGCCGGGTCAAAAAGTTTGATCATATTCCGCTGAGCTTTGCCGATGGATTTCCGTTTTTGCTGATCAACAACGCGTCGCTGCACGATCTGCAACAGCGCTGCCCGGCCAGCGTCCGTGCCGAACAGTTTCGCCCGAACCTGATCGTCAGCGGCGCGGGCGCCTGGGATGAGGATAGCTGGGCAGAGATTCAGATTGGCGACGTCATCTTTGAGGCTCCAAAGCCATGCAGCCGCTGTGTGCTAACCACGGTCAGCACCGAGACCGGACTTAAGCATCCCACCGGTCATCCGCTGGCGACGCTTCAGACGTTCCGCACTGCTCAGGATGGCAGTGGAGATATCGATTTCGGTCTGAACCTGGTGGCGCGTAACAGTGGCGTGGTGCGTGCGGGTGATGAAATGATCGTCCTGAAACGTCATGCGCCGCGCAGCTACGGTGCCGGCGAAGTGGTCGAAACGCTGAAACCACAGCAGCAGACGCCGGATGCGGTGACCATCACGTTTCAGGGTCAGACCTTTACCGGGGATAATCAGCAGGTATTACTGGATCAGCTGGAGATGCAGGGCTTTCGCATTCCTTACTCCTGTCGGGCAGGTCTGTGTGGTAGCTGCAAGCTGAGTCTGGTAGCCGGTGAAGTAAAAGCGCTTAAACAGAGTGCCCTGCGTCAGGACGGCACCCTCTTAAGCTGCAGCTGTATTCCGGCAGGTGATATAGAAGTGAAGTAATCAGACCGCGCGGGCGTAGTGCGCGACATCCTGGTACCAGGGCTGCAGGCGGTCGTTCATCACCTTAATGGCATCGCCGAGCACCATATTTTTACCGGCCAGGGTTAAACCTGGCTGCGCCAGCAGGCAAAGCGCCGCATTATTACCACTCTCAACCACCAGCAGACGTGCCAGCGTCCCCTCTTCGGCCAGCGTAACCTGTACCATTTCACCGGGACGGGGCTGCATTGCCGGGGCATGCGAGGTGAAATGCCAGCTTTTCGGCATCAGGGGTTTGAGGAAGCGCGCGGCGACCAGCGCATTCAGCACCAGCTCAGCACGATGGCTGCCACTGAGTTTGCACTGACGACAGGTCTCTTCAAAGGTGTAATACAGAGCGGCATCATCGACACAGAAACCCGATTCAGTGAACGCGTCCGGCGTGAGCATTTTGCGGGAAAAGCGGGAACGGAAAAGCATCCCGTCAGCCAGGTCGAGCATCATTCGGTCGTGGCTGCTATCAAAATACCAGCGCCAGTTATCATCGGGTTTAATTTTCATCGTGTGCCCTGTATTTACCGCTACGCCAAAAATCGCGCAGAATTCAGCGAAAAAAGAAACATAAGGAAAAGCTGAAAAAACGTGCAACAGGACAAAATATAAACGAGCCGAGGGGATAAATAAACCCCCCGGCCAATGATTGTGAGAATTGTCTTAGAGATGCGTGACGATATCTTTAATTAATCCTGGCCCCTGATAAATAAAGCCTGAATAAATCTGAACCAGCGTTGCACCTGCGGCGATTTTTTCACGCGCAGCGGTCAGAGAATCGATGCCGCCAACGCCGATAATGGGAAGACGCCCCTGCAGCTCCTGAGAGAGGCGCTGAATCACCGCCGTACTACGCGACTGCACTGGCCGTCCACTCAATCCACCCGCTTCTTCAGCATGCTTAAGACCGCTTACCAGCGAACGATCGAGCGTAGTATTACTGGCAATGACGCCATCAATCTGATGACGAATCAAACTGTCCGCAACCTGAATTAACTCCTCTTCAGAGAGATCGGGCGCAATTTTTACGGCCAGCGGAACATATTTCAGATGACGCTTTTCCAGCTCTTTTTGTTTCTGTTTGATAGAGGAGAGCAAATCATCCAGCGCTTCACCATATTGCAGTGAACGCAAACCTGGCGTGTTGGGTGAGGAAATATTGATGGCGATATAACCGGCATGGGCATAGACCTTTTCCATGCAAATCAGATAATCTTCTTTGCCCTGCTCAACCGGCGTATCTTTATTTTTACCGATATTGATCCCGAGCACGCCGTTAAAACGCGCTTTTTTTACATTCTCAACCAGGTGGTCAACACCGAGATTATTAAATCCCATCCGGTTGATAATGCCGCCCGCTTCCACCAGACGAAACATCCGCGGCTTGTCATTACCTGCCTGGGCGCGCGGCGTGACGGTGCCGACTTCAACAAAACCAAAGCCCATCGCCGCAAACGCATCAATGCACTCTGCGTTCTTATCCAGACCCGCAGCCAGGCCCAGGGCATTCTTAAAGGTCAGTCCCATGCAGGTGACCGGACGCGACGGCAGATTCTGGCGATAAAACAGCTCCAGCGGCGTGCCGTTCATAAAACGCAGTTGCTGAAAGGTGAGTTCGTGCGCGCGTTCGGGGTCGAGTTTAAACAGCGCCGGTCGGACGATAGGATAAAACATGCACTCTCCTGAAGGACGGAAGCAATCGTGAAAGTCGGTGCACGGGAAAATGTGCGCCAGAATGGTAAAGTGCTCTGGCGCAAAAGTAAATCGAACGGCGGGGATGCAGAAAACTATATGAAAATGCTTTGATCTTAAACGGCGGAATCGTTTACGGGCTGGTTTTTCACCTCGGAAGGAAACAGATACTCCCGCAGGATGCCGTGACGCTGCATGATGCCAAAGATACCGAGACAGACAAACGCTTCAGCTCCCACCATCGACCATGCGGCACCGATTGCGCCAAACTTCCAGGCCAGGAAACAGCATAGCGGCACGTTTATCACGCCAGCAGCCATCATCACCCACATACGCTGGCGGGCCAGACCGTGCGGGATCAGAATCTGTAATCCAGCCGGATAGGCAATGTTACCGAACAGGAAACAGAGCACGAAGACGCGCAGCACATCCGCCGACGGAATAAAGTCTTTACCCAGTAAAATAGAGACCACCAGGTCAGCAAAGAACCAGGTAAAGATGACAATCGACAGACTCAGGGAAAACGACAGCAGCAGGCTTTTGCGCGTCGCCGCAATGGCGGCACGTTTATCCCGACCAAACAGGTGGCTGACGCGCGGGAAGAAAGCACTGCCGATCTGCTCGGGTACTGAATTAGCCGCTTTACGCAGACGATCCGCCCCGTTGTAGATCCCGACCATATAGGTAGAGGTAAAGGAGGCCAGGATTACCACGTTGACGCTGTTAAACAGATTGGCACCCGCGATAGCAATAAACACATCCATGCTGTCGGTGATGCGCTGTTTGATCTCGCGCGGTTCAAAGCGGTAACGACCAATGACTTTCATCTCCAGCACAAACTTCAGCGTAATCGCTGCGCTGATGATGGAGACAGTGCCAGGGATCAGCGCCGCCAGCCAGGTATCCTGCGGGGATTTCACCAGCAAAAAGGTCAGCGGAATCGCACAGAAGTTACCGAAGGTGGCGATCATCGCCGTTTTACCCAGCTTCTCAAAGCCCTGCATCAGCCAGCCGAATGAAAACAGCGAGCCTATCAGCGTGGTGCAGTTCGCCAAGATGATAAAGAACAGCGGATGCCAGGCAGGATTAAACCAGGTCGCCGTCAGTAACGTGCCACTGGTCACCACCAGTAGCATCAGCTTGGCGTTAAAAGTTGACCAGAAGAGCTGGCTGACGCGTTCCTTGTCATCACGATGGTGAGCAATGTCTTTGGTGGTAAAGACGTTGAATCCCCAGTCAGAGATGGTGCTGCAATAGAGCACGCAGGCGATGGCCAGCGCCAGCGTACCCATCTGCTCTACACCCAGAACGCGGGCAAGATAGGGCAGCGTGGCCAGTGGAAACAGGAACGATGCGCCGCGGTAGGCCAGCAGCGAGAAAATATTAATAACCAGACTTTTATCGAGTACTTTTGCCATGACGCAACAACCTTATACACATTGCATGTCTCACCTTCTCATTTCGCTAAGGTATAAACAATATCGCTTCACATTTTTCAGAATCAGGCTGCTTTTCAGAATCAGGCGGCGTTTTTCAGCTCTTTTTTGACCTTGTAATGCTGAAGTGCAATAAACAGTTCAGGGCGATTGAACAATAGCCACTCTTTAAAGTTTTCTGTTTTCACATTGCGACCCATAAAGCGAATCGCGTTAAGCACATATTCCGGCACAGGCGTACGGTTATAGAGTGATAAATAGATCATCAAACGAAACGAGTGAACTAAATACGCTTTTTCAAGCGTATCGCGCCACGCTGACTTAATCAGCGAACTGGTTAGCGTATTGTAGGCGTGCATAAAGGCATCATAACGCTGATAGAAAAACTCATTACTTTTGGTACTGTTCGTCAGGGAGCCGTTGCGAATACGCTGTTTATAATAAACCTGATGACTCACCCAGGCCTGCTGACTTTTCATAAAGCAGGAGAGCGTGAAATTGTGGTCTTCATGAACGCGTTTAACAAAACGTAATTTATGCTGTTCAATAACGCGTTTGCTGATGACATAGCTCCAGGCCGCCGAGGTATAGCTGCCGTTACGCAGCAGGCCCAATAAGACCTCCTGCGGTTTTTGCTGACCAAAGAGTTCGTGTCTGACTTTTGGCGAGGTGATATCAATCTGGCCGTCGCGATAGACGCACGATTTAAAACAGAACAGGTCCGTTTCAGGATGCTTTTCCGCTACCATGCCCAGTTCAACCACCAGCCCATCCGCCACGACGTCGTCCGGATCGCAGAAAAAAAGAAACTGGCCCTGCGCCTGATCAATACCGACATCCCGTGCATGACCCGCCCCACCATTTTCAGTGGTAATTATTTTCACCTGGGAAAGATGAGAATAATTCTGTTCAAGTAAGGCTAATGTTCCATCGGTGGAGCCATCATTCACAATGATTATTTCATTGGGCGATTTAACCTGACGTAATAACGAATCGACGCACTCCACAATATATTTCTCTACATTGTAGGTTGGAATAATGACTGATAATAAGGTGTCAGACATAGGCAATTCTCTGCTGTTAGAAAATGACAATACGATTCACCTGCCAGATGCAGGCACTGACCAGAGGTGAAACGTCGAAAAGAGTAATACGCTACTATTATGATGGCTTTAATTTAGCCTGATTATCTTAAACCGGTTATGCAAAAAAAGACCAGTTGTAAAAATTATCTTAACGTTTCACCTGATTATCACTGTTAAAAAAATTGCATCTATAGCCCGCTGTAATGTTAAAACCGTTGAGGAACGATTTAAATTACCCCCACCAGGCAGGCGTAACCAGAATCAGGAATATGTAAGCGAACATCTGAAACCGTGAATAACTTCAGCATTCCTTCATTTTTATTACAGTTTACGATCTGCAATTAATCCTAATACCATGCCGGAACACCACTGAAACAGGCTGATGTCAGGCTGATTTACCTTCCGGTTTAAGGCCGCCGCTGCGCTTCAACACGGTTTCAGTCACAAGCAGAATGGTTAAGCAATCAGAAGAAAGATAATTTTTTCCGCCACGCGTCCTGTTTTAACTCTCTTGCATCACTGCTCTTAATGAATGGTTTCGCTGCTCGCCTTTATTTTAAGAATTATCGGAAGCGGTGTTTTCATTATCTGCCACCAGTACGTCTATTTGCAGTTTTTACCCTTGCTTTGCCGGATAAATCATTTAAGCCCACTCCCCTGCTCTGACAGTATGAAGGCATAAGTTCTCAACTTTTGATAATCAATAACTTTTAGTTATAAGGAGTGATGATGCGAGTTATTACGCTGGCAGGTAGCCCACGATTTCCCTCCCGCTCAACCTCATTACTGACGCTGTGTCAGCACAAGCTGGAGGCACGTGGCATTGAAGTCATTCCCTGGAATATTCACAACTTTCAGCCTGACGATCTGATTAATGCGCGCTTTGATGCGCCCGCGCTGCTGGCCCTGCGTGACGATCTGGCCTCGGCTGATGGCCTGATTGTGGCGACACCGATTTATAAAGCGTCCTTTTCGGGTGCGCTGAAGACTCTGCTCGACCTGCTGCCTGAGCGCGCACTGGAGCACAAAGTTGTGTTGCCACTCGCCAGCGGCGGCAGTGTCGGGCATATGCTGGCGCTGGACTATGCGCTGAAGCCGGTTCTCAACGCCTTAAAAGCACAGGAAATTCTGCATGGGGTCTACGCCGAAGACAGCCAGGTCACGCATTACGATCGTCAGCCTGTACTGGAAGATTCACTGGCAGAGCGTCTTGATGAAGCCGTCTCCGCATTCTGGCTGGCGCTGACCCGTCATCACCATCCCGTTGCGCAGGCAGTATAAGGAAGCGATCGATGAAGCAGAGATTAGGAAAGTGGCTGGTGGCAGGACTGTTACTGGCTGGCCTTCAGGTACAGGCCGCTGAATCGGATCCGGCTGAGATTCGCATCGGCTATCAGAAAGGTTCAGTCAGCATGGTGCTGGCGAAGTCACATCAGTTGCTGGAGAAGCGTTTTCCCCATACTCACATTAAGTGGATCGAGTTCCCGGCTGGCCCGCAAATGCTGGAAGCGCTGAACATCAACAGCATTGACCTCGGCAGTACCGGTGATCTTCCGCCGCTGTTTGCCCAGGCCGCAGGCGCCGATCTGCTCTATGTCGGTTCGGAGCCGCCAAAACCGAAATCAGAAGTGATTCTGGTGCCGAAAAACAGTGCCCTGAAACAGGTTGCCGATCTGAAAGGCAAAAAAGTCGCTTTCCAGAAAGGTTCCAGCTCACACAATTTACTGCTGCGCGCCTTACAGCAGGCGGGCCTTACATTTAAAGACATTACACCCGTCTATCTGACGCCAGCCGATGCGCGTGCCGCCTTCCAGCAGGGTGACGTGGATGCCTGGGCAATCTGGGATCCCTACTACTCTTCGGTACTGCTGCAGGGTAATTCGCGCCTGCTGATTGATGGCAGCTCACTGAACCTGACCGGGTCCTTCTATCTGGCGACGCGCAGCTATGCCGAAGCCCACGGCGCGTTTATCCAGCAGGTGCTCGACACCTTCAGCAGTGCCGACGCGCTGACTATCAGCCAGCCTCAGCAGAGCACCACACTTCTGGCGCAGGCGATGGGCCTGCGTGAACCGGTTATTGCCAGCTATCTCAGCCATCGTCCACCCACCCGGATTTCGCCGGTCAGTGCTGAAACCGCAGCCGCACAGCAGCGTACCGCTGACCTGTTTTATGCCAATCATCTGTTGCCAGTCAAAGTGACGATCCAGGATCGCATCTGGCAACCGCATACCGTAACGCAGTAAGGAGCAATAATGAGCGTATCCATTTTCTGGTTCCTGCCGACGCATGGCGACGGCCACTATCTTGGTACCGCCGAAGGCGCGCGCCCGGTTGATCACGCCTATTTACAACAGGTGGCGCAGGCCGCTGACCGTCTCGGCTTTGGCGGGGTTCTGATCCCGACCGGCCGCTCATGCGAAGATGCCTGGCTGGTTGCCGCCTCGCTGATCCCGGTGACGCAGCGCCTGCGCTTCCTTGTGGCGCTGCGTCCTGGCGTGATTTCACCGACTCAGGCGGCGCGTCAGGCTGCTACCCTGGATCGCCTCTCAAACGGCCGCGCGCTGTTCAATCTGGTGACCGGCGGCGATCCGGAAGAGCTGGCGGGCGATGGCGTTTTTCTGGATCACCGTGAGCGTTACGCTGAATCTGCCGAGTTCACCCGCGTCTGGCGTCGGGTACTGGAAGGCGAAACCGTCGATTACGAAGGCAAGCATGTGAAGGTTCGCGGCGCACGCCTGATGTTTAAGCCGGTGCAGCAGCCTCGACCCCCGCTCTGGTTTGGTGGCTCTTCTGAACCGGCTCAGGAACTGGCGGCCGAACAGGTCGATGTTTACCTCACCTGGGGCGAACCGCCTGCTCAGGTTCGGGAAAAGATTGAACAGGTACGCGCGAAAGCGGCCGCGCAGGGACGTACGGTGCGGTTTGGTATCCGTCTGCATGTGATTGTGCGCGAAACCAATGAAGAAGCCTGGCAGGCAGCTGACCGGCTGATTGCCAATGTGGATGACGCCACTATCGCGAAAGCACAGGCCGCGTTCCAGCGGGCCGATTCTGTGGGTCAGCGCCGGATGGCCGCGCTGCACGGTGGTCGCCGCGACAAACTCGAAATCAGCCCGAATCTGTGGGCAGGTGTGGGTCTGGTACGCAGTGGAGCCGGAACCGCGCTGGTCGGCGATGGCCCGACCGTTGCCGCACGCATCAAAGAGTATGAAGCGCTGGGCATCGAGACCTTTATTCTGTCGGGTTATCCGCATCTGGAAGAGGCTTATCGTGTTGGCGAACTGCTGTTCCCGCATCTTGATCTGCAGGTGCCACTGGTGCCTCAGCCGCGCGTGGTTCAGGCGCACGGTGAAGCGGTAGCCAACGATTTTACCCCTGAGAAAAAAGTCGCCCGGGGCTGAGGAGAGCATGATGGCCAGAACCCGAAAACGCCTTGCTGATACGCTGGTGCCGTGGCTATTGCCGACGCTGCTTGTTGTGGTGTGGCAGATTGCTTCGCAAACCGGCTGGTTATCGAACCGTATTCTGCCCGCGCCGGAGAAAATTGTGACCACCTTCTGGCAGCTGACTGCCAGTGGTGAACTCTGGCAGCATCTGGCGATAAGCAGCTGGCGGGCGCTGATCGGCTTCAGCATTGGCGGTTCTATCGGCCTGATACTTGGGCTGATCACCGGCACCTCAAAAACCGGTGAACGCCTGCTGGATACGTCGGTGCAGATGCTGCGCAATGTGCCACATCTGGCGCTGATCCCGCTGGTGATCCTCTGGTTCGGAATCGACGAGTCCGCCAAAATCTTTCTGGTGGCGCTGGGCACGCTGTTCCCGATCTATCTGAATACCTATCACGGCATCCGCAATATCGATCGCGGGCTGGTTGAGATGGCGCGCAGCTATGGCCTCTCCGGCTGGAGCCTGTTTATCCAGGTGATCCTGCCCGGCGCACTGCCAAATATTATGGTCGGCGTGCGTTTTGCGCTCGGTCTGATGTGGCTGACGCTGATTGTTGCTGAAACCATCTCCGCCAACGCGGGCATCGGCTATCTGGCAATGAACGCGCGTGAATTCCTGCAGACCGATGTGGTGGTGGTCGCCATCATTCTTTATGCCCTGCTCGGCAAACTGGCGGATGTCG
The DNA here is from genome assembly GCF_000745295.1 of Pantoea sp. 9140. Taxonomy (NCBI): domain Bacteria; kingdom Pseudomonadati; phylum Pseudomonadota; class Gammaproteobacteria; order Enterobacterales; family Erwiniaceae; genus Pantoea; species Pantoea sp. 9140. The sequence continues at coordinate 1,112,341 of NZ_JQNO01000001.1, read as the reverse complement.
CCGCGTTGTTACTGGAACGCGTCTGGCTGCGCTGGCACCCCGCTTACCAACTGAAGGAGGAGAACGCATGAGCCAGACTCTCTCACCAGCCCGCCTTAACACCGGCACGCCGGTTGGCGTTAACGGCGTCAGCAAACAGTATGGCAGTCGTACCATTCTCAATAAGATCGACCTGCATATTCCTTCGGGTCAGTTTGTGGCGGTAGTGGGTCGCAGCGGCTGCGGCAAAAGCACTCTGTTGCGCCTGCTGGCCGGACTGGAACAAAGCTCCAGCGGTGAACTGCTGGCAGGCAATGCGCCGCTGCAGTCGGCGCGCGACGATACCCGCCTGATGTTTCAGGATGCGCGACTGCTGCCGTGGAAAAAAGTCATTGATAACGTCGGGCTGGGCCTGCGCGGTCGTGAATGGCGCAGTGCGGCGATGGATGCCCTGACGGCGGTGGGACTGGCCGATCGCGCCAATGAGTGGCCAGCTGCACTTTCTGGCGGGCAGAAACAGCGTGTGGCGCTGGCCAGAGCGCTGATTCATCGGCCCGGCTTACTGCTGCTGGATGAACCACTGGGGGCGCTGGATGCCCTGACCCGCATTGAAATGCAGGGATTGATTGAGTCCCTGTGGCAGCAGCATCACTTTACCGTTCTGCTGGTCACGCATGATGTCAGTGAAGCGGTCGTGATGGCGGATCGCGTGTTGTTGATCGAAGAGGGTGAGATCGGTCTGGATCTGCTGGTGGATCTGCCACGACCACGGCGTCGGGGATCGGCGCGGCTGGCCGAGCTGGAAGCGGAGGTGCTGGATCGGGTAATGCAGCGTACGGAACGACCGCAGCCGGTACGTTACGCGCAGCAGCGCTGAAAAAGGGAGCGTCTCAGACGCTCCCTTTTTTAGTATCAGGCGTTCAGTGCCCGGGTAATTTTTTCGTAGAGGTCGCCAGAGAGTTTATCCAGCTCCAGCAGCTGCTCCAGCGCCTGACGCATCATCGCCTGACGGCCTTCGTCATATCGTTTCAGACGAATCAGAGGCTCCACCATTCGTGCCGCAACCTGCGGATTGCGCGTGTTCAGATCAATGAGCATCTCCACCAGGAACTTGTAGCCGCTGCCATCTTTAGCATGGAACGCGGCCGGGTTAGCCGAGGCAAAGGCCCCCACCAGCGAGCGAACGCGGTTTGGATTGCTCATAGTGAAGGAGCGATGATTCAGCAGCTGACGCACGTTGCGCATCACGTTGGCAGCCGGACTGGTTGCCTGCAGCACAAACCATTTGTCCATCACCAGACCATCCTGATGCCAGCGCTCATCGTAAGCCGCCAGTAGCGCGTCGCGGCACGGTAACTGAGCCGCCACAGCAGCGGAAAGCGCCGCCAGCGCATCCGTCATGTTGGTTGCCTGGTGATACTGCGTCTGCACCAGTTTGTCCGCCAGCTGTGCATCACTGAATGCAAGATAGGTCAGGCAGACATTTTTCAGGCTGCGCTGACCAATCGCGTCATGCTCCACACGGTATTCAGGCTGCTGATTGGCGTTGTAGATCGCAAAGAACTCATCGGCCAGTTCGCGTGCCAGTGTGCGTTGCAGGGCGTCACGCACCAGCGCAATCGCCTGCGGATCGATAGTGTCAAACAGCTCGGCAATCTCATTTTCTGACGGCAGCGTCAGGATCAGCGCGGTCAGGGCCGGGTCACAGTCAGTATCAAGCAGCACTGCGCGGAAAGCATCGGCAACATGCAGCGGCAGCGACAGATGCTGACCCTGCTGATAGCGGGCAACGTTCAGGCGAATATAAGTCGCCAGCAGGCTCTGAGCCGCATCCCAGCGGGAGAAGTCGTTGCGTGCATGACGCATCAGGAAGGTGAGCTGAGCATCACTCCATTTATAATCGAGCTTCACCGGGGCGGAGAATTCACGCAGCAGCGACGGCACCGGCTGGAAGTAGACATTATCGAAAATAAAGGTCTGGAACTCTTCGGTGACATTCAGCACATGATGCACCGGATGGCCGTTATTCTGCAGCGGGATCACCTTGCCTTCACCGTCATACAGCTCAATATCCAGCGGGATATGCAGCGGCAGCTTCTCTTTCTGGTCGGCAGTCGCTGGGGTGTGCTGCGTGACATGCAGCGTGTACTGCTCAAGTTCCGGATTGTAATCGTCGCGCACCGTCAGTACCGGCGTACCGGACTGGCTGTACCAGCGGCGGAACTGCGACAAATCGACATTTGAGGCATCTTCCATCGCCTGAACAAAGTCATCACAGGTGGCGGCGCTGCCGTCGTGACGGTCAAAATAGAGCTTCATGCCCTTCTGGAAGTTCTCTTCACCCAGCAGGGTGTGCATCATGCGGATGACTTCTGACCCTTTTTCATACACCGTCAGGGTGTAAAAATTGTTCATCTCGATAACCTGATCCGGACGGATCGGGTGCGCCATCGGGCTGGCATCTTCGGCGAACTGCGCGCCGCGCACGATACGGACGTTATCGATGCGGTTCACCGCACGTGAACCCAGATCGGAGCTGAACTCCTGATCGCGGAACACCGTCAGTCCCTCTTTCAGGCTGAGCTGGAACCAGTCGCGGCAGGTCACGCGGTTACCGGTCCAGTTGTGGAAATATTCGTGACCGATAACCGCCTCAATGCCGAGGTAATCTTTGTCGGTCGCCGTTTCCGCTTTCGCCAGCACATATTTGGCGTTAAAGACGTTAAGACCTTTGTTCTCCATCGCCCCCATGTTGAAGAAATCCACGGCTACGATCATAAAGATGTCGAGGTCATACTCCAGGCCGAAACGCTCTTCATCCCACTTCATGCTGTTTTTCAGCGAGGTCATCGCCCAGTCGGCGCGATCGAGATTGCCGCGGTCAACGAAGATCTCCAGCGCCACATCACGTCCTGAACGGGTGGTGAAGCTGTCGCGCAGCACGTCGAAATCGCCCGCCACCAGCGCAAACAGGTAGCAGGGTTTCGGGAAAGGATCTTCCCACTTCACCCAGCTGCGGCCCTGCTCATCCCGGCCGCTGTCAATGCGGTTTCCGTTGGAGAGCAGATACGGGTAACGTTCACCGTCGGCATAAATGGTGGTGGTAAAGCGCGCCAGTACATCCGGGCGATCAAGATACCAGGTAATATGACGGAAGCCTTCAGCCTCACATTGGGTGCAGAGCGCCTCGCCCGATTTGTACAGCCCTTCCAGCGCGGTGTTCTGATCCGGATGAATCACATTGATGATTTTCAGGGTGAAGCTGTCCGGCAGCTGGCTGATGACCAGTGCGCCCTCTTCTTCACGGAAGGCCGTCCAGGGTTGCCCGTCGACTTCCAGCGCAATCAGCGTTAACGCTTCGCCGTCGAGTCGCAGCTCAGCCTGGCTGTCGCCCACGCGTTTAACCTGGCTGATGGCCGTTACACGGGTCGTCGACGCATCCAGTTCAAAAGTTAAATCGATATCGGTGATGGTGTAATCGGGCGCACGGTAGTCGTGGCGATACTTGATTTGGGGCTGTTGCGTCATATTGCGTCTCGCGTTGTTATAAGTTTACCGGCAAAGTCTAAGCTTGTTACTACAAGCTTGCCACGCACAATGCACCTGAAGGGTGAAATGGCTACACTTTGTTAACAATGGCACAGATTGGCCTCGACCCGCCCGACTGAAATATGCTGTGATTGGCTTCAGATAGTGAATTATACTTTTGCGTCTTTATGACTGTGTACAACACCGGGCACTGCGCCACCGAACAGGATGCTGAAACGCGCCATGACAGGACATGCTTCCCCGATACTGACCTCCCTGCTGGATACGGACGCCTATAAGCTCCATATGCAGCAGGCCGTTTTCCACCGCTATCATGACGTAACGGTGGCGGCGGAGTTTCGCTGCCGCGGCGACGAACTGCTGGGTCTCTACGCTGACGAAATTCGTGAAGCGATTACTGCCATGCAACACCTGGCGCTGACTGATGATGAAGCGACCTGGTTATCCCACCTTCCCTTTTTCCAGCAGGATTACCTCAGCTGGTTGCGCCAGTTCCGCTATAACCCGGAGCAGGTTGAGGTGCGCAATCATCATGGCAAACTGGAACTTCGTATCCAGGGACCGTGGCGGGAGGTGATCCTGTGGGAGGTGCCGCTCCTGGCGCTGATCAGTGAGATTGTGCATCGTCATCGCACGCCGCAGGTCACCACCCAGCAGGCGATTGACCACCTGCATCAGAAACTGGGCGACTTTAAGACGCAGGTGGCTGACCTGGATATGTCGCGCTTCCGCCTGATGGATTTCGGCACCCGTCGTCGCTATTCGCAGGATGTGCAGCAGTCGATTGTCTCCACGCTGAAACAGGATTTCCCGTGGCTGATTGGTACCAGTAACTATGATCTGGCACGCCGTCTGTCACTGACGCCGGTCGGCACGCAGGCGCATGAGTGGTTCCAGGCCTTCCAGCAGATCAGCCCGGTTCTTGCCAACAGTCAGCGTGCTGCGCTGCAGGCGTGGCTGGACGAGTATGACGATCAGTTGGGTATCGCGCTGACCGACTGCATCGCCATGGATGCGTTCCTGCGCGATTTCGGTCCGGTGTTTGCCCGCCGCTACCAGGGGCTGCGCCATGACTCCGGCGATCCGGTTGAATGGGGCGAGAAAGCGCTGGCTCATTATCAGAAACTGGGTATCGATCCGCAAAGTAAACACCTGGTCTTTTCTGACAACTTAAATCTCGACAAAGCACTGGCGCTTTATCGCCACTTTGGCCAGCGCACGAATGTGGTGTTCGGCATCGGTACGCGTCTTACCTGTGATATTCCAGGCGTAACGCCTCTGAACATCGTTATCAAGCTGGTGCAGTGCAACGGCAAGCCGGTAGCGAAACTTTCAGACAGCCCGGGCAAAACCATCTGCCAGGATAAAGCCTTTGTCAGAGCCCTGCGTAAAGCCTTTGATCTGCCGCTGGTGAAAAAAGCGAGTTAAACCTCTTCTTATCGGGGCGTTGATGCGCCCCGCCTCTGCTGTAATAAATCCGCTTTCCCCCTGAATTTTGCTTGTTTCCTGAAGACTCACAAGTAACATAGCAAAACCCCGGATGGGGCAACTTTTAACTCACTTCTTCTATATAGAGAGATATTTATGAGCGTAGTGCCTGTAGCGGACGTACTGCACGGTCGCGTCGCGGTTGACAGTGAAGTCACCGTACGTGGTTGGGTGCGTACCCGAAGAGATTCCAAAGCCGGTCTTTCCTTCATCGCTGTCTATGACGGCTCCTGCTTTAATCCCGTTCAGGCTGTCGTCAATAATTCTCTGAATAATTATCAGGATGAAGTGCTGCGTTTGACCACCGGCTGTTCCGTTATCGTTACCGGTAAAGTGGTGGCATCGCCAGGTCAGGGCCAGGCGTTTGAAATTCAGGCGACCAGCCTGGAAGTCGTCGGCTGGGTGGAAGATCCGGACAGCTACCCGATGGCCGCAAAACGCCACAGCATCGAGTATCTGCGCGAAGTCGCTCACCTGCGTCCGCGTACTAACCTGATTGGCGCGGTCGCCCGCGTTCGCCATACTTTGGCGCAGGCGCTGCATCGCTTCTTTCATGAAAATGGCTATTTCTGGGTTTCTACTCCGCTGATCACCGCCTCGGATACCGAAGGTGCTGGCGAGATGTTCCGTGTCTCAACGCTGGATATGGAAAACCTGCCGCGCAACGATCAGGGCAAAGTCGACTTCAGCGAAGATTTCTTTGGTAAAGAGGCCTTCCTGACCGTTTCCGGTCAGCTGAACGGCGAAACCTACGCCAGCGCCCTGTCGAAGATCTACACCTTCGGCCCGACGTTCCGCGCAGAGAACTCCAATACCAGCCGCCATCTGGCTGAATTCTGGATGCTGGAGCCGGAAATTGCGTTTGCGTCACTGGATGATGCGGCTGCACTGGCAGAAGCGATGCTGAAGTATGTGTTCAACGCGGTGCTGGAAGAGCGCGCCGATGACATGGCGTTCTTCGCTGAGCGCGTGGATAAAGACGCGGTTGAGCGCCTGCAGCGTTTCATCACCACCGATTTTGCCCAGGTAGACTATACCGATGCGGTTGAAATCCTGATGAACTGCGGTCAGACCTTTGAGAACCCGGTTTCCTGGGGTATCGATCTCTCTTCTGAACACGAGCGCTACCTGGCAGAGCAGCACTTCAAAGCGCCAGTAGTGGTGAAAAACTATCCGAAAGACATCAAAGCGTTCTATATGCGCCTGAACGAGGATGGCAAAACCGTGGCGGCGATGGACGTTCTGGCGCCTGGCATTGGTGAAATCATTGGCGGTTCACAGCGTGAAGAGCGTCTCGATGTGTTGGATGCACGTCTGGAAGAGATGGGTCTGAACAAAGAAGATTACTGGTGGTATCGTGACCTGCGTCGCTACGGTACCGTGCCACATTCTGGCTTCGGACTGGGCTTTGAACGTTTAATCGCCTATGTGACTGGCGTGCAGAATGTCAGGGACGTCATCCCCTTCCCACGCACGCCACGCAATGCAAGTTTCTAAAATTCAGCATTAAATATAAGAAATTCATATATATAAAGAGGTCGGCACTGCCGGCCTTTTTTTATTTTTGTAAATTTTGAGTTCTCTCACAAAGTTCCGTATTTTTTACATTTTGCAATACATATTTTCCTTTAGAAACTAGATTACGAGTTTAGTAGCATTTAAGCGCTAGAATTACGGCGGGTGGGATGGAAAGATGCGTGCAGACACAGGAAGACACCAAACTTCGCTCAGGGTTCTGTAAAGATTTCCTGACGGCAGTGGCAGGTGTACAAATAACTCCAATGAGGGTAATGAATAATGATGAAGCGCAATATTCTTGCAGTGGTTATCCCTGCTCTGTTAGCCGCCGGCGCAGCAAATGCTGCAGAAATCTATAACAAAGACGGCAACAAACTGGACCTGTACGGTAAAGCTGTTGGCCTGCATTACTTCTCTGATAACGATGCACCAAATAACGACGGCAATAACGGCGACAAATCTTACGTTCGTTTTGGTTTCAAAGGTGAAACTCAGATTAATGACCAGCTGACCGGTTACGGCCAGTGGGAATACAACATTCAGGCGAACAACTCTGAAGGTTCTGATGCACAAGCCAACAACAAAACCCGTCTGGGCTTTGCTGGTCTGAAATTCGGCGATGCCGGCTCAATCGACTACGGCCGTAACTACGGTGTGGTTTATGATGCAATCGGCTGGACCGATATGCTGCCAGAGTTCGGTGGCGACTCAGGATACTCTGATAACTTCATGAACGGTCGTAGCACCGGCCTGCTGACTTATCGCAACACCAACTTCTTCGGCCTGGTAGATGGCTGGGACTTCGCGGTTCAATATCAGGGCAAAAACGAACGTGACTCAATTCGTCGTTCTAACGGCGACGGCTACGGTCTGTCAACCTCTTATACCTCACCAATCGGTCTGGGTATCGTTGGTGCATATAGCAGCAGCGATCGTACTAACGCTCAGGCAGCAGGTGCACAGACTACTGTCACACCTAGCGAAGCGAATGGCGGCGGTGATGCAACAACCACTGTTACCGGTCAGGGTGCGGGTAAACGTGCTGAAAACTGGGCAACAGCTATCAAGTATGATGCTAACAACGTTTACCTGGCTGCAATGTACGGAGAGACACGTAACTCAACTCCAATTACTGCTACCGGTACTCTGGCTAACGGCAACACGTTCTCTACAACTGGCTTTGCAAACAAAGCTCAGAACATTGAACTGGTTGCACAGTATCAGTTCGACTTCGGTCTGCGTCCATCCATTGCTTACGTTCAGTCTAAAGGCAAGGATATTGAAGGCGTGGGCGATGCTGACCTGGTTAAATACATCGACGTTGGCGCGACTTACTACTTCAACAAAAACATGTCTACCTATGTGGACTATCAGATCAACCAGCTGGATGACAACAACCGTCTGGGTCTGAACACGGATGACACTGTAGCAGTAGGCCTGGTTTACCAGTTCTAATCCTGCTTTAAGCATGTTGAAAACGGGGCTACGGCCCCGTTTTTTTATGCCTTTTATTTTCCTCATCCGCGTTTCTCTCCCCCCTTCTGCTCAGCGTTAACCTCAGCTTCTCCTGATAGCGAAATCAACACCGCAAAATAGTCGATTTTGTCTCGCAAACGGTTGGCATTTCCCTGGCCGGACGCTAACCTGAGAGCCCTCTTGCTAAAGTTCACGCTAATGGACCTGACACATGTTTGAATCGATCTCTGCTGCACCCGCCGATCCTATTCTTGGACTGGCCGATCTGTTTCGTGCTGATGACCGCCCTGAAAAAATCAACCTGGGCATCGGCGTCTACAAAGACGAAACCGGCAAGACCCCGGTACTGACCAGTGTAAAAAAAGCTGAGCAATACCTGCTGGAAAACGAAACCACGAAAAACTATCTCAGCATTGATGGTCTGGCTGATTTTGCCCGCTGTACACAGGCCCTGCTGTTCGGCAATCAAAGCCCGCTGATCACCGCAGGCCGGGCGCGTACGGCTCAGACGCCAGGTGGCACAGGTGCGTTACGTGTAGCAGCAGATTTCCTCGCCACGCAGACCTCCGTAAAGCGGGTCTGGATCAGCAATCCGAGCTGGCCGAATCACAACAACGTGTTCAATGCTGCCGGTCTTGAAGTTTGTGAATATCATTACTATGACGCAGCAAACCATACGCTGGATTTCGAGGGCATGCTGGCGTCACTGCAGCAGGTTCAGCCTGGCGACGTGGTACTGTTCCATGGTTGCTGCCATAACCCGACCGGTATCGACCCGACCGCCGGACAGTGGCAACAGTTGGCGCAGTTATCACAGGCCAATGGCTGGCTGCCATTGTTCGACTTCGCTTACCAGGGCTTTGCCCGTGGTCTGGATGAAGATGCAGAAGGCCTGCGCATTTTTGCCGCCTCGCATCAGGAACTGATCGTCGCCAGCTCTTACTCCAAGAATTTCGGTCTGTATAACGAACGTGTTGGTGCCATCACGCTGGTTGCCGCCGATGCGAGCGTGGCAGATACCGCGTTCAGTCAGGTGAAGTACACCATTCGCGCGAACTACTCCAATCCGCCTGCACATGGCGCCGCCATCGTCGCAACCATTCTGAGCAATGATACCCTGCGTACCATCTGGGAGCAGGAGCTGTCGGACATGCGTCAGCGCATTCAGCGCATGCGTCAGCTGTTTGTGAACACGCTGGCGGAAAAAGGCGCGCAGCGTGACTTCAGCTTTATCATTAAGCAGAACGGCATGTTCTCGTTCAGTGGCTTAACCAAAGACCAAGTGATTCGCCTGCGTGAAGAGTTCGGTGTCTATGCCGTTAACTCAGGCCGCGTGAATGTGGCGGGCATGACGCCAGACAACATGTCGGCGCTGTGCGAAGCGATTGTCGCCGTGCTGTAACGCAGATGACCAAACAAAAATGGGCCTGACGGCCCATTTTTTATTGCAGTAAAAATTACGGATTGTTTACTGCAGGAAAGGATTACTGATGCGTTCATGCCCCAATGTTGAAATCGGGCCGTGACCGGGAAGAAAAGTCACATCATCGCCAAGCGGCAGTAATTTTGTGCGGATAGCATCAATGAGCTGCTGATGATCGCCCTGCGGGAAGTCAGTACGCCCAACACCACCATTAAAAATCACGTCGCCTGAAATCAGCAATCGTCCCGGACGGTCAAAGAACACGACATGGCCGGGTGAATGTCCCGGACAGTGCAGAACGTCCAGCGTGGTCAGCCCGACCTGCACGCTCTCCCCCTCTTCCAGCCAGCGATCGGGAGTAAACGGTGCGCACTCGTCAAGTCCGAACATCCGGCTCTGAGTCGGCAGCGCTTCCAGCCAGAAGGTATCGCGCTTTTGCGGTCCGACAATCGGAATCTGATAAAACGCCGCCAGTTCAACAGCGGCCCCGACATGATCTAGGTGTCCATGTGTCAGCAGAATCTGAGCAGGTTTAAGTTTTAGCTGTTCCAGCGTTTGTTTGATCAGTTCGGCATCGCCGCCTGGGTCGACCAGTGCGGCTTCGCGAGTCGTGTCGCACCAGATAACTGAGCAGTTCTGGGCAAAAGCGGTAACAGGAATAATGTGGTAATTCATAACGCTCCATGACCGGCTCACGCAGCGTTGCCGGTGTCATTACCAGTGCCTGATCGGACCGGTATCAATATGTACAAAGTTACTGCGGGGATAATATCCTACACCACCCGCACGCAGAGATAACGCCGCTTTGCGTACATTCGCCAGCGAAACCCCTTCAATATGAAAATCCATCGCCTGGCCTTTGGTGTGATAGCTGTGCTTTGCTACTCCCGGACCACTCTCACGTAACATATTGTTGGTTGCCAGTGAACGATAGCCGGAAACCAGCTGGATCGGTTTACGCATGCCCAGCAGCGCCTGCAGGCGAAAAATCTGGTCAAACAGATGTGGATCGATGCTTTTCACTTTGTTGGCGCGATAGTCACGGAAAAAATGATTTAATCGTGACAGCTCATCCTTGTCGTAACTCTTACCATTAAAAAACTCAGTTTTAAGGGTTTCACCGGTGTGAAGATTATTAAGCATCAATACACGCGGACGAGACGTAGAGAGGGAGGCCCTTGCAGACGCGGGCAATAATGCCAGTCCGGCAGCGGCGCTACTGCACAGCAGTAGTTTGCGACGAAAAGAATCGATAGTAGACATGTAACGGTTTACCTGAGAGTAGAGCCATAGAAATGTGCAAAAAGCGCACAGGCCGAACCATAACTTTCTCTCAGAAGGTCGTCAACCCATCCGCCCGGAGTTTGCGAAGCGATCCCCAAAGGGATCGCCATTTGATGATATGTTAATTTATTTCAGCTATGCCGCTAACGATTTAAAATCAATTACTAGAGCAGTAATTGCCCGGCCCGACTCAGGGCCTGACTGCCCGAACGGGCCGTGTCATCATAATTGTAAATATCTGTGCGGAACTGCGGTTTGCCATCATCAGCGACCCACGCCGTCAGATAATAGAGATTGACGGGAATGCGATGCCGAATCGGCACATAGCGGGTGTCACCCTCTTTCAGCGTGCTGGAAATTCGGGAGTCGTTCCAGCCCGCATTCTGCAGCAATAACCCTGCCAGTTCAGACGCTTTGTTCACCCGCACACAGCCTGAACTGAGCGCACGGATATCACGCTGGAACAGGTTATGGTTTGGCGTGTCATGCAGGTAGATTGCATCTGAACTCGGCATATTAAATTTATACCGGCCCAGCGCATTCGCCACGCCCGGAGCCTGAATCATCCGATAGGGAAACGACGCCGCAGAGACCATGCGCCAGTCAATCATGCTGGGATCAATCACTTCAGCATCTGCACTCCAGCCCGACAGCAGTGTATACCCATGCTTGTAAAGATAGGTTGGATCCTGCTTCACCTTCGGAATGATGTCTTTACGCACCAGCGTTGTCGGCACATTCCACGGCGGGTTGAGCACGACGTTATTAAGCGCACTGCGCATGAGGGGCGTTTTACGATCGGGACGACCGACGATGACACGCGATGAGAGAATCTTGTTGCCGTTGTTGTAATAGATCAGCGAGTAGTTGGCGATGTTCACCATGATACCGTTGTGCATATCATCCGGCAGCAGACGCAGGCGCTGAATATTCAGCGCCAGCAGCGAAGCGCGCATCTGCGGAGAGACGTTAAGCCACTGCCGCGTTCTGGTACCGATAGCCCCATCGCCATCCAGTCCCTGCCACTGCTGGAAACGCTTCACCGCCGCCACCAGCGTCTCGTCATAAATATTGGCGGTATTCCCTTCCAGCGTCGAAGTCTGGACGTTACCCGGTGATTGTGGTGATGGCGCAAGCAGATTGGTGACTGGCGCGGCGGAAGGACTCACCGCGACCGGCTGATCGCTGTGGCTCACCGGTACTGGCGCCACAGGCACCGCATCGTCATCCGGTGCGGGCGCGTTAACCTGTGCCGTTAACATGCCGCTGCGCTGCAGAATTTCACGCAGTGCAGGAACGTCATCACTGACCTGGCCGGGACGCAGGGTTTCACTGCTTTTTAGTTGCGGCCAGGGCTGCTTATCGCTGAGCAACGCTTTCAGCGCGGCGTGCATAGGCTGATACTGTGGATGCTGCGGCTGTAATGAGGCAATAAACGTGTCAGCCGAACCCGCATTCACTGCGTTTTGCCACTGATTCACCACCGCGACTGACGGCTGGGTCAGTCTGTAGGGAACGTTGCTGTAGAGCCAGGTTTCACCCTGCGTCGGCACATTTGAAACAAACTGCAGATAGCCCAGCATCGCATCAGAGAGCGCGACATCACGGGCAAAGCCGGTAATAGCCGGATTCGTCAGACGCTCAATCCAGCGCGTGAACTGCGGCTGAACGCCTGAAAGTGCCACCTCAGCCAGCTGCTGCTGAAATTTCTGCACCGCCTGAGCATCCTGCCAGAGCGGCTGCATATGGCGGGAGGCATAGAGCGTTGCCAGCGGTCCCAGATAGAATGGCTGGTCGGCACTGGAAAAAGCCTGACGGATGCGGTGCTGACTTTCGGAAACCGTGATAGCCGTCTGCGTTGTCCCTGGCATCGCGGCGATGACAGCGGCCTGTGGTAGCGTAAATGGAACAGCGGTTAGCGCTAGCGCTAACAATGATAAAACGCGATGATGATTTAATTTTTTTACCAGCAACATCCCTGCCCCCTTAATTTTCAACTTCGCAATGTTCCCTGTATCCACTGCGACCGCGCCGTGACTCATAATGTGAGTATACAAACAAAAACGGCATTTGCCTCATGGGACAAATGCCGTTATCAGATTAACCAATGGTTCAGTTTTTGACTACGTTTCCGCCTGCGATTTTTCAGCAGTCAGATCGGGTAGCGCATCCGCTTCGCTTCCCGCACGCACTGGTGAAGGATCGGCAGCAAAACCACGCAGCCCGACCACATGCACATGCTCGGTGTTATTAAACACCTTACGTACCAGTTTGTAGGTCGTGCCTTTCTCCGGGCTGATGTTCTCCGGTGCCGCAATCACCAGCTGCATCTCCAGTCGCTCACAGAGTTCAAACAGTGTGGCGATGGAGCGGGCATCCAGACGGGCCGCTTCATCAAGGAACAGCAGTCGGCATGGCGAAATATCTTTGCCGCGCAGACGACGGGACTCCTCTTCCCAGCTCTGCACCACCATTACCAGAATGGACATACCGGTACCGATCGCCTCACCCGTTGAGAGCGCACCGCTTTCTGCACGCAGCCAGCCATCGGAGCCCCGGTTAACTTCCACTTCCATCTCCAGATAGTTGCGGTAGTCGAGCAGCTCCTCACCGATGGTCTGCGGCGTCCGCTGACCCATATCGATATGCGGGTTAAGACGCTGATAGAGTTTCGCCAGTGCCTCAGAGAAGGTCAGGCGGTTGCTGTTGAACAGATCCTGATGCTGCTCATGCTCTTCTGACAGCGTATCCAGCAGCATAGCGTGGGTTTCACGCACGTTCACGTTGAGCCGCACGCTGCGCACCTGACCAAAGCTGACGGTCTGCAGCCCCTGGTTGAGCTGGCGGATGCGGTTCTGTTCACGCTGGATCGTTTTGCGGATAATATTCGCCGCACTGCGTGAACTGATCGCCAGCATCTGCTCACGCGCGGTCAGCTCTTCAGTCAGACGGTTCAGTTCGATTTCCATCTGTTCAATCGCTTCGACAGGATCGTCGGTACGAATAATATCCTGACGAATACGCTCGCGCAGATGCTGATAGACCGCAATAAAGAACTGAATCTTACGTTCAGGACGTTTTGGATCTTCCGACAGCCGCAGTACGTCGCGCAGATGTTCGTTGTCCGCCACCGCCAGACGCAATGCACCCAGCGCTTTATCCGACATCGAGCGCAGCTCATCGCCGCTCAGGTAAGCCAGTTCACGACGATGCAGGCGACGCTCAACGCCATTCTCTTTCACCAGACGCAGGACGGTACACCAGCCCGCTTTCGCGCTGACCACCTGCTCACGCACCTGATGATACTGACGCTCAAGCTGACGCAGGCGCTTCTGCAGGTTATCCATCTCCGCTTCACAGAAGGTGAGCTGTTTCTCCAGCTGATTGCGGCGGGCGCGGTTGTGGCTCAGTGCAGTGTAGAGCTCGTCACGGCGAACGCGTGCACGCGCTTCTGCGCTGCTGTCAGCAGTGACGCCAATGTCCTGCATCTCCTGCTGCAGCTCTTTGAGCATGTCGCGCTTGGCGTCGTAAGCACTTTTCAGTGAAGCCAGCACCTGTGAGTATTGCGTCAGCTGCGCCTGATGTTCACGCAGGCGATCGCGGCTGCGACTGCGTTCACCTTCAGCCTGCTCAAGACGCTGACGCAGCTTATCGCTGAGGTCATTGTTGCCGTTGAGCATGCTGGCCGAGTCGTCGTAGCTGAAGTGAGCGCGACGCTGCACCACTTCTGTCAGCGCAAAGGCCTGCTGACGTGCGTTGCGCTGCTGCTGCTGCGCCTGCTGATAATCCGCCTGTAACTGCTCGTGCTGTTCCGGATCGCTCTGCAATACCGCAATGATCGGTTCCAGTTTCGCCAGCTTCGCGCCATGCTGATGCAGGAAGCGCGCCGCCTCCTGTGCCGCATCGACCTGCTCACGGATCTCTTCGCAGCGATCGCCCAGCGTATCGTCCAGCAGCAGGTTGACGCGTGGCAGCAGTCGGTTTAACTGCAACACGCCCTCTTTCGCCAGCTCATACTGCTGACGCTGCTGCTGATTATTGCTCTCATGCTGATTCAGTGCCCGCTCAAGCTCACCCCGGCGCGCGCCCAGCTGACGGATCTGCGCTTCCGGGTCGGCATCAAAGGCCACGGCCAGATGTGTGCCGATAAAGCGACTGAATGACTGATGCAGACGCTGCGTTTTCTGCACGTCGAACGACAATGTGGCGTAACGCTCAGCCAGTTTGTCGCGCTCAAGGTGCAGCAGCTCCAGCTGATTTTCGCGCGCTGCGCGGCCAAACAGCGGGATTTTCGGGAAGCGGGAGTAGCGCCACTGACGCTCTGCCACTTTCACCACGACGGCATTCTGCAGCTCATCAACGCTGAAGACACTGTCATCGAATGACTGCGGGTCACCCTCGATCAGGTAGAGATCTTCCGGGCACTCCTCCAGACCATCCAGCATCTCACGCACGCGGGAGAGATCCGGCACCACGATTGCATGACGTGACGGACCATAGAGCGCCGAGAAGTACGGCGCATCATCGAGGGTCACATCATCATAAATCTCAGACAGTAATACGCCGCCAAAGCGTTCGGCCAGCTGAGTCAGGCGCGCATCTTCCGCCCCGCCCGGCTGACTGAGCCGCTCAATCTGTTGCTCGATATCACGTTTGCGTGCCGCCACTTCGTCGCGCTCGACGGTGGTTTCACGCTCGCGCTCAAGCAGTTGCTGCATAAATTCGGTGACGTCCTGGCTGCTGTTCAGCGCCTGGCCGGTCTGTTCACTGAGCTGCGTCAGGATCTCCTGCGCCGCCAGCCAGTGTGGCGCTCTGGCGGTGAGGCTGGTGATGCGTTCGCGCAGCTGTTCCAGCTCCTGACGCATCATCATGCGCTGCTCACCGGCGTCCGAGACGCTGCTGTTCAGCTGTTCGATCTGCGCTTCAAGCTCCTGCTGCAGGCCCGCCAGCGCATCGGCTTCGTACTGCTGCCCCTGACGCTTGCAGAACTCGGCCAGCAGACGCTCCGCCTCATGCTGCTCGCGCAGACGCTGTTCCAGCTCATTGAGACGCAGACGCAGCGACGAGAGCTGGTCGGCGTGATGACGCTGATTGCTGGCATCACGCAGCAGTTCGCGGCCGGTCTGCCACGCATCCTGACGGGTCACGTCACCAGCAATGCTGGTCACCAGCGCCAGCGTCTGTTCAAACTGACTGTGCGCGGCTTCGGCCACGCTCAGCTTCTGCTCCAGGCGCAGCAGGCGTTCTGTCGCCTCCTCCTCTTTCGCCTGGAAACTCTCCTGCCATTCTGCAGCGTTATCGATGGTCAGATCGGGCAACTGGCAGAGCGTACGGGCGCGTTCCAGCGCCTGCAGGGCCTGCTGATACTGGATGGCGCGCGTTTGCTGCACGTCGAGTGCCTGCTGGAAATCGGCCAGCTGACTTTTCAGCTCATCCACTTCCAGTTCAGCCGCTTCGGCACGCGCTTCATTCTCTTCCTGAATTTCGCGCGCTTCGGCAACCACTTCGGTCTGCTCTTCCAGACGCAGCGTCAGATCTTCGATATCGGCGTCGTAGCGCTCAATCTTCTCCTGCTGCCGCATCGCCGTCTGCACCAGATTCAGGTGATCGCTGGCAGCCTGATAATCGACTTCGAGATCGTTCTCTGCGCCACTGTGCTCTGACAGCTCGCGCGCCATCTCCACGTGACGATACTGCTCAGTGGCGAGTTGCTTACGGCTGCTGAACAGTTCATTGCGCAGCTGTAATGCGCTGTCGAGATGTCCACGGCGCTCGTTGGCGTGACGCATGTAGTCAGCCGACACGTAGCTGGTCGCCTCGGAGATGAGATGCTTAAAGAGGTCGCGGTCAGACTGGGTAACGCGGATCGCCTCCAGCGTCATGCGGTTCTCCCGCAGCGCAGCTTCCATATCCTGGAACGCTTTACGCACGCCGCTGTTTTCAGGCAGCAGGTAATCACGCAGCGATCGGGTGATGGCACTGGAGATACCGCCATAGAGCGAGGCTTCGATCAGACGATAGAACTTGCTTCGATCGCTGGCAGAGCGCAGACGACGCGGCACCACGCCCAGATCAAACAGCATGGCGTGATAATCCGTCACCGAGTTATAAGCGCGGAACTGCACGCCTTCCTGTGCCTCAACCCGATCTTTTACCTCATTCAGTGGTAAGACGCGTGCCTGACGGCTGTTAAGCACTTCCGTCAGCATATCGGTCGGGTTGGTATCGGTGGGCAGACCGTGGATACTGAACGGCTTGATATCGACCTTTTTATCGCGTCCGGCGACCTGCTGCAGACGTACACCGACTACCACACGCTGATGGCGTGAGTTCACCACATCCAGCATGGAGTAGCAGACACCTGCCCGCAGTTTACCGTGCAGACCTTTGTCACGGGATCCCGACGTGGCGCCCGCTTCGGTGGTGTTACGGAAGTGCAGCAGCGTTAAATCGGGGATCAGTGCGGTGACAAAGGCCGCCATGGTGGTGGACTTACCCGCGCCGTTACCGCCTGACAGCGTGGTCACTAATTCATCAAGATCAAAGGTACGGGCAAAAAAGCCGTTCCAGTTGATCAGCGTAAGCGAACGAAACTTTCCGCGCTCAATCATGCCTGTTCTTCCTCTGCGTTCTCACTCGCGTCGCCTTCCTGCCCTTCACTTTCATCGGTGTCGATCGGTGCAGTCGCATTTTCCAGTAGCATGGCCTCGCCATCACGAATCAGGCGAAGCTGCGCTTCACGGGCATCATCACCGCCGCGCACGTCGGCACCAAAGCGGAACACCGATTCCGTGATACGGAATTTGCTGCTGTCGTTGCCGAAAAACCACACCATGCCAAGACGGCGCAGGCGGCTCAGAGAGGCGCGCACTTTCTCCTGCAGTTTGGTGCGATCCAGGTCTGAACCGGTTGAACGCTGGTTAACCAGCTTCAGCAGACGGTTCTCGTCGGCCAGCGAGAGCAGCTCGTCATAGAGCTCCTGCTGGGTGAAGATCCCCTCATTCGCCAGGCGTTCCGGGCTGAGATAGAGGTAGCAGAGAATCTTCCCGACCATCATGTCCAGCTCAGAGAGCACGGAACGCGGAATCAGCGTGGTTGAACGCGGTCGCAGATAGAAAAAGCCTTCCGGCGCACGAATTAACTCAACGTTATAGCGGGTGTAAAACTCTTCGAGAAATGACTGGTAGTCCATCAGAAAAGCGTGGTTATCCAGCTCTTCAATTCCGATATGGCGTCCGGCGCGTAACTGGCTGTCCAGCGCGGGAAAAATCGGGTTGGCCAGTGCCTGTGCCAGCTTAACCGGCATCACTTGTTCAATATTTGTCGATGACATGTGCCTGCACCTTGGCTCCGTAATCATTGATGGCTTGCCATTCCACAGGCAAACCGGCTAAATCAGCTTCCGCTACGCCAAGGCGTACCGCCTGATCCACCACAATGCGCGCCAGGTCAAAATGGCGGGCGCGTGGATACTGGGCCAGGTAGTCACGCATCACTGACGCGAGGTTGAGCGGTTTTTGTTGCGATTTGTAGACCTGCAGCGCTTCTTCAATCATCGCTGCCAGCTGTTCGCGAATTTCGTTAATCTCTTCGTATTCCATCTCTGGCGGCAGTTCGCCCATCACTTCATCATTCCGCAGCGTCAGCGCCTCATCGCGCATGTCATACAGGCGGTCTGCATTGGCGTAGGTCAGCGCCCAGGGCGCGTCGAAGTAATTTTGTACCGATACCCGCAGACGCTGGGCAAAGACACGGTTTTTATCCATGTCGATGGCGGTACGAATAAATTTATGGACGTGGCGGTCATAGCCGATCCACAGGTCGATCGCCTGCTGGCCCCAGCTGGTAATACGGTCGAGCTTGCTTTGCAGGTCAAACACCAGTTTATCGACGAAGCCCAGGTCCGGGCTGTCCAGCGTGGCATCCTGGATGCGCAGCAGGTTTTCCTGAAGTTTGTCGCCCGCCGCTTCCAGCGTATCCTGCAGTTCACGCAGCGTCCCGGAGGTTTCAGAGAGCAGCATTTCACAACTGGAGATCGCCGCGCGCCAGTCTTTATTCAGCAGTTCAGCGATGTCGTTTTTCACCGCCTGCTGCTGTTCATCCATCAGACGCTGGGTCATATCGATGCTGTCGAAGATCTCCGCCACCGAATATTTCAGCGGCGCGAAAACATTGCGATGCCAGTGAAACTCATCGCCGTTTTCCTGCGCGGCATCGGCTGCCCGCTTGAGCTCGCTGGCCACAATCGACAGCTGCATCGACAGACGCAGCGTTGAAAACTCACGCTGACGGATGTAGTAGTCGGTGATGCCGATCGCCAGCGGCGTCAGGCGGTAGATAGCGTTGCCTTCGGTGAGTTCACTGGTAAAGCGGTTGAGCAGGCGCTGACGCACCATGTCGTTGATGGCGTTGTTGGCACGAACCAACACGGTTTCATGGGTTTGTTCAAAAGCTTTACTGACATGACGGAAAGCGTCAATCAGATCGCCTTCGCTCATTTCGCCATCCATCCGCTCACCGTTGAGGGTGGCGATAGCCAGCAAAAAGGCCAGACGTTCCACTGGCAGCGCAAGGGAAAAGTCATTTTTGCGCGCCCAGGATACCAGTTCAGGTACCGTCTGGGAAAATTCACTCATAATTCGTCCTTCTGCCCCGGTTTACGCGCGGTCACATGGATGTAGCGCCCTAAGCTTAAAAAGGGTTCCTGACGGCAATAACGCCGCTCCATCTCAATAATTTCGTCGTCGCTTTTTGGCTCGCCCTTCGGCGGTTTCATGTAGTCACTGAATACCCGGATCCCGGCACGCTGCTCAATCACAAAGCCACACGCCTCCAGCCAGCGATAGACCTGCTCGGGGTCGCGCGGATAGTCAGGCGACAGGGTTCGCTTTTTGCGTTTAGTCAGGTTGGTGCGCAGATAGCCGAAGTTACCCAGCGTTAAGGTGCGCAATGTCAGGCCGTGCAGATTGTAAAACATCAGCGACATGACGCCCCCCGGACGCAGCAGATCGAACAGCGCTTTGAGCACCTTCTCCGGTTCAGCGACCCACTCAAGCACAGCGTGGAACAATACCAGATCCACCGGCTTATCCAAATGTTCGCCCACCTGCTGGGCGCTAATTTGTCTGAATTGCATGTTGTGGCTCACACCTTGCGCCGCCGCATTTTCGGCGGCCCGACGCAGCATCTCAGCAGAGAGGTCGCACAGCAGAACCTGATGGCCCTGGGCAGCAAGTCCGCTGGAGACCTGTCCGACACCGCCGCCGGCATCCAGTACTGACAGCGGATGGGGCGACAGCCCGGGTACTATCTTCTCCAGCTCATCCCGGAGGATGGCCTGGCGTATCTTCCCTTTGGTGGTGCCGTAAATATTTTGCGAAAATTTATCCGCGAGATCGTCAAAGTTACGATCCTGCATGGCATGCGCTCCGGTATGCTGCGGTGAGACTTGTGCTATTTTGTCACAGGCACCAGAAGAATGAACCTTTCATCCCCATCTTCCCTTCCGGGTGCTCTATTTTCGGACAACAGGACGCGTTTTCGATGTTATTTACCCTGAAAAAAGTGATTGGCGGGCTGCTTTTACCCTTGCCGTTTCTGCTTTTGCTGATGGCGCTGGGCATTTTACTGCTTTGGTTTACTGACTGGCAAAAAAGTGGCAAAACCGTGATCTCCGTCAGTTGGCTGTTACTGCTGCTGCTGAGCCTGCAACCGCTGGCCGATCGGCTGCTTTTGCCGCTGGATAACCGTTATCCGACCTGGAACGGCGCAGAGAAGGTGGACTACATTGTGGTGCTGGGCGGAGGCTATACCTTCAATCCGGTCTGGGCACCCAGCTCGAACCTGCTGAATAACAGTCTGCCACGCGTGGCAGAAGGTATTCGTCAATGGCAACGCAATCCACAGTCGACCCTGATTTTTACCGGCGCTGCCGGTGGCACCAATCCGAAGAGCAGCGCCTGGGTAGCCGCTCAGGTGGCAGAAAGTCTGGGCGTGCCGCGCGAACATATTCAGATTCTGGACCAGCCTCGTGATACTGCGGATGAAGCGCAGGCGGTCAAAACGGTAGTCGGCGATCGCCCGATGCTGCTGGTCACCTCAGCGAATCATATGCCGCGGGCGATACGCTTTTTCCACGCGGTCGGTCTGAAGCCGATTGCTGCGCCTGCTAATCAGCTGGCGATTACCTCGCCGCTGAACGGCTGGGAACGGGCGATACCGTCATCGATCTGGCTGAGTCACAGCGAACGGGCAGTGTATGAGACGCTGGGCACGTTACTGCAGCGACTTAAAGGTGAGGAACCCGGCTCAGCCGAGCCAGGGAAGTAGTTGCGTGCAGGCATGGTCAAAACGCGGACGATTAAACGTGCCGGTCTGCACAAGATGCTCGATGCAGTCCCACAGTTGATAAACCCATCGGCGCCAGACAAAGCCCTCAGAGACGGGTGCCCGTTGCAGGTAGTCGTGCAGCAGCGCTGTCTCGGCGGGTGAGGTATCCAGATGGATCAGGTCATATTCACGGGGCGCCCATAGAATCGTGCCCGGCTGTGTCATCGCGACTAACTGGTCGCTACGGCTGTTTTTCAGCATGCTCTGCAGCCGCACGTTGCCGTGAACCATCACACAGGGATCATCGAAGTCGCGAAAAAGATGTGCCAGACGCGACCGACAGCGGAACAGAATCTGACGATCTTCCAGCGTGAAGGCAGGTGGGCGCAGATAGCTCAGGGTCGACCACAATACTTCAACCCGTTGTGCATACCAGGCCGGCCAGTGATTCTGCTGGGTGCTGTCTACCGTTCCGACCAGGCCGTGGCTGTCGAGCCGGTGCCAGGCCAGCAGCCCCTCGACTGCCTGCTCGCGAAACTGTTGCCAGCGCTGAGCATCCCGCGCAGGCGCCTCCGCCGTCACGCCATTCAGTCGCGCCATCAGAAGCATTTCATGCACCGGAGGCTGCTGGCTCAGCACCAGACCATAGACCGCTGGCACAGGGATGAATCCGGCCTGCCCCAGTAATGCCAGCTTTCTGGCTTCCAGCGCTGCCCGCCCCTGATGACGAAAATATTTTGCCACCATCGGCATGGGGTGCCCCTGCCGATCGTACAGGGCATAGAGTCGGGTGGGCGGATGTTCACTGATTAATTCGAGGCGGCTGATGGTTTCACCCAGCGCCAGCGTGAGTTCCGATTTAAGCTGTTCCATGCGGCATCCTCCTCAGATGAGTATCACAATATCCTGAAGGAAGTACTGGAGATAAGTTTAGCGGCGGATCAATAACGTTGCGCTGAAACGGGGAGACTGACTCCCCGTGTATCAGGCCTGCATGGCATCGCGGACGCGTTGCAAATCGTCTGGCGTATCTACACCCACGCTGGGAATGGTTTTTGCTACGGCGACATGAATTTTTTCGCCGTACCATAAGACACGCAGTTGCTCGAGCAGCTCAATCTGTTCAAGAGGACAAGGCGCCCAGGCAACATAGCGGCGAATAAAACCGGCACGGTAGGCATAGATGCCAATGTGTCGCAGAAGCGTATCGCCAATCTGTTCGCGTGAGGCAGCATAGCGTTCACGATCCCAGGGAATGGTGGCCCGTGAGAAATAGAGCGCATAGCCCTTCGCATCCATGACCACCTTCACCGCGTTCGGATTGAAGGCTTCTTCCACATCGGTGATTGGCACCGCCAGCGTTGCCATCCCGGCCGCTGAGCCCGCCAGATTGGTCGCCACCTGGCGTACAATCTCTGCCGGGATCATCGGCTCATCACCCTGCACGTTGACGATGATTTCGTCATCAGCAAACTGATATTTTTCGATCACTTCCGCCAGCCGCTCCGTGCCGGACTGGTGATCGGCGCGCGTCATGCAGACTTCACCGCCTGCCGCTTCCACTGCACTGGCTACGTCAGGATGGTCGGTGGCAACAATGACCCGGCTGGCACCCGATTCACGGGCGCGCTCCATCACATGCACGACCATCGGTTTACCGTGAATATCGAGCAGCGGCTTGCCGGGTAAGCGGGTTGACGCATAGCGCGCAGGAATGATGGCAGTGAAACTCATGGATGAATCTCTTCCACTGACAGCGTGCGGGCTTCGGTTTCCAGTAGCACCGGAATACCGTCACGAACCGGGAAAGCCAGGCCATCAGGCTTGCAGATCAGCTCCTGCTGCGCATTGTTGAAGTAAAGTTTGCCATTGCACACCGGGCAGGCAACGATTTCGAGTAAACGATGATCCATATGTCCTCCATCAGGAACCGAATGCTTAAGGCATCAAGCATACCATAGCGCGGCGCAGGCGGGATGAGGTAAAACGCCTTCCCGCAGCGGCTGCCGCAAAATTGATTAATCCAGCTGCCACCGGGCTGGCCAGTGGTCTTTGAGTGCATCGGGTGCCTGCAGAATAGAAACGCTTTCTGCTCCCTGCCAGGCTGCGAAGCGTTCAATCGCACGCCGGATATCCACCACAAAGCGCGCCGTGACGCGGGTCGTTTCTTCCAGCCAGAGTTTTTTAATCTCCAGCTGTTTGGCCTGACGCAGCATGCGGGCATCGAGCCGCCCTTTTATCTGCCCACGATGAAGGATGGGCAAAACGAAATAGCCAAACTTGCGCTTCTCCTCGGGGGTGTAACACTCGATACGATAGTCAAAGCTGAACAGCTCCAGCGCACGTTTGCGATCCCAGACCACCGGATCAAACGGTGACAGCAGCGCGCTGTGCGTTGCCTGCAGCGGCGTCTCCAGCAACGGTAAGTAGTCACGATGCAGCCACATCTCACCCAGCCCCTCTGTATTGACGGCGACCAGATCGCCCGCAGCCTGGGCATCAGAGATAAAATCGTTCAGGGGTGCCCGTTTAAGGCGATAGTAGTCCGGCAGCCAGGCCGCGCGGGAAATCCCTAAGCTACGGGCGCTGTTCATCAGCATCTGTCGGGTGGCCTCTGCTTCGCTGATGCCATGCACCGCATCCTGCCAGTCGGGCATGACGCGACTGCGCAGATCGTAGACGCGCTGAAAATTACGGCGTTCTGTGACCATCAGCTCACCGGCGCTGAAGAGATTTTCCAGATGGCGTTTGTGTGGTTTCCAGTCCCACCAGCCTGATTTCGGATTACCGGCATGGGTGAAATCGGCGGCGCGCACCGGGCCGTTTTCCCGAATCTGCTGCAGTAATTCGGTAATCGCCTGCTGGTGTTCAGCGACCCACTGCGCGTTGTATTTCCAGCCAAGGCGTTCAGGCGACAGCATGCGATGACGAAGAAGTCTGTAATCGGCGCGGGGAATAAAGCAGGCTTCGTGCGCCCAGTACTCAAAGAGCTCGCCCTGGGCCAGCGCCTGTTCCAGCCATGCCTGAGGGTAGTTTCCCAGGCGACTGAACAGCACCAGATAAGGACTGCGGGCCACGACATGGATGGTGTCGATTTGCAGCAGTGACATGCGGGAGATGCAGTTAATCAGATCCTGATAAACTGCGCGTTTTGCCGGAGGGCGCAGCAGGCCCTGCGCGGCGAGATGAAGGTGACGTGCTTGCTGTAACGAAAGTGAATGCGGGGTGTTCATCCTCTTCCTTATCAGGCTTCACCTGAATGGGTGCAGGTATCAGAGCGGGCGACGGCAGCGTTGTTCAATGTCGTCCAGTAACGGCGTTACGGCTTTACCGGATAAATGGGCATCAACCGGCAGATACCACCAGTCAGGCTGCGCAAAGTGACGGCATTTCACTGCGTCCTTTTCAGTCATCAGTAGCTGCTGACCCAACTGTAATAATCGTGTCAGCTCATCCTCACTGTAGGCATGATGGTCAGCAAAGGCGATCTCTGCGACTGGCGTTATGCCCTGCTGTTTAAGCGTGGTGAAAAAACGCGGAGGATGACCAATACCGGCCATGGCAACCACGGCACCCAGTTGCTCAGGTGCGCGGGTTTCCCCGGTCAGCAGATTGGTGGCGAGTCCGGGCTGAAGTTGCATTGCAATCTCGTCACCCAGGGCCTCACCGCCATTAATGATGACGGCATCGACCTGGTGGAGACGATCGGCACGTTCACGCATCGGACCGGCAGGCAACCACCAGCCATTGCCAAAGCGACGAACACCATCCACCACCACGATCTCGCGATCGCGCTGCAGCGCATAATGTTGCAGGCCGTCGTCAGTGATAATCACATCCAGCGGCCCCTGCTTCAGTAACGCCTCAATCGCCTGTCGCCGTTTGGGCGCAACCGCAACCGGCGCTCCGGTGCGCTGGGCGATCAGTACTGGTTCATCACCGGCCTGTTGTGTGGGGGTCTGCGCCGAGACCAGCAAGGGATAGTGGTCCGCCTTGCCGCCATATCCTCTGGAGACGACGCCAGCGCGCAGGCCACGTTGCTGCAGCGCCTCGACCAGCCAGATCACGACCGGCGTCTTTCCATTGCCACCGGCAGTGAGGTTACCCACCACCACGACCGGCAGAGGCGCACGCCAGCTTTTACGCCAGCCGCGCCTGTAACTGAAACGTATCAGGGCCGTGATCGCACCATACAGCAGGCTGAATGGCCATAACAGAATCCATAACGGGGAGCGACCACTCCAGATACGTTCAATCATTGGCCGAATTGCATCTTATGCAGTTGTGCATAGGCGCCACGTTCTGCTAACAGCACCTGATGCGTTCCGCGTTCAACAATCTGACCATCTTCGATCACCACGATTTCATCGGCTTTCTCAATGGTAGAGAGGCGGTGCGCAATTACCAGCGAGGTACGGTTCTTCTGCAACTCATCCAGTGCCGACTGAATGGCGCGTTCTGATTCGGTATCCAGCGCAGAGGTCGCTTCATCCAGGATTAGAATCGGACAATCTCGCAGCAACGCACGGGCAATGGCGATACGCTGACGCTGGCCGCCAGATAACAGCACGCCGTTCTCGCCAATCACCGTATCCAGGCCTTTATCCATTTTATTGATAAAGTCCATGGCGTGCGCCATGGTGGCCGCCTGCTCAATCTCTGCACGGCTATATTGCTCACTGCGAGCATAGGCGATGTTATTAGCAATGGTGTCGTTGAAAAGATGCACATTCTGCGACACCAGCGCCACCTGATTACGCAAAGCACGCAGGCTGTACTCACGCAGATCATGACCATCCAGCAGAATTTCACCCTGTTGAATGTCGTAAAAGCGGGTCAGCAGGCTCGCCATCGTAGACTTACCGGAACCTGAACGGCCCACCAGCGCAACCGTTTTTCCTGCCGGCAGCGACAGATTGATATTACGCAGTGCCGGAATTTCACGACCTGGATAGGTAAAGGTTACATCCCGGAATTCGATATCCCCTTTAGCACGGGTGATTTCGCGCGTGCCGTTGTCCACTTCCTGCTCGCTATCCAGAATAGAGAACAGCGTCTGACAGGCCGCCATGCCACGCTGAAACTGGGCATTGACGTTGGTCAGAGACTTGAGCGGACGCATCAGGGCAATCATCGAGGAGAAGACGACGGTGATCGTACCGGCTGTCAGCGTATCCATTACGCTTGGGAAGCTGGCAGCATAAAGGACAAAAGCCAGTGCCAGCGACGCGATCAGCTGAATAATCGGATCAGAAATGGAAGAGGCTGAGACCAGTTTCATACCCTGCTGGCGCATACGATTACTGACGCGGGAAAAACGCTCCGACTCAATTTCCTGACCGCCAAAGATCAGCACTTCTTTGTGCCCCTTCAGCATCTGTTCGGCGCTGGTTGTCACCTGCCCCATGGTGTTCTGCATACTTTTGCTGATCGAGCGGAAGCGCTTAGATACGGTACGGATGGCAAATGAGACGACAGGCGCCAGGACAATCAGGATTAACGACAGCTGCCAGCTGTAGTAGAACATCATGATGAACAGGCCAATAATCGAGGCACCTTCACGCACGACAGTGACCAGTGCGCCCGAAGATGAAGAAGCAACCTGCTCCGAATCGTAGGTAATGCGCGACAGCAGGGTACCGGTTGACTGCTGGTCAAAAAATGAAACCGGCATGCCCATCATATGGCTGAACAGGCGACGACGGATATTCATCACGACATTGCCAGAGACCCAGGAGATGCAGTAGCTGGAGATATAACTGGTGACTCCGCGAACCAGCATCAGGCCAATAACGACTAATGGCATCCAAAGCATTACTGACCTGTCAGCTTTACCAAAGCCATCATCCAGTAACGGTTTCAACAGGGAGAGCATTAAGGCGTCGCCCGCAGCATTAATAATCAGGGCAACAGAGGCCACGATTAATCCCGCTTTGTTAGGCGCGATCATCGGCCAGAGTCGGCGAAACGTCTGCCACGTAGAGAGATCTTTATCTTGATGCATTATTTATTCACGCTGTTGGAAATAGCCGGCCATTCTACCTGGATTCGCGTTTGACGCCAAACCACTGATGATACCAACGGGGCATTAATTGTTCCCGCAGGGTGAAAACCTGCACTCTGCCCTGCTCTATCCTGATACTGATTTGTCCTGACTGGCCCGTGTCCAGCCACTGAAATCCAGCCGTTCGGTAATTTTCCAGCACATTTTTCGCAGGCATGCGCCAGGCATTGTAGCGTGCCAGAGAGGCAATCGCGGTGTGTCCTTGTGTTTTGCGCAGCAGCAGGGAGGTCGACGAAGTACGGCTTCCGTGGTGCGGTACCTGAAGGATATCGGCCTTCAGCCCCTGCTTCTCCAGCGCCACCAGCTGACGTTCCGCTTTAGCTTCAATATCACCGGTTAACAGTAGCCGGACCTGACCGTCATCGACGATGATGACACAGGAGTCGTTGTTCCCACCGGCTAAAGGGTTCGTCAGCGGCCAGACAACCCGGAAATGGAGCTGTCGCCAGCGCCACTGCGTGCCACGTACACAGGGTAAGTGCGTTTTATCCGCCAGTGCGCTTCTCACTTCAACCGCGGGCCAGCGTTGCTTAATCGCTTGCAGCCCACCAGTGTGATCCAGATGGTGATGACTGAGGATGACCTGTTTTAAACGTAACTGTCTGCGCTCCAGCCAGGGAATGATCACCCGGTTCCCCGCATTATCGTTCTGCCAGCGTGGTCCTGTGTCATACATCACCGCTTCGTGACCCTGAGTGAGCACTATGCTCAGGCCATGCCCAATATCCAGCATATCGATGCGCCAGCCCTGCTCAGGTTCTGGCTGACGACTCAGTATCATCGTCAGCGCTAGCGCGCAGCTGCTTAATGGCAGGGAGAAGAAGAACTGCGCACGCCAGAGAATCAGGCCACCCCATACCATGACCGTAAACCAGACTGTGCCATTCAGCGGCCACCAGCCCGGCGGCAGCAACTTCAGGCAATAAAACAGTGCGCGTAAAGAGAGATCGGCCGCACCCCAGAAGAAGGCAGATAAATGCGCTACCGGCAGCAGCATGGCAAGTGTTACAAGGGGCATAGTAATAAATGAGACGACCGGGATTGCGACAACATTGGCCACCAGCGCGGTCAGGCTGATCCCGTTGAATATCGCCACCTGTAACGGCACCATCAAAATCATCATGCCCGCCTGCAAATGCAGCAGCTGTAACGGAATCCAGCGCCGTTGATGACGGAACCGCGCAGGCAGCGGGAACCAGTGGTACCAGACCAGCAGCATGCCGACAGCCAGAACCGAGAGCCAGAAGCTGTCAGAGAGCACCGTCAGCGGATCCGTCACCAGCAGCAATGCAATACAGAACGTCCAGATCTGCCAGCTGTTCAGCTGAACACCCGCAAACCGGGTTATTGCCCACAGCGTCAGGGCCAGCAGTGAACGGGCTGCGGGCGGCTGAGCCCCGGAGAGCCACGTATACACTGCAGCAAATAGCCAGCTCACGATGAGGGGAAAAAGATAGCCGATAAAGCGGGCTGGCAGGATAAATTGCACCCCACGTGCCATCATCCAGCCGGTGCTGGCGGCCAGGGCAATATGCATGCCCGATATCGCCATCAGGTGCGCCGTGCCGGTATCTCGCAGTAGCTGACGTGTCTGCTGGCTCATCTCATCTCTGATGCCAAATGTCAGTGCCTCCAGCGTGCCTCGAAAAGGCATTTCGCGGGTTCTGTCACGGTGCCATACAATAAATCGCCAGCGGCCATCACAGCGATCGCTGACAGCATGCTGTTTAAGGATCCGCCCCTGAAGCGGCGTATTATTCGCGAGTGCAAAACGCTGGGCATCGAAGTCGCCTTCATTCAGGCGAGCATGAACCGGTCGTAAGCGCAGCTGCATCGTCCAGCGTTGTCCAGGGCAGTAAATCGTTGGGTCAGCATCGAAATAGAGCCAGGCAAAGCGGGGCGGAAATATCATCCTACCCTCCTCTTCCAGCAGACGAACCCGGATTTGTTTTCGCTCTTGTCGCAATTCATTAATCTGAAGAGTGAAGGTGGCGGGACGTGCGGAGAGCCGTTCAATATCCTGCACCATCATGCGGGCATCGTGACAGGCCCATGCCAGAAACAACAGAGTAATACCCGTCAGACGAGCGGGCTGATAAGGACAATGTTGCAGAGCCACGCCCACAAAGAGCAGGGCCACTATCGCCTCACCGGAAGGCAGTCGGGCCATCAGCAGTAGCGGTAACGTTGCAACGATCGCCAGTCGCGCCAGAACGGTCCATGTCAGCATAATCGTGTCCATTATTTCAGTACGATTATTCTGGGCAAATCAGGTGAAAGTTACAGGAGAGGATCAGTCAGGCGCGGGCGGTCTCGCAAAAAGAATAACGGATTGCAGTGTTGGGCACAGCATTCCGGATGTCAGTTCTGAATCTGAATAACAGGCAAAAAAAACGACATCCGGAGATGTCGTTTATCTGGTTCGGTATCGGCTTAGCCGTAGATATTTGCGCGATCGCGCAGCTCTTTGCCTGGCTTAAAGTGGGGAACGTATTTACCTTCCAGATCCACTTTGTCACCCGTTTTCGGGTTACGTCCAGTACGCGGAGCGCGATAGTGCAAAGAAAAGCTGCCGAATCCCCGGATTTCGATGCGTTCGCCCTGTGCCAGCGTAGTGGCCATGTGCTCAAGCATCTCTTTTACTGCATCCTCAACGACTTTCGCCGGTATATGAGTATGCTGTCCCGCCAGTCTTTCGATCAGTTCTGACTTGGTCATGTAACCTCCGGTTTATCCCTGTGGGAATGTATGACAGCTTTTACCGAAACCGGGTGGTTGCCCACCCGGTGCTTCAGGTCGATTACTCGCCTTTAGCCGCTTTGAACGCTTCAGCCATAGCGCTAGAGAAATTGCTTTCTTCCTGTTTGGTGTTAACAGTATTGATAGCTTCTTTCTCATCAGCCTGGTCTTTCGCACGGACAGACAGGCTTACGACACGGTTTTTACGATCAACGCCGGTGAACTTAGCTTCAACGTCGTCGCCAACGTTCAGAACCAGAGTTGCATCTTCAATGCGGTCCAGTGAAGCTTCAGAAGCGCGCAGGTAACCCTCAACGCCGTCTGCTAATTCAACTGTAGCACCTTTAGCATCAACTGCAGTCACTTTACCGGTGACGATGGCACCTTTCTTGTTCAGAGTGATGTAGTTGTTGAACGGATCTTCTGCCAGCTGTTTAACGCCCAGAGAGATACGCTCGCGCTCTGCATCAACCTGCAGTACAACGGCAGCGATTTCGTCGCCTTTTTTGTACTCACGAACGGCTTCTTCGCCAGTCGCGTTCCAGGAGATGTCAGACAGGTGAACCAGACCGTCGATGCCGCCATCCAGGCCGATGAAGATACCGAAGTCAGTGATTGACTTGATTTTACCTTCAACACGATCGCCTTTGTTGTGCGTCTCAGCGAACAGCTGCCATGGGTTAGATTTACACTGCTTCAGACCCAGGGAGATACGACGACGCTCTTCGTCAATGTCCAGAACCATAACTTCAACAACATCGCCTACGTTAACAACTTTAGACGGATGGATGTTTTTGTTGGTCCAGTCCATTTCAGACACGTGTACCAGACCTTCAACGCCTTCTTCGATTTCCACGAAGCAGCCGTAATCAGTCAGGTTGGTAACACGACCGGTCAGGCGGGTACCTTCCGGATAGCGTTTAGCGATAGCAACCCATGGATCTTCGCCCAGCTGCTTCAGACCCAGAGAAACACGGGTACGCTCGCGGTCGAACTTCAGCACCTTAACGGTGATTTCGTCGCCAACGTTAACGATTTCGCTTGGATGCTTAACGCGTTTCCATGCCATATCAGTGATGTGCAGCAGGCCATCAACGCCGCCCAGATCAACGAATGCACCGTAGTCAGTGAGGTTCTTAACGATACCTTTAACTTCCATGCCTTCCTGCAGGTTTTCCAGCAGCTGATCGCGCTCTGCGCTGTTTTCGGATTCGATAACCGCACGACGTGAAACCACGACGTTGTTGCGTTTCTGATCCAGCTTGATGACTTTGAACTCAAGCTCTTTGCCTTCCAGATGCAGCGTATCGCGCACCGGACGCACATCTACCAGTGAACCTGGCAGGAACGCACGGATACCGTTGAGCTCAACTGTGAAGCCGCCTTTAACTTTGCCGTTGATAACACCGGTAACAGTTTCAGCGTCTTCGTAAGCTTTCTCCAGCGTGATCCATGCTTCATGGCGCTTAGCTTTCTCACGGGACAGCAGGGTTTCACCGAAGCCGTCTTCCACTGCATCCAGAGCAACATCAACTTCGTCGCCAACCTGGATTTCCAGTTCGCCGGCTGCGTTCTTGAACTGCTCTGCAGGAATTGCAGATTCAGATTTCAGACCCGCATCAACCAGAACGACATCTTTGTCGATAGAAACGACGATGCCACGAACGATAGAACCCGGGCGGGTTTCGATTGTTTTTAAGGATTCTTCAAATAGTTGAGCAAAAGATTCAGTCATATTGATAATCTTCAGGATTCTTCAATTTAACGTCCATCTGACTTCATGTCGGATGGGGTTGTTTCACATGCCCGGCACCGGATCCGTGGTACAGGGTGATAAATTCAGTTAAGCCGGGATGCCCAGCTTCTCGCGGGCATATTGTAGCGCTTTTTCAATGACCTGGTCGATAGACATCTCTGTAGAGTCCAGAACCAGTGCATCGGCAGCAGCCACTAGAGGCGCAATTGCGCGGTTACGATCGCGGTCGTCGCGTTCTTTTATCTCGGCTAAAAGGCGGTCAAAGTTAACATTAAAGCCATTTCCCTGCAACTGTAGCATACGTCGCTGAGCACGCTCTTCCGGGCTGGCATCAAGGAAAATCTTTACTGGCGCATCCGGGAAAACCACGGTGCCCATATCACGGCCATCAGCAATCAGGCCCGGCATCTCGCGGAAACCGCGCTGGCGGCGCAATAACGCTTCGCGCACCCGTGGAAACGCAGCGACACGTGATGCGGTATTGCTGACCTCCTGAGTGCGGATTTCACCGGTCACATCTTCACCTTCAAGTATGACCTGCATTTCACCGTTTTGTGACAAAAAGCGCACATCAAGATGCGCAGCAATCGGCACCAGCGCCTCTTCAGATTCAATGTCCACCTGATGATGCAATGCGGCTAACGCCAGCACGCGGTAAATAGCACCGGAATCCAGCAGATGCCACTGCAGCGATTCTGCCATCGCTTTGCACAGGGTTCCCTTTCCCGCTCCACTTGGCCCATCAATAGTTATGACCGGGGCAGTTACTGTCATTATTCCCTCCTGTTGCTGCGTGCATTATGACCTTCAGGCCACCCTTAATGCTTAGCATTATACGCTGCATAGCAAGGCTTGGTTACCCTTTCGCACTGACGGGGTTCGAAATGTTAGTCAATTCAGAGGATATCGGTGCGATTGCAGCCAGATTAAATCAGGGAGAGATCCGGTGCGGAACCGCACCGGAAAGGCAATATCAGGCGTGCTGGCTGATTTTAGCCAGTTGAACAAAATAGTCCGGGAAGGTTTTCGCTGTACAGCCAGGATCAAGAATGGTTACCGGCGTATCAGAAAGTGCAACCAGAGAAAAACACATCGCCATGCGGTGGTCATTGTAGGTGCCAATATCTGCATGAATCAGCGATGCTGGCGGTGTAATACGGATGAAATCATGACCTTCTTCGACTTCCGCCCCTAATTTACGTAATTCCGTGGCCATTGCGCTCAGTCGATCGGTCTCTTTTACCCGCCAGTTATAAATATTACGTAACTGGGTAGTGCCCTCTGCAAACAGCGCGGTGGTCGCAATGGTCATTGCAGCATCAGGGATATGGTTCATATCCATATCGATAGCCTGCAGTTTTCCGGCTGTGCAGGCAATGTAATCATCGCCCCACTCAATCACAGCACCCATCCTTTCCAGCACGTCAGCGAAACGGATGTCGCCCTGCACACTCTGGCGTCCGATACCGGTGACGCGAACCGTCCCGCCTTTTATGGCAGCAGCAGCCAGGAAATAGGAGGCGGAAGAGGCATCGCCCTCAACCAGGTAATCGCCCGGTGACTGATACTGTTGCTGTCCCTTGATCAGGAAGCGCTGATAGTTCTGATTCTCAACGTCGACGCCAAAGCACTGCATCAGATTCAGAGTGATATCAATATAAGGTTTGGAAACCAAATCACCTTTGATGGTAATGCAGGTATCCTGCTGCGCCAGCGGCGCGGTCATCAGCAGTGCCGTCAGGAACTGACTGGAGACGCTGCCATCCACGCTGACGTCACCCCCGGTGAAACCTCCGCGTAAACGCAGCGGCGGATAGTTTTCATTTTCCAGGTAATCAATGATTGCGCCACCCTGACGAAGCGCGTCAACCAGATGGCCGATGGGACGCTCTTTCATGCGGGGTTCGCCAGTCAGTTCGATATCGTGCTCACCCAGACAAAGTGCTGCAGCCAGAGGACGCATTGCGGTTCCGGCATTGCCCAGAAACAGCGACAGCGGTTGAGAGGAGCGCAGCGGCCCGGCATTTCCCGTCACTTCACACACGGTGCGATCGCCGGAAAGCGTATAGTTTACGCCCAGCGCAGTCAGCGCATTCAGCATGTGCTTTACATCATCGCTGTCGAGCAGGTTAGTCAGACGGGTGGTGCCTTTAGCCAGCGCAGCCAGCAGCAATGCGCGATTGGAAACGCTTTTTGAACCGGGCAGATTTACGGTGCCATCAACGCGCGCGATCGGTTGGAGAGTCAGGGAGTCCTGCATGTGAAACAAAATCCTCAAAAAATACAGAGACCTCGCCTATGGCGAGGTCTGGCATCAGCATCAATGCTGATATCTTAGTAATCAGCCGTGACGGCGTTCAAAGTCGACCATGAAATCGGTCAGCGCC
Organism: Pantoea sp. 9140; assembly: GCF_000745295.1. Lineage (NCBI taxonomy): Bacteria > Pseudomonadati > Pseudomonadota > Gammaproteobacteria > Enterobacterales > Erwiniaceae > Pantoea > Pantoea sp. 9140. The sequence goes on along the minus strand of NZ_JQNO01000001.1, from coordinate 1,078,349 downwards.
TTCACACCTTCCAGCGGCATCGCATTATAAATAGAGGCGCGCATACCGCCTACTACACGATGGCCTTTGAGCGCATGCAATCCTGCCTTAAATGACTCTTCCAGGAACAGCGCATCGAGCGACGCATCCGCCAGCTGGAAAGGAATATTCATGCGTGAGCGGTTTTCTTTAGCCACATCGTTACGGTAGAAGCCACTGTGATCGATAACGCCATAAAGCAGGTCAGATTTTGCCTGATTGATACGATCAATTTCGGCTACGCCACCCTTCTCTTTCAGCCATTTAAACACTAAGCCTGAGAGATACCACGCAAATGTTGGCGGAGTATTAAACATCGAATCATTATCGGCCAGCACTTTGTAATCAAGAATTGAAGGTACAGAGGCGTGCGCCTGACCCAGCAGATCTTCGCGAACGACAACCAGCGTTAATCCGGCCGGGCCGACATTTTTTTGCGCGCCTGCATAAATCACGCCATAGCGGCTCACATCGATCGGACGTGACAGAATGGTAGATGAGAAGTCAGCGACAACCGTTTTACTGCCGAAATCGGGCTGTTCATCAATGGCGATGCCATCAATAGTTTCATTCGGGCAGAAATGCAGGTAAGCAGACGATTCACTCACCTGCCATTCGCTCATCGGCAGAATGGCACGTTTACCATCGCGGGTGGTTTTCACATCCAGCGTGCGAGGGGAGCAATACTTTTCCGCTTCCTTAATTGCACTGTGTGCCCAGTAGCCGCCATCGACATAGTCGGCGCTGGTCGCTTGCCCGAGCAGATTACCCGGTACAGCAGCGAACTGAGCACGCGCGCCGCCATGACAGAATAAAACTTTGTAATTAGCCGGTATTTTTAGCAGATCACGGAAGTCCTGCTCCGCTTCCTCAGCCACCTGAATAAACTCTTTACTGCGGTGACTGATCTCCATTACAGAGGTACCCAGACCGCGCCAGTTCGTCAGCTCCTGTTCTGCACGACGAAGGACTTCAACCGGTAGCATCGCCGGGCCAGAGCTAAAATTATAAACTTGCGTCATTTCCCCTCACCACTGTCATATCGAACGGTTATGAATAACCATCCGGTTTTATCACTGCATTCTGATAGCTGCAATCATAAATCAGGGTGCGGTCACATTTTCTGAATCCGGCTCGCCGGAGGTTATGTTACCAATGCAAATCTGAACGGAATTTTGTGAGGCTCTATCCAGCCCCACCAATCCGCATTTGGCCTGAGTGCCGCGGCAATGAAAACTATGCCGGTAAACTAAGCCGGTAAAAATGTCCCGCCCTGATAGCGGTCAGTTAGCAAAATCCGTATCATGGCGCGCTTTACGCACCCTATGACAACAGAGAGAGCGGCACTATGACGCAAACATTTATCCCGGGCAAAGATGCCGCACTGGAAGACTCCATCGCGCGTTTCCAGAACAAGCTGCAGGATCTTGGCTTTAATATTGAAGAAGCCTCCTGGCTTAATCCTGTTCCCCATGTCTGGTCTGTGCATATCCGCGACCGCGATTGCCCGCTCTGCTTTACCAATGGTAAAGGCGCCAGTAAAAAAGCGGCACTGGCCTCTGCACTGGGCGAGTATTTTGAGCGTCTCTCTACTAACTATTTTTTTGCTGACTTCTGGCTGGGGAAAAAGATCGCTAACGGTGATTTTGTTCACTATCCCAATGAAAAATGGTTTGCGTTATCAGAGGATGATTCCTTACCTGAAGGCATTCTGGATGCGCGCCTGCATGCGTTTTACGATGCCGACAATGCTCTGACGGCTTCCGGCCTGATTGATTTGCAGTCCGGCAATGCTGAGCGTGGTATCTGCGCTCTGCCCTTTACCCGCCAGTCTGATCAGCAAACTGTCTATATCCCGATGAACATCATCGGCAACCTCTATGTCTCAAATGGCATGTCGGCGGGCAACACCGCGAATGAAGCGCGTGTTCAGGGGTTGTCAGAAGTGTTTGAGCGCTACATTAAAAATCGCATTATTGCTGAAGCAATCAGCCTGCCAGCGATTCCTGATACGGTGATGCAGCGTTATCCTGACGTCATTGAGGCGATTGCGCGCCTTGAAGCGGAAGGCTTCCCGATTTTTGCCTATGACGCTTCGCTGGGCGGCAAATATCCGGTTATCTGTGTGGTGCTGTTTAACCCGACCAATGGCACCTGTTTTGCTTCCTTTGGTGCGCACCCTGATTTCGGTGTGGCGCTGGAGCGTACCGTTACTGAGTTGCTGCAGGGTCGCAGCCTCAAAGATCTGGATGTGTTTACACCACCAACCTTTGATGACGAAGAAGTGGCTGAACATGCCAACCTTGAAACACACTTCATCGATTCAAGCGGTCTGATCTCCTGGGATCTGTTTAAAGAGACGGCAGATTATCCCTTTGTCGACTGGTCTTTCGCAGGCAGCACCGAGCAGGAATTTGCTACGCTGATGGCGATCTTCGCTTCAGAAGATCAGGAGGTCTATATCGCTGACTACGAGCACCTGGGCGTCTATGCCTGCCGCATCATCGTACCTGGCATGTCTGATATCTACCCGGCGGAAGATCTGTTCCTGGCAAATAACAGCATGGGTGCTGGCATGCGTGAAACCCTGCTTGCCCTGCCTGACAGCAACTGGAATCCGGAAGAGTATCTGGATCTGATTGGACAGCTGGATGATGAAGGTTTTGACGACTTCACCCGCGTTCGCGAGCTGCTGGGCCTGGCAACCGGTAAAGACAACGGCTGGTACACGCTGCGTATTGGCGAATTAAAAGCGATGCTGGCGCTGGCGGGCGGAGATCTGGATCAGGCATTGATCTGGACCGAGTGGACAATGGAGTTTAACAGCTCAATCTTTACGCCAGAGCGGGCTAATTACTATCGCTGCCTGCAGACCCTGCTATTACTGGCAATGGAAGATGAGCGCGATCCGCTGCAGTATCATCACGCCTTCCTGCGTATGTATGGTGAGAACGCAATGGAAGCGGCTTCCGCTGCTATTAGTGGTGAGAATCCGTTTAACGGGCTTCAGGCTGTGGATGAAGAGTTGCAGGCATTCCCGGCCCATCAATCCCTACTTGCTGCCTACGAAAAACTGCAGGCCGCTAAACGTCATTACTGGAAAAAAGCGTAAGGCATAACGCCTGTAGCTGGAAACAGATAGCTCAACATGGCACTGGATTTATCTGGTGCCATAATTTCCCTCTATCTCAATGAAACATTAGCTGTAATAAAAATACCTTCCGCCACATTGCATCATTTCACTTAACATATAAGATATTAATTCGTAACATAGATTGAATTAAAAGTGCGAGCAACCGCATCACATTAAAATATATTTGTATTTTTAAAATTAATTTAAACTTAAAATTTCAATAATTTACGCGATTATTTTTTCATTTCCATGCGAGATGATGGCGACCATTTCGGCAAACATGATCCACATCAATTGCTGACCTATACTCCTTTGTTAGTATTTTTTCAGACAACTTCAGGAGTAAGTTAGTGTGAAAACTGACAACCCTTTTAATCTTTTATTACCAGCCGCAATGGCGAAAGTGGCCGAAGAGGCCGGTATCTATAAAGCAACCAAACATCCATTTACTACCTTCTTTCTGGCAATAAACGCTGGCGTATTCATCTCAATCGCATTCGTTTTTTATATTACAGCGACTACCGGCAGCGGCGCGATGCCCTATGGCATAGCCAAACTAATTGGCGGTATCTGTTTCTCACTCGGTTTGATGCTGGTCGTGGTGTGTGGCGCCGACCTTTTTACCTCGACGGTATTAATCGTCGTGGCTAAAGCCAGTGGTCGCATCAGTTGGGGTCAACTGGCCCGCAACTGGTTTAACGTCTACGCCGGTAACCTGGCAGGTGCACTCTTCTTTGTCGCCCTGATGTGGTTTGCCGGACAGCATATGGTTGCGAATGGTGCCTGGGGCTTAAATGTCCTGGAAACCGCCGATCACAAAATGCATCACACCTTTATAGAAGCAGTCTGTCTGGGTACATTAGCTAATCTGCTGGTCTGCCTCGCCGTCTGGATGAGCTATTCCGGTCGCAGCCTGACCGATAAGCTGGTCGTGATGATTCTGCCTGTTGGGATGTTTGTCGCCAGCGGTTTCGAACACAGCATCGCCAACATGTTTCTCATTCCCTATGCCATTACTATTCGCGACTTCGCAACACCTGAGTTCTGGCAGGCTGCTGGCACCACGGCTGCACAGTTTCACGCGCTGACCGTCAGTAACTTTATTCTCCACAATCTGATTCCCGTAACGATCGGTAACATCATCGGCGGTGGCGTTCTGGTTGGGCTGACTTACTGGGTTATCTATCTCCGCAAAGGTGACCAGGTACATTAAACGCATTTTTGACGGCACAGGACGTTGACTGTGCCCGACCGTAAAGTCTCTTCATATAAGGCAGGTATATTATGACCGAACTTAATGCAAAACTGGCTTCAGCATGGGAAGGATTTGCTGAAGGCGAATGGCAGAACAGCGTCAATGTGCGCGACTTCATTCAGAAAAACTACACCCCCTATGAAGGTGATGAGTCATTCCTGGCGGGCGCCACTGAAGCGACCACCAAACTGTGGGAAAGCGTGCTGGAAGGCATCAAAATTGAGAACCGCACCCACGCGCCAGTCGACTTCGACACCGATCTCGCCTCCACGATTACCTCGCACGACGCGGGCTACATTAATAAGTTTCTGGAAAAAATTGTTGGGCTGCAGACTGAAGCGCCATTAAAACGCGCCATCATTCCTTATGGCGGCATCAAAATGGTCGAAGGTTCATGCAAAGTGTATGGCCGTGAACTCGACCCTTCTCTGAAAAAAATCTTCACTGAATACCGCAAAACACACAACCAGGGTGTATTCGATGTTTATACCCCGGACATTCTGCGCTGCCGCAAATCAGGTATTCTGACCGGTCTTCCTGATGCTTATGGCCGTGGCCGTATTATCGGTGACTATCGTCGTGTGGCGTTATACGGCATCGATTTCCTGATGGCGGATAAATTCGCTCAGTTCGCATCACTGCAGGAAGATTTAGAGAACGGTGTGAATCTCGAAGCAACCATTCGTCTGCGTGAAGAGATCTCCGATCAGCATCATGCGCTGGCCCAGATTAAAGAGATGGCTGCAAAGTATGGTCATGACATTTCCGGCCCGGCTACCAACGCAATGGAAGCTGTGCAGTGGACTTACTATGGTTATCTGGCTGCCGTTAAATCACAAAACGGTGCTGCCATGTCGTTTGGCCGCGTCTCAACCTTCCTGGATGTTTACATTGAGCGTGACCTTAAAGCCGGTAAGCTGACGGAAGAACAGGCTCAGGAACTGATTGACCATCTGGTCATGAAACTGCGCATGGTTCGCTTCCTGCGTACCCCGGAATATGATGAGCTGTTCTCTGGTGACCCAATCTGGGCAACCGAATCACTGGCAGGTATGGGCGTTGATGGTCGCACACTGGTATCAAAAAGCACCTTCCGCTTCCTGAATACCCTCTACACCATGGGTCCTTCACCTGAGCCAAACATGACCATTCTGTGGTCAGAAAAACTGCCCATTAATTTCAAAAAATACGCTGCTAAAGTCTCTATCGATACCTCATCTTTGCAGTATGAGAACGATGACCTGATGCGTCCTGATTTCAACAATGATGACTACGCCATCGCCTGCTGCGTGAGTCCGATGATTGTCGGCAAACAAATGCAGTTCTTTGGCGCACGTGCCAACCTGGCGAAAACGCTGCTTTACGCAATCAACGGCGGCGTGGATGAAAAACTGAAAATGCAGGTCGGACCGAAAGGCGACAAAATCAGCGACGACGTGCTGGATTTCGACACCGTCATGGAGCGTATGGATCACTTCATGGACTGGCTGGCAAAACAGTATGTGACTTCGCTGAACATCATCCACTACATGCATGATAAGTACAGCTATGAAGCGGCACTGATGGCTCTGCATGACCGGGATGTCTATCGCACCATGGCCTGTGGTATCGCCGGTCTCTCTGTTGCTGCGGATTCACTTTCTGCAATTAAATACGCCAAAGTGAAACCGATTCGTGACGAAGATGGTCTGGCGATTGACTTCGACATCGAAGGTGAATATCCACAGTTCGGTAACAACGACGCCCGTGTTGATGACCTGGCCTGCGATCTGGTTGAACGCTTCATGAAGAAAATTCAGCAGCTGACTACCTATCGTAATGCCGTGCCGACTCAGTCTGTTCTGACCATCACCTCGAACGTGGTGTATGGTAAGAAAACCGGTAATACGCCGGATGGACGTCGCGCTGGCGCACCGTTTGGACCTGGTGCTAACCCGATGCATGGTCGTGACCAGAAAGGTGCGGTGGCTTCACTGACTTCTGTCGCTAAACTGCCGTTTGCCTATGCGAAAGATGGTATCTCCTATACCTTCTCAATCGTACCAAACGCGCTGGGCAAAGATGATAACGTGCGCAAAACCAACCTTGCCGGTCTGATGGATGGTTACTTCCATCACGAAGCCAGCATCGAAGGCGGCCAGCATCTTAACGTCAACGTTATGAACCGTGAAATGCTGCTGGACGCGATGGAGCATCCAGAGAAATATCCGCAGCTGACGATTCGCGTTTCTGGTTACGCTGTACGCTTTAACTCACTGACTAAAGAGCAGCAGCAGGATGTGATTACCCGTACCTTCACACAGTCACTGTAATCACGGATAAACCCGATAAAAAGGCTCCTCGCGGAGCCTTTTCCTTAAAAGTCTGTTCTGATGGTCATCTTCATCAAGGTTCCCACCAGAATCGATTTCCTGCCCTGAGCGCAACAGAGATTGCGCCGTCTGTCCCGGCAGACTCACTGGAGAAACATCGCAATGTCAGTTAACGGTCGTATCCACTCATTTGAATCCTGCGGCACCGTCGATGGTCCCGGCATCCGTTTCATTACTTTCTTCCAGGGCTGCCTGATGCGCTGCCTCTACTGTCACAACCGCGACACCTGGGATACCCACGGTGGCAAAGAGATCAGCGTCGACGCGCTGATGGCGGATGTGCTCTCCTATCGCCACTTTATGAATGCCTCTGGCGGCGGTGTTACTGCGTCAGGCGGTGAAGCGATTCTTCAGGCTGAATTTGTGCGTGACTGGTTCCGCGCCTGCAAGGCCGAAGGCATCCATACCTGTCTCGACACCAATGGCTTCGTACGCCGCTACGATCCGGTAATCGACGAACTGCTCGACGTGACTGACTTAGTGATGCTCGATCTCAAACAGATGAATGACGATGTGCATCAAATTCTGGTGGGGGTATCAAATCACCGTACCCTGGATTTTGCCCGCTACCTGCAGAAAAAAGGCAAGCGGACCTGGATCCGTTTTGTCGTCGTACCCGGTTACTCCGACGATGATGACACCGCGCATCGGCTGGGTGAATTCACACATGACATGGACAACGTCGAGAAGATTGAATTGCTGCCCTATCACGAACTGGGTAAGCATAAATGGATTGCGATGGGTGAAGAGTACAAGCTGGATGGCGTAAAACCACCGGCGAAAGAGACGATGGAACGCGTTAAGAATATTCTCGCCAGCTACGGCCACGAAGTGATGTACTAGAGAATCGGTCACAAAAAAGGGAGCTTAACGCTCCCTTTTTACTGTTCAGCGATCAGGCATGTGCCACTGGCGTCGCCTGCTGGTCCGCTTTACGCAGCAGCATCAGCAGATAGATCAGCGCTACTGCAGCGATCATCACAAACAGCAGCCGGTCAGAATAATTCTGCATCAGAACAGAGGTCATTGCCGGTCCAGCCAGACTGCCAACGGTATAACTCATCAGCAGCGCCTGATTCATCGCAACCAGTTCATGATGTGCAACCGTCTCACAAGCCCAGGACATGGCCACCGGATAGAGTGTGAAGCCCGCCAGCCCCAGAACAAACAGTGCTGGTGCCATTGCGGCATTGGTTAGCATGGCCATCGCACCCAGGATAACGACAAAGACCTGCACCCGCAGCACCAGCAGGCGACCGAAACGATCGGCCAGGCGACCAACTGGCCACTGCCCGACAATACCGGCGCTGACCAGTAACGCCATCCAGTAGCCGACATTGGCATCACTCATTCCCTGATGCGACAGGTAAAGCGGCATCAGGCCATAAAGCGAACCTAAAACGATACCGGAGATAATGCAGCCATTGATGCCGAGACGTGAGCTGCGACGACGAAGCATCGGCCAGATGCGAGCCGGTGCCGCTTCAGCCGCTTCACCGGTGGCTGATACTCGTGTAAAGACCAGAGGCAGTACTGCACAGAACACCAGTGAAGTGACCCAGGGTACTACGCTCAGTAATTCTGTAGAGAGGGTGCTGACCAGTAACTGACCGGTTACAGTGCCAAGATAATAAACGATCATATAGGCAGCCAGTAGCTGTCCACGATTTCGGACGGTTCCGCTACAGAGAAGTGCGCTTTCAACCACGACCCACATCAGCGCACAGCCTACCCCCGCGACAAAACGAAGCGAACTCCACGCCCAGAAACCTTCCATCGTTACCAGGCAAATCGTTGCCACGGCAAAGAGCCCGGTTGCCAGATAATAACTGCGATTAAACCCGTAATGTCTGATTAACCAGCCAGCCAGTAATGTACCTGCCAGATTGCCGGTGTAATAAGAGGAACTTACGATGCCCACCTGCCAGGTTGTCAATAAGTCATGCGTCAGCCACAGTGGAACAAGCGTATTCAGCACGGCAATGGCGACAGTCATTAACATCAGGCCGCAAAGCAGCAATATCACGGGGCGTGACCAGGTTGGCATAGGGGATAGAAACCAGAGCAAAATGAAGTAAATTGCGCGCAGTTTGCCACTGGCTTTTTTAAAGTCAATGGGCTGAATTTGATAGCAGCACATTTTGCTGCGGGACAATTTAATTTACTAATCTTCAGTGGGTTACAATTGTGTTATGCGGCATATTGCTGAGCGCTATCTCTATGAAAAATTAGATTTTTAAGCGTTACGACGCACCTGATATCGATAACGTTTATTTGTGATTAAATTCGGTCTCAGTAAATCCTTTTTTCAAAAACTACGCATAAAAAAACCCGGCCATGGCCGGGTTTAAGAATGGTGAATCGTTTAGCCGATGACATCGACGCCATTCATGTAGGGACGTAAAACTTCAGGCACGGTGATGCGGCCATCTTCCTGCTGATAGTTTTCCAGCACCGCGACCAGAGTGCGGCCTACGGCCAGTCCTGAACCATTCAGGGTATGAACCAGACGCGGTTTCTTTTCCTGTTTGTTGCGGTAACGCGCCTGCATACGACGCGCCTGGAAATCACCCATGTTGGAACAGGATGAAATTTCACGATAGGTATTCTGCGCTGGCAGCCAGACTTCCAGATCGTAGGTTTTGGTCGAGCCAAAGCCCATATCGCCGGTACAGAGTAAAACCTTACGATACGGCAGATTCAGCAGCTGCAGCACTTTCTCCGCATGAGCAGTCAGCTCTTCCAGCGCATCCATTGACTGTTCCGGAGTGACAATCTGCACCATTTCAACTTTGTCGAACTGGTGCATACGGATCAGGCCGCGCGTGTCACGACCGTAAGAACCCGCTTCAGAACGGAAGCATGGCGTATGCGCGGTCAGTTTAACCGGCAGGCTATCCTCTTCCACGATCTCATCGCGCATCATGTTGGTCAGCGGCACTTCCGCAGTAGGAATCAACGCATAGTTACTGCTATCCGATTGCTCTTCCAGCGGGCGAGTGTGGAACAGGTCCTCGCCGAACTTAGGCAGCTGACCGGTGCCATAAAGCGTTTCATGGTTAACCAGGTAAGGCACGTAGGTTTCAAGGTAGCCATGCTGCTCAGTGTGCAGGTCAATCATAAACTGACTCAGTGCACGGTGCAGGCGGGCAATCTGCCCCTGCATGACCACAAAGCGTGAACCGGTCAGTTTCACGGCAGCCGCAAAATCCAGGCCTTTCGCCGCTTCACCCAGCTCAACGTGATCTTTAACCTGGAAACTGAATTCGCGCGGGGTACCCCAGCGGCTCACTTCCTGGTTTTCGCTGTCATCTTTGCCCAGCGGCACTTCATCTGCCGGAATGTTCGGCAGCGCCAGCGCAAAGTCACGGATTTGATTCTGCAGTTCATCCAGTTCTGCTTTTGCGGCATCCAGGCGTTCGCCCAGCGCGTTCACTTCCTGACGCAGCGGCTCGATGTCTTCCCCACGTGCTTTGGCCTGACCGATGGATTTGGATCGGGAGTTACGCTCTGCCTGCAGATTCTCGGTTTCCACCTGCAGTACTTTGCGACGCTCTTCAAGCGAACGCAGCGTTTCCACATCCAGTTTGTATCCCCGGCGTGCCAGTTTTTCTGCGACTGCGTCTGGCTCGTTACGCAGCAGATTGGGATCGAGCATGCTTATCCTGTGTATAAAAAGTTGGTTGAAAGAAGGGACGCATTCCCGCGGAATGCGTTGAAAACATTGCCCACATTACCGTAACGTCTGTTTCAGCGGTAGCGTTTTGTCGGGCTATTTTGATCCTGCTCAGCGAGCCAGCTTAGCTTTTCACCAATCTTACCCTCAAGCCCACGCTGGGTTGGGGTGTAATAGCGCGCGCTGGCCAGTTCCTGCGGAAAATAGACTTCACCGGCGGCATAGGCGTTGTTTTCGTCATGGGCATAACGATACTCTTTGCCCAGGCCCATCTCTTTCATCAGCTTAGTCGGCGCATTACGCAGATGCTCAGGTACATCGTAATCGGGATGGTCGCGCGCATCACGCATGGCGGCTTTAAACGCGTTGTAGACTGCATTACTTTTAGGCGCGCACGCGAGATAAACAATGGCCTGAGCGATGGCACGCTCCCCTTCTGCCGGCCCGACGCGCGTAAAGCAATCCCACGCCGCAATCGCCACCTGCATGCCGCGTGGGTCGGCATTGCCGACATCTTCTGAGGCGATAGCCAGCAACCGGCGTGCGACATAGAGCGGGTCGCCACCTGCGGTAATAATGCGTGCATACCAGTAAAGCGCCGCGTCGGGTGCCGAGCCGCGCACGGATTTGTGCAGAGCCGAAATCAGGTCATAAAAGCGGTCGCCTTTGTTGTCAAAACGCGCGGATCGCTCACCCGAGACTTCGTTGAGCAACTGCGGCGTCAGTTCACGCTGACCCGAGGCGGTGACTTCAGCCATATCCGCCATCATTTCCAGCGTGTTCAGCGCCCGGCGTGCATCGCCATTAACCAGTTCAGCGATCATCCTACGTGTATTGTCCGGCAGCACGATGTCACTGTCGCCATACCCACGCGCTTTATCCTGCATCGCCTGATCCAGCACCTGCTCAATATCCTCGGTCGTCAGTGATTTCAGCAGGTAAACGCGGGCGCGTGACAGCAATGCGGAGTTGAGTTCAAAAGAGGGGTTTTCGGTGGTCGCACCAATAAAGGTAATCGTGCCATCTTCGATATGCGGCAGAAAAGCATCCTGCTGGCTCTTGTTGAACCGATGGACCTCATCCACAAACAGGATGGTGCGTCGCCCGGCATGTTTATTCTGGCGGGCACGCTCAATCGCCTCACGAATCTCTTTCACACCCGAAGTGACTGCTGAGATACGCTCCACATCGGCGTTACCATAATGCGCAATAATTTCAGCGAGTGTCGTCTTGCCGGTCCCGGGTGGTCCCCACAGGATCATCGAGTGCAGGTGCCCTGCTTCAATCGCGCGCGGCAGCGGTTTGCCCGCACCCAGCAGATGTTGCTGACCAATGTACTGTTTCAATGTTTCTGGCCGCATACGCGCGGCCAGAGGTTTGAAATTTTCGGTGGAAAAATCCAGGGACAGGTTACTCACCGTGACCTCACTGACGTTGGTCGTCCACCGTCACGCCTTTAGGCGGTGTGAACGTGAATTTATCCGGGCTGATAGCACCATTCTGCTGGCTTTTCAGCTGGTAATCACTACGCTGGCCATCCTGTTCGATAGCGCTGAAGCGGTTAATGGTGCCGCTGGAGGTCACCTGAATGGTGAACTGTTTCAGGTTGCCATCGCTGTTTTTCGGTGTCAGCTCGAAATTGTCACCCTGCTGTTTAATGTTGTACTGCTTCCAGTCATTCGACTGGTTGCGGGCAATCAGCATAAACGGCGTGTTGCTGGTCGCATTCTGCAGCAGGCTAACGGTCGCCTGCTCAACAAATGGATTGTAGAACCACAGCGATTTACCGTCAGAGATGATGATGCTTTCGTCCGGCGCGGTCATGTGCCAGTTAAACAGGCTGGGACGTTTAACCCACAATTCGCCTTCACCATCCTGCACATTGGCACCGCTGCTGTCGGTCACTTTTTGCGTGAAGCTGGCGTGGAAGCTGCTGACCTTGTTCAGGCGCTGTTGCAGATCACTGGAAGCATCAGCCAGAACGCTGGCCGAAGAAAAGGTGGCCAACAGGCCCAGAGCGATTACGCGTAATTTCATCTGCTTCAATTCCTTATTTAAACGTTCCCATCGATAACTGCATTAAGCCTGGTCGCCGTTCCGTCATCAGAACAGAGGAAAAAGCCGAAAGCTGATCCAGATATGGGGGGTTAACCGCGTAAAAACAATGAGCCAGTCGGAACTGGCTCATCAAGTAGTGTTTCAAAACATTTAACCGCTACATATCGTGAGGCGGTGGCGACAGCACTTCACGGTTACCATTGTGTCCTGGTGCAGAGACGATGCCCTGCGCTTCCATCTGCTCAATGATACGTGCCGCGCGGTTATAGCCGATGCGGAACTGACGCTGAACGCCTGAAATCGAAGCACGGCGCTTATCAACCACAAAGCCGACTGCCTGATCGAACAGCGGATCAAGTTCTTCATCGCTATCGATGCCACCGGCACTTTCGCTCTCTTCGCCTGCCGTAATACTGTCGATATATTGCGGACGACCACGTGCTTTCCAGTCCTGAACCACCGCATGTACTTCCTGGTCACGCACAAAGGCACCGTGAACACGAACCGGCAGGGAGGAGTTGGGTGGCATGTAAAGCATGTCACCCATACCCAGCAGGGATTCCGCGCCGCCCTGATCGAGAATGGTACGGGAGTCTATCTTGCTCGAAACGGTAAAGGCGATACGTGTCGGGATGTTCGCTTTGATCAGGCCAGTAATCACATCTACGGATGGACGCTGTGTTGCCAGCACCAGATGGATACCCGCAGCACGGGCTTTCTGTGCCAGGCGCGCAATCAGCTCTTCAACCTTTTTACCCACTGCCATAATCAGGTCAGCAAACTCATCGACCATTACCACGATATAAGGTAGTTTCTCCAGAACCGGCGGCGTCATATCCATGCTGTCGCCCGGTTTCCAGAACGGATCAGGAATCGGACGGCCCATCGCTTCGGCCTGCTCCACTTTCTCGTTGTAACCCGCCAGGTTACGCACGCCCAGCGCCGACATCAGCTTATAGCGACGCTCCATTTCGCCGACGCTCCAGCGCAGCGCATTCGCGGCGTCCTTCATGTCGGTGACCACTTCGGTCAGCAGGTGCGGAATGCCTTCGTAAACCGACAGCTCCAGCATTTTCGGGTCGATCATAATGAAGCGAACTTCTTCTGGTGTCGCCTTGTAGAGCATGCTGATGATCATAGCGTTCACGCCCACGGACTTACCGGAACCGGTCGTACCGGCAACGAGTAAGTGCGGCATTTTCGCCAGATCGGCCACGACCGGCTGACCGGCAATGTCTTTACCCAGCACGACGGCCAGTGGCGACGGGTTGTCGCGGAATTTAGGGCAATCCAGGACTTCACGCAGATAAACGGTCTGACGATGTTTGTTTGGCAGTTCCAGGCCCACATAAGGTTTGCCAGGGATCACTTCCACCACGCGAACCGCGACAGTCGAGAGTGATCGTGCCAGGTCGCGCGACAGGTTAGAGATACGTGCTGCTTTTACACCCGGTGCCAGGTCAAGCTCGAAACGGGTGATAACCGGGCCAGGTGAGATGCCAACCACTTCGGCTTTAACGCGGTAATCGCCTAAGCGTGACTCCACCAGACGGGCAGTCTGCTCCAGCGAGAACATATCAACCGGCTCTTCCTCTTCAGGAGGCGCCGTCAGCAGATCCAGCGAAGGCAGTGGCGTGGACGGTTTCTCCAGCGGCTGCTCGTGGCGCATCAGGAACGGATGGATCAGGCTGTCATGCAGTGAAGGTTTCGCTTCTTCAACTGGCTGAACCGGCTCAACGGCTGGCGTCCCATAAGACGGCGCAGAATAAGCCGGGGCGTGAGGCGCCGTTGGTGCAGCATAGACAGGGGCAGACGGCGCGGCATAACCCGCTTCAGGATCTGCTGGCGTACCGTAAGCTGGCGCAGAATAAGCCGGGGCCTGAGGTGCCGCTGGTGCATGATAGGCAGGTTCTGCGGGAGCCGCAGGCGTCACTGGGGCACTATAGGCAGGTTCTGCCGGTGCAAAACGGGCAGGTGCAGGCACCTGAGCCGGTGCCTGAGGAATAGAGACCTCACTTACCTGCTGCCACGGTTCGTGTGAAACCGCAGGCGCTTCCGGCTCCGGCGTCGCAGCAATGGTAAACAGCGGTTCAGACGGGCCGTCATCCACCAGATCTTTCATCGGTGAAAAATCGAACGCGGAGGCAGTATCAATATTCAATACCGGCTCTTTTCTCACTTCAGGTTCATAGCGCTGCTGCTGCTGCTCGGCGAACTGACGCGCCAGTGCATCCTGCTGCTGCGCATCCTGCTCCTCTTCTTCGTCCTGCTGCCAGCTGGTGCCGTAACGCTGCTGTTGTTCAGACTGGAAGGCCTGACGCAGTTCAGCCTGCTGCAATGCCTCTTCAGCATCAGGTGCAGTGGAAACCGACGTAGCCGATGCCGTTTCGCTCTCTTCCGCTTTGGCTTTCTCTTCAGCCATGCGCTGAGAAGGTAACTTAATGCCATAAGAAGCCAGCTCACGACGCGTAGGCAGTTTTACCGGATTAGGACGCGGTAGCGCCGGTCCGATACCCTGCTTAACCTGAGGATTCAGATTGGTTTCAGGGGCTAAGTCGAAAACAGGCGCAGTACGTGTGGCCGCCGTTCCGGCAGCGGCGGCTGTTGCGGCCGCAGGGATCGCTGATGTGTCACGCCAGTTACCCATTTTAGGTTCGTCATCGTCGTAAGCATTGAACGATGGCGCAGCCGGAGCTTCGTCTGGCATTTCAAAGTGGTAAAGCGGTGGTGAAGCTGCGGCTGCAGAAGCACTCTGCGCCGGAGCCGTCGTTGCACCATAAGATGCAGGGATGTTCTGTCCAGATGCTGGAGCAGGTTGTGCCGTCGACGATGCAGGTATTGCTGCTGACGCGGCAGGTGCCGATGCAGTAAAGGCCGCTGCAGCAGGTGCCGCGGTAACCGGCGCTGCGGGAGCAATGGTCACCTCTGCAGCTTCCGCAGTGGCGGCTACCGCCGCACTGGTTGCGGCTGCCGCTTTCGCCAGTAGCGGATCCGGCTGTGTCGGCACAGGCTGAGCGGCAGCGCGTGGCGCGGCAAGCAGCACATCATATTCCTGATCGACAGCACGTGGCGCAGACAGCAGCACGTCATCATCCTGATCGGCGGCATGCAATGCAGGGACATCCGCATAATCTTGCGCGTCGCGTTCGTCATCCTCTTCCTGCCAGGGTTCATCGTGACGTGAGCGGTTGCTGGCAAACGTCAGGACGCCCATGACGACACCACCAATTCTTTCTGCAATGGTGAGCCAGGACCAGCCGGTATACAGGGTTATCCCCGCCGCCCAGACGCAGAGCAGCATCAGCGTGCCGCCAGCCGGACTGAACCAGGGGGCAATAGCATTACTGACCAGGCTACCAATCACGCCGCCTGAAGCGAAGTACCAGATATCATCAGCGTTCAGCGCTGCCATACCACAGGTCGTTACCACCAGCGCAAGAACGCCAATTAAGCGTAACCCGACGGCAAAGTAGTCAAAATAGTCCTGGCTGTCGCGCTGACGGAAAGCAATCCAGCACAAACCCAGAATGACGGGCGGAATGGCGTACGCCATCACACCAAAGATGAAGAGTAAGGTGTCAGCCAGCCAGGCACCGACGCTGCCGCCGATATTATGGATAGGTTCATGCCAGGCCGTTTGCGACCAGCTCGGATCGGAAGGGTTAAAACTGACCAGTGAAACCATCAGGTAAATGGCAAACAGCGCCACCAGAATGAGCAACGCTTCCAGCAGACGACGTCCACTGCTCAGCGATTGTAACGAAACGTCTTTATCTTCTGTATATTCCTGGCTCAAGAGGACTCTCCAGGTGCCTGTAAAGTAAGAAGCAACAGCGTCGGGCAAGCCCGACGCTGATCCTGTATGAATGCACAGGAGTGTACCGAAATCTCACAGGTTTTGCACCTGCCCCGCATCAGCGAGTTTTGATCACCAGTCGATTGCTCTGTTTGACCTCTTCCATCACCACATAAGTTCGCGTGTCGTTTACGCCCGGCAGGCGCAACAGGGTTTCGCCCAGCAGCTTACGGTAGGCAGACATATCAGGTACGCGCGTTTTCAGCAGGTAGTCGAAATCGCCGGAAACGAGGTGACACTCTTGAGTTTCCTCAAGTTTTTGCACAGCGGCGTTAAATTGCTCAAACACATCCGGCGCACCACGATTCAGAGTAATCTCAACGAATACCAGCAGAGAGGCATCCAGATAGTGCGGGTTTAACTGCGCAGTGTAACCAAGAATAAATCCCTGGCGTTCGAGACGGCGTACACGCTCAAGACATGGCGTAGGCGATAAGCCTACGCGTTTGGAAAGCTCTACGTTTGAAATGCGACCATCTTTCTGAAGTTCATTCAGAATGTTCCTGTCAATTCTGTCGAGGTCTTTCCCGGGGCGTTTCTTATTGTCTACCATTATTATTGTCTCTCTTAATTCCTTCCCTTTACCTGCCACGCCCTGAAAACGCTCAATGTTCGGGGCATTTCTGAAGTGAGCTAACAGAGCCTGTGATCTGACACCTATCGATATGACGCATGTTGTCTGTCCACATCATGCGTCATTATCCATATCAGGCTGCTTTTATTCGGCGTTACACGCAAAACAGGCGACGAAAACCTGTTTTGTTCCGATAAATGTTATTCGCTTCTGATAATGTTTTCGCAAAAGCGCAGGCGATTGTCAAAGTAAAATCACCAAATTCAGGACAAGATGCCAGACAGACCGCTGGGTATCTGTTTTTAAATGAGTATTTTTCCACTTTTGCACCCTTTAAAGCCGATTTTTGCCCCATTCTGGCGCATTGACCAGGCAAAACCGCCGCTCATCGTCTACGCCACTTGCAGCTATCGTTAACAAAATTGGCTAAGTCTTGTTATTGTCGCCGGATATTCCCTACAATCGCAGGCTATGTCAGCCGAATGAAACTGAGGAACGCATGAGTACGGCCAAACACAGTAAGTTACTCATTCTGGGCTCCGGCCCAGCGGGTTATACCGCAGCCGTTTATGCTGCACGCGCCAACCTGAACCCGGTGCTGATCACCGGTCTGGAAAAAGGCGGACAGCTGACCACTACCACTGAAGTGGAGAACTGGCCGGGCGACCCGCACGATCTGACAGGTCCATCGCTGATGGAGCGCATGCACGAGCATGCCGAAAAATTTAATACTGAGATCATTTTCGATCACATCCACACCGTTGATCTGCAGAACCGTCCGTTCACCCTCACTGGCGACAGCGGCGTATACACGGCAGATGCCCTGATCATCGCCACCGGTGCGTCAGCTCGTTACCTGGGTCTGCCGTCTGAAGAGGCGTTCAAGGGCAAAGGTGTCTCTGCCTGTGCAACCTGTGACGGTTTCTTCTATCGCAACCAGAAAGTCGCAGTGATTGGCGGGGGTAACACGGCCGTTGAAGAGGCGCTCTATCTGGCGAACATCGCGGCTGAAGTGCATCTGATTCACCGTCGTGACAGCTTCCGCGCAGAGAAGATCCTGATCGACCGGCTGATGGAAAAAGTGCGCAATGGCAATATCGTGCTGCACACCCATCGTACGCTGGAAGAAGTCACAGGCGATCAGATGGGTGTGACCGGTCTGACACTGCGTTCTACCCAGAACAGTGATGAAACAGAAGCGCTGGAAGTCGCGGGTCTGTTTGTTGCTATCGGACACAGTCCGAATACGGCTATCTTCGAAGGTCAGCTGGCGCTGGAGAACGGTTACATCAAAGTTCAGTCGGGTCTGCACGGCAACGCCACTCAGACCAGCATCCCAGGCGTCTTTGCGGCAGGCGATGTGATGGACCATATCTATCGTCAGGCGATCACCTCGGCAGGCACCGGCTGCATGGCCGCGTTAGACGCTGAGCGTTTTCTTGACGGGTTGGTTAAAAACGATCGGTAAGTTGTTAACCCTCTGATCTCAAATGTTCCAGGCGACGGTTTTTCCGTCGCCTTTTTTATGGCTCTCATGCTAGATTCTGGCGCCTGAAGAGATGGAAATGTCTTTCCATTTTCCCCTGTCACCGACATTTAGCATGGTCTCGCATGGACAAATCGCGGCAGCAGCATCTTACCCGCTGGCTTCGTCAGCAACGTCGTTTCGCCGGTCGCTGGTTGCGGCTCAACACGCTGCTGGGCATGGTAAGTGCCCTGCTGATCATTGCCCAGTCGGGTTTACTGGCCTCGCTGCTGCAGGCGCTGATCATTGACCAGCAGCCGCGTGAAACCCTGACGGTTAGCATCCTGCTGTTACTGCTCTGCTTCGCACTGCGCGCCCTGATCAACTATGCCCGCGAACTGACCGGTTATCGGGCGGGGCAGGCTATCCGTCAGGCGTTACGTCAGCAGGTCTTAGACCGGTTGTCTGCGCTGGGCCCGGCGTGGATTCAGGGAAAACCAGCCGGGAGCTGGGCAACCCTGCTGCTGGAGCAGATCGAAGAGATGCAGGAGTACTACGCCCGCTACCTGCCGCAGATGACGCTGGCGGTGCTGATCCCCTGCTGCATTCTGCTGACTGTTTTTCCGCTGAACTGGACCGCAGGTCTGATCCTGTTTGCCACTGCGCCGTTGATTCCGCTGTTTATGGCGCTGGTCGGCATGGGTGCGGCCGAGGCCAATCGCCGCAACTTCCTGGTGCTGGCCCGCCTGAGCGGTAACTTTCTCGACCGTCTGCGCGGCAGAGAAACGCTGCGGCTGTTTCATCGTGGTGAAGCAGAGCAGCAGGCGGTTGCCGACGCCACCACTGATTTTCGCCAGCGCACCATGGACGTGCTGCGTTTAGCGTTTCTCTCCTCCGCCGTGCTGGAGTTTTTTGCCTCGTTAGCCATTGCTGTGGTAGCCGTCTATTTTGGCTTCTCCTATCTGGGCGAATTACATTTCGGTGATTATGGCCACGGCGTGACGCTGTTTGCCGGGTTCCTGGTACTGATCCTCGCCCCGGAGTTTTTCCAGCCACTGCGCGATCTCGGCGCGTTCTATCATGCCAAAGCCCAGGCGGTCGGCGGTGCCGATGCACTTGAAACATTTATGCAGGCGACACCTGACGCCGCGCCGCAGGAGGGTCGGTTACCTTTCACAGCCGACCGCTCCATCGCGCTTGTCGCCGATGATCTGCGGGTCTGCGCGCCTGATGGTCAGGTGCTGTGTGGCCCGCTCACTTTCACTATTGCCCATGGCGAGCAGATTGCGCTGGTCGGTCAAAGCGGAGCCGGGAAAACGGCACTGATGAACGCCCTGCTTGGCTTCCTGCCTTATCAGGGCTCGCTGAAAGCGAATGGCGTCGAACTGCGTGATATACGGCGGAGTGACTGGCATCAGCAGCTTAGCTGGGTAGGACAGAATCCTCAGTTACCGGCCAGCACCTTACGCGACAATATCGTGATGAATGCGGTCTGGGATAGCGAGCGCTTTGCGATGCTGCTGGAATCATGTGGCATTAACGAGTTCATGCCTCGTCTGCCCAGGGGGATTGAAACTCAGCCCGGCGATGATGGTAATCAGCTGTCAGTGGGTCAGGCACAGCGGGTCGCGGTCGCACGCGCGCTCTATAAATCCTCACATTTATTGCTGCTTGATGAGCCGGCAGCCAGCCTGGATGCACTCAGCGACCGTCATGTGATGCTGGCCCTGAACCAGGCGGCTGCCCGCCAGACCACCCTGATGATTACCCATCAGATTGATACGCTGAGTCGCTGGCAGACCCTCTGGGTAATGGAGGCGGGTAAACTGGTGCAACAGGGTAACTGGCAGCAGCTATCGCAACAGCCGGGTGCCTTCAGCGAGATGCTGAAGCATCGTCAACAGGAGATCCGCTGATGTCAGCCTTGCGTCCTTTTCTTCGTCTCTGGCTGCGCCACCCATTCCGTCTTGCGCTGGGCATTGTGCTGGCGATTGTTACCCTGCTGGCCAGCATCAGCCTGCTGACCCTGTCAGGCTGGTTTCTCGCCGCATCGTCAGTGGCAGGCGTAGCGGGCCTCTATACCTTCAACTATATGCTGCCCGCGGCAGGCGTCCGTGGCGCTGCGATCATCCGCACTGCCGCACGCTATGCTGAACGTCTGGTCAGCCATGATGCGACGTTCAGGGTGCTTCAGCATCTGCGTGTCCACACCTTCAGCCGCCTGATGGCACTTTCGCCGGGACAGCTGTCACAGTTGCGCCAGGCGGACCTGCTCAACCGTTTTGTCGCCGATGTTGATACGCTGGACCATCTGTATCTGCGCGTCATTTCGCCGCTGCTCGGCGCATTTGTGATGATAGTGGTCGTTACCCTTGGGATGAGTTTTATTGATGTTTCGCTGGCACTGACGCTCGGCGGTATCATGCTGAGTACGCTGGTTCTGATGCCGTCGCTGTTTTATCGTCTGGGCTCACCGGCAGGCGTTGCAATTGCCCATGGACGCGCTCGCTGGCGTCAGCAGCTGATGCAGTGGCTGGCGGCGCAGGCTGAACTGACGTTATATGGTGCCTCGCAGAGCTGGCGTCAGCAACTTGACCAGGATGAACAGCGCTGGCAGCAGGCACAAAGCCAGCAACAGCGTTTACAGGCCGCCGCCCAGAGCCTGCTGCTGCTGATCAGTGGCGTAACCGTAACCCTGCTGCTCTGGCTTGGTGCTGCGACAATCAGTGAACAGCAGTTACCCGGGTCGCTAATTGCGCTGGTGGTGTTCTGCGCCCTGGCCGCCTTTGAGGCGCTGGCACCGGTTGCAGGCGCTTTTCTGCCTATGTCGCAGGTGACAACCGCCGCGCAACGGGTCAATGACATTATCGATCAGTCACCCGCTATCACCTTTCCGGCACAGTCAGATGCCCGGTCAGGACCGCTCAACGTCAGTATCGATCGGCTCGACTTCAGCTACCCCGACCGTCCGGATAAGGTACTCAACAGCTGTACCCTGCAGGTCGCCGCAGGTGAACATATCGCGCTACTGGGACCGACCGGCTGCGGAAAATCGACGCTGCTTGCGCTGCTGACCCGCGCCAGGGAGAGCCAGCACGGTGTCATCATCCTGAATGATCTGCCGATTACCGCCTGGTCAGAGTCCGCGTTGCGCCAGCGTATCAGCGTGGTGACGCAGCGGGTTCATCTTTTCAGTCAGAGCCTGCGCGATAACCTGCTGCTGGCTCGTCCCGATGCCACTGATGAACAGCTATGCCGCGTACTGAACGATGTTGGCCTGCAGCGCCTGCTTGAGAACCAGGAAGGATTAAACGCCTGGATGGGCGAAGGGGGTCGCCCGCTTTCCGGCGGCGAACTGCGCCGGCTGGCGCTGGCGCGTGCGTTACTGCACGACGGCGATCTCTGGCTGCTGGATGAGCCCACCGAAGGGCTTGATGCGACCACCGAGCAACATATTCTCGCCCTGTTGCAACGGCTGACCGCCGGAAAAACCACGATCATGGTTACTCACCGGCTGAGTGGCCTGGAGCGCATGGATCGTATCTGCGTGATGGATAATGGCGCGATTGTTGAACAGGGCAGTCATACGGAATTAATCTCAAAAGCGGGGCGCTACTGGCGTTTCCGGCAGCGTATTGCGTTATAGTCTTAGCGAAATGCCGATGAGTAACATAACGCGATGAGACTGGTACAACTGTCACGGGAATCTCTGCTCTTTCCCCCGCCTGAGATGGCACTGCGTGAGCCAAACGGCCTGCTGGCAATGGGCGGTGATCTCTCCCCTGCCCGGTTACTTAACGCTTACAAGCACGGTATTTTTCCGTGGTTTTCGCCCGGCGATCCCATTCTCTGGTGGTCGCCCGACCCCCGGGCCGTTCTGTTACCAGAGCAGTTTCATCTCAGCCGTAGCATGAAGCGTTTTCACAATCGCTCACCCTATCGGGTGACAATGAACGAGTCCTTTGCCGAGGTGCTTGAGGGCTGCGCCAGCGGTCGCGAGGAAGGCACCTGGATTACCTTTGAGATGAAGCGTGCCTGGTTGCGACTGTATGAACTTGGCCACGCGCACTCCATCGAGGTGTGGGATGAACATCAACTGGTGGGTGGCATGTATGGGCTGGCGATGGGACAAATCTTCTGCGGTGAGTCGATGTTCAGTCGTCAGCAGAATGCATCCAAAACCGCACTATGGGTCTTTTGTCAGCATTTCATCCGGCATCAGGGCCGACTGGTAGATTGTCAGGTACTTAATCCCCATACTGCCTCGCTGGGCGCGCAGGAGATCCCGCGCGCTGATTATCTGCAATATGTACAACGCCTTGCTGACCAGCCGGTCAGCGATGGCTGCTGGCAGACACAAACGCTTTTTTAGCCGTGCAGAGATGTTTTGCACACATAAAGGCGCATAAGTGGTATAATAGTCGAGTTTGGTATGTCGTCCGCGCTTCGCTATAACGAGCCGGAATTGCCAGGCTGGGAATCTCAACGCACTCTCGGAACTGTTTTCAATCGTGCGCATGTAACCGGTTGATTCAGATTCTTAGCCCGCTAATCCCCTGCAGACGTCACCTTAAACACCCTAATTTTACCGGATGCGCGCAACTGACGTGCACCCCAGCAAAGCGTTGGCAAAATCGCCGACGGTTCTTTACATAAATCGTTGAATTGGGCATTATCTTGCCGGTTCAACTGAAAGGTAGTACACCCAGAGGATTCGATGGCCAAAGAAGACAATATTGAAATGCAAGGTACCGTACTGGATACGTTACCTAACACCATGTTCCGCGTAGAACTTGAAAACGGACACGTGGTCACTGCTCATATCTCCGGTAAAATGCGCAAAAACTACATCCGTATCCTGACGGGTGACAAAGTGACCG
Source organism: Pantoea sp. 9140 (assembly GCF_000745295.1). NCBI lineage: Bacteria > Pseudomonadati > Pseudomonadota > Gammaproteobacteria > Enterobacterales > Erwiniaceae > Pantoea > Pantoea sp. 9140. The sequence continues at coordinate 1,055,062 of NZ_JQNO01000001.1, read as the reverse complement.
TTGAGTTGACCCCGTACGACCTGAGCAAAGGCCGCATTGTCTTCCGTAGTCGCTAATTTGCAGTAATCTCATCGCTCTGCATATTGCAGCGAAAAAAAAGGCCGGATTTTAATCCGGCCTTTTTCACATCTGTAGCAGGTGATTAATGCACAGTGCCTTCGGTTTTGCGTTTTTCAGCACTCAGGAAGTGATAGGTCAGTTCACCCTTCTCACGATCCAGCGCGACTGATACTGAGCCGCCATCCACCAGCGAACCAAACAGCAGTTCATTAGCTAACGGTTTCTTCAGGCTGTCCTGCACGGTGCGCGCCATCGGACGTGCGCCCATCGCTTTGTCGTAGCCCTTCTCAGCCAGCCAGTCACGCGCTTCATCACTGACTTCCAGCGACACGCCTTTCGCATCCAGCTGCGCCTGCAACTCGACAATAAACTTGTCGACCACCTGATGGATCACCTCTGGTGACAGGTGACTGAACCAGATGATGTTGTCGAGACGGTTACGAAACTCTGGCGTAAAGATCTTTTTGATCTCCTCCATCGCATCGGTGCTGTTGTCCTGATGAATCAGGCCAATCGACTTACGTTCTGTCTCACGCACACCGGCGTTGGTGGTCATCACCAGCACCACGTTACGGAAGTCTGCTTTACGACCGTTGTTGTCGGTCAGCATGCCGTTATCCATCACCTGCAGCAGCAGGTTAAAGACATCCGGGTGCGCTTTCTCAATCTCATCCAGCAGCACGACCGCGTGAGGATGCTTGATTACCGCATCCGTCAGCAGGCCACCCTGATCAAATCCGACGTAACCCGGAGGCGCACCAATCAGACGACTGACGGTATGACGCTCCATATACTCAGACATATCAAAGCGCAGCAGCTCAATGCCCAGTGCTTTCGCCAGCTGCACGGTGACTTCCGTTTTACCAACACCGGTTGGTCCGGCAAACAGGAAGGACCCGACCGGCTTACGATCCTGACCCAGACCGGCGCGGCTCATTTTGATCGCTTCCGTCAGCGCCTCAATGGCGTTGTCCTGACCAAACACCAGCATCTTCAGGCGATCACCCAGATTTCTCAGCGTATCGCGATCGGTTGCCGACACGCTTTGCTCAGGGATACGGGCAATACGGGCCACCACGGTTTCAATGTCAGAGACATTGATAGTTTTCTTACGCTTACTGGCTGGCATCAGGCGCGCACGCGCACCGGCTTCATCAATCACATCAATCGCCTTGTCAGGCAGATGACGATCGTTGATATATTTCACCGCCAGTTCCACGGCTGCACGCACCGCTTTCGCGTTATAACGCACATCGTGATGCGCTTCGTACTTGGTTTTCAGGCCATTCAGGATCTGCACGGTCTCTTCAACAGAAGGCTCCGTGATATCGATCTTCTGGAAACGACGCGCCAGAGCACGATCTTTTTCGAAGATGTTGCTGAATTCCTGATACGTGGTGGAACCCATCACGCGAATCTTGCCCGAAGAAAGCAGTGGCTTGATCAGGTTAGCGGCATCAACCTGGCCACCGGACGCGGCACCCGCACCGATGATGGTATGGATCTCATCGATAAACAGAATGCTGTGTTCGTCCTGTTCCAGCTGCTTCAGCAGCGCTTTGAAACGTTTTTCAAAGTCACCACGGTATTTAGTGCCCGCCAGCAGTGAACCGATATCCAGCGAGTAGATGGTGCAGTCTTTCATCACTTCCGGTACATCGCCCTGCTCGATACGCCAGGCGAGACCTTCTGCAATGGCGGTTTTACCCACACCCGATTCACCCACCAGCAGCGGGTTGTTTTTACGACGACGGCACAGCACCTGAATGGTACGTTCCAGCTCTTTATCGCGACCAATCAGTGGATCAATACCACCGACGCGAGCAAGCTGATTAAGATTGGTGGTGAAGTTTTCCATACGCTCCTCCCCGCCTGCTTGCTCTTCGTTAACCGGATTTTCAGCGCCTGGCGCCTGGCCCGGCTCGTCTTTGCGCGTACCATGAGAGATGAAATTCACCACATCAAGGCGGCTGACTTCATGTTTGCGTAACAGATAGGCCGCTTGCGACTCCTGCTCGCTGAAGATGGCGACCAGCACATTTGCCCCGGTGACTTCGCTGCGACCGGATGACTGGACATGGAAAACCGCACGCTGCAGGACGCGCTGGAAGCTGAGCGTCGGTTGTGTATCGCGCTCCTCTTCACTGGCGGGCAGCACCGGCGTGGTTTGTTCGATGAAGGCTTCGAGTTCCTGCCGCAGAGCCACAATGTCCACCGTACAGGCTTCCAGTGCCTCTCTGGCCGACGGGTTACTGAGCAACGCCAGTAACAGATGCTCGACGGTCATAAACTCATGACGGTGCTCACGCGCTCTGGCGAAAGCCATATTTAAACTGAGTTCCAGTTCTTGATTGAGCATTAGGCACCTCCCCCAATTATCGCCCTTACCAGTTTCCTATATGGAGACGGGTTCAGGCTTTTTCCAGCGTACACAGCAACGGATGATGGTTTTCCCGCGCATAGTTGTTCACCTGGGCCGCTTTTGTTTCGGCGACTTCTGCAGTAAATACACCACAGATCGCCTTGCCGTGATAGTGAACTTTCAACATCAGCTGCGTTGCACGTTCAACATCATAAGAAAAGAACTTTTGTACGACGTCAATAACAAATTCCATAGGTGTATAATCGTCATTATTCAGAATGACTTTATACATAGAAGGCGGCTTTAACCCTTCGCGTACTTTGTCTTCGGCCAGATGTTCAAAGTTAAGCCAGTCGTTTGTGTTTGCCATAGTGTTCCGTTGAGATTTTGCTTTGAGCCTTTTAATGGCTACATGTTGAGAGTTTAACATGCCTGTCAAGCTCCTGGTCGCTGCTGAAAATTTATTCAGAAATTCCCTTGCGCGACCTGCATCACAAAATTTGCAATAGCGTTAACTACCTCAAATTTTGATGATTTTTTCCCCACCTGGCCCGGTGGTTTGCTTGACGCCAGCGGCGCTTTCTCTACATTCTACCTGCACACGCTGATTGAGTTTTAATCAAATCCGACTCACAGCCTGTAAGACCTCACCTACTTATAAAATGTCTTGCGAGGGAAGTAAAAGCATGGAGACGGGCACAGTTAAATGGTTCAATAATTCCAAAGGCTTTGGCTTTATCTGTCCGGTTGGCGGTGGCGACGATATTTTTGCACACTACTCCACCATCCAGATGGAAGGCTACCGCACGCTAAAGGCAGGCCAGCAGGTTCAGTTCGACGTTCATGAAGGTCCGAAAGGCAATCACGCTAGCCTCATCGTGCCGGTTGAGATACAGGCCGTGGCGTGATACTTACCCCACCTCTGAACAGTGACGCAAAAATGCCAGCCAGTGCCGCTGGCATTTTTCTTTCCGAAGCAGACTTAATCTGCCTGGCGCTGCGCCAGCCCAATCACCCGGGCAAACATCTGCCGTATTAACGGCGGGATGGCCTCCGGCCCGCGTTCCGCCGCCGACGTCGCCACTGCGATTGCCAGTTCTGGCTTGGAGCTCTGGTGAATCGCTTTAGTAATAATACGCCTGGAACTCATCGGAACGTTTAACGGCAGGTGCGCCATCTGATGATAGACATCCTGGAAACCCTGGTGATAGAGAAAATTCTCCATATCCAGCGCCGGTAGCTGCGTCAGAAAACGCGGCTCAGGATCGCCGGGCTGTAACTGTGTGCGTGCGGTGCTGGCATATTTATTACCCGCCTGATCGCCGTCTGTCAGCACATGCCAGGCAATGCCCATGCGGCGGGCAAACTTCAGCAGCGGCTTTAAGCCCGACTGAGCAAACTCAATTACTTTTACCCCTTCAGCCGCGAAGTTGTAACCGCACTGCTGTGCCAGCTCATTCATGATCCAGACTTCGGTTTCCCCCTCCACCAGCAGCCAGCAACGGGCAAACAGCGCTGCAGGCCGGTTGACACGAATATGGAAGCCGATGCGTCGGCTCTCTTCGGCACTCAATCCCTCCGGACCAATACGCCAGGCGGCCACGCGCGAGGGGCCGCGTACCAGACGACAGACGTTCTCTACAGGCACCTGAGACAGCAGCTCAGCGGAATTGGTGGTGGCGATTTTTTGCAACGGCAGCAGCTTCAGCAGGTTCCATGCTACCGACAACATAATCGGATGCAGCCGGGTTTCAGGATCTTCAATCAGCAGCAGCGGCCGGGCATCAGCGGCCAGCGGGACATCGCCTCGCGCCTCAATCAGCAGGGTAAACATTTGCAGCAGGATCAGCTGACGGCTGCGGGAGTCGGTTCCCGCAATCAGCTGATTGAGATGATCCAGCGCCCGCCATCCCTTTTCCCCGTCGCGTGTCTGCGCATCCCGTGACCTGAGTTCGTTGCCCGCATCGGGCAACTGCACCAGAAAGTAGTGCTGCATTAGCTGCTGCATGGTCTTCAGCCCCTGTCGCAGCACCTCATCACTGAGCTGCTGGGGATGATGCTCCAGATCGCGCGCCAGCGACTCCATGCCCGCCAGCAGCTCAGGATGGGGAGTCGCCACCGGCGCACTGTTTTGCGTCCGCTTACTAAAGCGCGCATCGCGCAGTCGCAGCACCGGATAGCGTTTCAGCAGCAGATCAATGGCCGCCGCGCAGTGCTGCTCAGGCAACAGCTGTGCGTTCACATCAACGAAACGGCGTCGGGTCTCGATGCCGCTGTCACGCCAGGTGGCACTAACACTGTAATAAAGCCGACGCTGACCCTGAGCATCGTGCTGCCAGAAGGCCGAGAGCACCGCATCCGGGTCGCTGCCGTCATCGCGAAAATGAAATACTACTGACAGACGGCGCATAGGATCGGTCACATCGCCTGGCGTGAAATGGAAATCAGCCTGGGTAAAATCATAGGCTGGTTCATGGGGCGAAAGCAGCAGGCTCAGGGCATCCAGCAGGCTGGATTTCCCCCACGCATTCTCACCAATCAGCAGATTGGTCCGGGTTAGAGGGAGTGAGAGTTTGTTGATGCCGCGGAAACCGCGAATATCGATATGTTCCAGAATCATAGGCGTCCGTCCTCAGGTTATAAACAGCATGGTTGCCGCCAGCGAACCGGTCAAGCTGCGATGGGGTTTACTCCGATACGCTTTTTCGCTAGCGTGTTGCCTCTTCCCCCATGGATGGCATTGATATGTACTCCGGACTTCTGATTATTCTGCTGCCGCTGATCGCCGGCTGGCTGCTACCTTTCCGCAAAACCGACACCCTGCGCCGGGTAAATCAGCTGCTGGGCTGGATGGTTTACGTGATCCTCTTCTTTATGGGCATCAGTCTGGCCTTTCTCGACAATCTGAGCAGCAACCTGCTGGCGGTTTTTTACACCGCACTGGTGGCGGCGTTCTGTATTCTGCTGTGCAATCTGCTGGCACTGCGCGGACTGGAAAAGTATGCCCCCTGGCATCATGCGCACCGACAGGAGAAACTTCCATCGCGACTGCATATGGCGCTGGACTCCCTGAAGCTGTGCGGCGTCGTTGTCCTTGGTTTTTTGCTTGGGCTGACCCAGTGGCCACTGCTGCATCACGCCTCAACCGCAAGCGAATATGCGCTGATCTTCCTGCTGTTTCTGGTGGGCATTCAGCTGCGCGGCAGCGGCATGACGTTGCGGCAAATCATCCTGAACCGTCGTGGCATGCTGGTGGCCGTTGTCGTGCTGGTCAGCGCGCTGATCGGCGGCATGCTTGCCGCGCTGGTACTGGGCATCCCTCTGAAGACCGGTCTGGCGTTGGCCAGCGGCTTTGGCTGGTACTCCCTCTCCGGCATTCTGATGACCGAAGCCTTTGGCCCGGTCATCGGCAGCGCCGCCTTCTTCAACGATCTGGTGCGTGAACTGGTGGCCATCATGCTGATCCCGGCACTGATTGGCCGTCATCGTTCAAGTGCACTGGGCCTGTGCGGAGCCACCTCAATGGACTTTACCCTGCCGGTACTGCAGCGGGCGGGCGGCAATGAGATTGTCCCGGCCGCCATTGTGCACGGCTTTGTCATGAGTCTGCTGGCCCCGATTCTGATCGCCCTCTTCTCTGCCTGAATCCTGTCTGAGATGCGCTGAGCTCTGCCAGCGCATTTTTTCACGTTTGTTTTTCTGCCGTGTCGTCTACGCTTCTTTTTTCGGTTCTGGTCACGTCACTCTTTAGTACGGGCCGACAAAGGAGAAGAGCATGAAACAAACCGTGGCGGCGCTGGTCGCCAAAACGCTGGAAAGCGCGGGCGTCAAACGCATCTGGGGTGTCACCGGGGACTCCCTTAATGGCCTGAGCGACAGTCTCAATCGCATGGGCACCATCGAATGGATGCCGACGCGCCATGAAGAAGTGGCTGCCTTTGCGGCGGGCGCGGAAGCCCATATCAGCGGCGAACTGGCGGTCTGCGCCGGTTCCTGCGGGCCAGGCAATTTACATCTGATCAACGGTTTGTTTGACTGCCATCGCAACCGCGTCCCGGTTCTGGCGATCGCGGCGCATATCCCCTCCAGCGAAATCGGCAGCGGCTATTTCCAGGAAACCCATCCGCAGGAGCTGTTCCGCGAATGCAGCCACTACTGTGAGCTGGTCTCGAATCCTGAGCAGTTACCCCAGGTGCTGGGCATCGCCATGCGTAAAGCGATTCTGAATCGTGGCGTCTCGGTCGTGGTACTGCCTGGTGACGTGGCGCTGAAACTGGCACCGGAAAGCGCCAGCACTGAGTGGTATCCGCCGCAGTTGCCGCAGGTCCTGCCGCAGCCCGCCGAACTGGCGCGGCTGGCTCAGACGCTGAACGACGCCACCGATATTACGCTGCTGTGCGGCAGTGGCTGCGCCGGTGCGCATCAGGAAGTGGTCGCGCTGGCCGAAGCGCTGAAAGCGCCTATCGTCCATGCGCTGCGCGGTAAAGAGCACATCGAGTATGACAACCCTTATGATGTCGGCATGACCGGCCTGATTGGCTTCTCATCCGGTTTCCACGCCATGATGAATGCCGGGACGCTGGTACTGCTCGGCACCCAGTTCCCCTACCGCGCCTTCTATCCCGAAAAGGCTAGGATCATCCAGATCGATATCAATCCGGGCAGCCTGGGATCACATTGTCACGTCGATCAGGCTTATGTCGGTGATGTGAAAAGCACGCTACAGGCATTGCTGCCGCAACTGACGCCCAAAAGCGATCGCAAACATCTGGATAGCGCGGTTAAGCATTATGGCGAGGCGCGCAAAAGTCTGGACGAACTGGCGCAGCCCAACGATAAGCAGCCGATCCACCCGCAATATCTGGCACAGCAGATCAGCCACTACGCCAGCGACGACGCTATCTTTACCTGCGATGTCGGAACCCCGACCGTCTGGGCGGCGCGCTACCTGAAGATGAACGGCAAACGCCGCCTGCTGGGTTCGTTTAACCATGGCTCAATGGCGAATGCGATGCCACAGGCGCTGGGCGCGCAGTCGATCGATCGCAACCGTCAGGTCGTCGCGCTGTGCGGCGACGGCGGTTTCAGCATGCTGATGGGCGATTTTATCTCGCTGGCGCAGCTGAAAATGCCGGTAAAACTGGTGATCTTTAACAACAGCGTACTGGGCTTCGTGGCGATGGAGATGAAGGCCGGTGGCTATCTCACTGACGGCACCGAGCTGGAGAATCCTGACTTTGCCGCTATCGCCCAGGCCTGCGGCATCCGTGGCATCCGGGTAGAAAAAGCGTCGGAACTGAATGGCGCGCTGGAGCAGGCGTTTGCCCATGATGGCCCGGTGCTGGTGGATGTCATTACCGCCAAAGAGGAACTGGCGATGCCGCCGCAGATCAAAATGGAGCAGGCCAAAGGCTTCAGCCTCTACATGCTGCGCGCCATCATGAACGGTCGCGGGGATGAGGTGGTAGAACTGGCGAAAACCAACTGGCTGCGGTAAAACAGAGGTTCCATCCAGGCGGGCGCGATGCCCGCCTTTTTTTTGTCTTCCGCCACGTTCAGGAGCATAAGGTGATCGATTTACGCAGTGATACCGTGACCCGGCCCAGCGCCGCCATGTTAAGCGCGATGATGTCAGCCGAAACCGGTGATGACGTCTACCGTGACGATCCCACCGTGAATGCGCTGGAGGCGGAAGCCGCACGCCTGAGCGGCAAAGCCGCAGCGCTGTTTTTCCCGACCGGCACCCAGGCAAACCTGGTGGCGTTGCTCAGCCACTGCGAGCGCGGCGATGAATATATCGTCGGTCAGCAGGCGCACAACTACAAATATGAAGCGGGCGGCGCAGCGGTGCTGGGCAGTATTCAGCCGCAGCCGGTGCTGGCCGCCGACGATGGTACCCTGCCGCTCGATGTGGTGGCAGCGGCCATTAAGCCGGATGATATTCACTTTGCCCGCACCCGCCTGCTGTGTCTGGAGAACACCCATCACGGAAAAGTGCTGCCGCTGGATTACCTGGAGCAGGCCTGGACCTTTACCCGCGAGCACAAGCTGGCGCTGCACATTGATGGCGCACGCATTTTCAACGCGGTGGTGGCACAGAAGACCACGCTGGTGGCGATTGCCCGCTACTGCGACACCCTCACCATCTGTCTCTCTAAAGGTCTGGGCACGCCCGTCGGTTCGCTGCTGTGCGGCGACACGGCGCTGATTGAGCGCGCCCGTCGCTGGCGTAAAATGACCGGCGGCGGTATGCGCCAGACCGGTATTCTGGCCGCGGCAGGTCTCTACGCGTTACAACACAACGTGGCGCGACTGCAGGAAGATCATGACAATGCCGCCTGGCTGGGTCAGCAGCTGCATGAGCTGGGCGTCAGCGTCATCGATCAGCAGACCAACATGCTGTTTGTGGCGGTGCCGGAAGCCCAGGTCAAACCCTTAGGTGAGTGGATGAAGGCACGCGGCGTGTTAATCAGCGTGGGAACACGCACCCGACTGGTTACTCATCTGGATGCGGACCGTGCGGCGCTGGAGCAGGTTGTCGCCCACTGGAAGGCGTTTCTCCAACAGTAATCCGCTATTCCGCCGCGCCATACTTCTCCAGTAGCGCGGCAGCTATCGCGGCGGTTTCGGCATCGGGCTGACCGCGATAATCCGCAGGCCGGAAATGCATCTGAAACGCGGTAATCACCTTCTGCTGTTCACGCGCACTCATCCCCGCTGTCACTGCATAACCGTAGCGTTGCAGACTTTCCATCAGCGGCTGTACAGGTACCTGCGCATGCGGATCCTGACCCGCTAAATAAAACTGCACCCGTCCGGCATCGGGCCAGGCACCGAGTCCGCGCTGTGCGAGCTGCTGCCACGGGAACAGTGGGCCAGGATCCTGCTTACGCTGCGGCGCGATATCACTGTGACCGGCAATGTTTTCTGGTGGGATGCCATAACGCTGTGCAATATCCCGCACCAGCGCCTCCAGCGTAGTGATCTGCGCGGCGGTAAAGGGCTGCCATTCGAGGCCGGTCAGCGTCCGGCGATAACCCCGGTTCACCAGCTCAATGCCAATTGAGGTGTCATTGATGCGGGTGGCTCCACGCCAGAAGCTGGGACCGGCATGCCAGGCAAGCTGCTGCTCTGGCACCAGCTGCCAGATAACGCCTTTACCGGCGCGCTGTGGCGGCTGGCGGGGAATCAGATAGTGGGCGCTGACTTCCCGATCGGTGAGCGTCGCCAGCGACGAAGAAAAATCTTCGGCGGTGTAGTGGACCACAATCACCTTCACCCGTGGTCGTGCGCCCTGCGCCGGATGCCGCAGATCGGCCCAGTAGCCGTCACGGGACTCCATACCGAAGTGACAGCCCGCCAGCAGCAGTGCCAGTATCAGCAGCAGCCCGCGTTTCAACGAATGATCACCGCCGTACCGCTGACGCTGACCATCAGCATGCTGCCATCTTTGCCGACCGTTTCGTAATCAATGTCGATACCGACCACCGCGTTGGCACCCAGTGATTTTGCCTGCTCTTCCAGCTCTTCAAACGCGATCTCCCGCGCTTTACGCAGTTCTTTCTCATACGCGCCGGAACGGCCACCGACCACATCACGGATGCCCGCGAAAAAATCGCGGAAGATGTTGGCCCCAAGAATCGCTTCTCCGGTAACCACGCCGCAATATTCACTGATGCTGTGACCTTCCAGCGTTGGGGTTGTTGAAAATTTCATCGCATTCTCCTTGTTGAAAACCGGGCTAAGGCTCTTTCGACTAAAAAGCACGGCTATACTCTATGCTAAAAAGGGCACCTTGCCAGAGAACCATAAGGAAATCGAGATGAGAAACAACGCGTTTGCGCTAATGATCCCGGCGGCCCTGCTGCTCAGCGCCTGTACCACCGTTGAGCCAGTCATTAAGGATAATGGCCCGCGAACCGCCCCCTGCATTGACGGCGGTCCTGACCAGGTAGCCCAGAAGTTTTACGACCTGCGCGTCGAACAGCCTGTGCAGGGTCTGCCCGACAGCAACACGCTGGCAAAATATCGCCCTTACCTGAGTGATGCGCTTTATCACTCCCTGCAGGCGGCCAGCGGCAGCAATGCCGGCTCACAGTGGCGCAATGGCGATCTCTTCTCCAGCCTGTCACAGGGTCCGACGGCTGCCAGCGTTGCCGATGCCTCCACCATTCCGAACCGTGATGCACGCAACATACCGCTGCGGGTCGATCTGAGCCGCGATGGCAAACAGTGGCAGGATGAAGTGCTGATGATCCACCAGGGTACCTGCTGGGTCGTTGATGACGTGCGCTACATGGCGAACCCTGCGCATGCCGAGGGTGGCAGCCTGAGCCAGATGCTTGAAAAAACAAAAAAATAATTAAGGTTCAACGGTTATGAAAAGCGCAGCCACCGCAGGTGACTGCGCTTTTTTTATTGCCGCTGCCCGCCACAAGGCCTTTCACTGACCGCAGACAGCGCATGATATTGTGCTAAGCTTTTGCTGTTTACCTGCTGTTTTACAAATTTTAACCCACCTTAATTGCATAACTATTCTGGTGACGTTAAAATCCGCGACACTAATAGCTATTCAAATCTGGCGCATGAGTATTCAACTAAACGCAATAAACTGCTTCTACGGTGCTCATCAGGCGCTGTTCGACATCAACCTTGAGTGTCCGCAAGGCGAGACTCTGGTGCTGCTGGGGCCCAGCGGTGCGGGCAAGAGTTCGTTACTGCGGGTACTTAACCTGCTGGAGCAGCCACGTTCAGGTCAGTTGCAGATTGCCGGCAATCAGTTCGACTTCACGCAGAAACCGTCTGATGCCGCGATTCGCGAACTGCGTCAGAACGTCGGCATGGTGTTTCAGCAATATAATCTCTGGCCACATCTGACCGTGCTGCAGAATCTGATCGAAGCGCCCTGCCGGGTTCTGGGCCTCAGTAAAAGCGACGCCCGTGCCCGTGCCGATAAGCTGCTTGACCGACTGCGCCTGACGCCCTATAGCGATCGCTTTCCGCTGCATCTCTCCGGGGGTCAGCAGCAGCGTGTGGCCATTGCCCGCGCGCTGATGATGGAGCCGCAGGTGCTGCTGTTCGATGAGCCGACGGCCGCGCTGGACCCTGAAATTACCGCACAGATTGTCAGTATCATTCGCGAACTGGCGCAGACCCGCATTACCCAGGTGATTGTGACCCATGAAGTGGAGGTGGCACGTAAAACGGCCAGCCGCGTTGTTTACATGGAGAACGGTCACATTGTGGAACAGGGCGATGCCAGCCGCTTTACACAGCCGCAAACCGAGGCGTTTGCTCACTATCTTTCGCACTAAGTCAGGATGCTAAAAATGAAAAAAATGGTACTTGCTGCACTGCTTGCCGGTTTTAGCCTGAGCGCTACCGCGGCTCAGACAATTCGTTTTGCGACCGAAGCCTCTTATCCTCCTTTTGAGTTTGTGGATGCGGACAACAAAATTCAGGGCTTTGATGTCGATCTGGCTAACGCGCTGTGTAAAGAGATCGACGCAACCTGCACCTTCACTAACCAGGCGTTCGACAGCCTGATCCCAAGCCTGAAGTTCCGTCGTTTTGATGCGGTGATGGCGGGCATGGATATCACGCCGGATCGTGAGAAACAGGTCCTGTTCACCAAGCCTTACTACGACAACTCGGCGCTGTTTGTTGCTCAGAAAGGCAAAGTTGCCAGTGTTGAAGCGCTGAAAGGCAAGCGGGTTGGCGTTCAGAATGGCACCACTCACCAGAAATACCTGACGGATAAACACAGCGACATCACCATCGTGCCTTACGACAGCTATCAGAACGCGGTGCTGGATCTGAAAAACGGCCGTATTGATGCTGTCTTCGGTGACACCGCCGTGGTTAACGAGTGGCTGAAGCAGAATGCTGCGCTGGCTGCCGTCGGCGACAAAGTGACGGATAAAGCCTACTTTGGTACTGGCCTGGGCATTGCGGTACGCACCGGTAACACCGATCTGCAGACTAAATTCAATGGCGCGCTGGATAAGATCAAAGCAGATGGCACGTACAAAACCATCTACAGCAAATGGTTCCAGCAGTAATCTCTGATGAATGAAATGATGACCCTCGCAAGCGCCGCCGGGATGACCGTCGGCCTTGCTGTTTGTGCTCTCATCGCAGGCCTGGTGCTGGCGATGATATTCGCTGGCTGGGAGTCACTGCGCCTGAGACCGCTGGCGTGGATTGGCACCGGTCTGGTGACGCTGATCCGTGGCCTGCCGGAAATTCTGGTGGTGCTGTTTATCTATTTTGGCGCCTCACAGCTGCTGCTCACCCTCTCTGACGGTTTCACGCTGAACTTCGGGCTGTTTACGCTGCCGGTTCAGATGCAGATTGAGAACTTCGATGTCAGTCCGTTCCTGTGCGGTGTGATTGCGCTGGCGATGCTCTATGCCGCCTACGCCTCACAGACGCTGCGCGGCGCACTCAAAGCGGTGCCGGTCGGTCAGTGGGAGTCGGGGCAGGCGCTGGGCATGAAAAAGTCGGCCATTTTTCTCCGGCTGATTATGCCGCAGATGTGGCGTCATGCCCTGCCCGGTCTGGGTAATCAGTGGCTGGTACTGCTGAAAGATACCGCACTGGTTTCGCTAATCAGCGTTAATGACCTGATGCTGCAAACCAAAAGTATCGCAACACGTACCCAGGAGCCGTTTACCTGGTTCCTGGTGGCGGCCGCGATCTACTTAGTGATTACGCTGTTCAGCCAGGCGGTGTTACGCCGCATCGAACTGCGCACCACCCGCTTTGAACGGGGGAACAGCTAATGCTGGCCTATCTGCCCGAACTCATGAAAGGGCTGCACACCAGCCTGACGCTGACGGCGGCCTCGCTGGTGGTAGCACTGCTGCTCGCGCTGCTCTTCACCGTGGTGCTGTCGCTGAAGACGCCGGTACTGAATCCGCTGGTAAAAGGGTTTATCACGCTGTTTACCGGTACGCCGCTGCTGGTGCAAATCTTCCTGATCTACTACGGTCCGGGACAGTTCCCCTCGATCCAGCAGATTCCCTGGCTGTGGCATTTACTGTCGCAGCCGTGGCTGTGCGCGATGCTGGCGCTATCGCTGAACAGTGCGGCTTACACCACGCAGCTATTTTACGGTGCGGTCCGGGCGATTCCTTCCGGACAGTGGCAGTCGTGCGCGGCACTGGGAATGAGCCGCAAAGACACCCTGCGCATTCTGCTACCTTATGCATTTAAACGCGCCCTCTCCTCCTACTCCAATGAAGTGGTGCTGGTGTTTAAAGGCACCTCGCTGGCCTACACCATCACCCTGATGGAAGTCATGGGCCACGGCCAGCTGCTCTATGGTCGCACCTATGACATTACGGTCTATGCCGCGGCGGGTCTGATTTATCTCTGCGTTAACGGTTTGCTGACGCTGATGATGCGCCTGATCGAAAAACGCGCCCTGGCCTTTGAACGACGTAACTGAATACCGGGCGAGCCCCTCGCCTTTTTCGCCTGAAAAATCACACTAATTGCATAAAAATTCATTTTATGGCAGGGTATCGCCTTCTCTGGCTGACCACATCACAGGAATCATAAAATGAAAAAATGGATTATCGCTGCTGCGCTGGCTTCGCTAGCGGTGACCGCGCAGGCCGCGGAAACGATTCGTTTCGCTGCTTCAGCAACCTATCCGCCCTTTGAATCTCTGGACAAGGAAAATAACCTCGTCGGATTTGATATCGATCTGGCTAAAGCGCTGTGCCAGCAGATGAAAGCGGAGTGTACCTTCACTAACAATGCCTTCGACAGCCTGATTCCCTCACTGAAATTTCGCCGCTATGACGCCGTGATTTCCGGTATGGATATCACCACCGAGCGCAGCAAGCAGGTCGATTTTACCCAGCCCTATTACGCTAATTCCGCCATCGTGATCGCGCCGAAAGGCCGGTTCAGCAGCTTCGGTGATTTGAAAGAAAAGCGCATCGGCGTTGAAAACGGCACCACCCACCAGAAGTACCTGCAGGATAAGCATCCGGAAGTGAAAGTGGTGGCGTATGACAGCTATCAGAATGCGATTCTGGATATGAAGAGTGGCCGGCTGGATGGCGTGTTTGGCGACAGCGCGGTAGTGAATCAGTGGCTAAAGGCCAATCCGGATCTCGCGACGGTCGGTGAACATGTCACGGATGCAGACTACTTTGGTACCGGCCTCGGCATTGCCGTGCGCAAAGGCAATACGGCGCTGCGCGATCGGTTCAATCAGGCACTGACTGAACTGAAAGCCAACGGCAGCTGGCAGCAGCTCAATCAGAAATGGTTCCCGGAGTAATGACCGGCTGAAGCTCCGGACTTAGTGCTGACGTCGGGTTAACAGCGTCAGCACTTCAAAATGCGCGGTGTGCGGGAACATGTCGAACAGCTGCACTTTTGTAACCTCATAGTCATTCAGCCGGGCAATATCCTGCGCCATGGTCTGCGGATTACAGCTTGAATAGAGCAGATAATCCGGGGCCATCTGGCTGAGATAGTCACACAGCGCCTCACCCATCCCACGGCGTGGCGGATTCACCAGCACCAGCTGCGGCACTGCGTCGCGTCCGGTGGCAAACGCCGTCGAATCCAGCGCCGCAAACTGCACTTTTTCCAGCCCCAGCATCTCAGCAGAGCGTCGGGCGCATTTAATCGCCTCAGCGCTAATCTCGATGCCGGTCAGTTCCATTTCCGGTGTCGCGCAGTGCAGGCCAAAACCGCCTACGCCGCAGAAGAGATCCCACATGCTGTTAACCGGCAGCGCACGCACCCAGTCGCGCGCAGTGGCATAGAGCGCGCTGGCAACCTGCGGGTTGGTCTGAAAGAAGCTCTGCGGGCGGATCCACAGCGGCACGCCATTGAAGTTCTCTGCCAGCGACTGATCGGGCGTCAGCGCAATCTCCTCTTCCCCCTCCAGAATCGCCATATGCACCGGCTGAATGTTGGCGGAGATCACCGCCAGCTGCGGCAACTGCTGCTGCAGCCACGGCAATGCCGCGCGCAGCTGTTCCAGTTTGGCGGTTGAGCGCAGGACAAAACGCAGCATCACGCCGCCCTGCTGGCTCTCGGTGATCAGCAGAAATTTGAGTTCGCCGCGTTTGCGCGCCACGTTGTAGGGCGTCAGGCCAGCGCGGGCGATAAAAGGCTTAAGCGCTGCAAACACCGGCTGGAAGCTGGCGGGATAGAGCGGGCAGTTGCAGAGATCGACAGGCTCACCATCACGGTGAACAAGACCCAGCACCGGACGCTCCACACTACCGCTGACCACCATTTTGGCTTTGTTACGAAATGCCTGCTGCGCTGACGTGACGGGCGGTAACCAGTCCGCAACCGGCTGTTCAGCCAGTAGCTGTTCCAGCTGCGACTGTTTGTCGTTCAGCTGAATGGGATAGGGTTTTTCCAGCCACTGACAGGAGCGGCAACGGTTAGCGTCATAAAGCGCGCAGTGCATGGTAAAGCCTTAACGATGGGGTCGGGCGGAGCGCGATTGTATCACCGCTTTCTGAAAAAAGCGCGGCTGCTGGCAGGCAGAAACAGCAGCATCAACACGACCAGATCGGGGATTTTCTGCGACAGCGTATGGTGGATAATCTGGACGTTGTTGTCGCCATCAATGCTGAAAATCTCGGGGTAGATCCCGCCCAGCGAGGCAAACAGCATATAGATCAGCACAACCCCCTGCGTGGCTACATAGCCCCAGCGGCCACGGTTACTGCCGCGCATCAGGGTAAAGGCGCAGCGCAGTTCGAACAGGAAGATCAGCTGACTGGCGATAAAGATAAGCGTCGAGTCCCAGGACTGGGCGCTGCGGTGAACAAAGTTGGCGATTTCACTGTAACCCAGCTCATTGGCCAGCATCAGTACGCTCAGGCAGCGGGTCGCAATAATGGCAATGCCCGCAACCGTCACCGGAACCGGTGCGTCTGAAAGCGTTGCACTGCTTTTGAAGATTTCTGACATAGTCCCTGACTCCACCCGATCGAAAAACGGGCCGGTTAAACCGGCCCGTTCATATAGTGGCAAAGGTTACGTATTTCAGCCACGTTTAGCTTTCTGAATATCGCTTAAACGCTGTTTTTCTTCGTGCGCCATGAATCGCCATGCGATAAAACCGACTAAACCGACCACAAACAGGATCAGGGAAGCCAGCGCGTTGATTTCCGGGTTCACGCCGCGGCGTACGGTAGCGAAGATCGCCATCGGCAGCGTGGTGGCGCCCGGACCGGTCACAAAGCTGGCGATTACCAGATCGTCGAGTGACAGGGTAAATGCCAGCAGCCAGCCGGTCACAATCGCCGGCGCAATCATCGGCACGGTAATGACGAAGAAGACCTTCAGCGGCGTCGCACCTAAATCCATCGCCGCCTCTTCGATTGAGCGGTCCAGTTCACGCAGACGCGAGTTAATCACCACCGCCACATAGGCGGTACAGAAGGTGACGTGCGCCAGCCAGATGGTCAGCATACCGCGCTCACTCGGCCAGCCAAAAGCGTTGCCCATGGCCACAAACAGCAGCAGCAGCGACAGGCCGGTGATCACATCGGGCATCACCAGCGGCGCCGTCAGCATAAAAGCAAAACCGTTGTGCCCGCGGAAGCGACCAAAGCGCACGATGATCACCGCCGCCAGCGTACCCAGCACCACCGCCATGGTGGCCGACAGCCCGGCAATGCTCAGACTCAGCAGCACCGCGTCAATCATCGCGCTGTCCTCAAACAGCACTTTGTACCAGTGGAATGAGAAGCTGTCCCACACCGTTACCAGCGGTGAGCTGTTGAAGGAGTAAACCACCAGCAGCAGCATCGGCGCATAGAGGAACAGGAAGCAGCAGACCAGAATGCCGGTACGCCAGGGCGAGCGGATGGTTGGCAGATTATTCATGCCTTCTCTCCCATTTCACGGTTTTGATGCTTATGGAACCAGATGATCGGCAGAATCAGGATCAGCAGAATAATCACCGCCAGCGCGGAGGCCACCGGCCAGTCGCGGTTGTTAAAGAACTCCTGCCACAGGATACGGCCGATCATGATGCTGTCCGGGCCACCCAGCAGTTCAGGGATCACGTACTCCCCCACCGCCGGAATGAACACCAGCATCGATCCGGCGATAATGCCGCCTTTGGTGAGCGGCACAATCACGCTGAAAAAGGTCTTCAGCGGACGCGCCCCCAGATCCAGTGAGGCTTCCACCAGCGAGTAGTCGATACGGGTCAGCGCGGTGTAGATCGGCAGCACCATAAATGGCAGATAGCAGTAGACGATACCGATATAGACCGCGGTGTTGGTGTAAAGGATCACCAGTGGATGATCGATCACGCCCAGCCACAGCAGGAAGCGGTTCAGAATACCGTTGTTGTTCAGCAGGCCCATCCAGGCGTAGACGCGCACCAGAAACGAGGTCCACGACGGCAGGATCACCAGCAGCAGCAGAATGGTGCGCATCGACGGCTTGCTGTGCGCCACGGCCCAGGCAAGCGGATAGCCAATAAGCAGACAGATTACCGTGGAGATCGCCGCCACTTTCAGCGACTGCAGATAGGCGTCGATGTAGAGCGGATCGTCGGTCAGCGTCAGGTAGTTGCCGAAGTTGAGCACAATACTGAACTGGTCGTCGGCCCAGCTCACCAGCTCGGTGTAAGGGGGGATCGCCCGCGCAATGTCCGCGAAGCTGATCTTCAGTACCGTCAGAAACGGCAGCAGGAATAACAGCACCAGCCAGACATAAGGCAGTGCGATCACCAGCTTGCGGCCATGCTGCATTTTTACACGCGTGGCCCAGCGTTGCAGCGGCGTACCGACCAGGCGGGCGGGCGCTTTAGCGCGTTGGAAAATCTGGCTCATAGCCGCTCCTTAAACCGTCAACACCACGCAGCTGTCGCTTTCCCAGCAGAGGCGGACTTCATCACCCCAGGTCGGCAACCCTTTGCGGTAGCGATGCGCGTTTTGCAACTGTGCGCTGATCATCTGCCCGCTGTGCAGACGGACATGGAAAATCGAGAGGTCGCCGAGATAGGCGATGTGAACCACTTCGCCCACCGCAAAGTTACAGCCATCGGCAGGCACTTCGTCGCACAACATCACTTTTTCCGGACGCAGCGCGACATGCACCGGCACGTTATCCACCACCGAAACATCGGAGTCGACTTTCAGCGGATGCATCAGGCCGGGACTGTCGATCACCAGGCCATCTGCCTGACGTTCACGCAATAAGCCTTCAAAGACGTTAACCGACCCGATAAATTCGGCGCTGTAGCGGCTGGTCGGATGCTCGTAAATCTCCTCCGGCTCGCCAATCTGCACGAACTTACCGCGATTCATAATCGCAATACGGCCCGCCATGGTCATCGCCTCTTCCTGGTCGTGCGTTACCATCACGCAGGTCGCGCCCACTCGCTCCAGAATATCGACCACTTCCAGCTGCATCCTGTCGCGCAGTTTTTTGTCCAGCGCGCCCATCGGCTCATCCAGCAGCAGCAGTTTGGGCCGTTTCGCCAGGCTGCGGGCCAGCGCCACACGCTGACGCTGACCACCGGAAAGCTGATGCGGTTTGCGTTTCGCAAACTCCTGCATATGCACCAGCGCCAGCATTTCGGCGACGCGGCTGGTGATCTCCCCTTTCGGCAGCCGATCCTGCTTCAGACCAAAGGCGATGTTCTGCTCCACCGTCATGTGCGGAAACAGCGCGTAGGACTGGAACATCATATTGATCGGACGCTGATAGGGAGCAACGTGCGACAGATCCTGTCCATCCAGCACAATCTGGCCGCTGGTGGGCGGCTCAAAACCGGCCAGCATGCGCAGCAGCGTGGATTTGCCACAGCCCGATGCGCCCAGCAGAGCGAAGATTTCACCTTTATAGATAGTCAGGCTGACATCATCCACGGCGTGCTGGCCGTCAAAGGATTTGGTCAGATTGCGAATTTCCAGCAGCGGCGTTAAAGCCTTTGCGGTTTTATGTTGAGGGCGGGGAATGGCATCGTTCACAAAGGGTTCTCTCCGGAGCCAGGCGGAACATGGCGGCAAAATCCGCCGCTAAAAATGGCACAACAGAGGCCGGGGTTGCGCCTCTGTTGCTGATGCGTGACAGGTCAATCCGTTAGGGACGAACTACTTACCACTTTTTACTTTAGTCCATGCGCGCGTACGCACACGATCCAGTTTCGGATCCTGGACTTTCAGCACGAACAATTTCGACATCGCTTCTGGCGTCGGGAAGATACCCGGGTTGTTGCGGACGTCGGCATTGATCAGCGGCAGCGACGCTTTGTTGCCGTTGGCGTAGTTCATTTTGTTGGAGACATCAGCGATCACTTTCGGATCCATGATGTAGTTCAGCCAGGCGTAGGCACCGTCGAGGTTTTTGGCATCTTTCGGGATCGCCATCATATCGAAGAAGGCCAGAGCTCCCTCTTTCGGCACGCTGTAGCCCAGATGCACGCCGTTTTTCGCCGCATCGGCACGGTTTTTCGCCTGCAGAATATCGCCCGACCAGCCGATGGCGACGCAGATGTTGCCGTTAGCCAGATCGTTGATGTACTGCGACGAATGGAAGTAGCGGATATTCGGACGCAGTTTCAGCAGCAGGTCGGTCGCTGCGCCGGAATACTCTTTAGCATCCGAGGTATTCGGATCTTTGCCCAGATAGTTGAGCACGGTGGCGAAGATCTCTTCCGGTGCATCCAGGAAGGAGACGCCACAGCTTTTCAGCTTCTCCAGATTTTCCGGCTTCAGCACCAGATCCCAGCTGTTGACCGGCGCATCGGCGCCCAGTGCGGCTTTAACCTTGTCGATGTTGTAACCGATACCGGTGGTGCCCCACAGATAAGGAATGGCATATTTATTACCCGGATCGTGCTGCGCCACTTTTTCCATCAGCGCCGGATCGAGGTTTTTGTAGTTCGGCAGTTTGCTCTTATCCAGTGGCTGGAATACGCCGGACTGCAGCTGACGCGCCAGGAAGCTGGAAGATGGCACCACGACATCGTAGCCAGTGCTGCCCGCCATCAGTTTGCCTTCCAGCACTTCGTTGGAGTCAAACACATCGTAGACCACTTTAATGCCGGACTGCTTTTCAAAGTTCGGCACGGTATCTGGCGAAATATAATCGGACCAGTTGTAGACGTGCAGCGTTTTATCTTCCGCCATACTGCTGGCCGACGCGGCCATCAGCGCAGCAGCTACCACAGCTGACAGCCATTTCTGACGTGAGTTGAACATATTTTTCCATCCTCCTGAGCGGGTCATTTCAACGCTGCAAACCTGAGATCCCTGCATTGCGTTCTGTACAAGACGTCAGTGACACAATGAATCATTATTCAGCGGGAGTTTAATAGCAAAATCCTATAGCTGGGACGCAGTTACACGTCTGTTACAGACCCGCAAGCATAGCCCCCCCGCTCAGGCTTCACCAGACCCCAGCGTAAAAAACGCCTGAAAGCGATATTTTATGCATGTCTGAGCTATGAGGTTCGGCTTTCATGGCATAAACCACGACAAATATCTGGCGGTAAAGGGCAAAATGCAGAATAAAAAAAGGCGGAGGCAAATCGCGGGCATAAAAAAGCCGTCTCAGGGACGGCTTAGTGGGCGACCCTATCGGGCTTAGTGCAGCACAGAATGAACGCTGGTCACCGGAACATGCTCTTCTTCTTCACCCACAATCAGCAGATTATTGGCAAAGGCCTCCAGAATCACCATGGAGATTTGCTCTTCACTCTGTTTCATAAAGTGTGAGAACTGACCAAAGGTTAATCCGGCGGTAGTGGTCATTGACTGACAGACAATGAGCTTCGGCAGATTATCATCCTGAATGTCGATAAAGGCTTTCACCGTCAGTGAACTGGCATTAATTTGCGACAGATCGCCGACCAGCGGAATCAGCGCCGTCGGCTTCACTTCAGCCAGCGCCGAAAACAGAATGACGTTGTCGACCAGATCGATTTTGGCGTCAAACACCCCATCGAAGTTTTGCATGTGCGGCAGATGAAGTGCCTGACAGGCATCGCATTCGAACCAGGTGATATTTTGCTGATCCAGCCAGCGACGCAGCAGGTCGATATCCGGAACGACAAGAGAATCCATCGTAAAATCCCAGTGGGGTGATAAACAGGCGACTTAGCTTACGGAAAAATGCGCGGCGATGCCATGAAAACTGCTGAAAAGCGCGTGTCAGCCAGCGGTTTTAGGACGGAGCCCGGGGATGGCCTGCTGCTCAATCCACTGAATCATCAGCGCAGCAATGTTAAGGCCGCTGCTGGTTTCGATGCCTTCCAGCCCGGGCGAGGCGTTCACTTCCATCACCAGCGGACCGCGATGGGCACGCAGAATATCGACACCGGCGACTTCCAGCCCGAGCGTGGCCGCTGCTTTCACGGCGATCTGCCGCTCCTGTGGCGTGATCGCTACCGGATACGCTTTGCCGCCGCGATGCAGATTAGAGCGGAAATCGCCCTCTTTCGCCACCCGCTCAATCGCAGCCACTACCTGATTGCCGATCACCAGACAGCGAATATCACGACCCTGTGCTTCTTTAATGAACTCCTGCACCAGGATATGGGCATTCAGGCCGCGGAAGGCATCGATGACGCTCTCTGCCGCCTGACGCGTTTCCGCCAGCACCACGCCAATGCCCTGCGTCCCTTCCACCAGCTTAACCACCAGCGGCGCGCCGCCGACCATGGCGATCAGATCGTCAGTATCATCGGGCGAGGAGGCAAAGCCGGTGACCGGCATGTCGATGCCTTCCCGTGCCAGCAGCTGCAGCGAGCGCAATTTGTCCCGGGTGCGGGTAATGGCGGCGGACTCATTCAGCGGATAGCTGCCGCACATCTCAAACTGTCGCAGCACTGCCGTGCCGTAAAAGGTAATGGCGTTGCCGATGCGCGGGATAACGGCATCGAAATGGCCCAGCGGTTCACCACAGTAGTGAACCGCCGGTGAGGCGGGATTGATATTCATATAGCAGGAGAGCGGATCGATGATTTGTACCACGTGGCCGCGCGCGGCGGCCTCGTCACGCAATCGCCGGCTGGAGTAGAGCGTCTCATCGCGCGACAGAATGGCTATCTTCATCGCAGCTCTCCCTTTGTGAATTAACGCGTGGCCCAGCCCTGCTGATGCAGATAATCAAGCATAAACGGACGCGTCTCTTTAATGATCAGCCGCTGGATCAGCTCGCTCCAGGTTTCGCTGCGCTGGTTGCTGTCGCGCTGCTGATAGTAGAGTTCTGTGCGGCTGTCATATTCTGCCAGCACCGCCGGATCCAGAGGATGATAGCGGTTCTCATGCACCAGCATCGCATGCGGCATACGCGGTTTAACGTCCGGCTTTGACTCCGGATGCCCCAGACAGAAACCAAACAGCGGCAGCACAAATTTCGGCAGGCCCAGCAGTTCGGTCACTTCTGCGATGCTGTTACGAATTCCGCCGATAAAGACGCCACCCAGATCCAGCGACTCTGCTGCGACCATCGCGTTCTGTCCCATCAGGGCGGTGTCGACGCAGCCCAGCAGCAGCTGCTCGGCACGGCCCAGCTGCGCATCCGGGCAAATCTGCAGGTGGCGATTAAAGTCCGCGCAGAAAACCCAGAACTCAGGCGCATCTGCGACCCACGTCTGTCCGCCAGTCAGCGTTACCAGCTTGTCACGCAGCGCTTTGTCGGTGATACGGATAATAGAAGAGCACTGTAAAAAGCTGGATGTGGACGCCGATTGCGCCGCATTAATAATCGCTTCACGCTGGGCTTCGCTGACCGGCTGGTCAGTAAAGGCGCGGATTGAACGGTGGCTGCACAGTAAATCAATGGTCGGTGTCATAAAGTCTCCAGCAACATTATCTTTTTTTATCAATCTGATTGAACAGCTGTGGCGCGATAGCTTTCGCGGTGCGCCACATCAATAGCCAGGCAGCAGGCAGCATCAGCACCACGCCAGCGATGAACAGCACGGTAGCCAGCGTTCTGGCATCCACCTGATCTGGCAGCGGCAGCCAGTGGTTAATCAGCAGCAGCGCACCCAGAATTAACAGGCCGCCAGCCGCTTCCAGCACCACGATAAACCGGGGTAATCTGGCCACACTCTGCATCATATCCTCCTGCCTTTGCGGCTTACTGAGCGTCAATTATGGTCAACAACCCAAAAATTGCGCGGGTTACACGGGCTGCCGTCGTGAAAAAGCCCTTGTTTCAGACGCTTCCTGAACGGCGGCAATAGCGTGCGGGCATCAGACTAACAGGCAAATCCTGCTTTCCTTAAGCGATACGAGCGGGCATGATGGTTGCCATTCTCTGTTTGATTATGTGATACACATCACATAATCGTCGCTGCAAGGAGTTCTCAATGATTGCTGTTATTTTTGGTCGTCCGGGCTGTCCCTACTGTGTCCGTGCCCATGAACTGGCCGACAAACTGACCGCGGAGCGCGATGACTTTAGCTATCAGTATGTTGATATTAATGCAGAAGGCATTACTAAAGCCGACCTGGAAGCCAGCGCCGGTAAACCGGTCAGCACCGTACCGCAGATTTTCGTGGACGAAAAACATATCGGTGGTTACACCGAGTTTGCGGCCTGGACCAAAGAGAATCTGGGATTTGTCGCGTAAGCGCAGATAACCGGAATGAAAAAGGCGAGACAGGATTTTCCTGTCTCGCCTTTTTGCTTTATGGCTGACGTCAGCCATCAGGCACCGTGTTAGTTGAGTGACGCCATCACAATCTGCATTAACCGCACCAGCAACGCCCCGCAGCCAGCCCAGAACAGCGCGCTGAGACTCCACGCGATGGCAAACAGTCCACTGCTGTGAATAAACAGGCTGTTATTGAGCAGCAGTGCTGCCAGCAACGTTCCCCAGAGCCCCATCAGCAGCGTGCTTTTTAACGGGCTTTCCACCTGCATCAACGCCATCACAATGCCAGGTAACATAAAGAGCAGTAATTCGGGCTGACCACGAAGCGGGCCGGGACCGACCTGCCAGAAATGACAGGTAAAAACAAACACCAGACTGTACAACACCACGCCGCACAGGCGGGTAGTCCAGAGATAAGAACGCTGCGGCATACCACCCCACTGATTAAAAGTAACCCCGACAATAACCTGCTGATATCCCTGATACGTTCTGGTGGAAATAAAAAGAAACAGTTCGTTATGGCAACGAATGAAAACAGCTAATAGCTGTATAAGATATTTGTGATTAGAATAGCGCCGCGATAACGGTTCCATTTGCAGTGTTGATACAACAGAACCTCAACGGCCTGATCACGATAGCGAAAAACAGGCCACTCTTCAACAGGTTACACGTAAACAAGAAGTTAAACAGTGAATATTAACGTCGCAGGATTGTTAAGCGGAAATGACATTTTGTTATTATTTGTCGTTTTGGCGCTCGGCCTCTGTCTGGGCAAGTTGCGTCTTGGCTCGGTTCAGCTGGGAAATTCGATTGGCGTATTAGTGGTTTCGCTCTTATTAGGGCAGCAGCACTTCGCGATCAATACCGATGCGTTGAGTCTGGGCTTTATGCTGTTTATTTTTTGTGTTGGTGTTGAAGCGGGTCCCAACTTTTTTTCTATTTTCTTTCGCGACGGCAAAAACTATTTCATGCTCGCCATCGTCATGGTGGTCAGCGCGCTGTTGCTGGCACTGGGGCTGGGTAAACTCTTTGGCTGGGATATTGGGCTCACCGCCGGCATGCTGGCTGGGTCGATGACCTCAACGCCGGTGCTGGTCGGCGCAGGTGATACCCTGCGGCAAAGCATCAGCGATCCAAAGCAGCTTGGATTGATGCAGGATCAGCTGAGCCTCGGTTACGCTGTGACCTATCTGATCGGCCTGGTCAGTCTGATTTTCGGCGCACGCTACCTGCCCCGTCTGCAACATCAGGATCTGCCGACCTGTGCGCAGCAGATTGCGCGGGAACGCGGTCTGGATGCCGACAGCCAGCGTAAAGTCTTCCTGCCGGTGATCCGCGCCTATCGCGTGGGCCCGGAACTGGTGGCGTGGAGCGGTGGCAAAAACCTGCGCGAGCTGGGTATCTATCGTCAGACAGGTTGTTACATTGAGCGTATCCGCCGCAACGGTATTCTCGCCAGTCCCGATGGTGATGCGGTGCTGCAGCTTGGTGATGATATCTCGCTCGTGGGCTATCCCGATGCACATGCCCGGCTCGACCCCAGTTTCCGTAACGGCAAAGAGGTGTTTGACCGCGATCTGCTGGATATGCGCATCGTCACCGAAGAGATCGTGGTGAAGAACCACAACGCAGTGAACAAACGCCTCAGCAAGTTAAACCTTACCGATCACGGCTGCTTCCTGAACCGGGTGATACGCAGTCAGATTGAGATGCCGATCGACGACAGCATCATGCTTAACAAAGGTGATGTGCTGCAGGTCAGCGGCGAGGCGCGACGGGTGAAAAGCGTGGCCGATCGCATCGGCTTTATCGCGATTCACAGTCAGATGACCGATCTCCTGGCCTTCTGCGCGTTCTTTATCGTGGGTCTGATGATTGGGCTGATTACGTTTCAGTTCAGCAATTTCAGTTTTGGAATCGGTAACGCGGCGGGTCTGCTGTTCGCCGGTATCATGCTCGGCTTCCTGCGCGCCAACCATCCGACCTTTGGTTATATTCCGCAGGGCGCGCTTACCATGGTGAAAGAGTTTGGCCTGATGGTGTTTATGGCGGGCGTAGGATTAAGTGCCGGCAGCGGGATTAATCACGGCCTGAGCAGTGATGGTGCGCTGATGCTGCTGTGCGGTCTGCTGGTGAGCCTGATTCCGGTGATCATCTGCTATCTGTTTGGTGCCTATGTGTTGCGGATGAACCGCGCCCTGCTGTTTGGAGCCATCATGGGCGCGCGAACCTGCGCACCGGCCATGGAGATCATCAGCGATACGGCACGCAGTAATATTCCGGCGCTGGGCTATGCCGGGACCTATGCGATCGCCAACGTGTTACTGACGCTGGCGGGGACGCTGATTGTGATTATCTGGCCGATACTGCCCCTATAAAATTTTTTTGCTGACGTCCAGAACTTTATTGTTAAGCGATAGTCCTAATAAGTGCCACTGCTTTTCTTTGAAATCCCCAAATTGTGGAGCCCGCTGGTCTTTTTCCCGGCGGGTTTTTTTATGCCTTTTTTTCGTCCGATCCCGCGCTTCCACTCTGAAATCACCTTTCAAACCGTCATAAAACTTAAACAGTTGTGCAACTCATTATGAGATTAAGAGCCTTTCCGTAGACGAACTGCCCGGCAAAAAGCAGGATAGCGCTCTGTTAAGTTAGCAAATTGTGCTGATTGATTGGTCGGGCGCGCTGTCGCTGAACGTTTATTTGCCGCTGTTATCGTGCCTGGGTGACCGGATGTTGCCTGAAGCTGATGACCGGCCTGTCTGCTGAGGAATTTATCCCGATATGGAAGAGCTGAACCACGCACTGTTTACTGCCATCAATGCCACACCGGCATCACCCGCCTGGTTGCTGCAGCTGGCGACCTTTATTGCCAGAGATTTGATCGCCATCGTGCCACTGTTAATCGTCGCGATGTGGCTCTGGGGACCGCGCGATCAGGTTTCTTCGCAGCGGGTGCTGGTACTGAAAACGGGTATGGCGCTGATCTATGCGCTGGCGATCTCATGGTGTGTGGGTCATCTGCTGCCGCATCCCCGCCCTTTCGCTATTGGCTACGGTTATCAGTTCCTGCATCACGCCGCTGATGACTCTTATCCCAGCGATCACGGCACGACAATATTCACCTTTGCGCTGGCATTTATTTTCTGGCATCGCCTCTGGTCGGGTGTGGTGCTGATGGTAGCGGGTTGTGCTATCGCCTGGTCGCGGGTCTACCTGGGCGTTCACTGGCCAATGGATATGCTGGGTGGGTTCCTGGTGGGTCTGCTGAGTTGTCTGGCGTCGCATCTGGCGTGGCAGTTCTATGGCGAGCGGATGCTGGCGGTGATAAACCCGCTCTATCGGGCGCTGTTTGCTTTGCCTATTCGTAAGGGCTGGACACAGAATTAAGAAAGGGACTGCTCATAAGCCTGAGTCAGGATCTCACAGCGATCGATAAGCTTAACCCGAAGGGAACACGGGCAGAGGAGGAAAGCGTCCCGCGCCATGGATGGCGCGGGCAGAGCATGTCAGGGATGACGGCTTTTGCGTCTTTCCGATCTGACCGTGTTCCCTGAGCAGGCTCTGTCTTACAGCTTACGGAACACACTAATCAACTGTCTCAGGGACGCATCAGCGTCCCTGCTCACTTATGACAGCCACTTCCCGAACCAGCCGTTAAACTTCATCATTACGAAGTCAATCATCCGGCTGAAGAAGCCGCCTTCCGGCACATCCTGCAGCACCACCAGCGGACGCTGCTCAATCGTCTTACCGTCTAACTGGAAGTCGATGGTGCCGACCACCTGATTCTTCTTCAGCGGTGCTTCGAGTTGTGGCGTCGTGAGTTTAAAGCTCGCCTTCAGGTTCTTCATCTGCCCTTTCGGGATGGTCAGCGCGGCATCTTTCGCCACGCCCAGATTCACCTGACTTTTGTCACCAAACCAGACCCGCTGCTGCGCAAACGGCGCATCCGCTTTAATCGGCGTTACCGTTTCAAAGAAACGGAAGCCCCACGTCAGCAGCTTTTCACTTTCGCGGAAACGAATCGCGTCGCTGGCGGTGCCGAGCACCACCGAGATCAGACGCATGTCGCCTTCGGTCGCGGAAGCCACCAGGTTATTGCCCGCGCCGGAGGTGTGACCGGTTTTGACACCATCCACCTTAAGGTTGGTGCTCCACAACAGGCGGTTGCGGTTAATCTGGCGAATCTTATTAAAAGTGAACTCTTTCTCTTTATTCAGTGCGTACTCTTCGGGCACATCGCGGATCAGCGCCTGGGCAATCAGCGCCATATCACGCGCGGTACTGTACTGCCCTTCTGCATCCAGACCATGCACCGTCATAAAGTGGGTATTCTGCAGTCCCAGCGCCTTCACATAGTTGTTCATCAGGCCGATAAACGAATCCTGACTGCCCGCCACATAGTCCGCCAGCGCAATACAGGCGTCATTACCGGACTGGATCACAATCCCTTTATTCAGCTCATGAACCGGTATCCGATCGCCCGGCTTGAGGAACATCAGCGAAGAGCCGCGCAGCTTAGGATTGCCGGTCGCCCAGGCATCCTGTCCCACGGTGACCAGGTCATCCGGTTTGATTTTGCCCGCTTTAATCGCCTGACCGACCACGTAGCTGGTCATCATCTTGGTCAGACTGGCGGGATCGAGACGCTGATCGGCACTGGATTCGGTTAACACTTTACCGCTGGCGTAATCGATCAGGATCCATGCTTTAGCGTCAATGCCGGGCGCGGCGGGCGCCTGCTCAGCAAAAACGCTGATGGGGGCAAGAATCAGTAGTGAGGTGGCAGCAAGGTGCCGCAGGCGAGATGAGAAGCGAGTGTTTGTCATGGGCTTGGCCGGATTGTCCTTGTTAAATCGAAATTCCAGGGGCAGAAAATTCTCACTCAAACGCTAACCGTTGCCGGCAGCGAAAAAAACCGTCGAATCGTAAAGTTTTTTAGAGTTTAGTAGAGTAACCCTGGCATAAGCGCCGCGCGCGTGCCGCTTTTCCCCGCGTCTGTCACTTTCAAAACTGCGTGAAATTCCGATTTTTCGCAGAAGAGTTAAGCCCGTCACAATTATCGGCTAACCTGAAAGCCAGTCAGCCGAGGAGACCGACCATGGACTTAGCCCTTTTTGATCTTGATGAAACACTGATTTGTGAAGACAGCACCAGCCTGTGGCTGCGCTGGCTGGTATCACAGGGATTCGCCCCCAGCGAACTGATTGATCAGGAACAGGCATTGATGAACCAGTACTATGCCGGCACGCTGTCGATTGAAGAGTACATGAATAAAACCCTCTCCCCGCTGGCAGGCATGGCAACACTGACCGTTGAAGGTTGGGTGCGCCGCTTCATTCATCGCGACATCATGCCACGCGTTTATCCGGCCGCCCGCGAGCGCATTGAGTGGCACCGGGCACGCGGTGACAGAGTGATGATCATCTCCGCCAGTGGCGAACATCTGGTGGTGCCGATTGCCGAGAAGCTGGGTGCCTGCGGCGCGCTGGCGATTGGCGTTGAGATCGTGGATGAGCGCTACAGCGGCAACACCTACGGCACCATGACCTACAAAGAGGGTAAAGTGACCCGCCTGGGTGACTGGAAAGCGCTGCAGCAGGAGGAGAACTTTGACCGCACCTGGGCTTACAGCGACTCCATGAACGACCTGCCGCTCCTCCAGCAGGCCGATCATGCCCACGTTATCAACCCGGATGAACAGTTGCACCAGGAAGCGCTAAACCGCGGCTGGCAGGTTTACCACTGGGCACGCTGACTCAGCGCCTTTACCGGCAGGCATCATTATTTCGGGCAGTTGGGACACGGTCTGCGCGCAGCAACCGGCGCATACATGGAGTACGTGAAGATTGTGAGCACGGCTCAGGTCCAGACTGACAAATAAAATCGTCTGCCAGGCCAGCTCCTTAGCCGCGGGACGCGCCAGCGTCCTGCGCTAATCCCACTTTCAGCAGCTTGCCATTGGCCTCATCGGTCAGCACATAGAGCCAGCCGTCCGGTCCCTGCCGCACATCGCGGATTCGCGCCTTCTGATCGCCCAGCAGTCGCTGCTCTTCCACCACTTTTTCACCGTTGAGACTCAGACGGATCAGGTTTTTCTCTTTCAGTGCCCCGATAAACACCGAATTCTTCCACTGCGGAAAACGGGCGCTGTTATAAAACGCCATGCCGCTGATGGCCGGAGAATCCTTCCAGTGATAAAGCGGCTGTTCGGTGCCTGCAGCATGGGTGCCCTTTGATTCCGGCACTTTATCGCCGCTGTAATCAATGCCGTATGTCGCCAGCGGCCAGCCGTAGTTCTTGCCACGGCTCATGATATTCACTTCATCGCCACCGCGCGGGCCATGTTCATTTTCCCATATCGTGCCGGTCCAGGGGTTGAGCGCCAGTCCCTGCGGATTACGCAGACCATAGGCCCAGATCTCTGGCCGCGCGCCGGGCTTTTTTACAAACGGATTATCATCCGGCACGCTGCCATCGGCGTTGAGCCGCAGCAGTTTGCCCTGCAGCTTATCGAGATCCTGCGCGGCGCTGCTGACAAAATTATCGCCGAACGCGATCCAGAGGTAGCCCTGAGTATCAAACGCCAGCCGGGTGCCGATATTGTTGCCGCTGGAGAGCATCGGCGTCTGCCGGACTACCTCGCGGAAATCGCTAAGTTGCCGGTTATCCGGACTCAGCGTGCCGACGCCCACGACGGCACCTGCTTTGCCGCTGCTGTTCGCCTCGGTGTAGCTGAGCCAGACGCGACGGCTGGTCGCAAAATCGGGTGCCAGCACCACGTCCAGCAGACCACTCTGACGCTCTGCCCAGACCTTTGGCACACCCTGAATCGGCTGCGACAGGCCACTCTCCGGACTCCAGCTGCGCAGCGCTCCGCTACGCTCGGTAATCAGCAGCGTTTTGTTGTCGGGCAGGAAGGCAACAGACCATGGATGTTGTAACTTATCCTGCAATACCTCGACCTTTACGTCGGCGGCAAACAGTGGCGAGGCGCACAGCAGCGCGCCGCCGAGCACAAGAGCAGTCGAAAAACGGGACATAAGGTTCTCCTGACGGGATAGCGTGCCCTTAAGCGTAGTCATCCGCTGCGTGGTGAACCTGAGGATTTACAAAAGATTAAACAGGGCGACAAGGATGTGCCGCCCCGAAAGGTTATGGCGCGTTGAAACTGACCGTGTCACGAACCAGCGTATCAATACCCGGCTTCAGATCATCAAAGGTGATTGGCGTCGTGCTGTTACTGACCGTTTTGCCAAAGGCTTTTCGCACAACCCGGATCAACGGTTTGCCGGTCACGGCGTCGCTGGCTTCGATTTCCAGGAACAGTTCACTGTTCTGAGTTCGGTGGCCTGATGCCGCCATCGTACTGGCGACGACTGCCGCAATCGGCACCACTTCGTAAAACTGTACGCCCTCGTTCTCTGCCGAGACGGCGGTGATCGCGGCACGCACTTTAAGAGTATGTGGCGAAGCCTGATTAACCAGTGGCAGACGGGTGGCAATCGCCCCTTTCAACTGAATATCGGTGTAACTGCGTATCTGATCCAGCGTCTGCTGACTGACGCGAGCCGTGGGCCGTGCAGCCGGATAGAACACGACCGGTGTATAGAGCACATCCTGATACTGGCTGCTCTTATAGTCGGGAGAAATCCAGCGCAGAGTCGGTTCCCCGCTGGCCGATTCAGAGGGCTTCAGCTGGCTGTAATCCGCCAGGAAACCCGAATAGTGCTGCTTGTCTGCAACATGAGAAGTACATCCACTGAGCAACAGTGCGGAGACTGCCAGCAGAGCAGCAACGGACGTTTTACGCATGATCAACTCGCTTGTGTCAGGAAGGTTTAAGCAAGCATAGATAAATCACGGGGGAAATGCTGAAAATAAGCGTCGTTTTAAAGGGTTATCTGTGCGGAAGATCGGAAAATACCCGCTGCATGACGCAGCGGGTGAAAGGCATTACTCAAAACTGGCATCAGGATTATCAGACAGGGTGATGAACTGCTTACCGCCCTGAGTCAGCGCCATGATGGTGCCGGTTTCGATGTCGTAAACCCAGCCGTGCAGACGCAGCTTGCCGTTACGCAGGGCAACGGAGACCGACGGATGAGTCTTCATATTGTTGAGCTGAGCGATCACGTTCTCTTTGACCATCTCGTTCAGCTTCTTCTCTGGCGAGTCATATTCACGCTGCTCAACTACCGCTTTTGCTGCATCGGCATAGCGTAGCCAGTGCTCAACCGCAGGCATGGTATCCATGCAGGCGCAGGACGCGATGGCGTTCATGGCACCGCAGTTGGAGTGACCGCAGATGATGATATCTGAGACGCCCAGCGCGACCACAGCATATTCGATCGTGGCGGAGACACCGCCCGGCTCCGGGCCAAATGAGGGAACGATGTTGCCCGCATTGCGGATAACGAACAGCTCTCCTGGCTCCTGCTGCGTCACCAGTTCCGGCACCAGACGGCTGTCTGAACAGGAGATGAACAGCGCTTTCGGATTTTGATTTGACGCCAGGCTTTTGAAAAGATCCTTCCTTTCAGGAAACACATTCTGCTGGAAATTCAGAAATCCGTTGATGATCTCTTTCATTATTTAGCTCTCACATTATCCATTTCATTACCTGAGGGGCATAGCCCCCTCAGTGGGGTTTGCTGGTTTATTATTAATGAAAACAAGTGAATATCAACCCGCGTTTTTCGGACAGCGCTGAACGGCTGTCATCGTCAGCGTTTCGCTTATCCGTTATCCAGCGTTTTCGGATCCGATTTCTTTTTACAGCGCGGGACGTTACCGGAAAAGGCAGCGTGTGACCTACCCGCTTTTTTTGTCCGGGTCGTGGACCGGCTTTTACGCGTTTTTTCACTACTTTACGTCGCAGTTTGACCGAAACCAAAGATTTCTCATTTGCATCTGGCCTTTCAGGGCTGACAAAGGGGAGCAGGATAACGCCCGAAGAACGAGCCGGGCGGGTTCAGGCAATGATGGCAGCCACGGTGGAAGTGGCCGGGGGAAGAGATTTAGGGCTTAACCATACTGCTGCTGATGCGCTTTTTTGCGGCGCAGATAATCCTCATCCTCACGCAGTTTGTCCCAATAAGCTTTGAAGATAGCCGCCGCAGCGGCCTTTTCCTCATTGACGCCGCGCGGCAGCTCCTTGCCGTCCGCGTCATATTTGCGGCCGCCTTTGTGGTTACTGTAACGCCGCGCCCGGGTGTACCCCATCTGGATAAATTTGCGCGCCATATCCATGCCGACAAAATCGTCCTGACGCCGGTAATCCTCAAACAGCGCCATGATTTTTTCAGCCGACTCTTCAGCAATGGGAACGGTGCGAAAACGCCAGTGCGGCAGAATTTCGCCTTTATAAGGCTCGACCATCAGCACACCCTGCTCACCTCGCCCGACCTGATAAAGCTCGGGATGCTGGCGGAAGTCGATCGTGCTGAAGTCCTGATCATAATCGAAAGGTTTCATTTCTTTAGTTTAGGATCAAGTGCGTCACGTAGCCCGTCACCGAGCAAATTAAATGCCAGAACCGTGAAGAAAATCGCCAGACTGGGGAAAATCGCCACGTGCGGGGCAATCACCATGTCGGCCCGCGCCTCATTCAGCATGGCGCCCCACTCCGGCGTGGGCGGCTGCGCGCCCAGTCCGAGAAACGACAGACTGGCGGCGGTAATGATGGAGGTACCAACCCGCATAGTGAAATAGACCACAATCGGCGATACCGTGCCCGGCAGAATATGCCGCATCAGGATCGTCCAGTCAGACGCGCCGATGCTGCGTGCCGACTCAATATAGGTCTGATGCTTCAGCACCAGCGTGTTACCGCGTACCAGACGGGCAAAGGCCGGGATACTGAAGATAGCGACCGCCACGATCACATTGCTCATGCCGCTGCCCATAATCGCCACCACCGCAATCGCCAGCAGAATGCCGGGGAAAGCAAACAGCACATCACAGATACGCATGGTGATACGGTCCCACCAGCCTTCGTAATAGCCGGCTAACAGCCCGAAAAGTGTGCCAATCACTGCGCCAATGACCACCGAGAAGAAGCCCGCAATCAGAGAAATGCGCGTGCCGACCAGCACGCGGCTGAAGATGTCGCGACCCAGCGAATCGACGCCAAAATAATGCATCAGCGACGGACCGTCGTTGAGCCGGTCATAATCGAAGTAGTTCTCTGCGTCGAACGGCGCAATCCAGGGGGCGATCACCGCCAGTACAATCAGTATCAGCACAAACACCCCGGCCAGCAGCGCCACCGGCTGACGCCGGAAGCGTCGCCAGAACTCACGCCACGGCGTACGCACCCGGTTCTCCGCTATCAGCGGCATCGTTTTCAGGGCCGCTTCACGTCGCCAGTTTTTCATCGCGACTCCTTGAAGCGAATAGCGGGGTTAATCACCGCATAGAGCATGTCGACAAACAGATTGATCAGAATAAACTCCAGAGAAAACAGCAGTACTTCGGCCTGAATAACCGGATAGTCGCGCATCGCCACGGAGTCGACCAGCAGACGCCCCAGGCCCGGCCAGTTAAACACCACCTCGACCACGATTGAGCCACCCAGCAGAAAACCAAACTGCAACCCCATCATCGTGACCACCGGGATCATCGCGTTGCGCAGGCCATGTTTCACCACTACCAGCGACTCGCGTACCCCTTTGGCTCGGGCGGTACGCATGTAATCTTCCTGCATCACCTCCACGAACGAAGCGCGGGTAAACCGTGCCATGACCGCGGCGACCGCTGCACCTAAAGTGATGGAGGGCAGAATGTAATGCTTCCAGCTCTCAGCGCCGACGGTGGGCAGCCAGCCCAGCTCAACCGAGAAGACCTGCATCAGCAGCATCCCCAGCGCAAAGGCGGGAAACGAAATGCCCGACACCGCCAGCGTCATCCCCAGCCTGTCGGGCCAGCGGTTACGCCAGACCGCCGAAACGATGCCGATGGTCATGCCAAAAATCACTGCCCAGATCATGCTGGCAAGCGTCAGCCACAGTGTCGGCATAAAGCGTGAGGCGATCTCATCCGCAACCGGCCGCTTTGAGACCATCGACTGACCGAAATCACCCTGCAGCGCATTCAGCATAAAGTGCCAGAACTGCTGTGGCAGCGGCAGATCCAGACCCAGCTCCTGACGCACCAGCGCCACCACCGAGGCATCCGCTTCCGGCCCGGCGATCAGGCGCGCCGGGTCGCCCGGCAGCAGGTGAACAAACAGGAATACCAGCACCGCCACGATCAGCAGCGTGGGGATCAGCCCAAACAGTCGTTTGAGAAAGTAGTTAAACATGCAACATCCTGCAGTCGCGGCCAGCCACACGGGCTGACCGGCTCCGTTACTTCAGTGTGGCCTCATCAAAATTGAATGAGGTATCGGGCATCACATAAAAACCAGTCAGGTTTTTGCTGTTGGCAGAAACCAGCTGCTCAACCACCAGCGGGATCCACGGATGGTCCTGCCAGATGGTGTCCTGTGCCTCTTTGTAGAGACGCGCTTTTTCAGCACGGTCGGTGGTTTTCAGCGCATCGGCCAGATCTTTATCGACCTTTGGATTGCTGTAAAACGCGGTGTTAAAGATTGCCGGTGGCCAGGCTGCGGTGGCAAACAGTGGCGTCAGCGCCCAGTCGGCTTCACCGGTTGAGGCGGACCAGCCGGTGTAGAACATGCGCACGTTGCTCTCTTTCTGGCCTTTACCTTCGACTTCAGCAGCACGCTGACCTGCATCCATCGCCGTGACTTTTACCTTCACGCCAATCTGCGCCAGCTGCTGCTGAGTGAACTGCAGCACCTTCTGCGCGGTGCTGTGGTTGTGCGACGACCAGAGCGTAGTTTCAAATCCGTTCGGGTAGCCTGCCTCTTTCAGCAACGCTTTCGCTTTAGCGGGATCGTAGCTGATAGCCGGATAGGTCTGCGCAAAGTCGATGGCGGGCGGCACGATGCCGGTCGCAGGCGTGGCGTAACCGGCGAAGGCCACTTTCGCCAGCGCCTGACGGTTGATGGCATACTCGAGCGCTTCACGTACCTTCGGATTGTCGAACGGCTTCTGCGTCACGTTAAGGCTGATGTAACGCTGCATAATCGAAGGCGTGGTCACAACATCGAGCTTACTGTTCTTCTCCAGCAGTTTTGCCTGCTCATAAGGCACCGGGAACGCAAGGTTCGCTTCGCCGGTCTGCAGCATGGCCGCGCGGGTATTGTTATCCACCACCGGTCGCCAGGTAATGCTGTCCAGCTTCGGATAGCCCGGTTTCCAGTAGCCATCCCACTTTTTCACCTTCACAAAGTCGGTCTGATTCCAGGTTTCAAACACAAACGGACCGGTGCCCACCGGATGGAAGCCGATCTCTTTGCCATATTTTTTCAGCGCGGCAGGCGAAATCATTGCTGCCGCCGGATGGGCCAGATTGTTGATAAAGGCTGAGAACGGCTCTTTCAGCGTCACTTTCACCGTGGTCGGATCGACGACTTCGGTGCTGGCAATGCGTTTGAACAGGTTGTAGCGCTTAAGATGGTTATCCGGATTGCTGGCGCGATCGAGGTTGACCTTCACCGCGTCCGCATTGAAGTCCGTGCCATCCTGGAATTTAACCCCGGAGCGCAGCTTAATCGTGTACGTCAGGCCGTCGGCGCTGGCCTGGTAGCTCTCCGCCAGCACGTTGGTGAGTTTCATATCCTTATCGAAGCCAAAAAGCCCCTGATAAAACGATTTCGCCACCGCCTGCGACAGCGTGTCATTGGCATCATAGGGATCGAGCGTGGTGAAGTTGGACGCGACGGCAATCACCGCATCCTGTGCTGCCCAGGCGGGCAATGTCATTGCGCTGCTTAACACGCCAGCCGCCAGTAACCCTTTACGCATCGTAATCTGCATCTTGTTCTCCTGTAATCCCTGTCGGGTTGGTCGCCGGGGCGACATCTTCACTGTTCAGGTCGCGCTGATAACGTGGCGGGCGACGAAATGACCCGGAGCCACCTCCATCAGCGGCGCCACTTCAGGTTCATCCCCTAACGCATGAATCGGGCTGGGGATCTCATCGACCAGTAAGGCGCGTTCACGACGCCGGTGCGCCGGATCGGCTACCGGCACCGCGGCCATGAGTTTTCGGGTATAGGGGTGTTGTGGCTGTTCAAACACCGCCTGACGCGGCCCTATCTCAACAATCTGACCGAGATACATTACCGCCACGCGGTGGCTGACACGCTCCACAACCGCCATATCGTGAGAAATAAACAGAAAGGCGATGCCAAATTCGCGCTGCAGGTCGAGCATCAGATTAATAATCTGCGCCTGAATCGACACATCCAGCGCCGAGACGGACTCATCGGCGATGACCACCTTCGGATTCAGCGCCAGCGCGCGGGCAATACAGATACGCTGGCGCTGCCCGCCGGAAAATTCATGCGGATAGCGCTGAGCATGTTCCGGCAGCAGACCGACTTTATCCAGTAACCAGGCGACGCGCTGCTCCGCCTCGCGACGCGGCATCGCCTTGTGAACCAGCAGCGGCTCCATTATTGAGAAGCCAACCGTCAGACGGGGATCAAGCGAGGCATAGGGATCCTGGAAAATAAACTGAATATCGCGCCGCAGATGGGCGAGCGCAGCACCTGAGAGATGGTCGATGCGCTGTCCGTCAAATGTCAGCGTGCCGCCCTGGCTGGCAACCAGCTTCAGCAGCGAGCGTCCGGTGGTCGATTTACCACAGCCCGACTCCCCCACCAGCGCCAGGGTCTCTCCGGCATAGAGATCAAAACTGACTTTTTCGACGGCATGAACCCGGCTTTTGACGCGATTCAGCAGGCCGCCGCGAATATCGAAGCGGGTGACCAGATCGCGTACCTGCAGAATGGGGGGCTGCAGGCGGCGAACCGTATCCTGCGGCACGTCATCAACGGCGTCGCTATGCAGCAGCGGAAACTTGGCCGGCAGGGGCTGCCCCTGCATCGAACCTAGCTTTGGCACAGCCGCCAGCAGCGCCTGGGTGTAGGGCTGCTGCGGTGCGCTGAACAGTTCGGCGACGGGCGCATTCTCCACCACATCGCCGCGATACATGACCTGAACGCGATCGGCCATTTCAGCGACCACCCCCATATCGTGCGTGATAAAAATCACCCCCATCTGCATCTCTTTTTGCAGCACACGGATGAGTTGCAGAACCTGCGCCTGAATAGTGACGTCAAGTGCGGTGGTCGGCTCATCGGCAATCAGCAGCGCCGGTTTGCAGCAGAGCGCCATCGCAATCATCACGCGCTGACGCATTCCGCCTGAGAGCTGATGCGGAAAACGAGACAGGACATTGTGCGCATCGGGAATGCGTACCAGATCAAGCATCCGGCGCGCCTCTGCCAGTGCCCCGGCGTGGCTCAGCCCCTGATGAAGACGGATGGATTCAGCAATCTGCTCGCCCACGGAGAAGACCGGATTCAGCGAGGTCATTGGCTCCTGAAAGATCATTGCCATATCCGCGCCGCGCACCCGACGCATCTGACTTTTTGAAGCGCGCATCAGATCCAGTACCTCGCCATTGCGACGACGTAATTGCACCTCACCGCTCACCCTGCCGCCAGCCTGCTCAATCAGTCGCATCAGCGCCAGCGAGGTGACCGATTTTCCTGAACCTGACTCGCCTACCAGCGCCAGCGTTTCGCCGCGAAAAAGATCGAGTGACAAATGACGCACCGCGTCTGTGACGGTGGCTTCGTGCTGAAAACGCACATTGAGATCGCGCACCGCCAGCACCTGATCAGGGGCCAGCGGCGGTAGCGTTTGCCTGTCGCTCATTTCTGCATCCTTAACTTTCGCGATAAATAGCGACGTCAGCCGCCTCGCCGACCCGCGCAACGCCCCGGTACATGCCTTCGCTGTTGAACGGCAGCGCCACGTTGCCTGCGCGATCGACGGCAATTAAGCCGCCACTGCCGCCCAGTTCCAGCACGCTGTCATGAATAACGTTAACACTTGCCTGCTGCAACGAGCGTCCGGCGTAGCGCATCTGCGCGGCCACATCGTAAGCCGCCAGCGTCCGCATAAAA
Source organism: Pantoea sp. 9140 (assembly GCF_000745295.1). Lineage (NCBI taxonomy): Bacteria > Pseudomonadati > Pseudomonadota > Gammaproteobacteria > Enterobacterales > Erwiniaceae > Pantoea > Pantoea sp. 9140. The sequence continues at coordinate 1,015,969 of NZ_JQNO01000001.1, read as the reverse complement.
ACTTCACCGGTGCCGGTACAGGAGACCGCCACGCTGTCGTTGCTGGCGTAGCAGCCCGCGCCCGGCAGCGGCGAGTCGCCGACGCGTCCGGCCTGCTTGTTAGTCATCCCGCCCGTTGACGTGGCTGCAGCGAGGTTGCCCGCCAGATCCAGCGCGACCGCCCCGACAGTGCCGAACTTACGGTCCGGGTCGAGCGGGTCGTCGCTGTGTGCGGCACCATCATGGTCCAGCACCGCGTTAGCGCTGTTGAGCGCGCGCTGCAGCTGCTCCCAGCGTTCCGGCGTCGAAAAGTAATCAGGTTCGACCGTTTCCAGCCCCTGCGCCACGGCAAACTGCTCCGCGCCTTCCCCGATAAACAGCACATGCTCGCTTTTTTCCAGCACGGCACGTGCCGCCAGGACCGGATTACGTAATCGCGTTACGCCTGCGACCGCGCCCGCTTCCAGCGTGCGGCCATCCATAATGCAGGCATCAAGTTCATGGGTACCCTGATGGGTGAAGACCGCGCCTTTGCCCGCGTTAAACAGCGGACACTCTTCCAACAGTCGTACGGCCTCGGTTACCGCATCGAGTGCACTGCCGCCCTGAGCCAGTATCTGCTGACCCTGAGTGACAATATCGTGGAGCGCCTGACGGTAGCGTTGTTCCTTTTCAGCGCTCATTGCTGCGCGCGAAATCGCACCTGCGCCGCCGTGAATGGCGATCACTGCATTGACCATAACGCTCTACCCTGTAATTGCATCAGGACGAAAAACACTGATTTAAAATGGTTTTCACCCATTTTTGGTGATTTTTGACTATAGAAAGCCTGCTAAGTGTTGTAAAGCGGAAACTGTTCCTGTGGTTATAACCTTTTCTTACCGCCATATTTCACTTTGGTCGCAATGACCGGCAGGCCCGGCCGACGCCGATGTGACTCAGCGACCAATTCCCACCATAATAGGCAGCATCTGAAATAACCAGGCTGGACTGTTCATGGAAAGTTTTACTGCAGGTTTGATCTCCCTTGAGGAGGCGCAACAAAAAATGTTGTCACAGCTGACGCCCGTCACCGACTCACTGAGCGTGCCGCTGGCCGAGGCGGTCGGGCGCATCACCGCAACCGCAGTCACCTCACCGATTGCCGTGCCGCCCTTTGATAACTCCGCGATGGACGGTTACGCCGTCAGGCTGGCCGATGTCAGCAGCGGACAACCGCTTCCCGTGGCAGGCAAGGCCTTTGCTGGCGCACCGTTCAGTGGTGAGTGGCCGCAGGGCAGCGTGATTCGCATCATGACCGGTGCGCCGGTGCCCGCAGGCTGTGAAGCGGTAGTAATGCAGGAGCAGACCGAAGCTCAGGGCGATGCGATTGTCATTACCGCGCCGGTGCGTCAGGGACAGAATATTCGCCTGACCGGTGATGATATTCAGCCGGGCCATGTGGTGCTGGAAGCGGGTACGCGTCTGGGTGCCGCCGAGCTGCCGCTGCTCGCTTCGCTGGGTATCGCCCAGGTCAGCGTGCTACGAAAACTGCGGTTGGCTATATTCTCCACCGGTGATGAACTTCAGCCGGTCGGTGAGCCGCTGGCAGACGGTCAGATATATGACACCAACCGTTTTGCCGTCTCGCTGATGCTGCATAAGCTGGGCTGCGAAGTCATCGACCTTGGCATTATCAAAGACGATCCCGCTGCTCTGCGCGCCGCATTTGAGGAAGCCGATCGGCAGGCCGATGTGGTGATCAGCACCGGCGGCGTTTCTGTGGGTGAAGCGGATTTCACCAAAAGCATGCTGGAAGAGCTCGGTGCCATCAGTTTCTGGAAGCTGGCGATCAAGCCCGGCAAGCCGTTTGCCTTTGGCCGCCTTAACAGCAGCTGGTTCTGTGGCCTGCCGGGTAACCCGGTCTCCGCCGCCGTCACTTTCTATCAACTGGTGCAGCCGCTGCTTGCCACCCTCACGGGCCAGCAGAAATCCGCCTTGCCACCCCGTCAGAAAGTGCGCTGCGCCTCGCGCCTGAAAAAGTCACCGGGCCGGCTCGACTTCCAGCGCGGCATCCTGCGCCAGAACGCACAGGGTGAACTGGAGGTGGAGACCACCGGAATGCAGGGTTCGCACGTCTTCAGCTCTTTCGCCCAGGCGAACTGCTTTATTGTGCTGGAACGGGATCGCGGCAACGTGGAACCGGGTGAATGGGTTGAGGTGGAACCGTTCAACGCCCTGCTGGAGGCGTAAATGCTGCCTGAATTAAGTGATGAGGAGATGCTGCGCTACAACCGACAGATTGTTCTGCGCGGCTTTGATTTTGAGGGGCAGGAGCGGCTGAAAGCCAGTCACGCGCTGGTCGTCGGGCTGGGCGGGCTGGGCTGCGCGGCTGCGCCCTACCTTGCTTCTGCCGGCGTCGGCAATCTGACGCTGCTGGACTTCGATACCGTGTCGCACTCGAACCTGCAACGGCAGATCCTGCATCATGACGCGGATATCGGCCGCGCTAAAGTGGACTCGGCCGCACAAAGCCTGGCCGCCATCAATCCGCACTGCCAGCTGCATCCGGTTAATGGACAGCTGGCCGATGCGGCGCTGCTGGCGCTGATTGCCCAACAGCAGGTGGTGCTGGACTGCACTGACAATGTTGCGGTTCGCGAGCAGCTTAACCGGCTCTGCCGACAGCAGCGGGTACCACTGGTTTCAGGCGCCGCAATTCGGATGGAAGGTCAGATCAGCGTATTCAACTGGCAGCCTGGCACCCCCTGTTATCGCTGCATCAGCCGCCTGTTTGGCGAACAGACCCTGAGCTGCGTGGAAGCAGGCGTTATGGCCCCGCTGGTGGGTGTGATTGGTGCGATGCAGGCGATGGAAGCCATTAAAGTGCTGACATCCTTTGGCACGCCCGCCGCCAGCCGGTTGCTGATGTACGATGCGATGAGCGCGGAGTTCCGCAGCATGAAAGTGGCGCAGGACGCGCATTGTGAAGTGTGTGGCGGTGGGGCTAGCAAAACATCAGCTTCCTGAAGCTCGCACAGCTGTGATGCCTGGCCTGCTTCGGAAACACGGTCAGATCGGAAAGTCGCTTAAACCATCCCTGGGCGCTCTGCCCGCGCCATCCCTGGCGCGGGACGCTTTCCTCCTCTGACCATGTTCCCTGCGCCTTGAACATTTGCGTTGCAGCCAAATTCACTCTGAACTGGCTTTACATGAAGGGCCTGCGTTGAGCTCCAAAACCACGCTCAATCCACTTACAGACAGCTCAAAACTTAAAGCGATGGGAGCATATGCCTGTAGCAAAGCATAGCGGGCCAGGGACAAAAACGCCGGGAGCGTTTTTGAACAACGCAACGCGTTGGCCCGGTAACGGGCGCACCTCAGGGATGAGGTACGTATTCGCCCGCGCTGAGCATGCCATGGATGGCGTCTTTTGCGTCTTTGCGAAAGGCGTATGCTCCCTGAGCCTATGCTGAACTTCCCGTCAACCCGCTTATAACCCTTAACTGCTGGGTCATAAGCAATGAAATTCTCAGCACCACAGGCCAAAAAAAACGGGGTGGCCTGCGCCACCCCGTTTTTATCAGACGATACCCTGACTGCGCAGGTAATCTTCGTAATTACCGGTGAAGTCCACCACCTTGTCTGCTTTCAGCTCAATCACGCGGGTTGCCAGCGAGCTGACAAATTCGCGGTCATGCGAAACAAACACCAGCGTGCCTTCATACATCTCCAGCGCCATATTGAGCGATTCAATCGACTCCATATCGAGGTGGTTGGTCGGCTCATCCATAATCAGGATGTTCGGTTTTTCCATCATCAGCTTACCGAACAGCATACGACCCTTCTCACCACCGGAAAGCACTTTTGCCGGCTTCTTAATATCATCCTGCGAAAACAGCAGACGACCGAGAATACCGCGAATGGTCTGCTCATCATCGCCCGGCTGTTTCCACTGACTCATCCAGTCAAATACCGTCAGATCATTGGCAAAATCATCGGCGTGATCCTGAGCATAATAACCAATACGCGCATTCTCTGACCATTTAACCGTGCCATTATCTGGCGTAAGCTGACCCACCAGCGATTTCAACAGTGTTGACTTACCAATACCGTTGGCACCGATTACCGCCAGCTTCTCGCCCACTTCCAGCAGCAGATTTAAATTCTTAAACAGCGGACCGTTATCAAATCCTTTGGTTAATCCTTCCACTTCCAGCGCATTACGGAACAGTTTCTTGTCCTGCTCAAAACGGATAAACGGGTTCTGACGACTGGAGGCTTTCACTTCATCCAGTTTAATTTTATCCATCTGCTTAGCACGTGAAGTCGCCTGACGTGATTTAGAGGCGTTGGCGCTAAAACGACTGACGAACGATTGTAAGTCAGCAATCTGCGCTTTCTTTTTGGCATTATCAGATAACAGACGTTCACGTGCCTGCGTTGCTGCGGTCATATATTCGTCATAATTACCGGAATAAACCCGCAGCTCGCCATAATCCAAATCGGCCATGTGGGTGCAGACCATATTAAGGAAGTGACGGTCATGCGAAATGATAATCATGGTGCTGTCACGCTCGTTCAGCACCTGCTCCAGCCAGCGAATCGTATCGATGTCCAGGTTGTTCGTCGGTTCGTCGAGTAACAAAATATCCGGATTAGAAAACAGTGCCTGCGCCAGCAGCACACGCAATTTAAAGCCCGGAGCGATTTCGCTCATCGGGCCATAATGCTGTTCAACCGGAATGCCGACGCCGAGTAATAATTCACCGGCACGCGACTCGGCGCTATAGCCATCCATCTCACCGTAAAGCGCTTCAAGATCGCCGACTTTATACCCCTCTTCTTCGCTCATTTCTGGCAAAGAATAAATGCGGTCGCGCTCCTGCTTTACTTCCCATAATTCATGGTGACCCATGATAACGGTGTCCAGCACGCTGAATTGTTCAAAGGCGAACTGATCCTGACGTAACTTACCGATGCGCTCGTTGGGATCGTAAGAGACGTTGCCGCCTGAAGGCACCAGATCGCCACCCAAAATCTTCATGAAGGTGGATTTTCCGCTGCCGTTCGCACCGATTAAACCGTAACGATTACCGCCGCCAAATTTAACGGAGATATTTTCGAACAGTGGCTTGCTGCCAAACTGCATGGTGATATTGCTGCTAACTAACACGGCATTGACCTTTGTGAAGAGAATGGATGAAAAAACGGCGGCTATTATGCCAGATGTGACGCAGCGCACGCCAGCGTCAGGCGTGGATTCCTGGCGGGGTGATTGATATCCCGACAGAAATAAAAAAGCCGGAGGACCCTAATGGCCCCCCGGCTCCCACTTACAAGGATTGTGTTGATCAATCGATCAGGAAACTGTCCAGGCTTTTACCGGAATCCAGCGCTTTTTTAATCGCTGCCGGGGTGCGCCCCTGACCTGTCCATGATTTCTGCTCACCGTTTTCATCGGTGTAAGAATATTTAGCCGGACGCGGCGCACGCTTGGTGCGTTTTTTTCCGCTTTCCAGCGCACCTAATAATTCATTAGGATCGATGCCGTCAGCCAGCAGCATTTCGCGATATTTAGACAGCTTTTCTTCTTTTTCGCGATTCTGCGTCTCTTCCGCTTCTGCTTCTTCGCGGCGCTCAGTAACAACAACGGTTAATTTTTCCAGGATCTCTTCAAGATCGGTCAGTGGCAGTTCACGAGCCTGGGCACGTAATGTGCGAATATTGTTCAGTACTTTAAATGCGTCACTCATCACAATGTCCTTGATTAAGGGGGGTTAATAAAACTGTAGCGCCAAGATTACCTAATTCAAATAAAAAAATAAATTATTTTTACGCTACAGATAATTCTTAAGTATTAATTCAGACAAAACAGCACTATTAAAATCGGCAGTGCCTGACGTTTTATTAACGCTGAATTAACAACAAATCGTGCTCCGGTTCCATTGTTGAAAACGATTTCAGAGGCTTTATACCGAAAGCTGACCGTTTACCTTATCTACTAAAGTGGGTTTTTACAGCATCATTATTTACGGATGCGCACCTGCTGATAGCAGATTAAAAACGTGCTCTGATCGCGATCTCAGTCACACCAGCTTACAGATTATGCATAAAAATCGCCCTCCAGGCCGTTAAATAGCCCAAAATAATTAACGCCCTGATGAATTTTTAATAATGCCCGCTGCTATCTGTTAACTTTTTTTTTGCCGCTGCGTTTAGCAGCAGAGTCAGATTATTCGCAGTTCCCTCAGCTGTGCAATAACAGTTCTGCCTGACGCAGGCGGAGGAATAGTTGCGCCCGGGTTACCTGCCTGCTCATGAGGCGACTTAAAAAATCCGTTCAGGAAATAAATTCAGAAAGGTGACAGAGTTCAAAAAGCTGAATCAGAATAGACCAGCAACATAAAAATAACGTTGCTTCTCGGTTGCTGAAAATAACCCTGTGCTTATCACGCGTTTATTTTCTGCTGCCTGTGTCGGGCAGAGCGTCGGTGAGACACCCGGTTATTCAACAGGTTAGATAATCATCAATCGCCGGGAGAGGCTGTCAGCCTCTGACGTAATGCTGACAGGAAGAACGATTAAGGGCGGTTACTGCACAGAGGCAGCGACCGCCAGAGGACTAATTTGCCTGGGTGGCCGGGCCAAATACCGGATATTGCGGCATTTCAACGTTCTGGTACGTTTCCCAACCGCCGCCCAGCGCTTTATAGAGCGCAACTAAATCAAGCGCGCTCTGCATCCGCGCCTGTGTCGCCTGCTCCTGTGCCTGCGCCAGCTGACGCTGTGCATCCAGCACCTCGAGGAAGGTTGAAAGCCCCTGCCGGTAACTGTCGCTGGCGAGATCAAAGGCGCGCTGAAGGGCACCTGTCGTCTCATCCAGCGCAGTGACACGCTGCTGATCGGCGCGATAGCTGACCAACGCATTCTCCACATCCTGCAATGCCGTCAGCACCGTCTGACGGTAATCCAGTGCGGCGCTGGCCTGCTGTGCCCGGGCGAGTTTGACGCTCGACACCAGCTGCCCACCCTGGAAAATCGGAATCGACAGCGACGGACCGTAACTGTAGAAATGGCTGCTCCAGTTATCCAGATAGCTGACGTCGGTATTGCGCACGCCCAGCTGACCCGTCAGTGACAGGCTCGGGAAAAGCTGCGCCACAGACACGCCAATCTCTGCGGTTTGAGCATGCAGCGTCGCTTCAGCCTGACGAATATCAGGGCGACGACGTGCCAGCGTGGAAGGAATACCCACCGGGACAAACTGCGGTAGCGGTGGTAACGCTTTTGGCGTACTGAGTTCAGCATCCAGCGCACCCGGCGTTTTACCAAGCAGCACCGCCAGCCCGTTCATCGCCTGTCGTGCCTGTGACTGATACTGCGGCAGTTGCGCCTGCAGCGTGCTGAGCTGGGCTCGGGCATTTTCCACATCGGTCAGCGGTGCCAGTCCATTCTGCTGCTGACTCTGCGTAAGCTCGGTGGTCTGCTGCGCTACCTCAATCTGCTGCTGCAGCGTCTGAATGGTGCTCTGCGCGCCTCGCAGCTGCAGCCAGGCTCGCGCTACTTCGGCTTCCAGTGAGACCAGCGCATCGTTGCGCTGCTCTATCGCCGCCTGCTGTTGGGCATTAGCGGCCTCAACCTGACGGCGCACTTTGCCCCACAGATCAAGTTCCCAGCTGGCATCAAAGCTACCCTGATAAAGGTTAACCGGCTGGGTCAGGCCATTGAGCTGGCTGGCCACATTGCTGTCGAGCTGATCGGTCGCGCCATTGGATTCCAGCAAGCCTTTAAGTCCGAGCTGCTGTCGCGTCACTTTGGCCGAACCGCTCAGACTCGGGAACAGACTCCCCTGCGCCTGCGTCAGCTGTTCACGCGCCCCGGCAATGCGCAGCACCGTCTGCTGCAGGCTCAGGTTGCCGGCGATCGCCCGCTCAATCAGGCTGTCGAGCTGTGGATCGTTGAAGCTACGCCACCAGCGTGAATTAATGGCGGCAGTTTGCGGTTTTGACGCCTCCTGCGAATCCAGCGTGTTGTAGCTGCCCGGCACGGCGGGTTTCGGTGCCTCATAGTCAGGTCCGACGGCGCAGCCTGCCAGCCCCAGGGCCAGCAGTAAACTCAGGGGTTTCAGGCGATGAGAGAAATAAACCTTCATGTTAGTGTGCTCCTGCACTGCCTTCGCTCTTAATCGGCGACAGCAGCCAGCAAAATGGAATCAGAATCAGGGCGACAATACTCAGGCCTGAGAAGACATCGATGTAAGCGAGGATGCGCGACTGCGCAATCATCTCCTGATAAAGCTGTCCGGTTGCCAGCGTAACGGGATCACCCACCGCCGAGGTAAAATCACGAATCGCCTGCGCCCAGTGCTGAAGCGTAATGTTGAACGGCTCGTTCAGCGGCGTCATGTTATGCACCATATGCGCCGAGCGTACCTGCTCGCGTTCGGTGATGGCCGCGGTCGACAGCGAGATCCCAATCGATCCGGCCACGTTTCGGAACATGGTAAACAGCGCCGAGGCATCAGCATTAAGCCGCTGTGGAATGGTGACAAAGGCGATAGTCGTAAGCGGAACAAACAGGAAACCCAGCCCAATAGACTGTGCGCTGCGCATCAACACCAATGTTTTAAAATCGACATTGGGCGTTAAGGTGGAGGAGTAGAGAAACGCCACGGCCAGACAGCTGAAGCCAAACGCGATGATGTATCGCGTCTGCACAATCGGCATCAGTTTCAGCACCAGCGGAATCGTCAATACAATCAGCACCGCGCCAGGCGACAGCACCAGCCCTGACCAGGTGGCGGTGTACCCGAGATCCTGCTGCGCCAGCTGTGGCAACACCACGGAGCTGCCATAGAGAATCATCGCCATCCCAGCCATCAGCAGGCCAGCCACCCAGAAGTTGCGGTCTTTCATCACCAGAATATCGACCACCGGCTTACGGGCATACATCAGCCAGTAGATGGCCCCGACGATACCGACCAGCGCCAGCACCGCGAACAGCACGATAAAGTGTGAAGCGAACCAGTCCTCATCTTCTCCACGATCCAGCATCACCTGCAGGCAACCCAGCCCCAGCGTAATCAGACTGATACCGATGTAATCGATCTTCAGTTTGCCTTTGGCCCATTTACGCTCCCACGGTGGATCTTCCAGCAGTTGATAAATGGCCAGCACGGTCAGCACGCCGACCGGAATGTTGATAAAGAAGACCCAGCGCCAGCTGTAGTTGTCGGTAATCCAGCCACCTAATGTCGGGCCAATGACCGGCGCGACAATAATCGCGATAGAGGAGAGACCAAAGGCCTTGCCGCGATCTTCCGGCTTGAAGTAGTCCAGCAGCACGGACTGCTGAACCGGCTGCAACCCGCCGCCAAAAAAGCCCTGCAGCACGCGGAACAGAATGATTTGCCACAGTTCAGTGGCAATGCCGCACAGGAAAGAGCAGATGGTGAACATCACGATGCAGATCAGGAAAAACTGTTTACGGCCAAACAGCCGGCTGAAGAACGCAGAGATAGGCAGCACGATGCCGTTCGCCACCAGATAGGAGGTCAGCACCCAGGTTGACTCATCGTAACTGGAAGAGAGCGAACCAGCGATATGCGGCAGCGCCACGTTAACGATGGTGGTGTCGAGGATCTCCATAAACACCGCCAGCGTCACCGTGATCGCCACTAACCACGGATTACTGGCGGGTTTCCAGCTCTGCGCCGTACTCATTCCACGGTTACCTTCGGTTCAACCGAGAGACCCAGCGGCAGCGGATGGTTCGGATCAAGGCCCTTATCGATAACGATTTTCACCGGCACGCGCTGAACGATTTTCACATAGTTGCCGGTGGCGTTCTCTGACGGGAAGGTTGAGAAGCGCGAACCGGAACCCATCTGAATACTGTCGACATGCCCTTCCAGCTTCATATCCGGCCAGGCATCGACGCTGATGTCCACTTTGTCGCCCGGATTCATCCGTTGCAGCTGAGACTCTTTGAAGTTCGCCGTGACCCAGATCTCAGGTGAGACCAGCGAGAACAGAGAGGAACCGGCCTGCACCAGGGTGCCCAGCTGAACGTTACGTTTAGTGATGAATCCGTCATAAGGCGCACGAACCTGGGTATAGGAGAGATTCAGATCGGCTGTACTTAACTGCGCCTTTGCCTGCTCAACCTGTTGCTGACGCGCTTCAACATTGGTCTCCTGCTGACGAATCTGCAGGGCGACCTGTGACGCAACTTCAACCTGCGCTTTCGCACTTTGTAACTGCGCCTGCGCCGACCGTAACTGCGCGGATGCGCTGTCAATATTACGCTGACTGGTCGCACGCGGGTCAACGCCACGCTGGCGACGATAATCCGCCTGCGCATTCAGCAGGTTCGCTTCTGCTTTCGCCTGATCCGCCAGCGCCTGATCGCGCTGTGCCGGATACTGTACTTTTGACAGCGCCAGCTGTGCCTGCGCCTGATGCAGTTGTGCGACCGCTAAGCCAAGCTGCGCATTAGCCTGTTCACGCTGAGCACGGTTATCACTGGGATCGATTTCCACCAGCAGATCGCCCTTCTTCACCCGCTGGTTATCTTTTACCAGCAGTTTCACAACATAGCCGGACGCTTTAGGCGCAATGGTAACGGCATCGCCTTCAGTAAAGGCGTCATCGGTGGTTTCAATATTACGGGTAGAGAACCAGAACCAGAAGCCGACAATCAGCATAACCACCACCACCACCGCCAGAATAATCAGCGGCTTTTTACCGGGGCGTTTACGCTCAGGCTGCTGGTCGTTGTCCTGATTTTCCTCTGACTGACGGCTTTTATCCGTCGCGTTATCTGCGTCCTGCTGGTGTTGATCGCGTTGGTTATTCTCGCTCATAGTTCCCATCACTGGCTAAGGCCCTGATTCCGGGCATAAAGGTCCTGTTAACCTTATCTCGGAAATTGACAAAATCCAGTGCAACTTTACGAAACTTGAGGAATGGCGCACATCCTGCCACTTGATGGGCGTAGCAGGATGCGTCCGGGCTAATGGAGTAACTGCAACAGCAGCCAGCCGCTGGCCATTGACCAGACCAGCAGAGGAAGGGAAAAGAGATGGAATTGCCACCAGACAGCTTTGTCTTTCGCCATGCGCAGGGCAATCAGGTTAGCAAGCGATCCCGGCAGAAGACCGAATCCGCCAATGTTAACGGCCCAGGCGAGCACATCCGTCGGCGGTACTTTTTGCAACAGCAGAATCGTTGCCGGGACGTTGCTGATCACCTGCGACAGCCCAATCGCCAGCAGATAGAGCTGTCCCTGGCCAAAATGCGCCACCGCATCAAAGTGCGCCTGCATCACCGGCAGACGCGTCAGCAGGAAGACGTCAATAAACATGGCGATAAATACTGCCAGCAGGCTCCAGTCGATGCGCAGCAGCACCGGACGTGCCATCACCAGGAAAGTGGCGAGGATCAGCAGCAGTATCCAGCCGGTGATCTCAAGCTCCAGACCGGCAATAAACAGCAGGTACAACACGACGCTGACGATAAAAAGCGGCTTCTGCCACTGCGGCTGCTCCGGGTTGTCATGCTTATCAATCGACCGCTTTGAAAAGCTGAACCAGGTTAACACCACCAGACTCAGCAGCAGCCAGGCGGCCAGCGGCAGCATCTGCACGATAAATGCCACCACGCTCAGCTTGCCGTGGCTCCACAACAGAATGTTCTGCGGATTGCCAACCGGCGTCAGCAGCGATCCGGCATTAACCGCCAGCGCCTCAAAAATAATCAGTCGCGAGATCGGTAAACGGGAGAACTTACGCAGCGTCAGCGTCAGCGGCACCAGAATGAACAGCGCCACATCGTTGGTTAAAAACGTCGAGAGCAACGCCGCAGCCAGCACCATAAAGAGTGCCAGCGCCCGTTCATGCCGGAAACGCGCAACCAGCCGTCCCCCCAGCACGTCAAAGTAGCCGCTGGTTTCCAGCCCTTTGGTCAGAATCAATAACCCGGTGAGCGTGATGATGGTATGCCAGTCTACGGCACCGGGCAGATCGGCCCAGCGGAAATCCGCCAGAAATGCCAGAACTACACCAATCACGATTAATAAATGCAAAATAGAGTCATGCAAAAAAGATCGAAGCAGTTGAGGCATGGTGAGGGTACGCCTTAGCGTTAACGGGTTTCGGAGAACTTCTTAAACACAGCCAGCGTTTCATCACTGACGTGATGCTCAATACCTTCTGAATCGCGTCGGGCCGTTTCGGGGCTGATGCCTAACGCCAGCAGAAAACTTTCAACAATATGATGACGGGCACGGCTCTCCTCTGCCAGCTTCTCGCCTTCACCGGTCAGGAAAACACCGCGGTAAGGCACCTGCTCAACCAGCCCGGCACTGCCAAGCCGCTTCAGCATTTTCGCCACGGTCGGTTGCGAAACACCCAGGCGGGCCGCCATATCAACCTGACGCGCTTCGCCAAATTCACCAATCAAATCAGAGATTAACTCAACGTAGTCATCAATTAATTCCCGACGATGCGCTTCACGCACCTGCCGAAAACCTTCGACATGCTCTTCAATATCTTTCAGTGGTCCTTTCGGCGCAGAAACCACGCTTTTAGCACGACGACTCATTCAGCTTCCTCATTATTATTTCCCGTATTGACACTGCTATACGGATTTAGCTGCGCTCATTGTAAACCAGCCGCAAAGAAGCTCAAATTTTTCGTCATTAGGCTTGGCTAAACAATATAGCCAGTGCTATATTTGTTGATAATGTAAGCAGCAAAAGGCGGGATCCCGGTTGATCCTCCGTTGCGCCGGTGTGATGACGTTTCTCACCGCAGGCTGCTTACTACCGCGTCGACAATGATTGGGAGGTGATTCTATGAGCACCCTGAAATGTTGCTTAGATTGCAGCAAATGCTTCCAGGCTGAGAAAAAAACAACCACGGAGATGAAATCCTGGCTGTGCCTGCTGACGCGTTCCCCGTTCACACTGCGTCTGATGTTAATTGAGAAACTGCTGGGCCATAAGCCTGCCGATCGTCGCTGCCAGAATCTGATCTGGCGCGGCTAATCCTGCTTCAGCGCCTTTCAGCCAGCGACTGAGAGGCTCACTTCCCTCTTTCTTCATCCCTTTTCTTATTTGCCTACGAAATCTGTATGCCTTACGACATTAACAGCTACAGCTGGTTATCGGCTGTGGATAGCAGAAGCCATTGGAGATCGGTTCGGGGTGAAAGGCGGGAGGGGTAAAATCAGCACAATAAAAAACGGCCCACAAGGGGCCGTTTTTTTGCAGGTCAGCTAAGCTAAACTTAGAAGCTGTAACCTACGCCAGCAATCCAGGTGCCAACGTCAACGTTACGGATACGGCTCTGCTCGTAACCAACGTCCAGCGCAACGTCCTGAATTGGGTTAAACTGCAGACCTGCACCGTAGGAGAAGCCTACGTCGCTTGAATCAGTTTTAGCGCGTGATGCAGTATCGTTCTGCTGGAATTTACCGTAGCCGATACCCACAACACCGTAGATGCTAGCCCAGTCGTTCAGACGGAAAGCTGGACCACCGGTCACACCGTAGTACTGGCCTTTATTGTAGATGCCAGCTTCGGTACGATCTTTTTCAGTGTAGGTGAATGAACCGATCCAACCCAGTGGGTTAGAACCGTCTTCGTAGCGGTATTTCAGGTTGAAGCCGTTAGCTTTGTTAGCCACGCCCTGATAGTCGCTCTGAGCATAGCCACCAGTTACGGTGCTCTGTGCCATTGCTGAACCTGCAGATACTGCCAGTACACAGGCTAATGCTGAAAGACATGCAATTTTTTTCATAACCACCTCAAATGTGAAAATACTTCTCTCCTGACAACGCTGAAAATATAACAAAAAATAGCGAGAAACTCTGCCCGGATTTTGTTGTCTAACAGAAAGTTTGGTGTAACAGGAAGTTAATGCGACATCCTATGTCATTCATTTTTCTTATAAAATCCGTCATCTTTCTGCAATAATCATTTTGTGCTCATTTCGTGCTTTAAGTTAAATCCTAAAAAATCCTGACATTTCTTTACCTAAATGGCCCTGATTCTGGCCAAAATTTGCTCAGTTAAGTCAGATTTAAAACGCGATTTCGTGATTCTTTGCCCGCTATTTCCTTTACACTGGCTGACTCATTACGTTTTTGACCAGGAAAAGTACACAGGATGTCTGCCTCTCCCGCTTCCAAAAATCTTGCCCCGATAGTCATGCCGATTGCCGTGCTACTGATTGCGATGCTGTCGCTGCAGGGCGGCGCTTCGCTGGCAAAAAGCCTGTTTCCTTCTGTAGGTGCCACCGGGATTACCGCACTGCGCTTAGGCTTTGGTACCCTGATACTCTGCGTCATTTTCAAGCCCTGGCGTTTACGGTTCAGCCGGGAGCAGCGTCTGCCCCTGCTGATGTATGGACTGGCTCTGGGCACCATGAATTTCACGTTTTATCTGGCAATTCGTACCGTGCCACTGGGCGTGGCGGTGGGACTGGAATTTACCGGCCCGCTGGCGCTGGCGCTGTTTGGATCGCGCCGGCCACTGGATTTTGTCTGGGTGTTACTGGCGGTGATTGGCCTGTGGTTCCTGCTGCCGTTTGGTACAGACATGACTGCGATTGACCCGCTGGGCGCAGCGCTGGCAGTGGGTGCAGGTGCCTGCTGGGCGATATATATCCTGGCGGGACAACGGGCGGGTGCAGAGCATGGCCCCGCAACCGTAGCCATCGGTTCGCTGATCGCCTCGGTCATTTTTGTGCCGCTCGGGCTGACGTTCGCCGAAAGCGGCATCTGGACATGGGCGGTGATGCCAATCGCGTTGCTGGTCGCGCTGCTTTCCAGCGCCATTCCCTATTCACTGGAGATGATCGCCCTCACCCGCTTACCGGCGCGCATTTTCGGCACGCTGATGAGTCTTGAACCCGCCATGGCCGCCTTTTCCGGCATGCTGTTTCTGGGGGAAACGCTGACCGGACTTCAGTGGCTGGCGCTGCTGGCCATCATCATCGCCTCAGCCGGTTCAACACTGACTATGCGTCCGAAAAAGAATCAGTTAAGCAGCGTTGAATTATCAGACGACAGGCATAAATAAGCGATTTCAGCCCGCCACGCTGGCGGGCGAAATAACAATCTTGCTCAGCATGAGAATTATTCTTAACCGCTGCGCTTTACGGCTCATCCTATTTTGAAACAGTCACTTACCTGTTATTTACAACTGCTTATAATGTTATGATTTAAATGACTATTTAATAATAGTTATATTTTAACATAGCTTTAACCTTACCCGTCCAGCCCGGCCTTTAATAAAGACACACGCTATTTCATCCATCGTCAAAGTCGTTTCTGCAAAGCTCAAAAGCGCTGCTATACTTATCCGGTACTTGATTAGGACAACCATCAAAGAGAGGACTGAAACGATGAGTACCGCTAAATTGGTTAAAACGAAATCTTCTGACCTGATTTATACCCGCAACGACGTGGCCGAAGATGAGAAGAAAGCCACCATCGCGGTGTTGAACCGTCTGGTAGTCGAGTTTATTGACCTGTCATTGATCACTAAGCAGGCGCACTGGAACATGCGCGGTGCTAATTTTATCGGTGTGCATGAGATGCTGGATGGCTTCCGCACTACGATTACTGACCATCAGGACACCATTGCCGAGCGTGTGGTTCAGCTGGGTGGCGTGGCGCTGGGCACCACGCAGGTTGTGAATGACAAGACTCCGCTGAAAAGCTATCCGCTGAATATCCACAGTGTGCAGGATCATCTGAAAGCGCTGGCAGACCGTTATAGCGTTGTGGCGAACGATACCCGTAAAGCGATTTCAGAAGTAAAAGACGAAGATACCGCTGACATCTTTACTGCGGCATCGCGCGATCTGGACAAATTCCTGTGGTTCATCGAAGCCAACATTGAATAACACGTATTGCACTCAATCAGGCGGGGAAACCCGCCTTTTTTACGTCTGTGTTACCGCAATTTTATGACCCTGTTAACAGTTCTTCCCTCCCCCGCTTCACAGCCTTAACATCTGAGGCAAACTACCGCTTGCACCAAAACAGTTATCTGCACCAAAGTTGAGCGCCAATAAGGTGCAATGGCAGATTTAACTGCAAAATCGTGTCAGCTGTGTTATTTAACTCTCTGATTTCGCGGATTTTGCAAAGTTGGCATAATTCTTTCATATGACAAGCCGCAAACGCAGGCCCTGCCGCCTGGTAGTAAAAAAAGGAAAAATGATGAACTCACTGTTAAAAGTTTCTGTGGCCGCGCTGGCGCTGGCCTTCTCCCTCTCTTCCACTGCAGCAGAAAAGAAGCTGGTCGTCGCTACCGATACCGCCTTTGTTCCGTTTGAATTCAAACAGGGTGACAAATATGTCGGTTTTGACGTGGATCTGTGGGATGCCATTGCGAAAGAGCTGAAGCTCGATTACACCCTGAAGCCAATGGACTTCAGCGGCATTATCCCTGCACTGCAAACGCGCAATGTCGATCTGGCATTGGCGGGTATCACCATTACCGAAGAACGTAAAAAAGCGATCGAGTTCTCTGATGGCTATTACAAAAGCGGTCTGCAGGTGATGGTGCGTAACAATGAAAACAACATCAAAGGCATCAGCGATCTGAACGGCAAAGTCGTCGCAGTGAAAAGCGGCACCGGCTCTGTGGAGTACGCCAAAGCCAACATCAAATCGAAAGATCTGCGTCAGTTCCCGAACATCGACAGCGCCTACATGGAGCTGGGCACCAATCGTGCAGACGCGGTGCTGCATGATACGCCAAACATCCTGTACTTCATCCACACCGCGGGTAAAGGCCGCTTTAAAGCGGTAGGCGATTCGATTGAAGCGCAGCAGTATGGCATCGCCTTCCCGAAAGGCAGCGACGATTTACGTGAGAAGGTAAACGGCGCACTGAAAACCCTGAAAGAGAACGGCACCTACAACACGCTTTATAAAAAATGGTTCGGCACTGAACCTAAATAATAATTTGCCCGTTATCTGATTTCAGCAGGGAAACTTTTTCCCTGCTTTTTTCCATCGCAACATATCTGGAGTGACACCATGGAGTTTGACTGGAGCGTCATCTGGCCCGCCATGCCAGCGCTGCTCGAAGGCGCCAAACTGACCTTAATTATCTCAATCATTGGCCTGGTTGGCGGCCTGTTTATCGGGCTGGTGGCCGGTTTTGCCCGCGCTTACGGTGGCTGGATCACCAATAACATCGCACTGGTGTTTATCGAAATCATCCGTGGTACCCCTATCGTGGTGCAGGTGATGTTTATTTACTTTGCGCTGCCGATGGCATTCCCTGACCTGCGTATTGATCCTTTCACCGCCGCCGTGGTGACCATCATGATTAACTCCGGCGCGTATATTGCCGAGATCACCCGTGGTGCGGTGCTGTCGATCAACAAGGGATTCCGTGAAGCCGGACTGGCGCTTGGCCTGTCGAGCCGCGAGACGCTGCGCTACGTGATTATGCCGCTGGCACTGCGTCGTATGCTGCCACCATTGGGCAACCAGTGGATTGTCAGCATCAAAGATACCTCACTGTTTATCGTTATTGGCGTGGCCGAACTGACACGTCAGGGTCAGGAGATTATTGCCGGTAACTTCCGCGCTCTGGAAATCTGGAGCGCCGTCGCGATCATCTATCTGGTGATTACGCTGGTGTTGAGCTTTGTGCTGCGCCGCATTGAGAAAAGGGTGAAAATCCTGTGATTGAATTTAAAGATGTCTCCAAGCATTTTGGCCAGACCCAGGTGCTGCACAATATCGATCTGAAGATTAACCAGGGTGAAGTGGTGGTGATTATCGGCCCATCCGGTTCCGGTAAATCGACGCTGCTGCGCTGCATTAATAAGCTGGAAGAGATCACCAGCGGCGAACTGATTGTTGATGGCCTGCGCGTTAACGACCCGAAAGTCGACGACCGCCTGATCCGTCAGGAAGCCGGGATGGTGTTTCAGCAGTTTCATCTGTTCCCACAGATGAGTGCGCTGGACAACGTCGCCTTTGGTCCCATCCGGGTGCGCGGTGCCAGTAAAGAGGCAGCACGCCAGCTGGCGCGAGAGCTGCTGGGCAAAGTAGGTCTGGCAGAGCGTGCGCATCACTTCCCGTCCGAGCTGTCCGGCGGCCAGCAGCAGCGTGTGGCGATTGCCCGTGCGCTGGCGGTCAAGCCGAAGATGATGCTGTTTGATGAGCCAACCTCTGCGCTGGACCCGGAGTTACGTCACGAAGTACTGAAAGTGATGCAGGATCTGGCGGAAGAAGGCATGACGATGGTGATTGTGACGCACGAAGTGGGCTTTGCGCAGAAGGTCGCCTCGCGTCTGATCTTTATCGACAAAGGCCGGATTGCGGAAGATGGGGATCCCGACAGTCTGATCAGCAATCCCCCCAGCGAACGTCTGCGCGAATTCCTGCAGCACGTCTCCTGATCAAAACGGGCCGCTAAGCGGCCCGTTAAGCCTGATGACAACCTAAACCAGGATAAATCTGGCAGCAACGAACAAACCCGAAGCAAAGGGAACACGGTCAGAAGAGGAAAGCGTCCCGCGCCAGGGACGGCGCGGGCCGAGCATGTCATGGATGACAGCCTTTGCGTCTTTCCGATCTGACCGTGTTCCCTGTGCCAGCTCGGTCTTACCGCCACCGAGTCTGACGTTGTCAACAATCAAAACGGGCCGCTTAGCGGCCCGTTTTTTTTCCTCTTCGTCCGCAGCTAAACTCGTTACCCGCGTTAAGACATGACTTAGCTACCCAACCGACTCAGCAGCTTGCTGCGCTGTGCGGCAGGCATAAAACTCCACGCCAGGAAGCGGCTCTGCTTCTGACCCTGCGCCATATTCACCACCCGCACCTCTTCGACGTCGAGCGCCTGCAGCTGTTTTTCCAGCGCCGGTAAATTCTCTTTGCGCGAAACTAATGAAGTAAACCAGCCAATCTGGCGACCAAACGCCACGCTCTCGGCGATCATCTTGCCGATAAACGCCTTTTCGCCACCGGGATACCACAGCTCATTGTGCTGCCCGCCAAAGTTAAGTGGCGCACTTTTATCCAGCCCGAGATTGCGCACTTTACGCTGCGATCCCGAGGACGCCTCTTCAGCCGACGCGTGGAACGGCGGGTTACACATCACCGCGCTGAAAAATTCATTTTTGCTGACCACGCCCGCCAGCACCGCATCGCTGTTTTTCTGACGACGCAGACGGATCTGGCGCGTCAGGCGTGGGTTAGCCGCGACGATGCGGTTAGCGGCTTTGATGGCGGCTTCATCAATTTCGGTGCCGGTAAAGCGCCAGCCATATTCCGCCGCACCAATCAGTGGATAGATGCAGTTTGCGCCGCAGCCGATATCCAGCACGTCCGCCGCCGGGATCGCGCTGTTGTTGTCCAGCGCCAGCAGATCGGCCAGGTAGTGAAGATAATCGGCGCGCCCTGGCACAGGCGGGCAGAGTGAGCCGGGGGCCAGCTGCCAGTCGATGTCATAAAACAGTTTGATGAGCGCCTGGTTCAGCAGCATTACCGCCTCCGGGTCCGCGAAATCCACGGACTGCACGCCATAACCGTTAGGCCGGACTTTCGCCGCCAGCGGCGGATGGGCAGCGGTTAGCGCGGCAAAATCGTATTCGCCCTGATGGCGATTGCGGGCGTGGAAGGGCGACGTGCTGGCTGACTTTTTCATACGTTCTCTCAATTATTCAGGCGCGCGTACAATACGCTGTAGGCGCCGGAAAATAAACCCGCACAATCCGCTTACCTCTTTCCGATTCCGTCGGGTGATGCTGTCGGGCTAAGATAAATAAAATCATCTGCTGGAGACGTTATGACCCGGAAACGCTATTCCTATCAACCCCGTGCTGGTCATGGACTGCCGCACGATCCGCTGAATGCCATCATCGGGCCGCGCCCGATTGGCTGGATTAGCTCTGTCAGTGCCAGCGGTCAACACAATCTGGCCCCTTACAGCTTCTTTAACTGCTTCAACTATCATCCGCCGGTTATCGGTTTCGCCAGCAGCGGCTGGAAAGACAGCGTGCGGAATATTGCAGAGACCAAAGAGTTTGTCTGGAACCTGGCGACCCGTCCGCTGGCCGAAGCGATGAATGAAAGTTCTGCCTCGCTGCCTGCCGATCAGGATGAGTTCGCCTTTGCCGGGCTAACGCCGCTGGCCGCTTCACAGGTCAGTGCCAGCCTGGTAGCGGAAAGCCCGGTCAACTTCGAGTGCCGCCTGACGCAACTCATTCAGCTGCAGGATGCCAGCGGTAACCTGCTCGACAGCTGGCTGGTGATGGGTGAAGCGGTGGCGATCCACATCGATGAATCGCTGCTTGAAGAGGGCATCTATCAGACCGCCAAAGCCGAGCCGATTCTGCGCGCGGGCGGACCCAGTGCCTATTACGGGATCAGTGAAGCGCAGCGCTTTGATTTAGTCCGCCCGGACGCACGCCGCAAATAATCCTCACTCCATAAGCGCATCGGCCCGGTGCGCTTTTATCTGCGCCACCGCGCGGGCGATATCGGGGGCCAGCCAGCGATCCTGCTGCCAGCGATCAACCACCTGCCGCAACAGCTGCCAGGCGCGCCGCGTGCCCGCTGCCAGCTCTGATTCACCATGAAACTCCAGCGCCTGCGACGCCAGCAGATACTCAATCGCGATAATGTGATCGACATTGCTGACCAGCTTCAGCAGTTTCAGCGCCGACCCGGTGCCGAGACTCAGATGATCCTCCTGTAATCCCGACGTCACATAGTTGTCGAGCACCGCAGGCTGCGCCAGCTGACGGTTTTCCGCGCAAAGCGAGGCCGCCACATATTGCGCAATCATCATGCCGGAATTGACGCCAGGCTCCGCAACCAGAAACGGCGGCAGGCCGCTGACAAGCGGATTGACCAGCCGATCCAGCCGTCGCTCAGCAATACTGCCCAGCTCCGCCAGCGCAATCGCCAGCAGGTCGCAGGCCATCGCCACCGACTCACCGTGCGGATGTGACTGCGACACCACGCGCCAGGCCTGTGGCGTGCCCAGAACCAGCGGATTGTCGGTACAGGCGTTGAGTTCGGTCTCCACCTGACGGGCGGCATGGTCGAACTGATCGCGGCAGGCACCGTGCACCTGCGGCATCGACCGCAGGCTCAGCGCATCCTGAGTCCGGATGCCGACGCTCGCGTTCAGCAGCGGGCTGTCACGTAACAACTGGCGCAGACGTTCGCCGCTGCGCTGAATCCCCGGACTGGCCTTGAGCGCCAGCACCTCAGGGTCAAAGGCCACCAGCTGTCCGCGCAGCGCCTCAAAGCTCATTGCGCCGGTAACATCCGCCCAGTCCAGCAGACGTTCAGCATCGTCCAGAGCCAGACAGGCTAAGCCGGTCATGCAGGGCGTGCCGTTAACCAGGCTCAGCCCCTCTTTTGCGCCAGGCCGGTAAGGGGCTAACCCCGCCTGTTCCAGCGCCTGCTGCGCCGGGATGATTTCGCCACGCCACTCCACCTCGCCAATACCAATCAGCGCCAGGCCGATATGCGCCATATGGGTCAGATAGCCCACCGATCCCTGCGACGGCACCTGTGGCGTAATCTGCAGATTCAGCAGCGCCAGCAGCTGCTGCACCAGCGCCACTGAGACACCCGATTTGCCGTGGCTGTAGTTAGCAATCGCGGCGCACAGAATGGCGCGCACCTCCGCTTTTTTCAGCACCGGCCCGACGCCGCAGGCATGGCTCATCAGAGTATTGCGCGACAGCTGGCCCAGCTCATCTTCAGACAGCGTGATGTTACAGAGCGCCCCCAGCCCGGTATTGATACCGTACGCCACCTGCCCCGCCGCCACGATGTTGCCGACGATTTCACGGCTCTGGGCGATGCGCTGCCAGGCGCTGTCGCTCAGCGTCAGGGTGGCACCGTGCCGGGCAACCTGCACCAGTTCCTGCCACCTGAGCGGACCATCGCCCCAGACCCGCGTCTGCTTCGTCACGTCACTCATACCACCGGCTCCACCTGATGATGACTGGAGATAAACTGCTTAAAGCGCGTCGATCCCGCCTCGCCGAACATCGCTTCTGGCGTGCCCTGACAGTCAATCGTGCCCTGATGCATAAACACCACCCGGTTAGAGACGTTGCGGGCAAAACCCATCTCATGTGTAACCACCAGCATGGTGCGCCCCTCTTCCGCCAGGCTGCGCATGACCTTCAGCACCTCGCCCACCAGTTCCGGGTCCAGGGCTGACGTCGGCTCATCAAACAGCATCACCTCCGGATCCATTGCCAGCGCACGGGCGATTGCCACCCGCTGCTGCTGCCCCCCCGAAAGCTGGGCGGGATAGAAGTCTTTGCGATTCAGCAGACCAACCCGATCCAGCAGCTGTTCCGCCTGGGCGATGCAGGCTTTTTTATCGCGCTTCAGCACGTAGTGCGGCCCTTCAATGACATTCTGCAGCACGGTGAGATGCGACCAGAGGTTAAAGCTCTGAAACACCATCCCCAGTCGGGAACGCAGCCGTTCAATCTGCCGCGGATTGGCTGCCAGCTGATGCCCGCGTGCATGGCGCTTCATCTCGATGGTTTCACCGCCGACGCTGACCACGCCGGAATCGGGCGTCTCCAGCAGGTTAATGCAGCGCAGCAGCGTACTTTTGCCCGACCCGCTGGCACCAAGAATGGAGATGACATCGCCCTTGTGCGCCTGCAGCGAGATGCCTTTCAGCACCTCCATGGCACCAAAAGATTTATGGATATCGCTGGCCGACAGCGTGACGGGTTGCAGTTCAGACATTTTTCTCTCCTCCGGTAATCGGCTTAGCGGTCAGTAACGGCTTTTTTTCCGGTTTATGTACCGGCGTCAGACGCCGCTCCAGCAGGGCATAGAGTTGAACAATAATGAAGTTGAGGATCAGGTAGATCGCCGCCGCACAGAGAAACACTTCCATGGTGCGGTAGGTGCGCTGAATGATCTGCTGCGCCACGCCGGTAACATCCCAGACCGTCACCAGGCTGGCCAGCGCGGTCGATTTCACCAGCAGGATCGCTTCGGTAGAGTACGCAGGCAGCGCGTAACGCAGCATCACCGGCGCGATAATCCGTCGCAGCAGCAGCCCACGCGACATACCGCAGGCCATGCCCGCTTCCACCTGACCGGGCGGCACCGCCAGCAGCGCGCCACGCAGAATCTCCGCGGTGTAGGCAGCGGTACAGAGCGACAGTGCCAGAATACCTACTGCCAGCACGCCTCCGCAGAAAAACGCACTGATAAACAGGCCCAGCGTGACCGGCAGTGCAGCGCTGAGTTTAAGGAAGGTGTCAGTGAGGAACGCAAAATCGATCATAAGTCTCCTTAATGCTGCGCAGCGGTGCGGCTTTGCCAGGCGCGGCCAAGACGGGATTCGGCGCGCAGAAAGGCGCGGTTCGACAGCAGCGTCAGCAGCAGGTAACAGGCTCCGCCCACCAGGTAAAAGGAGAAGTAGTCACGGGTCGAACCGGCCGCAATCTGGCTGGCCCGCATCAGCTCGACAATGCCGGTCACCGACACCAGCGCCGAATCTTTCAGGCTCATCTGCCAGACGTTTGACAGGCCGGGCAGCGCATAGCGCGCCACCTGCGGCAGCAGAATGCGTTGCCGGATGCGCCAGCGCGGCATGCCAATCGCGACAGCGGCTTCAATCTCCCCTTTCGCCAGTGCCAGTCGTGCGGCGCGGTAGACTTCCGCCTGGTAAGAGCCGGAGATAAGCCCGATAGCCAGCGCCCCGATCAGAAATGGCGGCGCTTCGATAAAACCGTCCGCGCCAAACAGCTGTCCGATCTGCGTGATCAACCCCGATCCGCCGAAGTAGAACAGGTAGATCACCAGCAGCTCAGGAATGCCACGGAAGATCACCGAGTAACCTTCCCCCAGCCAGCGCACCGCCCGGTGCGGCGATAACTTCGCGGCAGCAACGCCCGACCCCACCACCGCGCCAACCAGCAGTGCGGCAAACGACAGCAGCAGCGTGGTCAGCGTGGCACTCAGAATCAACCGTCCCCAGCCGTCCGGGCCAAAACTCAGCAGGCTTATCATCCGTTACCTCTCTCAGGGTGTGACGTCAGTTTTGAACCATTTCTCGCTCAGCTTTTTCACTGTGCCGTCGGCCAGCGCGGCTTTGATCGCCTGATCCAGTCGGGCTTTTAGATCGTTGTCTGCCATGCGCACGCCCAACGCCTCGCCCTCACCCCAGATCGGGCCGCCCAGCTGTGGACCGCTGAAACTGAGGTTACGGTTATCCGGTCGCGCCAGCATCGACTGCGCAAAGGTCACATCATCAAACACCGCATCAATGCGTCCGGCCTGCAAATCGAGGATCGCATCGGCTGAGCTGGTGTATTCGCGCACATCCGCCACATCTTTGAAGTATTTGTCGATAAACGGCGTGTAGACCGTGCCGGAGGCGATACCGATCGTTTTGCCCTTCAGCGCGGCTTTCAGGGGTGCAATGGCAGGCGCTATGGTTTTTTCATCGTCGGTAAGTTTGATGATCTTACTGTCGGCGGGCAGCAGTGACCCTTTTACCGTGATAAAGGTGGCGGGCGTGGAGGCGTAAGGGACGGTGAAATTCACCACTTTTTTGCGGTCGGGCGTAATCACAATCGCATCCATGATCACGTCATATTTTCCGGCATTCAGTCCGGCGATCATGCCATCCCAGTTCTGTACCACCAGCTTGCACTGAATCGCCATGCGCTGGCAGAGATCCGCCATCAGCTCTGGTTCGAAACCGCCCAGCTTGCCGCCCGGCAGGGTGAGGTTCCAGGGTTCATAACTGCCTTCAGTGGCAATGGTGATGGACTTCCACTCTTTAGCCTGGGCGCTGACGCCACAGAGCAGCAGACTGGAAACAAGCGTAGTGAGACATAAACGACGAAGGGTCAGAGGGTGCATCATACGGTTCTCCTGAAAGTAGCGGCCTGGTGATCGCCCTGCGAGATTTAACATAAATTTCACAGGATGATATGTCATGTATATACAAGTTAACGCAGTGCAGTTCATTGCCGGCTTTATCATTTTGTGAGCCAGACGGGATTTATTCAGATTGAGCACGCGCTGCAGCACTTGTACATACAACCAAGCAAAGGTTATGCCAGCTCTGCAAAAGCGACGAATGGAGGCGGAAGCAAGGGAGCAGCCAGACAGGCTGCTCTCACCTGCACCCGATTAGCGCAGCGCTGCACCAGGGCGGCGCATCGCAGATTTATTGCGGTCTGGCCTGTGCCAGCATGGTGTGGATCATCGCCTTTAACACTTTTTGTAACCCCGCGGCACGCGCCTGCTGCCAGGCATAAGGCGGGGTTTCATCCATGTAGTTCAGCTGCGCCAGCTCCAGCTGAACTGCCTCAATCTGCTGCTGAGGCTGGCCATAGGCGCGGGTGATGTAACCGCCTTTAAAGCGGCCGTTGAGCACCCAGCTGTAGTCGGTCTGGGCCGCACACACCGCCTCAATCGCCACGCTCATTTCAGGCGTGCAGCTCGCGCCGTCGTTGGTGCCGATGTTGATATCGGGCAGCCGCCCCTCAAACAGGCGGGGGATTTCACTGGCGATGGAGTGGGCGTCAAACAGCAGCGCATAGCCGTGCTGCGCTTTAAGCCGCGACAGCTCCTGCTGAATCTGCTGATGGTAAGGTTGCCAGATTTGATCGATGTAGCCCTGACGCGCCGTGGCATCGGGCGTTTTGCCTGGTGCAAAGGTCGGCGTGCCGTCGAACAGGGTTTCCGGGAACAGGCCGGTGGTGGCAGTGGTATAGAGTGGCTGATTATCGGGCGGACGATTAAGATCGACCACAAAACGGGAATAGCGGCCGATTAACACACTGGCCCCGAGGTCACGCACAAAATCATACAGCAGCGGGATGTGCCAGTCGGTGTCAGGCAGGCCGCGCGCGGCCTCGCTCAATCCGGCGTCCACCTCAGGCGTCAGTTCAGTACCGGCGTGGGGAATGCTGACCAGCAGCGGCAGGCTGCCCTGGGAAAAATAGAAAGGGTTCATTGCGGTTCTCCACGATAGATAACAGTACAGGACAGTTCACCACCCAGCCAGTAAACCAGTTCTGCCGGACGTGCCAGCGGCCAGTGGACGAAGTTTGCCACTTTACCCGCCTCCAGCGAGCCGTGACTCTCCGCCAGCCCCAGCGCTTTTGCCCCCCACAGGGTGACGCCCGCCAGCGCCTCTTCCGGCGTCATGCCAAACAGCGTACAGCCCATATTGAGCATCAGACGCAGCGACAGCGCGGGCGACGTGCCGGGATTGGCATCGCTGGCCAGCGCCATCGGCACGCCGTGGCGGCGGAAGAGATCCACCGGCGGACGCTGGGTTTCGCGCAGCAGATAAAACGCACCGGGCAGTAGCACCGCCACGGTGCCATGCTGCGCCATCGCCCTGGCATCCTCTTCGGTGGCATATTCAAGATGATCAGCTGAAAGCGCACCATAGCGGGCCGCCAGTGCAGCACCACCCAGCGCGGAAAGCTGTTCTGCATGCAGTTTCACCGGCATGCCCAGCGCCACCGCCCGGTCAAACACCCGCGCCACCTGCTCCGGGGAAAAGGCGAGATGCTCGCAGAAGGCATCCACCGCATCCGCCAGCCCCAGCGCCTGCACCTGCGGCAGCAGACGGTCGCAGATGATATCGACCCAGCCATCCGGGTCGTGCTTAAACTCCGGCGGAAAGGCGTGCGCCGCCAGGCAGGTGGCGTGGACATCGGCGGCCACGCTCTCGCCCAGCTGACGAACCGCCCGTAGCATCCGCAATTCGCTCTCTTCATCCAGACCATAGCCGGACTTGATCTCCACGGTGGTGACACCCTCGGCCAGCAGGCGGTCGAGTCGCCAGCGGGCCGAGGCCACCAGCTCCTCTTCCGTCGCCGCGCGGGTTGCGCGCACGGTGGAGAGAATGCCCCCGCCCTGCGCGGCAATCTCTGCGTAGCTGACGCCATTCAGACGCTGTTCAAACTCCTGGCTGCGGTCGCCGCCAAACACCAGGTGAGTATGACAATCCACCAGCCCCGGCGTCACGATACCGCCTGGCAGACGATGATGCCGATCGGCGACGAAGGCGGGCATCTCCGCTTCAGGCCCGACCCACACCAGCCTGCCCGCCCGCACCACCAGTGCGCCCTGTGGGATCAGATGGTACTTTCCGTCACGCATGGTGACCAGGTCGGCCCCCGTCCACACCGCCTCTACGCGCATCTCTTCTGTCATCGCTGCCTCATGCCTCCACCGTTTACACTGTGCCTCAAAGTATGTATATGTATATACAACCACATCCGATGAGGATCAACCATGGCGACTTTTTTTGCCCCGCGCGCACTGCTGGCGGAGGGCTGGCAGCAGCAGGTACGTATTACGGTCAATCAGGCCGGTTTTATCGACTCTATTTCCCCGGACAGCCACGCCGATCAGGCCATCCGCCTCAACGGCGAGGTGATCCCGGCCATCGCCAACCTGCACTCGCACGCCTTCCAGCGGGCGATGGCGGGTCTGGCCGAAGTGGCGGGCGATCCACAGGACAGCTTCTGGACATGGCGGGACCTGATGTACCGCATGGTGCAGCGCCTGACGCCAGAGCAGGTGGGTGATATTGCCGCCCTGCTCTACATCGAGATGCTGAAAGGCGGCTACACCCAGGTAGCAGAGTTTCACTATCTCCATCACGACCCCAGCGGCGCGCCCTACAGCGATGACGCGATGCTGCAACAGCTGATTGAAGCGGCGGAGATTGCCGGTATCGGCCAGACAATGTTGCCCGTGCTCTACAGCTACAGCGGCTTTGGCAGCCAGCCTGCGGCGGCGGGTCAGAAGCGTTTTATCCAGCAGACTGACCACTACCTGCAACAGCAGGCGCGGCTGGATGCGTTGCAGCAGCGGCGGCCCCTGCTGAACCGGGGCATCTGTTTCCATTCGCTGCGGGCAGTAAGCGAAAGCCAGATGAATGAGGTGCTGGCGGCCAGCGATCCGGCACTGCCGGTGCATATTCATGTGGCTGAACAGCAGAAAGAGATCAATGACTCGCTGGCGTGGAGCGGCGAGCGTCCGGTAGCCTGGCTGCTGAACCGCTTTGCGGTGGATGCGCGCTGGTGCCTGATCCACGCCACCCATCTGGATGAGAGCGAACTGTCGCGTCTCGCGCAAAGTGGCGCGGTAGCGGGTCTCTGTCCGACCACCGAAGCCAACCTCGGTGACGGCATCTTTCCGGCAGTGGAGTATATCGCGCAGGGCGGACGCTGGGGCATCGGCTCCGACAGTCACGTCTCGCTGAGCGCCCAGGAAGAGTTGCGCTGGCTGGAGTATGCGCAGCGGCTGCGCGACCAGCGCCGCAACCGGATTACCCTGCCCGGCCAGCCGTCGGTGGGCGATTTGCTGTGGCAGCAGGCCGCGGCGGGCGGAGCCCAGGCGTGCGGCATTCAGCAGGGCGCGCTGGCGGTGGGACAACGTGCCGACTGGCTGGTGCTGCGCGATGATGCATGGCTCGGCAGCGTGGATTCACATGCGGTGCTGAACCGCTGGCTGTTTGCCGGACAGCGCGATCAGATTCGGGACGTTTATGTGGCGGGTAAGGCCGTGGTTGAAGATGGGGTGCATCCGCAGCAGGCGGCGTGTGCTGCACGCTTTGCTCAGGCGATGGCGGCGCTGCGATGATCGCCCGGTTCAGGTACGACGATCTGGCGGTCAGCCACTGGCGCAACGGCGGCGGCGAAACCCGCGAAATCATCAGCTTCCCGCCCGGCGCGGAGCATTTCGGCTGGCGCGCCAGCATTGCGACCCTGGCGCAGGATGGTCCCTTTTCCGCCTTTCCGGACATCGATCGGGTGATTACCCTGCTGCATGGCGATCCGGTGTTGTTAACCGCGCCCGGCGTGCAGCACCTTTTAACCCCGCACAAGCCGTGGGCGTTTGCCGGAGAACTTGCCTTAACAGCGCAACTGCAGGGTAGCGTCAGCGAAGATTTTAATATCATGACCCGACGCGGTGAATGGCAGGCTACGGTGGAGGTGGCTACCGCGCCGGTCAGTAGTCTGCACGGCGTCGCCTGGGTGCTGGCGGGGGCGTGGCAGACCGCTGACGGGGAAAGGCTGACCGCGCAACAGGGCGCGTGGTGGGTCGATGAAGAAACACAACTCAGCCCGTGCGAGCCGGATGCCCGGCTGCTGTTTACCCGGCTTAACCGTGTCCCCTGAAGCGGCCCAGCAGTTTGTAGCGTGAGCCGGGATAGAGCAGTCGCGCATAGGTGACGATTTTCGTGTCGCTCCAGGTCTGACGGCGAATCAGCAGGCAGGGTTCATGTTCATCCAGCGACAGATGTTTACGCTGACGCGCATCGGGCAGCACCGCTTCAACAATGTGCTCGCCTGCCGTCAGCGGCGCGACCCGCATCAGATAGGTATAGGGCGTCATCTGCTGATAATCCTGCGTCAGGTAGTCGGGCGCGACCAGCGGATTGACCAGACGGTCCTCAAGCTGCACCGGCAGATCATTTTCGTAATGCACAATCAGCGAATGGTAGAGCGTCTGTCCGGTGGTGAGCCCCAGCACGGCGGCCTGCTCAGGATCGGCTTTGTCCTGACCGATAGCGAGAATTTTACAGCTGTGCTGATGACCGCGCTGAGCGATCTCATCGGCGATGTTATGCACCTCCAGCATAGCGGTATAGCCTTTCATCTCCGCCACGAAGGTGCCGACGCCCTGCATCCGCACCAGAAAACCTTCGCTGGTCAGTTCGCGCAGCGCCCGGTTAATGGTCATGCGGCTGACGCCCAGCTCATTCACCAGTTCACTTTCTGATGGCACACGCTGATTCGCTTTCCACAACCCTTCACGGATCTGGCTGACGATGGCCTGCTTCACCCGCTGATAAATCGGGGCGGGTTCATCGCTCATTGCCGCCGCCAGTTGTGCCAGTGCCGTATGCTCGACCATTTGCTGTTCCTTATGCTGAAAGTCCCTTAAGTTTACTGTCTCACTGCGTGAATGTATATACATCCAGTAGCGCGCGCCGTGCCTCACTGGTGCAGTCTGCGCATCCTGATGGTGCACTCGCTCCGTCGTGTTTAACCCGCGACCCGCGCCAGGTGGACATTCGATTTTTGTGATCGGTCTGGCACGGCACTTGCTTAGTCTGTTTGATTGTATAGACAAGCATAGACAAGAATTAACGCTTATGTTTCACTCGCATTATTCCGCTGGTTCAGGGCATGGAAAGCAGCTTAGCCTTGCCAGCACACTTGTATAGACAGGAGTAGACTATGTCAGGTTCGTTTCAGGCATTGCGCCTGGTGCCCGGCGAGGTGGACCTCGCCACATTACGCGCTATCTATCAGGGTAACGTCACGCTGAGTCTTGACGACAGTGCGCGTCAGGCGATTGCGGCGGCGCAGCAGACCGTGGAGACGATTGTCGCCTCCGGCAACGTGGTGTATGGCATTAATACCGGCTTTGGCAAGCTGGCACAGACGCAAATCCCGGCCAGCCGGCTGGCGGATCTGCAGCGCAATCTGGTGCTGTCACACAGCGTCGGGCTGGGCGATCTGCTGCCCGACAATGTCACCCGCCTGGTGGTCGCCACCAAAATCATCAGCCTGGCGCGCGGTCACTCTGGCGTGCGTATCGAACTGGTTGAGGCGCTGCTGGCGCTGTTCAACGCGGGCGTAATGCCCTGCATTCCGGAAAAAGGCTCGGTCGGCGCCTCTGGCGATCTGGCACCGCTGGCGCACATGTCGCTGATGCTGCTGGGCGAAGGTCAGGTACGGGTCAATGGCACGCTAATCCCGGCAACCGAGGGACTGGCAAGCGTTGGCCTGTCGCCGTTTGTGCTCGGTCCGAAAGAGGGCCTGGCGCTGCTCAACGGCACCCAGGTTTCGACTGCGCTGGCGCTGCGCGGCCTGTTTGAAGGTGAGAACCTGTTTGCCGCCGGTCTGATGGCCGGTGCGCTGTCGCTGGAAGCGATCAAAGGCTCGCTGAAACCGTTCGATGCCCGCATCCACAAGGCGCGCGGCCAGCAGGGCCAGATTGCCGTCGCGGCAGCCGTCAGCACCCTGATTGAGGGCAGTGAAATTCTGCAGTCCCATACCCATTGCGGCCGCGTTCAGGACCCCTACTCCATCCGCTGCGTGCCCCAGGTAATGGGCGCCTGCCTGGACAACGTCAGCCACGCGGCGCGAATTCTGGAAATCGAAGCGAACGCCGCCTCGGACAACCCGCTGGTATTCAGCGACAGCGGCGATGTGATCTCCGGCGGCAACTTCCACGCTGAGCCGGTGGCTTTTGCCGCTGACATCCTGGCGCTGGCAATTGCCGAAGTGGGTGCCATTTCGGAACGGCGACTGGCGCTGCTGCTGGACAGCGGCTTATCCGGTCTGCCGCCCTTCCTGGTGCGTGACGGCGGCGTAAACTCCGGCTTTATGATCGCCCAGGTCACCGCCGCCGCGCTGGCTTCTGAGAACAAATCGCTGGCCCATCCGGGCAGCGTCGACAGTCTGCCGACCTCAGCGAATCAGGAAGACCACGTCTCCATGGCGACTTACGCCGCCCGCCGTCTCGGCAGCATGTGCTTTAACAGCGCCGCCGTAGTGGGCATCGAGGCGATGGCTGCGGCGCAGGGCATCGAATTTAACCGGCCACTCAAAAGCTCCACGCTGATTGAGCAGGCCATCGACACCATTCGCGAGCAGGTCGCCTTCCTTGAGGAAGATCGTCTGCTGGCACCCGATATCGAGGCAATGCGTCAGTGGGCAAGTCGCACTGACTGGCCTCAGGCATTGACCGCGCTGCTGCCGAGCATGCGCCCAACTTCTTGAATTAAGGAATACTTCATGAGCGAAACTCTTTCTCAGGCTGTGGCACGTGAGATTCGTGCACCACACGGTACTACGCTGCACTGCGCCAACTGGCTGATTGAAGCGGCTTACCGCATGATTCAGAACAACCTCGATCCCGATGTCGCCGAACGTCCGGAAGATCTGGTGGTATACGGCGGCATCGGTAAGGCAGCACGCAACTGGGAATGCTTCGAGCAGATCCTGCGTTCGCTGCGGGCGCTGCAGCCGGATGAGACGCTGCTGATTCAGAGCGGCAAGCCGGTCGGCATCTTCCGCACCCACGCAGATGCGCCGCGCGTGCTGCTGGCAAACTCCAACCTGGTGCCGCACTGGGCGACCTGGGATCACTTCCATGAGCTGGATAAAGCGGGCCTGATGATGTACGGCCAGATGACCGCCGGTTCCTGGATTTATATTGGTGCGCAGGGCATCGTGCAGGGCACCTATGAAACCTTCGTGGAAGCGGGCCGTCAGCATTATAACAATGACCTCAGCGGCCGCTGGATCCTCACCGCCGGGCTGGGCGGCATGGGCGGCGCACAACCGCTGGCGGGTGTACTGGCCGGGGCCTGTGTGCTGGCGATTGAGTGCCAGGAGTCACGCATCGATTTCCGTCTGCGTACCCGTTACGTC
This sequence comes from Pantoea sp. 9140, assembly GCF_000745295.1. NCBI lineage: Bacteria > Pseudomonadati > Pseudomonadota > Gammaproteobacteria > Enterobacterales > Erwiniaceae > Pantoea > Pantoea sp. 9140. Next base: position 983,541 of record NZ_JQNO01000001.1, on the reverse strand, counting down.
GACTACAAAGCCACCACGCTGGACGAAGCGCTGGCGTTAATCAGCGAAGCCACCGCCGCCAAAAAAGCGATTTCGGTCGGCCTTCTGGGCAATGCCGCTGAGATCCTGCCGGAGCTGGTGAAACGCGCCCAGGCGGGTGGACCGAAGCCGGACATCGTGACCGACCAGACATCGGCGCACGACCCGATTAATGGCTATCTGCCGATTGGCTGGGATCTGGCGCGCTGGCAGCAGGAGCGCGTCTCACAGCCGAAAGCCGTTGAGAAAGCAGCCCGTGCTTCTATGGCGGTTCATGTCCAGGCGATGCTCGACTTCTGCCATATGGGCATCCCGACCGTGGATTACGGCAACAACATTCGTCAGGTCGCGCTGGACGAGGGTGTCAGCAACGCGTTCGATTTCCCTGGCTTTGTGCCAGCCTATATCCGTCCGCTGTTCTGCGAAGGCAAAGGCCCGTTCCGCTGGGTCGCGCTTTCCGGCGATCCGGAAGATATCTACAAGACCGACGCCAAACTCAAAGAGCTGTTCCCGCACCACAAAACGCTGCATCGCTGGCTGGATATGGCGCAGGAGCGCATCGCCTTCCAGGGCCTGCCTGCCCGTATCTGCTGGCTGGGACTGGGTGAACGGCATCTTGCCGGTCTGGCGTTCAACGAAATGGTCCGCAACGGCGAGCTGAAAGCGCCGGTCGTGATTGGCCGCGACCATCTCGACTGCGGCTCGGTCGCCTCTCCTAACCGTGAGACCGAAGCGATGAAAGACGGCTCCGATGCGGTCTCTGACTGGCCGCTGCTCAACGCCCTGCTGAATACCGCTGGCGGCGCAACCTGGGTCAGCCTGCATCATGGCGGCGGTGTCGGCATGGGCTTCTCACAGCACTCCGGTGTGGTGATTGTCTGTGACGGCAGCAAAGAAGCTGATGCGCGTCTGGGTCGCGTATTGTGGAACGACCCGGCCACCGGTGTGATGCGTCATGCCGACGCGGGTTATGAGCTGGCACAGCAGTGCGCGGCTGAACATGGCCTGAACCTGCCTATGCAGAAGTAATCCTTTGACCGGGGCGAGCAGCAGCTTGCCCCGTTTTCCCCCGCTATTCCATTCTTACCCTCTGGCATAAACATCACTTCCTTATTACTTATTCCATTTTGATTTAGCCTATAGCCAGATTTAGTCCTGACGGCGATAGACGCCGCATCACCCGACCACTAAAGTGAAATCTTCTCATTCTGTATGGAGCGCGACTCTGCATGACCCTTTCCCCTGCCCTGCTTGAAGATGCCCTGCGCTGGCGTCGTGAGTTTCATCGCCACCCCGAATTAGGTTACCAGGAACAGCAAACCAGCCAGTTTATTGCGGAAGAGTTAGCGCGGGCGGGATTGCAGGTGTTCCGTGGCCTGGCGGGCACCGGCGTCATCGGCACACTGGAAAATGGTCCCGGCCCGGTTATCGGGCTGCGTGCAGATATGGATGCGCTGCCGATTACGGAAAAAGGTGATGCCGAGTGGCGTTCTGCGACGCCAGGCGTGATGCATGCCTGTGGACACGACGGCCACAGCGCTATTCTGCTGGCTGCCGCCCGCCAGCTGGCCGCCACACGTCAGTTCAGCGGCACGGTGCATTTCATCTTTCAGCCTGCCGAAGAGAATCTGGGCGGGGCACGCAAAATGGTGGAAGAGGGGCTGTTCCAGCGTTTTCCGATGGATGTGATCTACGCCATGCACAACTGGCCGGGACTGCCGCTCGGCTCACTGGCGGTCAACCCTGGCGCGATGATGGCGTCGCTGGATTCGTTTGAAATTACGCTGCACGGCAAAAGCTGCCACGCGGCGATGCCGGAAAGCGGTGCCGACCCGATGGTGGTGGCGGCCGAGCTGATTCTGGCGCTGCAGACCATTCCGTCCCGCCGGCTCTCGCCGCTGGCGTCAGCCGTGGTCAGCGTGACGCAGATTCACGGTGGTGAAGCGATTAACGTCATCCCGGAGCAGATTGTTTTACGCGGCACGGTGCGCTGCCTGCAGACCAGCGTGCGCGAAAAAGTGCGCGGGCTGATTGATGAGTTTGTCGCAACCCTGCCGCGTCCGTTTGGCGTGAGCGGTGAGATTGAGTGGCTGCCGGGCTATCCGGTCACCGCCAACCATGTGGCCCCGGCTGAGCAGGTGCGCGAGGTGGCGCTCTCAACACTGGGTGCTGAACAGGTTCACTGGCAGGTTAATCCATCGATGGCGTCAGAAGATTTTGCCTGCATGATGGAAGCCTGTCCCGGCGCTTACTTCTGGCTGGGCGCAGACGGCGAAGCGCCTTCCGCGCCGCTGCACAACGCCCGCTATGACTTCAACGACGCGCTGCTGCCGATTGGCATCCGTTTCTGGCAGAACCTGGTTGAACAGGCGCTGCCGGTAGCCTGAGTCAGTACCCGGCGGCGAAGATCTGCTGCTCTGCCGCTGCCAGCGAGTCGCACTGGCCGCTGGCGCGCAGGCAGCAGGCGAGCTGCAGTCGCAGTGACGCAGGCACCGGGCGCTGCTGATTCAGCACCTCTTCGGTCCAGCGCGCCGTCACCTCTGCCGTCTTGTCTGCCGGCAGTTCAACGGCCACTTCTGGCTGACGCTCCACCCACACTTCCGCTTCCGCGCCTGCACCCTGAATCATACTGATCGCCGGGCAGCGCTGGGGATTGGCATAGACTTCCCCCTCGGTGCCATTGAGCAGTATTGCAGGCGCATCAATGTCGCTGAAGAATTTCGCCACACGCGGTACATATTCAGGATGCGAGACGCTCGACAGCCGCAGCGCCGCCCGCTCCGCAAACGGCGTGGCCAGTTTTGCCAGCGTGTGGGCGCTGTTACGCACGCCCATCCGCCAGCGCAGCGATAGCTGTTTCGCCATTGGCGGGCAGAGATGATCGATGGTGATAAATGCCAGGCCCTGATTGAGTTTTGCCTGCGCCGCCTCTGCGGTGGTGACGGGGGCGATACCCAGCGCGGCAAACACCGCTTCGCTGGTGATGCGTGTCGCGTCGTCGCTGACGCCGTGTACCAGCACCGGGAAGCCAAGTTTCACCAGCAGCAACGCCAGCAACGGTGTAAGATTTCCCTGCCGGCGTGCGCCGTTGTAGCTGGGGATCACCACCGGCATCGGGCGGTTTTCCGGCGCACGCAGCTGCATCATCTGCGCCTGCATCGCCTGATAAAAGCCGCGCATTTCGGCTTCACCTTCGCCTTTAATACGCAGCGCAATCAGAATAGCGCCCAACTCCAGATCCGGCACTTCGCCCGCCAGCATCGCGCCATAGAGCGCCACGGCAGTATCAAAGTCGATATTGCGGGCATGATTTTTACCGCGCCCCACCTCTTTAATGATTTTATTCAGTTCCATCACTCGCTTCCGGTTAAGTGCGCGGCTCAGCGCCGCGTGGGACGGCGTTTACGCACGGTGTGCTTTGGCACCACGGTGGCCGGTATCGCTGCCGGCTCTGGCGTTTCCGGCTGCTCAATCGGGAAGATCGGCAGTGCGGCTAACAACCGGCTGCCGTAGGCTTTGCTCAGCAGACGGCGGTCGTAAATCACGATTTCGCCATAACACTGATGGCTACGAATCAGGCGTCCGACCTGTTGAATCAGGGTAAATGAGGCGCTGGGTAAACTCTGCACCTCAAACGGATAGCGCTTCAGGCTTTTCAGCCATTCGCCTTCGGTCAAAATTACCGGACTGTCCACCGGGGGAAAAGCGATTTTGTGAATATGCACCTGACTCAGCAAATCGCCTTTGAGATCCAGCCCCTCAGCAAAGGACTGCAGGCCAATCAGAATGCTGGTGTTACCTTGGGTAACGCGCTGACGGTGCAGATCCACCAGGCGGCTGCGCGGCTGATCGCCCTGCACCAGCATTGAGAGCCGCAGATCGGGCAGACAGGCGACAAACTGCTGCATCGCCCGGTTGCTGGCAAACAGCACCAGTACGCCCTTATGCTTCTTCTCCGCCATCTGCTGACGGAAGAAACCGGCCATCTCGGCGATGTGCTCCGCTTCGTGCGTCATCAGCGGCTCAAGGCGCATCTGCGGGATCACCAGCTTGCCCTGCTCCACATGGTTAAACGGTGAGTCGAGCGCCACAAAGCGGTCGCCCGCTTTTTCGCTAAGCCCCGACATCTCCTGCAGGCGATTGAAGCTGTTGAGCGATCGCAGCGTGGCGGAGGTGACTACGACATGCGGAATTTTACGCCACAGCATCTTCTCCAGCTGGTCGCTGACGCGGATGCCGGCGCAGTGAAACAGCAGATGCGCCTGACCTTCGCGCAGCTCGCGGGTAATCCACTTCGATACCGGCGCGCCAGAGGCTTTTTCCATCGCCGCCAGCCGCCAGAGCTTGCTTACCGATTCGAACCAGCCAAACTGCCGGTTGAGCTGCAGCAGGTTGCGATGCAGCCGCACCATATCGACCTTGCCGGTCTGCTCACTGAGCGCATTAATCAGGCCTTCGCTCAGTCCCCGCAGGGCATCGCTAAGTTTAAACAGCCGGGCGCAGAGATCCAGCAGCTCCTGCGGCAGCGCGCCCAGCACAAAGCGAAATTCGCCCGGCTGATTATTGGGCGGCAGCAACGGATTCAGCGCCTGCGCGGTAATAGTCAGCAGTTCGCGCAGCTCATCGCAGTGCGCCTTCAGCCGTTCCGGATTCGCCAGCGGCGGCGGCGATTTTGGCCGCGTCTGCGTCATGATGCTCTCGACCAGCTTGATAAACAGGTCGAGCTGCAGGCTGCTCCAGCCCGGCGTGATGTCGGCGCTCATCTCCAGCGCATCGCGGGCCACTTCCGGCAGATGATGTCCTTCATCCAGTACCAGCATCAGGTTTTTAGCGGGTGGCAGCACCGACTCATTCTCCATCGCCGCCATCACCAGCGCATGGTTCGCCACCACCACATCCACCTGCTCGATTTCGCGCCGCGCCACAAAGAACGGACATTCACGATACCAGTGGCAGTGCGAACCCAGACAACTCGCTTTATCAGTAGAGAGTCGCTGCCACAGGCTGTCGCTGACGTTCTCCTCGCTGTGATCGCGCAGACCATCCCACTGGTAGCGATCCAGCGATTTCTGTAAGCGGCCACACTGCGTCTGTTCTTCTTTGGTGCTGCTGACGGCGTCATCGTCCAGATAAAGCAGCAGATCGCCCTGCTGATCGTCATCGGCCGCCATCGCCGCCAGATTGCGCGGACAGACATAGCGCCCGCGACCAAAGGCGGCGGTAAAAGTGAGATCGGGGATGATTTTCTTCAGCAGCGGCAGATCTTTGGTGAAGATTTGATCCTGCAGCGCCACGTTGGCGGTGCTGATCACCAGCTGCTTTTCCTGAGCGCGGCTGGCTGCGATGCCCGGAATCAGATAAGAGAGGGTTTTTCCCACGCCGGTCGGCGCTTCGACCGCCAGATGACGCGCGTCGTCACCCGCCAGGCATTTCGCTACTTCGGCGATCATCTGGCGCTGCGGCGCACGCGGAATAAAATCAGGCACCTGCTGCTGAAGCGCTTTATACCACTGCGCTATCTGGCTTTTTACTGCGACTGTCAGGGCCATGATTTGCGTTACCACACCGAAAAAATGGCCTGTATTTTTACACAGTATCCTGGCGACGTCAGCTTTCGCGCCGAATTTTTCGTGCCGTGTCGTAAATTTCAGCGATTGTCCGACGGCGGTGTTTTACGCCAGAACTTTGTACATATAGGTGGTGGCATCCAGCACGCCTGCGATGGATTCGGCATAACAGGGAATCGACCCCGCTACCTGCCAGCCCAGCGAGCGATAGAGGTCGCTCGCGACATCGCCGCTGCGTGTATCCAGCACCAGCAGGGTTTTGCCCTGCGCGCGTGCTCGCCGCTCCGCACGCTGCATCAGTTCACGGGCGATACCCTGACGGCGCGCCTGCGGATGCACCAGCAGTTTACTGATCTCTGCGCGGTGGCGGCCATTAGGCATGCCGCTACGGCTGAGGATGACCGTGGCCACGATGCGACCGTGCTGACGCGCGACGATAAGTTCGCTGTCGCCACTGGTGATGCTGGCGATCCGCTGCTGCCAGAATCGCACCATCACCTCACTATCTTCGGGATCAATAAAGCCGACGCTGGCACCGTCTGCCACGCAGCCCTGCAAAACGTCGGTCAGTTCGCCCAGCAGCTGTTGCGCCTGGGTCGCGCTGAGCGTTGCGTAATCCGTCATGGTTTCGCCACCACCAGTAAGTAACGCGCGCCGTCAGTCAGGTGCGCCTCAAAAGCCGATTTTCCGATCAGATGAAACCGCAGGCAGTCGCCGGGCTGTAGCGTCCACGCCTGAGACCCCATCGTGACGGTGAGACCACCCTCGCGCAGCCAGATATGCTGCTCCAGCCCCTGAATGGGTGGCGCATCATAATCGATACGCGCACCAGGCCGTAACTTGCCCTCTACGAGTTCGCATCTAAAATGAACGGCAGGTGGTGAAATATTCCGGCGGACAAAGCCGCTGGCGTCATCCTGCCACACCGGCTGTTGCTCATTTCTGACCAGCAGCCTGGACTCTTCTTCCACTTCACTGAGCAGACGCGACATCGTTAAGCCGTAGGCGACACACAGACGATTAAGCAATGCAGCCGTGGGACTGGTCTCGCTTCGCTCAATGCGCGATAATGTCGCGCGGCTGATGCCGGTAGCGACAGACAATTCATCAAGAGACCAGCCGCGTTGCAGGCGTAATTCCGCCAGCCGCACCGCCAGTCGTTGCTCCGTATTCAGCTCCGTCATGGGTTTTTCTCATTTTTGGGAATAATTCTCTTTATTGAGATATAGCCTGGAAAAGCCGTATCAGTCAAGTTGTACATTGAGAAATGTATTGTACAACTTAGTTTGCTTCGTTATGGTAATCGCACTCAGACCAATCGAAAGAGGAATTTATGACCTTATACAGTATCGGTGACGTCGCCGAGCGCTGTGGCATAAACCCAGTCACCCTACGCGCCTGGCAGCGTCGTTATGGCTTACTGAAGCCGCAACGTACCGAAGGCGGACATCGTCAGTTTGACGAAGAGGATGTGCAGCGCATCGAAGAGATTATGCGCTGGATTGAAAGTGGCGTGCCGGTCGGTAAAGTGAAGGCACTGCTGGAAGGTGGCGATGTTGATGCACACGATGGCTGGACCACACTGCAGGATGAGCTGATTAGCGTACTGCGCCACGTCAGACCTGCTAAACTTCGTAATAAAATTGCCGCGATTGGTCGCGAACATCCTATTGATGCGCTGATTGATCACGTTTTCATGCCGGTGCGCCAGAAGCTGAGTCTGGATCAGAACACGGCCCGCACCATGTGCAGTCTGCTTGATGGTCTGCTGATCGACTATGTTGCATTCTGCCTGACCGCCAGTCGCAAAAAATCGGGTAAAGATGCGCTGATTATTGGCTGGGGCATCGACGATCGGACACGTATCTGGCTGGAAGGCTGGCGTCTGTCACAGCATGGCTGGCGGATTGATGTACTGGCAGAACCGCTGGATGTTCCCCGCCCTGAACTCTTTCCCGGCATGAATATGTTTGTCTTTACCGGTAAAAAACTGACCCGTCGTCAGCAGGAGCAGCTGTCACACTGGCAGGAACAGGGCTATGGCGTGCGGTTACACGAACCGGCCTGATAATAAAAACGCACGCCGGGCACTTTGCCTCCTGCCTTGCGCGCGCTATTATCCCCGCCTCACTGTTAACAAGCTCAGGTTTCATCCATGAATGTCAAAAAAGCCTTTTTCGCCACGCTGTTTTTCATTATGGCTCTCGGCGGCACCAGCGGTCTGATGCTGGTGGGATACTCTCTTATTGTTCACTCACGCTAAGCCAGCGCTGCAGGCGTTCAAACAGGCGATCGCTCACTATTGCCAGCAGCGCCACCAGTAGTGCTCCCTGAATTACATAAGCTGTATTAAACCCGCTCAGGCCGATAATCACCGGCGACCCCAGACTTTTCGCGCCCACCGTCGAAGCGATAGCCGCGGTGCCGATGTTAATGATTACCGACGTGCGTATCCCGGCGATGATCACCGGTGCAGCCAGCGCCAGTTCAATCTGCCACAACCGCTGCCAGCTACTCATGCCGACCCCGATGGCAATCTCCCGGCTGCTGGCGGGTACGCTATCAATGCCCGCCAGCGTACCCTGTAAAATCGGCAGTAATCCGTACAGCAGCAGCGCCACCACCGCCGGCCACGCGCCAAAGCCCATTACCGGCACCGCAATCGCCAATACCGCCACCGGCGGAATAGTCTGCCCCGCCGCCACGATAGTTTCCATCAGCGGCCGGAAAGCGCGCCCCGCTCGCCGGGTCACCAGCACACCGCTGCCAATGCCGATAACAATGGCCAGCAGGCTGGCGGTGACCACCAGAAACAGATGCGCCAGCGTCAGCTGCCAGAAGCTCTCCTGCTGATAGAGTGGCCGTGCCAGTTCGGGAAACCAGCGGTGAAACAGCGGCCCGCTGTAAGGCATCAGGGTCAGCAGCGCGCCATAGAACAGCACCAGCCACAGCAGCGGATCCCTTAGCCTGCGCATGTTAAGCCCTCGCGCAATTGCAGCAGGTCGCCAAAGTGGAGCACGCCCAGCGGCTGCTGCCGATCGTCAACGACCGGCAGTTTATCAGTGCGCCGGGCGATAAACTGCGATAGCGCATCCCGCAGCGTCAGTGCGGCAGCAATCGGTTCGCCTGCAAACCATTCTCCACGCCGTACCGCATTTCCGACCTGTTCCAGCGACAGCAGCCGGACGCCCATCTCGCTGCGGCCAAAGAAGTCGCGCACAAAGTCATTTTTTGGCTGGGTCAGCAGCTCTGCCGGCCTGCCCTGCTGGACAATTTCACCGTTATCCATCAGCACGATGCGATCTGCCAGCGTCAGCGCTTCGTCGATGTCATGCGTCACCAGCACGATGGTGCGGCCCGACAGCCGATGAATACGCAGCATCTCCTGCTGCAGCACGCCGCGCGTCACCGGATCGAGTGCGCCGAACGGCTCATCCATCAGCAACACTTCCGGGTCAGCCGCCAGTGCCCGCGCCACGCCCACCCGTTGCTGCTGCCCGCCGGAGAGCTGATGTGGATAGCGATTCAGTAGCTGCGCGTCAAGGTTCAGCAGCGCCAGCAGCGCCGCGATGCGCTCATCGATCTGCGCTCTGGACCAGCCCAGCAGGACCGGCACCGTGGCGATATTCTTCCGCACCGTCCAGTGCGGAAACAGGCCAATCGACTGAATGGCATAGCCCATGCGTCGGCGTAATATACGGGCATCGAGCTGGCGAATCGACTCACCGGCAAAGCGGATCTCACCGCTATCAAACTCCACCAGCCGGTTGATCATTTTCAGCGTGGTCGATTTGCCGGAGCCGGAGGTACCGAGCAGTACGCAGAATTCCCCTTTTGCTACCTGCAGCGACAGATTTTTTACCGCCGCTTTACCGTTAAAGGCGCGGGAAACGCCATCAAACTCAATCATCTTTTCTCTCCAGCAGTGAGATCAGCAGGCGGAACAGCGCATCAATGACGACCGCCAGCGCAATCACCGGGATAACGCCCAGCAACACCAAATCCAGCGCACTGCTTAACAGCCCCTGGAAAATAATCGCCCCAAAGCCACCCGCGCCAATCAGCGCCGCCACTACCGCCATGCCCAGCGTCTGCACGACGACGACACGCAGGCCCGCCAGCCAGACCGGCAGCGCCAGCGGCACATCCACCGCGATAAACTGCTGCCAGCCGCTCATGCCCGTACCGCGCGCGCTTTCGCGCACCTCCTGCGGCACCTGTTGTAAACCTACGACCACGCTGCGCACCAGCGGCAACAGTGCATAAAGCACCAGGGCGATCAGCGCCGGGGCCATACCAATGCCGCTGATACCCCAGTCACCGAGCCACGGAAAATGCTGAGCCAGACCGGCCAGCGGCGCAATCAGCAGACCAAACAGCGCCACTGACGGCACCGTCTGAATCACATTCAGTACACCGAAGACGCTTCCCTGCCAGCCGGGTCGCCGGAACAGCATGACGCCCAGCGGCAGCGCAATCATTAACGCAGGCAAGACCGTACCGGCCAGTAGCGTAAGATGACGGCTCAGCGCCGCATCAAACACCGCATGACGGTTGGCATACTCTTTCAGCAGGGAGAGATCGGCGAGCTGGCCACTGAACAGCAGCAACAGCGGCAGGAGCCAGACCTGCAGATTAAGCAGCAGCTGTGCCAACCGATGCGGGGTCAGCTGCCGCACCTGATCGGTGATCAGCAGCAGGATCAGCGCACCGCTGCACCACAGGCCGCTGGCAAAGCTGGTGCGCGCCAGACGGCTGCCCTGCTGACTCAGCAACGTCGCCTGATGACCGCTGAGCCAGATGATCGCCGCCAGCATCAGTTCAGCCGCCAGCAGCGCCACCATCAGCGTGACGCGCCCGGGCTGACGCCACAGCAGCAGCCACAGCGTCACCAGCGGCAGCAGCAACAGCCCGAAGCGGTTTATCTGCCAGCCCATCAGGGGTTCACCCGCCACCAGACGATTCGGGGCGAAGTTAAGGAACGGCAAGGTCACCAGCGCCAGGCTCAGCAGCGTCAGCAGCAGCAAAGCCACCGGCTGCTGAGCCGGACGGCGTATCGCGTCCCGCGATATCTGCATCGGTTACAGCAGCTTTTTCTGCTGCAGCCACTCGGTCGCTACGCTGCTGGCGTCCTGGCCGTCGACCGCAATTTTGGCATTGAGCTGTTGCAGCGTTTTCTCATCAAGCGCGCTGAACACTGGCTTCAGCCAGTCGGCAATCTGCGGATAGGCTTTAAGTACTGATTCGCGGATCACCGGCGTCGGCGCGTAAATCGGCTGAACACCTTTGGGATCGCTGAGCGTCTGCAGACCCAGTGCCGCCACCGGACCGTCGGTGCCGTAGGCCATCGCCGCGTTAACGCCAGAGGTCTGCTGCGCCGCCGCGCTGATGGTCACAGCAGTATCGCCGCCCGCCAGCGACAGCAGCTGATCCTGCTTGAGGTCAAAGCCGTAGGCTTTTTCAAAGGCCGGTAAAGCATCGCTGCGTTCGATAAATTCGGCTGAGGCGGCCAGTTTGAAGGTGCCGCCCTTTTTCAGAAAGGCGCTGAGATCGGCCAGCGAGGTGAGCTGGTTTTTCTCCGCCAGGTCTTTACGCACGGCAATGGTCCAGGTGTTGTTGGCCGGAGCCGGTGTCAGCCACACCAGATGGTTTTTCTCCGCATCCAGCTTCTTCACCTTTTCGTAGCCAGCGGCGGCATTCTTCCAGGCGCTGTCTTTTTCATCATTGAAGAAAAACGCGCCGTTGCCGGTATATTCGGGGTAGATATCAAGCTCGCCCGCCGTGATGGCACCGCGTACCACCTGCGTTGTGCCGAGCTGGATTTTATTGACGGTTTTTACGCCGTGCTTTTCCAGCACCTGAAGGATTACGTTGCCCAGCAGTGATCCTTCAGTATCAATTTTGGAGCCGACCCGCACCGGATCCGCCGCCTGTGCCATCCCCATACTGAGCAGCAACGCGCTGATTCCCACCCAACCCCGAATTCTGACCATGGTCTTTTCCTTATCGCAGTTTGTTGTTTTTGCATGATGTTTTCGCGTGATGACTCGCAAGGCATGAGACGCCTTAGCGTTGAGGCTGCTCGCCTGCCGCTGAGAAGGAGACTGACAAGGCGTGCAGCGGAAATAATCTGCCTTAAAAGCGTAGCCTGGCGCGGCGGCGATGCAGCTGACTTTATCGCAAATTGATAACGATTTGGGATTAAAAAATTATTATCTATAACCGAAATGAATTTACGTCTGGGCGTCTAAACGGCTATTCTCGAAAATCTGTTTTTATAATAAAAGACGTACAACATCATGTCCGACCTGACCTCTTCCGCCCATGTGGCAACAGCAGGGAGTTCGCCCGGTGGCGAAACACAGTGGATTCGCAGCGCAGCTGACGTCTCCCGTTTAGTGAACAGCGGCGACAGCGCCCGTAACAATGCCCGTATTGTGGTGGCGATTGCACTGGGCGGCGTGTTCCTTGACGCCTACGACCTGGGCGCGCTGGCGTTTGGCATTAAAGACATCACGCGCGAGTTTAGTCTCACTCCGACCGGCACCGGCATGGTCGCCTCGGCCATCACCTTCGGCGCGATCATCGGCGCGCTGATTGGCGGCTATCTCACCGACAAAATTGGCCGTTATCGGGTCTTTATGGCCGATATGTTCTTTTTCGTGGTGGCCGCTATCGCCTGTGCGTTTGCCCCGAATGAGTCTGTGCTGGCTGGCGCGCGCTTTGTGATGGGGCTGGGCGTCGGGATCGATCTGCCGGTGGCGATGGCATTCCTGGCGGAGTTTTCTAAGCTGCGTGGCAAGGGGAATAAAGCCGCCAGCGTCGCGATGTGGTGTCCGACCTGGTACGCGGCAATCAGTATCTCCTATCTGCTGGTGCTGCTGCTTTATGCGGTGTTGCCTGAAAGCCTCACCGACTGGCTCTGGCGGCTGATCCTCGGTTTTGGGGCCGTTCCGGCGATTGTTATCATCGCCATCCGCAGCCGTTATATGAGTGAATCGCCGGTATGGGCAGCTAATCAGGGCGATCTGAACGGGGCCGCCGCGATTTTACGCAGTGCCTGGAACATCAACGCGCAGGTGGCTCCCGACGCCGGTCTGACCGCTGCCACGCCGGTGCGCAAGGCGAGCTGGCGCAACTATGGCGCGCTGCTGCAGGGCGTTTATCGCCGCCGCACGCTGCTGGCGACCATCACCTCTATCGCCTCGTCGTTTGCCTATAACGCGGTGGCGTTTGGTCTGCCGGTGATTATCTCCAGCTTCTTTGCTCAGTCGATGCTCACCACCATTCTGGTGTCGCTGGCGCTGAATCTGCTGTTCGCCTTTGTCGGCGGGATTCTGGCGGTACGACTGGTGCCGCGTCTGGGTGCGTGGAAGATGTCGGTGGCGGGTTATGGCTGTCAGTGCGTGGCGCTGCTGGGTCTGGCGCTGATTGGTCGTCCGGAAGGCGGTCAGGAAGCCGCGCTGGCGATCGGCATGCTGGCGCTGTTCCTGTTTGGTCAGGGCTTCGGGCCGGGTTCGCACACTATGACCTTTGCGTCGCTGAGCTACCCGACTTCGCTGCGCGGCGTGGGCGTCGGCTTCAACCAGACGCTGATGCGCGGCAGTTCGACTGTGTCGCTGTTTCTGTTCCCGGTGCTGGTTGCCGCGCTGGGCACTGGTGTGTTCTGGGTGATCTTCCTGGCCCCGCTGGCCGGACTGTTGGCACTGCTGGCGATCCGCTGGGAACCATCAGGCTATGATGTGGATGCAGAGGATTTTGAGCTGCCGCGTTAAACAGCGGTCAGGGCGTAAATAGAGCGCAGGAAAACCGCACCTCGGTGCGGTTTTTTTATGCCGTTACGGCCGGGAAAGGAAACTGCTCCAGATAGTCCGGGATACGCGGGAAGGTATGCAAAAACCACGGCGTGAACTGCTGTGGCTGCTGCTGCATCTGCTCCTCGATCAGCGCCATCGGACGATAATCAAAGGCGTCAGCTTCCTGCGGATTCAGCTGCGGCAGGCTGTCGCAGACGGCAAAGAAGACGTGACCATATTCATGCTCGGTCAGGCCGTTGCTCAGCTTCAGGTTATAGCTCAGCTCAAATACCGGCGTCAGCGTCACGATCATCCCCATCTCTTCACGCAGACGGCGCTCGGCGGCGTCGCGGGTCGATTCATGCGGATAAGGATGACCACAGCAGGTATTACTCCATAAGCCACCACAGTGATATTTATCGCTGGCACGCCGCTGCAGTAACAGCTCCTGCCGGGAATTGAAGACGTAGACCGTCACCGCGCGGTGCAGTAATCCTTTTTCATGCACTTCCAGCTTTTCCATTTTGCCGGTGGGACGATCGAGGTGGTCAACGAGGATAACTTCAATAGCAGACATGGCTTTTCCTTGAGATTATTCCCAACTATTCTGGCACAGAATAAGCAGTCTGGGGGGAACATCGCGGAATTTTTGCGCGTCTCAGGCGGAGATAAGCAGATGAAGCAGAGAGAAAATCAGGCCAGCAAGGCTGGCCTGAAAGAGGATTACAGTCGGAAGCTCTGAACCACCTGCTCAAGCTGGGTGCTCTGCGACTCCATCGCCTGCGCGGCAGCAGAAACCTGCTCTACCAGCACGGCGTTCTGCTGTGTGGTGCCATCCAGCTGAGTAATCGCCACGTTAACCTGTTCGATACCCAGGCTCTGCTCGCGGCTGGCGGACATGATTTCGCTCATCAGGGTCGTTACGCTGCTTACCCCCTTCATCAGCTCATCCATGGTCTGACCCGCCTGCTCAACCAGCGCGCTGCCGGTATCGATGTTTGCCACGGATTCTTCGATTAGCTTTTTAATCTCACGCGCCGAGTTAGCTGAACGCTGCGCCAGGTTACGTACTTCCGATGCAACTACCGCAAAACCACGGCCCTGTTCACCGGCCCGGGCAGCTTCTACCGCAGCGTTGAGTGCCAGGATGTTGGTCTGGAAGGCGATGCTGTCGATCACACTGATGATGTCGACCACTTTACGGGACGAGTGATGAATCTCACCCATCGTGGTGACCACCTGACGGACTACTTCGGTGCCACGCGCGGCCACCTGCGAGGCATCGCCCGCCAGCTGGTTAGCGTGAGTGGCGTTGTCGGCGTTCTGACGCACGGTGCCGGTCAGCTGCTCCATCGACGCGGCCGTTTCAACAATCGAGCTGGCCTGATCTTCGGTACGGGAGGAGAGATTGGCGTTGCCGCTGGCAATTTCGCGCGATGCAGCGGTAATCGCCAGTGCGCTGTCGCCCACCTGCTGCAACAGTCCCTGCAGATAGCTGATGAACTGGTTAAAGCTCTGCGCGACAGCGTTGAACTCCGGGCTGTTGCTGGCTGGCAGCCGCTGCGTCAGATCGGCACCACCGGTCGACAGCGCTTCGATGTTGCTGTTCAGCACGTTGAGGCGTTTCATCATGGCGCGGACAAAGCCCAGCGACACCAGCAGCAGAATGACCGCCAGTGGGATCTGCACCAGACCCAGGCGAGTCAGCATGTTGTGCGACTGCGCTTTCAGCAGGCTGGTTGGCAGGCTGCTGGCGAGATACCACGGGCTGCCAGGAATGGCCTGCACGAACAGGGTCTGCTCGCCTTCGCTGCTGTCATAGGTGGTTTCCAGCGGCTGATTGCCAACACCGTTCAGCAGCGTTTTCAGCGGTGCGGCCATCGACATCTGCACGTCAGCCAGGTTCTCCAGCTTCGGCGCGGCATTCACCAGCGCGCCATTGCCCACGACTTTGCCGTCGGCTTCGACGATCAGCACATTGCCGTGAATAGTTTCACCCATCTGCTTCGCCAGCTGGTTAAAGAACCCCAGGGTCACGTCGATAGTGGCAACACCCCAGGCTGAGCCGTTGCGGTAGATAGCCATGGCGCAGTTGGTACGCGGCTGCGGGCTGGCGGCATCCTGATAGGCTTTTGCCCAGGCGCACTGCCCTTTCGCAGCAGCCAGACCATCTTTGTACCAGGGTTGCTCCCAGTATTTATCGGCGGCGTCGGAGTTCCAGTAGGTGTTGACCTGCAGTTCATTGCTGGTATTGCGGGCAAAGAAGCTGCTGTCTTTCTCTTTGGCCGGATCGCGACGGTTTGGCAGTGGCCAGATACCGCCACCAAACACGTTGCTGTCCTGATACTGGTTCACCAGCGTTGGTAACAGGGTGTCGATAGTAGCACTGTCCATGACAGAGGCGGCTTCGGTAATCGCACGCTGCTGTGCCTGCACGCGGTTCATCTGTTCAACGATGCCGGAGGCGAGTGAATCGACCTGATAGCGGACCAGACGACTTTCGCTGTCGACCAGCTGTGGCGCGACAAACTGATTGATGACCCAAACTGTAACGAGTAAAAGCGCAACAAAGAACGCGATCATTGTTGCGGTGAAGCGGGATTGTGTTGTTTTAAACATCTTAGTTCCCCTGAACCTGGTGCGGCGCGATTGCCTGATCCGGGTTAACGGCTCACTAAACAGGAACTTGAGATGAGCGGGATCACATATTTGAGAAATGTTTGATTTTTGTAAAAATTTAATTTCAAGACGGGACTATCACGTCCCCGACTGTTGCCGGGGATCGCGTGAACAGGCGCGTTATTGCTGGCCTATTCCTCAGGATTGATCACCTGCTGGCGCGGACGGAAGACATGATCGTTGCCCTCCGCTGTTAACAATTCCCGTAACTTCTGGCCGCCATGTTCATCGGCCTGCGCGAACTGACGCTCCGCTTCGGTGACAGGCGTGGTCCAGAGTAGCGTCGGCCGATCGCCATCGCGCTTGGGCAGCTTGAACTGCGCGTGTTCGGTTGCCAGTTCATTCGCCAGCAGGAAGCTTTCAAAGCCGACCGGTGCCACTTCCGACGCCAGCGTGTGGCCCTCGCCCAGCCAGGTGAGCCGCGCCCACGGCAGATGCACGAACTCCGCCAGTGCACTCGCCATCTGCACCGCGTTGCCTTCGGTCATGATTTCACCGTCGACCGCCATGCCCAGTTCGATACGGCGATACTGCGGTGCCAGCTCATCAAACAGGTAATCGACCTGCGGCATGGGCCGGATGCTCATGCCGAGCGTCAGGAAAACCCAGACGCCCTGATGCCAGTGCTGCGAGATCGCCATCGGCGGCCAGCTGCCCTGATCGATTGCGTAATATTTCACTGACTCGCCAAAACGCGCCTGATAGCAGGCCATAAGATCCTGCTGGACCCTGTCCCACTCGCTGCCGTCGTGCCATTCGCGCCAGAACTGACGCTGATGCTCCGCACGGGCGTAGTAGTCGTTGGTCGATGCCGAGCCCAGCGGGGCCGTCAGTCGGTTCTTTTTGATGCAGCCCGCAGAGAAGCTCACCTGCTTCTCCTGATAGAGGCTCCAGCCGGGGATCACCGCCAGCAGCTGGCCGTAATACCACAGCGCCGCGCCATCATCAGAAGGCTCCCACAGGACCTGCAGACCCGCCGGGTCCAGCGCGGGCTCCGCTTCCAGATTACGGCAATACTCGGCGCTGAGCAGCGGCGCGATGCCCTGCTCCATCGCCTCACGATCTTCCTGTGCCGGTGCAGGCAGCAGGTTGCGTAGCCAGCAGCCGCGCACCGCATACTGACTGCGGAACAGGTCGGTTGGCCAGATGTAAAAATAGGCGGTGCGCTCATCCTGTTCGACAATGGCGGTCAGGGTGCGCTGCTGATTGTGGACTTCGGCAATCAGGGATTTGTACGTCATAGTGCCTCGACAAAGCCTGGAGGAATCCATTTTCCCCGAGAATAGAGCAGGATCCTGGCTGCCGCACGCTGAGACAAGGGTAATAGTCTCAAAGTGTGGGGGTTGGAGTGCAGTGAAGAGTACAGCAGGCGCAATTGGCGGGAGCAGAGGCCCATCCGGCAGCATACTCATACCATCACGGTCTGATAATGCTCTTACAGTAACGGGTGGATGCAGAAAAGGAGTGCGATGCACTGCCCCACAAAGTTAACCGGATATGGTGTTGATTGTAGCGTTCACTAAAGCCAGAAGACTGGCTTTTCTAATCGATGGTACTAATTGAGTCCTGTTTAAGGCTTTTTAAAAAAACCTTTCAGCACCCATAAAAGCGCAACAGACATAATAATAGAAATAATGATGTTGGCTGAGAGTACAAAGTCGATGATTGCCTCATCGCCATTAATATTGAAAAAACCTGCGACGGCATAAAAAAATGTTACCGGCACTATGACAGCAATAGCTTTTGAAATAGCAATCGCACAAAAAAAAACAGAAAAATAGTTAAAATTAAGCGCATCGTTAGTATACCTTTACCGTTCCATAGGCTTTGAGCTGGCTGCCTGGGATGTTAAGCGTTGGGCCAGATTTAAGGAACATGTCGCGCATGTAATTGAACTGAAGAGGATGTTGAAGTGTTATGCAGCCTTCACTCAGCCCTGATGGCCCAATAGGGTGCAGACGAAAATTACCCCGCCTGATGCCTTGTACAAATGTGTAGTCATCAATTTTTCCATTGTCACGAAATAGTCCAAACCATGTTGAGCGATCCGTACCGTATATGTCTTTCAACAACCGTTCTCTAAACGGCCCCAATCTTCCGCCTGAAGGTCGTTCTACAATAAAGTAACGGCCACGAACTATTGGGCCTATATCGGGTACGTTTGTTTTTTCTGGATTATTACGGCCTTCTTTTGACCAGAAAAAGCAGGGAATGTACCAATACCAGGGCAGCTCAGGCTGGTCATTTCACGCCGATTGAGAAGTAAATAGCAGCTATATGACATGAGAACTCCATTCCTTATGTGCGAATATAGTAGATCCACTTGATTCTAAAAATTAACTATTGCTTTTTGGTAGAACAATGTCAATTGTGACCTGCATCTGCCTTTGAGTGGCTAACAAAACGGGCGTTATATCTGATGTCCGCAGAAGGGCACAAAAACAAACCGCCAGGCGGCGGCTCGTCTGAATTTACCAACTTTTATTGGGACGCTTTGTAAAAGAGCCGCCGTGGAGAGAGGCATCAATAGCATTACGGCAGTTCCCGGTATCGTGTGGATCAGAGGCTTTTGTGCATTCCTCATAATTTAGCTTTCCTTAACAAAGCACGTATCCAGGTGCAGATATCAACCACTCCAGTTGCGTAATCCTTTATGGGCTAAAGCAATCCACCCTTTTACCCGTGAACCTCTCACCCCAGCCTCCCCATCCTCACCATTGCCCGATTCCAGGCCCCGCGCTGAATTGACCACCTCAACCCTAACGCAATCGCATTAATCTTCCGGTCAATCATCGCCTGCTCAAAACGTCCAGTCTCACGGCCGGACATCGCCTGCGCCCACGCGGGCATCAGCCCAAATCCTGATTTCAGCATGATTTTCATCACCGGTTTCGCCTGCCAGCTCGGTGCAGGGGCATTCATCAGCAATCGCGTCACCTCGGCGGTGCGTTCATCAAAGCGCAGCTCCGGACGCATCTGTTGCAGGTAATCCGCCACATCGACAACGCTTTTTGGCACCTTCTCCGCGCCCAGCGCTTCGGCAATCAGTGCCGCTTCCTGATAGTACTGATCCTGTTCCGCCCGGGTAAGCTGCGGATTTTTGTAGCGCAGATGAGCCGCCAGAAAACGGCTGGTCTCCGCCACATGCACCCAGGTGAGCAGATGCGGATCGCTGGCGGAATAAGGTTTGCCCGCGCTGTCGACGCCGCTGACTTTCAGGTGAATGCGTTTCACCCGGTCAATCAGCGTCTGTGCATCCTGCGAATTACCGTAGGTGGTGACGGCGATAAACTGACTGGTGCGCCGCAGGCGGCCCATCATATCTTCGCGGAAATTAGAGTGATCCCAGACGCCCGCCAGCGCCGCCGGATGCAGCATCTGCAACAGCAGCGCACTGATCCCGCCGCACATCATGGAGGTGAAGTCACCATGGACGCGCCAGATTACGCTGTCCGGGCCAAAAAGGCCGGGATCGCCAGGCGGTTGAGAGAGGTCAAATTCATTCATCGACAGGCCGTTAAGGCGGAAGACCTGCTGCTGAATGCGGTCACGCAGATTAATCATGGCGGCTCTGATAGTGGATATGATGCGGCGCGCGGTAACAGGACGCTCCCGACGCGCCGCATCACCTTCCCCTGAGTTCAGGGAAAAGGCTGACGGTTATTGATAGCTGAACTGCGCATTCTCAGTACGAACGGAATCGAGTCCAATCATCACGTTGAATTTGCCGGGCTCTGCAACGTGCTGCATCTGCTGGTTCCAGAACTTCAGCGCATCCACGTCAATTTTAAAGGTCACGGTTTGCGACTCACCTGCTTTCAGCATGATGCGCTTAAAGCCACGCAGCTCCTGCACCGGACGGCTGATGGACGCGACCGGGTCGTTCAGATACATCTGCACTACCGTCGCACCATCGCGCTTACCGCTGTTGGTCACTGTCACGCTGGCCTCAACGCTGCCGTCGCGCGGCATGGTCGGTGAGGACATTTTTACCGGCGACACGGTGAAGCTGGTGTAGCTCAGACCGTAACCAAACGGATAGAGCGGGCCGTTAACCGCATCATAGTAATGCGAGGTGTACTTGTTCGGCTTCGCAAAGTTGTAAGGACGACCGGTTGGCAGATGGTTGTAGTAGATCGGAATCTGACCCACTGAACGCGGGAAGGAGACCGGCAGTTTGCCCGACGGGTTGTAGTCACCGAACAGCACATCGGCGATGGCGTTACCACCTTCGGTGCCGCTGAACCAGGTTTCCAGCACCGCATCAGCCATGCGATCTTCATTCACTATCGACAGCGGACGTCCGTTCATCAGGACAATCACCAGCGGCTTACCGGTGGCTTTCAGTGCCGCTAACAGCTTCTGCTGGCTCGGCGGGATCACCAGGTCGCTGCGGCTGGAGGCTTCGTGCGCCATCCCCTGCGCTTCGCCCACGGCGGCAACCACCACATCGGCCTGCTTCGCTTTGGCAACCGCGTCATCGATCATCTGCTCAGCTGAACGCGTATCCACGGAAACCGCCTGCTCATAGAGGTTCAGGAAGTCCTGAATCCCTTTGTTGTCGCTGACGTTAGCGCCCTTCTCATAAAGCAGCGTCGCTTTGCCTTCCGTGGCATTGCGCATGCCCTGTAGCAGCGAAACGGATTGCTTCGCTACACCTGCTGCGGACCAGCTGCCCATAATGTCGCGCTGACTGTCTGCCAGCGGACCAATCAGCGCAATGGTGCCCGATTTTTTCAGCGGCAGGGTTTCCAGCCGGTTTTTCAGCAGTACGATACTTTTACGCGCCACATCGCGTGCTTCAGCGCGATGCAGACGGCTTTCCGCATTGGTGTCCTGCGGGTCGCCTTCTTTCGGACCTAAATGGCTATAGGGATCGTTAAACAGGCCCATGTCATATTTGACGTTAAGCACATGACGCGCCGCATCATCAATTTCGGCCATCGTGACATCGCCGCTCTTCACCAGGTCCGGCAGATACTTGCTGTAAT
The DNA here is from genome assembly GCF_000745295.1 of Pantoea sp. 9140. NCBI lineage: Bacteria > Pseudomonadati > Pseudomonadota > Gammaproteobacteria > Enterobacterales > Erwiniaceae > Pantoea > Pantoea sp. 9140. The sequence continues at coordinate 962,490 of NZ_JQNO01000001.1, read as the reverse complement.
ATTCGTCGCTCATGCTCATATCAACGCCCGACTTCAGGGCGATGCGCACCGCTTCCTGCGGATCGCTGGCAACGCCATGCTTGATCAGCTCTTTAATGGCACCGTGATCGCTGATGGTGATGCCTTTGAATTTCCACTTATCGCGCAGCAGATTTTTCAGCAGCCAGCTGTCCGCCGTAGCGGGGACGCCATTGATCGAGTTCAGCGCCACCATCACGCCGCCGCTGCCCGCATCCAGTGAGGCTTTATACGGTGGCAGATAGTCCTGGAACATGCGCTGCGGGCTCATGTCCACGGTGTTGTAATCGCGCCCACCCTCAACGGCGCCATAGAGCGCGAAGTGTTTCACGCTGGTCATCACGCTGTAGCGATCGGCGGCACTTTTGCCCTGCATCGCCTGCACCATGCTGCGACCCATTTCGCTGGTGAGATACGTATCTTCACCGAAGCCCTCGGAGCCACGGCCCCAGCGCGGTTCACGGCTGACATCGACCATTGGCGCCCAGGTCATATTCAGACCATCGTCGGCCGCTTCATAGGCGGAAACGCGCCCTACTTCTTTAACCGCATCCAGATCCCAGCTGGCCGCCAGAGCCAGAGGGATCGGGAAAATAGTGCGCTGACCGTGAATCACGTCGAAGGCGAAAAACAGGGGGATTTTGAGGCGGCTGAGCTGCATCGCCTGATCCTGCATAGCGCGGATATCCTGACGCGTGACCGTGTTAAAAATCGCGCCAACCTGACTCTTCTGAATCATGTCGCGAATGGCTTCTTTCGGATTATCAGGTCCGACACTAATTAAACGCAGCTGACCGATCTTCTCATCCAGCGTCATTTTTTTAAGCAGCTGGTTAACGAAGGCATCACGCGCCTGTTCGGTCATCGGGTGGTTACCTGGCACTGTCTCAGCCAGTGCGGGTTGCATCGCGAGGGAAACAGCGAGACTAACAGAGTAAATCCATTTCATCAGGTTGGGTTCTCTTAAGTAACTGCGCAATATCGAATAAACAGGCGGCAGTGTGCCACAAGATGAGAATAGCAGGTAGCTGCCGCTGTCACACTGCGTTGAGGTCAGTTGACGTGCTACAGTTAGGACGCACTGATAAGACAAGGGAATTGCTCATGATACAAACCTCTGCCCTGCTTTCTGACCTGCGCCGCCTGGTCGGCCCTGCCCATCTGCTGACAGAACCTGAACAGACTGCTCGCTATCGCAAAGGCTTTCGCTCCGGCGAAGGTGAGGCGCTGGCCGTGGCGTTTCCCGGTACGCTGCTGGAGCTCTGGCGGGTATTGCAGACGCTGGTGAAGGCGGATGTCATCATCCTGATGCAGGCGGCGAATACCGGCCTGACCGAAGGTTCAACGCCGCATGGCAATGATTACGACCGTCCGCTGGTGATTGTCAGTACTCTGCGACTGGATAAGCTTCAGCTTATCGACGAAGGCCAGCAGGTGCTGGCGTTCCCCGGCAGCACACTCTATCAGCTGGAAAAAGCGCTGAAGCCGCTGGGACGTGAACCCCACTCGGTGATTGGCTCCTCATGCATTGGGGCTTCGGTGCTGGGTGGCATCTGTAATAACTCCGGCGGATCGCTGATCAAGCGCGGTCCGGCCTACAGTGAGATGGCCCTGTATGCGCAGATTGATGCACAGGGAAGACTGAAGCTGGTGAACCATCTGGGTATCGATCTGGGTACCTCGCCTGAAGAGATTCTGGGACGGCTGGATGACGATCGCTGGCAGCCCAAAGATGTGCAGCACGATGGCCGTCACGCCTCCGATCATGAATATGCCGACCGGGTCCGTGAAGTCGATGCGGATACGCCCGCCCGTTATAACGCCGATGCGCGTCGCCTGTTTGAAGCGTCCGGCTGTGCCGGGAAACTGGCGGTCTTCGCGGTGCGACTCGATACGTTCCCCAGTGAACCGCAGCAGCAGGTGTTTTACATCGGCACCAACGAACCCGGCGTGCTTAACGATATCCGCCGTCACATCCTGGCACATTTCACCCATCTGCCGGTGGCGGGCGAATATATGCACCGCGACATTTATGACATTGCGGAAGTTTACGGCAAAGACACCTTCCTGATGATCGACAAGCTGGGCACCGACAAGATGCCGCTGTTTTTCACGCTGAAGGGTCGGGTTGATGCCTGGCTGAGCAAGCTCTCCTTCGTTAAACCGCACTTCAGCGACCGGCTGTTGCAGCGCCTGAGCAAACTGTTCCCGGCGCATCTGCCCAAACGCATGAAGCAGTATCGCGACAAATATGAACATCATCTGATGCTGAAGATGTCGGGCGACGGCGTGGCAGAAGCGCGTAACTATCTGCGCGACTACTTCCGTGAAGGCGGTGGCGAGTTCTTCGAGTGTGAAGGCAAAGAAGGTGCGCACGCGTTTCTGCATCGCTTTGCGGCAGCGGGCGCGGCGGTGCGCTACCACGCAGTCCATGCAGATGAGGTCGAAGATATTCTGGCGCTGGACATCGCCCTGCGTCGCAACGATGCGGACTGGTTCGAAACCCTGCCTGATGCAATCCGTGCATCATTAAGCCATCGCCTCTACTATGGTCACTTCTTCTGTCATGTCTTCCATCAGGATTACATCGTCAGAAAAGGGGTGGATGTGCATGCACTTAAAGCACAGATGCTGGAGATCCTGCAGGCGCGCGGGGCGGAATATCCCGCGGAGCATAATGTCGGCCATCTTTATCAGGCGAAACCGCAGCTGGCGGCGTTCTATCGCCAGCTCGATCCGACCAATAGTTTCAATCCTGGCATTGGCAAAACCAGCAAGCAAAAAGGCTGGGCGGTGAAGCAGGTTTAATCGCGTTATTGGTCAGCCTGCCGGTCAGAGCAGGCTGATCGTCACACTTCTTTTTGACCCGCTCACTCCCCTTTACGGCCCATATTTATTACTAACAACTTCATCAAAAAATTAATTCCTCTTCCCAGATTGCACCTTCTTTATTTTCTCTCATTGGGTTCTGCGCAACATCTCACAAATCATCATCCTGCTAATTGATAATTCGCGTCGCGAAAAATAGATTATCGCCATTAAAACTAAAAGTTGTGTAATTACCTTTATTTCATTCAGGGAGGGATGACCATGCGTAAAAATAATTATGCGTTAGCGTTAACAGAAATAGCCACTGTGATAATAGCCCTGTCAGCAATAAATTTATCTCCCGCTTATGCGGCCGGTTTTATTGATGACTCATCGTTAAAAGGCAATGTATTTTACTGGCAGCGTCAGCGGGATCGCAGAGACACCGATCCCACCAGTGACTATCAGGGGCAGTATCGGGCTAATTTACATCACGCCTCACTCAACAGTAATCTCGACTTCCAGTCAGGCTACGCCGGAGAGTGGATGGGTCTGGACCTCGCGGTTTTTGGCGCTGCCGAACTCGCCAACAGCGGCCCCGCCGCTCCCAACGAAATTGGCTTCAGTAAGGCACGTACCCGCTGGGATGAAAAATGGAATGGCGACAGCGGCGGCGCATCAGTTTATAAAGCCGCATTGAAGTTTAAATATAACGATTACTGGTTACGCGCCGGATATATTCAGCCCACCGGCCAGACCATCCTTGCGCCGCACTGGAGTTTCTTACCCGGCACCTATCGCGGCATCGAAGTGGGTGCGCTATATGATTTCCAGGAAGCCGGAGCATTATCACTCTCATGGATGTGGAGCGATAAATATAAGGCACCCTGGTATCGTAATTTATATGATTTCCGACAGGCTGATGGCAAAACGCATATCAGCTATCTGCACTCATTCGGCATGAAATATGACTTCAAAAATAAACTGGTGCTGGAAGGTGCATTTGGCCAGGCGGCGGATTATATGGATCAGTATTTTGCCAAAGCCTCCTGGTCGGCCACGCCTTACGGCAATGCACTCTCCACCAGCTATCAGTTTTACGGCGCGCACGACAACGTGCAGGGCGGTGCCGCTAATCCCCGCGATGTCTATGATGGCCTCGCCTGGCTACAGGCAATCACGATCGGTTACAACGTTGGCCCGGTGGATCTGCGCCTCGAAGGCAGCTGGGTCAAAGCAGAGGGCAATCAGGGCTTCTTCCTGCAGCGCATGACGCCCGGCTATGCCAGCTCCAATGGCCGACTGGATATCTGGTGGGATGCCCGTTCCGACTGGAACGCCAATGGTGAAAAAGCGATCTTTGCCGGTGCGATGCTCGACCTAACACCGTGGCAGCTGGCGGGATGGAAAGTGGGTGCATCGTACGTCTGGGGCTGGGATGCCAGACCCGCCAACCTGCCTACGGTTGACCAGAGCCAGCGGCTGAAAGAGTCCGCCTGGAACCTCGATCTGATCTATCAAATCCAGCAGGGCCGCGCCAAAGATACCCTGTTTAAACTGCACTACACCCGCTACGACAATCACAGCGATCTGCCCAGTTACAGCGGCGGTTACGGCAACATTTTCCAGGACGAGAAGGACATCAAATTTATGGTTATCGTGCCGTTTACGCTGTTCTGATGCCCTGCGGACTTACGGATATCTCTTCACCAGCAAGGATAAAAATCAACATGTTAAAATTAAGTCTTATCGCGCTCACTCTGTTGGGCGTTGCAGTCACAGGCCACGCCAGCCCGTCAGAGCAGCAGGTGGTGAATCAAATCAGCCAGTTTGGCATTACTTATGAAGTGAATGACAACAAGGCCGCTCTGAATGGCACCGACTGCGCCGCGCTGGGAGCCGACTATGCCGCCTGCAATCGCGCCACTATTACCCTGACCAATAATGGCCCGGCACTGACCGACAAACACTGGGCCATCTACATGAGCAACGTTCACCAGACGCTGCGGGTCGAAAACGATCAGTTTAAAATGACGCATCTGGTAGGCGACTTAACCCGGCTGGAGCCGACGGAGAAGTTTACCGGCATTGGTGCAGGTGAGTCGGTGCAGATTCCCATCGTTAACGAATACTGGCAACTGTTTGTCACTGATGTGATGCCGCGCTGGTATGTTACGTCGGGGCAGGCAGCGCCCAAAATTATTGCCAGCACCGACCATGAAGACCCCAGCCAGTTTGTATCACCGCTGGGTGACCACTGGCGACGCAGTGCCGATGACCACAATGTCCTGATGCAGCCCGCCAGCCGGTTTGATAAAAACAGCGAGGTTGCTGCCCTGCCCGTCTCTGCGCTGCGCGGTCAAATCACCCCCACGCCGCTTGAGGTGAAGCTCCGCCCGCAGGATGCCGATCTCAGCCGCGGCGTCAGGCTGATGCTTACCGGGCTGACACCTGAAACCGGTGAGGCGGTAAAACAGCGCCTCACCCTGCTCGGCCTGAAAGAAGCACCCGATGGATTCGCCATCACGACACAGATCAAGCCAGGCCACTTCAGCGGCAAAACGGCACAATCGGGCGCATACAATCTGGATATCACGCCCCGCCGCGCCATTGTGATGGCCTACGATGCTGCCGGGGCTTTCTACGGTCTGATGTCGATTCTGTCACTGGTCCCTGGCGAGGGTGCGGCGCGTATCGCCGCGCTGGAAACCCATGATGCGCCGCGCTTTGCTTATCGCGGCGCGTTTCTTGACGTTGCCCGTAACTTTCACAGTAAGCAGGCGGTGATGCGGCTGCTTGATCAAATGGCGGCGTGGAAGATGAACCGCTTTCACTTTCACCTGAGTGACGATGAGGGCTGGCGGCTTGAAATTCCTGGCTTACCCGAACTGACTGACGTGGGCGCTAAGCGCTGTCATGACCTGACTGAACAGCGTTGTCTGCTGCCGCAGCTCGGTTCCGGTCCGTTCAGCGATAACAATGGTAGCGGCTTTTTCAGTCGTGCTGATTACATCGATATTGTGAAATATGCGCAGGCGCGCCACATTCAGGTGATCCCGGAAATCGATATGCCCGCCCATGCCCGTGCGGCGGTTATCGCCATGGAAGCACGCTATCAGCGGCTGATGAAGGAGGGAGAGTCTGAACAGGCCAGCGCGTATCGCCTGATTGATCCCACTGACGACTCCAATACTACCTCGGTGCAGCTCTATGACCGCACCAGCTATCTTAATCCCTGCATTGACGGCTCACAGCGCTTTGTTGACAAGGTGATCGGTGAAGTTCAGGCGATGCATCAGGAGGCGGGACAGCCGCTCGATGTCTGGCATTTTGGCGGCGACGAGGCGAAAAACATCCGGCTGGGTGCAGGTTACTCTGACAAAAATAATCCCAAACCTGGCACTGGCCTGCGCGACTGGCGCCGTGAAGATCTGCCGTGGGCAAAATCGCAGGTCTGCCAGGCACTGGTGAAGAGCGGCAAAGTGGAAGATCTGGCACGCCTGCCGAGCTATTTTGCCCTGACCGTCAGTGAGATTGTTAACCGGCACGGCATTGGCAAAATGCAGGCGTGGCAGGATGGTTTAAAAGATGCCAGAAATGCCGCAGCCTTCGCCACCCCGCGGGTTGCGGTCAACTTCTGGGACACGCTCTACTGGGGCGGTTTTGACAGTGCAGCTGACTGGTCACAGAAAGGTTACGACGTGGTGATCTCCAGTCCCGACTACCTCTACCTGGACTTCCCGTATGAGGTGAACCCGCTGGAGCGCGGCTACTACTGGGGCACGCGTTTCAACGACGAGCGTAAAATTTTTGGTTTCGCACCGGACAACCTGCCGCAGAATGCGGAAACCTCGTTGGATCGCGACGGCAACGTTTTCAGCGCTAAATCAGAGAAGCCGTGGCGCGGTGCTTATGGCATGTCGGCCCAGCTGTGGAGCGAAACCGTGCGAACAGATGCCCAGATGGAGTACATGATCTATCCGCGCCTGTTTGCGGTCGCGGAACGAAGCTGGCACCGCGCCAGCTGGGAGCGGGATTACCAGCCAGGTCAGGAATACACGGGAGGCAAAACCCATCTCGTCGATCAGCAGGCACGCCTGCATGACTGGCAGCGATTTGCCAACCTGCTGGGACAGCGGGAACTGGCGAAGCTGGATAAGGCGGGTATCGATTATCGCCTGCCGGTGCCGGGAGCAAAAATCGTTGATGGCATCCTGTCGATGAACGTGGCCTTGCCTGGGGTAACGCTGGAGTACAGTCTGAACAAGGGGGTTAACTGGCAGCGCTATGATGCCAACAGACCGCCGCAGGTCAGCGGTGCCGTGGCAATCCGCTCAGTGAGCCGCGACGGGCAGCGCACCAGCCGCGTGGAAACTTTGTAGTAAGCGAGAGTGAGAAAACAGGCCGGGAAACCAGCGTTTTGAACATAAAAAAGGCCGACAGAAGTCGGCCCCTTTAACACCTAAACCCGCTTCTCTTCGGGTACCGGCTCCACACCCGGCATCTGACGGCGCTCGATAATCATGGTTTGCGGTGTGGAGAGCAGAATGCCCTCTTTACGCAGACGCGTCAGAATATCGAACAGCAGGTCGCTCTTCGCCCCTGAGATCTGGCGCTGACCCGCTACGTTACCCGTGACGCTCAGAATAATGCCCTGCTGAGTCAGATCTTTAAACGAAACAGACGGCTCCGGCGTTTCCAGAATACGTTCGTTCTCGTTGTAAACTTCCAGCAGAATATCGCGCACCTTCACCGGATCGATATCCAGCGGGAAAGTCAGCGTAATCGTGACCACCCCCTGCGCATTGCCCATGGTCGCATTGCGCACGTTCTGCGAGATAAACTGCGAGTTCGGCACAATCACCGTGGACTTGTCGCCCAGCTGAATCTCGGTGGCGCGCACGTTAATGCGGCGGATGTCCCCTTCAATGCCGCTGATGCTCACCAGATCGCCGACTTTCACCGGACGCTCGGTTAACAGAATCAGCCCCGAGATAAAGTTCTTCACGATCTCCTGTAAGCCAAAACCGATACCAACCGACAGCGCACTGACAATCCACGCCAGTTTGTTCCATTGCAGACCCATGATCGACAGGGTCAGCAGGATAATCAGCACGTAACCGATGTTGCTGAACAGCGTCACCAGCGACACGCGCATCCCCGCATCCATGGTGGTTTTTGGCAGGAAATCGGTGTCGAGCCAGCGGCGCACCGAGCGCAGCACATAGATTCCGACAATCAGGCAGATTATCGCATTCACCATGTGTGCCGGTACGATGTTCAGGGATTCAAGGCCTTTACCGCCCCAGAATTCAATCGCTTTCTGCAGCAGCTCAAGCGGCGTAGAGGAGGCAAAGGTGCCGTTGACCAGCGCCAGTGCCACAACCAGCACCAGGAAGGTTTTACCGATGGCCGTCAGCAGCGTGGCCGTCTGCTGCAGGTGACGCTCATTAATGTTAAGTGAACTTTGGATGCGGCGACCGGTCGGGTTACTGGTCGAAAACAGGCTCTCACAGCCATCTTTCAGCAGGTGACTGAGGAAGTAGAACGAGCCAAACAGCAAGCCGCACCAGATCAACTCATAACTCAGGAAGCGCGCCAGCGTAACGTAGCCAATCAGCAGCGAGACCAGGATCGCAATTGCGGTCAGCGTCAGGCCCATCTGAATCAGACCGACCAGCGTTGAGCGCGCTTCAGGCGGGGTGCCTGCCAGCGTCATGCGACGACGCACACGGTTGGTGCGCATGCTGATCGCCAGCGCAGTACAGCCAATCAGCAGAGCTGTCAGCCCGTTGGCAAAAATGGTGGTATTCAGGCTGGTGCCGACGCTGTAATTGAACGCCTCGACCGTCTGGAAGATAAAGACCAGCACCGCAGTAATCGGTGGAAACGGTTTTAACGCCATCGCCACTTCATTAGAGATGGTTGGTAATCGCCAACTGGGCCGACGGGTAGAAAGGAACGCGCGTCCCAGTCCGGCAATCAGGCCACAAAAGACGCTGAGCCGAACCAGTTGATCCACAAAGTCCTGAACGTTTTCAGAGACCTCATCACGGCGGGTGAAAGCCAGGGAGATAAAGTTAAAGGTGAGGACAACCGCCACCAGCGTGGTGAGCGCTATCGCTGCCGCCAGGAAACTGCGACGCAGCTTCCCTTCCGGCAGTTTATTAATGCTGACCCAGGCCAGAAACTCTTCACTGTAACGACGGCCCACCGTCATCACCAGCAGCGCCGCCAGCAGCCAGAAGACACTGCCCACGCGCCAGCCCGGCTCCCAGGAGAGCGCAGCGGTGTCCTGCAACTCCTGCAGAAACTCACCAATTTTCTCGCCATCCAGATCCTGTGTGCTGAGCAACGGTGACCAGAAGCGCGCCCCGAGGATGCTGCCGGAGTTCAGCGCCAGCTGGCTTTTCAGCTGATCGCGACGCAGGTTAACAATCTGCGAGGAGAGCATCAGTGCGCCATTTTTAATGCCTTCAGCCTGCTTAATCTGGTCGTCGAGTTTGCTTTTCTGACTCTCCAGCGTGTTACGCTTGCGCGTCACTTCCGGCGTCTCTTTGACGCCGCTGTCCGCTTTCGGGGCCGGACCCAGCACCTGCAGCTGGGCTTCCAGTTGCTGGCGATCGGGAACCAGCGCCTGACCCAGCGTATCGGCATTACCGGAGAGCTCCAGCGCCATTTCATTCAGCTGCGTCAGCTTGTTTTCGCCAGCATCGACAGAAACCTGACTTTTAATTTTGTCGAGGATCTTCTGCATTTTCGGCAGTTCAACCGCGGCATTCAGCTTCGGCGGAGCATCCTGTTCCTGAGCAGCACCGGCCGTATCATCCGCGGCCAGCGCCAGCGCCGGGGCAAACCCTGCCAGCGCCAGCATTAACAATGCAAAAAGGGATCGTATAAACATATGTGTAAGATTCCGGCAGCTTAAATCAGGCGATCTTCCCTCGCCAGTCGCGCGTAAGTTTAGGGCTTTGCAAGGGATGGCAATATAGGAATAACGGGCATTTTCGGGCTGATTCGGGACAGGCAGCGGCATGAACATCGCTGTATGCCTCTGCCTGTTTCTTCCCGGCTACCTGCTCAGCCTGCAGGCAATGCCGGTGCGCGCCGTGCGCAACACCGGCTATTTTCTACTCAACGTCGGCACTGCCGGCACCATTGCTGGCAACCTGGCCCGACTTCTGCTTTTTATACGCCAGCGCAGCGGCAGGCACTGGCGCGGCTTTGCCGGTCTCAATCCAGCTGCGCAGACGGTTAGCGTCGGCGAAGTGGGTATATTTGCCAAAGGCATCCAGCACCACCAGCGCCACCGGACGATTGTTAATCATCGTGCGCATCACCAGGCAGTGGCCGGCCTCGTCGGTATAACCGGTTTTGGTCAGCTGAATATGCCAGTCATTTTTATAGACCAGATGGTTGGTATTGCGGAACGGCAGCGCGTAGCTCGGATGGGCAAACACGGCCGTCTCTTCTTTTGTGGTGCTGAGCGCCCCAAGCATCGGATATTCCCGCGTCGCTTTGAGTAACTTCACCAGGTCCTGCGCGCTGGAGACGTTCTGCGTTGAGAGGCCGGTTGGCTCCACATAGCGGGTCTGTTTCATGCCGAGTGACCGCGCTTTAGCATTCATTGCCTGGATAAAGGCGTGATAACCGCCCGGATAGGCGTGGGCCAGGCTGGCGGCGGCACGGTTTTCTGAAGACATCAGCGCCAGTAACATCATATTGCGGCGGCTGATCTGGCTGTTGAGCTTAACGCGCGAGAATACGCCACGCATTTCCGGCGTCTGGCTGATATCGACGTTAATCATCTCATTCATCGGCAGATGCGCATCCAGCACCACCATCGCGGTCATCAGCTTGGTGATAGACGCAATGGGCCTGACCCGATCCGGGTGACTGGAGAAGAGCACTTTATTGGTGGTGAGGTCGACAATCATCGCACTGCCAGAAGCGATCTGCGGCTGAGCAATAGGCGTAAGTTGCGACAATGAAGTCGTCGCCTGCGCCGGAAGTGAAACAATCTGCCCGGAAACGAGCAGCGCCAGCGAAAGCAGGGTGGAGCGAATTTTTGCAGGCATCGTAGAAAAAAACCCGGTTATGATTGTGTACTGTGTCAGACCGACACAGGCCGCCCGCTTCAGTCACGTCGGCGCGCGGGCTGGCAGCAGCATCATACGCTTTAGGTTAAGAAATTTCCTGGTGAGATTGTTTCCGGGCGTAAAAAGAGAACTGCCGCCAGAGCGGCGGCAGCGGTCAGTCAGAACAGATGCGGTCCATATCCCCACAGCACCACGGTTAATGCCAGTAACACTTCAAAAACCAGCACGCCGATGGCAAGCGTTGAGCCGGAAAAACGCAGGCTCTCTTCGCGATCGATATTCAGAAACAGGGGAATGCCAATATAGAGCAGATAGCCGGTGTAGAGCAGCGCCAGCGCCCCTGCCAGTACGCAGAGCCAGACCAGCGGATAGAGTGCCACCAGCCCACTCAGAAACAGCGGCGTCGCCACGTATCCCGCAAACACGGTGCAGCGCTGGACGCCGGGACGCTGCGGATAATCACGCGCCATCCAGTGGATCACGCGCCCCATAACCGCGACACCGCCCAGAATAATCAGGTAGAACAGAATCCCCAGCCCGATGCCGGTTGCCAGGTTAAGTTGCACATATTGCCCCTCGCCCAGATTCCAGCCCAGCTGAGTTGTACCGATAAAGGCGCAGATCACCGGGATCGCCGCCATCAGCAGAACATGGTGGGTGTAATGGTGCGAGACGCTCTCATTTTCCTGCTTGATATGACGCATTTCCTGGTTCGGATGCGCCAGAAGTCCCCAGACATGGTTCATACAGTCACTCCTCTGATGCGATGGGCCGCCCGGTGATGCATGCGTCTTTAGGGGCAGCGTCTCCTCAAGTATAAACGGCAGTGAAATTTTCGTGGTGACCGGACAAAAAAACAGCATAAATAAACAGATGTGGTGGCCGGGCGGAAGCGAAGCCAAATCGCGTATAGACTGAAAGAAATCATCACCGAACAGGGAGAGTCATTTTGCATCTGGATATCAACGCATTAATTACGCAGTACGGTTATCTGGCACTTTTTATTGGCTGTATTGCCGAGGGGGAGACATTTACGCTGCTGGGCGGCGTGGCCGCGCATGAGGGGCTGCTGCATTATGTGGGGGTCGTGCTGGCGGCAATGGGTGGCGGCATTGTTGGCGATCAGCTGCTCTACTGGGTCGGTCGCCGCTGGGGCACGCGGATCCTTCGCCGCTTTAAAAAGCATCAGGACAAAGTGGTGAAGGCAAACCGCCTGATCAAACGCCGCCCCAGCCTGTTCGTGATTGGCGTGCGATTTATGTATGGCTTTCGGCTTATTGGTCCCATCATCATCGGTGCCAGCCGCCTTAACCCGATGAAGTTTTTTATTCTTAACGTCATCGGGGCGGCTATCTGGTCGCTGATCTTTGTGACGCTGGGCTATTTCGCAGGCGGCATCATCGCGCCGTGGCTGCATAAACTCGACCAGCATCTGAAACATCTGCTGTGGCTGGTCGGGGCGGTCGTCTTTGCCTTTGTGCTGCGCTGGGTGATCCGTCGCTGGCACAACCGCCGGGCCGATCAGCAATAAACGAATGGCGTCTTCTCCTGATTACACAGAGGTCGCCAGACGCTGAAAAGCGTCTGGCGACCTGTTGACGATGACGTGAGTCTCACCCGCCCACCTTCCACTCTCCTTCCTTATTCAATCGCGCGTTAACCATCTGTGCCCAAACGAAGCCGCATCGGATGGCTCAGCTATAGTTAGGATGGACACTGACAGGGAGATAAGAATGAGTAAGGTAAAACGTAAGATTGAAGACCACGGCGTCATCGGCGATTTGCGCACCTGTGCGCTGGTCGCTAACGACGGCACTATTGATTATCTCTGCTGGCCTGAACTCGACAGCCCGTCGGTGTTTGCCGCCCTGCTTGACAGCGATGATGCCGGCCTTTTCTCCCTCGCACCTGACTGGCCCAATGCGCGGCGTCAGCAGCTTTACCTGCCTGACACCAATATCCTGCAGACCCGCTGGCTGGATGATGAAGGCGTGGCGGAAATCACCGACTACATGCCGATTTGTGATGATAAGAACAAACTGCCGCGCCTGATCCGCCGGGTCAAGATGGTTCGCGGCAGCGCAACCTTTCAGCTGCGCTGTTCACCGCGTCATGACTACGCCCGGGCGCAGACCCGGGCCGAAGCGAACAACGGCTGCATCGACTTTCATGCTGAAGGTCAGCCGTCGCTGCGCCTGGCAGCCTCCGTGGTCATGACGCTTGAAGACGACAGCGCCACTGCCCACTTCACGTTACAGCCTGGCGAACATGCGCAGTTCGAATTTGGCAGCGTGGATGATGCACATATCGAAGCGCTGGCCACCGAGCACTGCTTTGAAGAGACACTAAACTACTGGCGGCGCTGGAGCGCCCGGAGCACCTATCAGGGACGCTGGCGCGAGATGGTGCAGCGCTCGGCACTGGTCCTGAAGCTGCTGACTTCACATCAGCACGGCTCGATTGCGGCGGCGGCCACCTTTGGCCTGCCGGAAGAGTTGGGCGGCGAACGCAACTGGGACTATCGCGCCTCCTGGATCCGCGACGCCTCGTTCAGCATGTATGCTCTGATGCGGCTGGGCTACGTTGATGAAGCCAAACACTTTACCCACTGGGTCGGCCGCTGTGTTGAAAACAGCCATCACGATGAGATGCGCCTGCAGGTGATGTACCGGCTGGACAGCGGCACCGAGCTGCATGAGATGGAATTACTCAATCTCTCCGGCTATGCCGACTCCCGTCCGGTGCGCATCGGCAATGATGCCTGGCAGCAGACCCAGCTCGATATCTATGGCGAGCTGATGGATGCGGTTTATCTGGCCAATAAATATGGTGAGGCGATCTCGCAGCGCGGCTGGGAGCATGTGGTTAAGATGATCGACTGGCTGTGTGATCACTGGGATCAACCCGATGCGGGTATCTGGGAGATGCGCGGCGAGCCGGAACACTTCCTGCATTCGCGTCTGATGTGCTGGGTGGCAATGGATCGTGCGCTGCGTCTCGGCATGAAGCGATCTCTGCCGATGCCTTATGAACGCTGGGATCGGGCGCGTCGCGAGATCCGCGAAGATATCTGGGCAAACTTCTGGAACAGTGAACGCGGCCATTTCTCTGCCACCCGTCATGGTGAACATCTTGACGCCTCCATGCTGCTGATGCCGCTGGTGCGCTTCGTCGGTGCCACCGACCCGGACTGGATTGCCACGCTGGACGCGATCAAAACCAATCTGGTCAGCGACGGTATGGTGCGGCGTTACAATACGCATGAAACACCGGCCGATGGCCTCAAGGGATCGGAAGGCTCCTTTGGTGCCTGCTCATTCTGGTATGTCGAGTGTCTGGCGCGCGCGGGCCGGATTCAGGAAGCGCATTTTGAATTTGAGAAGCTGCTGAGCTACGCCAATCCGCTGGGCCTGTACGCCGAGGAGTTTGACAGCCACGGTCATGCGCTGGGCAATACGCCGCAGGCGCTGACGCATCTGGCGTTAATCAGTGCCGCCTTTTTCCTGAATCGCAAACTCAGCGGTGAACAGACGCAGTGGCAACCTTAATCAGGACTGCCCCCGGAAAGCCGCATTTTACACGCCCTGCTTTCCGGAAATGCGCTAACATCCGCGGTGAATTTACGTAAAGTATTACAGGCAGGTTAAATTCCCGATTCACAACGTCAGATTAATGAACATATAATGCGCAGCAGGTCACATTGGCCAGCATGAATTCGACACATAGACCAGCCTGAAATATGGCGATAAAGACTTGTAAAATATGAAAATTATTCGCGCTTTCGCTTCAATCGCTCTGGCTCTGGCGGCATTCAGCCAGTCAGCCTTTGCTGTGGTTTACCCGTTACCGCCGGCCAACAGCCGTCTGATCGGGGAAAATATTGAAATTACGGTTCCTGAAGACAGCAAGCTGCCGCTGGAAGCTTTTGCGGCGCAGTACCAGATGGGCCTCAGCAATATGCTGGAAGCCAATCCGGGTGTTGACGTTTATCTGCCTAAAGCTGGCAGCAAAATGATCATCCCACAGCAGCTGATTCTGCCTGACGCACCGCGTGAAGGTATTGTGATTAACAGCGCAGAGATGCGTCTTTACTACTACCCGAAAGGCAGCAAAACCGTGGTGGTGTTGCCAATTGGTATCGGTGAATTGGGTAAAGATACCCCGATTAACTGGACCACAGCGGTAGAACGTAAGAAAGATGGCCCGACCTGGACGCCAACCAAAGGTATGCATGCGGACTATGCGGCACGCGGTGAAACGCTGCCAGCCGTGTTCCCGGCAGGCCCGGATAACCCGATGGGTCTTTACGCGCTCTATATCGGTCGTCTCTATGCGATTCACGGCACCAACGCCAACTTCGGTATCGGCCTGCGCGTGAGCCACGGCTGTGTGCGTCTGCGCGCTGACGATATTAAATGGCTGTATCAGAACGTGCCGGTCGGAACCCGCGTCCAGTTCGTCGATCAGCCGGTAAAAGCGACCGTAGAGCCAGACGGTTCACGTTATGTTGAAGTGCATAACCCGCTGTCTACTACCGAAGAGCAGTTCAACTCGCGCGAGCTGGTGCCGATTACGCTGACGCAGGCAGTAAGCAAAGTGCTGGTTGATGCCAGCGTCAATCAGGATCAGGTTAACGGCGCCATTCAGGGCCGTACCGGTATGCCGGTAAAAGTGAACGGTGTGGAAAACAACATCCAGACTGCACCTGTACCAATGCCGGAAAACCCGCAGGCTGTACCACAGGAACAGCCGATGACGCCAGTGACCCCGCAGGGTGCAAACAGTGATGCTGCACAGCCACAGCAGCCCGCCACTGAGCAGGCCGCACCGGTCACACCAGCAGCACCTGCAGCACCTGCAGCAGCGGCCAATACCAACTCGTAATCGCCGCCCTGCTCTAAAAAGCCAGCGCGTGTCGCTGGCTTTTTTATTGCCTGGATTAAGGCAAATTACCGAACATTTCCGCCCTCCTTCCCCGCGTGACCATCATTAATCTGTCATATAAAGCGCGTATCACACTCCGTTAACCCGATGCAAATCAGCATCCGGCATCAGCCACGTGAGGTACACCATGAGCGAAAACAGTCTCTCCTCCTCATCAGCCCAGGGACGCCCCGATTTCAACGGCAAGGGCAGCCGCTTCAGCAAACCGCTGTTTTTCATTCTGCTGATCGCCGGGCTGGCCTTCGCCGGACTTAACCTGGTCAATGATGTTGAAGAAACCAACACCCCGGTCACCAGCTATCTGCCGTTCTTTCTGCTGGGACTGGCGCTGCTGATTGCGCTCGGTTTTGAATTCGTCAATGGCTTTCACGATACCGCCAATGCGGTCGCCACGGTGATCTACACCCATTCGCTGACGCCTGGCGTGGCCGTGGTCTGGTCCGGTTTCTGTAACTTTATGGGCGTACTGCTCTCCAGCGGCGTGGTGGCCTTTGGCATTATCTCGCTGCTGCCGGTCGAGCTGATCCTGCAGGCCAGCAGCGGCAACGGCTTCGCCATGGTCTATGCGCTGCTCTTCTCCGCCATTATCTGGAATCTCGGCACCTGGTATTTTGGCCTGCCCTCGTCGTCATCGCATACGCTGATTGGTTCGATTATCGGCGTCGGGGTGGCTAACGCCATGCTGCATGGGCGCAGCGGACTGAGCGGCGTGGACTGGGATCAGGCACTCAAGGTCGGCTATGCCCTGCTGCTGTCGCCGGTGGTGGGTTTTGTCTGCGCCGGGCTGCTGCTCTGGGTGATGAAGATGTTTATCCGTAATCGCCAGCTTTATCAGGCCCCGAAAAGTGACCAGCCACCGCCGGTCTGGATCCGTGGTCTGCTGATCCTGACCTGTACCGGCGTCTCCTTTGCGCACGGCTCCAACGACGGCCAGAAAGGAATGGGGCTGATTATGCTGATCCTGGTGGGCACCATGCCGATCGCCTACGCCCTGAACCGATCGCTGCCGGCCGATCAGATCCCGCGTGTGGCCGCACTGACTGAAGTGACCGCCCATCAGCTACTGCAACTGCAACCGGCGACGGCGCATCCCCCGGCGGCCCGCGACGTGCTGACCGGCTTTGTCGGCAGCAACCAGATGAACGCCGAGGTGTTACCGGCGCTGGCGCGGACGCTTAACGAAGTGGGCGATCAGATTCGCCGTTACGGCTCGATGGATAATATCCCTGCCCAGGCGGTGACCAATACCCGCAACCAGATGTATCTGGCTTCGGAGTCGATCAAGCATCTGCAGACCGCGAAGGTGACGCTGCCGCAGGAGACCGAACGCAATCTTAAGGCTGTGAAAACCGAACTCGACAGCGCCACCCGCTTTATTCCGATGTGGGTGAAAGTGGTGGTGGCGATAGCGCTGGGGCTTGGCACCATGGTCGGCTGGCGCAGAATTGTGGTAACGGTGGGAGAACGAATCGGCAAAACCCATCTGAGCTATGCCCAGGGTGCCAGCGCCGAGCTGGTGGCGATGATGACTATTGGCGCAGCCGATGGCTTTGGCCTGCCGGTGTCGACCACCCATGTGCTATCGTCCGGCGTGGCGGGCACCATGGCGGCCAACCGCTCAGGCCTGCAGTTTTCGACTCTGCGAAATCTGGCTGTCGCCTGGGTATTGACGCTGCCAGTCTCCATTCTGCTTTCTGCCCTGCTCTACTGGGTGTTTACCCATTTCTGATAGTCAGTGCTCACCACCGGTCAGGTGGTGAGCCGTTGCTGCGTATAGAGCCGCAGCGTAATCAGCAGCGCGCCCAGCACCATCACGGCGGCAGCCAGATAGACCGACTGCATCCCCCAGTGCCCGATAAACAAGCCCGCCACCGGGCCGGTTAAACCGAGTCCCAGATCGAGAAAGGCGGAATAGGTGCCCAGCGCCGAGCCCTGATCCTGGCGCTCAACCCTTTTTACCGCCTCAACGCCCAGCGCCGGGAAGACCAGCGAGAAACCGCTGCCGGTGAGGAACGCGCCCGCGCCCACCAGCCAGGCGCTGTCCGCCTGCCAGATAATCAGCAGTCCCAGACACTCCAGCAGGAAAGAGAACAGCGACACGCGCAGTCCGCCAAAGCGGGTAATAAAGCGACCGAAACCCAGCCGCACCAGCACAAACCCCAGGCTGAACAGCGTCAGCGCATAGGCCGCGCCCTGCCAGTCGCGGCTGGCAAAATAGAGGGTGATAAAGGTGGCGATGACGCCAAAGCCGATGGTGCCGAAGCCCAGCGCCAGGCCATAAAGCCAGACGCGGGAGAAGACGCGATGAAACGGAATGCGCTCGCCCACACTGACGGTGACCGCCGGTTTGCGGCTGGCCATCAGATACCCAACGACGCCCATCAGCGCAATCAGTCCGGCAAATCCGCTCATACCAAATTGACTGTTCAGCAGCACACCCAGCGGCGCACCAACAGCCATCGCCAGATAGGTGGCGACACCGTTCCAGGAGATGACGCGCGCGGTCTGCAACGGCCCGACGATATTCATGCCCCACAGCGTGGAACCGGTGCTGCTGAAGCTTTCGCCCACGCCAAGAAACAGTCGCCCGATAGCCAGCAGCGCCAGACTCAGCCACGGCCAGCTGCTCAGCAGCGCCGCCACGATAGTCAGCACCCCGCTCATGCCGCAGCAGAGCAGTCCCAGCATCACCACCCGTTTTGGCCCCAGGCGATCGGCGAGACGGCCCGACTGCGGACGGCTGAGCAGCGTTGCAAAATACTGGATGCTGATAATCAGACCTGCGATAAAGGAGCTGAAGCCAAGCTGATTTTTGACGAAGCCCGGCAGTACGGCCAGCGGCAGTCCGACGGAGAGATAGCAGAAGAAAGTGAAAATGATAACTGAGAGGATTCGTTTGTTGAGCTGACTGTTGCTCAACACAGCGGTGTCAGACATAGCAGGCTTGTGGTGTGGGAAATTTTGCCCACTATACCGTCAGGCGGTTAAAGGGTCGCCTGATTTTTTATCACAAACCATGAACATGTGCATGACGGTCAATCGCCAATGCGATGTCGCCCGAGTTTTTTAACGCACGGATTTCACTGAATAAGCCATCGGCTTCGCCATACGCTTTGCGCAGATAACCGAGCCACTGTTTGATCCGCGCCACATGATAGAGGCCGGTATCGCCCTGCTTTTCCAGCCGGCTGTATTTCTGCAATAACCGCACCACATCGGGCCAGGCCATCGGCGGTTCGTTGTATTTCACCACCCGGCTCAGGTTGGGGATGTTCAGTGCACCACGGCCAATCATTACCGCATCGCAGCCGGTGACCGCCATACAGTTTTGCGCGCTTTGCCAGTCCCATATCTCGCCATTAGCAATCACCGGAATGCGCAGCCGCTGACGAATGTCGCCAATCGCCTGCCAGTTGATCGCTTCTGCGCGATAGCCCTCTTCTTTGGTCCGTCCATGCACTGTTAGTTCGCTGGCACCGGCCTGCTGGACCGCGTCGGCAATCTCCAGGCTGCGGGCACTGGAATCCCAGCCGAGCCGCACTTTTACCGTTACCGGCAAATCGGCAGGCACCGCTTCACGCATCGCTTTCGCGCCGCGATAAATCAGATCGGGATCTTTCAGAAGGGTTGCGCCGCCTCCGCTGCCGTTGACCAGTTTAGAGGGACAACCACAGTTGAGATCAACACCCCAGGAACCCAGCTCCACCGCGCGTGCGGCGTTCTCGGCTAACCATTCGGGATGCTGCCCCAGCAGCTGCATCCGCACCCGCGTGCCGGATGGCGTACGGCTGGCGTGATGCAGTTCGGGGCAGAGACGGGTGAAGGATTTTACCGGCAGCAGTTGATCGACTACGCGCAAAAACTCAGTGATGCAGAGATCGTAGTCGTTCACTTCCGATAGCAGCTGGCGCACCAGTGAGTCCAGCACGCCCTCCATCGGAGCCAGTAAAACCCTCATACTCAGACGTTTCCGGTGCGCTTCGGAGCCGGACGACGTGGACGGGCTGCGGGCTTATCGCCCTGAGGTGCCGCCTGGCTCTGACGACGCGCCTGAGGACGTTTGTCGCCGGATGAAGATGAGCGCGATGCGCCTGCACCCTGACCGCCCTGGCTGCGACCACGGCCGCCGCCGCCACCTGCACCGCCGCGAGACTGCTGCTGACGACCATTGATGATCGGCTCCGCCTTGATGCTTGGATCCGGTTCATAGCCTTCAATCGCCAGACGCGGGATTTCACGCTTCAGCAGACGTTCGATATCACGCAGCAGTTTGTGCTCATCGACGCAGACCAGCGACAGTGCGACACCGGTTGCAGCCGCACGGCCGGTACGGCCAATACGGTGAACGTAATCTTCGGCGACGTTAGGCAGCTCGTAGTTCACGACGTGTGGCAGCTCTTCGATATCCAGGCCACGGGCCGCGATATCGGTCGCAACCAGCACGCGAATGCCGCCTGACTTAAAGTCGGCCAGCGCACGGGTACGGGCACCCTGGCTCTTGTTGCCGTGGATCGCGGCGGCGGTGATGCCATCTTTGCCCAGCTGCTCGGCAAGGTGGTTAGCGCCGTGTTTGGTACGGGTAAAGACCAGTACCTGCTGCCAGTTACCTTCGCCGATCAGCTGCGACAGCAGTTCCCGCTTACGCTTCTTATCAACGAAATGCACCTGCTGCGCCACCTGCTCAGAAGCGGTGTTGCGGCGAGCCACTTCAATCATTTCCGGGTTGGTCAGCAGTTTTTCCGCCAAACCTTTGATCTCATCCGAGAAGGTGGCTGAGAACAGCAGGTTCTGACGTTTAGCCGGCAGACGCGCCAGCACGCGACGGATGTCGTGGATAAAGCCCATATCCAGCATACGGTCCGCTTCATCCAGCACCAGAATTTCGACCTGAGACAGGTCAACAGCATTCTGCTGCGCCAGATCCAGCAGGCGACCTGGCGTGGCCACCAGCACATCGACGCCGCCACGCAGCTTAACCATCTGTGGATTGATGCTGACGCCACCAAACACGACCAGCGAACGCAGCGAGAGATATTTGCTGTAGTCGCTGACGTTTTCGCCGACCTGCGCCGCGAGTTCACGGGTTGGGGTCAGGATCAGGGCGCGCACCGGGCGACGACCGCGCACGGGCGTCGCGGTGGCAGAGAGTTTCTGTAACAACGGTAAGGTAAAGCCGGCCGTTTTGCCGGTGCCGGTCTGGGCACTCGCCAGCAGATCGCGGCCTGCCAGCACCACAGGAATCGCCTGGCGCTGGATAGGTGTAGGTTCGCTGTAGCCTTGTTCGGCAACCGCGCGCAAAATATCGGCACTCAGGCCGAGAGAGTCAAATGACATTACGTGGTTTACTCCGGTCCGCTCTGGCCGTGATTCACGGTGTAGTTTTCAGAGGGATAGTGACGGCAGCTGGGGCTGACGCGTGAAAAGGGCACAAACTACGATGCGTAAGCGGGCGAGTGTAGCAGCTTTAAATGAAGTGTGCGAGATAGCTCACATTTACTGACATAACTTAACTGCGCAGAAACAGGAAGGCCACCTCGCGGTGGCCTTCAACTTAACTACGTTTATTTTCGATGCGCCGCGGTGGCTCTTTCGCCAGCAGCGAAACCAGCGCCGGACCCAGCAACATCACTACGCCGAGACAGGCCAGCAGCAGGTTGTTGTGGTAAATCCGCGACACCAGGAACAGTGTCATCATGGCGGCGCCAAAGTAGTAAGTGGTGGTCGCTTCTTCAAGATAATCGCCGAGCGTACGTAAACGGGCGATGCGCTGTGTCACCAGCATGGCAACAAAAACCAGTGCGTACATCGCCACCAGCGTGCTGCAGACATCAACCAGCGCCTTGTGTTTCCAGCCCCAGATCAGCGCAGCGATCACCAGCAGATGCATAGCGATATGCAACAACGTCTGACCCGTGATGATTTGAATACGATTAGACCATTTCATTCAATTCTCCTGGCAGACCCAACAGGTCGCCCAAGTGCTACCGGCACAAGCCGGAAACGGTTTCCTCAATGTAAAACAATTTTCGGATAACGCCCTAAATATCGCGCTCTCTCACCACCCATTTGTGACAAAGACTACACTTTGATTCTATTGATGATGAAAAGGAGTGCGTCGCGAGTATGCCACAAAATGCGCAAGGATTTTCAATAAAAGTCCTGACGATCAATACACACAAGGGGTTTGCCCCGTTTAATCGCCGCTTCATCCTGCCGGAATTGCGCGAAGCCGTTCGCGCAACCTCGGCGGATGTGGTCTTTCTCCAGGAGGTAATGGGCACCCATGCCATCCACTCCCTTAACCATGAAGAGTGGCCTGAATCGCCTCATTATGAGTTTCTGGCTGACACCATGTGGAACGATTTCGCCTACGGCCGCAATGCGGTCTATCCGGAGGGACATCACGGCAATGCCGTGCTTTCACGCTTCCCGATAACTGACTATGAGAACCGGGATATCTCGGTGGCAGGCAGTGAAAACCGCGGCATGCTGCACTGTCAGATCGCCCTGCCCGAGCCGCACGGCACGCTGCATGTCATCTGTGTTCACCTGGGTCTGAAAGAGACACATCGTCACACGCAGATGAAGAAGATCTGTGAAATGGTCAACTCGCTGCCGCCCGACGCGCCGGTCGTCGTAGCAGGCGATTTTAACGACTGGCAGCGACGCGCTAACGCCATTTTAAAACAGGGCGCAGGCCTGAAAGAGGTATTCAGTATGAAGACCGGACGCCCGGCGCGCACCTTCCCGGCGCGCTTCCCGCTATTGCGGCTTGACCGCATCTATGTCCGCAACGCCACCGTGAGTCATCCGTGGGCGCTGCCGCGTAAGCCCTGGTCCCATCTTTCCGATCACGCGCCGCTGGCGGTGGAGATTCATCTATGAATTTTAACTGGCAGGAAGGCAACCGGCTGCTATTGCTGGAAAATGGTGAAGCGTTTTTCCCGCGCGTCTTTGGCGCGATTCAGCGGGCAGAACGCTCAGTTTTGATCGAAACCTTTATTCTGTTTGAGGATGACGTCGGCAACGCCCTGCACCGCGAATTGCTGGCAGCGGCCCAGCGCGGCGTGCGGGTCGAAGTGATGGTCGATGGCTACGGCTCCGCTGAACTCTCCGACCAATTTGTGAACAGCCTGACCAGCGCGGGTGTGCGTTTCATCTACTACGATCCGCGCCCGCTGGTGATGGGGATGCGCACCAACGTCTTCCGCCGCCTGCACCGTAAAACGGTGGTGGTGGATGACGTGGTCGCCTTTGTCGGCGGCATCAACTTCTCGGCTGAACACAACACTGATTATGGCCCGGAGGCGAAACAGGATTACGCGGTACAGGTCAAAGGCCCGGTCGTGGCTGACATCGCACGCTATCTGCAACAGGCCATTGGCAGCGAACAGCATACCCGCCGCTGGTGGGGATCGCGTTCTCATCGTCCGGCGGTGAATGCTAAACCCGGCGATGCTCAGGTACTCTACGTTTACCGCGATAATGACGAGCACCGCGACGACATCGAAGTGCACTATCTGGAGATGCTGCGCGAGGCGAAGCGGGATGTGATTATTGCCAACGCCTACTTCTTCCCGGGCTACCGGCTGCTGCGTGAGATGCGCAATGCCGCGCAGCGTGGCGTCCGGGTGCGGCTGATTGTGCAGGGCGAACCGGATATGCCGATTGTGAAAGTGGGCGCAGAGCTGCTCTACAACTATCTGGTCGATGGTGGCGTGGAAGTCTACGAGTATATCCGTCGTCCGCTGCATGGCAAGATCGCTGTAAAAGATGATTACTGGGCGACCGTCGGCTCCAGCAACCTCGATCCGCTGAGCCTCTCTCTGAACCTGGAAGCTAACCTGATCATCCACGACCGACCTTTTAACCAGACGCTGCGTGACAACCTCGAAGCGCTGCTGGCCAACGACTGCCAGCGCGTGCAGGAGGATCGCCTGCCGCCGCGCAACTGGTGGCAACTGAGCAAAAGCGTGGTGGTATTCCATTTCCTGCGTCATTTCCCGGCCATCGCGGGCTGGCTTCCGGCACATACGCCGCTGCTGGCTCAGGTCAGTGCGCCGGTACAGCCTGAAATGGAAACGCAGGATCGTATAGAAGCAGACAACCCGGGAGCAAAATCCTGATGGCAAAAAAACATCCACGCTGGCAGCTGGCAAAAAAAATCCTCACCGTGCTGTTTTTCGTCGCGGTGGTGGTTCTGCTGGTGGTTTATGCCCGCAAAGTGAACTGGGAAGATGTTTATGAGGTCATCGTTAACTACAACCGCTTTGTGGTCCTGACCGCCGCCGGACTGGTGGTGCTGAGTTACCTGGTGTATGGCTGCTATGACCTGATTGGCCGCGCCTACTGCGGCCATAAGCTGGCGAAGCGGCAGGTCATGCTGGTGTCGTTTATCTGTTACGCCTTTAACCTGACGCTGAGTACCTGGGTGGGCGGCGTCGCGATGCGATACCGGCTCTATTCCCGGCTGGGCCTCGACAGCGGCACCATCACCCGCATCTTCTCCCTGAGCATCGCGACTAACTGGCTGGGCTATATTCTGCTGGCGGGCGTGGTGTTCAGTGCGGGCATGGTCTCGATCCCCGGCGGCTGGTTTATTGGTGAGACTACGCTGCGGCTGATTGGCGTGGTTCTGCTGGTGCTGGTGGCGATTTACCTCTGGGCCTGTGCCTTCTCAAAACAGCGTCGCTGGACGATTAAAGGCCAGACGCTGCAGCTGCCTTCACTGCGCATGGCGCTGCTGCAGTTTGCGGTTTCCTGTGCCAACTGGATGGTGATGGGCGCGATTATCTGGCTGCTGCTGGGACGCGACGTGGGCTATCCGATGGTGCTGGGCGTCCTGCTGATCAGCAGTATTGCCGGGGTAATCATTCACATTCCGGCGGGCATTGGCGTTCTGGAAGCGGTTTTCCTGGCGCTGCTCAGCGGTCAGCACGCTTCGCATGGCACCATCATTGCGGCGCTGCTGGCCTATCGTGTGCTCTACTTTATCCTGCCGCTGCTGTTAGCGCTGGTGCTCTATCTGGGCCTGGAGAGTCGGGCGAAGCATCTGCGTCAGAAGAACGAGCAGAAGTTACAGAAATCGTAATAAAAAAAGGGAGGCGCAACCTTCGCGCCTCCCCTTTTACACTGAAAATCAGCGGCGGTTACCGAGGATCCGCAGCAGCATCAGGAACAGGTTAATGAAGTCGAGATAGAGCGTCAGCGCGCCCATGATCGAATAGCGACGCAGGTTTTCCGTGTCGCGGGCATCAATCTGCTCACCGATGTTTTTCAGCTTCTGCGTGTCATAAGCGGTTAATCCCACAAACACCACCACACCGATGTAGGTAATCGCCCACATCAGCGCCGGGCTTTTCAGCCAGAAATTCACCAGCGACGCCAGCACAATGCCTATCAGCGCCATAAACAGCAGGCTGCCAAAACGGCTCAGATCGCGTTTGGTGGTATAGCCGTAGAAGCTCATCGCACCAAACATCCCTGCCGTGACAAAGAAGGTGCTGGCGATGGAGGAGTAGGTGTAGACCAGGAAGATACTCGCCATGGTAATGCCGGTCAGCGCCGAATAGAGCATAAACAGCCCGGTGGCTACGGCTCCGCTTAGACGATGCACCATGCCTGACAGGAAGAACACCAGCGCCAGCTGCGCGATAATCAGCCCGAAGAAGGTAATGCGATTGGCAAACACCAGCTCCATCACTGCGGGCGTACGCGCCGCGAACCAGGAGACAAATGCGGTCAGTAACAGACCGCAGGTCATCCAGCCATAGACCTGCGCCATATAGGCTTGTAAACCGCGAGATGCGGGTTGAACGATGGAATCATTGCGTGGATATCGGTCCATGATGCACCTCTTGTTAAACGGATGAACAGCTCCCTGCCGGGAGCCATGCCAGATTTAAGTGTGGCACAGCTCAGCTCAACTGTGCCACAACATGCTGGTTAACGCCGCGACAGACACTGCTGATAACGGCTGTCGACGCGCTGCGCAAACCACGCCGTCGTCAGATTACGGGTAATTTTCGGACTTTCCAGCTTAATGCCCGGCAGCATTTCACGCGGCAGCTTACGACCCGCCATTTTATCCGCCAGGGCAAAGACCTGTTTCCAGAGTTCGCTGTCGCTGAACGATTCTTTCTCTCCTTTCTCCAGATCGCGGCGAATGGCGCTGTTGCTCATGTCGATCTGCTTCGAGAGCGTCCGCACCGCCAGTTCGGTGCCGCCCGCCGCGTCTGAGCCATAGAGGATCAGATCGCCATCCAGCGCCAGCTTCATGCCGGTGGCTTTTGACACTGCCGCCTGGAACGCCGCATTGCGGCTGGCGTACCAGCCTGCATTGTAGTCGGCAAAGCGATAGAGCGGCTGGCTGTAGTCAGCCGGATAGCCGAGCAGGTGCATCGTCCCAAAGTAGATCCCGCCGTGACGGGTAAAGACTTCACGCCGGATGGTGCCATCGATCGGCCACGGATAGCCTTTGGCGTGCGCTTCGGCAAACGCGATGCTGACCTGCATCGGCCCGCCGGTGTGAATTGGGTTGAGATTGCCGAACAGCGTCTGGCCCATCGGCACCATATCGATCAGATCATCGAAGATGGCGCTAAGGTCTTTTTCACTGCGCACCTTGTCCAGCCGGGCGGCGTAGCTTTCTCCGGTCGGCGATTTGATCAGCAGCGCGGTGCGCACCAGGAAGGCCGGGACGTGCACCTGCGCTGCACGGCGGTTGATCTCGCCCCAGGCGATTTTTGGCAGGCCTGGCACCGCGGCCTCGGCGCTGAAGTTACTCTCCTGATCCGCCACGGCGATCACCGCGCACAGGTTACTGGCGCTGGGGTCGATCTGCTGCGTGCGGAAGGTGGTGTAGATATCGTCGCTCCAGGCCGCTTTATTGCTGACGTGCGACGGCAGCAGCCGCTGGATTTGCGCTTTGACATCTTCAGGCTGCCGTACCGGCGCCTCCGGAGTTTTCTTGCTGCTACAACCCGCCAGCACCAGGGCGGCGCCCAGTGTCAGACGTTGCAGAATCGGGGTAGATGACATGCCTGTCCTCAGAATGAACCAAAGCCCTACTCTACCATTGCCAGAGTTTCACAGGCAGGAGAGAACTGAACTAAGGTTACCTTTTTTAACGTTAAAGGAACTTACGATGTTTAAACTCTGGCCTGTTGCGGCGTTCAGCCTGTTATTAACCGGCTGCGGCGCCAGTAATACCCCTGCTCAGGTGCAGTCACCGGGCGCGCCGACCTCCTCCTCACTGAAAGTGCTGGAAACCGGCGCCAGCGTGATGCAGTCCCGTCCGCCTATCGACGCCATCAATACTTATCTCGATGGCTTCCATTTTTATAACGGCGATAAAAACGGTCAGATGGAGGCGCACCACTATGTCACCGTGCTGAACGACGATGTGATGCAGGCGGTGATTTACGACGGCAACACGCGCGACGCGCGGCTGATGGGCGTGGAGTACATCATCAGCGAACGGCTGTTTAAGACCCTGCCGCCCGAAGAGAAAAAGCTGTGGCACAGCCATCAGTATGAGGTGAAATCGGGCACGCTGATTGCGCCAGGTTTACCGAAAGTTGCCGACCACGCGCTGATGACCCGCATCGTGAATACCTATGGCAAAACCTGGCACACCTGGCATACCGATCGCGACAAAACGCTGCCGATCGGCATTCCGGCGCTGATGATGGGCTTTACCCAGGATGGTCAGATGGATTCACGGCTGCTGGCGGATCGCGATCGCCGTTTTGACGTGGACAGCAAGCAAATCCGTGCCGATCGGGCGGATATCGTAGCCAATCCGGCGGCGCCGGGTGCTAACGCCTGGGAAAAGGGTCAGGTTATTCAGCTTAAGCGCACTCATGGCGGCGGTGAGCACAGCCACGGTCAGACCGGCTTTGGTCCGGCAGAGCAGCTGAAGCAGCCGTAGGCGTTGTGTATGCGTGTTAGCGGGCTGTGACGCGGGTGAGTAAGGGTAACGCAGCGGGCGGAGAAACTTCTGCCCGCTTGCGCCATAAATGCCTCAGTCCCAGCGCTGGGCAGCCTGATGGTCGCTATCGCGGGCATCCACCCAGCGATCGCCCTGCTCTGTCGCTTCGCGCTTCCAGAACGGCGCACGGGTTTTCAGGTAATCCATAATGAACTCCGCGGCAGAAAAGGCGCTGCCGCGATGGGCGCTGGTAACGCCCACCAGCACGATCTCATCGCCGGGAAACAGCTCGCCGACGCGGTGGATTACCGTGACGCGCTGCAGCGGCCAGCGTTCGCGCGCCGCATCAACAATCTCCTGCAGCGCTTTTTCGGTCATGCCGGGATAGTGCTCCAGCGTCAGCGCCGCCACGTTATCACCCAGATTGTGGTTGCGGACTTTGCCGGTAAAGGTCACCACCGCACCATCTTCATCACAGGTCGCCAGCCAGCGATACGCTTCCGCCACATCAAAGGGTTCGGGACCGACGCGAATCTGCGTTTCCATCTCAGCCTCCGGTTACGGGCGGGAAAAAAGCTACTTCATCACCGGCGTGCAGCGGGTGACTCATCGGCACCAGCGTCTGGTTGACAGCCGCCAGCAGTTTGCCCGACTCCAATGCCAGCGCCCAGCGATCGTCGCGTTCGGCCAGCGCAGCGCGCAGCGCCGCCACATCCGGATAGTCAGCGTTAACCTCAAGGGATGCGGTGCCGATCAGCTCGCGCACCTGGGCGAAAAACAGCACCTTAATCATGCGTGACCGCCTGGAAATCGCCGCTTTTGCCACCGCTCTTGCTGATTAAGCGCAGCTGATCGATGACGATATCCTTCTGCACGGCTTTGCACATGTCGTAGATGGTCAGCGCGGCTACTGACGCTGCCGTCAGCGCTTCCATCTCGACGCCGGTTTTGCCGGTCAGGCGGCAGAGCGAGGTGATGCGAACCCGATTATGATCTGGTTCTGCTTCGAGGTTCACTTCCACTTTGCTCAGCATCAGCGGATGACAGAGCGGAATCAGCTCCCAGGTGCGTTTTGCTGCCTGGATCCCGGCGATGCGCGCCGTGGCGAAGACATCCCCTTTGTGATGGCTGCCGTCGATAATCATCTGCAGCGTTTCCGGCTGCATCAGCACCAGCACTTCGGCGCGCGCTTCGCGCATGGTTTCAGCCTTGGCGGAAACATCCACCATGTGCGCTTCGCCCGCGGCGTTAATGTGTGTGAGTTGAGACATACTTACCGTTTCTTCAGATGTGAGACAAAATTACAGGGCGCAGTGCGCGCATCAAGCTGGTCAGCGATAATCCGCTCCCAGGCGGTGCGGCAGGCGCTGGTCGAACCCGGCACGGCCAGAATCAGCGTCCCGTTAGCCAGACCGGCAATGGCGCGCGACTGCAGCGTCGAGCCGCCAATCTCTTCATAGGAGATCATCCGGAACAGTTCGCCAAACCCGTCGATCTCGCGGTCAAACAGCGGCAGCAGCGCCTCCGGCGTGCTGTTCTTCAGGTTAAAACCGGTGCCGCCATTAATGATTACCACCTGGACATCGTCACTGGCGATCCAGCGCGACACGGTGGCGCGAATGCGATAAAGGTTATCCGGCACGATGGCGTGATCGACCACCTCATGGCCCGCTTCCGCCGCCGCCTCGCGCAGATAGTCGCCGGAGGTGTCGTTGCTGGCATCGCGACGGTCTGACACCGTCATCACCGCAATCTGCACGGCCTGAAATTCGCTGGCTGGTTTACCCATACTTCCTCCTGAAATTAGCCGCCAATGTAAGAGAGATTCTGTGTGATGCCGGTGTTGCCCTGATGCAGGAAGTGCGTCTGCTTCTTCTGTCCCAGGCTGCTGGCGATGCGCGCCTGCAGTTCGGCCTGCTGCTCATCGGACGCCAGCAGGTCACGCAGCGGTATGCCGCCGTCACCAAACAGGCACAGGTGAAGGTTACCCTGCGCCGAGACGCGCAGACGGTTGCAGCTGGCACAGAAATCTTTGGCGTAAGGCATGATCAGGCCAATCTCGCCGACATAGTCGGGATGATAAAAGACCTGCGCCGGGCCGTCGCTGCGTCCGCTTTCGCGCCGCTGCCAGCCCTGGGCAATGAGCTGTTCGCGGATCACCATGCCGGAAACGTGCTGATCGCGGAACAGCGTGCCGCCGTCGCCGGTCTCCATCAGTTCGATAAAGCGCAGCTGAATCGGACGGGTGCGGATCCAGTCGAGGAACGTGGCCAGATTACGGCTGTTGAGATCGCGCATCAGCACGCTGTTGACTTTGACCTGACGAAAACCGGCGTCCAGCGCCGCGTCGATGCCGCTCATCACCTGATGGAATTTATCCTGGCCGGTGATGGCGTGAAACTGACGGGCGTCCAGGCTGTCGACGCTGACGTTGAGTGCGGTCAGACCCGCGTCGCGCCACTGTTTCACGTCGCGCGCCAGCCGGTAGCCATTGGTGGTGACCGCGATCTGGCGGATAGAGGCGTTTTCACGCACTGCCGCAATGATGTCGGTGAAATCACGGCGCAGCGACGGCTCACCACCGGTTAGCCGCACTTTTTCGGTTCCGGCTGCGGCGAAAGCCCGCGTGACGCGGCGGATTTCATCCAGAGAGAGAAAGCTTTTGTTACGAATTCCCTGCGGTTTGTAGCCGTCAGGAAGACAATAGGTACAGCGGAAATTACAGACATCCGTGACCGACAGGCGCAGGTAATAGAACTTACGCGCGTATGCATCAGTAAATTGTGACACCAGAACACCTTTCCAGATTGGGAGATGCAGTCATTTCTTCCTGCACCCTGGCAGCACGATGGCTACGGCCTGAACCCCCTATCCGCAGACTTAGGCATTCAGGCTTGAGTGTACGCTGACCCGTTGATCAGCGCGGTAAACATGATGGTAGCGTGAATTTCCTCACTCTTCCATTTGCTCTTTTCGCTATATATTCTTATACATATCGAATTTTCACCGCATTTTCGCGACAGGATACGTTAAAATGCGATCCAGATTTTGACGCAAGTCATCCGCGCGGGATTAGCGTTTAGAGCCACGCTACGCGACGAGATGTTAAGGAGAAGTATGAATCGCACACTGGCCGATCTTGATCGCGTTGTGGCACTGGGCGGCGGACACGGTTTAGGCCGCGTGATGTCGGCCCTTTCCCCGCTGGGCTCCCGTCTCACCGGCATCGTCACCACCACCGACAATGGCGGATCGACCGGCCGCATTCGTCGATCCGAAGGCGGTATCGCCTGGGGCGACATGCGCAACTGTCTTAACCAGCTGATTGCAGAACCCAGCGTCGCCTCCGCGATGTTCGAGTACCGTTTTGCCGGTAACGGCGAACTGGCCGGTCACAACCTCGGCAATCTGATGCTACGGGCGCTGGATCATCTGAGCGTTCGCCCGCTGGAAGCGATCAACATCATCCGTAACCTGCTGAAGGTCGACGCCTTTTTAATCCCGATGTCGGAGCAGCCGGTGGACCTGGTGGCGATGGATGCCGAAGGCAATATGGTTTACGGCGAAACCGCCATCGATGAGATGAAGCAGCCGCCGCAGGAGCTGATGCTGCATCCCAACGTCCAGCCGACGCGGGAAGCGCTGCAGGCCATTGCAGAAGCGGATCTGATCCTGATTGGTCCAGGCAGTTTCTACACTAGCCTGATGCCGATTCTGCTGATGGAAGAGATGGCACAGGCCCTGCGTCGCACGCCTGCCACTATGGTGTTTATCGGCAATCTGGGCCGTGAGCTCAGCCCCGCCGCGGCCAGTCTTTCAGTGGCTGACAAGCTTCAGATGATGGAACGTTATATCGGCAAGCGGGTGATCGATGCCGTAGTGGTCGGACCGTCGGTCGCCACAGAGGGCATTGAAAACCGGCTGATTGTCCGTGAACCGCTGGAGGCCGCCGACATTAAATATCGTCACGACCGCCAGCTGTTACGGGTGGCGCTGGAACACGCCATTCAGAGCTTTGACGGCACTA
Organism: Pantoea sp. 9140; assembly: GCF_000745295.1. Classification (NCBI taxonomy): domain Bacteria; kingdom Pseudomonadati; phylum Pseudomonadota; class Gammaproteobacteria; order Enterobacterales; family Erwiniaceae; genus Pantoea; species Pantoea sp. 9140. The sequence goes on along the minus strand of NZ_JQNO01000001.1, from coordinate 930,662 downwards.
CGAGGCCGCGATAAACAGCGTTCGCAGCTCATGCAGCTGATCGCGAACGCTGGCCGCCTGTTCGAACTCCAGGTTCTGCGCGTGCTGCTGCATCTGCCCTTCCAGCTCGTGGATTTTCTTCTGCAGCGCCTGCGGCGTTAACAGCTGGAAATCGGCCAGTGCCTGAGCCTCGCCAGGACGAGCCGGTTTCGCTTTGCCGCGGGTTTTCACCACATTCTTGCCCAGCTCCAGAATATCCGTGATCTTCTTGTTCAGGCCCTGCGGCACAATGCCATTCTTTTCGTTGTGCAACTGCTGTTTCTCGCGGCGGCGCTCTGTCTCTTCAATGGCACGCGCCATCGACGGCGTGATTTTATCGCCATAGAGAATCGCTTTACCGTTGATGTTACGCGCCGCACGACCAATGGTCTGAATCAGCGATCGTTCGGAACGCAGGAAGCCCTCTTTATCCGCATCCAGAATCGCCACCAGCGACACTTCCGGCATATCCAGCCCCTCACGCAGTAAGTTGATGCCCACCAGCACATCAAACTCACCCAGACGTAAGTCGCGGATAATCTCCATACGCTCTACGGTGTCGATGTCGGAGTGCAGATAGCGCACCTTCTCGCCATGCTCCGTCAGATATTCAGTGAGATCTTCCGCCATGCGCTTGGTCAGCACCGTCACCAGCACACGTTCGTTGATCGCCACGCGCTGATGGATTTCCGACAGCAGATCGTCAACCTGGGTGCCGACCGGACGCACTTCGATGATCGGATCCAGCAGACCGGTAGGACGCACCACCTGATCGACCACTTCGTCGCCCGATTTTTCCAGCTCATATTTGCCCGGCGTTGCCGAGACATAGATGGTCTGCGGGGCCAGCGCCTCAAACTCTTCAAACTTCATCGGACGGTTGTCCAGCGCCGACGGCAGGCGGAAGCCATACTCCACCAGCGTCTCTTTGCGCGCCCGGTCCCCTTTGTACATGCCGCCAATCTGCGGGATGGTGACGTGCGACTCATCCACCACCAGCAGGCCATCGGCAGGGAGATAGTCAAACAGCGTCGGTGGCGCTTCGCCCGGTCCGCGTGCGGAGAGGTAGCGCGAGTAGTTCTCGATGCCGGAGCAGTAACCCAGCTCACTCATCATCTCCAGATCAAACTGGGTACGCTGAGTAATACGCTGCTCTTCCAGCAGTTTATTGTTCTCCAGCAGCACCCGGCGGCGGTCCGCCAGCTCGACTTTGATATCTTCCATCGCCTGCAGGATGCGCTCACGCGGCGTGACGTAGTGCGTCTTGGGATAGATGGTAAAGCGCGGCACTACTGAATCGATCTGCCCGGTCAGCGGGTCGAACAGCGACAGACGCTCAACCTCTTCGTCAAACAGTTCGACGCGCAGCGCAATATCATCCGACTCCGCCGGGAAGATATCGATCACTTCGCCACGCACGCGGAAGGTGCCGCGCTGAAACGCCTGGTCGTTGCGGGTGTACTGCAGCTCTGACAGACGGCGCAGAATGCTGCGCTGATCGATAATCATGCCGCGTGTCAGGTGCAGCATCATTTTCAGATAGAGATCGGGATCGCCCAGACCATAGATCGCCGAAACCGACGCCACCACGATAACGTCGCGCCGCTCCAGCAGCGCCTTGGTCGCTGACAGACGCATCTGTTCGATGTGTTCATTCACCGACGCATCTTTTTCAATAAAGGTGTCGGAGCTCGGCACATAGGCTTCAGGCTGATAGTAGTCGTAGTAAGAGACGAAAAACTCGACGGCGTTATCCGGGAAAAACTCTTTCATCTCGCCATAGAGCTGCGCCGCCAGCGTTTTGTTCGGTGCCAGCACCATCGTCGGGCGATTGAGGTCGGCAATGACGTTGGCGACGGTAAAGGTTTTACCGGAGCCGGTCACGCCTAATAAAGTCTGGTGGGCCAGTCCATCCTCCAGCCCCTCTTCCAGGCGACGGATCGCCTCAGGCTGGTCGCCCGAAGGTTTAAAGGCGGAATTGAGTTTAAAAGCTTTGGTCATGAATGCAGTTCCTGCTGGAGAAGTCGGCGGGCAGCCACTTATTTTACTCTGCTATGGTGATTTTGCCAGAAAATAATACTGGATATAAAAACAGTAATCGTGCAAGGTTTATGCTATCAGGGTAAGACTTAGCCCGCCTGCTTCAGATACGTGATATCGCAAAACCTGTTGCGCAATGTTATCCCCAGACCGGGATCGGATTTAACATTTGTCAATAGAACGTCACAAAATTACAGTTCGGTTATCTGACAGAAAATTCGCAGGCTTGTTTTTTGATAACCAGCTGATTTTACTGGTTTAAGCTAATAAGGCCAGAATCTCGTCATTATGTTACCAGGCCGCGTATTTCCTCGCTTCTAACCGGTTTTCATTACCTAATGCACAAGGTTATCCACAGGAATAGTGGATAAGTGATGGCAGCCCCGCCGCCATCAGCTGTGTATAATTTTTCCCTGCCGTCCCGCCTCGTTGAAAATAATTTTTTTTGCGTTAAATTTCGCGTCGGCTGCTGACGGATTATTCTGCATTTTTAATCTGTCGCCTGGCGTGGCACGCAAATTTTCATCATTCCACTAAGATTCTTAATCAGACATTCTGCGTTACCGCAGCACGTCTGCACCACAAACAGCGCCCGCAGGCACTGTAAAAGTGCAGGCGCGTGATGACCATGGGTAATTGATAAGTTTTTCTCACCTTTTCTCCCTGATACAGCGCACTTCAGCAGGAAACAGGGCCGTTTTAAGATCTGGCCTGGGAATTGCAGGAGTCAGTAACGTCACCGCGCTTTACGCGCACTGTGCTGCAATGGTGAGGCTGCCGTTGCTGATGACTTGTTTGCCAGACGACAAAGAGCGGAAGCAATCAGGCTAATGATCGGGAAGGAGAGTGTCAGATGCTGAGTCTACGTTCGGTAAATCAATTTTACGGTCAGAACCATATCCTGTGGGATGTGGACCTGGATCTGTCGCCTGGCACCTGCACCGGCATTCTGGGCCGTCCTGGCATGGGCAAGACCACGCTGGTCAACTGCATCATGGGCAGACTGCCGATTAACAGCGGCACCATTTCCTGGAAAGAGGATGGCTCGCCGCCGGAAGATTTGCTGCTGCAACCGGCCGAACAGCGGGCGCAGATGGGCATCGGCTATGTGCCACAGGGCCGCCACATTTTTACCCAGATGAGTGTGGAAGATAACCTGCTGATTGCCCTGCTGGCGGGTGCCAGCCAGCGCGATCGTCATCGCGCCATTCCCGAAATGGTCTTTGATTTGTTCCCGGCACTCTACTCCCTGCGCCAGCAACGCAGCGGCGATCTACCCATCGATCAGCAGCAACAGCTGGCCCTGGCGCGCGCGCTGGTGCTGCAGCCCAAACTGCTGATTCTGGATGAGCCGACTGATGGGATGTCGCCGTGGCTGGAAGAGGAGATGGGCAACCTGATCCGCCGGCTTAACCTCGACTACGGGCTGACCATCCTGCTGCTGGAGCAGCGCCTGTCGCTGATTCGGCGGGTGGCGGACTATTTCCTGCTGCTGCACCGTGGCCGTAATGTGGCGCAGGGCAGCATGGAGCAGCTCGATGACCACACCTTGGATAAGTGGCTGACGGTGGCCTGACGCTGAGTCCCTGCCACGGCAGGCGTCAGGATTGCAGGCAGCGCGCAACAACCTGACGTTCAGGCTGGTGAGCACTGCACAGGCTCAGACTGACAAAGCATAAAGCCCGTTGGGTCAGGCTTTACTCTGGCAGCGTCAGATACTGTCCACAGGAGGCCTGCTGTGCCGCATCGGTGAGATACGGAATGGTGCCCAGACAGGGCGCAGGCAGTCGCTGCTTCAGGCTGGTGAGATATTCCTGATAGCGTTTGCCGGGAGGTTCGACGGTGTTGGCGATCCAGCCCACCAGTGGCAGGCCGCACGCACGCACCGCCTCGGCGGTGAGCATGGCGTGGTTGATGCAGCCGAGCTTAATTCCCACCACCAGAATCACGGGCAGCTGTTCGCTGACCACCCAGTCCGCATAGGTGTGCGTCTCTGACAGCGGGGTGTACCAGCCGCCCGCACCCTCGACCAGAATCCAGTCCGCCAGTGGCTCCAGCGCCGCCAGACCCGCTGACAGTGCCAGATGGGTGATCGGCCTGCCCTCTTCGGCGCTGACGATGTGTGGCGAGGTCGGCTCCATAAACGCCAGCGGATTGACCTGCTGATAGCTTAACGGCACGTTGCTGAAGCGCTGCAGCGCCAGCGCATCACTGTTGCGAATGCCTTCAGGCGTCATCTCACAGCCTGACGCAACCGGCTTGTAGCCCGCACAGCGGTAGCCCGCTGCGGCGGCTGCCTGCAACAGTGCGCCGCTGGCGACCGTTTTACCGACTTCGGTGTCGGTGCCGGTGATAAAAAGCCGTTTCATGAAAGCGTGACTCCATAGATTAAATGGTAACTCAGGCGATAGCCGTGCCGATCGCGCGGCCAGTGTGCCTCTAACTGGTTGAGCCGTTGTCGGGTGAGTATCTGCCCGTCGCGACCCTGATGCAGATGGGTCGCGCCAATCCCTTTCAGCGAACGCATGGCACTGAGCGCATCGGGAAAATGCAGCGTCACCCTTTCCGCGCTGCAAATCAGTTGCTCTGCGTGGCAGGCCGCCGCAATCTGCGGCTCGCTAAGAAAGCGGTTAGCATGGGGTAACGCATCCAGATGGGACCAGGCTTCATGCACCTCCTGCAGCGAGCCGTCGCCCAGCGTGGAAAACAGCAGCGTGCCCTCGGGCCGCAGCACCCGTCGGAACTGGCGCAGCGCGCCGGGCAGATCCTCACTCCACTGCACCGCCAGGTTGCTCCACACCATGTCGATACTGTTATCCGCCAGCGGCAGCGCGTCGATGTCGCCCACCAGATAGCGCTGCGCCGCGTCGTTGTCCCGCGCCTGTTGCAGCATCTGCGGTGAGAGATCCAGCGCCGTGACCTGTTTGCCGCGTTCGCGCCACAGCCTGCTGTACCAGCCGGTGCCACACCCGGCATCCAGCAGCTGCAGCCCGCTGTGAGCCGGTGCGCGTGCCAGCAGCGCATCGCCGCTGAGTCGTTGCAGTGCCGCATGGGCATCGTAATGGCTGGCCGCCCGGCCAAAGGCTCGCGCAACCGCCTGCTTATCAACCCGCAGCGTCATGCAGCGCCTCCAGTAACCGATCAATATCTTCCGGGTGATGTGCCGCCGTCAGGGTAATGCGCAGCCGGGCCGTTCCCGGCGGCACGGTAGGTGGCCTAATCGCACTGACCCAGCAACCCGCCTCCGCCAGCCGCGCCGAGAGCGCCATCGCATCGCCATTTTCACCGATCAGCAGCGGCTGGATCGCGCTGGCTGAGTCCATTAGTTGCCACGGCAGCGAGGCCGCGCCACGCCGGAAATGCGCAATGTTCTGCTGCAACTGCTGGCGCAGCGCATCACCCTGCTGAATTTCGCGCAGTGCCGCCTGTAGCGCCACAGCCTGCGCAGCGGGCATGGCGGTGGAATAGATCAGATGCCGGCTGAACTGCAGGAAATAGTCGGCGGTATCCGCATCGCACAGCAGCGCGGCACCGCTGACGCCAAAGGCTTTGCCAAAAGTGACCACCAGCAGTTCCGGCTTAACGCCCTGCTGCCAGCAGCTGCCCCGCCCCTGCTCACCTGCCACGCCGATGCCGTGCGCATCATCCACCAGCAGCCAGCCCTGTGCCTGACGCGTCTGTTGCGCCAGCGCAGCCAGCGGTGCGCTGTCGCCATCCATGCTGAAAATCCCCTCGGTCACCACCAGCGTTTCCCCCTCACAGGGTGACGCGAGCCGTGCCGTCAGGCTCTCCGGATCGTTATGACTGAAACGGCGCAGCTGCGCCGGGCTGTGGCTGGCGGCGTCAAGCAGCGAGGCATGGCTGAGTTTGTCGGCCAGGATGCGATCGTTTTTCTCGCCCAGCAGATGAATCACCGCCTGATTGGCCGCGAACCCGGAGATAAACAGCAGCGCACGGTCATAGCCGAGCCAGTCGGCCAGCTGCGCCTCAAGTTCGGCGTGCTGACGGTGATAACCGGTGACGTGACCTGAGGCGCCCGCCCCCGCGCCCGCCAGCGCCGCACCCTGTTGCCAGCCCGCAATCACCGCCGGATGGCGGTTTAAACCGAGATAGTCATTGCTGGAGAAGTGCAGATAGCGGCGGCCACCGCTCTCTAACGTGCGGGTGGCTTGCTGATCGATGATTCGACGCTGTCGCCAGCCATCGGCCGCACGGCGCTGCGCCAGCCCCTGCTGAAGTCGTTGCTGCCAGCTCATTACAGCGCCGCGTTGTAGAACTGTTCTGTATCGGCATGGAACAGCTGCTCGCTGAGGTGTTCTTCCTGCTGCTGATCGCCGTGTTGGGTGTGGGTATGCTCCGGGTTCAGCCCCAGTTTGCGGAACAGCACGCGGTCTTTATCCTCTTCCGGATTCGGCGTGGTCAGCAGTTTGCAGCCGTAGAAAATCGAGTTCGCCCCGGCCATAAAGCACATAGCCTGAGTCTGCTCGCTCATCTGCTCACGACCCGCGGAGAGACGCACATGCGAGGTCGGCATCATGATGCGCGCCACCGCGATGGTACGGATAAAATCGAACGGCTCTACGTCATCGTTGTCCGCCAGCGGCGTGCCTTTGACTTTGACCAGCATGTTGATCGGCACGCTCTCCGGCGGCGTCGGCAGATTGGCTAACTGCACCAGCAGACCGGCGCGATCGTTCACGGTTTCACCCAGGCCGACGATGCCGCCCGAACAGACTTTGATTCCGGCGTCACGCACTTTGCCGAGCGTATCCAGACGTTCCTGATAGCTGCGGGTGGTGATGATGGAACCATAGAATTCCGGTGAGGTGTCGAGGTTATGGTTGTAGTAATCGAGGCCCGCGCCCGCCAGCCGCTGCGCCTGTTGATCGCTGAGCGTGCCGAGCGTCATGCAGGTTTCCATTCCCATCGCCTTCACGCCTTCGACCATCTTTTCCAGGTAGGGCATATCGCGCTCGTGCGGGTTTTTCCACGCGGCACCCATGCAGAAACGGGTCGAACCGGCGGCTTTGGCCTGACGCGCGGAGGTCAGTACCTCCTCCACTTCCATCAGACGTTCCGACTCCAGGCCGGTCTTGTAGCGCGCGCTCTGCGGGCAATATTTGCAATCTTCCGGGCAGGCCCCGGTTTTGATCGACAGCAGGGTACTGACCTGCACCTGGCGCGGGTCGAAGTGCTGACGATGCACCTGCTGCGCTTTAAACATCAGTTCAAGAAAAGGTTGATCAAACAGTGCTTGCGCCTGTGCAATTGTCCAGCGTTGAGCCATTACGTACTCCAGAAAAGGGTGTCATCCCGACAGAAAGCAGGGGTATACTTGTAAACTATATTTTTTTATTTTGGTTTACAACTCCGATGACTACCCCCGTTTTCTCCTCCGATGATGCCCGTTTTGATCGCCAGCATATCTGGCATCCCTACACTTCCATGCAGGATCCGCTGCCCTGCTACCCGGTCGTCGCCGCGCAGGGTTTTCAGCTGCAGCTGGCCGATGGCCGTGAGCTGGTGGATGGAATGTCATCGTGGTGGGCGGCGATTCATGGTTACAACCACCCGCGACTGAACCGGGCGCTAACGGAGCAGGTCACGCAGATGTCGCACGTGATGTTTGGTGGCATTACCCATCCGGCAGCAGTGGCGCTCTGCCGTCAGCTGGTGGCGATGACGCCCGAGGCGCTGGAGTGCGTCTTCCTGGCCGATTCCGGCTCGGTGGCCGTGGAAGTGTCGATGAAAATGGCGCTGCAGTACTGGCTGGGCCGCGGTGAGACGCGCCAGCAGTTCCTGACACTGAAGCGCGGCTATCATGGTGATACCTTTGCCGCGATGTCGGTGTGCGATCCCGATAACTCGATGCACAGCCTGTGGCGCGGCTACCTGCCCGAACATCACTTTGCGGCAGCCCCGGCCTGCGGCTTTGATGATAAATGGGACGAACGCGACTTCGATGATTTTGCCCGGCTGATTGAACAGCATCACCGGCAGCTGGCAGCGGTGATCCTGGAGCCGATTGTGCAGGGTGCGGGCGGGATGCGTTTCTATCATCCGCGCTATCTGCAGCAGGTCCGGGAAGCGTGCGACCGCTATGGCGTGCTGCTGATAGCGGATGAGATCGCTACCGGCTTTGGCCGCACCGGCAAGCTCTTTGCCTGTGAACATGCAGGCATTACCCCGGATATTCTCTGCGTCGGCAAAGCGCTGACCGGCGGCATGATGACGCTGGCAGCGACCCTGACCACCCGCGACGTCGCCGACACCATCAGCCGCAGCGCGGCAGGCTGTTTTATGCATGGCCCGACTTTTATGGGGAATCCGCTGGCCTGCGCAGTGGCGGCGGAGAGCCTGAGCATGCTGGCGGAAGGTCACTGGCAGCGTCAGGTGGCCGCAATCGAACAGCAACTGCGGGCTGAGCTGCTGCCGCTGCGCCGTTCCCCACAGGTGGCCGATGTGCGCGTGCTGGGAGCGATTGGCGTGGTGGAAACCCATCAGGTGGTCAACATGGCGGCCCTGCAGCAGTTCTTTGTTGAACAGGGCGTCTGGATCCGGCCTTTTGGCCGTCTGATCTACCTGATGCCGCCCTACATCATCACGCCCCAGGCACTGAGTCAGCTGGTGCAGGCGATTGGCAGTGCGCTGGAACATTTGCAACATTTTGCCGCCTGAAGCGGGCTGACCACTGGCACTGGTGGCGCTTTTGGTTATGATGAAAGGCTATTCATCGACAGTTAAGGAGATGTGATGCGCGTTTTTAGTCAGGATTTTAATGACGGCGAGAAGATGCCAGAAAAGCATGTTTTCAACGGCATGGGTTATCAGGGCGAGAATATTTCTCCCCATCTTGCCTGGGAAGCAGCACCGGAAGGCACCAAAAGTTTTGTGGTGACCTGCTACGATCCTGATGCGCCGACGGGTTCCGGCTGGTGGCACTGGGTCGTGGCGAATATTCCGGCCAGCACCACGTCACTGCCGCAGGGTGCCGGTTCCGGCAAAGCGTCACTGCCAGCAGGCGCAATCCAGACCCGCACCGATTTCGGTCAGGCGGGCTATGGTGGCGCGGCACCGCCACAGGGCGAAACCCATCGCTACATTTTCACCGTGCATGCGCTGGATGTGGAGACGATTGAGGTGGATGAAGGCGCCAGTGGCGCAATGGTCGGCTTTAATGTGCATTTCCACGCCCTGGCGAGCGCCTCGCTGACCGTGAATTATCAGTAATTCAGTATATCTTTCCCGCCCGGGAGAGATGTACTTAAAAGTCTGTCCCGGTTAGCTGTGAGACCGAGCCAGCGCAGGAAATTCGGTCAAATCGGAAAGTCGCTTACGCCAATCCCTGGCTCGCTCGGCCCGCGTGATTACGCACCTCATCCCTGAGGTGCGCCCGTAAATGGGCCAACGCTTTGCGTTGTTCAAAAACGCTCCCGGCGTTTTTGTCCATGGCGCGGGACGCTTTCCTCCTCTGACTGTATTCCCTGCGTGTTGAGCTAATCCATCGCTGTCCGATGCACCCTGATTTGAGTTTTTCAATCGTCTGAATGCCTCTCCCGCTCAGGAGAGGCGTTTTTCAGGATGCGTTACGCCTGCAGCTGATGAATCACCACCCACATCGGGCCCTGCCCTACCGCATAACGTCCCAGCGGCTGTAACAGCCCCTTCGGTTCGCTAATCGCATACACTTCGATGTGATGCGATTTCTGTCCCGCCGCCACCAGAAAACGTCCGCTGTGATCGATATTGAACCCGCGCGGCTGCGTTTCCGTCGGCTGGAACCCTTCCAGCGTCAGTTCATCGCCCAGTTCGCTGACGCTGAAAATTGCCAGCGTGCTGCTGGTGCGATCGCAGGCGTAGAGGAAACGGCCATCCGGCGTCAGATGAATATCGGCTGCCCAGCGCGTACCGCTGAAGTCAGGCGGCATCATATCCAGCGTCTGCACGCTTTCTGCTTCGCCTTCACCGGTATTTAATGCCCAGACATCAACCGTGCTGTCGAGCTCGTTGACGCAGTAAGCAAACTGCCCGCCCGGATGGAACTGCATATGACGCGGACCTGCGCCCTCTACCGTCGTGACCTGCGCCTGTTTGCGCGGCGTCAGCTGACCGTCTGCGCCCAGCGCAAACAGACAGATACGGTCCTGCTTCAGTGCCGGTACGTAGAGTGTCTTGTTATCGGTATCGATATTGGCCGAGTGACAGCCATCCAGGCCGTTGATCACCTGTAGCGGGGCCTGCGGAATGCCATCATCGCCAATCGGGCTGACGCTGACGCAGGCATCATTGTAGGAACCGCAGAACAGGAACCGACCCTCGCGATCGGTGGAAATGTGGGTCGGACTGCCCGGCAGCGGTGCCTGACCGGCTTCGGTCAGCGTGCCATCGGCGGCAATCTGGAACGCCAGCACGCGAAAATTGGGACGCACGCCGACATAGAGAAAATCGCGTTTCGGACTCACCACCATCGGCTGAACCTGACCGGCGACATCAATCACCTGAAGCAACGTCAGCGCACCCTCATCATTCATCTGCCAGACGTGAATCTGCTGGCTCTCGGGACTGGCGGTGTAAACAACCTGTTTCATGCATTCTCCTTTTTTGCTGCCTGATCATGATCTGTGAATCACTGTAGCGTGTTTTATTGGCCTGCGCTGGAATCATTTGTGCCCTGTTTTTTGTCTCCGGACCGTGGACAGGTGTAGACTTCAGCCTCTGCAAACCTGAAAAAACGAGAGGATGAATGAGCTACCGGGTAATTGCCCTCGACCTCGACGGCACGCTGCTGACTCCAGCCAAAACGATTCTGCCGCAGTCAATTGACGCACTGAACCAGGCCCGCCAGGCGGGTGTTCATGTCGCTATTGTGACCGGACGCCATCACTGCGCTATCCACCCTTTTTATCAGGCACTACAACTGGATACACCCGCAATCTGCTGTAATGGCACCTATTTGTATGATTACCAGGCGAAAAAGGTGCTGGCATCTGATCCTCTCGACCCGCAGCTGGCGTTACAGGTCATTGAGAGGCTGGATCAGCAGCAGATTCACGGCTTGCTTTACGTGGATGATGCGATGCTCTATCAGACGCCGACCGGTCACGTGATGCGCACGCTGAAATGGGCCGAATCGCTGCCTGAGCATCAGCGTCCGCTGTTCCGTCAGGTGCCTGATTTAGCCCAGGCGGCACGTGACGCCGGTTCGATCTGGAAGTTTGCCCTGTCGCACGACAATCATCAGGAGCTGCAACAGTTCGCCACTGCGGTGGAGGCGGAGCTGGGGCTGGCCTGCGAATGGTCATGGCACGATCAGGTGGACATCGCCAAAGGCGGCAACAGCAAAGGCAAACGGCTGGCGCAGTGGGTTGAATCGCTGGGGCTGAGCATGTCCGATGTGATCGCGTTTGGTGATAACTACAACGATCTCAGCATGCTGGAAACGGCCGGACTGGGCGTGGCGATGGGCAATGCCGACGAGGCGATCAAAGCACGGGCGAAAAAGGTGATCGGCACTAACCTTGAAACCGGTATTGCCGATACTCTCCGTCAGTTCGTCCTGTAATCAGGGCGTCACGGAGACGCTTTTAATCTGGGCATAGAGCCACTGTTCGGGCCGGATGCCCAGTTCATCGCGCGCCCACGGCGTGATGCGCGCCCAGAGTTCGCTGATGCCGATACGCAGCTTCACCTCCACCTGGTCTCCGACCTCCAGCAGCTCAACGACCTGTGCCGGTAAAATGTTGCGGATGGAGGTATGCTGCGGCAGTTGCAGCGCCAGCGAAACATCGGATGAGGCGATGCGAATACGCAGTGGCGTTTTCACCGGCTGATTCACCCGGCTGACCCAGATGTGCTGATCGCCCAGCGACAGCGCGGTCATCGGATAGTCGGGATGCTGCTCCAGCACCTGCACCCGCAGCACACTGGTCAGTTCGCTCACCGGCAGCCACGGCCGCATCGCGCTGCTGCTCCAGACCCGCTCCAGCGGACCAAAGGCTTTAACCTTGCCCGCATCCAGTACCAGCACGTTATCAGCCAGATGCAGGATTTCATCCAGACTGTGCGAGACGTAGAGCATCGGAATATCGACCTGCTTCGCCAGCTTTTGCAGATAAGGCATCAGTTCACGTTTGCGCGGCAGATCCAGCGACGCCAGCGGCTCATCCAGCAGCAGCATATCCGGTGCGGTCAGCAGCGCCCGGCCAATCGCGACCCGCTGCTTTTCACCGCCCGACAGCGACAGCGGAAAGCGCGACAGCAGCGCCTCCAGCCCCAGCAGCGAGGCCAGACTGTCGAACTGCGCTTTCATTGACGGCGCCATACCATATTGCAGGTTGCCCCGGACCCGGTAGTGCGGGAACAGCCGAGCATCCTGAAACACATAACCGATGCGGCGTTTTTCCGGCGGCAGCGCAATCTTCTGCTCTGCATCAAACAGCAGGCGATCGTTAAGCTCAATTCGCCCGCGCTGCGGCTGAGTCAGTCCGCTGATGGCGTTGATGAGTGAGGTTTTACCGGCACCGGAAACACCGAAAATGGCGGTGATCCCTTTGGCCGGGATCTGCAGATCGACCTCAAGCTGATGATCGCCCTGCTGCTGCATAAAGTTGAGTGATAGCATCAGCTTCCCATCCGCTTACGGCCTGCCCGTGCCAGCCATTCCGACGCCAGCAGTGAACCCAGTGCCAGCACGATAGCGATCACGCAGAGTCGCGCCGCCGCACCCTCTGCACCGGGCGTTTCGATCAGGGTAAACATCGCCAGCGGAAGCGTGCGCGTTTCACCGGGAATATTGGAAACGAACGTGATCGTGGCGCCAAATTCGCCCAGCGATCGGGCAAACGCCAGTACCGTTCCGGCGATCACACCCGGCAACGTCAGCGGCAGTGTAATGGTGAAAAAGACCCGCCAGCGTCCGGCACCCAGCGTACGCGCTGCCTGCTCCAGCCGGCTATCCACCGCTTCCAGCGCCAGCCGGATGGCGCGTACCATCAGTGGAAAGGCGATGACGGCAGACGCCAGTGCCGCACCGCGCCAGCTGAACGCAAAGCTGAAACCAAACCAGTCAAACAGCTTTTCACCAATGATCCCGCGTCGTCCCAGGCTAACCAGCAGCAGATACCCCACCACTACCGGCGGCAGCACCAGCGGCAGGTGAATCAGGCTGTCGAGCAGCGCTTTGCCGGGGAAACGGCAGCGCACCAGAATCCAGGCCATCAGGATGCCAAACGGCAGACTGCCCAGCACGGCTATGCCAGAGACTTTGAGGCTAAGCAGTACTGCCTGCCATTCGGGATCGCTGAGTATCATTTCGTTGGTGTGAATCCGTAATGTTTGAAAATCGCCGCAGCCTGCGGCCCTTTCAGGTAATCATAAAAGGCTTTAACGGTAGCCGTGTCGTGATCGTTTACGATCGCCATCGGATATTCCACCGGTTTATGGCTGTCTGCCGGAAAACGCCCCACCACCTGCACTTTGTCGCTGGCGACGGCGTCCGAACCGTAGACAATGCCATAAGGCGTTTCGTTACGCTCGACCAGCGCCAGCGCTGCCCGCACATTATTAGCGGGCGCTAACGCGGGCGCAACGCCGTCCCAGGCGCCCAGTTTTTGCAGCGCTTCTTTGGCGTAAATTCCCGCCGGAACGTGGTCCGGATCGCCAACCGCCAGACGTTCGCCGTGCAGCAATGTTTTCCAGTCGGTCTGCGGATCCAGCGTCACCGCTTTAGCTGCGGCACTGCGTGGCGCAATCAGTACCAGGTCGTTGCCCAGCAGGGTGTAGCGGGTGCGGGTTATCACGCTTTTCTTCGCTACGGCATCATCCATCCACTGCTGATCGGCAGAGATAAACAGGTCGGCAGGCGCGCCCTGTTCAAGCTGACGCGCCAGCGTGGAGGATGAGGCGAACGAAGAGACGACCGTTACGCCCTTTTCCTTCTGATACTGACTGGCAATATCCTGCATTGCATTGGTCAGAGAAGCCGCGGCAAACACGGTAATGTTATCGGCGGCCACGGCCTGTCCGGCCAGCGACACGGTAACCAGCGCCGCGACGCTCCAGCGGGTGTAATTAAATGACATGATTCTCTCCGGCTATTCGTTGTGTAGCGGATAATATAACGCAATATCAGGGAGGTTCAGTAAATTATCGGCAGGCGTCAGAGAAGGTTGAATCGGTGCGGGACAAAAATGACGACGCCCGCCTGGATGGCGGGCGTGGCAGAAATTAATTATGCGAACGGGCTGAAGATTTTTCGCGATGACCCACTTTAGAGAAGATATTAAACACTTCACCCAGGCCATAAATCATACCCAGCATCAGCGCCATTACCACAGGGACCATCAGTACGGCCACGGCGAGGCTTTTCAGTAATTCCAGCATGGAGAGTCTCACTCTGCTAACAAAAAAGTGATTGTAACGGGTCAGTAAAATTTTGCGCAGCCCTTTTCGTGCTTTTACTTTGGTCATAAAACGCCGCTATCATCGGCCTTCGCCTTAACCCTTTGCCGGAGCTGTCATGGAAGCTGAACTATCCCTTCATATCCGTTTACAACAGAAACTGTTTGCCGATCCGCGGCGTATTGAGCTGCTGAAACGCGTCCAGCAGACCGGATCGATCAGTCAGGGGGCGAAACTGGCTGGTATCAGTTACAAAAGTGCCTGGGATGCGATTAATGAGATGAACCAGATGGCGGATGAAACGCTGGTGGCGCGGGCAACCGGCGGCAAAGGCGGCGGCGGTGCCACGCTGACCCGCTACGGTGAACGCCTTCTTCAGCTGTTTCATCTGATGGAGCAGATCCAGCAGAAAGCTTTCGATGCGCTGCAGAAGGATACGCTGCCGCTCGACAGCCTGCTGGCGGCCATCGCCCGCTTCTCACTGCAGACCAGCGCCCGCAACCAGCTGTTCGGCACCGTGGTCAGCAACGATGCGCAGCAGGTGGTTCAGCATCTGCTGATTCAGCTGGCTGATGGCGTCACTCAGCTCAATGTGGCGCTGACCCAGCGCAGCGCCGATCGTCTGCAGCTGGCGGCGGGTAAAGAGGTGCTGGTGCTGATCAAAGCGCCGTGGATCCGCATCAGTCGTGACGCCGCAGAGGAAGACAATCAGCTGGCCGCCACCGTCACTGCCATCGAACCGGGTGAGCAGATGAGTGAGGTGCTGATGCAGCTCGCCAGTGGCGAAACCCTGTGTGCCACTCTTACTAATGAACAGCTACAGCAGCTGAAGCTGCAGCCCGGCGACGCGGTGATCGCCAGTTTCAATGCGGAGAACGCCATCGTCGCCACCCTGCTCTAGCAGCTGATTTGACATCATTACAGCCAATGATTACAACTCAGTGACACGATGCAGAAAATGGAACAGATCATGGCTTCATTGCATATTTTGCAAGGCACGTTTCAACTTAGCGATACCCGGATACTGACGCTGAATCAGGTGGAACTTCAGCGCGGCGAAAGCTGGGCCTTTGTCGGTGCAAACGGCAGCGGTAAATCCTCACTGGCGCGCGCACTCTCCGGTGAACTGCCGCCGCTTGCGGGTTCAGTCAGCAGCGATTTCACAAGGCCGGTCCGTCTGTCGCTGGAGCAGTTACAGACGCTGGTGGCGCAGGAGTGGCAGCGCAACAACACCGATATGCTCAGCGAAGGCGAAGAGGATACCGGGCTGATCGTGGCAGAGGTGATTCAGGCGGAAGTGCAGCAGCCGGAACGTTGCAAACAACTGGCACAGCAGTTTGGCATCGAACCGCTGTTGTCACGCCGCTTCAAATATCTCTCAACCGGCGAAACCCGCAAAACCCTGCTTTGCCAGGCCCTGATGAACCAGCCAGATTTGCTGATCTTAGATGAGCCGTTTGACGGACTGGATGTGGCGTCGCGTGCCAGCCTGACCGACACGTTACGCAATCTGCAGCATCCGGCGTTTACGCTGGTGCTGGTGCTTAATCGCTTTGACGATATTCCCGATTTCGTTCAGCAGGTGGGTGTGCTGGCGGAGTGCACGCTCACGCACAGTGGCCCGCGCCAGACGATCTTAACGGAAGCGCTGGTGGCACAGCTGGCACACAGTGAGCAGCTGATGGGTATGGCGCTGCCCGAAGCGGATGTGCCGGATCAGCTGCCTTCACTGGCGGATGATGCCCCGCGCGTTATCCTGCGCAACGGCACCGTCTCCTACAATGATAAGCCGGTGATTCAGGGGCTGAACTGGCAAGTTAACGTGGGCGAGCACTGGCAGATTGTCGGTCCGAACGGCGCCGGAAAATCGACGCTGCTGAGTCTGGTAACCGGCGATCATCCGCAGGGCTACAGCAATGATCTCACCCTGTTTGGCCGTCGTCGCGGCAGTGGCGAAACCATCTGGGATATCAAACAGCATATTGGCTATGTCAGCAGCAGCCTGCACCTCGATTATCGCGTCAGCACCAATGTGCGGACGGTGATCCTGTCGGGTTTCTTCGACTCCATCGGTCTGTATCAGGCGGCGTCCGATCGGCAGAAAGCGCTGGCACAACAGTGGCTGACACTGCTGGGAATGGATAACCGGCTGGGCGATGCGCCGTTCCACTCGCTCTCATGGGGACAACAGCGGCTGGTGCTGATTGCCCGCGCGCTGGTTAAGCATCCGACGCTGCTGATTCTGGACGAGCCACTCCAGGGCCTCGACCCGATTAACCGTCAGCTGGTACGGCGCTTCGTCGACGTGCTGATTGGCGAGGGACGCACTCAGCTGCTGTTTGTATCGCACCATGCCGAAGATGCCCCCGCCTGTATCACGCATCGCCTGAGCTTTGTTCCCGATGATGGCGGCTACGCTTTTCAGCAGGAAACGCTGCGCTAACGCGTTAACAACGCCCCTCAACGCCGCCATCGCGGCGTTTTAAAAACACATCTGTGTAATCGCTACCATTCCTGCCTGCCTTCGACGCCGCATTACCGCATACAATGCCACGAAATAAGAATATTCAGCTTGTGTAAACGATACCATTTATCCAGACTTGATCACGCTTTCAGGCGCGCTGATGTGCTACTTTTTACTGATGCCTCTCTGGCTTTTGACGCTTACCAGGATCTCACATGGAAAAATTCAACCCGGTCGATCACCCGCATCGCCGTTACAATCCACTGATTGATCAATGGATTCTCGTTTCACCTCATCGGGCCAAACGTCCGTGGCAGGGCGCGCAGGAAACACCGGCGGTTAATACCTTACCGTCGCACGATCCGGACTGCTTCCTGTGTGCCGGAAATACCCGCATCACCGGCGACAAAAACCCGGACTATGCTGGCACGTACGTCTTTACCAATGACTTTGCTGCACTGATGACCGACACGCCTGACGCGCCCGAGAGCGACGATATCCTGATGCGCTGTGAAAGCGCACGCGGCACCAGTCGGGTCATCTGCTTCTCGCCCGATCACAGCAAAACTCTGCCGGAGATGTCACTGAGCGCGCTGGAAGAAGTGGTGCGCACCTGGCAGGCGCAGACCGCCGATCTGGGTCAGCACTATCCGTGGGTGCAGGTGTTTGAGAACAAAGGCGCGGCGATGGGCTGCTCTAACCCGCATCCGCACGGTCAGATCTGGGCTAACAGCTTCCTGCCGAATGAAGCGCAGCGCGAAGATGATCATCAGCGCGACTATTTCGCTAAACATGGCTCGCCGATGCTGGTCGATTATCTGGCACGTGAGCAGCAGGATGGCAGCCGCACCGTGGTGGAAACCGAACACTGGCTGGCCGTCGTGCCGTGGTGGGCCGCCTGGCCGTTTGAAACCCTGATGCTGCCGAAAGCGCACGTTAAACAGCTAACCGATCTCAGTGAAGCGCAGAGTGCCGATCTGGCGAAAGCCATCAAGCTGCTGACCAGCCGCTACGACAACCTGTTCCAGTGCTCCTTCCCCTACTCCATGGGCTGGCACGGCGCGCCTTTTAACGGCGAAGCCAACGATCACTGGCAGTTGCATGCGCACTTCTATCCGCCGCTGCTGCGCTCAGCAACGGTACGTAAATTTATGGTTGGCTATGAAATGCTGGCCGAAACCCAACGCGATTTAACGGCGGAACAGGCGGCGGAACGTCTGCGTTCTGTCAGCGACGTTCACTTCCGTGAGGCACAACAATGAGCTTAAAAACCATCACGCAGCAGCTTTTCTCTGACACCTTCGGTTACGCCGCCACCCACACCATTCAGGCGCCGGGCCGCGTTAACCTGATTGGCGAGCACACCGACTATAACGACGGCTTCGTGCTGCCGTGCGCCATCGATTACCAGACGGTGATCGCCTGCGCCCGCCGTGACGATCGCCAGATTCGCGTGGTCGCGGCTGATTATGAGAATGCGCAGGACACCTTCTCGCTGGACGAAGAGATCGTCAGCGTGCAGGAACCAATGTGGGCTAACTATGTGCGCGGCGTGGTGAAACATCTGCAGCAGCGTCATGCTGATTTCGGCGGCATCGATATGGTGATCAGCGGCAACGTGCCGCAGGGTGCGGGCCTCAGTTCATCCGCCTCGCTGGAAGTCGCGGTTGGCACCGTGGTGCAGCAGCTTTATAACCTGCCGCTGGATGGCGCAGCCATCGCGGTGAATGGTCAGGAAGCGGAGAACCAGTTTGTTGGCTGTAACTGCGGTATCATGGACCAGCTGATTTCCGCACTGGGGCAGAAAGATCACGCCATGCTGCTCGACTGCCGCACGCTGGGCACGCGTCCGGTGTCGATGCCGGAAGATATTGCGGTGGTGATCATCAACTCCAACTTCCGTCGCAGCCTGGTCGGCAGCGAATACAATACCCGCCGCGAGCAGTGTGAAGCGGGCGCGCGTTTCTTCAGCAAGAAGGCGCTGCGTGACGTTGAACTGACCGAGTTTGAAGCGGCGCAGGCGCAGCTCGACCCGCAGGTGGCAAAACGCGTGCGTCACGTCCTGACCGAGAACGCCCGTACGCTGGAAGCGGCCGATGCGCTGACTCAGGGCGACCTGACCCGTATGGGCCAGCTGATGGCCGAATCACACGCCTCGATGCGTGACGACTTCGGGATCACCGTGCCGCCGATCGATACGCTGGTTGAGATCGTGAAAGCGCAGATCGGTGAACGCGGCGGCGTGCGTATGACCGGCGGCGGCTTTGGTGGCTGCATCGTGGCACTCATGCCACTGGATCTCGTCGATCAGGTGAAAGCCGCCGTTGCTGAGCAGTATGAAGCCGCGACTGGCATCAAAGAGACCTTCTACGTCTGCAAAGCCTCTGAAGGAGCGGGCCAATGCTGAATGACGTCAACTCCCATGCGCCCGACGGTCAGCCGTGGCGCATAACGGTACTGCGCAATGCCAACGGCATGCTGGCGACCTTTATGGACTGGGGCGCAACCTGGCTTTCTGCCCGCATCCCGATGCAGGATGGCACCGTGCGTGAAGCGCTGCTCGGCTGCGCCACACCCTCTGACTATCTGCATCAGGATGCCTATCTGGGTGCCACGGTGGGCCGTTACGCCAACCGCATCGCCGGAGCAAAGCTCAATAAGCTGAACCGCCAGCTGGTGCCAAACCAGGGTGCCCATCAGCTGCATGGCGGGCCGGAAGGCTTTGATAAACGCCGCTGGCAGATTGTCAGCCAGTCCGACAGCGAGGTGCATTACCGCATCGATTCGCCGGATGGCGATCAAGGCTATCCGGGCAATCTGATTGCCGACCTGCACTATCAGCTGGATGACCAGAACTGCCTGAGCATCCGCTATGAAGCGCGCTGCGACCAGCCCTGCCCGGTCAATCTGACTAACCATGCCTACTTTAACCTTGATGCGCATCATGGCGACGCACGCCAGCATCGCTTACAACTGCACGCCGACCAGTATCTGCCGGTCGACAGCGAAGGGATTCCGAATGCCCCGCTGAAAGCCGTCGCCGATACCAGTTTCGATTTCCGCAACGCCAAAGTCGTGGCGCAGGATTTTCTGACAGACGACGATCAGCGGGCGGTGAAGGGTTATGACCATGCGTTTCTGCTCAACAGTGCAGGCGACGATAGTCAGCCTGCGGCGGAACTCTGGTCAGAAGATGGCAGGTTACAGCTCAGCGTGACCACCTCGGCACCGGCACTGCAGTTCTACACCGGCAACTACCTGGCCGGTACGCGTGCCCGTGAGCAGGCGAGCTATACTGCATTCCAGGGCATTGCGCTGGAGAGTGAATTTTTACCGGATTCGCCTAATCATGCTGAGTGGCCTCAGCCGGATTGCTGGCTGCAGCCGGGAGATCGCTGGGAATCCGTGACGCGGTATCGCTTCACGCCACGCTGAGCCTCCGGCTGAAAAACGCGCAGTGCGTCACACACAGGCTTACGCGCTGCCCGCTTTTCCGTTATGGTATGGCGCAATCAGCTCGTGTTTCAGGCGGGCAGCAGCAGGTTTCCAATCTCACAGAAACATCACAGTATTAAGGAGTTAAGCTATGGCTGTAACTAAGCTGGTTCTGGTGCGACACGGCGAAAGCCAGTGGAACAACGAAAACCGCTTTACCGGTTGGTATGATGTTGACCTTTCTGAGAAAGGTCGTGGCGAAGCCAAATCAGCAGGTCAGCTGCTGAAGAAAGAGGGCTTTGTTTTTGATTTCGCTTACACCTCCGTACTGAAGCGTGCGATTCATACGCTGTGGAATGTGCTGGATGAGCTGGATCAGGCCTGGCTGCCGGTTGAGAAAACCTGGCGTCTGAACGAGCGTCACTACGGTGCGCTGCAGGGTCTGGACAAAGCGGAAACTGCTGCCAAATATGGCGACGAGCAGGTTAAGCAGTGGCGTCGCGGCTTTGCCGTTACCCCACCAGAGCTGGATCGTTCAGATGAGCGCTTCCCGGGCCATGACCCGCGTTACGCGAAACTGACCCCGGAGCAGCTGCCAACGACCGAAAGCCTGGCGCTGACCATCGACCGCGTTATCCCTTACTGGAATGACACCATTCTGCCGCGCATCAAAAGCGGTGAGAAAGTGATCATTGCCGCACACGGCAACTCACTGCGTGCGCTGGTGAAATATCTGGATAACCTGAGCGAAGATGAAATTCTCGAGCTGAACATCCCTACCGGCGTTCCGCTGGTGTATGAGTTCGATGAAAACTTCAAACCGCTGAAACGCTACTACCTGGGCGACCAGGACGAGATTGCTGCGAAAGCCGCCGCCGTTGCGAATCAGGGTAAAGCGAAGTAATTTCTCGCTGACATGCAAAAAGGCCAGACGAAAGTCTGGCCTTTTTTATTGGGCTGCGCCCGGCAATGCTGCGCGTCATGTTTAACTGCCAGAGTAAAAGCCTGGATGTCAGCACGTACCAGACTAATCACATACTCAAATCCGTCTAAGTCTGGCAGCAATAAACTAGCTCGACGCGCAGGGAACAGGGTCAGAAGAGGAAAGCGTCCCGCGCCAGGGATGGCGCGGGCAGAGCGACCAGGGACTGGCTTGAGCGTCTTTCCGATCTGTCCGTGTTCCCTGAGCAGGCTCACTCTCCACAGCAAATCCGGCCAGACTTTGTTAATGAGTCTGAATAACCAATCAACCGCGGCGCTGTTTAACCGCTGCCGCCAGCTGACGCAGCACTTTATCAGTATCTTCCCAGCCGATACAGGCGTCGGTGACGCTTTTGCCATAGACCAGCGGCTCGCCGCTCTCCAGGCTCTGGTTGCCTTCCACCAGATGACTCTCAATCATCACACCGACAATCGCCTGCTCACCGTTGATCAGCTGCTGTGAAACATCGTCTGCCACAACCATCTGACGCTGGAACTGCTTGCTGCTGTTGGCATGGCTGAAATCGATCATCACCTGCTGTGGCAGACCCGCTTTCGCCAGACCCGCTTTAACATCAGCGACATGCTGCGCGCTATAGTTCGGCTCTTTGCCGCCGCGCAGGATGATGTGGCAGTCACCGTTGCCGCTGGTTTCCACAATCGCGGAGTGACCATACTTGGTTACTGACAGGAAACAGTGCGGGGAGCCCGCTGCGTTGATCGCATCAATCGCCACCTTGATCGTGCCATCGGTGCCGTTTTTAAAGCCTACCGGACAGGAAAGACCGGATGCCAGCTCGCGGTGAACCTGAGATTCCGTAGTACGCGCACCAATCGCGCCCCAGCTCATCAGGTCTGCCACATACTGCGGGGTAATCATATCCAGAAACTCGCCCGCCGCCGGTAAACCGCTGTCATTAATCTCCAGCAGCAGTTTACGCGCCAGACGCAGACCGTCGTTCAGCTGGTAGCTGTTATCCATATACGGGTCATTAATCAGCCCTTTCCAGCCCACCGTCGTGCGCGGCTTTTCAAAATAGACCCGCATGACCACTTCCAACTCGCCTTTCAGCTCATCACGCAGTGCCAGCAGGCGGCTTGCATACTCTTTCGCCGCGTCAGTGTCATGAATTGAGCAGGGTCCAATCACCACCAGCAGACGATCATCCTTGCCCTGCAGGATCTGATGAATCGCCTGACGGGCATGTGAAACGGTCTGTGCAGCACGATCGGTCGCCGGGAATTTTTCGAGCAGCGCAACAGGAGGTAACAGCTCTTTAATCTCTTTGATGCGTAAATCATCGTTCTGGTAATTCATACTGATTCCATATTATTTCTTGCCCGGCGCCCGCCGGACACATCCTGTCCAATGTAGCCCGAAGCGTCAGGGGTGTAAATTCCCGCTGCGGGTTAAATGTGCGGGTCATATTTGCATTAATCAGGTTAGCGACTAAACTTTTTAATGGTAAGCACTGAGGAACGTCCCGCTTACCTTATTTAATTACCCTGTTTAAGCCAACTGGCGAATTTTATTTCGTCAGGGATTTCTTTACCCGAAATTGCACCTCTGGGCTTAAAGCCTCTTCATTTATTAACGGGAGCATAATGATGAAAAAGTTTGCCTTAATTTTTTTGACAGCAGCAATGACACTGAGCAGCGGCGCGGTACTGGCTGCAGACAGCAGCAGCAATAACGGTACAGCGAACCAGGCGGCCAGTGCAGGTGCAGCAGCGGGTGGAGCGAAAGAGAATCTGCCACCAAATAATGTCGATAACAGTAAAATTAATAACACTGGTACTAACACTAATCCTGCAACGTCTGGCAGCACCACCAGCAATGGTAATATGTCTGCTAACGAAATTGACCAGAACAGCCAGTGTAAAGATGGCAAATGTCCGAACGTGAATAAAAAAGTTCAGACCAAAGTGGGCGGCGGTGACGTAAACACGAAAACCGACGGCACTTCACAGTAATTCTGTTTAGCCTGGAGAGCTGCGGCTCTCCGGGTTTTTCTCCCCTCAGCCCCACTCTTCCGCTATGCTAATCCTGTGAAATTTACAGGAAATCCTTCATGGCCGTTTTGCTTTTGATTGACGATCATCCGCTGGTTGAAGTGGCACTTGAAGCTGCCCTGAGCCAGTCGCCCATACCCGTTAAGCTGCTTTCTGCCAGCAGTGAAAAAGCCGCCCGCCCCTTACTTGAGGAGCAACCGGACATTATTGTGCTGGATATAGGCCTGCCGGACAGCGATGGGCTGGAGTTCCTGCGTCGCCTCAAGATCCATCGTCCTGATTGCCCGGTCCTTATCTACTCTGCGCAGCAGACCCGCCACTATATGCGTCGCGCTCAGGCGCTGGGTGCCGCCGGTTACGTGGTAAAGAGTCAGCGCATGACGCAGTTGCTCAGCGCCATCCTGGCGGTGCTGGGCGGTCAGACGGCCTTTCCGGAGATGGATGATGAGCCTGAGCTGCCGCTGACCCAGAAGGAGCGTCAGATTCTGGCACTGCTGGCCAGCGGCCTGTCCAATCTGCAAATCGCGGCTCAGCTGCACATCAGTAACAAAACGGTCAGTACCCATAAAAAGAACATCCTGGAAAAAACCGGTGCCCGATCAGTGGTGGAACTGGCTGACCTGTGGAAAGCCCAGCAGTGAGAGTTATTCTACTGATGCTGCTTTTATTGTGTTGCTCCGCGCTGGCTGATGTGCGTCCGGTGAGCAGCGTCAACCTGCCGATGATGCTGCCGGTGACCCATGCGGAAACCATGCAGGGCAGGATCCTGCGCGTCGGCCTGCTGGAAGAAAACCACGCGCCCTGGGCGATGCGTATCGGCAATGACCTCTATGGTATCAACGCCGACTATCTTTCCGCGCTGCGACAGCTGACCGGCGCGCAGTTCACGCTCAATCTCTACAGCGATCAACCGCACCTGATGCAGGCGCTCAGCAGCGGCCAAATCGATTTTGCGCTTGGCATGTGGAGTGCCCCGCTGCCATCCGGCACCCTGAGCAGCGAAAACTGGTTCAGCAGTCCGCTGCGGGTTTATCGCAATCAGCAAAACCAGCGTGCCGTGATGTTTAACAGCCAGAATGCGTCGCTTGCAATCAGTGACAGCACCCTGGCTCAGCTGCCATCTGCGCTGGCGGCCCGTCACAGCTGGCGACGCTACAGCAGCGATCTGCAGGCGCTCTATACCCTGCTTAATCAGCAGAATGACTATGTGGTGGCGGATGAAACCAGCGCCGGTTTTCTGCTAAGCCAGCTGCAACAGGGCCAGATTTATCAGATCGCCTCCCACATCGAGGCAGGCCAGCTCAACCTGCGTGCGGTGGCGCGCGATCCCCAGCTTATCAGCTGGATAAATCAGAGCCTGCGTCAGCTGCCTGCAGAACTGATGAACACGCTACAGGCGCGCTGGAGCAGCAGCCTGCCGCGCTATCAGGATACCCAGACCCTGATGCTCAGCCCTGCTGAGCGCGCCTGGATTGCCGATCATCCGCGTATTACTTACACCGCCGAGCCGGACAACTATCCCTGGAGTTACCGCGATGCCAGCGGAACCGCCCGGGGCTATGGCGTGGACTTGCTGAAAGCGATTGCGCAGAGCACCGGATTAGAGTTTGAGCCGGTGTGGGTCAGTAATCCCCGCCAGGCCAGCACGCTGATTCAGCAAAAGCAGGCGATGCTGCAGCTGATGCAGCCGCTGAATGGCGATGCGATGCAGAGCACGTCGCTGCCGGTGTGGCGCGCGCTGTGGGGCATCTACAGCGTCCAGTCCGATACGCTGGCACACTGGCGCGACCTGCGCGGCAAGCGGATCGGCGTGTTGCAGGATGACCTGGCGCTGCGTCTGCTGCCTGCGGATCTGCAGCCACAGCTGTTTGCCGACCGTAATAGCCTCTATGACGCGCTGGCAAAGGGGCAGATCGATGCGCTGGTCGATAACGTGCTCTCCGCCCGCTGGCGTATCGCCAGCCGCGATGATGCCCGTATTCACCTCGCCTTTGCCGCCAGCGACATCGCCTGGCCGATTGCACTCGGCGTCACACCGGACCAGCCAGCGCTGCGCACCCTGCTGGATCGCGCGCTGCAGCAGATTCCGGCCGATACCCAGAGCCAGATGCGTGATAGCTGGTCAACGCCGCCGCAGCCCGGCAGCGTGATGGTGATGCGTTCGCTGCCGATGGTGGTGCTGGCAGTAGCCGGTGCAGCCATTGTGCTGCTGCTGTTACTGCTGGCGCGCCGCTACTGGCAGCAGCGCCGGGAACGTCAGCAGCGTGAGCAGGCGGAACATGCCAACGCGATGAAAAGTCAGTTCCTGGCGACGGTCAGCCATGAACTGCGCACGCCGATGCAGGCGATCCTGGGTCTGCTGGAGCTGGAGAAACAACAGCACAGTAGCCAGAATCTTTCACTGCTGCACAGCAGCGCAAAATCGCTGCTGACTCTGCTGAATGACCTGCAGGATCATGCGCGCATCGAGAGTAACAGTTTTACCCTGGCACCCCGTCCGCTGGCGCTGGCGCAGTGGCTCAATCAACAGCAGCATTTTTATCATCCGTTGATGCGCGCTGACGGCCCGCGTCTGATCGTCGAGGCGCTGACGCCGCTGCCTGACACCGTATTGATTGATGCCGACCGTTTGCAGCAGGTAGTCAACAACCTAATGACCAATGCGCTGAAATTCACCCGCCACGGCGCGATTCGTCTGACCCTTGCAGCAGAGCAGCAGCTGGTTCTGACGGTGAGCGACAGCGGCAGCGGGATTCCGCCGGAGGAACAGCAGAAGCTGTTTGACCCGTGGTATCAGGCGCCGTCCGGAAAATCCGTTTCGGTGCAGGGCAGCGGGCTGGGACTGTTTATCTGCCGAGAAATGGTGTTGCGGATGGGCGGCGACATCCGCCTCACCTCTGAACCTGGTCACGGCACTCAGGTCACCGTAACGCTGCCGCTGGAGATCTGCGCGCCGCTAAGCCATGCGGATGAGACGTCCCTGCCCGGCTTTCCTCATCTTAGGGTGGCGATTGTCGATGACCATCCAGCCAATCTGCTGGTGATGCAGCAGCAGCTGGTGCGCTTTGCGATTCAGGCTGACACCTTCGAACAGGGACGCGCGCTGCTGCAGGCCGACGCAAAGCAGCCTTATGATCTATTGTTTATCGACCAGATGATGCCGCGCCCTGACGGTACGTTGCTGCTGCGGATATTGCGGCGGCGTGACCGCCAGCGTGGACGTCAGGCGATGCGGGTGCTCTGCTCGGCTGACGCGCAGCTTCTGTCACGACCGCCTGAGGCGGGCGAGCGGGTGCTGATTAAACCGGTGCAATTAGCCGATCTCAGCGCGCTGCTGGCAGAGTGGCAGCAGGCGTGGCAGGAAGATCCGCTGGCGACACTGGATGACAATCTGTGGCAGCTGGCGCAGCAGAATGACAAATTCCTCAGCCGTCTGAGCCAGACGCTGCACAGTACGGTGACACAGGACCTGGCGGTGATGCGTGAGGCACACGAACGCGCAGACTGGACGCAGTTCGCCGAAGCAGCACACCGGATGAAAGGAAGCTGCCTGCTGGCAGGGCTGGAGCATGGCGCGCAGCTCAGCCAGCAGCTGACGGAGCAGGTTAAACAGCATCAGGACACGTCTGAGACGTGGCAATTACTGATATTATTCGTAAACAGGTTACTGAAAAAACTGGAAACTTATGGCACATACCCACACTCATAGCGGGCAGGATAGTAATCGCACGCGTCTGGCGGCCGCCTTCGGGGTGACCGTCGTCTTCATGGTTGCTGAAGTGATTGGCGGCTGGCTTTCAGGTTCACTGGCGCTGCTGGCGGACGCCGGGCATATGCTGACCGACGCCGCCGCGCTGCTGATGGCCTTGCTGGCGGTGCAGTTCTCGCGCCGTAAACCTAATGCACGTCACACCTTTGGCCTGCTGCGCCTGACTACGCTGGCCGCGTTTGTTAACGCCATCGCACTGCTGGGCATTACCGCGCTGATCGTCTGGGAAGCGGTGCGCCGCTTTGCCGACCCGCAGCCGGTCACGGGCGGCCTGATGCTGGGGATCGCAGTTGGCGGCCTGCTGGCCAATATTCTGTCGTTCTGGCTGCTGCACCACGGCAGCGGAGAGAAGAATCTCAACGTGCGTGCCGCCGCGCTGCATGTCATGGGTGACCTGCTGGGTTCGGTGGGCGCGATTGTGGCAGCGGTAATCATCCTGCTGACCGGCTGGACGCCAATTGACCCGATTCTGTCATTGCTGGTGTCGCTGCTGGTGTTGCGCAGCGCCTGGGCGCTGCTGCGTGAAAGTCTGCAGGAGTTACTGGAAGGGGCACCGCATTCACTGGATGTGAACCGGCTGATACGGGATCTGACGCTGAACATCGCCGAAGTGCGCAATGTTCACCATGTGCATTTGTGGCAGGTCGGCGAAAAGCCGCTGCTGACACTGCATGCGCAGGTGATCCCGCCTTACGATCACGATGCGCTGCTGCATCGTATTCACGACTACCTGCGCCAGAACTACCAGATTGAGCATGCGACGGTGCAGATGGAGTATCAGCCCTGTGCCGGCGCCGAATGTGAACTCGGCTTAAGCAGCGCGGCTGCCTCCGGCCATGATCACAGTCATTCTCACGACCATGATCATGACCCTGCTCACGCTAAAGGCGAAGCACACACTCACTGAGCCGACAGCGCGCGGGAACCCTGTTGCCGCGCGCTGCGGATCCACATACGCGATCCGTTCAGCGCAATCAGTGTCAGGATCACATACTCCAGCGACATCGCATAGACGCCCTGACGGGCGAAAATCATCACGCTAATCACGTTGATGATGACCCACAGCAGCCAGTTCTCAACATATTTGCGCGTCATCAGCACCATCGCCGCAATCGACAACACCATCATGCAGGAATCCCAGAACGGGAAGGCATCCGGCTGCAACGCGGGCATCGCCACCGACAGGCCAATACCGTTCATCAGCGTCACCGCTGCACGGGTTAACAGCGCAAACACCGGGTCGATATAAAGCGTCATCAGCGCAATGGCGATCACGCAACCCGCCGCCCAGGCGAGCGCTTTGGGCAGTGGCAGCCAGCGGATTTTCAGCTCGGCCTGATGATCGGCGGTCTGACGACTCCAGGCGTACCAGCCATAGATATTGGCGGCAAAGAAGAAGAGCTGCAGCAGAAGGCTGGCATAGAGCTGGATTTGAAAGAAGATCACCGCAAACAGCGTCACGTTGATCAGACCGAACGGATAGTTGATGATTTTTTCCAGGCTGGCAAACCAGATACAGAGTAAGCCCGCCAGCGTGCCGATGGCCTCAATCCATGAGAGATCGTAGCCTCCGGCACCCAGAGGAATGTGAACCAGAATATTATGTGTGCTGAAGAAGTCCATGCTGAGCACCTGTCCGGGAACGCTTAGGCGTTGCCCTTCACGTTGAGTTTAAGTTCCGCTGCAAAGGATAGCATGCGATTTAGCGGCAGTAACGCCGCCTCTCGCAGCGTCTCATCCACCTGAATCTCATGTTCCGCGCCGCCCGTCTCCAGCGCTTCTGCGATAGCTTTAAGGCCGTTCATCGCCATCCACGGACAGTGAGCGCAGCTGCGGCAGGTTGCGCCCTCGCCCGCGGTCGGCGCTTCCAGTAGCTCTTTATCCGGCACCATTTGCTGCATTTTGTAGAAGATGCCGCGATCGGTCGCCACAATCATCTGTGGATGTGGCAGGGATTTCGCCGCCTGAATCAGCTGGCTGGTCGAGCCGACCGCGTCCGCCAGATCGACAATCGCCTGTGGTGACTCAGGATGCACCAGCACCGCCGCGTCGGGATAGAGCGCTTTCATACGCTGCAGCGCCTGGGTTTTAAACTCGTCATGCACAATGCAGGCGCCCTGCCAGCACAGCACATCCGCGCCCGACTTCTGAGTGACGTAGCGGCCCAGATGACGATCCGGCGCCCAGATAATCTTTTCGCCCAGGCTGTCGAGATGCTCAATCAGCTCAACCGCAATGCTGGAGGTCACTACCCAGTCGGCCCGCGCTTTGACTGCCGCTGAGGTATTGGCATAGACCACGACGGTGCGATCGGGATGGGCATCACAGAAGGCGTTAAGCTCTTCAATCGGGCAGCCAAGATCCAGTGAGCACTCCGCCTGCAGCGTCGGCATCAGCACGGTTTTTTCAGGGCTGAGGATTTTGGCGGTTTCGCCCATAAAGCGCACGCCTGCCACCAGCAGTGTGGTGGCGGAATGATTACTGCCGAAACGCGCCATCTCCAGCGAGTCGGAGACGCAGCCGCCGGTCTCTTCCGCCAGCGCCTGGATTTCCGGATCGGTGTAGTAGTGCGCCACCATCACCGCGTTACGCGCCTTCAGCAGCGCTTTGATTTTCTCACGGTAAAACGCCTTCTCGTCATCACTCAGACGAGCAGGTTTAGGCGGAAAAGGGTAAACGGCGCTTTCAGGATCGAACATCACACTCATGACACAGCTCTCGTTTTATCTAATTAACGAAAATCGCCAGTAAAGGCGAATAATGGCGTTCAATCCACCATCGTGTTTTATATGCTAAACACGATAGCGGAAAAGCCAGACTGTGTCGTGGGATTTTTAGTCCGCCTGTATCACTAACTGGACCGGTTCTGAAGCTGCTTTATCGATAAGCGACTGCGGCGCTTCCAGCGCCAGCAGGAAAGCTTTGATGTCCAGCCCGCCTGCAAAGCCGGTCAGCTTGCCGTTGGCGCCAATCACGCGGTGGCATGGCGCAACAATGGAGAGTGGATTACGACCATTGGCCGCGCCGACCGCCCGTACTGCCTGCGGATGACCGATCTCTCTGGCAATCTGACTGTAGCTGCGCGTTTCACCAAATGGAATCGCCACCAGCGCCTGCCAGACTTTTTTCTGAAAGTCGGTGCCGACCATGTCGAGTGGCAGCTCAAAGCAGCGACGCTCACCGGTAAAGTATTCGCTGAGCTGACGCTCAGTTTCGATCAGAATGGGATGATCGTCATTGCGCGTCTGCGGCAAAAATCGGGTGCGCTTCGGATCGTCGTTTTCCCACAAGATGCCCGCCAGGCCACTGTCGCTGGCGACCAGTTTCAGTTCACCTACCGGGGTAGCTATCGGTTTGAAGTAGTACATGGTGATTCTCCCGTCACGGTTCCGTCATCCAGTATCGCACTTTTTTTCCCCCTGACTGGCTGTTTCCGGTCATGGCGTTAAACTGTTTTGCTGTCCGAAAACAGCCAGTCTGACGGATCCAGCCGGTATAGGCTGTCCCTATTTGCCGGAGAAATGCCATGCTCGATCCCGAAATTGCCTACCAGGCGCTGACCTCTCGTGATACCCGCTTTGACGGCGTTTTCTTTGTGGGTGTGACGTCAACCGGTATCTATTGCCGTCCGGTCTGCCCGGTTAAAGCACCCATGCAGAAGAACTGCCTTTTCTTCAGCAGCGCTGAGGCGGCGGAAAAAGCGCGCTTTCGCCCCTGCCTGCGCTGTCGGCCAGAACTGGCACCCGGCAATGCGCCGGTTGATCAGCCGCATCGCGTCGCAGAGCGGCTGATTCAGCGTATCGAGGAAGGCATGCTGGAGGAGCGCGAAGGCCTGGAAGCAATTGCTGCGGAATTCGGCCTCAGCCTGCGTCAGCTGCGCCGTATCGTGCAGCATGAACTCGGCGTTTCGCCGCTGGAGCTGAAGCAGACGCGGCGAATGCTGCTGGCAAAACAGCTGCTGACAGAAACACAACTGCCTGTCACTGAGGTCGCCTACGCCAGCGGTTTCAGCAGCCTGCGCCGGTTTAATGATGTGTTCCAGGCGCGCTACCGCATGACGCCGAGCGCGCTGCGCCGGGATGACACTGGCACTAAGCGTGCGCAGCCCGGCGACCGCGTGACGCTGCGGCTGACCTATCGCCCCCCCTATGACTGGGCGGCGATGCTCTGGTTTTTGCAGACGCACCTGATGAAGGAGGTCGAAGCGGTGGAAGATGGCAGCTGGCGACGCACTGTGGCGCTGGGTCGCTGCCGGGGCTGGGTCAGCGTTTCCCATCTGCCGCAGAAGAACGCATTGCAGGTGACGCTCTCAACGTCCCTGACGCCAGTGCTGCCTCTGCTGCTGCGCCGTCTGCGTGACCTGTTCGATCTCGATGCGCAGCCACAGCGTATCGCCGCCTGCCTGGCCCAGGATCCGCTGCTGGCACCCAGCCTGATCGCACATCCCGGTCTGCGCGTGCCCGGCGCATTCGACGCCTTTGAGCTGGGCGTGCGCGCCATTATCGGCCAGCAGGTAACCGTCAAAGCGGCCACCACGGTCAGCAGCCGTTTTGCCGCCGCCTTTGGTGAGCCCTGCGAGACGCCTTTTGCCGATCTCACCCGTTATACCGCGCTTCCTGAACGCATCGCCGGACTGACGGTGGACGATGTCGCACCGATGGGCATTGTCAGCGCCGCGCGCTCCCGCGCCATCATCGCCTTTGCCAGCGCCTGCGCCAGCGGTGACCTGCGTCTCAGCGCCGCTCAGCAGTCTGACGAGGTGATAAAAAAGCTGGTCAGCCTGCCGGGCATTGGTCCCTGGACTGCGCACTATATCGCGATGCGCGCCCTGCGCTGGCCGGATGCCTTTCCCAAGGAAGATATCGCCATCCGTAATAACCTGGGCGGCATGTCATCGAAAGAAGCGGAAGCGCGTTCGCAATCCTGGCGTCCCTGGCGCAGCTATGCGGTGATGCATATCTGGGAGAGCCTGGCAGTAGCGAAGGTGAAGAAAAAGGCGTGACGGCGGGTGTGGGGATTCAGGTTGGCACCATGCCCCGCATAGTGGAGATCGCAGTAATGATGAAAGCGACGTAAGACTCGTTCAAACCGCTGAAAAAGCCAAACCACTTTAAATCTTCCCGCAACGCAGAAAGCAAAACGAGCAGTGAACAGGGTTATCGCCAGTAGCGCTTTTAGATGGCCGAGAAAGCTAAATCAGCTTTAATCCTCCAGCAACAAATAAGCCCGACGCGCAGGGAACACGGTCAGATGAGGAAAGCGTCCCGCGCCAGGACGGCGCGGGCCGAGCACGTCATGGATGACGGCTTTTGCGTCTTTCCGATCTGACCGTGTTCTCTGCGCAGGCTCGATCTCTCAGCAATCCCGAACAGACTTCACTGACAATCTCAAACTTGTGAGACGCTTTGTACTTATTCTGTCGAACCCGCACGATAAAGGCCGTGCCCTGAAAACGAAAAAAGCGCCCAAAGGGCGCTTCATTCTAATTGGTGGGTCGTGCAGGATTGCCCCGGCCCTTCCAGGGCCTCGCCCTCCGGGTGATGCTGAAGCATCAGCCTGAATCGCCGGGCGATTCAGTCGAACCTGCTGCAGGTTCTCACCCTGCACGGTGAATACCGTGCTCTGAAAACGAAAAAAGCGCCTTAAAGGCGCTTCTTTCTTAATTGGTGGGTCGTGCAGGATTCGAACCTGCGACCAATTGATTAAAAGTCAACTGCTCTACCAACTGAGCTAACGACCCGCTGGGGGCTTACAACCGTTCAGCGCGCCAGGCGGCTGAGATAAGATGGTGGGTCGTGCAGGATTCGAACCTGCGACCAATTGATTAAAAGTCAACTGCTCTACCAACTGAGCTAACGACCCATCTTAGGTTGTGAAGCAATGCTGAAGTGTTCTTCTTAAAACAGCGCGGTAAAGCGCGTCTGAAGGAGATGGTGGGTCGTGCAGGATTCGAACCTGCGACCAATTGATTAAAAGTCAACTGCTCTACCAACTGAGCTAACGACCCATCTTCAGGCTTACCAGACACTTTGCAATGTGTCCCGGCAACGGCGGCATATATTACTGATTTAGCGGGGTAGCGCAACTCTTATTTCTGCTAAATGCTTCAGTTGCTTACCTTTCATACGGCAAGACCAGAAATCACACGATATCTGGTCTGAACCGGACAAATTACAGGCTTGCCAGACGTTTTTGCGCCTGTTTAGCAGATTCGGTGTCTGGATAAAGTTTGATCACCTGCTGGAAGACCGCTTTGGCTTTCGCCGTGTCTTTCTTCTCCTGCATGATGACACCCACTTTCAGCAACGCTTCTGCAGCTTTCGGCGACTTCGGATAGTTCTTCACTACCGTAGCGTAATAATACGCCGCGTCGTCCTTTTTGCCTTTGTTGTAGTTCAGCTGACCCAGCCAGTAATTCGCATTCGGCTGATAGGTCGAATCCGGGTAACGTTTTACCCACGCCTGAAGCGCACTGATCGCCTGGTCATACTGTTTCTTCTCCAGAATCAGCGCCACAGCCGCATTGTAATCGCTGTTAGCGTCACCGGTCTGCGCAGGTGCGCTCTCCGTGGATGCTGCCGCGCCTGCGGTGGCTGCTGCGCCGGTATCTGCTGCGGCATCGCTGCCGGCAGCCTGTTGCCCGCCGCTGCTGCTGGCGCTGCTCAGGCTGTCAATCTGCTGGTAAAGCTGCTTCTGCCGCTCAACCACCTGATTCAACTGATATGAGTTTTGCTGGATTTGCCCACGCAGCGCATCGATATCACGCTGGTTATCGCTCATCTGCTGCTGCAGTTGCTGCATCAGCTGTGCCTGGGCATTAGAGATTCGTTCAAGAGTGGTGACACGGTCTTCGACCGAGCCGGAGCCAACGCTACTGATTGACGCTTGGGCATTAGCGGCCCAGGGGGCCGCTACGCCAATCAGTAACGACAGACTCAACAGATGACGTCTGAAGTTACTAACCATGTGATTCTCTTAGTAGACCAGTACGGCACGACGGTTTTTAGAATACGCTGCTTCGTCATGACCCAGAACGGCTGGCTTCTCTTTACCGTAAGAAACGATAGACATCTGATCAGCCGACACGCCTTTACCCTGCAGGTACATTTTAACGGCGTTAGCACGACGTTCGCCCAGGGCAATGTTGTATTCTGGCGTACCGCGCTCATCCGCGTGACCTTCGATGGTCACTTTGTATGATGGGTTGCTGCGCAGGAAGGTCGCGTGCTGATCCAGCATCTGTGCGTAATCAGACTGAACGTCATACTTGTCCAGGCCGAAGTACACGATGTTGTTCTGCTGCAGCTGCTGCATCTGCAGACGAGCCTGCTCGTCAGAAGACATGTTGCCGCCGTTACCGTTCATGCCAGAGTTTGCACCGTAAGCGCCATCAGCGCCCATGCCAGTCTGGTCATTGTTGTTGTTCTTGTGTGAGCTACAAGCCGCTACTGCCAGAACCGGCAGAGCCAGCATCAAACCCTTCAGCACTTTGTTCAGTTGCATTTCAAAAATCCCATTATTGTTTATTGTTTGCGATGTCTGAACTGTCAGACATTACAGATACGGCGACCAGGCAGGAAATTTGACCTGTCCATCAGTTGCCGGAAGACGCGCTTTGAAACGACCGTCGGTTGAAACCAACTGCAGCACGGAACCCATCCCCTGAGTAGAGCTATAGATTACCATTGTGCCGTTTGGTGCCAGGCTCGGCGTTTCATCCAGGAACGTGTCCGTTAACGTTTGAACGGCTCCCGTTTCCAGATCCTGTTTGGCGACGTGTTGAGCACCACCGCTGGTGCTAATCATCACCATAGATTTACCATCTGTTGCGACATCCGCATCCTGGTTCTGACCACCTTCCCAGGTAATACGCTGTGGCGTGCCGCCATTCAGACCAACTTTATAGATCTGAGGGGCACCCGCCTGATCCGAGGTATAAGCCAGCGTCTGGCTGTCCGGGAACCAGGTCGGTTCAGTGCTGTTATAGCGACCATCTGTCACCTGACGCGTCTGACCTGACGCCAGATCCATCACATAGAGGTTCAGGCTGCCGGTTTTAGAGAGCGCGAAAGCGAGCTTAGAGCCATCTGGCGAAAACGCCGGTGCACCGTTATGACGTGGATAAGAGGCGACCTGACGGATAGCACCGTTAGACAGCGTCTGAACCACCAGCGCAGATTTGCCGCTTTCAAAGGTCACGTAGGCAACTTTGCTGCCATCCGGAGACCAGGCTGGCGACATCAGTGGCTGTGGTGAACGATGTACCACGAACTGGTTGTAACCATCGTAGTCAGCCACGCGCAGCTCATACGGGAACTGACCGCCATTGGTCTGCACGACATAGGCGATGCGGGTACGGAAAGCACCTTTAATGCCGGTCAGCTTCTGGAACGTTTCATCACTGGCCGTGTGGGCAGCATAACGCAGCCACTGTTTAGTCACTTTATACGAGTTCTGTGCCAGTACGGTACCTGGCGCACCGCCGGTATCCACCAGCTGGTAAGAAACCTGATAGCTGCCATCTGGGTTAGAAGCGACCTGACCGACGACAACGGCATCAATGCCGAGCGCGCTCCAGGCGGCAGGCTGAACTTCCTGCGCGCTGGCAGGCTGCTGTGGCAGACGCGAGCGGTCCAGTGGATTAAATTTGCCACTGTTACGTAGGTCAGCCGCTACGATGCCGCCCACATCTTCCGGCGCAGCACCCGCACCCGCCCATTTAAACGGCACCACGCCAATCGGGCGCGCAGTGTTGACACCCTGGGTGATCTCAATTCGAACTTCTGCGTGCAGCATGGCTGCCCACAGCAGGATAAAAAAGCCTAACGTAACGCGAAGAGCTTGCTTCATTTTATCTCCCTTATCTGAACCTCAGTCCACGATAATTGGCACTGTTCCTGGAAACCACGAGTACAACTTAAGTACGGCAAGCTAAACATAGAACAACTTGCCGCCCGTTACTGCATTATTGCGGTTTAAAACGCATTGGGGCGTTTTTAAACACTTCGTAGACCGCCTGCGAAGGCGGCTTCGGAATGCGTGCCTGTTTAGCGGCAGCAATCGCGGCCTGACAGAGCGCAGGATCGCCACCCTCTGACTTAACATCGATTAACAAGCCATCAGGCGCAAGTTTAATCCGCAAATCACAGGTTTTTCCGCGATACAGATCGGCATCGTAGAATCGGCTCTGAATCGCACTGACAACCTGCCCCATATAGGAGTTGATTTCCGCGCCTGATGCGCCCGCTTTCTTCTGGTTTCCCTGCCCTGCTGCGCCACCGGAAGTGCCGCTTTTCGGTGCATTTTTGCCGGAAGCGAGTCCACCCAGTAAATCATCGACATCGCTGTCATTAGCGGCATCCGCTGCGGCTTTCGCTTTCGCATCTGCTTTGGCCTTAGCAGCAGCATCCGCTTTTGCTTTGGCTGCCGCATCGGCTTTGGCTTTTGCCGCAGCATCGGCTTTCGCCTTCGCAGCCGCTTCTGCCTTCTCTTTAGCCGCTTCTTTAGCGGCCTCAGCTTTCTCTTTCGCCGCTTCTGCAGCTTTCTCTTTCGCTGCCTCGGCTGCTTTTTCTTTGGCTTCAGCGGCTTTTTCTTTCGCCTCTTCGGCCGCTTTAGCTTTTGCCTCCGCTGCCGCTTTCACTTTGGCTTCGGCTGCCGCTTTTGCATCCGCTTCAGACTTTGCTTTGGCTTCCGCAACAGCTTTCTCTTTTGCGGCGGCCGCCGCGGCGGCTTTCGCCTGCTGATCAGCCTGCTTCTTTGCGTCGGCTGCGGCCTGCTTCGCCTGCTCGGCGGCGGCTTTTGCCTGGGCATCCGCCTGGGCTTTCGCATCCGCTTTCGCTTTGGCTGCCGCCGCTTCCGCCGTTTTCTGTTGCTCCTGAGCCTGTTTAGCAGCATCGATAGCCGCTTTCTGCTGCTCAGCCTGCTGTTTAGCCTCTTCCTTCGCCGTTTCCTGCGCGGCTAAACGCTCTTTCTCCAGCGCTTTCAGACGCTGCTGTTCAGCAGCCTGTTTCTGTTGCAGCTCTTCAGCCTGCTGCTGCGCCTGCTTTTTACGCTGCTGCTCAGCCCGCTGGCTGTCGCTCTGCTGGTTCTGCTGACGATTGTATTGACTCACGACGGCACCGGGATCGACCATCACTGCATCAATATCACTGCCGCCGCCACCCGCACTGCTGGGGTCAACGTGCTCATTAAACGAGCTCCAAATCAGCAGCGCGATCAGCACGATATGCAGAATCACCGAAATGATTATCGCGCGCTTTAACTTCTCGTTTTGCTCGGTTGCCTTCGACACACTCGGTTCCCAAAAAACGGTTCGATTTTAAATCGGCTGCGTCATCAAACCGACAGATTTAACACCCGCCTGGTGCAGCAGGTTGAGCGCTTTAATAATTTCATCGTAAGGCACCTCTTTCGCGCCCCCGATCAAAAAGACCGTCTTAGGATTCGCTTCCAGTCGACGCTGCGCTTCGCTGATTACCTGCTCAGGCGGGAGTTGGTCCATGCGGTCGTGATCCACGACCAGGCTGTACTGCCCCACGCCCGCGACTTCAACAATTACCGGCGGATTATCATCGCTGGAAACCGTTTTAGAGTCGGTCGCATCAGGCAGATCCACTTCCACGCTCTGGGTAATAATGGGTGCCGTTGCCATGAAGATCAGCAACAGCACCAGCAGGACGTCCAGTAGCGGAACGATGTTGATTTCCGACTTAAGGTCGCGGCTTTTGCGACCACGTACTCTGGCCATCATTAACCTCTATTTACTTAGCGCTATCGCTGGAGAAAGCCTGGCGATGCAGGATGGCAGTGAACTCTTCCATAAAGTTGTCGTAGCCCTGCTCCAGTTTGTTCACGCGCTGGTTCAGACGGTTGTACGCCATGACCGCCGGAATCGCGGCAAACAGAC
Organism: Pantoea sp. 9140; assembly: GCF_000745295.1. Taxonomy (NCBI): domain Bacteria; kingdom Pseudomonadati; phylum Pseudomonadota; class Gammaproteobacteria; order Enterobacterales; family Erwiniaceae; genus Pantoea; species Pantoea sp. 9140. The sequence continues at coordinate 892,637 of NZ_JQNO01000001.1, read as the reverse complement.
CGATAGCGGTCGCAATCAGTGCTTCAGCGATACCCGGTGCCACCATCTGCAGCGTCGCCTGCTTCACCGCGCCCAGCGCGATAAAGGCGTGCATAATTCCCCAGACGGTACCGAACAGCCCGATGTAAGGACTGATAGAGCCGACGGTGCCGAGGAATGGAATGTGGTTTTCCAGTGCTTCCAGCTCACGGTTCATTGAGATGCGCATAGCACGACTCGCCCCGTCAATGACCGCTTCCGGCGCATGATTATTGGCGCGATGCAGGCGGGCAAATTCTTTGAAGCCGGAATAGAAAATCTGCTCCGAGCCGCCCAGTTCTTCCCGGCGCTCCTGGCTCTCCTGATACAGGCGCGAGAGTTCGATACCGGACCAGAATTTGTCTTCAAACGCCTCCGCTTCTCTTCCCGCCGCATTCAGAATACGTGTGCGCTGAATAATGATGGCCCAGGAGGCAATAGAAAAGCCGATCAAAATCAACATGATAAGTTTGACCAGAAGGCTCGCCTTCAGGAACAAATCAAGAATGTTCATGTCAGTCACTGCTTGAACTCCGCGACAATAGACTTGGGAAGCGCAATCGGCTTCATCAGATGTGGGTTAATGCAGGCAATCAGGACTTCTGCCTCATTGAGCACTTTGCCTTCAGTATTCACGATACGCTGCGTGAACGTCATGGTTGCCCGTGTCATTGAGGTGACCTCACTCTGGATCTCCAGAAGGTCATCAAGACGCGCCGCCGCCAGATAGTCCACCGATATGCGCCGTACCACAAAAGCGATCTGCTGTTCTAACAGCGTCTGCTGATTGAAATGGTGCTGTCGCAACATTTCGGTACGTGCTCGTTCATAAAAAGCGATATAGCTGGCGTGATAAACCACACCACCGGCATCAGTATCTTCGTAGTAGACCCGAACCGGCCAGCGAAACAGCGTTGTACTCACTCTACATCCCGGCCTCGTTTTAAACGTTGCTACTATACGCAAGAGAATTGGGGTTGGGAATGGGTCGCCAGAGCCAGGCGAAAATAATTATCGCTCCGTAACAAACGGAACGATTTCAGAGAGATTTATTGACCAGATGCTGACAAATATTCACTGACAGCGCGGGTGAGGTGGGGGATTAAAGGTAAAAACGGTAAAGCGCAATCACTAACACCAGCAGAGCCGGTAACGGCGTAAACAGCGCCTGCCATCGGGTTTTCCGTGGCCGGAAACCCACACCATGAATTACGCCGCAGCAGACCGCCCAGATCAGAACCAGCCCCTGCAGAGCAGGAAGCTGGCCCGCCTGATTGGCAAAACGGGTCGGATCCCACATCACGCCGCCCGCCGTCAGCAGCGCCAGCAGCAGTGAAAGGGCCCGTAACGGGCCCTTATCCATCAGATCATAGAGCATCCGAACTGACGTGCGCATCAGTGAGTCTCATCCTGCGCTTCAACGTGTTCAATCGCCAGCGCGGTCACGATACCAAAGGCACAGGCCAGCAACGTGCCGAGAATCCAGGCAAAATACCACATGCGACATCTCCTTTATTAATAGAGTGAGTGACTGTTGCTTTCAATCTGCTCTTTGGTAATACGGCCAAACATTTTCCAGTAGCACCAGGTGGTGTAAATCAGAATGATTGGGACAAAGATAGCGGCGGCCACGGTCATGGTTTGCAGCGTCAGCAGACTGGACGTGGCGTCCCACATGGTCAGGCTGGTCCCCGGTACGGTGCTGGATGGCATGATGAACGGAAACATCGCAATGCCGGCGGTCATGATGACGCAGGCCAGCGTCAGTGATGAGAACAGGAACGCCCAGGCGCCCTTCTCAATCCGCGAGCAGAGTACGGTCAGCAGCGGCAGCACCGAACCAAGCAGCGGGAACAGCCACAGTACAGGATGGTTCTGGAAGTTGACCATCCAGGCACCCGCTTCGCGCACGACGGTTTTTCCCAGTGGGTTCGAGGCGGCGAAGTGATCCATTGTGCTGGTCACCACATAACCATCGATACCGTATTTCACCCAGACACCCGCCAGGATGAAGCAGACCATCATCACCAGCGCGGCAAGTTGTGCAGCGGTACGCGAACGCAGATGCAGTTCGCCAGTGGTGCGCATCTGCAGGTAGGTTGCGCCCTGTGCCAGAATCATCGCCACACTGACTACACCCGCCAGCAGGCCAAACGGATTCAGCAGCTGGAAGAAGTTGCCGGTATAGAACAGGCGCAGATACGCATCGGCATGGAACGGCACGCCCTGTAACAGGTTGCCAAAGGCCACGCCAATCACCAGCGGTGGCACGAAGCTGCCAATGAAAATGCCCCAGTCCCAGGCACCGCGCCAGCGGTTATCTTCAATCTTCGAGCGGTAATCGAAACCGACCGGACGGAAGAAGAGTGACGCGAGCACCAGAATCATCGCCACATAGAAGCCGGAGAAGGCTGCCGCGTAGACCATTGGCCAGGCGGCAAACAGTGCGCCACCCGCGGTAATCAGCCAGACCTGGTTACCGTCCCAGTGCGGGGCGATACTGTTAATCATGATGCGACGTTCAGTATCGGTGCGGCCCAGAATGCGTGTCAGCATGCCGACGCCCATATCAAAACCATCTGCGACAGCAAAGCCAATCAGCAGCACGCCAATCAGCAGCCACCAGACAAAGCGCAGAACTTCATAATCAAACATGGTCGCTCTCCTTATCCCTGAACCGGCTGAGTGGTTGCCGTAATCTGCTCATGATGATATCGCCCGGTTTTCAGGCTGCTCGGCCCAAGGCGGGCGAATTTGAACATCAGGTACATCTCTGCCACCAGGAACAGCGTGTAGAGTCCGCAGATCAGGATCATTGAGAACAGCAGATCGCCAACAGTCAGCGAGGAGTTGGCCACCGCGGTCGGCAGGATTTCACCGATAGCCCAGGGCTGACGACCATACTCGGCTACGAACCAGCCTGACTCGACGGCAATCCAGGGTAACGGAATACCAAACAGCGCCGCTTTCAGTAACCAGCGATTTTTGCCCACGCGATTGCGTATTACGCTCCAGAAAGAGAGCGTGATAATGGCCAGCAGCAGTACGCCACACAGCACCATAATGCGGAATGCGAAATAGAGCGGCGCTACGCGCGGGATAGAGTCCTGCGTCGCCTGTTCGATCTGCGCTTCGGTCGCATCCGCCACATTGTCGGTATAGCGCTTCAGCAGCAGACCATAACCGAGATCCTGCTTGTGACTGTTGAACGCGTCACGTACTGCGGGATCCTGACTGCCGCTGCGCAGTTCATTCAGCAACGTGTAGGCTTTCATGCCGTTGCGGATGCGCACTTCATGTTGAGCCATCAGATCTTTAAGGCCGGTGACCGGCTTATCGATGGATCGGGTCGCGATCAGGCCCAGCAGCCACGGGATCTGCACGGCATACCGGTTCTCCTGCGTTGCCTGATCGGGCAGGCCAAACAGCGTAAATGAGGCGGGTGCCGGCTGGGTTTCCCACTCCGCTTCGATAGCGGCCAGCTTGGTTTTCTGCACGTCGCCCATTTCATAGCCTGACTCATCGCCCAGCAGAATGACGGAGAGGACCGCCGCCATGCCAAAGCTGGCCGCAATAGCGAACGAGCGTTTAGCAAAAGCAAGGTCGCGCCCTTTCAGCATGTACCACGCGCTGATGCCCAGAATGAACATCGCACCGGTCGTGTAACCGGCCGCAACGGTGTGAACGAATTTCACCTGCGCCACCGGGTTCAGTACCAGCTCTGAGAAGCTGACCATCTCCATGCGCATGGTTTCGAAGTTGAATTCAGAGGCGATGGGGTTCTGCATCCAGCCGTTAGCAACCAGAATCCACAGCGCGGACATGTTCGAGCCCAGCGCCACCAGCCAGGTCACCGCCATGTGCTGCACTTTACCCAGCCGATCCCAGCCAAAAAAGAACAGGCCGACAAAGGTCGATTCCAGGAAGAACGCCATCAGACCTTCAATGGCGAGCGGCGCGCCGAAGATATCGCCGACGTAGTGAGAGTAATATGACCAGTTTGTTCCGAACTGAAATTCCATGGTCAGGCCGGTAGCGACACCCAGCGCAAAGTTAATACCAAATAACTTGCCCCAGAACTTCGTCATATCTTTATAAATTTGTTTACCGCTCAGGACATAGACCGTCTCCATGATCGCCAGTAAAAACGCCATACCCAGCGTTAGAGGGACGAACAGAAAATGGTACATCGCTGTTAAGGCAAACTGTAACCGCGACAGTTCGACGATATCTAACATAATGACTCCTTGCTCCTCGCTTTGTCTCCGTCACGCGCGCGATCAGAACGAACGTAATCAGAGTCAGGAACGACTGTTTATTGATTCCAGTTTTTTATGACCAGCAGAACAGATTTGTGAGCTGCCCGAACAGGCGAGTAGCGAATAAAGCAGCTCTGAAAATTGTCAATCCGCGCTTTCATTAACGCGTGCTTTAACAGGAGAAAAGCGGGTGTCATCCCGGGTTGAGCAGACGTTTGAAAATTTGTGTAAAAGGCTGGATTGATGCAGCGCAATTTACGCTCTTAGCGTTGCGCTTTGCCAGCGATATAGTTGGATATAAATCGCGATTAATTGATCTGGATTAACACAATAAGTTTCCAGATAGAGTCAGGTGGGTTTCTTGTTAATGAGATGTCATTGATGAAATAAGGCGTGGAAAAATAGTTTACCTTTGCCACTTTTTATTAACGTAACTAATACCTGCGTGGTTATCTGACCACGCCCTCTTTTCTTTAAATGTCTGGGTGATGTCTGTGTGTTACCGGCATAAAAAAAGCCACCCGGAGGTGGCTTAGTCTCAGATGACGACGACTTATTTTGCCGGTAATACGGCTTTAACTGCGTCACCGATGTCAGCCAGGCTGCGAACGGTTTTCACGCCTGCGGCTTCCAGTGCAGCAAATTTCTCATCTGCTGTACCTTTACCACCGGCAATGATGGCGCCCGCATGGCCCATGCGCTTGCCTTTCGGCGCGGTGACGCCAGCAATGTAGCCTACAACCGGCTTGGTCACGTGCTCTTTGATGAAGGCTGCGGCTTCTTCTTCTGCGCTGCCACCGATTTCACCGATCATCACGATCGCTTCAGTCTGTGGATCATCCTGGAACATTTTCAGGATGTCGATGAAGTTAGAGCCAGGGATCGGGTCACCACCGATGCCGACGCAGGTTGACTGGCCGTAGCCGATGTCAGTGGTCTGCTTAACTGCTTCATAGGTCAGGGTGCCTGAACGGGATACGATACCGACACGGCCCGGCTGGTGAATGTGGCCTGGCATGATGCCGATCTTACATTCACCTGGGGTGATTACGCCCGGACAGTTTGGACCGATCATCCGCACGCCCGCTTCATCCAGCTTCACTTTCACAGTCAGCATATCCAGCGTCGGGATACCTTCGGTGATGGTGATGATCAGCTTGATGCCCGCTTCGATCGCTTCCAGGATGCCATCTTTACAGAAAGGTGCCGGAACGTAGATCACGGTGGCAGTTGCGCCGGTCGCTTCTACCGCTTCGCGTACGGTGTTGAACACCGGCAGGCCGAGATGCGTCGTGCCGCCTTTGCCTGGCGTCACGCCGCCAACCAGCTGAGTACCGTAAGCCAGCGCCTGCTCAGAATGGAAAGTCCCCTGGCCACCGGTGAAACCCTGGCAAATGACTTTGGTGTTTTTGTCGATCAGAATGGACATTATTTACCCTCCGCGGCAGCAACAACACGCTGTGCGGCGTCTGTCAGGCTGGTTGCTGCAATGATGTTCAGACCGCTGTCCGCCAGTTTCTGTGCGCCCAGCTCGGCGTTGTTACCTTCCAGACGTACCACCACTGGCACGTTAACACCCACTTCAGCGACTGCGCCGATGATGCCGTCGGCAATCAGGTCACAGCGTACGATACCGCCGAAGATGTTAACGAAGACGGCTTTAACCGCATCGTCAGACAGGATGATTTTGAAGGCTTCGGTCACGCGCTCTTTAGTTGCGCCGCCGCCGACATCAAGGAAGTTGGCTGGCTGACCGCCATGGTGCTTAACGATGTCCATGGTGCCCATCGCCAGACCTGCGCCGTTAACCATACAACCGATGTTGCCTTCCAGCGCAACATAGTTCAGTTCCCACTGTGTCGCATGCGCTTCACGTGGGTCTTCCTGGCTTGGATCGCGCATTTCGCGCAGCTCTGGCTGGCGGAACAGGGCATTGCCATCGGCGCCCAGTTTGCCATCCAGGCAGATCAGATCGCCCTGCTTAGTGATGACCAGCGGGTTGATCTCAACCATCGCCAGATCGCGCTCCAGGAACAGCGTTGCCAGGCCCATGAAGATCTTGGTGAACTGACCAACCAGCTTACCGGTCAGGCCCAGTTTGAATGCCAGCTCGCGGCCCTGATAAGGCTGCGGACCGGTCAGTGGGTCCAGCGCCATTTTGTGGATCAGGTGCGGGGTCTCTTCCGCCACTTTTTCGATTTCCACGCCGCCTTCGGTTGAGGCCATGAAAATCACGCGACGCGTTGCGCGATCGACCACAGCGCCCAGGTAGAGCTCCTGATCGATGTCGGTTGCCGCTTCAACCAGAATCTGGTTTACCGGCTGGCCGTTTGCGTCTGTCTGATAGGTCACCAGACGTTTGCCCAGCCAGTTTTCAGCAAATGCGCGAATCTCTTCTTTGCTGTTAACCACTTTCACACCGCCCGCTTTACCGCGGCCACCGGCATGAACCTGACATTTAACTACCCACGGGCCTGCGCCAATTTTAGAGGCTGCTTCTTCCGCTTCACGTGGTGTAGTACAGGCGTAACCCGTTGGTGCCGGCATGCCATACCGTGCAAACAGTTGTTTCGCCTGGTATTCGTGTAAGTTCATGATGTTCTATCCATTCAGGTCTGAAAAGAGTATTGAGGTTGGGCGCGCGAGGCGCGCCCGGTGAAAATCAGACATCCAGCAGCAGACGCGCCGGATCTTCCAGCATCTCTTTCACTGCAACCAGATAACCCACTGATTCACGGCCATCGATCAGACGGTGATCGTAGGAGAGCGCCAGGTACATCATTGGCAGCACCACAACCTGACCATTGACCGCCATCGGGCGATCTTTGATAGCGTGCATGCCCAGGATGGCGCTCTGCGGTGGGTTGATGATCGGGGTGGACATCAGGGAACCAAAGACGCCGCCATTGGTAATGGTGAAGTTACCGCCGGTCAGATCTTCTACTGTCAGCTTGCCGTCACGGCCTTTCACTGCCAGCTCTTTGATTTTCTTCTCAATGTCCGCCATGCTCAGCGCATCAACGTCACGCAGAACCGGTGTCACCAGACCGCGTGGCGTAGAGACCGCGATGCTGACGTCGAAGTAGTTGTGGTAAACCACATCTTCGCCATCGATGGAGGCATTCACTTCCGGATAGCGTTTCAGTGCTTCAACAACCGCTTTGATGTAGAAGGACATGAAGCCCAGACGTACACCGTGACGCTTCTCGAAGGCCTCACCATACTGCTTACGCAGATCCATGATGGGCTTCATGTTGATTTCGTTGAAGGTGGTCAGCATCGCAGTGCTGTTTTTCGCTTCCAGCAGACGCTCGGCAACACGCTTACGCAGACGGGTCATCGGCACGCGTTTTTCGCTGCGATTCGCCACAGGCTGCTGCACAGCTGCAGTTTCTGCCGCAGGTGCGGCGGCTTTGCCAGCCTGCGGTTTGTTGGCCAGATGTTTTTCAACATCTTCACGGGTCAGACGTCCGCCCACACCGCTGCCTTTGATCTGCGAAGCATCAAGGTTGTGCTCGGCAATCAGACGGCGGATGGCCGGGCTGAGCGCATCATTGCTCTCTTCTTCCAGTGACGCAGTCTGACGCTGAGCCGGGGTAGACTCTTTGCTTTCAGACTTCGCGCTGGTCTCTTTACCGGCACTGTTGCCCTCTTTCAGACGACCCAGAATCTGGCGTGAAGTGACGGTGGCGCCCTCTTCTTCCAGAACCGCTTCCAGAATACCGTCAGCAGAGGCTGGCACTTCCAGCACCACTTTGTCGGTTTCGATTTCGACCAGCACTTCATCGCGAGTCACTGCATCGCCTGGTTTTTTGTGCCAGGTTGCCACGGAGGCATCGGCAACCGATTCAGGCAGGTCGGGAACGAGAATATCTACGCTACTCATTATCTTTCCTTTTAATTAATTAACGTTCAGCGCGTCATTAACCAGGTCTTGCTGCTGTTGTTGGTGTACGGACATGTAACCCACGGCCGGTGAGGCGGAGGCCGGGCGGCCTGCATAACGTAAGGTCGCACCAAACGGCACAACTTCACGGAAATGATGCTGGCTGCAATACCAGGCGCCCTGATTCAGCGGCTCTTCCTGACACCAGACAAAATCCTGTACGTGGGAATACGCTTTTAATGCTTCCTGAACCGCGTGATGCGGGAACGGATAGAGCTGCTCGATACGGACAATCGCCACATCGGTCTGCTCATTTTTACGACGCTGCTCAAGCAGGTCGTAATAGACTTTACCGGAGCACAGCACGACGCGTTTCACGCCCTGCGCATCCAGATTATCCACTTCGCCAATCGCCGGCTGGAAGCTGCCGTTAGCCAGTTCATCCAGCGTGGAGATCGCCAGCGGATGACGCAGCAGCGATTTCGGCGACATCACAATCAGCGGACGGCGCATACCGCGCAGCGCCTGACGACGCAGCATATGGTAAACCTGCGCAGGCGTTGACGGTACGCAGACCTGCATGTTCTGCTCAGCGCAGAGTTGCAGATAACGCTCCAGACGCGCAGACGAGTGCTCTGGCCCCTGACCTTCATAGCCGTGCGGCAGCAGCATGACCAGGCCACACATACGGCCCCATTTCTGCTCACCGGAGCTGATGAACTGGTCGATAACAACCTGTGCACCGTTGGCGAAGTCACCAAACTGCGCTTCCCAGATGGTCAGGATGCGTGGCTCAGCAGTGGCGTAGCCATATTCAAAGGCCAGTACCGCCTCTTCTGACAGCACGGAGTCCCAGACTTTGAACTGGCCCTGACCGCTGTGCACATGGTGCAGAGGGGTATAGGTTGAGCCGTTTGCCTGGTTATGAACCACCGCGTGACGGTGGAAGAAGGTGCCGCGACCGGTATCTTCACCCGACAGACGCACCGGAATGCCTTCATCAACCAGCGTGGCGTAGGCCAGGTTTTCCGCGCCGCCCCAGTCAAAGGCTTTCTCGCCTTCAGCCATCAGACGACGGTCGTTATAAATCTTGGCAACACGCGACTGCACCTCAACCTCTTCAGGTACCTGGCTGATACGCAGCGCCAGCTCCTTCAGACGTTTCATGTCGACCTGGGCCGGATAAGGCTCATCCCACTCATGGTTCAGGTAAGGTGACCAGGTAAAGGAGTGCAGGCTCATCGGACGCCATTCTGGTACTACGCACTCGCCCGCATCCAGCGCATCACGGTAAAGATTGACCATTTCGGTCGCATCTTCCTGCGTGGCAACGGCTTCACCTTCCAGACGGTCGGCGTAAATTTTACGCGGCGTCGGGTGCTTTTTGATTTTCTGGTACATCAGCGGCTGAGTCGCACTTGGCTCATCGGCCTCGTTGTGGCCATGACGGCGATAGCAGACCAGATCGATAAACACATCACGCTTAAAGGTGTTGCGATAGTCGAGCGCCAGGCGGGTCACAAAGGCGACCGCTTCCGGGTCATCCGCGTTGACGTGGAAAATCGGTGCCAGCACCATTTTGCCGATGTCGGTGCAGTAAGGCGTTGAACGCGCATCTTTCGGGTTGGACGTCGTAAAACCAACCTGGTTGTTGATGACGATGCGAACAGTACCGCCCACTTCATAACCGCGTGCCTGTGACATGTTCAGGGTTTCCTGAACCACGCCCTGGCCAATCACCGCCGCGTCACCATGAATGGTGATCGGCAGGACTTTATTGCTCGCAGGCTCATCCAGTCGATCCAGACGGGCACGCACGGAACCCATAACGACCGGGCTGACAATCTCCAGGTGTGACGGGTTAAACGCCAGCGCCAGGTGAACCAGGCCGCCTTCGGTTTCCACGTCAGAAGAGAAGCCCATGTGGTACTTCACGTCACCGGTGCCAAGATGCTCTTTATGCTTACCGGCGAACTCGTCGAACAGATCCTGTGGCTTTTTACCCAGCACATTGATCAGCACGTTGAGACGACCACGGTGCGCCATGCCCAGCACGACTTCACGGGTACCGCTCTTGCCAGCGTGACGGATCATTTCGCGCAGCATGGGCACCAGCGCATCGCCGCCTTCCAGCGAGAAGCGTTTGGCACCCGGGAATTTCGCCCCGAGATATTTTTCCAGCCCTTCTGCCGCGGTCAGCTCTTTCAGGAAACCTTTTTTCTCTTCGTTGCTGAACGCTGCACGGCCCGCCACAGACTCAAGACGCTGCTGGATCCAGCGCTTCTCATCCGTGTTGTTGATGTGCATATATTCCGCACCGATTGAGCCACAGTAGGTCTGCGTCAGCGCGTCGAAGAGATCGGCCAGCTTCATGGTCTCTTTACCGATGGCAAAAGAGCCTACGTTAAAGCTTTCCTGAAAATCGGCCTCGGTCAGGTCATGAAAAGCGGGATCAAGATCGGCGACCCGATCCTGTTTCCACAGGCCAAGCGGATCGAGATTGGCGTGCTGATGACCGCGAAAACGAAACGCGTTGATCAGCTGCAGCACTTTCACTTGCTTGGAGTTGGTTTCCGGATCGGAGACAGATGAGGTGTAACGAGATGCGTCTTTCGCCAGGCGACGGAAGTACTCACGTGTGGTGGAGTGAAACTGCTCAGGTTTCATTCCGGTGCCCGGTAACTGTTGGAACATCGAGCGCCACACTGCATCGACAGAGTCAGGATCGGTCAGGAAATCCTCATAGAGCTGCTCTATGTAAGACTGATTCGCGCCGGCCAGCCAGGAAGAGTCCAGCCAGGGCTTCATCGCGCTGTTCTGCATTGTGATCCCTTAAGCATTGCTATGCTTTTTTGAGGTTTCATTTGTTGCCGCTTTCGCGGTTTGCCGTAGTGAGTTCAGCGATACGAGCACTTTGCGCAGCGCGCGTGGCCCGTAAGGGAACCTTTGTAAACGTGGTCATCACCGCGCTTACAGAGGCTTCCGTTAAAACACCGGGAACCTGAGGTTCCCGGCAGAAACGACTTATGCGCCGCGCTGCAGCAGCATCGACTTGATATGGCCGATGGCGCGCGTCGGGTTCAGCCCTTTCGGACAGACACTCACACAGTTCATGATGCTATGGCAGCGGAATACGCTGAAAGCGTCATTCAGATTGTCGAGACGCGCATCCGTTTCAGTGTCGCGGCTGTCAATCAGGAAACGGTATGCCGCCAGCAGGCCGGCAGGACCGATGAACTTCTCAGGATTCCACCAGAATGATGGGCATGAGGTTGAGCAGCAGGCACAAAGAATACACTCGTACAGGCCATCCAGGTGCTCGCGCTCATCCGGTGACTGCAGATGCTCACGTGCTGGCGGATTTTCCCCATTATTCAACAGGAAAGGCTTTATTTTCTCATACTGCGCATAAAACTGGCTCATGTCTACGACCAGGTCACGCACAACCGGTAAGCCAGGCAATGGACGGATAACGATTTTCTGTTTGCCGTTGCCCAGGGCCGAGACCGGCGTAATGCAGGCCAGTCCATTTTTACCGTTCATGTTGAGGCCATCAGAGCCGCAGACGCCTTCACGACAGGAGCGACGAAACGCCAGCGTCGGATCTTTCTCTTTCAGGCGAATCAGCGCGTCCAGCAGCATCATGTCGCGACCATCTTCCGATTCCAGGGTGTAATCCTGCATGCGCGGCTTGTCATCGACGTCCGGATTGTAGCGATAAATTGAAAACTCGAGTCTCATGATCGTCTCCGAAATTAGTAGGTACGCACTTTCGGCGGGAACGCCGCGCGCAGTTTCGGCTGCATGTTCACCTCACGGCGCGTCATGCTTTCGGTTTCCGGGACATAAAGACTGTGGCACAGCCAGTTTTCATCATCTCGATCCGGGAAGTCGAAGCGACTGTGCGCACCGCGGCTCTCGGTGCGATAATTAGCCGCTACCGCCGTGGCAAAGGCCGTCTCCATCAGGTTATCCAGCTCCAGACACTCAATACGCTGGGTGTTGAAATCCGGTGAGCGGTCATCCAGACGCGCTGATTTCAGACGCTGGCGAATCTCTTTCAGCTCTTCCAGACCCTGCGCCATCGCGTCGCCTTCGCGGAATACAGAGAAGTTGTTCTGCATGCAGCGTTGTAGCGCTTTACGAATCTCAACCGGATCTTCACCGGTGGTGTTGTTTTCCCAGCGGTTGAAGCGCGCCATCGCAACGGCGATTTCATCTTCCGTGGCGTCACGCAGTTCGCCCTGCTCCTGAATACTCTCCAGCAGGTGCAGACCCGCTGCGCGGCCAAAGACCACCAGGTCAAGCAGTGAGTTGCCGCCCAGACGGTTGGCACCGTGTACCGATACGCAGGCAATTTCGCCGACAGCGAACAGGCCAGGAATCACCACATCTTCCCCCTGCTCATTCACACGCAGTGCCTGACCGGTCACTTTGGTCGGAATACCGCCCATCATGTAGTGGCAGGTCGGAATGACCGGGATAGGTTCTTTGATCGGATCGGCGTGAGCAAAGGTGCGTGACAGTTCGAGGATGCCAGGCAGACGTGACTCAAGCACCTCTTTACCCAGGTGATCGAGTTTCAGTTTGATGTGCGGGCCCCACGGACCGTCACAGCCGCGACCTTCACGGATTTCAATCATCATTGAGCGCGCAACGACGTCGCGGCCCGCCAGATCTTTGGCGTTTGGCGCATAACGCTCCATGAAGCGTTCGCCATGTTTGTTCAGCAGATAGCCGCCTTCACCACGGCAGCCCTCGGTGACCAGCACGCCCGCACCGGCGATACCGGTTGGGTGGAACTGCCACATCTCCATATCCTGCACCGGCACGCCCGCACGCAGTGCCATACCCACGCCGTCGCCGGTGTTGATATGTGCATTGGTGGTGGACTGATAGATACGGCCCGCGCCGCCGGTGGCCAGAATGGTCGCTTTCGCTTTGAAATAAACGGTTTCGCCGGTTTCGATGCAGATAGCGGTACAACCGACTACCGCGCCATCGGCGTTTTTCACCAGATCCAGTGCATACCACTCAGAGAAGATGGTGGTTTTGTTTTTCAGGTTCTGCTGATAAAGGGTATGCAAAAGGGCGTGGCCGGTACGGTCAGCTGCTGCAGCGGTACGTGCCGCCTGCTCGCCGCCGAAGTTCTTCGACTGACCACCAAACGGACGCTGATAGACACGACCATCTTCCAGACGCGAGAACGGCAGGCCCATGTGCTCCAGTTCCAGAATCGCTTCCGGGCCGGTTTTACACATATATTCAATCGCGTCCTGGTCACCGATGTAGTCGGAACCTTTGACGGTGTCGTACATATGCCATTCCCAGTTATCTTCATGGGTATTACCCAGCGCAACGGTAATACCGCCCTGCGCAGATACGGTGTGGGAACGGGTCGGGAAAACTTTCGACAACAGGGCACAGCTCTGGCCGGCCTGGGAGATTTGCAGTGCGGCCCGCATTCCTGCGCCACCTGCGCCGATCACCACGGCATCAAACTCTCTGATTGGCAAACTCATTTACACACCCCACACCACAACAAATCCATAAATCGCATACCACAGCAGCGCCACGACAATCACAAACTGCAACAACAGGCGCGTTGGCAGTGATTTAACGTAGTCTGTTAACACCTGCCACATGCCGATCCAGCCGTGAATCAGAATGGAGAACAGCGTCAGCAGCGTGAACACTTTAGTGAATGCCGAAGCGAAGAAGCCACGCCACAGGTCATAAGTCAGCGTGTCTGTCATCACCACGAAACCGAGGATGTAGACGATGTAGAGTGTAATGAGAATTGCAGTTGCCCGCAGCAGCAGCCAGTCCTGAATGCCGTTGCGACCCAATGCGGATGCATTGCTTACCATACGAGGACTCCCGCCAGAATTGCCAGCACGACAGTGATCACAAAAGTCATATGAGCAGAACGCTTGCCCACTTCCAGCGTTTCAGCCAGATAACCAAAATCCATCAACATATGACGAATCCCGCTCACCGCGTGATAGGCCAGCGCGGTTAAGATGCCCCACATGATGAACTTCGCGAAGAAGCCATCCATGATGGATGCAGCGTGCTGGAAACCTTCAGGAGAAGAGAGAGAGAGACCGAGCAGCCACAGCAGGATACCAATGGCAACCAGGGTGATTACGCCGGAGACGCGGTGGAGAATGGACGATATTGCAGTAACGGGAAACCGGATCGTCGAGAGATCCAAGTTGACAGGTCTTTGTTTTTTCACGGTTTTGCCCACACAGCTCTTTTTTATTTTGCTTCCTCCGGACCTGAGGCGGAGTCTAATCACGACGCGTGGCAGACTTTAACCGTCACCAAAAAAGCAACATCCAGTGTTAATTGACGCGGTAGTAAACGCTGGGTGGCTCCTGGTGTCAGGGTGTTCCGGAGACCTGCCTGGAGTATAGGAGGATCACATTCTGATTACAATTCCCCTACAAACTCTTTGGTATATTTTAGGTGGAACAGTGATCCTACTCACGATTTTCACAATTGATACAATTTTAATTATCTGATTTGACAATAGTTCAACAATTCAGTTACAAACTAAGTCTGTAAATTCCTATGATGCACAAAAGTTATGGGGATACACTTTCCCCTAAGCGCAAGTTATGTAACATTGCGAATATGAGCTTTAAAAAGCATCAGGTTATTGGTTACCAAGAAGTTATGTCCTGACCGGATCTTTAACAACCGCGATATGCAGCATGTCCATGGCTCACCGGTTCCTACTGGGAACGCGCCGCTCACTCTGTACCCTGCACACGCTTTATACCCGCAGAGTGATACCGTGTAGTTTTGCCAACCGCAACATGAACGCGTTTCAGGTGTCTAAAGATCCTTACCTACATAAGGCGCTATGGAGACGAAAATGACAGATAAAAAAGTAACGCTAACCCTGCAAGATGGAACATCTGTTGAACTGGACGTGCTGAAAGGTACGCTGGGCCAGGATGTGGTTGATGTCCGCGCTCTGGGTTCAAGTGGCCTGTTCACCTTCGATCCCGGTTTTACGTCTACAGCGTCCTGCGAATCTGCCATCACTTTTATCGATGGTGACGAAGGTATTCTGCTGCACCGTGGTTTCCCGATTTCTCAGCTGGCGACCCATTCTAACTATCTGGAAGTCTGCTATATCCTGCTGAACGGCGAAGCGCCGGACCAGAAACAGTTTGATGAGTTCCGTACCACCGTTACCCGTCACACCATGATTCATGAGCAGATTACCCGCCTGTTCCACGGCTTCCGTCGTGACTCGCATCCGATGGCGGTAATGTGCGGTGTGACCGGTGCACTGGCTGCGTTTTACCACGATTCACTGGACGTAAACATTGAGCGCCACCGCGAAATCGCGGCATTCCGTCTGCTCTCTAAGATGCCGACCATGGCAGCGATGTGTTACAAATATTCTATCGGCCAGCCGTTTGTTTATCCGCGCAATGACCTCTCTTACGCCGGTAACTTCCTGCACATGATGTTCGCCACGCCGTGCGAAGAGTACAAAGTGAACCCGGTGCTGGAACGCGCCATGGACCGTATCCTGATTCTGCATGCTGATCATGAGCAGAACGCCTCAACCTCTACCGTACGTACCGCCGGTTCAAGCGGCGCGAACCCGTTTGCCTGTATCGCCGCAGGGATCGCCTCTCTGTGGGGACCGGCGCACGGCGGTGCCAACGAAGCGACCCTGCGTATGCTGGAAGAGATCAGCACTGTTGAGCACATTCCGGAATTTGTTAAACGCGCCAAAGACAAGAATGACTCCTTCCGTCTGATGGGCTTTGGTCACCGCGTTTATAAAAACTATGATCCACGTGCAACCGTGATGCGCGATACCTGCCATGAAGTATTGAATGAGCTGGGTATGAAGGATGATCTGCTGGAAGTGGCGATGGAGCTGGAACACATTGCGCTGAACGACCCGTACTTCATCGAGCGTAAACTCTATCCAAACGTGGACTTCTACTCCGGTATCATTCTGAAAGCGATGGGTATTCCTTCGTCCATGTTTACAGTGATCTTCGCGATGGCCCGTACGGTTGGCTGGATTGCCCACTGGAAAGAGATGCACGACGAAGGCATGAAAATTGCCCGTCCGCGTCAGCTCTACACCGGTTATACCGAGCGCGAATTCAGCTCACAGCTGAAGAAGTAAGATTTGATGGATGGCGGAGAGGGATCTCCGCTCAGCCAGTTGATAAGCCTGCATATGGGTGAATCTGGCCGCAACGAATAAGTTCAACGCGCAGGAAACACGGTCAGAAGAGGAAAGCGTCCCGCGCCAGGGACAAAAACGCCGGGAGCGTTTTTGAACAACGCAAAGCGTTGGCCCGGCAACGGGCGCATCTCAGGGATGAGGTGCGTAATCGCGCGGGCCGAGCATGTCATGGATGACGGCTTTTGCGTCTTTCCGATCTGACCGTGTTTCCTGAGCAGGCTCGGTCTTACAGCAGCTTGTTTCTACCCTCACCCGCTTTTAACTTCATGCCCTTTCTATCCCTGACAACCCGGACACCAGTAAAAAGGCCGTGATGAAAGCGTGCCTTTCTCAATCACCGTGCCACAACGCCGGCATTTTTTGCCCTGCCGATGAAATACTTCAAACTGAAACGCCGCTTCCTCATGATATTTCTTCATGGTTCCACGCATCCGATAGGCATGACGTGGTACTGAAAGCAGTGCCTCGCTGAAAGCCGTCAGCTGATCGTCACTGAGATCCTGCGCCCGATGATTGGGCAGCAGTTGCGCCAGCCAGAGAATCTCGGCGCGCAGGTAATTCCCCAGCCCGGCCAGAAAAGCCTGATCCAGCAGCAGACCACTAAACTGTCGCCGCCGGAACCGGGGCGACAGCAGCCGCTCTTTCACCTCTTCAACGTTAAGCTGGCTGTTCAGCACATCCGGTCCGATGCGGGTCAGAAACGGATGCGCCGCCAGCGTATCTGCGTTGAGCAGTTCAATATCCGAGGCGCTGTAAAGCAGAATCGCTTTGCCTGCCGTCGCCAGCCGCACCCGCAACTGACGCGTGGTATTCAGTTCAGTATCGGGTTTCACGATGCGCCAGACACCATAAAGCTGGTTATGGCTGTAGAGCGTCAGGCCATTGCTGAAATGTGTCAGCAGCGCTTTGCCCCGCGTCTCAATCGCCTGCACCTGCTCACCAATCAGCGAGGGTTCGTAAGTCTTGAGCTGAGGAAACGCGAACCACGCCTCCGTTAACGGCTGCCCCACAATGGCGGCTTCAAGCTTATCCGCCACGCGGCGAATTTCCGGTCCTTCAGGCATCGTTCTTCCTCTTAATGGGTGGCGCCGCCAGCCTGTTTGATATCGTCGCCGGTCTCCAGCGTCACTTTTACCGCAATCTCCAGCGCCTGAATGATGGTCGCCACCGCCATGCTGGGTGCCCCCGGATGCTGCGCCGCCTGTTCAGGCAGATAGGGAATATGAATAAAGCCACCGCGCGCCGGGCTTTTCTGCTGCTCCAGCCAGTGCAGCAGGCCATACATCACCCGGTTACAGGTGAAGGTGCCTGCCGTCTGCGAGACCGATGCGGGGATCCCCGCTTCACGCACTGCGGCCACAATCGCTTTGATGGGCAGCCGGGAAAAATAGGCTGCCGGGCCGCCCGCGACAATCCGTTCATCCACCGGCTGGTTTCCCGCGTTGTCCGGGATGCGGGCGTCATCAACATTAATACCGATACGTTCTACGGTAATGTCGCTGCGGCCGCCCGCCTGCCCTACCGACAGCACTGCATCCGGTTTCACCTCATCCAGTGCCCGGTTCAGCACGTTCAGCACCTCGCTGAACACCACCGGCAGCTGGCGGATGACTATCGTCGCCCCGCCAATCTGTTTGCCTTCCAGCGCGCGTACCGCTTCCCAGGAGGGATTAATCGTTTCACCGCCAAAGGGTTCAAAAGCGGTCATCAGGACAGTTTTCATGCAGCCTCACAGGAACATCAGGAAATAGAGCAGGAAAATGTTAACGATTAACAGTAGCACACCAGTCGGAATCTGAGCTTTGATGACCGCGTTACGATCGGGCAGCTCCAGCAGCGCCGCCGGAACAATATTGAAGTTGGCCGCCATCGGCGTCATCAGCGTGCCGCAGTAGCCGGAGAACATACCAATCGCCGCCATTACTGCCGGATTTCCGCCGTGCTGCAACACCAGAATCGGAATGCCGACGCCTGCAGTGATAATCGGAAATGCCGCAAAGGCGTTACCCATGATCATGGTTAACAGCGCCATCCCGACGGCATAGACCGTTACCGCAATAAACCGGTTATCCACCGCCAGCCAGGTTTCGGTCAGATGCGAAATGGCACTGCCCACGCCCGCGCTGGTAAACAGCAGTCCGAGAGTGGCGAGGATTTGCGGCAGAATAAAGGCCCAGCCAATCGAATCCAGCAGGCGACGGGTCTCCTGCATCGACTGCACCGGTTTTTCATGGGTCAGTTTCAATGCCACCAGCCAGCCAAGCACGCAGCCGAGCATCATTGAAAAGAGTGTCACCAGCGTGGCGTGATTGCCGGGACCGAACACCACTTCCTGCAGACCGGGAATATGGTTAAACGCCAGCACACCGACCACGGTCACGACCGGAATCGCCAGCGCAGGCAGAAACAGTTTGTTGCGCAGACGCAGCGCACTGGCCTGTTTCTCTTCATCGCTGCGCTGATGATAGCGACCCAGCCGGACACCCCCCAGACCGGCAATCAGCGCCATCACCACCACAATGACACCGATGGTGATGTGCAGCATACGGGTGCCCGCCGCATCTGAACCCATCCAGGCGCTCATCAGTTGTGTCGTCCAGTCACCGACCAGAAACACCAGGCCATACAAGGCCCAGAACAGTCCGGTGGTAAAGCGACGTGGATTCGCACTGTCACGCCACGAGAGAATAGCCACCACCAGCAGGATGATGCCCGCCAGCCACATCAGATATTGTTGCTGGAACATTACTCACCTCCTTTGGCTTTCAGCGCCTGACGGTTCAGCTGCTGCAGCTCATGCGCAAGCTGACGATCGAGTCGCACCAGACGTGCCGAGTGGATCAGGAACGCGGCGACGGCAGTCGGAATGCCCCATAACGCAATGTGCAGCGGTTCGGTCTGAATCCCGGCTGACTCCTGCATAAAGTTATGCATAAAGATAATCGCGCCAAATGCCACGAAGATATCTTCACCAAAGAAGAGGCCGACGTTGTCGGTGGCTGCTGACATGGCACGCAGCTTATGGCGCAGCTCAGGTGTGATTTCGCCGTAGCGGTTTTCCGTTGCGCCTTCTGCCATCGGGGCCAGCAACGGACGCACCATCTGTGGATGCCCGCCGAGACTGGTTAGTCCCAGCGCCGCGGTGATTTCACGTACAAACAGGTAGACGATCAGCAGACGTCCGGCGGTGGCTGTTCTAATCTGAGCGATCCACGCCTGTGCGCGCTCCTTCAGCCCGTGACGCTCCAGCAGCCCAATGACCGCCAGCGGCAGCAGCAGAATCAGCGGCAGGTTACGTGTGTTGAGAAAACCCGCGCCGAGCTTTTCCAGAATGTCCGCCAGCGGCATCATCGCCGCCAGACCGGTCACAAAGCCGGCGACAATCACCACCAGCACCGGATTAAAACGTAATACGAAGCCGACGACGATCGCGGCAATGCCCAGTAAAGGCCAGAGATTCACTGCACTTTCCATGGATTTCCCCCAGAGTTAAAAAACCCGACATAAGCCGGGCTAAGTCGTGTTTTCAGATGCTGGTGACACGGATCTGCTGTCCGGCAAACGCATCACGCAACCGCTGTGCAAACTGCAGGGCGTGCGCGCCGTCGCCATGTAAGCAGACGGTCTGCGCATTCACTGCCACCCATTCTCCCGTGATACTTTTTACCTTGCCCTGCTGCACCATCGTCAGCGTCTGATCGATAGCCTGCTGCTCATCGTCAATCAGCGCGCCCGGCTGGCTGCGCGGCACCAGCGCACCGCTGCTGAGATAGCCACGATCGGCAAAAACCTCTTCCCGTGTGCGTAAGCCATAGTGCGATGCGGCACGTATCGATTCGCTGTTCGCCAGTCCCACCACAATCAGCTGGCTGTCGACGGCACGGATGGCGCGGGCAATGGCGTCTGCCAGCACCGGATTAGCCGCGGCCTGGTTATAGAGCATGCCGTGCGGCTTAACGTGAACCAGCCGCGCACCTTCGCTTTCCGCCAGGCTTTTCAGCGCGCCAATCTGGTAGATCATCTGGGCATAGACCGTTTCCGGTGGCAGCTGCATGGCACTGCGGCCAAAGTTCTCCCGATCGGGGAAAGCAGGATGCGCGCCGATGGCGACGCCGGATGCCTGCGCCCAGCGCACCGACTGCAGCATGGTCTGCGCATCCCCTGCATGAAAGCCACAGGCGATATTGGCGGAACTCACCAGTTTAAGCAGCGCCTGATCGCTGGCACAGCCTTCGCCCAGGTCGGCGTTTAAATCAATTTTCATGAAGTCCCCATTTCATCTGGTCCATCGCGCGTTGCTGATGCTGACGTGCCAGCATCGCTTCCGGCAGCGTGCAATGAATAAAGTGAATCGGCTCACCGAGGCGGATTTGCGCCAGATGGTAGAGATCGGCTTCGATGACGGAGGCGATCCGCGGATAGCCGCCGGTGGTCTGGGCATCCGCCATCAGCACGATAGGCTGTCCGTTCGGCGGTACCTGAATCACACCCGGCATCACGCCGTGTGACAGCAGCTCACGCGGACTTTCACGTTTAAGCTCACGTCCCTCAAGCCGGTATCCCATCCGGTTGCTTTGCGGGCTGAGTTTCCATGCGGTGCGCCAGAACGCCTGCTGCGCGTCGGGGCTGAACTCGTGATACTCCGGACCAGGCAGTGCGCGGATGCGATTGCCCCACAGCAGCTGCCGTACCCCGACTTTGCGGTCGAACTGACGCGTCGGTTTGCCCAGCGGGATCTGATCGCCATCCCGTAAGGCGCGACCGTGAAATCCGCCAAATTTTGCTTTCAGATCGGTGCTGGCCGAGCCGAGCACCGCAGGGATGTCAAAACCACCCTGCACTGCCAGATAGCTGCGCATGCCGCGCTGCGGCATCGCCAGCGACAGGACCTGGCCGCGTTTCACCGGCGTGCGCCAGCCCGTCCAGACCGGCTGACCGTCCAGCTCCGCATGGCAGCCTGCGCCAGTCAGTGCGAACCAGCCGTCGCGGGTAAACTCCGCTTTGAACTGGCCGAGCACCAGCTCCAGCACCGCGCTGTCAGGCGCATTGCCCACCAGCACATTGGCGGTGAACATCGCGGGATGATCCAGCACACCGCCGGGGCTGATGCCATACTGACGCCAGCCGTAGCGGCCCGCATCCTGAAGGGTGGCGGCCAGCCCGGCGCGAAGAATATTTAACATACGCCCTCCTGTTGCGGCACAAAGCGAACCCTGTCACCGGGACGGAGCAGTGTGGGCGGTTGTTGCAGGGGATCAAACAGCGCGGTGCGGGTCTGGCCGATTAACTGCCAGCCGCCGGGCGAAGCCAGCGGATAGACGCCCGTCTGGCTGCCACCGATGCCAACCGATCCGGCCGGTACCGCAACTCTCGGCTCCGCACGGCGTGGTATGTGCAGGCGCGGATCCAGTCCGCCCAGATAGGGAAAGCCCGGCTGAAAGCCGACAAAAAACACCACATAGTCGCTGCTGCTGTGCAGCTCAACCACCTGACCGGCCGTCAGCGCGGCATGTTCCGCCACCACCACCAGATCGGGGCCATGTTCGCCGCCATAGATCACCGGGATCTCCACCAGACGCGATTCTGGCAACTGCGCTTCACTCTCTTCCCACCAGCGCTGAAGCCGCTCTATCGCATCCAGCGCACTCTGCTGGGGATCGCGCAGAATCAGGGTGATATTGTTCATGCCAGGAATGACCTCCAGCACGCCCGCATCCGACTGCAGTCGCTGGTTCAGTCCCCAGATACGCTGCTGACTCTCCAGTGAGACCGGCGGCTCCAGCTCCAGCACGACAGCGCGTTCACCCAATAAATAACACCGTGCTCTTTGCAACAGCTACCTCCCGCCTGATTGAGATCGTGCCTGGCCGACCTGACCGGATGCCCGGATCAGCCGATGGCTTATCTACTTAAAGCAAATAGTTATGCGAAAGTGGCAGGGATGTGTCAACAGATTTAGGTCCTGCGCAGGCGCGCAGGACAAGGGAGAGATCAGGCAGGATTAGGAATATCGATGAAGGTCACATCAAGATTGTGGTGTTGTGCCAGCCACTCGCCCAGCGCTTTTACGCCGCCACGCTCGGTGGCGTGATGACCTGCGGCAAAGAAATGCAGCCCCTGCTCGCGTGCGCTGTGAATGGTCTGTTCAGAGACTTCACCGGTAATGTAGGCATCAACGCCCGCAGCGGCGGCCTGGTCGATAAAGCCCTGTCCGCCACCGCTGCACCAGGCGATGCGACGGATCAGTGCTGGCGCGTTATCACCGCAATGCAGCGGTTCGCGTCCCAGCTTATCGCCAATTCGGCGGGCCAGCTGTTCACCGGAGATCGGCTCAGCCAGCTCACCCCAGAACACCAGCGGCATGACTTCGCCACGTACGTCGATATCCAGCAGTTTCGCCAGCTGGGCGTTGTTGCCCAGTTCTGAATGCGCATCAAGCGGCAGGTGCCAGCCATAGAGATTAATATCGTTAGCCAGCAACGTCCGCAGACGGCGGCGCTTCATGCCTTTAATCGCGGCCGGTTCACTTTTCCAGAAGTAGCCATGATGGACGATTATTGCATCGGCCTGACGTGCGACCGCCTCATCCAGCAGGGCCTGACAGGCCGTCACGCCGGTGATAATCGTTTTAACTTCGCTGCGTCCCTCAACCTGCAACCCGTTGGGGGCATAGTCGCTGAAGCTGTGGCTGTCGAGTTGCTGATTGATCAGCGTCTCTAGTTCGTAATGGTTCATTCAGGCTCCTTCGAGGCCTCAGGCGGCGCTTTTGGCGCGCTCAAAGGCGTCTAATGTCTTTTTACGGGCTGCCTTATGATCCACGATTGGTGCCGGATAATCGAGTTTCCTGTTGTTCTTTTCCGCCCAGACGTGGGGCTGGTGAATATGGCTGTCAGGGACGTCCGCCAGCTCCGGCAGATAGTGACGGATAAACTCGCCCTGCTCATCGAAGCGCTCGCCCTGTGTGGTCGGGTTAAAAATGCGGAAATAGGGTGCTGAATCTGTACCGGTGGAAGCCGCCCACTGCCAGCCACCATTGTTTGCGGCCAGGTCGCCATCAATCAGCTGCTGCATGAAATAGCGTTCGCCTTCGCGCCAGTCGATCAGCAGATCTTTAACCAGGAAACTGGCGGTGATCATCCGTAAACGGTTGTGCATCCAGCCCAGCGCCTTCATCTGACGCATTGCAGCATCGACGATCGGATAGCCTGTTTTTCCCGCTTTCCAGGCATCGAAATGCGCGTCTTCACGCTGCCATTCCACGTTACGCGTCCAGTCAATAAATGGCTTGTGCCGGCACAGTGCCGGATAGGCCACCAGCAGATGACGATAGAACTCACGCCAGATCAGCTCGTTCAGCCAGGTAAATGCGCGACTGCTGTCCAGCGCATCGGGATGTTCATGCAGCACGCGATGCAGACACTGACGAGGCGACAGCACGCCGGTCGACAGATAGACCGACAGGCGACTGGTAGCGTCCAGCGCAGGAAGGTCGCGCTTCGCGGGATAATCGATAATGGGTTGAGTGGCGAAATGGCGCAACCGCTTCAGGGCAGCCGCTTCGCCTGCCGGAAACAAATCCTCATCAAAGGCTTCGGTCGGACAGTCAAACGCAGGGATTGGGGTGGTTTTCAGCGGCGCACCGTCGCGCGGCTTAGGTGCAGGCACACACTCCGGAAGACTCTGCTGCAAACGGCGGACAAAGGCTTTGCTGAACGGCGTAAAGACTTTATACATCGAGCGATCGCCACTCTGCACACTGCCAGGTGGCAGCAGCAGGCTGTCATCAAAGCCCTGGCAGATCACGCCCGCGTCATCGAGACGCTTTTCCGCCTCGGCATCGCGCTGACGCTCATTCACTTCATACTGATAGTTATAGAAGAGCTGGTCGACCTGGTGCTTGTCACAGAATTCGGCCAGCGCATCGATACTGTCGCTGAAGGCGTGACACGCCTGATAGTGCAGCGCAATGCCCCGCTCAGCCAGCGCGTTCTGTACTTCCACCAGACTGGCGTGAATAAACGCCGCCTGCCTGGGTGACATGTCATGCTGCTGCCACTGTTCCGGCGTAGCAAGGAAGAGCGCAATCACTTTTGCCTTGCTGTCGCGACAGGCGGCGTGAAGTGCCAGATTATCGTTGATGCGTAAATCATTACGCAGCCAGACCAGATGAGTGGTCATACGCCTCCTGAATTACTGTCCGTAGCGTAAGCACAAGGCTTCGGGATAGGGATCGAAATAGCGCTGCTGTGCCAGCCACGGATGCGGAAACTCAGCCATGTAGTGCTTGAGAATGGTAATGGGCACCAGCAGCGGTTGTGTACCCTGACGATAGCGGTCAATCAGCGTTGCCAGCTCCTGACGCTGCGGTGAGCTTAGCTGGCGGCGGAAGTAGCCCTGCACGTGCATCAGCACATTGGTGTGATTACGACGTGAGGCGGGACGTGACATCAGTTCCATCATGCGATTGCGGTACTCAAAGGCAAAGGCATCCAGCGAATCCCACTGGCTCATCGAAGCAACAAAGGGTCCCAGCTCGCGATATTTCTCCTGCGAATGCGCCAGCATCATCAGTTTGTAGCGGCTGTGAAAGGCGATCAGCCCGTGACGGGTCAGGCCGCTTTCCCACATCTGATTAAATTCATGCAGTGCGCAGATACGGCCGATAAAGTTCTCTCGCAGAGCGGGATCGTGCAGACGACCATCCTCTTCCAGCGGCAGCCAGGGCATCTCGCGCTGCAGGAATTCAGCAAAAATGCCGGTGCCCACTTTGCGGTTATTGTTGTTGTCGGGTTCGTAGACCCGTACGCGCTCCATCCCGCAGCTGGGCGACTTGGCGCACAGGATATAACCGGAGAGATGATGCAGCGATTTTACCCGCTCCGCAGACCAGTCACGCATCTGAGCGGTGACTTCTTCGCCGCCGTCTTTGCTGAAGCAAAGATGCACCTCATCATCACCCTGCTTTACCAGACGCAATGCCGGACGCGGCGTAGGCAGCCCAATCGCCATTTCAGGACAGATCGGCTCAAAGCGGACAAATGGCGTAAGATCCTCAGTTGCAAAAGTAAGACGCTTATGGCCACCATCAAACCTCACGCTATCGCCGAGCAGGCATGCACTGATTCCAACGGGGATTTTTTTGCTCATACTTGTACAACCTCCGAAATCTTGTAGAGGTTTAAGTGTAGCGCAAAATGGTCAGGAATAAAGGGGGAAAACGCGGTTCCGGACCGCTTATTCTCAGAAAAAACGCAAAAAAAAGCCCGGTCAGATGACCAGGCCTGTTCTGCGGGAGGGGTCATTACCAGAATGCGCCACCACCGGCTTCAGACTGCGCCAGCCAGACCGGCTTTGCGCTGGTCTTGCACCAGACGCGATGCAGGTAACTGTAGAAGCGTGCCCGATCCTGTCGAAACAGCATGACAGGCAGTGCCAGAACGCCGAGAAGAACCACCAGCGTACGACGCGCGAGTATTTTATAACGTGGATAAGCCTGATACATGGTTTCTCCTCCCGGTAAGTTAAAGTGTGCGAATGTGATCTGTGTTCAACTTTACGCCAGGTTGTGTAATTTTACTACTCATCTGACCACTTATTTGTCGCTATTTTTGCTGTTTAAGAATTAACCTGTAATTTAGTTACAGATAAGTTACCGCCAGGTTACGAGAGGGTTTGAATGCCCGAAAGATGACGCGCGCGGACGGCAGCATAAAATATTGATAAAGTAGCGCTTCGGCTCTCACTCAAGGCAGGTATTGCGTGACCACGGTTTTGATCGTTGAAGATGAAAAAGAGATCCGCCGTTTTGTCCGGCTGGCGCTGGAAAATGAAGATCTGAAGGTGTTTGACGCCGATACGCTGCAACGCGGACTGATTGAAGCGGCAACCCGTAAACCTGATTTAGTGATCCTCGATCTTGGCCTGCCGGATGGGGATGGCACCGATTTTATCCGTGACCTGCGCCAGTGGAGTGCCATACCGGTGATAGTGCTGTCGGCGCGCAGTGATGAACAGGATAAGATCGCCGCACTGGATGCCGGGGCGGATGACTATCTGACCAAACCTTTTGGCATTGGCGAACTGCTGGCGCGCGTCCGTGTTGCACTGCGCCGTCATGGTGGTCAGCAGCCCGAAGCAAGAATTCAGTTTGCCGACGTCAGCGTCGATTTTGCCGCACGCCGGGTACAGCGCGGCGGCAGTGAGATTCACCTCACGCCAATTGAATTTCGTCTGTTGAGCATTCTGCTGAATAATGCAGGAAAGGTGCTGACGCAGCGGCAGCTGCTGAGCCAGGTCTGGGGGCCCAATGCGGTGGAGCACAGCCACTATCTGCGCATTTATATGGGGCATCTGCGCCAGAAGCTGGAAGCGAATCCGACCCAACCGGCTCATCTGCTGACCGAAACCGGGATCGGCTATCGCTTTATGCCATAAAAAAAGGCGCCAGAGGCGCCTTTCATAACTGCAAACAAACTCAAATCAGAGTGAATCTGACCGCAACGAATAAACCTGAGGCGCAGGGAACTGGGTCAGAGGAGGAAAGCGTCCCACGCCATGGATGGCGTGGGCCGAGCGTGTCATGGATGACGGCTTTTGCGTCTTTCCGATCTGACCCTGTTTCCTGTGCTGGCACGTTCCCGCAGCTAACTGGAGTAGATTTTGTTAACAATCTAAATGGCGCCAGAGGCGCCTTTTCTTTACCCGACTATCAGGCGTTTTTCAGCACTTCGCTGACAATCTCTACCGCTTCTTTTTCAATCTGCGCGCGGTGTTCTGCGCCCAGGAAGCTTTCACAGTAGATTTTGTAGGCGTCTTCGGTGCCTGACGGACGAGCAGCAAACCAGCCATTCTCCGTCATCACTTTCAGACCGCCGATAGACGCACCGTTACCTGGTGCCGCAGTCAGACGCGCGGTGATGGGATCACCCGCCAGCGTATCCGCGCTTACCATTTCTGGTGACAGCTTCGACAGTGCAGCTTTCTGCGCTGAAGTGGCGGATGCCTGCAGACGGTTGTAGCTTGGTGCGCCAAAGCGCGCGGCCAGCTCGTCATAATGCTGCTGCGGGTTTTTACCGGTCACAGCGGTGATTTCAGCCGCCAGCAGACACATGATGATGCCATCTTTGTCCGTTGACCATGGCGTGCCATCAAAACGCAGGAATGATGCACCCGCGCTCTCTTCGCCGCCGAAACCGAAGCTGCCGTCATACAGACCATCAACAAACCATTTGAAACCAACCGGCACTTCCACCAGCTTGCGGCCAATGTCGTTGACCACACGGTCAATCATGGCGCTGGACACCAGGGTTTTACCCACGGCAACATCCTGGCCCCACTGTGGACGGTGCTGGAACAGATAGTTGATCGCGACCGCCAGATAGTGGTTTGGATTCATCAGACCCGCCGGGGTCACAATGCCGTGACGGTCATAATCGGGATCGTTGCCGAACGCCAGATCAAACTTGTCACGATAGGCCAGCAGGCCTGCCATTGCGCTTTCAGACGAGCAGTCCATGCGCACGACGCCATCTTTATCCAGATGCATAAAGCGGAAGGTCTGATCGACCGCGTCATTCACCAGCGTCAGATCCAGCTTGTAGTGCTCAGCAATACGCTGCCAGTAGGCAATACCGGAACCGCCCAGTGGATCAACACCCAGCTTCAGGCCCGCTTTCTGGATCGCCGGGAAGTCGATAATCTCTGCCAGACCTTCAACGTACGGCTGGATCAGATCTTTCTCGACCACGTGACCACTCGCCATCGCCTGTTCCAGCGGCAGACGTTTCACCTCTTTCAGCCCATCTTTGATCAGCTGATTAGCGCGATCTTCCACTACTTTGGTGACGTTGGTATCAGCCGGTCCGCCGTTAGGTGGATTGTACTTGATGCCGCCATCTTCCGGTGGGTTGTGCGATGGCGTGATGACGATGCCGTCAGCCAGTGGGCCGCCCGCTTTGTTGTGCTCAAGAATAGCGTTCGAGATCGCAGGGGTCGGCGTATAGCCATTGTCCTGCTGCACAATTACATCAACGCCGTTCGCCGCCAGCACTTCCAGTACCGACAGGATCGCCGGTTCTGACAGCGCATGGGTGTCTTTACCGACGTAGCACGGCCCGGTGATGCCGTTCTTTTTACGCTCTTCGGCAATCGCCTGCGCGATAGCCAGAATGTGCATCTCGTTGAAGCTCTGACGCCCTGCACTGCCGCGATGGCCAGAGGTGCCAAATTTCACCGCATGTTCCGGGTTCGCCACATCGGGCTGCAGGACATAATATTGTGACGTTAATTGTGCAACGTTAATCAAATCGCTCTGCTGGGCGGGTTGCCCGGCACGTGGGTGATTGGCCATTGGCGCTGCTCCCTGACGCTTAAGTTTTAAATGGTGCCGCAAACTTTCTCGGTCAGTTCCGCCGGGAACTGCATCGAGAGCATGATGTGTTCGACCATGCTGCATTTACGACCAGTATTGGTGTTGGTGATCACCCAGTACGGTGTGCCGGGCACATGCTTCGGCTTAGTATGGGTGCCATTCTGTAACAGCGTATGCTCATCACCAGCAAAATAGACGCGGGTGCGGCCCTGCAGAGATGCAGTAGCTTCAGCAAAAGCTGCAGTATCAAGACGATAGAGCGTTGACAAGATAAGCATAAAGCGGTTCACCGCCCGCTTCTGCTCCGCATATTCATCGGAAAGCAGCAGCTCACGCACCGCGCGGACACGATCCTGCGGGCGCGAACCCACGGACGCAGGCTGAGACTCTTTCGCTGCCTCTTTTGAGGCTGGCTGAGCAGGCGAAGCGGGTGCAGTCTGACCGGCAGTGAACTTCAGCATACGACGCAGAATGTCGGATGCGCTTTCACCAATGTGTTGCGTGTGGCTGGCAATATAACGGTAGAGCTCTTCGTCAACTTCGATCGTTTTCATCTTATTCCGTACGGTTCTTTCTCATGACAGAACCACCTGTTTCCTGAAAAGCTCTGAGTATAGTCAGGCAATTCAAAGGATGTGCGGGTTCTAACATCAGGATTATAAAGTTAAATTCAGGCGGGTTGTTAGCAATCAAACGGTTTACGGGCAAAAGTCAGAATATGTCCTAATGCCGCCGGAACCGGCGCGCCTGAAAAGGTGAAACCATGATAACCTAAGCACAGGTCTCAAACTTAAGAACTTTGCTATGATTTTGAACGCCCGTCTGCAAACTGAACAATCCCCTGCTGATTCCTTACCTGTCCTGCTTATCCACGGCCTGTTTGGCAGTCTGGATAACCTTGGCGTGCTGGCGCGTGGGCTCAAAGATGCCGGGCCTCTGCTGCAGGTTGATGTCCGCAACCACGGACTCTCACCACGATCTGACGAGATGAACTACGCTGTAATGGCGCAGGACATGGTCGATACGCTGGATGCGCACGGCATTGAACGCGTCGCGGTGATCGGTCACTCAATGGGCGGGAAGATCGCCATGACCATGAGCGCGCTGGTGCCGGACCGCATCGAGCGGCTGGTGATGATTGACATTGCTCCGGTCGACTACCAGACCCGCCGCCATGATGAGATTTTTGCCGGTATTCGTGCTGTAACCGACGCAGGCGTCTCGTCACGCAGTGAGGCGGCGAAGATTATGCGTACGCTTATCGATGAAGAAGGGGTGATTCAGTTCCTGCTGAAGTCATTTCAGGCGGGCGAGTGGCGCTTCAACGTCCCGGTGCTGTGGGATAACTACACCACGATTTCGGGCTGGCAGCCCGTTCCGGCATGGGATCATCCGGCACTGTTTATTCGCGGAGGCGACTCCAGCTATCTGGACAACCGCTACCGCGATGCGCTGTTGCAGCAGTTCCCGGCCGCGCAGGCACATGTCATTGGAGGCGCGGGACACTGGGTTCATGCAGAGAAACCCGATGCCGTTTTGCGCAGTGTCCGTCGCTTTTTTGCGCTTTAAAAGCAAATAGATGGCGGCAAAGGTTTAGGATTGGCGTCCGGAGTAAGCGTGAAGTATGATGGCGCGCTAAAATTTTGCCGCGCGTCCGTTTTGCTGCGGCAATAGCCAATAATTTATAATCTGCGCGGTGAGTGACTGGCGCCCGCCCCCATTCAGTTTTACTAAGCCATGGCAAAAGAACAGACTGACCGCACGACGCTCGATCTCTTTGCTGATGAGCGCCGCCCTGGTCGACCCAAAACCAGTCCGCTTTCGCGTGATGAACAGCTGCGCATCAACAAGCGCAATCAGCTTAAACGTGACAAAGGACGCGGACTTCGTCGTGTCGAACTGAAAATGAACAGTGAAGCCGTCGATGCGCTCAACACGCTGGCAGAACAGCGCAATCTCAGCCGCAGCGAGCTGATTGAACAGATGCTGCTGGCACAGCTCAAACTGGATTAATGCGGGCAAATCGCACGCAGGAGCAAATGTCGGGGCTTTAACCGTTCACCGGTTTTCTCTCGTCTGCTATTATTCGCTGAAATGTGCTGCGGCACACATCTCATTATCAGGATTTAAGAGGTTATTTTACTCATGGCACTCGTAGGCATCTTCTTTGGCAGCGATACCGGCAATACCGAAAACATTGCAAAAATGATCCAGAAACAGCTGGGTACAGACGTTGCAGAAGTGCATGACATCGCGAAAAGCACAAAAGAAGATCTGGAAGCGTTTGATATCCTGCTGCTGGGCATTCCGACCTGGTACTACGGTGAAGCGCAGTGCGACTGGGATGACTTTTTCCCGACGCTGGAAGAGATCGATTTCAACGGCAAGCTGGTTGCGCTGTTTGGCTGCGGCGATCAGGAAGATTACGCGGAGTACTTCTGTGATGCGATGGGCACGATCCGTGACATCATTGAGCCGCACGGTGCCGTGATTGTCGGACACTGGCCAACCGAAGGTTACCACTTCGAAGCCTCAAAAGGTCTGGCAGATGATACCCACTTCCTGGGTCTGGCCATTGATGAAGATCGCCAGCCTGAACTGACTAACCAGCGCGTAGAGCAGTGGGTTAAGCAGATTTCTGATGAACTGCAGCTGAAAGATATCCTCGAAGCCTGATCCTGCCCGACTCAATGTGAGCGCCAGCTCACATTGAGGCAATGGAAATTCCTATAGAAATAATAGCCACATTTTTTTAACTTTCTCCGTTTAATCTGTAGAATACCCGCATCGATCTTCCGCTTATTTCTCAGGCGGCAAGACTAAGCGATGTACCAACAGACATCTGCCAGAATCCTCCCCGGCCCGGTGACCTATCCCCCACAGCCCGTGATGATTCAGGCACGCCCTCTGGTTTTCATTTCATCGCTTCAGTTCTATAATGAGACGCAAATGAGAATGAGCGCAGATCGACATTCAAGGCGACAAGCCACAAAAGTGAATATAGTGACAGGACAAAATCCGCATGACTGACAACAACACCGCATTAAAGAAGGCTGGCCTGAAAGTGACGCTGCCCAGACTGAAAATTCTG
The DNA here is from genome assembly GCF_000745295.1 of Pantoea sp. 9140. Taxonomy (NCBI): domain Bacteria; kingdom Pseudomonadati; phylum Pseudomonadota; class Gammaproteobacteria; order Enterobacterales; family Erwiniaceae; genus Pantoea; species Pantoea sp. 9140. Next base: position 860,780 of record NZ_JQNO01000001.1, on the reverse strand, counting down.
GAAGTGCTTCAGGAACCTGAGTGCCATCACGTCAGTGCGGAAGATTTGTACAAACGCCTGATCGACATCGGCGAAGAGATTGGCCTGGCTACCGTTTACCGTGTTCTGAACCAGTTTGATGACGCTGGTATCGTGACCCGTCATAACTTTGAAGGCGGCAAATCTGTCTTTGAACTGACGCAGCAGCATCACCACGATCATCTAATCTGCCTGGATTGCGGCAAAGTTATTGAGTTCAGCGATGAGTCGATCGAAACGCGTCAGCGTGAAATCGCCACCCGTCATGGCATCAAACTGACCAACCACAGCCTCTATCTCTATGGACACTGTACGCTGGGCGATTGCCGGGAAGATGAAACCCTGCACGACCAGTAACGCGACCTGAAATAAAAAAACCGGTGAATTCACCGGTTTTTTTTCGTCTGTCCTGGGCTGTGATATCAGGCGACCAGCGTCTCCTGCAGATAGCGCCAGCGTGGAATGGAGCTGCTGCAGTCCAGTATCGCCAGCGAAATACGGCTCTGATTATTGCCATTCATCATCTGCATTTCGCGATACTGCACGGTGATCTCTTTCTCATGATGAGAAAGGATGACGTGCTCGCAGGTGGCAATACGCATCCCTTCGCGCTGTCCCTGCAACTGCCTGAAGAGTTCCTCGACCTCGTTCAGATTGCACTCTCTGCCCTTTGGGGTGACCATGCGGAATTCAGGATGGAAATAGGACATCAGCAGCTCAAAACTGTCATCAGATCCGGCAGGCTGGTTAAAAATACGTTCAATGAGCTGATGTAAAACGACCACACTGTTTCTGGCTTCCTGGGCGAGAACTGTCATTTTTTTTCCTTCTGTAACCCGCTTTGCAACCTCTGAGAGCGCATAGCCTACCTGAAAGCGGATAATTCACATCCGGAAATTGATTAATTTTTTTAAACTCAGATTTCTCTCACAATGCGGCATTTAATCGGTTGCGGTTAGGTCAGAATAATCGTCGGCAATGATTAAAATCGGGGCAACAAAAAAGGGCGATAAATCGCCCTTTTGTCATTTTATGAGGTCAGCCTCAAAAAAATTTATTCGCCGGTTTTCGCCCAGGTATCACGAAGACCGACGGTGCGGTTAAACACCAGCTGCGACGGTTTAGAGTAAACGCTGTCGGCACAGAAATAACCTTCACGTTCAAACTGGAATGGAGTGGTCGGTTCTGCATCGCGCAGGCCCGGTTCCACAAAGCCCTGTTTGATCGCCAGTGACTCAGGATTGATTACCGCCAGGAAGTCCTCTGCCGCGCCCGGATTTGGCACACTGAACAGACGATCATACAGACGGAACTCTGCTGGCTGCGCGTGATCCGCAGACACCCAGTGAATCACCCCTTTGACCTTACGGCCATCGGCAGGATCTTTGCTCAGCGTATCTGTGTCGCTGGTGCAGTAGATGCAGGTGATGTTGCCCGCTTCATCTTTAGCGACGCGCTCAGCACGAATCACATAGGCATTACGCAGGCGGACTTCTTTGCCCAGCACCAGACGCTTATATTGCTTGTTCGCCTCTTCGCGGAAATCGGCACGGTCGATCCAGATCTCACGGCTGAACGGCACTTCACGCGTGCCCATCTCCGGTTTACCCGGATGATTTGGCATAGTGATGATTTCGTTATGGCCTGCTGGCAGATTTTCAATGACTACTTTCAGCGGGTCCAGCACGGCCATAGCACGTGGCGCGTTCTCGTTCAGGTCGTCGCGAATACAGGATTCCAGCGAGGCCATCTCCACGATGTTATCCTGCTTGGTCACGCCAATACGACGGCAGAATTCGCGGATAGAGGCGGCGGTATATCCACGACGACGCAGACCTGAAACGGTCAGCATGCGCGGATCGTCCCAGCCTTCTACGTGCTTCTCAGTCACCAGCTGAGTGAGTTTGCGTTTCGACATCACCGCATACTCCAGATTCAGGCGCGAAAACTCATACTGACGCGGATGAACCGGTATGGTGATGTTATCCAGCACCCAGTCATAAAGTCGACGGTTGTCCTGGAACTCCAGCGTACACAGCGAGTGCGTAATGCCTTCCAGCGCATCAGAGATGCAGTGGGTAAAGTCATACATCGGGTAGATGCACCACTTGTTGCCGGTCTGGTGGTGTTCCGCGAACTTGATGCGGTAAAGCACCGGATCGCGCATCACGATGAAATTAGAGGCCATGTCGATTTTAGCGCGCAGACAGGCCGTGCCCTCGGCAAACTCACCGTTACGCATCTTCTCAAACAGCGCCAGGTTCTCTTCCACGCTGCGGTCGCGATAAGGGCTGTTTTTGCCCGGCTCTTTCAGGGTGCCGCGATATTCGCGAATCTGATCCGGACTCAGCTCATCTACGTAGGCGAGACCTTTAGAAATCAGCTCGATGGCATAGTCATAAAGCTGATCAAAATAGTTTGATGAGTAACAGACCTCACCGCTCCACTCAAAACCCAGCCACTGGACGTCACGCTTGATGGATTCAACAAATTCCACATCCTCTTTAACCGGATTGGTATCGTCGAAACGCAGGTTGCATTGCCCCTGATAATCCTGGGCGATGCCAAAATTCAGACAGATCGATTTCGCATGACCAATATGCAGATAGCCATTGGGCTCTGGCGGAAAACGGGTATGCACGCTGCTGTGCTTACCGCTCGCCAAATCTTCGTCAATGATCTGACGAATAAAGTTAGTTGGGCGGGCTTCAGCCTCACTCATCTCAAAAATCCTCAATACGAATAACGGGTGATTTGTACCACGAAGTAACGGAGTATGATCCACAAAGCGTCTGAGGGAAACAACCGTTTGTTAAGCCTTTAAAACAAAAAAGGCAGGAATCGCTTCCTGCCTGTGGGGTTCTGTTGCGGGGATTAGCCTTTCACTTCATACAGCGGAGTTTCACCTGCCACCACCTGACCGCGGGCCAGTAATGTCAGACCGGCGAAATCATCGCTGTTGCTGACAACCACCGGACTCACCATCGAGCGGGCATTGGCGTTCAGGAATTCAAGGTCCATTTCCAGCACAGGCTGACCGGCGACCACCGTGGCCCCTTCTTCAGCCAGACGGGTAAAGCCTTTACCTTCCAGCGCCACGGTATCCAGTCCCATGTGCACTACAATCTCTACACCATTGTCCGTTTCCAGACAGAAGGCGTGATTGGTGTTGAAGATTTTCACCAGCGTACCGTCAATTGGAGCCACGACCCATTTGTCGCTGGGTTTGATCGCCAGACCATCGCCTACCGCTTTGCTGGCAAAGGCTTCATCCGGCACATCATCCAGCGCGACCACTTCGCCCGTTACCGGTGCCAGCAATGTCGCAATAACACGCTTCTCACTGTTCAGCACGGCCTGCGGTTTAATGTCAGGTTCCACTGGCGCACTGCTGGTAGCAGCGGCTGCGACCGGGCCTTTGGTCAGCACTTTTTTCATCGCCGAGGCAATGCTTTCGGCCTGGGTACCTACGATGATCTGTACGCTCTGCTTATTAAGACGGATCACCCCGGATGCACCCAGACGCTTCGCAACGCCCTCATTGACCTGAGCCGAATCATTCACGTTAAGACGCAGGCGGGTAATACAGGCATCGATGCTGGTTAAGTTAGATGAGCCACCCACGGCACCAATATAACGGCGCGCCAGCGATTCAGTAGCCGTTTCACCATTGTCAGTTTTATCGACGTTAACGTCATAACCATCGCTTTCATCACCGGCAACAGCCAGCTCACGGCCCGGCGTCATCAGGTTGAATTTTTTGATGGTGAAGCGGAACACCACGTAGTAGATAACGAAGAAGACCAGGCCCTGCGGAATCAGCATGTACCAGTGTGTTGCCAGAGGGTTACGGGTCGACAGCACCATATCCACCAGCCCGGCGCTGAAACCAAATCCGGCAATCCAGTGCATGCTGGCAGCGATGAAGACCGAGATGCCGGTCAGGACGGCGTGGATCAAATACAGCACTGGTGCCACGAACATGAAGGAGAATTCCAGCGGTTCGGTGATACCGGTAAAGAAAGCAGCAAATGCTGCAGCCAGCATGATACTACCGACTTTGACACGATTCTCTGGACGCGCGCAGTGGTAGATAGCCAGCGCAGCACCCGGCAGACCAAACATCATAATCGGGAAGAAGCCCGCCTGATAACGGCCGGTGATGCCCACGGTTGCCGATCCATCAGCCAGTGACTGCGCACCGCCCAGGAATTTAGGAATGTCATTAATGCCAGCAACATCAAACCAGAACACGGAGTTCAGTGCATGATGCAGACCGACAGGAATCAGCAGGCGATTGAAGAAGGCGTAGATACCGGCACCGGCAGAGCCGAGCTTCTGGATATGCTCACCAAAGCCCACCAGGCCATTAAAAATAACCGGCCAGATATACATCAGAATGAAAGCGACGAAGATCATCAGGAACGAGACGAGAATCGGCACCAGCCGGCGTCCGCTGAAGAAGGAAAGCGCTTTAGGCAGCTCGACATGGCTGAAGCGGTTATAGACCTCTGCCGACAGAATACCGACCAGAATACCGACAAACTGGTTGTTGATTTTGCCAAACGCCACAGGCACCTGGTCAACCGGCATCTTCTGTATCATCGCCACCGCGGCCGGTGAGCAGAGCGTGGTAACCACCAGGAAGCCGACAAAGCCAGTCAGGGCAGCGGCACCATCTTTATCTTTTGACATGCCATATGCGACACCAATCGCAAACAGCACTGACATGTTTTCGATGATGGCGGCACCGGATTTGATCAGCAACGCAGCGAGCGCATTACCTGCACCCCAGCTGTCCGGATCGATCCAGTAACCCACCCCCATTAATATTGCTGCTGCTGGCAGGGTTGCTACCGGCACCATCAGTGCGCGCCCCACCTTCTGTAAATAACCTAACATATCCCCTTCCCCCTATGAGCCTGACTTGTCGCTTTGCGCCGCTTAATGTTGTTATGTCAGCTGCAAAGATCGTTAATACACTTCATATCACGCTGCGAAGTGTAATGATAAATTAATTCGCCTCGCAAATTAAAACCCTGGTAAATGTGATTTTTATCACTAAAAAACATCATGTCACACGGCAACATCTGGCTATCACCACAAACTTATTTTATGATCCGAAATATTGAATTACGCTCCGCCCGTAGCGAGAATAGACAATCTGCTCAGGCTGATGACTAACGCAACGGTTTAGCGATCCCCTTTCTATTTTCTAATGAGGTGAAAAATGAGACTGATTCCTTTAGCGACGCCAACCCAGGTGGGTAAATGGGCCGCCCGACATATCGTTAACCGCATCAATGCGTTTAACCCGACGGCGGACAGACCTTTTGTTCTGGGTCTGCCAACCGGCGGCACGCCACTGGAGGCGTACAAACACCTGATTGATATGCACAAAGCGGGCCAGGTCAGTTTTAAACATGTCGTGACCTTCAATATGGATGAATATGTCGGTCTGCCAAAAGAGCATCCTGAAAGCTATCACAGCTTTATGTATCGCAACTTCTTCGATCACGTTGATATTGAACCGGAAAATATCAACCTGCTTAATGGTAATGCGCCCGATATTGACGCAGAATGTCGTCAGTACGAAGAGAAAATTCGCGCACTGGGTAAAATTCACCTGTTTATGGGCGGTGTCGGCAACGACGGTCATATCGCCTTTAACGAACCGGCGTCTTCACTGGCTTCCCGTACCCGCATTAAAACCCTGACTCATGATACCCGCGTGGCGAACTCGCGCTTCTTTAACGGTGACGTGGATCAGGTGCCTAAGTATGCGCTGACGGTCGGCGTCGGCACGCTGCTGGATGCAGAAGAAGTGATGATTCTGGTTACCGGCCATGTCAAAGCGCAGGCACTGCAGGCGGCGGTTGAAGGCAACGTGAATCATATGTGGACCATCAGCTGCCTGCAGCTGCATGCGAAATCGATTGTGGTTTGTGATGAGCCAGCCACCATGGAACTGAAAGTGAAAACCGTGAAATATTTCCGCGAAATGGAAGCGGAAAATATGAAAGGCGTGTAACAGAATAGTGTCTTGCCCTGCTGTTACGCTGAGTGACGGCAGGCCAGGACGGGAGAAGAAAGATGTACGCATTAGTAAACGGTCGAATCTACAGCGGCCATGAGGTTCTGGATAATCACGCCGTCGTGGTGGCTGACGGGCTTATTGCGCGCGTCTGCCCACGTGAATCGCTGTCGGCCGATATTGAGCAGCGGGATATGGCAGGTGCGATTATTGCGCCAGGCTTTATCGATCTCCAGCTCAATGGCTGCGGTGGCGTTCAGTTCAATGACAGCCTTGATGCGCTCAGCATTGAGACGCTGGAAACGATGCAGCGCGCCAATGAAAAGTCTGGCTGCACCAGCTTTTTACCGACGCTGATCACCAGCAGCGACGCACTGATGAAGCGGGCGATTGAAACTATGCGCGCTTATCTGCAGAAACATCAGCATCAGGCGCTGGGTCTGCATCTGGAAGGCCCGTGGCTGAGTAAGGCGAAAAAAGGCACCCACGATCTGGCGCTGATTCGCCTGCCCGATGCGGCGATGGTGCAGTATATTTGTGACAACGCCGACGTCATCACCAAAGTCACCCTGGCACCAGAAAACGCCGGCAGCGACGTGATTCGTCAGTTGACCGACGCCGGAATCATTGTCTCAGCGGGTCACTCGAATGCGACCTATGAAGAGGCAAAAGCGGGTTTTTCTGCTGGCGTGAGTTTTGCGACCCACCTCTACAATGCTATGCCGGCGTTTGCCGGACGTGAACCCGGGCTTATCGGTGCGCTGTTTGATTCGCCTGATGTATACTGCGGCATTATTGCGGATGGTTTACATGTACATTACGCTAACGTGCGCAATGCAAAACGCATTAAAGGCGACAAACTGGTGCTGGTAACCGATGCCACCGCACCGGCTGGCGCTGACATCAGCGAGTTTATTTTTGCAGGCAAAACAATCTATTATCGTGACGACCTCTGTGTTGACGAAAACGGCACACTTAGTGGTTCGGCCCTGACGATGATAGAAGCAGTACAAAACAGCGTCGAGCATGTCGGTATCGCACTGGACGAAGCGTTACGCATGGCATCACTCTACCCGGCACGGGCGATGGGCGTGGAAAAACAGTTGGGCTCGATCGAAGCAGGAAAAATCGCGAACCTGACTGTGTTTACGCGCGACTTTAAAATCATTAAGACGTTAGTCAACGGAGACGACGTCCTGAGCGAGTAAGCACTGAATGACCACTGGCGGCCAGTCACAAATAGGAAATGTCGATCTTGTTAAGCAACTTAATAGCGCAGCGGTTTACCGGCTGATTGATCAACAGGGGCCGATATCGCGCATTCAGATTGCCGAACTCAGCCAGCTCGCCCCCGCCAGCGTCACCAAAATTACCCGCCAGTTGATTGAGCGCGGCCTGATCAAAGAGGTAGACCAGCAGGCGTCTACCGGTGGTCGCCGCGCTATCTCGATTATCACTGAAACCCGCCACTTCCATACCATCGGGGTTCGCCTCGGCCGCAACGATGCTACGCTGACCCTGTTCGACCTCAGCGGTAAATCGCTGGCGCAGGAGGATTATGCGCTGCCGGAACGCACCCAGGAGACGCTGGAACATGCGCTGTTTAACGCCATCAGCGGCTTCATCGAGCAGCACCAGCGTAAAATACGCGAGCTGATCGCGATTTCCGTCATCCTGCCAGGCCTGGTTGACCCGATTAACGGCGTGATCCGTTATATGCCGCATATCTCTGTCAGCCACTGGCCGCTGGTCGCCAGTCTAAAAAAACGGTTCAACGTCACCAGCTTTGTGGGGCACGACATTCGCAGTCTGGCGCTGGCCGAGCACTATTTCGGTGCAAGCCGCGACTGTGCTGACTCAATCCTGGTGCGCTTACACCGCGGCACCGGTGCCGGCATTATTGCTAACGGCCATATTTTCCTCGGCAGCAACGGCAACGTCGGCGAAATCGGCCATATCCAGGTTGACCCGCTTGGCGAGCGCTGTCACTGCGGTAACTTTGGCTGCCTTGAAACCATTGCCGCTAACGGCGCCATTGAGAATCGTGTGCGGCATCTGCTGAATCACGGCTACCCCAGTGTACTGACGCTGGAGGCGTGCCAGATGTCCCACATCTGCAAAGCGGCCAATCAGGGTGATGCGCTGGCCTGCGAAGTGGTTGAACAGGTGGGCCGGTATCTGGGCAAAGCGATTGCCATCGCGATTAACCTGTTTAATCCACAAAAAGTAGTGCTGGCGGGCGAGATTACGGAAGCAGAAAAAGTGCTGCTGCCCGCGATTGAAGGCTGCATCAACACCCAGGCATTAGAGGCCTTTCGTAAAAATCTGCCGGTGGTGCGTTCTACACTGGATCACCGTTCTGCGATTGGTGCGTTTGCGCTGGCTAAACGTGCCATGCTTAACGGCATTCTGCTGCAACATCTTCTGGAAGACTAAGAGCCTATCCCAGTAGGCGTAATTGGTGCAGGCAGTCTGGACACGGACAGCGCGGAACAACCGGAGCGTACACGTAGTACGTGAGGATTGTGAGCACTGCCCAGGTTTAGAATGACAAATAAAATAGCCTAATGGGACAGGCTCTAAGCTAACCCGCTGTTGTGGCGGGCCACATCGGATCTGACTATGACCATTAAAAGCGTAATTTGTGATATCGATGGCGTGCTGATGCACGACAACACGGCCGTTCCTGGCGCGCAGGAATTTTTACAGCGCATTCTGGCCAAAGAGATGCCGCTGGTGGTGCTGACGAACTATCCCTCGCAGACCGAGCAGGATCTGGCTAACCGCTTTGCTTCGGCTGGTGTCGAGGTTCCTGAATCCGTTTTCTATACCTCTGCCATGGCTACCGCCGACTTCCTGCGTCGTCAGGAGGGTAAAAAGGCCTATGTCATTGGTGAAGGCGCGCTGATTCATGAGCTCTATAAAGCGGGTTTTACCATTACGGATGTGAATCCCGATTTTGTCATTGTCGGGGAGACGCGTTCGTTCAACTGGGACATGATGCACAAAGCGGCCTTCTTCGTCGCTAACGGCGCGCGCTTTATCGCCACCAACCCCGATACGCACGCGCGCGGCTTTATACCCGCCTGTGGCGCGCTCTGCGCCGGGATTGAGAAGATCTCAGGCCGTAGCCCGTTTGTTGTGGGCAAACCCAGCCCTTACATCATGCGCGCAGCGCTGAATAAAATGCAGGCCCACTCAGAAGAGACGGTCATTGTGGGTGATAACCTGCGAACCGATATTCTCGCCGGTTTCCAGGCAGGTCTGGAAACGGTTTTGGTGCTGTCAGGTGTCTCGACGCTGAGCGATATCGATGCCATGCCGTTCCGTCCGGACTGGATCTACCCTTCTGTTGCCGATATTGACCTGTTCTGATTCATTTTCTTATGACGCATCCGTTTAATCTGTGATGCGTCCCCCCTTTTTTTCATGCTCCCGCCTACTTTCGCTGCCTGTTTTTTACTCACAAACGCCATTTCATTGCCGATCCCACAACAAAACAACATTTAAATTGTCGTTTATTCAATTTTATTGCCATGTGAGCAATATTTTTATCAGTAAATCACGATTCCTCTTGCATTGAATGCACCAAATAGCGCATTTTCTTATCTATCACGCAGCGTCAGGCTGCCGGACAAACGCAAAAGATAACATCGCCGTAAGGTGAGATCAGGAGTCAGTTATGTGTTCAATTTTTGGTGTGCTGGATCTGAAAACCGATCCTGTTGAGCTGCGCAAAAAAGCGCTGGAATGTTCACGCTTAATGCGTCATCGCGGACCGGACTGGTCAGGCGTCTATGCAGATGACAAGGCTATTCTGGCGCATGAACGCCTCTCAATTGTTGACGTTAACAACGGTGCACAGCCACTGTACAACGCCGATCACACCCACGTACTGGCCGTTAACGGCGAAATTTACAACCATCAGGCACTGCGCGCTGAACTCAGCGATCGCTACGAATTTCAGACCGGTTCTGACTGTGAAGTGATTCTGGCGCTCTATCAGGAGAAAGGTGTCGACTTCCTTGATGAGCTGGAAGGCATGTTCGCCTTTATCCTCTATGACAGCGTTAAGAAATCGTATCTGATTGGCCGCGACCATATCGGCATCATCCCGCTTTACATGGGTAACGATGAGCACGGCAACCTGTTTGTTGCGTCAGAAATGAAAGCGCTGGTACCGGCCTGCCGTTCGATCAAAGAGTTCCCGCCGGGAAGCTACCTCTCCAGCACCGATGGTGAAATTCGTCGTTACTGGCAGCGTGACTGGATGGAATACAAGAACGTTGAACACAACACCACAGATGCGGCTGGCCTGAAACATGCGCTGGAAGAGTCCGTGAAAAGCCACCTGATGTCAGATGTCCCTTATGGCGTGCTGCTGTCAGGCGGTCTGGACTCCTCTATCATTTCAGCTGTGACCAAGCGTTTTGCGGCAAAACGGGTTGAAGATCAGGATAAAAGTGATGCATGGTGGCCGCAGCTGCACTCTTTCGCGGTCGGACTGGAAGGTTCACCTGATTTAAAAGCAGCAAAATCTGTCGCGGAACATCTGGGCACCGTGCATCACGAAATTCATTTCACCGTGCAGGAAGGTCTGGATGCCATCCGCGATGTGATTTATCACATTGAAACCTATGACGTCACCACCATTCGCGCCTCTACGCCGATGTACTTAATGTCGCGTAAAATCAAAGCGATGGGTATTAAGATGGTGCTGTCTGGCGAAGGTGCAGATGAAGTGTTTGGCGGCTATCTCTACTTCCATAAAGCGCCAAACGCAAAAGAGTTCCACGAAGAAAACGTGCGTAAACTGCAGGCGCTGCATATGTTTGACTGCGCCCGCGCTAACAAAGCGATGTCTGCCTGGGGCGTTGAAGCCCGCGTACCGTTCCTGGATAAAAAATTCCTGGATGTGGCAATGCGTATCAACCCTGCCGACAAAATGTGTGGCAGCAACGGTAAAATGGAGAAACACATTCTGCGTGAATGCTTCTCCTCTTACCTGCCAGAGAGCGTAGCGTGGCGTCAGAAAGAGCAGTTCTCTGATGGTGTGGGTTACAGCTGGATCGACTCACTCAAGGAAGTGGCCGCGAAGCAAATCAGCGACCAGCAGCTGGCAACCGCTCATTTCCGCTTCCCGTTCAACACGCCGGGTTCGAAAGAAGCTTATCTCTATCGTGAGATCTTCGAAGAGCTATTCCCGTTAGCCAGTGCGGCAGAGTGTGTGCCTGGCGGTCCATCCGTCGCCTGTTCGTCTGCTAAAGCAATTGAGTGGGATGAAGCGTTTAAAAACATGGACGATCCTTCCGGACGTGCCGTGGGTGTGCATCAGTCAGCCTATAAATAAGCCGACAGAAAGCCACCAGAATGGGCCGGTTATGGCCCATTTTTTTTACGATTAGCGTTGTATTCACTGAAAAATTGCCGAATAAACCGCCAGGCTGGTTATAAGCCAGTCAAACAGCGATTATCTGGCAAAAAACGGTAAAAAACTTGTTGACGCTGTCTGGTCAACTCCGCATAATGCGCCCCGCAACGCCGATGAAGGTAACGCGAAAAAAAGATGGCTACGTAGCTCAGCTGGTTAGAGCACAGCACTCATAATGCTGGGGTCACAGGTTCGATTCCCGTCGTAGCCACCATCTTTTTTTGCGGGAGTGGCGAAATTGGTAGACGCACCAGATTTAGGTTCTGGCGCCGCAAGGTGTGCGAGTTCAAGTCTCGCCTCCCGCACCATTTCATTATTCGGCAGCGTGGATGGGATATCGCCAAGCGGTAAGGCACCGGTTTTTGATACCGGCATTCCCTGGTTCGAATCCAGGTATCCCAGCCAATTTCGATGATTCTTGTATGCTGAGAACGGACGAATGGGATATCGCCAAGCGGTAAGGCACCGGTTTTTGATACCGGCATTCCCTGGTTCGAATCCAGGTATCCCAGCCATCATTGAAAGGCAGTACAATTTGGCTACGTAGCTCAGCTGGTTAGAGCACAGCACTCATAATGCTGGGGTCACAGGTTCGATTCCCGTCGTAGCCACCATATAATTGGGGTGTCGCCAAGCGGTAAGGCACTGGTTTCTGATACCAGCATTCCGGGGTTCGAATCCCTGCACCCCAGCCATACAAAGACAATTTGAATAACCCATTATTGGGGTGTCGCCAAGCGGTAAGGCACTGGTTTCTGATACCAGCATTCCGGGGTTCGAATCCCTGCACCCCAGCCAAATTGCACAACCAGGCCCGCTTTTGCGGGCTTTGTTGTTTTTGTGCCTTCTCCACCATCCTGATTACTGGCCCGCCCTGCGGCGAGCCTGAATGCGTAAGCGGCTATAGCCCCAGCGCGTAACGCAATACCTGCCGCTTCAGTACGCCAGAATGTTCAGCGGCAATCAGTCCGAGATTTCGCGCAAACCTCAGCGGTGCCAGCTGGTTGCTGAAGGCAAAGTAAAAGAGATCCATCCCGCCCTGCATCAGCATATTGTCTTTGCGACGCTGACGGTGATAGCGTTGTAACACCCGCTCTGACGCCCAGTCCTCCGCTGCACCGCGCGCGCTAACCAGCACATCAATCAACGCATCAATATCGCGATACCCCAGATTCACGCCCTGCCCGGCCAGCGGATTAATGGTATGCGCGGCATCGCCGACCAGCGCCAGCCCCGGCAGGACATAGCGTGAAGCGTGACGTCGCACCAGCGGAAAGCCGCCCGCCGCATGGGCTTTGAACCGTCCCAGCCGCGCCGGGAAGTGGCTGGCAATCTCTTTCTCCAGCTGGGCTATTGGCATCGCCTGAAGCTGTCGCACTCTTGCGGGCGCGTCATACCAGACCAGCGAGGCCCGGTTGCCATACAGCGGCAGGAAGGCACGTGGTCCCTGTGGCGTAAAGTGCTGCCAGGTCGCGTCCCCTGCCGGATGGTCGCAGGTCACGCTGATGAGCAGGCAGGACTGCGCATAGCTCCAGCCATGAATCCCGATCCCGGCCATCTGCCGCACCTGCGAGTTTGCGCCATCTGCACCAATTACCAGCCGGGTATGTAAGGCCACGCCGTCGTTAAGGTCGACGCGCCAGCCGCCATTTTCTGGCTGCAGGTTTTCCAGCGTGGCCGGGCAATAGCAGGTCACGCCCAGCGACTGCATCTCCTCCCATAACGCCCGCTGAAGCACGCTGTTCTCAACCATAAAGCCCAGTTCAGGCAGGCCCAGCGAGGCCGCATCAAAACTCACCTGCGCCGTCTGCCACTCCCAGGTTTCCAGTCTGCGATAGGGCGCGCTGCGCATCGCTTCGACCCGCGGCCAGACGTTGAGCTGCTTCAGCAACGCAACCGAGGAGGATCCGATCGCTGAAATTCGCAGATCGGGGTCGCTGTCGGCATCAAACGGCGCGGGTTCAGCACGCTCAATCACCGCTACGCGAAAATGTTGCTGTGTCAGTCCACAGGCCAGCGCAGCACCGACCATGCCACCGCCGACAATCACGACATCAAACTGATTACCCTGCATTGCTTAACTCCCTCTCTTATTCCCGCCAGCCTGCGCATCGCGGGTCTGAATAGAGCAAAGTGTACCGGAAAACCCGATGGCTGGCAGAAAAGCCCTCAGGCTGGTCACCACAGCATCAAAGCATTACAATACGCGCCCCTCACTTCACTGCACTGAATCAATGGCTAGCGCGATGAAAAAAAAACTGCATATCAAAACCTGGGGATGTCAGATGAATGAGTATGATTCATCCAAGATGTCTGATCTGCTGAACAGTACGCACGGCTATACGCTGACCGAGGTCCCTGAAGAGGCGGATATTCTGCTGCTTAACACCTGCTCCATTCGTGAGAAAGCGCAGGAGAAGGTGTTTCATCTGCTGGGACGCTGGAGAAAACTCAAAGAGCGCAACCCGGATGTGATTATCGGCGTGGGTGGCTGTGTGGCGTCGCAGGAAGGCGATCATATTCGTCAGCGTGCGCCCTGCGTAGATATTGTGTTTGGTCCGCAGACACTGCACCGCCTGCCGGAGATGATCAACACCGTGCGCGGCACCAAAAGCCCGGTAGTCGACATCAGCTTCCCGGAAATTGAGAAATTTGACCGCCTGCCGGAACCGCGTGCAGAAGGCCCGACAGCCTTTGTCTCCATTATGGAAGGCTGCAACAAATATTGTACTTTCTGCGTGGTGCCTTACACCCGTGGTGAGGAAGTGAGCCGTCCCAGCGATGACATTCTGCTGGAGATCGCCCAGCTGGCGGCGCAGGGCGTGCGTGAAGTTAACCTGCTGGGTCAGAACGTTAACGCTTACCGTGGTGCCACCTTTGATGGTGAGATCTGTACCTTCGCTGAGCTGCTGCGCCTGGTCGCCGCCATCGACGGCATCGACCGCATTCGTTTCACCACCAGCCACCCAATTGAGTTCACCGATGACATCATTGATGTCTATCGCGACACCCCGGAGCTGGTGAGTTTCCTGCATCTGCCGGTTCAGAGTGGCGCAGACCGTATTCTGACACTGATGAAGCGCGCGCATACCGCGCTGGAGTATAAGGCGATTATCCGCAAGCTGCGCGCGGCGCGCCCGGACATTGAGATCAGCTCCGACTTTATCATTGGCTTCCCCGGTGAAACCCAGCAGGATTTCGAACAGACCATGAAGCTCATCGCCGACATCAATTTCGACGTCAGCTTCAGCTTTATCTACTCTGCCCGTCCCGGCACACCCGCCGCTGACCTGCCGGATGATGTCAGCGAAGAGGAGAAAAAGCAGCGTCTGTGGATCCTGCAGGACCGCATTAACCAGCAGGCGCAGGCGATCAGTCGCCGCATGCTCGGCACCGTGCAGCGTATTCTGGTGGAAGGCATCTCCCGCAAGAACGTCATGGAAGTCTCTGGCCGCACCGAAAATAACCGTGTGGTCAACTTTGAAGGCACGCCTGAGATGATTGGCCGCTTTGTAGATGTTGAAATTGTCGATGTCTACACCAACTCGCTGCGCGGCAAGCTGGTGCGTACTGAAGAAGAGATGGGCCTGCGCATGGCGCAAAGCCCGGCATCCGTGATTGCCCGTACCCGCAAAGAAAACGAAATCGGCGTGAGTCTGTTCCAGCCGTGATACCTGCTATATTGAGCGGCAGCGCGCATTGCGTTGCCGCCAATTTCACGCCGCGACACTTGGTTTCTGAAAGTGTCGCCCAAATATCTCTCCTTAAGCTTGCGCACAGGCGTTACGGCATAAATAATTTCGTTATGGTGCATCCGGTTAAGCCCAACGGTGCGTCAGACACATCCCATAACTGGCCCTGAGTGACCCAAAGGATTCGTTTGAATATCGAAACTCGTGAAATCGCCCTTGAACCGGCTGATAACCGTCGTCTGATGAGCCTGTGCGGGCCTTTCGACGATAATGTGAAACAGCTTGAGCGTCGTCTGGGCATTGAAATCAATCGTCGCGACAACGTCTTTAAGCTAGTGGGACGTCCACTTTGCGTCAATGCCGCCGCAGATATTCTGAAGACCCTGTATGTCGATACCGCGCCAATGCGTGGTGAGATCCCGGATATCGAGCCTGACCAGATTCACCTGGCGATCAAAGAGAGCCGGGTACTGGAGCAAACCGCTGAAAGCGTGCCAGAGTACGGTAAAGCGGTCAACATTAAGACCAAGCGTGGTGTGATCAAACCGCGCACGCCAAATCAGGCCCAGTACATCGCGAATGTACTTGACCACGACATTACCTTTGGTGTTGGCCCGGCCGGTACCGGTAAAACCTATCTGGCGGTGGCTGCGGCCGTGGATGCGCTGGAACGTCAGGAGATTCGCCGCATCATGCTGACCCGCCCTGCCGTCGAAGCGGGTGAAAAGCTCGGCTTCCTGCCGGGCGACCTGAGCCAGAAAGTCGACCCTTATCTGCGTCCGCTCTACGATGCGCTGTTTGAAATGCTCGGCTTCGAGCGCGTTGAAAAGCTGATGGAGCGCAACGTTATTGAAGTTGCCCCGCTGGCCTATATGCGCGGTCGAACCCTGAACGATGCGTTCATCATTCTTGATGAAAGCCAGAACACCACCATCGAGCAGATGAAGATGTTTCTGACGCGCATCGGCTTTAACTCCAAAGCGGTCATAACCGGCGACGTCACCCAGATCGACCTGCCCCGTCACGTCAAGTCGGGCCTGCGTCATGCTATCGAGGTGCTGGCGGACGTGGAAGAGATCAGCTTTAACTTCTTCCACAGCGAAGATGTGGTGCGCCATCCGGTCGTTGCCCGCATTGTCACCGCTTATGAAGCCTGGGAAGCCGCCGATCAGACCCGCCGTGACCAGCAGGCAGAAGAGCGTAAACGTGAAGCGCTGGCAGCACAGAGCGCCACGCAGGAGAGCAAATGAGCGAGGTGATTCTCGACCTGCAGGTCGCCTGTGATAACACCGCTGATCTGCCTGATGAAGGCCAGTTTCACCGCTGGCTTTCAGCGGCTGTGACCCCTTTCCAGCCCGAAAGCGAAGTCACAGTACGTCTGGTTGATGAAGCGGAAAGTCATGAGCTTAATCTGACTTATCGTGGCAAAGACAAGCCAACCAACGTCCTCTCCTTCCCGTTTGAAGCGCCGCCGGGCATTGAGCTGCCGCTGCTGGGCGATCTGATCATCTGCCGTCAGGTGGTTGAGCAGGAAGCCGCAGAACAGGGAAAAAGCGTTGAAGCCCACTGGGCACACATGGTGGTACACGGTACGCTCCACCTGCTGGGTTACGACCATATTGAAGACGACGAAGCTGACGAGATGGAAGGACTGGAGACCGAGATAATGCTTGCTCTTGGGTATCCTGATCCGTACATTTCGGAGAAAGAAGACG
This sequence comes from Pantoea sp. 9140, assembly GCF_000745295.1. Lineage (NCBI taxonomy): Bacteria > Pseudomonadati > Pseudomonadota > Gammaproteobacteria > Enterobacterales > Erwiniaceae > Pantoea > Pantoea sp. 9140. The sequence goes on along the minus strand of NZ_JQNO01000001.1, from coordinate 843,890 downwards.
CCTGAATCCTGAATTCAGGCAATCCGGCTGTCAGCACGGTTTGCTGACAGCACCTATTCCTCACCAGAGAGATCTTTAAAAACCGCCATGAGCGACGACCATTCTCAAAACAGCGATGCACCCAGTAGTAAAAAGGGATTTTTCTCCCTGTTGATCAATCAACTCTTTCACGGTGAACCAAAAAACCGTGATGAGCTCCTGGAGCTGATCCGCGACTCGAACAACAAAGAGCTGATTGACCAGGACACCCGCGACATGCTCGAAGGGGTACTGGATATTGCGGAGCAGCGCGTGCGTGACATCATGATCCCGCGTTCGCAAATGATCACCCTGAAACGTAATCAGAGCCTCGAAGAGTGTCTGGATGTCATTATCGACTCCGCGCATTCCCGCTTCCCTGTGATCAGCGAAGACAAAGATCATGTGGAAGGGATTCTGATGGCGAAAGATCTGCTGCCGTTTATGAGCAGTGAGTCAGAGCCGTTCAGCATTGAGAAAGTGCTGCGTCCTGCGGTGGTGGTGCCTGAAAGTAAGCGTGTTGACCGGATGCTGAAAGAGTTCCGCTCACAGCGTTACCACATGGCGATTGTTATTGATGAGTTTGGTGGTGTCTCCGGTCTGGTGACCATTGAAGATATTCTTGAGCTGATCGTGGGTGAGATTGAAGATGAGTATGACGATGAAGAAGATCGTGATATCCGTCAGCTCAACCGTCACACCTTCACGGTGCGCGCACTGACCGCCATTGAAGATTTCAATGAGGTATTTGGCACACAGTTCAGTGATGATGAAGTCGACACCATTGGTGGTCTGGTCATGCAGGGCTTCGGCCATCTGCCCGCACGCGGTGAAAGCATCGAGATTGAGGGTTACCAGTTCAAGGTGGCGATGGCTGACAGCCGCCGCATCATCCAGGTTCACGTGACTATTCCGGAAAATTCGCCACAACCCCAACTGGAAGACGAATAAGTCTATGGCTTTAGCCTCACTCTACCCGCGCCAGCGGGTTCGCCTGCTGCTGGCTTTAATAACGGGTGCGGTTGGCACCCTCGCCTTTTCTCCTTACGATTTCTGGCCCGCCGCACTGCTGTCGCTGTGCGGCTTACAACTGCTCACCCTGAACCGCTCCAGCCCACAGGCCACCGCGATCGGCTTTGTCTGGGGTTTAGGTCTGTTCGGCAGCGGCATCAACTGGGTTTACGTCAGTGTCGCCACCTTTGGCGGTATGCCTGGCCCGGTTAATGTCTTTATTGTGGCGCTGCTGGCGGCGTATCTGTCGATCTACCCGGCGCTGTTTGCCGGTGTACTGAATCGCATCTGGCCGCGCACGACGCTGTGGCGGCTGGCACTGGCTGCACCGGCATTGTGGCAGATGACCGAGTTCCTGCGCGGCTGGGTGCTGACCGGCTTTCCGTGGCTGCAGTTTGGTTACAGCCAGATCGACGGTCCGTTAAAAGGCCTGGCCCCGCTGGCGGGTGTAGAGACCCTGACCTTCCTGCTGATGGTCATTGCTGGCCTGCTGGCTTATGCCCTGCAGCAGCGCAACGTCAGAAGTCTGGTGGCGGCGTTGCTGCTGCTGGCCCTGCCGTGGCCGCTGCGCTACATCCAGTGGGTTCAGCCAATGCCGGAGCGTGCCGTAGAAGTGGCGCTGGTGCAGGGAAATATCCCGCAGTCGATGAAGTGGGATCCTCAGCAACTGCTCACGACCCTGCGCATCTATAACGGTCTGAGTCAGCCGCTGATGGGTAAGGCGCCGATTATTATCTGGCCAGAGTCGGCAATTACCGATCTGGAAAGCAATCAGCAGCCGTTCCTGCGTTCGCTGGATGATGAACTGCGTGAACGCGGCAGTTCGCTGGTCACCGGCATCGTTGACTCCCGGCTGGAGCAGAATCGTTATCACGACTACAACACCGTGATCGTGCTTGGCGGCAAAACGCCGTACAACTACTTCAGCGGCAATCGTTACCAGAAGAATCATCTGGTGCCGTTTGGCGAATTTGTGCCGCTGGCCGATCTGCTGCGTCCGCTGGCCCCGTTCTTCGATCTGCCGATGTCAGCCTTCAGCCGTGGCAACTATCTCCAGCCGCAACTCAGCGTGGCGGGCTATAACCTGACGAGCGCCATCTGTTATGAGATTGTGCTCGGTGAACAGGTGCGGGCTAACTTCCATCCCGACACTAATTTCCTGCTGACCGTTTCGAACGATGCCTGGTTTGGTCACTCAATCGGCCCATGGCAGCACTTCCAGATGGCGAGAATGCGGGCGCTGGAGCTGGGACGTCCGCTGTTGCGCAGCACCAACAACGGCGTGACGGCGGTGGTCAATGCCAGTGGTGATGTGGAGGCGATGCTGCCGCAGTTTACCCGCGATGTGCTGACCAGCAAGGTCACGCCGACGCAGGGTGAAACCCCGTATGCGCGGGCGGGCATCTGGCCAGTCTGGTCACTGACGCTGCTGGCGGCGTTGATAGCTCTTCTGCGTCGACGCCGGTAACCTATCCGATCCTTAAAGGCGAAGCGCAGGCTTCGCCTTTTTTCTTTACTGCCTCCCCGGTATATCTCACTCCCCTGACCACATACTCTGCTGCCTTTCTCGCCCTGCACCGCTTTCTGGCACGATGATTGCAGAATGTTTCACTGTTTTTCGCCGACAGGCGGATTGCAGGCGCCGACGCCTGGCAGGTTGCACCAAAACAGTCGCCTCTGCTGCACCGCTAACGCGCAGAGTAAGATATTTGCCTTTTTTTGGTGCGGATCGCCTCGCAAAAAAGAAACTTTTTTGTTTCATTGCGTTAACAATCCGCTATGTTAGTGGCTCTTCTGCGCCCATTTAATCCGCAGAATGAGCAGAAACGCAGCAAATAACAGACACAACATCATAATCAGCACAGGTAATAGCCTGGGCCTTTTTCATACGAAGGAGTTGGAACATGCAACTACGCAAAGTGGCATTATCTCTTCTGCTGATCAGCGCAGCGGCGGGAGCGGCCCAGGCGGAAGATCTCAGCGGCACCCTGAAGAAGATCAATGACAATGGCGTCATTGTGGTCGGGCATCGCGAATCATCAGTTCCCTTTTCTTACTATGACAACCAGCAAAAAGTCGTCGGCTATTCACAGGCTTACTCAAACGCCATTGTGGAAGCCATTAAAGCGAAGCTGAACAAGCCGGACCTGCAGGTCAAAATGATCCCGATCACCTCACAAAACCGTATTCCGCTGCTGCAAAACGGCACCTACGATTATGAGTGTGGCTCCACTACCAACAACCTTGAGCGCCAGAAACAGGCCGCGTTCTCTGACACTATTTTTGTCATCGGCACCCGTCTGCTGGTTAAAAAAGATGGTCCGATCAAAGACTTCGCCGATCTGAAAGGCAAAACCGTGGTCGTGACTTCAGGAACCACCTCTGAAGTGCTGCTGCATAAACTCAACGACGAACAGAAACTGGATATGCGCATCATCAGCGCCAAAGATCACGGCGACTCTTTCCGTACGCTGGAAACCGGCCGTGCCGTGGCTTTCATGATGGATGATGCTCTGCTGGCCGGCGAACGCGCCAAAGCCAAAAAGCCGGATAACTGGGAAATCTTAGGTACGCCACAGTCAAAAGAGGCCTATGGCTGCATGCTGCGTAAAGATGATCCGCAGTTTAAAGCGCTGGTCGATGAAACCATTGCTAAAGCCCAGACCTCAGGTCAGGCAGAAAAATGGTTCGATACCTGGTTCAAACAGCCGATTCCACCAAAGAATCTGAACATGAATTTTGAACTCTCTGATGACATGAAAGCCCTGTTCAAAACGCCAAATGACAAAGCAATGAATTAACAAAAAAATACCCAATGGATCTCAGGTTGCATTGAGTCGGCAGGAGAATGCATCCCGGTGACCTTACTCAGGTAAGGCATTTGGATGCGTGAACATCGCCAACAAAATGCAGCCTGAAAGACGGCGGGTATAACAAGGGCGGCCTGGCTGCCCTCTCGATTGCTGAAACCGCGGCATGGACAGACTGACTGACCCGGGTCGTTCCCCTGAGTCAGGCAATAAAACGCCGTTCATCAATCTTCAGGGTAGCTTAGCTACCCTTTTTTTCCGGAGCTCGTTATGGGTATCGATTGGAACTGGGGCATATTCCTCGAACAGGCCCCGTTCGGTAACACGACCTACCTCGGCTGGCTGTGGTCCGGTTTTCAGGTGACGATAGCCGTCTCCTGCTGCGCCTGGATTATCGCCTTCTGCGTGGGTTCATTTTTCGGCATTCTGCGCACCGTGCCGAATCGCCTGCTGTCGACCATTGGCACCTGCTATGTGGAACTGTTTCGTAATATCCCGCTGATCGTCCAGTTCTTCTTCTGGTATCTGGTCGCGCCCGAACTGGTGGGCGAAAAGCTTGGCATGTGGTTTAAGTCTGAGCTGGACCCCAACATTCAGTTCTTCCTCTCTTCAATGATCTGTCTTGGCCTGTTTACCGCCGCCCGCGTCTGCGAGCAGGTGCGCGCAGCCATTCAGTCACTGCCGGCAGGACAGAAAAATGCCGGTCTGGCGATGGGATTAACGCTGCCGCAGACCTATCGCTATGTCCTGCTGCCGAATGCGTATCGCGTGATTGTGCCGCCGATGACCTCGGAAATGCTGAACCTGGTGAAGAACTCCGCTATCGCCTCCACCATTGGTCTGGTCGATATGGCGGCACAGGCGGGCAAACTGCTCGACTATTCTGCTCACGCCTATGAATCCTTTACCGCCATTACGCTGGCCTACGTCGCGATTAACCTGGTGATTATGTTGTTGATGAGTCTGGTCGAGCGCAAAGTTCGGCTGCCAGGCAATGCGGGAGGCAAGTAATGTACGATTTTGACTGGAGTTCGATTACACCCAGCCTGCCCTATCTGCTTAACGGCTTAGTGATTACCTTCAAGATCACCATTACCGCCGTGGTCTTCGGCATTCTGTGGGGCACCCTGCTGGCGGTGATGCGTCTGTCGAGCTTTAAGCCCGTCAGTTGGTTCGCCAAAATCTACGTCAACCTGTTCCGCTCGGTGCCGCTGGTGATGGTGCTGCTGTGGTTCTATCTGGTGGTGCCGAGTTTCCTGCAGCAGGTGCTGGGCCTGTCGCCGAAAACCGATATCCGGCTGATTTCCGCCATGGTCGCCTTTTCGCTGTTTGAAGCGGCCTACTACTCAGAAATCATTCGTGCCGGCATCATCAGTATTTCACGTGGACAGGGCAACGCCGCGCTGGCGCTGGGTATGACACAGTGGCAGGCAATGCGACTGATCATCCTGCCGCAGGCGTTCCGCGCCATGGTTCCGCTGTTACTGACTCAGGGTATCGTGCTGTTCCAGGATACCTCGCTGGTCTATGTCTTAAGCCTGGCGGACTTCTTCCGTACCGCGTCCACCATTGGTGAGCGCGACGGCACCCAGGTTGAAATGGTTCTGTTTGCAGGTCTGGTCTACTTCGTTATCAGCCTGAGCGCATCGCTGTTGGTCAGCTATCTGAAAAGAAAAAGGACGGTTTAAATGATTAGCCTGAAAAATGTTTCTAAGTGGTATGGTCACTTTCAGGTGCTGACCGACTGCTCAACCGAGGTCAAAACCGGTGAGGTAGTGGTGGTCTGCGGGCCGTCCGGCTCCGGTAAATCGACGCTGATCAAAACGGTGAACGGACTTGAGCCTGTTCAGCAGGGCGTGATTGCGGTCAACGGCACCGAGGTGAACAACAAAAAAACCAACCTTGCACAGCTTCGCAGTCAGGTCGGTATGGTGTTTCAGCACTTCGAGCTGTTCCCGCATCTGAGCATTATCAACAATCTGGTGCTGGCGCAGGTAAAAGTGCTGAAGCGTGACAAAGCAGCGGCCCGAGATAAAGGGCTAAAACTGCTGAAGCGTGTGGGACTGTCAGCGCATGCCGAGAAGTTTCCTGGCCAGCTCTCCGGCGGTCAGCAGCAGCGCGTGGCAATTGCACGTGCGCTCTGCATGGATCCTATCGCGATGCTGTTTGATGAACCGACCTCGGCGCTGGACCCGGAAATGATCAACGAAGTGCTGGATGTGATGGTTGAGCTGGCGCAGGAGGGGATGACGATGATGGTGGTAACACACGAGATGGGCTTCGCCCGTAAAGTGGCGAATCGCGTGATCTTCATGGATGAAGGGAAAATTATCGAAGACACCAATAAAGATGACTTCTTTAATAACCCACAGTCTGACCGTGCGAAAGATTTCCTCGCTAAAATTCTGCACTAAATAACCTATGCGGGTCACCTGAGTGGCCCGCATACATGTTGTTATCAGGGTTCAAAAGGCTGACGCTGAAACTGGTCGTTGCCGCATTCCGGACAGCGCGACAGGGTTTCCGGCGTGTAGATCGCCCGGGTAAACTGACACTTCTCACACACCAGATTGCCCAGCCCCACCACTTCACCGCTCTGATACACACCGTGATGATGCAGATCCTGGAAGACTTCGCGCCACTCCAGCTGACTTTTATCGGTGATATCCGCCAGCTCTTTCCAGACGCTCTCACGAATAATGCGCATAAACAGTGAATCCGCCAGCGGCTCTTCCACATCGGTATAACTGCGTGCAAACTCGCCCAAATCACGGCGCACCGAGCTCAGCGCCTGATCAATCTCTTTTTCCGTCATGTCATCGCGCACCCGTAACTGGCTGCGTCGACCGGCAATCAGCTCATCAAGGTTACGATCGCCCTGACGGAGACGTTCGGTCAGTACGGCTAACGACTCGCGATATTCCTGAGCTACTTTATTCATTTTATTCTCCTTTATGCAGACCCTCGCTGAATTAAGTTTAGTCGCAATGCGGCTTTTGCCGTGTCGTCTGTACAGTGAATTACAAAAGGGTGAAGAGGCTGACGCTTTCAGCAGAAATCGTGCCAGCAAAAGTGGGAAGTGTTGTTGATACGCGGCCTTATGGGTATGCTATGCGGATCACAGAGCCCGAAAAATGTTATTCATAAAGGACCACAGGCAGCCATGCAAGAGCAATACCGCCCGGAAGAGATTGAATCCCGTGTGCAGCAACACTGGGATGAAAACGAAACGTTTAAAGTGACTGAGCAGGAAGGTAAAGAGAAATACTATTGCCTCTCCATGTTGCCCTATCCTTCTGGCCGCCTGCATATGGGCCACGTTCGTAACTACACCATCGGCGACGTAATCGCGCGTTATCAGCGTATGCTCGGCAAAAACGTACTACAGCCGATTGGCTGGGATGCTTTCGGCCTGCCTGCGGAAGGCGCTGCGGTCAAAAACAACACCGCACCGGCTCCCTGGACATACGACAATATCGCCTACATGAAAAACCAGCTTAAACTGCTGGGCTTTGGCTATGACTGGAGTCGTGAACTGGCGACCTGCCAGCCAGAGTACTATCGCTGGGAACAGTGGTTCTTCACTAAACTGTATGAGAAAGGCCTGGTCTATAAAAAAACTTCCGCCGTGAACTGGTGCCCGAACGATCAGACGGTGCTGGCGAACGAGCAGGTGATCGATGGCTGCTGCTGGCGCTGCGACACCAAAGTTGAGCGCAAAGAGATCCCGCAGTGGTTTATCAAAATCACCGATTATGCGGAAGAGCTGCTGAACGACCTGGATACGCTGGAAGAGTGGCCTGAGCAGGTCAAAACCATGCAGCGTAACTGGATTGGCCGTTCTGAAGGCGTCGAAATCACGTTCGACGTTGCTGACAGCGAAGAGAAAGTCACCGTCTACACCACCCGCCCGGATACCTTTATCGGCGCAACCTATGTCGCCGTTGCGGCGGGTCATCCGCTGGCAACCCAGGCGTCGGTGAACAATCCGGCACTGGCTGACTTTATCGCTGAATGCCGCAACACCAAAGTGGCCGAAGCCGATATGGCGACCATGGAGAAGAAAGGCATGGCGACCGGCCTGTCTGTTATTCATCCGCTCACCGGTGAGCTTCTCCCGGTCTGGGTCGCTAACTTCGTGCTGATGGAATATGGCACCGGCGCTGTCATGGCGGTCCCGGCGCATGACCAGCGCGACTGGGAGTTTGCCACTAAATACGATCTGGCGATCAAGCCAGTGGTACTCAACCTGGATGGCTCTATTCCTGACGTCAGCGCCGCGGCAATGACCGACAAAGGCGCGCTGTTTAACTCAGGTGAGTTCAACGGTCTGGATCACGCCGCAGGGTTTACCGCCATTGCGGATTCTCTGGCGGCAAAAGGCGTGGGCGTGCGTAAAGTGAACTACCGTCTGCGCGACTGGGGTGTTTCCCGTCAGCGCTACTGGGGCGCACCAATCCCAATGGTCACGCTGGAAGATGGCACCGTAATGCCGACACCTGAAGACCAGTTGCCGGTGATCCTGCCGGAAGATGTGGTGATGGATGGCATTACCAGCCCGATCAAAGCCGATCCGGAGTGGGCGAAAACCACGGTGAACGGCCAGCCTGCTCTGCGTGAAACTGACACCTTTGACACCTTCATGGAGTCCTCCTGGTACTACGCGCGCTATACCTGCGCCAGCTACAAAGAAGGCATGCTGGATCCGGCCGCGGCAAACTACTGGCTGCCGGTCGATCAGTATGTGGGTGGTATTGAACACGCCATCATGCACCTGATGTATTTCCGCTTCTTCCACAAGCTGCTGCGTGACGCGGGCCTGGTGAACTCTGATGAACCAGCCAAACGTCTGCTGTGCCAGGGCATGGTGCTGGCTGACGCCTTCTACTACCTCGGTAACAACGGCGAGCGTAACTGGGTTTCACCGGTTGACGTTGAGGTTGAGCGTGACGAGAAAGGCCGCATAGTGAAAGCGGTGGATACGCAAGGCCGCGAAGTGATCTACGCGGGCATGAGTAAAATGTCGAAGTCGAAAAACAACGGCATCGACCCACAGCTGATGGTTGAGCGTTATGGCGCGGATACCGTACGTCTGTTCATGATGTTTGCTTCACCGGCAGATATGACGCTGGAGTGGCAGGAGTCGGGCGTTGAAGGGGCTAACCGCTTCCTGAAGCGTGTCTGGAAGCTGGTCTACGAGCACACCTCACAGGGTGCGACCGTGGCGCTGGATGTGAAGAGCCTGAATGACGAGCAGAAATCGCTGCGTCGCGACCTGCACAAAACCATCGCCAAAGTGGCGGATGATATTGGCCGTCGTCAGACCTTCAACACCGCCATTGCAGCGATTATGGAGCTGATGAACAAACTGGCGCGTGCGCCGCATGAAGGCGAGCAGGATCGCGCTCTGATGCAGGAAGCGCTGCTGGCTATCGTCCGTCTGCTCTATCCGTTTACCCCGCACGCCTGCTATGTTCTGTGGCAGACGCTGGGTGGCGAAGGTACCATCGACGAAGCGAGCTGGCCGGTGGCTGATGAAGCCGCTATGGTTGAAGATTCACTGCTGGTCGTGGTGCAGGTGAACGGTAAAGTGCGTGGCAAAATTACCGTACCCGCCGATGCAACACAGGAACAGGTTCAGGCACGCGCTGCGCAGGAGCATCTGGTGGCGAAGTATCTGGACGGCGTGACTATCCGTAAAGTCATTTATGTACCGGGCAAACTGCTTAACCTGGTCGTAGGTTAAGTTCAGGAGGAACTGTGCGACATCCGATTATCAGGCTGTTTGTCATGCTGGCGGTGGTGATCACCGCTGGCTGTGGTTTTCATCCGCGCGGCACCACGCAGGTGCCCAGCGAACTGAAAACCCTGATTGTTTCAACCGGCGATCCGTATGGACCGCTGGCGCGTACCGTGCGTCAGCAACTGCGTATCAACGATGTCACCATCGTTGAAGACAACAAACAGAACCGCACCGATATTCCGACGCTGCGTCTGGGTCCTGAGGTATCAGGACGTAACACCGCATCGGTCTTTATCAGCGGCACCTCTGCTGAGTATCAGCTGGTCATGACCCTTACGGCGCAGGTCCTGTTGCCGGGCAAAGGAATCTACCCAATCAGCACCACGGTTTATCGTTCATTCTTCGATAACCCGAATGCTGCGCTGGCGAAAGATGCCGAGCAGGATCTGATTACGCAGGAGATGCGTCAGCGTGCTGCCGAACAGCTGGTACGTAAACTGCTGACCGTGCATGCTGCACAGATCAACAACAAAGAGACCTTACCGGCGTCAGTGATTCCGGTTCCGGGTCAGGGTTCACAGGAAGCACCGTCTTCCTCTGCTACCAGCCTGCAATGATCAGGATTTACCCTGAGCAACTCAGCGCGCAACTCCGTGAGGGGCTGCGCGCCTGTTATTTGTTAGCCGGAAACGAACCGCTGCTTTTGCAGGAGAGTGCGGATGCCATCCGTGCCGCCGCAACCGCACAGGGATTTGAAGAACATTTTAGTTTTACGCTGGACGCCCAGACCGACTGGGAGAGCCTGTTTGTCAGCTGTCAGTCACTGAGTCTGTTTGCGCAGCGTCAGACCATGACGCTGCAATTCCCCGAGAATGGCCCCAACGCCGCAATGGCCGAGCAGCTGGTTAAGCTGTCGCAGCTGCTGCACGCCGATATTCTGCTGATCTGCCGGATGCCAAAGCTGACCAAAGCGCAGGAAAACAGCGCCTGGTTTAAAGCGTTGTCCGCCTCTGCAGTTTTAGTGCCCTGCCAGACGCCTGAACAGGCGCAACTGCCGCGCTGGGTCGTGAATCGCGCTAAGGCGCTGAAACTCTCGGTCGATGACGCAGCTGTGCAGCTGTTGTGTTACTGCTATGAAGGTAATCTGCTGGCGCTGGCCCAGGCGCTGGAGCGTCTCTCGCTGCAGTGGCCTGACGGCAAGCTGACCCTACCCCGTGTTGAAGAGGCAGTCAGTGATGCCGCACACTTTACCCCCTTCCACTGGGTGGATGCTCTGCTGGCGGGTAAGAGCCGTCGCGCGCTGCATATCCTGCATCAGCTGGAGAAAGAAGAGAGCGAGGTCGTGATTCTGTTGCGTACGCTGCAGCGCGATTTGCTGACACTGCTGCATCTGCAGCGCCACCAGTCGCAGCAGCCGCTGCGTACGCTGATGGATCAGCAGCGGATCTGGCAGAACCGCCGCGCGCTGTTCACCGACGCACTGCAACGCCTGGACGCCACGCGTCTGCAACGCGCCATTCATCTGCTGAGCCAGATTGAGATCACCCTGAAACAGGACTATGGGCAGCCGGTGTGGCCACAGTTACAGACCCTGACGCTGCTGCTCAGCAGTCGTGCTTTTCCGACGAGTTTTGCCCATGTCTGAGTTACACGCGCTGTTTGGTGGCACCTTCGACCCGATTCATTTTGGTCATCTGCGTCCGGTCGAAGCGCTGGCTCAGCAGACTGGCCTGCAGCGTGTGACGCTGCTGCCCAACAATGTGCCTCCACATCGTCCGCAACCGGAAGCCAGTGCTGCCCAGCGGGTGGCAATGCTGCGTTGTGCGATCCGCGGCTTACCGCTGTTTGAGATTGATACCCGTGAGCTGGAGCGCGACACCCCCTCCTGGACCGTAACTACCCTGGAAGCCTGGCGCGCCGAACGCGGTGCAGAACAGCCGCTGGGCTTTATTATTGGTCAGGATTCCCTGCTGAGCTTAGCGAAATGGCATCGCTGGCAGGATCTGCTGTCACTCTGCCATCTGCTGGTGTGCCAGCGCCCCGGCTATCCGACCCGGTTTGACGCGCCGGAGATGCAGCAGTGGCTCGAACAACACCTTGCTCAGGATATCCGGCAGCTGCATCAGCAGCCCGCAGGCCATATCTGGCTGGCGGAAACCCCGCTCTATGACATTTCGGCGACTGAAATCCGTCGCCGTCGCCATCAGAACCAGCCCTGCGACGACCTGTTGCCCGCGGCGGTTATCGACTATATCGACCGCGAAGGCTTATATCGCGACTGATCCGGGCATGCTATACTGCGCCGCTTAAATTTTGGCTGCACTCTCCGGGCCTACAGCCAGCCCGATACCACCAGATTCCAAGGGGAACCTTTTGCAAGGTAAAGCACTCCAAGAGTTCGTTATTGATAAGATTGATGATCTCAAAGGCCAGGACATTGTCACCATCGACGTTCAGGGCAAATCCAGCATCACCGATTTCATGATCATCTGCACCGGCACCTCCACGCGTCATGTGACTTCGATCGCAGAACACGTTGAGCAGGAATCCCGTTTAGCGGGCCTGATGCCATTAGGCATTGAAGGCAAAGGCGCGGCAGACTGGGTTGTGGTTGATCTGGGTGATGTCATCGTACATGTGATGCAGGAAGAGAGTCGCCAGCTGTATGAGCTGGAAAAACTCTGGGGCTAATCGGTGAAACTGCAACTTGTTGCCGTCGGCACAAAAATGCCCGACTGGGTGCAGACCGGTTTCATGGAATATCTGCGCCGCTTCCCGAAAGATATGCCGTTTGAGCTGACCGAAGTCACCGCAGGTAAACGCGGCAAAAATGCTGATATCAAACGCATCCTTGAAAAAGAGGGTGAAGCGATGTTGGCGGCGGTCGGCAAAGGCAATCGCATTGTCACGCTGGATATTCCTGGCCAACCGTGGGAAACCCCGCAGCTGGCGCAGCAGCTTGAACGCTGGAAGCTGGATGGTCGCGATGTCAGCCTGCTGATTGGCGGGCCTGAAGGCCTGGCTCCCGCCTGCAAAGCGGCGGCAGAGCAGAGCTGGTCACTGTCAGCATTGACGTTGCCTCATCCGCTGGTGCGCGTGCTGGTGGCCGAAAGTCTGTACCGGGCCTGGAGTATAACGACTAATCATCCTTATCATCGTGAATGACCGATCAGCCCACATCAGACATGACAAGTAGCGGATGAAATTACAAAGCAACGCCTTTCGCGATTACAGCGCCGAACAGAAACTCTTTGTCCGTCGGGCGTTCATCGCCTTCGTCGGTATCTTACTGCTCTCTTCAGTACTGGTAGTTAACCTTTACCATCTGCAGATTCTTCGCTTTGATGATTACAGCACCCGCTCCAACCAGAACCGCATTAAACTGGTACCCGTCGCGCCCAGCCGCGGCATTATCTACGATCGCACCGGCACGCCGCTGGCACTGAACCGCACCATCTATCAGGCAGAACTGGTGCCGGAGAAAGTTGATAACCTGCAGCAGACGCTGGAAAACTTACGCCCGGTTCTTGAGCTGACGGACGAAGACCTCGAAAACTTCCAGAAAGAGCGTAAACGCTCACGTCGCTTTACCTCCATTCCGGTTAAAACCGGTCTGAATGAAGTTCAGGTGGCACGCTTTGCGGTCAATCAGTACCGCTTTCCCGGCGTGGAAGTTAAAGGTTATCAGCGCCGCTACTACCCCTACGGTGCCACGCTGACGCATGTGGTCGGCTACGTTTCAAAAATCAACGATCGTGACGTTGCACGCCTCGATAAAGAAGGCATATGGCCGAACTACGCCGCCACGCACGACATCGGCAAGCTGGGCATTGAAGCGTATTACGAGAGTCTGCTGCACGGCAAAACCGGCTTTGAAGAGGTTGAGGTTAACAACCGGGGCCGGGTTATTCGCCAGCTGCATGAGGAGTCACCTCAGGCTGGCCGTGATATCTATCTGACTATCGATCTCAAACTGCAGCAGTATGTCGAGACCCTGTTGGCGGGCAGTCGCGCCGCTGTTGTCGTCAGCGATCCGCGCACCGGCGAAATTCTCGCCATGGTCTCCACACCCAGTTACGATGCCAACCTGTTTGTCGACGGCATTTCCAGTAAGGATTATCGCGGCCTGCTGGAAGATGAAAATCGCCCACTCTATAACCGTGCGATTCAGGCAGCTTACCCACCGGCTTCAACAGTGAAACCTTATGTGGCGGTCTCTGCGATGAGTGCGGGCGTGATTAACCGCAACACCAGCCTGTTCGATCCGGGCTGGTGGCAGCTTCCTGGTTCAGAGAAGCGCTTCCGCGACTGGAAAAAGTGGGGGCACGGTCGTCTTAACGTCACCAAAGCGCTGGAGGAGTCTGCCGATACCTTCTTCTATCAGGTCGCTTATGACATGGGCATCGACCGACTGTCAGAGTGGATGAATAAATTTGGCTATGGCAGCCGGACCGGCATCGACTTACCGCAGGAGAGCGCCGGTAACATGCCAACCCGCGACTGGAAAATGAAACGCTTTAAAAAGCCGTGGTATCAGGGCGACACCATTCCGGTGGGGATCGGCCAGGGTTACTGGACGGCAACCCCGCTGCAGATGAACAAAGCGATGATGATTCTGATCAACGACGGCGTCGTCAAGGTGCCGCATATGCTGCGCGCCACCCGCGAAGGCCGGACCCTTGTGCCCTATCGCCAGCCGCCAGAAGCCCCGATCGGTGATATTCATTCCGGCTACTGGGAAATCGCCAAAGATGGCATGTATGGCGTGGCGAATCGCCCCAACGGTACTGCACACAAAAGCTTTGCTGATGCGCCTTATAAAATTGCCGCTAAGTCCGGTACGGCGCAGGTCTTTGGCCTGAAAGAGAACGAAACCTATAACGCCCACAGAATTGCTGAACGTTTACGCGACCATAAATTAATGACCGCGTTTGCCCCTTATGACAAGCCTCGGGTCGCAGTGACCATTATCCTGGAAAACGGTGGCGCCGGTCCGGCTGTCGGCACCGTCATGCGCCAGATTCTGGATCACATTATGTTGGGTGATAACAATACAGTTCTGCCGGACGCCGCCCCTGTGCCGCCCGGTTATGAAGGTGAATAAACATGTCGATGCAAGATAGTCCGCAGAAACGATCGATCTGGATGCGCATCCACATCGATCCGCTGTTTATGCTGATCATTCTCGGCCTGCTGACCTACAGCGCCGTGGTGATCTGGAGTGCCAGTGGTCAGGATCCCGGCATGATGGAGCGTAAACTCGGTCAGATCGCGATGGGACTGGTGATTATGATTGTGCTGGCGCAGGTGCCGCCGCGCGTTTATGAGGGCTGGGCACCCTATCTCTATATTGTCTGCGTCATTCTGCTGGTGGCGGTCGATGCCTTCGGGCAGATCAGTAAAGGGGCGCAGCGCTGGCTCGATCTCGGCTTTGTTCGCTTTCAGCCCTCGGAGATTGCCAAAATCGCGGTGCCGCTGATGGTGGCGCGCTTTATTAACCGCGATGTCTGTCCGCCAACCCTGAAAAACACCGGCATTGCGCTGCTGCTGATTTTCGTGCCGACCCTGCTGGTCGCCGCGCAGCCCGATCTCGGCACCTCGATTCTGGTTGCCGCTTCCGGTTTGTTTGTCCTGTTCCTTTCGGGAATGAGCTGGAAACTGATTGGCGTTGCCGTTCTGCTGGTCGCGGCTTTTATCCCGATTCTGTGGTTCTTCCTGATGCACGACTATCAGCGTGACCGCGTTATGATGCTGCTCGACCCGGAAACAGATCCGCTGGGTGCCGGTTATCACATCATCCAGTCGAAAATCGCCATCGGTTCAGGCGGACTGCGCGGCAAAGGCTGGCTGCAGGGCACCCAGTCTCAGCTGGAATTTTTGCCGGAGCGTCATACCGACTTTATCTTCGCGGTTCTGGCCGAAGAGCTGGGTCTGGTTGGCGTACTGCTGCTGCTGACCCTTTATCTGCTGCTGATCATGCGGGGACTGGTTGTCGCAGCCCGCGCGCAGACCACGTTTGGCCGGGTCATGGCGGGCGGTTTAATGCTGATTTTATTCGTTTATGTTTTCGTTAACATTGGCATGGTTAGTGGTATCTTACCGGTAGTTGGCGTGCCGCTGCCGCTCGTCAGTTACGGCGGCTCCGCGCTTATCGTGCTTATGGCGGGATTCGGCATTGTGATGTCGATCCACACTCACCGAAAAATGTTATCTAAAAGTGTCTAAGAGGCTGCAGATGCGTAAGGAATGGCTTGGCGTTGCACTGGCATCACTGGTTCTGGCGGCCTGTACCACGCCCGAACCCCAAAATACGGCGCCGCCGCAACCGGCTTACAATGGACCGGTCGTAGAGATTCCAGGCGTTGAGCCTCGTTATGAGCCAGTTAATCCGGGCACCAGCCAGGATTACAGCGTTAATGGCAAAAATTATCGCATCATCAAAGATCCGTCGAACTACAGCGAGGTCGGCCTGGCCACCTGGTACGGCGAAGAGGCACAGGGCAACCGCACCGCTACCGGCGAAGCCTACGATCCCGATGCGCTGACGGCCGCCCACCCTACTCTGCCGCTGCCGAGCTATGTGCGCGTGACCAATATCGCGAACGGCCGTCAGATTGTGGTGCGCGTTAACGATCGCGGCCCCTACACGCCAGGACGCATCATCGACCTGTCGCGGGCAGCCGGTGACCGTCTGAACATCTCCAATAATTCTCGGGTGCGGGTCGACTATATCAAGGTGGCTCCCGACGGTACGCTCTCAGGCCCGGGCACCATTGGTACTGTGGTCGCCAAACAGAGCTACTCGCTGCCTGCCCGCCCGGACCTGAGTGGTGGTACGGTGATGAATGGCGGCAACGCCGCAAACGCTGAACCGCCTGCTCAAAACGTGGAAGCCATCAGCAACAGCACGCTGCAGGGCGGTGACAACATGGGCGCGCCGGTACAGAGCAGCGGCTTTCTTGGCGCACCTCAGCCATTAGCGAACGGCGTGCTGGAAGGCAGTGAACCACCCGCCGCCGCGCCTGCCAGTTCCGCACCAGCCGCCAGCAGTGCTGCTCCTGCAGTCGCCAGCGCCGCGCCGGCAGCCAGCAGTGGTGCCGCAGCCGGATATGTCGTACAGGTCGGTGCACTAAATGACCCGGCGCGTGCTCAGCAGATGATGAAAAGCCTGAGCCAGCGTTACGGTGTGCCCGGCAAGGTCGAAGACGCGGGCAACAACGTTTATCGCGTTCAGCTCGGCGGCTACAGCTCACGCGCCGAAGCGGCTGCGCTACAACAGCGCCTGAGCAGTGAAGGCCAGACCGCCTCATTTATTACTAACACGCGTCGCTGATCGGTTTATCAGACAGCGACACGTTACGTCTGCTAACAACCCAATCATCACGCCCGGTGCCAGACTCACTGGCATTGGGTATGATGAGTGACATTTTTAACCTCAAACTCACGGATGTTGTAGTCCTACACATGAACACGCTGAAATCATCTCGTTTGCTGAAACGCCTGACAGTGGGATCACTGATCGCTTTCTCTCTCAGCCATGCTGCTATTGCTGATGACGTCAATCTCAAGACCATGATTCCGGGCGTGCCGGACATTGATGCCGAAGCGTATGTCCTTATCGACTACAACTCGGGCAAAGTGCTGGCAGAGAAAAACGCCGATGCACGCCGCGATCCTGCCAGTCTGACCAAGATGATGACCAGCTATGTCATTGGACAGGCCGTGAAAGCGGGCAAAATTCATCAGGACGATATGGTCACCGTCGGTCCGGATGCCTGGGCGACCGGAAACCCGGTGTTCAAAGGCTCCTCGCTGATGTTCCTGAAGCCAGGCGACCGCGTACCGGTTTCTCAGCTGACCCGTGGAATTGTGCTGCAGTCCGGTAATGACGCCTGTGTTGCGATGGCTGACTATGTCGCCGGCAGCCAGGATGCTTTCGTTAATCTGATGAACAACTACGTTAAAGCGATTGGCCTGCAGAATACTCACTTCGGGACTGTCCATGGTCTGGACGCTGAAGGTCAGTACAGTTCCGCGCGCGACATGGCGCTGATTGGCCAGGCGCTGATCCGTGACGTGCCGGAAGAGTATGCTGTTTATAAAGAGAAAGAGTTCACGTTCAACAATATCCGCCAGATGAACCGCAACGGTCTGCTGTGGGACACCAACCTGAACGTAGATGGGATCAAAACCGGTCATACTAACTCAGCCGGTTACAACCTGGTGGCGTCAGCGACCGAAGGCCAGATGCGCCTGATCTCTGCGGTCATGGGCGGTCATACCTTCAAAGGTCGTGAAACTGAGAGCAAGAAACTGCTCACCTGGGGCTTCCGTTTCTTTGAAACCGTTGCGCCACTGAAAGCGGGTAAAGAGTTCGCCTCTGAGCCGGTCTGGTTTGGTGATAATGACCGTGTACAACTGGGCGTGGAAAAAGATGCTTACCTGACCATTCCGCGTGGCCGTATGAAAGATCTTAAAGCCAGCTATGTGCTGACCAACACAGAACTGCACGCCCCACTGAAGAAAAACCAGGTTGTCGGCAGCATCAACTTCCAGCTGGATGGCAAGACGATCGAACAGCGTCCGCTGGTGGTGCTGAACGAGATCTCTGAGGGTGGTTTCTTTGGCCGTATCGTGGATTACATCAAACTGATGTTCCATCACTGGTTCGGTTAAGCGTAAAGGGTGATTGAAAAATCGCCCCTTCGTCCCCATTACCAGATATTATGATGCTCCCGCTCAGGCGGGAGCCTGTTTTTTATGCACCGGAGTAAATATGAAAACCAAACTGAATGAGCTGCTCGAATTTCCTACCCCGTTTACCTATAAAGTAATGGGTCTGGCGCAACCGGAGCTGGTTGATCAAGTGGTTGAAGTGGTGCAACGTCATGCGCCCGGCGACTATAGCCCTGAAGTTAAGCCGAGCAGCAAAGGCAACTATCACTCCGTAAACATCACTATCAACGCCACCCACATCGAGCAGGTCGAACGTCTGTACGAAGAGCTGGGCCAGATCGAAATTGTGCGGATGGTACTGTAATTTACGGGTCGGCAAGGCGCCACAGCCTGACGGTTTGCCGACGTTATCCTCAGCGTTTTTTCCTTTAGCGGGCTATCGTTTTGTCAGTTGAAACCCTCTTTGTCCGCCAGTCCGGTCTGTGCGACTGGCAATCCGTCTCTGACGCCATGCACCACTATACTGACCAGCGCGATGACCAGAGTCGTGACGAAATCTGGCTGGTCGAACATCCTCCGGTCTTTACGCAGGGTCAGGCGGGAAAAGCAGAACATCTGCTGATGCCCGGTGATATTCCGGTGGTGCAGAGCGATCGTGGCGGTCAGGTCACCTATCACGGGCCGGGACAACAGGTCATGTATGTCCTGATCGATATAAAACGCCGTAAGCTCGGCGTGCGCCAGCTGGTGACTTTTCTTGAAGAGACGGTGATCGCTACGCTGGCAGAATTCGGCGTCAGCGCCCGCGCCCGCGCAGATGCACCCGGCGTCTATGTCGGGGAAGAGAAAATCTGCTCGCTGGGATTACGCATTCGCAAAGGCTGCTCGTTTCACGGTCTGGCGCTGAATGTGGCCATGGATCTGTCGCCTTTCCTGCGCATTAATCCCTGTGGTTACGCTGGCATGAGCATGACCCAGTTAAAACATTTCCAGCCAGAGGTGACCACAGAGCAGGTACGCGCTCCGCTGGTCAGCGCCTTTGCGCGGCTGGCAGGTTATGAAAATGTTGAATGGATAGCAGGCGATCTTCCTGTTAAGCCTTAACGCAGAATGCGAATTTACAAATATGTAACTTTTCAGCGCTGACGGTGGCTGCTTCCCAGACGATGAGATGATATAATTTTTGCACTTTTTTCAAATAAAGTTGAAAGCCCCCTTCCCGGTTTGATTGGGAACGCTTTCAAATCGCAATCCGACCGGAACCTGCTGATTTATGAGTAAACCAATTCAGATGGAACGCGGCGTCAAATATCGTGACGCAGACAAAATGGCGCTGATCCCGGTGAAAACCGTGGCTGTTGAACGGCAGGAGATGTTGCGTAAGCCGGAATGGATGAAAATCAAGCTGCCAGCCGACTCCAGTCGTATTCAGGGTATCAAAGCTGCGATGCGCAAAAACGGGCTGCACTCGGTCTGTGAAGAGGCGTCCTGCCCTAACCTTGCCGAATGCTTTAACCATGGCACCGCCACCTTTATGATCCTGGGCGCAATCTGTACCCGTCGTTGTCCGTTCTGCGATGTGGCGCATGGCCGTCCTAATGCACCGGATGCTAATGAACCCACGAAACTGGCGCAGACGATTGCCGATATGGGCCTGCGCTACGTGGTCATCACCTCGGTTGACCGTGATGATTTACGTGATGGCGGCGCGCAGCACTTTGCCGACTGCATCAGCGCGATTCGCGAAAAAAATCCCACCATCAAAATTGAAACACTGGTGCCGGACTTCCGTGGCCGTATGGATCGCGCGCTGGAGATTCTCACCGCGACGCCTCCGGATGTGTTTAACCACAACCTGGAAAACGTACCGCGCGTCTACCGTCAGGTACGTCCGGGCGCGAACTACGAGTGGTCACTGAAGCTGCTGGAGCGGTTTAAAGAAGCGCATCCGCATATCCCGACCAAATCGGGTCTGATGGTTGGCCTGGGTGAAACCAACGCCGAAATCGTGGAAGTGATGCGCGATCTGCGTCGCCACGGCGTCACCATGCTGACGCTGGGCCAGTATCTGCAGCCGAGTCGCCACCATCTGCCGGTTCAGCGCTACGTCAGCCCGGCTGAGTTCGATGAGATGAAAGAAGAAGCGATGGCGATGGGCTTTACGCATGCCGCGTGCGGTCCATTTGTCCGCTCTTCCTATCATGCGGATATGCAGGCTAAAGGCGAAGAAGTGAAATAAGTACACCTCTTCTATCAGACGCCTGAAAAACAAAAAACCAGACTGGAAACAGCCTGGTTTTTTTATACGTGCCTGAAATGGCCTGAAATAAAAAGTAACAGTTATTTGCAGCAAATAACCGATTAATCTTTATGAACGACGCGTTCTGCCGGCACGTCTTCAGCCGTTGTTCGGGTTGCACTGGTATCTTCGTCTTTCATGGCTTTTTTGAAGCCCTTGATCGCGGAGCCCAGATCGCCGCCCAGAGAGCGCAACTTATTGGTACCAAAAAGCAGTACGATAAGCGCACCGATAATCAGCAGCTTGGCAATACTGATACCTTCCATATTTAACCTTTCAACTTTATCGAATCACGGTGACTGTTATTTACGCGCAGTTTGCCTGCGGCGACAACTGGAATCTGTAACAGAGTAAGATCTCAGATGAAGCGACTGAGAAACGCCTGGGTCCGTGGATGCTGCGGATTCGCGATCACCTCTTCTGGCGTGCCCTGCTCCACCACCACCCCGCCATCCATAAAGACGACGCGATCGGCGGCTTCCCGCGCAAAGCTGATTTCGTGGGTTACCACAATCATCGTCAAACCCTGATCTGCCAGGGTACGCATGGTTGCCAGTACTTCCCCCACCAGTTCCGGATCGAGTGCAGAGGTCGGTTCATCAAACAGCATCAGCTGCGGCTTGATTGCCAGCGCCCGCGCAATCGCCACACGCTGCTGCTGTCCACCCGACAGGTGGCGCGGCCAGGCGTCCGCTTTATCACTTAATCCCACCGTCGCCAGCAGCGCTCGGGCGTGTGCCATTGCCTCCTGACGCGGAAATTTATGCACGCCGATGGGCGCTTCAATGATGTTCTGCAGTACCGTCATATGCGGATAGAGATTGAACTGCTGAAACACCATGCCGATTTTCTGACGCTGACGGGCGATCTGGCGTGGCGTAAGCCGATGCAGCACATGCCCTTTCAGCACATAGCCAATCTGCTCTTCGCCGACCCGAATCGATCCGGCGTTCATCTCTTCAAGATGATTGATGCAGCGCAGAAACGTGGATTTGCCGGACCCGGAGGGTCCGAGAATCACCACCACTTCGCCGGGCCAGACATCCAGATCGATTCCTTTCAGGACCTGATTGTCGCCATAATTCTTCTGCACGTTACGGGCACAGACCAGGGGTTCACTCTGACTCATTGTTCCTCCCGCTGAGATTGCGCGCTGCCCGCTACCGTCGCGGCGCGTCTGGGGACGCTGGCCACCCGGCGGGTGCCACGCGCATAGTAGCGCTCGATGGCGGACTGGCCCAGATTGAGGATCGAGGTGATCAGCAGATACCAGATCACTGCCACCATCAGCATCGGGATGATCTCGAAGGTGCGGTTGTAGATCGCCTGCACCGAGTAGAGCAGATCGCCCATCGCGATCACGCTGACCAGCGACGTCGCCTTGATCATGCTGATCAACTGGTTGCCGGTGGGCGGAATGATAGACCGCATCGCCTGCGGAATAATGATGCGTCGCAGCGCCCGCGACCGGCTCATGCCAAAGGCTTGCGTGGTCTCCACCTGACCGTTATCCACCGACAGCAGACCGGCGCGAATAATTTCCGCCATATAGGCCGCTTCATTCAGTGCCAGCCCGGCAATGGCTGCCGTCAGCGGCGTAATCAGATCGTTGGTGTTCCAGCTGGCCAGCGTGACGCTGCTCCACGGCAGCGTCAGCGACAGCGCGGGAAACAGCGTAGAAAGGTTGTACCAGAAGATCAGCTGCACCAGTAGCGGCGTACCCCGGAAGAACCAGATATAGAGTCCGGCGACGCCGCGCAGCAGCCGGTTTTCAGAGAGCCGCCAGACGCCCAGCAGCAGACCCAGCAGCGTGCCCAGTATCATCGACACGACCGTCAGCCCCAGAGTGACCTGCAACCCTTTCAGTACGGATTCTTCGGTAAACCACTTCAGCACCACCTGCCACTCAAAATTAGGATTGGTCGCCACCAGCCACAGCAGATTCGAGCCGATTACCAGCACCAGAATACAGCTGATCCAGCGGCCGTAAGTGGGCGCGCTGCGGGCGAACGCCACGTCGCGCAGCTGCGCCTCGCCACTCTCATCGCGGTACAGATGGCGAGACGGGCTCATTTGCTGGCCTCTTTCGCCAGATTCAGCCCGGGTGCTTTGGTCATGTTGCCCTCAAGCTGCCACTTTTTCATGATCGCTGCATAAGTGCCGTTCTGATACAGCTCTTTGTAGGCATCCAGCACCACCAGGCCCAGCGGTGAGCCTTTTGGCACCACAGTACCCTGGAAGATATCGCCAAAACCGTTTTTGTGCCCTTTGCCCGCCAGTTCAAGTTGTCCCTTCGCCTGATTAACAAAGTAAGTCAGTGGAGCCTGTGATGAGAAGAAGGCATCGGAACGTTTAGAGCGCACCGCCAGAATAGACGAAGGCTGATCGGTAAAGGCCTGCACCGTCACCGCCGGCTTTCCATCGGCCACACACTGCGCTGACTGTTTACGGATAACCTGTTCCGCAGAGCCGGCGGCCATAACCGCAATACGCTTGCCGCAGGTGTCATCCAGCTGATTAATTTTTGCCGGATTCCCTTTCTGCACGCCGAACACCACAAACTCCTGCACAAAATCGACGAAGTCCACTTTCTGCTGGCGGTCCGGGTAATCACCAATCGGGCCAATCGCCAGCTGATAGCGACCCGCATTGATGCCGGTCAGCACGCCTGACAGGCCGCTCACCGTCGCATGCTCGATCTTCACACCCAGCAGTTGCGCCAGCGCGGTGGTTAGCTCCGCTGAGGCGCCCTCCATCGCGTGCGGGCCATTAACGATTTCATAGGGCGGAAATGAACCGTTGTTCACTGAAATCATTTTGCCCGCTTTTTTGATCTCATCCGGCAGCCGATCATGCAGCGCCTGGTCAACTTTTTGCACCGGAATAGCGTCGGCAGCCTGCGCCAGGGAGGCAGTCAGCCCCAGCGCCACGATTAAGGCGGTTGCTCTCTTCGTCATAAGGAATTCCTGGTTCAGCGGATCAGTTGAGTTCGGGACGGGCGAAGCGTCGGTTCTCCAGCACTGGCAGTACCCGGCGGGCATAGGCGACGCGCTCAGGGTCGAGATCGGCAAACAGTAGTGCGGGTGACTCCGCCGCATTCGCCACCGCGACGCCCAGCGGATCGACCACCAGACTGTTGCCGATATTGCGTGGGCCACACTCGCCCACCGCCACCATATAGCAGGTATTCTCCAGCGCACGGGCGCGGGTCAGTAACTCCCAGTGCATCTCTTTCAGCGGACCTTTAACCCAGGCTGCAGGCAGCACCAGTACGTCTGCACCATCCAGCACCAGCCGACGCGCCAGCTCCGGGAAACGTACGTCATAGCAGGTCATTAATCCGACTTTCATACCCGCGACGTCAATCAGCGGCGGAATGACGTGGCCCGGATTGACCCGCTGCGACTCCTGCATCGCAAAGGCATCGTACAGATGCAGCTTTTCATAGGCGGCGATGATCTCACCGTTACGGATAGCCACCAGCACGTTGAGCGCTTTTTGCTGGTCGGTGGGAACGTGAACGCTCATCATGGTGGTCAGCGTAGTGTGCTTGCTGGCGGCCAGCAACTGGCTCAGAAAAGGGCCATCCAGCGGCTGTGCTGCCTTCAGCACTAAATCAGGGTCGGCAATATCACGCGCCAGCACACCTTCCGGCAGGACCAGCAGATCGGCCCCCCCGTCTGACGCCCGCTGCATTAAATCCAGACAGATATGAGCGTTGTCCTGCCATTCGCGGCTTACCGCAAACTGTCCCAGTGCCACTTTCATCATTTCTCTTCTCCCGCAGCGGCTGGAAACATCGCTTCCGGCGTCAGTAATTGGTGGGTCAGTCCCTGCTGATAAAGCTCGCGGCTAAAGTCCGCAATCATCTTCCTGTTAGCGCTAAAACCATTCTGATTCCAGTCCGCCGGTAATTCCTGCGCAGTGCGTCGCAAATCGTCCAGCAGCCACGGCGTGGTGTCGGCATATTTCTCTCTTTTCTGCATCCACAGCTGATAAGAGCGATCGATCACTTCACTTAATGCCGCAGGCAGCCACGGATGTTCCGCCGCCAGCGCCGGTTTAAGGGCCAGAATATGAATGCCCGGCACATAGCCGACACGGTGAAAGTAGTCCCGTTCCGCCTGATAAAAATCGATCTGCAGCTGCCGCAGACCCGAATCAGGCAGGAAAAAGCCCTCCGGCATAAAGGGGGTGAAGATGGCATCCAGCTCACCTGCCTGCAGCATCTCAATCAGCGGTCGCTCGTCAGGAGCCGGCTCAATGCGGCCGGGCCGGCCAAATCCCGCCAGCCGATCGACTATCGGATGCTCTGCCGTAAGACGACCGGCATACCAGAAGACATCATCAATTTCGACGCCTGCTTCACGCAGCACCGTGCGTGTCCAGGTATTACCCGAATCCTGCCAGCCGGTGACGCCAATCCTTTTGCCTTTCAGCTCTGCAGGCGTAGTGAGGGAGCTGCTGGCGGTGGTGATGATGCAGCGCTGACGGAAGCCGCGCATCAGAAAGTGCGGCAGACCGAGTAAGGTTTCGTCGCCTCTGGCCCG
The DNA here is from genome assembly GCF_000745295.1 of Pantoea sp. 9140. Taxonomy (NCBI): domain Bacteria; kingdom Pseudomonadati; phylum Pseudomonadota; class Gammaproteobacteria; order Enterobacterales; family Erwiniaceae; genus Pantoea; species Pantoea sp. 9140. The sequence continues at coordinate 818,783 of NZ_JQNO01000001.1, read as the reverse complement.
GCTCTGGGCGTAGCGGCTGAAGGAGACTTCGCCCGCGTCATAATCAGGGCTGGTCGCCAGGTCATTCACCAGCGTGCCGACGCGGTCGATCTGCAGATCAAAGCCTTCCGGTCTGATATCGCCCAGCGCCAGTGGGGTGAAGTAGTCCCAGTCGCGTACCGCCAGTCTGATGAGTAGCTTTGCCATGATCTCTCCGTTTACGCTTCGCCATCGGTAAGGGGCTTAAAATAGTGCTTGAATTTGATACTAGAGCCGTAATACTTATCTGAACAATCACTATTTTGTTACTGAACAAAGTATTTTCTTATGACAGAGAGCGTTGACCTCAACTGGTTTTGCAGCCAGATAACATCGCCTTCAGTGAAAGGCATCGCCCAGGCCGCCTCCGCCCTGATTCGGGATGGACAGATTGCGACAGGCATGCAGATGCCTGCGGTACGGGAGATTGCGGAGCAGTTGGGCATCAGTCCGGCAACCGTTTCTGCTGCCTGGGCGCAACTCAGAAAGCAGAAAGTACTGGCGGGCAAAGGACGCAGTGGTGTCTGGGTCAGTGGTAACACGGTGATGCCGCGTCCGATTCGCTTTGAGAAGATCGGTAATTACGGCGATAACATCCGCGCCGATCTGACTCTGGCCTCGCCCGACCCTGCCCTGCTGCCTGATCTGCAGCAAGCGCTGCAGGCAGCTCTGCACTCACCGCAACTCAATAGCTACACCCGCGAAGCGATTTCAGCGCCGCTGCTTCAGGCGATTAAGCCGCGCTGGCCCTATGCGGCAGAAGCGTTTCTGGCAACGGATGGAGGTTTTGATGCGATGAACCTGCTGGTGCAAACCCTCGTCTCGCCGGGTGACCGGGTGATTATTGAAGATCCAACCGCAACCCGGCTGCTCGATATGCTGGATAACGTCGGCGCAGAGATCCTGCCGCTGGCGTGTGATGAGGAGGGTCCGCTGCCGGATGTCCTGTCTGTTCTGCTGGAGCAGGCACCGGTGATGCTGATCTATCAGCCCCGTACTCACTCCGCTACCGGGAACAGCATCAGTGTGGCGCGACGTCAGGCACTGGCGCAGGTTCTGCAAATGAGCAGCACACTGATTGTTGAGGATGATGGGATTGGCGATCTCTCCGCGGAGGCGAGCTGGAGCCTGGGCGTCTGTTTTCCTGAGAGAACGCTACACATCCGTTCATTTTCCAAAGCCTACGGGCCGGATCTGCGGCTGGCCGTGCTCTCTGCCACCTCGGAGATGGTGAAGCGGATTCAGTCATGGCGAAATTTTGGCGTCAGCTGGACCAGCCGCATTCTGCAGGACGCAGTCGCGTGGCTGCTGGAGGATGAGGCAACGCAACAGCAGATTGCCATCGCGCGCGCAATTTACCGGCAACGACGCGAAGCGATGCTGACGTCGCTGGCGCGGCGCGGTCTGCCTTTGCCGCTTCGCGACGGGTTAAGCCTCTATATCCCGGTAGCGTCGGAGCAGTTTGCCATGATTACGCTGGCGGCCCGCGGGATTGCGGTCGTGCCAGGCGAGCGCTGTCGGCTTGGCCCCACGCAGTTTATTCGCGTCAGCATCGCCAGCCTCAGGGATGAACAGCGGGAGATGATTGCCGGGGCACTGGTCATCGCCTCCGGACGGGAAGTTAACCCGCTTGCAGATCTTTGATGAGATAACGGGGGGACTCAGTATAACCTTCGCGGGCGTAGAACTGATTCGCCTTAAGACGTGACTGATGGCAATGAACTTCCATACGGTCGCAGCCACGACGCGCTGCCAGCGTTTCAGCGTGCTGAAGCAGCTGCTGGCCGACGCCTTTACTGCGCTCACCCTCTGCAATGCAGAAGTAGCTGATGCGGGCAAAATCACCGGCCAGGGCCAGTTGAGGAATAAAATGCAGGGAAAGAAAACCCAGCACCTGGCTGCCATGTTCCGCCACCAGCAGCGCTTCACTGGGATCGCTGCATAACTGCGCCAGGCGCTGTTCAATGAAGCTTTCGGTGCCGCCGTAGCCTAACTCGCTCAAAAGGGCACTCAACGCAAAACTGTCTTTCAATTCTGCCTGACGTATGTTCATCCTGCCTCCTCACTCACCGGGTTCTGTCACTCAGTTATATAGCGTCGCAAACTAAAAAGCTGCATGTCAGGTTGTTATAAATATGTTACGGGAATTTATTGTGTACCGCCGCGCAGTTTGTGCGGCCACAGGGACGATACAGGAGGTTACGATGAAAGGGATGAAGCGCAGATTACAGCCATAAAAAAACCCGCCATCAGGCGGGTTTTTAGAATTCTGACTGTTAACTTACAGACTGATAACGTTAGCAGCAGATGGGCCTTTAGCGCCGTCGGTGATTTCAAACTCTACGCGCTGACCTTCAGCCAGAGTTTTGAAGCCGTTGCTCTGGATTGCAGAGAAATGTACGAATACATCTTTGCTGCCATCTTCAGGAGTAATGAAACCGAATCCTTTAGATTCATTAAACCACTTAACGTTACCTTTGATCTTAGACATCTATATTACCTTTACATGAAAAATGGACACTAAACTGTGTCGGGGTCTAGTACAGCAATTGCTGAGGGATTTGTCCAGCATGATTTGATGAAAAAGTGATAAATATCGCCTTTCCGTGCGTCCATCACACTTTCCTGCTTCCGGACTTGCGAATCGTCCGTAAACAGCTAGCAGGTCGATGACCTGCACTGAACGCTAACCCGCTGGAAAGACGCACCTTTTCTCTTTAAGAGTTACAGAGCACTTACGTTAAAAAGAAAAATCTTATTAAGACGTATTCCTCTTCTTAATGAAGGCGACAGAAGTAAAAACGCAATTTTTTTATCTTCATCGGAACAGCGCTTTTCTCTGCCTGACCCATTTTTAAAGGCTCTCGCAGTCGTTGCGGCACAAATGCTCATCAAATGAGCATAAATTCTTAAATTTCTGAGCGCGGTTCCTGCTTTGAATTGCACCTGGATAAGCGTTCAGTGCCAATAATCCCAGCCAGAGCGGGGTATTAGCGGATATTTTAGCCAACAGCAAAGAAACATTGAGCGAGATCAATGAAGTGCTTTTTAGTGGTTGAATTCGCATTTGGCAACAAACAATCAGCGTCATAAGAAATTACGTTTCTCATCGCAGTCCGGAATAATATTGCGCAGCAATAGATAAAATCTGCTTAACCGTAAAGAGGCAGGCATCCGTCAGGGCGCATTAAAAAGGAGGATGAGACGCAGAATGGTGATGAAGATACGCTGTAGCCAGTGTGGAAGCGCACGGTTCGTTTTCACTGATTATCGGGAGGGTAAGCGCAACTTTCATGGTGCCTGCTGTGCATGCTGTAAAAAACAGCTGGGCTCACAGGATCTGCTACCGAATACGCCGATGGATCCCGTTAGCCAGTATTTGTTAGCAAGCCAGAAAACAGTTCGGGCACCTGATTAGGTGCCCGCCGTCGCTGAAGCTTTAACAAAACTATGACATCAGAAAATCAGTTTGAACACCCCTGTCAGGGTCAGTAAGCCCACGATAAAAATGATCGCGATAATCCACAGAATAATTTTCATTTCCTTTTCCCCTCACTGATTAAACATTTTTCCTGTAAGCAGTATAGACAGAAAAATTTGTCACGCCGCTTCACTCAGTGTTCAACTGCTCATAAGTTCAGCAGATTTTGCTTTTATTTATGTTCTGAGATAACGATCGCAACACCACTTCTTACTGGCCTTCTTTCTTCGTTTTACAGACCATTCCTGGCTAAAATTCAGGCGGCAAGGCAGGCCTCAGTAGTGATGAGATTGAAATGAGTCGCGAGGAGATCTTATGAGTACGATTAATACCAGCATGGGCCGCTACAGCCTTAAGGCCAAAAACAGCGGTAACCACATCAAAGGTTCTTTCGCCATCAACGATGAAGGCGGCACGCAGCTCTCTATGCAGGAGTTTGACGAGCACTATCTTGATGATGTGGTAAACAACGTTATCTATCCGGTCACCGGCGGCAATCGCGAAATTGCGCGAGCGCTACGCGAACAGATGGTCAAAGCCGGTTTTGAACCGCCTCATTAAGAGGCCAGATTTACGCTATTACAGACCCGTGGGCCGCGTTTTGCGGCCCTTTTTATATTCGTGGTTACAGGCTGCGAATAAGCCGGCTCTGGAGGCTGCCCGCGATACAAAAAGAAACGGGCCAGAGAGAAGCAAAGAGAGGAGCCGCTGGCAGGGTTGCCAGCGGCCAGAGGTTAAATCGCCCAGGAGAGCAGCAGGCAACCCACCAGACCACAGACCGAAATAATGGTCTCCAGCGCCGACCAGGAGCGAATGGTTTCGCCAATCGTCAGGTTGAAATACTCTTTGAACAGCCAGAAGCCAGGGTCATTAACGTGCGAGAAGATTACACTGCCAGAACCCACGGCGATAACCATTAATTCCGGGCTGGCACCGCTGGTGACAATCAACGGTGCCACAATGCCCCCGGCGGTAATCGCCGCTACCGTGGCAGAACCCAGGGCAATACGCAGCACAGCAGCAATCGACCAGGCCATAAAGATGGGTGAAAGCTGAGTCGAGTGCATCATGCTGGCGATATATTTATCCACGCCGCTGTCCACCAGCACCTGTTTGAAGGCCCCGCCACCGCCAATGATCAACAGCATCATAGCGATGATCTTGATTGAGTCGGTCAGGGTATCCATCACCTGTTCCATCGTACGACCGCGATTCAGGCCAAAGGTGAAGATCGCAATCAGTACCGCAATCAGCGTTGCCATTACCGGGTCGCCAAAGAACTCCGCATAGGGCAGCAGTACGTGGCCTTTTGGCAGCAGCATCTCCGCCACGGCACGCAGCGCCATCAGTACCACCGGCACCAGTGCCGTCCAGACGCTGACGCCAAAGCTGGGCATTTCTGCCTCGGTAAAGGTTTTTGGGTTATAGAGTCCCTGCGGAATCGGTTTGTCGATGTTTTTCAGGAAACGGGCATAAACCGGACCCGCCAGAATTACCGTAGGGATACCCAGCAGCGTACCGAACAGCAGCGTTTTACCCATGTCAGCATTAAACAGCGTGGCAATGGCTGTAGGACCAGGGTGCGGGGGAAGAAAACCGTGCGTCACTGATAAAGCAGCCGCCATCGGCACCCCGACATAGAGCAGCGGCACACGCGCCGACGCCGCCACGCTGAACACCAGCGGCAGCATCAGGACAAAGCCCACTTCGTAGAACAGCGCAAAACCGACGATAAAACCGGTCAGCACCAGTGCCCACTGAATATGCTTTGTGCCGAATTTTTCAATCAGGGTGGTGGCAATACGCTGCGCACCGCCGCAGTCGGCCAGCAACTTACCGAGCATGGCACCAAAGCCCATGATTAGCGCCAGGCTGCCCAGCGTGCCGCCTACGCCCGCTTTGATTGAGGTAATGACTTTATTTACCGGCATGCCCTGCATCACACCGACCGCCAGCGCCACCAGGATCAGCGCGATAAATCCATTAAGCTTAAAGCGAATCATCAGCAGCAGCAGTAACGCGACGCCAATCGCCACATAGAGTAATGGCATAGGTTTTCTCCACCTTGCGCACTGAAGGGAATTCAGTGTCGGTTTATTATCATGATCCCCGGAGGGCTGCAAAACAGTGCGCTGTAAGATGCTTACACATCCCGACAAACGCTGTTACCGATAACATGTTAAGGGTAACATCCGCAGGAAAGCACCACCCCGCCGACGGTGAATTTCTGTTTTGCGAAGATGATCAACTTTTTGCCAGTGTGTTATCAGAAAGTTTGCCCATGCTGGCGTCGCGCTTTTCGTTACACTCAGATTTTAGCGAAATGTAAAAAGGATGCGCCGGTGAGTGAGAACCTGAGTGAGCTGTACAGTAATCAACGAACCCTCTTTGGTCGCGGTAGTCTGGATAAACTGGTGCCGCTGCTGGCCGCCCGGTCACAACCTACCCTGCTGTTTTGCGGACAATCTTTCCTGCAGGGGCCAGCCTATGCCCGGATAAAAGCTGACCTCAACGATCACATTCTCGGTTATGAAATTGTCAGCCATGAAGCCTCGCCCACTGAGATCGATGGCTGGGTTGCGCGCTGGCGCGGTCATGTTGATCGGGTGGTCGCGATTGGCGGAGGCAGCGTGCTGGATGCGGCGAAAGCCTTTAGCGCCATGATCCAACACCCGCTGCCCACGGCCCGCTATCTGGAGAAGGTAGGTGACACTGCGGTTCAGCCCATCACGCTGCCGCTGATTGCGGTTCCGACAACGGCCGGGACCGGCAGCGAAGTCACGCAAAATGCGGTGGTGACAGACCAGCAGGATATTCAGATCAAAGCGTCACTGCGCCACCCGGTCTTTGTGCCGGAAGTCGCGATTCTTGATCCGGATCTGCTGAAAGGCGCGCCTGAGCAGGTGCTGGCGACCTGCGGCATCGATGCTTTTACCCATCTGTTTGAAGCGTATCTCTCCGGCAAAGGCAACCTCTTCACCCGCCAGCTGGCGCTGACCGGTCTGCGTCAGTTTGTTCAGGCGTGGCCTGCCCTCAATCGCGAGGATGCGGCGGGTGACGCGGCACGTGAAGCAATGATGATGGCATCGTGGCTGGGGGGCGTCAGTCTCAGCAGTGCGGGTCTGGGCGTGATCCACGGTATTGCCGGGGAACTGGGCGCGATTAAACCGTTCCATCACGGTGAAGTGTGCGGGCGCCTGCTGTTTTCGTTCCTGGATCTGCTGTCTGACAGCCAGCAGCCGCTGCAGTGTACGCTGATGGCGGAGCTGCACCCGCAGCTCTTCAGCGAATCCACAGATTCACCGGTACAGTTTCTGAAGCAGTGGCTGCAGCAGCAGGCCATCACGCCATTCTGGCAGGATGGCCCGTCGCTGAGCCGCACTGAGGTGGAGTGGATCCTGGCGCGTGCCAACAGTAAAAATTCGCTGGTGAATTACAGCCGCGAACAGATGCAGACGATGATTGCCCAGGCCTGGCACATCACGGCGTGATCAACGCGCTGGCCTCCTTCACTGACCTGTCAGCCTGGCAGGTCATGCAGCAGCTCAGCGCTATCCTGGCACGTTCAGTCTCAGCGCCGCGGGGCGGCAAAAGGCCCCTCACCTGCCAGCATCTGCTCAATGATCTGCAACACGCCCTCCTCATTATTAGACGCCGCGGCAAAACGTGCCGCCTGCTTCACCCGCTCTGGCGCATTGTCCATGGCAAAACTGAAGCCGGACTGTTTCAGCATCTCCAGATCGTTACCGCCATCGCCAAAGGCCAGCACCTGGTCGTGCGTGATCCCCCAGCGTTTTGCCAGCAGATCCAGACCGTGCGCTTTGTGATTTCCCGGCACGATCAGATCGACCGAGCCATGACCGCTTGACGTCGCGGCCACGCGTCTTTGGTGCAGTCGCTCAATATCCGCCATCAGTGGCTCGATGTAATCATCCGAGAGGTTCAGCGCGAACTTAAACAGCCGGTCATCCTGCACCTCATCCAGATGATGAATCGGCTTCAGCCGGTGACAGTAATGGCGCATCTTCTTCAGCCAGCTCTCTTCCATGCCGTCGAAGTAATACGCGCTGTTACGACCACACAGCAGGTAACGCAGGCCGGGATAGTCGCCGTTTTGCAGGGTGCTGATTACCGCTTCAACGTCGCGGCGTTCAAAGGCACCGCAAAACAGCTCTTCATCACGGTCAATAATCCATGCGCCGTTTTCCGCCACAAAGGCGATATCGCTGGCGATCTCCGGGAAAAAGGATTTGAGCTGGTAGTACTGATTGCCGCTGGCCACCACAAATTTGATGTCGCGGGCGGTGAGTTGCTGATAGCAGGCGAGAAAGCGGGATCGATTGTACTGCTTATTATCGTCCAGAAATGTGCCATCCATATCGACTGCAACCATCTTAACCGTCGTCATCATGACTCCTTACACAAGAAATTTTCAGCGTGGAGTCTCAGGATAGCCGCTGGCGCAGCAAAACGGAAAGAAAGAGGGATGGCCGTAGCCATCCCTGGCGATCCGGTCAGGATAGAATCAGTTCAGGGCGCTGTTCAGCACCAGCGCGGTAATCACACCGGTCGCGGCAGCAATCAGCACATAGTTGCCGTCGATGTTTGCCCAGTGATAACCGCGCGGCGGTTCACGCAGACCGCGTTCATGCCAGTCGGCTACGCGATAATGGTCGCCGCGGTATTCCTGCGGAACAGGATGGCCGCGACGGAAGTCGTGGCCCTGCCAGGCGAAATGGTCACGGTCATTGCGGGATTCTCTGCCACGATGGTTGTTATCTTCATCATGCCGATTATTGCCCATGTCGTGAGGCTTTTTATCATCATGGCGATTGTTGCCGCGGTCGCGATTCTGATCGGGGCCGCGATTGTCAGGACGTTTATCACTGTTCTGATGCGGCACCGGCTTACGCTGACCGTCATCATGATCGTCTGCCAGTGAAACCTGAGAGAAGAGCGTGCTGCATGTTAAAAGTGAAGCGATAAGCGTTAATGTTGTTTTTTTCATGATACTGCCTCCGAAAATAACGGCTGTTCAGGCACCGTTGATCGGCATCATGGCAATAATTCTGGTGAGAGACATCTGTAAAAGTCTTAAAATCCCGTAACTTACACAGTATTACGCTTGCTTAGCGATTTCTTAACACAGGTCATATCTTTAAAACTCTTCTGACGCAATCCAGATGTTAACCGGGCAGCCTGAACATCACGCCTCAGGCTGACCCGTTAAAACCTGTTCAACGTCAGGGTGCTGAAATGCACTCCGACGCTTTACCCGGTTATGGCGTGCTGAGGATCACCGGCGCATCCGGCAACGCCGTGAACTGTTTTACGATATGGTGATAATCGGCCGTCGGATCGAGATCACGGAATACCTCTGGATAGAGATCTTTAGCCAGAATTTCCATACCGATGATGTTGTAAGAGTGATTATAAAAATGGTGATAAACGCCATAGACCCGTTTCTGTTTCACCGGTTCGATCTGCTCCAGTCCGGTACGACTCTGCAGGCGGTTAAAGGTAGCTGTCACGTCGGTCTGACTGGCACCATAACCAAACGGCAGCACATTGCTGTTCGGACGCTTCGAACCGGTCATGATGTAAACGTCCGGCTTCATGGCGATAATCTTCTCCAGCGACACAAAACCTGAGCTGCCGGGCAGCAGCGCTGAGCCGATATTTTTCCCGCCGACCGCTTCCACCAGCGCACCCCAGCCGTTATGACTATGGGTAAAGCAGCAGTTGTCGGTGTTACCGGCAATCGGTTCAATAAACACCGTCGGCTTGTGCGGCACCTGGGCGATCTTCTGCTGAAGCATCTGCCAGCGCTGCTGATAAAAATCAGCGTAAGCTCTCGCTTCGGCTTCGCGATTCAGAACGGTACCCAGCACTTTCACACTCTTCAGGGTGTTCTCTTTGGGGTGAAGCTCATCGTCCAGGAACAGCACAGGGATATGCAGATTTTTCAGGGTAGCCAGCACGCCCGACTGCGTCAGTGCCGGTTTAGCGCGCAACTGCGCAATCATCAGGTCGGGCTGCTTCGCCAGCACGCTCTCCAGATTGACCTGCCCCTGATCGTTAAAGCCCATATCCACAATCGATGCCGCCTGCGGCCAGCGCTGCTTCAGCAGATCCCAGGTCTGGGTATCCTGCTTTTTCGGCAGGTTATTCCAGGCAACGACCCGCTGAAACGGGTTCTGTCGATCCAGTAAAGCCAGCGCCATCACGTCGCGTCCGTCCTGCAAAATCACATGCTGCGGCTCCTTTTGCAGCGTAATTTTCTGACCATCCATATCGGTCACCGTGACCGGATAGGTGGTCGCCGCGCAGGCGGTTGACAGTAACAGCGTGGTGGCAGCAACAATCCCGATTTTCATTTTTCTCCTGTCCTTTAAAGAAATAATAATTATTCGCGTTAACTCTACCATGTGAAAAAGTAACAAATGTAAATATTGCTGACGAGATGCGTCTGACGGAGAGGGTTCACTGTGCGGCGGCTGGCTAGAAAAGGGGAGCGAGGGCTGGCGATACATGGAGAAATGACGCGTGGCGGGCAGAACAGCAGACGCCTCTCAATACCGCGGAGAGGCGCCTGTTGATTGATCTGTTACTTCACCAGCGAATAGAAAATCGCGGAGATGGCAATCAGACCAATCAGCACCACAAACAGGTTACTGATTTTCCCGCTGTACTTACGCATCGCCGGCACTTTGTGAATGGCATACATCGGCATCAGGAACAGGATCATGGCAATTACCGGCCCGCCCAGCGTCTCAATCATGCCGAGAATATTCGGGTCCAGCGTTGCCACCAGCCAGGTGGTAAGCAACATAAAGAGTGACGTCAGGCGATTCAGTCTGGCAGGCGCGATAGTTTTACCGCGGCTGCGCAGCGCCTTATTGACCATACCGTTAAACCCTTCGCGCGCGCCCAGATAGTGGCCGAGGAACGATTTGGTGATCGCCACAATGGCAATCAGCGGCCCGAGCCAGGCAATCATCGGCACCTGAAAATGGTTCGCCAGATAGGAGAGAATGGTAATGTTCTGCGCCTTGGCGGCATGGAGATCGTCAGGCGACAGACTCAGCACGCAGCTGAAGACAAAGAACATCACCGTCACCACCATCATCAGGTGCGAGCAGGCCAGAATGCGCGAGCATTTTTTCTCGGCGGCGTCGCCATACTCTTCGCGCTTCGCCAGGGCAAAGGAGGAGATGATGGGTGAATGGTTAAACGAAAAGACCATAACCGGTATCGCCAGCCACAGCGTCATCCACAGGCTGCTGCCCGCAGGCTGAACGTTCAGGGTTGAGAGTGCAGCCCCGTGCCAGTGCGGGATCAGATAGCAGGCCATCAGCATCAAAACCGCCACAAAGGGATAGACCAGCACGCTCATCGCTTTGACAATCATCTTCTCGCCGAAGCGCACAATGGTCATCAGGCCGACAATCAGCAGCAGCGACAGCAGCACCCGCGGCGGCGGCACCAGGCCGAGCTGATTCACCATCAGGCTCTCAACTGTGTTGGTGATCGCCACGCTGTACATCAGCAGAATCGGGTAAATCGCGAAGAAATAGAGCAGCGTAATCAGCTTGCCCGCGCCAACGCCGAAATGCTCCTCGACCACCTCGGTAATATCACCTGCCGGATTTTTACCGGAAAGGACAAAGCGTGTCAGGGCGCGGTGTGCGAAGAAGGTCAGCGGAAAGGCCAGCACCGCCATGATAATGAGCGGGATCAGCCCGCCGACACCGGCATTGATGGGCAGGAACAGCACACCGGCTCCGATTGCGGTGCCGTATAAACCCAGCATCCACATGGTGTCGGTTTTACGCCATCCCGTATCGACGTCACTCTCAAGCGCGCCCAGCGTGCCAGTTTGCGTGGTTTTCATCAGATAGTCCGTGTTAAAAGCCGCCAGTAACCTGAGCCGTCAGGCAGGTAAACGTATGCCCCACTCTCAGCCTCAGCTGCAGACGGATCGGTGAAGCGTAAAAATGATCCGTGCATGCAGAGGTAATCGATTGCGTGCGCCACTTTTTACACTACCTGACGATAAAAGTTCAAGCCGCGAAGACAAACACGCATGGATTGCTGAAAAAACCGTCAGGTTGTGCAAAGTGACTGCGCGGCGATCATGCCATTTTTGCGGCCACTTTACTGCCCCTGAAAAGGTGATCCCTGTAACGATTAAGCGTAACGGGCTACGCTTTATCTGACGCTGTCGCGATCACGGCGACAGGGACACAGGAGAAAAGAATGAAAATTGCCTGCCTGGGATGGGGATCGTTAATCTGGAAACCTGGCGCACTGCCGATGGCCAGTCAATGGCATCATGATGGACCTGCCGTACCGATTGAGTTTGTGCGCATCGCTGACGGCGGTGAACTATCAACGGCGATCTGCCTCAACGCCCGCCCGGTGCCGGTGTTCTGGGCCTGGCTGAACACCGCCTCACTGGAGAGTGCCTGCCGCGCGTTGCGCATTCGGGAGGCGATACCAGACAGCCGCGTCGATGGCGTCGGCATGATGACGGTGACAGAAACCTCAGTGGGACCGCTGGCGGAATGGGCGCAGGCGAAAGGCATCGAAGGATTAATCTGGACCGGTCTGCCTGCCCGCATGGCGGGAGTTGAAGGGCAGATACCGACGCTGGATGATGCGCGACACTATCTGCAGAATCTTACCGGTGAAACGCGTGAGCATGCTTTTCACTACCTCGGGCAGGTTCCGTCGCAAATCGACACCCCTTACCGGCGCGCGCTGGCTGATCTCACTGGCTGCCAACCGGATGCGCCGTCTGTTACTGTCGCCGCCCTGCAAAGGCACTCACCCAGCCCGCCGATCTGAAACTGCCCCGCCTCCAGCACCGCTCTGCTTACTCCTCAAAGGGTTACTACACTTCAGGCAGGTTTCGATTTCAGATTCACTGAGTCTTTCTCGCAGGCAGCCACACCTTCTGGTCTGGCTGCCCTTCCCCCGTCAGCAGGAGATCAACTAATGAAAGCATTAACGTATCACGGCCCGCATAAAGTCAGCGTGGATAACGTACCCGACCCGGGTCTGGAAGCGGCCGATGACATTATCCTGCGCGTGACCGCTACCGCCATTTGCGGTTCAGACCTGCACCTTTATCGCGGCAAAATTCCCGGCACCGGGCATGGCGATATTTTTGGCCATGAGTTTATGGGCGAAGTGGTTGAGGCGGGCAGTGCAGTGACTGCCGTCGCCAAAGGCGATCGGGTCGTTATTCCGTTTGTGATCGCCTGTGGCGACTGCTTTTTCTGCCTGCTGAGCCAGTATGCCGCCTGTGAAAATACTAACAGCGGACGGGGTGCTATTCTGAACCGTAAAAACATCACGCCGCCCGCGGCGCTGTTTGGTTTCAGTAAGCTCTATGGCGGTGTGCCCGGCGGCCAGGCGGAGTATGTCAGAGTGCCGAAAGCCAATACCGGTCCGTTCAAGGTGCCGTCCATACTGTCAGATGAGAAAGTGCTGTTCCTGTCGGACATTCTGCCCACCGCATGGCAGGCGGTTAAAAATGCCGAAGTTAAACCCGGCTCCAGCCTGGCGATTTTCGGTGCCGGCCCGGTTGGCCTGCTCAGTGCAGCCTGCGCCCGACAGCAGGGTGCCGAACAGATTTACATGATTGATCACAACAACTACCGCTTAAACTTTGCCCGCGATCGCTACGGCGTCATCCCGATTAACTTCGATGAGATCGATGATCCGGCCGGCTGGATTATCGAACACAGTACCGGCAATCGCGGTGTGGATGCCGTGGTCGATGCCGTCGGGTTCGAGGCGAAAGGCAGCCTGACTGAAACCGTGCTCACCAATCTCAAGCTGGAAGGCAGCAGTGGTAAAGCATTGCGTCAGTGTATTGCTGCGGTGCGGCGTGGCGGTATCGTCAGCGTGCCGGGCGTCTACGCCGGATTCATTCACGGCTTCCTGTTTGGTGATGCCTTCGACAAAGGGCTGACCTTTAAGATGGGACAGACGCATGTGCATGCGTATCTGCCCGATCTGCTGAAGCTGATTGAACAGGGGCATCTGACGCCGGAAGAGATTGTGACCCATCATCTGCCGCTCGAAGATGCCGCTCGCGGCTACGATATTTTCGCTAAACGCGAAGAGGAGTGCCGGAAGGTGATTCTGGTGCCAGGCATGGCCGCCACGCAGGCCACGATTTAATCGCCTGAACCTCACTACCGGATCCCCGGCAGAGCTCGCTGCCGGGGATCGCATTTTAATACGGCTTGCGCTGAAGACTGCTTCGCCACTCCCGCCTCTCCAGCAGATGGTCATCCGGCGAGTCCGCCGTATCGACCTGACTCCCCTGCTCCAGCAGTCGCGCACTGCGTGAATGGGGATGACTTTCGCTGATCACCTGTTGTGAAAATGCACCAAACGATAACAGTAAAAACAGTAATGCACTGGCCGCCCTCACTTTCATACGCACACCTCTCTGATAACGGTGTCGCTATGCTGCCCGACGGGTTTTCATTTTCTGTCAGTAACAGGCAAAGTTATGTGGAGAGCGGGAACAAGCTGCGACGGGTTTAATCGCGGTTCAGGATAGCCCGTCAGAACACATCTTAATTTTCCCTGCTTACCGTCCGTTTTTCTTCAGGAGGATGCCAGTGAACATCAATCAGTTTGATCAGCCAGTCGGTGAAGCCCTGCCCGACTGGCAACCTGTCGCCAGACCGCCCAGTGCCTCCATCCACGGCCAGCACTGCCTTCTCCTGCCATTAAGCATGGATCATGCGGAATCGCTGTTGCTGGCATTTATGCAGGCACCGGATGATCGGGACTGGACCTGGCTGAGCGCGGAGCGGCCCGCCTCACTGCCGCAGATGCAGCGCTGGATTGCGGATAAAGTGGCGGATGCGTCCCTGGTGCCCTTCACGGTCTGCGGGCTGAATCAGCAGCCCTGTGGTGTGGTCTCCTTCGCCAGCATAGAGCCAGAACATGGCACCCTTGAAATCGGTCACGTCACCTGGTCGCCGCTGATGCAGCGCAGTGCAATGGGCAGCGAGGCGATTTTTCTGCTGCTGCAACAGGCTTTTGCTCTCAGCTATCGTCGGGTGGCGTGGCGCTGTGATTCTACTAATGTCGCTTCACGACTTGCAGCTGAACGACTGGGGTTCCGCTTTGAGGGACGTTTTCGTCAGGTAATGACTCGCAAACAACGTAACCGCGATACAGACTGGCTGTCGATAATCGACCGTGAATGGCCGGAGGTTCATCGCGCCCTGAGCGCCTGGCTGAGGGCGGATAATTTCAGCGTCGCAGGTCAGCAAAAGCGTCCGCTCAGTGCCTTTTTCGCCGACGTTAATCCCGGCAATGCCGACACGCCGCAACCTGAATACTGAGCTGGCGCTGGCAGCTAATGCAGCCGACGTACGCTCAGTGCCGCAGACCAGCGCTGTCGCTGACAGCGCGGGCAGACGGCCTGCTGCTCCGCCTCGATCCTCTGCGTCTGGCCACAATGGGTGCAGGCGTAGAGCGCGCTGACCGGCACGGTGCTGTAATCCTGCCGGTGCTCTGGCGGCAGCACGCTTAACCCGGCGCGCATCTCGTCATCATCATAGAAATAGAGGCTGAGCTGACCATCGACTTCCACCAGCGCCAGCCGGATTTGTCCCAGATGCTCTACGCCGCTCTGGCGCAACTCCATATAGAACTCATCTTCGGAAATATTCAGCTGATCCAGACTTTCCAGCACATACAGGCCATCCATAATCAGGGTAATGACGTCGCCCTGAATCAGCCGTGAAAAGCGCGGACTGTGTGACGTCAGCCAGGTGGTCAGGCGGTAGAGCGCCAGCAATACCACAAACACCATAATCACCGGCAGCACCGGTACATCGTCATAAAACGTGACGTCACCGGACGCAGAACCCAGCGTCAGGATCACCACCAGTTCGAACAGCGACAGCTGACGCACGCCGCGTCGTCCTGACACTTTCAGAAAAGTAAAAACCACCAGATAAGCGATCAGAACCCGCGCGATCACCTCAAACAAAAAGGTGGCCGGTTGGTCGTTAAGTAAGAAGCGGTGCCAGTCGAATGAGAACATAGTCGGTTAAACATCCTGTTTTAAGCGGCGCGCCGCTTAGCCGGCCGCCCGTTGATCGCCCGCAGATTCAGGCCAGTAATAAGTCAATCTTGTCGTCAGCCCGTTAAAAGGCAAGCGAAGCAGTAAGGTTAAAACAGGTAAGTCTGACCGGTCTGCATGTTCAGGAAAAGGTTAACAAAGCTGAAAATAGCGCTGACGCGCTTCACGCTGCGCTTATCAACCCGACAGCGCAGACAAAAGTGAATAATTCCTGTTTCTGAATGGATGACTTTTGCCGCTGCGCTTTTTCCTTTTCACTTCAGTAATTTGCGAAGCATCTTTCCCTGTCTATACTTTCCAGTAAGGCTTCCACAAAATCCGTTAACATTCAGAGAAGCCACTCTTTTTCCTGCCGATAGCGTCGCACGTTTAGTTCTGCTATCTCACGCATCCAAACCGTCACAGGCTCTGTTGCCTGCAATTTAGCGTCTGTGGCTTATGGCAAGGATCGCCAGTCTGCTTTGCATACCTGTAACGCCCTGACCCGTTTCATAGCGGCTCGTCAGCGGGAAGCGTGTTGCTTTTTTTCGGGAGATGCCATGACGCCCTTTTCCAGTTTCTGGCAGGCCGGCTATGAAGGTGCCGATCATATCAATCCGGCCGGTCTTGCGCTGTCGATGAACGATCTGAACCAGCATCTGGCGCGGGCGGCAGAAGATTATGCAGCGCTGAGCCCCTTTGCCATTCGCACCGTGCGGGAAAGCGTCGGCTGGCGGCTATGTGAACGCGACGGCCGCTATGACTTCTCCACAGTCGCTGCACGGATGCTGGCTGCAGAGCAGCAGGGCATTCAGCTGAGCTGGACAATCTGTCACTACGGCTGGCCCGCGGGCGTCAGCCTGTTTGATCACGACTTTATCCCCCGTTTCGCTGCCTTCTGTGGTGCACTGGCCCGCTTCCTGGCGCCCTGGTATGAGCAGGCGCCGATCTACTCCCCGATGAATGAGATCTCCTTTGTCAGCTGGGGCATCTCGGTCGGGCTGTTCGCCTGTGAGGCGATCCCGGAGCCGGATCGGGCCAATGCCGCCAAGCGGCAGCTCGTGCGCGCTACCCTGGCTGCCTGTGATGCGATCTGGCAGGCCGATCCGCGTGCCCGTGTGCTGCATTGCGATCCGCTGATCCATATCGCGCCCGATCCCGCCGATCCCGACAGCGGCCGTCTGGCACGTGAGATGTGTGACACCCAGTATCAGGCATGGGACATGCTCAGTGGTCGCCGTAATCCGGAGCTGGGCGGCGCACCCCGCTATCTCGATCTGATTGGTGTGAATTACTACCACGACAACCAGTGGGAACAGGGTTCAAACCGGCGGCTTTACTGGCATCTGGCCGACAGCCGACGCCAGCCGCTGCATCAGCTGCTGCTGCAGGTCTGGCAGCGTTATCAGCGGCCACTGCTGCTGGCGGAAACCAGCCACGTCGGCAGCGGCCGCGGCGCCTGGATCCGTGAGATCGCCACACAGGTTGCACAGGCGCAGCTGGCGGGCGCGGATCTGCTCGGCATCTGCCTCTATCCGATTCTCGATCGTCCCTTGTGGGAGGAAACCACCTTCTGGACCCGCAGCGGCCTGTGGGATCTCGATCTTCTGGGCGCCGATCCTTACGCCCGCCAGTTACAGCAGCCTTATGCCGACGCCCTGCGTCAGGCGCAGCGCTTTTTGCAGCACATCCAGTCCCTACAACATCCCAGCCAGGAGCACACCATGAAACCACCTGTTCTCATCGTTTTCAGCCATTTACGCTGGGGTTTTGTTTTTCAGCGTCCGCAGCAGCTACTGACTCGCCTGGCACAGCACTATCGCGTACTGTTTGTCGAGGAGCCGGTCTGGCAGGCAGGGCCACCAGGCCTGCATCAGAGTTCGCCTGCCGCCAATATCACGGTGATCCAGCCACATACCGACAGCGACGCGCCCGGCTTTCACGACAGCCAGATCGCCCCGCTGCTGCTGCTGCTGACGCCGCTGCTGGAGGAGGACGATCAGCCGCTGATCTGGTTCTATACGCCAATGGCACTGCCGCTGCTGACGCCTTTTGATCCGGCACTGGTAATTTACGACTGTATGGATGAGCTTTCGGCCTTCCAGAATGCGCCGCGCCAGCTGCAGCAGCGCGAATCGGCGCTCATGACCCGCGCCGATCTGGTCTTTACCGGCGGCTCCAGCCTCTATGAAGCGAAGCGTGATAAACACGCTCAGGTTTACTGCTTCCCCAGCAGCGTTGATGCCATTCATTTTGAACAGGCGCGCGATCGCACGAATCGTCATCCGTTACAGGATGCCATTCCGTCGCAGCGTCTGGGTTATTACGGCGTTCTGGATGAGCGTATTGACCTGCCGCTGATAGCCGCGCTGGCAGACAGCCATCCCGAATGGCAGATCATTATGGTCGGACCGGTGGTGAAAATTGATCCCGCCAGCCTGCCGCAGCGCCCCAATATTCACTGGCTCGGTCAGCAGCCGTATCAGGCTCTGCCGCAGTTTCTGGCGGGCTGGGATGTCTGTCTGATGCCGTTTGCCATCAATGCTTCGACCCGCTACATCTCCCCGACCAAGGTGCTGGAGTATATGGCAGCGCAGCTGCCGATTGTCAGTACTGCCATTGTCGATGTGGCGCGCCACTACGCAGAAGAAGTGGCGGTTGCAGAGACGCATGCGGAATTTATTGCCGCCTGTGAACAGGCAATGGCAATCAGTGCCGCAGAACGGCTCATGCTGGCGGGACGGATGCAGGCAAAAGTCGATGCCACCTCCTGGGATCGCACCGCAGAGCAGATACATGGCCTGATCCAGCAGGCGCTGACGCAGCGTCAGCCTGCTCTGAAGTCAGCCAGCCAGACCCGCGCGCAGGCTAACGTCATGCCTTTAACGCCAGCGATGCTGGAGAGCGACGCGGTGCCCTGCCTGATTATCGGCGCCGGACCGACGGGTCTGAGCGCCGGGTATCACTATGGCGAAGGCGCAGTGCTGCTGGAGAAAAATAGCACCCCAGGCGGCTGGTGCCGCTCGATTGACGATCAGGGGTTCACCTTCGACTATGCCGGTCACATCATGTTCTCGCAGGATCCCTACGTGTTGCAGCTCTATGAGATGCTGCTGGGCGACAATCTGCACTGGCAGGCGCGCGAGGCCTGGGTTTACAGCGACGGTGTTTATACCCGCTATCCCTTCCAGTCCGCGCTGCACGGCCTGCCGGTCGAGGTGGTAAAAGAGTGCGTGCTGGGCGCTATCGAAGCACGCTATGGCGAAACAGCCGTCGCCGCTGTGCCGCTGGATCGGGCGCGTGCGCGGCGGGATTGCTGTGCGGATGGCGCAATCCCCGATGAGGGCAGCAGCACCGGCGTGGTGGAGGGCAAAGAGGATTTCCAGCACTTTATTATGCGCACCTGGGGTAAAGGCATCGCGCGGCATTTCGCCCTGCCCTACAACCAGAAACTATGGAAAGTGCCGCTGACCGACATGGAAACCTCATGGCTCGGCGGACGCGTGCCGCTGCCCGATCTGTCACAGATCATCGATGGTGCGCTGCAACCGCTGGCGAAACCAGTCGGCCCCAACGCCCGTTTCGGCTATCCGCTGCGCGGTGGCTTCCAGGCACTGATGTCAGGCTTTTTACCGCACCTGAAATGCACGCTGGAGACCGAAACAACATTGACGCGCATCTACCCGCAGGCGCATGTCGCCCTGCTGGCGGATGGTCGCCACTACCGGTATGAGCAGTTGATCAGCACCATGCCGCTGCCGGAGCTGATTAAGCTGATGGGTGATGAGGCGCCGGAGAGCGTCCAGCTGGCGGCGCAGCAGCTGCAGTTTGTGTCGGTGCGCTGTGTGAATCTGGGCATTGGCCGGGCTGACCTCACTGAAAAACACTGGATTTACTACCCTGGCGATACGCTATTTCATCGCATTTTTGTGCAGGGTAATGCCAGTCCGCACTGCAATCCGCCGGGTGGCTTCGGCTTAACCTGTGAAATTACCTACAACGCGGCTAATCCGCTGCCGCTGGAGGGTGATGCGCTGATTGAGCGCTGCCGTCAGGATTGCATCCGGGTCGGCATGATCACCGCGGACGATCCGCTGCTCTGCGCATCTGAGGTTGATATGCCTTACGCCTACGTGGTCTATGACCATGCGCGCAGCGATAACGTGGCGTTGATCCGCCAGTGGCTGCTGACTCAGGATATCCATCTGTCGGGTCGTTACAGCGAGTGGGAATATTACAACTCGGATCACGCCTTCCTGGCCGGTAAACGCGCGGCCGAAAATGTCCGTTTGCAACATGTCAGCGCAGGGACGCTTGGCTGATCTGACTCAGCCGTTATGAAAGACGCTGGCTGCACTTTGCGGCTTTCAGTGACTGCAACGCAGTGACCCGATTTTCCGCTTTCCGGGTGGCATTGTATTTTGCAATGCCATTACCCAGTCCGAAATCCCCGACAAAACCCAGCACGGTCAGGGCATTAAACTGGCCGGTCTGCTCGATATCACTCTGCACACCGTGCGCTTTGACCAGCTCCTGATCCAGGGCGTTGCAGTTTAGCGTCGCTGTCTCTTGCGGCGTCACCGCAGCCGCCTGTGGATAGTGCTTGGTCGCGCAGCCGGTCAATACCAGCGTCACCAGCACCACTAAGACTCTCTGTTTGCTCATTTCTCACTGCCTGTTTTTTGCTCACTTAATAATGTTATCGGCAGCATACACCAGGAACATGAGTCTCTGACCTACCAATAATGGTCGAAACCGCTACGCTAATGTAGGATTCAGCGGGCTGCAGTCAGAGGCGGCCCGCTACCGACCGGAAGTCACGCAGCGAACGCACATTGCCCGTTCATCACTTCTGCAAGACCTTTCAAACAGTTAGCCAGCATGATGCTGCCAGCAGCAGCATTTAAAGAGCAAAGCCTGAGCGTTAATTTGTCACGAGGCTGCCGCGCAAGCGAAGCCGGACACAGCAAATTTGCGCGTCGGGTTTATCAGAGTTTGTTCCAGATGAGGTTTCTCCATGCGTTTTAAAGGATTGAACATCGGGTTTTTCATTTTGATTCTGGCTATTGCCACCGTCGCATTTTTCGAGGTGCTTTCGCCCTATTTCTCGCCGATTTTATGGGCGGCGATTCTGGCGGTGATTTTCCATCCGCTGAAAACCTGGCTGCGCAACCGACTGGGTGACCGCAACGGCGTGGCCGCGCTAATTACCCTGTTCTGTATCTGCCTGATTGTCTTCACACCGCTGGCGATCATCGCCTCCTCACTGGTGGTTGAAACCAACGCGGTCTATCACAAACTGCAGACCAACTCATCGCAGTTCCCGGCCGTGTTCGCCGATCTGCTGCAGCATCTGCCGCGCTGGGCGAAGCATTTCCTGGCTGAAAATAATCTGGATAACGCCGAACAGATTCAGCAGAAGCTCTCCTCATTTGCACTTAAGGGCGGTCAGTATGTGGCGGGCAGCGCCTTTATCATCGGTAAAGGGACGTTCAGCTTCACCGTCGGCTTTGGCATCATGCTCTATCTGCTGTTCTTCCTGCTGAAAGATGGCTCCTATCTGGTGCATCTGATTCTGGAAGCGCTGCCGCTTTCCACCTACGTGAAGCATCACCTGATGGTGAAGTTTGCTGCCGTGGCACGCGCGACGGTGAAAGGTACGGTGGTGGTCGGTATCGTGCAGGGTATTCTCGGCGGGCTGGCCTTCTGGTTTACCGGCATCGACGGCAGCCTGCTGTGGGGCGCGCTGATGGCCTTCCTCTCCCTGATTCCAGCGGTCGGTTCCGCCATCATCTGGGTACCTGCGGCAATCTTCTTCTTCGCTACGGGCGCACTGTGGAAAGGGCTGTTCCTGGTTGGTTTCTTCGTGGTGATTGTCGGTCTGGTGGATAACATCCTTCGTCCGTTGCTGGTCGGTAAAGACACTAAAATGCCGGACTATATGATCCTGATCGCTACGCTAGGCGGCATGGAAATCTACGGCATCAACGGTTTCGTGATCGGTCCGGTTATTGCTGCCCTGTTTATCGCCTGCTGGAATCTGCTTTCCGGCCGCGATAACCGCGAAAATATCGAAGTCATCGACGAAGAAGTGATCGAAGAAGGCAAGAAGCAGTCAGAGACAGCGGCAGAAGCCGCAGCGGAAGCCGCTTCTGCTGCAGCCGATGCGGCCGCTGAAGCGGAAATCAAAGTGTCAGCGTTAGCCGCGGCGGAAAGAGAAGCCGCAGAAAGAAAGGCCGCGGACAACAAAGCGTAATTTAGATCTGCCATAAAAAAACCCACCTTCCGGTGGGTTCTTTTTTTTATCTGAAAACCAGCGTCTTAGTTGGTCGCTTTGTTTTTCAGATCTTCAGCACCCTGCTTGGTTTTATCCCAGCCTTTTTCAGTGCCTTCTTTGGTTTTGTGCCAGCCTTTCTGAGCACCTTCGGTGATTTTGCTACCGGTGGTGTGGCTTTTGCCTTCAGCGGCATGCTCAGACTTCAGCTTCAGCTCTTTGCCTTCGTTCTGGGTCTGATGCAGTTTTTCTTTCGCAGTATCAGCGCCTTTATGCGCTTCCGCGACGGTATTATCTGTGGTGGTAGCAGCAAATACTGGCGAGGCCAGCAAAATAGCAGACAGTGCAATAATTGATTTCTTCATAATTCCCTCTGTATTCATCGTTGCCGTGTAGGTTTTAATCCTGGCATAGCCTTCCCAGGAAAGATTTAAGAATAAACCAGGAATGAAAAAGGGCCAGTTTTCACCAGAAAAAGCCGCTGACTGTAGCTTTTTTATTCATTACCAGAGCGACAGCTGCGGATCGTCGTCCGGTTTCGGCTTATTCCGGCTCACGCGGGCGGGCGGTGCTGGCTGCTGCATCTGCCGGGCGATCCACGCCAGTAACACCGTCACCACATATTCCTGCTGCTCAGCGCTCAGCGGCTGATGCTGCCCGATGTGGTGCCACTTGCTCAGACAGCCACGACAGCAGGTCGCGGTGGCGTGCTGGGCGATAAATACCGGATGGCCGCGCATCGGCGTCTGTTTGCCATCATTTTCCGGCTGAGCAGGCGCCAGCCGCTGTGCAACAAATTCTGCGGCGTGCTGTCGCAAAACCGGCTCGCCTTTGCTGCTCGCATAATCGTACTCAGCGTGTCCCAGTCGAAAGCGCTGACGAAACGTCGAACGTGTCAGCCGGGTAAACAGATCGTCAGACACGTTCATACTGATTGCCCGTTACTCATATTTACGTCCCGCCAGATAGCTGACGCCCTGTGGTCCGAATGCTTCGCGATGCAGTTCATTCGGCTGCAGGTGAAACGTCTCGCCGGGATGATAGGTGGTGTCGCCCTGCTCGGTACTGATGGTGATGTCACCACTGAGAATCAGGGCCAGCGCTTCAAAAGGATGGACGTGATTATCAAGCTGGGCTGATGCGGAACGCTCAATCAGCAATGGCTCATCAAAACCCTGTTCGGCTAACAATTTTCTGAATTCGTGTTCTGTCATCGCAACGCCTCAATATGGAACTGACCTTAAGCAGTGTAGACGATCTTTATCGCCGCTTATGGCACGGAACGGGTACGTAAAGTCGCGCAAACAGGGTTGTTCACGGGTCAGGCCGATGCTGTACTTGCCGTCTCGTTCCCCATTTTGACAGCAGGATGACGAAAAAGTATGCCTTATCCTCAAAGAACGGCTCTGTTGCTGATTAATCAGCGCTCACGTAAAGGACGCATTGAGGCCAGTCGGGCGAAGGCGCTGCTGGTTCAGGCAGGGTTCACCCTGCTGCAACCGGACGAGGATGAGACACGCAGCTACAGCCAGCTCATCGCGGCGTATGCCGGTCGCATCGATGCGGTGATCGTCGGCGGTGGCGACGGCACGCTTAACGCGGCCGCGTCGGGACTGATGCAGACCAGCCTGCCGCTGGGCATTTTACCGCTGGGCACCGCCAACGATTTTGCCCGTACGCTGGGCATTCCCGCCAGCCTTGAACAGGCGGTAAAAATTATCGCAGATGGACAGCTGCGTGCCGTAGATCTGGGGGAAGTTAATCAGCACCTGTTTCTCAACGTCTCCAGCATCGGCTTTTCGGCCGAGCTGGCGCATAACCTTACGGCAGAATCGAAAAAACGCTGGGGTGTGGGCGGCTATGCCCTGGCGGCGTTGCGGCTGCTGCGGCAGAGCCGTCCGTTCAGCGCCACGCTGGTGCATCAGGGTCAGCGGGTAGCGATCAAAACGGTTCAGGTGTCGGTGGGCAACGGGCGCTTCTACGGGGGTGGCATGACGGTGGAACAGCGCGCAGCACCCGACGATGGGTTACTGGATGTCTACAGCCTGGAATTGCGGCATAGCTGGCAGCTCATTGCACTGCTGCCCTTTCTGCGGCGTGGCACCCATGGCCGCTGGCGCAACGTGCGGGCATTCAGCACCACGGAACTGACCATTGAGACGCGTCGTCCTCACTATATCAATGCAGACGGCGAGATTGTCGGTCAGACACCCGCACATTTTCGCCTGCTCGCCCGTGCACTGCGGGTTTATGCACCCACCGGTCAGTCAGTCAGATAACGCAGGATTAATGCTTAGCGACATTATTTTCGGCGTATTCGATCTGTTCAGAGAGGTTGCTGACCAGTTTTTTTGCCATCTCAATGGTCAGGCCAAGAAAGAGCGTCTCCTGCGGAGCCTGCTCGCGGGAGGCCTCAGGGTCGAGATAACCGAACTGCAGGACCAGCGCCTTATGATTGCTTAAGGGGCCAATATGCCAGCCGGTAACCGGATAGAAGATAAAACGATTAAATTCATTCACTTTGATCCTGACTATACAAGCATAACGCTGATTGGGGTCAGGCTAGCTCTGATAATAAAACATGAGTGGAGTGCTGAGTCTGAACTAAATCCACAGGATTACAAGGGAAGCGGCAGAATAAGCGCAGCGTTAAACGGTTAGTATCGTTGCGGTGCCTGGAGTCTGACCTGACAGGCAAATGACGGTAAATCATGCCAGCGCCTCCTGTTACCCGAGGCGCTGACGTAGATGAATCCGTTCCGGTCAGAGGCTATAATCAGCCCCCGGCTAATCAGTCTGCGGAATAATCGAGATATGGCCGTTGACCTCCAGCACCGCATATTTAATCTGATCGAACCGTTCAAGCCCCGGACCGGATCGCGCCGCTTCCAGCACATCGTCAGGACTGATACCGGTCATCGTCAGGCGCTCCATCAGCAGATGACCATTCTCCACCAGAATCACCGGGCCACCATCGATTGCCTGCTCCACCACCGGAAAACGGCTTTTCAGCTTGCCCAGCACGATATCAATGGTGACCAGCGTGATGATGGTCAGCGCCGCGCCGGTCACCGAAAAATCGTCACCCAGCAGCGCCTGCTGGGTTGCTTCGCTGATAATCAGCAGCAGAATCAGATCGAAAGAGGTCATCTGCAACAGGGTGCGTCTGCCGGCAATTTTGAACACCACCATCAGCACCAGGTAAATGGCTGCAGCACGTAATACCGTTTCCATAACGCGCCTCTGTCAGGGATAGATCCATTGGGTAAAACGGACCGGAGGATGATCGCCACCATTAATGGCAACGTGAATGCGGCCCGGATTACGTGGCTGCAGGCCGAGCCAGATGGCGTGATCCGGCCCGGTGTCACGGGCAGAAAAGGTCAGCCGCAGATCGCTGCCGATCGTCACCGCCTCCAGCGGCTGAGGCTGCAGCGTCTGGATTTGCAGGTTATCCAGTGCGCCACCGCCAATCGTTACGTTAAAGCGGTCGGCTACCGGGGCGTTGTAACGTATGCGCATATCCATATTGCTCTCGACGCGGCCAAACCGCTCATAGTCCACCTGAATGGTGCCGTCGGGCGAGCGGGCGCGGGTATCACTCAGCACACCTTTGGAAAAGAGTCCGCATGCACCGAGGATGACCAGCAGGATTAACAGATACTCCCCTGCCCGCTGAATCAGCCATTCACGGCGAACCCAGCGGAGATCCTCTTTTATCGGGCTATCCCCGGCTGTTGTATGATCTTTTTTCACGATCTCATTCTCTCCTCTCAGCACACCCGCCCCGATGACGCCCTGCCTGAAGCATAGCGGACAGACATTATTTCTTTCGTCGCTCAACCCAGAACGACCAGCTGTGGTAGAGCAGCGTCAGCGGCATAGCAATCGCGGCCCCCACCAGCACAAAGCCCTGCGTGACCGGTGATGAGGCGCTTTCACTGATGCTGAACTGATGTGGCACCAGCCAGGGATAGAGACCGCACAGCAGGCCGGTAAAAACTGCGCCGATCAGCATCAGCGTCAGGATGAACTGGACCAGCGGCCGGGCTCGCCACAAGGCCAGCGGCAGGGCGAGCCAGAGCAGCATAATCGCCACAGCAGCGACCTTACCCGGCAGCCGCTGCCAGCATTGCTGCCAGATATCCGCATTGAGGTAGCATTCGACCAGGAAGATCATCAGCGCCAGCAGCCACCACAGCCAGCTCTGTGCCGCTGCCAGCGGCTGCACCCTGTTACCGATGCGCCAGCCGATCCAGCAGGAGGCCAGCAGCGAATTGATCGCTATGAGCCCCACGCCGCTGATCAGCGGAACCAGACTCAGGCCATCCGGCAGGCCGGTTTGCGGCTGCGTGCTAATGATCATCCCGGCGCACCAGCCCTGAATAAAGGTCGCCAGTGCCGAACTGCCCGCCATGATGCGGTCCAGCCAGTGACGCAGCTGTGAAGAACTCCGGGCGCGGTATTCCAGTGCCATCGCCCGCATCAGCAGCGCCAGTAACATGGCAAACAGCGGCACGCTCAGCTGGCTGAACAGCAGAGCATAGACCGGCGGAAACAGCGCCAGCAGCGCGCCCGCCGCCAGCACCAGCCAGGTTTCGTTCGCATCCCAGACCGGCAGAATGCTGTGCGTCATCAGTTCACGCTGTTCCTCCGCATGAAACCAGCAAAACAGCATCCCCACGCCCAGGTCAGTGCCATCCAGCAGCAGATAGAGCAGCAGGGAGAGGCAGATAATCAGCGCGGAGAGATCGGCCATCACAGACTCCTAATGTGGCGTTTTTAGCTCAATGACGACCGGCTGTCCCGACGGCAGTTCACCCTTAACCCGGCGCAGCAGATAGTGTAAGCCAAGGGCAAAAGCCAGCGCGTAGATCAGCAGCACGGCCACGAAAATGGCCAGCGTGGCACCGAAAGACAGGGGTGAAACGCTCTCTGCGGTGCGTAACATGCCGTAGACCGTCCACGGCTGACGCCCCACTTCCGTCACGACCCAGCCAGAGAGCAGTGCGATAAAGCCCGCCGGCGAGAGCCATACCATCCAGCGCATTAATCGCCCTGATACGGCCAGCCGCCCACGCCAGCGCTGAACATTAGCAGTCAGCGTGGTGAGTAAGACAATCAGTCCCAGCCCCACCATCAGGCGAAAGGCGAAAAAGACCGGCAGCACCGGTGGAATGGCCTCTGCAGGGAATTCACTGAGGCTTTTGATGTGGCCAGTGAGGTTGTGCCGCAGATAGAGCGAGCCAAGAGCGGGCAGGTTCACCTCCGGATGGTTACGCTGCGCCTGCTGGTCCGGTAATGCGAACAGTCGCAGCGGTTCCCCCTTACCCTGCGCAGGTGGACGCCAGCTCCCCTCCATCGCCGCGAGTTTAGCGGGCTGATAGTCGCGGGTATTTTCACCGTGCAGATCGCCAAGGACAATCTGCAGCGGAACGGCAAACAGCAGAAAGGTTAGCGCGCTGTTGAGTATCAGCCGTGAAGCTGACTCCCCCTTAAAATGCCGCAGTCGCCAGGCCGCAACGCCCATCATCAACACCGCGACGGCAATCAGCGACCCCACCACCATATGACTGAAACGCCAGGGAAAAGAGGGTGACAGCAGAATCGACCGCCAGCTTTCAGCCAGAAAAACACCGTTCTCATTGCGCGTAAATCCGATCGGCGTCTGCATCCAGGAATTGGCGGCCAGAATCCAGAATGCGCTCAGCAATGCCCCGATAGCCACCAGACAGGTCACCGCAAAATGCACACCAGGCCGGATTTTATTGAAGCCAAACAGCATCACGCCGGTCAGCGCTGATTCCAGAAAAAAAGCGACCAGCACCTCATAAAACATTAATGGCCCAATCACGCCACCAACCTGATGAGAAAAGCGCGCCCAGTGCGTACCAAACTGGAACTCCATAACTACGCCAGAGGCGGCACCAATCGCCACCGTCAAGGAAAAAATGTTCAGCCAGAAGTGAAGCGCATCCCGGGCGGCCTGCTGCTTTCCCCACAGCCAGCGCGCCTCAAACCAGACCAGAAACGGGGCCAGCCCCAGCGTCAGCGCCGCCAGCGTAATATGCATGCCCATGGTCAGCGCAAACTGCGTCCGGGCAATAATTAATACCCAGTCGCTGTCATTCATAAGGGGAGTATTCCGGCGCAGACACACTGGGGTGAGTGCCTGGCGTGAACAGACACGCAGGCAGACGTACTTTCATCTGACTCTCTCCTGGCCGGAAAATGATCGCGCCTGCCGGGGCTGCATGACATCAGCATCGGGATTAATTCACCAGCAGAAAGCGTATTTATAAGGTTATCTGTTTATCGTAGTGAAGAAATAAAAAACCAGCCAGTTCCGGCGAGCCTGTAATAACGAACACGCTGAAGATGATTTTATTGTGACAACGTAAAGAGCGGTGAAATAAAGTTATTATCGCGAGCCATTCCCGCCTCGCTTAAATAAAGGAAAATAAAATTAAGCGAGGCGGATAATTAATCCAGCCCCGCCGTTATGAGACAGCTGCCTTACAGCCAGCCCGATCGGCGCAGTTTAGCCCACAACCCACCGCAGGCCAGCAGCGTCAGCCCGACCGCCAGCGGATAGCCATACAGCGATTTCAGCTCTGGCATATGTTCGAAGTTCATGCCGTACATGCTGAACACCACGGTCGGGATCACCAGGATCGCGCCCCAGCCCGCCAGCTTTTTGACCACCTCATTCTGCTGCACCGTCACCAGTGCCAGATTGACCTGCATGGCGCTGGTCAGCATCTCACGCATATCTTCCGCGTCAGTCACCACATGGCGGGCGTGATCCTGCACGTCGCGGATATAGGCGCGCAGCGGACGCGGGATCAGATCTTCATGCAGGTGGATAAGCTGGTTACAGATCTCTTCCACCGGCAGCGCTGCATTGCGCAATGACAGCAGATGACGCCGCATGGTGTAGACCGACTGGACCGACTTACGGTCAAATTCGCTGGTGAAGAGATCGTTCTCCATCTGCCCCACCCGCTCATTCAGCGAGGTGGAGAGCGCGGCATAACGATCGACAATGAAATCAAGCAGGCAGTAGAGCGGCCAGGCAGGGCCAAGCTTCAGCAGCGCCGGATTTTCAGACGCCCGCTGCCGCACCGGGGTATAGCTTTCAGATGCGCCATGACGGATGCTGATCAGGAATTTTTTTCCGACAAAGAAATGGGTTTCGCCCAGTTCGCAGCTGTCATCCTTTGCACATACTGTCTTGACCACGATAAACAGTGAGTCACCGTAATGTTCGATTTTAGGTCGCTGATGGGCATTAAGCGCATCTTCAACTGCCAGTTCGTGCAGGCCGAACTCCTCTTTAATCTTCGCCATAAATTCAGCGTCTGGCTGCCACAGCCCGAGCCAGATAAACGCTTCCGGCTCTTTGATCACTTCACTGATATCTTCAACGTCGACCTCTTCGCCCGCACTTCCAGGACGATACACCCTGCTGCTTACGATCATCTTCTGCATTCCCGTTGTGACAGTATATGCAGCTTAGCCAAAGCCGGGCCGGTAACCGGATAAAAACAGTAAGGATTTGCTGCGACTCCACTATCAGCGGGTTACCACTTCAGGCCTAATCCGGTGGAGAAGATGCCTTCGTTAAGGGTATCGGGAATGCCGCTGACCAGATTGCGATGATAGCCAAGGTGCAAGGTTGACCAGGAGGTCAGGCTGTAACGCATCCCGACTTCGGCATCCAGCATAAATACCCCGTCATCATCCAGTGAGTGACCGACATCGCCGTTGCTGTAAAGCGTGACCGACTTGCCCAGCAGATAGCGCTGATAGTTCCAGCGCAGCGAGCCGCCAAAATGCCGCTCTTCGCGATCGTCGCTGTAGCCATACTCAAAGGCACCGCCAAGTAGCGAGAGTGAGAAGGAACTGAGTTCGGTGTCCCATAGCTGATAACCGGGGCCGGTGCCGAGCAGCGCCTGCCGTGAGAGGTTCTCTACCCAGTCGCGCTTGTAGGTGGCGCGGGTCTGCCAGAAGAACTGCTCACTGACCAGATAGTCGAAGGCGTAGCGCAGGCTGTAGTTATTGGTGTTGATGCTCGCGTTTTCCTGCTCGCGATTGTAGGTCGCACCGATATCGTGCCGCCATTTGCCCTGGTTCAGTTTAGTGTTGAGCGCAAAGCTGTAGTCGTCGGTCTTGGTGGAGGCTTTTTTGACCTTCACGCCCGCATCGATGTTGCCGGTCCAGGCGAGCTGATCGGTGCGGACTTTGGCTTTCATAAACTCATCGATGCGACTGACGGAGACCTGCTGCTCCTGCTCATTGCGTTCCATCCAGACATAACCGGGATCGGACGAAGAGAGCCGCACCTGATAGTGTTCGCCGGTCTTTTTGTTTTCGACATTAACCGGATTGTCGCTGGCGAGCGTACTGACCGCATTCCACGCCAGGGTGACGGTGCCCGCGTAGTGTGTCTCAATCGCCAGCTTGCCGTCGCTGAGGTAACGGATCGTGCCGGTCAGCCGATCGCCATTATTCAGCCAGACGGTATCGGCTGCGGCCTGCTCTGCCCATCCGGTACAGCAGAAGATGACCAGCAGCCGGGTCAGTAAGATGGCGCAACGCATAGCTTTCCCTGTAAAGGCGTCGTTCGGTATGGACGACGCGTCATCGCAAATTCGGACCTGACAATTAAGCTGATTCCGCGATGATATGCAATGAAGTCAGGAAAGGTCGTGCAGGGCTTTGCCGGATGGCGGACCCAGCGTGAAGTCGCTGAAACGGATCGCCAGCCCCTCGCGTTCAGGCGAACAGCCCATCACGCCGACAAAACGCCGCGCCTGACCCGGCCATGGGCAGAGTCGCAACAGCGGCCAGGTCAGCCCGTCGGTGGAGTACTGTATTCGTAATACTGCCTTTTCCAGCGTGGCGCGCAGCCAGAACTGACGCGCATCACCAGGGAATACACCGGTAGACCAGTCAGAACATTCACGCGTGACCACGCTGCCGATGGCAGGCTGGTCATCGTTAAACTCAATGCCCGCTTTAACCCAGTGCGTTTCACTGTCCTGAATAAACAGACCGGCCTGATCGTAGAGCTGGCTGAAGTCCGCACTCACCTGCACCTGAACGGTAAAATCATTTTCCACCCAGAAGCCAAAAGCGTGGCCGCTATGCCGTTCGAAGCCGTACCAGGTGCGCTGCCAGAAATCGCTGTTTAACGCGGTTTCGAACTGTAGCGTATCGCCATCAAGACTGTGTACCGGCGGCTGATTAATCCAGACGCCGCCTTCGGTGGTCATTGAGCTGACTGCAGACATAGGCACTCCTTTATGTGAGTTAAATCGCTGCGTTCAGGCAGACCCGGGCGCGGCGACAGGCCTGATTATCATAGCGTTGATTGGTGAAACAGCCGGAGAGGATCGCGGCAAATCTGAACATACCGGATTGGAAAGTGCTTAGCTGAGCAGACCCGAAACTGTAAACATCGGGATCGGTTAGCGGTTTCGTTTTTTCGTGTCGCGTAAACAAATCATCGCGTTCAGGTCCAGTCGGCTTAACTATTTCATTTTGTTAATTGCCTGGCGCAAACCGCGATTAACAACCAGGCTTGTTCTGTCTGAGGGCAACTGAACTCATCAAACATAAGGATTAAGTCAACATGGTAGATAAATCAGAGATTCTGGATCACGCACAGGTTGTTGATGTGAATGGCGAACACGTCGGGATTGTTGATCATTTCGAAGGCGACGACAAAATCAAGCTGGCGAAAAGCGATCCTGAAGCAGGCGGCAAACACCACATTATTCCATTCAGCTGGGTGAAAGACGTTGATGATAATAAAGTCATCCTGTCTAAATCTAAAGCGGATGTCGAAAGCGAGTGGCAATCTGCATAAAGCGTTAGCCGTGGCACCTGCCACGGCTTATTTCTTTTCTGCACGTTACGCTATTTTTGGTTATCACCCTGCCCGAACCCGCTTATTTTATCGCTCTGCCCTTCTGCTCATCTGTAGGAATACCGCTTTCTGCATTCCTCTCAACAGATATACCAAAACTGTTATGTCTTCTCACAGGCTGATATTTTCTGCCTGCGATGAGGAATAACAGCCAAATACGCCGTCGATCAGCGGATAACTTTCTGAACCGGGTAATTCAAAATGCCACCATTCGGTTGCAATACCGGTAAAGCCACCACCCAGCATGATGGCATTAAGCATCAGCCGGTTGCGCTGTGCCTGAAGTGGCACCGCAGGATGATAAGGATGGGAATGTTCACTCATCTCATCGAAGCCGGTCCCCATATCCACGATTTCGCCCTGCTCGTCGATCAGCGTCACGTCTACCGCCGTACCACGACTGTGGTTTGATCCGCGCGTCAGCGGTGCTACATAATCCTGATTAGGGCAGGCCTGCCACAGAATTGCCTGCGCGGCAGGTGGCCTGTACGCGTCGAGGATCAGCAGCGAATAGCCCGCCACGTTTGCAATATCGATACTTTTCGCCAGCGCTCTTGCCGCATCAACATGCAGCAGACAGCGTGCGTCGCGGTAGATCGGCTGACCGGTCAGGTTGTCGGCGGTGGCGTATTTCAGATCGATGGCTGACTGAGGAAAGGCCTCAGCAATATCAACAAGATTTTTACTTTCCATGACGGAGTGCTCCCTGTTTATGTGCTCTGTGGCGGGCTGGCCGGAGTAGATGGTTAAGAGGCGGCTATAATGGCATTGCGGCGGAAGGAAAAAAAGGTGTCGTAAATTTTTGGGTCCGGGCGTGGTGTGGCAGTTTGTTTACTCAGAATTGTGGCTGGCAGGTTTAAAGGCTTGAGAGATAAGTACAGGCGGAATAATCAGTTACCTGAATTCAGGATCTGTAGCGTTTTATAAATAATTACATTCAGATGAAAGGCAATATTTTAACTCCAGGGAATCCGAATCCTTTATCACTTTTACTTCACATGAAAGTGCAGCAGTTAATTACTTTATTTTGCGATCTGTGCCGCAAATAATAACGTTTTAACTGTGAGGAAACTCGCTGATTTACATTGATTTTCAGCTGGACTTTATTCATATTTGTTGATTATATATACAGGTATTTAGCGCGAACCAGAGGTGTTGGAGCACCCCTGGATCGCTAATCACAACCACTATTTAGCGAGAATAGAGATCATGACTGAGTCAGAGTGTAATGCAGTTGGTTTAAATCCAGAAGACCCTTCCATTACCCGGCGTAAATTAACGGTGAGTTACGCCAGCCGGTATCCAGACTATATCCGTATTCCCTCGATCATTATGAAAGGCCAGTGGCTGGCAGCCACCGGATTCACCACCGGCACCGAAGTTGAGGTGAGTGTCACAGAGGGCCGTATCGTGCTGACCGTGAAGCCACCCGAGCCTGTCGATGAACAACTGGTTAACGCGTTAGCGCAGCTGAACAAGCTGCCTGCAAAGAAACAGAAGCAGGTGCTGGCATTGTCGGGTGTAGTTGCGGGTTAATGGCGTTGAGGTGAAAGGATGCCGCTTCGGGTTGGGGAGCGGCAGATTGAGGACGCTAGTGTCACAAATAATGATGAGGCCTGCATGCTAATAATCCGTTATTCAAATCCTTTTTCTTTAGTCAGGTGTTATGGATTAAGCTCAGCATCTCTGTATACCCTGGCCAGGATTTTTTAAATCAGT
Source organism: Pantoea sp. 9140 (assembly GCF_000745295.1). NCBI lineage: Bacteria > Pseudomonadati > Pseudomonadota > Gammaproteobacteria > Enterobacterales > Erwiniaceae > Pantoea > Pantoea sp. 9140. Next base: position 785,254 of record NZ_JQNO01000001.1, on the reverse strand, counting down.
TAAGAAAAATAACCCTACCTCGTCGATTTCCCAACAGTATACCAGACATTTTGCACCGCGATTTTATCGCTCTGTCGATGAACCACATTTGAACCCATTAAGCATTCCTATGGAAATGGAATATGTAAATGACATAATTCGCGCCCCAGAACCTTATGATTTTTGCACCCAGCCATCCTGCACTTTTCTGAACTAAATCCACCATGCGCAAGTATGCATAGATACTGTTTGGCCGCCTGTACCTCGTTCTCTGAAGGTAGCCGCATTAATTCGTTTACCTTAAAGGCAAACTCTGGAAAAGGTGTCTGTTCCGGAGAACACTCAATATACCATTCCTGACCGCATTCCAGACAGCGATACCGGGAATGAGAATAATCAAGCTGTGGTTCAAGATAGTCACTTTCCGGTGTTTCGAAATAGTGCTTATGAATTAAAGCCCCTGAAAATGCAAAACCCCGCTCAATGGATTCAATTTCAGCCACCCAGGGTGGCAACTGTCTGCAATTACACATAGATATCCCTTTAATTTTTTCTCACTACAGGGCAACAGTTCTGCGAGTGCAGATTTCTGTCAACTGAACGAATGCTCACTCAGGTTCGCATTGATAGCAGATTGATTATTCCAGGATCTCCTGAATCCAGTCACTCCAGCACTCGCTGTTAAGTGGAGATTCAACCGTGCCTGGGCGAGATGAAACCCACCATGCCTTCACCTCTTCATATTCGGAGATCGTAAGTGTAAAGGGACGCCAGCAACTCATCCTGCCATCCTGGTCACAGGGATCACTGCCAGCGATGAAGAATTCATTCAGGAAAGGCAACGGAGGAAAGTAGCCTGAAAAATCAATGATGCCAAAGATACCGTAGAGCACTTTAGTATTTTCTTCTAAAACTCGTCTGGCATTATCAATGTTATCCATAGGAATCCATGTGTGAATAGATCTGTGTTGGCTTAAGGTATCACACTGCACGGGTCAACCTGTATCAGAGACAACACGCTGTATTTTTATAAACGGGAAAATTCACAAAGACATACTTTGGACTGTGAACCTCGCAGTAAGTAATGATCGATTTTATCTACTGGACAGCAGAGGCTATATCTATATACCGGGTCAATACCGTCTCTGATCTGAATCTAACGTAGTTATCGATAGATTGCCAAAGCAGGAAATGATCTCCTGCTTAGTGGCATCCCTTTTATTCACATTCGCTAGCTTTGATTCATCGAAGTTAATGCCTGTATAGACCCAGCCGGAAAACAATGTTTCAATTACCGCACTAAAAATCAGCCCCTTCATATCGCTATCCCCAAAAAAGATGAGATGAATCATGGTACGGAGTGGTCGCAACAAAGTGGAAAATGGTCAAGTTTGCTAAAATTCATAGCGCGGCTGCCGATATACCAGAGAAGGCAAATCAAGGAGAAATCACAATGGAACAACCAAACCCACTCGCAGCGATAACGTTCATAATCTGGTTTTTCATGTTTATTCCATGCTTTCGTATGGCTCAGAAAGCGGGATTTGGATGGAAAATGGCTCTGCTACTATCATTCCCCGGCTTGCACTTCTTTACCCTCTATGTCTTCGCTTATAAGAAGTGGCCCAACGTACCCAATGCATGAGAACCTAGAGCAAAATGTCACCCGTTTGGTTTGGTAATTTAAAAAGGAGAATGTTATGGAATGGATTATTGGCATCGTTGTCCTTGTGATCATCGCAGGAATATTTAAACCAAGGCGATGTGATATTTGCGGTACTGGATTTAAAAAGAAATACTTCACCTGGAAGATAGATGGCAAAAAGCAGCATCTTTGCCCGTATTGCAATAGCAAGATGAACCGTAGAAACAGCGATCGTAAATTCAAAGACAGGTTTGGCTAGCAAAAAGTCCACCTGAGTGCGCTACTCTGCTTTGCCTGTCGCCTTTCCGCTTCAATGGCGCTGTAACTGGCGAACCTTTAACTTACTGTCTTCATGGCAAAGCATAGAATTGCGCTCTATGAACTCTGTTGAGCACTGACTGATAACGCTTCGTGTTTTAGGAGCACGTCGTTGTGGTGCTTGCCAAACGTCAGCGCCACTTTGAAAGTGTTAGTGTATGACCCCGCACCGGTCAGGAATACCAGCTAACGGAGGTCCATATCATTCACTACAGTTGGATATGTCATTGCATTTCTATCTTTTAGAAAAGTGAGCCTGTTTGCACAGAAAAGCCGCCCGCGAGAGGTTTTTGGGTGAGAACGACACAAATACGACACAAGGAGATAATCAGGTAGGATTGAAGCTGGCGTAAGTCACTGAAAGATATTGGTACGCCCTACAGGATTCGAACCTGTGACCTACGGCTTAGAAGGCCGGTGCTCTATCCAACTGAGCTAAGGGCGCATGGAGATGGCACGGATTATACGTCGGGAAGCGGGTACGTCAACGTTTTTGCCGTTTCACCGCAGCGAAGTGCTGCGGTAATAACCAATTGGCGTCAGTGACGCCTGCGCCATTCGCTGAGCGACACGAGTTTGCTGGTGCCGGTAAATTCTCCTTCCAGCTCAATCCCTTGTGATGTGAAACGCGCATTGTATTGCTCACGAAGTGCGTGCAGCTCCTGGCTGTCCGGCTCCAGCTGGCGCAGAAAGCCCAGCGCGAGCAGCAACTGCTGGCGGCTGATAAGCGGTGGAAAACCGGCACGACTGAGAATGGCATGCCAGCGCTGGCTGTTCTCCTCGCTGCCGTCAACAATTAACACCTGCCAGATCAGCAGTACCGCCGCACCGTTATGCAGATGCGTTTCATTATCGCTGCTGAGATAGTCGGTAAACTCTTTCGCCGCCACTTTCCCCATCATAGAGAGCATTGATTCCACCTGTACCGGTGGCAGCTGCAGCCGTTTGCTGAGCCGCTGAGCGGCGTGGCGTGAGCCAGCGGTGAGCAGCTGAAATCCAGCGACAAACACCACCGCCAGAGTAGCAAGCATTATCCAAATCATTACATCGTCCCCGGATTGTCCTGCAGATATCATACGCATGCAGGCAGGCACTCGTCGCGACGAAAAAGCCGGAAAGCGCATACGCGGCTGAAACTGTGACTGACAGCGCGCCGCGCTTCTGACAAAATAGCCCCCTTCCCCGATTCAACACAACACAGTGGATTTCCTCTCTGATGGCAGCAAAAATTATTGACGGTAAAACGATTGCGCAGCAGGTGCGCGTTGAGGTTGCGGACAAAGTGAAGCAGCGTCTGGCCGCCGGAAAACGTGCGCCAGGTCTGGCCGTGGTACTGGTGGGTGAAAACCCGGCATCGCAGATCTATGTGGCCAGCAAACGCCGCGCCTGTGAAGAGGTCGGTTTCCACTCCCGCTCTTACGATCTGCCTGCCACCACCCGCGAAGCTGAGCTGCTGGAGCTGATCGATAAGCTCAATCAGGACAACGAAATCGATGGCATCCTGGTGCAGCTGCCGCTGCCAGCGGGCATCGATAATGTGAAGGTGCTGGAGCGCATCACGCCGGATAAAGATGTCGATGGCTTCCATCCTTATAACGTTGGTCGCCTGTGTCAGCGTGCGCCAACGCTGCGTCCCTGCACGCCGCGCGGTATCGTGACGCTGCTGGAGCGTTACAACATCGACACCTACGGCCTGAACGCTGTGGTGGTCGGGGCGTCCAACATCGTCGGTCGTCCGATGAGCATGGAGCTGCTGCTTGCGGGCTGCACCACCACCGTCACCCATCGCTTTACCAAAGATCTGCGCCATCACGTTGAGCACGCCGATCTGCTGGTCGTTGCGGTGGGCAAGCCTGGCTTTATTCCGGGCGACTGGATTAAACCCGGTGCCATCGTTATCGACGTGGGCATTAACCGTCTGGACAGCGGCAAAGTAGTGGGCGACGTTGATTTTGACAGCGCATCAGAGCGCGCTTCTTACATTACCCCGGTACCGGGCGGTGTCGGACCGATGACAGTCGCAACACTGATTCAAAACACGCTGCAGGCGTGCGAAGAGTTTCACGATAAAGAGGACGTTTAAATGGCAAGTTTTTCACTGGGTAAATTCCAGCACGTCGATCTGTGTGACCTGCTGAAGCTGGAAGGCTGGGTTCAGAGTGGCGCACAGGCGAAAGTCGTGATTGCCGAAGGTGAAGTAAAGGTCAATGGCGCGGTGGAGACCCGCAAGCGCTGCAAGATCGTTGCCGGTCAGACCGTGGAATTTGCCGGTTTCCGCATCACTGTCGTTGAGTAATTCCCGGGCGTCCCTGCGGGGACGCTGTCACAGCAGTTCATCCCCCGCGACACACGTCTCCCCTTCCCGCTGTTCCAGTGCAATATGATTCACCGCCGTGTGCTGTGCAATCAGTGTCGCGAGGCGGGGTGAATGGCTGGTGATCCAGAGCTGGCTATACTGACTGGCTTCGGCGATTAAACGCGCCAGCGCAGGCAACAGATCTTCATGCAAACTGTTTTCCGGCTCATTCAGTGCCATAAAGGCGGGTGGGCGCGGGCTGAGCAGCGCCACAACCAGACAGAGAAACCGCAGCGTGCCGTCTGAAAACTCCGCGCTCTCCAGCGGACGCAGAATGCCGTGGCGGGACATCAGCATCTGAAAGCGACCGTTCTGCACGTCGACGTCAAACTGGCTGTCGGGAAACGCCTGCGTCATCACCTCAGACAACAGTTCTGAATGACCACGCTCCACGATGGTTGCCCAGGCTGCCGCCAGATTGCTGCCATCGTGGCTAAGCACCGGCGCACGCACCCCAATCTGCGGCGCACGAATCGGTGAGCCAGGCCAGACGGCGAACTCATGGTAAAAGCGCCACTGCTGCAGTCGTTCACGCAGCTGGGAAAGTTCCGGGTAGAGATGCGGTTCGCCAAGCTGACCAAACAGCGACTCTTCAGGATGCAGCACCGCCGGATAAGCGACGCGATCCCCTTCAACGTTGTGCAGAAAGGCGGTCTGATTTTCTCGCTGCATGATGCAGGCAGAAGGGCGACGACGCTGACCGCTGAGCCAGAGGCGCTCCTGCTTCACCAGCGGATCGAGGTTGAACAGGCTGGTCGACAGCGGCTCGGGAAAGCCAATCTCCAGCTGGTAATCCATATCATCCATCACCACGGCCAGCTCCAGCCGCTTTGGATCGTGTCGGCGATCGCCCCGGCGCAAGCCACCCGCCCACATCGTTTTCTGAATGCCGCCTTCGTCAGCCAGTGCCAGCGCCAGACGACCGGAGGCCGCTTCGTGCAGCAGTCGCACCGCTTTGTAGAGGTTGGATTTACCGCAGCCGTTGGGACCGCTCACCACATTCAGCTGCTGCAGTGACAACGTCAGGTTACGTATTGAGCGGAAGCCGCGGATCTGAATCTGTTCAATCGCCATAATAAAAAAGGGCGATTGCTCGCCCTCTCCGGTTTATTTTCGACGCCAGCTGGAGCCTTGTGGCCCATCCTCGACGATGACCCCCAGCGCGTTAAGCTTGTCGCGTGCAATGTCCGCTTCCGCCCAGGCTTTGGCGGCACGCGCATCGGCACGGGCTTTCACCCAATGTTCGATCTCGGCAACCTCTTCGTCATTCACCTGAGCGCCGCTTTGCAGGAACAGCTCAGGATCCTGCTGCAGGATGCCCAGCACGTTAGCCATCTCACGCAGCTTCGACGCCAGCCCATGTGCTGAAGCGCCATCTTCGCTTTTCAGGCGGTTAACTTCACGCGCCATATCGAACAGCACCGAGTAGGCTTCCGGGGTGTTGAAATCATCGTCCATTGCGCTGCGGAAACGCGCTTCAAACGCTTCGCCGCCGTGCGCTTTAACGCTGCTGTCGGTGTGACGCAGTGCGGTATAAAGACGCTCCAGCGCCGCACGCGCCTGGTTCAGGTTATCTTCGCCATAGTTAAGCTGGCTGCGATAGTGACCAGACATCAGGAAGTAACGCACCGTCTCCGCATCGTAATGTTGCAGCACGTCACGCACGGTGAAGAAGTTGCCGAGCGATTTAGACATCTTCTCGCGGTCAACCATCACCATGCCGGAGTGCATCCAGTAGTTGACGTACGGACCGTCATGGGCGCAGCTCGACTGGGCGATTTCGTTTTCATGGTGCGGGAACATCAGGTCCGAACCGCCGCCGTGGATGTCGAAATGGGTGCCCAGCTGTTTGCAGTTCATCGCCGAGCACTCGATATGCCAGCCAGGACGACCGTTGCCCCACGGCGATGACCAGGCTGGCTCATCCGCTTTAGACATTTTCCACAGCACGAAGTCCATCGGATTACGCTTCACGTCCGCGACTTCAACCCGCGCGCCCGCCTGCAGCTGCTCCAGATCCTGACGCGACAGTGCGCCATAATCGGTGTCGCTCAGCACATCGAACATCACGTCGCCATTGTCCGCCACATAGGCGTGACCGCGAGCGATTAGTGTTTCTACCAGTTCAATGATTTCCGCAATGTGACGGGTGGCACGCGGTTCCTCATCAGGTGGCAGGATCCCCAGCGCGGCGAAGTCGTTGTGCATCTCGCCAATCATACGGTTGGTCAGCGTTTCGATGCTCTCACCGTTTTCATTGGCGCGTTTGATGATTTTGTCATCAATGTCGGTGATGTTACGTACATAGTTAAGCTGATAACCGAGGTAACGCAGGTAGCGCGCCACCACGTCAAACGCCACGAACGTCCGCCCATGACCAATGTGACAGAGGTCATACACCGTGATGCCGCAAACATACATCCCGATTTTACCGGCATGAATGGGTTTGAATTCCTCTTTCTGTCGACTCAGGGTGTTATAAATCTTAAGCATTGAACGGTTCCGTTTTCGCGTGTGGTTGGCTTTTTTAAGTATCCAGACATTGTGCCGTATTTTTATCGCTCGCGCGACGCAAAGCAAGCCAACTGCGCCGTGCTGCTGACGCGTCATTGGAAATTATGATATAAGAACGGTCGACTAAAAGGGGTACGCCAGTTAAGAGCGCGATCCCGGCAACTGATCACAACCTTTACAGGACAACAAAAATGGTAACTTTCCAGACGAACCATGGCGATATCGTAATCAAAACTTTCGATGATAAAGCGCCGGCAACCGTACAGAACTTCCTGGATTACTGCCGTGAAGGTTTTTACGACAACACCATTTTCCACCGTGTTATCAACGGCTTTATGATTCAGGGCGGCGGCTTCGAGCCGGGCATGAAGCAGAAAGCTACCAAAGATGAAATCCAGAACGAAGCGAACAACGGTCTGAAAAACACCAAAGGTACGCTGGCAATGGCACGTACCTCTGCACCGCACTCTGCGACCGCACAGTTCTTCATCAACGTGGCTGACAATGACTTCCTGAACTTCCGTGACGAAAGCGTTCAGGGCTGGGGCTACTGCGTATTCGCAGAAGTGGTTGAAGGCATGGACGTGGTCGAGAAGATCAAAGCCGTTTCTACCGGCCGCAGCGGCATGCACCAGGATGTGCCAAAAGATGACGTCGTGATCCAGAAAGTGACCGTCAGCGAGTAATGTCCCGCACGCTGTTTATCGCAGATCTCCATCTGTGTCAGGAAGAACCGGCGATTACCGCCGGTTTTCTGCATTTTTTACAGCGCGAAGCGCCCCACTGCGACGCGCTCTATATTCTCGGCGATCTGTTTGAAGCCTGGATTGGCGACGACGATCCCAATCCGCTGCATCAGCAGATTGCCCGCGCCCTGCGCGCCTTGCCAGTTCCCGTCTGTTTTATTCATGGCAACCGCGACTTCCTGATTGGCCGACGCTTTGCGCGCGCCAGCGGCATGACGCTGCTGCCGGAAGAACAGGTACTGACGCTCTACGGCCATCGGCTGCTGATCATGCACGGCGATACGCTCTGTACGGACGATGCGGGTTATCTGCGCTTTCGTACCAAAGTGCACAATCCCTGGATTCAGCGCCTGTTCCTGGTGCTGCCGTTATGGATCCGCAAACGTATCGCCGCCCGGATGCGCGCCGACAGCAAACAGGCCAACCAGCACAAATCCCAGACCATTATGGATGTGAATCAGGATGCCGTGGCCGCCGCGATGCTGCGCCAGCAGGTGCCGCTGCTGATCCACGGCCACACCCATCGCCCGGCAATCCATACGCTGAGCTTAAAAGGTGAAACGGCGCAGCGCGCGGTGCTGGGTGCCTGGCACAGCCGTGGCTCGATGATTCAGCTCGACGCCAGCGGCATTCAGCTTATCCATTTCGACTTCTGATCGCCGGTTAAATCCACGACATCTGGCCGACGCAACCGTTTTCCTTGCGTCGTTGTCATGCTATTCTCAGTGCCCTTCAAAACCTGTCCGCCCGGCCAGGTCTGTTTGTTTATTCACAGGAGTTGACCGCATGTCATCCAACGCCCCGGCCCGCATCGCCATTGTTATGGGTTCCAGAAGTGACTGGGCCACCATGCAGTTCGCCGCTGAAATCCTCACCAGCCTGGACGTCCCTTTTCATGTTGAAGTAGTCTCTGCGCACCGCACCCCGGATAAACTGTTCAGCTTCGCCGAAACGGCAGCGGACAACGGTTTGCAGGTGATTATTGCTGGCGCAGGTGGCGCGGCGCATCTGCCGGGAATGCTGGCAGCAAAAACTCTGGTGCCGGTGCTGGGTGTGCCGGTGCAGAGTGCGGCCCTGAGCGGCGTCGATAGCCTCTATTCGATTGTGCAGATGCCGCGCGGTATTCCGGTCGGTACGCTGGCGATTGGCAAAGCGGGTGCGGCTAATGCCGCCCTGCTGGCCGCGCAGATTCTGGCGCTGCATGACAGTGCGCTGGCATCCCGCCTGAATACCTGGCGTGAGAGCCAGACCGATGAGGTGCTGAACCATCCCGATCCGCGGGTGGATGCATGAAGCCGGTCTGCGTACTGGGCAACGGCCAGTTAGGCCGTATGCTGCGCCAGGCGGGTGAACCGCTGGGCATCGCGGTCTATCCGGTAGGTCTGGATGCCGACCCTGCCTCCTTGCCGATCGCTGACAGCGTAATCACCGCCGAAATTGAACGCTGGCCGGAAACGGCGCTGACGCGTGAGCTAGCGAGTCATCCGGCTTTTGTTAACCGTGATATTTTCCCACGTCTAGCCGATCGCCTGACGCAGAAACAGCTGCTGGATCAGCTGGGACTGGCGACCGCGCCATGGCAGTTGCTGGCGGATAAAAGCGAATGGCCAGCGGTGTTTGATTCACTGGGCGAGCTGGCGATTGTGAAAAGCCGCACCGGCGGTTACGACGGACGGGGTCAGTGGCGTCTGCGTGCTGATGAAACTGACCAGCTGCCAGAGGCATGCTACGGCGAATGCATCGTTGAGCAGGGCATTAACTTTTCCGGTGAAGTGTCACTGGTCGGCGCGCGCGGTCACGATGGCTCGGTGGTGTTCTATCCGCTGACGCATAACCTGCATCAGGACGGCATTCTGCGCACCAGCGTGGCACAGCCGCAGGCGGATCAGACACAGCAGCAGCAGGCCGAAGCGATGCTGAGCGCGATCATGCAGGCGCTGAATTACGTGGGCGTGATGGCGATGGAGTGTTTTGTGACGCCAGCCGGACTGCTGATCAATGAGCTCGCACCGCGTGTACACAACAGTGGTCACTGGACACAGAACGGTGCGTCGATCAGCCAGTTTGAGCTGCATCTGCGCGCCATTCTGGGCCTGGCCTTACCGCAGCCGGTGGTGTTTGCGCCGTCGGTAATGGTGAATCTGATTGGTACCGACGTGAATCTCAGCTGGCTGCAGCAGCCGCTGGTGCATCTGCACTGGTATGACAAAGAAGTGCGTCCGGGTCGTAAAGTGGGCCACCTCAATCTGACCGACAGCAATGCAGAGCGGCTGAAAGCGGCGCTGAATGCGCTGGTGCCTCAGCTTCCGGAAGAGTACGCCAGCGGCATCGCCTGGGCCGTTGAAAAGCTGTAGTTTCCCTGAACCCGTTACCCGATTGCGGGTAACGGGTGCGTCTGGATAAAGGTCAAAGGCGGCCTGGCGCCGCCTTATTTCAGCCCTGCCTTATGCCGCATCAAACTTCCTGAACAGCGCTTTCCCTTTCAGTAACCGGACTCCCAGCCAGCCGCCACAGAGCGATAACAGCAGCGCGCCACACAACGGTAACGCCAGCCATAATGTCCAGTCAGGCTGCCATGGGAAGTCGAAAATCTTAGTCTGTAATCCCCACAGCGCCGCTTCTGCTCCCATTGCGGCCGCCACGCCGGAGACCACGCCGAGCAGCGCAAACTCACACCACAGCGTGGTGCGCAGCAGGCGTTTGCCCGCACCGAGCGTGCGATAGACCACCAGTTCCTGCCGACGCTGCCGCATCCCGACCTGAATCTGCGCCAGCAACAGCAACACACCGCAGGCAGTGACCAGTACCACCATGATCTCCAGCGCCCGGCTGACCTGCGTCAGTACCTGACCGATCTGCTGCATAATGCTGCCGATATCCAGCAGACTCAGCGTCGGAAAGGCGCGGTTCAGCTGCGCCAGCAGAACAGGATTCGCCTCCATGCGGAAGCTGGTGAGCCAGGTCTGCGGCTGGCTGTCGAGCGCACCCGGCGGGAAGATAAAGAAGAAGTTCGGCTTCAGACTTTCCCAGTCCACTTTACGCAGGCTGGTAATACGGGCGCTGAACGTCTGCGTATCACCGTCGAACGTCAGGGTATCGCCGAGCTTCAGCCCCAGCCGATCCGCCAGCTCCACTTCCATCGACACTTCACCCGCTTTCGGCGGCCAGTTGCCTGCCACCAGTGGATTGTGATCCGGGCGATCGGCCAGCGCCGTCAGGTTAAGCTCGCGGTTAAGGGCATTATCCAGTTTCGGATCGGCCGGTTTACCGTTGAGTTCGCTAAGCCGCACCCGCGCAATCGGATAGAAGGTTTCAGGCTTAATCTGATGCGCTTGCAGGAAATCACGCACCTGCGGCACCTGATCCGCCGTCATGTTGAGCAGGAAGAAGTTCGGGCTATCCGCCGGTAACTGCTGCTGCCAGCGATCCAGCAGATCGCCGCGCATCACCAGCAGCAGCGCCAGCAGCATAAACGACAGCGAAAAGGCCGCGAGCTGGCTCAGCGTCATCCCGGGCTGGCGCAGCAGCCGGTTGATCGCCAGTCGCAGTGCCAGATTGCGTACCACCAGCCGACGCAGCAGCAGCAGGGTTCCCCAGCCGAGTAACGCCAGTAATCCCGCCAGCACCACCACACCCGCCAGCAGCGCCCAGAGCATTTTACTGCCGCCGACCAGCAGCGCTAACAGCGCCACCACCACCACGATCATTACCGGAATATAAAATTTCAGCGGCCAGAGATTTGCCACCGCATCGCGCCGCAGCACCCGCAGCGGCTGGGTTGCCAGCAGCAGACGATAGGGACGCAGACCCACCAGCAGCGAAATCACAAACAGCGAACCCACAGCCCAGATCCACGGCCAGACGCTGGCCGCCGGTAAGCTGGCAGGCAACACGGGTTTCAGCATCGTCATCAGGATCGCTTCCACCCCCTGTCCCACAACGCCTCCGGCAATCGCCGCGAACAGCAGCACCGCCAGCCACTGGCCGATGATCAACCGCTGCAACGCGCCCTGCGTTGCGCCCAGGGTTTTCAGCACCGCCACCAGATCGTAGCGGCTGCGGCAATAGTGGCTCATGGCAACCGCCACAGCCGCAATCGCCAGCATCAGCGTTAGTAAGGCCGAGAGCAGCAGGAATTGCTGCGCGCGCTGCATCGAACGGCCCAGCGCATCTTCTGAGTTATCTACGCTGATCCAGCGCTGATCCGCCTTCAGCTGTGGTTGAATCCAGCGGTCATAGCGGGCCAGCTGCTCAGGATTGCCGGAAAATTTATAGCGCCAGGTGATGCGGCTGCCAGGCTGAATCGCACCGGTTCTGGCGGCATCCGCCAGATTGATCAGCAGGCGCGGTGCCATCTCAAACGGGTTAAAGCCGCCATCCGGCTCCTGAATCACCTCACCGCTGATGCGCATCTGGGTATCCCCCACTTCCAGCATGTCGCCCACTTTCAGATTCAGCAGCGCCATCAGGCGCGGTGCTGCCAGCGCGGTGCCTGCCTGCGGCCGCAGTCCTGGCGGCTGCGTCTGCAGCGTGCCAAACATCGGGTAGCGGTCATCTACCGCTTTGACGGAGGCGAGCTGCGGTGACTGATCCGCAAAGGTCATGGTCATAAAGGTGAGCTGGGAACTGACCGTCAGGCCGGTTTCCCGCGCCTTTTCCAGCCAGGCTTCGGGCGCAGCATCGGTGCTGCGCAGCGTGCGATCACCGGCCATAAAATCACGGCTCTGCTGATTCAGCCCTTTTTCCATGCGATCGCTGATCGACCCCAGCGCCAGTACGCAGGCTACCGCCAGCGTCAGGGCCAGCCAGACAATCAGCAGCGAGGGCGAACGCCACTCGCGCCAGAACCAGCGCCAGATCATTGCTCCTCCCACAATTTACCGTCGCGCAGCCGCATACGACGATCGCAGCGCGCCGCCAGTTGCTCGTCATGCGTCACCAGAATCAGCGTGGTGGCGAAGTCGCGATTAAGGGAAAAGAGCAAATCGGCGATGCGATCACCGGTTTTACGATCGAGGTTGCCGGTCGGCTCATCGGCAAACAGCAGACCCGGACGACCACTGAAGGCGCGGGCCAGCGCGACACGCTGCTGTTCACCGCCTGACAGCTGAGCGGGCAGATGATGCAGACGTTCACCCAGCCCGAGCAGCGTCAAAAGTTCCCGTGCCTGTTCGCGGCTCTGGCGGTCGCTGTCGCCGCGCAGGAGTGATGGCAGCTGAACGTTCTCCTGCGCATTCAGGGTCGGCACCAGCATGAATGACTGAAACACAAAGCCGACCTGCCGGGCACGCAGGGCCGCACGCTGCTCTTCGTTCATCTGGTGCAGCGGCTGCCCCAGCAGATGAACTTCGCCGCTGCTGCCATCGTCCAGCCCGGCCAGAATGCCCAGCAGGGTTGACTTGCCGGAGCCGGACTCGCCAATCAGCGCAATGGTCTCGGCTGGTTTGACAACCAACTCAACTCCGGTGAGGATGGTTAACTGATGCTCTCCCTGACCGACGGACTTAGTAAGATGATGAACTTCAACAATGTTTTCCGCTGGCATTATCCCTTCCTGTTATTGATTCTTCTGATGGCGTCGCGTCTTGCTGCTGCAGATACCCTGATGGTGCTGGGCGACAGCCTGAGTGCAGGCTATCGTATGTCTGCCACGGCGGCCTGGCCCAGCCTGCTCGATAAGCAGTGGCAGCAAAAACCGAAAGTGGTCAACGCCAGCATTAGCGGCGATACTGCCGCACAGGGACTGGCGCGTCTGCCTGCGCTATTAAAACAGCATCAGCCGCAATGGGTGTTAATCGAACTGGGCGGTAACGATGGTCTGCGCGGTTTTCCGCCTGATGCTATCGCGCAGAATCTGAGTAAAGTCATCGACGATGTCAAAGCCGCCAATGCAAAGCCGCTGCTGATGCAGATCCGCCTGCCCGCCAACTATGGCCGCCGCTACACCGAAGCGTTCAGCGGCATCTACCCTGGCCTGGCGCAGCAGCATGATATTCCTCTGGTGCCCTTTTTCATGGAGCAGGTCTATCTGAAGCCCGGGTGGATGCAGCAGGATGGCATTCATCCTAATCCTGATGCCCAGCCGTTTATCGCCGGGTTAATGGCAAAAGAACTGGCTCCCTTAGTTAAGCAGCCGTAGCGCGCCTGGATGCGCAAAAAGGGTAAAGAAATGCAAAAAACCATTCTGATTACAGGTTGTTCCAGCGGTATTGGCCTGGTCGCCGCGCACGATCTGCTGGCGCGGGGTTATAAGGTGATCGCCGCCTGCCGAAAAGCCGACGATGTCGCCCGCATGAACACGCTGGGTTATACGGGCATCCAGCTCGATCTCGACGATCCGCAGAGTGTCGATCGGGCAGCGGATGCGGTACTCGCGCTCTGTGATCACCGTCTGGCCGCACTGTTTAACAATGCCGGATTTGGTCTCTATGGCCCGCTGCATACGCTCTCGCGTCAGCAGCTGGAGCAGCAGTTTTCCAGCAACTTTTTCGGCGTCCATCAGCTGACGCTGCGGCTGTTGCCCGCGCTGCAGGCCAGCGGTGATGGCCGCATTGTTAATACCAGCTCGGTGCTGGGCCTGATCTCCACGCCTGGCCGGGGTGCCTATGCCGCCAGTAAATATGCGCTGGAAGCCTGGAGCGATGCGCTGCGGCTCGAAGTGCGCAGCCGTGGCATCCGGGTCAGCCTGATTGAGCCTGGCCCGATTGAGACCCGCTTTACCGACAATGTGACGCAGGGGGAACAGCATAACCCGGTGCGTAACCCGGGTATCGCGGCACGCTTTACCCTGCCAGCGGAAGCCATTCTGCCTAAACTTCGTCACGCACTCGAGAGTAAACATCCACGTTTGCGCTATCCGGTGACGCTGGTCGCACACGTAATGAGCCTGCTGAAACGGTTACTGCCAGGCTGGATGCTGGATCGCATTTTGCGCAGCCATTAATCAGCCATGCGCAATAGCGCTTGAAGCCGGGCCAGTTGGCCCCATATTCTTAGAACACTTTTTGCAAAGAGACTTATCCATGTCACCACACGCTTCTATCATCGACATCAACGAATCTAACCTGCAGCAGACCCTTGAGCAGTCGATGCAGCTGCCGGTGCTGTTCTACTTCTGGTCTGAGCGCAGCCAGCACTGTCAGGAGCTGACACCTGTGCTGGAGCGTCTGGCGCAGGAGTACGCGGGTCAGTTTATTCTCGCAAAACTCGATTGCGACAAAGAGCAAAGGGTGGCGTCGCAGTTTGGTCTGCGTTCAATCCCGACCGTCTACCTGTTCCAGGATGGTCAGCCGGTTGACGGCTTCCAGGGACCGCAGCCGGAAGAGGCGATCCGTGCCCTGCTGGAAAAAGTGCTGCCGCGTGAAGAAGAACTGAAAGCGCAGCAGGCGATGGCACTGATGCAGGAAGGTAAACCGCTGGAGGCATTGCCGCTGTTAAAAGATGCGTGGCAGCTGAGCAACCAGTCCAGTGAGATTGGTTTCCTGCTGGCAGACGTGCTGATTACCCTGAACCGCAGCGATGAAGCGGAGGCGGTGCTGAAAGTTGTCCCCCTTCAGGATCAGGATACCCGCTATCAGAGCCTGATGGCGCAGATCGATCTGCTGAAACAGGCTGCGGATACGCCGGAGATTCAACAGCTGCAATCCGAGCTGGAAGCGGACCCGTCTAACGCCGGGCTGGCTGCTAAACTCTCGTTACAGCTGCATCAGGTCGGTCGTAATGAAGAAGCACTGGAACTGCTGTTCAGCTTCCTGAAATCCGATCTCAATGCCGCTGATGGCCAGGCGCGTAAAATGCTGCAGGAGATTCTGGCAGCGCTGGGAACCGGCGATGCACTGGCTGCGCGTTATCGTCGCCAGCTCTATTCCCTGCTGTACTAAACAGCACCAACACGGGCCGAAGCGACTCGGCCCGTTAATCTGACAATGCGGAGGTTGTATGATAACAGTGATTCCTGCCCTGATTATTCTGGCACTGGTTGCGGTCTGGGCGACCGTCAAGATCGTGCCACAAGGTTTTCAATGGACGGTTGAGCGCTTTGGCCGTTATACCCGCACGCTACAGCCAGGATTAAGTCTGGTGGTACCGTTCATGGATCGCGTCGGTCGCAAGATCAACATGATGGAACAGGTACTGGATATCCCCTCTCAGGAGATCATCTCCAAAGATAACGCCAACGTCACCATCGATGCGGTCTGTTTTATTCAGGTCGTTGACCCGGCGCGTGCCGCCTATGAAGTCAGCAATCTTGAGCAGGCGATTCTGAACCTCACGATGACCAATATGCGTACCGTGCTGGGCAGCATGGAGCTGGACGAAATGCTGTCACAGCGCGACAGCATTAATACCCGTCTGCTGCATATCGTGGATGAAGCCACCAATCCGTGGGGCGTTAAGATTACCCGCATCGAGATTCGCGACGTGCGTCCACCGCAGGAGCTGATCGGCGCAATGAATGCACAGATGAAAGCGGAGCGAACCAAGCGCGCCGATATTCTGACGGCCGAAGGGGTGCGACAGGCGGCGATCCTGCGCGCGGAAGGGGAGAAGCAGTCGCAGATCCTCAAAGCGGAAGGTGAACGTACCTCGGCGTTCCTGCAGGCAGAAGCCCGTGAACGTCAGGCTGAAGCGGAAGCTAACGCCACTAAAATGGTCTCGGAAGCGATCGCCGCGGGAGACATTCAGGCTATCAACTACTTCGTGGCGCAAAAGTACACCGATGCGCTGCAAAAAATCGGTGAAGGCACTAACAGCAAAGTCGTGATGATGCCGCTGGAAGCGAGCAGTCTGCTGGGGTCGATTGCGGGCATCGGTGAACTGCTGAAGGAATCGCGTACCGAGTCGAAACGCTGATGCTGATGGAAATCATCGCGCATCCGCACTGGTTCTGGCTGACGCTGGGTGGATTACTGCTGGCGGCTGAGATGCTGGGCACCAGCGGTTATCTGCTGTGGAGCGGCCTGGCGGCAGTTATTGTCGGCATCTTTGAGTGGCTGGTGCCGGTGAGCTGGACGACACAGGGGTCACTCTTTGCCGTGCTGACGCTGGTCTGCGTCTTTCTGTGGTATCGCTGGATGCGCCACCGTGAAACGCGTCAGACGCCTAATGCCCTGAACCAGCGCGGCAGCCAGATGATCGGGTTGCAGCTGACGCTGGATACCGCGCTACATAACCGCACCGGGCATATACGCATCGGTGACAGCAGTTGGCGGGTTGAGGCGGAGCAGGATCTGCCTGCCGGCACGCCGGTCGTCGTGGTCGGCATTGAGGGGATTACTCTGCGAATTCAGCCACGCTGACCGCAGCATCCGGCCAGATTATTGATAATCGGGCACTCTGCGCTCTCATCGCCCGGACAGGCGTCCGCCAGCGCCAGCAGACGAGCGCGCATGGCGTGAAGCTCTTCAATGTGCGCCGCAATTTCATCGGCTTTCTGCAGCGTACGGGCTTTTACATCGGCACTGTGTCGCGAGGGATTATTAAACAGCGCCACCAGCTCGCGGCACTCATCCAGCGTAAAACCCACCTGCCGCGCCTGACGTAATAGGTTCAGTTCATCCAGATGGTGACCGTCGTAATGGCGGTAACCATTTTCACTGCGCAACGGCGGCGTCACCACGCCTTTCTCTTCGTAGAAACGAATCGCCTTGCTGGTCAGCCCGGTCTTTTTCGCCACATCGCTGATGTTCATTTTCGTCCCCTTGACCTTCCCCTTGATGGAAGGTTTATGCTTAAGCATGAATCGAAACTGACCAATCGGTCAAATGGGATCACAAGAGGAGTTGATTATGTCACACACTATTTCTCTGGCACTGGACGGCTTGTCCTGCGGCCACTGTGTCAAACGCGTCAAAGAGGCACTCGAGCAACGCGACGATGTTGATCAGGCTGAGGTGACCCAACAGGAAGCGCAGGTCTCCGGTCACGCGGATGCGACTGCACTGATCGCCACGGTTGAGCAGGCGGGCTATCACGCGACGCTGAAAACGGCGGACGTGTCCCCAAAGTCTGAACCGTTGACAGCATCGGAGCCGCCGCCGGAGGCGCTGACAACGGAGATCCCTTCTCATCCGGCAGAAAAAACATTACCTGCCCACGTGCTGCTGATTGAAGGTATGACCTGCGCCAGCTGCGTAAGTCGGGTGGAAAAAGCGCTACAGCAGGTCACAGGCGTCAGCCAGGCGCGGGTCAATCTCGGTGAGCGCAGTGCGCTGGTGCTGGGCAATGCTGACCCGCAGCAGCTGGTCGCTGCCGTTGATGCCGCGGGTTATGGCGCGCAGGTGGTGGATGACGAGCAGGAGCGACGTGAGAAGCAGCAGCACAGCGCCCGCAGCGCGATGCGGCGTTTCAGCTGGCAGGCGGCTATCGCATTAGCCTTTGGCGTGCCGCTGATGGTCTGGGGCATGGTGGGCGACAACATGATGCTCACCGACCATAACCACGGCATCTGGCTGACGTTGGGCATCGTGACGCTGCTGATCATGGTCGTGACCGGCAGTCACTTTTATCGCAGCGCCTGGCGCAGTTTACGTAATGGCAGCGCCACCATGGATACGCTGGTGGCACTCGGCACCGGCGCGGCCTGGATTTACTCCTTTAGCGTGGTGCTGTGGCCCGACTTTTTCCCGCCGCAGGCGCGCCATCTCTATTTCGAAGCCAGTGTAATGATTCTGGGCCTGATCAATCTGGGGCATGCGCTGGAGCAGCGCGCGCGTCAGCGATCGTCCAAAGCGCTGGAACGACTGCTGGATCTGACACCGGCTCAGGCGCGGCTGGTCGATCCCCGGGGCGACAGGCTGATCGCGGTCAGTAACGTCCAGCCCGGCATGACGCTGCGGCTGGTCACCGGCGATCGGGTGCCGGTCGATGGCGACATCACCACAGGGGAAGCCTGGTTTGATGAAGCGATGCTCACCGGCGAAGCGGTGCCGCAAAGCAAAAGTCCGGGTGCGGCGATCTTCGCCGGCACCCTGGTGCAGGATGGCGCGTTAGAGTTTATCGCCCGGGCGACCGGGAATCACACCACCCTGTCGCGCATTATCCGGCTGGTGCGTCAGGCGCAGAGCAGCAAACCGGATGTGGGCCGCCTGGCCGATCGCATCTCCGCTGTGTTTGTGCCGGTGGTGGTATTAATTGCGCTGCTCAGCGGCGCAGTGTGGTACCTGTTCGGGCCGCAGCCACAAATCGCCTACATGCTGGTGATCGCGACGACCGTCCTGATTATCGCCTGCCCCTGTGCGCTGGGACTGGCGACGCCGATGTCGATTATTGCCGGTGTTGGCCGTGCCGCCGAGCTGGGCGTACTGGTGCGCGACGCCGATGCCCTGCAGCGCGCCAGCCAGATCGACACGCTGGTGTTTGATAAAACCGGCACCCTGACGGCCGGAAAGCCGCAGGTCAGTGAAGTGCTGGTCTGGGGTAATGCCAGCCGTGAATCGGTGTTAACGACTGCGGCTGCGCTGGAGTTCGCCTCAGGTCATCCGCTGGCGAAAGCGATTGTCGCCGAAGCGAAGCTGACTCAGCCAGCGTCGTTAACGCAATTTCGTACAATACGCGGCAAAGGGGTCAGCGGTAGTCTGGATGGCAGAGCGCTGCTGCTGGGTAACGCAGCGCTGTTGCAGGATAACGGCGTCGACTACCGGGCGGCAGAAGCAGCGATCACGCGCCTGACGCAACAGGGTGCCACGCCGGTATTACTGGCGGAACAGGGGCAACTCACCGGGCTTATCGCGCTGCGCGATCGGCTGCGTCCTGAAAGCAGTGCAGCCCTTAAGCGACTGCATCAGCAGGGTTATCGCCTGATTATGCTGACCGGCGACCATGAAAGTACCGCACGCGCCATCGCTGCCGAAACCGGCATTGATGAAGTGATTGCAGGCGTATTGCCTGAAGGCAAAGCGGCTGCAATCGAACAGCTACAGCAGCAGGGCCGTCGCGTCGCGATGGTCGGTGATGGCATCAATGACGCACCTGCACTGGCGCAGGCGGATGTGGGCATTGCGATGGGTGGCGGCAGCGATGTGGCGGTAGAAACCGCGGGTATTACGCTGATGCGCGCCGATCTTAACAGCGTGGCAGATGCGTTAGCGCTCTCTTCCGCGACGCTGCGCAATATCCGGCAGAACCTGTTTGGCGCATTTATCTATAACAGTATCGGTATTCCGGTAGCCGCGGGCGTGCTCTATCCGCTGACCGGCACCCTGCTCAGCCCGATTGTGGCAGGTGCGGCGATGGCGCTCTCCTCCATTACCGTGGTCAGCAATGCTAACCGCCTGCTGCGTTACCGGCCACCGCGCCAGTAATCGCCGTTTCAGCGCTGTTTTTCACGCTCTGAAGTCGCTAGCATGGGGTTTTGAATCGCAAAGGACCGGGAATGACAGGCAACATCTGGCGCTCACTGCGCGGCCTTATCAGCCAACTTTTTCCCGCCAGTTACCGCTGGCCTGCGCTGGATGTCCGGATTGGCAATCGTCAGCTGCATCTGGTGGGCAGCATCCACATGGGAACGCGTGACATGCAGCCGTTGCCCGCTCGCCTGCTGCGGCAGTTGCAGCAGGCGGATGCGCTGATTGTGGAAGCCGATATTACCCAGGGTGGCTCACCCTTTGACCATTACGGCGATCGTCCTGCGCTCTCTGAACGACTTGAGAGCAGCGCGATGCAAACGCTCACCGCACTGTGTCAGGAGATGAGTCTTACGCTTAGCCTGCTGGATAATCTGCCTGCCTGGCAGGTGGCGCTAATGTTACAGGCTCAACAGGCACAGAGGCTGGGATTACGGCCTGACTACGGCATTGATTATCAGCTGTTGCAGGCAGCGAAAAGCCTGAACAAACCCGTGATTGAACTGGAAGGCGCCGATGCGCAGATCGCCCTGCTGACCGCGTTACCGGATGATGGCATGGCGCTGTTACAGGATACGCTGCTGCACTGGCACACTAATGCACGACTGCTGCAGATGATGGTGAGCTGGTGGCTTGATACGCCGCCACGCCAGCCGGAAATCACCCTGCCCGCGACGTTCAGTCAGGCGCTGAATGATACGTTGATCGGTCAGCGTAATGCGCAGTGGTGTGACCGGCTGCAGGGGTTGGCGGCGGGAAACTATGTGGTTGCGGTGGGTGCTTTGCATCTTTACGGCGAAGACAATCTGCCTGAGATGCTGAAGAAGCCCTGAAAAAAAGAGAGCCGATAAGTTTATCGGCCCGTCAAAGAGGAATTTGTTTATGATTTTGGTTATCGCTCAGCAATCAGATTGCTGGCGCGCGGCCAATTTTACGCAAAGAACAAAATTTCGCCACCTTTTTCCATGATTCTGCGCAATAAGATTTTTCTTAGTAAGGAACCTGTATGACGCCCGCCGTAAAATTGCTGGAAAAACAAAAGGTCAGCTTTATTCTGCATCCTTATGAGCATGACAGTAACGAAACGCATTTTGGTGACGAAGCGGTCCGCAAGCTTAATCTTGATGCGCGCCAGGTCTATAAAACGCTGCTGGTGGCACTGAATGGTGAGGCGAAACAGCTGGCGGTAGCGATTACGCCGGTATCGACCCAACTCGATCTGAAAAAGGTGGCAAAAGCGCTGGGCGCGAAGAAAGCGGATATGGCCGATCCGCAGCTGGCACAGCGGGTTACCGGCTATCTGGTGGGCGGTATCAGTCCGCTGGGGCAGAAAAAGCGTCTGCCCACGGTAATCGATGACTCTGCCAGCGCGTTTGACGCCATGTTTATCTCTGGCGGCAAACGGGGCCTGGATATTGAACTGGCGCCTCAGGATCTTTCACGCCTGCTGGACGCGCCGTTTGCGGATATCGCCCGCCACGACTAAACCCGCGGCTGGGCGCACAGCTGATCGATCATCCAGCGCCCCGCCGGACCGGGCGGCGTTCGTCGTGACCAGACGACTTCAACGGCGATGTGCTGTGGCCAGCCCGACATCGACAACTCTTTCAGCACGCCATGCCCAAACTGTTTCACCAGCCAGCGTGGCAGAATCGTCCAGCCAAATCCCTGCTCCGCCATCTCCAGCAACAGTAAATAGGTGGGTGCTGACCAGATGCGACCCATAGGCGCGGGTTCATGTGCCTCAACCCAGGTGTTAAGTCGCAGATGCCGCACGCTTTCCAGTTCGCTTTCGCTCAGGGTATCAGGCTGTGCCAGCGGATGATCGCGATGTAAAAAGACCGCCATCTGCGCTTCAACCTGCAGCCGCGCTACTGCGATATCAACCGGCAGATTGGGCTGCGCCCGCACGACGCCCAGATGTACCCGCCCGGCCTGCAGCAGATCCAGGACATCCCCATCTTCAGCAATCATGACTTCCAGTTCGATCTCCGGATAACGGGCATCAAATTGCCTCAGCAGATGTTCATGATGATCGGTTTGCCAGAAATCGGACATGGCAAAACTGAGCCGGGGTTCAACGCCCTGCGACAGACGTATCGCCAGCGCATCCAGCCGCTCGCTGGCCGACAGAATCTGCTGAACCTGAGGAACAACCCGGCGTCCCTGCTCGGTGAGGATCGGCTGACGGCCCGTGCGGTCGAACAGCTCAAAGCCGAGGTCATCTTCTAAATTTGCCACCGCTGCGCTGATGGTGGACTGACTTTTACCCAGCGCACGCGCGGCCGCCGAAAAGGAGCCACTCGCCAAGGTCTGCATAAACGCCTCAAGGGATTCCGGGGAGTATCGCATCTGTTCCATCGCTTTTTTCGATAGGTGTTCATTTTATCTTAGCATTCTGACATGTGAAAATGCGCCGCATTATTGAAGGAGAACAAACAATGCGTACCCGCTCACTTAAAGAACGTATTCTTCATGCTGTCTGCTTTGAAACGCTGGCGATTCTGACCGTTTCGCCGCTGGCAGCATGGATCATGAATAAACCGCTGTTTCAGATGGGCTCGCTGGCGATCATGCTCTCTACGGTCGCGATGCTATGGAATATGATTTACAACAGCGGGTTTGATCGGATCTATGCGCCAGGCCAGAAACGCGGTCCGGGCGTGCGCGTGTTACATGCGCTGGGATTTGAAGGGGGATTTATCCTGATTGGTCTGCCGATCGCCGCCCTGATGCTGGATATCACCCTGTGGGAAGCTTTCCTGGTCGAAGTAGCCTTCTTCCTATTCTTCCTGCCTTTCACCATGGCTTACAACTGGGGATGGGACAAACTGCGCGAGCGCTGGATCAGACGTCACACCTGCCGGGCATAAGAAAAACGGGAGGCGCAAGCGCCTCCCGGTCAGTTCAATGCGTGGCGGCTGTTTCGTTCCGCCACGGCCAGATCCACGCCAGAATCATTTTGGGATAATTACGCTTCCGTGCTTTCTCTGCTGCCTCATCCCGCGCCCGAATCTGCTCATCGGTCAGATGTACGATCTCGCCTTTCGGCTGATAGTCACTGGCTTTAACCGGTGAATGCGCCTTAATAAAGTCGCGCAGCACCTGCGCATCGACTGCTCCGCTGTTGACGTACCCGGCATGATTATCCAGACGCGGATAGCCGTCGCCGCCCGCCGCATTAAAGCTGTTGGTCGCCATGTGATAATGCTGCATATCTTCAATCGGTTTGCCGTTAATACGGACGTTACTGACATGCTTTCCGTCGGCGGTCAGGCTGATACCGGCAAACTGGGCATAGCCACCTGAGTCAGGCTGAATATTGGCGACCACATCCAGATATTTTTTGATCTCTGCGCCGGTCAGGCTGACCGAGACGACCTGGTTGCTGAACGGCTGGACCTGCAGCAAATCACGCCAGCTCAGCTTGCCCGATTTCAGCGAGGTGCGAATACCGCCGCCGCTCATCACCGCAAAATCGGCTTTAGTATGCGTCATCTGGGCGCGCAGAATCAGCTGGCCGAGATTGGTCTGCTCAAACCGAACCTGCTCTTTTTCACCGCTGAAGTCGCCGTCAACGCTGCCGACACTCAGGGTCAGCTTCGCCTCTGCCCGCTTCTGAAACGGCATCAGCAGCTTCATCATCGCGGTATTTTTCGGGATCTCTTCCTGCCAGGTGAGCCAGGTTTCACTGCCATCTGCATTCTTTACCTGATGTTTGAGGTTGACCGGCACCAGCTGATAAGCCTCCAGCGACACCTCTCCATTACGGAAGGTGAAGTCGCCACGGCCGACATATTTGCCCCACTTGTCGGCCTGCATAATCCAGATGCCGTTCTGCTGATCGGGTTTGCAGGGCTGGCTGGGCTGATAATTTTTAACGCTGACGTTCTCTTTTTCCATGCAGACCGCATCATGAGAATGTCCACCCACAATCAGATCGATTGTGCCGGCAGGCAGGCTGCGGGCCAGAGTAACGTCATCGATGCCGTTGCTGCCATGCTTACCGTCGTCATAGTGGCCAAGGTGAGTCAGCGCGACAATCACGTCCGGCTTCTCGGCGGCACGCAGTTCAGCAACCGCCTTCACCGTCTCCGCGACAGGATCGCGGAACTCGGTATCTTTCAGCCCAGCCGGGTTAGCCAGTTTTGCGGTGTCCGGGGTAATTAACCCGACGACAGCGATTTTCAGCCCGAGACGGTTGAATACCGCCCAGGGTTTAAACAGGCGCTGATCGGTGCCTTTCTGATAAACGTTGGCGGCCAGCAGCGGGAATCGCGCCCACTTCTCCTGCTTGCGCAGAACCGCAATCGGCTTGTCGAACTCATGATTGCCCAGCGCCATCGCGTCATAGCCAATCAGGTTCATCGCGCGAAAATCGGGTTCAGCATCCAGCTCGTCGGACTCCGGCACGCCGGTATTTACATCACCGGCAGAGAGAATCAGTGCGCCGCCGCCTCTGGCCTGGACATCGTAGCGCAGGGTATCCATCAACGTTTTCTGCGCCGCCAGACCATATTCGCCCTGCGCATTAAACCAGAAGTGGCCATGCTCATCGTTGGTGTGCAGCAGGCTGAAGCGATAGGTGCGATCGGCCTCGGCGGCCTGTGAAAACAGCGGCATCAGGGCCACCAGTAGCGCCACACCTGCCCCTGTCCATTTTGATAACAACACGGTGATTCTCCTTAATTTACTTTCTGGCCCGATTATTTGCCGCTTTGCCCCACTGTGTCGCATATTCCCCCGGCGAACTCAAGGCCAATGCACATCTGCATGCTTGCAGGTGCTCACGCTTTTCGTCTCTGCCTCCCCTTTGCAGAGCCGCAGAGTGACCCCCGTGCAACAGCGGGCTATCGTGCCAGCCTGGGTCCGGTTTCTCACGGCTGAGCAGGAACAGGCAGTAAACCATGTTGTTAACCAATTGTTTACTGCTGCAAAAGTGCCGCTGGCTGGCTTTACACTCTCTGCGCGCACATTTATCCCTTATTCCTCCCAGAGCGGCGTAATTTACCGAAGCTAATTTTTATTTATCCGGCCCTGTTTAAAGCGTCAAATCAGCCAATATTATGGATAATGGACAAAAACACCCTTTCGATTGTGTTTTCGACTTTTTTTCATGCTTTTTTAAGGTATTCCCGCAAATTGCTCAGCGAAAGAGGTGATTTTGTTTTAAACTCATTTGTTACAAGCGGATACATTTGTATACAAGGAGACAGGCATGCATCACACCACACCGTTGATCACTACCATTGTCGGAGCGCTGGTTCTGGCATTTCTCCTTGGGATGCTGGCAAACCGCCTGCGTATTTCGCCCCTCGTTGGCTATCTGATGGCCGGCGTGCTGGCTGGCCCCTTTACGCCCGGCTTTGTCGCAGATACCAATCTGGCCCCTGAACTGGCAGAACTCGGCGTTATCCTGCTGATGTTTGGTGTCGGCCTGCACTTCTCAATGAAAGACCTCATGTCGGTAAAGTCGATCGCCATTCCCGGTGCCATCGCGCAGATCGCAGTCGCGACGCTACTGGGAATGGGATTGTCATGGACGCTGGGATGGTCGTGGATGACCGGCCTGGTGTTTGGTCTCTGCCTCTCTACCGCCAGTACCGTGGTGTTACTGCGCGCGTTAGAGGAACGACAGCTGATTGACAGCCAGCGTGGACAGATAGCCATTGGCTGGCTGATTGTCGAAGATCTGGTGATGGTGCTGACGCTAGTGCTGCTGCCAGCCATTGCGGGCATGATGGAACAGGGCAACGCCAGCGCCGGACTGCTGGCCTGGGACCTGCTGTGGACCATCGGCAAAGTCGCTGCGTTTATGGTGCTGATGATGGTGGTGGGACGCCGTGCCGTGCCCTGGATCCTCGCCCGCAGCGCCGCCACCGGCTCACGCGAACTGTTTACGCTGGCGGTGTTAGCGCTGGCATTGGGCATCGCCTTTGGGGCCGTTGAATTCTTTGATGTTTCGTTTGCGCTGGGTGCTTTCTTCGCCGGTATGGTATTAAACGAGTCGGAACTGAGCCACCGCGCCGCACGCGATACCCTGCCGCTGCGTGATGCGTTTGCCGTACTGTTCTTTGTTTCGGTCGGCATGCTGTTCGACCCGTCGATTCTGGTGACGCAGCCGCTGGCGGTACTGGGCGCGCTGGTGATTATCGTGGTGGGCAAGTCGGTTGCCGCGTGGCTGCTGGTATCGCTGCTCGGCCATTCGCGCCGCACAGCACTGACCATTTCGGTCAGCCTGGCGCAGATTGGTGAGTTCGCCTTTATTCTCGCCGGTCTGGGCATCTCGCTGGGCCTGCTGAGTGATGAGGGCCGTAATCTTGTGCTGGCCGCCGCTATTCTGTCGATTATGCTTAACCCGATTCTGTTTACCCTGCTGGAGCGTTTCCTGGCCAAAACGGAATCCATGGAAGAACAGACGCTGGAAGAAGCTATTGAAGAAGAGAAGCAGATCCCAGTGGATTTCTGCAATCACGCAGTGATTGTGGGCTATGGCCGGGTTGGCAGCCTGATTGGTCAGAAGCTGCTTGAGGCTAATGTTCCGCTAGTGGTGGTTGAAAACTCCCGTACGCGGGTCGAAGCGCTGCGCGAACAGGGCATCAAGGCGGTGCTGGGGAATGCCGCTCGCGCGGACACTATGGAACTGGCACGGCTCGACTGCGCCCGCTGGCTGTTACTGACCATCCCGAATGGCTACGAAGCGGGTGAAGTGGTGACGGCGGCGCGTGAAAAACATCAGAATATCGAGATTATCGCCCGCGCTCACTATGACGATGAGGTGGAGTACATCATGGAGCGTGGCGCTTCGCGCGTGGTGATGGGTGAACGTGAGATTGCCAGCAGTATGCTGCAAATCCTGCAGGATGAGATGACGCAGGGCGAAGATTTACAGCCCTGCGACGTCGTGCGCTAATGCCTTTTTAGCAAGGCCTCGCAGGCTACTGATATATCAAAATCAGGGTAAATTTTACCGCAACGAATAAACTCAATGCGCAGGGAACATGGGCAGAGGAGGAAAGCGTCCCGCGCCATGGACGGTGCGGGCCGAGCGGCCAGGGATGGTTTAAGCGCCTTTTCGATCTGACCGTGTTCCCTTAGCAGGCTAGATCTCACCGCTAAACGAGCCAGACGTTGCCAGTCATCTAAGGCCCTTCTGTTCAGAAGGGCCTTTTTTACGCCCTGAGGCGACCCGCGTTACCGATCCCAGTAAGACTCTTCCAGACTGTCTTCGCGCTCCGGCAGGCCGCGGGTTAAACGCGGTGAATGCTGATTCAGCACCTGATAGCTGACGCGGTTGGCATACTTACACACCTGTGCCAGCGACGAATAGGTCAGATACGGACGCGCATGTTTACTGGAGTTCGGCACATTCAGGCTGTGATAGTTGTTAGCCGTAATGTCATGCAGCAACGCCGCCAGCGCGCCATCTCCGGCGCCATTGGTGTTCATGATCTTTTCCGGCCCGCCCATATAAGGCGCGATGTGCGAGAAGATGCGCAGCGGCTGCTGGCAATCCTGCTGACGCATCACGCGGCTGAACTCATACTGGTTGAATTCCGCAATCGCGCCAGGCAGCAGCGGATGGTTGGTTTTGCGTTTGAACTCGTCTTCGGTGTAGCCCGCCATATAAAGCCCAATCGGGCCAGCGGTGCAAAGCACCAGATCCACCCAGTCCAGCGCCATATTGGAAGCAAGCAGCGGATCGGATTCGCCGGTCAGCGCCAGCGCTTCCTCCTCGTTCATCGCCACGATGCTGACGTGCTCACGCAGGAAATCCCGCCAGAACTGAGGATTGTCGCCAATCACATGTTTGGTGCCCAGCGTCAGCACCACCGGCACGTTGTGGCGTTTGGCATATTCAATCGCCTGTAACGTTGCGTGCGGCATGGGTTCACCTTCGGCGCAGCGCACCAGATAGGAGGTCAGCACCAGCGCAGACGCTCCAGCAATCACTTCTTCCGGCACATTATCCGGATGTAGCTGGTTCATCTGGCCGGGGCTGATCGCGAAGGTTCGCTCTCCATGTTCGCCAATCAGCGTAAAGCAGCGGCCAATAGCGCCATCAACGCCCTGCAGATAGTTAAGATCGACCCGGCTTGAGGTGTTGCAGAGATAGCGATAGGCGTAGCCGCCAATCTGGATATTGTTGCACATCACGCCCAGCAGCACGGAGCGGTCATCGGCCAGCACCGAGAAGTTGTGCAGCGTGTTACCAATGGTGCCACCGGCAAACTGATGGGTGATCAGCGCATCGCGCATCAGCTCGTTGTACAACGCTTCCGCGACGGCATTATCGATAACCAGCGAGTGCCCGGCACTCAGGCCGTAACGGGCGAGAAAGTCGTCATCGACTTTGGCTTCGATATCCACCAGCGTCTGGTCGATACCCACCACCCAGCTGCCAGCATCTACATCGTGCTGAGCGGGCTGTAACAAGGGATCGCGTGCGCTGACGGGAAAGTAGTGTTTGGATTTGCGTTTGCCGGGAAATTTCATCGGGAATGCCGTCTGGAAAAACAGGCGGAGAATGATATCACACTCTCCGCCTGCGCTTTAACGGCGTGCGTCGACCAGTTGCACCATCATGTCGATATGCGCCTCATCGGCGTTCAGCGCCGGGATATACTCAAACTTCTCACCGCCGGCATGCATAAAGATTTCGCAGTTTTCACCACTGATCTCCTCCAGCGTTTCCAGGCAGTCAGACGAGAAGCCCGGACTCATGACCTGAACATGTTTGATCCCTTTGGCAGGCAGACTTTCCATGGTTTTGTCGGTGTAAGGCATCAGCCACGGCTCACGACCAAAACGCGACTGGAAGGTCATCATGTACTGATCCTCACGCAGACCCAGCGCTTTGACCAGGGCCGCCGTGGTATCGGCACAGCGCTGCGGATAGTCATCACCTTCGTTGGCGAAGCGCTGCGGAATGCCGTGGAACGACAATACCAGCAGATCGGGCTGACCGTGCCGTTCAAACGAGCGCTCTACCGTCGCTTTCAGTGCAGCGATATAGGCCGGATGTTCGGCGTAATCACGGATAAACTGCACATCGGGCAGCGAGCGATACCCTCTGAAGACGGTGGTCAGGCCATCCCATACCGCGGCCACGGTAGAGCAGGAGAATTGCGGATAGAGTGGCAGTACAATCAGGCGGGTGACGCCCTGCGCCATAAGCTTATCCACTGCGCTTTTCAGGCTCGGATTGCCATAGCTCATACCCAGCTCGACAGGCATATCGACGCGAGCCGCCAGGGCATCACGCTGACGCTGACTGTAGACCAGCAGCGGTGATCCACCTTCCATCCAGACCGATGCGTAGAGCTTCGACACGCGCGGCGAGCGAAACGGCAGAATGACAGCATTGAGAACCGGCCACCAGAGCCAGCGCGGTGCATCGACCACGCGCGGATCGCTTAAAAACTGTTTCAGATAGCGTTTAACTGCAGGTGTGGTTGGGGCGTCTGGCGTACCTAAATTAACCAATAACACGCCGGGCTTATCTTGCCTCATTTGAGTTCCTTGATGACAACGGGGATGCGTGAAAACAGGGAAATTGTAGCGGAATTAGTGGGAGGTAAAAGCAATTACTGCAAAAGGGGCCAGTGATACCGGCCCCATTGAGCTTAGCCGAGGATCTTTGCCAGCTCGGCACTCACTTCGGTCACCTTACGGGTGCCGTCGATTTTGTGATAGGCGGTGTTGCCCGCTTCGGCTTCTTTGCTGTAGTAAGCAATCAGCGGCGCGGTCATCTGATGGTATTCCACCAGGCGCTTACGCACGGTCTCTTCCTGATCGTCTTTGCGCGTGGTCAGCTCTTCGCCTGTGACATCATCTTTACCTTCCACTTTCGGTGGATTAAAGGTGACGTGATAAACGCGGCCAGATGGCGCGTGAACGCGACGGCCCACGATACGTTCAACAATCAGCTCGTCCGGTACAGCGAACTCCAGCACGTGATCAACGGTGATCCCGGCTTCTTTCATTGCATCTGCCTGAGGAATGGTGCGCGGGAAACCGTCGAGCAGGAAACCGTTTTTGCAGTCTTCCTGAGTGATACGCTCTTTAACCAGCGCAATCACCAGCTCATCGGTTACGAGTTTGCCAGCATCCATGATGGCTTTCGCCTGGTTACCCAGCTCGCTGCCTGCTTTTACTGCTGCACGCAACATGTCGCCAGTGGAGATTTGCGGAATGCCGTACTTCTCCATGATGAATTGGGCCTGAGTCCCCTTACCTGCGCCCGGAGCTCCGAGCAGAATAATACGCATTGCGTAAATCCCCTTGCGAATCGCATTGATCTATCTTAGAAGCGGAAGAACATACCATTATGACCCGCTCATCACAAGGAAGGGCGAGGATCGCTCAGGGCGGCTTTACTCTGTTTGTGGCCCTGAACCCGACCCGGCGGGTCGGACTGCTGCTTTTTCAGATTAACCGCCTGCGCTGAGCAGAAATGGCGGGATGCCGCACAGCCATAAAAAAAGCCGGTGATCATCACCGGCTTGATTTTGATGACCGCGTCAGGCCTGGACTGCTGTTTGATCGAGCCAGCGCAAAAAACACGGTCAGATCGGAAAGACGCAAAAGCCGTCATCCATGGCGCGGGACGCTTTCCTCCTCTGACCGTGTTCCCTGCGCACTGGGTTCATTCGTTGCGGCCAGAATCCCCCTGCTTTGACTTTAACAGCCGTCTGAGGCCGGTGAAATTCACCGGCCTGTTGCCGTTATGCGGTCAGCAGCTGGTTCATGCGACGGATAAACTGGTTAGGATCGTCCAGCGTGCCGCGCTCGGCCAGCAACGCCTGATCCAGCAGCAGTTCAATCCACTCACCAAAGCGTGTTTCATCCTGCGTATCGGCAACACGTTTCACCAGCGGGTGATCCGGGTTGATTTCAAACAGGTACTTCACTTCCGGCACTTCCTGTCCAGCCGCCGCGAACAGCTTCGCCATCTGCGTGGTCATCTCGTTGGCGTCGGTAGTCACAATCGCTGGCGTATCGGTCAGACGATGGGTCAGACGCACCTCTTTCACGCGTTCGCCCAGCAGATTTTTCACCCGCTCAACAAACGGCTCCAGCGCTTTTTCCGCCTCTTTCTGCTCTTCGGTCTCTTCATCCGCCAGCTTGCTCAGCGACTCATCCGCTTTGCTGACCGACTGGAAGGTTTTACCGTCGAACTCGGTAAGGTAACTCATCATCCATTCGTCGATGCGATCGGAAAGCAGCAGCACCTCAATGCCTTTTTTGCGGAACAGTTCCAGATGCGGGCTGCTCTTCGCGGCGGCATAGCTGTCAGCGGTGATGTAGTAAATCTTCTCCTGACCTTCCACCATGCGGCTGACGTAATCTTCCAGCGAAATGGTCTGTGTCGAACCTTCGCTCTGGGTGGTGGCGAAACGCAGCAGTTTT
Organism: Pantoea sp. 9140; assembly: GCF_000745295.1. Lineage (NCBI taxonomy): Bacteria > Pseudomonadati > Pseudomonadota > Gammaproteobacteria > Enterobacterales > Erwiniaceae > Pantoea > Pantoea sp. 9140. The sequence goes on along the minus strand of NZ_JQNO01000001.1, from coordinate 753,940 downwards.
GCAATGGTTTCCTGGTTGGCGTTATCTTCCGCCGGGCCCTCTTTCAGCACCAGACCGAACTCATTCCAGAAGGTCTGGTATTTCTCGTTATCTTCTTTCGCCAGTCTTTCCAGCATCTGCAGGGTACGCTTAGTCAGCGCAGCACGCAGACTCTGGGTCACGCGGCTATCCTGCAGGATCTCACGGGAGACGTTCAGCGGCAGATCGTTCGAGTCAATCAGACCACGCACAAAGCGCAGGTAGTTCGGCATAAACTGCTCAGCGTCATCCATGATAAAGACGCGCTGCACGTAAAGTTTCAGGCCGTGCTTCTGATCGCGGTTCCACATATCGAATGGCGCACGCGCCGGAATGTAGAGCAGGCTGGTGTACTCCTGCTTACCTTCCACCCGATTGTGGCTCCAGGCGACCGGATCGCTGTAGTCATGGGCGATATGCTTGTAGAACTCATTGTACTCGTCGTCGCTGATCTCAGATTTGTTGCGGGTCCACAGCGCCTGGGCTTTGTTGATTTTCTCCCAGTGCGTTCCCTCGCCCTCTTCATCTTTGCTCTCGATCTCAACCGGCAGTGCGATGTGATCGGAATATTTGCTGATGATGCTGCGCACGCGCCATGCGTCCAGGAACTCATCTTCGCCTTCGCGCAGATGCAGGGTGATCTCAGTACCGCGATCGGCTTTCTCAACCTCCGCCAGGGTATATTCGCCCTCGCCTGCGGATTCCCAGAACACGCCTTCATCGGCTGATGCGCCAGCGGCACGGGTACGCACCGTGACTTTGTCCGCCACGATAAAGGCAGAGTAGAAACCGACACCGAACTGACCGATCAGCTGGCTGTCTTTCGCCTGATCGGAGCCCAGCGATTCCAGGAAAGATTTGGTGCCTGATTTGGCGATAGTCCCGAGGTTCTCAATGACCTCATCGCGACGCATACCGATACCGTTGTCGCTGAGCGTGATGGTACGGTTGTCCTTATCAACAGAGAGACGAACACGCAGCTCGCCATCACCTTCATACAGGCTGGAATCTGACAGCGCACGGAAGCGCAGTTTGTCTGCCGCATCCGAGGCGTTGGAAATCAGCTCACGCAGGAAAATCTCTTTGTTTGAATAGAGAGAATGGATCATCAGGTGCAGAAGTTGTTTTACTTCCGACTGAAAGCCACGGGTCTCTTGTCCTTTCATGGTCATTGCTACCTCAACAAAACAGGTTGAACAAACGTTGAGGTTGATGTGGGGATGACAGGAGGAATTTCAAGCCGGTGTCTGTCACAACACCGGCAAGTGATTAAAATTTAAACTTCTGGCGGCCTGCCAGCGAGTGGGACAGCGTGGTGCCATCCACCATCTCCAGCTCTCCACCTACCGGCACACCGTGCGCGATACGGCTGGCGTCAACGCCATACTGGCCACAGAGCTCCGCGATGTAGTTTGCGGTTGCCTCGCCTTCTACCGTCGGGTTGGTGGCGAGGATCACTTCCTGCAGCGTTTCACTCTCCAGCCGCTGCTCCAGACGATCCAGACCGATATCAGCCGGACCGATGCCGTCGAGCGGCGAGAGATGCCCCATCAGCACAAAGTAGCGACCGCCAAACTGACCGGTTTGCTCAATGGCGTGGATATCTGCCGGGCTTTCTACCACGCAGATTTGACCATTCTGCTGACGCCGTGGATTGGCGCAGATGGTGCAAATTTCCTGCTCGGTGAATGTCCGGCAGTCAGAACAGTGTCCGATCTCCGACATCGCCCGGGTCAGCGCCTGTGCCAGCCGCATGCCACCGCTGCGATCGCGCTGCAGCAGCTGAAAAGCCATGCGCTGTGCCGACTTCGGCCCAACGCCGGGCAGACAGCGCAGCGACTCCATCAATGATTCAAGCAGTGGACTGGTTTGCATCAGAACGGCATCTTAAAGCCTGGTGGCAACTGCATGCCTGAGGAGACAGACGCCATCTTCTCTTTCTGGGTCTCATCAATGCGACGTGCCGCATCGTTGAACGCCGCGGCAATCAGATCTTCCAGCATATCTTTGTCATCTTCCAGCAGGCTGGGATCGACTTCCACGCGACGGCAGTTGTGCGCGCCGTTGATGGTGACTTTTACCAGGCCAGCACCCGATTCACCGGTCACTTCAATCGCGGCGATCTCTTCCTGAACCTTGGCCATTTTGTCCTGCATCTGCTGGGCCTGTTTCATCAGGTTGCCCAATCCGCCTTTACCACCAAACATAGTTTTCTCTCTCAGCTGAGGCTACAACGCTATCGTTACGATAGCAGCAGCGTGTCTAAACAGGTCGGATACTCTCCTCATCCAGATCGGCATCAAAAAATCGCTGCAGCGTCTGAATGTGGGTATCACAGGTGATCGACTGACGCGCCTGCGCCAGTTTCTCTTCGTAAATGGCCTGACGCCACTCCAGTGGCGTCAACACCGATGAATTATCGTCTTCAACGACAGAGAGTTCAACTTTCTGCCCGGCACTCTGGCTAAGCGCATCACTTAGCACCTGCTGCGCCGACGGTGAATTAAGGTGACGCTGGCTGCTGCGCAGATGCAGGCAGACACCATTTTCAGTTGTCTCTTTCCAGGCATTTAATGCCAGCTGCTGCACCAGCTTTGGCAGCGGCAGGGTTGTAATCTCTGCGGCCCAGGGATCGCGCTGCTGCGCCTCTTCGGCCAGACGCGCCGCCAGCTCAGGGGTTTTCTCATGCTCCAGCGCGGAACGCAAGGCCTTAGGCGTCGCCACCGGCTCCGCCACTTCAACCGACTGATTAACCGCTTGCCAGCGGTATGCTTCCTCTTTTACCGGGGCGGCGGGCTCACGATCGCGGATACGCTGCTGACTGCGCTCGGTAACCGAGGCCAGCCGCTCCAGCGCGGAGTTGGCCGGCCGCGCACCTGGCGCCGCCGGCTCACTCTTTTTTGGCTTGTTCGCTCCCTGACGCAGCAACTGAGTGCGCGCCTGCAGGAGCTGGCTGGTGGAACTGGAAAGTGCCGTGTCAGGCGCCGCATCCGGTGGCGGCGCAGGCTGCGGAGCCGGATCGGGCGCGGCCATCTGTGGCTGAGCGGCCACCTGCTGTTGCGGAGCAGGCATCGGCTGCTGCGCTACGGGCGACCTTGTCTGAGCAGGTGACGATGTGGCTGGCTGTGCTGTCGTGGGTCGTGCTACAGGCGCAGGACCGGATGGTGCCGGTGACGTCTGCGCCGGAGCAACAGGTGCCATCTGTTCCGTTAACGCGGGACGCGCAATGGGTTCTGCCACCGCCGCTTTAGGATGAAACGCCAGGGCCCGCAGCACCGTCATCTCAACGCCCATGCGGCGATCGGGCGCAATCGGCAGATCCTTACGGCCCATCAACAGGGTCTGATAATAGAGCTGCAGATCGGCTGGCGGCACCACGCGGGCCAGTTCACGCAGTCGGATCGCATTGCTTTCTTCGTCATCGTTGAGCGAGGCCGGCAGCAGTTGCACCATCGCAATCTGGTGCAGCAGGCGCAGCATCTCGACCAGCAGCGCCTCCCATTCCACCCCACGTGACGCGGCCTGGCTCAGCAGGTTCATTACCTGCTGACCATCACCGTCAACCAGCGCTTCCAGCAGACCCAGCGGCTGTTCATCATCCAGCGTGCCGAGCATAACGCTGACCGTGCTGCTGGTCACCGCGCCCTGCCCCATGGCAATCGCCTGGTCGGTGAGGCTCAGCGCATCACGCATACTGCCATCGGCGGCACGCGCCAGCAGCTGCAGCGCCCGGGTTTCGCTCTCAATCTGTTCCTGCTTCAGCACATGCTCAAGCTGCTGACGGATTTGATCAACATCCAGCGCTTTGAGGTGGAACTGCAGGCAGCGCGAAAGAATGGTCACCGGCAGTTTCTGCGGATCGGTGGTCGCAAGCAGGAATTTAACGTGTGAAGGTGGCTCTTCCAGCGTCTTTAACAGCGCATTGAAGCTGTGACGCGACAGCATGTGCACTTCATCGATCAGATAGACTTTGAAGCGGCCACGCGCCGGGGCGTACTGCACGTTGTCGAGCAGATCGCGGGTGTCTTCAACTTTGGTGCGTGAGGCGGCGTCAATCTCAATCAGATCGACAAAGCGGCCCTGCTCAATTTCACGGCAATTATCGCACTGACCACAGGGCGTGGCGGTGATGCCGGTTTCGCAGTTAAGGCCTTTGGCCAGCAGACGCGCAATAGTGGTTTTCCCGACGCCGCGAGTGCCGGAGAAGAGATAAGCATGATGGATGCGTCCCAGAGACAATCCATTCGCCAGCGCCGTCAGAACATGTTCCTGACCGACAACATCAGCAAAAGCCTGGGGACGCCATTTTCGCGCAAGTACCTGATAGCTCATGTGGAGTTCGACGAAGTTGGATGGAAAGATGAGCGCAGACGCTCTGCAACCCCTGTATAAGATTGCAGTAGTCTATCAGCTACGCTTTTGGCTGGCACTCGTTATCTTGACGCCGGAGGCGTGACGGCCTCGCCGGGTAGCGAGACCGAAAGCGTGGCTTAGTGGCCGGGGAATTTGACCAGGCTGTAGCTCTCAACGCCCAGGGCATTGAGACGCGATTCACCGGTCAGATCGAACAGGTTGATAATGAAGGCTGCGTCTTTCACTTCACCACCAGCACGGCGAATCAGTTTAACGGTCGCTTCGATGGTGCCGCCGGTCGCCAGCAGATCGTCAACCACCAGCACCAGATCGCCTGGCTGGATGGCATCTTTGTGCAATTCCAGCTTATCGGTGCCGTATTCCAGTTCATAGGACTCGCTGTAAACCTCACGCGGTAGTTTGCCAGGCTTACGAACCGGAACAAAACCGACACCGAGACCTAATGCCACAGGTGCACCAAACAGAAAACCGCGCGCTTCCGTACCCACCACTTTGGTGATGCCTTTATTACGGTAACGCTCAACCAGCAGCGCAATCGACGCGGCGTAGGCTTTCGGATCTTCCAGCAGGCTGGTGACATCGCGGAACAGGATGCCTGGCTTAGGATAATCGGGGATACTTTTAATGCTGTTTTTGATGAATTCAAGCTGCTGCGCAGTGTCGGTCATAATGATACGCCTGGTAAAAAATTCTGTTTCGCGCAGCTTCAAAAGCGCTAATACCTGGTAAAAGGCTCAGCGGAAGTCAATTCACAAAGGGAAGCCACGCACGAAGACGCCCAAATCTAAGCAAATGACCGGCTAAATGCAACTTTATCGCGGTGGCGGCGGTGCGTCCGCTGTTTCTGCCACCACCGGAATACGCCACATAAACAGCAGCAGCGCCGCCAGCATGATCAGCAGCATGATGCGAACCCAGAGCTGATGCACCAGGAAAAGTGAGAGACTAAAGGTGGCGACAATCAGGCAGATAGCGCGCAATTTGGCACCCGGCGGCATGGCGCGATGCTGTTGCCAGTGACGCAGATAGCGGCCAAACGGTGATTTCCACAACAGCCAGTAATGGAATCGCGGCGATGAACGGGCAAAACACCAGGCCGCCAGCAGCATGAATGGCGTGGTGGGTAATAAAGGTAATACAATGCCCAGCGTCCCCAGCACAATCGCCAGCCAGCCGAGGGTTAATAACAGAATGCGTTGCATGAATCTCGCCCAGCTCTTTCCTCATCAGCGTACGTTAGCACAACTCAGGGCCAGACGATGAGTGCGATCGCTGTGCAACAGCGCCTGCACCAGCTCCTTATCGCCCTGCGTCAGGAGATTGCCCGCCATCCCGATGGCGTTTGCCGTCTGCCACGTTTTGATACTCAGCTATTCCAGACCAAAGGTACGCGACTGGCAGATTATCTGCAGGAGGTGGAACAGAACTTCGCCCGATTATGCGATGTTAGCCATGACCTTGCCCGCAGTGCCTGGCTGGCTGAACGCCTGGTCGATCAGATTGCCGCCCTGCAACGCGAGGCGAGTACCCAACAGTTGCGTACCCGACGCGAACAACCAGTAAAGAACCCACGCGCGACTAAATATCAGGAGTACCGTGAATTTGAACGGCGTTTACTGGCGATGATCGATCAGCGTGAGCAGCGGCTGGCACTGGCTGAAACCCTGGCGGTACAGCATCAGCTGAAGCAGGATCTGGAAACGCTGGAGGGACGACTGGCACGCTGTCGACAGGCGATTCGCTCGGTTGAGTGGGCCTCGTCATTGCGCAGCAGTGAAGATGGCGAATAAAGCGCAGCGTGATAAAAGCGCTTCTATACTGGGTGTAATTCTGCGTGGAGAAGAACCATGGGTTTACTGACCTGGCTGCTATGCGGGCTGCTGCTGGGATTGCTGAAGCGTCTGCTGATGCCGGGACGACCCGGCGGCCTGATGGCGACTCTGACGCTGTCGATGATCGGCGCACTGATTGGCGGCTATATCGCCACCTATTTTGAACTGGGCTCGCTGGCAACGTTGCACGCTGGCGCGCTGGGCATGGCGATTCTCGGCGCAGTGCTGATGCTGCTGGTCGCGGCCCGCTTACGTATTTAGGAGAAAAGATGTCACTGGAAAACGCCCCTGACGACGTCAAACTGGCAGTGGATCTGATTCAGCTTCTGGAAGAGCATCAACTGCCGGTTGAAACGGTGCTTTCAGCGCTGGCCATGGTGCAGCGCGATTTCGAGAACAAGCGCGATGGGCAGCCTGCTTAGCGCTGAGCAGTCAGCGTCGGGCTAAGACGCAGCATATCAATAAAGGCATTGACCAGCGTTGGCGCGTCAGCGGCTAAATCAAAACTTTCGGGCGCAAACAGCCAGCTTTCCATCATGCCATTAACGTAACCACGCAGGATTAGTGCGGCCTGACGCGTACTGAGACTACCCGGAAGTTGTCCGGCTTCAATGCACTGACGCAGGACATCTTCTATTTTGTCGTAGCACTCCAGCAGCAGGCTTTGCTGAATATTTTTCAGCGCCGACATTTCGCCTACAAATTCACATTTATGGAAAATGATCTCCATTAGAGCGCGGCGCTGCGGATCCTTTGCTGTTGCATCAAAGATATAGACCAGCATTGCGCGCAACACAGAGAGTGGATCACCAGGGTATTTTGTCTGATACTCAAGTTCCACATCGTCCAGACCAGCATCACAACGAAGCCATATTTCATGTAATACATCGGCTTTATTTTTGAAGTGCCAGTAGATAGCCCCACGCGTGACACTGGCGGCTGTGGCGATCTCTGCAAGAGAAGTGGCTGAGACGCCCTGCTGCGAAAACAGAACAATGGCGGCATCAAGAATTTGATGTCGCGTTTCAAGTGCTTGCGCTTTGGTTTTTCGTGCCATAGGGGGCTTTTTTTACAAACAGGTAAGTTTACATACATTTGTGAATGTATGTACCATAGCATGACCTGCGACTTGACACAGCAATGGGTTTTTCAGTTTGTGATCCATTGACCAATTGATATCGGACACTAGAGGTTTATTTATGAATAAAATCAGAGGATTATCGCCTCTGGCGGCCGTCCTGATGCTATCAGGCAGCTTTTTGTTAACAGGATGTGACAACAATAAATCCGAACAAGCCGCCCAGCAACCGCCAGCAGTGGGTGTTGTGACACTTAAAACTGAACCCCTGAAAATTTCGACTGAATTACCTGGCCGCACCTCAGCATATCGTGTGGCTGAAGTCCGTCCGCAGGTTTCCGGTATCATTCTGAAGCGTAATTTCATTGAAGGCAGCGATGTCAAAGCAGGTCAGTCTCTTTATCAGATCGATCCGGCGACTTATCAGGCCGCTTACGACAGCGCTAAAGGCGATTTGACTCAGGCTCAGGCGAATGCACGCATCGCTCAGCTGACCGTCAAGCGCTATAAACCGCTGCTCGGCACCAAATATATCAGTCAGCAAGATTATGACACCGCCGTTGCCACTGCCGCGCAGAACGATGCTGCCGTGCAGGTGGCAAAAGCCAATGTTGAAACGGCCCGTATTAACCTGGCATATACCAAAGTGACCTCGCCTATCAGTGGCCGCATCGGTAAATCCTCTGTTACCGAAGGTGCACTGGTACAAAGCGCACAAACCACCGCGCTGGCTACCGTGCAGCAGCTTGATCCCATGTATGTCGACGTGACCCAGTCGAGCGAAGATTTCATGCGCTTACGTTCAGAACTGGAATCGGGTCAGCTGAAGCAGAATGATGGCAAAGCCAACGTGACGCTGCTGATGCAGAATGGCAGCAGCTATGCACAGACCGGTACGCTGGAGTTCTCTGACGTGACCGTTGATGAAACCACCGGCTCCATCACCCTGCGCGCCATTGTCCCGAACCCTAACCACACGCTGTTACCGGGCATGTTTGTTCGTGCGCGTCTGGATGAGGGGATCAACCCGAATGCAATGCTGGTGCCGCAACAGGCTGTCACCCGCACGCCAACGGGTCAGGCAACCGTGATGGTTGTGGGTGCAGATAACAAAGTCGAATCACGTCAGGTCACCACCTCTCAGGCGATCGGTGACAAGTGGTTAGTGACCGACGGCGTTAAAGCAGGCGAACGTGTGATCAGCACCGGTCTGCAGCGTGCCAAGCCAGGCGCACAGGTTACTCCACAAGAAGTCTCAGACGATGCGAAAGCGGCACCCGATTCAAAGCCGCAGTCTGACAAGTCATCGTCATAACAGGAGCCGTTGATTCATGGCTAAGTTCTTTATCGATCGCCCCATCTTTGCGTGGGTGCTCGCCATCATCATCATGCTGGTCGGTGCGCTATCGATTCTCAAACTTCCGATCGAGCAATATCCTAATGTTGCGCCGCCGGCGATTGAGATTCAGGCGACCTACCCTGGTGCGGATGCAAAAACGCTGCAGGACTCGGTGACGCAGGTCATTGAGCAGAACATGAACGGTATCGATGGACTGATGTATATGTCCTCGAGCAGCGACTCATCCGGTACGCTGACCCTGACTATCTCCTTTGAGTCAGGAACAGATGCGGATATTGCGCAGGTTCAGGTGCAGAACAAACTGCAACTGGCGACGCCGCTGCTGCCGCAGGAAGTGCAGCAACAGGGGATTCAGGTTAAAAAATCCTCCAGCAGCTTCCTGATGGTTGCGGGCTTCATCAGCGACGATGACAATATGACGCAGAATGATATTTCTGATTTCATTTCATCGTCCATCAAAGATCCTATCAGCCGTACCAAAGGCGTGGGTGATACTCAGGTATTTGGTGCGCAGTACGCGATGCGTATCTGGATGGATCCGCACAAGCTGAACAACTACAACCTGACCCCGGTCGATGTGATCAGCGCGCTGAACACTCAAAACACCCAGGTCGCTGCCGGTCAGTTGGGCGGTACGCCTCCGGTTCCGGGCCAGCAGCTTAACGCCTCCATCATTGCGCAAACCCGTCTGACCTCAACGGATGAGTTCGGTAAAATTCTGCTCAAAGTAAACGAGGATGGTTCTCAGGTTCGTCTGCGTGATGTGGCCAGAATTGAGCTCGGCGCAGAAAACTACGAGATCGTTGCCCGTTATAACGGCAAGCCTGCATCCGGTATCGGTATCAAGCTGGCCACCGGTGCGAATGCGCTGGATACTGCCAATGCGGTAAAAGCCGAGCTGGCCAAATTGCAGCCAACGTTCCCGGCCGGGTTAAAAGTGGTTTATCCGTATGACACCACCCCGTTCGTTAAGATCTCAATTTTCGAAGTAGTGAAAACGCTGATCGAAGCGATTGTGCTGGTGTTCCTGGTCATGTACCTGTTCCTGCAGAACTTCCGCGCCACGCTGATTCCTACCATCGCCGTACCCGTGGTATTGCTGGGTACGTTTGCCGTTATCAGCGCGTTTGGTTATTCGATAAATACCCTGACGATGTTCGGGATGGTGCTGGCCATCGGCTTGCTGGTGGATGACGCCATCGTGGTGGTCGAGAACGTCGAGCGCGTTATGGCGGAAGAAGGATTGCCGCCAAAAGAAGCGACCAAGCGTTCCATGGAGCAGATTCAGGGCGCGCTGGTCGGTATCGCGCTGGTGCTTGCCGCCGTATTTATTCCGATGGCGTTCTTTGGTGGGTCGACCGGCGTTATTTATCGTCAGTTCTCAATCACTATCGTTTCAGCGATGGCGCTGTCGGTGCTGGTCGCCTTTATTCTGACGCCGGCACTCTGTGCCACCATGCTGAAGCCGGTTAAAAAAGGCGAGCACGGTAAAACCACCGGTTTCTTCGGCTGGTTCAACCGCATGTTCGACAAAAGCACCCACCACTATGTCGACAGCGTCGGTCACATGATCCGCAGTACGGGTCGCTATATGGTGATCTACCTGCTGATCGTGGTCGGTATGGCGTTTCTGTTTATGCGACTGCCCTCTTCATTCTTACCGGAAGAGGATCAGGGTCTGCTGCTCGCTCAGGCTCAGCTGCCAGCGGGTGCAACTCAGGAACGTACCCAGAAAGTGCTGGATCAGGTGACGGATTACTTCCTGACGCAAGAGAAAGATACGGTTAAATCCGTGTTCACCGTTAACGGCTTCGGCTTTGCTGGTCGTGGACAGAACACCGGTATCGCCTTTGTCAGTCTCAAGCCGTGGGATGAGCGTGCCGGTAGCGACATGAAAGTTCCGGCGATTGCTGGCCGTGCCATGCAGGCGCTGGGCGCGATCAAAGATGCGATGGTCATCCCCTTCAACCTGCCAGCGATTATCGAGCTGGGTAACGCGACCGGCTTTGACTTTGAGCTGATCGATCAGAACAACCTCGGCCACGATAAGCTGACGGAAGCACGTAATCAGCTGTTCGGTATGATTGCGCAGCATCCTGATACGCTGGTGGGTGTTCGCCCTAACGGGATGGAAGATACACCGCAGTACAAACTGACTATCGATCAGGAAAAAGCGCAGGCGCTGGGCGTATCACTGAGTGATATCAATACCACGCTGGCAGCCTCCTGGGGCGGCTCCTACGTAAATGACTTTATCGACCGCGGTCGTGTGAAGAAAGTTTATGTCATGGGTAATGCGGATTCCCGTATGCTGCCGGACGACATTGGTAAATGGTACGTGCGTAACAGCAGTGGAACCATGGTGCCCTTCTCTGCCTTCTCGTCAGCGAAGTGGCAATATGGTTCACCGCGTCTTGAGCGCTACAACGGCCTGCCAGCCATGGAAATTCTGGGCCAGGCCGCACCAGGCAAAAGCTCCGGTGCAGCAATGGACCTGATGGAAGAGCTGGCGGCGAAGCTGCCTGCTGGCATCGGCTATGACTGGACCGGTATGTCCTATCAGGAACGTCTGTCAGGCAACCAGGCACCTGCGCTCTATGCCATCTCGCTGATTGTGGTCTTCCTGTGTCTTGCCGCACTGTACGAGAGCTGGTCGATTCCATTCTCGGTCATGCTGGTTGTTCCACTCGGGGTCATCGGTGCGCTGATCTTTACCACGCTGCGTGGCCTGAGTAACGACGTCTACTTCGTGGTGGGGTTACTGACAACCATCGGCCTCTCGACCAAGAACGCCATCCTTATCGTCGAATTTGCCAAGGATTTGATGGATAAAGAGGGTAAAGGGCTGATTGAAGCAGCGCTGGAAGCCTGTCGTATGCGTCTGCGTCCTATCCTGATGACGTCACTGGCGTTTATTCTCGGGGTGCTGCCGCTGGCGATCAGTACGGGTGCTGGCTCCGGTTCACAAAACGCCGTAGGTACTGGCGTTATCGGGGGCATGGTCACCGCGACCATACTGGCGATCTTCTTCGTTCCTGTGTTCTTTGTGGTGGTACGCCGCCGCTTTGGCAAGAAAAAAGAAGAATCAGCGAACAGTCATCCGGTTGAGCACAACCAGACTCACTAAGCTGTAAATCATCTGAGGCCGCGCAAGCGGCCTTTTTTTGCCTGCGATTCTGCCCTTCTCCCTTCCTGACACTTCACGCGAGCTGACATTCTGGCAGTTGCAATCCTGAACGGTGCGGCGCATAATAATGTTATATTATAACATTACATAGGCGAGCATTATGAAAGCGAATATTCATCCTCACTATCGTCACGTGGTCTTCCATGACACATCAGCTGACGTTTATTTCAAAATCGGTTCGACCATCAAAACCGATCGCACCGTAGAGTTTGAAGGTGAAACGCTGCCCTACGTCACGCTGGATGTGTCGTCGGCCTCACACGTTTTCTATACCGGCAAACAGAAAGATTTCGCCAAAGAGGGCAGCACCGCGCGCTTTAATCAGCGTTTCGGGCGCTTTCTTGGCCGTAAATAAGGAAGAGATTCATGCAGGTATTGAGTTCGCTGCGCTCAGCAAAAAATCGCCATCGGGATTGCAGGGTAGTGCGCCGCAAGGGACGGATTTACGTGATCTGTAAAACGAATCCACGCTTTAAAGCCGTACAGGGAAGGAAGAAAAAACGCTAGTGTGTGTCGTGATGACTGGCCGGGCTTGCCCGGCCTTTTTTATGCTTAGCGCATGCTCTTCAGCATCGCATTCACGTTATGTTTAAAGGCCGCCTGATAAGTGGCTGCCGGGCCAGAGGTCGTGGACAACGCTTCCGGATAGAGCTCACCACCCGGTTCGGCACCGGTGGCGCTGGCAATCTGTTTAACCAGGCGCGGGTCGGTCTGGTTCTCGATGAAATAGCGGTTGATATGCTGCTGCTTGAGTTGGGTGATTAAACTACCCACGTCACTGGCACTCGCTTCCGCTTCAGTAGAGAACCCTACCGGCGCAAGAAACGTCACGCCATAGCGCTGTCCAAAATACCCAAACGCATCATGACTGGTCAGCACTTTCCGCTTGTCGACAGGCACAGCATCAAAGGCCATTTTTGCCCAGCTATCCAGCGCCTCCAGTTGCTGAATGTAATTCTGACCGCGCTGACGAATGGCTGCGGCATCTTCAGGATCGGCTTTGACCAGCGCATTCATCACATTGGTCGCGTAAATCACACCGTTCTGCATGCTGTTCCAGGCGTGCGGATCGGTAACGGTTTTGCCGTCCTCCTCCATGCTGCGGGTCGTAACGCCGGTGGAGGCGACAACCGGCTGGCCGCGATATCCGGAGGCGCTGACCAGCCGATCCATCCACCCTTCCAGTCCCAGTCCACTGACAAAAACCAGATCGGCCTTTGCCAGTGCCTGACTGTCCTGTGGCGTCGGTTCAAACGTATGAGGATCGCCATTCGGCCCCACCAGGCTTTTCACGTTGACATGGTCGCCGCCGACCTGCTTAACGATGTCTGCCAGCACGGTAAAGCTGGCCACCACATCCACTGTTTTTGCCATCGCAAAAGGCGTGGCAAACAGCGCCGCGAGCGCCAGGCTAACCGGTAATTTCTTCATAGATAGATACCCCTTAAGATTAATGGCGGCGCAAAATCCCGCCGCACGACCCTGCAAGAATGGAGAGAAAAAACAGCATGGCGGCGCTCAGCACCACAGCGGGGCCGGCCGGCAATGAAAAGTGCCAGGAGAGCATCAGTCCCGCCAGCGCTGAAATCATTGCCATGAAAATGGCAATCACCAGCATGGCGGCAAGATGACGGCTCCAGAAACGGGCGCTGGCGGCGGGCAGCATCATCAGTCCCACCGACATCAGCGTGCCCAGAACCTGAAAGCCCGCGACCAGATTCAGCACCACCAGCATCAAAAACAGACCATGCACCAGCGGTGCGCTCCATTTCCCCTGCGCCCGCAGAAAGTCTCCGTCAAATGCGTCGATGACCAGCGGACGATAGATGATCGCCAGCACAATCAGCGTAAAGGCAGCGATGCCGCCGACCAGCAGCAGCGCGGCGTTATCCACCGCCAGCAGCGAGCCAAACAGAACGTGCAGCAGATCCACGCTTGAGCCGCGTAATGAGACCAGCGTGACGCCCAGCGCCAGGGAGCCAAGATAGAACCCGGCAAAACTGGCATCCTCTTTCAGGGGCGTATAACGACTGACCGCGCCAGAAAGCAGCGCCACGGCTAAACCGGCGATCAGGCCGCCGATACCCATCGCAACCAGTGACAGGCCGGAAATCAGATAGCCAATAGCGGCACCGGGCAGCACTGCATGTGATAAGGCATCACCAATCAGGCTCATCCGGCGCAGTGAAAGGAACACGCCGAGCGGCGTAGCGCTGACCGCCAGTGCAAAGCAGGCCACCAGCGCGCGCCGCATAAAACCGAACTCAATAAAAGGCTGCATCAGGGTCACGGCGCACAACTCCGCAAAGGGATAGCAGGCTGGCTGGTGCAGTTGACCTCACTATCATCCATCGACATCACGTTACTGAAGTAGCGCGCCACCAGCGGGCGATCGTGCAGCACCACCAGCAGGGTTGTGCCGGCCTGCTGTTGCTGTTCAAGGATCGACATCAGTAATGTCACGGTCTGGCTGTCAATGCCGTTGAAAGGCTCATCCAGCAGCCAGAGCTGGCTGCGCTGCAACATCAGCCGCGCAAACAATACGCGCTGAAGTTGTCCGCCTGATAAAGTCGCGGGCTGCGCATCTGCATAATCACCCATCTGAACGGCCTCCAGCGCTTGCCAGATTTCCCGGCGTAGTACCCGGTTAATACCGCCGAACCAGCCGCAGCGCGGCCAGCAGCCTATGGAGACCAGTTCAAATACTGTCAGGGGAAAACGGGTTTCAAGTTCTGTACGCTGCGGCATCCAGCCGATATCCCGACGCGAAACCTGCAATTCACAACGTCCGGCTATCGGTGGCAACAAACCCGCAATGGTTTTGAGCAGGGTTGATTTGCCACTGCCATTAGCACCGACCAAGGCTGTCATTGAGCCAGCTGCAAGCTGCCCGGTAACCGGCGGGGTTACGCTCTGTCCCTGATAGCCAGCACGAAGCGTATTGAACCGGATCATGCGCTGATCCCCCATTTTATGGCCACGGCAAGCAGCGCGATGAATAGCACCGCTACACTCAGCCGCCCACCCAATGACATAAGTAATCCACTCTGACGCATCGTCTCACCAATATGTTATAACATAACAATCAAGATACCGGATATTCCCGTCAGGGAAACGCGTGATTGTGTATCAAAAGATAAACAGCGATGGGACTTACGGCAGGAGGCTGGCAGGCACAGTCGCCTGCTGACGCGCAGATGCTGACAGTTTTGTGCTCTGCTGGCTTGCAAACCAGTTGCAGAAAACCAATGATAGGTTTATTAACGGTTATTAGTGGATCAGATATGCTGTCACGTATTGAATGTGATATTGCCCCGGACGAATCAGACTGCGCAAAAATAGCAGAGATTGTTCAGCGGAATATTCTCAAAATAACAGATTTGCTGGTGGGAGATTTACGCTGGTACTCACAGAATGCACAGTTAGTTCCAGGCAGTTTAAAAATTGTTTCGGTTGAATACCTGGATATGAATAGTTTTAAATTACTTTACGATTTTGACTGGAATTTATTTAGTCCCTGTCTGGATCTAAATGAAACCGTGACGCAATCTGAGCAGGTGAACTTTCACATTAAGCCCGGAGCACTTGAGTTTGATGTGATCGACAATCAGCAGCCCTCCCCTGGCGACGAATTGTAATATTTAGTAATGGAGGTGAGCAGAACTAATGGTTCTACACTATCTTTAAGGTATCCCGTTTAATAACTGCCCGAATAATCGCTTCCTGGCCGCGTTATCCAATATCGCCGCCCTGCGGCAACTGTGCTAGCTATGGAGGGGAAAAAGATGGACGAATACTCACCGAAACGGCATGATATTGCCCAGCTTAAATATCTGTGTGAGAGCCTGTTTGACGACAGCATGGCAACATTAACCGACAGCCATCACGGCTGGGTGAACGACCCCACTTCTGAAAGCAATCTGCAGCTTAACGATTTGATTGAACACATTGCCTCTTTCACCATGAATTACAAAATTAAGCACGTTGAAGATGAAGCGCTGATTTCGCAAATCGATGAATATCTTGATGATACTTTTATGCTATTCAGCAACTATGGTATCAATAGTCCGGATCTTCAACGGTGGCAACGTTCAGCAAAACGCTTATTTAATCTGTTCACTGAAGAGTGCGCTTTTCTCCAGCAACCAAGCCATTCATTATAGTACAGACATGAGAACGGTTTATTTATGAACAAAACCCTGACTAAAACCGATTATTTGATGCGACTGCGGCGTTGCCGCTCTCTGGATACCCTGGAAAGGGTCATTGAAAAAAATAAGTATGAATTACCCGAGGATGAATTAGCGGTATTTTACTCTGCAGCTGACCATCGCCTGGCGGAACTGACGATGAACAAGCTTTATGATAAAGTCCCAGGTTCAGTATGGAAATTTGTCCGCTAATCTGACGGATTGCTGCTACGTTTAATCTCCTCTTTAGTACCAGATATTCCTGCCTGCCGGCAAAGGATCGGCCCAGGCGGGTTTTGCCTGTCTGCAGTTTATGGAGAGGAGATATTCAGAGGGAGAAAATGGTGGGGGCCCTGCCAGCTACATCCCGGCACACGCGTCACCTGCTGCGGCTGCTTCCTTCCGGATCTGACCGAGTTCACAAGCTAGCATTGCGGGAGAACCAACAGGGCCCCCATTGACAAGCCCTCTTTACGAGAGCGGGGGCATTATCTGGGAAGGAGGTGGCAATTGCAAGCGTAGTCGGGACAACCGTTGTTTTCTTGAACAACCAACGTGCTGGCACTGTCTCTTCATCCTCGCCATGCTAAAGTTAAAACCCTATTCCTGATGAAAAAAGCAGACGAAATAAGCACATGGATCAGCCTGACTCTTTCCGGCAACGCATCTGGCAAATTGTTGCCGCCATTCCCTATGGCCACGTCGCGACCTATGGCGACGTTGCGCGACTGGCGGGTTCCCCGCGCGCGGCACGTCAGGTGGGCGGCGTGCTGAGCCGGTTACCAGAAGGCACCACGCTTCCCTGGCATCGTGTCGTCAATCGTCACGGTACTATCTCACTGCAGGGCGACAGTCTGTTGCGGCAGCGGGATGCGCTAGAAGCGGAAGGTATAGAGGTCAGTAATGAGGGACAGCTCGATCTTGAAACTTATCGCTGGGATTTCAGGTAGGAAAAAGGGGCGACAACGTCGCCCCGATAAATTAAATATGGGTTGGTGCCGGAACAGCAGCCGATGGCGTCACCTGAGTGGGTGACGTCGACGGAACAGTCGTCGCTGCGCCTGGCTGAGTTGGCATCGCTACTGACGGTACCGGTACCAGCAGCAGTTCAGCTTTAGTGCCGCCCTGGTTGATGACCGGCTTCACACCTTCAGTGACAAAGGCCAGCTTGCCATCAATTGAGATGGCTGCGCTTAACAGAATGCGCGCGTTGGGCTGAATGTCGGCCGGGTTAAACGGTAATACAAACTGGAACGGTGCCTGTTTGCCTTCAGTACGCACCACGCGCTGCGACAGCACTTTTGATGGCGCGTCGGATACAGAGGCATCAGAAAGCGTCACGGTTAATACCGCATCCGGCGGCAGCGCAATGCGCTGGCGGATAAAGACTGAACCACTTACGTTTGGCTGCGCAATCGCGGCCGTCTGTCCTGCAACTGCAGAACCCAGCGTTGGTGTTGGCACTGGTTTACTCTTGTCGGCACATCCCGCAACAGCAACCGCAATAACTACCCCACTGAACACATGCCTGAGTTTCATTGATGTCGTCTCCATTTGATCAAAATGATTGTCGGCAGCGAATCCTGCTTACAGCGCTTCACTCGCCGTATGTGCTTAATATTGGCACAAAAATGAAATTTTGCCTGGCACAGGCAAAGCGGAAAGTCTGATTGACGTCAACTGGTCCGATCTTTCACACTGAGCGGGTCACTATATTGAGGAATGCGCCATGAGTCAGGCACTGCAAAATCTGCTGAATTTATTGAATCTGGAAAAACTGGAAGAGGGTTTATATCGCGGCCAGAGCGAAGATCTGGGACTGCGCCAGGTGTTTGGCGGTCAGGTGGTGGGTCAGGCACTGTATGCCGCGAAGCAAACCGTCGCGGAAGATCGCATTATTCACTCATTTCACAGCTATTTTTTGCGGCCCGGCGATAGCCAGAAAGCGATTATCTATGATGTTGAAACTTTGCGTGATGGCAAAAGTTTCAGCGCACGCAGGGTCAGCGCCATTCAGAATGGCCAGCCGATTTTTTATATGACGGCCTCTTTCCAGTCACCGGAAAGCGGATTTGAGCATCAGAATCCGATGCCCCAGGTGGCGGGGCCAGAAAACCTGTTAACCGAACAGGCGATGGCGCAGAAAATGGCGCATCTGCTGCCAGAAAAGTTACGTGAAAAATTTATTGCTGAACGTCCGCTGGAGATTCGCCCGGTGCAGATCCATAACCCGCTTCGTGGACATGTGGATAAACCGGAGCGTCAGGTCTGGATCCGTGCCACCGGCCCCCTGCCCGATGACCTGCGTATCCATCAGTACCTGCTCGGCTATGCCTCTGACCTCAACTTCCTGCCGGTCGCGCTGCAGCCGCATGGCAAAGGCTTTTTAGAGCCGGATATGCAGGTCGCCACAATCGACCACTCTATGTGGTTCCATCGCCCGTTCGACTTCACTGAATGGCTGCTCTACAGCGTGGTCAGTACCTCAGCTTCTGGCGCACGCGGTTTTGTCCGCGGCGAGTTCTACAATCAGCAGGGTGTGCTGGTAGCCTCAACCGTTCAGGAAGGGGTAATGCGCCAGCGCAGCGAATAAAGACAATAAAAAAGGGGCGATTGCTCGCCCCCGATTATTCATTTCAGTGCCTGTCCATTACTGGTTGTAAGCATTCTCGCCGTGGCTGTTTACATCCAGGCCTTCGCGTTCATGCTCTTCCGGTACGCGCAGTCCGACAATCAGATCGGCCAGCTTGAAGCCGATGAAAGCGACAACGCCGGACCAGACAATCGTCAGACCCACGCTGAAGAGCTGCACCCAGACCTGATGGCCCATGGTGACGCCCTGCGCATAGCCGACGCCGCCCAGTGAAGAGGAAGCAAACACGCCGGTCAGGATACAGCCGACAATACCGCAGACGCCATGCACACCGAATACATCGCACGGGTCATCGACGCGCAGCCATTTTTTCAGAGTGGTGACGCCCCACAGTCCCGCGAGGCCGCCGACCAGACCGATGATTAATGCACCGCCAACGCCGACATAACCACAGGCTGGGGTAATGGCGACCAGACCCGCAATAAAGCCTGAGCAGGCACCCAGCAGAGAAGGCTTACCACGTACCGCCCACTCACCAAAGGTCCATGCCAGTACGGCACCCGCTGTTGCCACCACGGTGTTCAGGAAAGCCAGTGCCGCGATTTCATTTGCTGCTGAAGCTGAACCGGCATTAAAGCCAAACCAGCCAACATAAAGAATAGCGGTGCCGGTGAAGACCATCGGCAGGTTATGTGGCTTGAACGCCTCTTTACCAAAGCCCGCACGTTTGCCCACCAGATAAGCACCCACCAGACCTGCGACAGCCGCGTTGATGTGCACCACGGTACCGCCAGCGAAGTCCAGAGCGCCATCCTGAGCCAGGAAACCGCCCGCCCAGACCATGTGTGCGATAGGTAAATATGAAAGCGTCAGCCAGACACCGACGAAGATCAGTACGGCAGAGAAACGGATGCGTTCTGCAATGGCACCAACAATCAGGCCCACGGTAATACAGGCAAACGAGGCCTGGAATGCTACGTGGATATACTGATAGAAACTGCCCATAACGGCGGTGAGCTGAATGTTTTTCAGCATGGCCCAGCCAAAGCCGCCAAAGAAGGCATTGCCTTCACTGAAGGCCAGTGAATAGCCGTAGACCACCCACAGCACGCAGACCAGCGAGAAGGTCACAGCAACCTGCGTCAGCATCGACAGAACGTTTTTGCCACGAATCAGACCGCCGTAAAACAGCGCAATACCTGGAATTGACATAAAGAGCACCAGCGCGGTGCAAATCATCATAAATGCGTTATCAGCCTTGTCCGCAACGGCAGGCGCAGCCATTGCGAGTGAGGGTAACAGTGCCAGGCTGGTGAGGCCCAGCTTCGTGAAAATTTTATTCATTTTTATTCCATCCCATCACAGTACTGAGTCTTAATTACAGAGCGGCTTCGTCGGTCTCGCCGGTACGAATACGGATGACGCGCTGCAGTTCAGCCACGAAAATTTTACCGTCGCCAATTTTGCCGGTGTAGGCCGCTTTACTGATGACATCCACCACTTCGTCTAACTGATCGTCGGCAATCGCGATATCAATTTTGACCTTCGGCAGGAAGTTAACGCTGTACTCTGCGCCACGATAGAGCTCTGCATGGCCTTTCTGACGACCAAAACCTTTCACTTCGGAGACGGTCAGGCCCTGAATGCCGATAGAGGATAAAGCTTCACGTACATCCTCCAGTTTGAATGGCTTAATTACGACGGTAACCAGCTTCATTGGATCCCCTCCAGCGAGTAAATAGGTAACGTTTATGGACACGCAGGGATATAAGCAAAGCCTGTGCCAGAGTGTAAAAGTGCCCTTAATCAGTGAGTCAGGCGAGACGGAGCAAGGGATGCTTCAAGGAAGATATGAATGAGAATGGGTGTGTGACAGGGATCGCAGCCTGAGACTGCACTCCTTTGGTGCTCCAGGCGTCAAAGGAGTGCATTTATACAGATTATTCCGATAAAGCTGCGCAAAAAAGGTGCAAGTCAGCTTTCAGATGTTACAGGTACGCCCGACGCCAGATCTTCCCCTGCCTGTTGCAGCTGATACATCTGCCAGTAACGTCCCTGTAGCGCCAGCAGTTGCTGATGAGTGCCCTGCTCAACCACACGACCACGATGCAGCACCAGAATCTTATCCGCATCGATAATCGTTGAGAGGCGGTGAGCGATCACCACCAGCGTGCTGTGTTGCCGTAGCGTCGCAAGCGTATGCTGAATGGCCTGCTCGGTGCCGGAGTCGATGTTAGCGGTCGCCTCGTCGAGGATCAGGATCTGCGGCAGATCAACCAGTACCCGGGCCAGCGCCAGCAGCTGCTTCTGCCCGACCGACAGATTATTGCCCTGCTCGCCCAGCCGGGTGTGAATCCCCTCCGGCAGGGCATGCGCCAGCAGTGCCAGCTGCACCTGTTCCAGCACGGTCCAGACGGCCTCTTCGCTGATGTCGCGGCCCAGCCGCACATTGGCCAGCAGCGTATCGGCCAGCACCACCGGATCCTGCTGCACCATCGCGATACCGCGTCGCAGCACGGCATGGCTCAGGTCGCCAATCGGACGATCATCAATACGGATTTCGCCGCGCGTCACCGGGTAATAACCCATCAACAGGTTAGCCAGGGTACTTTTGCCACTGCCGGTATGGCCCACCAGCGCCACAAACTCACGCGGTGCGACGTCAAGATTGATATCACTCAGCACATCGCGGTTTTCACGGTAGGCAAAACTGAGGTTGTTCAGGGCAATACGACCTGAAGCCAGTGGCTGCTGATCGGCACCATACTGCTGCTGGGCGGCATCCATCAGCTCGAAGATACGCTCGCCAGACACCACCGCCTGCTGCAGCATCGACTGCTGGGTGGTCAGCTCAATCAGTGGCTCATTCAGACGGCCCAGGTAAGTAATGAAGGCATAGAGCACCCCCACTTCAAACACGCCAGGCACCGAAAAACTGAACAGAATCAGCAGCCCGCACAACACCATCGCTGAAAACAGGCTCAGCAATGGACGCAGCAGAAAGCCATCGAGACGCAGCGTCTCCATTCGCGCCAGATAGTGAGAGCGGCTCGCTTCGCCCATACGCTCACCAAATCGCGCCTGCTGACGAAACTGCTGAATCACACTCATGCCGCTGATCACTTCGTTGAAGCCGTTGTTGATGTCAGCCAGATAGCTGCGAACCCGTCGGGCAATCGGCGTGCTGTAACGCTGATAGATGAGCATCACTATCAGTACCAGCGGGAAGATCATCATTGCTACCAGCGCCATGCGCCAGTCAAGACTGAACATCGCCACCATCATGGCGCCGACCAGCGCAGCGCTGCGCAGTACGGTTGAAACTACCGTGACATAAAGATCGCGGATCACTTCGGTGTCATTCGTCACGCGCGAAATAATCTGCCCGACCGGCTGAGTATCAAAAGCGCTCAGCGGCTGACAGAGCGCGGCATTCATCACGTCACTGCGTAACCGCTGCACCACACCAATGGCGGCGCGATTGAACAGCAGCGCCTGCCAGTAGTGCAGCCCGGCGGCCAGTAGCTGAAGCAGGACAAAGCTGATGACCAGACCGGCCACCAGCCCCCAGGGCATCTGATGTTTCGCCACCAGGTTATCGATAAAATAGCTGACCAGCACCGGACCGGTTACTTCCGCCGCGGCAGCGATCCACAGCATGCCTACCGCCAGCGACAGGGATTTACGCCAGGGCTTACCGTAGCTCAGCAGGCGCTTCAGGGTGGGCCACAAGCGGGCAGACTTAGCCATGCGGCACTCCTTTCTCATTTTCATCATCATCCAGCGCCGCTTCCAGTTGCTGGTAACGGTACATGTCACGATACCAGCCAGCGCTGGTGGTCAGCGCGTCATGATCGCCACGCTGTGTCACGCTGCCCTGTTGTAACACCAGGATTTCACTGGCTTCCGTCAGCGCCGACAGGCGATGCGCGCTGATAATCAGTGTTTTTCCCTGCCCCCAGATGCGCAGGTTATGCAGGATTTCGTGCTCGGTACGACCATCCACCGCAGAGAGCGCATCGTCCAGAATCAGGATTTCTGCGTTCAGCAGCAGTGCCCGGGCAATTGAAAGACGCTGCTTCTGTCCACCCGACAGCATCACACCTCGCTCCCCGACTTCGGTTTCATAACCCTGCGGCAGCCGCAGAATATCGTCATGCACGCAGGCCAGCGTGGCGGCCTGTTCAATCTCCTGCCGGGTTGCGCCCGGTTTCCCCAGCGCAATATTGTTCGCTACGCTGTCCGAAAACAGGAATGGTGTCTGGCTGACCACGGCGAGACGACTGCGCCAGCTGTCCAGCCGCAACTGCGTCAGCGGGATCTGGTGATAACGGATGTCGCCCTGCTGAATATCAAAATGGCGCTGGATCAGGCTCAGTAAGGTACTTTTTCCGCTGCCAGTTGGCCCACACAGTCCCAGCATTTCGCCGGGCTTCAGCTGGAAGCTGACATCACTTAACACCGGAGCCGCGCTGGCCGGATAGTGAAAGGCGCGAATCGCGACCTGCAGCGTGCCCGGTTCAGGTGGCAGAGACTTATCGCCATCTTCCACCGCGGGTGCTTCCGCCAGCAATGCACCGATGCGGCTCCAGGCGGCGCTGCCGCGTTCGACGATATTGAACATCCACGCCAGGGCGAGCATCGGCCAGATCATCAGGCCGAGATACATCACAAAGCTGGTCAGCTGCCCCAGCGTCATCTGGTCATGCCACACCAGCCAGCTGCCGCCGACAATCGCCAGCAGGTTTGAGAAACCAATAGCGATGTAGATTGTGGGATCGAAACGGGCATCGACCCGCGCCACGCGCAGGTTCTTATCACCGGTATCGCGGGCGATATCGGAGAATTGCTGCGACTGATGCTGTTCAAGACCGAAGGATTTAATCATCCGGATGCTGGTCAGGCTCTCCTGCGTCTGATCGTTAAGGCTGGAGAAGGCCGCCTGGGCCAGTTTGAACCGATGATGAAGCTGATTACCGTAGCGATGGATGACGATTGCCATAATGGGCATCGGCACCAGCGCCAGCAGGGTCAGCTGCCAGCTGATCTGCGTACTCATCACCAGCAGCACCACACAGCCCATCACCAGCGAATCGACCAGCGTCAGCACCCCTTCCCCGGCCGCAAACACCACCCGATCCACGTCGTTAGTGGCACGCGCAATCAGGTCACCGGTACGGTGACGCAGATAAAATGCCGGTTGCTGCCGACTCAGCTGGCGATAGAAATCTTCGCGCAGCTCAACCGCCAGCTGGTAGGAGGCACCAAAGAGCAGCACGCGCCAGACATAACGCAGCAGATAGACCACCACTGCGGTTGCCAGCATGATACCAATCCACATCATGATGCGGCTGGTACTCATGTTGTCACGTGTGACACCATCAACAATGACACCGACCACATGCGGCGGCAGTAATTGCAGAACAGCAATAACAATCAGCAGGATGACCGCGCCCAGATAGCGCCGCCACTCCCGCAGAAAATACCAACTTAATTGACTGAATAATCGCACAACGCTGCTCTCAATCTCAGGCCCTCAGGGGGCGACAGGTAAAGCCGTGGTGTATTTAATCTCTTCCATGGCGAAGCTGGATGTCACATCAATCAGGCCGGGCACACCGTTCACTAATCGCTTGTAGAACGCATCATAGCTCTTCATGTCCGCCACCTGAATGCGCAGCAGGTAATCATACTCACCTGCCATCCGGTAAAAGGCCATCACCTCGGGCATGCTGCTGACCACCGAGACAAAAGCCTGATACCAGTCGCGGCTGTGCTGCTGGGTCTTCACAAACATAAACGCCGTCAGTGACAGTCCGATTTTATCCCCATCCAGCAGCGCCACCCGGGCGCGAATAATGCCATCATCTTCCAGCTTTTTCAGGCGCTTCCAGCAGGGTGTGGTAGTGAGGTTGACGGCATCCGCCAGCGCCTGCAGTGACAGCGTGCAATCCTGCTGCAGCAGTGAAAGCAGTTTAAGGTCAGTTTTATCTAACATATGGGACTCCGGGAGAATCATTTTCTCCATTACCGCGATTTTAGCGGTATTTTTGCAATCTCTTTTTCCTGCACGTGCCATAAAATAGCCGCATCACTTCTTTACCGGATGCCTGAGATGCAGACCTGCTGGATTCGCCACGCTATCAACGAAATTAACGCTGATTTTCAACGATCGGCTGAAACCCATTTGATCCGTTTCGATCTGGCGGATTTTCCCGGCATCTGGTTCTACCTGAAAGATGAGAGTATCCATCCCAGTGGCAGTCTGAAACATCGGCTGGCACGATCCCTGTTTCTCTACGGTCTCTCCAACGGCTGGATTAAAGAGAATACGCCGATTATCGAAGCCTCATCAGGCAGCACGGCCGTTTCTGAGGCGTACTTCGCAAGGCTGCTAGGCCTGCCCTTTATTGCGGTGATGCCCGCCAGTACGGCGAAACGTAAAATTGAGCAGATCACCTTTTATGGCGGACAGTGCCATTTTGTCGAGGATCCCTGCCAGCTTTACGCAGAATCTGAACGGCTGGCACGTGAGCTGAATGGCCATTTTATGGATCAGTTTACCTATGCTGAACGCGCTACCGACTGGCGCGGTAATAATAATATTGCTGAAAGCATATTCCGTCAGATGCAGCATGAGCCCTATCCGATTCCCCATACGGTGATTATGAGCGCGGGCACCGGCGGCACCTCGGCGACGCTGGGCCGCTATATCCGTTATCAGGGCCTGGATACGAAACTGCTGGTGGTGGATCCGCAGCATTCGGTGTTTTTCGATTACTGGCAACAGCGTGATGCAACGCTGACCAGCACACGTGGCAGCATGGTCGAGGGAATTGGCCGTCCGCGCGTGGAGCCGTCGTTCATGCCTGACGTGATTGATGAAATGATCAAAGTACCGGATGGTGCAACGCTGGCCGCCATGCTGAAGCTGGAAAAGATTCTGGGACGCAAGCCTGGGGCCTCTACCGGCACCAATTTCTGGGGCATGATGCAGGTGGCGAAACGCTTACGGGCAGCGAATCAGCAGGGATCCGTGGTGACACTGCTGTGCGACAGTGGCGAACGTTATCCCGATAGCTACTATCAGCCGGAATGGGTGGCAAAACATATTGGCGATATCACGCCGTGGCAGCGCGAACTCGAATAAAAAACCGGACATCCTGTCCGGTTCACGGCAATCCTCAGCATTCGGGGGAATACGCGAGGTCGGGTGTAGCCAGCCAGTGATTTAAATAGTGAGACACCGCCTGTGTCTCGCAATGCCCTAATACCGGCAGATGCGGTAGCGCGGCTTTCAGCTGCGCCATCGCATTGCCCATGATGAAACCCCGTCCAACCTGCGACAGCATCTCTCTGTCATTCATTGCATCCCCGAACGCCATGCACTCCGCCAGCGTCAGTGACAGATGGTCGCACAACAGTGCCAGCGCGCTGCCTTTGTTGCAGCTGGCGGGCAACACTTCCAGACAGTCCACCGCAGAGAAGCAGATATTTGCCTGCTCATCCAGCGCCGCATCCAGCTCTGTTTTCAGCTGACACAGACGCTGATGCTGATCGATAAAGCAGATTTTTGTTACCTGATGCGCGGGCAGCCTTTTCAGATCGCACAGCTGATAGCCAAATCCGCTCATCTGATGGGCCACCAGCAGCTCAGGCTGGGGTCGATCGGTAAACCATCCCTGATCGTTGAAAACGTGGATCGACGCGGGTGTTTCCCAATGGCGATGAATGACCTCTTCAGCTACCGCAGAGGGCAGATCGCGGGCAAAGATCAGATTGCCAGACCGATCGTGTACGCGGGTGCCATTCCCGGTAATCAGCCACGCGGGCAGCGTTAATTTCTCCCGCAGAATCTGCATCTCCAGCAGATGGCGGCCCGTCGCCAGCGCCAGATTAACGCCGCGCAGATGCAGCGCCTGCAGACTGTCCAGCGTCTGCTGACCCAGTTGATGATCCGGCAGCAATAATGTGCCATCCATATCGAATGCGGCTAAACGCATTATGGTTACCCTCCTGCTGAAAAGATGAGCTTACTATTGCCTGTTAATTACGGAAGTAATAGTGAATACTTTTAAAAAACTGTTCCGGGTTTATCATGCGTCAGCTTAACCGCCTTAATCAGTTTCAGCGCCTGTGGCAGCAGAGCCAGGGCGTCCCTCAGCAGACCTGCGTGGCAGAGATGGCGCGCCACTGCATCTGCAGTGAGCGTCATCTGCGCACGTTACTGTCACAGTGGCAGCACGCTGGCTGGCTTAGCTGGCACGGTGAACCGGGCCGTGGCAAACAGGGTCGGTTAGTGTTTCTGCGCACGCCTGAACAGTTACGGCAGCAGTTGCTGCAAAAACAGCTTGATGCCGGAGAGGCAGCTGACGCTTTACAGCTGCTGGATCTGCCGCCGGAAAGGCTGATTAATATGCTGCGGCCGTTAATGGGTGGACAGTGGCAGAACGACACGCCGGTTCTGCGCATCCCCTACTATCGTCCCATGGAGAGTACCGAGCCGCGCCAGATTACCGGGCGGGCTGAACAGCATCTGGTTCGTCAGATCTATTCCGGTCTGACCCGTTTTGAGCAGGATGAGCCGGTCGGCGATCTGGCGCATCACTGGCAGCACGATGAAGCGTCCTGTAGCTGGTTATTCTGGTTGCGGCCTCAGCTGATGTGGCATAACGAAGAGCCGGTGCAGGCCGCGCAACTGGTGGTGCAGTTCCGCCAGCTGCTGCAGGATACGCGTGTCAGGATATTGCTTGCCGATGTGGTCAGCGTGGATGCGCCTCACCCGCTGGCGGTGCGGTTTAACCTGCGACGACCTGATTTCTGGCTGCCTCACCGGCTTGCCCATCTTTTGTGCCTGCTGCCCCATCCCTCTTATCCCGCCACAGGCAGCGGGCCATGGAAACTCAGGCATTTCAGCGCTGAGCTGGTCAGGATTGAAAGCCATGCGCGCTGGCATCTGCAGCGTCCGCTGTTGCAGGCGGTAGAGTACTGGATTACTCCTCAGCTGTTTGATGCCGCACTCGGCAGCAGCTGTCGCCATCCGGTGCAGATTGCCATTGGCGATGCAGCAGAGCTCAGGACATTGAAGCCGGTCAGCAGTAGCATCAGTCTCGGCTTCTGTTATCTGGTCTGCCGCCCGCGAGCCGGATTTACACCCGCGCAGGCGCGCACGCTTTTCCAGCTCATCCAGCAAAGCGGGATCGTCAGCCGGTTGCCACTGGATGAGGGGTTAATTACCCCCAGCAAAGAGCTGTTACCCGGCTGGGAAGTACCGCTGATTGATAGTGTTCCGGTCCCCTTGCCCCCCACCCTGACGCTGCATTATCAGTTGCCGGTTGAGCTGCATCAGATGTCACAGGCACTGGTCGCCCTGTTAAAACAGCACGGCTGTACTCTGAACGTCGTTTTTCATCCGGTCAAAAGCT
The DNA here is from genome assembly GCF_000745295.1 of Pantoea sp. 9140. Taxonomy (NCBI): domain Bacteria; kingdom Pseudomonadati; phylum Pseudomonadota; class Gammaproteobacteria; order Enterobacterales; family Erwiniaceae; genus Pantoea; species Pantoea sp. 9140. The sequence continues at coordinate 725,883 of NZ_JQNO01000001.1, read as the reverse complement.
GGCATCATATCGCCCCGCCTGATGAGGCGGATATCGTGATGGGCGATCGGTTGATTGGCGATGCGCCGGTCTTCACACTGGCGAGCTGGTTACAGATTGACCCGCTATGGCGTCGGCTGTGGCCCACACCGCAGGGCGAAGAAGTCCAGGCGCAACTGCTGGCTATCCAGCAGATATCAGACGGCAATAGTCGTACCCGTGCGCTGCAGCAGCTTTATCATCAACTGATGACGGACGGCATCCTGCTGCCCCTGTTCAATTATCGCTACCAGATTTATGCCCCCCCTGCCGTTGAAGGGATAGAGCTGAACACGCTGGGCTGGTTTGATTTCAGCCGCGCATGGATTCCGCCGCCTATTGATCCGCCTTGCAGCTGTTCAGCGGCGGACTGAGGCATTACCATAAGCGCAAAATTAATTATCAGGGAAACACCATGAAACGCGCGGTTGTAGTTTTCAGCGGTGGACAAGACTCCACTACCTGCCTGATTCAGGCTGTACAGCTTTATGATGAAGTTCACTGCGTCACTTTCGACTATGGACAACGCCACCGGGAAGAGATCGAGGTCGCCCGCGATCTGGCGATGACACTGGGTGCGCGCGCACACAAAGTGCTGGACGTGACCATGCTGAACGAACTCGCCGTCAGCAGCCTGACGCGGGATAACATTCCGGTGCCGGCTTATAATCCTGAGGCCAGTGGCTTACCCAGTACGTTCGTGCCGGGCCGCAATATTCTCTTTCTGACGCTGGCCTCGGTTTACGCGTATCAGGTCGAAGCAGAAGCGGTCATCACCGGCGTCTGCGAAACCGATTTTTCCGGCTATCCCGACTGCCGCGATGAGTTTGTCAAAGCGCTGAACCATGCGGTGTCGCTTGGCATGGCGCGCGAGGTGCGTTTTGAGACGCCGCTGATGTGGCTCAATAAAGCGGAAACCTGGGCGCTTGCAGATTACTGGCAGCAGCTTGCGCTGGTACGCGAGCAGACGCTGACCTGCTATAACGGTGAGAAAGGCGACGGATGTGGTGAGTGTGCTGCCTGTCATTTACGGGCTAATGGCCTCCAGGGTTATCTCAACGATCGTGCTGGCGTCATGGCAGCAATGAAAGCAAAGAGCGGCCTTAACTAAGGCTGTCTGGCGTGGCGGCAAAGCAGTTCGGTTTGCCGCTTTTTATCGGCTCATGCCATCAGACGCATCAGTCGCTCGCGTAACTCCCCTTCCAGCGCAACCGCCTTTTGGGTCCGCAAATCAATACAGACAAACGTGAGTACGGCATCCGCCACCACGGTCTCCTGACCTGCCAGCAACACCCGCTGGGTAATAATGCCGCTTTTGCCATTTAACTGCGTAATCTCACTGTCGATAACCAGTACGTCGCCCAGCACGGCCGGGCGACGATAGTTGATGTTGATATTGACCACCACAAAAGCCAGTTTCTGTTCCTGCAACCAGTGGAACGCTTCAGCCACTTCCAGCCATTCCCAGCGCGCCTCCTCAAGAAACTCAAGATAGCGCGCATTGTTGACGTGCTGATAGACATCCAGATGATAGCCACGCACTTTTATGGTGGTCTGCATGATCATGCTCTCCTGCTACTGTGAGTTAACTGGTTGGACCTGTTCACTTTAGCAGAGTCATCTGGTTAGCGTGAGTTAAGCATCACAGATGTGTACTGCCTCACAATTTCAGCCGGGCCGCATTTCGCTCTATCAGCGCGTTACCGATACCCGGTACTTCACTGAGTTGCTGAATCGCGCTAAAGGGTCCGTACTGTTCGCGATAGTTCACAATCGCCTGCGCTTTCTTCAGCCCCACACCATTCATAGCGGCAGAGAGCTGTTCCGCTGTCGCTTCATTGATGCTGACCTGCTCCTGCTTTGGCTGCAGCTGCGCGGCTGTCTCCGGCTTCGGTGCAGGATGTGTGTTCTGCGAGACCGCCGGACTGGCAGGTTCAGGTGCCGCAGAGACGCTGCCGTGACAGAGTACACCGCCCAGTGCGAGTGAGAGATAAAAGGCAACAAGTTTAGATTTAGCCATGCTGTGTTTCTCCTTGTGTGTAAACAGCAGCGACAGAGTGGCACTACGCCGCACAAGGCTCAAAAGCGGAATATCAGAAATGGAAAAGGCCGCGAATGCGGCCTTTGATTGTTACAGTCGTTGCGTAATTTTTGCGAGGCTTACTGCATTTGTGCGGCAGCGCCGTACTTGATTTTGGCCTCTTTACGCAGATTTTGCAGTAGGGCTTCAAACGTCAGCTGCGCATTATTCTGCGTAACGCCTTTGACCATTTCGTCAGTCTGCGCCTGCGGCATGCTGCCGGTTTTAACTTTATCTACCGCCACCAGCACCACATTGCCCTGCATATCTTCGCTGACACCCCATGAAGGCTTATTATCAGCAGGCTGAGGCAGGTTAAAGGCGGCCTGTGCCACCGGATCCTGTGCATTGCGATCAACGGTTTTGCTGGCGCTAAGGGTCAGGCCTGCTGCAGTCAGTGCGTCCAGCTTGCCCGCTTTGAGGTCGGTCAGCAGTTTATCGGCTTGGGCTTTAGCCTGCTGTGTCGCTTTGTCATGCTTAAGCGTATCCGTAATCTGCGCCTTCACCTGCTCCAGCGGTTTTACCGCTTCCGGTTTGTGCTCGCTGATACGCAGTACAAAGGCACGGTCGCCATCGACGGTGATAATATCGGAGTTGTTACCCGGCGCACCGTTCTGACCCACCAGACCACCGTTAAAGATCGCCTGTTTCACCGCATCGAAGTTAAGCGCGTCTGGCAGCGTGTCCTGACTGAACCAGCCGGTCTCTTTCGCTTTCAGACCCGAAGCCTGCTCGGCACCCGCCAGTGACTCATTGTCATTGCTGGCCGCTTCACTGACTTTCTGCTGCAGTTTGTAGAAGGCATCAACGCCCTTCTCCTGCTTCACTTTCGCTGCAACAGCGCTGCGAACCTCATCCAGTGGTTTAACCTGCTCTGGCTGAATATCGTCGAGACGAACCACCAGGAAGCCCACTGACGATTTGATCACGCCTGACATCTGGCCTTTCTCAGTCAGACCCGCATTTTTCAGCTCATCCGGGGTGGTTGACGGTTCCAGCCAGCCCATATCACCGCCCTTACGCGCAGAGATGGGGTCGATTGATTTGGCTTTCGCCACATCCGCGAAGTTAGCGCCACCTTTCAGCTGAGCCAGTACCGCATTGGCATCCGCTTCAGTTTTGGTCTGAATAACGCTGTAGCGATTACGCTGTGGTTGCGAATAGTCTGCTTTATGTTGGTCGTACCAGGCCTGAATATCTGCTTCGCTGGCATCCTGCTGCATGCTGGCGGCGTCCATCAGGATATAGCTGACGCGAAACTGTTCCGGCGCCATAAAGCTGGTTTTATGCTGCTGATAGTACTGACTGATTTCGTCGTCGGTGACGCTTTGTTTCGCCATCAGGGCATTAACGTCCAGCGTCGCCTGACGAATATCACGTTGCTGTGAAACCAGGTCCACCAGTTTGCTGGCTTCGCCTTTCAGCGTGAAATCTGTGTTCGCAACGGCATTGATCAACTGCTGATTGGAGAGTTGCTTGCGCAGCGCTTCAGCATACTGGTCGGCGCTGAAACCCATGTTGCCGATCAGCGCCAGATATTTAGCATTGTCGAATTTGCCGTTGGTCTGGAAAGCCTGCTGATTGAAGATAGCCTGCTTAACCTGATCGTCACTGATGCTGAGATGAAGCTCTTTGATGTAGCTGTCGAGCAGCGCCTGGTCGATCAACTGCGACAGCGCCTGCTGACGCATCTGCTGCATGAAGCCATCGTTGCTGGCCAGCTGCGAGAACTGGTCACCCAGCATCTGTTGCTGGCGACTGCGTTCGCTGTTAAACGCCTGCTCCAGCTGTCCCCGGCTTATCTCCTGACCGTTAACTTTGGCCGCATAGTCGTTATTGCCGCCAATCAGATAGTTGCCAACGCCTGTCAGCACAAAAGAGACGATAATCAGTCCCAGAATAATCTTGAGCACGACATGGTTCGACGCCGCGCGTAAATTGTCCATCATGGTATGGCAACACTCCGCTGTAGTGTGAATGTAAAGCTCGGTCGCAATTCGCCACTGGCTGGCGACTCACGCAACTGCTGGCTTAGCTGGCAGTCTCAATCCGGTCCAGGTCCATCTTACGGCCCGATTCTCACCGGTTAAAACAAAAAAGGCACATCTCATTGATGTGCCCGTATGTTACATGAGAACGGGTTAATCGTCCTCTAATCCACTGAAGAAAATGCGTCAATGAATCTATTCGTTGTTATTAATTGACAGCGTCTTTCAATGCTTTACCAGCACGGAAACCAGGTACTTTACCTGCCGGGATGGTGATCTCTTTACCGGTTTGCGGATTGCGGCCGGTACGTGCAGCGCGGTCACGTACAGAGAATGTGCCGAAACCCACCAGAGCCACTTCATCACCCTCTTTCAGCGCATCTGAAACTGAGCCCATAAATGCATCTAAAACACGTCCTGCTGCAGCTTTAGAAATATCAGCATCGGCAGCAATTTTGTCGATCAATTGTGACTTATTCACTCTCTTCATCCCCTCTTTTATTATTTCACATCGTACCGGGCTTCCGGCCGGGTACGAACGCGCAGCAAGTTATATCAAGCCTGTGGAGCCGAAACAACGGAATTTCTCTGAGAACGTCGCCCCGACAGCCACCTAAATTAACGGCACAAAAAAAAGCTGGCAAGCGCCAATTGCCTTGCCAGCTCCGCTTTTTAACGGTTTATGCCGTTAATCACTATTTTGCTGTTGCGACCTGCATGCCGTAAGGCGCATTTTCCAGTGCCAGATTCAGCACCTCTTCAATGCGTTTCACCGGATGGATCTCCAGATCGGCAATCACGTTCTGTGGAATCTCTTCCAGATCACGCTTGTTGTCGTCCGGGATCAGCACGGTTTTAATGCCACCACGGTGTGCTGCCAGCAGTTTCTCTTTCAGACCGCCAATCGGCAGAACCTGACCACGCAGGGTGATCTCACCGGTCATAGCGACATCCGCACGCACCGGGTTACCGGTAAGACAGGAGACCAGCGCGGTACACATTGCGATACCCGCACTTGGACCATCTTTCGGTGTGGCGCCTTCTGGCACGTGAACGTGAATATCACGTTTTTCGTAGAAGTCACCATTAATGCCCAGCTTCTCGGCACGGGCACGCACCACGGTCAGCGCAGCCTGAATCGACTCCTGCATCACTTCGCCCAGAGAACCGGTGTAAGTCAGCTTGCCTTTACCCGGTACGCATGCAGTTTCAATGGTCAGCAGATCGCCGCCCACTTCCGTCCACGCCAGGCCGGTGACCTGACCCACCCGGTTTTCACTGTCAGCACGACCATAGTCGAAGCGCTGTACGCCCAGGAAGTCCTTGAGGTTTTCACCATTGATGGTGATGTGCTTTTTCGTCTTGTCCATCAGCAGTGATTTCACCGCTTTACGGCACAATTTCGACAGCTCACGCTCAAGGCTACGCACGCCGGCTTCACGGGTGTAGTAACGGATAATGCCGACAATCGCGCTATCTTCAACCGTAATTTCACTGGCTTTCAGGGCGTTGCGTTCAATCTGCTTGGTCAGCAGATGCTGCTTAGCGATATTCAGTTTCTCATCTTCGGTGTAACCCGACAGACGAATCACTTCCATACGGTCCAGCAGCGGTGCCGGGATATTCATTGAGTTCGATGTTGCCACGAACATCACATCAGAGAGGTCGTAGTCGACTTCCAGATAGTGGTCGTTGAACGCAATGTTCTGCTCTGGATCAAGCACTTCCAGCAGCGCTGAAGCAGGATCGCCGCGCATGTCCGAAGACATTTTGTCGATCTCATCCAGCAGGAACAGCGGGTTTTTAACCCCGACTTTCGCCATTTTCTGGATGAGTTTACCCGGCATGGAGCCGATGTAGGTACGACGATGACCACGGATTTCCGCTTCATCACGCACGCCACCCAGCGCCATACGGACATATTTACGTCCGGTCGCTTTGGCAATCGACTGTCCCAGAGAGGTTTTACCTACCCCTGGCGGTCCGACCAGGCACAGAATCGGCCCTTTGATCTTGCTGACGCGACTCTGAACCGCAAGATACTCAAGAATACGATCCTTCACGCGCTCCAGGCCGTAATGGTCAGTATCCAGGGTCTCCTGCGCTTTACGCAGATCTTTCTTCACTTTGCTGCGCGCGTTCCACGGAACCTGCACCATCCAGTCGATGTAGCCGCGAACCACGGTCGCTTCAGCGGACATCGGGGACATCATTTTCAGCTTCTGCAGCTCAGCTTCTGCTTTTTCACGCGCTTCTTCCGGCATTTTTGCCGCGTCGATTTTGCGTTTTAACGCTTCATACTCGTCAGGCGCATCGTCCATCTCGCCCAGCTCTTTCTGAATCGCCTTCATCTGCTCATTCAGATAGTACTCACGCTGGCTCTTCTCCATCTGCTTCTTAACACGGTTGCGAATACGCTTCTCAACCTGCAGCAGATCGATTTCAGATTCCATCATCGCCATCAGATATTCCAGACGCTCATTGACGTCGGACATCTCCAGCACAGACTGTTTGTCTGCCAGTTTCAGTGGCATATGTGCTGCAACGGTGTCGGCAAGGCGGGCCGCATCGTCAATGTTATTCAGTGAGGTTAAAACCTCGGGTGGGATCTTTTTATTGAGTTTGATGTAGCCTTCAAACTGATTGATCGCCGTACGCACCAGCACTTCCTGCTCGCGCTCTTCAATCTCTGGCGAAACCAGATATTCAGCTTGAGCCACAAAATGGTCACCGTTGTCGGCCAGCGTCGTAATATGGGCGCGCTGTAAACCTTCCACCAGGACTTTGACCGTGCCATCCGGCAGTTTCAGCATTTGCAATACTGAAGCAACGGTCCCTACTGAAAAGAGATCGTTAATGCCAGGTTCATCCGTTGAAGCCTCTTTCTGTGCGACCAGCATGATTTTTTTATCATGATCCATTGCGGCTTCAAGGCACCGAATTGATTTTTCCCGGCCAACAAACAACGGAATTACCATGTGCGGATAAACCACCACGTCGCGCAGCGGCAACACGGGGATTTCAATGCGTTCAGAACGCTCAGGATTCATAGAGCTCTCTCTTTGTTTAATGTCCGCCAGGTGATGGGAACCGCATCAGGCAGGTATGCAGTTAAACCCACAGGTATCTGAGTATATGGGGATGATTGTCCGACATTCAACGTCACAGAGGCGAGAAAAGCAAAAGGGGAAACATTTTCCCCTTTTTTAATAGAACAACATGGACGATCTGTTTAATTATTCGCCAGATGCCTGCGCTTCATGCTTGCCGTAGATCAGCATGGGCTCAGACTGACCTTCAATAACTGATTCATCAATCACTACTTTTTCCACGTCATCCATGGAAGGCAGGTCATACATGGTTTCCAGCAACGCACCTTCAACAATAGAACGCAGACCACGCGCACCGGTTTTACGTGACATCGCTTTCTTAGCAATGGCGGTTAATGCCTCGTCACGGAACTCCAGCTCAACGCCTTCCAGGTTAAACAGCGCCTGGTACTGTTTTGTCAGGGCGTTTTTCGGCTCACGCAGAATCTGAATCAGTGCTTCTTCGCTCAGTTCACTCAACGTTGCGACCACAGGCAGACGACCGATAAACTCAGGGATCAGACCAAACTTGATCAAATCTTCAGGTTCACACTGTGACAGCAGTTCGCCTTCGCTGGCTTTCTGCGACTTCCCTTTTACGGTAGCGCCGAAGCCAATACCGGATCCGGTTTCCACACGCTGGGAGATCACTTTATCCAGGCCGGCAAATGCGCCGCCGCAGATAAACAGAATTTTCGAGGTATCAACCTGCAAAAATTCCTGCTGCGGATGCTTACGTCCACCCTGCGGCGGAACAGCAGCCACAGTGCCTTCAATCAGTTTAAGCAGAGCCTGCTGTACACCTTCGCCTGACACATCACGTGTAATCGACGGGTTATCTGACTTACGTGAGATTTTGTCGATTTCATCGATGTAGACGATGCCGCGCTGTGCTTTCTGTACGTCGTAGTCACATTTCTGCAGCAGTTTCTGGATGATGTTTTCAACGTCTTCACCCACGTAACCGGCTTCAGTCAGCGTGGTGGCGTCAGCCATAGTGAATGGCACATCCAGCAGGCGCGCCAGCGTTTCTGCCAGCAGCGTTTTACCACTACCGGTCGGGCCGATCAGCAGAATGTTACTTTTGCCCAGTTCGATGCCATTGCTGGTATCGCCGTTACGCAGACGCTTGTAGTGGTTATAAACCGCAACCGCCAGCACTTTCTTCGCTCTTTCCTGACCGATAACATAATCATCGAGGTGATGGCGAATTTCATGTGGGGTTGGCAACGCACTGCGTTCACGATGCGGGGCAACTTCTTTAATCTCTTCGCGAATGATGTCGTTGCACAGGTCAACACACTCATCGCAGATATACACTGACGGCCCGGCAATCAGCTTACGCACTTCATGCTGGCTTTTGCCGCAAAAAGAGCAGTACAGCAACTTTCCTGAACCGTCTTTGCGCTTATCTGTCATCAGTTAACCTCTTCTTGTTCTCAGGCCATACCCGCGTACGGCTCAGGCCGTACAGGGACGGCCGAAATTCATTCAACCCATAATAGTACCGTTGTCCTGTTAACTATAGACCAGGGACAACGGTAAGTCGGGGTCTTATTGGCGATGCGTCAGAATTGAATCGACTAATCCATACTCTACCGCTTCATTTGCAGAGAGGAAACGGTCACGCTCGGTATCACGCTCAATCTCTTCCAGCGTTTTACCGGTGTGCTCAGCCATCAGCTCATTCATACGCTGTTTAACTTTGAGGATTTCACGCGCATGGATTTCAATGTCTGACGCCTGGCCCTGATAGCCGCCCAGCGGCTGGTGGATCATCACGCGCGAGTTTGGCAGACAGAAACGCTTGCCTTTGGTGCCCGCTGTCAGCAGGAACGCACCCATTGAACAGGCCTGTCCCATACAGATAGTGCTGACATCCGGTTTGATAAATTTCATGGTGTCGTAAATCGACATACCGGCCGTGATCACACCGCCTGGCGAGTTGATGTAAAGATAGATATCTTTTTCCGGGTTCTCAGCTTCCAGAAACAGCATCTGCGCCACGATCAGATTCGCCATGTGGTCTTCAACCTGGCCAGTCAGAAAGATAACGCGCTCTTTAAGCAGACGGGAGTAGATGTCGTAAGAACGCTCACCACGCGAAGTTTGTTCAACCACCATTGGCACCAGCGCATTGTGCGGTGCAGTATATTCACGATCGCCACTGTATGACATTACCGTCTCCTGGATAAATTTCATTGGCAACATTCTGTACCGATTCTACGTAAGACGCGCGGGAAACTCCACGTCGCACCTTTTCCGACACCTTCAGGACGGTTAATCAGCCAGCCTCACTCTTCATTCTGCATACTCCCACTATCTGGGGATGCTGCACGCATGTTTCAAGCATAACAATCTTTTCCCTGTTCGCTAACCCGGAAAAAGCGATGCGTGAATAATTTGCCGATTAATTAAGCAAATAGCGGCGAAGAGTCGCGTTCTGTACGCAAAACACAAAAAAGCCCGCGACTTTTCAGTCACGGGCTTAGCACAGACGGTTAACTGCGTGATCAGGCCTGAGCGGTCTGATTCATCAGTTCCTGGAAGTTGGTCTCTTTCTCGGTCACTTTAGCTTTCGCCAGGACCGCTTCAACCGCTTGCTCTTCCAGCGCGACGTTGCGCATGTTGTTCATCAGCTCGTTATTCTTGCTGTAGAACTCGATAACTTCTTTCGGATCTTCATACGCAGAAGCCATCTCTTCGATCATGGTGTTAACGCGCGCTTCGTCAGCTTTCAGCTCGTGGGTACGAATCACTTCGCCCAGCAGCAGACCGACAACAACACGGCGTTTAGCCTGCTCTTCAAACAGTTCGCGTGGCAGTTCCAGCGCCTGCTGTTCGTTGCCACCGAAACGCTGTGCAGCCTGACGACGCAGAACGTCGATTTCGCTGTCAACCAGCGCAGCTGGCACGTCGATTTCGTTCGCTTCAACCAGGCCGTCGATCGCCTGAGTTTTGATGCGGTTACGGATAGCGCCTTTCAGCTCGCGATCCATGTTCTTACGCACTTCAGTACGCAGACCGGCAACTGAACCATCTTCAACGCCGAAACGTTTGATGAACTCTTCAGTCAGCTCTGGCAGCTCACGCGTTTCAACTTTCTTCAGCACGATCTCGAACTTCGCATCTTTCCCTTTCAGGGTTTCTGCGTGATAGTCGTCCGGGAATTTCACGTCGATAGTGAACGTTTCGCCCGCTTTGTGGCCCACAACGCCTTCTTCAAAGCCTGGGATCATGCGGCCCTGCCCCATGGCCAGAACGAAATCAGTGGCTTTGCCGCCTTCGAACTCTTCGCCGTCAACAGAACCGTTGAAATCGATAGTTGCACGATCTTCCGGGCCTGCAGCTACGTCGCTTTCGATCCAGTTGGCCTGCTGCTTACGCAGGGTATCCAGCATGGTATCAACGTCAGCATCAGTCACTTCAACAACAGGCTTTTCAACTTCGATGTTTTCCAGGCCTTTCAGCTCAACTTCCGGATAAACTTCGAATTCAACCGCGTAGGTAAAATCCTGACCTTCTTTGTATTCGCCTGGCACGTAGTTTGGTGCGCCAGCCGGATTAATTTTTTCTTTGATGATGGCGTCAACAAAGTTGCGCGTCATCAGCTCGCCCAGCACGTCCTGACGGACAGAAGCGCCGTAACGCTGCGCTACGATGTTCATCGGCACTTTGCCTTTACGGAAACCATCGATGCGAACTTTCCTGGCAACGTCAACCAGTTCTTTTTTTACTGCGCTTTCGATGCTGTCAGCTGCAACAGTAATCGTAATGCGACGGCCCAGGCCCTGAGTGGTCTCTACAGAAACTTGCATCTTGTTACCTCAAAAAATCACGTGCTCGGTCAACTTCAGACACCACACATAGTGAAATGCGCCGTATCCAACAACCGGGACGGCTTCCGTGAAGAGAACCTGATCCCTGTTACCAGAAGCGTCCCGAAGACATTCCGGAAAAATAGACGCAGCATTATAGCGGCATCGCTGGAATGAGTCGAGGACGCTAACTCACCACTTTTCAGCAGGTTTGCTGCTTTTTTGAGCCAGGGATCGCGTTTTTCGCTAAATCACAGAAAAAACGGCCAGCAGGCCGTTTCAGAGAAGGGAGATCAGGCGAGACTTCCGGCACCACGACAGTTAGGTGAAGCCAGAACGGTATCCTGCAACCCTTCCCACTCTTTCAGGGTGTAAGTATGCAGGGCTAAGGCATGGACACTGCCCGCTAATTCAGCCGCCAGTTCACTATAAATCAGACGATGACGCGCCAGGAAGCGCAGGCCTGCAAAGCAGTCGCTGACAATAACCACTTTGAAGTGACTTTCCGATCCGGCAGGCACGTTGTGCCGGTAACTTTCGTCATGCACTTCCAGATGAGCTGGCTGAAACGCCACACGCAGCTTTTCTTCTATTTGTTCGCGGATCATGGCTATTACTCCTCAATGGCGAGCGCGGTGCCCCATCTCATTCAATCTTAGTCGCTTTTAGTGCGCTTACCCGTCGGCGGACGCTAAATATTGCATTTTATGTCAGCCCGCTTCCGGCAGGCATCATAACGCAGTCGAAACCATCAGCAAACCAGCCTGTCAGAGAAGAGGCTTAAAACGGTTTCAGAGACAATTTCACCCGTAGCAGGGCTTTTTTCACTGCCGGGCAATGCTATGATGGCCGCAGTTTTTGCAAACCAACCCCCTGACATCCACGAGAAAAAGTATGTTGAAAAAACTGTTATTCCCACTGTTGGCTGCGTTCATTTTAGCCGGCTGTGCAACCAGCAATAATACCCTCACTATCCAGCCTAAAATTCAGCTGCCGCAGCAGGATCCGGGCCTGATGGGCGTGACTGTGAGCATCAATGGTGCCGACCAGCGTAAAGATCAGGCGCTGGCAAAAGTTAACCGTGATGGTCAGTTAGTGACCCTGACGCCATCGCGCGATCTCCGTTTCCTGCTGCAGGAAGTGCTGGAGAAGCAGATGACCGCACGTGGTTATATGATTGGTCCTGATGGCGCGGTCGATCTGCAGATTGTGGTTAACAATCTCTACGCTGACGTGACGCAGGGCAATGTGCGCTACAGCATCACCACCAAAGCGGACATCTCTATCATCGCGACCGCCAAAAACGGCAACAAGCAGGTTAAAAACTACCGCCAGACTTACAGCGTAGAAGGCGCGTTCAACGCTAATAACCAGAAGATCACTAACGCGGTCAACGCCACCATGAGCGATGTAATCGCGGATATGGCACAGGACACCAGCGTTAACGACTTCATCAAGCAGAACGCCCGTTAATACCGTCTCACCTCTGCCCTGCCTCGTGCAGGGCTTTTTGTTATCTGCAGGATCTGCATGAACCACTATCTTCGCCTCTTCAGCCAGAAAAACGCCGCCGTACTGCTGCTCCTTGGTTTTGCTTCCGGACTGCCGCTGGCACTGACTTCGGGCACGTTGCAGGCGTGGATGACAGTGGAAAATGTCGATCTGAAAACCATCGGCTTCTTTTCACTGGTCGGCCAGGCCTATGTCTTTAAATTTCTCTGGTCGCCGATGATGGACCGCTATACGCCGCCGTTTCTCGGCCGGCGTCGCGGCTGGTTACTTCTGAGTCAGCTGGCGCTGATGGGCGGGATTGTCGCGATGGGATTTCTGCAGCCAGGCCGCGATCTGACCCTGATGGCGGCGCTGGCAGTACTGATCGCCTTCTGCTCCGCCTCACAGGACATCGTTTTTGACGCCTGGAAAACCGATATTCTGCCACCTGAAGAGCGCGGCAGCGGCGCAGCGATTACCGTGCTGGGCTATCGGCTGGCGATGCTGATTTCAGGCGGGCTGGCGCTGTGGCTGGCTGACCGCTATCTGGGCTGGCAGGCGACCTACTGGCTGATGGCACTGATGATGGTGCCAGGCATTATTGCCACGCTGATGGCGAGCGAGCCGGACACGCGCACTTCCACCCCGCATTCACTGCGAGAGGCAGTTGTCGACCCGTTGAAAGATTTCTTTCAGCGCAACAACGCCTGGCTACTCATTACGCTGATTATTCTCTACAAGCTGGGCGATGCCTTTGCCGCCTCGCTGACCACCACTTTTCTGATCCGCGGCGTCGGGTTCAATGCCGGTGATGTCGGCCTGGTTAACAAGACGCTGGGCCTGCTGGCGACCATCATCGGTGCGCTTTATGGCGGCGTACTGATGCAGCGCCTGAGTCTGTTCCGGGCGCTGCTCATTTTCGGCGTGCTGCAGGCGGTTTCAAACTTTGGTTACTGGCTGCTGGCGGTGACCGACAAACAGTTGTGGAGCATGGCCAGCGCAGTCTTTGTCGAAAACCTCTGCGGCGGCATGGGCACCGCGGCCTTTGTCGCGTTGTTAATGACGCTGTGCAATAAATCGTTCTCAGCTACCCAGTTTGCCCTGTTATCGGCGCTCTCCGCAGTGGGCCGGGTCTATGTCGGCCCCGCAGCGGGCTGGCTGGTAGAACTCTGGGGCTGGCCAACTTTTTATGCTTTCACGGTGATCGCGGGTGTGCCGGGCCTGGTGCTGCTGGCTTTTTGCCGCCAGACGCTTAATCAGGTCGAGCAGAGTGGCAATTTCCTCACACGAAGCTACTATCCTCATGGCTATCGCTGGACTAATCGTCTGTTTGCAGCCGGTTGCGGCGTGCTGGCTCTCTGGCTGCTCGCGCTGGCACTGAATGCACTGGGGCTGATTGCGCTGGCACCGCTATTGACCCGCCTGTTTGAGCTGGGCATGAGCCTCTCTCTGCTGGCGGTGCTTGTCGGGGTGTTGCTGGATTACAGGGCACTGAAGAGAACGCCGGTGTTGCCCGCGTCAGATGCTTAAGTGAAATCGATAGGTTAACGGGCTGCGGCTTATTTTGTGACGTCCGGATAAGTCGCCGTCATTTATCATCGCGTGTTATTTTTAAAAAATAAGAATAGATCCTGAGGAGGCGTAGCGGAAATACTAAAAACCGGTTAGCAATTACTTTAGTTAAATTTCATCGCGCAAATGATGCAGACTTGTTAAATATTTGGGAGTTAAAAGTAAGGGTTATTCCTTTCCCTGATTTTTTTACGGTTACTTCCATCGGTTTTTGTTATATTGATGCCAACTGCTTGTCTGCGTTAATTATTTGTCACCTGGCGCAACATCTGTGACACCCTTAGCAAAAGGTGTCAACACGTATCTGACACATCCTTAAGCTGGTTTACACTGCATAAACCTTCCCGTAAAATGCGCGCACACTTAAACGACAATAGAGCCCTTTGTCATTGAGGTCGTTAAATGAGACTCAGTAAATACAATAAAAGTTTGGGGATTTTGTCATTAATTGCAGGCACTTTATTAATGAGTGGCTGCGATAGTGCATTGTTAAATCCCAAAGGACAGATTGCACTGGAGCAACGTTCGCTGATACTGACTGCCTTTGGCCTGATGTTGATCGTCGTGATTCCCGCAGTCCTGATGGCCGTGGTGTTTGCCTGGAAGTATCGGGCGTCCAACACGAATGCGAAGTACAGCCCTAACTGGTCACACTCTAACAAGGTTGAAGCCGTGGTCTGGACCATTCCGATCCTGATCATTCTCTTCCTCAGCGTACTGACCTGGAAATCAACCCACGCACTGGAGCCCAGCAAACCGCTGCAATCTGATGTGAAACCGGTTGAGATCGATGTGGTTGCACTGGACTGGAAATGGTTGTTCATTTATCCGGAACAGGGTATTGCGACCGTGAACCAGATTGCCTTCCCGGCAAATACTCCGGTGAACTTTAAAATCACCTCTAACTCCGTCATGAACTCTTTCTTCATTCCAACACTCGGCAGCCAGATTTATGCGATGGCGGGTATGCAGACCAAACTGCATCTGATTGCGAATGAACCAGGCACTTTCGACGGTATCTCTGCGAACTTCAGTGGTCGCGGTTTCTCTGGCATGAAGTTTAAAGCCATTGCAACCAAAGACGATGCGGAATTCCAGCAGTGGGTGGCTAAAGTCAAAGCAGCCCCTAACACGCTGACCACCATGGAAGATTTCGAGAAAGTGGCTGTACCAAGCGAAAATCATCCGGTGGAATATTTCTCTTCAGCTGATCCGAAACTGTTCATGCAGGTTATGGACAAGTTCAGGATGAGCCACGGGAAAATGGACATGCCACAGCATGAAGGTATGGACATGAGTCACGCCGCTTCCGCGGGAGCCGAGGAATAATACGATGTTAGGAAAATTAACACTTGATGCAGTGCCGTATCATGAGCCGATTATCATGGTTACGGTTGCCGCTATCCTGATAGGTGGTGCTGCGCTGGTCGCTGCGCTCACCTATTTTGGTAAGTGGAAATATCTGTGGTCTGAATGGCTGACGTCAGTTGACCACAAACGCCTGGGTATCATGTATATCATCATGGCGTTCGTCATGCTGATTCGTGGCTTCGCAGATGCCATTATGATGCGTACCCAGCAGGTGATGGCTTCGGCCGGTGAAGCGGGAATTCTGCCACCGCACCACTACGACCAGATCTTTACCGCGCACGGCGTGATTATGATCTTCTTCGTGGCGATGCCTTTCGTGGTTGGCCTGATGAACATCGCCGTTCCGTTGCAGATTGGTGCACGTGACGTTGCGTTCCCGTTCCTGAACAACCTGAGCTTCTGGTTTACCGCGGTCGGTGTGATCCTGGTTAACCTGTCTCTGGGTGTGGGCGAGTTCGCACAGACCGGCTGGCTGGCTTATCCGCCGCTCTCCGGCGCGGAGTACAGTCCCGGCGTCGGGGTCGATTACTGGATCTGGAGCCTTCAGCTCTCAGGTATTGGTACGACCTTAACCGGTATTAACTTCTTCGTGACCATCCTGAAGATGCGCGCACCGGGCATGAGCCTGTTCAAAATGCCGGTCTTTACCTGGACCGCGCTGTGCACCAACGTCCTGATCATCGCTGCGTTCCCGGTTCTGACCGTGACCCTGGCGCTGTTGACCCTTGATCGTTATCTCGGCTTCCATTTCTTCACCAATGAAATGGGCGGGAACATGATGATGTACGTCAACCTGATCTGGGTCTGGGGCCATCCGGAAGTGTATATCCTGGTACTGCCGGTGTTTGGTGTGTTCGCAGAAATTACCGCGACCTTCTCCAAAAAACGTCTGTTTGGTTATACCTCGCTGGTATGGGCGACTATCGCCATTACCGTGCTGTCGTTCATCGTCTGGTTGCACCACTTCTTCACCATGGGTGCGGGTGCCAACGTTAACGCCTTCTTCGGTATCATGACGATGATCATCGCGATTCCGACCGGGGTTAAAATCTTTAACTGGCTGTTCACCATGTATCAGGGCCGCATTCAGATGCACTCTGCCATGCTGTGGACCGTTGGCTTCCTGGTAACCTTCTCTGTAGGGGGTATGACCGGCGTACTGCTGGCCGTTCCGGGCGCTGACTTTATTCTGCACAACAGCCTGTTCCTGATTGCACACTTCCACAACGTAATCATCGGTGGTGTGGTCTTCGGTTGTATGGCGGGCGTGACCTACTGGTTCCCGAAAGCATTCGGCTTCACCCTGAACGAAACCTGGGGTAAGCGCGCATTCTGGTTCTGGATCATTGGCTTCTTCGTTGCCTTTATGCCGCTGTACGCACTGGGCTTCATGGGTATGACCCGTCGTCTGAGCCAGGATATCGATCCACAGTTCCACCCTCTTCTGGTGGTTGCTGCGGTCGGTGCAGGTCTGATTGCACTGGGTATCCTGTGTCAGCTGACCATGTTCTACGTCTCCGTACGTGATCGCGACCAGAACCGTGATGTGACAGGTGACCCGTGGGGCGGTCGTACGCTGGAGTGGGCAACCTCTTCACCACCTCCGTTCTATAACTTTGCTGTGATCCCACATGTCCATGAGCGTGATGCGTTCTGGGAAATGAAAGAGAAAGGCGAAGCGTACAAACAGCCGGCATCGTATGAAGAAATTCATATGCCGAAAAACAGTGGTGCGGCAATCGTCATCTGCGCATTCGCTACTGTGATGGGCTTCGCGCTGATCTGGCATATTTGGTGGATGGCGGGTCTTTCATTCCTCGGCATGATCGTTACCTGGATCGTGAAGAGCTTCGACGAAGACGTGGATTACTACGTTCCGGTTGCCGAAGTTCAGAAGATTGAGAACCAGCACTTTGACGAAATCAGCAAAGCAGGTCTGAAATAATGTCAACTGAAACTCTGATTAAACATCACCACGACGCCCATGCGGAGCATGGGCATCACGATGCAGGAGCCAATAAAGTCTTTGGCTTCTGGATCTACCTGATGAGTGACTGCATTATCTTCGCAACCCTGTTTGCGACCTATGCCGTCATGGTCAACAACACTGCCGGTGGCCCGGCAGGTAAAGATATCTTTGAGCTGCCGTTTGTTCTGGTAGAAACCGCCCTGCTGCTGTTGAGTTCGATCACTTACGGCATGGCTGTTATCTCCATGAACAAGGAGCAAAAAGGTGCCGTTATCGGCTGGCTGGCGCTGACCTTCCTGTTTGGTCTGGGCTTCATCGGTATGGAAATCTATGAATTCCATCACCTGATTGCTGAAGGCTTTGGTCCGGATCGCAGTGGCTTCCTGTCTGGCTTCTTTACGCTGGTCGGTACCCACGGTCTGCACGTGACCTCCGGTCTGATCTGGATGCTGGTTCTGATGTTCCAGGTGTCTAAACGTGGCCTGAACGCGACTAACCGCACCCGTATCATGTGTCTGAGCCTGTTCTGGCACTTCCTGGACGTGGTCTGGATTTGCGTCTTCACCGTTGTTTACCTGATGGGAGCCATGTAATGAGTCATTCTGTTAACGAACATGGCGCTTCACACGGTAGCGTGAAGTCCTACATGATCGGCTTCATCCTCTCTATCATCCTGACGGCAATCCCGTTCTGGATGGTGATGGATGGCAGTGCATCTCACGGTACTATCCTCGGTGTTGTTCTGGTGTGTGCGGTCATTCAGGTGCTGGTTCACCTGGTGTACTTCCTGCACTTAGACAGCAAATCTGAGGGTGGCTGGAACATGGTAGCCATTGTTTTCTCGGCCATCATCATCCTGATTGTCGTAGTAGGCTCACTGTGGATCATGTGGAACCTCAACTACAACATGATGCCTCACTAAAGAGTCACGCGTAATGTTTAAGCAATACCTGCAAGTTACAAAACCAGGAATTATTTTCGGGAATTTAATTTCTGTGATCGGCGGATTCCTGTTGGCCTCCAAAGGCAACACGGATTACGCCCTGTTTCTCATCACCCTGGTGGGCGTGTCACTGGTGGTTGCATCGGGTTGTGTTTTCAACAACGTGATTGACCGCGACATCGACATCAAGATGGAGAGAACCAGGAATCGGGTGCTGGTAAAAGGCCTTATCTCCGCGAAAGTAAGCCTGGTTTATGCCACTGTGCTGGGTATTGCTGGCTTTGCGTTGCTCTACTTCGGTGCTAATCCGCTGGCCATGTGGCTGGCGGTGATGGGCTTCGTAGTGTACGTAGGCATCTACAGCCTGTACATGAAGCGTAATTCCGTTTACGGAACGCTGATTGGCAGTCTGTCGGGTGCTGCGCCGCCGGTTATCGGCTACTGCGCCGTCTCTAACCAGTTTGATGCTGGCGCGTTGATCCTGCTGGCTATCTTTAGCCTGTGGCAGATGCCGCATTCGTACGCGATTGCTATCTTCCGCTTTAAAGATTACCAGGCAGCGAACATCCCGGTTCTGCCGGTGGTGAAAGGCATTTCCGTCGCGAAGAATCATATTACGCTCTATATCCTGGCGTTTATGATTGCCACGCTGATGCTGACGCTGGGCGGTTACGCGGGCTACAAATATCTGGTGGTGGCCGCTGCGGTCAGCGTCTGGTGGCTGGGCATGGCGTTATCGGGTTACAAAACCGCAGATGACCGTGTCTGGGCGCGTAAGCTGTTTGTCTTCTCTATCGTAACCATCACCGCGCTGAGCGTGATGATGTCGGTAGATTCGATGGCTCCGGCTTCGAAGGACCTGCTGACCTACGTCTGGTAACCGGCACCGATACAGCATGAAAAGGGCGCGATTTTCGCGCCCTTTCTTTTTGTTACCACTGCTTAAAAACTATTGTTTTACCCGCCCTGCCCCGCCCCCTAGAATAAATGCAGCACATTAACAGAGGTTGGAATGAACGATAATAAAATGACTCCGGTGGAGCTGCGCGCCACATGGGGCCTCGGTACGGTCTTTTCCCTGCGTATGCTTGGGATGTTTATGGTCCTGCCGGTACTGACCACTTATGGCATGGCATTACAGGGCGCGAGTGAAACCTTAATTGGTCTGGCGATTGGCATCTATGGCCTTGCTCAGGCGATATTTCAGATTCCTTTTGGTCTGCTCTCTGATCGCATCGGCCGCAAGCCGTTGATCGTTGGCGGACTGCTGCTGTTTGTTCTGGGCAGCGTTATCGCAGCCTGCACCGACTCCATCTGGGGCATTATTCTGGGCCGCGCATTACAGGGCTCGGGCGCGATTGCGGCTGCGGTGATGGCGCTGTTATCAGACTTAACCCGTGAGCAGAACCGCACCAAAGCGATGGCCTTTATCGGCATCAGTTTTGGCGTGACCTTCGCGATTGCGATGGTGGTCGGCCCGGTTGTGACTCATGCATTGGGTCTGCATGCGCTGTTCTGGATGATTGCGATTCTGGCGTCACTGGGAATCGTGATCACCCTGCTGGTAGTGCCATCCGCCTCCCATCATGTCCTGAACCGTGAATCAGGCATGGTGAAAGGCAGCTTCCGCAAAGTGATGGCTAACCCGCGTCTGGTAAAGCTCAACATCGGGATTTTCTGCCTGCACGTTCTGCTGATGTCGAGCTTTGTCGCGTTGCCTGGGCAGTTTGAACAGGCTGGATTCCCGGCCCCCGAGCACTGGAAAGTCTATCTCTCTACCATGCTGATCGCCTTTGCGGGCGTGGTCCCGTTCATCATCTATGCCGAAGTGAAGCGCCGTATGAAGCGCGTCTTTGTCGGCTGCGTCGGGATGATTGTCATTGCGGAGATCGTGCTCTGGGGTGCAGAAGGCCACTTCTGGACGCTGGTAGTGGGTGTTCAGCTCTTCTTTTTCGCCTTTAATCTGATGGAAGCCATTCTGCCTTCGCTGATCAGTAAAGAGTCACCCGCAGGTTACAAAGGTACGGCGATGGGGATTTATTCCACCAGCCAGTTCCTGGGCGTGGCCGTTGGCGGCAGCATGGGTGGCTGGGTGTTTGGTCATTTCGATGCGCAGACCGTGTTTTTGGTGGGCGCGATGGTAGCAGCAGCCTGGCTGTTTGTCAGCATGACGATGCAAGAGCCGCCTTATGTCAGTAGCCTGCGCATCGTTCTGAGTGATGCCGCACTGGCTGTGCCGAATCTTGAGCAGCGTCTGAAGGCGCAGAAGGGCGTTAACTCCGTGTTTATCGTGCCGGAAGAGAAAAGCGCGTATATCAAAATTGATAGTAAGGTCACCAGCCGCCCTGAGCTGGAAGCGCTGCTGGGGAGTTGCTAGTTTAAGAAAATTTTCGCGACAACTTCCGCTCGTTTCGCTTCAGGATCGAGCTGGCTCAGGGAACAGTGTCAGATCGGAAAGTCGCAAAAGCCGCCATCCATGGCATGCTCGGCCCGCGCCGTCCTGGCGCGGGACGCTTTCCTCCTCTGACCCTGTTCCCTGCGCCCCTGAGCTTTTGCGCTGCTGCCAGGTTCACCCGCATTTAAGTTTCTGAATAAATATCAACCCGCGCAATCCTTCTTACAGACCACTAACCAGCTTAAAGCGATGGGAGCCTGTGCCTGTAGCAAAGCATCGCGGGCAGGGACAAAAACGCCGGGAGCGTTTTTTTTGAACAACGCAACGCGTTGGCCCGGCTACGGGCGCACCTCAGGGATGAGGTACGTACTAAAAACGCCAGGCGTTTTTGAACAACGCAGCGCGTTGGCCCGGCAACGGGCGCACCTCAGGGATGAGGTGCGTAATCGCCCGCGCTGAGCCCGCCATGGATGGCGCTGTTGTGTCTTTGCATAAGGCACTGGCTCCCTGACCCGGTACACGATCTTGCAGACGCCGCAACTCCTAACCTGCTCTATACGCTAGACATTTTCAAAGTAATATCCCCTATTAATAACAAAAAACCCGGCCTGAGCCGGGTTTTTTATCACTGCATTCATGCTGAAAATTCAGCCTCCCCCACTTAATCGCGGAAGTTTTTAAACTGGAACGGCTGGCCCAGATTGCTGCCGCGCACGATCGCCATCGCACCCTGCAAATCATCACGCGCCTTGCCGGTCACACGCAATGCTTCACCCTGAATCTGGGTCTGCACTTTAAGCTTGCTGTCTTTAATCAGCTTCACCAGCTTCTTCGCCACGTCGCTCTCAATGCCTTTCTTCAGCTTGGCATCGACCGCCCAGCTTTTGCCGCTGTGCTCGATCTCTTCCGGCACCTCTAAGGCTCCGCCTTCAATCCCGCGCTTCAGCAACTTCTCACGCAAAATATCGACCAGCTGCTTAACCTGGAAATCAGACTCGCTGGTGATCTTGATGGTTTCATTCTTTTCGTTGAGCTCGAACTCGGCGCTCACGTTGCGGAAATCGAAGCGGGTAGACACTTCACGGTTAGCATTCTCCACCGCATTGCGAATTTCCTGCAGATCGACTTCTGAAACGATATCGAAAGATGGCATCTCTTCTTCTCCTGACGCTAAAGTGACATGCATAATACGCGTCTTAAGGTGCTAAATAAAATCAGGCTGCACACAACGCTATAATGTAGGTGTGACAGTAAATAACAGATGGATAGCCCGCCAGCGGGAGGCAGCATGAAAATTACCGTGTTAGGTTGCGGTGCATTGGGTCAGGTCTGGCTGACAGCGCTTGCCCGCCAGGGACATGAAGTACAGGGATGGCTGCGCGTGCCGCAGCCTTACTGCTCAGCCAATGTAATCGATCCTCAGGGCAACATCTCGAATCGCACGTTTATCGCCAACGATCCGCTATTCCTGGCGGAAAGCCAGCTGCTGCTGGTCACACTCAAAGCGCCACAGGTTTCACCCGCCGTGAAGAATCTGGAAAGTGTGCTGCCAGAAAACTGCCCGGTGCTGCTGCTGCACAACGGTATGGGTACGCTGGAGGAACTCAAAGGGCTTACTCAGCCACTCCTGCGTGGCGTCACCACGCATGCGGCGATGCGTGATGGCACCGTTATCAAGCACATCGCCAGTGGCATCACCCACATTGGTCCCGGTAACCGCAAAAGCGCCGCTTACAGTGACCTCGCCGACATCCTGCACCCTGCCCTGCCCGACGTTGCCTGGCATGACAACATCCGGGCGGCCTGCTGGCGCAAACTGGCCGTCAACTGCGTCATCAACCCGCTCAGCGTAGAGTATGAGTGCCAGAACGGCGCATTGCGCGCGTATCCGGAGCAAATTGCGCAATTGTGCGAAGAGATCAGCTGGGTTATGGATCGTGAAGGCCAGAACGTCGCCAGTGACAGCCTGCAGGACATCATCTTCGACGTGATCGAAAGTACCGCGGCCAATACCTCATCGATGCTGCAGGACGTTCGCGCCCAGCGGCTCACCGAAATCGACTATATCAGCGGCTTTCTGCTGCGCCGCGCCCGGACGCACGGCCTGGTGCTGACGGAGAACACCCGTCTGTATGACATTGTAAAACGCAAGGAGTCCCATTATGACCGCGAACGCATCAGTGCTGGTTTGCCTGGCACATGGCAGTGAAGAAACCGAAGCTGTCACCACCATCGACCTGCTGGTTCGGGCCGGGCTGAAGGTTGTTACCGCCAGCGTCGAAAGCGATGGCAGCCGGGAGATTGTCTGCTCACGCGGTGTTCGTCTGCTGGCTGACGTCACGTTGGTCGAAGTCGCCGACAACGATTTCGCCGCCATCGTCCTGCCCGGCGGCCTGAAAGGCGCGGAGACCTTCCGTGACAGTCCGCTGCTGGTCGAAACGGTGCGTCAGTTTCACCTTAATGAGAAGATTGTCGCCGCGATATGCGCAGCCGCAGGCACGGTACTGATCCCTCACGATCTCTTCCCGGTCGGTAACATGACCGGCTTTCCTGGCCTGAAAGAGACGATTCCGGAGGAAAAGTGGATGGAGCGACGTGTCGTCTGGGATCCCCGCGTTAATCTGCTGACCAGCCAGGGACCTGGCACGGCAATGGATTTTGCGCTGAAGCTGATCGATCTGCTGGTGGGAAAAGAGATGGCGCGTGAGGTCGCTGCACAGCTGGTGCTGGCTCCCGGCATTTATGACTATCAGGCGTAAAGACTCAGGCTTAAAACGAGAAAGCCAGTCAGACCTGAACAGGCACTGACTGGCTCAGAGCGATGACTACGGGCGGTAGACTTTAACGTTCTTAAAGCCCTGCTCATGCAGATAGAGCGCCTGCAGACGGCTCATCACACCACGATCGCAGTAGAGCAACCAGGTGCGGTTCTGATCGAGATCGCCAAACTGCGTACTGAGTTTGTAGAATGGCAGCGACTTCACTTCCGTGGCGTTCAGCGTCAGGGGCTTCTCTTCCTGCTCATCAATAGAGCGGATATCCAGCACCACATCGTTGTCACTCAGAAGCGCGACGGTCTCAACTTCCACCACCTCCTCTTCCGTTTGCTCAGCAATAGTACGAATATCGACATTGGTCGCTTCTTCGATGACCCGATCCAGAATCGAGAAGTCGAAATTCTGCTCTTCCGCCTCAATCTTCGCCTTCACCGCCTTCACCGTCGGGCTTTTTGAGATCACACCACAATATTCCGGCATGGTGCTGGCGAAATCTTCTGTGCCAATCTCCCGGGCAACTCTGATGATGTGCTCTTTGTCATGAGAGATCAGCGGACGCAGAATCAGCGTATCCGACGCGTTATCAATCAGGCGCAGGTTGGTCAGCGTCTGGCTCGACACCTGCCCTACCGCTTCACCCGTGACCAGCGCCTGCACGCCGTAGCGCTCAGCAACCGTCGAGGCAGCACGTACCATCATGCGCTTCAGCACCACGCCCATCTGGCCGTCATCCACTTTTTCGAGGATCTCACCGACGACCGGCTCAAAATTGATCGCCACGAAGCGCACCCGGTGTGAACGACCAAAACGATTCCACAGATAGTGCGCAACCTGACGCACGCCAATCTCATGCGCGGCACCGCCAAGGTTAAAGAAGCAGTAATGCACGCGGCTGCCGCGGCGCAGCAGCATATAGCTGGAGACACCGGAGTCGAAACCGCCGGAAATCAGCGACAGCACATCTTCCTGCGTGCCGATCGGGAAACCGCCCAGACCTTCGTAGCGCGCCGTCACCAGCGTCAGGCGATTCTCTTCAACTTCAAGGTTCACCGTCACGTCAGGATTTTTAAGCTGCACGCGGGCGCTTTCAATATGCTGATTCAGACCACCACCCACATAGCGCTCTACATCCTGCGAACTGAAGCTGTGCTTACCGCGACGTTTCACACGCACGCAGAAACTCTTCCCTTCCAGGCTGTCGCGATACTGCGCTAACGTCTGTTCAAAGATGTGATGAATATCGGTGTACTCGCGATCTTCAACCGCTAAAACGTGATGGATACCGGGAATGCGGGAAAGCTCATCGGGAATAATGTCCGCCAGCGCCGCATTTTTTGACCGCACTTCAATGTGATCCCAGTAGCGCACAACGGCGATGTCGTCGCTGACGGTTTTCAGGACGTTGCGGATATTGCTGGCAAGAATCTTGATAAAGCGCAAACGCACCGACGGACTCTTGATGGTGATTTCAGGAAATAACTTGATGATAAACTTCATGGCGACACAGCTTCGTTGGGCAAATAAGTGCTAAAACAGGCGGCACTTAGCTGGTAAAATCACAAAATTGCGGGCTGCAAGGCGCAACCGCATCCGAGGCGCGGGAGTATATCACCTTTGTCAGGTGACTGCTTCTTCATCAGCCGCCGCATTGATTATTTTGCTAATCATAGGGTCTCAGCTACCATGACCGATTACGAGATAATGTCCCAACCGTGAGTCGACACGAAATATGCCGAAAAAAGCCGAACAGCCAGCCAGCTTTGAAACGTCATTGCAGCAGCTGGAGCAGATTGTCAGCCGTCTGGAAAGTGGTGAACTGCCGCTGGAAGAAGCCCTGAACGAATTTGAGCGCGGCGTGCAGCTGGCGCGGAATGGGCAGCAGACGCTGCAGCAGGCTGAACAGCGGGTCCGCATTCTGCTGAACGATGATAAAGATGCCGACCTCACTGCTTTCACGCCGGAAAACGACTAATGGATTTTGCCCGCTTACTCGACGTTTATCAGCAGCAGGTGAACGCCGCGCTGACGCGTTTTATAGAGCCACTTCCTTTTCAGAGTTCTCCTCTGGTGAATGCCATGCATTATGGGGCATTATTAGGCGGTAAACGTCTGCGTCCTTTTCTGGTCTACGCGACCGGCGAAATGCTCCACGCCAATCCGGCGAGCCTGGATGCCCCTGCCGCCGCAGTTGAATGCATTCATGCGTACTCTTTGATTCATGACGATCTCCCTGCGATGGACAATGATGCACTGCGTCGCGGGCAGCCAACCTGTCACATTAAATATGGCGAAGATACCGCGATTCTGGCGGGCGACGCTCTGCAGACGCTGGCCTTTTCCATTCTGGCCGATGAAGCAATGCCCGGTGTCAGCGCCGAATATCGACTGATGATGCTCTCCGAACTGGCAAAAGCCAGTGGCGTAGCCGGGATGTGTGGCGGGCAGGCACTGGATTTAGCGGCGGAAGGCAAATCCGTCGATCTCGATCAGCTGGAACAGATCCATCGCCACAAAACCGGCGCCCTGATCCGCTCAGCGGTACGGCTAGGCGCATTAACGGCAGGCGATGCGGGTCGCGAAGCGCTGCCGCTGCTCGACCGCTATGCAGAGGCGATTGGTCTCGCGTTTCAGGTGCAGGACGACATTCTGGATGTGATCGGCGACACAGCAGTGATCGGAAAACGTCAGGGTGCCGATCAGGATCTGGGGAAAAGCACCTATCCTTCACTGTTAGGCCTTGAAAGTGCCCGTGCCAAAGCGCGGGATTTGTATCAGGAAGCTCTTGATGCTTTAGAATTGCTCGCTGCGCACTCTTATAACACTACAGCACTGCAGGCGCTGGCGAGCTTCATAATTGAACGCGACAAATAACTTCCATAATGAGTCTCTGATGAGTTTTGATATTGCTAAATACCCGACACTGGCGCTGGCAGACACGGTTCAGGCGCTGCGCGCCCTGCCAAAAGAGAAGTTGCCTGCGCTGTGTGATGAACTGCGTCAGTATCTGTTAGACAGTGTGAGTCG
The DNA here is from genome assembly GCF_000745295.1 of Pantoea sp. 9140. Taxonomy (NCBI): domain Bacteria; kingdom Pseudomonadati; phylum Pseudomonadota; class Gammaproteobacteria; order Enterobacterales; family Erwiniaceae; genus Pantoea; species Pantoea sp. 9140. Next base: position 699,348 of record NZ_JQNO01000001.1, on the reverse strand, counting down.
CTCCAGCGGCCATTTTGCATCGGGTCTGGGCGTGGTTGAACTGACGGTCGCGCTGCATTATGTCTATAACACCCCGTTTGACCATCTGGTCTGGGATGTGGGTCATCAGGCTTATCCGCATAAAATTCTGACGGGTCGCCGCGATCGCATCGGCACTATCCGTCAGAAAAACGGCGTACACCCGTTTCCGTGGCGCGGTGAAAGTGAATATGACGTCCTGAGCGTCGGTCACTCATCGACCTCTATCAGTGCCGGTCTCGGCATGGCAGCGGCGGCAGAACGTGAAGGTCAAGGCCGTCGCACCGCCTGTATTATTGGCGATGGTGCGATTACCGCAGGTATGGCGTTTGAAGCGATGAACCATGCCGGTGATATCAAGCCGGACATGCTGGTCATCCTCAATGATAACGAGATGTCGATTTCCGAAAACGTCGGCGCGCTGAATAATCGCCTGGCGCAGATCCTGTCGGGGAAAACCTACGCACGACTGCGCGAAGGCAGTAAGCGCGTGCTGACAAATCTGCCGCCAATCAAAGAGCTGGTCAAACGCACCGAAGAGCATCTCAAAGGCATGGTCGTGCCGGGCACGCTGTTTGAAGAGCTGGGCTTTAACTATATTGGCCCGGTTGACGGTCACGATGTGCTGACGCTGGTCAATACGCTGAGCAACATGCGCAGCCTGAAAGGCCCGCAGTTCCTGCATATCATGACGAAGAAAGGTAAAGGCTACGCCCCGGCAGAGGAAGATCCGATTGCCTGGCACGCCGTTCCTAAATTTGACCCGGCGATTGGCGAACTGCCGAAAAGCGCAGAGGGTCTGCCGAGCTACTCTAAAATCTTCGGCAACTGGCTGTGCGAAATGGCCGCCGACGATCCGAAGCTGATGGCGATTACCCCGGCGATGCGTGAAGGCTCCGGCATGGTGGCCTTCTCACGTGAATTCCCGAAGCAATATTTTGACGTGGCGATCGCTGAGCAGCACGCGGTGACCTTCGCGGCCGGTATGGCGATTGGTGGCTATAAACCCATTGTTGCAATCTATTCCACCTTCCTGCAACGCGCCTACGATCAGCTGATCCACGACGTCGCCATCCAGAAACTGCCGGTCCTGTTTGCTATCGATCGCGGTGGTATTGTTGGCGCGGATGGTCAGACCCACCAGGGCGCGTTTGATCTCGCCTATCTGCGCTGCGTGCCGGATATGGTGATCATGACGCCGAGCGATGAAAATGAGTGTCGGCAGATGCTCTATACCGGCTATCACCATCAGGCTGGCCCGAGTGCGGTGCGCTATCCGCGCGGCACCGGTGTCGGTACCCCGCTGGCTCCACTACAGAGTCTGCCGCTGGGTAAAGCAGTCGTGAAACGTCAGGGTGAAAAGCTGGCGATTCTGAACTTCGGTACCCTGCTGCCGGAAGCCGCCGCCACGGCGGAAGCGCTGAACGCGACACTGGTCGATATGCGCTTTGTGAAGCCGCTGGATGAAGCGCTGATCGCCGAACTCGCTAACACCCACGACTCGCTGATAACGCTGGAAGAAGGTGCCATCAAAGGCGGTGCGGGCAGTGGCGTAAATGAGTTTGTGATGGCGAAACGCCTGGGCATTCCGGTACTGAACATCGGCCTGCCCGATGAGTTCATCCCGCAGGGCACGCAGGATGAAGTGCGTCATGACTATCTGCTGGACGCGGAGGGCATTCAGCAACAGATCGCCCGCTGGCTGGCGCAGTAACCTCTCCTCTCTGCGCTCCCCCCTGGGGAGCGCAACATCCTGCTATGCTGTAACCTTTGCACTTTCGCAGGAGCCTCCACCATGAAAACGATTCAACTGGGTACTACCGATCTGCAGGTGTCGCGTCTCTGTCTTGGCTGTATGACCTATGGCGAGCCAACGCGCGGTAATCATGCCTGGACGCTGCCGGAAGCAAGCAGCCGTCCGCTGATCCAGCAGGCGCTGAACGCGGGCATCAACTTCTTTGATACTGCCAACAGCTATTCCGATGGCAGCAGTGAAGAGATCCTGGGCCGGGCGCTGAAGGATTTTGCCCGCCGCGAAGAGATCGTGGTCGCCACTAAAGTCTATTTTCCACTGACCAATCTCTCACAGGGACTGTCGCGCAAAAATATCCTGCAATCCATTGATGACAGCCTTCAGCGTCTCGGCATGGAGTATGTCGACCTGCTGCAGATTCACCGCTGGGACTACGAGACACCGCTGGAAGAGACGCTGGAAGCGCTGCATGACGTAGTGCAGTCCGGCAAAGCCCGCTATATCGGCGCCTCATCCATGCACGCCAGTCAGTTTGCGCAGGCGTTGCAGCTGCAGTCAGATCAGGGCTGGCATCGCTTTGTCAGCATGCAGGATCAGTACAACCTGATTCAGCGTGAAGAGGAGCGGGAAATGCATCCGCTCTGCCTGAAAGAGCAGATCGCCGTGCTGCCATGGAGTCCCCTGGCGCGCGGTAAGCTGACCCGCCCGTGGGGGGAAAACACTGCACGTTCCGCCTCCGATCAGGTGATGGCAAAGCTCTATGACAACACCGAAGAGAACGATGCCGTGATTGCAGAGCGGCTGGCACAGGTGGCGGAAAGTAAAGGTGTGACGCGGGCGCAGGTGGCGCTGGCCTGGCTGCTGAGCAAGCCTGCCGTTACGGCACCGATTATTGGTGCATCGCGCGCTGAGCAGTTTGAGGATCTGGTGAAGGCGGTGGATGTCACCCTGAGTGACGACGAGATTACCCTGCTGGAAGAGGTCTATCAGCCGCATCAGGCGGTGGGATTCGAATAAATCAGAATGTGACGCCCTGGCCGGGCGTCACCTCTTATTCAGGCGTTCAGCCTCGGCGATTAACCCTCTAGCCAGACCCCAAAGCCATAGAGCATGGCCGCAGAAATCACGCCAGCAATGATGTCATCCACCATAATGCCCATGCCGCCATGCACATTGCGGTCAAACCAGCGAATCGGCCATGGTTTCCACATATCAAGAATACGGAACAGCACAAAGCCGCCCAGCACCCATTGCCAGCTGTTGACCGGGATCGCCATCAGCGTAATCCACATGCCGATAAATTCATCCCAGACAATACTGCCGTGATCGTGTACGCCCATATCTTTGGCGGTGCGATGGCAGAGATAGACACCGACGCAGATACCCACCAGCACAACCAGCGAATAGAGATCCTGCGGCAGAAAGGTCATCAGCCACCAGAATGGGATGGCCGCCAGCGATCCCATGGTACCAGGCACGACCGGGCTTAATCCGCTGCCGAAACCGGTGGCCAGCAGATGCCAGGGATTGCTCATCCGCAGGCGGCTCTTCGCCACGTCGTTATTTAGTATCAAAGTGATCAAACCCTTTATGATGGAATGTGGCAGGTTTGCCATTATCCAGCAGCGTTAAGCCTTCTGATTCCGGTGCTATCTGCCCGATACAGGTATAAGGCACGCCCAGATGCCCCAGCGCCACATCAAGCGCGCCGCGATTCACTTCCGGCACGGTGAAGCAGAGTTCGTAATCTTCTCCGCCACTCAGCGCCCAGCGCAATACCTGCTCAGGGTCGAAATGGTCGCGCAGCGCCGGCGACAGCGGCAACGCATCCAGGTTTAGCCGTGCACCACAGCCGCTGGCTTTCAGCACGTGGCCGAGGTCGGAAATCAGGCCATCAGAAAGGTCCACCGCTGAAGAGGCCAGCGAACGCAGTGCCTGGCCCTGCAGAATGCGCGGCATCGGACGCAGATGCCGTTTAATCAGTGCCTCATGCACCGCCGGATCGCTGATGCGGCAGTGATGCTGCAACAGCGCCAGACCCGCTGCGCTGTCACCCAGCGTGCCGGTCACGTAGATCCAGTCGCCCGGCTTCGCTCCGGAGCGTTTCAGGGCGCGGCCCTGCGGCATCAGACCGTGAATCGCCAGCGTCAGGCTCAGCGGGCCACGGGTCGTGTCACCGCCCACCAGCTGCATGTCGTAATATTCCAGCAGTTCAAACAGGCTTTCGCTAAAGGCAGAGAGCCAGCTCTCATCGACCTGCGGCAGCGTTAAGGCCAGCGTCAGCCACGCGGGATCGGCGCCCATGGCAGCGAGGTCGCTAAGATTAACAGCCAGGGCTTTGTAACCCAGATCGGCAGGATGAATATCCCGTAAGAAGTGCACACCCGCGACCAGGGTATCGGTGCTGATCGCCAGCGTCTGTTTTTCCGGCACGCTAAGTAACGCACAATCGTCACCGATGCCGAGTTCGACATCACGGCGGCTGCGTGTTCTGCGGTTGAAGTAGCGTGCGATGAGTTCAAATTCACCACAAGACATAATTACGTTCCGCTTAACTCTTCATGAAAAAAGGCCGGCAAGCCGGCCTTTTTGTTTATTTGCGATTGGGTCGAATTTGTGGACCGGCTTTATCCAGCACGCCGTTAACAAATTTATGACTGTCTTCGGCACCGAAGACTTTCGCCAGCTCAATCCCTTCGTTGATGGCCACTTTATAGGGCACATCATCACGTTTGCTCAACTCATACAGCGAGATGCGCAGGATAGCTTTTTCTACCTGGCCCAGCTCTTCGAGCTGACGCGACAGATAGGGCTTCATCAGTCCATCCAGATACGCACTGTTGGTCGCCACACCGGACAGCAGTTCGCGGAAGTAAGTAATGTCGACGTCTTTGACGTCCTGTTCCGCCAGAAACTGGTATTCCACATCGGCAATGTCGTTATTCGACAACTGCCAGGAGTAAAGCGCCTGAACAGCGCACTCACGGGCGCGACGACGAGCAGCAGGTTTCACAAAATTCCCCTTACAAAAATCAGGCTTTAATGGCTTTCAATACGTTGATCATTTCGAGCGCAGTCAGCGCCGCTTCAGCACCTTTGTTACCCGCTTTGGTGCCGGCACGCTCAATGGCCTGCTCGATGCTTTCAGTGGTCAGCACGCCGAACGCGACAGGAATGTCGCTGTTCATGGCAACGCTGGCGATACCAGAGCTGGCTTCACCCGCCACATATTCGAAGTGCGCAGTGCCACCACGAATAACGGTGCCGAGTGCGATAATCGCATCATGTTTGCCGGAGTTCGCCAGCGCACGTGCTGCCAGCGGCAGTTCGTAAGCACCCGGCACCCAGACAACGGTGATATTTTCATCTTTGACCTGGCCGATACGTTTCAGGGCATCAACTGCGCCATCCAGCAGGCTGTCATTAATGAAGTTGTTAAAACGCGCGATGACGATGGCAACATTGGCCTCAGGCGTTGCAACAGCAGCTTCGATAACTTTCATACTTATCCTTTCAGGGGTTTGGTTGGCCCCGCGCAGGGGGGCGGATTCTATCATACTCTTAGGCGGCGTGCTCTCGCTTTTCCGGGCATGCTATTGCGGTGTCAGGGTCAGACGTAAATCGTCACCGACCTGCCGGACATCGCTGAAACGGAACGCAGGCGCGTCAGCCAGCTGGCTGAGCCCCGGCAGCTGACACAGGCCGCGTCCTTCATGACCTAACAGCTTAGGTGCCAGATAAACGATCAGTTCATCCATCAGCCCGGCCTGTAACAGGGCACCGGCGAGCGTCGCACCCGCTTCAACCCAGACGCTGTTAATCTGTCGCTGTCCCAGCAGCATCATCATCGCCACCAGATCCAGCTGCTGTTCGCGCAGCGGCACGGCGATTTGCGTGACGTCAGCGGGCCAGAGCTGCTGATCCGGCTGATGGCGCATCAGCCAGGTTTCGCCCGGCTGTGAGATAAGCCGATGCTGCGGCGTCACGCGATTCTGGCTGTCGATAATCACACGTACCGGCTGACGCAGTTGCTGCTCATCAACCAGAGCCTGGCTGTCGGTATTGAGTTCAGACCAGCGCACGGTCAGAGAGGGATCGTCCGCCAGCACCGTAGCGCTACTGCTGAGAATGGCGGCGCTTTGCGCCCGCAGACGCTGCACATCACGGCGGGCAGCCTCAGAGGTGATCCACTGGCTCTCGCCACTGGCCATGGCCGTGCGGCCATCCAGTGACGCGCCCAGCTTGAGCTGAATCCAGGGAAAGCCGGTGCGCATGCGCTTGAGGAAGCCGCGATTGAGTGCTTCGGCTTCCGGCATCATCAGACCATGGCTGACGTCGATGCCCGCCTGATGCAGACGGTGCAGTCCGCGCCCCGCGACCTGCGGATTCGGGTCCTGCATGGCGGCGACGACACGGATCACACCTGCGGCGATCAGCGCATCACAGCAGGGCGGCGTGCGGCCATGATGGCTGCACGGCTCCAGCGTGACATAGGCCGTTGCGCCACGCGCTTTCTCGCCAGCCATGCGCAGAGCGTGGACTTCAGCATGGGGTTCACCGGCACGCTGATGCCAGCCCTCACCCACGACTTCACCATCGCGCACAATCACACAGCCGACATTCGGGTTCGGCATGGTCGTAAAACGGCCGCGTCGCGCCAGTTCCAGCGCACGCGCCATATAGCGTTCGTCCATACTCTAATCCTGTAACCGGGCGATCTCTTCGCCAAAATCGCGAATATCTTCAAAGCTGCGGTAAACCGAGGCGAAGCGAATATAGGCGACTTTATCGAGCTTTTTCAGCTCATCCATCACCAGATTGCCAATCAGCTTACTGGGGATCTCACGTTCGCCGGTGGCGCGCAGCTGCGTTTTAATATGGTTTACGGCGCTTTCTACCGCGTCGGCACTGACCGGACGCTTCTCAAGCGCTTTCATCATCCCGCTGGCCATTTTGTCTTCATTGAAAGGCTCGCGCACATCATTGCTTTTCACCACGCGGGGCATCACCAGTTCCGCCACCTCAAAGGTGGTGAAGCGTTCATGACACATCAGACACTGGCGGCGGCGTCGCACCGAGGAGCCTTCACTAACCAGACGAGAATCAATCACTTTGGTGTCCACAGCGGAGCAGAATGGGCAATGCATGACGTTTCCTGACGCGAGAGTGATGGGCCATACAGTGTAGCGCGAACTGCGAATCAACAAAATCTCTTCCGTGTCTTTCGCGGGCTTCTCATCGCAGGATAAACGATGCTAAATTTCGTCTGCGGCAAAAGGGACTACGCTTTAAGAGCTGCAATTAAAATTTTCCACTAACACATTGGAGGTTGTATGGGTCTGTTTAACTTTGTGAAAGAAGCCGGTGAAAAACTCTGGGACGCCGTAAACGGCGGTGACGATCAGAATAAAAAGCTGCAGGATCACATCAACAAGCTCGGCTTGCCAGACAGCGACAAGGTAGACGTAAAGGTCAATGGTGATACCGTCACCGTGACCGGCGATGGCCTTTCTCAGGAGCTGAAAGAGAAGATTCTGATCGCGGCAGGTAACGTGGCAGGCATCACAAAAGTGGAAGACAAGGTCACCGTGACAGACAGCGCGGCCGAGTCAGAGCTTTACACCGTGAAGAAAGGCGACACGCTGAGCGCTATTTCTAAACAGGTTTACGGTAACGCTAACGAATATAACAAGATTTTCGAAGCGAATAAGCCAATGCTCACCCATCCTGATAAGATCTATCCTGGCCAGGTTTTACGTATTCCAAAATAACGGACAAGGATAACTTATGAGCAGGATGGTTTGGGTTCCGGTGGCGTTCTCACTGGTGGCGCTGAGCGGTTGCAGTAGCAGTGCAGGTAACCCGCAGGTCAGAGAGCTGCATCAGGAAGTGAGTCAGCTCAATCAGCAGATGCAGCATCTGACCACGCAGGCCAGCACGCTGGAGATTCAGGGACAGCTTAACAGCCAGTTGCAGCAGGGTGCCTGGCTGGTGCCACAGGCGAATACGCCAGTGGCGCTGCAGACTCAGCTCGGCACGTTGCGACTGACGCTGTCCCCTGTCACTGCGGAAGCCAGCGGTTCGCGGGCAACCCTGACCGTACGATCAATGGACGATCGGCCTTTGCCCGCCCTGCACGCAACGGTGATCTGGGGTGAACTCGACCCGGCGACCGGTAAACCGCTGAGCAGTGACAGTCTGACGCAGACGGTCGCGGTGCCTGCCTCGCTGCTGCCGCAGCATTCGGCGAGCATTCCACTTCGACTCAGCGGCCTGACGCCGGAGCAACTGGGTTATGTCCGCGTGCATAACGTGACCGCTGACGCACCGCCCCCGACCTCCCCTGCGGCACCCGCTAATCCTTAGCCGTGGTGCAAAAAAAACGGGCAGCCAAAAGGCTGCCCGTTTTTATTTCTGACGCGCGATTAAGGCAGGATAGAAGGCTGATCGGCGCCCTCTTTCTCGACTTTCTGCACCATCATATGTTCACGCTTCATACCCAGCTTCAGCGCCAGCGCTGAAGAGACATAAATCGATGAAATCGTACCAATCGTCACACCAATCAGCATGGTCAGTGAGAAGCCTTTCAGCAGCGCACCACCAAATATGAACAGGATGAGAATCATCGCCAGCGTCGTCAGCGAGGTAATCAGGGTACGGCTTAACGTCTGGGTCAGTGACACGTTGGTAATATCGTAAGAGCTGCCGCGACGGATCTTGCGGAAGTTTTCACGAATACGGTCAGAGACCACAATTTTATCGTTAAGCGAGTAGCCAATCACCGACATCAGCGAGGCAACAATCGTCAGGTCGATTTCAATGCGGAACAGCGCCAGCAGGCCGCAGGTGATGATCACGTCATGCGCCAGCGCCAGCACAGTGCCTAGCGCCAGACGCCACTCAAAGCGGAAGCCGATATAGATCAGAATCGCAATCAGTGCCGACAGCAGCGCCATCGCACCCGCCTGCGCCAGGTCGCTGCCCACACTCGGCCCCACGAACTCAATGCGCTTAACGGTCGCGTTTTGCTGCGTAGTCTGGTTGATCACCGACACCACTTTATTGCCTAACTCGGTACCTGCCGGGCCGGTAACCGGTGCCATACGCACCATCACGTCACGGCTGCTGCCAAAGTTCTGCACCAGCGGCTCGTCAAAGCCCGCTTTCACCAGTTCGCTACGCAGCGTGTCGAGGTCGGCAGGTTTCTCCAGCGCGATCTCAATCACCGTACCACCGGTGAAATCGAGGCCCCAGTTAAAACCACGCACGCCCACGATCGCAATCGCGGCCACAATCAGCAGTCCTGAAATGATGAAGGCCAGCTTATCCCAGCGCATAAAGTCGACGACTTTACGCCCGTGGTTCAACTGCTCAATGTTATATTCCTGTGCCACAACGCACTCCTCAGATAGACAGCTTGTTGATGCGTTTGCCACCGTAAACCAGGTTAACAATGGCACGGGTACCGATAATCGCGGTGAACATTGAGGTCGCGATACCAATTGCAGTGGTAATCGCAAAGCCTTTGATCGAACCGGTGCCGACCGCGTAAAGAATGATAACTTTGATCAGGGTGGTCACGTTCGCATCGACAATACTGGAGAAGGCGCCTTTATAGCCTTCATGAATTGCCTGCTGAACCGAGCGCCCGTTTCGCAGCTCTTCTTTAATACGTTCGTTAATCAGTACGTTGGCATCGACTGCCACCGCCAGCGTTAACACGATACCGGCAATACCCGGCATGGTCAGGGTCGCGCCCGGCAGCAGGGACATGATGCCGACAATCAGCACCAGGTTCACCAGCAGTGCACTCGTCGCAATCAGACCAAACTTCTTATAGAACACCACCATAAACAGGATCGAGGCAAGCAGACCCCACAGGCAGGCTTCCAGACCCTGAGTAATGTTCTGCTGACCCATGGTCGGCCCGATAGTACGCTCTTCCACAATCTGGATCGGCGCAATCAACGCACCGGCACGCAGCAGCAGCGACAGCTGACGCGCTTCGTTCGGGTTGTTGATACCGGTGATGCGGAAGCTGTTCCCCAGGCGAGACTGGATATTGGCGACGTTAATCACCTCTTCCTGCTTCACCAGAATGGAACGGCCATTGGCATCTTTCTTACCGCTGTCCTTGTACTCCACAAACAGGGTCGCCATCGGCTTGCCGATATTGTCCTTGGTGAAGTTGGACATGATGTTACCGCCTGCGCCATCCAGTGAAATGTTCACCTGTGGCTGGTTGTACTCATCCATGCTGGAGGTTGAGTCGGTGATATGGTCACCGGTCAGGATCACCCGCTTGTAAAGCACGACCGGCTGGCCATCACGCATGTCTTTAACTTCAGAGTCACCCGGTACACGGCCACTGGCCGCCGCAGTCGGATCCACGCTGGTGTTCACCAGACGGAATTCCAGCGTCGCGGTGGCACCCAGAATCTCTTTGGCGCGCGCCGTATCCTGAATACCCGGCAGCTCAACCACGATACGATCGGAACCCTGACGCTGAACCAGCGGTTCAGCTACGCCCAGCTGGTTTACACGGTTACGCAGAATCGTAATGTTCTGCTGAACCGCATATTCACGCGCTTCGCTGAGACGGGCATCGCTCATGGTGGCACGCAGTGCATCGCTGCCGCTGCTGTTGATCACCAGATCCTGATGACGCGAGCTCAGCCAGGAGATCGCCGCGTCGCGGCTGGCAGCGTCACGGAAACGAATTTCCACGCCGTAGTTCGCGATTTTATTGACGTTGGTGTAGGGGATATTTTTGGTGCGCAGGTCGCTACGCAGCGTGTCAGCATTCTGCTCCTGCAGCTTGCTGAGCGCGGTGTCCATGTCCACTTCCATCAGGAAGTGCACACCACCACGCAGATCGAGACCGAGTTTCATCGGCTCTGCTGACAGCATCGTCAGCCAGCGCGGCGTGGCAGGCGCAAGGTTCAGCGCGACAACGTAGTTTTCACCCAGCGCTTTCATGATCGCTTCACGGGCGCGTAACTGCACATCCGTATTAGCGAAACGCGCGGTAATCGCACCATTTTCCAGCGCAACAGATTTGCTCTGGATATTGTCTTGTTTTAATGCGGACTGAATTTGATCCAACGTCTGCTCACTGGCGGCGCTTCCGCGCGCACCAGTGATTTGAACGGCCGGATCCTCACCATACAGGTTGGGAAGCGCATAGAGCAGGCCGACGAGAATCACGACGACCAGCATTACGTACTTCCACAAAGGATAACGATTTAACACGGCAGTTCCCTTAGGGAAGAAAGAATTACAGCGCCTTGATAGTGCCTTTCGGCAGCACGGCGGCGACGAAATCACGTTTAATGACGACTTCATTGGTGTCATTCAGCGCGATAGCTACGTAGCCCGTGTCAGAGACTTTCGTTACGCGGCCTACCAGGCCACCGCTGGTCAGCACTTCATCACCCTTAGAGATGGAATCCATCAGCTTCTTGTGCTCTTTCGCACGTTTCTGCTGCGGACGCAGGATCATGAAATAGAAAATCAGACCAAACACCACCAGCATGATCACCAGAGAATACGGACTTCCCTGAGACGGAGCGCCTGCTGCGGCCACGGCGTCAGAAATGAATAAGCTCATTAAATTTCCCTCATTGATGAATTATCAGACGTTAATGGCGGAACTTCTTTGCCCGTCCGTTGGTAAAACTCAGTTACAAAGCGCTCTAATTTACCCTCTTCGATGGCCTGGCGTAAACCTGCCATCAGACGCTGGTAGTAGCGCAAATTGTGGATAGTATTCAGACGCGCGCCCAGTATTTCGTTACAACGGTCGAGATGATACAAGTAGGCACGGCTATAATTGCGACAGGTGTAACAATCACACTCCGCATCCAGCGGCGCAGTGTCATCTTTGTAGCGGGCGTTGCGAATCTTCACCACACCTTCGGTGACAAACAGGTGACCATTTCGCGCATTACGGGTTGGCATCACGCAGTCAAACATATCAACGCCGCGACGGACGCCTTCAACCAGATCTTCTGGCTTGCCGACACCCATCAGATAACGCGGTTTATCCTGCGGAAGCTGCGGACAGACGTGCTCAAGAATACGGTGCATATCCTGCTTAGGCTCACCCACCGCCAGGCCGCCCACAGCGTACCCATCAAAGCCAATCTCTACCAGACCTTTCACCGAGACATCTCGTAAATCTTCGTAAACCGAGCCCTGAATAATGCCAAATAAGGCATTTTTATTCCCGAGGCTGTCGAAACGATCACGGCTGCGTTGCGCCCAGCGCAGCGACATCTCCATGGAGCTTTTGGCATAGTCCCAGTCCGCCGGATACGGCGTACATTCATCGAAAATCATCACGATGTCGGAACCCAGGTCGTACTGAATCTCCATCGATTTTTCCGGATCGAGGAAGATCGGGTCGCCATTGATCGGGTTACGGAAATGCACGCCCGCTTCGGTGATTTTACGGATGTCGCCCAGGCTGAAGACCTGGAAGCCGCCGGAGTCGGTCAGGATCGGGCCTTTCCACTGCATAAAGTCATGCAGATCGCCATGCAGTTTCATGATCTCCTGGCCCGGACGCAGCCAGAGGTGGAAGGTATTGCCCAGAATGATCTGCGCGCCGGTTTCCTGCACTTCTTCCGGCGTCATGCCTTTCACGGTGCCGTAGGTGCCAACGGGCATAAACGCCGGGGTTTCCACCACGCCGCGATCAAAAATCAGACGGCCACGGCGTGCGCGCCCGTCTGTGGTATCAAGTTCAAATTTCACAAAGCCTCCATCGGAGAAACAGTCCGATGATTAATTAAAAGTGGCGCATCATATCAACCGCGCAACCCGCTACACAAGCCAGCCAGCAAGTTAGCGACCGCCGTTCTTTGCAGATTTATGCGGGATTGTGTCATTTTTCTGGCACAGTTTTGGCACACCTTTAAATAATGGGGCGACTAGCCTCGTGAACAGATAGCACCTCAGCCGTTACCTTCCCCAGCACGATAATCCCTTCCAGCCCTTCACCGTCGATCGTCTCACCATCCAGAGTAATAATGCCCGTCCGGAACAGTCTTCCCAGTTGCGGGAATTCACCGAGCTGGAATGCGACCTTATCGCCGGGCTTTGGCTTAACAGATTTGTCAGCCAGCACGAACCCGTCAGGCGTCTCAATCAGGATCATGTTATTGCGGTGAGGCATCAGGATGTCGTTCAGGTCGATGCGCTTTTCAATGTAGTCACTTGCAGGTGATGGAAATCCCATAGTTACCTCACATATCCCATGTTGCGGAGCGCCCAGGTCTTGTTCTCGCTCTGCTCCGTGACCAGCTCGAAGAAGAAGTTCTGATAGTACCGTATCCACCGGTTGCACTCCTGCAGCGTCCAGACGTGGTTCACGTCGTCCAGGTTCTTCTGGAATGCCGCTGTAGTGACTATCTGCCGACCCATACTGTCTTTTTTTATCGCGGCCATAAAGGCACCGTTTATGTCACTCTCTCTCGCCATGATAAATCCTCCTCTGATAAATACTGTATGGATAAACAGTAATATCGATCGGTAGATTTGATCAAGGTGAAGTGAGCCACAGATTTGTAAAGGGTCTGATGGGAAAGGAGATTTCAATCTGGCGGTTAAGGCGGGGTGTGTCTAACCTCAAATTACCCACCCCGTAGCCTTCTCAGAGAGGCGCGGTTGAGTCATTGCCCGGTCGCCGGGCTTTTTTATGACTACCAGCCAGAATGATTGGTTGATACTATCTTGCCGCTTAACATTCACATCTGAGGCCAAATGGAAAAGCTGAGACCAAACAGCGACATTGAAATTCTGCGCGCTTTCGCAATCATCATGGTTCTTGTGCAGCACTTCCCTTCTCTGTACTTCTGGAGCGATCACACCTTCTTCGCTTCAATTAACAGATTGTTCAGCTTCTGGGGTGGGGTTGACCTATTTTTCTGTATATCAGGTTATGTCGTAAGCATGTCGATAATGAGGTCAATTGACTCAAATAAAGAGGCGGGCATAAGCAACAGGGGAGAGATAAAGGCATTCTATATAAAGAGATTGTTTCGATTGATGCCAACATCTACATTTTGGGTTGTCATTATGCTGCTGATGACGGCAACATATAATATATCTGGTGCATTTGGAAAGATGGATCTCAATATCTACCAGGCGCTTTCAGTAATAACCTACAATTATAATGTTGTTTCCGCCATTATGAGTGATGCCCACCTTCAGGTCACTTTCGGTCCCTACTGGTCTCTCTCGCTTGAAGAACAGTTTTACATAGTTTTTCCCCTGTTTCTCCTGTTTACACCAAGAGAAAAAAGGACGGCAGTGATTGCCATCATGCTGTTCGTGCTTTTTTTCATCCATAGGCAAGGAAACCTGACTTTCAATTTCAGGATTGACGCCATGCTTTGGGGCGTTTTGATTGCGACGTGGACTTTGAGTGGTAAATCATCCAGGTATGAACCTGCATTCATGAGTGGCCGAATACTATCCGTCTCTGTCACGCTGGCTCTGCTTCTGATGTTGATGATAAGAGGTGACTACCTGAACAACAGCAGGTTCCTTGTAGGGTACCTTTCACTCGTGTCATTCATTTTTGTTTATATTTCATCGTTTAACAAAGGGTATATTTTCTGCCCAAAATCCTTAAAAAAAATATTTCTTTGGATAGGTGCGAGATCATATGCAATTTATATAATCCATATGCCAGTAATATACTTCGTACAGGAGGCTACAGTGCGTCATTATGTTTCCATTGGCGAGGGGCCATCTAAATCAATAGCCTTATGCGTTATAATGACACTCTCAGCTATTGCGCTAACAGCAGTATTGGCAGAGTTAAACTTCAGGTTAATTGAAGTTCCTCTCAGGAATTACGGTCGGAAATTGGCTAACAGGATGTTAGCCAACTGATCAAATATCACCTGCATGATTTATTGTGGCCTCTCCGGCCACTTTATATCAGGAGCGGAAGATAGATCCATTCGATTTAATGTCACACGGTATTGCTTCCAACTTTTCAACAGCGCTTCTTCTTTTGAAGTTGCTTCCCCAAGATCTACTGCGTCCTGTAGCGGATTGATGGCTACCGTCGCCTCTGCCATTAAAGATGCTTTCCTTGATTCAGCTAGGGATAACTCTTCGTCCTTGCTGAGTGCGGGCGGGCTGGATAGCTGCGGTTTTCCATTCTTGTCGGCTGTGATTACAAGTCCCTTTTCCTGACCAGACAGCAGAGAACTGTAGGTATCGACATCAATCTGAACAGCGTCTTCAGGAATAAAATCATGCACATTCTCAAGGTAAAACCCACCCGTGCTTGGTGAATAGAAGTATTTGTTTTCCATGTTATTCCTTAGATTTTGCCAATAGCTAGCCACATAACACCAGTTGTGTTTTGTGTATTAGTTGAACGCAGGGTAAGTGTTGCAAGCGTTGATGTATCAACGCCCACTCGATAGTTGTTTGTTGAGCTACTATCGATTGGCGTTATTATCTGAACGATACCCTGAGTAAAGGCTAGAGGGTATGTAACTACTGCCGAGCCTGCTGAGGGAACCGCTGCAGTTCCCCACTGCATCACTAATCCACCAGGAATCTTTTGATAACCAGGTGACCC
Source organism: Pantoea sp. 9140 (assembly GCF_000745295.1). NCBI lineage: Bacteria > Pseudomonadati > Pseudomonadota > Gammaproteobacteria > Enterobacterales > Erwiniaceae > Pantoea > Pantoea sp. 9140. The sequence continues at coordinate 683,971 of NZ_JQNO01000001.1, read as the reverse complement.
CGTGCTGTTTGCAAAGTAACTCATGTCAGGTATTTGCCCGACCCCATTACCAGCATCTTTATATGCGGCAGACTTAAGGCTAAGGTTCCCCTTCAATGCTGCAATCAGATTGGTCACCATAGTTGCCACGTCACCATTATCCAGCGCATCAGTTCCGGAATTTGCGATGAACTGACCCATCATGGCGGCAATTGTTGAACTCTGACGAAGCGCCTTATTGATCTGAGCGGATGAAGCCTTTCCAGACTGGAATCCTTGAGCCAGAGCAGCCAGTGCCACCCAATCAGCCTGAGTTGTAACGTTCGCGCCAGAGCCAACAGCGAAGGGTTTGAAGTCGTTAGTAGCCATTATAATTTTTTCTCCCAAGCGCCATCATCAAATCCGGCGATGTATTTGTTGTCGAGATCGAAGCCAAAGAACTTGTTTCCCGTCGAGGGTGTGATAACTGATGGAGTTGAGATGCTTCCGGCGTAGACACCTGCAGCCTTAACAGTCAGGTATCCCTGACGTATGGCAGCAATCAACTCCAGGGACACATTGCTGATATCTGTGTCCGGGAATACCCACACACCTATAGTCATGTCCTGGTTGTCGACGATCTGCATGCTCAGGCCGGAACCTTCCAGCGCCGTATCCAGAATCTGAGGCAGGCTATCGTTGGTGCCATCCCAGTTATTGATTGCGATCTTTGCTTTCAGGATGATGCGGTAAGTGTCGTCACTGAGACTGGTATAGCCGGCGTCAGGGTCATATGGTCCCTGCCATACACCCTGATCCCATCCCAGTCCGGCAGTATCGAATGAGAAATACACGCCTGATATCGGCTGGCTGACAATCCGGCTCCTGCCTATCCATTCACCCAGCGCATCCAGCTGAACGCCCACCGCCTCATCAATATCAAAGGCTGAAACAAGTCCCTTAATGGCAACAGATGTATCTGTAAGTGGTCGTGTTGAGAGGTCGACGTGATCAACGAACAGGGGCTTACCCCTGTGATAATTGGTTATACGGTCGGTGTATTTACTCATGACGATGCCGTGATAGAGATGTTTGCAGTGCTGCAGGTGGCCGATTCGTTGTAGGCGATGACGATGTTTGAGGCTGAAACCGCACCGGCTGACTTACCTATCTGCAGGCTGTTGATGTCGTAATAGCGGGCGTTGCCGCCACTGACTACGCCGAGGTTTGCAGGCGAATACAGGCGACTGAGCAACACGTCATCCCCGATCGTCAACGAGTTAATGTAATCAGCTATCGCCTGCTTAATCTGTTCACCAATTTGCGTGGTGTAGCCGGTGAAAACTTTAAGCACAATTGCCGCATAAATCGGCACATTTGTTGGCCGAGAAAATCTGATGTCATGCGGGTTGCCGTACTTATCGGGAACTTGAATTGTTGTACTACCAAATGTTCCTACGCCCTGACCTTTTTTGCCGCGGATGGTTTGTGCTATAAGCGTGGCATCCCCGCCGTCCACAATGGCAGCGATAGAATTTCGGGTAATCCCGTTGGCGTCCGTTACGCTGGTGTCATTCTCATAGAGCTTGTGGCGGGTTACTCCTGAAACGTTAGCTAGCGCGCCATCGACTGCCTCAAATGGCGTGAGGGAAGGAATAGCAACGCTCTGGCCCTGCCTGATGCGTAACGCCGAGTCCTTTTCTGCATCTGAACCCACTGCGGCCGCAGTTGAGTTACTAACTGCTGTCCAGCCACGTGTAGGCGTGTTGATCTGAGTGATTGAGCCAGCAACTGCTGCCACAGCACCAGGCACGGCACTGGTCGCTGTAACCGTTACTGAGCTGCCTACGCCAATAGTCACGCTGGCAGGAAGGTTCCAGATAATGCCGTTTGCATCTTTCACCGATCCATTGGTGATGGTGGTGCCAGCTGTTCCTGTCAGCGTTAAATCAACCGTTGAGTTAGTTGAGGGTTTACGTGTGATGCCGTTGATTTTCACGTTACGCGTGAGAGCGTCAGTCAGTGCGGTTGATGGCGAGAATGACGTGTAAACCTGAATGGCTGTGTTGTTGGCGTCATGCACTGCTAGTGCCACAAGGGCAACCATCTGACCGTCTTTGCTGTCTGGTTCTAAATAGGCATCGGTGCCGTAAATCTGCTGAAAATAACTGGTGAGAGTGCTCAGGATTGTCTGGTAATCGGGCGCACTTATCCCTGAGGCGGTCACCGTAGCGGAGAGCCCCAGCGTATCGAGATTGAGAGCCATTATGCCTCGCTTGTGACGGTCGTCGTTCCGTAGATGGTTTCGATGGTTGCGGTAAAAATTACACGCCGGGATGAGGTGTTCAGGTTGGTATCAAACGATTTAATCGAGTTAACACCGGGCGTCTCCAGTATCCTCTTTCGGATAGCCAGGTTGTATGTCTCAGGTTTCTGCTTCCCGAGCACCGACTGAACCCACGGTGTGCCCTCTGTCGTGTCGAGGAACCACTGACCGTACCAGAGCAGGAATCGCGTCTTGATCGCCTGAGCTACGCATTCTGGAGAGTTAATCAGCCAGGTGTCATCCCCTTTACCGAAGGTGTAATCACCGTTTTCATCTTCGCGTCTGTATCGCATCAGTTCACCTTGCCGGAATTGCCAGAGCCAGACTGCACGCCGTTATGCGTGTGCTGGTCGCTGATGTCTTTGCCGTTTGATTTCAGGCTGCCGATGAATTCTATGGCGCCGGTAATTTTTGCAGCGGTACCGGTCGCAAGGCTTCCAACCATGCCCCCCATCCACGTCAGCAGTCCCGTAATCGTTACCGCCTGACTGAACTTAGCCAAAGGGGTTGTTACATTCAGCCCGCCAGGCGCGACGATATTTACTGCATGGCTGTTCGGGTCCAGCTCGATATAAGCCGCCCCGTCATCGGTACGCATCTGCAGCGTTGAGGTACTGATGTTGCTTATCACTTCAGCCTGTGACTGAGGGCCGATGATAGCGAAGGCGTCTGACAGGTCGTGCTGGCGCGGGTCTACTGGCTCCTGAATGCCGCCGTTCTGCCACCAAAAATCAATGCACCGGTCGCTGAAGATGACCAGACACTCATCCCCGGCCTTAACCGGGAAGGTGATTGTGCATCCGCCGCCGCGAGGAAATATCACAGGGACGTCAAGAAGCAGAGGAAGCGGTGCCGATTTGAAGTTACCCAACTCATCGGCCGTCTGGCCGCTGATGGCTGGCTGAACAGTGCAAGTGCAGGCTATTGGATCAAAGCTCTGGATGATGCCGGGCATGGAAACGCGGAGCATGGAGAAGATGGAATCTGATAGCGCTTTATAGGCCTGCGATTCACCGCCAGCCTGTGATTGTGGTGAAACTGGCATGCTTTCTCCGGGCATAAAAAAACCCGCTCAATGGCGGGTTTGTTTAGTTAGCGATGTCTATTTTAATCCATTAAAATCATTTGCTTATTTTAATTTGCAAGATTTCGCAGATCCTGACTTGAGCCTTAATGCACAGGCTTCTTGAATCATATGCTCTTGCCCAATGACAAAGCCAGTTCTCAAGGTCCTCAACGTCATATTCCTTCATCGCGATACCTTCCGCAATGGTGACCATTTCATGATCAGGAGCGGTCAGTTCATATCCGTTTATGAGGAGGAAAATGTAACCTGACATCATTGCCGTACGCTTATTAGCGTTTGCAAATGAATGGTTTTGGATGATGCTCTCGATAAGTGCAGCAGACAGACGAAACATATCATCTGTCTGTTCATAGTATCTTATCTGGCTAGGGCGAGCCTGTGATGAACCGAGACTGTTGTCGTCTAGGACGCGAATTTGCTCTGATGGCGTTTGAGCTTCAATTAAAGACCTGTTTATAAAAATTAGGTCATCTACTGAAAGGTAATTTACTCCCTCAACATACTCAGCCATCTACGCTTAGCTCGCTTACACTTTTGACAGATCATCCATCGCTTTTTCATAGCGAGCGAAACCAAAGCCAAAAGCATTTCTGACCTGATCATGATGCGTTGAATCGTCACCAATTGACGCTCTCGGACCCGCTATGGCGCGCTTGTCACGAGGCGGAATGTACAAACGCTCTGCCTTTTTCTGTGCGTGACCCATGGATATACCTCTAAATTAGGTGTAAAAAAATGCCTCAGTATGGACTGAAACATAATCAGATAGGTTAGAACAGCTGTTTATCGGTTCAACTGCTACCAATCTGGTAACGTTGAGTGTATTACCTGCGGGTCATACCTGCAACTGCTAAAATGGCACAAAGATAGAAACCAGAATCTTCATCGGTAATCACATGTATTGATTATCGGTTAAGCGGAAGAGGACTTTAGGCGTGATTGCAGGTTACGTTTGGCGTTTGAACTGGCAGCTATAATCCGGCAGTTTCAGGTAAGTGCTGATGACTTTTACTAAACCCGCTTGCAATCATATGTTCCGAACATTCTAGACTCATCCATGTTTGAGCGGATGGCCTCAACGTTCAGGATGGCTTTGCCATTACGCTTGATAAAATCCATACCGTAGTAGCCGGGATAGTCGGTGCGAGGCACCATCCATTGATATGTGATGTTCTTGTAATCGTCAGCAACGTTTGTGAACCTGAACTTCTGACTGACCGGGCGAATGTTATTTACATGCATGAAGCCATCATTACTTGATGACAGTGTAAATGGCCCGCATTGCATTAGAGGCTTAGCTATATCACCTGCTAATGCACCCGCACTTAAGAATGACAGGGCGACCATTACAATTTTAATTTTCATGCATCCGCACTCCTGTTTAAGGCCGATGTTGTCTGAAGGTCTGCGGAACCTCTGGCGCTGCACATCAAATCCATATACCAGGCTTGCCCGCGTGTATCACCAGTATAACTGATGGATTGCACGATATACACGCCATCGGTCGCAATACTTGCGGGCTGTTGCAGGGTTCCGTTAACGTTCAGATTCCCGTTATTTTCGGTCTCAAAGATGCGCCCACCAGACCGCTGCACTTCGTCACTGGAGAGTGCCGATCGATACACGGAGGCCTGGTCCAGCTCTATCAGTCCGCTTACCCTGATGTTGGGATTAATCAGGCATCGAACGTTAACGCCAGCGCCCATGGTCTGCTGAGGCATGCCAATGAGTCCGGTACGGCTGTTTAGTACGATCGCTTCATGGATGTACTTATCAGTGCTGACCATCTGCGCCTGACCATCCACGATCTGCCAGTTCGCATTGCACTGGTCAGCCACGTTACTCATCACGTCGCGCGCCATGCCATACATCACCCGCCCGCGTGGGAATACGGTATCCGGCATCTGAGCAGTGATGCCCTGAGTGACGCCGAAAGGCTGGAAGCTCTGCATTGTGGCAGCATGCAGGTCTGCCACCGTGTAACCGGCTGCCAGCGTGGTGTTGACCTTTGCAGCCACAAACGCCTGGTGACCATCGATGGCCTGAATCAGGATGTAGGTGTCTGTGGGGTTATCGCGCCCGGTTATCGTAAAGCGAATCTCACCGTCGAATATCTGGCCGAAGTTCTGACCCTCAGTCTGTCCGACCTGAGTAGCATCGACATTGCGTGCAATGCCGACCTGACTGGCATCGACCGGCGCAGCCAGTCCGTCATATCCGGCGATCATCTTCAGGCGTGAAAACTCCTTCCCCTGTATCCGACTGACAGTATCCTTCTTCAGGTTGTAGATTTTCACCGTGGCAACGCGCGGCCATAGCGCATTAGTCCACTCGATATTAAACACGACTTTGAAATCGGAGAGGCTGATGCCCGTGCCGGACTCGTCAACAAGGAGCAGTTCAAAGTGGCGCATCCAGTTCTGGCTCATGCTTACTCCTTAATGACGTAAAGGTGACTGCGGATACCCAGGTCAGTTTTGGTCGGGTAATCCTGCGAGGCATCATCGCAGGCCACCTCAAGCGCAAAACCAAGGTTAAGGTAGCCCCACTGAGCAAGCAGATTACCTCCTGTCACCATGGGAATCCCGCTTACGATTTCATTGCCGCCGCTGTCCTTCAAATCAAGTACCCATGCAAAGTCGCGCCACTCAACCTGTAACTGGTAGGTGGTGTTATTCAGCTGGATATTGAATGCCTGATTATCGGGAGATAGCGGGATTTCATATCCCTGCATGCCCACCTCTAAAAATAACTTGAGAGTTTAGAAAGGAGCGACTCATTGGCGCTTTTCACTGACTTGGTGCCGGTGTTTTGCACTGGTGAGGTACTCACTCCATCTGTCATGTCGGTTTTGTTCGCCACGCTGATTGTCTGCGTCTGCGAGATAATTACTTCTCTGAGTGTAAGGGAAGCCATCAGGACATTTTCAGACGTCCGGTCGGTGGTTACATCAAGCACGCGTATCAGCATGTTGCTGTAAATACGCTTGCCGGTTACCACATCGAATGGAACGCGACTGGCCTGCAGATCGAGAAGCCGCTGGTAGGTCTCTTTCGGGCTAAGCCCAAGACTTAATCCAACAGATGAGGTGTCGAGCAAGTCCAGCAACGAGCCACCACCGGAAAATCCAACCTCCATTGTCAGCTCTGCCGGGCGCTTGTAAGCATGGTCAGCGATCGGCGAGCCCAATTCAGTAGGATGCTCTGTAATTTCCAGCACATCGCTGTGCTTCTCAGAGATGACCACGTCCGGGATGATCAGGCCTATCTTCCTGCTTTGCTGTGAAAACAGCGTAGAGAGAATATCCATTATCTGACCGCCGGTGTAAGTTGCTGGGTTAGCCTGGAGTTAACGCCCATCTGCCGCTCTGCGACGCTGCTGCCTGCACGCTCCGGATCGCTCACCCCGTGAATATGGATGTTTGTTTCCTGATTGACTGTAGGCGAGGTAGCTCCGGATGCGGCACGACTGACCAGCTCGCTGGAGTAGATATTGCGGCCATTCTCATGGTGGATGATGCCGTTCATCAGCTGAGAAAGCACCTGCGGGTTCTGCAGGTTAAGCGCGGCCTTTGGATCAACGCCAAGCCGTGATGAGATGGCGTTAACGTAAGCGCCAGTGTTGTTCTCAGAAGATGGTGCCCAGGTGGAGATGATGCCCTCAACAGAGTTAATTCCACGACGGGCATACAGCATCAGCTGGCGCGCCATCGCGCGCAGGCCATCATAAGCAGACTGGAACTTAGCGAATCTACCGCCACTACGCTCCAGCATTGCGCCTGCCTGACCTGCATAGTTCAGGTTGCCGGGGTTATTATTTCGCTCCCCGCGCTTCAGCGACTGTGCATATTGTGAGGCTGGTCCGTCGACAGGGTAGATTGCTTCCGGGCCGTCATCTTCGCCTGGCATTTTGTCCGGTGCAGCGGCTGCAGTTGGCTTACCACCTTCGCCACTGAAGAAGTTAAGCATGTCCTGAGTGTCTTTCTCATTGACGATATGGAGGCGCTGTAGCGTTTTCCAGAACGGGCTATTAGCGAACTTCTGACCAATCTGGGTCAGGAAGCCGCCAAAAGCACGGTTAACGGAGGCGATCGCATCGTTAATCGACTTCGACCAGTCGCCTTTCATGAAATCAGAAAGCGACTGGAGCGTGCCTTTCCATGTCAGGGTTCCGTTATTCAGCTTATTCAGCTTGTCGGTAAACCAGTCCAGCGCCTTTTTAGCGGCGTCGATTCCCGGCTGCCATTTCTCCCAGTCAATAAGGGATTTACCGCCAGCCTGCCATGTCTTGTAATCGTCATACAGACTGAGAATGGCGAGGCCAAGTGCGATGATTCGGCCAATAGGTGATGTCAGGAATGCGCTGTTAACAATCCGCCACGCCAGAACAAGCGCGCCAAGCGTTTCTATAAGCTGCTGAGTTCCCTTGTCGAGGGTGTTCCACCACTCACGTATATCTCCGGCAGCCTGAATTAGTCGGTAAACTACGCGGCCAATCACCTCTGCCATCCAGAGAATGCCTTTCACACCGCTGGTGATCGTCTGCTCAATCTTCGGAAAGTTATCGACAATCTGCTTTCTCAGCGTGTCGATTGAACCCGACAGGCCTTCAGCCAGGCTGGAGCCGATTTTATCGCGCGCCATGCCCGCCATCTGCCCGAAAGCGCGCAGCGAGGTCATGAACTTGTTAGAGCTGATTGCCGCCTGGTCAGCATTGAATCCGATAGCCTTCGCCATCTGCGTGTATTGCTGGTTGAACTGGCCCAGCCCGCGACGCATCGCCATCAGGGTGTTTTCATCGATGCCGAGCATCTGCGCATACTGATTTGCGCGGTAGTACGGCATGTTGCTGAGCTTCTGGCCTACACCTGTGAAGATGCTCGCCATATCCCGCATGTTGCCGCTGGCGTCACGCGTCTGCACTCCCAGTCGGTTAAGGAAACCTTCTGAGCCGGGATTGTTGCGCATGAACCGCGCGAGCCCCTCAAGGGAACCGCGCGCAGCCTCTGCGCTTGAGCCCGCCTGAGATGCGGCATAGCCAATTGCCTGAATCCCGGCAACGGTCGCGCCGGTACGCTGGGATGACCAGTAAAGCTGATCCAGCCCACTAGCAATTTTGGCTGTGAAGGCCACCACTGACAGGGCAGTAGCTTCCACTGCCGCGCCGAGTTTCACCACCTGCAGCGTGGTGCCCAGCACCACAGAGTCAAACTTGCGCGCGCCAGCATCGTCAATCTGAAAGCCGAGGCTTACCAGAAAATCCTTGATAGTCTCAGCATTCATTATCCTGTCTCCAGCGCTCAATACGATTGTTGTTATCTGCTTTCAGGTCGAGCCAGTCATTCATGCGCGCAACGTCTGCGAGGTCTACTGAACCATCTTTCAGCGCGGTGTAGCTGATGTACCCGGCATCAACCGGGCGCATCAGGAAGTCTTCACCATCCGGCAGGGATTCAAGCGTCAGGCCGCTGAGTTGTCCGCAATCTCTTTGTCGGGGGCTGCGGGCAAAAAATTTCCAAGGCTGTCGCCCACCACCCGACCGACGATCTGCAGCATGCTCATCAGGTCGATGTCATCGAACATCAGCGCGCCCTGAACCATTACCGGTGCCCATACTTTGCCGTTCTGCCGAGCGACTACGGACAGACAGGGGAAGATGATCGCATTCGTATCTTCTTCACTCATCTCTGCCAGCGAGTCAGCAATTTTCGGTAGCGCGCTTTCAATGGCTTTATTCACATCGCCACCCTGCGCGGCAGCCTTAATGCCCTGAAAGTCACCGAGCATCCCGGCCAGAACCGGGAGCAACTTACGGGACACTTTCAGTTGGTCGAAGACGCTGAGCTTTGATGCGCGGTAGTTAACGCCTTTGATTTCAAATTCCATCGATTAAAACTCCCCGAGCACTTCGTCGATTTTGCCGCCGTCAAACACCCATGCGACCATTCCGGCAACCTTTGGGTTGTTCCAGTCTGGCTGGCGCTGGAATGCCGCAGAGCGAATGGTAACGATGTCGCCTGATGCTTTGTTTCGCAGCAGGAACACGTTGTTCCCCCACAGCGCCGAAGACTGGCTTTGCGCGTTGTACATCAGGGAAAGCTTCTTATTTACTGGCGAGGTTTTCTGAAGGTTGATGGTCACGGTGCCGCTCTTGCCAGCGTGCAGGCTGTGCATCGTTTCGCCATCCGCACCAATCGTCATGGTGTTTTTAGCCTCGGTCATCGTTACCGTGATGCCTTCTTCGGCGTTCGCAGAGCCGTAGCCAAGGTCAATTGAGCCGGTCGGGCCGGTCATGGACGCCGTGATGTCCATAAAGCTGTAGGTACTCATCTATATCCCCTTAGCGAACAACGTTGATCTGAACATCGGCGTAGTGAACTGCACCGGCCAGTTTGATAGCAGCCTGAATCAGCGGCGCGCGGCGTTTCTCACGGTCTGACTGAGCCTGTGATGATAGGGGCTGTGCGTACACGTAATAGCCCTTAGTCAGGGTGTCACCAGAAGTTATCTGGCCGATGTCACCGCCATTCCAGACACCCGGCGCGACCAGCCCATTCGAAACAGCCTGGTCGAGCGACATCTCAACGTTCGTGAGGAGGCGTGTGATACCGGCTTCTGTCTGCGGGATTTTGCTGGTTGATGTGTACAGCAGGTTAAACAGGTTTGTCTGCACGTAGTTCTGCAGCCAGTCCAGCCCGTGTCGCTCATCAAAGAAGTCGCCGTTGGACATCACGCCCTGCTGAAGGATTGCTGTGTCATTCGCGTAGTACACGTAGACGTTGGCATTCTTCGCATCAATTGCGGCGGCCTGTGCGCTGGTCAGGGTTTCATACGTCACGCCAGGTTCAGTTTTAAACTTGAGGGTGATCGTGGTGTTGTTGCCGGTGAAGTTAACGGTAAAGGCGCGACCAAACGCTGACAGCGCTGCATATTTGCTCTTCGTCGAATACTGAACAAACGTGCGGCTGTAACCGGCTGCTTTGAGGGTAGATGCCACATCTGAAGTGGTTGCCGAGTCGATAATGCCTGAATCAGCAGAAGTAACTGCGAATACGCGGCTGAGGCTGGATGCCTGAATAGCTGCCGCGGTCGCCGTAATCTCTGCAGGCGTCAGGTCGTCTTCATCAGCAATGCCGAGTCCATACCAGTTGGTGAACTGCAGTACTGCGCTGATCGCCTGCGCCAGCGTCTCAACACTTCCGGTTTCGCCCGTCGCCAGAGTCTTGGCCCAGCGGCCAACATAGACCTGTGATGGTCGCGGTGACTGTGAGAAGTAAATAAGCGCTGCTTCGTATTCCGGGCTGTCCTCACCGAAATCAACGCCGATATCCTCTGAGCTTGTATAGAGCCGGATTCGTTCTGACACAGGGATTACAGTCGATGTGCCGAGAATCAGCAGCGAGCCGAAATTACGACCCGTCGCCGCAGTGGGCGACATGATTACATCAACGTTCACAACGTTGGATACAGGTAAGCCCTGTGCCATAGATTAATCTCCAAAGAATGATACTGGCGCTTCGACCAGTGATTTAATGCCGTAGTCGCGGATTACCTTGCGGCGCAGGCGCACAGTGATGTCGTACCTGCGAACCCATTGGTTGTTGATTAGCTCGGGGAAGGCTGTCAGTTCACTGTAATCAGCAAGCGACAGCTCGTTTTGTTTGAGTGTTTCGTTGTTCTGTTCAACCGTCAGGCCGTCGCGAAACAGAGTGGCAATCGACTGGCTTTGCGGGCCATAGAAGGATGCGAGCGTTTCAATCACCTCATGCCGCCAGAGTTGATTACCATCGTCAGTCTGCCGGACGAACGCTGGGGCGTTATCAGCGGTGAAGCCGATGATTCCGAACCCACACCAGTTAGTCTCAGCCGAAGGGAGTGCTGCCTGTTTAGCCGTCCAGCGTGGTCGCACCATGCCAGCCGGTAATCCGGACAATGCTCTTGCCCACTGGCTAAGCTCGCGCTCCAGTGTCTCATCGTAGGCCTGTGTCGCGCTGATGGGTGTCAGAAAGCCGGAAGATGTGCTGTCGTTACTCACCTGGACCTCCATCAAATGGTTGAAGTTCGCAATGAGCCTGGACGAATCCCGCACCGTAGGCCGTGTATGGATCTACGAATGTGACCCGATACTCACGCCCGCGGTAGGTGACAATGTCGGCATCGATACCGGTGTTGCCGCTGGTCAGGCGGAAAACAGTCACAATCAGGATTGCGCCGTTAATCACCTGCCCGGCCTGCATGCGCCGGGCCTCCAGTGAGCGGTCAACCGTCACCACTCCACCAAATGGCGTCACCGTGGCGATATTGGTGGCAAAACCGTCATCATCGACGGTCTGGACATTTCGTTTAACGGTGAGGGATGTGTCGAGAAACTCAGGTGAAAGCAGCACGTCAGTTACATCAAGAGTCGGCATCTTTATCCCTCACGATGTGCGTGATTGAGCGGCGGTACTCGCCTGTGTCGATTAGTGGCTTATTACCGGTACGTCCGCGACGGAGGCGATTAGCGATCGTGGCATCCGCCAGGGGAGTGAAGCCGGTGATGGTGATGTATCGCTTCACGCCATTGGCGGCAACAGTCCCAGCACGATCCAGTGATGTCACCGCGCCCTCTGCATTTCCGTCCAGCGCCTTCTGAGCCGCGGCTTTCAGGTGAGGCAGGTAATCCTGCTCAACGGACCTAACTCCGGGTTTCAAATGTGGACGAGCCGGAATGTTTTGCTTGGGCGATCCGTTTTCATTGATATACCCGATGCCAGCATTACCAAACTCACCTTCACTGTCACCCTGACGCTCATCCTTGCTTTCAGGGATGCCCACCAGAACATCCTTGTTCGCGAGGGTTTTAAGGGCGTCCAGAATGCTTTGCGCTTTGTCAGCACGAACCGTCAGGCCTGATTTCATAGCTGAATCCCGCCATACCCGAAGTACTGCAGCATCTGCCAGAACTCAGCCCCGTAGCGTGAGAAGTTCCAGAAACCCGCATCAGCGTTTAATGTCGAGCTGTTGTCATAACTCACGCTGACCTTATCGACTGACTTGGAAGCAACTACGCCACTCGTAGCACCGCCGGCACCACCCAGGACCCCGGCGGCAGTATCAGCTGCGTTCAGCACCATGTAATGCGCCACGAACAGCTCCACTAAGTAGGGGAACATATCCCCCATAGCAGAGCCATCAATGAGCAAGTCGGCGAGATTTAGACGGAACTGAATTACTGCGTCGGGGTATTTGGTGGCGTCAGAGAACTGCGGGAAGTCGCGGCGGAAATCACTTACTGTCGGCAGGTTTTTGTTTCTTGCCATCGTCGTTACCTTCCGGCTCCGGATCAATCACAGGCTGCTGCAGCGCTGCCAGTTGAGCGGTCAGGTCAGCAATGATTTCGTCTTTCTCGGTTACTGATAACTGCAGGTCACCGATGGACTTATCCTTGCCTTCCAATTGCGCGGTCAGGCTGTCGAGCTGGGCCTGAAACTCCTTGGTGTCTGCCGGCGCTTTGGTTTTGCCAGTGACATCGGCATGCGCGGCGACAAACCAGTGATCGGCAACCTTGTCGTCAACAGTGTGCTCACCAACGCTGAACTCCTGCGCCGTGCCGTCTTCGCTGTTGAACTTGAACGGGGTGTGCACTCGAATGGTCTTCTTAGCCATTACATTCTCCTTAATGCCCCTTTCGGGGCGGATAGGTTAGATGCCATCCATATACGCGATGGTTTCCGGGTACGGAGATTCAACAGCGCCCAGCTTGCCGTAGTACGTGGTCAGCTGGTAGATGCCGCGATACTGAACCGGGATGTTCTGCAGCGGAACCATCGGGAAGCGTACGAACTTCTTGTCGTTGGTGTAGGCCATCATGCGGTCAGTGCCGCCAACGCCAGCGCCTTTCAGCCACTTCACAGCACGGATATTCAGTGGCGTGCCGTTCTGATGGAATGCGATGGTGTTGTTCTGCAGGTAGGTCAGCAGTGACTGGTTACCGGCAGATGAGACGATGATGCTCGACAGCAGAGCGAACTGCTCTGGTGGCAGCAGCAGGTCACGCGGAACGATGGTGTAACCGGTGGCTGCCCATGCATTCGACAGCAACAGGTTGATCGAGGTACGGATTTCATCGGCAGTAGAGGCTGCCCACGTTTTCGGCGCGTTGGTTACCGCAGCACCGGCGTAGTTAGTCAGGCCTTTAACGCCCAGCTGACTGTCACCGCGATATACCTGCTCATCGGTGTCCATGTTCCACTTCAGCTGCATGCCGTCGAACTTCTGGGTATCCAGCGGGCGGCCAACTTTAGCGGCGGCAGCCAGTTCGACAACGGTCCAGCCCAGCTCCATGCCCCATAGGGTCAGCGGGAAGCCGGTTTTAGAGATGTCGACGTTAACACCTGCGATTGCAGTGGAGTCTTTGCCGATCCAGTTTTTACCAGCCGGGTTAGGTGTACCCGCGGCAGCAAACTGAGAGTTGGTGAAAGAACTGATGTCATCAGCGATAGACACATCTTCGCGCAGCTCGATATCGCGCGACCAGGTGTATCCCACCAACGGCATATTCAGGTTCTGGTCAAGACGCTCAAGCTCGCCAACCAGGAAAGCGCCAGAACCGTCAACGGTGGCTTGGTCAAAAGTAAACATATTTAGCGGTTCCCTTAGATGTTGTAAGCGACTTCAGCGTTGCCAGCGGCATCGCCTGCACCGGTGAAGGAGGCGTTAGGCAGCACGACAGTTTCGCCGGTGACTGCTGCGCCAAGAATTGCACCCAGCGGGCTTGCGTCGGTCGGATTGGCATTGCGGACATAGACCGCCCCACCCTTAACCAGGCCAACTGCGGTGCTGCCGATGTTCACGGTCATGTAACCGCGCTTCATCACGTCGCCGGTGAAATTCTTCCCGGTACCAACCTGACGGACCATGTCTGGCGTCAATGTGGTTGGATATGGGCGAACGTACAGACCGGTAATCACAGTGGCGGCATCAGATGCGGCCAGCGGGATAAACTTGCCATCTGCGCTGTCTTTACCAGCCACGCCATAGGCAGCGAAGACGTTGGATGAATCGATGATCACCGGCTCGGTGGTCAGGTCCTGAGGGCGTGAAATAGCCCCGGCGATGCCTACTGGCATCCGGTACAGATATGCAACCATGGGTTTATCCCTTATTTTTTCCAGTGAGCGGCGAAGGCTTTGTTGAGAGCAGCCGGTGAGTTTTTGTTGGATGAATCGTAGAAAGCAGCGCGAGAGGTGGTGACCGGCGCAGCGTTACGTGATTTAGCGATTTCACTCGCAGACACAAACACGGCATCCAGCGTCGCTTTTGGCATTTTGCTGAAGTCAGGCGTGGCACCAACCAGCGGCGCAAGCAGCGCCTGACCCTCTGGTGTTCTGAATGCTGCGTCCATGGTGGAGCGTTTAAACGCCGCCAGCTTGCCGCCTTCAGGTAGCTTGACGCCAGGCATGATGAGTTCAGCACGCGCCACAACGCCCTGATGGTATGCAGCGTCAGTGGTGGCCTTCTTCTTCTCTTCCTCTTCGTCCGGATCGGAGTCAGTGGTTGCGGTAGAGGCAGGGTTAACCAGCTGCTGAACCAGTAATGCCAGAGCATCAACTTTCTTCTCCAGCTCGCCGATACTCATGGCGCCGCCACTTTCACTACCTTCTTCATCGGTAGTCAGGCCGCCAAGCTCACGCTCTTGTGGCAGTGGCTGCGCCGGGTTAATGGTGATGTTAACTGCCCGTGCCAGATCAAGGCTTGGCTCGACCAGTTCTGATGGCGCATTGTCCACCAAATCAGCCAGGCTATCGGCATCCTTGGTTTTAATGGCCCGCTTCAGCTGGCTAAGCCAGCCCTGATTTTTGGTAGTCATGAATGTGCTATCTCCAATTGAACAGCGAATGCCTGCACGACCATTGGGTACGCTCGCAC
Organism: Pantoea sp. 9140; assembly: GCF_000745295.1. NCBI lineage: Bacteria > Pseudomonadati > Pseudomonadota > Gammaproteobacteria > Enterobacterales > Erwiniaceae > Pantoea > Pantoea sp. 9140. The sequence continues at coordinate 668,691 of NZ_JQNO01000001.1, read as the reverse complement.
AGTGGTTACCGATAATTGTGTGTTGGCGGGCCTGACCGGGTGCCTGCTGCTCATACTCAGCGTCATAGCCCATCGATATCTGGTCCTGACCGTCCATCACCTTCTGAATGCCTTCAGCAGTCTTGATATGGATGTCACCCAGCATTAAATCTGACTGGTCGCCAGTGCCGCGCCGGACGTTCTGTATGTGCCCGTGCGCGTGCTCTTTCCAGTTGCCGGGATTGACCATGTCTTTCGGGTGGCCCAGCGTGAATGCCATGCCTTCGAATGAGGCGAGTGTTTCTGGCCGGAACACCTCGTCAGCGTCGCGGGTGACGACAATCTCACCATCGTCATCACCAACGATGCCGGGCAGCTCGCTTTCGTCATATACCTGCGCGCCGATACGGGCGATCGGGACGTCTTTGCACAGCAGGGAGCCATCGGCCATCTCAAATCGAGTGTTTCCGAGGCGGGTGGTGTAGAAATATTGCATCGTTAGGCCTTAACCCTGACCCTCACAGATTTCCCTTTAACTGAGGCGATATTTAATCCGTCGAGAGTCTGGCGAGAGTTGGAAGCAAATACATTTGAATGAGGGAACACAACCTCTGGGTAGCATCGACAATTTGGAAACTGCCCTGCGTGCCCAACCATCCCATCAAGCGTTGGGGGTGAGTCCCATCGGACATACTTCCCATTCATCAGGTCGTGAGAGTGACGTACATCTCCATCTTCAGATGTCCGCCAGATATATCCCTCTGATCCGATTGCGGTTGAGCGAGCCTGCGTGATAGCGGTGGATGCGCGCCCAACCTCAGTCCGGGCAATTGTGCGCGCCCGGGACTCAGTGACTTCACCCGTACGCATGATTTCTTTCTTCAGCTCACTGGAGCGCTTGCCGGATACGACAGCCTCAATCGCCTGATTGTGAATGTCGTAGACCCGGTCGGCGGCTTCGAGCGGCAGTGACTTGAACAGCTTCACCTGCTCCTGAATGATGCTGCGGGTGACCATCCCCTGACTGCCCGCCATCAGGTCACGCAGGCCGGCAGAGATTTGATAGGAGCGCTCGCGCCACATCGCATCATCGGCAATCTCCAGCGTGCTGATGAGCCGATTTGATACCGCTTCAGCCCATGGCTCAATCAGGTCGGCGTAACGCTCCAGCCTGTCCATAATGTCGGTGACGCTGTCATTTGAACCATCGTAAGAACCCTCGACTATCGCGCCCACCGCCTGCGCTATCTGTCGTAGCTGTGTTCCCAGTTGCCTCTCGGCGCGCTTCAGGTTCGGCGGCTTCGACGTTATCGAGGTCTTTCTCGCTCGGCGGCGGGAGGTCACTGGCATTATCAATATCCTCGTCGCTGATGGTTGATCCGATGCCGGTTACGCGTGCCGTTTCCTGCAGATGCATTGCCCCGGCTTTTTCAGTCATCAGCCCAGCATCAACAGCCTGAACGGTTGCGGCCACAACCTTCGTCGCGGTGTCAGCACGCTCGCTGTCTGGTGTCTGCCACAGCTCGTTAAACTCGAAAGTGAAGTCATCAGGCAGAGGTGTTGCGAACAGGCTCATGTGCAGAACCTGAAACAGCTTGCGGATGGGGCGGCGTAACTTGCGCTCCTGCTGGGTAGACACGTTGTCGTAGTAATTAGCCAGGTCAGTGTCACCTGTAGAGAAGCCGGCAGGAGACTGCCCAAACAGACGCACCAGTGGGATGCCGAAAGCGCCTGACACCTGCTGACCAAACTGCGCCAGCACGTCACTGAGACCGGCATAGGAGTATGTGTGCGCCTCGAACTTATCTGCGGCGTCCATAATCGTCATGCCTTCGTTGCTCTGGTACTCGCGAATCATGTCCATGTGCGACATCAGCCCCTTGAACATCGGGCTGTCTTTACCCATCGCTAACAGCTTACGCAGGCCTTCAATGCTGTAGGTGCGCAGGTGAGCCTTATAGACCAGCTGAGCGACGCCAGTGGTCGTGGAGTCGAAGGCCAGTAGGCGATCGAAGCAACGTTCAATCACCGACATGCCCCAGTCGTTCTCAGTCAGGCGCTGCTGATACGGTAACGGGATACCGTCAAACCGAATCAGCCGGGAGTGGTGAATGCGCCACGGCGGGATGCCGGTAGCTGACGTCACGACCTTGTAGAACTCTGGCATGCCGAAGTCCGGCCCCAGCTCACTCACCCGGCGCTCCGTCATGGCATTGAGCATCCAGCGGTCCATCACCATCACGCCTTTAAACGAGTCTTTGGCAATAGCCTCGACACGAAGCGGCGTTGAGTAGTTCTGTCCGTCAATCAGGATGACGCCAACAGCGCCACCGTAGAGCCGCGCCCACTTCAGGGTGTCGTTGAGTGATTCCCACAGGCCCATTTCATCCCATGCGTGGTCAAGCTGCTTCTTGCGGCCATCTTCCAGCTTGGAGGTGATGGTCACGCCCTTGCGGGTCATGTCATCAGGAATAGCATCAACGCCTGCACCAACCAGCCATGATGTGCGGTAGGCCTGCTCAATCAGCAGGCGGTTGCGGGACGTCCAGTTATTGCGGTAGGTGCCAGCACCGGACTGGTTCGACTCATTGACGCCCATCCGGGCAATGAAGTTTTCATAGCTGTCACGCGTTGGTACAGGCTGCGACATGCTTTCTGTTTCGGACATATTCAGCCTTTCCCAAGTTGCGCCCAGATATCGAGCGTGGTTTCCATAGGTGCATAACTGATCATCACTGAGTCAGCCAGGTTAGGTGACTTGGTGCCATCTGGCTGCTTGTCCACGACGATTTTCCCCACTCCGTTAATTGAGTAGGTCGGCTGGGATAGTTCGATGATTAGTTTGTCTTTATTGTTGATGCCGCTGCTGAGCGAGATAATTTCATCAGGATTGAATTCCATCCCGTTAACAGCGCGGAAAGTGTTTCTGAATAACTTACGGAGGTGCCACCAACTCTGTGCTTTGGAGTTGGCGAAGAAGTCTTTGTTGAGTCGAGATGGCTGCCCGTTGTCGCCTTTGACCGCCTCACCTTCAGGGTCGAATACTGAGCCGCTCCCCCGGAATGGGGTTGCGAGGATATATGGCCTGCCTTCAGGCTGGCGAAGCTCGTTAATGGCTTTTGCATCCCCACGTACGCCGGCGCCCAAACCATCCTCATCAAATCGAAATTCCTCGAGGTTGTTGTGATCGCACAGGCCAAAGACCTTCACTACAGAGCTGTAAATGTCACTGCCAACACCGGACCACTCATCAACCTCTTCAAGAAGGAATCCGTAGCGGCGTGCAAAGGCGTTTTTATCTCTACCTTCGTCTGCGACATCCATCGCGCCCAATCTCTTGCCAGTTGGCGAGATACCTAGCTTAATGTGAGCATCCACTGCGGCCTGCACCCACTCGTTAGGGATAAGCACACCTTCAGCTGACGCGGAGTAGTTGAGGTCCAGCTCCTGAGCCACCACAACCGGGTTGTCAATCTTCGCGCATTCTTTCTGATACCAGGCATCATCTTTGCGCGGGTCGCTTCGCCAGTGAAATGTGAATACCGGGATTCGACCGCCGTGGCGCTTCTGTGCGAATGGGTTCGACATTCCGTTTACGGATGAAAGGTCGATGCGGCAGCGAGTTGTTTGCGATAGCGCAGCATCAATGAGTAATGGGCGCTGCAGAAACGCCGCCTCATCCACGAAATACAGCGTGGTACGGTCACCACGGCCAATATTGTCGCCTGCCTCGCCCTTCAGCACAGCGCCTGTATCGGGGAACTCAACACGCATATAAGGGGCGTGTTTCTTCTCGCTCCAGCTTCCACGGAACTCAACCGGCAGCGTTTCGACAAACTTACGCGCCTTCCAGAATAGGGCCTTTGGGTCACCAGTGCTGTCTACGTACTCCTCTTTACGGGAGCCGAAGCCAATCACCATTTCTTTATTGAACAGGCAGAGAGAGCATGCGAGGCCAATTGAAGTCCAACTGAGGCCCATCTCACGGCTCTTTTCAGTGATGCCGTTCTCCATGCTGCGACGTCGGTCCATTATCCAGTTGATCCACTCTTCCTGCTTCGGGAATAGCAGAAAAGGGATTGTTACAGGCAGGCCATAATCGAGGTTTCGCGGGTCTGTTGTCATACCCCAGTCGATAATGAACTGTGCTGGATTGTCCCGGTAAAAGGCCTTCAGCGCAGGCAACATCGCGGGATTAGCGCGGATGCGCTGAAGCCTCTCCATTCTCCACTCAAAAACCTGAGCGTAGTCCGGTTTTTTGAAGTCGAAAGGGAATGGAATTGGCATATCTAACCCATCAGTTTTTTGTAGTGCTCAGCAGCTTCTTGAGGTGACATAGTGGTGTTTTCGGTTCTTATTGGAGCGCCATCCTTGCCAGTGCTCTCCACGCGCAGTCTGTTTGTGTAAGTATCACCAACTTCCCGCGCAGCCTGCTCAATCAACTGAGCGGTCATAGATAGGTTTTTCATACCCTCTGCCTTCGCTGCCATGCGATCAAGGACGCGTAACCGGTAGGCCTTATTTGCTATCGGGATATCGGATATTTCGTTTTGAAATCTAAGGCGGGTACTCTCGAACAGGTCAATCCATTTTTGGCTGAGCTTAGCAGCCATCGCATTTCCGGGGCTGTACTGAGACACCTGTTGACGGGATACCTGAATATTGAACTCAGCCTTTACAAGCTCAATGACTTTTGTTGGCGTCTCAAAGCACGCCAGAGACTGCACGATGAAGGCTTTAACCTCTGTCGATAATGCTGCCACAGGCTACCTCCATGACAATCTGAATAAAGCGTTATGCCAGCTTCATGAGGCATGTTCCGCATGCTCTGGCTACATCGAGGTGGGCCACCGCAGCAGGCTTGCTGGCAGCTTCCACTAATTGCTGAACGTCTGAGCTGGCTCCGTATCGACGAACAACACCAACAAACTCTTCAACATCATGTCCGCGCATGGTCAAAACTGGCTGGCCCTCTTTATTGAACTTGGGTGCGCCAAATTCATCCTGAGCTTGTCCAATGTGATAAAGCTCATGTTCAACCAGTGCGCAGAAGTCGAGGTCGCTACACTCGGAGCAGTAATCACCCGCAAGAGTTATGATGAATCGCGGAACCTCTCCGAACCAGTCGTGCATCTGTTGTTGCATTCTTGCCTTCTGCCAGCCACCTGCCCGCATAGCGACTTCTTCAGCTTGCCCTAATACGGTCCTGCCCTGCTTTGTGAAGGCACTTGATGCCCACATGAAGCGGATGTCGGCTTCTAAGAGATGGCTGTGGTCTGGGTTGTGTAAGAATCCATCTTCACTGAGGATGTTTTCATTAATCCAATCAGATAATTCATTAGCAGGCGCAAGACTGATGTGGGGATGGAATGCTGAAAGAAAGTCTTGCCTGGGTAGGGGGCGCTGAGTTGATTCACCAGCAAACAGCCCTTGTTTGTCGGTGAGCTTTGCCATTTAATTTCCTATTACGAACATGCTGAATGCCGCTTTAGCCGCTGCGCTCTCAAATGGCCCACTCGATAGCAGCAGTGTACCTTTGGATTGCATGACAGTGACGTTACAGCCAGTTGTGGTTATCTCTGACGCCTGCCCCTGAATGAGTTGCTGACCATTCCAGATTGGATTAGGTAGCACCACAGGGGGCGTTGAATATTTCTTTGCAAAGGTAATGGCTACCTTCTGGCCGGCAGTCGCTACTGAGCCTGCGACAACTTCAAGCTGAACAGGGGCTGCATTGGTCTCTGCGTCACCTTTAGGGATGCCGAAATCGACTGTGTAATCCGGAGCCGTTCCGCCGAGAGTTACGGTTGCCGCGCTACCTGCAGCGAGTGTGGTCACCTTCCCAATCTTCAGTGTCGGGCTGGTTCCGTCTTTACCGGCCGGCAGGCTGAAGTTAATCACCTGTGCTGGCGCATCACCGGTTATCTCTACCGCGGCTTTGCTGCCAGGTGAAAGCGTGATGACGTTGCCCACTGATAGCTTGTTTGGTAGAGGTTCACCCGGTTGAGTGCTCTTTTGCTGCTTGCCATAGTAAACGGTCATATGGCCTCACATAGCGAAGATGGTTACCGGATCGCCTGTCGGTGATATGACCCACACTACAGACGGCTTGGTGATGCTCAGGGAATCTGTCTCTACCCTGCCCAGCGCATTATCAGCTGGAGACTGCTGAGGCTTATCCGCATTAGTGGTGTCGAGCACCCACAAATAGCCATTGGCAATCTGCGCGTCTAAATCTGCGGTGCCGTCCGTCAGCTGCACCCACTTTTTACGAATGGTGATTTGCCCATTTACCATTATGTTTCTCCACATACTGTTGAGCATTGTCAGAGGCATCTGGAAAAGTTAATGCCTCTTGCAATGCCTTACAGATTTACTGGCTTACCACACAGAGCAACCCACAGGTCGTTATGCGTGTTGATTGCCCTTACGGTGCGAACGTCCATCACATCAGCATCTTTGCCGTGCGTCCTGATTGGAGCGTCCTGAGTGCAGAGTGAATCGACTGTCTTTGTCGGGGCTTTAGTCGTCTGAGTTGAATTGTGACTGGCGCAGCTTGTCGCGAGCAGCGGCGTCAGACAGAGAAGCATTGTTTTCTTTAACACTGTTGGCCTTCTCCGTATTGATTGCCTGCACCTTAGCCACATCACTAACCTGCTGTGACTCAACCTTTGCCGCTTCCACATCAGCCTTTGCCTTCTCTTCAGTTTTCCCTTTTTTCTTACCGCCAAAGTAAGCAACCACGCCAGCAGCAATGAGAGCGAAGAAGGCGAGAACATAATTCCAGCCGCCTGCAAAAAGATGAACGAGAGTTGTCATGGCTGGCCGTCCATTTGCTGTTTGCGATCGCTCAGTTTGCGCTGCCGGATGAACTGAGCAATAACGCCCAGAGCGACAATGAAGTAGCTCACGTACTGCGCGATGTTGACCGGCAGCATGGCTTTGAGGTCAGGCGGCAACATATTCCAGGCGGAGATAATCGCATCAGGCGCGGAGGCAAGGTAGACGCCCAACAGCGTACCGGCACCAGTCAGCCAGACTGACCAGGCGCGAAACAGCAGTCGTGCATGGGCTACGAACTCAACCGAGCTGTATTTACGCACCAGAAGCACAATGGCGATCACAACGATAACCACGGCGAGGAAGGCGATAACGTTCATATCTTCCCCTTGTAGATATCGTATGAGCCGGTACGCATCACTTCAGCGTGGCGACGCGCGCGGCCGGGAGTCTGTTTAGCCCAGAGACTATTCAGCATCCCCTCTGCCGCACCAGTGAAGTTGCCATTTGAAATCATGACCAGCGTGTTCTTGAAGGCTGCCAGCCCATCGACGCCCATCTGGTAAGCCATGCTGTACAGCACATCTGCACGAGCTGGATTGCACTGCTTCAGGGCTGCGTAGATTGCCGGTCGGCTGTTCATGTCCAGCACCTTCTCATCCACGATCGCCTGCTTCCACACATCCCCTACTTTGCGGGGAACGCGGAAGGTGTAGCTGCTGAGCGGCGCACCTTTGGGACCGATACGGATACCACCGGCCACCGTGGGAAAGCCCTGAGTGTCGAGATAAGGTGACTCTACGTAACCCTCTTCAAAGTTGAGGATCGGGATTATCAGACTCATTTGCCGGACTCCATCTCATTTGACTCATGCGCTCTTCACGCCGGTCTCGCTTACGCTGGAAGTGAATGTTCACAATGAATGTCGCGATAGCCAGAATGAAACCGCCCACAGCTAACCACTCGTTTAGAGACATGCTCCCGGCAAGGAAAGTCGCCCCCGACGTTGTATACGCCGCGGCTGTCGTTACTTTGTCTGCCATAGTTTTCATATCCACCTCCAGGACTGGAGGCTCGCTTTTAGGAATTGATGAAATTGTGAACTGAGCGAGCCAGGTTAGAATTCTTAGTGTCACGTAAGAAACCTTCCTGAAACTCCTCCGCACGATTTACATCCGCTGTGTTTGCAAAAAAGATGCGCTACGCCATCAAGGGGAAATCGCTTCTGGTGTTGTATGGCGCGCGCAAAACGAAAAAAGCCCACCGAAGTGAGCCTTAATAATTCTTTGAATTTGCTGTAGAAGCGCAGAGAAAACACTTGCGCTTAGATGTAGGTTAACCTACAATGTATTTCATCAGCAGGACGCTGAAACGGGAAGGCCTCTACCGAAGCAGAGGCCAACATGAGGTAAGGGTTATGATGAAGTTAATCATCATCCTGATTGTTCTCTTAGTGATTAGCTCGCCAGCTTACTAAGACAGTCAGGCGGAGGGGAGAAATCCCCTCCAACCCCACCCCAGATTTTAGAGTGGTGACGTTATGAAATCAACTAACGACGATCGGCAAAAACGTAGTGATGAGAAGCGCGGCATGAAGGTAAAGGGCATCAAATTGCACACCGACACAATCGCGCTTCTGGAATCACTGGCAGAGCAAACAGGACAGCCTCAGTCAGCTGTAGTGACTAAGGCTTTGGCGATGTTTGCCGAAAGTATCAAATCTTAATCGTGACTTCGCAGCAGTTAGGAGCAACTATCCCATGGAAGGGATAATTTTATGCTTATACCCTGCAGCGGATAATAAAAAAGCCCCGACGACTGGTGAGGTCGCGAGGCTTCTTGGCATCCACATTTATGCAACTGACCGGTAAAGCCGCGATCTGTTCGCTTTACTTCCCGATCATGCCGTTAATGTGCCAGGTTGCTTGCCCTTTGTCTTTGTCATTTCGTGCTATTTTGTATAATCACGCAGCGATTTTAAGAATCTCCTTCTCCATTTCTCGTTTAATTGCGTAAAACATTTCTCCTTCGAGTATATCCATGGCCCATTCCATTCTGTTTCGGGCTTCCTTGGGTGAGATGGCGCAGTAATAAATCAGTGATGAGCCGATGTTTTGCACGCTCTTGCGTTTGCAGTAGCGTAATCTTGCTACGTTTCGAAGCGGGTTGTCCTTACCAAACGTCTTTACCATGACTGATTCAACAAAGGCGGCATCATCTGATTCTTTGGCGAGAGCGATGATGTTTGCCGTTGATGATTGAGGGATAAGCAGGTCACGCGCCTTGCGGAACAGCTCTTCACCGCGCAGCCCTTCACAATGCAGCTGTGACACGATTTTCTCTATCTGCCTGCCCTTCTGCTCACTCCATTCACAGCGCATCATCAGGCGGCCAATCACGTTTACCTCTGCTCGGTCGTAATCTTCCCCGCCCAGGTGATCGCCCCATACCCCCAGCAGATGACGCACCCATGCCTGCTGTGATTTGTTGATGGTCTTCCAGCCGTTGCCGAATAACCGGCGCATATCCGCTGCGGTTCTTACGCCTGACAGCCTGACGATTTGCTGATAGTCACGCTCAATGCGCATGCTTAACCCCCATCATTTTCGCCGTATTGCGGATTATCCGGTAGTTGATCTCGTACATGCCGCGCATCTTGAGGATGCGGAGCCTGAGCCACTTCTCTCTGAGGTATTCGGTCACCATGTTGTGTGCTCCCCGGTGCCGCCGCAGCGCTGGCAAGGCTGCCGCACTATTTCTGCCGTCCCAGCCCGGTTAAATGCTGGGTAACAAGCGACATCACCGCGCCCAAAGCAGATGGCACACTTCACCTTTGGCGTGAATCTGTTTTCAGCCATTCTTTTGCGTGACTCTTCCAGGACTTCCTGAAATGTTTTCATGCTGCCTCTCTTTGTTTATTCAGTTCACGCAGAGCCGCCCTGTAACGCGCTCGTATCGCGTCCAGCTCTTCTCTGGTGTATCGGTGAGGTTCGTTGTTTGATTCGAGCGCCAGAACGCGCTGAAGGCCGATTTTGGTGATGAGGTTGATGCGGTATGGACTGATGTTGCCTGACTGATGCGTATTGCACGCACTGCACTGGCTGTGAACATTGTCCTCGTTGAAACGTAACTGCGAAGCCGATGCTGTCGTCCGAAAGTGTCCAGCGTGATAGCTGACTGCTGTTGTGCTCCCGCAGCTGATGCAGATATTCCCGTCCCGCGCCCGTATGTAGTCGTTGAATGCCCGCTGGGTCATGTTCATCCAGTGGCTTAACGGCTTCACATCGGCTTTGCGTTTGTTCCATGCAGCACGCTCCTCTTTCTCCAGGCGCTTTTGCTTGCGCTCGGATAACTGGTTAGCGAGTTGGATGGCACATTTGGGAGAACAGACGGTTTGGAGGCTATTGCGGGGGAAAAACTTTTCAGGACAGCATTTGCATTTCTTAGGCTTCGGCGGCTTGATGCCTTTAGCCATTGGCAGCCTCCTTGGGTGCAGGCAGACCATCGTAAATTTCTTTCAGGTGTCCGCGAATATCCATTCGACGAAGCGCGCTGAACATCATGTCGCACTCAGCTTGCTTGTTCGCTTGGAATGGTTTTGATAGCGTGTTAACCCATAATGCATTTCCGGGCCAACCATGCACCTTTTTAACTCGGCCTTTAACCACATGAAGTAAGCCCCATCCATCGGGTAAATCTACAACATCTACAATGCCCGGCTCACTAATCATGAAGCGCCAGTCACCCATGCCCTTCGATGGATCGATGCGGAATGGCTTTTTACGGTCGGCGTGCAAGTCACTGCGTGAGCATTTTGCCTCCACCAAGCAGGATGCTCCATTTCGAAATCCGATGGCGTCCGGCTGCTCTCCGTAAGCAGTCCATGCGCGGAACTTATCGTGGAAGGCTACTTTGAATCCGTTGTTTTGTAGAAATTGGCAGGCGATATCGCAAAGCTGGTCGTGTGTTAGTTTAACAACTTCTATCATGGCTCTCTCCGCTCATCAAAAAGTTGGGGTCCTGCATCAGGCTTATTTCGCAGCTTGTGCAGCAGTACACCACTGATTCTGGAAGCGCCGCAGAACAGAAAACGCACACAGAAGCAGATGGCTCGCCAGCGCCAGTAGGCAGATTTGACAGGCTGGTCCCGTTCGTGGTCTTCATAGCGGTAATCTACCTCGCACGATTCGCAATTTTGGCCGTAGTGATACTTGTCTTCTGAGGTGAGGATGGTGTGGCATCGGCAGCAGCGTTCTTTCATCGCGCCCTCCGGAGCCGGTCCCATTTAGCCTGCAGCAGCCCGCCGACATAATCGAAGGTGCTTACCTGGCTGGCTGATGGGATTGTTTTAGGTGTTCTGCGGCGTGGTTTGGTGTGGTAGACGGCGTGGTTTTCCATTCGCTCCCAGAGGGATTTAGTGCGTCGCATGATTCCCCCTTGCGGCCTTAAGCAGTTCATTCAGGGTTGCCATCTGCTGGCTGACACCAAAGCCTGCCTGCTCATTTGCCAGTCGGTAGCGGCATGCGTTGTTTCTTCCGCCCGTGATGTGCTCCCGGATGACGTGATGACCGCCACAGAGCGTATTGATGACATTCGATACGTTGGCCCGATTGGTTCGGCACCGCTTGCATACCGAATCGACGATTTCAAACGTCTGATGCCAGTTTCCATCTGATAAAACATCCAGTACCGCAGTTTTAACTTTGCTCATGCTGCACTCCCGAATCTTCCTGCCCATTCAGCCGCACGCGCTGACTCGTCGCTGAATCTGACGTTCTGCTCGGCACCGAAGGCATGGATTAAGGTGATTAAATCTCGCATCTCACTGACGCGCATTTTGCTTGTTGACTGGCCCAGCACCACAAAGCCGCCGTTAATACCCGGCACCGTCTCCTGCCCTTTCAGGCTGGCGCTGAATATGTGCTTCCAGCTCTCTGAGTCGAGTTTCTTCCCGTACCAGACCACCTGGCTTGATACGTCATGCAGGCAGGCCCAAAGCATGCGGTTTTGCGCAAGGCTTCTGGTGTCTTCCTGGATGGTTACCTGCAGAGGTTTTTCGGGATTGGCGGGGAGTTGCTGGATGGCGCTGATGCAGTTCTGTCGGATGTTGCTGTCACGCAACAGGTAACGTTGAGTCTCCATCGCGTTTTTCTCGCTTTAATGCGTCGCTGAGTAACTTCCTGATGCCGTGGCTCAGGCACATTGAGTCCGGATAGCGTCTGGCAAAGCTGCTGATGTCATTTGCCAGCTTATCCAGCTCAGCGTCTGATATGACGTGCTCAGAGCGTTTTAAGGGGATTACGTTGTTCATGGTTTACTCCAGTAATCTTCAAGAGAAACTCCGAGGCGGTGCAGCCAGTCAGCCAGTTTCAGCATCGTCTCTCGCTCACTTAAGCCTTGAGGAAACCCATCAAGTTCAACGGTTGGCGTTATTCGCCCATAAGCGTCGCACTCAATAATTATGTTTTGCTCAAGCGTAGTTTTCTGGATGCTGCTTGAGTGCTTAACCTGGTACACTGACCTGCTCGTTTGCTTTTTGGTGTCCAGCTTGAAGTCGACCAGCGCTACTGAATTTCTTTTGTTTAACAGTCTCGTCCAGCCCATATCACTGCTCTCCGTTCTGATTGGTGGCCCGCTCCGGAATGATGCGGTAGGCGATGATGTCGATGCCGCTTTTTACTGGCTGATTACGCCATGCAAAGTCTTGCGCTTGGCGCTGATCTAAACGTCCGTTGCGTCGCTTAACTTCAACCCAAGCGAGGCTATCTACTGGCGGGAGTGCCCTCTCACCATTCCAGTGTAACCACTCACCCTCACCCTGCTCCTGCCGCTCAAACTTGCAGTCGCATTCGATTAGGATTTGTTCGCCCCATGGCTGTGTTCCGCCGCTGTCCATCTCGCCGGTGCCATTGCATTTCGTGCATCCCCGCTCCTGCTGCTCCAGTATGGGGAGTGCAATCTCATAAGCCTGAATATCGTATTCATCGCGAATAGACATACCTGGACCTTCGGCAGCCATCCACTTGAAGCCTTCGATAACGCTTTTGCACTTCTCTGCGGTTAGCTTTTTCATCAAAATCCTCCCCGTTTCTGGCCTTTGGCTGGCTGTTGCTCATCTTCCGCATCAACCATCAGGTCATGCGCTTCCCGCGCCAGCATGTCGATAGCATTCAGGTGCGCCCGGAACTGCTCAGGCTTCAGGTCGCGCTTCTTAGCCAGGTCGATGATTGCCAGTTGCAGGTTACGGGCCTGTCGCATCAGCGGCGTGTCAATTACCAGTTGAGTTACCTGTGTCATGCGGCACCTCGTGAGCGGTAGGATTCCCAGGTGAAAGCGAGTGTGCAGCCGCCTCCATCGTTCATACGGTCGATTACGCGCTCACCGATGAATGCGGTCAGCTCTTCAAGTGGGAGGTTGCTGATAAGAATCGTTGGCTTCATCTGCTCGTAGCGGGTGTTTATCACCTCGAACAGAATCAGCTTTTCAGCCTCACTTCCGAACTGAACTCCCACCTCATCGATGATAAGCAGGTCGGGATCCGTGTAGGCGCTAATGACCTCGTACTCGGTCTGCTCGGCGTTCTTACCCCATGTTGATTTGAAGGCGCGGGCGACACGTAACGCCGTGGTGAACATGGCTGAGTGCTGGTGCTCGTTGATGACGTGCTTTGCGATTGCCAGGGCAAGGTGATTTTTACCTGTGCCAGGCTTGCCGCACATGACCATCCCGCCACCCTGCTTTCGCCGGTCGGCCCATTTTGCTGCGTAGGCTTTGCAAAGCTTCAGGCAGCGCGCGGCATCCTGATTTGCTGGCTCGTAGTTATCCAGTGTTGAAGGCGCAAAGCGCTGTGGCAGGTTCAGGTTCCCCATGAGGCGCATGATTTCGCTTTCACGTCGACGGCGGGAGATGCTGTCCTCGTCGCTTTTCAGTCTGGCAAGCTTCTCTTCCAGGCATTTCTTGCACTCGCTCTTGGTGATCATCTCCTTGCCACCAATGCCAATGCTCATTTTCCGGCATCGCTGCTCGAATGCTCCATGCTTGTCACACACTGCCTGAATGAATTCGAAAACGGTGTTTTCAATCTGCTTCGGGGGCGATGAAAGCTCATCGAGTTGACGCTGAACCTTTGCGATCTTCTCGCGGGTATCGCTGGCAATCTGGTTTTCGTAGCTCATGATTTACTCCTGCGCCCAGGAAGGCATTTGAGTGTGACCGTAATCTTTCTCGTTAAACCGCTCAGCAACTGCTCTCGCTGGGCCACTATTCTGGCGAGCCGGCGCCTTGGCCTGTTTAGGTTCAAACAGTCCGGTCCAGCCATTAGCGATGCTGTTGTTGATGATCTCTTCAGGCGAATGACCATTCGCATGACACCGGCTTAGCAGGTTGAGCGCCTGAGTGACGGTTTGCTTAGATTTGATTGCCTGCTTGATATCCCTGCGATATGAGACCCATGAAAACCACAGATCTGCAGAAACGCATTCGGGCAATGCGACATCCATCGGGTCGAAAGTTTTTGCCTTTGGCTTTTCAGCCGATTTCACTTCATCAGGCTGGGGGACTATAGGGGGTTTATTAATATTGTCTTTCTTGTCTTTTGAAGAATGTCTTTTGTGTGTCTCTAATTTCGAGACATCCGAAGTCTCTAACTTAGAGACATTTGAAGTCTCTGACTTAGAGACAAAATTGCTAACTTGGAGACACTTGCTGAATTGCCACGCTGAGACCTCCTTGTTAACACCGATTTGACTCCCTTCAACTATCAGACACTTCATTGAAATCAGCTCCTTTTTAGCCTTGTTCACGTTCTGCCGTGACAAGCCGGTAACCTGAGCAATCTGCTCATCGGCAATGCGATCTGATTTCTTGTTGAAGCCATATGTTTTACGGATGTAAGCCAGCATGAGCTTCAACTGACGAGCTGTTAAATCGGCGCTTGCGATAGCCTCCAGTAGTTCGTTAGCGACTCTGGTAAACCCATTATCGGTATCGACCACACGGCGCTCCACGGCCTCTGTATCAGGCCTGATTGGTGAAACGTTGTCGTAAGCGAGATTACTCATAAAGCACCTCGCCACTGTTTACATATCCAGTTCTTCCTGGCATACTTTTCTCCAGTTATTAGTTTCCGCTAATCGCTATCAGGCCGAGAATGAGTTACCGCTCATCTCGGTCTTTTCTTTTCCCATCGCAGCCGCAACCGCTTGCCGGGCTACTTCTGCAATCAGGCTCGTTTCCCACACCTTCTCCAGCAGCACGAAAACCGTTGCCATATCGCGCAGGTTTAACCGGCTTACCTTCGATTCATGCCATCCGGCCTCATCAGCCAGAACGCGCTGGCCTTTGTGAGTCAGGCGGCTGCGTAATTCTGTTTCTACTTCGTTGATCAACTTGCTATTTCTTGCGTGTTCCATAATTGATAATTTCCATGCAGGTAAATGATTGCGTGACATTGCGGTGAGCAAGTCACTACGTTTGTGGGGGCCGAAACAGCCTCCGGTCAGATTGATAAAGAGCGGTGTTGCTTAAGAAGCTGCTAAGAGTTCTGCCAGGTCGGGGCGGATCTCATGAGGTTTAACTTTTCCCTGCGTGGCTTTGGCGATTGCCATCACGTATTTGGCATCAATGCCGCCGCCGTGAAGCCAGCGCCAAACAGTTGGCTGCTTTACGCCGCACAGGGCAGCTAACTTCTGCTGGCTGCCAGCGATGTTTACAGCTCGTTGGATAGCTTTGTTGGTCATGTGCAATTCCTTTACGTATTATCACAGTGAGAATAATAGCAATGAGTATCGGTGAAAGCAATAGCTTTCCGCATTTGACGGTTAATACGCCTAGCTATAAATTGCCTGGTATGAATAAAACTCTCGCAGAAAGACTGGCTAAGGCCATGCAAGAACGGGGAATGTCACAGGGTGCTTTAGCAAAAGCTACTGGCGTTGCTCAACCTACCATTTGGCGGCTCGTTAACGGCAAAGCTAAGGGCTCTTCACGCCTCGTAGATATAGCAAGGGCGCTTTCAGTAAGCGTCGAGTGGCTTGCTAATGGCAGCGGCCAGATGAATTCTGAGGAGAAGATGACCTATCCTCAGCAGCCGTCGAATGAAATGAAGCTGGGTGGGGTATTCCCCGTACCGATGTTCGGGCCTGATAATCAGCAAACCACTGATTATGTTTATGTGCCTAAATCGGTCGAGAGTGATACTTGCCGCGCATATTTGCTTGAGAGAAACAGTGGTTGCCTCGAAGCACCTGCGGGAACGGTCCTAGTCATTGATACAGCTGAGAGGCCCGGTAATGGCGATCTGGTATACGCTCAGGTCAATGGATCTTACTCGGTCTACAAGTTTGTCGATGGCGGCTCTACTGGCTATTTATCCGTTGATGACGAGCGAGTGCCTTTGGTTCCAGCGCTGGAGTCATCGGTTGTTGGCGTAGTGGTCTTTCTCCTCCGCGATCTAAAGCGCAAAAAGTAATCCTCCTCTTTTTTCGGGGGGGTGTATTCGATATACCCTCCTTGCCTATTCCTAAGCAAAGCCGTTGCCATACCCCCTCCCGTTTTGTATTTAATTCAACTAGTTAAGCTGAACGCCTAATGCAGCCACTGTTTATCCGAACAGTGTTTTCATAGTGAAACACATCCTCCTATAAATCAAGTTAACCATTGCTGTTTTTTTTAAATTCCTTCCAATTCCATAGCCTGATCGCATCAAAAATGTAATTTTTTTCTTTTTCACATCATTAGTTTATGTGAATTGCTATTACTTTTTTACTAATACGTATTGCTATGGATAATACGCAATGCTATTGTTTATCCCATCAGCAGGGCGCTGGCAGGCCACAGGGAACGGAGTGGCAGGTTCTTTAACAATAGAGATTGAGACTGATTCGGTCTCACCAAAGTGAAGTTGGCTTTGGACTGGCGTGTCGTGGAGCTTAGGCCTAGCAGTACATCGGGCCGAACTATGAAGCGACTTGAAATCCGGAAACATCACAGGTTCCGGCGCCAGTACCTAAGCCAATTACCGGAGGCAACATGAACAATAAGCAACGCAAGAAGCTGCAGCGCGCAGTAGAACACAGGGCAATGAAGATGCAGCAGCAGGGTTTCGAACGTCGCATCGTCAGCACCTTATCCAGCTGCAACCAGAGAGTCGAGAAGGCTTGCTCCTCCCCTTCTCTGCGTGACAGGCATGAGAGCACATCAGTGTGCTTGCCTGAGATTGCATTATTCAACGCGGGTTACCGCAAATCAGAAAGCATTACAGCGAGGTAGTTATGGAAACCAAGTTTTTATCGGATGGACGCAAAGTTGTAATCGTTGGTCAGTTGAACAATACCGAGACCATCGTTCAGGAAGTATTCGTTACTCAGGCCGGTGATGAGTTGCCTGGTGGTGAGCGATTTGTGGTTAAAAGCCTGCATGACCAGCCAGTTGAATCATGGCTTTCTCGCGAGAAGGCCAAGCAAGAGAAGTCTCTGGCTGATGCTAAGTTGAAAACCGAGCAGATCAATAAGGAGATTGGAGATTTACGAAACACTCTCAGCTTTTGGAAAGGAATGGTTAAGCAGGTAAGAGCCTTTTCTGAGCATATCGATGAGGCGGATTTAGACCACTTCTCAGATGTAATGACCGGGCAGGTTCGGTTTGCTATCAGGCGCGATTACAGCCTTCCCTCCATTGAGAGATTCGAAGATTTTATGTCATCAGTTGATAACTACTATGGCCGAAAAAATTTCGAAGGCATCAAGATGCTATCGGTATTAGGTAGCTCCAATGGTGACATTGCGCTGCGTGTAAATCGCTACTCAGACGGCAGTGGCGGCAGCGATACGGTTGAGTTTTACAAGACTATCGAGGAAGCCAGACAGTGCGTGAAGCGCATAGCTTTGGAGCGACTGAATGGTAATGGTCTGAGCATTGATGAAGTTAAAAAGTGCCGAAACATGGGAATCAACTTCAGCCTGGACGAGATGAAGCTAATTAGAGATCGCCTCTTTGCCTCGTCAGAAAGAAATCGCGCTCACTATCAGGAGCAATTCGATAAGCATGTCGAGCAGATTGAGAACGGCAAGCAAACCATCGAGAAGATGCTAAACGAAGCAATTAACTAGCCGCCACTGAGCGGCTTTTTCACATCTGGAGGCACCATGTTAATCGCGTCTGATTATGCATTTGGGTGGTTTGTGTTTGGCGTGCTGATGGTGCTGGGGTTTATAGCAGGAGGTTGAGATGGAATCCAAAGGCATGTCATGGAGTCAGGCGCTGCTGGCAATGGAAGATGGTAAGCGCGTACGAAATGAATACTTCACCCGCGAAGAATACTTCGAGATGCGGCAGGGAAGAATTTACGCCGAAGACGGCTGCTCAATGCGCGGATGGTTTCGTGGTGAAGATTGGCAGAAAACAGGCTGGTCAGTTGTGGGCCAGTAACCACTACAGGAGAAAGAGGATGGAACTCAAAGGATTATCGCCATTCATCATCAGGGGTTTCATCACTGAAAACAGCAGTAGGTTTATTGGATTTTGCAAAGACGAAGCCATGAGTGAAGAGGACTTCATCAAGCTGCTAGAAGATGTGGACTTCAACGAAATAGTGACTCCAGAGCTTTTAGCAAAGTTCAGGCTGTGAGTGACACCGTAAAGCTGTCTGCTTAGGCGGCTTTGAGGTGCTACGCACCAACGCTGAGTTTTCAGCAGGATAGATAACCAGAACGTTTCATCCTTATGGGAGCCGCAATGGCTCCCTTCTTTTTGCCCAGAATTCAGGAGAAGGAAATGACTGAGACAACCGATTTAGCAGTGCTGGAGATTAAACCTGAACAGGCTCCGGCACTGTATGTACCTAACGGCCTCGACGCTTACCTTGAGCAGATTCGCCAGCTCGCCGCCGAAGTGCCTGACGTCAGCACCAAGAAAGGCCGGGACCGTATCGGCTCACTGGCGCGCATGGTCGGCTCAAGTAAAAAGGCCATTGAAGAGCCTGGACGCGCATACCTGAAGCACCTCAAAGAGGCGGTTAAACCTGCTGAAGAGGAGCTTCGCCGGTTCACTCGTGAATGCGACACAATCCGCGACCAGATTCTTGCCCCTCGAAATGAGTGGGACATTGAACAGGAGCGCATCGCGGCAGAGAAAGCCGCTGAAGATGAGCGCCTGCGTATCGAAGCCGAACAGAAAGCGGCTGCAGAAGCCCTGAAAAAGCAGATTGAATCCGATCATGAAATGGCGCTGCTGCTGAACGATAAATTCGACCGCGATGCTGCAGAAGCGAAAGCCGAAGCAGAGCGCCAGCGTGCCGCACACGAAGAAGAGATTCGCCGCCAGGCCGCTGAGCAGGCTCGCATCGAAGCAGAGCAGGCAGCGCGGCGTGAGCGCGAAGCAGCGGCAAAGCGGGAAGCAGACCTGCAGGTCGCCAAGGAAAAGGCTGAGGCCGACGCTAAAGCTGCACAGGAGCGTGCAGAACGCGAAGCCAGAGAGGCGCAGGAATGCGCTGAGAGGCAGGCACAGGAAGCGCGTGAGAAGGCTGAGCGTGAGAAGCAAGCCGCTATCGAAGCTGAGCAGCGCAAAGCCCGTGAAGCCGAAGCCGCCCGCCTAGCTGAAGAAAAACGCATTGCTGATGAAGCCGCCGCCCGCGCAGCTGATGTAGCGCACCGCAAGGCAGTTAATAACAAGGCACTGGCTGACCTCGTTGCTGTCGGCCTGACAGAAGAACAGGCGCGCACCGTAATCACGGCGATCGCCAAAGGCGAAGTTACCGCCATCCGCATCACCTACTAATACCAACCAATAGCAAGGAACCCACGATGAACTATGCCATCGCGGGCGGCGCCATCGTGGGCGCTGCTCAGCTAGACGAATCACTGCTCGACACTATCACCCGCCGCCTCCGCACTGGCTGGCGCAACCTTATCGACACGCTGAATCAGAAGGTAAATCCGCTATGACTATTATCCCGGTGAACGGAACCATTCTGGTTCAGCAGGGCTGCAGCCACTTCAACAAGCTGTACGAAGAGGCTTTCCCAGACACGAAGGAAGGCATGCATAAGGCCTATGCGTGGGCTTCTGAGATTGCGCTGGGCTGGCATGACTGTCAGGACGATGACTGGAATAAGAGGTTCAAAAACCATGCAGCATAACGAAGATGAATTTGTCGCTCTGATGCGCGGCATGCTTGGCGATTTGGCTGAGCCAATGACATATGAGCAGGCTGCAATGGATGCGGCTGCTGATTACCGTACGGAGCAGCAGGCAGAGCGAATGGGAGTGAGCTATGAGTAAGGAATTCTACGTCAGGCTGGCAGAGATACAGCGCACGCTGGAGGCACCAAAAGGCCAGTACAACAGTTTCGGCAAATATCACTACCGCAGCTGTGAAGACATTCTTGAGGGTGTTAAGCCGCTGCTTAATGGCCTGTTCCTGTCCATCTCTGACGAAATCGTTCTGATTGGTGATCGGTATTACGTCAAAGCCACCGCTACGATTACCGATGGCGAAACCACCCACAGCGCCTCTGCAATGGCCCGTGAAGCAATCGACAAGAAAGGCATGGATGATGCCCAGATAACAGGCGCAACCAGCTCATACGCCCGCAAATACTGTCTCAATGGCCTGTTCGGTATCGATGACTCGAAGGATGCTGATACCAACGAGCACCGACAGCAGTCAGCCTCAGCACCTCAGCAGCAAAAACCTAAGCCTAAGCCCTCGGACATCCTTGCCGCCTTCTCTGAGGCTGCACTCAGCAAGAAAACCCCGGAAGAGCTGAAGCTGTCATTCGCCAGAGCGTGGCAGGCGCTGGACGGAACTCCGGAGCAGGCAAAAGCAAAAGAAGTCTACGACATGAAGAAATCAGAGCTTGAAGGAGCCACAGCATAATGCCAATCAACACGATCACAATCGCAGGTAATGTCGGCAAGGATGCCGTTCTGCGCGTTACTCCAAATGGAAAGCACATCGCGTCATTCTCCGTGCCGGCAAAATCAGGCTTTGGTGACAACGAGAAAACATCCTGGCTGCAGTGCAAGATGTTCGGCGCTATGGCTGAGAAGCTATCGGCAGGCATCCTGAAAGGCGCGAAGGTCACCGTTACCGGCGAGTTCGTTCTGGAAGAATGGACAAAGGATGACGGCACAAAGGTATCTACGCCAACTATCCTCGTTCGGGATATCGACCTGCCACCAAAGCAGAGCGGCCAGCAACAGAGTCGGCCGCAACAGTCGCGTGGTCAATCTACCGAACCTGATTACGA
This sequence comes from Pantoea sp. 9140, assembly GCF_000745295.1. Lineage (NCBI taxonomy): Bacteria > Pseudomonadati > Pseudomonadota > Gammaproteobacteria > Enterobacterales > Erwiniaceae > Pantoea > Pantoea sp. 9140. The sequence goes on along the minus strand of NZ_JQNO01000001.1, from coordinate 647,684 downwards.
CACCGATATTCCCTTCTGATTTAACCCACAAATAAGGCACCGACCATGAACCTCACCGAATCTTCGGCGGACTCTGCACGCCCTGGCAAGACGCAATCACAGCGCCTTCATCGGCTGGCTATGCAGGACGCACAGCAGCAGATAGCCGCCCTGTACGGTGAGCGTTGCCGGATTGAATCACGCACAACGGAATCACTGGAAGCAAGGCGCAGGGAGCGCACTACCAAGGAATATGCACGGCAGGCAGCCTTCTATCCGCAGCTGCCTCGCATTGTGGTGACGAAGCCTGATGTCGTCTGGAATGACTATCAAACAGAGCTGCGCGGCCGCTTTGGTGCCGTGGTGCAGGACTAACTATTTTCGCCGCGGCATTGAGCCTGACAGCGGCATAAGGGGTAAGAGAATGAGTGAAGTTAATAGAATTGGTGCGGTATGGAACGATATATGCGAGAGCCTTCAGCTGCGTGAGTCTTCCGATGGAGAACTTGTAAAATACGAAGACTACGCCGAACTCAAAGCACAGCGTGACGCGCTGGCGGCTGAGAATGCGGCGCTGAAACACACTGCCAACATTATTCGTGCTCTAAATGCGAACCCAGAAGCAGCGCGGTTTTGCGGCTTTGAGGACGAACAAATTGATAATGCTGTTGAGGCAATGTCCACCCCAGCCACCGACGCCTACCTCAACTCTGTGCGGGCTGAGGGTGTTGATTATGTTGCTGAGGCAATCGGCGCGAAATGTGCAGAACTGAAAGTCGGAAGCAAAGACTGGAAAGCGTTAAAGAGCATCGTGTTCACCCTGGGAGATTTCGCCGCCCAACTCCGCGCCGGTAAGGATGGTGAGTGATGAAGACCTTCTTAGTGTGGTGCCCTGATATGGGTTCAGAGCGTGAGGATGCCTGTGAAATTGAGGCGTATGACCATGAATCAGCAGCAAAAGAATGGGCGGAAAGGGAAGATTGGCACAGTGCTGAATATAGCATTGTGGGTGGGCGGGAAACGCCAGTTGTCTGTGTTGCTGAGGTTGACGGACCAGAGCAGCAATTCAGGGTTAGTGGTGAAGCGGTGCCGCAGTACTACGCACATGCAATCCGCGCAGGAGAGCCATCATGACAAACGAAGAGAAGCAGGAAATTGCGCGCCAGCTTAAAAACAGCATTGCCGACCTGACTTCCTATCTGAAGATTATCCCTTCTCCTGCGGATTCGGAAGATATCAGTTGGCGAATTAAGGTTGAGAGTCTGGCACTCGTCTCCCTGACCGCGCATCCGGTTAAGCATCCCCATGAATGGGTTCATATCCGCTTCACAGACCGCAGCAAAAGCCAGCGGATGAAATGCCAGATAGCATGGTCAGACTCGCTGAATAGCGTGATTTATGACGAAGAAGGCGCTCCGCTATTAATTGCCAACAGTGGCTATGAGGTGCAGGAATAATGAGACCATTAAGTGAACGTATCAAAAATTTTGGCAACACGCAGTTTGTTGACTGGCTTTGCCTGGCCTGTGTTGATGTGCGCGAAGTTCGCACCCCAGACGCAGCACAGGAAGAGATCGACAAAATCCGCGATGCGCTTATGGAAAGGCTTTCGGCGCTGGAGCAGCGCGCAGAAGCAGCAGAGGTTGAGAAAGCTGGAGCAGAAGAGCGATGCCGCATGATGTTCGACGCTAAGAATCATTGGGCTGACAGAGCAAGGGCAGCTGAGGCGAAGATGGTGCCAGATAGCTGGCAACTGGTGCCAATTGAGCCTAGCTGGGAAATGCTTTCGGCTGACGGGTGCAAAGAGCATCACAACGGTCAACCATGCCTGCACCATGACAATCGCAAGCGCATCTGGTCTGCAATGCTCACAGCAGCACCCACCCCGCCCGAATAAGCGATATACTCCCCACAGGAGGACATCGCCATGTCACACAACTTAGCAGCACGCAGCAGAGAAGAGCGGGACCGGATTAACGTGGATTTAGCCGCGTCAGGAGTCGCATACAAGGAGCGCATGAATCAGCCTGTTATTCCGCATGAAGTGGAGATGCAGCAGCCTGCAGCGATGAGAGATTATTTCAAAGAGAGATTGCAGCATTACAGGAACGTTGCGCTGCAGTTCCCGCGCGGCACTGACCCGGTTTATTTGAAAGAGGAAAAATGATGAGCGATAAAAAGTTACCTGTTGAAGACATGAGTTACCGCCAATGGCTGATAGGGATGGCTTTCCAAGGAATCTTAGCTTCGGATTCCGAAGGAACCCTTACAGCTGAAAAATGCGCAACAGCTACTATTCGATACGTTGATGCGCTTTTGAAAGAATTAGAAGACGAAAAGCCAAAAAGGAAAGTTAGCGATATCCTTTAACTTCCAAAAAAAATGCAACCGCCCACCGAGGCGGTTTTTTTACGCCAAAATTTCGGAGGTAGAACATGTCTGACGAATTAGACCAGGCCGCTGAGCTTGAAGAGCTGGAGCGCAATATCGCACTGGCAAACCGCAAGCATCCGGAAATGGTGTTTACCGGTGCCTGTTATTACTGCGAAGAGGCGGTGCCGGCCGGATGCTTCTGCTCACCAGAGTGCCGGGAAGACCATGAGCGCATTGAGCGCGCTAAGCAGCACAGGAGAGTCGCATGAGTATTGAGTGGAACGGAGAAGGTTTGCCGCCGATTGGCTGTGAATGCGAGCTGGTAAACTTCTACGGCAACGATTTTCCTGAATTCGTTGGAGAGCATGGCGAGGTAGTGAAAATCATCGGGAACGGTTTTACCAATGGCTCCCCTGTCGCATTTTATGAAGCCGATGGCGGACGGGGAGGAATGCTGGCATATGCAGTTGAGCAATGCTTTCGCCCTGTCCGCACTGAAGCAGAACGGAAGCGTGAAGACTCAGAGGTTGCCATGCGGTTGTGCCTGAAAGGTACAGGATATGGCATGACGGAAGGCGCAGCAAAAACAGTCTTTGACGCTATCGCTGCTGGAAAAATCCCCCACATCACCCTGAAGTAACCCCCCACCCACCCTATTCACTATCGCGCTCTGCGTGAGGAGTTGTTATGTCTATAAAAGAGCTTCAGCAAAGAATCCATCAACAGAACATTGAGGCTGGTTGGTGGGAGAATCCACGCGAGAAAGGCACGTTGCTTTGCCTTATCCACTCAGAAATCAGCGAGGCGATGGAGGGGGAGCGCAAGAACCTCATGGATGACCATTTACCACACCGAAAGATGGCAGAGGTTGAGTTGGCTGACGCTGTTATACGAATCCTCGATTATGCGCATGCTTTTGGTTACGACATTGAAGGTGCGATTGCGGAGAAGCTCGATTACAACCGCCAGCGCGCTGACCATAAAAAAGAAAACCGCAGCCAGCCTAACGGCAAGCAGTTCTGATGAACACCATCCGCGACATCTCCCCCGACGAGTTCACCCTGTGGCTCGTCTTTTTTATTTGCATCGTGCTGGTCTGGAACTGGCCGTATAAGGAGTAGATATGCCGGACGAGGCATTCATGAAAGTCAGAGAGTACGCTGCGCTTATCAGGGTGTCAGCGTCAACTATCTATCGAGACCCGGCCCGGTTCCACATGTTTAAAGTGGGCGGCTGCTGGCGTGCCAATTCAGAGAGTATGAAAAAGTTTGAACAGCAGGCAGCAAACGACAACAATGTTTTCCGGCTGGCTGTTGTAGGCGGTAAGGAGAAGAGGAAATGCCGATCTACAAACGAGGTAACACGTACTGGATTGATATATCGAAGCCAGACGGCTCGCGAATTAGACGCTCTGCTGGCACCAAAGAAAAAGAGAAGGCACAGCAGCTGCACGACAAGCTGAAGCACGAAGCGTGGGCTGTGAAGAATCTGGATAAGCGACCGGAACGCCTTTTTGAAGACCTGATCATGCTGGCGCTCCGTGACGCAGAAGATAACGCCAACATTGAGAACATCAAAATCTATGCGCGCTACTGGCATAGTCTTTTTGAGGGCCGGCTGGTTTCATCTGTGAGCGGCGAGGAGATTACGGAAAATCTACCTACTCACAGCCGCATAACCCACCAGCGCCTCTCTAACGCAACGAAGAACCGGTACCGGGCCTTTATCATGCGTGGCTTCTCTCTGGCTTATAAGAGCGGATGGATTGACCAGATACCCTATGCACAGACAATGCGTGAGCCAAAGGTGCGCGTCAGGTGGCTGGATAAGAACGATGCCAGATCGCTTATCGGCAACCTTCAGCATGAGTGGATGAAAAACCTGTGCTCATTCGCCCTTCTGACCGGCGCTCGCCTGCGGGAGATTCTGTCCCTCACCTGGCAGGATATTGATTTGGGTCTGAGGCGGGCAGTCGTGAAGGCGGAGGTAGCAAAATCAGGAAGAGCAAGGCAATTGCCACTGGGTGATGACGCCGTAGCAATACTGAATCGGATCCCCCGGGATTTTGAATATGTTTTTTCTTCCGATGGAACCATGCAGGACTACTTCGTACGGAGTGATTTCAACCGGGCGCTGAAGCTTTCAGGGATAAAGGATTTCCGGTTTCACGACCTGAGACATACCTGGGCGAGCTGGCATGTTCAGGACGGAACGCCGCTGATGGTTCTCAAAGATTTGGGAGGGTGGGAGAAACTGGAAATGGTGACAAAGTACGCACATCTGAGTGGTGAACATTTGAGCAGATTTAGCGGCGCCGTCACATTTCTGGCACAGGAAGGGAAATACGAGAGTGAATCTGGCCGGATAACTCTCGTAAGTTGATGTATTGAAATGATATTTAGCTAGGTTCCGCATCCGCTGGAAATCGATGCATCGGAGAAACAGTCCGATGCAGATAACCTTCAGTCGCACGACAGGCGATTCCGGCTATCGGTTAATAAATCAGTCGCCCACTTTTTCCAGCGGCGCCTGCGGATTTTTGCTGATAAACATCGCATCTCCATAACTGAAGAAACGATATTGCTCAGCCACGGCTGCGCGGTACGCGGCCATGGTGTGCTGATAACCGGCAAACGCCGAGACCAGCATAATCAGAGTCGATTCGGGCAGATGGAAGTTGGTGATCAGCGCATCGATCACCTGATACTCATAGCCCGGATAGATGAAAATCTGGGTATCGTCAAAGAACGGCGCAATCAGGGCATCCTGACTTGCTTTGGCGGCGCTCTCCAGCGAACGAACAGAAGTGGTGCCGACAGCAACAACCTTGTTGCCACGCGCCTTACAGGCCAGCACGGCGTCGACAACCTCCTGCGGCACTTCGGCATACTCCGCGTGCATGTGATGCTCTTCGATGGTTTCGACACGCACCGGCTGGAAGGTGCCTGCACCGACGTGCAGCGTCACAAAGGCCATCTCAATGCCCTTCTCTTTCAACGCCTGCAGCAGCGGTTCATCGAAGTGCAGACCGGCTGTCGGGGCCGCGACGGCACCCGGACGGGCGCTGTAAACCGTCTGATAAAGCTCGCGATCCGCCTCTTCATCAGGACGGTCGATATACGGCGGCAGTGGCATGTGACCGACGCTGTTGAGGATATCGAGCACCGCGCGCTCATCATCAAACGCGATCTCAAACAGCGCATCGTGGCGTGCCACCATGGTCGCTTTCACACTCTCATCTTCGCCCAGCAGCAGTTCTGCCCCCGGCTTCGGCGCTTTTGAGGCGCGCACATGTGCCAGCACGCGCTTGTCGTCGAGCATCCGCTCCACCAGCATCTCGATTTTGCCGCCACTGGCTTTACGGCCAAACACGCGCGCCGGAATCACACGGGTGTTGTTGAACACCAGCAGATCGCCTGGATTCAGCTTATCCAGCACGTCGGTGAAAACACCGTGCGACAGCGCACCGCTGGGACCGTCGAGCGACAGCAGACGACAGCCGCTGCGCTGCGCCTGGGGATAGTGAGCAATCAGGGATTCGGGCAGTTCAAAAGCAAAATCGGCGACACGCATTGAAATGTTCTTTCTCAGGCAAAAACAGGCGGCACAGTTTAGCGGAAAATCGACCAATTCTGAACAACTGGCTGCGCAAAGGCAGTTCAGCCTATAATGCGGCATGAACTTTCTTGCGCATCTCCATCTGGCTAAGCTGGCCGACAGCTCCTTACTCGGCAATCTAATGGCCGACTTTGTGCGGGGCAACCCGCACCAGCACTGGTCCGCGCCTGTCGCAGACGGCATTCTGATGCATCGTCGTCTGGACGTGATGACGGATGCGCTGCCGGAGGTGCGCAGCGCCCGTCAGCTGTTCCGTGCGGAAACTTATCGTGTGGCACCGATTACGCTGGACGTCATCTGGGACCATTTTCTGGCCCGTCACTGGCAGCAATTTACGCCCGACCAGACGCTGTTGCAGTTTTCTGCCACCGCCGAGCGCGAAATCCTGCCGCAGCTGGCCGACACGCCTCCTGAATTTCAGGCACTCAACGCGGTGATGTGGCGTGAGCGGTGGTTTGAGCATTATGCCCAGCCTGCGCGGCTGGAGCGGGTGCTGCACGGCATGGCCAGCCGCCGTCCACGCCTGTCGGCACTACGCGACTCCTACCACGATTTCACGCAACATTATGATCAGCTGGAAGCGCTGTTTTTTGTTTTTTATCCGCGTTTAATGGCGCTGGCGACCAGCAGAACCCTGTAAAACCCGATCCTCTGCTGCCGGGCTGACGGACATGCGCTTTTGCCTGATGAAAAAAGCCGCCTGCCCGGCTCAGCACCATCTTGCCATTGCTGCTTATCTGCGGCTTAATGAAGCCTTTCTTAACAATAGTGAAGTAAACATCACAGCCAGACCGCCTGTTCAGGCGCGCCTTCCGTTCGTTATGGCAAAAAATCATAAGAGGAAAAGATGTCATCCGCTTCGCATTCTGAAATAGACGCGCGTTACCGTTACGCCTGCGACATCGCCCGTGCGGCGGGCAGCCGGGCTCTGTCATGGTATCAGCAGCGTCAGACACTGGTCGTGGAACACAAAAGGGATTTGCAGGACGTGGTCAGCGAGGCTGATCGTAACGTTGAGGCATTAATTAAGACCTTAATCGCTGAACGTTTTCCTGAGGATATCGTCTATGGCGAAGAGAGCGGCGGCGAGGTTGAGGGTGCGCCCTTTATCTGGGTTGTCGATCCGATCGATGGCACCGCCTGTTTCGTCAACGGCCTGCCTAACTGGTGCGTTTCACTGGCGGTGGTCTGCGAAGGCGAACCGGTGATCGGCGTGGTCTGCGATCCCAATCATCAGGAGCTGTTCCACGCACGGGCAGGCCAGGGGGCATGGCTGAATGAAATTCGCCTGCAGGTTCATAGCGCTACGCATCTCAACGAGGGTTTACTTGGCATCAGTAACTCCAGCCGGACGCCGGGCGAAAGCGTCTCACGCCTGATCAGCGGCTTAATTGAACAGGGTGGTATGTTTATTCGCATCGGTTCGGGTGCGCTGACCAGCGCCTGGGCAGCAGCCGGTCGGCTGATTGGTTACTACGAAGCGCATATGCATCCGTGGGATAGTCTGCCGGGCATCGTTCTTATGCGCGAAGCAGGCGGTGTTACCAATGATTATCTGCGTAATGAAGGCCTGAAAAACGGTAACCCGGTGTTGCTGGCCAATGCGGCTCTGTATCCAAAAATTAAAGCGCTGACCGGCAACGGCGCACTGGAAGAGTAAATGACGCTGCCAACCCTGTGCCGCTGTGCGCTAATCCTCGGTTCTCTCTGGCTGTTAAGCCCGGCGACACAGGCGGCGGATTACCAGCTGGAGAAAGTGGTTGAACTGAGCCGTCACGGCGTACGTCCACCCACGCCAGGCAATCGTAAAGAGATTGAAGCCGCCAGCCAGCAACCCTGGACACAGTGGACCACTGCCGATGGCGAGCTGACGGGTCACGGCTACAGTGCCGTAGTGAATAAAGGACGCTGGGAAGGCGAGCACTATCGCCAGCTCGGCCTGCTGGGCACGGGCTGTCCGGATGCCGCTCAGGTCTACGTGCGCGCCAGCCCGCTGCAGCGCACCCGCGCCACGGCTGCGGCGCTGACGGACGGCGCGTTTCCCGGCTGCGGCGTAACCGTACATCACGTCGCGGGCGATGTTGATCCCCTGTTTCAGAGTGAAAAGCTGACGGTCACCCGGACCGATCCCGCACAGGAACTGGCTGCTAAACAGCAGAAAGCGGGCGATCTGGCACACCTGCAACAGCAACTGCAACCGGCGATTCAGCAGCTGAAAGCCACCGTCTGCCCCCCCGCAACGGATTGTCCCCTGTTTGATGCGCCCTGGACGTTCCGGCAAACCCGCAACGGGAATAGTTACGTTTACGGGCTGAGCGTGATGGCGAGCATGGTGGAGACGCTGCGACTGGGCTACAGCGAAAATCTGCCGTTTGATCAGCTCGCCTGGGGACACATCACCACGGCCGCGCAGATCACCTCCCTGCTGCCGCTGCTGACCGCCAACTACGATCTCAGCAACGACGTATTCTACCTGGCACAGCGCCGTGGCTCGATACTGCTCAACACGATGCTGGAGGCGATCGCTGCCGACAGCTCGCCGGGCCGCTGGCTGGTTCTCGTCGCGCATGACACCAACATTGCGATGGTGCGCACCCTGATGGACTTTAACTGGCAGTTACCCGGCTATTCTCGCGGTAACATTCCGCCGGGCAGCAGTCTGGTGCTGGAGCGCTGGCGCGACACCCGCAGCGGCGAGCGTTTTTTGCGGATCTATTTTCAGGCGCAGAGTCTGGATGGCATCCGCCAGCTGCAACCGATTGATGATAAACATCCGTTATTACAGCAGGAATGGCATCAGCCCGACTGCAGAGTTACCGCTGTCGGCCTGCTCTGCCCTTATCAATCCACACTGACTCAGCTGCGTAAAAACCTGGATAACAGCGCTGTGCTGCCGGTTTCGGTTATATTGCCCTGAGTCTGTGGCTAATCAAATTAAGGCCGTAGTCGCAATGCGGCCTTAATAATGTTAACCGCTGTTAATTAACGCCACTCCGACCTTTTCTTATTTAATTCGCCTGACTATCAGCGCCACGCATTTTGATTTACGATAGTCCTGTCAATCATCCCTTTATTATCTATTTTCCTGTAATTCTTGCGTATTTCGGCGACTGGTTTCGCCGTTTTTTATTTCTGCCTCTCTGCTTTTTTAGCCCGCCAGTGCCCGTATAGCCGCAATTTTCTGAGCATGAAGCCCCATCAACGCCTTTGCCCGCCTGTAATCTTCAGCGATATTCATTGCCCGTCTGAATAATCTTTTCGGGATGCATTCACCGTAATAATCAGGCGCAGCGTCTTATTTCGATAACAGTGGTTCAACGCGTAATAAAAGAATTCAGCGTTGTGGCGAAGATCACACAAATAAACAGTGACGGGAGAAAATAAAAGAGGGAAATAGCGGGTTCTGCTCCCCCATAAATCGGGAGAGCAGAACAGGAGATTAGCGTGGTTTACGCACAAGCTTATAGCCTAGCAGCAGCACCACAATCCACACCATGCCAACATAGAGTGAAATGCGGGTATCGGGGAAATAACCAATCAGCCCGATAATAAAGCAGAGGAACGCAACGCCGACGCCAGCCGTCCAACTGCCACCTGGCAGTGCAAACTGCAGCTTACTCGCTGCCTCTTTGCCAATTTTGCGACGGAAGGCGATCTGCGACAGCAGAATCATGATCCAGACCCACACCGTTGCAAAGGTCGCCAGCGAGGCGATGACCAGGAAGACTTTTTCCGGCATCAGGTAGTTGAGATAAACCGCAATCAGCATGGCGAACATCATCACCACCACCGTCACCCAAGGAATGCCGCGCGACGAGACCTTCATAAAGACTTTCGGCGCATGACCCTGCTGCGCCATCCCGTGCAGCATACGGCCCACGCCAAACACATCGCTGTTAATCGCCGAGAGCGACGCGGTCAGCACGACGAAATTGAGGATAGAGGCGGCTGCCGCGATCCCCAGATGCTGGAAGGTCAGCACAAACGGGCTGCCCGAGGTTCCTACCTGATTCCACGGGTAGATCGACATAATCACAAACAGCGTGCCAACGTAGAACACCAGAATGCGCCACGGCACCGAGTTAATCGCGCGCGGAATCGACTTCTCCGGATCTTTCGCTTCACCCGCAGTGATACCGATGATTTCGATGCCGCCATAGGCGAACATTACCATCTGCAGCGACAGCAGCATGCCGACGACGCCGTGGGCGAAGAAGCCGCCGTTGGTCCACAGGTTATGGATACCGGTCGGCTGACCGCCGTTGCCAATCCCCCAGATAATCATGCCGAAACCAGCCAGAATCATCACGATGATGGTGGCGACTTTGAAGAAGGAGAACCAGAACTCCACTTCGCCGAACACTTTCACGCTCATCAGATTGACGGCACCGATGATCAGCACCACGCTCAGCACCCAAATCCAGTGCGGCACCTCAGGGAACCAGACGCCCATATAGATGCCGAACGCGGTAACGTCCGCTATCGCCACAATCAGGATTTCAAAACAGTAGGTCCAGCCGGTGATATAGCCCGCCATCGGCCCAAGATAGTCCTGCGCGTAGCGGGAGAAAGAGCTGGCCTGAGGATTGTTAACGGACATCTCACCCAGCGCGCGCATGATGATATACGCCACTGCCCCGCCGATAATGTAGGCGAGCAGCACGCTCGGTCCGGCCATTTTTATCGCGTCAGCGGAACCGTAAAACAGCCCGGTGCCAATCGCCGATCCCAGCGCCATAAAACGGATGTGGCGCGTGCTCAGTCCGCGTTTGAGCTTGTTGGTTTCTTGCATAACAACCTGTACCTGTGAAATGAAAAAACCACGGGCAAGCCCGTGGTTAAAGAAGAATCAGTGCGCTCTGTTACGAGTGAACCGTCACCTGTTCCGGTCCTTTCACCCGATCCACAACAGCGGCAATCAGCAGCATTACCAGTGACGGTGGCAACCAGGCAAGACCCTGGTCAGCCAGCGGCAGGTGCTGACTGAATGCCGGCAGCAAATCTTTAAACCCGGTGGTTTTAATCGCATCAACAATGCCAAACAGCAGGCTGACCAGCATCGCTGGCGCGATAATCCGGCTGCTCTTATTCCACCAGTTAAGGGTGAAACTCAGCACCACCAGCACGATACAGGGCGGATAGATCGCCGTCAGTACCGGGATGGAGATCTGAATCAGGTGGCTCAGGCCGAGATTCGACACCACCATCGAGAACAGACCCAGAATAAACACCAGCGTTTTATACGACAACGGCAGGTATTGCGCAAAAAATTCCGCACAGGCACAGGTCAGGCCGACGGCGGTCACCATACAGGCGACGAAGATCAGCGCGGCCAGGAAGAAGCTGCCCATGCTGCCAAAGGTATGCTGAACATACGCGTGCAGAATCGCTGCGCCGTTAGCATTTTGATCCACCAGCGCCCCGCTGCCTGCGCCCAGTTTAAACAGGCAGAGGTAGACCAGCGTCAGGCCCAGACCGGCAATCAGTCCTGCCAGCACGGTATAACGGGTCAGCAGCGCGGCATTATCAACACCACGTGAACGGGCGGCGTTAACGATCACGATGCCGAACACCAGCGCGCCCAGCGTATCCATGGTCAGATAGCCATTAACGAAACCGCTGGAGAACGCCGCACGCTGATAGTCTGCGGTCGCCGGAATGGTGCCGCCTGCGGGCCACACCAGTGCAGCCACGCCCAGCACGGTCAGCGCGATAATTTTTAGTGGCGCCAGGAAGTGCCCTACCGTGTCGAGCAGCTTGCCCGGATAGAGCGACACGCCAATCACCAGCGCGAAGTAGATCAGGCTATAGATGAACAGCGGCAGCGCGCCATCGCCGGTCAGCGGTGCAATGCCCATCTCAAACGAGACGGTTGCCGTGCGCGGCGTGGCAAACAGCGGCCCGACAGCCAGATAGCACACGGTGGCCAGCACGATGCCAGCGACCTTGCCAATCGGGGTGCTGAGCGCATCCACGCCGCCGCCGACGCGGGCCAGGGCGATCACGGTCATCACGGGCAGACCAACAGCGGTAATCAGAAAGCCGATGGCGGCTGTCCAGACGTGTTCGCCAGACTGAATACCGACCATGGGCGGGAAAATGATGTTGCCCGCGCCAACAAACAGGGCAAATGTCATAAAGCCCAGCGCGAGAATGTCCTTCGAAGTTAAACGATGTGTCATACGGCCTGTCACTGATGTTGCGGTGGAAGTTGGGTTAGTGTTGTCCCCTCGCTGCGTGCAAACCGCGATCTGGCTGACAATGTCAGCGCATTATGCTCGTCGCAGGGTAAAGCGCAGGTGATTTAAGCTGCTTTTATTCTGTTCACAGAGGGATGGATCGACAACGGCGCTAAGTAAAACGTTTATAGCGGTGAAAGGCAATACGGGATCGGAAAACCAGAAGGTTATGCCGCCATTTTTTCAAAAGGCAGTGGATAGCGTTAATTTTTGCCGCAGGCACACAAGATGATGTGCTTAAATAACAGACAGAGCGTGAGAAAACCCCGCATAAACGGGCCAGAAGATACACAAAAGGCGCGTTTTACGCGCCTGTCTGCACAACGTTACAGCATTACCAGACCTGATTAGCGATATCGACCACTAAACGAATCTTCTGCCATTGCTCGGCTTCGCTCAGGCTGTTGCCCTCTTCGGTAGAGGCAAAGCCGCACTGCGGGCTGAGGCAGATCTGGTCCAGGCTGACATACTGCGTCGCCTCTTCCAGCCGGGCTTTCACCTGCGCCGGATCTTCCAGCTCACCCACTTTGGTGGTGATCAGCCCCAGAACGACCTGCTGATGGCCCGGCTTAACGTAACGCAGTGGCTCAAAGCCGCCGGAACGGGCGTTGTCATACTCCAGGAAGAATGCATCCACGTTGACGCTGCCGAACAGGATTTCTGCCACTGGCCCATAGCCGCCTTCAGAGATCCAGGTTGAGCGGAAATTCCCGCGACAGACATGCAGCCCCACGGTCAGATCGGCAGGTTTATCTTCCAGCGCTTTATTCAGCACCTGAGCATACGTCTGGGCCAGCTGGTCCGGGTCGTCGCCACGTGCGCGGATATCGCGCTTCTGATCTTCAGAACAGAGGTACGCCCAGACAGTGTCATCCAGCTGCAGATAGCGACAGCCCGCGTCGTAAAACGCCTTGATCGCCTGTTTGTACGTCTGCGCCAGATCGTCGAAGTAGTCCGCCAGATCGGGATAGACTTCCGAATCAATCACTTTGCGGCCACCGCGGAAGTGCAGCACGCTGGGGCTGGGAATGGTCATCTTCGGTACCGCATCACCGGCAATACTCTGCAGGAAGCGGAAATGGTCGAGCATCGGGTGATCCGCCGGGAAACCGAGTTTGCTCACCACTTTCACGCCATGCGCTTTAGTCTGCACGCCATTAAACTGGATGCCCTGCTCCGCTTCATAGCTCTCAACGCCGTCAAGACCATAGAAGAAGTCGAAGTGCCACCAGCCGCGACGGAACTCGCCGTCTGTCACCACTTTCAGGCCATTTTCACGCTGTTTCGCGACCACATCGCGGATTGCCGCATCTTCAACCTGACGCAGGGCAGCGGCATCAATCTCTCCGGCTGAAAACTGTTCGCGTGCCTGCTTAATTGCAGCGGGACGCAGGAAGCTGCCAACGGTGTCGGCGCGGAACGGGGCGGTTTCTCTTTGCATGATCACTCCTGTCCTTCCTGCAAATGATTACGGCAGGAAATAATTACATTCTGATATAAATAGCCATCTGGATGGCTATATGTCTGAATGCAGAGTGACACGAGTAACCTCTGTCTGCAACTGAAGAAAATTCAGCGATGATGAAAAAAATTCATGCTGGAAGATTATTGCAGCGCTGCGCGCGCCTGCGCCATCTGGCTGTCAGAGAGCGGCAGGTAGCCCGCTTCGCTGACGCGCCGCTGTCCCTGCACGGAAAGCACCTGCTGCAGAAACGCGGCTACCAGCGGTGGCAGCGGTTTGCCGGGCGCTTTGTTGACATAGAGATAAAGCGGACGCGCCCAGGGATAGCGGCCGCTGCGGATAGCATCGGCATCCGGAGCAATCGCCTGGCCCTGGTCATTCATCACCGCCAGCATTTTTACGCCGCTGAGGTGAAAGCCGAAACTGGCGTAGCCGATGCTGCGCGAATTACCGGCCACCGCCTGCACCACCGCCGCCGAGCCGGGAAACTCCGCTACGTCACTGCGGAAATCGCCTTTACACAGCACCTGCTGTTTGAAGAACCCCCAGGTGCCGGAGGCGGAGTTGCGCCCATAACGCTGAATCGGCCGTTCGCGCCACTGGTCGCCGGTTAAACCAAGATCGCCCCAGCGCAGCGGCACACTGTGCGCGCCACACAGGCGGGTAATGGAGAAAATCGCGTCGAGCTGGCGCGGTTCAATCTGCTGCAGCGGATTGCGCTGATTGACCACCACCACCAGCGCATCCATTGCCACCGGCACCGCCAGCGGTGGATAGCCGTAGCGCGCCTCAAAGGCCTGACGTTCATCAGCCTGCATCGGGCGACTCATCGGCCCGAGCTGTGCGGCACCCGCCGCCAGCGCGGTCGGCGCGGTAGACGAACCGGAGGCCTGAACCTGCACATTGACGCCCGGTGCCTGGCGGCTAAAATCTTCGCCCCACAGGGTCATCAGATAGCCGAGCGTGTCGGATCCGACGCTGCTGAGATTGCCGGAGAGCGTGCCGGGCTGGGCCAGCGCCAGACCCGGCAGCAGAGAGATGATTAACAAAAGAAGGAGGCGCATCAGAGAGATCCGGCAGCGATTAATGAACGGCATTCTCCTGCATCACGCTGTTCACAATCAACCTCGCGGGCAGCGTAAAGGTAAAACAGGTCTCTTTATGCGGCACGCTGGTGATATCGAGCCGCGCGTTGTGGTGGCTCAGCGCATGTTTCACAATCGCCAGTCCCAGCCCGCTGCCGCCGGTGGCACGCGAACGCGCCTTATCAACCCGGTAGAACCGCTCGGTCAGACGCGGAATATGTTCTGACGCAATACCCGGCCCGTTGTCGCACACCCGGAAGGTCGCGCCCTGCTTGCCACGCAGCCAGCTGATATCGATCCGCGTGCCCTCCGGCGTGTGATTCACCGCGTTGTACACCAGATTGGAAATAGCACTGCGCAGCTGTTCGTCGTTGCCGAACACTTTCAGATGGGGATCGGTATGGAAATGAATATCGTGACGACCGCCACTCAGCGTCGCCGCCTCATGCTGCAGCAGCTTCAGCATCACCGGCACATCGACCTTCTCTTTGAGATCGATCGCGGGCGCGGCTTCGATGCGCGACAGCGTCAGCAGCTGTTTCACCAGGCTGTCCATGCGGCGCGTCTGCTCCGACATGGTGTGCAGCGCTTTGCTGCGCGACGGCTCGCTCATCACCGAGTCATTCATCATCTCCAGATAACCCTGCAGCACGGTGAGCGGCGTGCGTAACTCATGGCTGACGTTGGCAAAGAAGTTGCGGCGCGCCCCTTCCAGCTGATGCATCTGCGTCACATCACGCGCCACCAGCAGCCACTGCCCTTCGCTATAGGGCATGACGCGGAACTCCATATGAAGTTTGTTGTTCAGCACCAGCGTCAGCGGCTTGTCAAAATCGCGCTGGCGCAGATAGCGGGAGAACTCCGGGTAACGCAGCAGATTAAGGATATTCTGGCCATTATCTTCCGGCCAGCGCAGGCCAAGGTGCTGCTGCGCCAGGCCGTTACACCAGAAAATAGTGCCCTCTTCCGTGGTCAGGATCACCGCATCCGGCAGCGATTCGGCCCCGCTGCGGAAACGCTTAATCAGATTGCCCAGTTCACGCCGCCGCCGCCGGTTGCGCAGCTGCATCTGGTAAAGCCCATAAAACAGCGGTTCCCAGCTGGCACGCCCGGTCGGTGGCGTCATGGTGCGGTCGAGCCACAGCCAGTGCGACAGCCGCATCAGATTGTGGAAATGCCACAACAGCACCACCAGTACGCTCAGCAGCAGCCACCAGGGCAGGCCGCCAGACAGCAGGCCCAGCAGCGCCGCAGGCAGACAGGCTAGCAGCAGTTCTGTCAGTAATCTCTTCCAGGAGAGGCGTTCCAGCACGGTAAAGGCTCCGTTTAGTAGCGGGCAGAGAAACGATACCCTGTTCCACGGACGGTTTGTACCATGCGATCGTGGCCGGAGACTTCCAGCGCTTTACGTAAACGGCGAATGTGAACATCGACAGTGCGATCTTCCACATACACATTGGTGCCCCAGACGTGGTTCAGCAGCTGTTCGCGGCTGTAGACGCGCTCCGGGTGGGTCATAAAGAAGTGCAGCAACTTATATTCGGTGGGGCCCATCTCCAGCGGCGTGGTTTCGGACATCACGCGATGTGAGGAGGGATCCAGACTCAGCCCCTGCATCTCAATCACCTCTTCCACTGCCATCGGCGAAATGCGGCGCATTACCGCTTTGATCCGCGCCATCAGCTCTTTAGGTGAAAACGGCTTGGTAATGTAATCATCGGCGCCCACTTCCAGGCCACGTACCCGATCTTCCTCTTCGCCGCGCGCGGTCAGCATCATCACCGGGATATCGCGGGTCATCGCCTCGCGCTTAAGATGCTTGATAAACTGAATCCCGCTGCCACCGGGTAACATCCAGTCCAGCAAAATCAGATCGGGCCAGGGTTCAATCAGCTTGCCAACGGCGCTGTCATAATCTTCCGCCTCGATTGGCTGATAGTCGTTCTGCTCCAGAACAAAACACAACATTTCACGGATGGGGGCTTCATCCTCCACAACCAAAATGCGCTTAGCCATTATTACTCCTGCTGATTATGACGGCTGTCACTGAGATTCGCGGCGCCATTATGCGTCAGATTTGTGACACTTTTATGAAAAACATAACCTGCCTGTAACCTCACTGGTAATCATTTATGACAGCGCAGCGACATTTTTTTGCTTTGGCCGCAGAGCCAGTATAATCGCCCGGCGAATCACAACGGCAGGGACTCATCATGCGCATCATTCATACTGCGGACTGGCATCTGGGGCAGTTCTTCTACAACAAAAGTCGGGCGGCGGAACATCAGGCGTTTCTCGACTGGCTGTTGATCCAGATTGAACAGCATCAGGTGGATGCGCTGATTATTGCAGGCGACCTGTTTGATACCGGCACGCCGCCCAGCTACGCCCGCGAGATGTTTAACCGCTTCGTGGTGGCGCTGCAGCCTGCGGGCTGTCAGCTGATTGTGCTGGCGGGTAACCACGATTCCGTGGCAACGCTGAACGAGTCACGCGAACTGCTGGCCTGTCTCAACACGCGGGTAATCGCTACACCGCAGGCGCAGGATGATGTGCTGCTGCTCAACACCCGCCAGGGCGAGCCGGGTGCCCTGCTGTGCGCCATTCCCTATCTGCGCCCGCGCGATATCCTGCGCAGCCGGGCGGGTCAGTCGGGACGCGACAAGCAGACCTCGCTGCTGGAGGCGATTGCCCACCACTATCAGCAGCGTTTCGCCGCCGCCCAGGCGCTGGGCTATGCGCTGCCCGTCATTGCTACCGGGCATCTCACCACCGTTGGCGTCAGCCAGAGCGATTCAGTGCGTGACATCTATATCGGCACGCTGGATGCGTTTCCCGCCAGCGCGTTTCCCGCTGCTGATTATATTGCGCTCGGCCATATTCATCGCGCCCAGCGCGTGGCGGGCAGCGAGCATATCCGCTACAGCGGCTCGCCGATTCCGCTGAGCTTTGATGAGCTGGGGACTGAAAAAAGCGTCTTCCTGCTGGAACTGGCGGCCAGCGGCCTGCAGTCAGTCACGCCGCTGATGGTGCCACAGGCGCAGCCGATGCAGGTGCTGAAAGGGTCGCTGGCGCAGATAGCGGAACAGCTAAATGCCTTCAGTTCGGCAGAGCAGGAAAAACCGACCTGGCTCGATATCGAAGTCACCACTCAGGAGTACCTCAGCGATCTGCAACGTCAGGTCGAAACCCTGACCGCTACGCTGCCGGTCGAAGTCTTGCTGCTGCGCCGCAGCCGTGAACAGCGGCAGCAGAGCCTGGCGCAGCTCGACAACGAAACGCTGAGTGAGCTGAAGGTGGAAGAGGTCTTTGCCCGCCGCCTGGCGCTGGATGAGGAGCTGCAACCGGCGCAAATCGACGAGATGATCATCCTGTTCCGCCAGACGCTGGCCGCCATGGAAGAGACCCAATGAAGATCCTTACGCTACGGTTTAAAAACCTCAATGCCCTGCGCGGTGAATGGTTCATCGACTTCCGCGCCGAGCCTTTTGCCAGCAACGGCCTGTTTGCGATAACCGGGGCCACCGGGGCAGGTAAAACCACGCTGCTGGACGCCATCTGCCTGGCGCTCTATCACCAGACACCGCGCCTGGGCGCGATTTCCCAGAGCCAGAATGCGCTGATGACACGCGACTGCGCCGAATGTCTGGCTGAGGTCGAGTTTGAGATCAAAGGTGAAGCCTGGCGCGCCTTCTGGAGCCAGAACCGCGCGCGCGGCACCGCTGACGGCAAGCTACAGGCACCACGCGTTGAGCTGGCGCGCTGTGACGACAACACCATTGTTGCCGATAAGGTCGGTGACAAGCTGAAGCTGATCGAAACCCTCTCCGGACTGGATTTCGAACGCTTCACCCGCTCAATGATGCTGTCACAGGGACAATTCGCCGCCTTTCTCAACGCCAAAGCCAGTGAACGCGCCGAACTGCTGGAAGAGCTGACCGGCACCGAAATTTACGGCCTGATTTCCTCAGCCATCTACGAGCGTCATAAAGAGGCGAAAACCCAGCTGGATCTGCTGCGCAGCCAGGCGGGAGCGATGGCGCTGCTGGATAGCGACGCCCGCGACGCGCTGCAACAGCAGCTCAGCGATCTGACCAGGGCTGAACAGCAGCTCAGCGCGGATTATCAGCAGGCGCAGCAACAGCAGCAGTGGCAGCAACAGGCACAGCAGTTACAGCAGGAGTGTGAGCAGGCTGAAGCGGCGCTGCAGCAGGCGCAGGCCGCCTCACAGGCGGCTGAAACCGACCGCCAGCAGCTGGCTCGCAGCGAACCGGCTGAAAAACTGAGGATTAAACTGCAGCAGCGCGACGCATTGCGCAGTGAACAGCAGCAGGCTGAGAGCCGCTATCAGCAGCTTACCGCGGCGCAGCAGCAGGCGCAGAACCAGCAGCAGCAGCATCAGCAGAATTATGCGGCCGCTCAGACCGCCCGCCAGCTGGCGCAGCAGGAACAGCAGCAGCAGGAGAACCTGCTGACGGAACAGGTGCTGCCGCTGGATCAGCACATCACGACGCTGCAGCAACAGCTTGCAGAGCAGCAGCAGGAAAATGCCCGGCAGCAGCAGCATGCCGACCAGACCCAGGCCAGCCTGACGCAGCAGAAGCAGCAGGTCGCGGCCTGGCAGCAGGCGATTGCCGAACAGCATCAGTTACGTGAGCAGCTGGCCGATCTGGCGCACTGGGGCGCTTCGCTGCCGGTATGGCAGGAGAACTTTGCCCTGCTGGCACAGCGTGAGGCGACACTGGCGGGACTGACGCAACAGCGCGAACAGCAGCAGCAACAGATCGATGCGCAACAGGCGAAACAGCAACAAGAGGCACAACAGGCACTGCCGCGCCAGTTGTCAGAGCAACAGGCCCGCCAGGCGCTGTCGCAGGCGGAGCAGGTACTCACTTCGCTTCAGGAGCAGCATCCGCCTGCCGCACTGCGGCAGGCATTAAGCCAGTTGCAGAACAGCCGTCCGGCGCGTCAGCAACTGCTGCTGCTCTCAACGCAGTGGCAGCCGCTGCACCAGCAGCTGGGCCAGCGCCAGCAAAGGCTGAGCGCGCTGGAAAAAGCGCATCAGCAGAGTGAAGCGGAACTCCAGAGCCTGCGCGAGACGTGGAAACGCGAAAAACAGCAGCTGGATGATGTCGAAAAAATCTGCGCGCTGGAGCAGCAGATTGTCGACCTCAGCGATTACCGCGCCCGGCTCACCGCCGATCAGCCCTGCCCGCTGTGCGGCTCCTGCACCCATCCCGCCGTTGAGGCCTACAGCACACTGGAAGTGAGTGCTAACCAGCAGCGCCGGGCTGCGCTGCAGCAGCAAACCGAGGCACTGCGTGAAGCGGGCACGGCAAAAAATGAACAGCTGAAGCAGTCAGTAGTGCAGCAGCAGGCCCTGCGCGATGAAATCGCCGGGATGCAGCAACAGCTTGAGCAGCTTGAGCAGCAATGGCAGGCGCTGAGCGGTGAGCTGGCACTTACCATCCCGCTTGCCGATCGCGAGGCCTTAGCCACGTGGCAGCAGCAGCAAAGCGACCGTGAAAGTCAGCTTGAGCAGCAGCGACAGGCTCAGGAGGCCGCTGAACAGGCGCGTCAGGCTGCGAAAGATCACCATCTTCAGCAGCTACAGGCCTGGCAGCAGCACCAGCAGGCCGAACAGCTGGCGCAGCAGTCGCTGACCAGCCTGCAACAGGCACTGGATGCGCTGCAACAGCGTCAGCAGCAGGAACAGCAGGCCTGGGAGCAGTTGCAGAGCCGTCTGGAGCAGCAGTTCAGCGCGCACCATCTTGCCCTGCCCGATGCTGCCGATCGCGATGCGTGGCTGGCGGAGCAACAGCGGCGCTGGCAGCGCTGGCAGGAAAGTGAGCAGTTGCTCGCTAACCTGCAGCCGAAGCTGTTAAAAGGGGAAACCCAGCTCACTGCCCTGCAACAACAGGCAGAGCAGGAACAGCAGCAGCTCGCCACCCGTCAGCAGCAGCAGCAGCAGAGCCAGACGCAGCTCAGCGAAATGCGTCAGCAGCGTCTGGCGCTGTTTGGCGATCGCGATGTCGCCCACGCCCGTCAGCTGCTGCAGGCCCGCGTTCAGCACACTGATGAACAGCTGGCACAGCAGCTCACCGCCCTGCAACAGGCGCAGGCCGAGGTCAGTCGCCTGCAGGGTGAGCTGTCGGGGCTGGAAAATCAGCGTCAGACGCTCAGCGGCAAACTGGCAGAGGCGGAAAGCACGCTGCAGCAGGCACTGGAGAGCGCCGGATTTACCGATGAAGCCAGCCTGCGCGCGGCGCTGCTGGATGAGCAGACCGCGCTGCAACTGCGTCAGCAACTGCAGCAACTCGATCAGCAATGCCAGCAGCAGCAGGCGCGACTAGCGGATCTGCAGCAGCGGCTCAGCGTTCATCAGCAGGCGAAACCCGATGCGATGCCGGAATCCGCCGAAGCACTGGCGCAGCAGCTGGAGCAGTTACGGCTGGCCCTGCGCGACAACGCCAGCCAGCAGGGTCAGATTCAGCAGCAGCTGCACAGCGACGCCAGCCTCCGCGCCCGACAACAGAGCCTGATGACGCAGATTGAACAGGATGGTGTTGTGCTGGCGCAGTGGAGCCTGCTCAACGATCTGATCGGCTCCGCTAGCGGCGATAAATTCCGGCGCTTCGCCCAGGGGTTAACGCTGGATCATCTGGTAGCGCTTGCCAACCGTCAGCTCGATCGGCTGCATGGCCGTTATCTGCTGCAGCGCCGGGCGCAGGATCTGCTGGAGCTGGATGTCGTCGATACCTGGCAGGCCGACGCGGCTCGCGATACCCGCACGTTGTCAGGTGGCGAGAGTTTCCTGGTCAGTCTGGCGCTGGCGCTGGCGTTATCGGATCTGGTCAGCCACAAAACGCGCATCGAATCGCTGTTTCTGGATGAGGGGTTCGGCACGCTGGATGCCCAGACGCTGGACACCGCGCTGGATGCCCTCGACGCGCTGAACGCCAGCGGCAAAACCATCGGGGTGATCAGCCACGTGGAAGCGATGAAAGAGCGTATCCCGGTGCAGATTAAAGTGCGCAAGATGAATGGATTAGGGTACAGCCAGCTGGAATTGCCGCAGGGATAATGGGCGCCAGAGCGCCCGTCTGAGTCTGATCAGCGGGCGCTGACGACTTTGTAGCGAGGGCCGGTAAGTAATCCGCCCTGCTCGTTCTGTGACAGCAGACGATTGCTGGTCAGTCCGGCCACGGTATGGGCTTTGTCAGTGACGTTGTCGGAAATCTGCTTGATCGCCGCGCTGACCAGAATACCAATCACGCCGTTGTTGTTATTATTGCCCTGATCATTGTCGGTAGCGGTAGCGGAACCCTGCCAGATCTCTTTGCCGCTGCGTAAATCCACCAGCCGTGCTTTGGCGGTCACGGTGGTCACGCTGTCGAT
The DNA here is from genome assembly GCF_000745295.1 of Pantoea sp. 9140. Lineage (NCBI taxonomy): Bacteria > Pseudomonadati > Pseudomonadota > Gammaproteobacteria > Enterobacterales > Erwiniaceae > Pantoea > Pantoea sp. 9140. Next base: position 625,530 of record NZ_JQNO01000001.1, on the reverse strand, counting down.
CACCCGATAGCTGCTGCCATAGTCGCTGATCGAGATATAGAGCGCGCTGTCGGCGTGGAAGATCTCATTCAGACGTTTCGCGCTGACCGCCTGGGCGTCGCTGGCGCTGGTCAGGCCGTTCTGATGAAAGGTCTCTTCAACCACCGCCACCGGGAAGACGTAGTAACCGGCTTCGGCCAGCGGACGCGTCACCAGCGAGTTCAGGCTGTGAGCGGCGTTGATATCCGGCGAGGTGTTAGCGGCAGGCAGCACCAGAATCGAGGCAGGCTTGCTGGCACGAAACGCAGTGTAGTCGTACGGTTTTTTTGGCTGCGCACAGCCAGTCAGCAACAGCACCATCAGCGCGCCGCTCAGGGCAATCCATTTTTTCACTGTACCACTCCTTGTTTTTTACTCATCAGAAAATCCATGTAAGGTGCTGATTCGGGGAACAGCTGCTTCTCGGTGGCGAACTGACCAAACGCTTTATTGGTATCACCGGTTTTAGCGTAGAGCAGGCCGAGCTGCGCATGCAGGCCTGGCGGTACGGGCTGACCCGCAGCACGGGCTTTTTCCACATCCAGACTCAGCGCATCGATCTGCTTCAGCGGATCGCCGCTTTGCTGATAGTAGCTATAAATCTGTTCCTGATAGTCGCCCCAGTAGTAGATCGTTTTCGGCGCTTTTGGCGCACAGCCGGCCAGCAGCGCCGCTGCCATCAGCAGGCTGCTCAGTGTCATCATTTTCATTTACTGTTTCCTTATTTAGCCGGACGCCATGCGCCGTTGTTGATTCCATCCACTAAATGATCGACCGCTTCGCGAATCGCCAGATCCATCACTTTGCCGTTCAGCGTCGAGTCATAGCTGCTGGTGCCGCCAAAGCCGATCACTTCACGCGCCGAAAGCTGGTACTCGCCTGCACCCTGGGTGCTGTAAACCACTTCAGAGGTAGTGACATCCACCACGTTGAGATTCACTTTGGCATAGGCGATCTGGGTTTTGCCGCGGCCCAGAATGCCCCACAGCTGCTGATCGCCCACTTCTTTGCGGCCAAACTCGGTAATATCACCGGTGATGATGTAGTTCGCGCCTTTGATATTCTGCTGGCTGCGTTTGAAGTCTGACTCCTGCTGCAACTCTTTCAGATTGCTGCGATCCAGCACGCTGAAGCGATTGGTCTGCTGCAGATGGGTAATCAGAATGGTTTTCGACTGATTACCCAGCCGATCGACACCATCAGAGAAGATGCCGTTCATGTACGAGGAGCGGTTATCGAACTGACCTACCGCAATCGGGCTGCGCACGCCCTGATAAACCGGCTGGCTGGCTGCACGAACCTGCGGAGCCTGAATAGCACGGGAAGATTCGGTAGCACAGCCGCTGATTAGCGAGGTGGTTAACAAGGAGAGTGCCGCAAAGGCATATTTTTTCTGCATTTCTAATCCATGAAGTGAAAAAAGACATCATCCGCACAGGGGCGGTAAATTCTGGTTCTGCCGACAGTCGGAGGAATGCCATAGCATTCAGCAGGCCGGTCTGTAGACTGTCGGCAGCAGACCGGAAGATCTTTAGAAAAAAGTGGCTAATTTAATGAATTTAATTAATACAATAGTGAGAGTATTGCCAGGTGTGATTATTGCAATGGCGCTCAGCGCCTGTCAGCAACCTTTGACAAAGCAACGGGATAGCGTGGCAAACCTGTGTGAGCCTGCGAAGGATCCGGACAGCAAATCCTGTCACTGGACTAATCAAATGCAGCCGGTACTGAATCGACAGTTTACTGATGCGGCGCGTTACGCCGGTCAGCAATGTCTGGTACGGATGGAGTGGCAACAACACAGCAGACATTATGCCGTGACGCAGACTCAGGGGGATGAGGCGCTCTGCCTGCGTGCCTGGCAGCTGGTGGCACAAACGCGCGATCTGCCCCCGCCGCCGGAGCCGGGACAACCGGCGTGGTTTGGCTTTGCGCCGCGTGGTTAGCTGGCCAGACCTTCCTGGCGCCACTGGCGCGGACTGATGCCAAACCAGCGGCGAAATGCGCGTGAGAACGCGCTGACTTCCGAGTAGCCCAGCAGCAGCGCCATCTCCGAGATCGGCAGCTGCTTCTGCTGCAGATAGTACGTCGCCATTTCGCAGCGCACCTGATCCACCAGCGCAGTAAAGCTGCTGCCCTCTTCGCGCAGCCGCCGCTGTAGTGACCAGCTCGACAGCCCGAGTTTATCCGCCACCTCTTCCAGCACCGGCTCGCCCTGCATCAGCGATAAATTAACCTGCGAACGCGCCTGATCAATCATGCTCTGCTGAGACGTCCCGCGGTTCAGCCGCCGTATCGCATCCTGCATCACCATCAACAGGATCGGATCGCTCTCCGGCATCGCGCGCAGCAGATCGCGTTTCGGGATCACCAGCGAATTAAACGGCTGATCGAACCAGACCGGCGCATCAAACACTTTGCAGTGATCGTGCCACTGGCCGGGACGCGGATGCTCGAAATGGACTTCGCTCGGCGCCCAGTGTCTGCCCGCGACGTGCCGGATCAGATTCATAAACATCCCCAGCGTCAGCTCGGCATCCTGACGGCGCGACAGAATAGCCCCGTGGCGCACCTGATAGTCGAGCCGCCAGCACTCTCCTTTATCCACCAGCCGGGTTAAGGTGTCGTGCTGATGCCAGGGAAACGCGTTAACCACATTGTGCAGCGCCTGTTCCAGCGTGGCGGAGCACAAGCCAATGTAGCCGATCAGGCCTAATGACTGCGGTTTAAACTGCCTGCCGTAGTGCAAACCGAAGTTATCAAAACCAGAGTGGCGCGCCGCCTCTTCCAGCACCCGACAGTAGTTCACCAGCCCCAGGCTTAGCGTCGGACTGGCCAGACGTTCCGGATCGATGCCGCTGATGCCAAATATGCGATCAACATCGCCGCCCTGAGTATGAATAAACTCGCTTAAGCCGGTCGCCGCCGCTGCCAGTACGCCGTGATTGCCTGTCCCTGCCGCGGCAGAGCAGGCCGCAAACGCATTGGGCTTGATCAGTGTCGGATTCATGGTCGCCTCAGTCAGAAGTCAGGTGGATCACCCGTTCCTGAGATCAGAGCAAATTCCATACCAGGTCGCTAAGCCCCGCCTGCGGGCGGTCCGGACTGCGCGCGGACACGGCATCCGGCACTGCGGCGGCGCAGCCACGCCCGCCGCTGGTGCATCAGACACCGACCGGCAGCGCTTTACCCTCCAGATAATCGCGGCAGAGGCGGACCGAGTGACTGGCCCACGCCGGGCCGAGACTACGCGCCATTTCGGTTTCAGCATGCGATCCTACCCAGGCGGTGAGCTGAATACGACGCTGGATCAGCAGTGCGGGCAGCATGGCCATCTCCGCATCGCTGATATGCGCCACCTGCTCATAACCGCGTATCCAGTGATCGATCCACTCTGGCGCGCGCGGGTGATGCTCAACAAAACTGATCGCGGCCGCCAGATCGTGCAGATACCAGCCGAGTCCGCAGTCATCGAAGTCGATCACCCGCGTTTCGCCCTTGTGCAGCAGCAGATTGGTCAGCCGCAGATCGGCGTGGATCAGGCCATAGCGATCCGATCCCTTACCAAACTGCGCCATCGCCGCGCCGACCTGCGCAATCGTCTGTTCGACGACGCTGTGATCGGCAACAGGCAGATTCGGCGCATCCTGCCAGCGCCCCCAGTGACTCTCAGCGCTGGTCATGGTGTGGTGATCCCAGATAATCCGCTGGAAACCCGCGGGCGGCTGCCACTGTTTGCTGTGCTGATGCAGCCGCGCGGTAATCTGGCCCAGTTGCTGAAAGGCGCGGGGATCAACGTCGGTGGTCGGCATCTCGCCGTCGATCCAGTGGAACAGCACCACGTAGCGCTCACTGCCATCCGGCAGCCGCAGCGTCAGCACCGTTTCGCCCGCGTTGTCCGGCACCGCTTCCGGTACCATAATGCCGGTTTCACGCAATGCATCGAGCCACAGCAGTTCGCTGAGGATATCTGCTTTCTGATGGTAATCGCCGCGATGCAGCCGCAGCGCATAACGCCGGCCTGCCGCTTTCACCAGGAACGTGGCGTTCTCTGAGCGGCACAGCAGGCTGAGCTGACCCTGCAGTGCGGCGGGATAGCAGGCGAGCGCCTGCTGCGCCATCAGAGTGAGTTGGGAATCAGTCAGGTTGTCATATTGTTTAGCGCTCATCATCCGGCTCCTTTTCACTTGCGTTATCTCAGCATGCGTTGCCAGAAGGTGAGCTGCTTGACCTCAGAAGAGACAAAGTTGACCGCAGCGTGCAGCTGGCCAGGTTGTTGCCTGTGAGTTGACCGTGGAGGACAGAAGTCACTGCGCCCGCGTCAAGTCGTGGTGAGTAATGCAACGGCATTATCCCCTTACTTTAGTAGTTAAGGCGGTGAAACGCCGCGTGAGACCAACAACGACGGGGATAACAGTATGACAAACAGACTCAAGCCCACGCTGGGCACCCTGCATCTGTGGGGGATTGCGGTTGGCCTGGTGATCTCAGGCGAATATTTTGGCTGGAGTTACGGCTGGGCTGTGGCAGGCACGCTGGGATTTCTGGTGACCACGGCGCTGATCGCCACGCTCTACACCTGCTTTATTTTTAGCTTCACCGAGCTGACCACCGCGATCCCCCATGCGGGCGGCCCCTTTGCCTATAGCCGTCGCGCCTTTGGCGAAACCGGCGGGCTGATTGCCGGTCTGGCAACGCTGATTGAGTTTGTCTTTGCGCCACCGGCGATCGCCATGGCGATCGGGGCTTATCTCAATGTGCAGTATCCCGAACTGAACCCGAAAACCGCGGCGGTCGGCGCGTACCTGGTGTTTATGACGCTGAATATTCTCGGCGTAAAACTGGCAGCGATGTTCGAACTGGTTGTCACCGTGCTGGCGGTCATTGAGCTGCTGGTGTTTATGGGCGTGGTCTCGCCTGGCTTCAGCCTGGCAAACTTTGCTGCGCACGGCTGGGCGGGCAGCGACAGCTTCGGACTGCCCGCCTTCTCCGGCATTTTCGCCGCCATTCCTTTCGCCATCTGGTTTTTCCTTGCTATTGAAGGCGCCGCGATGGCGGCTGAAGAGGCGAAAGATCCCACCCGGACCATTCCCCGTGCCTATATCAGCGGGATCCTGACGCTGGTGGTGCTGGCAATTGGCGTGATGCTGATGGCAGGCGGCGCAGGTGACTGGCGCAAACTTGCTGACATTAACGATCCGCTGCCGCAGGCGATGAAAATGATCGTTGGCGAACACTCTAACTGGATGCATATGCTGGTGTGGATTGGGCTGTTTGGCCTGATTGCCAGCTTCCACGGCATCATTCTCGGCTACTCACGGCAGTTTTTTGCCCTGGCCCGCGCGGGCTATCTGCCCCCTTCGCTGGCAAAGCTGTCGCGTTTTCAGACCCCCCATCGCGCAATTATTGTCGGCGGCTTGCTGGGCATCGCGGCGATTTACAGCGATGGCGTGATTAATCTGCAGGGGATGACGCTGACGGCAGCGATGATCACCATGGCGGTGTTTGGCGCGATTGTGATGTACATCATGAGCATGCTGAGCCTGTTTAAACTGCGCCGCAGCGCGCCCGAGATGGTGCGCAGCTTCCGCGCGCCGGGTTATCCGATTGTGCCGGGCATCGCCCTGCTGCTGTCAGTCGGCTGCCTGCTGGCGATGCTGTGGTTTAATCCGGTGATTGGCGCGCTGTTTGTCGCCATCATGGTGGTCGGCTATCTCTACTTCCTCGCCACCAAAGCGCAGCGCGATCGGGCACCGCAGGACACGATGCTGGCTGGAGAATAACCGCGGCGCGGCAGGATGCTGCGCCACAGGTTAACGGTTCAGCGCCCGACCTTCAGGTGCTGAACCGCAGGCAGAAACGGCATCAGCCGTTAAGCGGCCAGAGCCACGCCGCACCACGCACGCCGCTGGAGTCGCCATGCTGTGCCTTCAGCACCGGCGTTTCACACTCCCCGCCAAACACCCACTTCTTCATCAGCACCGGCACGGTCTGATAGAGACGATCCACATTGCTCATCCCGCCACCCAGCACGATCACGTCGGGATCGATCAGGTTCACCACCTGCGCCAGTGATTTGGCCAGCCGCAGCTCATAGCGGCTCATCGCCAGTTCGGCGATCGGATCCTGCTGTGCCAGCAGCGAAACGATCTCTGCGCCTTTGCGATGCACGCCGCTCAGCCGCTGATAGTCGATACCAAAACCGGTGCCGGAAACAAAGGTCTCGATGCAGCCCTGCTGCCCGCAATAACAGGGCACTTCCTGGCGGTAGCGCAGCTCATCTTCATCCATCCACGGCAGCGGATTGTGGCCCCACTCGCCAGCATTGCCATTGCCACCGATGCGCGATTCCCCGTTGATCGCCACTCCCGCGCCCGACCCGGTGCCGATGATCACGGCAAACACCAGCGACTGTCCGGCTCCCGCCCCATCAACCGCTTCCGACACGGCCAGGCAGTTAGCATCGTTGGCGATGCGCACTTCCCGGTTCAGCGCCTGAGCCAGATCTTTATCCAGCGGCTGGCCGTTGAGCCAGGTGGAGTTGGCATTTTTCACCCGCTTACTGAAGGGCGAAAGCGAGCCAGGGATCCCAAGGCCGACCGTACCGGTCTCGCCGGTTTTCTGCTCGGCCAGTGTGACCAGATCGACAATCGCCTGCACCGTGGCCTGATAGTCGTCACGCGGGGTATTCACCCGATGGCGGAACAGCTCCTGTCCCTTATCCGACAATGCAATCACTTCTGTCTTGGTGCCACCCAGATCTATGCCTATGCGCAAGGTTACGTCCTCGTTATTCGTTCAGGTGAGAGATACAGTAGAAGGCGGCTGCCTTAAAGGCAATGAAACCACTCCGATGTTTCGCTATCATGCGCGCTGACTCTCGCAGACTTGTGCGCCCGATCGCGCCCCGGTAAGGAATCCCGATGTTGTGGTTTAAAAATATGATGGTTTATCGTCTGAATCGTGACATTCCGTTGTCCGCAGATGAGATGGAAAAACAGCTCGACGCCTTCACGTTTTCACCGTGTGGCAGTCAGGATATGAGCAAGACCGGCTGGGTCCCGCCGATGGGTAACCGCAGCGATGCGCTGACCCACGAGAACAAAGGCCAGATTGTGATTTGCGCCCGCAAAGAGGAGAAAATCCTGCCGTCGCCGGTCGTGAAACAGGCGCTGGAAGCGAAAATCGACAAGCTGGAATCTGAGCAGAGCCGCAAGCTCAAAAAGACCGAAAAAGATTCGCTGAAAGATGAAGTGCTGCACAGCCTGCTGCCGCGCGCCTTCAGCCGTTTCAGCCAGACTTATCTGTGGATCGACACGGTCAATAACCTGATTATGGTGGACTGTGCCAGCGCGAAAAAAGCGGAAGATACTCTGGCGCTGCTGCGCAAAAGCCTGGGTTCACTGCCGGTGGTGCCGCTGACGCTGGAAAATCCGATTGAGCTGACGCTGACCCAATGGGTACGTTCTGGCGACCTGCCAGCCGGGTTTGCGCTGATGGATGAAGCGGAGCTGAAAGCCCTGCTGGAAGATGGCGGCGTCATCCGCTGTAAGAAACAGGATTTGGTGTGTGACGAGATCGCCAACCATATCGAAGCCGGTAAGGTAGTGACCAAACTGGCACTCGACTGGCAGGAGCGCATTCAGTTCGTGCTGGCGGATGACGGTTCGGTAAAACGTCTGAAGTTCAGCGACACGCTGCGCGACCAGAACGACGATATCGATCGCGAAGATTTTGCCCAGCGCTTTGATGCAGACTTTATTCTGATGACCAGCGAACTGGCGGCACTGACCAGCAATCTGGTGGAAGCGTTAGGCGGCGAAGCCCAGCGTTAATTCAACAGGCAGGGTTGCCAGAAAAAACGTTTTATGCCAAAAAAATGGTCGCTTAGCGGCCATTTAAGCACCTATGCTAACAAGGTCGATCTGACAGCAGCGGAAAAGCATAAAGCGCTGGGAACAGGGTCAGAAGAGGAAAGCGTCCCGCGCCATGGACAAAAACGCCGGGAGCGTTTTTGAACAACGCAACGCGTTGGCCCGGCAACGGGCGCACCTCAGGGATGAGGTGCGTAATCGCGCGGGCCGAGCGGCCAGGGATTGGCTTTAGCGTCTTTCCGATCTGACCCTGTTCCCTGAGCTGGGGCATGATCCCACCACGGTTCGGGTCAGAAGTTGTCAAAAAGGGCCGCTTAGCGGCCCTTTTTTAATCTTTATCTTTCAGGTAACGGCAGAGATAGGAACTTGGCTCGCCAACCTGCAGATGAAATTCGCTGTGGCCCGGCACGTTAAACACCGAACCCGCTTCAAACCATTTCCACTCGGTCTCACCTGGCAGCAGCACCTTAAGCGAGCCGCTGACCACGGTCATCTCTTCCGGCTGGCCGGTACCAAATGTGTATTCACCTTCAGCCATCACGCCCACGCTGGCACGGCCGGTGCTCGCACTGTCAAAACCGATAGATTTAACTTTTCCGTCAAAATACTCACTTACGTTGAGCATAATAGTTCTCCAGAGCACATGTTGTGTGTCAGGCAGTGTAGAAGGGAACCCGCTGATCTGTCACGCGAAATGATGGCGGTTTGTGATCGCCTGCGTCAGGGCAGCAGCTCCGCCGCCAGTCGGGCTACCAGCTGATTAGAGAGCAGAACCGGCACGTCCAGCCGCTGCTGTAACCATGCCCGATGCTGCTGGTGATAGCCCATGCAGTCAAGCACCACCAGCTCTGCGCCCTGCGCTTTCAGGCGGTTTGCGGCATCGGAGAAGGTTGCCTCATCGCCCTGATAGGGGCTGGCGACCGCAAAACAGGGCTGCGCGGGCAGTGGCTGCCACTTGCCAGCCTGTTCAACAATCTGCTCCTCAACCGGCACCACAATCCCGACCCGCTGCTGCTGCACCATGGCGCGTATAAGCGGAGGAATGATGCGTTCCGGCTCCAGCAGCAGCGCACGCTGGGTAACGAGCTGGCTGAATTCACCGGTGCATAGCAACAGAATGGTGTCATACCCCATCTGCTCCAGCGCGCTGATTTTACGCTGTAATCCCTGCTCCACCTTCGACGTCGATAGCCGCACCTGTTCGCCACTCTGTAACCGAGACACCAGAACCCTGTCGCCTGCGGCTGGCGTGAAGTGGTCGGCAATCTCAGTAGCGTCCAGTCCATCCAGCAGACCGGCATGATCGGTCACCGCATCCGGCAGATGCTGACGCAGCAACGGCAGAATATCGCTGCGTGGTGACTGCCCGATTGTCAGGGTCGCCAGTGATTTCGCCATCTTAGTGGTTCCGGTGGCGCAGGTGCGCCAGGCTGCCATAGAGCGTAATCAGCCGCGCATACTCTTCAGCGTCATAGAAGTGACAGGTTCCACGACCAAACTCCTTCGCCACCTCAATTGCAAACTTCGCCGCTGCCGCAATGTCCACCTCATGACTGGCCCCGGTTCCGCAGCCCGGCACCACCGACTCGGCAGTGATCGCCACACCGACCACCGGCACATCGGTGGCGGTCGAGGGTTGCAGGATGCTGTTGAGGTGATAAACACCGTTGCCGTAAGGGGTAATATCCTGCGTAGTGATAGGAAAGGTCACCGCCGGACGGCCGCTGGTCATCTCCATAATGCGCAGCAGATCTTCCGAAACCCGCAGGATATAGCCCTCTTTCACCGTCGGCGACAGGGCAAATCCTTTGTGATTGATAATGCGGTTACCTTTGGTGGTATCGATCGACAGAATCGCATCCACGCCCGCCACCACTTCATTATCATTCATGGTGACATCATCAATCGGCGAATCCATAAAATCGACCGGCTGATGCGGCCGTGTCGGTGCATCGGGACAGATATGAGTAGTGATGATTACGTCGCCGGCGAGCCTGTCGCCTTTGCTCTGCATCTGCGCCAGTTTAAGCGCACTGGCGATCGCCGCTATTGCGCCATCCGCATCGGATACCATGCCGATACGCCCAGGACGGGCACCAATGCCACCCAGGCGACCAATAATGCCCAGCGTCGGTGCAGACCCGCCGCCTGATTTACCCTCCGTACCCGGGATATCAATGCGCACAAAATCAGTACGACCTTTGGGGCCGGTGACGCGGGTAAAGCGGGCCATAACGTGAGGATAAGAGGTAAACAGATCCACGACCTGCTGCCCGTCAATGTGGGCACTATCCAGTAACTCAAAAACCGCCAGGGTCTGCTGCAAGCTCATGCTTTATCCTTTATTTTTTGCTGCTGCTGGCAAACAGCGAATGAAAGAAGCTATAGAGAGCATCACCGGCAATGAAGCCTGCCGCCATGACCTCCATGGGCGACCGGCCGCGTTCGCCCCAGATGCGAATGATCACAATGCGTAAGGCGATCCCCACCACCACCGCCCAGCCCGCCATCGCGTTATTAATTAATAAACCGGTGGCGAGCAGCACGCCCAGCTGGCGTTTCGGCCCGCCGATCAGCTGGATAAGGGCACCCGGAATAGCCCACATCAGCAGGTTTCCGGCGATACCGGGTTCAGCACCCGCCTGAATTGTTTTGGCATACACACGCGCCACCGGCGGCAGCAGATTGTCTGTAAAGAAAAGAGTATGCGCGTACCAGACAAGGGGAATCGACACCACAAAGGCGATCATGGCCGCGATCAGCTGAATACGACGTCCCCACAACTCCTGCTGCAGATCCGCCCCGTTACCGCGCAGGATAAAGCCCGCCTTCAGGTCGTAACCCATGTCAGCAAACGCCGGGCCGGTAGCGGCCGTAAAGCCGCACAGCAGGCAGAGCGCCAGCGGTGGAAAGCCGATCAGAATGCCGATAATCAGCGTAATCAGCGCCACGGCAAAGGCCGGGAACCAGCCGGAGTGCATGGCGGCAATGCCGACTATCAGTTCATGGGCGAAAGCGGCAAACGCAGCATAGAGAACAAACAGCAGCAGCATCGCGATGCCCATCTCACTCCACAGGCCCCCCGCCAGGGCCAGCAGCGCCGAAATCACGATATACCCCACGCTGCCGAAACCCAGCGCCCGCTGCACTTCATTACCGTTGCGACTCACCGTCAGCGCATCATTTTTACGGCTGCGGATGACCATCACCACCTGAATCAGCGCCACCAGACCGGCACCGACCATGACCCCATGCGGAATATAGAGCGCATTGATATCAATACCGGCCACCGGCTGCGCGTAGGCGCGCAGCAGAAAACCGATGCCGAGCATCGATAGCGCCCAGATATTGCCAATAAACGCGGTGCCAAAAGCGGACATCGGAATCTTCAGCATGGCGCCGACAACGCCACCGGCAATGCCCGCCACCAGCAGCCACGCCTGGCGTCCGCCTTTATCCCCCGCTTTAATCGCTTCTGCTGCTGCAACGCCTGGTGGCCATGCATTACTGGCCGGAAAGACGCGGGTATCAAACAGCCGATAGAGCAGCCAGGCATCGAGCAGCATCGCGGCGCTGACGCCACAGAACAGCGGCAGCACCAGCTGAGGCTCACCCAGCGCCCAGGGTACGGCAATCGGCATCAGCAGACTGTTAGCCGCCCCGAAGGTCGCTGAAGAGATGGCGGTCTGCGCCAGGTTCTGGATTTCAATCGAACGATAACGGCGAAATGCCTGCAGCGGAATACGCGCCAGCAGCATGGCAAACAGCGCCCCGATAATGGAGGTGTTAGGCGTTACGCCAATCGTCGTAATCAGCTGAATGCCAATAATGGCACCCGCGATAGAAAGAAAAATTAAAACCAGTGCCACGCCAACGTGCCTGATTGGATTTACCCGTTCCATATGTCCCCGCCAGTCCTTGTTGAGAAGAAATGAAATAACGTCCGCCTGCCTGATGTCAGGTTTACGCCGGTTTTCTGGTTCACTGCCCTGATGCGCGCCGCATAGCAACAGCCATTGCAGATGGTCGTCACCCCGGATGCTGAACCGATACAGGAGACAGGGGGAGACGAACACAGGCAACCGGGTTGCTGCGGACAACGTAGCGATCAGATTGAAAGAAAAAGGCCCGAAGGCCCTGGTTTTCCCTGGTGTGGCGAAAGTATTACGCCGATAAAATCGTAGTGAAGTTACGCGCCATATTTGTCGGCCATCTCTGTGGCCGTTGCACGCAATGCTTCAAGGAGCGCTGGCGGGAAACCCGGTTCACTCTCCTGTGACAGAAACGACAGGCAGAGTGCCACCGTTTCGCCATGATGTTTGTTATGAACAATGACCGACAGCGAGCTGATGCCTGGCAGCGATTCATTGCGGGCCAGTGACCAGCCGTGCTGGCGGATTTCAGCCAGTCTGGCACAGAGCGCCTCGGGACTTTGCGGCGAGTTCGCCGGGCCAGCCTGCCAGTGATCATGGAAGCGCGCTATGACCTCTTCGTCACTGAGTTGCGCTAACAGCGCCCGACCGGTTGACGTCGCGGCGGCAGGCATTCGGCTGCCAGGCGGTGTAACCATCTGCGTAAAGTGACGCCCATGAAACATGCGCATTACTAATACTTCCCGTCCATCGAGCTTCGACACGTATCCCATGCAGCCGGTCTTAGCAGCCAGCCGGACCATTGCCGCTGAAACGCTATCGACCAGCGGTGCCGAGAGATAATGACCGGCGGCAGCCAGCAACACGCGACCAATATGATAACCGCGTGTGTCCGCATCCCGCTCCAGCAGCCCCTGACTTTCCATCGTGGCCAGCAGACGTGAAACGGTGCTCTTCGGCAGCGTCAGCGCCTCAACCACCTCACTGAATGAGAGACCAACATGCCCCTGCGTCACACCTTTGTGCTGAAACAATCGGAGTACGGCAGCCGCATTTTCAAGTGTGGTCATGTAACGTGTTCCACTATATGGAACTAAGTTCCTCTATTGGTTTGACGAAAGTAAAACGTGACGCTGAATCGGTCAAGCGACAATTCAACACTTACCGTTATCGGCAGCAGAGAAAATAATGTGACAGAAATGATTAGCGGGGCTTTATATGGCGATGTGAAGAGAGTGCAGAACAGACGCATGAGCAGAAAGCATACGACAGTAAATCTGCGTAAATTTCGCTTCTTTAATAATCAGGTCGCTCTGAGGGCAAAAAGGCGTTGTACTGGAACAGCGTTGCGCTGAAAAAGACAGGGTTATCAGACATGACAGGCTGGCATCCCTGCCAGCAGCAAAGCTTTACTCTTTCTCGACATCTTCGTAACGCTCTTTGGCGTCTTGCGCTTCTTCTTCCGTTTCGTGCTCACTGATTAATGAATTCGGTTTGGGATGATCAGCACGCAATTCGTAGGAGGTTACTTTGTTTCCCTCAGGACCCTTTTCAACAGGCACAACTTTCGCTTCACGTGGGTATGGTGGTCTGGTCGGCATAGTGTGTCCCTCTTGTCTGAATAACATTCCACAGGACAGGCTGCTGCCTGTCATAGGATCAGTATAGACAATGCCATCCGAAGCGGGATCAAAGCGGGAAAAATCTGAGGGTTAGCTGGCGCGCGCCAGAGAGAGGGAAAGCAAAATCTCTTCCACTACGCACTCAGGCGATTGCATGGCATTCACCTGATGATGGGCTGCGGACTGATAGAGATGCGCGCGCTCACGCAGCACATCACTCATTTCATCGGCAATCGGACGTCCGGTCAGCGTCGGACGCTGAGCCGCTTCAGGTTCGCTTTCCAGTCGTTCTGCCAGCACTTCGGGCGACGCGCTGAGCCAGATCACCCGGCCCTGCTCCTGCATGAAACGGCAATTCTCTTCAGCCAGAATCATCCCGCCACCGGTGGCAATCACAGTCCCGGGTGCCGTCACCGCTTTAAGCGATTCCGTTTCACGGGCGCGAAAACCGTCCCAGCCTTCTGCCGCAACAATCTCGGCCACGCTGCGCTGCGTGCTAAGTTGCAGATGATGATCGGTATCCGTAAAGGCGTAGCCCAGCGCCTGCGACAACGCTTCGCCGACCGTGGTTTTGCCGCAACCGCGAGCGCCAATCAAAAAGATGGGTAGTGACATCAGGGCCGTTCCTCCGCCTGACCGCGCGATGCGGCTGCATGGTTAGCTTAATAATGCGACGCATGATAACTGGAAATTATTATTGCCTCCACCTGTCAGGCATGATTTACGCATTTTCGTTACCTGAACAGCGATAATCTTTGTGTTTTCAACGGGAAAAGCATGCACGTTTTGTGCATCACGGCGCTAACAGGACGATAAAAAACGCGCTAAACAGCGTCCGGAATGCGCTGGCAATATTTGCTTACCGCCGCGATTTTACTTTTCTTACCGGCGCCCCCATATACTGGTAACAATCGCCACAGGAGAGTCATCATGCAACGCGAAGAACAACAACTGATTGAAGGGCTGTTCAGCCGTCTGAAACAGGCTGAAAGCCAGACCTCGGCACGCGATGCCGCAGCCGAACAACTGATTAACCAGCATCTTCAGGCGCAGCCGGGCGCGCCTTACTACATGGCGCAGGCGATCCTGATTCAGGAAGCGGCGCTGAAAAAACTCAATGAGAAAGTGTCAGCGCTGGAAAGCCAGGTTGCACAGTTGCAGCAGCAACCCGCACAGAGCAGCGGCGGCTTTCTGTCGGGACTGTTTGGCAGCGGTTCGCGCCAGCAGCAGCCCGTTCAGCAGCAGCAACAGCAACCATCGCCGTGGAACAGTGCGCCGCAACAACCGGCACAGCAGCAATATGCCCCTGCTCAGGCAGCAGCGCCACGCGGCACCGGTTTTCTTGGCGGCGCACTACAAACAGCAGTGGGCGTGGCAGGGGGTGTGGTGATGGCCGATATGCTGACCAGCATGTTCCACCATTCACAGCCGGAAGAGATTGTGAACATCATCAATGAGCCGCCGCTGCCGGAGGTGAATGATAATCTCAACACCTTTAACGGTGGCGATGACAACGCCGATGCCTTTAACGGCGGTAACGATAACGCCTTCCTCGATCAGAACTCAGGCTGGGACAGTAATTATGCTGACAACAGCGATCTGAACGATTTTGGCGGCGGTGATTTCGACGATGACGACAGCTTCGTTTAAATTCAGCGCTTCTGCTGAGTGAGCCAGCTATCCAGCTCATTCGCAAACTGCTGGCGGTCACGCGGACTCATCGTCGCGGGGCCGCCGGTCTGCACGCCGCTTGACCGCAGAGTATCCATAAAATCCCGCATCGTCAGGCGTTCACGTATCGTTGCCGGTGAGTAACGTTCACCGCGCGGATTCAGCGCTGCCGCCCCCTTCTCAATCACCTCAGCCGCCAGCGGAATATCGGCGGTGATCACCAGATCGCCAGGCTGACAACGCCTGACAATCTCATTGTCCGCCACATCAAATCCGGCTGGCACCTGCAGGGTGCGCAGATAAGGTGATGGCGGCACGCGCAGAAACTGGTTTGCCACAAAAGTGACCGTGGTGGAGGTGCGATCCGCCGCACGGTAGAGCACCTCTTTGATCACATTCGGACAGGCATCGGCATCGACCCAGATAAACATCATGATTCCTTACAGTCAGAGAAGCCTGAGATCTTGCCGGGTTCTCCCTGAATGGCAAATTTTATTTGCGGCACGCTTTCCAGCCCGCATCCGGCTGACTTGTTATTCGGGCTGGCTGAAGTAAGCTAGCCCACTGAGAAAACCGAATAATGTCCTAAGGAGATGGCGATGCTGGCAAAAAAAATCGGGTTTATCGGCGGGGGAAACATGGCGAAAGCCATTATCGGCGGACTGGTCAACAGCGGCAAAATCGCCCCGTCTGATATCTTCGTTTACGATCGCAAAGCAGAGACCAACCAGGCGATGGCAGAGCAGTATGGCATCAACGCAGCTGAGAGCGCGGATGCGCTGGCGCGTGAGGTGGACATCCTGTTCGGCGCGGTAAAACCCAATGTGATTCTGAAAGTATTAAAAGAGCTGGCCGGCAGCCTGAAAAAAGAGGCGCTGGTAGTGTCGATTGCGGCGGGCGTGACGCTGGATTCGCTTTCATCGGTGCTGGGCTACGATCGTAAAATTGTCCGGGCGATGCCGAATACGCCCTCGCTGGTCAGCGAAGGCATGACCTCGGTCACGCCCAACGTGCTGGTTGAGCAGGCGGAGATCGACGAGGTCGTCGCGATTTTTGAGAGCTTCGGCAAAGCGGCCGTGGTGGATGAATATCTGATTCACTCCGTGGTCGGCGTCAGCGGTTCTGCACCGGCCTACGTCTTTATGTTTATCGAGGCGATGGCGGATGCGGCCGTACTGGGCGGCATGCCGCGCGCCCAGGCCTATCAGTTTGCTGCACAGGCGGTAAAAGGGGCGGCGGAGATGGTGCTGACCAGCGGCAAACATCCGGCTGAACTTAAAGATATGGTCTGCTCGCCTGGCGGCACCACCATTGAAGCCGTGAAGGTGCTGGAAGAGAAAGGGATGCGCTCGGCGGTGATTGAAGCAATGCAGCAGTGCATGGCGAAGTCCGAAAAACTAAGCCGCAGCTAAGCGTTCAGGCACTGCGCAGGGCGGACCGGCTCGCGGCCCGCCTTGTGCGCAACTTAACTGATGTGCGCCTGAGCGAGCGCCACCGCGTCGGCAAGCGACATCGGTTGCTGCATCCGCTCCACCAGCTCAGCAGTCAGCGTATACATACCGCATGAGCAGATCGCCGCCAGTTGCCCCTGCTGACCATAAAACGCCATAAACTTTTTGTCCTCCAGCGAGCCGATCAGCTCGAAATTATCCCATTCTGCCGCATGGCCAACATACTCATAACGGGTGCCATACTGCGTGGTCCAGAAGAACGGCACACGATCAAAGGCAACGTTCTGATCCAGCATATTCCATGCGGCGGTCTGTCCCTGCTGATGCGCGACGCGATAGTGCTCAATGCGCAGCGTACCCTGTGCCGACGGATACGTGGCGATATCACCCGCCACCCAGATATTGTCAGCGACCCGTAAATGCTCGTCTGACTGCAGACTGCCATCCTCTGCCAGCGGCAGATCGTGGATAAAGTCGGTAGCCGGTTTTACGCCGGTAGCAAACAGCACAACGTTCGCATCCAGCTGCCGTCCACCCTTAAGCTGTACGCCACTCACCTGCTGGTCGCCCTGTATAGCTTCAATCTCGCCCTGCACCCACTTCACGCCGTTTTGCTCATGCAGCTGGTAGAAATAGCGGCCTATCTGATCGCCAAACCGTTTTGCAAAGGGCAGCGCCTGACGGGCAATCACCGTAACGTCGATGTCACGATTACGCAGTGCCGACGCCAGCTCGGTGCCGATAAAACTGTTGCCGATAATCACGATTTTATGGCTGGCATCCACCGCTTTAAGCAGCTCATCGGTCTGCGCTTTGCTGCGCAGCAAATAAACTCCTTCAAGATCGCTGCCTGGCAAATCGGGACGGACAGGCTTTGCGCCGCTGGCGATCAGCAGTTTGTCGAAGACAAGCGTTTCGCCATCGTCGAAGATCAGCCGTTGCTGCTGCGTATCAAGGCGACTCACGGTAGCCTGCACGCGTTCAACGTGATCCATCACATCCGCTTTCAGCAGCTGTGGCACCTCGCTGATGTCCATTTTGCCCGACGGCACAAATTTGGTCAGCGCAGTGCGGTCGTAAGGCGCGTCCGTTTCCCGCTCAACCAGAATCAGGCGGCCTTTGAAGCCGTCATGACGCAGACGCCACAGCGCTGCGCTGCCCGCCGCGCCACCACCCAGCACTACATAAACCGGTGCGTCTGCTCCGCTGCCAATGGGTGCAGCGGGAGACATCGCTTTTGGGTTTACCAGCACCCGGCCCTCTTCAATGCGCAGCGGATATTGCTTAAGATCGGCCAGCGCCAGCGGTTCACACATTTTGCCATCGGCGATATGAAACGCGGCTTTGTGCCACGGGCAGACCAGCCGGTCGCCACAAATCGCGCCCTGCTCCAGCGGCGCGCCCGCATGCGGACATTTCGCCTGATACGCGCGTACGTTGTCCCCGTCGCGAATCAGTAACACCTCTACCTCACCCAGCGTTTTCTTAACCGGCTGTCGCTGCGGCAGATCGTTCAGGTCGGCGGTAAATTGATAGTTCACGGCATGGCTCCTTTCGCTGTTTCGGGTCTGGTGCTGCGCGGTAAAACAAAGCCTGCGCAAATCCCCACAAACAGTAAGTGTGGCAAAGGAACCGGGAAGCCTGATGAGGAATGTTTGTCAGAGGGGTTAAGGTTTTGTTGTGGAAGGTAATTTAATCAGCGTTAAACGGAACTGAATCACCGTTGCGCAGAAAGAAGAAGCGGCCACCTGCGTGGCCGTAGGGGATGATCAGCTTTTTTTCAGGCACTGGCTCATAAAGGTTTTACGCGCATCGCCTGCCAGCTTTTTATCGCCAGCTTCGCCGTTACAGCTTTTCATTTTCATCTGCTGCGGCGACATGTGCGACAGTTTGCTGTCTTTTTTCAGGCATTCACTCATAAAGGTTTTACGTGCATCCCCTTTGAGATCCTGTGATTTAGCATGCTGGTTACACATCGTCATCTTTTCCTGCTGCGGGGTCTTCTCCGCCGCACCCGCCAGCCCGCTGACCAGCAGGCCCGCCATCATCATCGCCATTAAACCGACTTTCATCTTGTTATCTCCACAATGGATTGTCCCCTGTTATTCTGGCAGCGAATAAGCAAAGCGGAAAATGTTTCATGTCAAAGTGATGTGAAGATCCCATTCCAGATTGGTACCGGGCTCGTTACTGGCGGGGATGCCGGAGCAGCTTTTCGATGTAATTACGCAGCAACAGCGCATCGTTGTCATCGGCACAGGCCACGTTGTCCATGGCGGTTTCAATCGTAGTCGTCATGTCCAGATGTTGTTGCGGATCCAGCTTGCGAACCAGTGCGGTCACGACAATTTCCAGCGCCTCAATCTGCGCCACCTGCTCTTTCGCTGTCGCTTCTTTTTCAGCCAGCTTAACCAGTAACTCAGCAATCAGGTTTTTCATGCTGTTGTCTCAGCGGTGAAGAAAAGCTGAAACTATCACCACGCTGGCTAAAAAACAGAGGGCAACTCACCTTTTTTCAGCGAGTTAGCCTGCACCGCTGCGCTTTTCACGGCGATTTCCGGCTAACTTTGCAGGCGAAACGTTTTGCGGACAAACATCACCGCTGTTAAACGTTTCGCCTGCCAGCATTCAATAAGCAGACTTAACGCGGATCGACAAATCCGCGGCCCGGTCCGCCGCCAGGTCCGCCCCAGCCACCACCTCCTCCACCGCCGCCGCCAGGAGGCGGGAAAAGACATCCGCTTAATGCAGTCACTAATGCCACAACGGCAGCCAGCTTAACGATTCGTACCATATTTACCTCAGGGTGATGAAATCGGGCTGAGTGTATGAAGCCACCCGCATGGCGACAAGTGAGATTCCTCCGCATCCGGTCGCTATTTATCTTTGCTGACCAGACTTAACGTTTTACAGTCAGTAAGCCGCCACATTCTCAACACTGCGGCCCGCTTTCGGGGAAAACTATTTGTGCAAATCGGGATGGCGAACGCTTTACAGCCTGAACAATTTTGCGCATTGTGAGCGCATCACATTTACAGGATATAACCATGACTCTCTCACAGGCTGCTTTCAGTGACATCCTCTCCCGGCGCGACTGGGAAAATCCGGTCGTGACCTCGCTGCATCGGCTGGATGCGCACCCGCCTTTTGCCAGCTGGCGGGACGAAGCAGCGGCGCGTGATGACACGCCCTCGGTGTCACTGCAGAGCCTGAATGGGGAGTGGGGTTTCAGTTACTTTGCGCAGCCTGAGGCGGTCCCGGCCAGCTGGTTACTGCAGGATCTACCGGATGCCAGCACGATTCCGGTGCCGGCAAACTGGCAGATGCACGGCTTTGATGCGCCTATTTACACCAACGTGCAGTATCCCATTCCGGTTAATCCCCCGTTTGTACCCAAAGAGAACCCGACAGGATGTTACTCGCTCACATTCAGCACGGACGCCGCCTGGCTCACTTCCGGGCAGACACGCATCATCTTTGACGGCGTCAATTCAGCCTTTCATCTGTGGTGCAATGGACAGTGGATTGGCTACTCTCAGGACAGCCGCCTGCCCGCCGAATTCGACCTGAGCCCTTATCTGCGACCGGGCAAAAACCGGCTGGCGGTGATGGTGCTGCGCTGGAGCGACGGCAGCTATCTTGAAGATCAGGATATGTGGCGGATGAGCGGCATTTTCCGCGATGTCACGTTACTGCATAAGCCGCAGGTGCATCTGGCTGACGTGCAACTGGAAACCCGGCTCAGCCCGGAGTTTACCCGTGCCGAGCTGCGCGCCCAGGTCCGCGTAGCCTTGCCGTCTGACCTCACCTCGCGCTATCAGCTGCGCCTGACGCTATGGCAGGGTGAACAGCCGGTTGCGCAGTGTCAGCAGCCGCTGGGCAGCGCCATTATTGACGAACGGGGCCACTATCCTGAACGCGCCCTGCTCAGCCTGCCGGTGGAACGGCCCGCGCTGTGGAGCGCTGAAACGCCACACCTCTATCGCGCCACGCTGGCGCTGCTGGATGGGGATCATCAGCTGATCGAGGTGGAGGCGTATGATGTCGGCTTCCGTCAGGTCACTATCGATAACGGCCTGCTCTGTCTCAATGGCAAACCGCTACTTATCCGTGGCACCAACCGCCACGAACACCATCCGGAGCGCGGTCAGGTGGTGGATGAGGCAACGATGCGCCGCGACATTGAGCTGATGAAGCAGCACAATTTCAACGCGGTGCGCTGTTCGCACTACCCCAATCATCCGCTCTGGTATCGGCTGTGCGACCAGTATGGGCTTTATGTGGTGGATGAAGCGAATATCGAAACTCACGGCATGCAGCCGATGAACCGACTCTCCGACGATCCCCGCTGGTTCGCTGCCTTTAGCGAACGTGTGACGCGTATGGTGCAGCGCGATCGTAATCACTGCAGCATTATTATCTGGTCGCTGGGCAATGAGTCGGGACATGGTGCCACGCATGACGCGCTCTACCGCTGGGTGAAAAGCAGCGATCCTACCCGTCCGGTTCAGTATGAAGGCGGCGGTGCGGACACCGCCGCGACCGATATCATCTGCCCGATGTATGCCAGGGTCGATGAAGATCAGCCATTCCCGGCGGTGCCGAAGTGGTCGCTGAAAAAGTGGATCGGCCTGCCGGGCGAAACGCGTCCGCTGATCCTGTGTGAGTATGCGCATGCCATGGGCAACAGCTTTGGCGGTTTCGCGAAATACTGGGAGGCCTTCCGCCAGTTCCCGCGCCTCCAGGGCGGCTTCGTCTGGGACTGGGTGGATCAGAGCCTGACCCGTTATGACGATCAGGGTCAACCCTGGCAGGCCTACGGCGGCGATTTTGGCGATAAGCCCAACGACCGCCAGTTCTGCATGAACGGGCTGGTGTTTGCCGATCGCACGCCGCATCCGGCGCTGTATGAGGCGCAGCGCGCCCAGCAGTTCTGGCAGTTCACCGTCGATCCCGGCGACCCGCTGAGCGTTACGGTCAGCAGCGACTACTTATTCCGTCACAGTGACAATGAAGTGCTGCGCTGGCGCATTGAGCAGGAAGGCCAGGTGGTGACGGAAGGTGAAGTTTTACTGGATATCGGCCCACAGGGTCAGCAGCGGATCACTCTGCCGTCACCGCCCGCCTTACAGGGCGAATGCTGGCTTAATGTTGCTGTTCATCAGATTCACCCGACACGCTGGAGCGAGGCTGGCTGGCGTGTCGCCTGGCATCAGTGGGCGCTGCCTTCGCTGCTGGCGCTGCCCCCGCTGCCGGAAAAAGCTGAAGCACCTGTCCTCCATGATGACGCCAGTGAGATTATCGTCACCCATCAGCGGCAACGCTGGCATTTTTCACGCCACAGCGGTGAGCTGACGCAGTGGTTCATCAATGAGACACCGACGCTACTCTCGCCGCTTCAGGACTGCTTTATTCGCGCGCCGCTGGACAATGACATCGGCACCAGCGAAGCGGAACGGGTAGATCCCAATGCGTGGGTCGAACGCTGGAAGGCGGCAGGATATGACCAGATGAGCAGCCAACTGGTGTCGATAGCCGCGTATGCGTTGCCGCAGGCGGTGCAGATCGAAACGCTGCATAGCTGGCTCGCCAATGGCAAGCTTGCCTTTATCAGCCGTAAGCGTTATCTGATCAATGCGCAGGGGGAGTTGCAGTTACAGCTTTCCGTTGAGCAGTCACGCGGATTGCCACCGCCCGCGCGCATCGGCTTACGCTGTGAGCTGGCGCAGATCCCGCAGCAGGTAAGCTGGCTCGGCCTGGGACCGCATGAAAACTATCCCGATCGCCAGATGGCCGCGCAGTTCTCACGCTGGCAACTGCCGCTGGATCAGCTTTCAACGCCCTACGTTTTCCCTGGTGAGAATGGTCTGCGTGGCGGCACCCGCCAGCTCGACAGCGGCAGCTGGCAGGTCAGCGGTGATTTCGCTTTTTCGCTGAGCCGCTTCAGTCTGGAACAGCTGCGTGAGGCATCCCACCGCCACCTTCTGCGTCCGGAGGCGGGCTGCTGGCTGCACCTGGATGCCTTCCATATGGGCGTCGGCGGTGATGACTCCTGGAGCCCCAGCGTCAGTCCTGAGTTTTTGCTGACTCAGCAGCGCTGGCAGGCTGAACTGACGATTTGTCAGCCGACGCGGGCAACACAGTCTTCGGACGCCGGTAAAAGCGTTTCAGAAACAGCACGTTAATCAGCACCACAACGGCGGTGGCACAAAAGACCCAGCGGAAACCTGCCACCGCCGATACTGCTGCGCCCAGTAAGGGGCCAGCAACATTGCCAAGATACATAAACGACTGGTTATAACCGAAGATCCGGCCGGTGATATTGTCACGCGAGTGACGTACCAGCAGCGTCTGTACCGCAGGCATCATCGCGCCATCGGCGAAGCCCAGCAGAAAACGTAAGACGCCCAGCTGCGTGGCACTGGTTACAAAAGACATCGCGATAAACAGCAGCAGCGAGATAACCATCGTCGCCAGCAGGATACGCTGCGTACCAATGCGGTCACCGAGTCGTCCCAAACGTGGCGCGGCCAGCAGTGCAGAGACGCCGGGCAGTGCCGCAATTACGCCACTGAGAAACGCGATATTCTCTGCGGTGGGCGCCAGCTCGCGCACAAACAGCGTCAGGATCGGGTTCACCGATCCATTGCACATCTGGATCACCATGGTGGTGAAAAACAGGCAGAGCATCAGCCTGGGGTTGTCCAGCGAGCGGAAAACCTCGCGTCCGCTGAGCTTCTCTTTTTTACTCACCGGGGTGTAACCGTTCTCTTTAATCAGGAACAGCGTCACCAGAAAGCTGACCATCAGCAGCGCCGCGGTGACGATAAATACCGTGCGCAAACCGACCCAGTCAGCCAGCAGCCCACCCAGCATCGGCCCCAGAATCACACCGCCAATCTGTCCGGTGGAGACACAGCTCAGCGCCCAGCCGCTGCGTTCACGCGGCACCTGAGCCGCCACCAGCGCCATCGCGTTGGGGATATAGCCGGAGGTCAGCCCCATCAGGGCGCGCAGCAGCAGCAACTGCCAGGCTTCGGTGACAAAAGCCTGCAGCAGGATCACCACGCCCATACCAAACGCCGCACGCAGCAGCATCAATTTACGGCCTTTGCGATCGGCCAGACTGCCCCACAGCGGGGCGACCGCCGCCGAAACCACGAAGGTGATACTGAAGGTGAGCCCCGACCAGAGACTCAGGGACTCGCCTCCGGTGATGCCAAGCTGCTCAAGGTAGAGCGGCAGAAACGGGATAATCTGGCTGATGGCCAGGCCAGTAAAAAAACAGCCAAACCAGACCGAGATCAGGTTTATCTTCCAGGGTTCAATAATGCGTGGCATGAGCAGATAATTCAAAGAGAGGGAGTACTTAGTTTAACGCGACGATTCTTTACGTGACCGACATAACATGGCACAAACGGCAAAAGACCGGATTCCTCTTGATTCAGCGCAATTACCCGCGAAAATTTTCTCTGACCAGCGGTTTACAGCGTGAATCCCGTGGCCGATAGCCTGCCCTGGCACCCTCTTCCTCAACTATGCCTCATCAATATGGAAAAATATGTCATTCTGTTACTGACAACGATTCACGCCGCTTCTATGTTTAAAAAATCGCCAGTCGTGGCGATGTGGCGATCATTCTGCCTGGCGCGACGTCCTCCGCTAAAAAACGGTCCAGACCATCCGGCTACGCTGAGGCAGTTCAGCTTATGACATGCATAGATGCTCTTACACCTGTGTAAGGGTCGGGATAGTGTTTCAGCGGAGGTAGGGAAATGAGAGTGCAAACGAACAGTGCCAGCCGCGCTATCAGTGACTATTTCAACAGCCCGAACTGGCGAACACCGCCAGAGTCCGATCTGCTGGCGGTTATTCTGCGTGAAATTATGGAGGCGGGAGAACCCGCGACCAGTAAGGCGCTGATTGCGCGGGTGATTGACAAACTGGAAGTGGAAGGCGATGAAGCGCAGTTGCAGCGGTATCGCACCCTGCTGGCACAGCTCATCGACACGCAGCCGGCGGTATAAAACGGCGGTTTACTTCACCCAGCGCAGTTTATCCGCTTCGCTGACGCTGGCCCGTCCACTGCTGCGCTGAAACAGGCAGAGCTCCCGTCCACGCCTGTTTTTCATATGCTGCTGGGAATAGCGTCCTTCCAGCAACAGTGCGCTGTAACCTGTGTTGTCGTCATACTCAATCGGCTCGCCCAGCACTTTTACTTTGCTCAGGTGGCTGGCGTTAATACACGCCTGCGTCATGATCTGACGGCTCTTCTGCCAGGCCTCTTCACTGGAGGCCTGTGCCAGCGTGCTGCTGAGTAACAACGTGGGCAGCAGTGCCACGATGATGCGTTTCATCTTCTCCGCTCCTGTTCCGGCCCGAAGGCGCTAAAAAAATTCCCGCCGGGGCGGGAATAAACAAGACGAGCACTATTTATTGTGTGACGAGGAAGTTTCTTAAACGCGCTGCTATCCTCGCCTGCCGTTATGACAAGCCTATGACAGACCGGCCGTCAGCCACAATAAACTGAGCTGATATTGCCATTTTTGTCGGCCAGGAAGTTAAGCCGGTTGAGGTTGAAGTCCATGGTGACCGCAGAATTATAGGGGATTGGACGCACCTGCTGTTCAAAGTGTTGACCCTGAAGCACGGTTAACGGTTTGCCGACATAGTTCTGAAACTGAGAGGCACCGCAGCGGTCGGCTTCAGGATCCTGCGGCACACTGGCGGTGTCAGGTTTACTGGCAGACTGACAGGCGGTTAATGCAAACAGACCCACTACCAGCAGCCCTTTTCCATAAAATTTCACGTTTGTTCTCCTGTTGGACGTGTAAAACCTGCCCCAAGAGTAGCAAAGCGTGCCTGCTGACCAGAAGCCGGAAAAGGTAAAGTTGTTACAGTGAGCGCGGATCCGGGTGTCACACAGGGGCATTTTTTAAGATTAATCGCACTCACTGCCTAAAAAAAACACATTGAGCCGCTACACTATCTTAAGACTATTCTTAGCGCTGTGGAGGTCATGATGGAACTGATTATTTTTGTTGTCTGCGCAATACTGATGACCGCCGTGGCGGTCAACGTCCGTTAAACCGGCTCAGCCTGATTTTGCGTTGTTCTTTCCAGAAGCGTACTGAATGCAGCCAGCGGCATCGGCCGACCGAGGAAGTAGCCTTGCCCCTCTTCGCACGAGAGCTGTTTTAGCTGGTTCAGCTGCGCTTCTGTCTCAATTCCCTCCGCCGTAATCGTCAGCGCAAAAGCGCGTGCCAGCGCAATAATGCCCGCCACGACCGATTGCGCCTGCTGCGACTCCGGGAAATCTTTCATCCAGGAGCGGTCTATCTTCAGACCGTTGAACGGGAAGGTCTTCAGGTAGCCCAGCGCGGCATAGCCGGTGCCAAAATCGTCAACGGTTAACCTCACCCCCAGTGACCGTAAGCCCTGCATCACCTCCAGCGCATGCTGTGGATGTTCAAAGGTGACATTTTCCGTGATCTCCAGCTCCAGCCTTGTCGCTGGCAGACCACTTTTCGCCAGAACATCTGCCACACGTTGCACCAGATCGCTGGTACGAAACTCCATCGGCGAAATATTGACTGACACATAGCGATCGCCGCCCCAGCCCAGCGCATCCTGGCAGGCGCGCATCAGAACCCAGTCGCTGATAGTGGCGATCAGACCGCTCTCTTCCGCCAGCGGAATAAAGTGGTCAGGCGTAATCCACTGATCCGGGGCAATCTGCCAGCGAATCAGTGCTTCAGCGCCGGCCAGCTGACCGGTCAGCAGCTGATAACGGGGCTGATAGTGCAGACGAAATTCGTTGTTAGTCAGCGCTTTCTCAATGCGCCGCGCCATTTCACGCTTATCTTCGCGCTGGCTCGCCATTTCATTGGCATACCAGACCCACTGATTACGTCCCGCATCGCGTGCTTCATTCAGTGCGATATCCGCCATCTGCAGCAGCGCTTCCGGATGGCTGGCATCCTGCGGCACACAGGCAATGCCCATGCTGATGGTGAGATAGTGGACATGCTGCCCGGTGCTGACTGGCTGCTGAATCTCGTGCACCAGCTGAGCACAACGCTGATCGATCCGCTCACGATTCGTTTCCCGCAACACCAGGACAAATTCATCTCCGCTCAGCCGCGCCACCAGCTCCTGCGGGCCGATACAGTGCTTCAGACGCTGCGCTATCTGGCTCAGTACCTCATCGCCCGCCGCATGGCCCCAGGTTTCATTGATTGGCCGGAACTGATCGAGATCGAGAGTAATCAGCGTCAGCGGCGCAGCGCCATCAGGCAGCGCAAGGTGCAGCGTCAGAAACTCCAGCAGCTGCACGCGGTTCGAGAGACCGGTTAAAACGTCGTGACGCGACAGAAACTGAATGCGAGCCTCCGCTTCCATGCCTTGGGTAATGTCCGATACCGTGCCGCGAAACCCGATACGTCGCGCATCATGCCAGATGGTTTTCGCTACCAGCTGACCGATGCGGCGGTGACCCTGAGCCGACATAAACTGACAGCGCAGCGGCATCTGTTGCTCTTCCGCCTCCTGCCGCAGCAGCCAGGCGACCAGCGAATGGCTGGGATGAGTCAGCAGGTGATCGATGTGACGTCCCAGCCAGTGTGTGATGTCATGGCCGGTAAGGGTATGAAAACGCGCTGACAGATAGATCAGACGGCCCTCTTCATCCGTTTCCCAGATCCAGTCTGACGCCGCCTCAGCGAGATCGCGAAACCGCGCTTCACTGTTGGCAAGCTCCTGCTGACTGATTGCCAGCATGGCAAAGCGGCGATCAGAGAGAATCGCATTAGAGAGCGCATGGCGGCTGACGCGATGGGTGATGATGCCGATGATGATCGCCGTCAGCAGCAGCAGTGGCAACAGCAACCCGATCAGGCCCATGCCCGGCATTTTTGACGTCCAGCGCAGCACAATGGGCTCGCCGCCTGGCAACGGGAGTACCATTCGCGGTTCACGCAGGGCATCCTCTTCACTGGCGGGCAGACGCAGTTCGCGCACATCCAGCGTCGCGCCGAGTGCCTGTAATTTGGCGGGTGTGAACAGATTCACGAACACCATGATAGACGCAGGTCCGGCCATAGGCGGCACGTTCGGCAGTTTACCGCTGCTGATAGGTGCAGCCACCACAATCGCGGGCAGATGATTGATCAGCGCATTGCGGGTCATCGCTTTATTATTGAGCTGACGCGCTGCCGCAATAAGCACCGGTGTTTCATTACCCAGCCAGGCTTCCAGCGACGTATCCGCCAGTTGCCCATTAATCACGCTGTAGGTAGTGCGGCCTTTGCCGTCAACCACGAACACGCCTTCATAGTGATACTCTTCGTAAAGACCCGGTCCGAAGTTCTCTTCGTCAAACGCCCAGACCTTGTTCACCCTGACATGGAGATTGCGCCAGGCTTCTCCCCAGAAGGCATAATCCCGGATATCGGTGACCATCGCCTCCTGACGATTTTGCCACGTCTGCTGCATCAGCATGCGGTCATGCTCAACCGATGCGCTGTTCTGACGCTGCGCAATCGTCAGCACCATCAGCATCGAGAGCACCAGCACACCAGACAGCAACAGCGAAAGCGTACGCAGGCTGCGCCGCGTAAAGCGGACAGTGCGATCTTCAGCGGCATGTCTGAATGGCGGCGACGGCGGCGCCGGAGGGTTAAAAGTCATTAAGAGTGCTCACTACACAGCCAGGGGTTGAGATCACAGACCTGCAATACAACATGCGTTGCTGGCCAGATTAGTTTCATCAGTTATCGGCCTGGGTGCTCTGGTGTTTAGTCTGCGGCTAACATTTTGCGCTTAAATAATGTGTAACAGGCTCACTCGACAGCGATCGGGTGCATTGCTACTATGCGCTTACCTTCGCTGGCTGAGTCGCCTATGAACACCAATTCCGACAGAGTGACCCTGACGCTGTTCTACGTCGGCAGCTTTGTGGTCTATTACCTGGTTACCATGCTGATCACGCTGTTCCCTAATTACAGCGTGCTGCGTAATGACGGCCTGCTGGTGCCCGTACTCTGCCTGTTTGAATTTGCTGTTATCTATCCGCTTTATCGCTTCTACTGCCAGCGCCGCACCGATTTGCCGCTGGGTGAACTTTATACGCTGCAAACCCTGCTGTTTACCGGCGCGCTGTTTGTGCTGATGGCGGCACAGATGCAGTTCATGCAGCCGGAAGGCTGGCTGGTGATGCAGGCCCAGCAGGGACGCAATTCGCTGTTGATCCTGCTGCTGACCGCCGTACTGCTGGCGCCGGTGTTTGAAGAGGTGCTGTTCCGCGGTTTCCTGTTACAGGGTTTTCTGCTGTGGGCGCCGCGCAGCCGTTTCGCCTGCATGCTGCTGACCTCACTGCTGTTTGCGGTGATGCATACACAGTATGTGCACTGGCAGACTCTTATCGCTCTGACGCTGTTTTCACTGCTGCTCTGCTATGCGCGGCTGCGGAGTAACAGTCTGGCGCTGCCCATCTTCCTGCACACTCTGAATAACCTGATTGCGCTGCTGCCCGCCTGGTATTTTGCAGGCTGACTCCCCGCCTGCGCCTTCGTTTTACCCAGCTCTCATCCTGCCGCAGACCGCTGCCCGGCAGGTCATAGCTCACACTGACAATGCCGCCCCGTCACGTTTGTCTATACTGGATGTTAAAAAGGGATAAAAAGCACCACAGTCCGGACCACCAGACCGTGTAAAGGAGAGGATCTATGTTGATAGGATTTGTGTTGTTAGTGAGCGCGTGTGGCTACGACGCCTGCGAAGCGCTGCCGGTCTCGGAGCGCATTTATCCGACGAAGGTGGACTGTGAAACGATGGCAAACCGTATTCATAAAGTCAGACCGAATGTGGTCCTGCTTTGTGGTGAGGTCCATCGCTGATTCAGGACCAGATTCAATAAAGCAGGGCTGCAACATTGCAAGCTGGCGCTTTAGCGTACAAAATATAAGCTGTTGTTACCCATTACCGTTGTGAATCCCATGAAAACATCACGCCCCCGTCGTCCTGGTGGACGCTGGGTTTACTATCTTTTGTATGATGGCATTCTGTGGCCCTGCCCCGTCCGATGGGAGTGGGAGAGCAGCTATGGCGGCTGGTTGCCATTTTATTACACGCCAACTTTTGAGTTTGTGGTGGGCGATCCGCGTAAGGCTTATCGCATTGCGCGCAGCGATGTGCGGACTAAACGGCGCGAGGATGCCTTTGTCTGAATGCGTTTATCGCCACGGCAGCCACGAGGCGGTGAGCAGAAAATAAACCACTTCCAGTACGATAATTACCATCAGTAATATGCCCAGCGAGTGGCGACTAATCCACTTCATCTGCTCAGGCCCAGATCATGGCAGCCCAGCGTATCAGCAGCAGCGCGCCGCAAATGCACAACAGAACCAGCACCATCTTCCAGTACTTTTTGGCCGCCCGGTATCTTGTCACCTCGGTCTCCCCTAATCAGAAAGCGAAGATGCGCCAGAAGGCGCATCTGTTCCGGTCAGCAACAGGACCGGGAGGCATAGCATAACGTCCGGGCCACCAAAAGGCGACCCGTTGCCGGCATCAGTTGTTCAGGGTGTAATCCAGCGTAATTTCCGCGTTCAGTACCTGAGAAACCGGGCAGCCCGCTTTGGCTTTGTTGATGATTTCGTCGAAGGTCGACTCATCAATGCCTGGCAGGGAGATGGTGCTGGTCAGCGCCACTTTGGTGATGGCAAAGCCCTCGCCTTTTTTATCCAGTGACACATCAGCCGTGGTATCAATGCTTTCCGGTTTATGGCCCGCATTGCCCAGCATCAGCGACAGTGCCATAGAGAAACAGGCCGCATGCGCTGCACCAATCAGCTCTTCCGGGTTGGTGCCTTTGACGCCTTCGAAACGGGTATTAAAGCCATAAGGCTGCTGGCTCAGCACGCCGCTTTCGGTGCTGACGGTGCCTTTGCCTTTAATATCGCCTTCCCAGTGCGCCGAACCTTTCTTATGAATGGTCATGTCATTCCTCCTGTTGGTAAAGAAGCTAAGTATAGACAATACATTCATTTTCGCAGGCTAACTCACCGCGCGGGGACGTGATACCATGCCTGTTGGTGTCAGCAGCGCCTCCGCCTGCACCAGCGAATCGCGGGTAATTTCACTTATCGATTTTGCGCCTGTCAGCGTCATGGCCACACGCATCTCTTTCTCAATAAGATTCAGCAGGTTTTCCACGCCGCGCTGTCCATGGGTCGCCAGCGCATAGATAAATGCACGTCCCAGCAGCACGCTATCTGCCCCCAGCGCAATCATCCGCACCACATCCAGCCCGTTGCGAATACCGCTGTCTGCCAGAATAGTAATGTCACCTTTGACCGCATCGGCAATCGCTGGCAGCGCACGGGCTGAGGAGAGCACGCCATCCAGCTGGCGTCCGCCGTGATTCGAGACCACGATGCCATCCGCGCCAAAACGTACCGCGTCGCGTGCATCTTCCGGATCGAGAATGCCCTTGATCACCATCGGCCCGTCCCAGAACTCGCGGATCCACTCCAGATCGCGCCACGAGATCGAGGGATCAAAGTTGTTCGCCAGCCAGCCAATATAATCTTCCAGCCCGGTCGGCTTGCCGAGATAGGCGGAGATGTTCCCCAGATCGTGCGGACGGCCCTGCAGTCCCACATCCAGCGCCCACTGTGGATGGGTGACCGCCTGCCAGTAACGACGCAGCGCCGCGTGATTACCGCTCATCCCGGAGTGCGCATCGCGATAGCGCGCGCCCGGCGTCGGCATATCCACGGTAAACACCAGCGTTGAACAACCAGCGGCTTTTGCACGCTCCAGCGCATTGCGCATAAAGCCGCGGTCACGCAGCACGTAAAGCTGGAACCACATCGGACGATTGATCTGCGGGGCCACCTCTTCAATCGGGCAGACCGAGACTGTCGACAGGGTAAACGGAATGCCTTTCAGGGCTGCCGCACGCGCCGCCTGCACTTCGCCGCGACGGGCATACATGCCGCACAGGCCGACCGGTGCCAGCGCAACCGGCATCGACAGGGTTTCATTAAATAATTTCGTTTCGAGGCTAAGTTCCGACATGTTCTTCAGAATGCGCTGGCGCAGCGCCACGTCAGAAAGGTCCTCTACGTTACGTCGCAGGGTGTGCTCGGCGTAAGCCCCGCCATCAAGGTAGTGAAACAGGAACGGCGGCAGGATACGTTGCGCGGCGGCGCGATAGTCACTGGCAGCTGAGATAATCATCAGTCAGATTCCTTTGGGTTGCGTGTGTCGTTATCCGGTAAGCGGGTGATGCGCGCCTGGCGCGCTTCATCTTCATGGAGACTTTTCAGCGTGGTGTGGACAAAGCCCAGATGCTGCATCGCCGCCTGACGGGCCGCGTCGGCGTCGCCCGCGAGGATCGCATCCAGCAGTGCCCGATGCTGTTCCGTCAGGCGGGCAAAAATGGCTGGCTGGGTGTACATGCGCTGACGGCTCTGCATCACCGACGACTGCAGCAGCTCGAAAAAGCCGCGCATGGTCTGCAGCAGAACTACATTGTGTGACGCCTCGGCAATCGCAAGATGGAAGCGCACATCCGCCTGGGCAGCGAGGTCGGGATCGTCACTCTCTTTCAGCTTCAGGGTGGCGTCAAAGGCGTACTGCAGCTTCTCTTTGTCGGCATCGGTGGCGCGCAGTGCCGCATGCCAGGCAGTACTGGCCTCGATGGCATGGCGCGCTTCCAGAATGTCGTAGCGGTAGTCGGGATCGTCGCGCAGCAGCTGGCGAATCGGTTCGACGATGCGCTGTTCCGACCAGGGTGCCAGCTGCTGACGAATCCAGGTGCCGCCGCCGCGCCGGCTGATGAGTATGCCGCTGCTGATCAGCTGCTGTATCGCTTCACGCAGCGAGGAACGTGAGACGCCGAGTTCAGCAGAGAGCTGGCGCTCGGCGGGCAGGCGCATGCCCGGCTCGAGCTGATGTTCGGTGATATAGGCCCGCAGGCGTGTCACCAGCGGATCGGCAGTGTTGCTCATGGGATCATCCAGGGGAAGACGTAGGCCTGAAGTGTGGTAATCCCCCCCACCATACAGGTGAAAATCAGGCTGTGTTTAACCGTAAACCGGAACAGATCGGACTCTTTTCCCACCAGCCCGACCGCCGCACAGGCGATGGCGATCGACTGCGGCGAGATCATCTTACCCGTCACACCGCCGGTAGTATTAGCCGCCACCAACAGAACATCGGAAACGCCGATCTGCTGGGCGGTAGTCGCCTGTAACGCGGCAAACAGCGCATTCGATGAGGTATCGGATCCGGTCAGGAAGACGCCCAGCCAGCCCAGGAACGGCGAGAAGAAAGTAAATGCATGGCCGGTGTGCGCCAGTGCCAGAGCAAGCGTGGCAGAGAGACCGGAATAGTTGGAGATAAACGCAAAGGCCAGCACCATCCCGATGGAGTAGATCGGCAGCGCCAGCTCTCTCAGCGTTTCACCAAAGGTCTGCAGCGCTGCCTTTGGCTTCATGCGCAGGAACAGCATCGCCATAATCGCCGCAATTAAAATGGCGGTGCCGGTGGCGGAAACCAGATCCAGCTTAAAGATCGCCGGATAAGGCGTTGCACTGCCGACCACGGGCGGCATCCGCGCCACCAGCTCATTCAGCATCGGCACCGGCACCGCCAGCACCCACTCATAGAGTGCACCACCTTTGGCGAACAGCGCTTTAAAAGGCGGGATGCTCCATAGCGTGACGGTGGCGGTGAGAAACAGGAACGGCATCCACGCGCGGATCACCTGCCCCAGCCGATACTTCTGTGGCGGTTGCAGCACATCGCCGTTCTTCGCCTCTGCATCGGCAAAACGAAAGATGCGCACCGGTTTCCAGACCCGCAGGAACAGCGTCAGCGAAATCAGCGAGGCGAGCGACGAGATAATATCGGGCAGCTCCGGCCCCAGGAAGTTGGAGCTGAGGAACTGGGCAAGGGCAAAGGATCCACCCGCCACAACGACCGCTGGCCAGGTCTCTTTCACGCCGCGCCAGCCATCCATAATCGCCATAATCCAGAACAGCACAATCAGCGTCAGCAGCGGCAACTGGCGTCCGGCCATCTGGCCGATGGCGAAGCTATCCAGTCCGGTGACCTGACCCGCAACGATAATCGGAATGCCCATTGCGCCA
This sequence comes from Pantoea sp. 9140, assembly GCF_000745295.1. Lineage (NCBI taxonomy): Bacteria > Pseudomonadati > Pseudomonadota > Gammaproteobacteria > Enterobacterales > Erwiniaceae > Pantoea > Pantoea sp. 9140. The sequence goes on along the minus strand of NZ_JQNO01000001.1, from coordinate 591,863 downwards.
AAAGCGACCGGCGCGGTATTCACAATCAGGCAGAGCCCGGCAGCGTAGAGCGGATTAAATCCCAGCCCCACCAGCAACGCCGCGGTAATCGCCACCGGCGCTCCAAAGCCTGCCGCGCCTTCCAGAAACGCCCCGAACGAGAAGCCGACAATCAGCATCTGCAGACGCTGATCGGGGGTAATGGAGAGGATAGAGGCACGGATAATATCGAACTGACCGGTTTTGACCGAGATTTTGTAGACGAACACGGCGGCGACAATAATCCAGGCAATCGGCCACAGCCCATAGAGAAAACCGTACACCACGGCGGCCAGCGCCTGGGCAACGGGCATCTGATAGAGAAACAGCGCCACCAGCAGCGCCAGCACCACGGTGGTGGTGGCGGCCAGATAGCCTTTCATCTTCAGCTTAATCAGTGCAAAGAAGAAAAACAGAATCGGGATCAGCGCGACCAGGCTTGAGAGCCAGATATTACCCAGCGGATCGTAGTTTTGTTGCCAGATCTGCATGCCAGTATCTCCAGAGGAAAAGGTGATGTGGCATGCAGATGCAGTACTGTATGCCATCTGCCCCCGGATTGGTCAGACCAAACCACTGTATTGGGGCTTATGGCAACAGATAGTTAATGCATTGTTAATCTATGGCAACAGAAGTTGGGCGAATTTTCCCGGAGTGTGAACCAGAGAAAAATATTACCGGAATTGGTCGGACCAAAATCAGCGATTTATCTCCGGGAAGGCGCGCTGATAGCTGTGCGGATGAAAACGCAGATTAAGCACAATCAGCAGCAGCGTGACCGTCGCCTGCAGAATCCAGACGCTGGTGAAATTTCCGGTGAGCGCATGCAGCTGACCGGCGATAAACGGCATGCTGCCCGCAATAATAAAGCCGACGCCCTGCATAAAGGCCACCAGCCGCGCGCCAGCCTGGGGCTGCTCCAGATGATCCAGCGCCAGCACCAGTGCCAGCGGAAACGCCCCGCCCAGCCCGAAGCCCGCCATCCCCGCCCAGAACCACGGTGCCAGCTGTGGTGCAAACAGGAAGCCGAGCATGCCGCAGAACTGCATGGCCAGGGTCAGCAGCAGCAATGGACGACGATCGCGGCCCCGCACCAGCAAAGGCAGCAGCAGCGCACCGGTAACCTGACAGCCGATCATCATGCCGAGCAGTGAACCGCCCGCCTGCGCACTCCAGCCATGCTGATGGTAAAAATCGGGCAGCCAGGCAACACAAATGGCGTAACCACCGTTCACCAGCCCGAAGCTCAGCGCCAGCGTCCAGGCGCGGGTTTTTCGCCACAGCGAAGGCACTGCGTCAGCCTGCGTGCGGGCTGCGGGTGGCATGGTGGTGATCAACAGCCAGAGCAGGATAGCCAGCACCACCGGCAGCGCCCAGCTGCTCAGTGCCCCCTGCCAGCCAGCATGTGCACTCAGCCACGGCGAGATCGCCGCGCCAATCCCGCCGCCGCCCATCAGCGCCGCTGCCCATAGTCCGGTCACGCCCGCACTGCGGCTGCCAAAGCGCTGACGGATCAATCCCGGCATCGCCATCTGGACGATACCAATGCCCGCCCCACCCGGCACGGCAGTCAGCACCAGCTCGCGTCCGTCAGTCACAAACCATCGACTCACCAGCGCCAGCAACAGCAGTAACAGCCCGCCCAGCAGTAATTTGCGCACCGCAAAGCGCTGCATCAGCGGCGCACTGACCAGGGCAATGGCACCCATCATCATCATCGGCACCGCAGGCAGCAGCGAGGCCGCCAATGGCGACAGACCGATGCTCTGCCGCAGCTCACCGAGTAACGGACTGACCGAGGTCATCAGTGGCCGCATATTCAGCCCGGCCAGCACCAGCGCCGCCAGCAGCAGGTTGTTCTCTCTCTTCATATGAAATCTACGCCATTAAAAGTTGCCAGCCTGACAGCAGTCGCTACTATCTGGAAATGAAATATTACTCTGCCAGGTAGTGGAAAAATGAATCGTCAGCCGATGTTCACTCCGCAACAGCTGCTCAGCTTTGTGGCGGTGTGCGAAACCGCCAGCTTTACCCGCGCCGCCGACAGAGTGCACCTGTCGCAGTCTACCGTCAGCCAGCAGGTGCGGCGGCTGGAGGAGATGGTCGGTAAAGAACTGCTGGTCCGCTCCTCGCATCAGGTAAAGATCACCGAAGAAGGCGAAAAACTTTTAGGTTACGCCCGGCGGATTATTGCCCTGAACGGGGAAGCGCACGATGTACTGAGTGACCAGTGGCGCGATGGCGTGCTGCGCCTTGGCGTGCCGGAAGATTTTGCCGCCCCCACGGCCGGTCTGCTGGCGCACTTCAGTCGTGATCATCCGCAACTGCGGCTGGATGTGATGAGCGGTATGCAGGTGGAGCTTCGTCGTGCCTGGAAGCGTGAAGAGCTGGACATCATGCTGATTAAACAGCCCGCTGGCGACCGTCCGCTGGCGTCGCGTCCTGAACCGCTGCTGTGGCTCGACAGCGCAGAGTGGCCCTGCTTTGAGCAGACGCCGGTGCCGCTGGTGCTGTTTCCCCAGCAGGGGCTCTATCGCGATGAGGTCTGTCAGACGCTTGATGCGCTGGGCCGAAGCTGGCGCATCAGCTACAGCAGCGCCAGCCTGGTCGCGCTGGCCGCCGCCAGTGCACAGGGGCTGGGGCTGACGTTACTGCCTGCCAGCTGCCGTCTGCCGGAGCACCGGGTTCTGGGTCCTGAACAGGGTCTGCCGGTGATTAATACCTTTGAACTGGCGCTGTTCTGCCGTCATCCGCAGGATCCGCTGCAGCGCGAACTGGCGGCGTCACTGGCGGCATTCGGCAAGCTGCGCTGGCAGTGAAATATCGAATAGCCGTCAGTGGAAAATAACGCAGCAGGGTGACGCGTCGTTTGTCAGATTAAGACCTTGTTCACTTTGCAGGAGCCTCTGATGCCTATTTCCTCTTCGCCGAGCCGCCGTGATTTCCTGGGGCAAAGCGTTCGCTGGACCGCCGCAGGCGGCTTGCTGGCCGCCGGTCTCGGTCAGGCCAGTGCCGCCACCCGCTCATCGTTGTCCGCCATCAATCCCGACCAGCCCGCCGCCCTGCCCCGACAGGACCACTATCTGCTGCGCAATGTGCGACTGGAAGAGAGTTTTATCCGCGAGGGTGACGACGTCGTCGCGACCCGGACCGGTCTTTACGACATCAGCGTGCGCGACGGCAAAATTGACCAACTGACCTCGGCGGGCCAGGGTGACAGCACGCTATCGTCGTGGGATGCGCAGGAGGCGCTGCTGCTGCCCGCGACGCAGGATATGCATATCCATCTTGATAAAACCTTCTACGGCGGTCCGTGGCAGGCTCCACGTCCACGTCAGGGCAAAACCATCATGGATATGATTGCGCGCGAGCAGGTGCTGATTCCGCAGCTACTGCCGCACTCCCAGGCCCGTGCCGAAGGATTGATCGCCCTGCTGCACGCCAAAGGTACTACCCGCGCCCGCAGCCATTGCAATATCGATCCGGTCAGCGGCCTGAAAAGTCTGGAACATCTGCAGGCGGCATTAGCCCGTCATCCTGCTTTTTCCTGTGAAATTGTTGCCTTCCCGCAGCACGGCCTGCTGCATTCGCAGGTTGATGGCCTGATGCGTGAGGCGATGCAGAACGGCGTTGAGTATGTCGGCGGGCTGGATCCCACTAACGTGGATGGCGCGATGGAGAAGTCGCTGGATGCCATGTTTCAGATTGCGCTCGATTATCAGCGCGGCGTGGATATTCATCTGCATGAAACCTCACCGGCTGGCGTGGCGGCGATTCAGTACATGATTGACACAGTTGCGCAGAATCCGGTGCTGAAAGGTAAAGTGACGCTGAGCCACGGTTTTGCGCTGGCGACGCTTACCGGCAGTGCGCTGGATAACATGATCGAAGGGCTGGCGGAGCAGCAGTTCAGCGTCGCTTCCACGTTGCCGATTGGCAGGCTCACTATGCCGATTCCTCAATTGCAGGCGGCGGGCATAAAGGTGATGACCGGCACCGACAGCGTGATCGATCACTGGTCCCCGTTTGGCACCGGCAGCATGCTGGAAAAAGCGAATCTCTATGCACAGCTCTATCGTGGTTCGGACGAGTTCTCGCTGTCGCGAGCGCTGGCCATCGCCACAGACGATCGGCTGCCGCTCTCTGCTCAGGGCGATCGTCAGTGGCCTGCGCCGGGCGATGATGCGAGCATGATACTGGTAGCAGCGAGCTGTTCCGCTGAAGCCGTGGCGCGCATTTCACCGGTAGTGGCGACCTTCTCACGCGGTAAGCCGGTCTTTGCGCTGGCCTCGGCCTGACACAGCAGGGCTGCGGACAAAAACGCCGGGATCGTTTTTGAACAATGCAAAGCGTTGGCCCGGCTACGGGTGCACCTCAGGGATGAGGTGCGTAATCGCCCGCGCTGAGCCTGGCAGGGATGGCGGTTTAGCGTCTTTGCGGAGGGCGTATGCTCCCTGAAGCCTGTGCTGCGGCTAACACATACCTGCTCAGGATTTGCCAGCAGCGACCTTACTGCCTGAACCTGTCCCCCTCATACGCCCCCTAAAAACAACAGAGCCTCCACACGGGAGGCTCTGCATTTACCTGAGCGGAGTGCGGGTTACGCGCTTTTGGCCCATTGATCATTCGACATTAATTCCATTGCCAGCGCGTATAAGCGACGATCTTCCTGATCACAGGGCTCATCTTCCGCATAACAGCCGATCATGGATGCGATTTTATCCGCAGATAAACTCTCGCCATGAACATGCAGTGTCAGTACGGCGCGGCCTACTATTTTAAGCACATTTTCATGTGGTCCCTGGATGCTATTACTCAATGCAAATACCCTCTACCGGTCGTTGTACCAGGAATATGGCGCGATAAATATAAAGCAATTAGATCAGGATTTTTATCGGCACCAGTGGTGATATTTTTTAATGATTAATTCTATTACTGGAGTCTTAGTTGAGGATTTATCTGATTAACAATGAAATATTTTTTTAAAAACGGTCACTTATAAAATAATTACTGGTATTAACCGATCGTCACTCTGGAACAACCACGTTAAGCCGGCGTTAATCTATAAAAATAAACCACCTTTTTTCAGTAAACTTCAGCTTATTCCTAAGCGCACCGGCAGATTTAGTTTCATACCGCTAACCATCGAGGTTCCCGTTGCTGTCAGGCGTGCTTTCTGCCAGACTTGCCCCGCAATAATGCCCGACACTTTCAGCCTCAGAGGCCGCGCCCGTGACCGCTTTTTCTACCCTCAATTCGCTTCCCGACAGCCAGCTCGATAACCTGCGCGAGATGGGCTACACCAGCATGACGCCCGTGCAGGCCGCTACGCTGCCCGCCATTCTGCAGGGACGCGACGTGCGCGCGCAGGCGAAAACCGGCAGCGGTAAAACGGCTGCCTTTGGTATTGGTTTACTGCACCATATCGACAGCACCCGCTTTCAGACGCAGGCACTGATCCTCTGTCCGACCCGTGAACTGGCGGATCAGGTGGGTAACGTGCTGCGCCAGCTGGCACGCTTCACCCGCAACATCAAAGTGCTCACCCTGTGTGGCGGACAGCCGATGAGCGCACAGCGTGATTCACTGGTGCATCCACCGCATATTGTGGTCGGCACGCCGGGTCGTATCCTCGACCACATCAACCGCGAAAACCTCAAGCTGGACCAGCTCAGCACGCTGGTGCTGGATGAGGCGGATCGGATGCTGGAGATGGGCTTTCTCAATGATATGGAAACGATCATTGAAGCGACGCCCGCCTCGCGTCAGACGCTGCTCTTTTCCGCTACCTGGCCCGACGGCATCACCGCTATCAGCACCCGCTTTCAGCGTGATGCACTGAGCGTTGTCACTGAAGATGTCAGCGAGCTGCCGTCAATCGACCAGCAGTTCTTTGAAGCCAGCCACAATGAAAAACTGGGCCTGCTGATAGCCCTGCTCAGCGATCGTCAGCCTTCATCCTGCGTGGTCTTCTGCAACACTAAACGTGAGTGTGATGATGTTGCTGCAGCACTTAACGCGCGTGATATCAGCGCCCTGCCACTGCATGGCGACCTTGAGCAGCGCGATCGTGAACGCGTGCTGATTCGCTTCGCGAACGGCAGCGGTCGTGTGCTGGTCGCCACCGATGTCGCCGCGCGCGGACTCGACATCAAATCGCTGGCGATGGTGGTCAACTATCAGCTCGCCTGGGACCCTGAAGTTCACCTGCACCGCATTGGTCGTACGGCGCGTGCAGGCGAGCATGGTGTTGCCGTCAGCCTGGTCGCGGCCGATGAGATGGCACGTGCGCATGCGCTGGAAGATTTCCTGCAGCAGAAACTGCCGTGGGTCTCGGCCAGCACGCTGAAAAAGGGCAGCAGTAAGCCACTGCCTGCCGCCATGATGACGTTGTGCATTGATGGTGGCCGTAAAGCCAAGATACGTCCGGGAGATATTCTGGGTGCGCTGACGGGTGAAGCGGGTTATCGCGCTGAGCAGATTGGGAAAATTGTCCTGACCCCGACCCATGCTTACGTAGCGATTGAGGCAAATCAGGCCAAAGCGGCGCTGGTGAAACTTAAGCAGGGCAAAATCAAAGGCAAAACCTGCCGGGCGATTCTGCTGAAAGACTAAATAAAAAAGGGCGAGGTCATGACCTCGCCCGGTCTGTTATGGCTCTTCGATGCGTGACACATGCAGCGTGGTTTTATCGCCTTTACCCTGTACCTTGCCACTGACGCGTACTTTGTCCTCAGCGGTGTAGGTTTTACCATCAAAGGTCTTCTTCGGGGCAATAATCGGTAATGTCCCGGTGTTGTCTCGGAACTGATACCGCTCACCCTGCTCTTTCTTCACGATGTAACCTTCCAGCGTGACATACCCGCCCTGACGGAAATCGCGGATCTGATCGATGTGGGTCTGGCCGGTATCTTCTGACCCTTTATAGCCGGCATCCTGCTTGTGTTGCGGCGGCGGCGTATCGCCTGCTTTGTATCCGCCCTCTTCAGCTGAAACGCCCGCGCTCATCATCACCAGCAACGACGCTAAAATCACTTTTTTCATTTCACACTCCTTTATTGGAAAGGTGTCCATGTTGAACCTTCAGGGTTAAGCCTGGCACAATAATTGGCATCCGTTTTATTTCACCCTTCTCTTCTCACCTTTTTCCGTTTGCTGCCGATAACCTGTTAACACCCTATTTCACCAGCTGCGTTAATGCAGAGGCAACCATGGATAATTTTCAAAAAGAGATCGATGAAAGAGCGAACCTCGCGTTATCGAACAAGTTTGAGCTGCTGCTGTTTCGCTTAGGTTCCGATCAGCTGAAAGGCAAGTCTGAACTGTTTGGCATTAACGTCTTCAAGCTGCGTGAAATTGTACCGATGCCGACCATCACTAAAGCCGCGGGCATGCGTTCGCCGCTGCTGGGGATGGCGAGTATTCGTGGTCAGTTCATTCCGGTGATCGACCTGCCTGCAGTAGCGGGCTGTGTGCCGGAAACCGGTCTTAACCTGCTGCTGGTGACCGAATATGCCCGTAACACCCAGGCGTTTGCCGTGGAGTCAGTTGAGAACATCGTGCGTCTCGACTGGAGCCAGGTGCATACCGCTGAAGCCGGTATCGGCGGCCGCAATATTACCAGCATCGCCTGCCTGGACAGCGACAAGCAGAGCAACGAGCTGGCGATGGTGCTGGATGTTGAGCAGATTCTGTATGACATCATTCCTTCAGTGCGCGGCGTTGAACCGGAAGCGGCCAGACCGCGTGCCTTCAACTATCGCCCTGGGGCGGTGGCCATTGTGGCAGAAGATTCTAAAGTGGCGCGTCAGCTGCTGGAGCAGGGCCTGAAGAGCATGGGCATTCCGGCGCTGATGTTTAACACCGGTCTGGAAGCGTGGGAAAAAATTAAGCAGATGAGCCAGGAAGCACAGGCTGCGGGCGAGTCGATTCAAGACAAAATTGCGCTGGTCCTGACCGATCTGGAGATGCCAGAGATGGATGGCTTTACGCTGACCCGCAACATTAAGCGGGACCCGATTCTCAAGGTTCTGCCGGTCGTCATTCACTCCTCACTCTCTGGCAGCGCCAACGAAGATCATGTGCGCAAAGTGGGTGCCGACGGTTATGTGGCGAAGTTTGAACTGAATGAGCTGTCAGACGTGATTTTCAACGTTCTCGACACTGCCCGCTAAACAAATCCGGGCCGCGAAGAATGCCCGGTATGTTTTTACTTTTTAGCCAGCAGAATGGCTGGCCTGATCAGGAACCGACTATGCATATTGAAACTTTACCTGTTACACCGGCACCTGCTACCCCTTCTCCTCAGAAAGTGCTGCGTGGCCGTTTACGCCAGCTGGCCTGGATTACCGCCGTCATGTTAAGTGTCGCATTCTGGGTAGGCCTCTACTTCTTAGTTTTCTGAATCCGGTCATGCTTGTCTGGATCGGGCCGTCAGCATTCCTGCTGACGGCCCTTTTTTTTGCCTGAGTTTCCCCTTTGTTTATTTGTTAACCCTTTCTGAAGCTTTTCAGTGACTATTTATTCACGCACCGTTATTACTTAAAAATTATTAAAGGTACATGTTTGTGCTCCGATAACTGTATGCGCGAGATCACCTTTTTGCCTGCGGCTGTGACCACAGACATCAGCAAGGCACTGCGCACAACAGCAGAGAACCTGAGTGTTGCTAACAAACTGATTAATAATAAAACGGGGAAGAGAACATGTTCAGTATCAAGAATATGAAGGTGGGAATGCGGCTCGCAGCAGCCTTCGGTATTATTGTGACGTTACTGATAGTGATTGGCGTAACATCCATTACCAGAATTAACAGTATTAATACCGCGATCTCATCGATCGTTGACGATCGCTATGTGAAAGTACGACTGGCATTTGATGTGCGCGATGGCGTCAACGATCAGATCAAATACCTGCGCGGCATGGTGATCGACACAAACCGTCCGGAAATGAATGTGAAACGTTATGGGCAGCTGGATGAAGCCACGCAACGCACTAACATCGCGATGAAAAAGATTGAGGACATCCAGGTTACACCCGTCGGTAAGAAAAAGATCGCCGGTCTGCTGGCCTCGTCTCAGGCATTTGAGCAGGTCAAAACTGAATTGATCGGCCTGATCAAAGCGGGCAATTTTGATGCAGCCAGCGCCTATGTCCTGAAATCGATGACCGCCACCCAGAACAAATTCCTGCAGGATGCGGTAAATTTTGCCAACTCTCAGGACTCGCAGCTGCGCAGCGAAGGTCAGGGTATTGTGGAAAATGGTCAGTCTGCCATCACCATCACGCTGATTTTCTCCGCTCTGGCGATTCTGGCCGCGATTATGCTGGGCTACTTCCTGACCCGCTCTATTGTCCGTCCGCTGGTTGCTGCGGTTGACGTCGCTGAACGCGTTGCCGCGGGCGATCTGAGTACCCAGATGCAGGTCACCTCGCGCGATGAAACCGGCGTCCTGATGCAGGCGCTGCAGCGCATGAACGATAACCTGCTGTCGATTGTGACTGAAGTACGCACCGGCTCCGACACTATCGCAGTCGCCTCTAATCAAATATCCAGTGGTAACCTTGACCTCTCGACCCGCACTGAGCAGCAGGCCAGTTCACTGGAAGAGACCGCCTCTGCCATGGAGCAGATGACGTCGACCGTGAAACACAATGCCGACAACGCGCGTGAAGCTAATCACCTGGTATCGACGACTTCCAGCGTAGCGCGTGAAGGTGGCGTGGTCATGGAAAAAGTGATCGAGAAGATGGAAGCGATCGCCCTCTCCTCACGCAAAATTGTCGATATCATCAGCGTTATCGACTCCATCGCCTTCCAGACCAATATTCTGTCACTGAACGCCGCCGTTGAAGCGGCGCGGGCGGGTGAACAGGGTCGCGGCTTTGCGGTGGTTGCAAGTGAAGTGCGTAATCTGGCACAGCGCTCAGCCTCCGCGGCCAAAGAGATTAAGGTACTGATTGAAGATTCGGTCGCTAAAGTCGATGAAGGCAGCAAACTGGTCACTCATGCGGGTTCGACCATCGGTGAGGTGGTAAACAGCGTGCAGAGCGTGGCGAACATCATGAGCGAAATCACCATTGCCAGCAGCGAGCAGAGCAGCGGCATCAATGAGATCAATCAGGCGATTACTCAGATGGAAGCGGTAACGCAGCAGAACGCCGCGCTGGTTCAGGAAGCATCAGCTGCTTCACAGGCACTGCAGGATCAGGCTGAGCGTATGGCGCAGGCGATGAGCGTGTTTAATACCGGCAAGCTCGCACTGCAACCCGTGCTTCGCTGATTCCCTTTAATGGCCTGCTCCGGCGGGCCTGTTTCAGATCGGTGACAGTAAACGAACAGGTTACAGGTGGTTGAGCAAAAAGTTACGCAGGGAAGCTAAGGTATTCCGGCGGGTACAGAAGAAAGGATGAGGGATGGCGGAGGGGAAACAGCAGAAAACAAAAAAGGCTGCCAGAGGCAGCCTTTTATTACTGTAAATGCAACAACGCTATAAAGCTCACTAGCCTTTATCAGAGAGCGCGAAGCTGGCTCTGAATTGCAATCCTCGCCGCGTTCACCTGAACAACGACAGATTTGCAGAAAATGCATTTCGCTCCATGCGGATTGGCTCTTGTAACATCAAAATGTGATGTACGAAACTGTGAGCCATTACAGTGAGGACATTTAAAAGTAATTTTCAGTCCTTAGAGACCAACAACGTTCGCAGCAGCTGGGCCTTTAGCGCCATTTTCTACTGTGAATTCAACTTGCTGACCTTCGTCTAATGAACGGAAATCGGTGCCCTGGATTGCAGAGAAATGTACGAATACATCTTTGCTGCCGTCTGCAGGAGAGATGAAACCGAAGCCTTTCTCTGCGTTAAACCATTTAACGGTACCGCGAATTTTGTTAGACATGCTTAAATCCTTAATATATCGAGCCTTCCGGCATAATGGCCTGAGAACAGATTTTAATCAGAACGTAAGAGAAGACTCAAAAAGAAGGGATGTCTCGCGACAAACTTAGAGATGAGAACTGCTTTGGTTACTTACTTTGATAGTGTCTGTTAATCAAACCGACGATTCATTAGGCCACACTTCACCAGGCGACGCAAGCCGTTATTCAAATTAAACGCAAATAGCGTGGCCTGAACTTAGCGGCGATGAGTGAACGGTTCAGCGTTCCGGACTGACAACCTGGCCAGAGCGCGCATTGTTTATGGCAGACAAACCCTGCCGCACCAGCAGATAGCGGCTGGCGACGGTAAATTCTCAGTGTGGGTTCTTTAATCAGAATGAAGGCTTAAGAATGGCCTGCAGAAATTTATTCCGGCGTGAGGCTGAAAAAGAGCGGAGTGGTGCCGGAAACAGGAGTCGAACCTGCGACCTTCGCATTACGAATGCGCTGCTCTGCCAACTGAGCTACACCGGCAAGGGTGAGAAGTACGGGTGCTACGGTAAAAAAGAGCCGTTATTACGTCAAGTGCACTTGTTTGAAAAGCATTCATATTTCCCCATATGACAATGATATTTTCACCTGACTTTTGTTACCGGTTAAAAAAGGGCGAGGCCGGAGCCTCGCCCAAAACATGCCGATCATCAATCGTAGTAAGGAACCTTGCGGTCAACGCCGTTGATATTGATCAGCACAAAACCGGTTGGCGCGGTTTTATTGGTCGGTGTACCCGCAGCGGTCGCGAGCGTCACCACGCCCTTCTCGTTAGCACCAATACCTGCCAGTCCATTGTGCATGCCGAAGCGTGCCGCAGGTTTCAGGTTGCTGATATTGGTGATGTCCGTCACCACCGACATATCCGACTGGAACAGCGAGCAGGAACCGGTGTCGAAACGGGTCGGACCGGTGGTCTTCAGGTTGAACATGGTCTCGCCGCTGTTGGCTTTCAGCTTGACCCAGATGACGGCATAGGTGGTCCCTACCCGGCCATAACGAATGTCCAGCACGGAAGGCTGTCCCATGTGGTAAGCATCGGCCCAGACCGTCTCCAGTCGCTGCAGGTTGATCAGGGTTTTACCAGTGGCAGGCATATTGACCGGTGAACCGGCGGTGCCGGACGGCGTGGTGGCATCCGCTTTACTGATCAGTTCCATCACCCATTGCTGGTTAGGCGCCGGGAAATAGAGCTGCCCCAGCCGATACCAGTTGTCAGTCGCAGTGTTATTCACCACTTTATAGCCGCTGTAATAGCCAGCACGCAGCGAACCGGTCATGAACGTGCCGTAGTTCTCATCCCGACGATAGCCATATTCAAAGGTCGATAACCACTTACTCCCGGCCAGATCATTAGTAATTTTCGCCCCCGCCTGCAGGTTAATATGACGCATTACCACGCGGGCATTGTTGAGATTGAGCGGCGTGGCGCAATCTTCAATGTTGAGCGTCTCAATGTTCCAGCCGCCGTCCGACAGATCCCCCGGGTTAGTCGTGTGCTCAATCCAGACGTTGCGCATGACGCCCTGCGTAACGCGCGGCATGTAGAGCGTGGCGTCGCCGTAGCCCGACTGGAAGTTGGCATTACAGAGCTCAATGGCGGTTGAGTGGTCCCAGTTCCCCTTCGGTGTGTTTGACCAGCCGACATCAAACACGCGTGAATAGGTCGTGGAGGTGTAGATCTGATCGAACTTACTGTCGAGCGTATCCTGCAGCTTAAAGACGGTTCCCCCGGTACTTTGCGCCTTGAAGCAGAAGATATTGACGATCTGGCCGCCGACAATCGTGTTTTCGAAGAACGGCTGAACGTTGCTGCACTGTTCAGGCGTGACGGTGACTTTGAGTGTGGTGTCGACAGTCCCGGCATTAGCCTGTCCGTGCCAGCAAATGCCTTTGATGGCGATTTTACGCGCATTAACCTTAAACACCGGAGTAGCACTTTTGTCAGAAATAATAGTGGTGCGCGGTGACGAGCCGAGTTCGATATCGTCACCTGCCAGACCAAAGAACGGCAACTCTGTATCGCTGATATCGATAGGTGAAATCAGGAAGCGACCACCCGGAAAACGTACCGGAATTGCTTTCGCATAGGTGTTGTAGCTCTGCGTCCATGCCAGCATGCGCTTAAAGGCATCAGTGTCATCGGTGACGCCATCCCCTTTCGCGCCAAAGTGCAGGATATTCACTTCGGCGGGATCGTTGATGGTGCGCTTCCAGTAGAAACCGTTACCCACCGCCACTGTACCGCCATCATCTTTCAGCGGCGTGGTGGTGAGGAAACCGACAAAGTCTGCGCCGCCACGGAAGCTGGAGTCTTTGTCGTAATAGCGTTTCAGGCTCGCGACTTCACCTGATTTTGGTGGAACAGTGGTGCGCAGTTCAGCAAAAGAGTTAACTTCGATCATAGAATCCTCCTCAGGATCATTGAGATATCGCGCTGACCATCAGCGCACTACTTAGCCGCAGCCGGATGGCCGCAAAGGGTGTCCCACATGTCGTTGTGGGTGTTGATGGCGCGCACTGTCCTGACGTCCATTTTTTGCGCGTCATCGCCGTAGGTATAAAGAGGGGAAAAAAGTACGCAGGCAGAGTCGGTGATCGCCACCGGCTCAGGGTTTGTGGTATTTCGACTGCTGCAGCTTGTCGCGAGCAGCAGCGTCATCAAGGCTATGGTTGTCAGTCGCCACACGGTTAGCCTCCTCGCGGTTATGTTGTTGTTGTTGCGCCACTGCGCTGACGCGGGACGCCTCCTGTTGCGCGTTTGCGACGTCAGATCGCGCTTTTTGCTGCACTTTGCCGATTTTCCTGCCGCCGAAATAACTGGCGCCCAGTGCCGCAATGATGCCGGCCAGTGCAGCAAGCCAGTGCCAGCTGCCGCCCAGTAAAGTGGTAATCAGCGTCATGGTTTCGCTCCTTCCGTTTGCTCTTTCGCGTTAAGCAGATTTTTCTGACGAACAAATTGTGCAATCACGCCCATCGCCACCATGAACGCCCCCACAAACCCCAGGTAGTTGTGTGGCAGAATCGATTTCACGTCCTCCGGCAGCACGTTCCAGGCATCAACGGCGGCAGAAGGGAATGACTGTGCCCAGGCGCTGAGCATGGATCCCAGCGACGCGAGCCAGACGGACCAGGTTTTGAAGAGCAGGCGAGCATGAGAGACAAATTGCAGGGTGGTGAAGCGCTGCAACAGCAGCAGGATGATGATCGCCGTCAGTACGGCGACGAGAAACATGAGCCATCTCATAGCAGCCCCCTGTAAACCGCATAGGTTCCGCTGCGCATCATCTCCGCATGACGCCGGGCGCGGCCCGGTGTCTGGCGGGCCCAGAGGCTGTTCATCATCGCGTCAGCTGCCTCATTGAATTGTTCAGCAGCGATGGCGGTGAGCATGTTTTTGAACTGCATAACGCCTTCGACGCCCAGCTGATAGGTCATGCTCAGCAACACATCCGTGCGGGCGTCATTGCACTTTGCCAGCGCGTTACGCAGCAGATCCCTGCCCTGCATCTCCTGAACTTTGTTTTCAAGAATGCACTGCTTCCAGACATCCCCGACGCGCCGTGGCACGCGGAAAGTGTAATTACTCAGCGATGCCCCCTTAGGCCCGATGCGGATACCGCCCGCGACCGTGGGAAAGCCCAGCGTGTCGAGATAAGGCGTGTCGACATATCCCTCTTCAAAATTCAGTACTGCAATTATCTGGCTCATAACGACTCCTTAATGACGGGTTAAAGCAATTCACCATTGTGAAAAGAAATACATAACGCCTGCTGATCATTACCCGTTCAGGCGCGGCAAGAGGCCTGACTGACCCTGCAGCAAAACTGAACAGTAATTCAGCAAATTGCGTCCAGTGAGAGCTGGAGATAACGAAGAGTTAGCCGGAACGGAAATGCACGCTTTCTTCGCGCTTCAGCTCACGGCGTAGAGGTGAACATGCGGAAGACAGCAATTGTCGAAACTGGGTGTTTCCTGACTGGTGACGCGGGGTGCAGTGATTGCGCGATCAACGCGCGGGGCGACCTGACGCTGGCAGATTTGCTCTGCACGTCTCAGGACGGGGGGTTCAGTTGGGAAGTTCAGGGCCTGGTCGATGCTCTGAGTCAGGCTGCTGAGAGGTTGGCGCCGCCGATGGCGACGAGTACGTGCGTTGCCCACAAAAACGCTTTTGCCATAGTGAATTATCGCCATAACTCCTCCTGTGAATGAGTCTTTGGCGATGGGGTGGCAGGCGCGAGCTTTCGGTGATCCGAACGGGCCCGAATGACGTGTATCGCGCTCGCACGCTCGCCGCCCGGCTGCGTTAGCAGCCAGGTGGAAAGTAAGCGAGGGGAAATAAACGGCATCTGACGACGCTGCATTTTGCGCATCCACCCCATCCCAAAGTTCACTGACTTTTGGGTGGTATGATTCGCGCTTGTGCAGCGCCTCAATTGTTTAAGAGCGGCTCATCCGTGAAAGAACTGCTTCGTTCATCCATATCCAAATTATTAACAGGTTCTTATGCTTTATCAAACACTGTTGGTTAATTTTTTATTTACTGCTGGTTAAATTTATGAATTTATGCCGATTATTTTTTTGCAGCCTGTCTGAGAAAGGCGGCAAAAGCGGCCTTAGCCAAGGATCTGATAGTGACGCGCCTGACTCATGATCACTTTTGCCAGGACCTTCAGGCTGGTAACGTCGTCGTGATTGAGATACCAGGTTTCATAGCGTTTATTATCTGAAATTACAGCAATTTTCTTATGCTGCAGCTGCAGACGCTTGAGATAGAGTTGCTCATCGAGGGTAAAAATATAGATGCCATCCCCGTCGAACATCCGCACGCTGATATCCACAAACAGCTGATCGCGCGGTGCAAAGGTGTCAGCCATAGAGTCGCTATTGATGGCAATTAACCGGATGTTCTCCGCCGGCCGCCCGTTGAATAGCACCCGCGCCTCATCCAGACCATATTCGATCGCCTGGATGGTCTCTACAAACTCATCACGCGCGGGCAGACCCGCAGCGCTTCGCTGCCCGATATCAAGGCTATCCACCCGAAACACATTCTTATGGCCGGTAAACGTACTCAGCGTTACCGGGTCTGTGGGTTGTTCCATACCGTATTGCAGCCACTCTACCCTGACTCCCAGCAGCTGGCTGAGCGCCAGTAAATTGCCGCCATCAGGCACTGACTGCGCGTTAAACCACTTCCACACTCCTGGTGTTGAAATCTTACAGCCCTGCTGCTGCAGGGCTCTGGCAACCTGTTTGTTTCGTCCATGTCCGACAATGCCGGCACTCTCACAGGCCGCTATCAGCCTGGTGGTGAAAGCTTGTCTTGTACTTTCTTTTTTAACCATTAGTTAATAATCAGCCATAGAAGAGATACTGGATGTTATTTTCATTATTGCTACCAGTTCATTTTATATTACCGCTCGTTTACTACCTAACCGCTTTATCAAGCATTTCTAATTATCATTATCCGCTTCGGCCTGCAGCTGAACAAAAAATATTGCCTCAGGCCGCATACAGCCCCGCCTTTCAGGAATGTTCCGTAAGAAATTGCGTGAAATTCAGCCAGCATAACGGGCAACGGTGACAGGATCGGAATGAAAATTGATCAGATGGGCAGAAAACTCTATCTTTCACTGGACCGGAAAGCCGGGCTAAAAAAAACGGGAGTCTCTGAAAGACTCCCGTTTTGTTAAAAATTATCGTAGCTATGACCGGAGCGTGTCGTCGCCCCAGGCAATCCATTTATAGGTGGTCAGCGCCTCTAATCCCATTGGGCCGCGTGCATGCAGCTTCTGGGTACTGACCGCCACTTCGGCACCCAGGCCAAACTGCCCGCCATCGGTGAAGCGGGTGCTGGCGTTAACATAGACTGCTGAGGAGTCGACCTGACGAACAAACCGCGCGGCGTTGCGGGTATCGCGGGTCAGGATGGCATCCGAGTGCTGCGTGCCGTGCGTACGGATGTGATCGATCGCCTCATCCATATCCGCCACTAATTTGACGTTAAGGTCCAGCGACAGCCACTCATCATTGTACTGCTGAGGATTAACCTGGATGACCGAAGCCGGGCTCTGCTGCAGCTGCGCCAGCACGTTGCTGTCAGCATGCAGCGCGATGCCTTCCTGCGCCATACGCGCGCTGAAAGCGGGCAGGAAACGTTCGGCCATCGCCTGATCCACCAGCAGCGTTTCCAGCGAGTTACAGGCGCTGGGACGCTGTTTTTTGGCGTTGACGATCAGATCAAGCGCCGGTTCAATCTCCATCGTCTCATCAATGTAGATGTGACAGACGCCGATGCCGCCGGTAATCACCGGGATAGTGGAGTTTTCCCGGCACAGCTTGTGCAGCCCGGCTCCGCCACGCGGGATGAGCATATCGACGTAGCGATCCAGCTTCAGCAGCTGATTCACCAGCTCGCGATCCGGATTTTCAATCGCCTGCACGATAGCCGTCGGCAGACCGTGCTGTTTCAGCGCGTTCTGGATCACCCGGACGGTGGCCGCATTGGTGCGCCAGGTCTCTTTGCCGCCACGCAGAATGGCGGCGTTGCCGGTTTTCAGACACAGGCTGGCGACATCAACCGTGACGTTAGGACGCGCCTCATAAATGACTGCAACAACGCCCAGCGGCACGCGACGGCGTTCAATACGCAGTCCGCTGTCGAGCTGACCGCCGTCGATTAACTGTCCCACCGGATCGGCCAGCTGACAGACCTGACGCACATCGCTGGCGATGCTGGCGAGGCGTTGCGGGTTGAGTGTCAGCCGGTCTAACAGCGCGGCACTCATGCCGTTCTGACGCGCATCGGCTAAATCCAGCTCGTTAGCAGCCAGAATGTCTGCGCTCTCCGCCTCAAGGCGGTCAGCAATGGTCATCAGAACCTGATTCTTCTCAGCCGTCGACAGATCGGCCACGGTATACGCTGCGGCACGCGCCGCTTTTCCCATCTCTTCAAGCATTGTCCGCTCCTTAACTGACGATCATATCGTCGCGGTGAACGGCCACCGGGCCATATTCATATCCCAGAATTTCGCTGATCTGCTGGCTGTGATGGCCGGCAATCATGCGCATCGCGTCACTGTTGTAGCGAGAAACACCGTGAGCAATATCCCGGCCCTGCAGGCTGCGGATGCGGATCACTTCACCGCGCGAGAAATTCCCCTGGATTGCGCGAATGCCCTTGGGCAGCAGCGAACTGCCGCGTTCAATGATGGCCGCCAGTGCCCCGTCATCGACGGTAAGTTCGCCCGCCGGTGGCGCACCGAAAATCCAGCGTTTACGGTTCTCCAGCGGCGATTGCTGTGCATGGAATCGCGTACCAACCGGCTTACCGTCAATCACATCGCTGATCACACCGCTGCGACTGCCCGAGGCGATAATCACGTCTATTCCGGCGCGGCAGGCAACATCCGCCGCCTGAAGCTTGGTCGACATACCGCCGGTGCCGAGACCGGATACGCTGTCACCCGCGAGCGCGCGTAACGCATCATCGATCACGTGGACGTCGCTGATCAGCTCAGCGTCAGGATTGTTGCGCGGATCGGCGGTAAACAGACCCTGCTGATCGGTCAGCAGCAGCAGCTTGTCGGCACCGCCGAGCATCGCCGCCAGCGCCGAAAGATTGTCGTTGTCGCCCACTTTGATTTCAGCGGTAGCAACCGCATCGTTCTCGTTGATCACCGGCACAATGTGGTTATCCAGCAACGCGCGCAGCGTATCGCGGGCATTCAGGAAACGTTCGCGATCTTCCATGTCGGCACGGGTCAGCAGCATCTGACCAATATGGATGCCATAGATGGAGAATAACTGTTCCCACAGCTGAATCAGACGGCTCTGCCCCACCGCAGCCAGCAGCTGCTTTGAGGCGATGGTGGGTGGCAGTTCGGGGTAGCCCAGGTGTTCGCGTCCGGCGGCCATCGCGCCAGAAGTGACGATCACAATGCGGTGGCCTGCGGCATGCTGCTGCGCACACTGACGAACCAGTTCCACCATGTGCGCCCGATTTAACCGGCGAGAGCCGCCGGTAAGAACGCTGGTACCCAACTTGACCACTAAGGTCTGACTGCCACTCATATTTCCTGCCGTAGTGAAAAATTTTTACGAAAGGACGTTTTAACAGGAGTCGATACGGAAGCCAACAGCCAGCGGGGGAAAAGCACGAATTTACGCGGACAAGGCGGTAGACCAAAAGTTCAGCATTAACAAGAAATCCGGAAAAGTGTCATAAAAAGTTCATCACGGACGGGTAAAAAGTCGGTGTTTTACAAAAACTTTCGTTTTTTTACGGCGTTCACATTGGGATTGATAGCAAATGAAGAAAAGCACACTGGCCATGATCGTCTCCACGCTGACGCTGGCTTCTGCCGCGCACGCTGCCGAAATCTATAACAAAGACGGCAACAAACTGGATTTATACGGCAAAGTTAAAGCTGAGCACTACATCAGCGATAATGCCAGCGCAGACGGTGACAAGTCTTATACCCGTATCGGCTTTAAAGGCCAGACGCAGATTAATGACCTGATGACCGGTTACGGTCAGTGGGAATATCAGTACAACGTTAATAACTCTGAAGGCAGCGACGCCAATAACGGCAACAAGACCCGCCTGGGTTTTGCTGGCCTGAAATTCTCGCAGTATGGTTCGGTGGATTATGGCCGTAACTATGGCGTGCTGTATGACGTTGAAGCCTGGACCGACGTGTTCCCGGAATTCGGTGGGGACGGCACGGCCCGTTCCGATAACTTTATGACCCAGCGCGCCACCGGCGTCGCCACTTACCGCAACAACAACTTCTTTGGTCTGGTCGATGGCCTGAAATTTGCGCTGCAGTATCAGGGCAAGAACGACGCCACCAGCGCCAACAGCCGTACTGACATTAACCGCCAGAACGGCGACGGCTACGGTGCTTCACTGGGCTATGCGCTGGGTGATAGCGGCGTGAGCCTGATGAGTGCCATCACCTCATCTGACCGCACCAACCAGCAGCAGGCGCGCGCCTATGGCGGCGGTGACCGCGCAGATTCCTGGGGCGCAGGGGTGAAGTATGATGCCAACAGCGTTTACCTGGCGGCGATTTACACCGATACCCGCAACATGACGCCAATCAGCGGCACCAACCGTAATACCGGCGCTGCCGTCGCGGGCGCAGCCAACAAAGCGCAGAACATCGAACTGGTGGCGCAGTATCAGTTTGATTTCGGCCTGCGTCCTTCTATTGGCTATGTGCAGACCAAAGGCAAAGATATTGAAAACGGTATCGGTGATGCAGATCTGGTGAAATATATCGATGTGGGTGCAACCTACTACTTCAACAAAAACATGTCCGCCTTCGTGGATTACAAAATCAACCAGCTGGATGATGACAACGCGCTGTCGATCAACAACGACGACATTGTGGCAATGGGTGTGACTTACCAGTTCTGATTTGAGGCTCGAAAACCGGGCGGATTTGGATCTGGCAGCAACGCATAAATTCAACACGCAGGGAACACGGTCAGAAGAGGAAAGCGTCCCACGCCACGGACAAAAACGCCGGGAGCGTTTTTGAACAACGCAAAGCGTTGGCCCGTTTACGGACGCACCTCAGGGATGAGGTGCGTAATCGCGTGAGCAGAGCGTGCCATGGATGGCGGCTTTTGCGTCTTTCCGATCTGACCGTGTTCTCTGCGAAAACGCGATCTAACAGCGGGCCAGACTTCAACAAAAATGGCGAGTTTTTAAACTCGCCATTTTTTTCGTCTTTATTTTACTGAACTACCTAATCAGGCGCTCAGCTTCACCGGTTTCTCATCGAAGTCGCTGGCCGGGATAAGATCCAGCTCTAACTCCTTCAGCATCGCTTTCAGGCGGGTATGGAAATTCCGTAAGGTCTCTTCCACACGTGCCGTGTTCTCTTTACCTTTGATGTTTGCCACCGACCAGTCGCCCTCTTTATCGAACAGACCAATATGGTAGACATAGGTAAAGTGGTCAGCCTGCGCTTCCAGCTCCATCCACCAGCCCCAGAACTCACGCAGTTCCGGTGCCGGTTTCACATTGACGCAGGCAGCCAGACAGTCGAAGAAGAAGCGGGTTTCGCCACATTTCCCATCGCGAATATAAGGCCCAAGCTCGGTAAAACGCTTAAGCAGGCGACTGCGGGGATGACCACTTGGTAACGTCATGCTGATTCTCCATAGGTTTTGACCGCTATACAGCCTTGATTTCCGGGCGGCCCGATTACGTCATAAGCCTTTATAAGGCCGCCCGGAAGAATTCCGCTACTAGTTGTAGCAAATACTGTAAATTTTGCCAGTTACCTTTTTAAACGCTTCTCCAGCCAGTCGCAAATCTCATTCAGCGCCTTGTCGAAACTGGCCATCATCGGCTTCACCGGAATCAGCAGCGCTTTGCCGTCTGACGACGAGTTAGCGATCAGCTTGCTCTCTTCTTCCGGACTGAAAAGATCGTTCTGCCAGTAACCCGACAGCATCGGTGTCGGCGTCCGGCGGCCCAGCAATCCCTGGGTTTTAAGCGAATAACGATTGAGTTCGGTGCGCAGCGCGCTGTCGGAAGTGGTCGCCATGCCTAACCGGCTTGCCAGCATATCCATATACATATCCGGGATCTCATCCTGCAATGCCGTCTGCGTCAGCAGCGCATGCACAATCGGGCCAAGACAGGCGACGCCGCGCAGCCGCTGCGATTCCAGATAGGCCAGCCGCACCGCCACGTTCGCGCCAAAGCGATAGCCAAACGCCGCCACACGGGTATGGTCAACCCAGGCCACGTTTTTCAGATCGCGCAACACCTGCTGATGCAGAAAACTGGTGTCCTGATTCAGCGTCCATTTCACCGAGTTACCCACCGACGGCACATCAATGGTCAGCATCGCAATGCCGCGCGGGGCAAGATAGTCATGGAACAGGCGGTAATGATCGCTCTGTAACGAGTCGAGCGCGCCGCAGAACAGCACGGTGGGATAAGGCGCTTCGACATCCGGTGGTATGTGCAGAAAGCCGCTAACCGGACTGCCGCCCGTGATGGCAAACGTCAGGGATTTCAGTTCGCCCGGCAACCGCTGAGTGGCCTCTTCATAGGCGCGATTGGCCAGCGTCTGTGCCTGGTCAGCCAGCTCATCGCCTTTTATATAGGGATAAGCGGCAACGCTATAGAGGTGCGCCGCGTGCAGCCAGTAGTCACCCGCCTCGCTGTCGTCGGTCGCCTCCAGCGCTTTCTGCTGCCAGATGCCTGCCTGTCTGCACCATTCAAAATGCCAGTTACCGCTGCGGAAACCGATTACCGTATCGAGCAGCGTCTCATCGGTATGTTCAACGTTACTGATGGCAATACGCGCCAGCACTTCACTGATCTCCTGCGGCGTCAGCCCGCGCCATGTCCACATCAGCTTGTTCAGCATGCGATACCAGCCACGCTGGCTGTCACCATCCAGGGCTGAGTGGATATCCGGGGTAGCGTGATGCTGGCGGCGAACCAGGGAAGAGGTTTCAGGATGCTTAAAGCGCGGCTTGAATAGCTCCTCGCTGAGATTTTTGCTCGACATACTCACTTCTCCTGCAACAGAACGGCGATGGCTAAGTGTACTGTACGGCAATTCGGCGTGCGAGGCTCAGAAAGCACAACGCCCGGAAAACCGGGCGTTGTCTGATGTGTATCAATCAGTTTTTTACAATCGGCGGGATGTAGACCACGCCCATATCCCACGGCTGCTCAATCCAGGTATCCTGCGGGATATCGACAATATAATCATCAACCAGTGAGCGACCAGCGGGTTTCGCGAAAATGGTGCAGAAACGCGCTTTCGGGTACATCTCGCGAATCGCCTGGGCGGTGCCGCCGGTATCCACCAGGTCATCGATCACGATAAAGCCTTCACCGTCGCCTTCCGCACGCTTCAGCACTTTCATTTCGCGCTGATGATCGTGGTCATAGCTGGAGATGCAGACGGTATCAACGTAGCGGATACCCAGTTCACGTGCCAGCAGCGAAGCCGGTACCAGACCGCCGCGGCTCACCGCGATAATGCCTGTCCACTGTTCAACAGGAAGCAGGCGCTGGGCCAGTTTACGGGCATGAATCTGAAGCATGTCCCAGGTAACGACGTATTTTTCGCTCATAAAATAGAAATCCCAGCCAACCGAGGTGGCGTAAAAATGTGCAACGGGGAAAAGGTTGCGCGAGATTATAAGGAGTTGACGCACTAAAAACCAGCACCCGCGCGCTGGTTGCGGCTTTTTAGCGCGTCTGAGAGCGCACCCGGTAAAAAACAGTGATATTCTCAGGCCTGGCTCGTCAGATTCTCTGACGGCGATTTTTCACTGGAAACTCGCGATGTCCGGCCTCGCCGGTACACTGACACAGGAGACCTGTCGTGTCTGAATTGTCTCAACTCTCTCCACAGCCACTGTGGGATATTTTCGCTAAGATCTGCTCTATTCCCCATCCCTCTTTTCACGAAGAAGCGCTGGCGAACTACATCACCGGCTGGGCTAAAGAGCAGGGCTTCTGGTGTGAGCGCGATCAGGTCGGCAACATCCTGATTCGTAAGCCCGCCACCGCAGGCATGGAAAACCGTACCCCGGTTGCGCTGCAGGCGCATCTGGACATGGTGCCGCAGAAAAATAACGACACCGTGCATGACTTCACCAAAGACCCGATTCAGCCCTGGATTGACGGCGAGTGGGTAAAAGCACGCGGCACCACGCTGGGCGCGGACAACGGCATCGGTATGGCTTCTGCGCTGGCGGTGCTGGCTGACAACAGCCTGACGCATGGCCCGCTGGAAGTGCTGCTGACCATGACCGAAGAGACTGGCATGGATGGCGCGTTCGGTCTGCAACCCAACTGGCTGCAGGCTGAAATCCTGATCAACACCGACTCCGAAGAAGAAGGTGAGATCTACATGGGTTGTGCAGGCGGTATCGACTTCGTCTCTACCCTGCCACTGACCCGCGAAGCCGTGCCTGCTGAGTTCCAGACCCTGAAGCTGACGCTGAAGGGACTGCGTGGCGGTCACTCCGGTGCCGACATTCATATGGGCCTCGGCAACGCCAACAAACTGCTGGCACGCTTCCTGGCGGCACACGCGGCTGAACTGGATCTGCGTCTGCTGGCGTTCAGCGGCGGTACGCTGCGCAACGCGATTCCGCGTGAAGCCTTTGCTACTGTGGCGGTCGAGAGTCACAAAGCGGATGCGCTGAAATCCGCAGCGGCGCACTTCCTGAGCGCCATCAAAAACGAGCATGGCGTTAAAGAGCCAAACATCGCACTGGTCACCGAGCCGCTGGCGCATCAGGGTAATGCCCTGAGCACTGACAGCCGCGATCGCTTCCTGAATCTGCTGAACAGCACGCCAAACGGCGTGATCCGCAATTCAGACGTGGCGAAAGGTGTGGTCGAAACCTCACTGAATATCGGTGTGGTGACGATGGAAGATGACCACGCAGAGATCAACTGCCTGATCCGTTCGCTGATCGACACCGGCCGCGATTATGTGGTACAGATGCTGACCTCGCTGGGCCAGCTGGCGGGCGCGCAGACCAAAGCGAAAGGTGGCTACCCAGGCTGGCAGCCGGATGCGGACTCCGCCATCATGGCGCTGACCCGTCAGACCTATATCGCGCTGTTTGATAAGACCCCGAACATTCAGGTGATTCACGCCGGTCTGGAGTGTGGTCTGTTCAAAAAGCCATATCCGGATATGGATATGGTCTCGATTGGACCGACCATCACCGGGCCGCACTCGCCGGATGAGCAGGTTCACATCGAAAGCGTTGGTCTTTACTGGAAATTACTGACCACCCTGCTGAATGTAGTGCCAGAAAAGTAATTCTGTCACAAAAAAAGTAAACCAGGCTCCGGCCTGGTTTTTTTATGCCTGTCACTTATCCCCAGCATAATTCGCTGCCTTTTCCGCGCTTTACCCCGCTATTCCGCCACGTTCCCGCGCTTCGCTGGTCACAGCCGCCGTTATATCCGGATGTCTGGATGGCTAATAAGATTTCGTGCTAGCTTATGCGCTTTCGGCTGTTGCCGCGCCTGAAGGTTCAGGAAAAAATGCGGCCAGTGATTTTTCAGGAGAGTAATGACATGCCAGGGTTAAACCGCCTTGAGATGCGTAACATCTCCATCGCTTTTGGCGGGTTTGCCGCGCTATCGTCGGTGGATTTCCGCAGTGACGGCCATTCGGTTCATGCCCTGACCGGCGCGAACGGCGCGGGTAAATCTACCCTGATGGCGATCCTTTCCGGCGCGCACAGCCACTACAGCGGCGAAATCCTGCTGGATGGTGAACCGGTCTCCATCCGCACGCCGCGTGATGCAAAACAGCTGGGTATCCATCTGGTTCAGCAGGAAGTGGACGTGGCGCTGGTGCCGCAGCTCAGCGTGGCGGAAAACATTTTGCTGGATCGGCTGGCAGAACCCGGCCACCGCTATCGCTGGGGTGAGATCCGCCGTCAGGCGCGGGCGCTGCTGACGCAGCTCGACGTGGCACTGGACGTCAACCGGCTGGTAGAGCGCTGCACCCTGGCGGAAAAACAGCAAATTCTGCTGGCGCGGGCGCTGTCGCACCACTGCCGCTTCCTGATTCTGGATGAACCCACTGCCCCGCTGGATCAGCACGAAAGCGAACGGCTGTTTGCCGTGGTGCGTCGTCTGCAGGCCAGTGGGATCGGCGTGGTGTTCATCTCTCACCGCATCCATGAACTGAAAGCCATCTGCGACCAGCTGACGGTGCTGCGTGATGGCCGGTTGATCGAAACCGGCCCGATGGCGGCGCTGAGCGGCGAGCAGATCGTGGAGAAGATGCTGGGCCACCAGCTCACCGATATCTTCCCGGCCCGTCGTGAACAGCAGACACAGCCGCTGCTGCTGGCGGTGGAAGGACTGCACGATGAGCAGCTGCTGCAGGATATCTCGCTGCGGCTGCACAAAGGGGAAATTCTGGGCATCGCCGGACTGGCCGGTGCCGGCAAAACCGAACTCTGCAAGGCGCTGTTTGGTGCCAGCAAAAGCCGCGTCAGTCGCGGTGAACTGCACGGTCAGCCGTGGCAGCCGCGCTCGCCGCACGACTCCGTCAGTCGCCGCATGGCGCTGGTGCCGGAAGAGCGGCGCAAAGAGGGGATCTTTATCGATGAGTCGGTGGCGATGAACCTTAGCGTCAGCGCCGACGACAGCTTTTCGCGCTGGAGCCTGTTCGGGCATCGCCAGGCGTGGCGCTGGGCGGAGCAGGTTATCCGGCAGTTGCAGGTGCGCACCACCGGCCCGGCACAGACACTGCGGCGTCTCTCAGGCGGCAACCAGCAGAAGGTGGCGATTGGCAAATGGCTGCGCAACAACGCTGACGTGCTGATTTTCGATGAGCCGACCAAAGGCGTCGATATCAAAGCCAAAACCGAGCTGTTCACCCTGATCGACAGCCTGGCGCGCGAGGGTAAAGGCATCATCTACGCGTCGGGTGAATTTTCTGAACTGGTCGGCTTATGCGACCGGATTTGCGTGCTCTGGGATGGACGTATTGTGGCCGAGCTGGCCGCACGCGACGTCACCGAAGAGACGCTTTTGCTCTATTCCACCGGAGGAACCCCTGCGTGAGCAGCAAAGAAACCAGCCTGAACCTGACGGCCGCGCCATGGCGTCACCAGTTGTTCGACTTTCTCTATAAATGGGGCATGTTACTCACGGTGGTGATCCTGATCGCCGCCTTTGGCCTGGCTTCCGACAGCTTCCTTGAGCCCAACAACATCATCAACATTCTGCGATCGATTGCGATTGTGACGGTGATTGCGATCGGCGTGTCCATCTCGCTGACCGTGGGCGGCTTTGATCTGTCGGTCGGCTCAACCGCCTCACTCGCCAATGCGTTAGTGATTTCGCTGTTTGTCTGGTACGGCTTCGGCACGACCACCGCAATCCTGATTACCCTGGCGCTCTGCACCCTGGTCGGACTGTTTAACGCCTTCCTGATTGTGATCCTGCGTATCCCCGACATGCTGGCGACGCTGGCGACACTCTTCGTGATTCAGGGTGTGGCGATGACCTACAGCTTTGGCGGGTCGATCACCGAGAACATGGTGCTGCCGAGCGGTGATATGGCGGAAGGCACTATTCCGGCCGCGTTTGGCCTGCTGGGTCAGGTGCCGACCATCGTCATCATTATGCTGGTGGTGACCGTTGCCGCACAGCTGGCGCTATCTCTGACTAAGCATGGCCGCCGCATGTATGCGCTGGGCGGTAATCCGGAAGCGGCGCGCCTCTCGGGCATCCGTACCAACCGCTACCGGGTGCTGGCTTATGTGATCGCCTCACTGCTCGCCGGTCTGGGCGGCATCCTGCTTGCTTCACGTATCGGTTCATCGCAGGTCAATGCCGGCAGCGGCTACCTGATGGATGCGGTCGCGGCGGCGTGGATTGGCTTTTCGCTGGCCGGTTCCGGCAAGCCCAACGCGCTGGGCACGCTGGTCGGCGCGGTTATCCTCGGCGTGCTGCAGAACGGCCTGGTCATGCTCTCTGTGCCCTACTACGCCATGGACATTATTAAAGGACTGGTGCTGGCGTTAGCACTGGCGATTACCTATATCCAGCGCCGCTGAGGCGCGTATACCGGAGTTGATAACAATGGAAAAAATAACACTCTCGCTGCTGGCCCTGAGCCTGCTGAACGCCAGCGCCGCCTTCGCGGACACCGTCACCCCGGTGCCTGCGGCAATCGCCAGCCATGATGGCCTGATTCGTATTGCGGTGATCCGCAACCTCGGCTCCGATGACAACACCACCCAGTTTGTTGCCGGTGCCATACAGCAGGGTCGCCAGCTGGGCTTTAAGGTCAGCACCTTTCTCAGCAACGGCGATGATGCGCGCTTTCAGGATTTCGTGAATCAGGCGATCAGCCAGAAATATGACGGCATCGTGCTGTCGCACGGCAAAGCACCCTACGCCAGCGGACTGGTAAAGCGTATTGCCGATGCCGGTATTAAGCTGTCCGTGTTTGATACGCCGGTGGATAACCGGATTCCTGGCGTCACCGTCACTGCGCAGGATGATGCTTCGCTGGCGCAGCTGTCGCTAGGTCAGCTTATCCACGACTTCAACGGTAAGGCGAACATCGTCAAGCTGTGGGTCGCCGGTTTCCCGCCGATGGAACGCCGTCAGGTCGTGTATGAAAAACTGCTGAAAGAGAATCCGGGCATTCACCAGCTGGAGTCGATTGGCGCCGTCTCTACGGACGTTCAGGGCGACACCGCCAACAAGATTGGCGCGATTCTGGCGAAATACCCGAAAGGCAAAATCGATGCCATCTGGGGCGCCTGGGATGCGTTCAGTCAGGGTGCTTACAAGGCGCTGCAGGAGAATGGTCGTACCGAGATTAAGCTCTACAGCATCGACGTCTCGAACCAGGATTTGCAGCTGATGCGCGAGAAAAACAGCCCATGGGTGCAGACGGTGGCGGTCGATCCTAAAACCATCGGCGCGGTGAATATGCGTCTGGTGGCGAAGAAGATTGCCGGTGAAGAGACGCCAGCGACGTATCAGTTTAAAGCCGCGTCGATCTCTCAGCAGCAGCTCAACAGTCAGCCTGGCGCGGTGAACGTTGCCTCGCTGAACAAGATCATTCCGGGCTGGGGCGGCAATGAAGATTTCATCGCACCGTGGTTTGCGACCCTTGAGGCGAAATACAAGAAGTAATCCGGCGTCAGCCTTGCCGACTGGTGAGGCTGACCGTTACAGACCCAGCAGCAGCTGACGCTCCAGCTGGGGATCCACCATGGTGACATGCAGTCCCACCAGCCGCACGCCACGACCGGCGCGACGCTCATCCCAGGTTTTCCGGGCGATGGCAATCATGTCCTCTTTATTCAGCACCGGCCAGATATGCTCCTGGGTCGTCTGCTGAAAATCGCTGAACTTCAGTTTTACGCCCTGCCGCGCCACCTGTTTGTCTGGTCGAATCTGCGTCAGCCGGCGATCCAGTTCAGCATAGAGAAAGTCGATAATCTCCAGGCAGGCGTCCCAGTCGCTGATATCTTCCGCCAGCGTGCGTTCCACTCCCAGCGATTTACGCTCGCGCTCGACGATCACCTCACGATCATCAATGCCGTTGCTGCGTTCCCACAGCACCCGGCCAAACTTACCAAAGCGCTTCAGTAGCAGCGCTAAATCAGCCTTCTGTACGTCGCCACAGGTGACCAGCCCCATCTCCTCCAGCTTTTTGGCCGAGACCTTGCCGACACCGGGAATTTTCGCCAGCGGCAGGGACAGCAGAAAACCGGCCATCTCCGGCGGGGTAATTACATACTGTCCGTCCGGCTTATTCAGGTCCGAGGCGATCTTCGCCAGAAACTTAATTGGCGCGATACCCGCTGACGCGGTAAGCCCGGTTTCACGGAAGATGGTCGCACGGATTTCCTGCGCCATCAGCGTGGCGGAGCCGTGACAGTGCGGACTGTCGGTGACATCCAGATAGGCTTCATCGAGTGAGAGCGGTTCAATCCGCGGTGTGTAGCGGGTAAAAATGTCGCGAATCTGTGCGGAGGCTTCTTTGTAGGCGTCGAAACGGCCTGGCAGCAGGCGCAGATGCGGGCATAACTTGAGGGCCATGCCGGTTGGCATCGCACTGCGCACGCCAAATTTGCGGGCCGGATAGTTGGCGGTGCTGATCACGCCACGGCGTTCGCGACTGCCGCCAATGGCGATCGGGATATCGCGCAGCTGGGGATTATCACGCATCTCCACCGCGGCATAGAAGCAGTCCATATCGACATGAATGATTTTACGCATACCCCCTCCGGCACTGGATAAGTATACAGTTGGCAGGGGTAACTGCAATATTTGTCGGGCCCACAATTAAAGTTTACAAATTTGTGGCCGAATATCTTTCAGTAAATCGCGAATCTGGCTGTCGGCGTCTTGCTAAAAAAACAGACAATGTTTAATGTTGCGCTGCGGTAGCGGACAGTTCCGATAATGCAAACAAAGACGCACATTTTGCGTCATGTTCTCTTCACCTCAAGGTATACACAGCATGGGCAAAATCGCACTCCTGTTTGCGATGATTTTACTGCCAGCCCTCAGCATGGCAATGACACCCGAACCCGTCTCAGCGGCACCGGTCAGCAAAGAATTAAAAAAGCAGTTACTCGGCACCCCGGTCTACATCCAGATCTTCAAGGAAGAACGCACGCTCGAACTCTACGGCAAAATCGGTAACGAATTCCGCCTGCTGGATACCTATCGCATCTGTAACTTTTCTGGCGGCCTCGGCCCGAAACGTCGTGAAGGCGATTTCAAAAGCCCGGAAGGTTTTTACAACGTGAAGCTGAATCAGCTGAAGCCGGATAGCCGCTTTTATCGCGCGATCAACATCGGCTTCCCGAATCAGTACGATCGTAATCAGGGGTATAGCGGCAACTACCTGATGATTCATGGCGACTGTAAGTCAATTGGCTGCTATGCCATGACCAACGCCTATATGGATGAGATTTTTACCTATGTGAACGCGGCGCTGCGTAACGGTCAGCAGGATGTTGGCATCAGCATCTATCCGTTCCGCATGACCGACAGCAACATGCAGCGTCACCGCTACTCCAGCGACGCCAGTTTCTGGCAGCAGTTGCAGCCGGGCTATGCGTACTTTGCGAAATATCACCAGCCGCCGATGGTCAATGTTACCAGCGGGAAATATGTGATGAACAGCAGCCCGGCACCGGTGTTAGCCAGTCCCGAAGCCGCTTCACGTTCATTCCTGGCGCTCTCCAAGGCAGAATAACGCCCATTCACCTGGCGCAATCCGCTGCCAGGTTTCATTGGCCGTCAGTGGCTGCGTAGCAATCACCGTCACCACGTCATGCGGCGTGGTGTGCTGCTGAAAATCCACCTCCACATCCTGATCCAGTAATTGCGCCCGGCCAAACGGTGCCCGGCGGGTGATCCAGAACAGGTTGGTGGAGCAGAAGGCCATCAGATAGCGGCCATCTGACAACAGCATGTTAAACACGCCCTTCTGCCGCAACGAACCGGCCAGCTCTCCGATAAAACGAAACACCGCAGGCCAGTTGCCCGGCGTGCGTGGATAGCGCGTCGCCAGCTGATGCAGGATCCAGCAGAACGCCTTCTCACTGTCCGTTTCACCTACCGGCCGGAATGTACCGGTCTCCAGCTGACGATAGCCCTTAAGCTGACCGTTGTGCGCATAGGTCCAGTTTCGGCCCCACAGCTCGCGGGTAAACGGATGGGTGTTTTCCAGCGACACCTGACCACGATTCGCCTGGCGGATGTGCGCCACCACCGAATGCGATTTGATCGGATACTCCTGCACCAGACGCGCAATCGGCGAGTTAAAGCTCGGCAGCGGATCTTTAAACGTACGACAACCTTTATCTTCGTAAAAGGTAATGCCCCAGCCATCTTTGTGAGGCCCGGTTCCACCGCCACGCTGAACCAGTCCGGTAAAGCTGAAACAGATATCCGTGGGAACATTGGCGCTCATCCCGAGCAATTCGCACATAGCCACCACCTCTGATTTTGAGGCCTCCCGTCAGGCGGGAGGCCAGCGCAGTTACTTCACCATCTCTTTTTCGATCAGCAGCATCAGGATATGGATCACTTTAATGTGGATCTCCTGAATGCGATCGGCATAACCAAAGTGTGGCACGCGGATTTCAATATCGGCACTGCCTGCCATCTTACCGCCATCTTTACCGGTCAGGGTGATCACTTTCATCCCCTGCGCACGTGCAGCTTCAATCGCTTTAATAATATTGGCAGAGTTCCCGGAGGTTGAGAGGCCCAGCAACACATCGCCTGGTCGTCCTACCGCTTCCACATAGCGCGAAAAGACATAGTCATAACCAAAGTCATTACTGACGCAGGAGAGATGGCTGACATCTGAGATGGCAATCGCCGGATAACCAGGACGATTTTCACGGTAGCGACCGGTCAGCTCTTCGGCGAAGTGCATGGCATCACAATGTGAACCGCCGTTACCGCAGGAAAGCACCTTGCCGCCCGCCTTGAAGCTATCAGCCAGCAGCACCGCAGCACGTTGGATCGCATGAATATTGGCGTCATCGCTGAGGAATTTTGTCAGCGTATCAGCAGCTTCATTAAGCTCAGAGCGGATGATGTCCTGGTACATAGGGATGTCCTTTTTTAGGAGAGGTTAATCGCAGCAAGTTTAACGGAATGGCCGGTCAGCGCAAAGCGTCATGCCATGTCCGGCCAGGCAGTGGCGGCGATTAACATTGCCACAGTTGATGCAAAAATGGGCTAAAAACGGTTTTTGTGAGG
Source organism: Pantoea sp. 9140 (assembly GCF_000745295.1). Classification (NCBI taxonomy): domain Bacteria; kingdom Pseudomonadati; phylum Pseudomonadota; class Gammaproteobacteria; order Enterobacterales; family Erwiniaceae; genus Pantoea; species Pantoea sp. 9140. The sequence continues at coordinate 559,626 of NZ_JQNO01000001.1, read as the reverse complement.
CAGGTTGTAATTGCGATGTAAACAAATTGATAAATCCCGCCAACTACTCTAAACCTCTCTACACAACAGGTCAGACCTCTTACTTCCTGGAGCGGTTCATCATGATAATTGTTTCAATATTTGCCACGCTGGCGCTGATTGGCGCTCTGTTCTATCACCGCCTGTCGTTACGGCTCAGCAGCGCAATCCTGTTGCTGTGGACTGCCGCGATGGCTGTTGCTCACCTCTGGACGCCGTGGCTGCTGCTGCTGCTGGCGATCGTCCTGCTGCCATTTAACCTGCCGTCACTGCGCCGCAGCCTGTTTTCAAAGCCGATCTTTCAGCGCTTCCAGAAGGTGATGCCGCCGATGTCGCGCACCGAGAAAGAAGCGATTGATGCGGGCACCACCTGGTGGGAAGGCGATCTGTTCCAGGGCAAACCGGACTGGCAGAAGCTGCACAGCTATCCACAGCCGCGCCTCACCGCCGAAGAGCAGGCTTTTCTTGATGGCCCGGTCGAAGAAGCGTGCCGCATGGCTAACGATTTCCAGATCACCCACGAGCTGGCCGATATGCCGCCGGAACTCTGGGCCTATCTGAAAGAGCATCGTTTCTTCGCGATGATCATTAAGAAAGAGTATGGCGGACTCGATTTCTCCGCCTATGCGCAGGCCTGTGTGTTGCAAAAACTGTCTGGCGTCTCCGGGATTCTGGCGATTACCGTGGGCGTGCCTAACTCACTGGGTCCGGGCGAATTGCTGCAGCACTACGGCACCGAAGAGCAGAAAAATCACTATTTACCGCGGCTGGCACGCGGCGATGAGATCCCCTGCTTTGCGCTGACCAGCCCGGAAGCGGGTTCAGATGCCGGCGCAATCCCCGATACCGGCGTCGTCTGCATGGGTGAATGGAAGGGTCAGCAGGTGCTGGGCATGCGGCTGACCTGGAACAAGCGCTACATTACGCTGGCGCCGATCGCCACCGTGCTGGGCCTGGCGTTTAAACTCTCTGACCCGGAGCATCTGCTCAGCGACAACGAGAATCCTGGCATTACCTGTGCGCTGATCCCAACGAATACCCCCGGCGTGGAAATTGGCCATCGCCACTTCCCGCTTAACGTACCATTCCAGAACGGCCCAACGCGCGGCAATAATATCTTTGTACCGATTGACTATATTATCGGCGGGCCGGAAATGGCCGGACAGGGCTGGCGGATGCTGGTGGAGTGTCTGTCAGTGGGCCGCGGCATTACGCTGCCTTCGAACTCAACCGGCAGCCTGAAAAGTGTGGCGCTGGCGACAGGTGCGTATGCCCATATCCGCCGTCAGTTCCGGGTTTCAATCGGTAAGATGGAAGGGATTGAAGAGCCGCTGGCGCGCATCGCCGGTAACGCTTACGTGATGGATGCGGCGGCCACGCTGATTACCGCCGGGATTATGCAGGGTGAAAAACCGGCGGTGCTGTCGGCGATTGTGAAATATCACTGCACCCATCGCGGCCAGCGCGCCATTATCGACGCCATGGATATTGCGGGCGGTAAAGGCATCATGCTCGGCAACAGCAACTTCCTGGCCCGTGCCTATCAGGGCGCACCGATCGCTATCACGGTGGAAGGCGCTAACATTCTGACCCGCAGCATGATTATCTTCGGACAGGGCGCGATTCGCTGCCATCCTTATGTGCTGCAGGAGATGGCAGCCGCCGCCAGCAACGATGTGAACGCGTTTGATCACGCGCTGTTCAGCCATATCGGTTATGTGGGCAGCAGCACCCTGCGCAGTCTGTGGCTGGGCTTAACCGCCGGACGTACCAGCGCCAGCCCGACCCGCGATGGCACCCGCCGTTATTACCAGCACCTGAACCGCATCAGTGCCAATCTGGCGTTGCTCTCTGATGTGTCGATGGCGGTACTGGGCGGCAGCCTGAAACGTCGCGAGCGTATCTCGGCGCGTCTGGGCGATGTACTGAGCCAGCTCTATCTCGCTTCCGCGACGCTGAAACGCTATGACGATGAAGGCCGCAACGAAGCCGATCTGCCGCTGGTTCACTGGGGCGTTCAGGATGCGCTGCATCAGGCGGAAGTGGCTATCGACGATCTGCTGCGTAACTTCCCCAACCGTCTGGTGGCGGGCGCACTGCGGATGACCATTTTTGCTGGCGGTCATCACTGTCCTGCGCCATCTGATCGCCTGGATCATCAACTGGCAAAAATGCTGCAACAGCCGTCAGCTACCCGTAGCCGTCTGGGACGTGGCATGTACCTGACGCCGAGCGAGCACAACCCTGCCGGTCAGCTGGAACAGGCGCTGCAGGATGTGATGGCGGCAGAAGTGATTCATGACAGGTTGTGCAAACAGACGAAGCAGCATCTCTCCTTTACCCGGCTGGACGCGCTGGCTAAGCGTGCGCTGGAGCAGGGCTGGATTGATGCTAAAGAGGCGGATGTGTTGCAGCGTGCTGAAGCCAGTCGTCTGCGGTCGATTAACGTTGATGAGTTTGAGCCAGAGGCACTGGCAGTCCCGGTGCAGGAGAAAGCCCCTCAGCCTGCGTCACGGGCGAGTGAGGCGGCATAGGATTAGCGTCTGCTCAGGGAGCATACGCCCTCCGTAAAGACGCAAAAACGCCATCCATGGCATGCTCAGCGCGGGCCATCCATGGCCCGCGATGCTTTACTCCAGGCGTATGCTCCCATCGCTTGAAGTTCAGCGCTCTTCATCAGGAGGGCGACACTATGCCAAATCAGGGGAAATCTGACCGCAATGATTAAGCCCAAAGCGCAGGGAACAGGGTCAGAAAAGGAAAGCATCCCGTGCTACGGGCCGGGCGAGCAAGGGAGGGCGTATGCTCCCTGAGCCAGTACTGCTTTACAGGCCGACATCACGTCGGCCTTTTTATCCCGCCTGACGGATACGGGCAATCAGCGCATCCACATCTTCTACGTGATCGGCGGCCAGAATCAGCGTGCGTCCCAGGTTAATCGCATTACGGATGCAGTCGATATGCATCGCCGGATCGGCAATCAGCTTCATATCCGCTACATGTGACATCCCCACCGTGCGGCGAATCAGTTCCGTGCCGCAGTAACCGATGGTATCGGCCCACACTTTACGCAGAAACGCCGCCGCATAGCCTGGATAAGCCATCGCCTCATCGCGGGTTTTCTCAGCTGCCAGCGCCAGGAAGCCTGACGCAAAGGTCGTCCAGAGGGTGTGAACATCGCTGAGGCGCTGTTCACGTGCATCGGCGGCTTCACGCGGAGGCAGCAGCCCCGGCAGACCACAGTAGTTAATCAGCAGATTGCCGATAGCAGTGCCAATATCAAACCCGATGGGGCCGAAATAGCCAAATTCTGCATCAATCGCTTTCAGACTGCGGTCCGCAACGAAAATTGAGCCACTGTGAATATCGCCATGCAGCAAGGCTTCAGCATGGGCAAAGAAGCGATGTTTAAGGCCGCCCACCGCAATGCGTAACGCATCATCATCACGCAGGCTGGCGACCAGCGGCTCAAGCGCCGCGGGATAGCTGTTGCGCTCATGGTTGGTGTAGGGATCGTTGAAGAAAAGATCTTCGGTGATTTCACACATTTCCGGATTAATAAAACGCGCCACTTCCGCTTTTTTCTGATGTGGATGCAGGATGAAATCGGAGGTATGGAACAGAGTCTGCGCCAGATAGTCGCCTAGCTGCTGCGCCGCTTCCGGATAATACACGCCCTTCACCAGCTCGCCGCGCCAGATGCGATGGCTGGAAAGATCTTCCATCACCATCACTGCCAACTCCGCATCATAATGGGTGATCTTCACCGTGTGCTGCGGACAATACTTGTAGTGCTCGACCAGGGTCTGCGCTTCCAGCCGCGCCCGATCCAGCGTCAGCGGCCAGGACTCCCCCACGCAGCGCACATAGGGCAGTGCCTGCTTGACGATGACGCGACTGTTGCCCTGATCGTCATAAATCTTAAACACCAGGTTGAGGTTGCCATCACCAATCTCTTCTGCGCTGCTCAGCGCGGCAGGATTGTCCACGCCGCCAAATTGTCGGGCATAGTCCACAGCATCAGCAGCAGTAAAAGTACGGTATTGCGACATTGCCTGTTCCTCATCGTTCGAAGGGGGTCACTCAGGTGTAATAAGCCGTTCAGACGTCTATACATCCGTTCAGCATGTTGGCACAATACGTATCATTAACGCAACATGGATTTCACCCACAATGCAGACACTTCAAACCACCAGTTTACAGGTTCGTGACAATCAGCTCTGGATTCTGGATCAGCAGGCGCTGCCGCAGCAGAAAAACTGGCTGCCTGCGCACAGCGTGCCTCAGCTGGTTGAACATATTCATGCGCTGCGGGTGCGCGGTGCGCCGCTGATTGGTCTCTCCGCTTCGCTGTTGCTGGCGCTGCTGGCAGAACAGGGACTGACGCGCGCTGAACTGGCACAGGCGCTGGAGACGCTGCGCGCCGCCCGCCCTACCGCGGTCAATCTGATGAACAACCTGGATCGGATGAAAGTGGCGCTGGCTCAGCCGGACTTTGTCCCCGCGCTGGTTGAAGAAGCCTGGCGGCTGGTGCAGGAGGATAAGCAACTGTGCGACGCCATCGCAGACGCAGGTTGCACACTCGTAAAACCCAACAGCCAGTTGCTGACCCACTGCAATACCGGCGGGCTGGCCACTGCTGGCGTGGGCACCGCGCTCGGCGTTATTGCCCGTGCCCATCAGCAGGGACTGGTTAAGAATGTCTGGGTGGATGAAACCCGCCCGCTGCTACAGGGTGGCCGGTTGACCGCCTGGGAGCTGGGCGAACTGGCGGTTCCTTACACGCTGATCACCGATTCCATGGCCGCCAGCCTGATGGCCCGTGGCGAGGTGGATGCGGTGTGGGTTGGCGCTGACCGCATTGCCGCCAACGGCGATGTCGCCAATAAGATTGGCACCTACAGCCTGGCGGTGCTGGCGCATTATCATCAGATTCCATTTTACGTGGCGGCTCCCCATACCACGCTGGATCGCAGCTGTCCTGACGGCGCAGAAATTCCTATTGAGCAGCGCGCCGCCAGCGAAGTGACAGGCGTGGCCGGCAGTTTTGGCAGCGTACAGTGGGCACCGGAAGCGACGAAGGTTTACAACCCGGCGTTCGATGTCACGCCTGCCGCCCTGATCAGCGGCTGGGTACTGGATACTGGCGTGGTCACGCCTGACCAGGTACAGAACGGCATCTTCCAGCCGCAGTAACGCGCTGCAAGGCGTTTGCCGCTGATGGCAGACGCCTCACCGTGCAGGCTGACAGATTACGCCATACGCGGATAGGCATCCGCGATCTTGTCGCCGGTAAAGTTCGCCACCCAGCCTTCCTGATTATCGAAAATCCGGATCGCCGTGAAGTGCGGTGACGATCCCATATCAAACCAGTGCGGCGTGCCCGCGGGCACCGAGATCAGATCGTTTTTCTCGCACAGGATCTGCAGGATCTCGCCATCCAGATGCAGGCAAAACAGCCCGGCCCCCTCGACAAAGAAACGCACCTCATCTTCACCGTGCGTATGCTCATTGAGAAACTTCTCGCGCAGTACGGTTTTCTGCGGATTGTCGGCACGCATGCTGATCACGTCCCAGCTCTGATAGCCCTTCTCCGCCACCAGCCGATCGATCGCATGCTGATAGGCGTTGATCACCGTTTCGGCATCCGGGTTTTCACCCAAATCGCGATCGGCTTCCCAGCGTTCAAAACGGACGCCTTTAGCATTCAGACGGTCACGAATCGCTTCTGCGTCGGTGCTGTGCCACACCGGCTGGCTGGCTTCGCGGTCGGTAAAAATAGTCAGTGCGCTCATCCTAAATCGACTCCGGGTTAATCTGGGAAAAATCCGTCACCTGACGATGGCGGCTCTCGTCGTCCGCATCGCCACGCAGTAATTGCAGCGTCTGCCATCCCGCCTCCGCGGCGGCATCCAGCTCCTGATGAATATCGGAGAGAAACAGCAGCTGCGCCGCTGGCTGACCAATTTCAGCGGCGATAGCGCGATAAGACGCGACTTCACGCTTGGCGCCGACGCGGGTGTCAAAATAGCCGCTGAACAGGCCAGTAATATCACCTTCGTCGCTGTAGCCAAATAACAATTTCTGCGCCGCAACCGATCCGGAGGAATATACATAAAGTTCAATACCCTGCGCCTTCCAGCGGGTGAGTGCTGGGAGGACGTCGGGATAGAGATGACCGGTAAAACTGCCGTTCACGTAGCCGTCGCGCCAGATCATCCCCTGCAGCGCTTTCAGGCCGGTGGATTTGCGATCCTGGCCCATAAAGCCCAGCAGAATGTCCGTCACCCCATCCAGATCGGCCTGCGGCTGACCGGCCTCTTCACGTACCGACTGCAGCGCCGCCGCCACCTCAGGCTGGTGCGCATTGTCACGCACGAAGTCCGGCAGATGCTGGCGGGCATAGGGAAACAGGATGTTATGTACAAAGCGAATATCGCTGGTGGTGCCTTCGATATCAGTAACAATGGCGCGAATCATGCTTTCTCCAGCAGGCGACGTTGACGTTCACATTCGAATAAAAATTCCAGACCTTCCAGATGACGGCGGGCTTCGCTGACATCCCGGCCCCAGCAGGTTAAGCCGTGGCCGCGCAGCAGGAAGCCATAATGCAGCGGAAAGCGGGCGGCGTAATCTTCAATTTCTGACGCCAGCGCCGCAATGTCCTGGCTGTTGTCGAATACGGGAATCGCCAGCGTATCCAGATGGGTGTGCTGGCCACTTAACGATTTCTGCATCTCATAGCCGTGCAGCAGCAGCGCCGCGCCCTGCTCCACCCGCGACAGCACGGTCGAATTCACCGTGTGGGTGTGCAGTACCGCGCCCGCCTCCGGAAAGAGGCGATAGATCATCGTGTGCAGCCCGGTTTCTGCCGACGGCTTACGGCCAGAGAGCGACTGGCTGGTGGCGATATCGACCTCGATAAAGTCATCCCGCGTCAGCGTGCCTTTATCTTTGCCCGATTCACTCAGCAGGCAGACATGTTCATCGCGGCGCACGGACATATTGCCGCCGGTGGCCGGTGCCCAGCCTTTTGCCCCAATCCAGTGACAGGCGGCGACCAGCTGATCTAACGGAAGACTCTGCGACATAATGGTTCCTTGCGGTGAAATGAGATTCCGGGTAAGTACGCGTAGCCAACGCCGCCGACGCGCGGAGCATGACGCATTTAGCCGTCTAAGCGTCTTGATTGCCAAATACTACCATCCTGTTTATAGTGGCACAAACACCGGGTGACACCGCATCAATCTTCGCGCTTAAGGCCTGACACCATGACGCAGCACAACCTGATCCCCGAGAGCAAACTCCCTTTGCTCGGCACCACGATTTTCAGCCAGATGAGTGCGCTGGCGCAGCAGCATAACGCCATCAATCTCTCCCAGGGCTTTCCCGATTTCAGCGGCCCGAACTATCTGCAGCAGCGGCTGGCGTATCACGTCAGCCAGGGCGCGAACCAGTATGCGCCGATGACAGGTGCGCTGCCGTTGCGTGAGGCGATTGCAGAGAAAACCGCGCGGCTTTATGACTATCGTCCGGATGTGGAAACGGAAATCACGGTGACGGCGGGCGCGACCGAAGCGCTCTATGCGGCGATTACCGCGCTGGTGCGGCCGGGCGATGAGGTGATCTGCTTTGATCCCAGCTACGACAGTTATGCCCCTGCGGTGGAGCTGTCGGGCGGCGTGATGAAACGCATTACGCTGCAGCCGCCTGCCTTCCGGGTGGACTGGCAGGCATTTGCTGCGCTGCTGAGTGACAAAACCCGGCTGGTGATCCTGAATACGCCGCACAATCCTTCGGCCACCGTCTGGCAGCAGCAGGATTTCGCCGCGCTGTGGCAGGCGATTGCTCAGCACCCAATCTATGTGCTGAGCGACGAAGTGTATGAGCACATCTGTTTCGATGAGGCGGGCCACGCCAGCGTGCTGGCCCATCCTGAACTGCGCCAGCGCGCCATTGCGGTGTCATCGTTTGGCAAGACGTTCCACATGACCGGCTGGAAAGTGGGTTACTGCATTGCTCCTGTGGCGATTAGCGCTGAACTGCGCAAGGTGCATCAGTACCTGACCTTCTCGGTGAATACCCCTGCGCAGCTGGCAATTGCCGATATGCTGCGTGAGCATCCGGAACACTATTTTGAGCTGCCGGCGTTTTATCGTGACCGGCGCGATCGGCTGGCGACGGCGCTGAGCAACAGCCGCTTTAAGGTACTGCCCTGCGAAGGCACCTACTTTTTGCTGGTCGATTACAGCGCCATCTCCGATCTGGATGATGTCAGTTTCTGCCAGTGGCTGACCCGCGAAGTGGGCGTCGCCGCGATTCCGCTGTCGGTGTTCTGCGCCGATGCTTTCCCTCATAAACTGATCCGCCTTTGTTTTGCCAAACAGCCGGCGACATTAGATGCCGCCGCGGAGCGCTTATGTCAGCTTTAAAAATTACCGTTTTGCAGGAGACGCTGAGCTGGATGGATGGCGAGGCCAACCTGCGACATTTTGACGCGCAGCTGGCCGGACTCACCGGACGTGACCTGATTCTGCTGCCGGAGATGTTTACTACCGGCTTTGCGATGGAGGCAGCGAAAAGCTCGCTGCCACAGGCGCAGGTGGTTGAATGGCTGCATCAGCATGCCCGCCGCACCGATGCCCTGGTCGGCGGCAGCGCGGCGATTCAGACCGACAATGGCGCGGTTAACCGCTTCCTGCTGGTCGAGCCGGACGGCACGCTGCATCAGTATGACAAGCGTCACCTGTTCCGCATGGCGGATGAACATCACCACTATCTGCCCGGCGAACAGCGTCAGGTGTTTGAGTGGCGCGGCTGGCGCATTCTGCCGCAAATCTGTTACGACCTGCGCTTTCCGGTTTTCTCGCGCAACCGCAACGATTACGATCTGGCGCTCTATGTTGCCAACTGGCCAGCGCCACGTACGCTGCACTGGCAGGCGCTGCTGTTAGCGCGGGCGATTGAAAATCAGGCTTATGTGGCAGGCTGTAATCGTGTTGGCAGTGACGGCAATCAGCATCACTACAGCGGCGACAGTCAGATTATTTCGCCGCAGGGCGAGATCCTCAGCGCGGCCGAGCCGCATCAGCGCGCCCGGCTGGATGCTGAGCTGTCGCTGGACGCGCTGAAGGCCTACCGCGAGCGTTTCCCGGCGTGGCAGGATGCGGATCGTTTTTCGCTGTAAACCACCGACGATTAGCTGCCGCGATAGGTTGACCACGACCAGGGTGAAATCAGAAACGGCAGATGGAAGTGGCTGCCCGCCTCGGCAATGACAAAATCGATCTGGGCGCTGACGTAGAGCGCATCCCGACCGGCAGCGGCAAAATAGTCGCCAATTTCCGCCGTTAAACGGTAATGGCCCGGCGTCAGCGGCTCGGGCGTCAGATCTTTCAGACGTCCGTCGCTGTCCGTTTCACCCTGTGAAATCGGAAACCACCCTTCCGGACTGTTCTGCTCCAGTGAAATCGCCACGGCGCTGGCCGGTTTGCCCAGCGCCGTGTCAAGAATATGGGTCGTCACGGTACTCATTGCATCATCTCCTTAAGGCGTAACAGGGTAATTTCACGCAGCTGATCCAGCGCCTCCTGCTGCTCGGCAATATCATCATTCTGCAACCGACGCTGCAACTCTGCCAGCATCTGCTCGCCGCTGCGCCCTTTAGCGCGTATCAGAAACACCCGGCCAAAACGTGCTTCATACGCCTGATTAGCCTGCTGCATCGCCCGTTGCAGGGCGTGATCGGCCTGCTGCATTGCAGACTGCTCGCCACGTGACAACGCGGCTTCCTTATCTGCGCCGTTCACGCGCTCACCGATGCGCGGATGTGCCGACAGGGCGGCCTCCAGTTCAGGCTGCTGCCACTGACGCGCCAGCATATCGGCAGTAGCCAGTAATGCATCGGTGCTGGCAAAAGGCCGGGCCGCCACCAGCGCCTGTTGCCAGTGCGGGATCGCCACACAGTGCCGGATGGCCGCCTGCGCTTCGTCAGCGGAAAGCTGATTAAATGTGGCTAATTCCATGTTCAGCTCCGTCCGGCAATCAGCGAGACCGCCTGTAAATAGGCCTGCAGCGCAGGTGCCACATCGTCCACCGCCACCGACTCAGCCGGATGGTGACTGATGCCGCGATGGTTACGCACAAATAACATGCCGACCGGCCAGCGTTCAGCGATGGCGATAGCGTCGTGTCCGGCACCGCTCGGCAGCGACAGACTGCGACCCTGCACCGTTTTCACCGCATGGCTCAGCGCCTGTTGCAGCGCAGAGTCACAGGCGGTGGCACCGATGCGATAATATTCGTTCGATTCAAACTGAAGTCCACGGCGCAGTGCAATCGCCTCTGCCTGGGTTAACAGGCTGGAGAGCAGCGTCTCCAGCGGCGTGTCCAGCGGACCGCGTACGTCGAGTGACAGCGACACCTCGCCGGGGATGACATTCACCGCACCCGGCGCACAGTTAATCGTACCGACGGTAGCGACCAGCTGCGGGTCCTGCTCACGGGTGGTCTGCTCGATAAACACCATCCACTCGGCAGCGGCGGCCAGCGCATCTTTGCGGTGCGTCATCGGCACCGTGCCCGCATGGCCCGCTTCGCCGGTAAAACGGCAGTTGAGGCGGCGCGCACCGTTGATCGCCGTGACCACGCCCAGCGCCAGCTCCTCCTGCTCCAGACAGGGGCCCTGCTCAATGTGCAGCTCAAGATATCCGACGATGTCCTCAACCCGCCGCGCCGCAGATACGATCCTGTCGCTGTCGAGCCCGACATCGGTCATCGCCTGCGCCACGGTGATGCCGTTGCCGTCAGGATGCGTCACCCAGCTCTGCGGCCAGCTGCCGGTAATACCGCGACTGCCGAGCAGCGTAATGCCAAAACGGGTGCCCTCTTCGTCGCCGAAGCCAATCACCTCAATCGCCAGCGGCAGACGGCACTGATGTTCGTTAAGCCACTGCACGGTTTCAATGGCGCTGAGCACGCCCAGCATCCCATCATAGCGCCCGGCGTTGCGTACCGTGTCGAGATGCGAGCCGAGCAGCAGCGCAGGCGCACCCGCTTCTGCCGCCTCGTAGCGCCCACAGATATTGCCAACTTCATCCTGCCACACCTGCATTCCCGCCGCCTGCATCCACTCACCGACGCAGGCGTTAGCGCGCAGATGTTCTGGCGAGAGGTAGACGCGGGTCAGTCCCTCAGCCGTTTCGCTGATCGCGGCCAGCGTATCGCAGCGCGCCATCACGCGCTGTGCCGCGACCTGGGCTTCGCTGGCGCTCATCATCATGCGTGGCTCCCGTAGTGATCCCACGCGGCCTGTGCGGCGGCACCCTGCGGCGTGCGGTAGCCGACGTAGGTCAGCACCGTTTCCAGCGCCGACAGGGTCTGCATCACGCAATCTTTACGCGCGTTGTAGCCCATGGTGCCGATGCGCCAGACCTTGCCATGCAGCGGACCAAATGAGGTGCCAATCTCAATGCCAAAATCTTCCAGCATCAGCTTGCGCACCTGATCGCCATTCACGCCGGACGGGATCATCACGCCCAGCACGTTGTTCATTTTGTTTTTCAGATCGCCGAAGGTCTCCAGCCCCATCCCCTGAATGCCTTTCAGCATCGCTTCGCCATGCAGTTTGTGGCGGGCGATGCCGTTATCCAGCCCCTCCTGCAGGATCAGACGGGCGCATTCGCGCGCGCCAAACAGCGCACTGGTCGCTTCGGTGTGATGGTTGAGCCGCTCCGGGCCCCAGTAATCCATGATCATGCCGAGATCAAAATAGTTGGAGTAGATCATCTCCTCTTCGCCATCCTGATGCGCTTCGGTGCGGATCCCCTGCTCTACGCATTTGCGTTTGCGGATCACGGCTTCCATCTCTGCGCTCAGGGTGACCGGCGAGGTGCCCGATGGCCCGCCCAGGCATTTCTGCATCCCCGCCGACACCGCATCAAGTCCCCAGGCGTCCGTTTCCAGCGCGTTACCCGCCAGCGACGCGGTCGCATCGGTGTAGAACAGCACGCTATACTGTTTGCAGATTGCGCCCAGCTGCTCCAGTGGTTGCAGCATGGTGGTCGACGTGTCGCCCTGCACGGTCAGCAACAGACGCGGTCGCACTTTTTTGATCGCATCTTCAATCTGGTCCGGGGTAAAGACTTCGCCCCACGGCACTTCAATGGTGTGCACGTCCGCACGACAGCGGCGGGCAATTTCGCACAGCAGATGACCGAAACGGCCAAACACCGGTACCAGCACTTTGTCACCAGGGCGAATAGACGACAGCAGAATCGCTTCGATACCGGCACGTGACGTGCCATCAATCAGCAGCGTCCAGCGGTTTTCGGTGCGGAACACGCCGCGATAGAGCGCCATCACTTCGTTCATGTAGTGGGTCATCGCAGGATCGTACTGACCCAGCAGCTGACTCGACATGGCGCGCAGCACACGGGGATCGGCGTTGATCGGCCCCGGTCCCATCAGCAAACGCTGTGGCGGATTGAGTTGCGGGAATTTTGTTATATCCATCATCATTTCCTTTTCTAAGACTCAGAGACGAACCGAAGAAATAAACTGCTTCAGCTCCGCCGTCTGCGGCTGGGCGAACAGCGTTTTACTGTCGCCCTGCTCCCAGACGCGCCCCTGATGCATAAAGACCACACGATCGCCCACGTCGCGGGCGAAGTTCATTTCATGGGTGACGAGGATCAGCGTCATGCCCTCTGCCGCCAGCTGCTCCAGAACCTTGAGCACTTCGCCCACCAGTTCAGGATCGAGCGCGGAGGTGATCTCATCACAGAGTAAAACTTTCGGCGTCATCGCCAGCGCACGGGCGATCGCCACGCGCTGCTGCTGACCGCCGGAGAGGCTGGCAGGATAGTAGTTAAGGCGTTCGCCCAGTCCGACCTTCTCCAGCATCTGTGCCGCCAGCGCCCGGCACTCGGCCTCGCTTTTCTTCAGCACGCGGCGCGGTGCCAGCATGACGTTCTCCAGCGCTGTCATGTGCGGGAACAGGTTGAAGCTCTGAAACACCATTCCGACCGAGCGGCTGATTTCACGCGCCTGCGAATCGCGGTCGGTGATCGTCATTCCCCCCAGCTTGATGCTGCCCTCCTGATAACCTTCCAGCCCATTCATGCAGCGCAGCAGCGTGCTTTTACCCGATCCGCTGCGACCGATGATCGAGATCACCTCGCCCATGTCGATATCCAGATCCACGCCTTTCAACACATGGTTGTCGCCGTAATATTTTTGCACCTGATTAATGGTGATGAGCGGCATTGAATTTTTTCTCCAGATACTGGCTGTAGCGAGACAGCGGATAACACATCAGGAAGTAGCCCAGCGCCACCAGCCCAAAGACTTTAAACGGCTGATATGTGACGTTGTTGAGAATGGTGCCCGCCTTGGTCAGCTCGATGAAGCCGATAATCGACGCCAGCGCGGTGCCCTTGATCACCTGCACGGCGAATCCCACCGTCGGGGCGATACCGATGCGGATCGCCTGCGGTGCCACCACCCGCCACAGCGTCTGACCAAAGGTCAGGCCGAGGCAGCGCGACGCTTCCCACTGCCCTTTCGGCAGGGCGCGGATGCTGCCGTACCAGATGTCCACCAGAAAGGCGCTGGTGTAGAAGGTCAGCGCCAGTGAGGCGGCGGTCCAGGGGGCGACATCGATCCCAAACAGGCCGACGCCGAAAAATGCCAGGAACAGCTGCATCAGCAGCGGCGTGCCCTGAAACAGCGCGGTGTAACCGCGTATCAGGCGCGTCAGCCACTTACGCTGCAGCAGCCGCATAAACAGCAGCGGCAGCGTCACCAGCGTGCCGCCGATAAAGGCCACCAGCGACAGTAACAGGGTCCAGCGCGCCGCCAGCAGCAGGTTGCGCAGGATGTCCCAGTCGGTAAAGGTCGTCATCATGATGGCTGCACTCCAAACCATTTACGGCCAATCGCCAGCAGCAGATGGCGCATCGCAATCGACAACGCCAGGTAGATCAGCGTGGTCACCAGATAGACCTCAAAACTTAAGAAGGTGCGCGACTGGATCAGGTTGGCGGCGAAGGTCAGTTCCTCATAGGAGACCTGCGACACCACCGACGAGCCCAGCATCACGATGATGCACTGACTCACCAGCGCCGGATAAATGCGCTGCAGCGCAGACGGCAGCACGACCCGCAGAAAAGTCTGGCTGCGGGTTAATCCCAGCACCCGTCCCGCTTCCCACTGCCCTTTGGGCGTCACCTGAATCCCGGCGCGGATAATCTCGGTGCTGTAGGCGCCAAGGTTAATCAGCATCGCCAGCAGTGCCGCCTCACCCGCAGTGAGTTTCAGCCCCAGCGCAGGCAGACCAAAAACGATAAAGAACAGTTGCACCACAAACGGCGTATTGCGGATCAGCTCGACATAGATGCCCCACAGACGGCTCATCCAGCTCGGTTTGCCGCTGCGCAGCGCCGCACCCGCAATGCCGAGCGCCACGCCACCGGTGGTCGCCAGCACCGTCAGCTGGATGGTGACCCACAGACCGGAGAGCAGCTCCGGCCAGTAGGGCCACAGGGCGGGAAAGTTAAGTTGCCCGATCATGAATCCGTCCTCAGGCGCCGAGGTTCGCAGGCAGCGGTGCTTTCAGCCACTCTTCTGAGAGTTTATTCAGCGTGCCGTCTTTAATGCCCTGCTCAATCAGCTCATTCACTTTCGCTTTCAATGCAGGCTCATCTTTTTTCAGGCCGATATAGCAGGGTGAATCTTTCAGCATAAACTGCGCCACAGGCGCTTTGGCCGGATTCTGGCGCGCAATCGCGGCGACGACCAGGTTACCGGTTGCGACATACTGCACCTGACCAGAAAGATACGCAGACAACGTGGTGTTGTTATCTTCGTAGCGTTTCACCTGCGCATCTTTCGGGGCCACTTCGCTGAGCACCATATCTTCTACCGCACCGCGCGTGACGCCAATCGACTTGCCGCTCAGAGCCGACGCCGCTTTGATTTCATCGCCCTTCGGTCCGAAGACGCCCAGGAAGAACGGCGCATAGGCACGGGTGAAGTCGATCACTTTCTCACGCTCGGCGTTTTTACCCATGCTGGAGATAACCAGATCGACCTTGTCGGTTTGCAGATAAGGCACGCGGTTGGCACTACTGACCGGCACCAGCTGCAACTTAAGTTTCATCTGCTTCGCCAGATATTTCGCCGTGTCGATGTCATATCCCTGCGGCTGCAGGTCAGTGCCGACCGAGCCAAACGGCGGAAAATCCTGCGGCACGGCGACACGGATGACGCCGCGCTTCTGGATATCCTGCAGTTGATCGGCCAACGCGCTGCCCGTTTGTGCCATCAGTAATACCGCTGTCGCAACTGCCATCAAAACTTTTTTCATTATGCACCCCGGTGAGATTAACGTGAAACAAAAGATTCTTTGACAAGCAATCTGCAACTAATGTGCCAATACGGGCGGCAACAGAAAAAGGGTTAAGCGGCAGAGAGTTCAGTGGAAATACGGCGTAATCGGGGCAATCACGCCGGGTAAGTGGTGTTCTGAAATGGGGCAAAGCACCAAAACGGTGCCTGTTAACGGTGCTCCAGCTCGTCAAACTGCTGGTAAAGGTCGGCGATCTGATGAATACGCTGACGTCCCTGTGCCAGCATTTCATGCAGCAGCGCATTGGCGATCAGATTAACCAGACTCATGGCGGCACTGTAGCTGTCGAAGGCGGAAACACTGTCGAGTGGCGTACAGAGCTGCCAGCGCGCCAGCGAAATTACCGTCTGCGCCTGCGGCTCACACAGCGCCAGCAGCGGGATGCCCGCCGCCTGCAGCTGCTGCATCAGCGGGCGGATGATGCGCGGACGGCGGCGAAACGCCATCACGATCACCATGTCGTCCGGCGTGATATCCACCAGCTCCTCAGCCAGCGTCTGGCCTGGCTGCGGCAGGATATGCACCTGCGAACGCGCCTGCACCAGCTGCTGTCGCAGATGCAGCGCTACCGGATAGGCGTTGCGCATGCCGATAATAAAGACACGTTTAGCCTGCGCCAGCTGCTGAATCACCTCATTAAAGTGTCGGGCATCCAGGCTGTTTACCCACTGCGTCAGATTAGCCATCTCCTGCTTGTAGTGGCGCGCCAGCAGCGTATTGCCCTGCACCGCATCACGGTTATCGGTCAGCGGCATGCCGCTCTGCCGCAGGATGCGAAGCTCATCACGCATATCCTTGTACTTCTCATAGCCCAGACGCTTAAACAGTCGACTGACCGTGGCTTTCGACACGCCACTGAGCCGCGCCAGCTCGGCGCTGTTGTAGCTGATCAGGTCATCGAAGTGGTCAAACACGAAGTCGGCAATACGCTGCTCCTGCGGAGAGAGCTGGGGATAGTGACTTCTGAGTCGTTCATCAAGCTGTTTCATAAGGCGTCCTGTAACTTTTGTTTCAGCAGAAGCTAGCACAATTTACGCCAGGTTAACCGGCGCATTGTCAGCTGAGCATGAAAACTGGAACAGCTCTTGCTTTGTTATGGGTTCTGTCACCCAAAGAACGAGAAAAAGATGATTCAAAGCAATATGGCCCCGCAGGGGATGGCGGTGACGCCACACCATCTGGCGAGTGAAAGTGCGCTCGCGGTGCTGCGCGATGGCGGTAATGCCATTGAAGCGATGGTGGCTGCTGCCGCAACAATCGCCGTGGTCTATCCGCACATGAACGGACTGGGCGGCGATGGCTTCTGGCTGATTCTGCCGCCTGGCGGCGATCCGGTCGCTATCGACGCCAGCGGCGCAGCCGGTTCACTGGCTCACCGCGATTTTTACGCCGATCACCCGAAGATCCCCCATCGCGGGCCGAAAGCGGCGCTGACGGTGGCCGGTACGGTCAGCGGCTGGCAGGAGGCACTGAAGCTCTCTGCAGAGATGGGCACCCCGCCACTGCCGCTGGCCCGTCTGCTGCGGGATGCGATTCGCTACGCCGCCGACGGGATTCCGGTGACCGCCTCACAGACCGCCGCGACCACGAACTTCCTCAGTGAGTTGCAGCATCAGCCCGGCTTTCGTGCCCATTTTATGCCCGACGGCGATGTGCCGCAGCCGGGCAGCCGTTTTACCCAGCCCGCGCTGGCGAACACCCTGAGCCAGCTCACCGAAGAGGGACTCGACAGCTTTTATCGCGGCCCGCTGGCTCACCATATGGCCGGTGAGATGGCGACGCTGGGCATGCCGGTGACGCTGGCCGATCTGCAGCAGCATCGCGCCCGTCGCACAACGCCGCTGCATCTCGCCCACAGCGAAGGCGACATCTGGAATATCGCTCCGCCAACCCAGGGCGTCGTGTCGCTGGCGATCCTCGGCATCACCGATCGGCTGGAGATGACGGAGGCTGACGACGCGCAGACGGTGCACCGCATCGTGGAAGCCACCAAAAAAGCCTTTGCGCTGCGCGACAAACACATCACCGATCCGCGTCACGTCACCGAAGATGTGCAGGCGCTGCTGGATAGTGATCATCTCGATACGCTCGCCAGCCAGATCGCCGATGGCGAGGCCGCCGCCTGGGGCAGCGGACGCGGACCGGGCGATACGGTCTGGATGGGCGTAATGGACAGCAGCGGCCTGGCTGTTTCCTTTATTCAGAGCATTTACCACGAGTTTGGCAGCGGTGTGGTGCTGCCTGGCACGGGCATCACCTGGCAGAACCGGGGCGCTGCGTTCAGCCTCGACCCTGACCATCTCCTGGCGCTCGCGCCCGGTAAGCAGCCGTTTCATACCCTCAATCCCGCCGCCGCGCGGCTGAAAGATGGCCGGACAATGGTGTATGGCGCGATGGGCGGAGATGGGCAGCCGCAGACTCAGGCGGCGATTTTTACCCGCCATGTGATTCAGGGGCTGCCGTTACAGCAGGCGGTCAGTGCACCGCGCTGGCTGCTGGGCCGGACCTGGGGGCAATCGTCCGACTCATTAAAACTGGAAGGCCGCTTTGACGACGAAACGGTATTGATGCTGCGTCTGTGGGGACATGAGGTGGAACGGCTGCCGGACTTCAGCGAATCCGTAGGCCATGCGGGCGCGATTGTGCGTCACAGCAACGGCATGTTTGAGGGCGCAAGCGACCCACGTAGTAACGGCAGCGCTGCCGGTTTTTAACAGGAGCGAATCATGAATCAACAAGAGTGGGCCAGCTACATCGGCCATATGGAGCAGATCCTGCAACTGGAACTGGATGAGGCCCGCCGCGCTGAGCTGCTGATCCAGCTTTCACGCATTGCGGAGATGGCTGCGCCGCTGATGGCGTTTCCGCTGGATGACCGGCTGGAAGTCGCAGGAGTATATCAGGCATGAGATTAGGTGATGTTTCAATTCAGACGCTGCAACGGGCGATTCAGCAGGGTGAGATCAGCGCACTGGAGGTGGCGAAGCACACGCTGCAGGCGGTTGAGCAGCACAACCCGGCGCTGAATGCCTGGACGGAAGTGACCGGGCCGCGCATGTTAAAAGAGGCCAGCGTCATTGATGCACAGCGGCAGCGCGGCGAAACGCTGCCACCGCTGGCGGGCATTCCGTATGCGGTGAAAAACCTGTTTGATGTGGTGGGTCATAGCACCCTGGCCGGTGCCAGCCTGTTCCGCGATCGCCCTGCGGCACAGGCCGATGCGTTTGCCGTCGGGAAACTGCGTAACGCTGGCGCGCTGCTGTCAGGTATGCTGAACATGGATGCCTATGCCTATGGTTTTACCACCGAGAACAGCCATTATGGTGCGACCCACAATCCGCGCGATCTCAGCCGCGTGGCGGGCGGCTCGTCAGGCGGTTCGGCCGCCGCGGTAGCCGCCGGGCTGGTTCACTTTTCGCTCGGCAGCGATACCAACGGTTCGATTCGGGTGCCCGCGTCGCTGTGCGGTATTTTTGGCCTTAAGCCCACTTTTGGCCGTCTGTCGCGTAGCGGCAGCCATCCGTTTGTCGCCAGCCTTGACCATATCGGGCCGCTGGCCCGGCGGGCTGAAGACCTGGCGCTGGTTTATGATCTGTTACAGGGCGCAGACCACGCCGATGCGTTTCAGGCCGATCGTCCGCTTGCCGCGACGCTGCCGGGGCTGTCACAGGGCAGCGAAGGCTTACGCTGCGGCGTGCTGGGCGGCTTTTTTTCCCGCTGGTGCGATGATGACGCGCGCGATGCCGTCGCGGTGGTCGCGGCCGCGCTGGATGCACAGGAAGAGGTGCTGATGCCCGACGCGGAGCTGGCACGCTCGGCGGCGTTTATCATGACCGCCGCAGAAGGCGGCAATCACTATCTGCCTGCCCTGCGTCAGATGCCGGAGCAGTTTGAACCGAACTCACGCGAGCGTCTGCTGGCGGGTGCCATGATGCCAGGCGCCTGGTATGTGCAGGCGCAGCGCTTCCGTCGTCATTTCCAGCAGCAGGTGTTACCGCTGTTTGATCATTTCGATGTGCTGATCGCCCCGGCAACGCCCTGCAGCGCGATCACGATCGGCCAGCAGACGCTGTCGATTCAGGGTGAATCCCTGCCCGCTAAAGCGAGCATGGGGATGCTGACGCAGCCGATCTCCTTCCTGGGATTGCCGGTCTGTACCGTGCCGCTGGCGACCCGGAGCGGCCTGCCGATTGGTTTACAGCTTATCGCCCGTCCGTTTAACGAAGAGGCAGTGCTACGCGCCGCCTGGGCACTGGAACAACAGGGCATTACGATACCGCAAATCAATATGGCAGGAGCCTGATGAACAGAGAGATTAATTTACCGCAGGTGCTCAGCGAGGTGACGGCGCAGTTTTACCGCTACGAGCAGGCGCTGGTTAGCAATGATGTGGACGAACTGGATGTGTTGTTCTGGCACGACCCGCGAACCGTGCGCCTCGGCGCGGGTGAGAATCTGTATGGCATTGATGAGATTCGGGCCTTCCGTGCCGCGCGTCCGTCAGCCGGGCTGGACCGGACGCTGCGCAACACCGTGATTACCACCTTTGGCGAGGATTATGCGGTCTGCAGCACCGAATTTACCCGCACCGGCAGCGATAAAATTGGCCGCCAGCAGCAGACCTGGGTGCGCATGCCCCACGGCTGGTGCATCGTGGCGGCGCAGGTCAGTCTGATGAGCTGACGGCCTCCGGCGCTTCGCCCAATCAGTACGGGGCAAGCGCCGGACCGGGCTTACGGAGCCGGGTGCGTGGTGATCCAGTGGTCAGCGATCTGCTGACGGGTACAAATCCAGACGTCATCGTGCTGCTGAATGTGATCGAGGAAGTTTTGCAGCGCGCGGAATTTGCCAGGACGCCCCAGCAGGCGGCAATGCATGCCGATCGACATCATCTTCGGCGCGGTTTCCCCCTCTTCATACAGCACATCGAAGGTGTCCCGCAGATAGGTGAAGAACTGTTCGGCGGTGTTAAAACCCTGCGGCGAGGCAAAGCGCATGTCATTGCATTCCAGGGTGTAAGGAATAATCAGGTGCGGTTTCACCGTGCCATCCTGACAGGTGACCTGGGTCCAGAACGGCAGATCGTCGCCATAGTAGTCACTGTCATAGCTGAAGCCGCCCTGCTCCACCACCAGCCGGCGGGTATTCGGGCTGTCACGGCCGGTGTACCAGCCGGTCGGTGCTTTACCAAACAGATCCACCAGCACATCAACCGCCTGCTGCATATGCTGACGTTCGGTTTTTGCATCCATGCCCTGATAGTGGATCCAGCGCCAGCCGTGGCTGACCACATCGTAGTCCGCCTGTTTAATCGCCTCGACGACTTCCGGGTGACGCGCCAGCGCCATCGCCACGCCAAACACGGTTAGCGGCAGACCGCGCTTCTGAAACTCATTGTGAATGCGCCAGAAACCGGCGCGGGAGCCATATTCATACAGCGACTCCATCGACATGTGACGATCGGCATAGCTGGCTGCACCGATGATGTCCGAAAGGAACTGTTCTGAGCCCGCATCGCCATGCAGCACGCTGTTTTCTGCGCCCTCTTCATAGTTCAGAACAAACTGCACCGCCACGCGGGCGTTGTTGGGCCAGGCGGCGTGCGGCGGATTAGCGCCATAACCGATTAAATCGCGCGGATAGTTTTTGTTAAAGCTGTACTCTTTCTTCTCTGCAGCGTCAGTCATCACTCGCTTCCTGTCTTAAATCGGGAAAGTTCCGTTAGTTTAGATGCTGAAACGCACCTGAGAGAGGTTTCTGCAAAGGCCAGGCCAGATCGCCATGTTTGCTGGTGCCAAAGCCCAGCGCCACCAGCGACTCCACCATTTTCACCGCCGCGCTGACGCCGTCGATCACCGGCAGGCCCAGCTCCTGGGTCAGCGAAGCAGCCAGCGTGGCCATTCCGCCACAGCCCAGCACAATCGCCCCGCTGCCATCTTCCCGTTTCGCCTGAATACAGCGTTCCCGCACTTTCTCCTGCGCCAGGCCGCTGCCATCTTCCAGCGCCAGTACCGGCAGATCGATGGCGTGCAGCGCGGCACAGTGATGGGTAAAGCCATACTGCTGCAGCAGATGACGCGCAATCACCAGGGTGCGTGGCAGCGTAGTAACAATGGAGAAACGCGTCGCCAGCAGCGTGGCGGTATGCATCGCCGCTTCCGCAATACCTATCACCGGTCCGCTGGCCAGCTCGCGTGCCGCCAGCAGACCCGGATCGCCAAAGCAGGCGATGACATGGCCGCTGACGCCCTGCTCCCTGCCGAGTTTGATCTGCTCCAGCACGCCGATGGCGGCGATCGCCTCATCGAAGTGGCCTTCAATGGAGGGCACGCCCTGCGACGGCGAAACGGCCAGAATTTCGGTACCCGGCGCGGCGACCGCACGGGCGGCCTGGCAGATGGTTTCAGTCATCGCCAGGCTGGTGTTGGGGTTAATAACCTGAATCAGGCTCATAAGGCAGCTCCAGAGCCTGAGGCAAACAGTCGGGAGAAATCGGGCAGGGTTTCCCCGCTGCGCTCAAAATGCAGGCTGGAAACGATGTGCTCAAAGTGATGCTGTAGCGCCTGCGTCAGCGGTTCCAGCGCACGCGCACGCAGTAACTTCAGCAGATTCGCGTGATCGTCACAGCGGCAGCCGCGCTGCCACGGCGCGCCATAAGCGGCAATCACCAGCGACGAGCGCTGCGTCAGGCTGGTCACCATGCCGGTGAGCACCTGATTGCCGGAGATCGCCTGCAGCTGGATATGAAATGCCGCAGAGAGCCGGATCGCTGCCGGACCATCCTGATCG
The DNA here is from genome assembly GCF_000745295.1 of Pantoea sp. 9140. Taxonomy (NCBI): domain Bacteria; kingdom Pseudomonadati; phylum Pseudomonadota; class Gammaproteobacteria; order Enterobacterales; family Erwiniaceae; genus Pantoea; species Pantoea sp. 9140. The sequence goes on along the minus strand of NZ_JQNO01000001.1, from coordinate 537,410 downwards.
GCAAGGGCCTGATTCTCCTGCGCGATAAGCTGCTCCAGCGCCACCAGATGAGGCGGCTGCAGATGCGCCAGTACCGCAGGCAGATTGGCGCACTCCATCAAACTGCGGGTGGAGAAGATGTCACGCGCCTCTTCAACACCGGGTGTCGCCACCTGCGCACCACGTTTGGGCGTCAGGGTGACCATCTGCACCGCCGCGAGGCGCTGCAGCACTTTGCGGATGCCGGTGCGGCTCACGCCAAATACTACGGAAAGGGCCTCTTCCGGCAATTTACTGCCCGGCGGCAGCTGGTGCTCAACAATGGCGTTCATTAGCGCCTGGTAGATCCCTTCATCCTTATCCTGCAGCCTGGTGGCGTCTCGCTGGCCTGTTTTACTCGTCATTACCTGCTCCGGTCGCTCGCTGTATGCAACATATCGTATACGTGAAAAATAAAAATTGTATACAAGAAAAGAGATCTGGCCTGAATCCTGCAATACCGTTTTACCAGATTATTCATTTCACTCTCAGGTATAGGAGCAGGTTTCATGCCAAATCAATCAACGGTGGCCAGCACGGCCTCTGAAGCCAGTGCCCGTTACAGCCCACGGCTCTGTAACGACGACCTGGCACCGACACGCGATCAGAACTGGTCGTGGTACAACATTTTTTCCTTCTGGATGTCCGATGTGCACAGCATGGGTGGCTATGTGGTGGCCGCCAGCTTCTTCACGCTGGGATTAGCCAGCTGGCAGGTGCTGCTCTGTCTGCTGGCCGGGATCTGCATCGTGCAGATCTGTGCGAATCTGGTGGCGAAACCGAGCCAGATGGCGGGCGTACCTTATGCGGTGATTTGCCGTCAGGCGTTTGGCGTGTTCGGCGCCAATATTCCGGCAGTGATCCGCGGGCTGATCGCGTTCGCGTGGTATGGCATCCAGACCTACCTGGCGGCGAGCGCCCTGATGCTGGTGCTGCTGAAGTTCGCGCCGTCGCTGACGTCGATGACCGTACCGCACTGGCTGGGCCTGTCGCTACTGGGCTGGTGCTGCTTTGGCATTATGTGGTTACTGCAGGCGATGGTGTTCTGGCACGGCATGAACGCGATTAAACGCTTTATTGATGTCGCTGGACCGGCTGTCTATGTGGTGATGGTGGCACTGGCGGGCTGGATTGTATACAAGACCGGCTTCGATGGGATCTCCTTTACCCTTGCCAGCAAATCACTGACTGCAGGTGAGCAGACGTGGCAGATGATTACGGCCACGGCGCTGGTGGTCTCCTACTTCTCCGGTCCATTGCTGAACTTCGGTGACTTTTCACGCTATGGCAAAAACATGTCCGAGATTCGCCGTGGCAACCGCTGGGGCCTGCCGTTCAACTTCCTGCTGTTCTCTGTGGTGACGGTGGTGATTGTGTCAGGTACCCAGTCGCTGTTTGGCAAGATGATTACCGATCCCATCGAAACCGTGAGCATGGTCGGCAACGATCTGGCGGTGGCGATTGGCCTGCTGACGATGATTACTGCTACCATCGGCATCAATATCGTGGCGAACTTCGTTTCACCTGCTTTTGACTTCTCCAACTGTTCACCGCAGAAAATCAGCTTCCGCACAGGTGGCATGATCGCCGCCGTGGGTTCCGTGCTGTTAACGCCGTGGAACCTGTTCCAGTCCCCTGAGCTGATTCATTACACGCTGGATGTACTGGGATCGTTCATCGGACCACTGTTCGGCATTCTGCTGACCGATTTCTACCTGATTAAACGTGCACGTATCTCGGTCGATGACCTGTTTAACGATACGCCAGCAGGCCGTTACTGGTATCGCGGTGGCTTTAACCCCAAAGCGATTGGCGCGCTGCTGCCGTCGGTAGCGATTTGCCTGGTGATTAGCTTTATCCCTTCCCTGCATCAGGTGGCGAACTTCAGCTGGTTTATTGGTGCCGGTCTGGCGGCAGGCTGCTATCGCTTTATCGCCCGTGAAGATCGCGAGAAGGAGGATGTGACCCGCTGGCATAGCGAGGGAATGGCGCAGAAGAAGCAAGCCGCCGCTGAATAGCAGACAGCAAAAAGCCGATTCATTTCTGAATCGGCTTTTTTAAAGAGATTGGCGGAACGGACGGGGCTCGAACCCGCGACCCCCTGCGTGACAGGCAGGTATTCTAACCAACTGAACTACCGCTCCGCGCTTTGTTCCCCGTCGGGAACGAGGCGCATAGTAATGGCAGGCCGTTACGGCGTCAACGCTTTTTCCAGGTGAATGAATCGTTTGCTGTTTTTTTCAGCTTGGCGCTGATTTTATCCACAAAAACAGGCTCTTCAGCCGCGCCACAGACAGCTGCCGCCTTTTTTCATCACCAGATCCAGACGGGACTCATGAGCAACGACCTCTTCTTCGCTGGCCGTCACCACACGCAGTGCAGAAGCGGGACGCACGATGCGCTGAATGCTCTCTCCCTGTGCCTGCCGGGCGCTTTCACTTTCTGATAAGAAGGAGAGTGACGTCTGCCCGCCGGTCATGGTCAGGAACACTTCAGCCAGAATCTCGGCATCGAGCAGTGCGCCGTGCAGGGTACGTTTGGTGTTGTCTATTTCGTAACGTGAGCAGAGCGCATCAAGGCTGTTACGCTTGCCGGGAAACATTCGACGCGCCAGTGCCAGGCTGTCGGTAATTTTGCAGAAGGTTTCGGTTTTCTCAATGCCGCGGTTCAGCTTTGAAAATTCGTAATCCATAAAGCCGATATCAAACGGCGCGTTATGAATGACTAACTCGGCACCGCGAATGTAGTCGAGAAACTCATCGGCGATTTCGCTGAACGCGGGCTTGTCGGCCAGAAACTCATCGGCAATCCCATGTACACCAAAAGCTTCAGGATCGACCAGCCGATCGGGCTTGAGATACATATGGAAATTGTTGCCGGTCAGGCGACGGTTAATCACCTCTACCGCACCAATCTCAATGATGCGGTGCCCCTCATAATGTACCCCGATCATATTCATGCCGGTGGTTTCAGTATCGAGAACGATCTGGCGATTATTTGCAGTGCTCATAAGACCCGTTTTATGTCAGACTTGGCGCTTTTGAGAGGAAGTCTACCAGAGATGCGCAAACAGGTAGAAATATTCACCGATGGATCCTGTCTTGGAAATCCCGGTGCCGGCGGTTACGGTGCGATTTTACGCTACGGTCAGCATGAGAAAACCTTCAGCGCGGGCTATTACCTTACCACTAACAACCGGATGGAGCTGATGGCGGCGATTGTCTCGCTTGAAGCGCTGACCCAGCCGTGCGATGTGGTGCTCAGCACCGACAGTCAGTATGTGCGTCAGGGGATCACCAGCTGGATCCATAACTGGAAGAAGCGTGGCTGGAAAACTGCCGATAAAAAGCCGGTGAAGAATGTCGATCTCTGGCAGCGTCTCGACTTAGCCCTCAGCACCCATAAGATTCAGTGGGAGTGGGTTAAAGGGCATGCCGGACACCCGGAAAACGAGCGCTGCGACGTGCTGGCCCGCAGCGCGGCCGAAAATCCTGCCTTTGAGGATATCGGTTATAAAGCGGAGTCCTGATCCTCTGCCTTGCGAAACTGACGCGTGGCATTGACCGTCTGGCGGATCTTGCTGGTGCTCAGGCTCTTCTTTGCCCGGGTTGGCAGCAGCGGGAAGGTTCGCTTACGCGCCACCACAATATTCAGACACCCCAGCGCCGGTAAGTGGGCGCTGATCAGTTTTCCGCCCTGCCGGTGCCACGGCAGCACCTGAAATCGGGTGCGGTAGACCACCTCATAATTCAGCAATCCCAGCCAGTCGAGTAGCCGCATCTGGCTGAACATCCGCCCGCTCCAGGGTGCTTTGCGGGTTAATCCCGGTACCATTTTACTCACACCAAGCAGGCTGAAGGGATTGAAGCCGCTGATGATCATCCAGCCATCATCGATTAACACCCTGTCCACTTCGCGTAGCACCCGGTGAGGATCCTGACTCCAGGCGAGCGTATGGGCCAGCAAACAGGCATCAATAGACTTCGACTCAAACGGCAACTGCATCGGGTCAGCCCGCACCTGTAACAGCTCGCCTTCACTACCCACATTGACCTGATGTGAAATAGCACAGTTTTCGGTGTTGATTTCTGCGCTGAGGTTGCCAAGCTTAAGCATATGAAAGCCATAAAGCTTTCCAAGGTAAGGCTGAAGCTGCTGCGTTAGCGCGTCGCGGAAATAATCTCCCCACGGCATATTGCGCCAGGACAGCGGTGCGTTCAGAACCTGGCGTGATTTAGCGGGCTTCATGCTTTACGCTCTTCCTTTTCCTACGACCTGCGAGAGGTGATGATGAATCTTACCAGTATTCCTGCGTTGCAGGACAACTACATCTGGACGCTGAATGATGATGAGGGTAAATGCCTGATCGTTGATCCCGGCGAAGCTCAGCCAGTGTTAGAAAAAATGGCGTCAAACGGCTGGCAGCCAGTCGCGATTCTGTTGACTCACCACCATAACGACCATACGGGCGGCGTGAAAACATTATGTGAGCACTTCCCTCACCTTGAGGTTTACGGTCCTCAGGAAACCGAAGCGAAAGGGGCCAGAACGATAGTCAGCGAAGGGGATAAAGTCACCGTACTGGGCCTGACCTTTGAAGTGATCCATACCCCTGGTCACACTTTAGGACATATCTCATATTACAGCTCACCTTATCTTTTCTGTGGGGACACTCTCTTTTCAGGCGGCTGCGGACGCCTTTTTGAGGGTACACCAGAGCAGATGTATGATTCGTTTCAAAAGCTTAATCAGCATCCAGGAGAAACCTTAGTCTGCTGCGCGCATGAATATACTTTATCCAATCTGAAGTTTGCTGCGGCTATTCTGCCCCATGACCCGCAAATAACGGCCGAATACCAGAAAATTAAGGACTTACGTGCCGAAAATGGCATTAGTCTGCCAACAAAACTGGCGCACGAACGGTCAATAAATTTATTTCTGCGTACGCAAGATATTGATTTGCAAAGGGCATTAAACGTTAACGTTACGGATGAACCGGTATGGCGGACATTTGCCGTTCTACGCGAGAAGAAAGACGCTTTTTGATTTTTCGGGTTGTGTTGTGAAAAGTCGTCACGTATAGTTGCTCGTCTTTTAAGCGAACTATTGACACACACATGAAGGCTAAAGCGATCTTACTCGCCTCAGTCTTGCTGGTAGGATGTCAGGCGTCCAGGAACGATGCCAATATCCCCGAACAGCATGCACAGAGTCTGTCTTCAGCTGGTCAAGGTGAAAATGGAAAGTACGGAGACGAGTTTTTGTCGCCGCGATGGCAGGAAGATGGAACTGGCCTCGCAGCAGACGCAGATCTCTGGAGTTTCATTAGTGACGAGTTGAAGATGGGGATTCCGGAAAACCCGGCAATCCGCGAACAAAAAAGTAAATTTTTAAAAAATAAGAGCTATCTCCACGATGTAACATTACGGGCAGAGCCGTACATGTACTGGATAGTCGAGCAGATACAGAAACGTAAAATGCCGATGGAACTGGTACTGCTACCCATAGTGGAGAGCGCTTTTGACCCTCGCGCAACCTCATCCGCCAATGCCGCTGGTATCTGGCAGATTGTTGCAGCTACGGGTCGAAACTATGGTTTGAAACAAAACCAGTATTACGATGGGCGACGTGATGTAGTCGCATCCACGAAAGTTGCGCTGGATATGATGCAGCGTCTTAACACCATGTTTGACGGTGACTGGTTACTGACCATCGCTGCTTACAACAGTGGTGAAGGACGGGTGCTCAAAGCGATCAAGCAGAATAAGGCGCGCGGTAAGCCGACTGACTTCTGGCATTTATCGCTGCCACGCGAAACGACCGTGTATGTGCCTAAAATGTTAGCTCTGAGTGAACTGCTCAAAAATAACAAGCGTTACGGTATCAAACTGCCGACACCTAATGAAAGTCGTGCTCTGGCACGAGTGGAAGTGGGTCAGCAGATACAGCTGACGCAGGCTGCTGAAATGGCAGGTATGTCGCTCACGAAACTTAAGAGCTTCAATACCGGCTACAAAGGCGGTGCAACAGCGCCAAACGGCCCGCACTATATTATGGTGCCGAAGTCGAACGTCGCGAAATTGCGAAACTCACTGGCTTCCGGTGACATCGCAGCGGTACAGCCTGTGCAGCTTGCGAAAGCCAGCGCGAGTGGCGGGTACAAAGTGCGACGGGGTGATACGCTTTCTGGTATCGCCGCTAAACTTGGCGTTAGCGTCTCGACACTGAAGCAGGAAAACAACCTGCGCGGTGCTGATATCCGACCGGGTCAGACGCTGACCATCGGTTCGAACGGCACCCGACTGGCTGATAACGGCAACAGCATCACCTATCGTGTTCGTAAGGGTGATTCTCTTGACAGTATTGCCCGTCATCACGGCGTCAATATCAAAGACGTGATGCGCTGGAACAGTGTGCTGGACAGTGCGAAAGATATTCAACCCGGCGATAACTTAACGCTGTTTGTGAATAATAACGCAACACCGGATACCTGATACGTTGAAAAGGCTGACATTTGTCAGCCTTTTTCATTTATTCATCTGCCGCTATTTAGGCCTCACACCAACATACCTCCCTGGCCCGGCGCAGGATTAGCCGCCTGAACTGAACTCCACCAGTAAGGGGTTATGATCGGAAGCGCGCGTCACCAGTACGGATGCCTCGCTCACTCTGAGATCGCGATAGAAGACGAAATCCAGTGGGCGACCAAACGCTTTGCGGCGGTGATCGGCCGTAAACATCACCTCTTCCAGCTTCATCCGCTGTGCAAACCGGTAGAGCGCATTGATGCGCTGACGGCTCCAGGCATTGAAATCCCCTGCCATGATTACCGGTCCCTGATGATGCATGATCTGTTCGCCGATGGGCCCCAGCTGTTTACTGTAGACGTCGACACCCAGGCTGAAGTTAACCGCATGGATGTTAACCACCATCAGCATTTCTCCTGCTGGCAGCGGATACGCCGTAACCAGCGCCGATTTTGACAGCCTCAGCAGAGGCTCACGCTCGCGTAATGGGCAACAATAGACCGGATGGGCAGAAGCGAGTGTCATCACGCCAGAGGGATGCTGAGGCAGCACAAAGGCAGGCACCTGATCGGCAGCCAGATAATTACTAGTGGCAAACTGCACCAGTTCGGGTGTGGTCTGCGCTTCCTGCAGTAACACCAGATGCGCATCCTTACCAAATCCTTCCAGCACTGACATCCAGTCAGCACGCTGCTGCTTGAAAATATTCCATACCAGAACTTTAAGGTTTGGATGTGCGGGCAACGGTGCGCCGGGGGGCAGTGCCTGTCCGAGATGGAGCATCGCCCCAGGTGGAAAGATCTGTTCCACTGGTTGTCCTGCTACATATCGCATTGCATAAGTTTTTTTGCGCACTTTCCCGCCTGGCTGATAATTCAAAAATACAGTTAACACCTGTCTGTTATAGGGATTCTAGACCGGGGTTTCAATGGATGCAGGTGAATGTCAGAATTCATCACGCTTTTCCAGAATAAAGGCGTTAGTTTAAGCTCGCTAAGCTAAACGAGGCAGGGCCTGGCCACATCAACGGTGCCATCATTGAGGACGCCTGTACTGGTTATGCCAGTATAATCGTTCATAAAATAGCTAAATAAATAAGATACTATAGGGCGGAAAAATGAAGGCATCTTCTGACGAACTTAAAGTGTTTGTCAGTGTAGTAGAGAGTGGAAGTTTCAGCCGCGCTGCTGAGCAGTTGCAGATGGCAAACTCTGCCGTCAGCAGAACCATAAAAAAACTGGAAAACAAGCTGGGCATTGCTCTGCTGACCCGTACCACGCGACAGCTGGCACTTACGCAGGAAGGCGAACGCTATTTCCGCCATGTTCAGCGCTTTTTGCAGGAGATGACTACCGCAGAAAGCGATTTGATAGAAAGCTTACATGAGCCCAAAGGGCTATTGCGCGTTGATGCCGCGACACCGGTTATTCTACATTTGCTGATGCCGATGGTTAAGCCCTTTCGCCAGCGCTATCCCGGGGTGACGCTTTCGTTGATCTCCTCAGAGAGTTTTATCAATCTGATTGAACGGAAAGTGGATATTGCGATTCGTGCCGGCAATCTTACGGACTCAACGCTACGCGCCAGATTGCTGTTTAACAGTTTTCGCAGGGTTGTAGCGTCACCTGCCTATCTCCGTGAGCACGGTGTACCACAAAAGGTGACCGATCTGGATAACCACACTTGTCTTGGCTTTGAAGAATCCCCGAGGCTCAATCGCTGGCCCATCGCACGTGAAAGCGGCGAACTCTATGATATTGACTGGGCTATCTCTTCTAATAGTGGAGAGACGATTAAGCAGCTCTGCCTTACCGGCAATGGTATTGCCTGTCTGTCAGACTATATGATCGATCGTGAGGTTGCAGAAGGAACACTGGTGGAGGTGCTGGCCGATCAACGTCTGCCGGTCGAGATGCCCTTCAATGCGGTCTACTACAGCGATATCGGCTTGAGTCAGCGTGTGCGGGCTTTTATCGATTTTCTCAGCGAGTGGACAGCTGAGCAGCCGTGGCGCACGTGAGGTCTTTTGAACTGGCTTATTTGCTGCAATGGAAAAAGCCCTGACCGTTAAGTCAGGGCTTTCCAATTAAGTGGCGGAACGGACGGGGCTCGAACCCGCGACCCCCTGCGTGACAGGCAGGTATTCTAACCAACTGAACTACCGCTCCACCGATTCTTTCACGCTTATCAGCAACCGGCTGATAACCGTCTGTTCCCGTTATTTTCCCTGTCAGAGGAAAAGGAACAAATTTGATGCCTGGCAGTTCCCTACTCTCGCATGGGGAGGCCCCACACTACCATCGGCGCTACGGCGTTTCACTTCTGAGTTCGGCATGGGGTCAGGTGGGACCACCGCGCTACAGCCGCCAGGCAAATTCTGTCTCTGCGCCGCCACAGGGGCCGCGCAGAATATCCGGTACAAAGCTGAAAATCGTGTCTCTCAAAAACGCCTCTGGCGTTGTAAGGTTAAGCCTCACGGGTCATTAGTACCGGTTAGCTCAACGCATCGCTGCGCTTACACACCCGGCCTATCAACGTCGTAGTCTTCAACGTCCCTTCAGGACCCTCAAGGGGTCAGGGAGAACTCATCTCGGGGCAAGTTTCGTGCTTAGATGCTTTCAGCACTTATCTTTTCCGCACTTAGCTACCGGGCAATGCCATTGGCATGACAACCCGAACACCAGTGGTGCGTTCACTCCGGTCCTCTCGTACTAGGAGCAACCCCCCTCAATTCTCCAGCGCCCACGGCAGATAGGGACCGAACTGTCTCACGACGTTCTAAACCCAGCTCGCGTACCACTTTAAACGGCGAACAGCCGTACCCTTGGGACCTACTTCAGCCCCAGGATGTGATGAGCCGACATCGAGGTGCCAAACACCGCCGTCGATATGAACTCTTGGGCGGTATCAGCCTGTTATCCCCGGAGTACCTTTTATCCGTTGAGCGATGGCCCTTCCATTCAGAACCACCGGATCACTATGACCTGCTTTCGCACCTGCTCGAGCCGTCACTCTCGCAGTCAAGCCAGCTTATGCCATTGCACTAACCTCACGATGTCCGACCGTGATTAGCTGACCTTCGTGCTCCTCCGTTACTCTTTAGGAGGAGACCGCCCCAGTCAAACTACCCACCAGACACTGTCCGCAGCCCGGGTAACGGGCCTACGTTAGAACATCAAACATTAAAGGGTGGTATTTCAAGGTTGGCTCCACGCAGACTGGCGTCCGCGCTTCAAAGCCTCCCACCTATCCTACACATCAAGGCTCAATGTTCAGTGTCAAGCTGTAGTAAAGGTTCACGGGGTCTTTCCGTCTTGCCGCGGGTACACTGCATCTTCACAGCGAGTTCAATTTCACTGAGTCTCGGGTGGAGACAGCCTGGCCATCATTACGCCATTCGTGCAGGTCGGAACTTACCCGACAAGGAATTTCGCTACCTTAGGACCGTTATAGTTACGGCCGCCGTTTACCGGGGCTTCGATCAAGAGCTTCTCCTTGCGGATAACCCCATCAATTAACCTTCCGGCACCGGGCAGGCGTCACACCGTATACGTCCACTTTCGTGTTTGCACAGTGCTGTGTTTTTAATAAACAGTTGCAGCCAGCTGGTATCTTCGACTGGCTTCGGCTCGGGGAGCAAGTCCCTCCACCTACGCGCCAGCGTGCCTTCTCCCGAAGTTACGGCACCATTTTGCCTAGTTCCTTCACCCGAGTTCTCTCAAGCGCCTTGGTATTCTCTACCTGACCACCTGTGTCGGTTTGGGGTACGATTCTGTGTTACCTGATGCTTAGAGGCTTTTCCTGGAAGCAGGGCATTTATCACTTCAGCACCGTAGTGCCTCGTCGTCACGCCTCAGCGTTAATAAGGGACCGGATTTACCTGGACCCTCCGCCTACACGCTTAAACCGGGACAACCGTCGCCCGGCTGATATAGCCTTCTCCGTCCCCCCTTCGCAGTAACACCGAGTACAGGAATATTAACCTGTTTCCCATCGACTACGCCTTTCGGCCTCGCCTTAGGGGTCGACTCACCCTGCTCCGATTAACGTTGAACAGGAACCCTTGGTCTTCCGGCGAGCGGGCTTTTCACCCGCTTTATCGTTACTTATGTCAGCATTCGCACTTCTGATACCTCCAGCATGCCTCACAGCACACCTTCAACGGCTTACAGAACGCTCCCCTACCCAACAACGCCTAAGCGTCGCTGCCGCAGCTTCGGTGCATGGTTTAGCCCCGTTACATCTTCCGCGCAGGCCGACTCGACCAGTGAGCTATTACGCTTTCTTTAAATGATGGCTGCTTCTAAGCCAACATCCTGGCTGTCTGTGCCTTCCCACATCGTTTCCCACTTAACCATGACTTTGGGACCTTAGCTGGCGGTCTGGGTTGTTTCCCTCTTCACGACGGACGTTAGCACCCGCCGTGTGTCTCCCGTGATAACATTCCTCGGTATTCGCAGTTTGCATCGGGTTGGTAAGCCGGGATGGCCCCCTAGCCGAAACAGTGCTCTACCCCCGAGGATGAGTTCACGAGGCGCTACCTAAATAGCTTTCGGGGAGAACCAGCTATCTCCCGGTTTGATTGGCCTTTCACCCCCAGCCACAGGTCATCCGCTAATTTTTCAACATTAGTCGGTTCGGTCCTCCAGTTAGTGTTACCCAACCTTCAACCTGCCCATGGCTAGATCACCGGGTTTCGGGTCTATACCCTGCAACTTAACGCCCAGTTAAGACTCGGTTTCCCTGCGGCTCCCCTATACGGTTAACCTTGCTACAGAATATAAGTCGCTGACCCATTATACAAAAGGTACGCAGTCACCCCCATAAAGAAGGCTCCCACTGCTTGTACGTACACGGTTTCAGGTTCTGTTTCACTCCCCTCGCCGGGGTTCTTTTCGCCTTTCCCTCACGGTACTGGTTCACTATCGGTCAGTCAGGAGTATTTAGCCTTGGAGGATGGTCCCCCCATATTCAGACAGGATACCACGTGTCCCGCCTTACTCATCGAGCTCACAGCACGTGTGCTTTTGTGTACGGGAGTATCACCCTGTACCCTGCGACTTTCCAGACGCTTCCACTAACACACATGCTGATTCAGGCTCTGGGCTGCTCCCCGTTCGCTCGCCGCTACTGGGGGAATCTCGGTTGATTTCTTTTCCTCGGGGTACTTAGATGTTTCAGTTCCCCCGGTTCGCCTTGCAGCACTATGTATTCATGCTGCAATGATGCACAGAGTGCACCGGGTTTCCCCATTCGGACATCGACGGCTGTAGCGGTTCATATCACCTTACCGTCGCTTTACGCAGATTAGCACGTCCTTCATCGCCTCTGACTGCCTGGGCATCCACCGTGTACGCTTAGTCGCTTAACCTCACAACCCACAGGCGTTTTTCAACGCTGCAGACTGCAAGCATTTGAGAGACTCGAACGTATCGTATTTTTCATTCTTATTACGGAGAATGAAAACGACACGTCGTTTCAATTTTCAGCTTGTTCCGGATTGTTAAAGAGCAAATATCTCAAACGCGGCCCGGCTGCTTACGCAACCAAATCGGTTTTGAGATACTGTATGGAGACACCTTTCACCTGTCACCAAGCAGGTGGCGTCCCCTAGGGGATTCGAACCCCTGTTGCCGCCGTGAAAGGGCGGAGTCCTAACCGCTAGACGAAGGGGACACGATAGTGTCACGACTTCGCAGCCGTCCTGCTCATTACTTTTTATCAGACAATCTGTGTGGACACTGCGCGGGAAGGTATCTTCAGGTAAGGAGGTGATCCAACCGCAGGTTCCCCTACGGTTACCTTGTTACGACTTCACCCCAGTCATGAATCACAAAGTGGTAAGCGCCCTCCCGAAGGTTAAGCTACCTACTTCTTTTGCAACCCACTCCCATGGTGTGACGGGCGGTGTGTACAAGGCCCGGGAACGTATTCACCGTGGCATTCTGATCCACGATTACTAGCGATTCCGACTTCACGGAGTCGAGTTGCAGACTCCGATCCGGACTACGACGCACTTTGTGAGGTCCGCTTGCTCTCGCGAGGTCGCTTCTCTTTGTATGCGCCATTGTAGCACGTGTGTAGCCCTACTCGTAAGGGCCATGATGACTTGACGTCATCCCCACCTTCCTCCGGTTTATCACCGGCAGTCTCCTTTGAGTTCCCGACCGAATCGCTGGCAACAAAGGATAAGGGTTGCGCTCGTTGCGGGACTTAACCCAACATTTCACAACACGAGCTGACGACAGCCATGCAGCACCTGTCTCAGAGTTCCCGAAGGCACCAAAGCATCTCTGCTAAGTTCTCTGGATGTCAAGAGTAGGTAAGGTTCTTCGCGTTGCATCGAATTAAACCACATGCTCCACCGCTTGTGCGGGCCCCCGTCAATTCATTTGAGTTTTAACCTTGCGGCCGTACTCCCCAGGCGGTCGACTTAACGCGTTAGCTCCGGAAGCCACTCCTCAAGGGAACAACCTCCAAGTCGACATCGTTTACGGCGTGGACTACCAGGGTATCTAATCCTGTTTGCTCCCCACGCTTTCGCACCTGAGCGTCAGTCTTTGTCCAGGGGGCCGCCTTCGCCACCGGTATTCCTCCAGATCTCTACGCATTTCACCGCTACACCTGGAATTCTACCCCCCTCTACAAGACTCAAGCCTGCCAGTTTCAAATGCAGTTCCCAGGTTAAGCCCGGGGATTTCACATCTGACTTAACAGACCGCCTGCGTGCGCTTTACGCCCAGTAATTCCGATTAACGCTTGCACCCTCCGTATTACCGCGGCTGCTGGCACGGAGTTAGCCGGTGCTTCTTCTGCGGGTAACGTCAATCGGTGCGGTTATTAACCGCACCGCCTTCCTCCCCGCTGAAAGTACTTTACAACCCGAAGGCCTTCTTCATACACGCGGCATGGCTGCATCAGGCTTGCGCCCATTGTGCAATATTCCCCACTGCTGCCTCCCGTAGGAGTCTGGACCGTGTCTCAGTTCCAGTGTGGCTGGCCATCCTCTCAGACCAGCTAGGGATCGTCGCCTAGGTGGGCCATTACCCCGCCTACTAGCTAATCCCATCTGGGTTCATCCGATAGTGAGAGGCCCGAAGGTCCCCCTCTTTGGTCTTGCGACGTTATGCGGTATTAGCCACCGTTTCCAGTGGTTATCCCCCTCTATCGGGCAGATCCCCAGACATTACTCACCCGTCCGCCACTCGTCACCCAAGGAGCAAGCTCCTCTGTGCTACCGTCCGACTTGCATGTGTTAGGCCTGCCGCCAGCGTTCAATCTGAGCCATGATCAAACTCTTCAATTTAAGTTTGATTTGCTTAAACAAGTTAAGCGGTGCTCATCTGTAAAACGTCATAATGAATTTCATTATGTGTTCACTCGTGAGGCTTTGATATTTTGTTGCGTCCGGAGACGCTGATATCAATCCTGCGAGTGCCCACACAGATTGTCTGATAAATTGTTAAAGAGCAGTGCGAACAGTGCGTTAGCGCCCTGTCGCGAGGTGGCGTATATTACGCTTTCCTCCTGCAGAGTCAACCTCTATTTCAGAAGTTTTTCTCCGGCGGCGCAGTCTCCTGTGCCTCTCAACCCGTTTTCCGTTTCCGGTTTGCCGTGTCAGTGGAGGCGCATTATAGGGAACGGCTCAGATAGCGCAAGTGCAAATTGAGACTTTTTTGCTGTTCGTCTGAAATTTGCTCAAAAGCGCCGTTTTAGCCGTGTTTAATGCGTGCTGGCAGCTCTGCGAGGCTATTAATCACCCAGTCTGCTGCAGCTTCGCCTTCAGCCGTGACGGGTTTACCGCTACGCACCAGCACTTTGGTGCCTACGCCCGCAGCCTTTCCTGCCAGCATATCTTCCAGCTTGTCGCCCACCATATAAGAAGCAGCCATATCAATATGCAGCTCTTCCTGTGCGGTCAGCAGCATGCCAGGCTGTGGCTTACGGCAATCACATTCCTGACGGAACTCTTCAACTGTTGCTTCGGGATGGTGAGGACAGAAATAGATGCCATCAAGATCGACGTCGCGATCGGCCAGCGACCAGTCCATCCACTCTGTCAGACGCATAAAGGTATCTTCGGTAAACATACCGCGCGCTATACCAGACTGATTGGTCACAACCACCAGCGCATATCCCATTGCCTTCAGTTGCTGCAGCGCTTCAATTGTGCCGTCAATAAACTGGAAGTCATCGATCTCATGAACATAGCCACTGTCGACATTAAGGGTGCCATCACGATCAAGAAAAATAGCGGGGACTTTATTCGCCACTTAGAAACTCCTGCTGTAAAAATTGCCGATCAGTATCGCATGATTGCTATAAAAGGGAGAATGTCAGATTGAATCACTTCCATTGATTCAGACGTCTGGATGCCTTACCATCCATTCAGCTTTTATAGCGATTAAAAGTGACGAGGCTTCCCACACCACGGACAACGCAACACGATAATTAATAACATAATGATTAAACTAGAAAATATTACTAAGGTGTTTCAGCAGGGCTCGCGGACTATTCCGGCATTAACGGATGTCAGCCTGCACGTGCCTGCCGGACAGATTTATGGCGTTATCGGCGCTTCCGGTGCCGGTAAAAGTACATTGATTCGTTGTGTGAATCTGCTGGAGCGCCCCACTTCAGGCCGCGTACTGGTCGACGGAGCCGATCTGACTGCACTTAATGAGCGTCAGTTAACCCAGGCGCGCCGCCAGATTGGCATGATCTTCCAGCACTTTAACCTGATGAACTCACGCACTGTCGCGGGCAACGTTTCTCTGCCACTGGAACTCGGTAATCTCTCCCGCGCCCAGATCAACGCTCGCGTTACTGAGCTGCTGGAACTGGTGGGATTATCCGATAAACATGATGCCTGGCCTGCCAATCTCTCGGGCGGTCAGAAGCAGCGTGTCGCAATTGCCCGTGCGCTGGCCAGCAATCCTAAGGTTCTGCTGTGTGATGAAGCCACCAGCGCACTGGATCCCGCAACAACCCGCTCTATTCTGGAATTGCTGAAAGATATCAACCGCCGGCTTGGACTGACGATTCTCCTGATCACGCATGAGATGGATGTGGTGAAACGCATCTGCGATCAGGTTGCGGTCATCAGTCACGGTGAGCTGATCGAGAAAGACAGCGTCAGTGAAGTGTTCTCACACCCTAAGACGCCGTTAGCACAGCAGTTTATTCAGTCGACTCTGCATCTGGATATTCCGGATGATTACCAGCAGCGTCTTTCAGCCACGGCCGCTGAAGGCACCGTGCCCCTGCTGCGACTGGAGTTCACCGGTAAATCAGTTGATGCGCCGCTGCTTTCCGAAGCGGCCCGCCGTTACAACGTGAATAACAACATTATCAGTGCCCAGATGGATTACGCCGGTGGTGTGAAGTTCGGCATTATGCTGGCCGAAATGCACGGCGCAGAAAGCGATACGCGCGAGGCGATAGCCTGGCTGAAAGAGAATCATGTGAAAGTAGAGGTGCTAGGTTATGTCTGAAGCGATGATGTGGTTGCTGGGACGGGGCGTATGGGAAACGCTGATGATGACCTTCGTCTCAGGCTTTTTCGGTTTTGTACTGGGCCTGCCGGTCGGCGTTTTACTTTATGTCACCCGTCCAGGGCAGATTCTACAGAATCAGGGGCTGTACCGCGTGCTCTCCGCGCTGGTGAATATCTTCCGCTCCATTCCTTTCATTATTTTACTGGTCTGGATGATTCCTTTTACCCGCGTTATCGTTGGCACCTCCATCGGACTGCAGGCAGCCATCGTGCCGCTGACCGTTGGCGCTGCACCGTTTATTGCGCGTATGGTTGAAAATGCCTTGCTGGAACTGCCTACCGGTCTGATTGAAGCATCACGTGCCATGGGCGCTACGCCAATGCAGATCGTCCGTAAGGTCCTGCTGCCGGAAGCGATGCCGGGCCTGGTGAATGCAGCCACCATTACCCTGATTACGCTGGTCGGTTACTCTGCCATGGGTGGCGCAGTGGGTGCCGGTGGTCTGGGTCAGATCGGCTATCAGTATGGTTATATCGGATACAACGCCACGGTGATGAATACGGTATTGGTGTTGTTAGTGGTTTTGGTGTATCTCATTCAATTCTGTGGCGACCGCATCGTGCGTGCAGTGTCCCATAAGTAAGCCAGCAATCTCACATTATTAAGAAGGAAAGGATATGTCTTTCAGATTCAAAAAAATTGCCGCTGTGGGTGCACTGATTGGCGCGATTGCGCTGGCAGGATGCGATCAAAAAGAGAAAGACGCAAACCACATTAAAGTGGGCGTCATTGTCGGTGCTGAGCAGCAGGTTGCTGAAGCCGCACAGAAAGTGGCTAAAGAGAAGTATGGTCTGGACGTTGAGCTGGTCACGTTTAACGACTACGTGCTGCCGAATGAAGCGCTGAGTAAAGGCGATATCGACGTCAACGCCTTCCAGCACAAACCGTATCTGGATCAGCAGATCAAAGATCGTGGTTACAAGCTGGTTTCAGTGGGTAACTCTTTCGTCTACCCAATCGCGGGCTATTCGAAGAAGATCAAGTCACTGGATGAGCTGCAGGATGGCGCACAGGTTGCCATTCCGAATGACCCGACCAACCTGGGTCGTACGCTGCTGCTGCTGCAGAAAGTGGGGCTGATCAAACTGAAAGATGGCGTGGGCTTGCTGCCAACCTCACTGGATATCACTGAGAATCCTAAGCATCTGAAAATCGTTGAGCTGGAAGCACCACAGCTGCCGCGCTCATTAGACGATCAGCAGATCGCACTGGCCGTAATCAATACCACTTACGCCAGCCAGATTGGCCTGACCCCGGCTAAAGATGGCATTTTCGTCGAAGATAAAGATTCACCTTACGTGAACCTGATTGTTGCCCGCGAAGATAATAAAGATGCGGAAAACGTGAAGAAGTTCGTTCAGGCTTACCAGTCTGACGAAGTGAACGAAGCCGCTAACAAAGTCTTTAACGGCGGCGCGGTTAAAGGCTGGTAATTCAGCTATTCATCTCCTTAAGGGCGACGCTATGTCGCCCTTTCTGTTATTGGGTACCCTGCCCGACTTGTTATTTATTCCCGTCCTTGTTTCAATAACGCCACTTTTTGAAACCTGAGGATGTTGCCATGCGTTTTTTACCGCTCTGCTTGTTAGCATTGATGCTGACAGGGTGTGTTCATGAGTATCACCCGATAAGCAGCGCACCGTCCCGGCCGCAGCAATCCAGCCAACCGACCCGCAAACCCGTGGTACGACCGGCCCCGGTTAAGCTTTATACCGATGCCGCCGATCTGGTCAGCAAACCGTTCCGCGATCTGGGTGAAGTCTCCGCTGAAGATTGCCAGATCAGTAATCAGAACTCCCCGGCCAACATCGCCACAGCACGTAAACGTCTGCAGATCAAAGCTTCACAGATGAAAGCCAATGCGGTGCTGCTGCATCAGTGTGAAATCGTTACCGGCACGCCGGGCTGCTATCGTCAGGCCGTCTGCCAGGGTTCAGCGCTGAAAGTCAGCAATCAATGAGTGAATTCGCCTTTGCGCAAATTGGGGTAATCCGTTCACCGTGGAAAGAGAAGTTTGCCGTGCCGCGCCAGCCAGGTCTAGTGCAGGATGGCGGCGGCGAACTTCACCTGCTGCCCCCCTACAATCAGCCGGAAGCCGTTCGCGGGCTGGAAGACTTCAGTCACCTCTGGCTGCTGTTTGTCTTCCATCAGACGATGGCAGGCGGCTGGCGTCCTACGGTTCGCCCTCCCCGGCTGGGCGGCAATGCGCGCATGGGTGTTTTTGCGACACGTTCAACGTTCCGTCCCAATCCCATTGGCATGTCGCTGGTTGAACTGAAAGGGATCAGGATTGAAAAACAGCAGGTAATCCTGCAGCTTGGCAGTCTGGATCTGGTCGATGGCACGCCGGTGGTGGATATCAAACCTTATCTGCCCTTTGCCGAAGCGCTGCCTCATGCGCAGGCCGGGTTTGCTCAGGCGGCACCGGCGGCGGATATGCCGGTTCGCTTCTCCGCGCTGGCCCAGCAACAGCTTCAGCAGCAGTCGCGCTATCCCAATCTCGCACGCTTTATCAGTGAGGTGCTGGCACAGGATCCTCGTCCCGCTTACCGTCAGGGTGAAACGCAGGAGCGGGAATATGCGGCCTTGCTGATGGATTTTAATGTACGCTGGCGCATTGACGATGCCGGTACTGAAGTGATCGCTATCGACCCGCGTTAAAACCCGCTTTTGAGCCGGTGATCTCGCTGGTACACTAGCCGCCAGCAAAATTCTGTCTGTGACTTTCCGATCAACTGGAACCGTAATCAATGCGTACTACTCAATATCTGCTCTCTACTCAGAAAGAGACGCCTTCCGACGCTGAAGTGATCAGCCACCAGCTGATGCTGCGCGCCGGTATGATCCGCAAACTGGCTTCTGGCTTGTACACCTGGTTACCGACCGGTGTTCGCGTGCTGAAGAAAGTCGAAAATATCGTGCGCGAAGAGATGAACAACGCGGGCGCGGTTGAGATTTTAATGCCGGTTGTGCAGCCCGCCGACCTGTGGCAGGAGAGCGGTCGCTGGGAGGAGTATGGCCCGGAACTGTTACGTATTGCCGATCGCCACGAGCGTCCTTTCGTGCTGGGTCCGACGCATGAAGAAGTAGTCACTGACCTCATCCGCAATGAGCTGAGCTCATATAAGCAACTGCCGCTCAACCTGTATCAGATTCAGACCAAATTCCGTGATGAAGTGCGTCCACGCTTTGGCGTGATGCGTTCACGCGAGTTCATCATGAAAGATGCTTACTCATTCCACGTTTCACAGGAATCGCTGCAGGAAACGTATGATGCGATGTATCGCGCCTATAGCCAGATCTTCAGCCGTATGGGCCTGGATTTCCGTGCCGTGCAGGCCGACACCGGCTCTATCGGCGGCAGCGCATCACATGAGTTCCAGGTGCTGGCGCAGAGCGGTGAAGATGATGTGATCTTCTCTACCGATTCTGATTACGCCGCCAACATTGAGCTGGCCGAAGCCGTCGCCCCCGCCGGTGAACGTGCTGCGCCGTCGCAGGAGATGCAGCTGGTTGAGACGCCAGATGCCAAAACCATCGCGGAGCTGGTTGAGCAATTCAGTGTGCCTGTTGAAAAGACAGTGAAAACGCTGATTGTTAAAGGTGCTGAAGAGAGCGGTCATGCACTGGTTGCCCTGCTGGTTCGCGGCGATCATCAGCTGAATGAGATCAAAGCCGAGAAGTCAGCTATCGTGGCATCACCACTGGTGTTCGCGACAGAAGAAGAGATTCGCGCGGCAGTGGGAGCCGGTCCGGGTTCCATTGGACCAGTAGACCTGCAGATGCCAATCATTGCTGACCGTACCGTGGCGAAGATGAGCGACTTCAGCGCCGGTGCCAACGTCGATGGTAAACACTACTTCGGCATTAACTGGGAGCGCGATCTGCCGCTGGCGAGCGTGGCGGATATCCGTAACGTGGTCGAAGGCGATTTAAGCCCGGATGGCAAAGGTACGCTGCAGATTAAACGCGGCATCGAAGTCGGTCACATCTTCCAGCTCGGCACCAAGTATTCTGACGCGCTGAAAGCCTCCGTTCAGGGTGAAGATGGCCGTAATCAGGTGATGAGCATGGGCTGCTACGGCATCGGCATCACCCGCGTGGTTGCCGCAGCCATTGAGCAGAACCATGACGATCGCGGCATCATCTGGCCAGATGCACTAGCACCGTTCGAGGTGGCGATTCTGCCGATGAATATGCAGAAATCGTTCCGCGTTAAAGAGCTGGCGGAAGAGCTGTATGCCACCCTGCGTGCCAAAGGCGTTGAAGTTATCCTGGATGACCGTAAAGAGCGTCCAGGCGTGATGTTCGCAGATATGGAACTGATCGGTGTGCCACACACCATCGTCATCGGCGACCGCAATCTCGACAATCAGGAGATTGAATATAAATCACGTCGCGCCGGTGAGAAGCAGATGATTAAGCAGGATGAAATCGTTGATTTCCTGCTGAAGGCTCTGAATAAGTAAGCTTTGAAGGAACGGTCAGATGCCTTTCCTGAGGGGCGTCTGATAGCTGAAGAGTTTGCCCGGTTGCTTTGAGACCGGGCCTGCCCAGGAAACAAACGCCCCGCTTGCGGGGCGTTTTTTATTGCACTTTGCCGCGCATCGATTTAGTCGTACTGCGGCGTGATTTCCCTTCCAGACGACGCTCTTTCGACGCGCGGGTCGGGCGCGTGGCGCGCCGGGCTTTTTCGACAGTGCTCAACTCCTGGATCAGATTGACCAGACGCTGCAATGCCGCTTCACGATTCATTTCCTGACTACGATACTCCTGCGCCTTGATCACCACCACGCCCTCACCGGTAATCAGATGATGGCTGGCGGTGAGCAACCGCTCTTTATAAAACGCAGGCAGTGAAGAGGCCGCAATATCGAAGCGCAGATGAATGGCGGTACTGGCTTTGTTGACATGTTGTCCGCCCGCCCCCTGGGCACGAATCGCCGTCAGCTCGATCTCACTCTCCGGAATCTCAACCGAACGGGATAGCATAATCATTAGCGCGCTCCCCACACCTTAATCACGTTGACCTCTGATAACCTGTTCATCAAATTAACCTTTTGTGCTCTGATTCATTCCGTCTCAGACAGCGGAATCTGTCACTTTAGCAGTGATTCGCGCACTGATCCTGCTTTACGCAGGCTGATTTCCTCTAAATGGCTATGATATAGTCGCCAGTTAACCAGAGTATTTACGCTCTGCTGAGGAGGGCCACGTGCAAAATTATTGTGAGTTAGTTCGCCGGAAATATGCCGAAATCGGCAGCGGGGATTTAGGTTACATACCGGATGCGATTGGCTGCGCATTAAAGGCGCTTAATGATATTGCCGCAAATACTGAGCTAAACTCTTCTGTCAGGGAACAGGCGGCTTACGCCGCTGCTAACTTATTGGTGAGCGACTATGTTGATAAATGAAGCGTACCAACCTATCAATTGCGATGATTACGATAATCTGGAGCTCGCCTGCCAGAACCAATGGATGCTGTCGCTGGAAATGAAAGATGGCGAGCAGCTCAAGGCAAAGGCTAAAGAGATCTTCTCACGCAAGAATGTGGAATATCTGGCTATCGATCTTTCCGGTGAGCATCGCGAATTACGTCTCGACCATATCGCCAGCTTTACCCATCCCGAACTGGGTACGGTCGTGGTCAGCGCAGAGTAATCCACGTATTCCGGGCGGGACCTTCCCGCCCTGTTAAACGTCAGGGCTGTAACGAACCGTAGTATGCCGCCAGATCCGCCATATCACTATCGCTTAATCCCGCCACAAACGCCTTCATGACCTCAGCCTGACCGCCACTGCGTTCGCCCTTTTTGTACGCCTGCAGCGCATGCTCCAGATAAGGGGCGTGTTGTCCGGCCAGGTTTGGGTAGAGCGGCACCGCCGCTTTGCCCGCTGCGCCATGACACGCCATGCAACTGGCCGCTTTTTCTGCGCCGCGCTGCGCATCACCCGCCGCCCATGCCGGTAATACGGCGGCCACTAAACAGACGATAAGCCATTGCTTCATTGTTATTGCTCTCCTGAGCGGGATGCCCTGTCCCAGACTATCTGCCAGCCCTGCTGATCACTGGCCGCGCCCGCGTGTGTGACAAAGAGATTCGGCACACAGACCAGCGTCTGGTTATAAAAAATTAACGGCAGCCGTTCTCGCTGCCACGGCGGTATCTGTAACTCCTGCCACAGCTTTTTCATTTCTCTTCCGCCATTGCGGCCCACCAGATGGACCTGACCCTGCGCATGGAACCGCACGCTGATCTGCTCATCCGGCAGAGGATAGCGCAACAGGCTCTGCGACATGCTGGCACGCAGCGTACCGAGGTTCTGCGGTAATGATAGCGGCTGGCGGATATCGGGCCATGCCAGCTCGGTGTCGCGCAGTGACGTGAATAACGGCAGCCAGTAGAGTTGCTGACGGAAACGACGCAATTCAGCCTGGCCGAAGCGTAGCCGGGGCTGTGCATCTTCCCGGCTCGCCATCACTTCATCGCGAATACGCTTCAGCGCATCCCGTGATGGCATCGCTCCACCCTGTCCGGCGATCCAGCGGCGCAATAACGCGTTAGCGCGCAGCGTGCTCATGTTCATTAAAGGTGGAAAATTGAGGCTGCCGTCAGGCTGGATCAGCTCGGCCAGTTGCCCGGCAAGCAGCTCATCCAGTAACTGCTCCTGCTCACTGCACAATGCCGCACTTCGGGCCGTTGCCTCAGCAAAATGGGGCCAGCGCTGATTAAGCTCAGGCAGCAGCCGCTGGCGGAGGAAGTTACGATCGTAGCGAAGATCCTGATTACTTTCGTCGTCTATCCACACCAGTTGATGGACGTCGGCATAAGCTTCCAGCGACTGTCGCGACTGATTCAGCAGCGGACGCACCAGCTGATGCGTACCCAGCATGCGCGATAAAGGCATTGCTGCCAGCCCGGCCGGACCACTGCCGCGCTTCAGCGCCAGCAGAAAGGTTTCACACTGATCGTCGAGGTGCTGCGCGGTAAGCAATATCTCGCCCGGCTTGAGCGCGGCGCTCAGCGCATGATAACGGGCGGTGCGGGCAGCTGCTTCAATCCCATTTTCCCTGCCATCCACCGTCACGCGCAACACGTCACATCTCAGCTGCCACTGTTCGCATATCGTCTGGCAATGGGCGGCCCATGCATCGGCATTTGGGCTGAGACCGTGATGTACATGCAACGCCCGCAGGTGCGACTGAGGATGCTGCTGCTGCCAGCCGAGAAGCTGATGCAGCAGCACCGTTGAATCGAGTCCGCCACTGAATGCGACTACCAGCGCGGCATCAGGTTGCAACAGGGCGTCAAAAGCGGGCAAAGGCATGGCAGAATCCGGATAATCGGGCGACCGAATGTCGCCCGCTGAGCGCGCTATTTTACGCCTGATAAAGCTCCAGCGGCAAACCATCCGGATCGGCAAAGAACGTACACTGTTTACCGGTCAGTTCATCAATGCGAATCGGCTCGCAGACAACGCCTTTATCGGCCAGCGTCGCAACGGCAGCGGCCACATCGGGCACGGTAAAGGCCAGATGACGCAGGCCACACGCCTCGGGATGACTGACGCGTGCTGGCGGCGCGGGAAAAGAGAACAGCTCAATGGTATAGCGATCCTGTAAGGCCAGATCCCCTTTCCAGGAGTCACGCGCCTCGCGGTAAACTTCGCCCATCAGACGAAAGCCCAGCACGTCGCAATAGAACGCTTTGCTGCGCTGATAGTCGGAGGCGATGATGGCGATGTGGTGAATAGCGGTTAACTGCAACATAGTGAATTTCCTGATTGGGGCAGGCTGTCCGCAGACCGCCTGCCGCTGATAGTGATTTAAAGGGTTACGCGAGGTCGTTTTTCAGTACGCGGACGCGATACTCGCCCTCTTCCGTCAGGCTGGCACCGTGAATATCGGTTTCGAATCCCGGGTAGTGCCGGCCGATGCTACACAGCATCAGCAGAAAATCGAGCACCGCACGGCTCTTTTCGGTAATCATCTCGCCCGGCATTACCAGAGGAACGCCCGGCGGATAAGGCAGGATCATGTTGGCCGACACCCGCCCGACCAGTTCGCTGAGGTCCACCGTTTCGATGTTGCCCTTCACCTGCTGCTGAAACGCCTGATGCGGCGTCATCTTCATTTCGGGCAGGACATCAAATGCCTGCAGCATCAGACGCGGCAGATCGTGATGGCGGATCAGCTGATGGATCCCCTGCGCCAGCGTCTGAATGCGCATATTGCGATAGAAGTCGGGATCTTCAGCGTAGAGATCCGGCAGCATGTTTTTCACGCGCAGATTGAGATCATAGGCGCGTTTAAACTCAGTCAGACCGCGCAGCACGCTCATCGCTTTGGTTTTGTCGATGCCGATGCTGAACAGGAACAGCAGGTTATAGGGGCCGGTCTTCTCCACTACAATGCCGCGCTCATCGAGAAACTTCGCCACCAGCGCGGCCGGGATCCCCTCTTCCGCCATTTCACCCAGCTCACTCATGCCTGGCGTCAGGATAGTGACTTTGATCGGATCGAGGTACATGTGATCGCGATCGGCCTGCGTAAATCCATGCCACTCTTCTTCGCCGGGCTGGATCGCCCAGCATTGCGCTTCATCGATCTGTTCCGGCTGCCAGATATCGAAGAACCAGCTGTCAGACTCTTCGCGCAGGCGCTGGATTTCCCGACGGAAGTGCAAGGCACGTTCCACCGAGCGATTGATCAACCGCTTACCGGGGTTACCGCGCAGCATGGCGGCGGCAGTTTCAATGGAGGAGACAATAGCGTAATTGGGTGAGGTGGTGGTGTGCATCATGTAGGCTTCGTTAAACGTCTGTTCGTCGTAGTCGCCTTTAATGTGAATCATGGAGGCCTGCGAGAACGCCGCCAGCAGTTTGTGGGTCGATTGCGTCTCATATACCACCTTGCCCGGAATACGATCGCCACTCATGCCGCTTTTACCGGCATAAATCGGATGGAAATTGGTATATGGCACCCAGGCCGAATCGAAATGAATCGACGGCACATCCAGCGTCTCTTTAATGTACTGGGTGTTGTAGAGCAGCCCATCGTAAGTGGAGTTGGTGATCACCGCATGCGCTGGCCAGGTAGCGCGATCGGTGGTCGCGACCTTCTGCGTAATGCTCTCGCGGGTGAACTCGTGCTTCGGGATACCGCCGAGAATCCCCAGCGCATTGCGGGTCGGCTTCAGCCAGATGGGAACCAGATCGCTCATCATCAGCAGATGAGTGAGAGACTTGTGGCAGTTGCGATCGATCAATACGGTGCTGCCCGCCGGTGCCGCATACATGCCGACAATTTTATTCGAGGTCGAGGTGCCATTGGTCACCATGTAACTCTGCTCGGCGCCAAACGTGCGTGCGATGTACTCTTCCGCTTCAAGGTGCGGGCCGGTGTGATCCAGCAGCGAACCCAGCTCGGTCACTGAAATAGAGATGTCCGACTTCAGCGTATTGGCCCCGAAGAAGTCGTAGAACAAACAGCCTACCGGGCTTTTCTGAAATGCGGTACCCGCCATATGGCCCGGCGTGCAGAAGGTGTACTTGCCCTCTTTCACATAGGTGAAAAGTGCTTTGGTCAGCGGTGGGGTAATGTGGTCGAGATAGTCATCGGTATACTGCCGGATATGCAGCGCGATATCGTCGGCGGCATTCAGCGCATATTCAAAAAAGTGCAGTGGCATGCGCATCTCATTGATGCTGATGTCCATCTGCGAGTGGGTATTGATAAAGGCATACAGCGGCAGGTATTCATTGAGCTGATTAATCTCGCCGCACAGTTCCGGACTGTTGTGCGCGTCCCAGTCGAAGATCACGCCACTGATACGCGGATTGTGTTCGATCAGCTTCAGCAGATCGTCACTGTTTTTCGGGTAAAGCAGCTGGAAGCCTTGCAGATTTAACGCCGCGTCGAGTTCGCGTAACGGTTCATCTTTATAAAACACGCCGTGCGCGCCCATGATCGCCAGAATATTCAATGCCCCTCTCCCTGATTGTTGTGGAACCGGACAAGCATAACCGCTAACTCAGGGAAGGTGTAGCAAGGGGACGATCAGATGAGGCTGAAAGGCGTCAGACCGCGTGCGGGGGCTGAACTGGCGGCATAAAAAAAGCGGACCGGAGTCCGCTTTTATGGATGAGCTAAAATCAGGCGTAGCCGTAGCTCATCAGACGCTGATAACGACGATCCAGCAGCTCTTCGGTGGTTAATCCATCGAGGTCGGCCAGGTCAGCCAGCAGCTGCTGCTTGAGTGACTGCGCCATATCCACCGGACGGCGATGTGCGCCACCCAGCGGCTCAGGGATCACGGAGTCAATCAGCTTCAGCTCTTTCAGACGATGCGCGGTAATGCCCATCGCTTCGGCGGCCAGCGGCGCTTTGTCAGCGCTTTTCCACAGAATGGAGGCGCAACCTTCTGGTGAGATCACTGAATAGGTGCTGTACTGCAGCATATTCACTTTATCACCTACGCCAATCGCCAGCGCGCCACCTGAACCGCCTTCACCGATGACCGTACAGATCACCGGCACTTTCAGGCCAGACATTTCACGCAGGTTGCGGGCAATCGCTTCAGACTGCCCACGCTCTTCCGCGCCCACGCCCGGATAAGCACCCGGTGTGTCGATGAAGGTGATGATTGGCATTTTGAAACGTTCAGCCATCTCCATCAGGCGCAGCGCTTTACGATAGCCTTCCGGTGCAGGCATGCCGAAGTTACGGCGAATCTTCTCTTTAGTTTCACGGCCTTTCTGGTGCCCGATGATCATCACCGGACGTCCATCAAGACGCGCAATCCCGCCGACAATCGCTTTGTCATCCGCATAAGCACGGTCGCCCGCCAGCTCATCGAAATCGTCGAAAGCGTTGCGAACGTAGTCAAAGGTGTAAGGACGTAAAGGATGGCGTGCCAGTTGGGCAATCTGCCATGCGCCCAAATCGGCGAAGATTTTACGGGTCAGCTCAACGCTTTTCTCACGCAGACGCTGAACTTCTTCATCCAGATTAACGTGTTTATCATCCTGACGACCAATTGAGGTCAGCGAATCAATCTTCGCTTCCAGTTCTGCAATTGGCTGTTCAAAATCCAGGTAATTAAGACTCATAATGTTCCTGTTCTAGTCAAACTCCAGTTCCACCTGCTCCGATCCAATCAACGAGCGCAGATCGTTAAGTAAACGATCGCTGGGCGAAATACGCCACGCTGCACCAAAGCGCAGCTTCGCTCGCGCGTCGGCTCTCTGATAATAGAGATGCACCGGAATAGTCCCTGATCGATGGGGTTCCAGGGACTGACGGAGTCGGTTTAATAGCTGGTCATCAATTTGCCTGTCCGTCAGCGAGATAGCAAGTCCGCGCGCGTATTTTTCGCGAGCTTCGTCGATGTCCATGACTTCACGCGCGGTCATTTTAAGCCCACCACTGAAGTCATCAAAGCTGACCTGTCCGCTGACGATCAGGATTCGGTCTTTCTCCAGCAACTGCTGGTATTTATCTAACGCATCGGTAAATAACATCACCTCAAGACGACCGGAGCGATCGTCCAGAGTACAGATACCAATTCGGTTGCCGCGTTTGGTCACCATTACCCGCGCGGCGATCACCAGACCGGCCGCCACGGTAATTTTACCCCGATCGGTAGGATGCATATCTTTCAGCCGCACCCCGCCAACGTAACGCTCAATTTCTTTCAGATACTGATTAATCGGGTGGCCGGTCAGGTATAACCCCAGCGTTTCCCGTTCACCATCCAGCTGCACCTGCTCAGGCCACGGCGTGACGCTGGCGTATGATTTCTCCACCTGCTCTGGCTCTTCTGCCAGCACGCCAAACATATCCGCCTGACCAATCGCTTCCGCTTTCGCGTGCTGATCGGCCGCTTTCAGCGCGTCGCTGAGTGCACTCATCAGCGCGGCGCGGTGCGGTCCGAGGCGATCAAAGGCCCCGGACATGATCAGTTTCTCCATCACCCGACGGTTGATCTTTTTGGTGTCGGTACGGGCGCAGAGATCAAACAGTTCGCGGAAATAGCCGCCTTCGTTACGGGCGTCGATGATCGCTTCGATCGGACCTTCGCCCACGCCTTTGATCGCGCCTATGCCGTACACGATCTCGCCCGCTTCGTTAACGTGGAACGGATAGAGACCGGAGTTAATATCGGGCGGCAGGACCTTCAGCCCCATCCGCCAGCACTCATCGACCAGGCCGACCACTTTCTCGGTGTTATCCATATCGGCGGTCATCACCGCCGCCATAAACTCAGCCGGATAGTGCGCTTTCAGCCACAGCGTCTGATAGGAGACCAGTGCGTAGGCCGCAGAGTGTGACTTGTTAAAGCCATAACCTGCAAATTTTTCCACCAGATCGAAGATCTTCATCGACAGTTCGCCGTCGATGCCCATGCTTTCGGCACCGTCGCGGAAAACTGAACGCTGCTTAGCCATCTCCTCGGGTTTCTTTTTACCCATGGCGCGACGCAGCATATCTGCACCGCCCAGAGTGTAACCGGACAGGACCTGGGCGATCTGCATCACCTGTTCCTGATAGAGGATGATGCCGTACGTTGGCTCCAGCACTGGCTTCAGGCTCTCGTGCTGCCACTGGATATCGGGATAGGAGATCGCTTCACGGCCATGCTTACGGTCGATGAAGTTATCTACCATGCCGGACTGCAGAGGACCAGGACGGAACAGCGCTACCAGTGCGATCATATCTTCGAAGCAGTCAGGCTTAAGACGCTTAATCAGATCTTTCATGCCGCGCGATTCAAGCTGGAACACCGCGGTGGTTTCCGAGCGCTGCAGCATATCGAAGCTTTTCTTATCATCCAGCGGGATCGCGGCGATATCGATCGGCTCCAGTCCCTCTTTTTCCCGGCGCGGGTTGATCATCTTCAGTGCCCAGTCGATGATGGTCAGCGTTCGCAGTCCCAGGAAGTCGAACTTCACCAGGCCGGCATATTCCACATCATTTTTATCGAACTGGGTGACCGGGAACTGGCCGTGCTCATCGCAATAGAGCGGCGCAAAATCGGTGATCTTCGTTGGCGCAATGACCACGCCACCCGCATGCTTACCGGCGTTACGCGTAACCCCTTCCAGCTTGCGCGCCATGTCGATCAGCGCTTTAACCTCTTCATCTGCGTCATACATCGCAGGAAGTTGTGGTTCAGCAATAAACGCTTTTTCCAGCGTCATGCCGGGATCGGGCGGGATCAGTTTTGAAATACGGTCAACAAAGCCGTAAGGATGCCCCAGCACGCGACCCACATCGCGGATAACCGCTTTCGCCGCCATGGTACCGAAGGTAATAATCTGGGAAACTGCTTCACGACCGTACATATCGGCGACGTGTTCAATCACCTGATCGCGTTTCTCCATGCAGAAGTCGACGTCAAAGTCGGGCATCGAAACACGTTCCGGGTTCAGGAAGCGTTCAAACAGCAGGTCAAATTCCAGCGGATCGATATCGGTGATTTTCAGCGCATAGGCCACCAGCGAACCCGCACCCGAACCACGGCCCGGTCCGACCGGCACGCCGTTATCTTTGGACCACTGGATGAACTCCATTACGATCAGGAAGTAGCCGGGGAATCCCATCTGGTTGATAACGTTGAGTTCAATTTCCAGACGCTCATCATATTCCGGGCGTTTTTCCGCGCGCTCAGCCTCGTCCGGGAACAGGAAGACCAGACGTTCTTCCAGTCCCTCACGGGATTTCACCACCAGATAATCTTCAGTGGTCATATCGCCGGTCGGGAACTGCGGCAGGAAGTACTCACCGAGCCGGACAGTCACGTTACAACGCTTAGCAATCTCTACGCTGTTTTCCAGCGCTTCCGGGATATCCGAGAACAGCTCGCACATCTCCTCTTCGCTGCGCATATATTGCTGAGGACTGTAGTTGCGCGGGCGCTTGGGATCGTCCAGCGTATAGCCGTCGTGAATGGCAACGCGAATTTCGTGCGCATCGAAATCTTCTGCGTTGATAAAGCAGACTTCATTGGTGGCGACGACCGGGATGCCCTCGGCAATCGCCAGTTCAACGGCGGCATGCAGATAGCTCTCTTCGTCCTGACGACCGGTGCGGATCAGTTCCAGATAGTAGCGATCGGGGAAATGCTGCTGGTAAAACGACAGACACTGCGAAACCAGGGCATTGTTGCCACGCAACAGGCTGCGGCCCACGTCGCCACGTCGCCCGCCCGACAGCAGAATTAACCCTTCCTGCAGTTCAATCAGCCAGTCGCGATCGATGATCGGTCCGTCCACGCCATAACCACGCTGATAAGCGCGGGAGATCAACAGCGTCAGGTTCTGGTATCCGGTATCACTGGACGCCAGCACGGTCAGTTGGGTCAGCTCATCTCCCATCAGCTCACTGGCAACGTTAAAATCGGCACCAATGACCGGCTTTATCCCTGCGCTGTGTGCGCCACCGTAAAATTTCACCAGACCACAAAGGTTAGTGAAGTCGGTAATCGCGATAGCAGGCATGCCAAGGGCAGCCGCCTTCTTGATCAACGGCCCGGTTTTCGCCAGGCCATCAACCATCGAATAGTCACTATGGACACGCAGATGTATAAAACGGGGTTCAGCCATATCAGTTTCCGGTTAAAACAGCGTCAGGCTATTAAAGCGTAAGGATCTGGCGGGCAGCCAGTACTTCAGCGTCGAGCAGCGCGTTGCGTACAGGCGCAAAACTGCGACGGTGGTGCGGCGTGGCGCCATACTGCGTCAGTTTTTCCATATGCAGCGCCGTCGGATAACCTTTGTGCTGCGCAAAACCATACTGCGGGAACAGCAGATCCAGCTCGGCCATTTCACGATCGCGCGACACTTTGGCGATGATGGAGGCTGCACTGATTTCGGCCACCAGGCTATCCCCTTTCACCACGGCCTGTGAAGGCATTGGCAACGCCGGACAACGATTACCATCAATCAGCACATAGTCGGGCTGAATACTCAGGCCAGCAACGGCGCGCTGCATCGCCAGCATAGTGGCGTGCAGAATGTTGAGCTGATCAATCTCTTCCGGC
Organism: Pantoea sp. 9140; assembly: GCF_000745295.1. Lineage (NCBI taxonomy): Bacteria > Pseudomonadati > Pseudomonadota > Gammaproteobacteria > Enterobacterales > Erwiniaceae > Pantoea > Pantoea sp. 9140. Next base: position 506,262 of record NZ_JQNO01000001.1, on the reverse strand, counting down.
TCTGCACGTCCCAGACTCCAGGCCAGCGCCTTCTCTTTGATTTCGTCATACAATGACAGGCGGCGCTTTTCCGACAATTTCTTGGAGTCAGCCAAACCGGTAATCGGATTAGCCGGGTCGAGGATGACGGCAGCAGTGACCACCGCGCCGACCAGCGGACCGCGCCCCACTTCGTCCACACCGGCAATCAGTCTGGCGACAGGATAGATAAAATCAGGCATTCACCAGCTCCAGTACCGCATCCGCTGCCTGCTCATCGGCGTTCCAGCGGATCTGTTGATGTAATTCATGAAACGTCTGCAGCAGGGTTTCGCGCTCAGGCCCGGCATGCAGCAGTGGATCTAACGCCGCGGCCAGGGCTTCTGGCTGACACTCATCCTGCAGTAGCTCTTTGACCAGCTCACGCCCGGCCAGCAGATTCGGCAGAGAGACATAAGGCGTCTTTACCAGCCGTTTCGCCAGCCAGAACGTGGCCGGCTTCATGCGATAACCGACGACCATAGGGCATTTTGCCAGCATGCACTCCAGTGCGGCAGTACCTGACGCCAGGAGTGCGGCATCGCTCGCAATCATCGCTTCACGTCCCTGACCATCCAGCAGATGCATCGGCAGCTCAGGAGCGACGTCAGCTTTAATTTTTTCAAACTGTTCGCGGCGACGGGCATTAACCAGCGGCACCACGATTTCCAGTGCCGGATAGTGACGACGCAACAATTGCGCTGTTTTCAGGAAATCAGCGCTGAGCATTTCCACTTCTGCGCCTCTGCTGCCGGGCAGCAAAGCCAGACAGAGTGCATCATCGGCAATGCCGAGATGACGACGCGCAGCCTGCTTATCAGGTTGCAGCGGCATGGCATCCGCCATGGTATGGCCGATAAAGCGACAGGGAACGTTATAGCGATCGTAGAAGGCTTTTTCAAACGGCAGGAAAGCCAGCACCAGATTGGTGTTACGACCAATTTTAAACACGCGCTTTTGCCGCCATGCCCACACCGAGGGACTGACATAGTGGATCGTGCGAATGCCCGTGCGTTTAAGGTTGCCTTCCAGCGTGATATTGAAATCGGGCGCATCAATCCCGACAAAGACATCGGGTCTGAGTTCGGTAAAACGCCGGGTGAGATCGCGGCGGATTGTCAGCAGACGTCGCAGGCGGCCCAGCACCTCAACAATGCCCATCACCGCCAGCTCTTCCATCTCATACCAGGCTTCACACCCTTCCGCCTGCATTAAGGGACCCGCCACGCCGACAAAGCGTGCATCAGGATGACGGGCTTTCAGGGCACGAATCAGACCTGCACCAAGAATATCGCCGGAGGTTTCTCCGGCGACCAGGGCAATCGTTAAAGGACGCGCTGACATGGATTAACGAATTAATCCACGGGTTGAACGGGTGAAGAAGTCGTAGAAAGGCTGCACTTCGCTGTGCTGCTGCGCGATGGCTTCGATTTCCGGCTTCACTTCTTCCAGCGTTCTGCCGCTGCGATAGAGCAGCTTGTAGGCGTTGCGAATGGCGTGCAACGACTCTTTGCTGAAGCCACGGCGTTTAAGACCTTCGATATTGATCCCGAACGGCGTCGCGTGGTTGCCCTGCGCAATAACGTAAGGCGGTACATCCTGCGCTACGCCGGAACAGCCACCAACCATCACGTGAGCACCGATGATGCACCACTGATGTACCGCTGTCATGCCGCCAATGATGGCGAAATCATCGACCGTCACGTGACCACCCAGGGTGGCGTTGTTGGCGAAGATACAGCGGTTGCCAATCACGCAGTCATGCGCAATGTGGACATTGACCATCAGCAGATTATCGCTGCCCACCGTGGTGACATGGCCACCCTGCGTGGTGCCGCGATGAATCGTCACGCTTTCACGGATGCGGTTGCGATCGCCGATCTCAACCCGTGTTGGCTCACCGGCATATTTCAGATCCTGATTCACTTCACCAATCGAGGCAAACTGATAGATCTGATTATCTTTACCGATACGCGTGTGGCCGTTCACCACAACGTGTGACTTCAGTACCGTTCCTTCACCGATTTCAACATTCGCGCCAATAAAGCAAAACGGGCCAATGTGAACGCGGGCGCCAATAACAGCGCCCTCTTCGATGACAGAACTGGGATGGATAGTGGCGGTTGGATCAATCACGAATTATGCCTCCCGGCTGCGGGCACACATCATGGTCGCTTCACAAACGATTTTACCATCGACAGTCGCCACGCCTTTAAAGCGGGTCAGACCACGGCGGGTTTTCTCGAAAGTGACTTCCATGATCATCTGGTCGCCTGGTACCACAGGGCGCTTGAAGCGGGCACTGTCGATACCGGCAAAGTAATAGAGTTCACCTGGTTCCAGTTTACCTACGCTTTTAAACGCCAGAATACCGGTGGCCTGCGCCATCGCTTCCAGGATCAGAACGCCAGGAAAAATCGGTTTACCAGGGAAATGCCCCTGGAAAAACGGTTCATTAACAGAAACGTTCTTCACTGCACGCAGGTATTTGTGCTCTTCAAATTCCAGCACGCGGTCTACCAGCAGAAACGGATAGCGGTGCGGCAGCAGCTCTAAAATCTCTTCAATTTTCAGAGTATGAGTTTCAGTAGTCAAAATACTCTTCCTGTCCTAAAAATCTGATGACATCAATAACACGGCCTGCACAGATCAAAATGATCTTCCGCAGGCCGCAAATAGGTTCTGTGGCGCCGGGCTTCCCTGCTTAACATTTTTATTATGAAAGCCGGTCAGTTTTGGGATGGCGGTTAGTCGTCTTTGCCGACCTTGCGCTCGATGGCTTTTAAGCGTTTGCTCATGTCATCGATGTTCATCACCAGCGCTGCAGTTTTGCGCCAGGTTTTGTTGGGTTGCAGCGGAATGCCTGACGAATAGACACCAGGCTCTGTGATAGGACGCATGACCATACCCATACCGGTCACCGTTACTTTGTCACAGATTTCCATATGGCCGTTAATGACGCTGGCACCGCCAATCATACAGTAACGCCCAATTTTCAAACTACCCGCCATGATCACACCGCCTGCAACCGCAGTATTGTCGCCAATAATTACGTTGTGAGCGATCTGGCACTGGTTGTCTATGATAACACCATTGCCGATCAGAGTGTTATCAAGCGCACCGCGATCGATGGTGGTGCAGGCACCTATTTCGACGCGATCGCCGATAATTACCGCGCCTAACTGCGGGATTTTCACCCAGTTACCGCGATCGTTGGCATAGCCGAAACCATCAGAACCGATGACGGTACCTGACTGAATCAGACAATCCTGGCCGATTTCGATCTCGTGATACACAGAGACGTTGGCCCAGAGGCGGGTTCCGCTGCCGATACAGGTTTTTTTGCCCACAAAGCATCCCGCACCAATGACTACGTTATCACCCAGCTCAACGTCCGCTTCGATCACCGCATTGGCACCAATGGCAACGTTATTGCCAAGTCGCGCTGAGGGATCGATGACTGCGCTGGGGGCGATATTCTGCGCCGGCTGTGGCGTGGTATCGAGTATTTGTGCCATACGCGCATAGGTCAGGTAGGGATTTTTGACTACCAGCGCTGCGGTTTTGCACCACTCCAGATCCGCTTCCGTCAGCACCACGGCTGAGGCCTTTATCAGGGCGAGTTGCTCGCGGTAACGGCTGTTTGCAAGAAAAGTGATTTGGCCAGTTGTGGCGGATTGCATAGAAGCAATGCCGGAGATGACGATATCGCCATCTCCGTGCAATTCTGCATCCAACTGCTGGGCTAAATCAGCCAGTCGAATAGATGACATGAATTATTTAACCTGTTTCAGCACGTCAGCAGTGATGTCTTTTGCGTTTGATGCATAAGCCACCGCGTTAGCGTCGATCACGACGTCGTAACCATCGCTGTCAGCGACTTTCTTCACGGCATCCTGAATACGGCTCAGCAGCTTGTTACGCTCTTCCATCTGACGACGGCGATTGTCCTGCTCAAAAGCCTGCGCTTTTGAAGAGAAAGCTTCACGCTGTGACATGACATCTTTTTCCATACGGCTGCGTTCGCTGGCCTTCATGGTAGAACCGTCACGCTGCAGACGCTGCATTTTGGTTTGCAGATCGCGCTCCTGGCTCTGCAACTCAGTTGCACGGCCTTTGAACTCGTTTTCCAGCTGTTTAGCAACAGTCGCACGTTGCGGTAACTGTTGGAAAATGCTGGACACGTTTACCACTGCAATTTTGTCAGCAGCCTGAACACCAGCGGAGACCGCTAAAGCAAGACCCAGACCTGCGGCACACAACAACTTTTTCACTATAAACTCCTTACCATCAACGTTTGTGTCAGCGACACAGTGTTTGCCCCGGAACAGCAACAAGTGCTGCCCGGCAGCAAGACTTCAGCTATGCATCCATGCTCAGAACATTACCAGGTTTTACCAATGTTAAACTGGAACTGCTCTGACTTGTCTCCATCGACTTTCTTAATCGGCTGGGCATACGAGAACACCAGCGGGCCGAGCGGTGACATCCACTGCAGCGCCACACCGCTTGATACGCGGATATTGTTTGGATCGCTGTAGTCTGGAATACCCGCAGCACGTGTTTCAGCGGTGTTTTCCCAGTGGGTATCCCACGCAGTACCGGTATCAACAAACACCGAGGTACGCACCGAGTTAGCATACTTCTCGCTCAGGAACGGCGTTGGCGTAATCAGCTCAAGGCTGGCAATCGCCATGGCGTTACCGCCCACCGCATCGTCAGACTTACAGACGCCATTTGGATCGGCAATGCGGCAGTTCGACGAGTTGTTATTGTAGTAAGCCGCTTTCGGTCCAATGGTGTTGGACTGGAAGCCACGCACGGTGCTCGAGCCACCGGCGTAGAAGTTCTCATAGAACGGCATCTCTTTGCCGCCGAGACCATCGCCATAGCCAACACGACCACGGCCCAGCAGCACCCAGGTACGATCCTGGTTAATCGGCACATACTGCTGGGTGTCCAGCGTGGCCTTATAGAAGCTGTTATCTGAGCCTGGAATCGTTACCTTACCGTTCAGGTTGGTACGGTTACCGGATGTCGGGAAGAAGCCGCGGTCCAGCGTGTTGTAAGTCCAGCCGTAGTTAAAGGTGAAGTCATCGGCTGAGAATTCGCCTTTGTCATTTAACTGCTGCGGCTTGCCGACTGAATCCAGATAACGCCACATCGCAACCTGCGGCTGCATGTTTGACAGATCATTGTGGACATAGCCCAGACCGACACGCAGGGTGTTGTTTTCGTTAACCGGGAAGCCAAGCGTGCCATCCAGACCATAACTTCGGTTGGTATAGTCAGAAAGATCCGCATTGTCCGCTTTGAAGTCGTTATAGAACAGACGACCACCCAGACTCACACCATCAACGGTGAAGTAAGGGTCAGTAAGCGAGAATTCAGCATAGGTCTGGTAGTCATTTTTGGTGCCGCTGATGCCCACGGTATTACCGGTGCCCAGCCAGTTATCCTGCGTTACCCCGACCTGGAAGCTCACACCACTTTCGGTGCCGTAGCCGACGCCGAAGTTAAAGGTACCGGTGTTACGCTCTTTAACCTTGTAAACCACATCAACCTGGTCCGGCGAACCAGGCACACGCTGCGTATCCACATCCACGGTTTCAAAGTAACCGGTACGGTTCAGACGTTCTTTACCCTGTTCAACCAGATCGCTGCCCAGCCATGCGCCTTCCATCTGACGCATTTCGCGACGTAACACCGAATCTTTAGAGGTGTCATTACCTTCGAAACGGACGTTACGCACGTAGTAGCGGTTACCCGCATCGACGTTGATATGCAGTTTTACGGTTTTATCGGCGTCGTTGATTTCAGGCTGTGTGGCCACACGCGGATAGGCATAGCCGTAGCGGCCCAGCAGTTTCTTGATGTCATCTTCCATTTTCGTGACTTTGGCGCCGTTATAAAGCTCGCCTGCCGGAATTTTGGTCAGATGCTCAATTTCTGCTGAATGGCCCGCCATGCTGCCATTGACGATCACACCAGCGATTTTGTACTGGTCACCCTCGGTGATATTCACCGTGATGTAGATGCCTTTTTTATCTGGCGTCAGGCTGACCTGAGTCGAATCGATGTTGAAGCGGGCATAACCGCGATCCAGATAGAAGCTGCGCAGGGTCTCAAGGTCGCCCGCCAGTTTCTGCTTCTGGTATTTACGATCGCCGACCACGTTCCACCATGGCACTTCATCGCGCAGCTGGAAACGGGAGATCAGTTCATCGGAGCTGAAGGCTTTATTACCGACGATGTTGATCTGCTGAATTTTGGCAGAGACACCTTCCGTAAAGACCAGCTTCAGATCAACGCGGTTACGCGGCAGTGGCGTGACCACGGCTTTCACGTTGGCGGTATATTTACCGACGCTGTAATAGAAGTCTTCAAGTCCCTTCTCGATAGAAGAGATGGTAGTACGGTCCAGCGCTTCGCCGACACGGACACCTGAAGCTTCCAGATTTTGTTTGAGCTGATCCTCTTTCACCGCTTTGTTACCGGTGAAGGTAATGCTGGCAATGGTAGGACGTTCTTTGACCTGGACAATCAGCGTTGTACCGTCTCGCAGGACCTGAACATCCTCAAAGTTGCCAGTAGCGAACAGCGAGCGAATGGTATTTCTGACATCATCGTCATTCACCGTATCGCCAACCCGTACTGGCATGCTCAGCAGAGCCGCGCCGACGGCGACTCGCTGCAGCCCTTCGAAATGAATATCCTTCACCACGAAATCGTCTGCACCGTAAACGGTGGCGCTGCTAAACAGCAGCGACGCTATGAGCAACTTTTTCATCGCCATCGTTGTTATGCGTTTTCCTAACACATCCCTCGAATGTTCGCGTTCCAGCGGTTACAAACGTGAGAAATCATTGAAAAGTGCAAGCCCCATTAACAGCACCAGCAGAATTGAGCCAATGCGATAACTAAAGTCCTGAACTCGCTCGGACACCGGTCCACCTTTGATCTTTTCGATCGCCAGGAACAGCAGGTGCCCACCATCTAAAACCGGCAAAGGGAACAGGTTGATAATGCCCAGGTTGACGCTAATCAACGCCAGGAACATCAGGTAGTAAATCAACCCATACTCCGCTGACAACCCTGCACCCTGCGCAATCGAGATTGGCCCGCTCAGGTTGTTCAGCTTCACATCACCGGTTATTAACTTGCCCAGCATGGAAACGGTGAGCTTCATCAGTTGCCAGGTTTTTACACTGGCCTCACCGATAGCCGCAAACGCGCCATACTGCCTTACCGTCTTGTACTCTTCGGGCAGCGGAACAATGCGCGGAATCACACCCGCAAAGCCCGCTGTCGTGCCAGCTTTCGCTTCTGGCGTCATCGTCAGCGCAATTGATTCACCGCCGCGATCCACCTCAAGCGCCATGCTTTTGCCGGGATTGTCCCGGACCTGGGTAACAAACGTCTGCCACTGCGATAATGGCTGACCATCGACTTTAACGATCCTGTCGCCTGCTTGCAAACCGGCTTCACTGGCTGGCGAATTCGCCTGAACTTCTGCCAGTGTGGTCTCAATTTGCGGACCGCGAGGCTGAATGCCTAACGCGACGACCGGATCCTGCTTATCAGGCTCAAACTGCCAGTTACGCAAATCCAGCTGCTTCTGCTGAGTCGCGTCCTCGCCAAATCGTGCCACCGTTAACGTGGTGCTGCTGTCGCCGATTTTACCCACCAGCGCCATACGCACAGCATCCCAGTCAGGCGTTTCGATACCGTCAACGGCCTTAAGTTCCATGCCGGGCGCAATTTGCGCTTCCGCAGCGACCGAACCGTTTAAAATTTCACCGATTACCGGGCGCACACCAGGCACGCCGTGAATAAACACAACCCAGTAGGCAAAGATGGCAAAGAGGAAGTTAGCGACAGGACCTGCCGCAATGATGGAGGCACGTTGCCAGACGGCTTTATTATTAAAAGCCTGATGACGCAGCTCGGCTGGCACGCTTTCGACACGTTCGTCGAGCATTTTCACGTAGCCACCAAGGGGAATCAGCGCGATGACAAATTCCGTGTCGTGGCGGTCACGGCGCTGCCAGAGCGACTTACCAAACCCAATGGAAAAACGCTCAACCTTGACGCCACAGCGACGAGCGACCCAGAAATGGCCAAACTCATGAACGGTAATCAACACGCCCAGCGCAACGATAAAGGCGAAGAAACTCCAGATTATGCTCAACATCTTTGCCTGTCCTTAAAGGGTGCGGAACACCAGCAGCAATAAACAGGCAAACACCGGCACCGCCGCAGTCAGACTATCAATGCGATCAAGAATGCCGCCGTGACCCGGTATCAGATTGCCACTGTCTTTGATACCCGCTTCACGTTTAAACATACTCTCAGTGAGGTCGCCCAGCACGGAGGCCAGCGTTGCGATAACCGCGCAAATCACCAGCGTACCGGTAGAGACCGTCAGCGGCGCCAGCGAGGCAAACAGCAGCGCAATCAGCGCAGAGGAGACCAGGCCGCCCAGGAAGCCTTCCCAGGTTTTACCTGGCGAGACCTTCGGTGCCAGCTTGTGCTTGCCGAACATCTTGCCAAACATATAGGCACCTGAATCCGCACCCCACACCAGCAGCAACACAAACAGCAGCCACCAGGCACCGGCGAAGTGATCGGTTTCGTAGTGATACTGCCGCAGCGCCACCATGCCCCAGAAAAAAGGCACCAGCGTTAACACGCCAAACAGTAAGCGGAGCGGGCGCGAATGACGCCAGAAGGCCGCAGATGCGGGATAGGAGAGTACCAGCAGCAGTGCAACGACCCACCACACCAGCGACGCCCAAAGCGATGTCGCGACCTGGGGCAGATGCACCGTGTGTTGATAAGGCGGCAGCGTAAACTGCATCAGCGCCAGCAGCAGACCACAAAGTACAGCCAGCCAGACGCGCTGTTGCCGTGATGCCATCCCTGCAAACTGACCCCATTCCCAGGCGGCCAGCATGCAGATAACGATGGTTGTAAGGGCAAAGCCCACAGGTGGTAACCAGAACAGTGCAGCTATTACCAGCGGAATTAATATCAACGCGGTAATCAGACGAGACTTCAGCAAAGGTTACCCCCAGATTGCTCAGGCGCCGCCTGGTGCAGCGCCGCCAAAACGACGCTCCCGCAGAGAGAATGCATTCAGTGCACCTTCAAAAACGTGTTCATCGAAATCCGGCCAGAGCACATCGGTAAAATAGAATTCAGCATAGGCAATCTGCCACAGCAGGAAGTTGCTAATCCGATGCTCTCCCCCGGTCCTTATCACTAAATCCACTGGCGCCAGCTCCTGCATACAGAGCTGCGACGTCAGGCTCTCTTCGGTAATCTGGTCAGGACGCAGTAATCCTTCCTGCACCTGCTCAGCCAGTTTTTTCACGCCTTCGATAATATCCCAACGGCCGCCATAGTTGGCAGCAATGTTGAGCGTCAGGCCACTATTATTTGCGGTCAGCGTCTCAGAACGGCGAATACGTTCCTGAATACGCGGGCTGAAACGGCTGGTATCGCCAATGACGCGTAAGCGAACATTGTGTTTGTGCAGGCTTTTCACTTCGCTGTCGAGCGCCCAGACAAACAGTTCCATTAACGCGGTGACTTCCTGCGCCGGACGGCTCCAGTTTTCACTGCTGAAGGCGTAAAGCGTCAGGGCTTCAAGATTGTTGCTGACCGCAAAGCTGACGGCGCGGCGCACCGATTTAACGCCCGCTTTGTGGCCTGAAATACGCAATTTTCCCTGATTTTTGGCCCAGCGACCGTTGCCATCCATGATGATAGCGACGTGGCGCGGACCGTTTCCCTGCTGGTCATCAGTGTTGTTGTGATTGTTAGACGACATAACGCTTAACCAATTCCTTTCATCAGAAATGCTGTGGTTTCTGAATACATTGCGCCCGATTCAAATCCCGACACGCTTTTGGTGCCGGGCCACACCGAATTCGGTGACAGACCGTGAAACGCGAGCCAGCGACTATACCATTTTCACCTGAAGCGAACAAATGGCCTCATAACGATCGGCTTCACGACGTGAAGCGCGGCAACATTTCTGCCGCCAGCGCGCGCGCGGAGCGATCAATTTCAAGGACAGCGTCCACCGAATCAGGCTCCGGACACACCTGTGCCGCCATCACCGCGCTATTAAGCGCTGCGATGTCGGTGAAGCGGATCTGGTGGTTCAGGAAAGCCGCGACGGCAACCTCGTTGGCTGCATTCAGCGTGGTGGTCGCCGCCTGCCCTGCATCACAGGCATCAATGGCCAGTTTCAGGCAGGGGTAGCGACTAAAATCAGGTTCTGCAAAGCTCAGCGCCGACATGCGGGTAAAATCCAGCGGCGTCACGCCTGCTTTGATGCGCGAAGGCCAGGCCATGCTATGGGCAATGGGCGTACGCATATCGGGAGAACCTAACTGAGCCAGCACGCTGCCATCGCAGTATCGCACCATAGAGTGAATCACCGACTGTGGGTGAAGGATCACTTCCATCTGCGCTGCGCTGGCATTAAACAACCAACGGGCTTCAATGTACTCAAGACCTTTATTCATCATGGTGGCCGAATCGACAGAGATTTTTCTCCCCATCGACCAGTTCGGATGTGCACAGGCCTGATCAGGCGACATGGCGCTGAGATCCGCTAAATCTGTGTCACGAAAAGGACCACCCGATCCCGTAAGGATAATTGACTCAATGCCATTATCCCGCAGGTCAGCGTAACCTAACTGATGCTGGATGGTAGCCGGTAAACTCTGAAAAATGGCGTTATGTTCGCTGTCGACCGGTAGTAACTGCGCGTTATGATGACGCACCGCCTCCATAAACAAACGGCCGCAGGTGACAAGCGATTCTTTGTTGGCCAGCAATACCGTTTTACCGGCGCGAATGGCGGCCAGCGTTGGCAGCAAACCTGACGCACCGACAATGGCCGCCATCACCTGATCCACCTCATCCAGCGCGGCCAGCTCACAGGCTGCCTGAACGCCGGAGAGCACTTCAGTATTGACCCTGATTGCTCTCAGTCGCTCACGCAGCGCAGCGGCAGAAGTTTCGTCTGCCATGCAGGCGTAGCGTGGCGTAAAGGCCGCACACTGTTCGGCCATCAGCGCCACGTTATGGCCGGCAACCAGCGCCGTAATCTGATAAAGCTCTGGGTTGGCGCGAACCACCGCTAGCGTACTGGTGCCGATCGAGCCGGTGGATCCCAGCAGAGTTAATCGCTTCATGAGGCTATCCGTGTGAAGTCAGCGTGCCCGCAGGCACAATGTAAAACGCCGCCAGATGTCGCATTCATACGAATACCTCTCTGTACGGCGTTTTGTCCGGCAGTGATGGAATCAGAAATCCATCAGCTCCGTTTCTTTTTCTGACAGTGCAGCATCAACTTTCTTGATGTACGCATCGGTCATTTTTTGCACTTCGTCCTGCGCACGACGTTCGTCGTCTTCGCTGATTTCTTTATCTTTCAGCAGCGCTTTGATTTTATCGTTGGCATCGCGACGGACGTTACGTACCGACACACGGCCCTGCTCGGCTTCGCCGCGCACGATTTTAATCAGATCTTTACGACGCTCTTCTGTCAGCGCTGGCAGCGGAACACGGATGTCAGTACCGGCTGAACTTGGGTTCAGACCGAGATCGGACTTCATGATCGCTTTTTCGACTGCCTGGCTTAGTGAACGATCAAACACGTTGATTTTCAGCGTGCGTGAATCTTCCACAGTGACAGAAGCCAGCTGACGCAGTGGCGTCGGCGTGCCGTAATATTCGACGACGATGCCGTCGAGCAGCGAAGGTGACGCACGACCGGTACGCACTTTGCTGATGGTAGTTTTGAATGCTTCAACGCATTTTTCCATGCGCGTGTCAGCATCTTTTTTGATGTCGTTAATCACGTTGAAACCCTTGGATTCGGTTTGACCTGGCCAGTTCCGGCATAACCGGAAGCGGGATCGATAATCATCGATAATCCTGACTGGTGCGCGATGCATTCTCATCGCGCTGACAGAATATACCTTATTTTATCTCGCCTCGGGTATTAATGCGTAATCAGGGTGCCTTCTTTTTCACCCATTACTACGCGACGCAGTGCGCCAGGTTTATTCATGTTGAAAACACGGATAGGTAATTTGTGGTCACGTGCCAGCGTAAAGGCCGCCAGATCCATCACTTTCAGCTCTTTATCCAGGACTTCGGCATAGGTCAGTTGATCATACAGCGTCGCGTCCGGGCTTTTCACCGGATCGGCAGAGTAAACGCCGTCAACTTTGGTCGCCTTCAGTACCACGTCCGCTTCAATCTCAATGCCGCGCAGACACGCCGCAGAGTCGGTGGTAAAGAACGGATTGCCGGTACCGGCGGAGAAGATGACGACGCGGTTGTTACGCAGCAGGCTGATCGCTTCTGCCCAGCTGTAGTTGTCACAGACGCCATTCAGTGGAATCGCTGACATCAGGCGTGCATTCACATAGGCGCGGTGCAGTGCATCACGCATCGCCAGGCCGTTCATCACGGTCGCCAGCATACCCATGTGGTCACCTACGACGCGGTTCATACCTGCCTGCTGCAGGCTCGCGCCGCGGAACAGGTTCCCTCCGCCAATTACCACGCCAACCTGGATGCCCAGCTCAACCAGCTCTTTTACCTCTTGTGCCATGCGGTCAAGCACACTCGCGTCGATACCAAAACCTTCAGCGCCTTGCAGAGCTTCGCCGCTGAGTTTAAGCAGGATACGTTGATAAACAGGTTTTGCGTTGGTCGCCATGGTCAGTTCTTCCTGGAAGATTGGGTGTAAAGGAGAAGTAAATTCTGATCGATCATCCGCTTACCGCAAAGAAAATGCTATTGGGATGAAACTGAAAACGTGTCTGTTGCGATTCACAGACAAAAAAGAACCGCCATCTGGCGGTTCTTTCAGAGCATTAAGACTGTTTGGACATTGCTGCAACTTCTGCAGCGAAGTCTGATTCAACTTTCTCGATGCCTTCACCCACTTCGAAGCGGATGAAGTTGATCACGTCAGCGCCCTGCTCTTTCAGAGCCTGGCCAACGGTTTTGCTTGGGTCGATAACGAAAGCCTGACCCGTCAGAGAGACTTCGCCGGTGAATTTCTTCATACGGCCTTCAACCATCTTCTCTGCGATCTCTTTTGGCTTGCCAGACTGCATCGCGATGTCCAGCTGAACCTGGTACTCTTTATCTACCACGTCAGCAGAAACGTCTTCTGGCTTAACGAATTCAGGCTTGCTCGCTGCAACGTGCATCGCGATCTGTTTGATCAGATCTTCGTTAGCGCCTTTCGCTGAAACCAGAACGCCGATACGCGCGCCGTGCAGGTAGCTGCCCAGCTCTGCGCCTTCCAGGATTGCAACGCGACGGATGTTGATGTTCTCACCGATTTTAGCAACCAGTGCAACGCGCTCTTCTTCGAACTGCGCTTTCAGGACTTCAACGTCAGTAACACGATCAGCGGCAGCCGCATCCAGAACTTTGTCTGCGAACGCCTGGAAACCGCCATCTTTTGCTACGAAGTCAGTCTGGCAGTTAACTTCCAGAATCACACCGTAGTCGCCAACGATTTTGGTTTTGATTACGCCATCAGCAGCAACGTTGCCTGCTTTTTTCGCTGCTTTGATTGCGCCAGACTTACGCATGTTCTCAATCGCCAGCTCAATGTCGCCGTTCGCTTCAGTCAGCGCTTTTTTGCAATCCATCATGCCAGCGCCAGTACGCTCGCGCAGTTCTTTTACCAATGCAGCGGTAATGTCAGCCATTCCAGAATCCTCGGTTCGTGCCTGTGTACATACGTACATGCAGACACTTATTTGCGGAAAATTTACTCTGTCCCGCCGTCCGGTTAGGGGCGTAACAGACTTAGATAAATAAAGGGGCCACTATAGGCCCCTTACAGATCACATCTGAATGCTAAGGGCTCTTATGCAGAGCAAACCTTAATTAAGCGTTTTCTAAAGACGCTTCTTCAGCTTGCTCAGCCAGGTCCTGAGAGCGGCCTTCGCGAACGGTGGTCGCAACGGCAGTCAGGTACAGGTTTACAGCACGGATCGCATCGTCGTTACCTGGGATAACGAAATCAACGCCATCTGGATCTGAGTTGGTATCAACGATAGCAAATACCGGGATACCCAGGTTGTTTGCTTCTTTGATTGCGATGTGTTCGTGGTCAGCATCAACAACAAACAGCGCGTCTGGCAGACCGCCCATGTCTTTGATACCGCCCAGGCTGTTTTCCAGCTTGGCCAGCTCACGCGCACGCATCAGCGCTTCTTTTTTGGTCAGTTTGTCGAAAGTACCATCCTGAGACTGAATCTCCAGATCTTTCAGACGCTTGATTGACTGACGCACGGTTTTCCAGTTAGTCAGCATGCCACCCAACCAGCGGTGGTTTACGAAGAACTGGTCGCAGCTCAGTGCAGACTCTTTTACCGCTTCAGCAGCAGCGCGCTTAGTACCTACGATCAGGATCTTACCTTTACGGGAAGAGATCTTGTTCAGTTCAGCCAGAGCTTCGTTGAACATAGGTACAGTTTTTTCCAGGTTGATGATGTGAACCTTGTTACGTGCACCAAAGATGAATGGCTTCATTTTTGGGTTCCAGTAACGGGTCTGGTGACCGAAGTGAACACCAGCCTGGAGCATGTCGCGCATGGAAACAGTTGCCATGATAAAACCTCTAAAGTTTGATTGGGGTTGGGCCTCCATGTATCCCATACGACCGACCTCTTTCAAGGCACCCCGGCGTATGTGTCGATACATGTGTGTTTTAGTACACATAATGAGAGTTATGCGTTTCCTGCTGACCGAAACGGCCATACAGAGAATCGTCGGCGCGCTTTATATCACAACCAGCCCAGTGACGCCAATAAATCATCGCTGACAGAGGCCAGCGCGTTCTCTATTTGGCAGCCCATTTGCTGGCTGCTAACATGACAGCACAGAACTTATTATTGTCGAAAATTTCGACAAATGCGGATTAATTTAATGGCAATTTCAATTAAAACCCCTGAAGAAATCAAAAAAATGCGCGTCGCAGGCCGACTGGCCGCCGAGGTGCTGGAGATGATCGAACCTTACGTGAAACCGGGTGTGACCACCGGTGAGCTGGACCGCATCTGCCACGAGCACATTACTCAAAAGCAACAGGCGGTCTCTGCCTGCCTCGGCTATCACGGCTTTCCGAAGTCGGTCTGCATCTCCGTCAACGAAGTGGTGTGCCACGGCATTCCCAGCGATGACCGCCCGTTAAAAGATGGCGATATCGTCAATATTGATGTCACCGTGATTAAAGATGAGTACCACGGCGATACCTCAAAGATGTTTATCGTTGGTAAACCGACCATTCAGGGTGAGCGCCTGTGCCGCGTCACGCAGGAGAGCCTCTATCTTTCCCTGCGTCTGATTAAGCCCGGTATTCGTCTGCGCGAACTGGGCCGGGCTATCCAGAAGTATGTGGAAGCGAACGACTTCTCTGTTGTGCGCGAATATTGCGGTCACGGCATCGGCAAGGGCTTCCACGAAGAGCCGCAGGTGCTGCATTACGATGCCGATGATAGCGGCGTTGTACTGCAGGCGGGCATGACCTTTACGGTAGAACCGATGGTCAATGCCGGTGATTACCGCATCCGCACCATGAAAGATGGCTGGACGGTAAAAACCAAAGATCGCAGCTTGTCCGCACAGTATGAGCATACTATTGTGGTGACGGAAAACGGCTGTGAGATTTTAACCCTGCGTAAAGATGACACGATCCCTGCCGTGCTCGTTGCTGAAGGGTAATTTTCTTCACGCAGATCAAGCCGGCGATGAGCCGGCTTTTTTTTGGCTAAAAAAGAGAAGAGCTGCATGAGCGTGAGTCTGTCGGAAGAGGTAAAAAACGGTCTGGTCGATTCGCCAGCGGAATGGGGTGACGACCAGTTGACCCGCGACATTCTGAAGCCGCGGCTGGAGCAGTTTCAGCAGCATCTGGCTGCCGCATTTGATGCCGGTGAAGCCGTTGAGCCGCTGATAGATGCCCGCACGCTGTTTATCGATCGGCTGCTGCGTCGCCTGTGGCGCTTCTATGGCTTTGATGCGATGCCCTCTATCGCGCTGGTCGCCGTGGGCGGCTATGGCCGTGCCGAACTGCATCCGCTCTCTGATATTGATGTCCTGATCCTCAGCCGCCAGCCGCTGAATGAACAGGCTGCACAGCGTACCAGCGATCTGCTGACGCTGATGTGGGACCTCAAGCTGGAAGTGGGCCATAGCGTGCGCACTTTGGAAGAGTGTCTGCTGGAGGGGCTGTCTGACCTGACCGTTGCCACTAACCTGATTGAATCACGGATGCTGACCGGCGACGTGGCGCTGTTTCTGGAACTGCAGAAAAACATCTTCAGCGATGGTTTCTGGCCCTCATCCACCTTCTTTGCGGCCAAAATCGAAGAACAGCAGGAACGCCACAAGCGTTACCACGGCACCAGCTATAACCTTGAGCCGGACATCAAGAGCAGTCCGGGTGGCCTGCGCGACATCCACACGCTGCAATGGGTTGCCCGACGCCATTTTGGCGCCACCACGCTGGATGAGATGGTTGGCTTTGGTTTCCTCACCGACGCGGAACGCAGCGAACTCAACGAATGCCAGGAATTTCTCTGGCGCATCCGTTTTGCCCTGCACCTCTCCCTGCCCCGCTACGATAATCGCCTGCTGTTCGATCGCCAGCTCAGCGTGGCGCAGCGCCTGAATTACCAGGGCGAAGGCAATGAGCCGGTCGAGCGGATGATGAAAGATTTCTATCGCGTCACGCGGCGCATCGGCGAACTGAATCAGATGCTGCTGCAGCTGTTTGATGAGGCGATTCTGGCGCTCTCTACCAGCGAAAAACCGAGACCTGTCAATGACGATTTCCAGCTGCGTGGCAATTTGATCGACCTGCGCGACGAAACGCTGTTTACCCGCGAACCGCAGGCCATTCTGCGTATGTTCTATGTCATGGTGCGTAACGACAGCATCAAGGGGATCTACTCCACTACCCTCCGTCATCTGCGCCATGCGCGTCGTCACCTTAAACAGCCGCTGTGCCAGATTCCGGAAGCGCGACGTACCTTTATGTCGATTCTGCGCCACCCGGGCGCCGTCAGCCGGGCACTGGTACCGATGCACCGTCACAGCGTGTTATGGGCTTACACGCCGCTGTGGGGCCATATTGTCGGGCAGATGCAGTTCGATCTGTTCCACGCCTACACCGTGGATGAGCACACTATCCGCGTGTTGCAGAAGCTGGAAAGCTTCGCCAATGAAACCACCCGTCCACAGCATCCGCTCTGCGTAGAGTTATGGCCGCGCCTGCCGCAGCAGGAACTGCTGCTGATGGCCGCGCTGCTGCACGACATTGCCAAAGGGCGCGGCGGCGACCACTCTATTCTCGGCGCACAGGATGCGCTCGATTTCGCTGAAATGCATGGCCTGAACTCGCGTGAAACGCAGCTGGTGGCCTGGCTGGTTCGCCATCATCTGCTGATGTCAGTGACGGCGCAACGGCGCGATATTCAGGACCCGACGGTGATCCAGCAGTTCGCTGAGGTGATGCAGAATGAGAACCGGCTGCGCTATCTGGTTTGCCTGACCGTCGCCGATATCTGCGCCACCAACGAAAGTCTGTGGAACAGCTGGAAGCAGAGCCTGCTGCGTGAGCTCTTTTTCGCCACCGAGAAGCAGTTGCGACGCGGCATGGAAAACAGTCCGGACCTGCGTGAGCGGGTGCGTCACCATCGCCTGCAGGCGCTGGCGCTGCTGCGGATGGACAACATTGATGAAGAGCGTCTGCACCAGATCTGGAATCGCTGCCGCGCAGATTATTTCCTGCGCCATACGCCGAATCAGATTGCATGGCATGCCCGCCACTTACTGGTTCACGATCTGAAGAAACCATTAGTGCTGGTCAGCCCGCAGGCCACACGCGGCGGAACCGAAATTTTCATCTGGAGTCCCGATCGCCCACACCTGTTTGCCGCCGTCGCCGGAGAACTCGACCGCCGCAACCTCAGCGTCCACGACGCGCAAATCTTTACCAGCCGCGACGGCATGGCCATGGATACCTTTATTGTGCTGGAACCGGATGGCAGCCCGCTGTCGCCGGACCGCCATCCGATGATCATTCAGGCGCTGGAGCAGGCGATCACCCAGTCTGACTGGGTGGCGCCACGAACCCGTCGTCCGTCGGCCAAACTGCGGCATTTCAGCGTGGATACCGAGGTCAATTTCCTGCCGACGCACACCGACCGTCGCAGCTACCTTGAACTGGTGGCGCTGGATCAGCCTGGCCTGCTGGCGCGCGTGGGTGAAGTCTTTGCCGATCTCGGTGTCTCACTGCACGGCGCACGCATCAGCACCATTGGCGAGCGGGTCGAAGATTTGTTTATTCTGGCCAACAGTGAACGTCAGGCGCTGGACGAAGAAATGCGCAAAGCGTTGCAACAACGGTTGACAGAGGCCCTTAATCCAAACGATAAAGTGTGACCAGACTCGATTTGTAAACATTAATCTCTTTACTTGTGTCGGGTTATTGCCCGGCATCGCACATGACAGATTAGGAAAAAAATATGCAACAGTTACAGAGCGTTATTGAATCCGCCTTCGAACGTCGCGCTGACATCACACCTGCCAGCGTTGACAGCGAAACCCGTGATGCCATTAACCAGGTGATCTCTTTGCTGGACAGCGGTGAGCTGCGCGTTTCTGAGAAGATCGACGGCGAGTGGGTAACGCATCAGTGGCTGAAGAAAGCAGTGCTGCTCTCTTTCCGCATCAATGACAACCAGGTGATGGAAGGTTCGGAAACCCGCTTTTACGACAAAGTGCCGATGAAATTTGCCGGCTGGGATGAAGCGCGTTTCAAAGCAGCAGGCTTCCGCGTCGTGCCGCCTGCGGCTGTGCGTCAGGGTGCCTATATCGCCCGCAACACGGTGCTGATGCCTTCTTACGTCAACATCGGTGCATTTGTGGATGAAGGCACCATGGTAGACACCTGGGCGACCGTCGGCTCCTGTGCACAGATTGGTAAAAACGTTCACCTTTCTGGCGGCGTGGGTATCGGTGGCGTGCTGGAACCGCTGCAGGCCAACCCGACCATTATCGAAGACAACTGCTTCATTGGCGCACGCTCTGAAATCGTTGAAGGCGTGATTGTTGAAGAAGGCTCAGTGATCTCAATGGGTGTTTACATCGGTCAGAGCACCAAAATTTATGACCGCGAAACAGGCGAAGTACATTATGGTCGTGTGCCTGCCGGCTCCGTCGTGGTTTCAGGTAACCTGCCGTCCAAAGATGGCAGCTACAGCCTCTATTGTGCCGTGATCGTGAAGAAAGTGGATGCGAAAACGCTGGGCAAAACCGGTATCAACGAACTGCTGCGCACCATCGACTGATTTCACTGACGGGCTGGAAATCAGCCCGTCATCTTTTCTTTACAGTCATTATCAAATAACATGCTTCGCGCCGCGAATTAACTGGTGCGTTTAGTTTTTATCCAGGTCATAATCCGCGCCAGTTAAATCCTGTCGCGCAATGTTCATCCCGCTTATTTATGTCTACAGTTGACGGACGTCATGAACAAGTCTGCGCGCTTCTCACTTTTGATGGAAACAACGCTATGTATGACAATCTGAAAAGCTTAGGTATCAGTAACCCGGACGACATTGACCGCTACAGCCTGCGTCAGGAAGCCAATAACGACATTCTGAAAATCTACTTTCGCAAAGATAAAGGCGAGTTTTTCGCGAAGAGCGTTAAATTCAAATATCCGCGCCAGCGCAAAACTGTCGTTGCCGATCACGCGACGCAGGGCTACAAAGAAGTTCAGGAAATCAGCCCGAATCTGCGTTATGTCATCGATGAACTGGACCAGATTTGCCAGCGCGATCAGGTTGAAGTGGATCTGAAACGCAAAATTCTGGATGACCTGCGTCACCTGGAAAGCGTGGTCGCCCACAAGATCTCGGAAATTGAATCGGACCTGGAAAAATTAACCCGTAACAGCCGTTAATTTCCTGTCCGACAAGAGACAAGAGAGGCCAGCTTTGCTGGCCTTTTTTATGCCGCAAACCTGCCCTCTACCCCTGCTCATCCAGTTGCAAAGCCACATAGAGCAATAGCCTGTCGTCAAAATGACCCAGATTCAGTCCCGTCAGTTCAGAAATCCGGTTCAGGCGGTACTCCAGCGTATTGCGATGAATGAATAGTGCACGTGCGGTAGCGCTCGGCTGGACATTATGGGTGAACCAGGCGATTAGCGTACGGCGCAGCAAGCCGTTGTTATCCATGCTCTTGAGCTTCGCCAGCGGCCGGGCGAGCTCATTGGCCTGCCAGCCGCCTCGCAAGCTGTCGAGCAGCACCGGCAGCACCAGATCCTGATAAAAATAGCTGCGCACTTCGGGCATACGCTGCTTGCCCACCATCATGGTGGTGCGCGCCGTCCGGTAAGAGCGTGCAATGCTGCCCGGCCCGGTAAAGAAGTTACCCAGCGCGATGCGCATCCGGAGATGGCCACTCTCTTTCATCCGCTGCAGCAACTGCTCGACGCGGCGGCGATGATCATCCTGATCGTAACGTCCATGCCCGTTCAGGGCTGGTTTCAGCACCACCATTTCGGTCAGTGAGACAATGGCGATCAGATTATCGCGCTCCGGTGTGGTCAGCAGCGTTTGCAGCTGTTGTAACTCTGACATCGCGCTGTCGACGCCAAGCTGACCGCTATCCACCTCCAGAACGGCCACCACACGCGGTTGATTGAGATCGATGCCGAGCCGCTGAGCCCATTCAGTCAGCTGTGGCGACAGGGTATCGCTGCGGATGAGATTCAGCACCAGCTCTTCACGTAGACGGCTGTCCTGTGCCAGCATATGCAGAAGCCGCGCCTGCTCCAGCATCATCTCTGCGGTCATGCAGACCAGCTCGCCGTAGTGCCGCAATGCCAGCGGCTCGCCGGTCAGGCCAATCACCCCGACGATGTCACCATCAATGCGCAGCGGCAGGTTAATGCCGGGCCGTACGCCATGAAGATGTTTAGCCACCGCTTCATCAATGTCGACTACGCGACCCTGTGAAAGCACCAGCAGCGCACCTTCGTGCAACTCCCCAATGCGTTCCCGGTCACCGCTGCCGATAATGCGGCCCCGCGCATCCATCACATTGACATTGCTGTCAATAATTTTCATGGTGCGCGCCACGATATCCTGTGCCAGCCGGGCATCAAGGTGATAGGTAGCCATCCATTACTCCTGAAAAAGAGGGGGAGAAACAGAATACGCATGGAAAGCAGGCAGAACATTGTGCATTTGCACAGAGCCAGGCGGTCATTTGCCGAATTTGCGGTGAGCATCACACTCTGCCAGGGCAAATGCCGGACATAAAAAAGGCGGACCGCAGTCCGCCTCTTCATCAGTGGTCGTTCCGTTACTGCATCAGCAGGTAGATGCTGCTATCGCCGCGCTTCACATTCAGCGCCAGAACGGCTGGCTTGGTATCAAGGACTTTGCGCAACTCGCCGAGGTTGGTTACCGGCTGCTGGTTAACGCCCTGAATCACGTCCCCCTTCTTCAGGCCGATACGCGCTGCGGCACTGCCCGCTTTCACATTATCAACGCGAACGCCTTTATCACCGGTTTCAACATTGCTAAGGTCAGCCCCTTCAATGCCGTTGTAGATGGTGGCGGACTGCACTTTCGCCTGGCTGCTCTGCTGCAACTGAACAGATACATCGACCGGTTTGCCGTCACGCAGCAGGCCCAGTTTCAGGGTGGTGCCAACCGGCAGTGAACCCACTTCTGCACGCAGTGAAGCAAAGCTGCTCAGCGGTTTGCCGTTCATGGAGACAATCACGTCACCCGCTTTGATGCCCGCTTTTGCGGCAGCAGAGTCTGGCAGTACCTGGCTGACAAATGCACCACGCTGTGCGTCGACTTTCATCGCTTTTGCCAGTTCGGAGTTCAGTTCCGTGCCCTGCACACCCAGCTCGCCGCGTTTAACCTGTCCAAACTCAACCATCTGCGCCGTCAGGTTTTTCACCATGTTGCTCGGAATAGCAAAGCCGATACCAATGTTACCGCCATCCGGCGCCAGAATAGCGGTGTTAATCCCAATCAGTTCACCGTTGAGGTTAACCAGCGCACCACCGGAGTTGCCCCGGTTAATCGCCGCATCCGTCTGGATAAAGTTTTCGTAATTTTCTACATTCAGGCCGCTGCGTCCCAGTGCCGAAACGATACCGGAGGTTACGGTTTCACCCAGTCCATACGGGTTACCGATTGCCACGGTGTAGTCACCGACGCGCAGATTGTCAGAGTCAGCGATTTTCACGGCGGTCAGATTTTTAGCTTCCTGCAACTGAATCAGTGCAATGTCAGAGCTGGGATCTTTACCGATGACTTTTGCGTCATAGCGACGACCGTCGCTGAGCTGCACCTGAATTTTGGTGGCATTATTCACCACGTGGTTGTTGGTCACCACGTAGCCTTTTTCGGCGTTGATAATCACGCCCGATCCCAGTGCACGGAATTTTTCCTGCTGGGTATCAGGGACGGGTGCGCCACCATTACCACCTTCACCGCCACCGTTCTGGCACATGGGTGAACCCTGGAACGGGGAACCGTCCTGACAGAAAGGCGAATTGTCGCCAAAGAATTGCTGAAACTGCTGCGGCATGCGTGGGGTTTTTACTGTGGTGGTGCCCTCAACGCTGATACTGACCACAGACGGCATCACCTTCTCCAGCATGGGAGCCAGGCTTGGCAGTTGCTGGCTTTCGGAAGAGGCCGTTTGCGCAGCAGAAACAGTAACAGGGGCGAGCGCCATGCTCAGGCTCAACGCCAGCGCACTTAACACTAAAGTCTTTTTTTTCATTTTTCGTTTCTCAATAAGATTACTGTTCAGACCATTGCTGTGGTCGAAAGGTGAGATAAATGTTTTAGCGCGAAGTTCCTTTAAAAGTTTAAGCCAAAGGTAAAAATTTATTCGCGCTCTTTACAATCGGCGGCTTATTCTACTGCCATCAGCCGCCGGTACTCATCCCAGGCATAGAGATCGGTCATGCCGCTAATATAATCCTGAATAAGCCGGAAGCGATAATAACGTTCCCACAACAGCCGCTGATATTTATGCTCCACAACCAGATTACGCATCTTGTGCAAATAGGCTTTGCGGTGTTTCCCGGAGAGCTTATGAAAAAGCCGCGTTTCAATCGGGTGCTGGCGTAAAAAATCCTCATTCATCAGCGTGGTAAAGGCTTCATAATTAAGGCGCATCAGCGGCTGATAGATCTCCAGCAGCCCTTTAATCACGCGGTAACCCTGCAGCTCCAGCTGTTCAACTTCAGAGTGATTAAACACCTGCTGGCGCGCAACGGTCTTAAACAGTTGCAGTAAACGGCCCTCTTCACCCTCATCTTCCAGCAGCGCATGGTTAAAACTTCCCTCGAATATTGCAGGAAGATTATCAACAAAACGTTTCACCGCGTAACTGACCAGCACGCTCTGAACATTTACGCGTAATGACATAAAAAATTGATCGCTGCGGCTGCGGCGTTTTTTACTACAGGCTTCCCGCCAGGCTTCGCCAATAGTCCGGCTAAAGGCGTCATTATTTTTCACCGGCCCCCAGGCTTTATTGAGAAATTCAAACAAACTCTCAACATTAAAGATATCTTTTTCTACAGCGTCGTCCAAATCGGCAATACAATAGGAGATATCATCCGCCGCTTCCATTATATAGGTGAGCGGAAAGCGATGGTGTTCTTCCATATTGGTGGCAGCACGCAGGTCGGCAATATAATCCTGCTCGGAGAGATAAAAACCGGGTTTCTTCATTAACACGCTAAATTCGGCGGGCCTTTCCCCCTGCCACCAGGCAGGAGCAGTATATTTGAGGATACAGGCGACCTGAGAGTAGCTGAGATTGAGCTGCAGCAGGGTGTGCACCATACGGATAGCCTGCGCGTTGCCCTCAAAATGGCAGAGATCCTGGCGGATCATGGCATTCAGCTCATCAAAGGCTTTACGCTGTGCATCCCCTTCAACGCCCGCCACCAGCGGATCGACCAGTTCGGCAGCCAGGTTCTCTTCAAACCAGTCGTTAATGGCCGCCTCGCCAAAATGACCAAACGGCGGATTACCCACGTCATGCAGCAGACACGCCATTTCGATCAGGCTTTCAAATGCGCCTTCAAGCTCATCCAGACCATACTGCGCCAACCCGCCCTGCATCTTCAGGGTTTGCAGGATCTCTTTGGTGATGTAGCGTCCGGTCTGCTGCACCTCCAGCGAGTGTGTCAGTCGGGAACGGACGGCGGCATTTCGCTCCAGCGGAAAGACCTGCGTTTTCTGCTGCAAACGCCGGATGGCGGCGGAGTTGATAATCCGTCCACGGTCACTCTCAAAATGTCGGGTAATGTAATATTCGCCTTCCGGATCTTTTCGACTGGTATAAGGGCGCGAGAAGCTGATCTTCTTCCTGAAATTGATCGCTGACATGAATTACCCCTGACTTTTTCGTGAATTAATCCCCTGGATGCCATGGTAGACTATGCCCTAAATTTTGATTCTTTACATTAGCGGAACTCACTATGAAAGCAGGCATTATTGGCGCGATGGAGCAGGAAGTCACACTGCTGCGCGACAAAATTGAAAACCGTCAAACGCTGTCGCTGGCGGGTTGTGAAATCTATACCGGCACCCTGCAGGGCGTTGAGGTGGCACTGCTGAAATCGGGCATTGGTAAAACCTCTGCGGCGCTGGGCACCACGCTGCTGCTGCAGCTATGCAAACCCGATGTGGTGATCAACACCGGTTCGGCGGGCGGTTTAGCGCCGTCGCTCAGCGTCGGCGATATCGTGGTGTCAGACGAAGTGCGTTATCACGATGCTGATGTCACCGCTTTTGGTTATGAGCCGGGTCAGATGGCGGGTTGTCCGGCCGCGTTTGTGGCCGACAGCAAGCTTATCGCAGCGGCAGAAGCCTGCATTAAGCAGCTGGATCTGAATGCCGTACGCGGTCTGGTGGTAAGCGGCGATGCCTTTATCAATGGTGCCGAACCGCTGGCGCGCATTCGCAACCTGTTCCCGCAGGCGATTGCCGTTGAGATGGAAGCGACTGCCATCGGTCACGTCTGTCATCAGTTCCAGGTACCGTTTGTGGTGGTCCGTGCGATTTCCGACGTGGCCGATAAGGAATCTCACCTCAGCTTTGATGAGTTCTTAAGCGTAGCGGCGAAGCAATCTTCGCTGTTAGTGGAGAACCTGCTGGCGCATCTGGCGCGTGGCTAAAACGCTGCTTTTCTGCTGGCTGCTGCTGTTGAGCGGCAGCCTGCTTGCCTCCCCGCCCCGTGTTATCACCCTTGCTCCCCACCTTACCGAACTCGCCTTTGCTGCCGGGATTACGCCGATTGCGGTCAGTGCATGGTCTGACTATCCGCCGCAGGCAAAACAGCTTGAGCAGGTTGCCAACTGGCAGGGCATTAAAGCCGAACGCATTCTGCAGCTCAAACCGGATCTGGTCTTAGCCTGGCGTGGCGGTAATCCGCAGCGGCAGATCGATCAGTTGCAACAGCTCGGCGTACCGGTTAAATGGATTGATCCGCAGACGCTGGATGAGATGTTCACGGCGCTGGCCGATCTGGGTCGCTGGAGTCCCAGCCCGGAGCAGGCAAGCAGAGCTGCCCAGGCGTTACGGCAGCAGGAAGCCGCACTGCGTCAGCGCTATACTCACCTGACTGCGGTTCCGCTTTTTTTGCAGTTTGGACAGCAGCCGCTTTTTACCGCCGCCAGAGCCACGCTGCAGAATGAGATTATTACATTATGTGGTGGCAGGAATATTTTTGCCGACAGCCGCGTCAGCTGGCCACAGGTCAGCCGCGAGCAGGTACTGATGCGCCATCCTCAGGCCGTTGTAACAGCGGGCAGTGCCCAGCAGGCGGAGAACATCCGTGACTTCTGGCGGCCACAGCTCACTGTGCCGGTGATTGCCATCAGCGAGGACTGGCTGAGCCGGCCAGGTCCACGACTGCTGCTGGCGGCGCAGCAACTCTGTGTGGCCCTGCATCCCGCTGAATAAATCGGCGAAATGATTAAAGTTGCTGCACTTTTTGCCGTTAATCAATACCAGAGACGAGCCGGCCACGTATGCTTGCCGTCCTTTTAGCGCCACGGCGCTTTTTTAAAACACCAGGAACCATCTATGACCAGAGCACTGCTGCTGGCCATAGGGCTATCGCTCGCCGGATCTGCATTTGCGGGATCGATTAATGGCTCTATAGGCGCCAGGCTTGTCATCTATTCACGCTGTGAAATCAACACGGCTAACGGTCAGCCCGCGCCGCAGGTGAACTGCGGCAGACAGGCAAGCGCGCAGCCACGCGTGACCCATAGTCAGATTCAGTCGCAGGGAAGTGTGAAACAGAGTAACCGGCTGGTCACAATAGAGTGGTAAACGAGGCCGTCGCGATGACGGCCTTCGTCATCAGATACTGAAGGAAGAGCCACAGCCACAGGTGGTTTTGGCATTCGGATTGGTCACGATAAAGCGTGAGCCTTCCAGACCTTCGGTATAATCCACCGAACCGCCCACCAGATATTGCAGGCTCATCGGGTCAACCACCAGCGAGACGCCCTGCTTTTCGATCGTCATGTCGCCATCATTCAGCTGATCATCAAAGGTGAAGCCGTACTGGAAACCACTGCAACCGCCACCGGTGATGTAGACGCGAAGTTTCAGCGCCGGGTTCTCTTCATCGGCAATCAGGTTCTTCACCTTGGTGGCTGCGGCGTCGGTAAACTGCAACGGCAGTGCTACTACTTCATCACTCATGTTTTACTCCGGTAAACGCCCAGGTCAGAAAACGACCTTAATAACGCTATTATCAGCCAGCACCTCAGCGCAATCAAGCTCTGCCCTTCGCACTCTGTGCCGCTTTCACCTCCGTTAAGGGCGCGGCGAGTGAATCCGCCTTTCGTCTGCTGCCCCTCTTCCGTAGAATGGTGCAATATTTTTTATGAACCGCTGGAGCCGAAAATGAGTAAGTCCGAACAACTGTTTGCCGAGGCACAACGCCTGATCCCGGGCGGGGTAAACTCGCCAGTACGCGCATTTACCGGTGTGGGCGGCGTTCCGCTGTTTATTGAACATGCTGATGGCGCGTATCTCTATGACGCCGATGGCAAAGCCTATATCGACTATGTCGGCTCATGGGGCCCGATGGTGCTGGGTCATAACAATGCGGCGATCCGCAATGCCGTGATCGAAGCGGCCCAGCGCGGCCTGAGCTTTGGCGCACCGACCGAAATGGAAGTGACCATGGCGCAGCTGGTGTGTGAGCTGGTGCCTTCCATGGAGATGGTGCGGATGGTCAACTCCGGCACCGAAGCGACCATGAGCGCGATTCGCCTGGCACGTGGCTTTACCGGCCGCGATAAAATTATCAAGTTTGAAGGCTGCTATCACGGTCACGCCGATCATCTGCTGGTGAAAGCCGGTTCTGGTGCCCTGACGCTGGGTCAGCCAAACTCGCCGGGCGTACCGGCTGATTTCGCTAAACACACCCTGACCTGCACCTTTAACGATCTCGACTCAGTGCGCAGCGCCTTCGAGCAATATCCTGATGCCATCGCGGCCATCATCGTCGAGCCGGTTGCCGGCAACATGAACTGCATTCCGCCGCAGCCGGAATTCCTGCCAGGCCTGCGTGCGCTCTGTGATGAGTTCGGCGCACTGCTGATTATTGATGAAGTGATGACCGGTTTCCGCGTTGCACTGGGCGGCGCGCAGGCTCACTACAATGTGCGTCCTGACCTGACCTGCCTTGGAAAGATTATCGGTGGCGGGATGCCGGTTGGCGCATTCGGTGGCCGCCGCGATGTGATGGCCGCGCTGGCCCCGACCGGCCCGGTCTATCAGGCGGGGACGCTCTCCGGTAACCCGATCGCAATGGCCGCCGGTTTTGCCTGCCTGACGCAGATCGCGCAGCCTGGTACGCACGAAAAGCTGGATGCTCTGACCCGCCAGCTGGCTGAGGGTCTGCGCGAGGCAGCCCAACAGCAAAATATCCCGCTGGTGATCAACCATGTTGGCGGGATGTTTGGCCTGTTCTTCACCGAGGCTGACAGCGTGACCTGTTATGCCGATGTGACCCGCTGCGATGTAGAGCGCTTTAAAACCTTCTTCCATCTGATGCTGGAGGAAGGCGTTTACTTTGCGCCATCAGCTTATGAAGCGGGCTTTATGTCGCTGGCGCACAGCGAAGAGGACATTCAGCGCACGGTTGACGCCGCGCGTCATTGTTTCGCGAAGCTGTAATTTCGGCAGCGTTAAAGACAAAGACCGGCTTGCGCCGGCCTGAGATTGTTAGCAAAGTCTGCCCAGCCCAGCTGTGAGATCGAGCCTGCGAAGGGTACACGGGCAGATCGGAAAGTCGCTTAAACCATCCATGGCCGCTCGGCCCGCGCCGTCCCTGGCGCGGGACGCTTTCCTCCTCTGCCCGTGTTCCCTGCGCTTTTAGCTAATGCGTTGCTGCCATAGCAACACTCATTGGGTTTGTCAGCAGTCTGAGACCGGCTTGCACCGGTCTTTTTTTTAACCTGAACGCCGCAGCAGCCAGATAAAGTAAGGCGCACCTAAAAACGTCGCCATCAGTCCGGCAGGGATTTGATCCGGAAACGCCAGCATCCGCCCGCACCAGTCAGCCAGCATCATCAATCCGCCTCCCAGCAATCCCGACAGCAACAGCTGTGGCAAAGCCCGCCGGAATCCCAGCATGCGCGCCATATGCGGTGCCATGAGTCCGACAAAACTCAGCGGACCGATAGTCAGCGTCGCGCTGGCGGTCAGTGCTGCCGCCAGCAGCAGCAGACTCAGCCGTGCAGGCGTCAATGCCATACCCGCCGAGCGCGCGGTCGCACTTCCCAGCGGCAGCAGCGTCAGCCAGCGGCTCGCCAGCGGAGCCAGCGACACCAGCACCAGCGCGCAGATTGCGCTCTGAACTGCCTGACTGCCGCTGATGTTATAGGTCGAGCCGGAGATCCAGCTCAGCAACCCGCCCATGCGCGGATCGCCGCTGGCCAGCAGCAGCATCAGCAGGGTGACAAAGGCGCTGTTAAGCGCCATACCCGCCAGCAGCATCCGCTCCGGCGAGAAGCCGCCACGGCTGGCTACCGCCATAATCACCAGCAGCGTCAGCGCGGCCCCCACCGCACCGGCGGGCAGCAGCCAGGCCATCGCATCGCCCGGCACAAAGAACATCATGACCACTACGCCGCAGGCGGCCCCGGAACTGATGCCCAGTACTTCCGGGCTGGCCATAGGATTGCCGGTCAGCCGCTGAATCAGACTTCCCGCCACGCCCAGCATCAGACCGGTTACCAGCGCCGCCAGCACGCGCGGTGCGCGCCACGGCAGCAGTGATTGCAGCATCTCGCCTGTGGACCCGCTCCAGCCCTGCGCATCACGCCCAAACGCGAGCGCCCCCCACCCCAGTAGCGCCAGAACAGCGAGACCGATCAGCGCCCAGCGCAGCAGGTTCTGTCGCTCGGCGGGCACATTGTCACCCTGATTCAGCGCGGGCGGCACTGAACCGGTGCGCAGTCGCGGCAGCAGCCACAGCAGAATCGGTACGCCAAGCAGGGCCGTGGCCGTGCCGGTCGGGATATCGCGCCAGTGCGTGCTGAGCCATAACACGCAGCTGTCTGCCAGCCACAGCAGCAGCGCGCCAGTCAGCGGTGCCAGCAGCATCCGGGTGAGGAGCCGTCGTCCACCCAGCAGCTTCGCCAGTAGCGGTGCAAACAGCCCGATAAAGCCGATGATACCGGCGACATTGACCAGCTGTGCGCTGAGCAGAATCGCCAGTCCAAGGCCGCCAACCCGCGCCACAGAGAGCGCCAGACCCAGGTTTTTCGCGACACCATCATCCAGCCCCATCAGCGTCAGCGGACGCAGCAGCGCCAGTGCCAGCACAAACGCCAGCAGCAGGCGCGGCCAGAGCTGCTGCACGTTTTCCCAGCTCATCTGATTCAGCGCGCCGGTGCTCCACAGAAACATGTTCTGCAGCTGATCGTGATTGAAGATTGCGAAGATTTGATTGACCGCGCCGCTGTACAGGCTCAGTACCAGCCCGGCCAGAATCAGCGTCACTGGCGACAGACGTTTGCTCCAGGCCACACCAAACACCAGCGCGCCTACCAGCAGCGCCCCGCTGAGCGCAGCAAACTGCTGTGTCAGCGCCCCGCCCGGCAGATGCCACAGCGTCGCGACGGTAATGCCCAGTTGCGCGCCGGAAGAGACGCCCAGCGTCGTCGGCTCCGCCAGCGGGTTGCGCAAGATCTGCTGAAACAGCAGACCGGCTAACCCCAGTCCGGCACCCACCAGCAGCGCCAGCGCCGTACGTGGCAGCAGGCTGTAGTGAAACACCATCTGCGGCAGGCTATCGATCGTCGGTGACCAGAGTGCCTGCCACCATTCAGCCTGTGGCAGCGCGTAATGCAGATTGACCAGCGTCAGGCTGAGTGAGAGCAGAAACAGCAGGCTGAGAAGGCCTGCGGGAAACAGAGCATGGCGCATCAGTGCGTCTCCAGCGCGCGTTCCAGCACGCGAACAAAGTGCAGCGCCGAGAGCGTTGCACCGTAATACCAGACCGCCGGGACGCGCTGAAAGCGTCCGGTGCGGACAAACGGCATGGCCTGCCACAGCGGACTGCGCATCAGCTGCTGCATCTCCACGTCGTTGTCGTGATCGAAACAGATAACATCCACCTCCCCGGCCTGCGCCAGCTGTTCGATGCCGATCACTGCGCTGCCCCAGAAATTGGTTTCACCCTGCCAGCCATTTTTCAGGCCCAGCAGGGTCATCACTTCCAGGAACAGGCTGTTTTTACCGAAGGTAATGGCGTGACGACTGTCGAGCAGCGACATCAGCAGAAGCGTGCGTCCGGCATAGGGTGCCAGCCGCTCACGCGCCGCTGCCAGCTGATCATCGACCTCACGCAGATGCTGCTCCGCCCGCTCGCTTAATCCCAGGCGCGCCGCCAGCTGACGCAGTGATGCGCGCGCGGCGGTGAAGGGTTTTCCGTCGCCGCTGTGAAGGTCGAAGCCCATGATGGGTGCGATGCGCGTCAGTTTCTCTTTGGGCGGGCCATAGCCATTGGAGCAGAGGATCAGCGACGGCTGCATTTGCGCCATCAGTTCAAGATTGGGTTCGGTGCGCAGACCGACGTCGATCACGTCTGCAGGCAGCTTCGGCTCACCTACCCAGATGTTGTAGTTGTGCAGATCGGCCACGCCCCAGGGCGTAACGCCCAGCGCGATCAGCAATTCGGTGGGTAACCACTCCAGTGCAATAATCCGACCCGGATTCGGCGTGGCAGCACGCAGAGGAAGCGCACAAAACAGCGGCGAGGCCGCCAGTGCCAGCAACAGTCGGCGGCGGTAAAGATCGGGCATCATCCTTTCCTTAACAGACAAAACTAACCGGCGCGCCGCCCTGCGGGTGCGGTAAAATGCCCATCGGAATGCCATAAATTGCACCGAGCACCTCAGGCTGCATAATCGCCTCCGCGTCACCTTCGGCAATCATCGCGCCCTGACGCAGCGCCACCAGATGATCGCAGTAGCGTGCCGCCATATTGATATCGTGCAGTACCGCAATGACGGTCAGGCCGCGCTGCTGGCTCAGATCTTTGATCAGCGCCAGTACCTCAACCTGATGGGCAATATCCAGCGCCGAGGTGGGTTCATCCAGCAGCAGACAGCGGCTGTTCTGCGCCACCATCATCGCCAGCCAGGCGCGCTGACGCTCACCGCCTGACAGACTGTCCACCAGCCGGCCGGCAAAGGGCTTTAGCCCGACCTGCGTAATGGCATCCTCCACCCTATCGCGATCCTCCTGACCAAAGCGCCCCAGCGCCCCGTGCCAGGGATAGCGGCCAATCGCCACCAGCTCACGCACCGTCATCCCTTCGGCTGCCGGTAACTGCTGCGGCAGATAGGCCACCTCGCGGGCAAAGGCTTTACTGTTCCAGCGCCCGACCGGCTGCTGATTCAGCAAAACCTCTCCGCTGCTGGCCGCATGATGACGGCCCAGCATTTTCAACAGCGTCGATTTGCCCGAGCCGTTGTGACCAATCAGCGCGGTCATTTTACCCGGTGGAAAAGTTAGCGACAGGGGCTGGAGGAGAGTGCGGCCGGGCACCTCGAAACTGGCATTCTCCAGCCTGAAGGTAGCCTCTTCTGCGTGCGGATGCGGCATGATTATCCCTGTGAACGGGCGCCGGAGCGCCCGGTTAAATCAGAATCTGAAGGTCGCGGTGCCGACAATCTGGCGTTCCGCCCCCCAGTAGCAGGCGTATTCACGATAGCAACTGGCGACATACTCGCGGTTGAACAGATTGTTAACGTTGACGCCTACCGTCGAGCCAGGCAGGCCGAAGCGACCCAGATCATACTTCAGCGCCGCGTCCACCGTGGTGTAACCGGCTACCTTAAAGTTCTGGTTCTGCTCAGTGCCGGTGCTGTAAAGCCCCTGGCTCTCGCCGACATAACGCACACCTGCGCCCACTGTTACACCCGACAGGGCGGTCTCGTGGAAGGTGTAGTCGCTCCAGAGTGAAGCCATATGCTTCGGCACCTGCACCGGCGTTTTGCCTTTAAGTTGAGTGTCTTCAGTATATTCCGCATCGGTGTAGGTGTAAGAAGCCGTCAGATTGACGTTAGCGTTCAGCGCCGCTTTAGCTTCCAGCTCTACGCCGCGCGACCGGATTTCACCGCTCTGGACGCTGGCAAACGGATGATTAACCGTATCTGGATCGGCAGTCAGGTTTTTGGTTTTGGTCAGCTGATAAAGCGCTGCGGTGAGCACCACCGGACGATCTTTCGGTACATATTTCACGCCCGCTTCATACTGCTTAGCGCGTGACGGATCAAAGGCCTGGCCGTCATAGGTCGAACCGGCATTCGGAATAAAGGCTTCGCTGTAACTAAAGTAAGGCGCGATGCCGTTATCAAACACATAGTTCAGCCCACCACGCCAGGTAAAGGCCTGATCGTTCTGGCGATCAACGCTGTCTGCCACCCGATCGTAAACGGAGTTCATGGCATAGTCGTAGCGGCCACCCAGCGTCAGCACCCAGCGGTTCCACTCCATCTGATCCTGCGCATAGAGGCCTGTCTGACGCTGCTTATTCAGATGCTGATAAGGATCGGCAAACGGCGTCACGCTATCATCGCCATATTGCGGGTTAACCGCATTCAGGCTGGATGCCGAGCCAAACTGTGCGTCGATATCATTGCGGGTACGCTGGAAATCCACACCCAGCAGCAGCGTATGATCGACCTGGCCGGTGGCAAACTTCGCCTGTGCCTGAGT
Organism: Pantoea sp. 9140; assembly: GCF_000745295.1. Lineage (NCBI taxonomy): Bacteria > Pseudomonadati > Pseudomonadota > Gammaproteobacteria > Enterobacterales > Erwiniaceae > Pantoea > Pantoea sp. 9140. Next base: position 472,867 of record NZ_JQNO01000001.1, on the reverse strand, counting down.
ATCCACGGCAAACTGATTCAGCGTCTCGCTGGAGACCGCTGAACCACGGGTAATCTCCTGGGTTGCTGTATTGAAACCATTGCCATAGATACTGCGGTAATCGGTGCGCAGGTCGGCATAACGCAGATTCTGGCGCAGCGTCCAGGTGTCGTTGAGGCTGTGCTCGGCGTTATAGCCCACCATTTTGGTGGTGCGCGAAATCTTATTGCTCTGCTCGCCTTCGTCGAAGTCGGTCGGCAGTTTGTACTGGCTGCCATCGGCACGGGTGATCGGCACCACGGTGCCCTGACGCGGCAGCCAGCCGTAATAGCCGGTTTCTGGCTCGTTCTGGAAATAGGTCAGCAGATCAATGCGGGTGCGATCGTCGGGACGCCAGCTGAATGACGGGGCAATGGTGTAGCGCTTCTCTTTGTTCATCGACTGCTGCGCATCCTGACTGCGCGCCTGACCGGTCAGGCGATAGCTGTAGACGCCGTTATCATCCAGCGCACCCCCAAAGTCAAAGCCGGTCGAGAAGAGATTGTCATTGCCCATCTGGAACTGCACTTCGCGCAGGGTTTCCTGGGTGGGACGCTTGCTCACCAGTGAGACGACACCGCCCGGATTGCTTTTACCATAGAGCACAGAGACCGGACCGCGCAGCAGTTCAGCGCGCTCCAGGAAGTAGGGATCGATGGCAAACTCAGAGTAGTTATCTCCCTGCAGTTTCAGGCCATCCAGATACTGGTTGGTATTGGTTTCGCTGAAGCCGCGAATCGAAAGCGCATCAATCACATCTGAGCTGCCACGGTTACCGGTCAGCACGCCAGGCGTATAGTTAAATGCCCCTTTCACGCTGGTCACGTTGCGCATTTCCATCTCTTCGCGGGTGACCACGGAGACAGACTGCGGGTTTTTTTCAATCGGGGTATCGGTTTTGGTGCCGGTGGCGCTGCGTTTCGCCGCCACCGTCGGTGCCGGCCCCCAGGCGCTTTCCGCCTCGACGCCGCTGCCGCCATCCGCCGAGACCACCATGGTCTCTGGCTGCGCGGCGTAAAGCGAGGAGCTCAGGCTCAGTGAGATCATGACGCCCAGAAGCGGCCGGGAAAATGTTTTTTTGGTGTTGTCTGCAAAAGTCGTTCGCGCATTCATAAAAAGGTGTCTCTTAAAATAGGCTCAGGCGAGCGAATCGAAACGATAATGATTATTATAACGGATTAGATAATATGCGAACTGCCGCGGACACTGCAAGCAGAAATCCCAGTAGTGACGCCGTTTGCAGGGCCATTTACACGTATTGATCACAAACAAAAAAAGGGCGCCGAAGCGCCCTTTTTAACCTGTCTGACTGATTTATTTGCCAAACATATCTTTTATCCACCCTGCTACGCCGTCGCTGTCTTTCTGCTCCTGCGGTTGCTGGGCTGGTTGCTGTTGCGGCTGCTGCTGCTGCTGCTGCTGTTGCTGGTCAAACAGCTGTTGCTGCTGCTGAACCTGCTGCTGTTGCTGACACAGCGCATTCGGATCCAGCGCCCACACCGGCAGAGAACGCCAGGTGCTGCTGCCCGTGCCACAGACAAAGTTACCGGCCGAATCGACATTCATCATCGACACATCTTCCGGCGGCGTCAGCTGCAACGGCATCGGTGCCTGATTGTCGAGATAGCGACGGTAGAGCTGCATCGCACCGCTGGCACCATAGAGTTTGGTCGGCTGGTTGTTATCACGGCCCACCCAGGTGATCGCCACTTCTTTACCATCAATACCGGCAAACCAGCTGTCGATCAGATCGTTAGTGGTACCGGTTTTTCCGGCCAGATGGGCATTCGGGAAACGCGCGCCCAGCGCACGGGCAGTACCGTGGTCAGCGACCTGCTGCATGGTGTAAAGCGTCAGATAAGCCGCCTGCGCCGGTTCCACACGCTGCGCCTGCGGATAGCTCTGATAGAGCACGCTGCCATCTTCTGCAATCACTGAACGCACCGCAGACAGTGACGCGCGGTTACCGCCGCTGGCGATCGACTGGAACGCCTGCGCCACTTCAACCGGCGTCAGGTTCAGGGCGCCCAGCAGCATCGCCGGAACCGGATGCAGCTGCTCTTTCGGCACACCCAGCTTGTTCCAGGTATCGACTACCGCATCCAGCCCCAGCGTCATACCGAGGTTAACCGTCGGCACGTTCATGGAGTTGGTCAGCGCATCCACCAGCATCACTTTGCCGCTGAAGCGACGATCGTCGTTCATCGGTTTCCAGATGGTGCCATTTGGCTGCTTCAGCGCGATCGGCTCATCGGCGATCCAGCTGTTCAGGCGGTAGCTGTTTGGCTGGCTCAGCGCGGTGAGGTAGGTCGCCGGTTTCGCCAGTGAACCGATAGAGCGACGTGCCTGCAGCGCACGGTTGTAACCGGCGTACTGCGGATCGGCCCCGCCGACCATGGCACGGACTTCGCCGCTGAAGCGGTCAACCACCACCATCGCGGTTTCCAGATCTTTCAGGCCGCGCTGTTTTTTCAGCGTCGGAATGCCATCAACCACCGCTTTTTCAGCTGCATCCTGCGACACCGGGTCCAGCGTGGTGAAGATTTTCACGCCGGAGAGATCTTTAATCTTGTCGCCCAGTTTCGCCTGCAGCTCGTTACGCACCATCTGCATAAAGGCAGGCTGCGGCGTGATCACGCCCCCTTTTGGCTGCACGCCCAGCGGACGCGCCGACAGCATGTCATACAGCTCCTGGTCGATCACTTTCTGCTGCTGCAACAGGCGCAGCACCAGGTTGCGGCGTTCCAGCGCCAGTTTCGGGTTGCGCCACGGGTTATAGAGCGATGCCCCTTTCACCATGCCAACCAGCATCGCCTGCTGATCCAGACTCAGTTCATCTACCGGACGGCCAAAGTAGTAGAGGCTCGCCAGCGGGAAACCGCGGATCTGATCGCTGCCCGCCTGACCGAGATAGACCTCGTTCAGGTAGAGCTCCAGGATGCGATCTTTGCTGTAGCGCGCATCCATGATCACCGCCATATAGGCTTCACGCGCTTTACGCCACAGCGAACGCTCATTGGTCAGGAACAGGTTCTTCACCAGCTGCTGCGTCAGCGTACTGCCGCCCTGCACCGCTTTTCCTGCCGTGATGTTCGCCAGGAAAGCGCGACCAATGGAGTACGGGCTGATACCATCATGCTCATAGAAATGGCGATCTTCAGTGGCGATCAGCGTATCGACCAGCAGATCCGGGAAACCGGTGCGCGGCACGAAGAGTCGCTGTTCACCATTCGGCGACTGCAGCATGGTGATCAGGCGCGGATCGAGGCGGAAAAAGCCAAAATCACGGCCGGTTTCGAGGTTTTTAATCTCGCTCAGCTCATCTTTCGCGAAGCTCATACGCGCGTGGATCTGCCCCTCTTTACTGTCGGGGAAATCAAACGGGCGACGCAGCAGATCGATGGTGTTGCCCTTCACCGAAAACTCGCCGGGGCGGGTGATACGGGAGACTTCGCGATACTGAGTCCCTTCCAGCAGCGCCACCATTTCACTTTTGTTGTAGGCCATGCCCGGTTCCAGGCTGACCATACGGCCATAGACGGTGGCGGGGAGTTGCCACACCTTACCGTCAATACGACTGCGAATTTCCGAGTCGAGGTAGATGCCCCACGCGGCCATAACCACCACAAACACCAGGAACAGTTTAATTATCCATCCCAGCCAACGGCGTTTGCCGCGCGGCGGTTTTCCACCTTTACCTTTACGTGGCACCGGCGCTTCCTCCTCGTCATCATTAAAATCGTCCTGATCGATATCCTGTTCGATATCCCTGCGTCGTCCCCGGCCCGCACTGCTGCGCGGCGGCAACGGTTTACCTTTGCGCCCTATTGGTTCGCGATCGTTCCCAGACATTACTTTTCTTCTCCAGGCAGTGCTTACGGCAGCGCCGCTACTCTAACTGCTTTCTCGCGTGCCGCATGGCAGAACCCTCTGAATTCGATCCAGCGGACTCAACCCTGCGGGGACATTTTTTTGGTTCGCCTTGTTGGCAAAGCGGTGGCCGGATCCTCTGGCCAGAGATGTTTCGGATAGCGTCCCTTCATCTCTTTCCTGACCTCCGGCCAGGCACCGCGCCAGAACGCCGCCAGATCGCGGGTGATCTGCAACGGTCGCTGGGCGGGCGATAGCAGCTCCAGCACCAGCGGGATACGTCCTTCCGCCACGGTGGGATTCTGCGCTTCGCCAAACATCTCCTGAATCCTGACCGCTAGCGCGGGCGGCTTATCCGCATCGTAGCGAATCGGCAGCCGGCTTCCGGTCGGCACAGTGTAATGAGTTGGCAGCACACTATCCAGCCGCTGACGTTGTGACCATGTGAGTAAATGTAAGAGCGCCGTTGTCAGGTTTACCGCCTGCAGGCTGCGCAGATCGCGTACCGCTGACATCTGCGGCAACAGCCACTGCGGCAGGCTCTCAAGCAACGTCTGATCGTCCATAGCGGGCCAGCTCTCTTCCGGCAGCCACTGTGCCGCACACTGGATGCGCAGGCGCAACTGTTCGGCATCCGGCGTCCAGCCCAATACCGACAGACCTTTTTCGGCGATCCAGCGCAGTATGGCGGCGTGCAGCACGTCCGGCTCCGGGCGCGCCATCGGCTGGGTCTTCAGGATCAGCGCGCCAATCTGCTCACGTCTGAACGCACGCAGCGTGCCCTTCTCTTCGTCCCATTCCACTTCAGTCCGGCGCTCAATCAGTGCGGGCTGCTGCTGGCACAGCGTTTCAATGTCGACCGGCAGTGCCAGCAGCATCCGGGCATCCGGCGTCGCACTGCTCTGCAACAGGGCGGGTGCAATCAGCCATTCGTTGCGCGTCAGGCCATCCTGCTCATCGAGTCTGGCCCCCAGCCCGTTGGCCAGTTGATAGCGACCGCTCTGGTCGCGACGCCGCGCCAGCCGATCGCCAAACCCCACCGCCAGCAGGCCCGCAAAGCGATCTTCATCGATCCGCCCGCCACGAATGTTGAGTCGCTGCTGCCACTGCTGCGCCCGCCGCTGCCATTGAGCCTGAGGCCGATGCAGCGCATCCCTCAGATCGGCACTGCCGCTGCGTGGAGGATCTTCCAGAATCGCCACCAGCAGCGCGGCGCTGGCGACCGCATCCGGCTCATCGCCTGCGGCACAGAGCATAGCAGCAAGTCGCGGATCGCAACCCAGCTGTGCCATACGCCGTCCCAGTGTGTTAAGCAGGCCGTTGCTGTCCAGCGCACCCAGACGGGTCAGCTGCCGTTGTGCCGCGTCCAGATTTCTGGCGGGCGGCTGATCCAGCCACTGCAGCTGTTGCGGCCCGGTACAGCCCCACTGCAGCAGATCCAGCCACAGCGACGAGAGATCGCTGTTCACGATTTCCGGTTCGCTCTGCGCTGCTGCACGTGACGCCTGCTCCTGCGGCAGCAGATGCAGACAGATTCCCGGCATCAGTCGCCCGGCGCGACCTGCGCGCTGAATCATTGAGGCCTGGCTGATGCGCTGCGTCTGCAGACGCGTTACGCCGCTGCGAGCGTCAAACAGGGCGCTGCGCTCCAGCGCACTGTCGACTACCAGGCGAATCCCCTCAATGGTCAGGCTGGTCTCGGCGATATTAGTGGCGAGCACCACTTTGCGACGTCCGGCGGCGGCGGGCAGGATCGCCCGTCGCTGCGCCGCCAGCGGCAGTGCGCCATAGAGTGGTGTCAGATCCACATCGTCACTGATGCGTGGTTCCAGCTCACGTTTCACCCGTTCAATTTCCGCCACGCCCGGCAGAAACAGTAGCAGTGACCCCTCTTCATCGCGCAGCAGCTGAGCGACTTCACGCGCGACCGCCTCTTCAAAGCGTACGTTCTGATTCAGCGACGCGTAACGCCGTTCAACCGGATAGCTGCGCCCTTCTGAAATAATCAGTGGCGCATCCGGCAGCAGCGCCGCCAGCCGGGCATTATCCAGCGTGGCGGACATCAGCATGATTTTAAGGTCGTCGCGTAATCCCTGCTGCACATCGAGCAGCAGCGCCAGCGCCAGATCGGCCTGCAGGCTGCGCTCGTGAAACTCATCGAGGATCACCAGCGACACGCCTTCCAGCATCGGATCGTGCTGAAGCATGCGTGTGAGCATCCCTTCGGTAACGACTTCCAGCCGGGTTTCTGGCCCGACGCAGCTTTCGCCACGCATCCGGAATCCCACCGTGGCACCCGGCTGTTCGCCGAGCTGCTCCGCCAGCCGCTGCGCCACATTACGTGCCGCCAGCCGGCGTGGCTCCAGCATAATGATGCGTCCTGGCAGCGCCGCCTGCTGCAACAACTGCAGCGGCAGCCAGGTCGATTTGCCCGCGCCGGTAGGGGCGGCCAGCAGGATTTGAGAGGCGTCACGCAGCGCCGCCAGGATGTCTGGCAGCACCGCGCTGACCGGTAAATCGCTCACAGCAAACTCCGCTTCTGCCTGTGCTAAGATGGCGCGCATTGTAGCATCCATCCGTGATATTTGCCGGAGAGCGCCATGGCGACACAACGCTTATTTTTTGCCATCAGCCTGCCTGACGAAATGCAGCAACAGCTGGTGCGCTGGCGGGCCGACACCTTTCCTGCAGAGGCAGGCACGCCTGTGGTCGCAGCGAATCTGCACCTGACGCTGGCGTTTCTGGGTGAGGTTGCACCGGAAACCTCACTGCGCCTGCAGACGCTGGCCTCCCGCATCGTCCAGCCCGGTTTCGATCTCGACCTGGATGATGCCGGGCACTGGCCGCGTCCCGGCGTGGTCTGGCTCAGCTGCCAGCGCGCGCCTCGCGGCCTGCTGCAGCTCGCCAGCCTGCTGCGGGCGCAGGCTGCCCGGCATGGCTGTTATCAAAGCCCACAGCCGTTTCATCCGCACATCACGCTGTTACGCCAGGCCACCCAGCCGGTTGCATTGCCACCACGCGGCTTTCACTGGCGTTTTCGCGTCTCCACCTTTTCACTGTTCGCCTCTGACTATGCCCGGGGCCGCGCCCGCTACCGCGCGCTGGCCAGCTGGCCATTAACGTCTCAGGATCCGCATGCACTTCTCTCCGCCCCTTAAATCCGCCCGCCTGATCGCCCGTTACAAACGTTTCCTGGCCGATGTCGAGACGCCAGAAGGCGAAGTGCTGACGATTCATTGCGCCAACACCGGTGCCATGACCGGCTGCGCCACGCCGGGCGATACAGTCTGGTATTCCACGTCCGACAGCCTGACGCGCAAATACCCTCACAGCTGGGAACTGACCGAAACGCAACAGGGCCACTGGATCTGCGTGAATACCCTGCGCGCGAACCAGCTGGTGGCTGAAGCGCTGGACCAGCATCAGCTGCCATCGCTGGCCGGTTATTCGCATCGACAGGCGGAAGTGAAATATGGCAGTGAAAAAAGCAGAATTGATTTCCTGCTCAAAGCAGAGGCACGGCGCAACTGCTATATTGAGGTGAAATCCGTAACCCTTTTACATGATGGTAAAGGCTATTTTCCGGATGCGGTGACGATTCGAGGACAGAAACACCTGCGCGAGCTGGCGACAGTGGCGGCAGAGGGTCATCGGGCCGTTTTATTGTTTGCCGTTTTGCACTCGGGGATTGAGGACGTTTCCCCGGCACGCCACATTGATGCGGCGTATGCAGAACAACTGGCTCAGGCGCAACGGGAAGGTGTAGAGGTTTTAGCGTATCAGGCAGACTTATCGGCAGAGGGAATGTTTCTTAAATCGCCAATCAACGTAACCTTGTAATATCTTTTGCAATTTTATGTGGTAAGAATGTTCTGAGCTAAGGGCTGATTACGCTGTTCCTCACAGGCTTGTCAAGGTGTGTTCATGAAGAATTGCCAACCCTGACTGCTTCTGTTATTTATAGCGGCCTGTTTTTTTCCCCAATGGGGGATCGATGTACCCCGCAGACGTCAGATGCAGGCCGGCAGTAACGCCCCTGCGGGACGTAAGTCAGAGGGTATAGTGCGTGTTATCCAGGAGAAGCAACATGCAAGAAGGTCAAAACCGTAAAACATCGTCCCTGAGTATTCTCGCTATCGCTGGCGTTGAGCCTTATCAGGTTAAGCCTGGCGAAGAGTATATGAACGACGCGCAGCTGACCCATTTTCGCAAGATTCTGGAAGCCTGGCGTAATCAATTGCGGGACGAAGTCGATCGTACCGTATCGCACATGCAGGATGAAGCCGCTAACTTCCCGGACCCGGTTGACCGTGCCGCGCAGGAAGAGGAGTTCAGCCTGGAGCTGCGTAACCGCGATCGCGAACGTAAACTGATTAAAAAGATCGAGAAGACGCTGAAGAAAGTCGAAGACGACGACTTCGGTTATTGCGATTCCTGTGGCGTTGAGATTGGTATCCGCCGTCTCGAAGCACGTCCTACTGCCGATCTCTGCATCGACTGTAAGACGTTAGCAGAAATTCGTGAGAAACAAATGGCCGGCTAATGTCGCGTCCAGCCTGTTACCACGCAGTGGAAAAACCGTTGTGTTGTCCGCTGCGTGGTCACTTCTGAACCCTATGTCACCTTCCTGCATTGGTCGCTTCGCCCCTTCTCCCTCTGGTGAACTTCATTTTGGCTCGCTGATAGCTGCCCTGAGCAGTTACCTGAGCGCGCGCGCGCAAAACGGCATCTGGCGGGTGAGAATTGAAGATATCGATCCGCCACGGGAAGTGCCGGGGGCCGCCAGCCGCATTCTGCATCAGCTGGAACACTACGGTTTGACGTGGGATGGCGAGGTGCTGTGGCAGTCGCAACGTCATGAGGCCTACCGTGACGCACTGGCCTGGCTGCAGCAGCATCGTCAGAGCTATTTCTGCACCTGTCCCCGACGTCGCATTCAGGAGATTGGCGGTTTCTATGATGGTTACTGCCGTGAACGGCAACGCGGACCAGAGAATGCCGCGCTGCGTTTACGCCAGCATGCGCCGGTCTTTGCCTTTGACGATCGATTACGCGGGCGCGTAGAGGCGGACAGCCGTCTTGCGCAGGAAGATTTTATTATTCACCGTCGCGATGGCCTGTTTGCCTACAACCTGGCGGTGGTCGTCGATGACCATTTTCAGGGCATTACCGAAGTGGTGCGCGGCGCAGATTTGATTGAGCCGACGGTACGGCAGATTGCGCTTTATCAGCAGTTTGGCTGGCCGGTGCCGGCCTGGCTGCACCTGCCGCTGGCGCTTAATCACGATGGCAATAAGTTATCGAAGCAGAATCATGCGCCTTCGCTGCCCGATGGCGATGCCAGACCCCTGCTGGTAGCGGCATTACGCTTCCTCGGACAGCCTGTTTCAGGCGGCTGGCAGGACTTAACGCAGGACAAACTGCTGTCTGACGCGGTGTCACAGTGGAATATCGCTTTGATGCCGCAACAGAACGCCCTGAAACCGGATGCATAGACAACAGCATTCTCAAACGGTTCTCAACAGGCTATGATTAGCCGCTGATTTTACCTACACCCTAATTGCCACTGTCGAGGTGTCCCATTTTTACCCGAGTAGCTAATTTTTGCCGGAAAGTCCTGAAGCGTGATGAAGAGGAAGCCCCAGCAGAGGTTGAACCAGAGCGTCTGATGACCATCATCCCTCGTGAAAGCCATACCATCTCACGTAAAGACATCAGCGAAAATGCCCTCAAAGTGCTCTATCGCCTGAACAAAGCCGGTTATGAAGCCTATCTGGTAGGCGGTGGCGTGCGCGATTTGCTACTGGGGCAAAAACCCAAAGATTTCGACGTGACCACTAACGCCACGCCTGAGCAGATGCGCAAGCTGTTCCGCAACTGTCGGCTGGTCGGTCGCCGTTTCCGGCTGGCACACGTGATGTTTGGCCCGGAAGTGATCGAAGTCGCCACCTTCCGTGGTCATCATCAGGTTGAAGAGATTGCGGAAGATCGCAACAGTTCGCAGCGCGCCCAGAGCGGCATGCTGCTGCGCGACAATATCTTCGGCTCTATCGAAGATGATGCCCAGCGTCGCGATCTCACCATCAACAGCCTCTACTACAGCGTGGCTGATTTCAGCGTACGCGACTATGTTGGCGGCATCAGCGATCTCGAACAGGGCATCATTCGCCTGATTGGCGATCCGGAAACCCGCTACCGCGAAGATCCGGTGCGCATGCTGCGCGTCGCGCGCTTTGCCGCCAAGCTCAATATGAGCATTGCGCCGGAAACCGCCGAGCCGATTCCCCGTCTGGCCTCGCTGCTGCGTGATATCCCGCCTGCGCGCCTGTTTGAAGAGTCCCTGAAGCTGTTGCAGGCGGGTTATGGCTACAGCACGTATCTGAAGCTGTGTGAATATCAGCTGTTCCAGCCGCTGTTCCCGACGCTGGCGCGCAACTTCACGGAAAACAGTGACAGCCACATGGAGCGGATGCTGGCACAGGTGCTGAAAAACACCGACAACCGCATTCATAACGACATGCGCGTGAATCCGGCGTTCCTGTTTGCAGCGATGTTCTGGTATCCGCAGCTTGAGGCGGCCGAACGCATTGCGCAGGAGAGTGGCCTGACCTACTTCGAAGCCTTTGCGATGGCGATGAACGATACGCTGGACGAAGCCTGCCGTGCGCTGGCGATTCCAAAACGTATTACCTCGCTGATCCGCGATATCTGGTTGCTGCAGTTACGCATGTCACGCCGTCACGGTAAACGCGCCTGGAAACTGATGGAGCATCCGAAATTCCGCGCCGCATACGATCTGCTGGCGCTGCGCGCGGAAGTGGAAAACAATCCGGAACTGCTGCGTCTGAGCCAGTGGTGGGGTGAATTCCAGGTCGCTGCGCCGCCGCATCAGAAAAACATGCTGAATAATCTGGGTGACGATCCGGTGCCGCGCAATAAATCGCGCCGTCCGCGCCGCCGCTCTTCCGCGCCACGTCGTGACAATCAAAACGTGTCATGACACGGGTTTACCTCGCGTTAGGCAGTAATCTGGCCGATCCGCTGCATCAGGTTGATGCAGCGCTGACAGCACTGGATGCGTTGCCGCAGACGCAACGCATCGCGACCTCGCCGTTCTATCGCACGCCGCCTTATGGCCCGCCCGATCAGCCCGATTTTCTCAATGCCGCCGTGGCGCTGGAAACCGATCTCAGCGCTGAAGCCCTGCTTAACCATACCCAGCAGATTGAGCGGGATCATGGCCGGATACGCAAGGAAGAACGCTGGGGACCGCGCACGCTGGATATCGATCTCATGCTGTTTGGCGACGCAGTTATTAACACTGAGCGGCTGATTGTGCCGCACTACGACCTGCTGAATCGCGCCTTTATGCTGGTGCCCCTGCTGGCGATTGCGCCCGATGCCCGCCTGCCCGATGGCCGCGCACTCAGCACCGTTCTGGCCACCCTCGACAGCAGCAACATCGTGCTGTGGCACGACTGATCAGACAAACGCACATCTCTGATTCCGCTCTTTCACGCTATCCAGTAAACTGCGCCCATCAGAATTCCTGAGTTGAGAGCGCCATGAAACCCACCACGATTTCACATCTGCGTCAGGCGAAAGCCAGCGGTAAAAAATTCGCGACGCTGACCGCCTACGATTTCAGTTTTGCCCGCCTGTTTGCCGATGAAGGCATTAAGGTGCTGCTGGTTGGTGATTCCTTAGGGATGACGGTGCAGGGGCACGACTCCACCCTGCCGGTTACGGTCAGCGACATCGCCTATCACACCGCCGCCGTGCGCCGTGGTGCGCCCCAGGCCCTGCTGCTCGCCGACCTGCCCTTTATGAGTTATGCCACACCAGAGAAGACCTTTGAGAGTGCCGCACAGCTGATGCGTGCCGGTGCCAATATGGTGAAACTGGAAGGCGGCAGCTGGCTGGCAGAGACCGTACAGATGCTGACCGAACGCGCCGTGCCGGTGTGCGGTCATCTTGGGCTGACCCCGCAGTCGGTGAATATTTTTGGCGGCTATAAAGTGCAGGGCCGTGATGAGGCCGGTGCCGATCAGCTGCTGGCCGATGCCCTGGCGCTGGAAGCGGCAGGCGCACAGCTGATGGTGCTGGAGTGCGTGCCGGTGTCGCTGGCGCAGCGGATCACCGGGGCGCTTACCATCCCGGTGATCGGCATCGGTGCCGGTAACGTGACCGATGGTCAGATTCTGGTGATGCATGACGCGCTGGGCGTAACCGGCGGTCATATTCCCAAATTTGCCAAAAATTTCCTGGCGGAGACCGGCGACGTTCGCGCGGCGATTCGCCACTATATCGCCGAAGTCGAGGCCGGAACCTATCCGGCGGCAGAGCACAGTTTCCAGTAATTCAGGAGAGTCACCGTGTTGATCATTGAAACGCTGCTGATGCTGCGCCAGGAAGTCCGTCGCTGGCGCCAGCAGGGTAAACGCATTGCGCTGGTACCGACCATGGGCAACCTGCATGAAGGCCATCTGACGCTGGTGGATGAAGCCCGGGCGCGCGGCGACATCGTCATTGTCTCGATCTTTGTCAATCCGATGCAGTTTGATCGCGCTGATGATTTAGCGCGCTACCCGCGCACCCTGCAGGAAGATTGTGAAAAGCTGAACCGCCATCAGGTTGACGTGGTCTTTGCGCCCTCCCCGGCTGAAGTCTATCCGCAGGGCGCGCAGAATCAGACCTTTGTTGAAGTGCCAGTGCTCTCTTCCCTGCTGGAAGGGGCAACGCGTCCAGGCCATTTTCGCGGCGTGGCCACCATCGTCAGCAAACTGTTTAATCTGGTGCAGCCCGATATCGCCTGTTTCGGTGAAAAGGATTTTCAGCAGCTGGCTATCATTCGTAAGATGGTGGCTGATATGGGCTTCGACATTGAGATTGTTGGCGTGCCAACCGTGCGGGCGAACGATGGCCTGGCACTGAGTTCACGCAACGGCTACCTGACATCCGATGAGCGCAAACTGGCCCCGGTGCTGAGCCAGGTGATGCATCAGATGGCTCAGCGACTTGAGAACGGCGAGCGTCACATTGAAGAGATTATCGAGACAGCCAGCGAGGCGCTGCTGGCACAGGGATTGCGTCCTGATGGCCTGGCAATCTGTGATGCGGAAACGCTGCAGCCGCTGACGGTGGACAGCCAGCGTGCGGTGGTGCTGATGGCCGCCTGGCTGGGTAAAGCCCGACTGATTGATAATCAAACTGTTGACCTGACGCTGTAAGTACGCCCGCTGCAGGTTATTTTATTTCTCTGATAAGGTTTCTGGCTATGATTCGCACAGTTCTGCAAGGCAAATTGCACCGCGTAAAAGTGACGCAGGCGGACCTTAATTATGAAGGCTCCTGCGCTATCGATCAGGATTTCCTGGATGCTTCCGGCATTCTGCAATATGAAGCGATCGATATTTATAACGTCACTAACGGTCAGCGCTTTTCCACCTACGCTATCGCGGCTGAGCGTGGTTCGAAAATTATTTCGGTCAACGGTGCGGCTGCCCGCTGCGCCTGCGAAGGCGATATTTTAATTATCTGCTCCTATGTGCAGGTAGAGGATGCCGTCGCGCGTCAGTGGCAGCCTAAAGTCGCCTATTTTGAAGGTGACAACCAGATGAAGCGTCTGGCGAAAGCATTGCCGGTACAAATTGCCTGATTAATCGATCAGCTGATAAAAAAGGGCCGCCATTAACATGGGCGGCCCTTTTTGTTTCTGCTTCTGCAATTAAACCGCTTTGGTTGTCATCGGCTTCGATGACTTTTTCATCGTAAAGAGGAAATTAAACCAGCCGCGTTTTCTCATCAGACATATTGTCAATGGCAGCGCCAGCGCCACCAGAAACGCCGAAATGAATTTCAGGTCATTTACCCAGGCTGACGGACTTTCAAACTTCACAATCTTACTGAAGAACTGAATCGCCAGATAATGCGACAGATAGAAGACGATAGAATTGACGCCAATGTAGTAGACCAGCTCAGATTTCAGCTTCAGCGCAATCCAGACAAAGAATGGCACCGATAAGAGTGCAAGTGGTGATAATAACGCCTGGGAATGACGCTCCAGAATAAAGATATTCAGGCAGGAGAGCAGCACAAAACTGATCGCTGAGATTAACAGCGTCGGGCCATGCTGTACTTTCTCTGCGATATCCACCTGCTTACGTACCACGTAATCGCCCAGGTAGAAAAAGACAAACAGATAAAGCGATTTGTTGATGTGCGTATTGTCGAAGCTGGCAAATACGCCATCCGGATCGATGGCCGGCAGCGCCCAGCTCAGCGCCATACAGATAGCAAACACCAGCAGGAATGGCAGGTGACGGGCAAAGATAATCACTATAAAGAAGATAAATAGCGAGTGCAGGAACCAGGTCATATCCCCGCCGCCGGTCAGGTGGGAGAGAATAATATTCATCGGTGACTGCGGCGTATTTGCCATTGAGCTGAACAGGATCTTTAACCCGCCATAGACCGCCACCCAGACCACAAACGGATAGAGAATACTGCGTACTTTGTTATTAAAAAAAGGACCCAGGCCTTTTCTTAATCCGGCATCGACAAACAGACCCGAAACAAAGAACATCAGCCCCAGTCTTACCGGTGCCAGCATCTCATTTAACAGGCTGCTGAAGGCGGTAAAATGTCCGGCATTATTATGTACGGCAATAGTGCTATGCAAAAAAATAATTGCGAGAATACTCAATCCCCGCAGATTATCGATCCACGTTATACGATTCATCTTTTCCTGCCTTTGATTAAAAACTGGCCCTGTTTAAGATGCCATTTTGCTTATTGAGAAGACTCTTAACCCACTCGTTCATCCCTGAGCAGAGGAATAACTTTATTCCGGCGGTATTTTGATAATTCATAATCAAATAAACAACAGCCAGCCTTTAAGCCTATTCTTAAAAAATATTTAACAGTTAAGAATCATTAAGATAGCGAAAGGTGACAGATTATTATCAGATAATACTTAGGGTTACTTTTTGTGAAAAAGGATGAAAGCGAGGCCGTGAGCGGCTTCAGAGACAGAAAAGAAATGACCAGGCAGATTTTAACATCGTTTTTAAGGCCAGGGAGAACCCTAGTTCGGGTTGTTTTTCACTCACCAAAAAAAAAGCCACGCCCTTATTGCAGCGTGGCCCTTACCATTTAACGTATTGTCAGGTGCGCAGTCCGCGTCCGCGCTGAATCAGCGCATAGACCAGCCAGTAGAACACCAGAATAAAGGCCACCAGTACCGAGAGCGTAAAGACCAGCGGCACATCATTAATGCCCAGGAAGCCATAACGGAATCCGCTAATCATATAAACGATTGGATTCAGTTTAGAGACAGCCTGCCAGATCGGCGGCAGCAGACTCAGCGAATAGAATACGCCGCCCAGATAGGTCAGTGGCGTCAGCACAAAGGTCGGGATCAGGCTGATATCGTCAAAGGTGCGCGCAAAGACGGCGTTGAGCAGACCGGCCAGTGAAAACAGAATCGCGGTCAGCAGCAGCGTGATCGCCACCATCGACCAGGAGTGCACATGAAACGGCACAAAGAACAGCGAGATGGCCGTCACCAGAATGCCGACGCAGACGCCACGCGCAACACCACCGCCTACATAGCCAGCAATGATAATGTGGGTCGGCACGGGTGCAACGAGCAGCTCTTCAATGTTGCGCTGGAACTTGGCACTGAAGAACGATGATGCCACGTTGGCGTAGGCGTTGGTGATCACCGCCATCATGATCAATCCCGGCACAATAAACTGCATATAGCTGAAGCCGTGCATCTCACCAATGCGCGACCCGATCAGGTTGCCAAAGATGATGAAATAGAGCGTCATGGTGATGACCGGCGGCACCAGCGTCTGGATCCAGATACGGGCGAAACGGTTAACCTCTTTGGCCCAGATGCTTTTCAGCGCCACCCAGTACAAATGTGTCATGCTTTTGCTCCTGTTTTTCCCTGAGTCGTCAGGCCAACGAACAGCTCTTCCAGACGGTTGGCTTTATTGCGCATACTCAGCACCTGCACACCCTGCGCACTCAGCTGGCTGAAGACGCTGTTAAGGCCCTGCTCACGCAGCACTTCCACTTCCAGCGTTGAGGTATCGGTCAGCCGGTACTGGAAGCCCTCCAGTTTCGGCAGCGGACTGCGCGGTGCCAGATCCAGGATAAAGGTTTCTGATTTGAGCTTGGACAGCAGTTCTTTCATCGAGGTGTTTTCCACCAACTCACCGCTCTGGATGATGCCGATGTTACGGCACAGCATCTCAGCTTCTTCCAGATAGTGGGTGGTAAGAATGATGGTAGTGCCTTTGGCATTGAGATCTTTCAGGAACACCCACATTGAGCGACGCAGTTCGATATCCACGCCAGCCGTCGGCTCATCCAGAATCAGCAGTTTTGGCTCGTGCATCAGTGCTCGGGCGATCATCAGACGGCGCTTCATCCCGCCGGAGAGCATGCGCGCACGCTCAGTGCGTTTTCCCCACAGGTCGAGCTGCTTCAGATATTTTTCCGCACGCTCATTGGCTTCGCGACGCTCAACGCCGTAGTAACCCGCCTGATTCACGACGATCTGCATCACCGTTTCAAACGGGTTGAAGTTAAACTCCTGCGGCACCAGGCCGAGCTGGCGCTTGGCATTCACCACATCTTTTTCTAAATCGTAGCCAAACACCCGCACGCTACCTTCGGATTTATTGACCAGCGAACTGATAATCCCGATGGTGGTCGATTTACCGGCACCGTTTGGCCCCAGCAGTGCATAAAAATCACCCGCTTCAACGTTAAGATCGATGCCCTTTAGCGCCTGCACGCCGCCGGGATAGGTCTTGGTCAGCCGGGAAAGTTCCAGTGCATAAGTCATTCTGCATCCATACCCTGTTTTGATGGCATTGCAATGCCGTTTAAATTTATCAGGCCCTGGCATATAGTACGCGCGCGCACTTTGCGCAGTAACCGGTCGCTCAACGCCATGACAGACATCAATACCCTGATCAGAAACAACCGCGAATGGTCAAAACTGCTGGTTGAAGAAGATCCCAGCTTTTTTGAGCGGCTCGCCCAGGCACAAAAACCGCGCTTCCTGTGGATTGGCTGCTCTGACAGCCGAGTCCCTGCCGAGCGCCTGACCGGACTGGAACCGGGCGAGCTCTTCGTTCACCGCAACGTTGCCAATCTGGTTATCCACACCGATCTGAACTGTCTGTCCGTGGTGCAGTACGCTATCGAAGTGCTGGAAGTGGAACACGTTATCGTATGCGGCCACTACGGCTGCGGCGGCGTGCAGGCGGCGATGGATAACCCGGAGCTGGGGTTAATCGACAACTGGCTGCTGCACATCCGCGACCTCTGGTACAAGCATAGCGTGTTGCTGGGGGAACTCCCGCCGGATAAGCGCCTGGACAAACTGTGCGAAATCAACGTTATTGAACAGGTCTATAACCTGGGGCACTCGACCGTTCTGCAATCTGCCTGGAAACGTGGCAAGGATGTCTCCCTGCACGGCTGGGTTTACGGCATTCAGGATGGCTGTCTGCGTAACCTGGATGTCACGGCAAACAGCCGGGAGATCCTTGAACAGCGCTATCGTCACGGCATTGCTAATCTGCAGATGAACGGCGAGGCCTGAGCCGATCGCGGCGTAAAGCGCGACATAGCCTACACCAGGCATCGGGTGCAGGCCTTGGAAGAATGTGCGGTCAGAGCAGTATCAGGATTCCAGCGGCACTACTTTGCCGATGTAAGGCAGATGGCGATAGTGCTGAGCGTAGTCGATACCAAAGCCCACCACGAACTCATCCGGAATGGCAAAGCCGACATACTCGACATTGACTTCAACTTCACGGCGCTCTGGCTTATCCAGCAGGGTACAGATCGCCAGTGATTTTGGCTGACGCAGCTGCAGAATCTCACGCACTTTGCTCAGGGTGTTGCCGGAGTCGATGATATCTTCGACGATCAGCACATCCTTGCCACGAATGTCTTCATCCAGATCTTTCAGGATTTTCACATCACGCGTGCTGGACATGCCGCTGCCGTAACTGGACGCCGTCATAAAGTCGACTTCATGCGGCACATCAATGGCGCGACAGAGATCAGCCATGAACATGAATGAGCCGCGCAGCAGCCCCACCAGCACCATATCGCTGCCGCTGTCGCGGTAGTGCTCGTTAATCTCTTTGCCCAGTTCAGCGATGCGCGTGGCGATTGCCTCTTCAGGGATCATCACTTCAACAGTGTGTTTCATTGCGTTCAGCCCGGTTACGTCAGAAAAGCCCCGAAGTCTACCACAGACGCAGCCATGAGAGCTGTGCCGGCTCCTGAGCAAACGATTACGTCGTGAAAATTATTCCCTGCTGCCGGCGGCTGACTGAAATGCGCATTACCTTAGAACATTCTGGCATTTACCAGCATGATTCGCTGCGTGGTAGCCTTTATCCAACAGATCGTTACCCTACTCGCGCCGCTGGCCGGAGATCACAATGACTTCATCATCAAGCAAAAAGACGCATATCGGCGACAGGCCGCTGCACCCCGAAACCCAGATGCTGAACTATGGCTATGATCCCCGCCTCTCTGAAGGTGCGGTGAAGCCGCCGGTGTTTCTGACTTCAACCTTTGTTTTTAACAGCGCCGAAGAGGGACGGGACTTCTTTGATTATGTCTCAGGTCGTCGTGAGCCGCCGGAAGGTAAATCGGGTGGGCTGGTCTACTCCCGCTTTAACCATCCTAACAGCGAAATTGTTGAAGACCGGCTGGCGGTTTATGAGCAGGCGGAGAGCTGTTCGCTCTTCTCTTCCGGTATGGCCGCCATCTCCACGGCCCTGCTGACGTTTGCCCGCCCGGGCGAGGTGATCCTGCACTCGCAGCCCCTGTATGGCGGCACCGAAACGCTGCTCAGCAAAACGCTGCACAATCTGGATATTAAAGCGGTGGGTTTCAGCGACGGGAATGATGAAGTCAAAGTGCGTGAAGCCGCTCAGCAGGCGATGGCCCAGGGTCGGGTGGCGGTGATCCTGATTGAAACACCCGCAAATCCCACCAACAGCCTGGTCAATATCCGCCTGATGGCGCGCATCGCCGATGAGATTGACCAGCAGCAGGGTTCACGACCAATTATCGCCTGTGATAACACCCTGCTCGGCCCGCTGTTCCAGCAGCCGCTGACGCTGGGCGCGGATCTCTCGCTCTACTCGCTGACCAAATATGTGGGCGGTCACTCTGACCTGATTGCGGGCGCGGCGATGGGCAGTAAGGCGCTGATGGCGAAAGTACGCGCCCTGCGCAGCGCCATCGGTACGCAGTTGGATCCGCACTCAAGCTGGATGCTCAGCCGCTCACTGGAAACATTATCGTTGCGGATGGAGAAAGCCTTTCACAATGCAGAAGCGGTCGCGGCGTTTCTGCGCGATCACCCGAAAGTGGCGAAGCTGCACTGGCTGCCCTATCTGGATGCGGAGAGCGCCGAAGGGAAAACGTATCGTGAACAGTGCAGCGGCGCAGGTTCGACCTTCTCGTTTGATATCGTCGGCGATCAGCCCGCTGCGTTCCGTTTTCTCAATGCGCTGTCGCTGTTTAAACAGGCGGTGAGCCTGGGTGGAACCGAGTCGCTGGCCAGCCATCCTGGCAGCACCACCCACTCCGGCGTGCCGCAGGCGGTGCGTCAGCGTATTGGTATCACGGACGCCACGGTGCGGCTGTCGATTGGCATCGAGAACGCCGGTGACCTGATTGAAGATATCAGGCTGGCGCTCGATCAGGCGTAATCAGCTCACAGTAAAGCCCAGCATCATGCCGGTGTCTTCATGCTCCAGCAGATGACAGTGGGCCATGTAAGCGTGTTCGGCGGCGGCGACATAGTTGAAGCGCACCAGCACTTCACTGCGCCAGCCGTCGACATTCACCATATCTTTCCAGCCCTGCCGATGCGGGGCGGGCGGTTTGCCGTTCTCGGAGAGAATGCGGAACTGGGTGCCGTGAATATGGAACGGATGCAGCATGGCGTCACCTTCCCCTGAAATCGTCCACTTCTCATAATCACCCAGCTTCACCGCAAATGACGGCTTCGTCATATCAAAGGCCTGGGCGTTGATCTTATTGCCGTTGCGGAAATCGTAAACGGCGGGCTTCGCCATGCCGTGCATGCTGTGATCCATCCCTTCCATGTTTTCCATTGGCGGCATCGGCTCGTCAGCCGTTTTCTCCGGCATCGAATGATGACCGCCCTTGCCCATCGCTTTCTTGCCGTAGCGCTGCATTAATGCCTGCATTCCCTGCTGGTCCAGCTGCGGGTCCATCATCAGCTGCAGCCAGCGTGTCGTCAGTCCGTCGGTGGCGGGTAGCGCAGGCAGCGTCGCCAGCTTATCCGGCAGCGTGGCGCTGGCCATCACCCGCAGCGGCAGGATCTGTACCAGCGGCAGCGGCTGGTCAAACGGCGGCAGCGTCATGCCCATCTGATCCGTCGGCAGGGTCACCAGATCAAACGCTTTACCGTCAGAAGTATCGATCATCACCTCAAAACGCTCGCCCGGCAGGATCGGCAGTGTGTCGAGCTTCACCGGCTCAGCCAGCAGGCCACCGTCGCTGGCGATCACATAAAGAGGACGTTTATCACTGGCGGCAACGTGCAGCGAACGGGCATTACAGCCGTTCAGCAGACGCAGACGCAGCCAGCCGCGCGGCACCGCATGCTGCGGATACTGCACGCCGTTGGTCAGCATCATGTCGCCAAACCAGCCCACGGCCGCGCGCATCACGTCGAGCTGATAATCGATAAGGCGCCCATCTTTGGTCAGCTGTTTATCCTGGAAAATCAGTGGCACATCATCCACGCCCCACTGCGTGGGCAGGCGCAGCGTGCCGCTCTCCTTGTCTTCCAGCAGAATCAGTCCTGCGAGTCCCTGTGCGACCTGATGCCCGGTTTTGCCATGCAGATGCGGATGATACCAGCAGGTTGCAGCGGGCTGGTCAGGGGTAAAAGAGACCTGACGCGAAGCACCAGGCGCAATCACGGCCTGCGGACCACCATCTACCGCGCCGGGGATTTCCAGCCCGTGCCAGTGCAGGGTAGTCGCTTCGCTGAGCCGGTTATGGATATTCACCGTCACCGGTTTGCCACTCTGCAACTTCAGCACCGGTCCCAGCAGGCTGCCGTTATAGCCCCAGGTCGGCACGGCTTTGCCGTTCCACTGCGTGGTGCCCTGCATCGCGGTAAGGCTGTAGCTGCCCCTGGCATCCGCTTCCAGCAGTGACGGAATTGGCAGCAGCGGACGGGTGGCTGCCATCAGCGAACGGCTCCAGAGCGGTAAGGCTCCGGCTGCACTCAGTGCGGCGGTGAGTTTCAGGAAGTGGCGACGTTGCATGGTGATCATCCTTGTGGCATCAGAGCGCACAGCCTAAACCCTGACCTTATGGGAAGGTCAAGTGTTAGCCGTGAGAATCTGATGAAAAAAGGCGGTGCAGCGGCTCACAGCGCCAAATTAATCGAAAACCTGAGAATAACTGTGCTAACGTCATGAGTAATATCCATTGAAGAGAACGACTATGAAGCAAAGTATCAGGATCCTGCTGCTGACGGGACTCCTTGGCTTCTCCTCCACCAGTTTTGCCCTGAGCGAATCCGAAGCGGAAGATCTGGCCGATCTCACGGCGGTTTTCGTCTATCTGAAAAATGATTGTGGCTATCAGGATTTACCGGACGCACAGATTCGCAAAGCGCTGGTCTTTTTTGCTCAGCAGAACCGCTGGGATTTAAGCAACTACAGCAACTACAACATGAAAGCGCTGGGTGAAGACAGCTATCGCGATCTCAGCGGCATCGCCATCACCAACGACAAAAAGTGCAAGTCACTGGCCCGCGATTCACTGAGCCTGCTGGCCTACGTCAGGTAATTACTCTGCCCTCTGCTGCCGGACATTGACCGTGCAACCACGGTCAGTGTTAGCTATCATGTGCCGCCCATCTTCATGGCGATGTCATCAGAGGAGAGCACCATGGCCCATAATGAAACGTGGTATGAAACCCTTCATGCCGGTTTTGGCCAGTATTTCACAGTCGATAAAGAACTGTACCGTGAAAAGACTGCGCATCAGGATTTAATCATTTTCGAAAATGCCGCGATGGGCCGCGTAATGGCGCTGGACGGCGTGGTGCAGACCACCGAACGCGACGAATTTATCTATCATGAAATGATGACCCACGTTCCGCTGCTGGCGCACGGCGCGGCGAAGAGCGTCCTGATCATCGGCGGTGGTGACGGCGCCATGCTGCGTGAAGTGTCACGTCATCCGGAAATCGAAAAGATTACCATGGTGGAAATCGATGCAGGCGTGGTGACCTTTTGTCGCCAGTATCTGCCGAACCACAGCGCAGGCGCCTATGACGATCCGCGCTTTACGCTGGTGATCGATGACGGGGTTAACTTCGTTAATCAGACGCAGGAAAAATTCGATGTCATCATCTCCGACTGCACCGATCCGATTGGTCCGGGCGAAAGTCTGTTTACCTCCGAATTTTATGCCGGCTGCAAAGCGGCCCTTAATGAAAATGGCATCTTCGTGGCGCAGAATGGCGTCTGCTTCCTGCAGCAGGATGAGGCCGTAAACAGCCATCGCAAACTGGGCCATTACTTTGCGGATGTCAGTTTCTATCAGGCGGCGATTCCGACCTATTACGGCGGCATCATGACCTTTGCCTGGGCGAGTGATAATCCGGCGCTGCGCCAGCTCGATACCGCCACCCTGCAGGCGCGTTTCGAGGTAGCTGGCCTGACCTGCCGTTACTACACACCAGCGATCCATACCGGCAGCTTTGCCCTGCCACAATATCTGTTAAATGCGCTATCGGCCGCGTGCTGACAGTGCATTTTTAAGGGGGTGAACAAAATTGCAAAAGCTAAAACTACATGGCTTCAACAACCTCACGAAAAGCCTGAGTTTTTGTATTTACGATATCTGCTATGCAAATACTGAAGCTGAACGCGATGGTTATATCGCCTACATTGATGAACAATATAACGCTAATCGTCTGACGGAAATCCTGACCGAAACCTGCTCTATTATCGGGGCTAACGTGCTTAATATTGCGCGCCAGGATTATGAACCGCAGGGGGCCAGCGTCACGATTCTGGTCAGCGAAGAGCCGATCGATCCCAAAGATATCGATAATTCCGAACATCCTGGCCCGCTGCCCAATTCGGTGGTGGCGCATCTGGATAAAAGCCATATCTGCGTGCATACCTATCCGGAAAGCCATCCTGAAGGCGGGCTCTGCACCTTCCGCGCGGACATTGAAGTCTCAACCTGCGGCGTGATCTCACCGCTCAAGGCGCTGAACTACCTGATCCACCAGCTGGAGTCAGACATCGTTACCGTCGATTACCGGGTGCGCGGCTTTACCCGTGACGTGAAAGGGATGAAGCACTTTATCGATCACGAGATCAATTCGATTCAGAACTTCATGTCTGACGATATGAAAGCGATGTATGACATGGTGGATGTGAATGTCTATCAGGAGAACATCTTCCATACCAAGATGTTGCTGAAAGAGTTTGACCTGAAACACTACCTGTTTAACACCCGCCCGGAAGATCTCAGCCCGCAGGAGCACAAGCGTATTACTGACCTGCTGTGGAAAGAGATGCGTGAGATCTACTACGGCAGAAATATCCCCTCAGTGGGCCTGAAGACCCTCTGATGATCCGGCGCGCAGCGTGACACCCCAAAACCTGCGCGTCTCTTCCCGCTTATCCCTCCGACTTTTCATCACGGCAACTGCCGTAATTCCCTGATCGCCAGCAATAATTTGCCTGTCAGAGCGTGCTACTTTCAGCGCTGAACGCTCATTTCTCAACCACTACAGGCAAAAAAATGGCAAGAATTAACATTATTGATTTCGCTGCCGTCCCGGACGCCACCTCACTTTCCACTCAGGCGATACAGCGCGCGATTGATAGCGCATCAGCAGGCGACACGGTGCTGATCCCGGCTGGCCGCTTTCTGACCGGTGCGCTGTTTCTGAAAAGTGAGATGACGCTGGAGCTGGCGAAAGATGCCGTGCTGCTCGGCAGCCAGCGGCTGGAGGATTATCCGGACATCGCTACGCGCGTGGCGGGCATTGATATGGTCTGGCCCGCGGCGATGCTTAACATCAATCATTGCCGCAACGTCACCGTCTGCGGCAGTGGCACGCTCGACGGACAGGGTGCCGTCTGGTGGCATAAATTCTGGGGCGACGACGAAAACAGCGGGATGCTGGCGGACTATACCCGTCGCGGCCTGCGCTGGGTGGTGGATTACGACTGCAAACGTCCACGTAACGTGGTGGTTTACGAGAGCGAATGCGTGACGCTGAAGGACTTTACTTCACAGGATTCCGGCTTCTGGAACCTGCACGTCTGCTATTCGAAACAGGTGAATCTGCAGAGGCTACGTGTCATGAACGCCACCGGCCCCAGCACCGACGGTATTGATATTGATTCCAGCCAGTTAGTGCGTGTGGAGGGCTGCACGGTCTCCTGCAATGACGACAATATCTGCGTGAAATCGGGTCGCGGCGCGGAAGCACAGCAGCTCGGGAGAACCGCACGCGATATCATTATTCGCGACTGCACTCTGCTGAAAGGTTCGGGCATTACCCTGGGCAGCGAAACCTCTGGCGGTATTGAAAACGTCATCATCGAACATAACCGCTTCTCTGGAACCGGTGTCGGCTTTCGCATCAAGTCAGCCCGGAATCGCGGCGGCTGGATCAAAAACATCGTGGTTCGCCATCTGAAGATGGAGGATGTCTGTTATCCGTTTATGCTGCAGCTGAACTGGTTCCCGCAGTACAGCTACAGCGAACAGCCTGCCGATACCGAACAGCCTTCGCACTGGCGTAAGCTGGCGTCAGGCGTCACAGGTGATGCTGGCCTGACGCGGGTTGAGAATATCAGTATCAGTCATATCAGCAGCAGCCTGACTGAGGCTGCGGTGTTTTCCCGCGCCTTTTTTATTGAAGGCACGCCGGAAAATCCAATCGAACAGCTGAGTTTCAGCGACATCACGCTGCAGGCGCAGGAGTTTGGCAAAATAGCGGGCGTAACGAATCTGAGGTTTGAGCGGGTTACAGTAGACGCGCCGGCAATGACGCGCGAAGAGCATGACGCCTACGCACGTTAACGGCGACTGCAGAAGATAAACGCGCAGTGCTGCTCTCGCCCTGCTTTACGATGAGGTCAGAGAAGCACGGCGCGTTCAGTTCAGGCAGAGGTCAGCGCCAGCGTAATACCGCGCTCGCGCAGCGTGCGGCAGACATCCTCATCTAACCGGCTGTCGGTCACTACATCGGTCAGGTCATCCACCGGTGAGGCGCAGAACAGCGACCAGGAGCCATATTTACTGCTGTCCGCCAGCAGAACCCGGCGCGCCGCATTGGCCAGCAGGTCATGTTTCAGCCCCGCTTTCTCTTCAGTCGGCGTGGTAATGCCGCGCTCAAGGCTCCAGGAGTTACAGCTGACAAACGCGATATCGGGATTGATGCTGCGCAGCAACCGCCGTCCATGCTCGCCCACACAGGACTGACTGGAGTCGTCGATCCGCCCGCCAATAATGGTCACTTCAATCTGCTTAAATTCTGACAGAAACAGCGCAATGTGCAGGTCGGCCGTAATGACCCGCAGCGGCAGATGCGTGAGCTGTCGCGCCAGCTCCAGCATGGTGGTTCCTGCATCCAGCACCACCGCATCGCCCGCCCGGACAAAGCTCGCGGCGCACTCGGCGATCGCCTGCTTCTCGGCCAGGTTCCGCTGCATTTTCTCCAGCGTAGTCGGCTGGGCAGGAATAAAACGATTCAGGGTGACGCCGCCATGACTGCGGCTGATCACGCCCTCTTTATCCAGCTTAATTAAATCACGTCGAATCGTGGCGGGTGAGGCGGAAATCGCACTGACCAGTTGCTCAACAGTCACCAGATTATGGCTTTTCAGGTAATCCATAATCTGGTCAAGACGGCTCTGTCCCTTCATATTTCCCTATGCGAGCTGCATCGCGAGTTTAATCGAGATCGCCATGCTGTCAGACTTCGCTTTACCTGTCCAGGCGATATCAAATGCCGTGCCGTGGTCAGCAGAGGTGCGGATAAACGGCAGGCCTGCGGTAATGTTCACGCCATCATAGAAGCCCAGCAGTTTAAGCGGGATGTGCCCCTGATCATGGTACATCGCCACCACCATGTCATAGCGTCCATCCTGGCACTGCAGAAACACCGTGTCCGGCGGGCAAGGCCCGGAGACATCAATCCCCTGCGCTTTCATCGCCTCAATCGCGGGGGCAACGGTGGTGATCTCCTCGTCGCCAAACAGCCCGTTCTCACCAGCGTGCGGATTAACACCCGCGACGGCGATACGCGGGGCGCTGTAGCCGACACGACGCAGGAAGGTATCCGCCATACCAATCACGGTTTTAATGCGTGTCTGGTTGAGCGTGTCGAGGAACTTACGCAGCGCAATATGGGTTGTGACATGAATGACTTTCAGCTTATCGGTATAGAGCACCATAGCGTAATCTTTGGTGTCAGTCAGGTGCGCCAGCAGTTCGGTGTGCCCCGGATAGAGATGGCCCGCCGCATGCATCGCCTCTTTATTCAGCGGCGCGGTGGCTATGGCATGCACCTCACCGGCCAGTGCCAGTTCGGTGGCACGCTTTACGCAGCGCCATGCCAGATCCCCCGCCTCTTTCTGTACCACGCCAGGTTTCAGCGCATCGGGATCAGCCAGCGGCTCATCAATCACATTGATAATGCCGGGCGCAAACCGCGCATCGGCGACCCGGTCCAGCACCCGCAGCTCAGCCTGCGGGGTGATGTTCATCGCCATAATGCGGCGCAGCGTACTGGCACAGCCAATCACCACGGCAGGAATGCCATTCAGCTCACCTTCAGAGAGCGCTTTGATGATGATTTCCGGGCTGATGCCCGCCGGATCGCCCATGGTGATCGCAATAATTTTACTCACTCGACTTCTCCTCAATAAAACCAATGGCTGCTACCAGGGTATTTTCATCACCAAAGCCACCCGCTTTGGTCATCACCGGCAGAGTAAATTCACTGTTAAGCAGAACCCCGTGCGGCACACAGCCCGCCACCAGACCCTGAATTTTAAAGCCGCTGGCCCCCAGCGCCTGAGCAACGGCTATCGCCACGTCGCCACCCGACAGATAGAGCGCATGCGGCAGCTGTGCCCGGCACAGACTCAGGGTCATTTCGCCCAGCAGCTGACAGATCGCCTCACCCAGCTGCTGGCGCGTCACGCTGTGCTGCTGGCAGAGATCCTCGATCGCGTGTCGCTGGGATTCATGCTGGCAGGTACGGATCACCGTGTGGCGACCGGCACGCAGTGCGGCAGCCGCCTGTTCAATCCAGCTATCCCGGCCACACCAGGCGGGCTGCTGAAACAGCTGACGAATATCAACATCCACGATTTCCACTGCCTGCTGGTTAAGCAGCGTGGCGATCTGCTGCTCTGCCTGACGACTCATCGATCCCACCACCGCCAGCACAGGCCGCGAAGGACAAGAAGGACGAACTGAGAGCGCAGCACCCAGCGCATCGCTTAATCCGGCGGCCCCGACCAGCAGAGGCTTCTCTGCCAGCCGCGCCGCAGCGGTAATGAGTCGCGCCAGGTCGGCCTCCGTTTCGGCATCTACCACCACCACGCCCTGCGCAGCCGCCAGCACGGCATCCAGCCGATCGCTGCGCAGCGTGGCGAGATCGATCTCCATACCGTCGATCTGCATCTGATCGAGAATGCGGGCGCTGAGGATCGGGGTTTTGGGATCGCTGGCAAATTCGGTATCCGTCAGTAACCGCTGATTCACCCACACGCTGCCCTCACGTGTGGTGCGGCCCAGGCGCGGCACGGCCGGTGCCACCAGCGCCAGCCTTTTGCCACTGGCGCGCAGTGCCGCCACCGTTTCAGCACCGACGTTGCCACGCAGCGTGGAGTCGATCTTTTTGAACAGCCAGCCCTGCTGAAACTGTGCCGCGTAATGCTGTACCACCTGCGTGACGCGCTCTGCCGCCTGACTGATGATGACCGCCCGGCTGTCAGTACTGATTACCAGCACATCCGCCGCCTCGTCGGGCTGAGGCGCGGCGGTGCCGAACAGCACATGTACACGGGCACCGGCCTGTGCCAGTCCACTACCTGCATCGTTAGCACCGGTAAAGTCATCGGCGATGACCAGCACCGGGGTTTTCCATATTGATGAGCCCATCCTCACTCCTGTCAGGCTATTGCCGCTGCATTTGATTATATTCAATCATTATTGATTATATGTGAGCAAGTTCAAATTAATCGAAATCGATATGCCTTATAAAATTAGCCACAGAGAGTGACTGACATCGCATTGCGCTGAGCAAAATTAATCATCTGCTCAGTCATGACAGAAAAAGGGTATGAAATGAACATTAACAGCACGGTGATTAGCGGTTATCAGGCGTTAAACGACATGCGCTATCTGCTGAGGGGCGTAACGACAGCGGTAGTGGTGACTGACCGGAACATTGAAGCGATTCCGGCGGTTCAGGCGCTGATGGGGCAACTCCGGGAGCAGATTCCGCGTATCAGCGTGGTCAACAGCGTGCCGCCCGAGCCGAGCCAGCATGATGTGGCCGCGATTATAGAAACGCTCGCGCAGCGCCAGGCCGACATGGTGATTGGCATCGGCGGTGGCAGCGTGCTGGATGTGGCGAAGCTGCTCTCGGTGCTGTGCATCGACGGAGCACCGTCACTAGATGCCCTGCTGGCAGGTGAAAAACCGCAGCGCCGCACCCGTTCAATGCTCATCCCGACCACTGCCGGCACCGGTTCAGAAGCGACGCCGAATGCAATTCTGGCGATCCCGGAGAAAGAGACCAAAGTCGGCATTATTTCACCGGTGATGCTGCCCGATGTGGTGGCGCTGGTGCCGGAATTCACCACCAGCATGCCGCCGCACATCGCCTCGTCTACCGGCATTGATGCCCTGTGTCATCTGATCGAGTGCTTCACCGCCAACGTGGCTAACCCGGTCAGTGACAACTATGTGCTGATTGGGATGAAGAAGCTGTTCGCGAATCTCGAAACCACGCTGCGCGAGCCGGAGAATCTGCAGGCACGGCTGGAGATGCTCTGGGCCTCTTATTATGGCGGCGCATCGATTGCCCATGCCGGGACGCATCTGGTGCATGCGATGTCCTATCCGCTTGGCGGCAAATATCACCTGCCACACGGCGTTGCCAACGCCATTCTGCTGGCCCCCTGCATGCGCTTTGTCCGTCCGGCCGCAGTGAGCAAATTCGCTCAGGCCTATGACCTGCTGCCGGACGCTGACGTCCGTTTAAGCGATGAAGAGAAATCACACGCGCTGGTCGACTACTTCACCGCGCTGGTTGCGCGGCTGCAGTTGCCTGCCAGCCTGGAAGCACTGGGCATCGGCCCGGATCACCTGCCTTATTTAGTGGAAGCGGCACTCGACGTGCAGCGCCTGATGAAAAACGTGCCGATGGCGGTCACCGCCGACGATGTGCGCGCCGTCTACCTGACGCTGTTCCCTTCCTGCCAGGCGTAATGAGGACTGTCATGAATAAGAAAATCAACGGCGTACTGACCGCCATCGTCACCACCTTTGACCGTGAAGGTGCCTTTGATCCGATGAAACAGCGTGAGCAGGTCAGACGCCAGATCAACGCCGGTAACGGTATCTTCTCTGGCGGCACCAACGGCGAATTCTTTGTGCTGAACGAGCAGGAGAAGATGGCCGTCACCACCACCTGCGTCGATGAGGTCAACGGCCGCGCGCCTGTCGTGGCGCACATCGGCGAGATTTCGACCCGTGAAACGATCCGGCTCGGCAAACAGATTGCCCGCCTGGGCGTGGATGCCGTCTCGGCGATCACTCCATGGTTTGTGCCGCTGAAACAGCAGGAGCTGATCGACCACTATCAGCGCGTAGCGGACGCGCTGACGGTGCCGCTGTTCCTCTACAACATCCCGGCGCGAACCGGCAATACCCTGCAGCCAGAGACCGTTCGCACGCTGGCCGCGCACCCGAACATCATCGGTATTAAAGACTCCGCAGGCAGCTATGAAAGTCTGAGCGGATTTCTGCAGGCCACCGCCGACTGTGAGGGCTTTGATGTGCTGAACGGCCCTGACTCGCTGATTCATCAGGGATTTGTCGATGGCTGCTCCGCCTCCATTTCCGGGCTGGCAAACGTGGCACCGGAGGCGATTAACGCCATCTGGGCGCGCTTCAGTGCCGGTGACATTGCCGGTTCGCATCAGGCACAGGAGAACGTCACCGGCCTGCGCACTGCGCTGTACAGCATCGGTTTCTCACCGGCCGCCGTGAAAAAAGCGGTCAGCCTGCAGGGCTTTGAGGTGGGTGAAAGCCGCTATGCGGTGCAGTTCAGCGCCGACGAGCAGCAGCAGATCCGTCAAATCGTGAACCACTACCTGCAATAACGTCCATCGCCTTTGTACCCTATCGGTCAGATGAGAACGAACCTGATGGTCGCCATCTGCCAGAACAATCGAGGTCATGATGAAAGCATTTTCAACTGAGAGCACCTTACTGATCGTCGGCATGGTGGTCGCCTATATCCTGTTCACAACCTGGTTGACCTGGCGGCTGCGCAGTAAAACCAGCGGCGACTTCATGGAAGGCTCCCGCGCCATGCCCGCCTTTATCGTTGGCATTATGCTGATGTCAGAGTATATCGGGGCAAAATCGACCATTGGCACGGCGCAGGCAGCCTTTGAGGATGGCTTCGCCGCCTCCTGGTCAGTGATTGGCGCGGCGATTGGGTTCCCGCTGTTTGGCCTGATTCTGGTCAAACGCATCTACAACACCGGAAAAATCACGATCTCCGGTGCCATCGCCGAGAAATATGGCAGCTCAACCAAGAACATTATCTCGCTGATTATGATCTATGCGCTGCTGCTGGTGAACGTCGGGAACTACATCAGCGGTGCGGCGGCGATCTCCACCGTGCTGAAGATCGACCTGACGCAGGCGGCCTTTATCACCGCGGTGGTCAGCACCTTCTACTTTGCGTTTGGCGGCATGAAAGGCGTCGCCTGGGTTACGCTGCTGCACAGCGCCATCAAGTACATCGGGATTCTGATTATTCTCTATGTGGCGCTGAAAATGACCGGCGGCGTGGCCCCGATGATCGAGAAAATGCCGGCGTTCTACTGGACGTGGGATGGTCACGTCGGTGCCAGTACCATTGTGGCCTGGCTGATCGGGACCGTGGGATCGATCTTCTGTACGCAGTTTGTGATCCAGGCGATCTCCTCCACCAAAGATGTGAAGTCCGCGAAGCGCGCTACCTGGGTCGCCTTCATCTTCTGCCTGCCGATCGGTCTGGCGATGGCGCTGATTGGCGTGGCGGCGAAGTTTGCGCATCCCGATATCAAGAGCCTCTATGCGCTGCCAGTGTTTCTGCAGGATATGTCACCGTGGCTGGCGGGTATCGTCACCACCTCGCTGGTGGCCTCGATTTTCGTCAGCGTCGGCACCGTTGCGCTGGCCATCGCCTCGCTGGTGGTGAAAGATTTTTACGTGCCTTATCGTAATCCGACGCCGGAGCGCGAATTTAAAGTGACGCGCTGGATCTCGATTGGCATCGGCTTCTTCCCGCTGCTGTTTGTCCTGTTCTTCCCGGAAGTGCTGAAGCTCTCGTTCTTTACCCGCGCGATTCGCCTGTCGATCACCGTGGTGGCGATCATGGCGTTCTATCTGCCGTGGTTTAAGAGCACGCGCGGTGCCAACGCCGGTCTGATTGGTGCCTGCGTGGTCACGTCCGTCTGGTTCCTGATGGGTAATCCGTTCGGTATCGACAATATGTATGTGGCGCTGATTACGCCGGCCATCATTATGGTGATTGACCGCTGTATCCCGTCACGCCAGTCTCAGCCTCAACCGCAACACAATGCACAAAATAGTGGAGCCTAATATGACTCAGGAAACCGTCACCGCAGAACGCACCGGCCTGGTTGCGCCGCACCCGCAGGATAGCGCCCAGCAGATTGCGATGCTGCCCTCCTCCTGCCCGCAAAACCATGCGGCTAACCTGCTGCCGCTGCCCGATGGCGATCTGCTTTGCGTCTGGTTTGGTGGCACGCAGGAAGGGATTGCCGATATCTCAGTCTGGTGTTCCCGGCTGACAAAAGGCAGCGATCGCTGGAGTGACGCGCAGAAGCTTTCTGACGATCCGGGTCGCTCAGAACAGAATCCGGTGCTGTTTCTCGATCCCGACCAGGTACTGTGGCTGCTGTGGACGGCGCAGAAATCAGGTAATCAGGACACCGCGATCGTGCGCTATCGCCAGTCTCACGATATGGGCAAAAGCTGGGGCGAGATCAAAACCCTGCTGGATAAGCCCGGCACCTTTATTCGTCAGCCGATTGTCGTGCTGCCCAACGGCAACTGGCTGCTGCCGGTGTTTTACTGCCTGACGCAGCCCGGCGAAAAGTGGGTCGGCAGCTATGACGTCAGCGCGGTAAAAATCTCAGAAGATAAAGGCCAGAGCTGGCGCGACGTCAGCGTGCCTGACAGCACCGGCTGCGTTCATATGAACGTGACCCTGCTGGATGATGGCTCGCTGCTGGCACTCTACCGCAGTCGCTGGGCCGATCATATCTACCAGAGCCGCTCGTTTGATCAGGGTGAAAGCTGGAGTGCGCCCGAGCCGCTGTCGCTGCCCAACAATAACTCCTCCATTCAGGTCACGACGCTGCGCAACGGTCATCTGGCGCTGGTGTTCAATGCGATGAGCGCCGAAGGGGCCAGCGAGCGCCGGTTGTCGCTGTATGACGAAATTGAAGATGATGAAGAAGACGGTGACGTTGCGGTTGCCGCCGAGCCGGTGGTGCACAGCGGGCGCACCGCCTTCTGGGGCGCGCCACGAGCGCCAATGACGCTGGCGATCTCAACAGATGGCGGCAAAAGCTGGCCGCTGCAGCGCAATCTGGACGAGGGCGACGGCTACTGCATGACCAATAACTCTCAGCAGAAGTTAAACCGGGAGTTCTCTTATCCCAGCATCCAACAGGGCGTGAATGGCGAACTGCATATCGCCTACACCTGGTATCGCCAGGCGATCAAGTATGTGCGGGTCGGGGAGTCCTGGGTGCAGGGAGGTGACGCGTGATTGAAAAGATGGCGCTGGTGACCGGCGCCAGCTCCGGCATCGGTCAGGCGATTGTGAATCGCCTGCTGGATGAGGGCTGGCAGGTAATTGGCCTGAGCCGATCGGCGATAAACCGGGCAGACACGGGCTGGCAGAGCCATCAGATCGATATCAGCGACAGTGCGACATTGCAGGCTTTACTGGACAAACTGCCGGTGCCGCAGGCGGTGATCCATGCTGCGGGAATGATGCAGGCCGCGCCGCTCGGGGAGCTGGATCTGAACGCCAGCACACGCCTGTGGCAACTGCATGTTGCCGCCGCAGAACAGCTGGCCAACCATTTTGCGCCCCGGATGAGCGCGGGCGGCAGAATCGTGCTGCTGGGTAGTCGCACGTCAGGCGGTGCGGCGTGCCGTAGTCAGTATGTGGCCACCAAATCGGCGATGATCGGCATGGTGCGCAGCTGGGCGGCAGAGCTGGCACCGCGCGGCATTACAGCCAATATCGTGGCGCCAGGTGCCACCGAAACGCCGATGCTGCAACAGCCGGGCCGGGCCAGTTCCCCGCCGCGCTTGCCACCGATAGGCCGCTATATTCAGCCGCAGGAAGTCGCCGGACTGGTCGGGTTCCTGCTTTCGCCTGCAGCCGCGGCAATCACCGGTCAGCAGCTGGTGATATGCGGCGGTGCGTCGCTGAGTTAATGAACAGGCCGGGCGACTCGGGTGGCCCGGCCTGTATCAGCGTAAAAATTACCGTACGGGTTTACCGTACTGGTTCACAAACTGGCGGTAAGCAGCGATCACCAGCTGAAAATCTTCAATGCCGCAGAAGGAGAGGCTCTCTTCGTCATAGTAGTTCATCCCCTCTTCCATCCCGTCATCTTCCAGTGCCAGCAGATTGGCGCGAATCATCACCTCTTCCTCATCCAGCAGGATGGTGTACTCGCTGCCGATGCGCTGCCACTGACGCACGCTGCCTTTGACGTCTTCGATTGCGGCTTCCACTTCATCCAGCAATCCTGGATCGTTTTTCACCTCTTCGTTGAACCAGTGGCCGACCGCTTCATGATCCATCGACATACGAACCTTAATCTGTCCGGTCACATCGCGTAAAAATTCATATTCCATCGCCCGTTCCTCTTAACGTCATCGCGTCACTAAATGAGTGTCAGCGCTGCCTGCGCGGCATAGTGTGACACGTCGCGCATTATTACAGGCTGTCTGGCGAAATCCAGCTTTTGATCGAACCGCCCTCAATGCACAGACGTAAAAAAGGGGCGAATCATCGCCCCTTAGTCATGACTGCCAGGTGAAGAATCAGACCGCGGTCTGGAAAATCACGCCGTCAGCTTTATCGGTGTACTGCGCCAGCTGGTCGAAGTTGAGATAGCGATAGGTGTCGCTGGCCGTTTTATCGACCTGCGCCATAAATTGCTGATACTCATCCGGCGTTGGCAGACGGCCTAACAGTGAAGCCACTGCCGCCAGCTCTGCAGATGCCAGGTAGACGTTAGCGCCGGTACCCAGACGATTCGGGAAGTTACGGGTCGAGGTAGAAACCACCGTCGAACCATCTGCCACACGTGCCTGGTTACCCATACAGAGTGAACAGCCCGGGATCTCGATACGCGCACCGCTTTTACCGAATACGCTGTAGTAGCCCTCTTCGGTCAGCTGTGCCGCATCCATCTTGGTTGGCGGAGCCACCCACAGACGGGTTGGCAGCTGGCCTTTGTGGCTATCCAGCAGTTTACCGGCGGCACGGAAGTGACCAATGTTGGTCATGCACGAGCCGATAAACACTTCGTCGATCTTCTCGCCCTGAACGTCAGAGAGCAGACGGGCATCGTCCGGATCGTTTGGCGCACACAGGATCGGCTCTTTAATGTCAGCCAGATCGATTTCGATCACGGCGGCATATTCAGCATCCGCATCCGGCTCAAGCAGCTGAGGATCGGCCAGCCATTTCTCCATGCTTTCAACGCGACGCTCCAGCGTACGACGATCGCCGTAGCCTTCTGCGATCATCCACTTTAGCAGCACGATGTTGGAGTTCAGGTATTCGATAATCGGCGCTTTATCCAGCTTGATGGTACAGCCCGCAGCGGAACGCTCGGCTGACGCATCGGACAGTTCAAACGCCTGCTCGACTTTCAGATCCGGCAGACCTTCAATCTCAAGGATGCGGCCAGAGAAGATGTTTTTCTTACCTTTCTTCTCAACGGTCAGCAGACCCTGTTTGATGGCATACAGCGGAATGGCGTGAACCAGATCGCGCAGGGTAATGCCTGGCTCCATCTTACCTTTGAAGCGCACCAGCACTGATTCCGGCATGTCGAGCGGCATGACGCCCGTCGCTGCCGCAAACGCCACCAGGCCTGAACCCGCCGGGAAAGAGATGCCGATAGGGAAACGGGTATGCGAGTCACCACCGGTGCCCACGGTATCCGGCAGCAGCATACGGTTCAGCCAGCTGTGGATAATGCCGTCGCCCGGACGCAGTGAGACACCGCCACGGTTCATGATGAAGTCAGGCAGCGTATGGTGCGTGTTCACATCCACTGGCTTAGGGTACGCAGCGGTGTGACAGAAGGACTGCATCACCAGATCGGTCGAGAAGCCCAGACAAGCCAGATCTTTCAGCTCATCACGGGTCATCGGACCGGTCGTATCCTGCGAGCCAACCGAGGTCATCTTCGGTTCACAATAGGCACCCGGACGAATACCGGCGACGCCACAGGCACGGCCAACCATTTTCTGCGCCAGTGAGAAACCACGGGTGCTCTCCGCGACATCTTTCGCCTGACGGAATACGGTGCTGTGCGGCAGACCCAGCGATTCGCGCGCTTTAGTGGTCAGGCCGCGACCGATGATCAACGGAATACGGCCACCGGCGCGGACTTCGTCAATCAGCACTTCGGTTTTAAGTTCGAAGCTGGCCAGCAGGTCGTTGGTTTCGTGGTTGCGGACTTCGCCTTTGAACGGATAGATGTCGATGACATCGCCCATGTTCAGGTCATTGACGTCCACTTCAATCGGCAGTGCGCCCGCATCTTCCATGGTGTTGAAGAAGATGGGTGCAATTTTGCTGCCCAGCACCACGCCGCCGCCTTTTTTATTCGGCACGTTCGGGATGTCGTCGCCCATAAACCACAGCACCGAGTTGGTGGCGGATTTACGTGAAGAACCGGTTCCGACAACGTCACCGACATACGCCAGCGGGAAGCCTTTGGTCTTCAGTGCTTCGATCTGTTTGATCGGGCCGATATTGCCCGCTTCATCCGGCTCAATACCTTCACGGGCATTTTTCAGCATCGCCAGGGCGTGCAGCGGGATGTCAGGACGTGACCAGGCATCCGGGGCCGGAGAGAGGTCGTCGGTGTTGGTTTCGCCAGTGACTTTGAACACCGTAACGGTGATTTTCTCAGCCAGCTCAGGACGTGCCAGATACCATTCCGCATCTGCCCAGGACTGCATCACCTGTTTCGCGTATTCATTACCCGCTTTCGCTTTCTCTTCGACATCATAGAAGTTGTCGAACATCAGCAGCGTGTGTGAAAGGGCTTTCGCCGCGATGGGCGCCAGTTTGCTATCGTCCAGCGCGTCAATCAGCGGATGAATATTGTAACCGCCCTGCATGGTGCCGAGCAGTTCAACCGCTTTTTCAGGAGATATCAGAGGAGAGGTTGCTTCGCCTTTGGCGACAGCCGCCAGGAAACCGGCTTTAACATACGCCGCTTCATCGACGCCAGGTGGGACTCGGTTGACCAATAAATCGGTCAGAAATTCTTCTTCACCCGCAGGTGGATTTTTCAGCAGTTCAACCAGCGCGGCCATCTGGGAAGCCTCTAAAGGCTTAGGTACAATTCCCTGGGCAGCACGCTCGGCAACGTGCTTACGGTATTCTTCTAGCACGACGTTATCCTCGCTCTCATTATGTAGGGCTTTCCGACCACCTTGCTCACTTATGGAGAACACACTTCCCTTTCTCGTCCAGGTTGAGGTGCCCGGTTTCGCGGAGGGCAGAATAGCAGGATTTCGTCTGTTTGTTAATCTGTTTACAAAAATACAACATAATCCACTGCGCCCGTTCTGCCCGCTTATACTCCCGCATCAGCCAGCTAAGCTGGCTAATCGGGTCACTCCGCAGCGTACCGCATCTCAGAGTAAAAACGGCAGGGTTATGTCAGCGTTGGCGCAGTTTTAGTGAGGTGATTCAGGGGAATAGATAACTGGCAGGAATAGAAGTGAACGGTCCTCCGGGTTACCGCAGAGGCGAATGCAGGCGGATAGCAACACCAGGCCAGAGATAAGCCTGGTGTCATTGGCACCTGAGACGATTACAGCGTGGTTTTCATTTCCCGCAGTGATACCGGCCAGTCACCCGGCCAGACGTAGTGATCTTTCAGAATCCGCGCACTGTAGTCGAGACAGATTTTCACCGGCAGGTTGGGATAGATTCGCTCCATCTCCTGTACCAGCTCTTCGCTGTTTTTGACCTTGTGCAGCGTCTTAATGAAATCGTTGATATAGGTGCGGGTAAAGCCTATTGCTGAGGGGCTGAGCGATGGCGTCGTTCGCGAATGGCCAGCGATCAGGACTTTCGGCGCCAGCGCTTCGAGTTTATCCAGACTTTCCATCCATTTCGCCATGCGTTCCGGCGTGCGCATATCGGCAATCCATACATGTGCATCCGCGAAGACCACATCGGAGGCGATCAATGTTTTCGTCGAGGGGATCCAGAGCGGTGTCACCCGGATGCAATCGCCACTGAGATCGCTCAGGATTTTAATCTCCTGCCCTTCCAGCCAGATCGTACCCTCTTCCAGTTCGGTGATCACAAACTTAGTGCGGGCACCGTTCTCTTTTAAAACCTGCTTACCCCAGTAATCAATTTTGAAGTCAAAGGCGTCATTAACATCTTCGGCGACCTGCTTATAAGAGAGAATGTCAGCAGCCGGAAAGACCGATTTAATCACTTCAAGTCCCAGAAAATGATCGGGATGCAGATGGGTAATAAAGATGCGTTTCAGGTCGAGACCGGTTTCGATAATCTCAGCGACTAACCGATGCGCATTCGCCAGCGTGAACTGGGCATCGACTAACATCGCCTCTTTCTCACCCATGATAATGGTGGAACTGACACCGAAGCCGTCGTGCTGGTCACTGCTGATAAAAACCTTCGTCGATAAATCCATTTTTCGTCCTCATACGTTACACATCAGAAGCTACACGTCAGAAACAACTAAGCAGAAGAGGTCATGATGACCTCTTCTGTTCACTCTTAATTTTTCAGGTTTTCCGGAAAATTGGCGGGCAGCTGATCAGGCGGGCAGTCAATCACGCTTTCGTTGTTTTCACCCACATCACGAATCACGGTCAGCGTCGCGAACTCATCAATCACTTCAGTTGGATAAGCCGGACCCGCTTCGCGGAATTTCGCCATCTCTTCCAGGTGATCATTCTGGAAGCAGACGGTTTTTTCCGGATTGTTCATAACCCAGCGTGGGAAGAAGATGGTGCCGTGGAAAATTTTATCCGCCAGATTAACGGCCAGGCTGACATCAGTGCCGGTTGGTTCAGTCCAGGAGACTTTATAGACATCCTGCGCCAGGCGAACCACATAAACATGCTGATTTTTAACCCAGCGATTGCCGACCATACCACTGTGAATGCGATAGTCGATGGTGCTGGCATTTTTAATGTAGAGCTCGTAGTTCCAGCCGTTGTCATAGGTATAAACCAGATGTTTGCCAACGATGCCAGACAGGTCATGTTTATCAAAAGTGCTCATGATTAATTCCTCATTTGTTTTCCCTGATGTGATTATTGCGCGTTACAAAAGCGATGAATAACGCTATTTTTAGCACTAAATTATTCAATTTTTAGATGGGTTACCATGTACAAAGCAACGCTGGAACAGTGGTATCTGCTCGACGCCGTCGTAAAGGAAGGGAGTTTTGCGCTGGCAGCGGAGAAGAATAATCGCAGCCAGTCCTCATTGAGCTATCAGTTGAGTCTGCTTCAACAACGGCTCGACATGGAACTGCTGGAGCAGGTGGGACGCCGTGCCGTCCTGAGTGCTGAAGGACATCAGTTACTTGCGCAGGTGCGTCCACTGCTGGAAGGATTTAGCGCGCTTGAAGCTAAGGCCAGTGCCCTGCGACGAGGTGAACGTTCGCGTATTGATTTAATGGTAGATGCTACCTTTCCAAAACCTCTGCTGTTTGATGTGCTCAATATATTTCAGCAACGCTATCCACATGTGCGCATCTGGTTCAGCGAAATTGTCCGCAGCGAAACACCAGACAGGCTGGCTGAACAACAGGCCGATCTCTGGCTGGTGGCGCAATACGGTGATACCCCTTTAGCGGGCGAAAGCCTGATGAGTGTCGATTTCGTCGCCGTTGCCCATCGCGATCACCCGCTGCACAGTGAACCTGCCCCGCTTAATGCTGCCACACTGGCGCGCTGGCCCTGTATTACCATTCTGGATCGCCAGCAACAGCAGCAGTCAGAGGTGAGTGGCGATCAGGCAGAGAACTGGTCATTCACTACCCTGTCGGCAGCGATTGAAGCGGTCCAGCACCAGCTAGGCTATGGCTGGCTGCCGGAACAAAATATCGCCAGCCTCTTAAAGAGCGGTGAACTCCGTCCCCTGCCGCTGCTTCAGGGCCGCCGACGCAGTAGTACGCTGGTGATGTACATCAATGAAGAGAGACTGCCCGGCAATAGCGCCATTGCTGAACTGGCGCAGATGTTTATGGAACGGGTGGCGGCGTGGGAGGTGCGCCGCTGAACGTAAATTGAAGGGCACGCACACAGCAGCTCTTTCTGGCCACTCGCTCCTTATAACCCCGCTATTTCGCTAGCTCTCATCATTTCCTTTCGCTAAACTGCGGGGCTGGATTCCTCCCAGCATAAATTGCGCAGAGTAACCCATGACCCGCAAATTCAAGCCTTTCACCTCCCTTTCCCGCCGCCACCGTCGCACGCGTGTTCAGCACATCAAAAATCTTATCTATCGCGAGCGTGAGCGCTGCGGTGGTTTACATTACGATGATTGTGATTCTGAAAACGCAGAGGCTATTGCGGCGGGCTGGGTCTGGACCTGGAGTGATGTTCTTTTCCTGGATGATCAAGATCCCACCATCTACTGGAACGCCGAGATCGTTACTGCTGATGTCGCTCGCATGGATATCATCGAAAACCGGGTACTCAATGAAGCCACTGCAATGCTTGACCAGACCCAACTGGAGGATGAATTCCGTTTAGAGACAGTGTCCAACTATGACGCGAAAGGAAAGATTGTCAGCTATAAGCAGTTAAAACGCACCCGCGTTGCTTATCCCCAGTTCGGCGGGATGACATATCATGATTACATTAACAAGCGCGTGGCAGATATTCTCCGCGACACCCCACCCGTAATCACCCCTGGTTATCGCATCCAACATGGCTATCGTAGTGGTATTGGTCTGCAAATTATCGTCGCAGAGTCAGAGCTGACGCGTGAAGTCATCGATAATGCCATCCGCACATTTCTGGCAGGTAACATGCCTTCTCTTAAATCTATATAGCAGTTCTGATGCCCCACATCCCCTGCCGGGCTTTTTGACACACCGCCTCGCACGTTAGGGGTTAACGGCTTACTGTCATTGCTAGTCCGGCAGCACAAAGGCTGAATATCAGTAATATTGAAGTGCGATTCCGGGCGATTTTCCCTCGGCCTAACGTGTCTGTCAGAGGAATGAATGGCAGAATCTACTGACGCTTATGATCAAAATGACAGACCAAAAAAAAGCCCCCATAGCGGGAGCTTTCTCTTTGCAGCAGCAGAAACTTACTTCTTCTTCGCTTTCGCGTTAGGCAGATCGGTGATGCTGCCTTCGAAGATTTCTGCAGCCAGACCCACTGACTCATGCAGGGTCGGGTGAGCGTGTATGGTCAGCGCAATATCTTCCGCATCACAACCCATCTCAATGGCCAGACCGATTTCGCCTAACAGCTCGCCGCCGTTAGTACCGACAATCGCGCCACCGATAATACGGTGCGTCTCTTTGTCGAAAATCAGCTTGGTCATGCCGTCTGCACAATCAGAAGCGATAGCACGGCCTGAGGCAGCCCACGGGAAGGTGGAGGTCTCGTAGCTGATGCCCTTCTCTTTCGCTTCTTTCTCGGTCAGACCGACCCAGGCAACTTCTGGCTCAGTATAGGCAATTGAAGGGATCACTTTCGGATCGAAGTAGTGCTTCAGACCAGAGATCACTTCAGCCGCTACGTGGCCTTCATGCACGCCTTTGTGCGCCAGCATTGGCTGACCGACGATGTCGCCGATAGCATAGATGTGTGGCACGTTGGTACGCATCTGTTTGTCGACGCGGATGAAGCCGCGATCGTCCACTTCCACGCCCGCTTTACCGGCATCCAGACCTTTACCGTTCGGCACACGACCGATAGCAACCAGCACCGCGTCATAACGCTGCGCTTCGCCTGGTGCTTTTTTACCTTCCATTGAAACGTAAATGCCATCGTCTTTTGCTTCAACGGCGGTCACTTTGGTTTCCAGCATCAGGTTAAATTTCTTGCTGATTTTTTTGGTAAAGACTTTCACCACGTCTTTATCCGCAGCCGGGATAACCTGGTCGAACATCTCAACCACATCGATCTCTGAACCCAGCGCGTGATATACCGTCGCCATTTCCAGACCGATGATGCCGCCGCCCATGACCAGCAGACGCTTCGGAACTTCTTTCAGTTCCAGCGCATCGGTAGAGTCCCAGACGCGTGGATCTTCATGTGGAATGAATGGCAGTTCGATTGGGCGTGAACCCGCAGCGATGATGGCGTTATCGAAGTTGATGGTGGTCGCGCCGCCTTCTCCTTCAACCACCAGGGTGTTAGCACCGGTGAATTTGCCCAGACCATTCACCACGGTGACTTTACGACCTTTTGCCATACCTGACAGGCCGCCAGTCAACTGGTTGATAACCTTTTCTTTCCAGCTGCGAATCTTGTTGATATCAGTAGATGGCTGGCCAAACACAATGCCGTGCTCTTCAAGGGCTTTCGCCTCTTCAATCACTTTAGCAACGTGCAGCAGCGCTTTAGATGGGATACAACCGACGTTCAGACAAACACCACCGAGGGTGCTGTAACGCTCTACCAGTACGGTTTCCAGACCTAAATCCGCACAACGGAAGGCTGCAGAGTAACCTGCAGGACCTGCCCCAAGTACCACGACCTGGGTTTTAATCTCTGTACTCATCATGACCTCTTAATTGATATCCGGCGGGTCAGACGTTCTTATAATGCCCTTGTTCCACCGGGACTTTCACCGCAAGAGTTTACAGAATTGTTAACAAACTGCCAACAGCGGCGCGACGAATCGTTAAAGGAAGGCCGGCATCCGCCGGCCTTCTTCACATTTACATAACTAAACGACGAATGTCAGACAACATATTGCCGATAATGGTGATGAATCGCGCACCATCAGCACCGTCGATCACGCGGTGGTCGAAGGAGAGAGAAATCGGCATCATCAGACGCGGCGTAAACTCTTTACC
The DNA here is from genome assembly GCF_000745295.1 of Pantoea sp. 9140. Taxonomy (NCBI): domain Bacteria; kingdom Pseudomonadati; phylum Pseudomonadota; class Gammaproteobacteria; order Enterobacterales; family Erwiniaceae; genus Pantoea; species Pantoea sp. 9140. Next base: position 430,262 of record NZ_JQNO01000001.1, on the reverse strand, counting down.
ATTCCACACCGGCTCCATCGCCGATTTAGAGACACCCAGGATAGCCACTTCCGGCGCGTTAACGATCGGCGCGAAGTGTGTGGTGCCCAAGCCGCCCAGGCTGGAGATGGTGAAACATCCGCCCTGCATGTCGCCCGCTGTCAGCTTACCGTCACGCGCTTTCTTCGAAATCGCCATCAGTTCACGCGACAGCTCGGTGATGCCCTTCTTGTTCACGTCTTTGAAGACCGGAACGACCAGGCCATTTGGCGTATCAACCGCCACACCAATGTTGATATATTTCTTCAGCGTCAGTTTCTGCGCATCTTCAGACAGTGAGCTGTTGAAGCGTGGCATCTGCTCAAGCGCCGCTGCGACCGCTTTCATAATGAACACGACAGGCGTGTACTTCACATCCAGCTTACGCTTCTCTGCTTCAGCATTCTGCTGCTTACGGAACGCTTCCAGATCGGTGATATCGGTTTTGTCGAAATGCGTAACGTGTGGGATCATCACCCAGTTACGGCTCAGGTTCGCGCCAGAAATTTTCTGGATACGACCCAGTTCGACTTCTTCGATTTCGCCAAACTTACTGAAATCAACTTTCGGCCATGGCAGCATGCCCGGCAGACCACCGCCGCTTGCCGCAGCAGGTGCTGCTTCAGCGCGTTTCACGGCGTCTTTCACGTAAGTCTGCACGTCTTCTTTCAGAATGCGACCTTTACGGCCGGTGCCTTTGACTTTCGCCAGGTTAACACCGAACTCGCGCGCCAGGCGACGGATCACCGGAGTTGCGTGAACGTAAGCGTCGTTCTCTGCGAACTCACCTTTGCTGTCGGCTTTGGCTGCTGGCGCCGCGGCGGCTGGCTTAGCATCAGATTTCGCAGCAGGCGCCGGAGCAGCTTCCTGTTTCGCAGCCGCAGGGGCGGCCGAAGCTGCACCTTCGACTTCGAACACCATGATCAGTGAGCCGGTGCTGACTTTATCGCCCGTTGCGACTTTCAGCTCTTTGACCGTACCTGCAAACGGCGCAGGGACTTCCATTGAGGCCTTGTCGCCTTCAACCACGATCAGTGACTGCTCAGCGTCAACTTTGTCGCCAACTTTGACCAGGATCTCGGTGACTTCGACTTCATCACCGCCGATATCCGGCACGTTAACTTCTTTTGCGCCTGCAACAGCAGCGGGTGCCGATGCTGCTTCTTCTTTCACTTCTGGCTTCGCATCAGAGGCCGGTGCTGCGCCTTCTGCTTCAAAGACCATGATGGCTGATCCGGTGCTGACTTTGTCGCCGGTCGCAATGGTGATCTCTTTGACCACACCCGCGAACGGAGCCGGAACTTCCATTGAGGCTTTATCACCTTCCACCACAATCAGAGACTGCTCGGCTTCGACTTTGTCGCCAACCTTAACCAGAATCTCAGTGACTTCAACTTCGTCACCGCCGATATCCGGAACCGCCACTTCTTTGCTGGCAGTGGCCGCAGCAGCGGCTGGCGCTGGCGCCGCGTCCGCTTTTTTCTCTGCGGCCGGTGCTGGTGCTGCTTCAGCAGCACCTTCAGCATCAAACACCATAATCAGTGAGCCGGTCTCAACTTTGTCACCGGTAGAGATCTTAATCTCTTTCACTACGCCAGCCTGTGGCGACGGCACTTCCATTGAGGCTTTGTCGCCTTCCACGGTGATCAGCGACTGCTCGGCTTCCACCTTGTCGCCAACTTTCACCAGAATCTCGGTGACTTCAACTTCGTCAGACCCGATATCCGGTACCTTAATTTCGATAGCCATTACTCTATTACCTCTTAAGCCAGACGCGGGTTAACTTTATCGGCATCGATATTGAATTTGGTGATCGCATCGGCCACCACTTTCTTCTCGATCTCGCCGCGTTTAGCCAGCTCACCCAGCGCGGCAACCACCACATAAGATGCATCAACTTCGAAGTGATGACGCAGGTTCTCACGGCTGTCAGAGCGACCAAAGCCATCGGTACCCAGTACGCGATAATCGCTGGCCGGGACATAGCTACGAACCTGCTCAGCGAACAGTTTCATGTAGTCGGTTGAAGCAACAGCTGGTGCGTCGTTCATCACCTGAGCGATGTAAGGTACACGCGCTTCTTCAGTCGGATGCAGCATGTTCCAGCGCTCACAATCCTGGCCATCACGCGCCAGTTCGGTGAACGAGGTCACGCTGTAGACATCAGAGCCGATACCGTAATCTTTCGCCAGGATCTGCGCGGCTTCACGCACGTGACGCAGGATAGAACCTGAGCCCAGCAGCTGCACTTTACCTTTGCTGCCTTCTACCGTTTCCAGCTTGTAGATACCCTTACGGATACCTTCTTCCACGCCCTGCGGCATGGCTGGCATATGGTAGTTTTCGTTCAGCGTGGTGATGTAGTAGTAAACATTCTCCTGCGCTTCGCCATACATACGCACCAGACCGTCATGCATGATGACAGCCACTTCATAAGCGTATGAAGGATCGTAAGAGATACAGTTCGGGATAGTCAGCGACTGAATGTGGCTGTGACCATCTTCATGCTGCAGACCTTCGCCGTTCAGCGTCGTACGACCGGAGGTGCCGCCGACCAGGAAGCCGCGTGCCTGCTGGTCGCCCGCCAGCCACATCAGATCGCCGATACGCTGGAAGCCGAACATCGAGTAATAGATGTAGAACGGAATCATCGGCAGATTGTTGGTGCTGTAAGAGGTCGCCGCAGCCAGCCAGGATGAACCTGCGCCCAGCTCATTGATCCCTTCCTGCAGAATCTGGCCTTTCTCGTCTTCTTTATAGTAAGCAACCTGCTCGCGGTCCTGCGGGGTGTACTGCTGACCGTTCGGGCTGTAGATACCAATCTGACGGAACAGACCTTCCATACCAAAGGTACGCGCTTCATCGGCGAGGATCGGAACCAGACGATCTTTGATCGACTTATTCTTCAGCATCACGTTCAGGGCACGCACAAAGGCGATGGTGGTCGAGATCTCTTTGTTCTGCTCATCCAGCAGCGCACTGAACTCTTCGAGTGCTGGCATTTCCAGCTTCTCAGTGAACTTCGGCTGACGCGTTGGCAGGTAGCCGCCTAATTTCTCGCGCTGACCGTGCAGATAAGCATGCTCTTCTGAGCCTTTCTCGAAGGTGACGTACGGCAGTTCTTCGATTTTATCGTCAGCAACCGGCACGTTGAAGCGATCACGGATATAGCGTACGCCATCCATGTTCATCTTCTTTACCTGGTGAGCAATGTTTTTGCCTTCCGCGGTGTCGCCCATACCATAACCTTTGATGGTATGCGCCAGGATCAGTACTGGCTTGCCTTTAGTGTCCTGCGCTTTTTTCAGTGCCGCATAGATTTTCTTCGGATCGTGGCCGCCACGGTTCAATGCCCAGATTTCATCATCGGACATATCTTTAACCAGCGCCGCGGTTTCCGGATACTTGCCGAAGAAGTGCTCACGCACATAGGCACCATCACGGGATTTGAAGGTCTGGTAGTCACCGTCAACGGTTTCGTTCATCAGCTGAATCAGCTTGCCGCTGGTATCTTTGCGCAGCAGCTCATCCCAGCGTCCGCCCCAGATGACCTTAATCACTTCCCAGCCAGCACCGGCAAAGATGCCTTCCAGCTCGTTGATGATCTTGCCATTACCGGTTACCGGACCATCCAGACGCTGCAGGTTGCAGTTGATGATGAAGACCAGGTTATCCAGTTTTTCACGGGTGGCGATGGTGATCGCACCTTTAGATTCCGGCTCATCCATCTCGCCGTCACCCAGGAAGGCATAAACGGTCTGAGCAGAGGTGTCTTTCAGGCCACGGTGTTCCAGATACTTCAGGAACTTCGCCTGATAGATCGCTGACAATGGACCCAGACCCATTGATACGGTCGGGAACTGCCAGAATTCCGGCATTAATTTCGGGTGCGGATAAGAAGAGAGGCCTTTACCGTCAACTTCCTGACGGAAGTTGTTCATCTGATCTTCAGTCAGGCGACCTTCAAGGAACGCACGGGCATAGATGCCTGGAGAGATGTGGCCCTGAAAATAGACCAGATCGCCGCCATCCTTGTCACTGCGGGCGCGGAAGAAGTGGTTGAAGCACACTTCATAAATCGTCGCAGAAGACTGGAAGGAGGACATGTGACCACCGAGCTCCAGATCTTTCTTCGACGCGCGCAGCACCGACATGATGGCGTTCCAGCGGATTGCGGAACGGATACGACGTTCAAGAGAGGTGTTGCCCGGATAATCGGGTTCATCTTCAACGGCAATAGAGTTGATGTAGTTGCTGATTGCAGACGAACCTGCAGCCACTTTTACGCCGCCTTTGCGGGCTGCACCCAGTACCTGATCAATCAGATACTGTGCACGTTCAACACCTTCTTCACGGATGACCGATTCGATCGCCTGTAGCCAGTCACGAGTTTCAATCGGATCCACGTCATTGTGTAAACGTTCTGACATGGGTGTGTTCCTTATCTGTGTCTAATACGTTGAATAATCGGGAGCCTGTTAAAGCAGATGCAGGCAGCCTCGTCTGATGTCCGTACGATCTTTGTCGCACGTTATTCCTTACGTTGCTGTAAACGACGCAGGGAGCGTTCTCGACGGCTCTGCTCCCGACTTCTGTCCAGCAAGATTTCCTCTATGAACGCCAGGTGACGGTGTGAAGCCTCGCGCGCTTTTTCTGGCTCACGAGCCACAATCGCCTCAAAGATTCTGGCGCGGTGACCGCTCACTTTTGCCAGCATTTCCCGGCGCGAGTAGAGCAATTCGAAATTCTGACGAACGTTTTGTTCCAGCATAGGGCCCATTGAGCGTAGCAAATGTAAAAGCACAACATTATGGGCCGCTTCTGTGACAGCGATCTGATACTGCATCACTGCGTCCGCTTCGGCGTCTAAGTCGCCGCTGTCCTGCGCCTGCTGGATATGCACATGGCAGTCGCGAATGCGCAGCAGGTCTTCTTCCGTGCCGCGCAGAGCTGCGTAATAGGCCGCGATGCCTTCTAAGGCATGACGTGTTTCCAGCAGATCAAACTGTGATTCCGGATGGTCGGCGAGAAGCTCAACGAGTGGATCGCTCATGCTTTGCCAGAGATGCTCCTGTACGAATGTTCCGCCACCCTGTCGGCGCAGCAATAATCCTTTGGCTTCTAAGCGCTGGATCGCTTCGCGGAGAGATGGACGTGAGACATCGAATTGTTTAGCGAGTTCGCGCTCAGGGAGCAGCTTCTCTCCCGGACGCAGGGTCCCTTCCATAATCAGGGATTCGAGCTGTTGCTCGATAGCGTCGGAGAGCTTGGGTTGGCGAATCTTACTGTAAGCCATCATCCCTTCTTATTAAGCCAATCGTCCGGAGTAAATTGGTAATACCAATTGCAAAGAGGTGCCGGTAAAGTAACAAAGTATTCACCTTGTGTCTATATGGTGTCTGCGACATTCACCTCCCCCGCAAGCCTGTGCTGACGCTAACTCGCGGTTAAAAAAATGAAAAATCCCCGTTCCTGTAAATGTTAAATAAATGCACTTTTACCAAACCTTACACCCGCTCAGGGCCTGAGCGCAGCGGTAACCATAAGTGAAAGCTATTCGTCATTAACGGCATTTCATGGCAGAAGTTTGCGGGGTACAGACGTGACCGGGACGGCGTTTTTTCAGTCAACTCTCAGCACGAAAGGCGAAAGCAGGTGCAAAGCGATTCGCTTATCACTATTCTTGTCGCCAGGGTAGCAGATGGCAGCATTCAGCAGGCCAGATACCGTAAAATAATCAATACGTTATTGTAACTACTTCATTACAGCGGACTGCGCTGCGAACGAAGAATAAAAACAACACGAGGTTTGTATGGAACAACAGCAAGGCGAAGCGCTGAAACGTGGTCTTAAGAACCGCCATATTCAGCTCATCGCGCTGGGTGGTGCAGTTGGAACCGGGCTGTTTCTGGGCAGTGCATCGGTCATTGAATCCGCCGGACCGGCCGTTATTCTGGGCTATGCGATTGCCGGTTTTATTGCCTTTTTAATCATGCGTCAGCTAGGTGAAATGGTGGTGGAAGAGCCGGTCGCCGGCAGCTTCAGCCACTTCGCGTATAAATACTGGGGCAACTTTGCCGGCTTCGCCTCGGGCTGGAACTACTGGGTCCTTTACGTACTGGTTGCCATGGCGGAACTTACCGCCGTCGGTAAATATATCCAGTTCTGGTGGCCAGACTTTCCGACCTGGGCCTCAGCCGCCATCTTCTTCGTGATGATCAACGCCATCAACCTGACCAACGTGAAAGTGTTTGGTGAGATGGAGTTCTGGTTCGCCATTATTAAAGTGGTCGCGGTCATCGGCATGATCCTGTTTGGTGGCTGGCTGCTGTTCAGCGGTCACGCGGGTCCGCAGGCGACTGTGCGCAACCTGTGGGAACAGGGCGGCTTTTTCCCGCACGGCATCGGCGGTCTGGTCGCGGTCATGGCAATTATCATGTTCTCGTTCGGCGGACTGGAGCTGGTGGGTATCACCGCTGCAGAGGCTGACAACCCGGAAGTGAGCATTCCAAAAGCAACTAACCAGGTGCTGTGGCGTATCCTGATTTTCTACATTGGTTCACTGGCGGTGCTGCTGTCTCTGATGCCGTGGAGCCGTGTCACGTCAGAAGTCAGCCCGTTCGTCTTTATTTTCCACGAGCTGGGCGATGCCATGGTAGCGAATGCGCTGAACGTGGTGATCCTGACGGCGGCCCTGTCGGTCTATAACAGCTGCGTTTACTGCAACAGCCGCATGCTGTTTGGTCTGGCACAGCAGGGCAATGCGCCGAAAGCGCTGCTGAAAGTCGATCGTCGCGGTGTACCGGTCTTAACGATTCTGGTCTCGGCTGTCGCCACTGCGCTGTGCGTGCTGATCAACTACCTGATGCCGGGTGAAGCATTTGGCCTGCTGATGTCGCTGGTCGTTTCCGCGCTGGTGATTAACTGGGCGATGATCAGCCTGGCGCACCTCAAGTTCCGTCGTAAGAAAGATCAGCAGGGCGTCACCACCCGCTTCAAAGCGCTGCTCTATCCGGCGGGTAACTGGATTTGCCTGGTCTTCCTGGCGGCGATTCTGGTGCTGATGGCGACCACGCCGGGCATGGCGATCTCTGTCTGGCTGATCCCCGTCTGGCTGGTCATTCTGGGTATTGGTTACTTTATCAAGAACCAGACGCAAAAGGCCTGATGCCTTACCGCGTACTGCAACCTCCTGTGGGAGGTTGCAGTACGTCACCCGCGTTCCCCTGCCCCTCTTCAGCCCCGATCCAGTTCACACTTCTCTTCCCGCACCTGTTTTGTCCATCTTCATGACGAATTACTCCCGTTCATCTCGCTGATTTGATGACAATAATTCCTGTTCACACTGGATGCGCAGGAGAAAACCATGAAAGGTGCAGCCCTCTCGTTTCGGGAAAAACTGGGTTATGGCATGGGCGATGCCGGATGCAACATGATTGGCGGTGCCATCATGCTGTTCCTGAACTACTTCTATACCGATGTTTTCGGGCTGGCTCCGGCGCTGGTCGGGACCCTGCTGCTTTCGGTCCGGGTGCTGGATGCGGTCACCGACCCGATTATGGGTGCCATCGCCGATCGCACCCAGAGTCGCTGGGGCCGTTTTCGTCCCTGGCTGCTGTGGGTTTCCGTGCCCTATGTGGTCTTCAGCGTTCTCATGTTCACCACGCCAGACTGGACTTATCACAATAAGGTGATCTGGGCCTTCGTCACCTACTTCCTGATGTCGCTGACCTACACCGCGATTAACATTCCTTACTGTTCGCTGGGCGGCGTGATTACCAACGATCCCGGTGAGCGTGTCTCCTGTCAGTCATACCGTTTTGTCATGGTCGGCATCGCCACGCTGATACTGTCGCTGTCGCTGCTGCCGATGGCGGAGTGGTTTGGCGGTGAAGACAAAGCACGTGGCTATCAGATGGCGATGGCGGTACTGGCCACCATTGGTCTGGCGATGTTTCTGTTCTGCTTTGCCACGGTACGGGAACGTATTCGCCCGGCCGTGCCGAGCAATGATGACCTGAAGAAAGATCTGCGTGACGTCTGGAAGAATGACCAGTGGGTGCGCATTCTGCTGCTGACCTTCTGCAACGTCTGTCCTGGCTTTATCCGCATGGCGGCCACCATGTATTACGTGACCTGGGTCATGGGCCAGTCAACGCACTTTGCCACGCTGTTTATCAGCCTGGGGGTGATTGGCATGATGTTCGGCAGCACGCTGGCAAAACTGCTCACCGATCGCTGGTGCAAACTCAAAGTCTTCTTCTGGACCAATATCGTACTGGCTCTCTTCTCCAGCGCCTTCTACTGGATCGATCCCCACGCTACCGTGATGGTTGTGGTCGCCTATTTTGTGCTGAATATTCTGCATCAGATCCCCTCTCCGCTGCACTGGTCACTAATGGCCGATGTGGATGACTATGGCGAATGGAAAACCGGCAAACGCATTACCGGTATCAGCTTTTCCGGCAACCTGTTCTTCCTTAAGGTGGGGCTGGCGGTCGCCGGTGCGATGGTCGGCTTTCTGCTGTCGATCTACGGCTACAATGCAGGCGCTAAACAGCAGTCACCGGAAGCGATTAACGGCATCATGCTGCTGTTCACCGTTATTCCGGGTGTTGGCTATCTGATTACTGCAGGTGTGGTGCGGCTGATGAAAGTTGACCGCAAAATGATGATTACCATCCAGCAGGATCTTGCGCTGCGCCGCGAAAACTTCCATGAGTTACACACTGTTCGCCTGCGTAACGGTGTTGTCACGCCAACCGGAGATGTTAAATGACCGCAATCCTGCCGAATCCTTTTATTGAGCAGCGCGCCGATCCCTTTATCCTGCGCCATGAACAGCACTACTATTTTGTGGCCTCGGTGCCGGAGTATGACCGGCTGGAGATCCGGCGCGCTACCACGCTGGCTGGCCTGCGCAGCGCCGAACCGGTTGTGGTCTGGCGCAAGCCCGCGAGTGGTTCCTGCAGCGAATTAATCTGGGCACCTGAGCTGCACTACATTGACGGTCAATGGGTCATCTATTTCGCGGCAGCCCCGACGCGGGAGATCAAAGAAGGACTGTTTCAGCACCGGATGTATGCGCTGGTGTGTGAGGCGGCAGATCCGTTGCAGGGCGAATGGCAGCCCTGCCGCCGCGTCTTCAGTCAGTTTGACAGCTTCTCACTGGATGCTACCCACTTCGTGCATCAGGGCAAAAACTGGTATCTCTGGGCGCAGAAAGATCCCCTGATTCCCGGCAACTCTAACCTCTACCTGGCTGAGCTGCTGAATCCCTGGACGTTAAAAGGCACGCCCGTAATGCTGAGCCGGCCGGAATATGAGTGGGAGTGTGCAGGGTTCAGCGTTAATGAAGGTCCGGCGGTCATCCGTCACGGCGATCGGCTGTTTGTGACCTACTCCGCCAGCGCCACCGATGAGAATTACTGTCTGGGGCTCCTGTCGATTGCCGCAGATGCCAACCCGCTTGATGCCGCAGCCTGGCAGAAATCAGCGCGACCAGTGTTTGTGTCCAGCTGGGACAACCACCAGTATGGGCCGGGTCACAATAGCTTTACTCAGGATGAGGCAGGACGCGACGTGCTGGTTTACCACGCGCGTAATTACACTGAAATTGAGGGCGATCCGCTCTGGGATCCGAACCGCCATACCCGACTGAAATATTTCAGCTGGCGGGAAGATGGCACGCCCGATTTCGGCGTGCCACCTGCTGATTACACCAGCGTGCCGTAAATCGTCAGCAACGCGACGGCAACAACCAGCACCAGCGAAGTCCGTTTTGCTAACGCCACGGCCACCCGTGGCGTTTCAACTTTATCGGTGTGCGGATCGCGCGACAGTGAGAACTGCGCCAGCGTCGTCAGCACGTGATACTGAGAACGGTGACGATCGGTCAGCGAGGCAAACCAGGCGGGCAGCGCTTTTTCGCCGTGGCCCAGCAGCGCGTAAGCGACACCCGCCAGCCGCACTGGGATCCAGTCGAGCAGATGCAGAATCGCATCCACGCCCGATTGTGCACGCGCCATCGGTGTACCGTGCTTTGCCAGCCAGCCCTGCCAGGCACGCAGAAACGCGTAACCCACCAGCAGCACAGGTCCCCACGGCCCACCCACCACCAGCCAGAACATCGGGGCGAGATAGAAACGGAAGTTTATCCAGATCAGCGCATTCTGCAGCTCGCGCAGGAACTCACGTTCGCTGCACTCCACCGGCACACCATGGATTAGCGTCAGCTCAGCCGCCATCGCCTGATGTGCCGCGTCGTCGTCATGGCTGGCCGCTTTCAGGTAGCTATGGTAGTGCTGACGTACTGAGCCGGCACCGATGCAGAGCAGTCCGGCAACGATCCAGAACAGCAGTTGCAGTACGCCAAACAGTAATCCTTTCAGACTCCAGACCACCAGCGCGGTCAGCGCCATCGCCAGTACGGTCATCAGCAGGGTTCGCATCATGGAGTAATGGCGGCGATGGCGAAAAATCGGCTCCAGCCGGTGTTCGAGCTGCCAGTGCTCGCCCAGTTTGAACAGGCGCTCCCAGCCTAAAACCAACAACAAGGTAAACAACGTCATACTGACTCCGCAAAAATCACGATTTTTGCTGCGTTAACAGCTGTTTGTAGTAGTCCCAGTCAAAAGCAGGTCCGGGATCGGTTTTGCGTACCGGCGCGATGTCGCTGTGCCCCGTGATACGTGAAGGCGTTACCGGATAGTGTTGCAGCAGTAACTGCGTGACCTGCTGCAAGGCCCGATACTGCGCCTCGCTATACGGCTCGCTGTCAGTTCCTTCCAGCTCAATACCGATGGAGAAGTCGTTGCAGTTTTCACGTCCTTCAAACTGCGAAATGCCTGCATGCCAGGCGCGTTTGTCAAAGGGGACATACTGCACAATCTCCCCGTCACGACGAATCAGGCAGTGTGCTGCCACTTTCAGGGCGGCAATATCCGCAAAATAGGGATGAGCATCCGGCGGTAATGTGCCGGTAAACAGTCTGTCGATCCAGGGTCCGCCAAATTCACCGGGTGGCAGGCTGATATTGTGGATCACCAGCAGTGAAGGCGCCTCATTGTCAGGGCGCTCATTACAATGCGTTGACGGCACGTGACGCACACCGGTCAGCCAGCCCTGTTTGATTTTCATACCACTTTTCCTTATATCGCCAGCTGAGAATAGCATGAATAATAAAGGATTCTTGCCTCTTAGTGTGTCGGTCCGGTGACATTAAATTGCCCTTTGTTAAGGATACTAAACAAAATGCTATCCACTGCTGGAACCAGATGCCGGTTCAGGCTATTGTGACCGCCTCTGTCCTTCCTGTTTCTGGAGTAAAATGCCTATGTCATCCCGTGGTTATGATCCCGACAGCCGCCGTCAAGCCCTGATTAAACGCATTGAAAGTGACATCCCGGATGCCGTTGCGCTGGCGTTAAAAGAGGATCTCGGTGGTGAAATCGACGCCGATCGCGACATTACCGCGCAGCTGTTACCTGCTGAAACGCAGGCCCATGCGCAGGTCATCACCCGTGAAGCCGGTGTTTTCTGTGGTAAACGCTGGGTTGAAGAGGTGTTCATTCAGCTTGGGTCGCATGTGACTCTGAACTGGCATGTTGAAGATGGTGATCGAATCGAAGCAGATCAGTTGCTGTTTGAAATTGAGGGGCCTGCCCGCCTGCTGCTGACCGCCGAGCGCACGGCGCTTAATTTTGTACAGACGCTCTCGGGCGTTGCCACTGAAGTCAGCCGCTATGTTGCGCTACTGGCGGGAAGCCAGACGCAGCTGCTGGATACGCGCAAAACTCTGCCAGGACTGCGGACTGCGCTGAAATATGCCGTACTGTGCGGCGGAGGCAGTAATCATCGCCTGGGCCTCTCTGACGCCTATCTGATCAAAGAAAACCATATTATTGCCAGCGGATCGATTGCTCAGGCAGTCGAACGCGCACAGTGGCTGCAGCCCGATGTGCCGGTTGAGGTAGAGGTGGAATCATTAGAAGAGTTACGTCAGGCGCTGGAAGCGGAAGCCGACATTGTGATGCTGGACAACTTCAGTCTGGAAGCGATGCGTGAAGCCGTCGAACTCAACCAGGGGCGGACGCTGCTGGAGGTCTCCGGCAACGTCACCGAAACCACCCTGCCGCAGATTGCCCTGACCGGCGTGGACTACGTCTCGGTTGGTGCGCTGACCAAGCATGTGCGGGCGCTGGATCTCTCAATGCGTTTTAAACAAAAATAGCCTGTCCCGCCGTAACCTGACACGGCGATTTTGCGACCCCGCTTCCGGCGCAGTTTCGACTGCGCTGCAATTCTGAAATCTCTTCACATCACGCTTTCCAGTTCGCCGATTTCTGACTGTCTTTCACCGTCCCCGATTTTTACCCTGTCGCCTTCTTAACTCAGGAGACGATGTGATGAATTATCAACGTGGATTTACGCTGGTTGAACTGATGATTGTGGTGGGTATTGTGGCGATCTTAAGTGCCATTGGCCTGCCCGCTTATCAAAACTATCTGCAGCGTGCGGCCCTCACCGACATGCTGCAAACGATGGTGCCCTATAAAACCGCGGTAGAGCTTTGCGCCATGGAGCGCGGTGGCCCCACACAATGTCAGGCCGGAGAAGCAGGCATTCCGGCAGCCAGAGGATCGCGCTATGTCTCAACACTGAGCGTGACCAACGGGGTGATTACGCTGACTGGCCAGGAGAGTCTGAATGGTCTGAGCGTTGAAATGCTGCCAATCTGGGACAGCACAGAGGGCGGCATCAGCTGGCAACGCAGCTGCACCAGCAGTAACACCAGCCTGCAGGACAACTGCCGGGAACAATTCCGCTTTGCGGATAAAGGAGCCAGCGATGAGCAAGCCTGATGAGACGATTGCGGCATTATGCCAGCGCTATCGTGCTCTGGTTTTGCATCATGATGCCAGTCTGCTGCGCGTTGCCGTCGCGGAGAGCGTGCCGCCCGGACTGGCTGAAGCGCTCAACTTTGCCAGCCAGTGTCAGATTGAGATCGAATGCTGGCCACAGGCCCGGCTTGACCAGCTCCAGCACGCTGATAAACCGCTGGTAGCGCGCGAAGAGACACCTACCGAGTCAGCAATTGAAGCGACACAGCTTATCCTGCGTCAGGCACTGGAGCGACGAGCCTCCGATGTGCATATCGAACCCTGCCGCGAGGGTCTGCGTGTGCGACTGCGCATTGATGGCGTACTGCATCCGCTCTCTTCACTGCCTTCCACTCAGCCTGCGGCGTTGCTGGCACGACTGAAGATCCTTGGCGGGCTGGATATCGCCGAACGCCGCTTACCGCAGGATGGTCAGTTCAGCATGGAGATTGCCGGTAAACCCGCCTCTTTCCGCCTGGCGACCTTGCCCATCTATGGCGGCGAGAAAGCAGTGGTCCGGCTGTTGCAGAGTGAAAGCGCGGCGCTGTCTCTGGATAAGCTCGGCTTACCCGCTGCCCAGTTGCGTCTGTTCTGTGCCGCACTGGCCCAGCCACAGGGACTGATCCTGGTCACCGGCCCCACCGGCAGCGGCAAGACGTTTACGCTTTATAGCGGACTCAGTGCCCTGAATAAACCGGAAAAAAATCTGTGCAGCGTTGAAGATCCTATTGAGATCCCACTGCCCGGCATTAACCAGACGCAGATTCACACCAAAAACGGTCTCGATTTTAACCGTGTGCTGCGGGCGCTGCTGAGGCAGGATCCGGATGTGATCATGGTGGGCGAGATCCGCGATGCCGAAACAGCGGAGATTGCGGTGAAAGCGGCGCAGACCGGGCATCTGGTGCTATCGACGCTGCACACCAACTCCACCGCCGAAACGCTAACCCGGCTGCGGCAGATGGGGATTCCCGGTTATCTGCTGGGGTCGGCGCTGAAACTAATCGTTGCGCAGCGTCTGGTCCGACGCCTCTGCCCCCATTGCCGTCAGCCCGCTGAGGCGGTGGCGCACTATCCTGCGGAACTCTGGCCCGGCACTCTGCAGACCTGGCGAGCCCCCGGCTGCGACCACTGCTTTTCCGGCTATTTTGGCCGGCTGGCGCTGTTTGAGCTGCTGCCGATCAATGCCAGGCTGCAGAATGCGATTGCAGCCGAGATGCCGCTGGAGAATCTGCTCAGTCTGGCGAAACAGCAGGGATTGCGCACTTTACTGGTTTCCGGCCTGGAAGCGGTAAGCCGGGGCGATACCTCGCTGGAAGAGATGCAACGGGTGATTGGGCTGGACGATGGCTAATGCGGCTTTATTCAGCTGGCAGGCAGTCGATAGCCAGGGGCAGTTACTCAGTGGTCAGCTACTGGCTATCGACACTGACAACCTGCTGCAGATGCTGGCACAGCGCGATCTTCTGCCGGTGAGCTGGAAGCGGGAAAAAATCTGGCGTCAGAGGGAGTGGACGTGGCAGCACAAAACCGATCTGATTCGTCAGCTGGCTACCCTGCTCAAAGCGGGCCTGCCGCTGGCTGAGAGTCTGGCTTTACTGGCTGAGGGGCATCCTCATGCAGGCTGGCGGGCTCTGATGCTCGCCCTGCATCATCGGGTACTCAGCGGTGCCCCTTTTTCACAGGCTTTGCGTGAATGGCCGCAGATTTTTCCGCCGCTCTACCCGGCTCTGATGGAAGTGGGCGAACTGACGGGGCAGTTGGATGTCTGCTGCAGTGAGCTTGCTCAGCAGCAGATCCGCCAGCAGCAGCTATGGCATCAGGTGGCAAAGGCGTTACGCTATCCGCTGTTCATTCTGCTGGTGGCGATAGCGGTCACCTGCGGCATGCTGCTGTTCGTGCTGCCAGAGTTTGTTGCGGTGTATGACTCCTTTGACGCGCCCCTGCCCGCGTTTACAGCCGCGGTTATGCAGTTATCTGCCGCGCTTCAGGAATGGGGCGGTGTGCTGGCCTTTGGTATTTCGCTGATGCTGGCTGGATGGCATCAGCTGCGACGACGCTCTCCAGGCTGGCAACGTCGTGAACAGACGCTTTTCCTGCGCATCCCGCTGCTTTCCGGGTTGTGGCGTGGCACGCAGCTGACGCAGATCTATACCATCCTGAATCTCACGCAGCGCGCCGGGTTAACCCTGTTACAGGGGCTGGCCGCCGTGGAAGTCACGCTCTCTTCATTACTCTGGCGGGAAGCGATGGCCGGACTGCAGCAGCATATTGCGCAGGGGAGTCCTCTGCATCAGGCGCTGATGCAGCATCCGCTATTCACGCCCTTATGTGGTCAGTTGATTCGGGTGGGTGAAGAGGCGGGCGCACTGGATTTGATGCTGGCCCGCCTGGCGGAATGGCACGAGGCAGAAACGCGAGAGCGCGCTGACACACTGGCGGCGTCACTGGAACCAATTATGATGGTGGTGATTGGCGGGATTGTCGGCACGCTGGTGATTGCGATGTATCTGCCGGTGTTCGGGCTGGGTGATGCGATGCATTAAGGGGGCGCAAAGTGCGCCCCGAAAGACTATCGATTGAAAACGCGGTTTTCCTGCTCGTTAACCCGGATAAAGGTCGTACGCTTGGTCAGCTCTTTAAGGCGCTCAGCCCCGACGTACGTACAGGCGGAACGCAGTCCACCCAGGATATCACGCGCGGTGTCAGCCACCGGACCGCGCAATGGCAGCTTCACGGTTTTACCTTCTGCGGCACGGTATTGCGCGACACCGCCGACATGACGCTTCATTGCCGATTCGGAACTCATGCCGTAAAAGAGCATGAAGCTTTCACCATTCTCTTCGACGACCTGCCCTTCACACTCATCATGTGCCGCCAGCATACCGCCCAGCATCACAAAATCAGCGCCGCCGCCAAAGGCTTTGGCGATATCACCCGGCACGGAACAGCCGCCATCACTGACAATCTGTCCGCTTAAGCCATGCGCCGCATCGGCACACTCAATGACTGCAGAAAGCTGCGGATAGCCCACGCCGGTTTTCACACGGGTTGTGCAGACCGATCCTGGACCAATACCGACTTTGACGATATCCGCGCCGGAGAGGATGAGCTCCTCCACCATTTCGCCCGTGACCACGTTACCGGCACAGATGGTTTTAGCCGGAAACATTTCACGCGCGCGCTGCAGGAAATCGACAAAATGCTGCGAGTAGCCGTTAGCCACGTCAATGCAGATAAACTGCAGATCGTCAGACAGCGCCATAATCGCGACCAGTTTAGTCAGGTCGGCTTCTGAGGTGCCGGTTGAAACCATCACATGGTTCAGGACTGTCGCAGGCACGCGCTGAATAAACGCCCGCCAGTCGTCTGCGCTGTAATGCTTGTGGACGGCAGTGAGGATATTGAAGCTGGCCAGCGCCTCGGCCATCGAAAATGTGCCGACGGTATCCATGTTGGCGGCGATGATCGGTACGCCGCTCCAGCTCAGGCCTGAATGTCTGAAGGTAAAGCTGCGCTCAAGCTCAACCTGTGAGCGACTTTGCAGCGTTGAACGTTTGGGGCGGATCAAGACATCTTTAAAGCCCAGTTTCAAATCTTCTTCAATACGCATAAACAGTGTCCTGGTAAGTGGCAATGAATCGTCGTTCACGAAGTAAGCACAGCTCCAGTGACGTTATGATACGCGCCTCTCGCTGCGCGACAAGACTGCGAATTTCACTTTATTTACGCTACAATCCGTTAAATTTAGTTGTGCTTTATCGGTGTGATCTGCCGCGCATTTTTGCCTTTTTTAGCCAGATCATTACCCTGTACCTATGTCGGATTATGAAGTCAGGTGAGAAACATGCCCTATATCGTCGCGCTTACAGGGGGAATCGGCAGTGGAAAGAGTACGATTGCCCAGGCATTCGCCGCGTCTGGCGTGGACATTATTGATGCTGACCTGATCGCCCGCGAAGTTGTTGAACCTGGCACGCCCGCTTTGCAGGCCATTCAGGCACGCTATGGCGCGTCAATCGTGACGGAACAGGGAATGCTTGATCGTAAACAGCTTCGCGACATTATTTTTCAGCAGCCTGAAGAGAAAAGCTGGTTAAACGCCCTGCTGCATCCGCAGATTAACGCCCGGACACGAGAACTGATCGCCCAGGCCACCTCACCTTATGTGCTCTGGGTGGTGCCATTACTGGTGGAAAATCAGTTACAGCACCAGGCTGATCGGGTACTGGTGGTAGACATTGATGAGGCAACGCAGTTAAAGCGCACCCAGCAGCGTGACCATCTTTCCGTCGAACAGGCGAAACGTATTATTGCCGCACAGGCCACGCGCCAGCAGCGCCTCGCCTGTGCCGATGACATTATTGATAACAGTGGTGAGCCCGACGACGCCTTGCCACAGGTTGCCGAACTCCATCAGCGCTATCTCAGGCTGGCGGCAACGAAACAGGATTAATACCATGAGCACACCCGTTCTGTTTGAACACCCACTGAATGAAAAAATGCGAACCTGGTTACGGGTTGAGTTTTTGATTAATCAGTTAGATGAAACGACCCCACTGGATAAAACCGTTAATGCGCTGACCTTTTTTCGCCTGACTGGCGAGTTGCTCGATATTTTTGAGCGCGGCGATATGCGGACAGAACTGCTGAAAGAGCTTGAGCGCCAGCAGCAAAAATTACGGGCGTGGGCTGACGTGCCTGGCGTCGATATGACGCTGGTAGATGCTCTGCGCGATAAACTCAAAATTCAGTCAACGCTGTTGATGAATGCACCGCGTATGGGCCAGCAACTGCGCGAGGATCGTCTGATTGCCCTGGTGCGTCAGCGACTGAGCATCCCAGGCGGATGCTGCAGCTTTGATTTGCCGGGCCTGCACATCTGGCTCCATCTGCCGCAGGAAACTCGCGATGCGCAGGTCGAGGCCTGGATGCAGACGCTGGAGCCGCTGCATCATGCGCTGGCGATGGTATTGGATCTAATCCGCCAGTCCGGCGCGTTCCATATGCAGACCAGTCTTAATGGTTTTTATCAGGATAATGCCGAGGGTGCCGATCTGCTGCGACTACAGTTGTCGCTGGACGATGCGCTCTATCCCCAGGTGTCCGGACATAAAAGCCGCTACGCCATTCGTTTTATGCCACTTGATAGTGAGCGCGGTGAAGTTCCGGCCCGCCTTAACTTCCAGCTGGCCTGTTGTTAGAGGTAAATATGCAGCAAGAAGTGATGACCGTTTCCTGTCCGCAGTGCGGCAAAGATGTGATCTGGGATGAGCTCAGCCCGTGGCGCCCTTTTTGCAGTAAGCGCTGCCAGCTCATCGATTTAGGAGAATGGGCCGCAGAAGAAAAACGCATTCCCAGCAGCAACGACATGAACGACAGTGATAACTGGAGCGAAGAAGAAGATCGCTGATGAGATGGGGCGCACTGCCCCATCCAGTCAGAGTTCGCCCGCGACCAGACGCGCAATCAGCTGGTGATTCGCGGGTGGAAACTCCTCCGCCACCAGCGCTTGCTGATCAACCCAACGCTGTGGCTGACCCTCTTTGCCCCACGGCTCGCCTTTCCACCCTTCAACCAGAAAGAAATGCAGCGTTACGCGCAAATCGTCATAGCTGTGGTCTGCATGACCAATAGGGCGCGCCTCAGTGACGTCAATCCCGGTCTCTTCGTGTAGCTCCCTGATCAGCCCCTGTTCGGCGCTTTCGCCCGCTTCAATCTTACCGCCAGGAAACTCCCACTTGTTCGCCATGTAAGAGCTTGCCGCACGCTGGGCAAGGAAAATCTGTTTATTGGCATTGCGAATGATGCCAACTGCAACCTGCAGGTGCTTCATGGAAACTATCCGGTCGTCATAAGTGAATGAAGGCTGATTCTAGAGCATGCCGGAGCGGAAGTTAACCGCTTTAGCTCCGCGCTGGCGCAGAGATTACGTTAGCAGAGTGCATAAATAAAGGAGCCATCGGCTCCTTTTTCATCAGCATTCAGTCTCAGGCAATACGGCCATGACACTGCTTGTACTTTTTACCGGAACCGCATGGGCAGGGATCGTTGCGGCCGACTTTGCGTTCGCCGCTCTGCTCTGCCACAGGCTCGGCTGCCAGCAAATCTTCTTCTACATGGCTTAGCTGCTGTTGCTGCGCCAGACGTTCAGCCTCTTCACGACGCTGCTGCTCCATCGCTTCAACTTCTTCTGGCATGCGCACCTGCACTTTGCTCAGCGTACTGATCACTTCATACTTCAGTGATTCAAGCATTGCGGCAAACATAGCGAAGGACTCACGCTTGTACTCCTGCTTCGGATCTTTCTGCGCATAGCCGCGCAGATGGATACCCTGACGCAGATAGTCCATCGCAGCCAGATGCTCTTTCCACAATGAATCCAGCGTCTGCAACATCACGCCTTTTTCGAAGTTGCGCATCATCTCTGCACCAACGATCTGCTCTTTCTCTGCGTAGCTTTCCGTGGCGTGGGTCATGATGCGCTCACGCAGCACTTCTTCGTGCAGATCAGGCTCTTTATCCAGCCATTCTGCAATCGGCAGATTCAGATCGAAGTCAGCACGCAGACGCTCTTCCAGACCCGGCACGTCCCACATCTCTTCCAGCGACTGCGGCGGAATATAGGTGTCGATAGTGGCTTTATAGACATCGTGGCGAATGCTGTTGATGGTTTCGCTAACGTCCGAGACATCCAGCAGCTCATTACGCTGACTGTAAATCGCGCGACGCTGGTCATTTGCCACATCATCATATTCCAGCAGCTGCTTACGAATATCGAAGTTGCGGCTTTCAACTTTACGCTGTGCGTTGGCAATCGCTTTGGTAACCCACGGATGCTCAATCGCTTCGCCTGGCTTCATGCCCAGTTTACGCATCATGTTGGAGACGCGGTCTGAGGCGAAAATACGCATCAGCGCATCTTCCATCGACAGGTAGAAGCGTGACGAACCGGCGTCACCCTGACGGCCGGCACGACCACGCAGCTGGTTATCGATACGACGCGATTCGTGACGTTCGGTACCGACAATGTGCAGACCACCTGACGCCAGAACCGCATCATGACGAATCTGCCATGCCGCTTTAATCTCCTGGATTTGCGCTTCAGTTGGCTCTTCCAGTTCTTCCACTTCAGCGTGCCAGCTACCGCCCAGCATAATATCCGTACCACGTCCGGCCATGTTGGTGGCGATAGTGACCGCACCCGGCTGACCAGCCTGCGCCACGATGTCCGCTTCGCGGGCGTGGAATTTGGCGTTCAGGACGTTATGTTTGATACCGGCACGGGTCAGTTCGTTAGAAACCACTTCTGATTTTTCAATCGAGATGGTTCCCACCAGCACCGGCTGACCGTTGGCTGTGCGCTCACGGATATCTTCGATAATGGCATCGATCTTCTCTTTCTCGGTCATGTAGACCAGGTCGGCCAGATCTTTACGCACCATCGGACGGTTGGTCGGCACCACAATGGTGTCGAGCTTGTAAATAGAGCTGAATTCGAACGCTTCGGTATCAGCAGTACCGGTCATACCGGCCAGCTTCTCATAAATACGGAAGTAGTTCTGGAAGGTGATCGAGGCCAGCGTCTGGTTCTCGTTCTGAATCTCAACGCCTTCTTTCGCTTCAATCGCCTGATGCAGACCATCGGACCAGCGACGGCCCTGCATGGTACGGCCGGTGTGTTCATCAACAATCACCACTTCGCCATCTTTCACGATGTAATCAACATCGCGGGTAAAGAGTGCGTGCGCACGCAGCGCCGCAGTGACATGGTGCATCAGCATGATATTGGTCGGTGAGTAGAGAGACTCGCCCGCTTCCATGATGCCCTGGCTGACCAGCAGCTCTTCCACTTTCACCAGACCACGCTCAGACATGTGAGCCTGACGCGCTTTCTCATCGACCCAGAAGTCACCTTCACCCTGATGGGTTTCGGTATCTTCTTTATCCTGGCGAACCAGATGAGGGATGATCTTGTTCACTTTGGTGTAAAGCTCAGAGCTGTCTTCTGCCGGACCAGAGATAATCAGCGGCGTACGCGCTTCATCGATCAGGATGGAGTCGACCTCATCCACCAGCGCATAGTGCAGTTTACGCTGTACGCGCTCTTCCGGGCTGAAAGCCATGTTGTCGCGCAGATAGTCAAAGCCATATTCATTGTTGGTGCCGTAGGTAATATCAGCAGCATAGGCTTCACGCTTCGCCACAGCTGGCAGGCCAGACATGTTGATACCAATGCTTAAACCCAGGAACTCAAACAGTGGACGGTTGTTTTCCGCATCACGCTGTGCCAGATAGTCGTTGACGGTCACCACGTGAACGCCTTTGCCGGACAGCGCATTCAGGTAGGCTGGCAGCGTTGCGGTCAGGGTTTTACCTTCACCGGTACGCATTTCAGCGATGCAGCGGTCATTCAGCACCATGCCGCCGATCAACTGCACGTCGAAGTGACGCATGCCGAACACACGTTTACTCGCTTCACGCACGGTCGCGAACGCTTCCGGGATCAGGCTTTCCAGCGATTCGCCTTTCTTCAGGCGCTCGCGGAACTCATCGGTTTTCGCTTTCAGTTCATCGTCAGAGAGCTTCTCAAAATCGGGCTCCATCTTATTGATGACGTCCACCACTTTGCGCATACGGCGCAGCGTACGATCGTTACTGCTACCAAAAACCTTGGTCAATATTTTGCTTAACATAGTAAATATATTCTCAATTCAGCCGGCGCATTCCGGACTGCAAAATCTAAACAGCGTGAATAAAACCAAAAATATTAGCAGAACAATCGGGCGGGTCCGGCGCGAATGCCATGCACGCTGGCATGCCATTCTACCCATGAGCGGGTAGCGGCTGTGAAAAGAGGCGGTACAGATATCTGCTGCGGTGCAGTATGCAGCGCAGAATGCGATGTCAGTAAATTATGCAGTGAGTCGATCAGCGCCAGCTTTTGTGCTGCCAGCGGTAACTGCTGTTGCTCTGCCTGCACCTGAGGTGCCAGCGTGAAAGAGAGGTGACGAATAACGGTGCGGATGGCGTGCTGATGCCAGTAATCCACGCTGAAGCTTGGACGTCGGGATGCTTCCTGAAGCCGGATTAAATGATCAAAGCGGGTAGCATTGCAGAGAAAGAGGCTGCTGGCCGGCGATTCAGACGAGGCGTTGAGTTCGGAGCTTTGCGCACAGGCTGGCAGGCCAAAGCTGGCCGCTACCATCCCTAACAGGAGATGGGGCCAGAAATAGCGTCTACCTAATTGTCGCCAGCGCAGAAGAATCCCGATCACAACCTTTCCATCGCGCATGCTCTGTTGCGCTCTTGATTTCGTGTACCCGCCGCGAGCCGCAACGGATTTCGGCCTGTAAAAGCGCCACAGATAGTAACATTAATGTGGGGCATCCACACCTGGGATTAAAGAGGCGGCGTGAGAAAACGCGTGTGATTGTTCAGCAATTCAGCAGAACAGACAACGCTTTGCGAGCAAGGTCGCAGTCATCAGGTGTGTTACGGAAGGCAATAAAAAAACGGCTGGTGCCGCTGACCGGAGAGGGTGTCAGCATAACCAGCCGTTTCACGTTCTGGGGTAGTTAAGCCAGAACCAGATTCGGTGCTTTGAATGCCACTGGCAGTTCAGCTTCGTCTTCGAAGGTTGCCCATTCCCAGGCTTCCTGCTTCGCCAGAACCGCCTGCAACAGCTTGTTGTTTAGCGCGTGGCCCGATTTGAACGCAGTGAATGCGCCAATAATGTTATGACCACACATAAACAAGTCGCCAA
This sequence comes from Pantoea sp. 9140, assembly GCF_000745295.1. NCBI lineage: Bacteria > Pseudomonadati > Pseudomonadota > Gammaproteobacteria > Enterobacterales > Erwiniaceae > Pantoea > Pantoea sp. 9140. The sequence goes on along the minus strand of NZ_JQNO01000001.1, from coordinate 407,597 downwards.
TCGCGTCCAGCATTTTGTGACGGACAAACTCGTCTTCAAAACGCAGACCTTCTTCATTCAGTACGCGGAAATCATCCAGACCTATCGCACAATCTAAGCTACCGCCCAGGCACAGGCCTTTAGACTGCAGATATTCGATTTCACGCATAAAGCCAAATGTACGCGCCCGGCTGATTTGACGAACAAAGGCGTCAGCAGAGAAGTTCATCGCATAGCGCTGTGAGCTGGAATCGATAGCCGGGTGTTTGAAGTCAATGGTGAAATCGAGCGAGAAACCGTTGTACGGTTTGATCTCTGCCCATTTGTCACCCTCTTCCACACGCACGGTCTGCTTAACACGCACAAATTTCTTCGTGCTGTTGAGCTGCTCGATACCCGCATCCATCAGCAGATAGATAAACGGTGCTGCGCTGCCGTCCATGATCGGGATTTCTGGCGCATCGACTTCAACAATAATGTTGTCGATACCCAGACCCGCCAGGGCGGCATTAAGGTGTTCAACCGTTGAAATACGCACGCCTTCATCATTCACCAGGCAGGTACTCAGCATGGTGTCGCGCACGTATTTTGCATCAGCCGGAAAATCTACCGGTGGATTCAAGTCGGTGCGACGATAGATGACCCCGGTGTTAGCCGACGCAGGGCGTAATGTCAGTGTGACTTTTTTGCCGGTATGTAAACCGACGCCAGTCGCCTGAACAATACGTTTTAATGTCCTTTGTTTGATCATCGCATTATCTCGCAGTATCACCTTTCCGACCGCCAGTATACTTTACCAGCGGACAGACACTTTAGCACAAAGAGCGGAGAATCCCAATTATAGGGTTAATCCTAGTCGGCCTGCTTACGTAAAAAGGCCGGAATATCAAGATAGTCTGGCTCTTTATTCGACTGCGCAGCCTGGTCGTTAACGACTTTGGCAGCAGGCTTCTGCTCCTGCGGCAGTGGTGACATACCGTGCTGCTGATAGCGATGATCCATCACTGGCTGGCTGGCTGGCTTGTTGGTGACCAGCGTGATTTCTGGACGCTTGTCCATGCCAATACCGGTTGCCACGACAGTGACGCGCAGTTCGTCGTTCATTTCCGGATCCAGCGACGTACCGATTACCACGGTCGCGTTGTCAGAGGCGAAGGCACGGATAGTGTTACCCACGGTTTCGAACTCATCCAGACGCAGGTCGAAGCCCGCAGTAATGTTGACCAGCACGCCACGGGCGCCAGACAGGTCGATATCTTCCAGCAGTGGGCTGGAGATCGCCATTTCAGCCGCTTCTTCCGCACGATCTTCACCGCACGCCACGCCTGAACCCATCATTGCATAGCCCATTTCGGACATCACGGTACGCACGTCAGCAAAGTCGACGTTCATCAGGCCCGGACGAGTGATCAGTTCGGCGATACCCTGGACTGCGCCTTTCAGCACGTCATTGGCCGCACCAAACGCATCCAGCAGGGAAATGCCACGACCCAGCACTTTCAGCAGCTTGTCGTTTGGAATGGTAATCAGTGAATCGACATGCTTGGAGAGTTCAGCGATCCCCTGCTCGGCAAACGCCATGCGTTTTTTGCCTTCGAAGTTGAATGGCTTGGTGACAACCGCCACCGTCAGGATACCGAGATCCTTGGCCACTTCAGCAACCACAGGTGCTGCACCGGTACCGGTACCGCCGCCCATGCCTGCTGCGATGAAGACCATGTCTGCCCCTTCCAGCGCAGCCCGCAGTGCTTCGCGATCTTCTTCTGCAGAGTTACGGCCCACTTCCGGGTTCGCACCCGCACCCAGACCTTTGGTAATGTTATTACCGATCTGGATGGTCTGGCCGACCGCTGTTTTACGCAGCGCTTGCGCGTCGGTATTCACAGCAAAGAATTCCACACCTTCGATACGTTCGCGTACCATGTGCTCTACGGCGTTACCGCCGCCGCCACCGACGCCGATGACTTTAATCACCGCGTCGTTGGTTAATTCCATAGGTTCAAACATGATTTCTCTCCGTTATGTGCCTGTCGCCTGGAGATCATTAAAGAAAACAGCATGATCCCCTTTCACAAAAATTAAAACTCTTTTTTTAACCAACTGTTAATACGCTTGAACCAGTTACCTACTGAAACCCGTTTTTCGGTCTCTGCATCACCGTTCATGTGCGACTCTTTGCCGTAATGCAACAGTCCCACGGCGGTGGAGTAGTACGATTCCTGCGCATAGTCAGTCAGGCCGGTAATATTCAGCGGCTGTCCGATACGCACCTGCGTATGGAATACGCGTTGCGCACAGGCCGCCAGTCCTTCGATTTGCGCTGCACCACCGGTCAGGACAATGCCTGCGGCCAGATGATGCTTCACGCCCTGCTGACGCAGTTGTTCCTGTAACTGCAGAATCTCGTCATTGACCAGATTCAAAAGTTCGGTATAACGCGGCTCAATCACTTCCGCCAGCGTCTGACGTTGCAGGCTGCGCGGTGGACGTCCTCCTACGCTCGGCACTTCAACGTTCTCATCTTTGCCGACAATCGAGCCCAGCGCACAGCCATGGCGCACTTTAATCGCTTCAGCATCCGTTGGTGGTGTACCAAACGCATAGGCGATATCGCTGGTGACGACGTTGCCTGCATACGGAATCACCTTAGTGTGCCGTAAAGCGCCGCCGGTATATACGGCTATGTCCATTGTACCGCCACCAATATCGACAACACAGACGCCCAGCTCACGTTCGTCTTCAGTCAGAACCGCAAAACTGGAGGCGAGGCCGGCAAAAATCAGCTGATCCACTTTCAGTCCGCAACGCTCAACGGCTTTAACGATGTTCTTCGCCATATCGTTGTGGCAGGTGATCAGGTGTACTTTTGCCTGCATGCGCACGCCGGACAGCCCGACCGGATTCTTAATCCCTTCCTGATAATCGATTGCGTATTCCTGAGGAATTACATGCAGGATGCGGTGCTCGTCACGTACTCTCACCGATTTGGCGGTATGTACAACGTTCTCTACATCATCCTGAGTCACTTCCTCTTCCGAAATCGGAACCATCCCGATTTCGTTCTGACAACTGATATGTTTGCCCGATAAAGCAAGGTAGACGGAGGAGATCTGGCAATCTGCCATCAGCTCAGCCTGATCGATGGCGCGCTGAACGCATTTCACCACCGACTCAAGGTCGTTTACGCCACCTTTATCCATACCGCGGGAAGGGCAGCTGCCCACCCCAATAATGTTGACCATACCATCGGGCAGAACTTCCCCAACCAGGGCGGCAACCTTTGCAGTGCCGATTTCGAGTCCAACTACCAGTTTTCTGTCCGTTGCCTTGATCATTGTTGTTTAGCCTGTGCCTGGTTCTGTTGCTGATTACTGTCCTGTGGCTCCATCACGACCGGTGTCCAGCCAACAGAAGCGCCAGAGTCGTATCGCAAATCCACGTAGCTGATACGTTTGCTCTCGTTCTGACCTTGCTGTTGCAGCACCGGGTAGAGCTCAATAAAGCGATTCAGTCGTTTCATGGTGTCGCTGCGGCCCAGTTCGATACGTACATCATCGCTGGTGACCAGCTGCCATGAACGACGGGCCGTCATCGACGCCACCTTCAGGGTAAACTTCCGGGCTTTCAGCACATCATCCATGCTGTGATAGCCCGCCAGGACCTCTTTCTCACTCCCTTCTGGCCCATACAACATCGGCATTGTTTCTTTGCCGGCATGACTGGCGGGTACGCTGAAGGAGACACCTTCAGCATCCACCATATGCAAATCGTTCCAGCGCGCCACCGGCGTATACTCCACCAGATGGATTTTCAGTTCGTCCGGCCACTGCTTACGTACGCTGACCTGCTTAATCCACGGCAGCCGCTCAATCTGCTGCTGAAGGATATCCACATCCTGAGACATAAACGTGCCAGGCGGACCCAGCGACAGAATCGCCTGGCGGATATCGTCGTGGGTGGTGTAGTGCGTCTGTCCTGTCACCACCAGTTTTGACAGCGGCAGCCGGGACGCATCGTTCATCCACTTCAGCACTACCAGCCCGCCGGCAACCATAATCCCGATAACCATCAGCAGAAAAACAATGCCGAACAGTCGGGCTCCGTTACTGCGCCCGGTGCGAATACGCTCCTGCGGTTCACGGTTTCGAACTCTCATCGCCGCCTGTGACATATCAGTCGGCCAGCTCCAGAATATGGGCAACCAGCTGCGGGAAACTCATGCCCGCCTGTTTTGCTGCCATAGGAACCAGACTGTGGCTGGTCATGCCCGGAGAGGTATTGGCTTCCAGCAACTGAAAGCGCCCTTCCTCATCCGTCATCACATCAACCCGTCCCCAGCCACGACAGCCCAGTGCACGCCAGGCCGCCAGCACCAGCTGCTGTAATTCAGCTTCACGTTCAGCGCTTAAATCGGCCGGACAGACGTACTGAGTATCGTCAGAAATGTATTTAGCTTCATAGTCATAGAACTCACTGGCGCTCTTTATTTCAATTGAGGGCAGAATACGATCGCCCACAATCGCGACGGTATACTCCGCGCCGCTGAGAAACGCCTCGACCAGTACGTCATCGTCGTGCTTAAACGCCATGTCCAGTGCGGCAGGCAGCGCGCTCAGATCGTTAACCCGGCTGATACCCACACTCGAGCCTTCACAGGCTGGCTTTACAAACAGTGGCAGACCCAGCGCCGCAATTGCTGCGTTGCTCTCTGCATCTAGCCCGGCATCAAACTGCTGACGCGTCAGCCAGACAAATTTGCCTGAGGGTAATCCGCGACCCTGCCACAGCAGTTTGGTGCGCAGCTTATCCATGGTCACAGCCGATGCCATTACGCCGCTGCCGGTGTAAGGCAGTTGCAGGAACTCCAGCACCGCCTGCATCGTGCCATCTTCTCCGCCCCGGCCATGCAGCGCGATAAAGGCTTTGGCAAAGCCCTGCTCTTTCAGCGTCAGCACCGATACATCACGGGTGTCGACGCCATGCGCATTGATGCCCATTTCCCGCAGTCCGGCGACGACGGCCTGACCCGAGTTCAGCGAAACCTCACGCTCTGCTGAGGTGCCGCCCATTAATACGGCAACTTTATCCGCCATGACGATCCTCCGCTTTGCGTTCCGGCTGGAGCTTAGTCTCCGCCAGCTTGCGGGCAACCTTGCCGACGTTACCGGCACCCTGCACCAGAATCAGGTCATTGCCTGACAGCAGTGGTGCCAGCATTTCCGGCAGCGCGTCATGTTCCGGCACCAGAATCGGATCAACCTTGCCCCGGTTACGAATGGCACGGCACAGCGAACGGCTGTCGGCACCCGGAATCGCGGTTTCACCGGCGGAGTACACATCCAGCATCAGCAACACATCGACATGCGACAGCACGTTGGCGAAATCATCAAACAGATCGCGGGTACGGCTGTAACGGTGCGGCTGAAACACCATCACCAGTTTTTTATCCGGCCAGCCTGCGCGCGCGGCTTTAATCGTCGCGTCAACTTCAGTGGGATGGTGACCGTAATCATCCACCAGCATCGCAGTGCCCGGCTGACCGTTCACCGGCTCTGTCGGGAATTCACCCAGCAGATCAAAGCGACGGCCCGTGCCCTGGAAACTCTCCAGCGCAGCCAGGATGGCATTGTCTTCAATGCCCTCTTCACTGGCGACGGCGACCGCGGCTGCCGCGTTCAGGGCGTTGTGGCGACCCGGCGCATTCAGCGTAATCTGCAGCGGCGCTTTATCCTGACGGATCAGGGTAAAATGCCCCTGCGCGCCACTCTGCTCATAGTTTTCAATGCGCAGATCCGCATCGTCACTGAAACCGTAGGTGGTGATATGACGGCCCACGCGCGGGATCAGGTCACGGATAACCACATCATCCACACACATCACCGCACGACCGTAAAACGGCAGGTTGTGCAGGAAGTTAATAAACGTCTGCTTCAGGTTCTCAAAATCGCCCTGATAGGTGTCCATATGGTCAGCTTCGATGTTGGTCACAATGGCCACCATCGGCTGCAGATGCAGGAACGACGCATCGCTCTCATCCGCTTCGGCAATCAGATAGCGGCTGTGACCCAGACGAGCATGTGTGCCTGCTGCTTTAACCAGGCCGCCGTTAACGAAAGTCGGATCAAGACCGGCTTCCGCATAAATACTCGACACCATCGCCGTGGTGGTCGTTTTGCCATGCGTACCCGCAACGGCGATGCCGTGACGGAAACGCATCAGTTCAGCCAGCATTTCCGCGCGACGGATGACCGGGATACGCTGTTCACGAGCCGCTACCAGTTCCGGGTTATCCTGCGATACGGCGCTGGAGACCACAACGACGCTGGCATCGGTCACGTTTTCGGGGCGATGGTTAAAATAAATGGTGGCGCCCAGGGCGATCAGGTTCTGCGTCACCGGGTTAGGGGCCAGATCTGAACCGCTGATATGGTAGCCTTCATTTGCTAACACTTCGGCAATACCGCCCATGCCAGCACCACCGATGCCGACAAAGTGGATGTGCCGGACGCGACGCATCTCGGGCACGATAGAACGCAGTTTTGCCAATTGTTGTGTATTCATCGCTCTCAGTTACCTGCTATTTCAGTTTGTACCCACTTCGGGTACAGGTCAGACACGCTGACCGGAATGATTACTTTGCGGCGCGAGCCACTTCCTGAGCGACCCGTCCAGTCGCATCGGGGATCGCCACCTGACGGGCCTGCTCAGCCATCGTCAGCAGTGTTGCGCGGTCCCAGTGGCGTAGCAAATCCGCTACAGCCTCCGCAGTAAATTGCGGCTGCTCAAAAATTCTGGCGGCGCCCGCTTTCTCCAGCGGCAGCGCGTTCCAGTACTGCTGGCGATCTTTGTGCTGAAACGGCACGAAAATCGCCGGTAAACCAGCGGCAGCGACTTCGCTCACGGTTAATGCGCCGGAGCGACATACCACCACATCAGCCCAGGCGTAGGCGGCAGCCATGTCATCAATAAACTCAGTGACCTTATGCTGCGTCTGTCCCACCTGCTGATAGGCTTTCTCTGTTTCGGGCTGTGCCCCTTTACCGGTCTGATGCCACAGGGTGATCTCATCACCCACCAGCGCCGCAACCTGCGGCAGCGTCTGGTTCAGAATCCGCGCCCCCTGACTGCCCCCAATCACCAGCACCCGAATCGGGCCATGACGATCCGCCAGACGTTGCGCGGGTAAAGGCAGAGCCAGAACATCGGTACGAACCGGATTCCCCACCACATCGGCGGCGGGAAACGCGCCCGGAAACGCCTGCAGTACTTTGGTAGCGATTTTCGCCAGCCATTTGTTAGTCAGCCCGGCGATCCCGTTCTGCTCATGCAGCACCACCGGAATTCCGCAGCTCCAGGCCGCTAAGCCGCCTGGTCCTGAAACGTAGCCGCCCATGCCCAGCACAACATCCGGCTGCCAGTCTTTCATAATGCGACGCGCCTGGCGCCAGGCATTGAAGATACGTAGCGGTGCCAGTAGCAGTGCTTTCATGCCCTTCCCGCGTAATCCGCTGATACGGATGAAGTCGATGTCGATGCCGTGCTTTGGCACCAGATCGGCTTCCATACGGTCGGCGGTGCCTAACCAGCGAACCTGCCAGCCCTGTTCCATCAGATGATGGGCGACAGCCAGACCGGGAAAGACATGTCCGCCGGTTCCGCCTGCCATCACCATCAATCGCTTACCGCTCATCGACCACCTCGGGTAAACGCCTGCGCTTTCGCCAGGCGCGTTTCATAATCTATGCGTAATAAAAAGACGATGGCGGTCGACATAATGATCAGACTCGACCCACCGTAACTGATCAGCGGTAAGGTCAGGCCTTTGGTCGGTAACATACCGGCAGCAGCCCCGACGTTAACCAGCGCCTGGAAGCTGAACCAGACACCGATTGAACAGGCTAAAAAGCCGGAAAAACGCTGATCCAGTTCCAGAGCACGACGGCCAATCGACATCGCACGAAAAGCGACGAAGAATACCATTAAAAGTGCCAGTACCACACCGACATAGCCGAGTTCTTCCCCGATGATGGCGAAAATAAAGTCGGTATGCGCTTCCGGCAGATATTCCAGCTTTTGCACCGAGTTACCGAGTCCCTGCCCCCAGAATTCTCCGCGACCAAATGCCATCAGAGACTGCGTCAGCTGGTAGCCACTACCAAACGGATCTTCCCACGGGTTCCAGAACGAGGTCACACGGCGCATACGATAAGGTTCTGCAATGATCAGCAGGATCACCGCAAAAATGCCGGAGCCGATGATGGCCATGAACTGCCACAGCTTGGCACCGGCCAGGAACAGCATCGCCAGCGTGGTGACAAACAGCACCACCACCGTACCGAGGTCCGGCTGCGCCAGCAGTAACACCGCCAGCACGACCATCACCCCCATCGGCTTACAGAAGCCCCAGAAGTTGTTACGCACCTCTTCCACTTTGCGCACCAGGTAGCTGGCCAGATAGCAGAACAGGGAGAGCTTCGACAGCTCCGCAGGCTGGATACGCAGCGGACCCAGCGCAATCCAGCGCGAGGCACCGTTAACTGAGCTGCCGACGACCAGAACAATCAGCAGCATCGCCACCGTGACCATCAGCATCACGTTGCTGTAGCGCTGCCAGAAATCCATCGGCACCCGCAACGTGACCAGCGCCATACCCAAAGCCAGCACGATGTAGAACGCATCACGTTTGGCGAAGTAAAAGAGATCGTCATTCAGACGCTGACCTACCGGCATAGACGCCGACGTCACCATCACAAAACCAATTACCGCCAGGCCCAGCGTCAGCCATAACAGAGTGCGGTCATAGAGCACCAGCGATGAATCATCACTTTCGCGTGCGCCCATCACCCAGTCTTTCAGGCGTCCTGAGAAGTAACCCGCCAGTCCGGCACCAGGAATACGCATCAGCTCAGCTCCTTCGCCAGTTGCGCGAACTGCTCACCGCGCTGCTCAAAGTTACGGAACTGGTCAAGGCTGGCGCAGGCCGGCGACAGCAGAACCATATCGCCTGCTTTAACCTGTGGCGCGATCTGCTCCATTGCCTGTCGCATCGTTTCCGTGCGTACAGCGATGTCAGGACGCAGCGCGGCCAGCGCATCGCCGTCACGGCCAAAGCAGTAAAGGCGCACGTTGTCGCCCTGCAGCCACGGGATCAACGGTGTAAAATCGGCTGACTTGCCATCACCCCCCATCAGCAGCCACAGCGTTCCCTGAACCTGCAGGCCATTCAGCGCCGCTTCGGTGCTGCCGACGTTGGTCGCTTTGGAGTCATTAATCCAGCGTACGCCCTGGTTTTCATGGACCAGTTGGAAGCGATGCGCCAGACCGTTAAATTGCGTTAAAGCCGCCAGGCTGGAGGCGCGTGGCAGACCGACCGCATCGGCCAGCGCCAGCGCAGCCAGCGCGTTGGTGTAGTTATGCTGTCCCACCATCTTCATTTCAGCGGTGTTCAGGACTTTCTCACCTTTCACCCGCAGCCAGATACTGCCCTGCTGCTTGTTAAGGTGGTAGTCACCGAAATCGACACCAAAGCTGACACAGCGCTTATCCGCACCACGTACCGGCATCGTCAGCGCATCATCAGCGTTAACGATGCAGATCTGCGCATTCTCATAGACCCGCAGCTTGGCAGCACGATACTGCTGCATACCCAGCGGATAGCGGTCCATATGATCTTCGGTGACGTTAAGCACGGTTGCCGCAGCCGCTTTCAGACTGTGGGTGGTCTCAAGCTGGAAACTGGAGAGTTCCAGTACATAAAGTTGGGCCGGTGATTGCAGCAGACTCAGCGCGGGCAGACCAATATTGCCACCGACGCCCACCTGCCAGCCTGCGGCTTTCGCCATCTCACCTACCAGCGTGGTCACGGTGCTTTTGCCGTTGGAACCGGTAATTGCCACGATGGGAGCCTGCGCCTCGCGGCAGAACAGCTCAATGTCACCGACGATTTCAATTCCGGCTTCTACCGCTTCGCTGAGAATCGGATGCGCCAGCGCGACGCCAGGGCTGGCAACAATCAGATCTGCCGCCAGTAGCCAGTCACCGTTAATGCCGCCCAGATGGCGTTCAACCTGCCCGGGCAATTTATCCAGCCCCGGCGGCGAGACACGGGTGTCCATCACGCGAGGCGTGACGCCCTGCGCTAAAAAGAAATCAACACAGGAGAGCCCGGTAAGGCCCAGTCCGATGATGACGACTTTTCTACCCCGATAGTCAGCCATGATTAACGCACCTTCAGCGTGGCCAGGCCAATCAGCACCAGCATTAGCGAAATAATCCAGAAGCGCACGATGACGCGCGGTTCCGGCCAGCCCTTGAGTTCATAGTGGTGATGGATCGGCGCCATGCGGAAAATACGCTGGCCGCGCAACTTGAACGATCCCACCTGCAGGATCACCGACAGCGTTTCAACCACAAATACGCCGCCCATGATCACCAGTAAAAATTCCTGACGCAGTAACACCGCGATGGTGCCCAGCGCGCCGCCTAAAGCCAGCGAGCCGACGTCACCCATAAAGACCTGAGCCGGATAGGTGTTGAACCACAGGAAGCCCAGCCCTGCCCCGACGATGGCGGTACAGACAATCACCAGCTCACCGGCGTGACGCAGATAGGGAATATGAAGGTATTCAGCAAACTTCACGTTACCGGTTGCCCAGGCAACCAGCGCGAAGCCCGCAGCGACAAAGACGGTTGGCATAATCGCCAGGCCATCCAGGCCATCGGTCAGATTGACCGCGTTACCCGTTCCGACAATCACAAAGTAGGCCAGCAGCACATAAAACAGGCCAAGCTGCGGCATGATGTCTTTGAAAAACGGCACGACCAGTTGAGTCGCAGGGGTATCTTTGCCCGCCGCATAAAGTCCGAATGCCACACCCAGCGAAATCACCGACATCCAGAAATATTTCCAGCGGGCGATCAGGCCTTTGGTGTCTTTACGCACCACTTTGCGGTAGTCATCGACAAAGCCGATGATGCCAAAGCCGACCAGCACGAACAGCACGCACCAGACATAGGGGTTCGACGGATAGGCCCACATCAGCACCGAAATGGTGATGGAGGTCAGAATCATGATGCCGCCCATGGTAGGCGTCCCGCGCTTACTGAAGTGCGATTCCGGACCGTCGTTACGGACGACCTGGCCAATCTGTAATTTCTGCAGCCAGGCGATGAGGCGCGGCCCCATCCAGAGCGAGATAAATAACGCGGTCAGCAGGCTGACAATGGCGCGAAACGTCAGATAGGAAAAGACGTTGAAGCCCGAATAAAAAGCGACCAGATGCTCGGCCAGCCAAACTAACATGTTCCTTTCTCCTTTAAGCTCTGTACTACCTGCTCCATGGCGGCACTACGTGAACCTTTTATCAGGACGGTAATTTCTGAGTGTTGGGACAACAATTCTCGCAAACGTTCAGTCAGCGCCGTCTTATCGCTGAAATGTTCACCAACTCCACTGCTTTCACTGATGAAGTGACTGAATTTTCCACAGGTCAGCACGCGGTCAAGGCCTGCTTCGCGTGCCGCTTCACCGATTTCGCGGTGACATTTTTCAGTCTCTTCACCCAGTTCCGCCATATCACCCGCGACCAGCACCTGGTAACCTGGCATCTCTGACAGGACCTGGACGGCGGCGGTCATCGAGCCGACGTTAGCGTTGTAGCTGTCATCCAGCAGCAGCTGATGCGCAGAAAGACGCACCGGAAACAGACGACCCGGCACCGACTGCAGGTTTTTCAGTCCCTGCTGAACGGCGCTAAGCGGCGCATCCACTGACAGGGCCAGTGCCGCCGCCGCAAGGGCGTTAGCAATGTTATGACGGCCCGGCAGCGGCAGTACGATCTCAGCCGTGCCACGCGGTGTGTTCATCACAAAATGGGTGCCATCCTGCGCAATGCGGATATCACGGGCGGAGAAATCACACTCGTCCGCCTGCGGTGAAAAGCGCCACACGGTTTTATCCTGCAGCGTGCTCTGCCAGTTCGGCCAGTCGTTGCTCTCATCGTTGAGAATGGCAATGCCGTGAGCCGGCAGGCCCTGAAAGATCTCACCTTTCGCTTTAGCAACACCCGCCAGCGAACCAAAGCCTTCCAGATGGGCCGCGGCCAGATTATTCACCAGCGCGCTTTCTGGTTTAACCAGGTCAGTGGTGTAGGCGATTTCGCCCTGATGATTAGCACCCAGCTCGATGACCGCATACTGATGTTCTGCGGTCAGGCGGAGCAGGGTCATCGGCACGCCATAATCGTTGTTGAGATTGCCTGCGGTGTAGAGCGTTTCGCCACACTGACGCAGAATCGCTGCGGTCATCTCTTTGACCGAAGTTTTGCCGGAGGAGCCGGTCAGCGCGACTACGCGGGCGGTCGACTGCTGACGAACCCAGGCACCCAGTCGTCCAAAGGCGATACGGGTATCTTCAACCACCACCTGAGGCACAGCGACAGGTAAATGCTTACTCACCAGCAGCGCCTGTGCGCCATTCGCAATGGCCTCTCCGGCGAAGTCGTGTGCATCGAAGCGTTCGCCCACCAGCGCGACAAACAGGCTGCCCGCCGTCACTTTGCGGGTATCGGTGGTCACATCGTTCAGGGTGAAATCGCTGCCGTGCAGCGTGCCGCCGGTAATTTCCGCCAGGGTCTTTGATGAAACCGGGATCATGCTGCGCCTCCCAGCAGTGCCGCTACCGTGGCACGATCGGAGTAGTCGAGACGACGGTTGCCGATGATCTGATAATCTTCATGGCCTTTGCCCGCCACCAGCACGATATCGTCAGGTTGTGCCTGCATAATGGCGTTAGTGACCGCTTGCGCACGACCTGCTACCACGCGGGCGCGGCCCGGATCCAGCAAACCGGTCAGAATGTCTTTTACTATCGCCTGCGGATCTTCGCTGCGCGGATTGTCGTCGGTAATCACCACCACATCCGCAAATTGTTCAGCAATTGCCCCCATTAACGGGCGCTTGCCTTTGTCGCGGTCGCCGCCGCAGCCAAACAGGCACCAGAGTTTTCCTTTGCAATGCAGACGTGCCGCTTCCAGCGCTTTTTCCAGCGCATCCGGCGTGTGGGCATAATCCACCACGACCGTCGGTTTTCCTGCAGCGCTGAACACTTCCATACGCCCGTTAACGGGCTGTAATCGTGGTGCAACGCTTATCAGCGTCGCCAGCGGATAATCCAGTGACAGCAGGGTCGCCAGCGCCAGCAGCAGATTGCTGACGTTGAACGCGCCCATCAGCGGGCTGTCGATTTCACCGTTGCCCCAGCTGGAGCTGAAACGGATATGAGCCCCGTTGTCGTGGTACTCCACCGCATCGGCTTTCAGCCAGCGGCCATGGCAGCCCGATTGAAGGTTATCTTCCATGGTGACGGCAACCGCATCAGGTAAGCGCGCCAGCCAGCGACGGCCGACTTCATCATCAGCGTTAAGAATCGCCTGTCCGACCTGATGCTCAGAAAACAGCAGCCATTTAGCCGATTCATAGCTCGGCATGTCACCGTGGTAATCGAGGTGATCGCGACTGAGATTGGTGAAGACCGCCGCGGCAAACGGCAGCGCCGCAACGCGATGCTGCACCAGACCGTGTGACGAGACTTCCATCGCGGTCAGGGTCGCTCCTTTTTCAGCGAGCTCGTGCAGCATATGCTGAACGTCCACGGCTGAACCGGTAGTATTTTCTGCAGCGACTAAGTGACCCACCAGCCCGTTGCCGACGGTGCCCATCACTGCGCTGGTTTCACCCAGCAGCGTCGCCCACTGCGCCAGCAGCTGGGTGGTCGTGGTTTTACCGTTGGTGCCAGTGACGCCAATCAGCGTCTGCTTCTCGCCCGGCTGCTGATAAAAACGTCCTGCTAAAGCCGACAGCCGCTGATGCAGCTGTGCCAGATAGATGACCGGTACGCCGTGCATTTCACGGATTTCGCCGTCAGTCGCTTCACCTTCAGCTTCAGCCACCACGGCGGCGACGCCCTGCGCAATCGCCTGCGGAATGAAACGGCGGCCATCAACCTGATGGCCTGCAACAGCGACAAACAGATCGCCAGACGCCGCCATGCGGCTATCCAGGGTCATGTCGCGCAGTGGGCGCGCCGGCGCGCCTGGCACCCAGGGGCCGAGTAAGTCGCGCAGGTTACGATCTGTCACTTGATTCCTCACTTCTGTTAGTCACCAACTCATTCCTGTCATTGGTCGTCGGTAATGCGTCCGGCTCGATGTTCATGGTGCGCAGTACGCCGCCCATGATGGCACCAAACACCGGTGCAGAAACCGCACCGCCGTAATACTTGCCAGCCTGGGGATCGTTGATCACCACCACCAGCGCGAATCGGGGATGACTGGCAGGCGCAACGCCTGCGGTATAGGCAATGTATTTATTGACGTAGCGTCCGTCCGGCCCGACTTTTTTCGCCGTACCGGTTTTTATCGCGATGCGATAACCCTTGATTGCCGCTTTAACGCCACCGCCACCGGGCAGCGCCACGCTTTCCATCATGTGCATCACGGTTTTCACCAGTGACTCATCGAAAACGCGTTGTCCCGCGACGGGCGGATCCACTTTGGTAATCGACAGCGGACGGTTAATGCCATAGCTGCCAATCGTTGCGTAGACTCGCGCTAACTGTAACGGCGTTACCATTAGCCCGTAGCCGAAAGAGAAGGTGGCCCTCTCTATGTCAGACCACCGTTGTTTTTTAGGGTATAAGCCACTGCTTTCCCCGACCAGCCCCAAATTGGTCGGTTTGCCCAGTCCAAAGCGCGCGTAAGTTTCTACCAGCGCTGAGGAAGGCATCGCTAACGCCAGACGTGAAACACCGACGTTACTCGACTTCTGTAAAACCCCTGTCAGGGTCAATTCGTTGTAGCGCGCCACATCTTTGATCTCATGACCATTGACGCGGTACGGCACGGTATTCAGGACGCTGTTCTCTCTGACCACGCCGCGTTGCAGCGCGGTCATCACCACCATCGGCTTCACGGTAGAACCCGGCTCGAAGATGTCGGTAATCGCGCGGTTACGCATCAGATCTTTTGGCGTATTGGTGAGATTATTCGGGTTGTAAGCCGGACTGTTGGCCATCGCCAGCACTTCACCGGTATTCACATCCACCAGCACCGCCGTACCCGATTCCGCTTTGTTAAAAGCAACGGCGTTATTCAGTTCACGGTAAACCAGCGCCTGTAACCGCTCATCAATGCTCAGGGTCAGGTTATGGGCGGCGCGGCTGTCCACAGAGGAGATATCTTCGATGACGCGGCCATAGCGATCTTTGCGCACCGTCCGCTCGCCCGGCGCACCGGTCAGCCATTTATCAAAGCTCTTCTCAATGCCTTCGATGCCCTGGCCGTCGATATTGGTAAAGCCAATCAGATGAGAGGTGACCTGCCCGGCAGGATAGTAACGACGCGATTCTTCGCGCAGATGAATACCGGGAAGTTTGAGTTTTTTGACGTATTCACCGATGGCCGGATTAACCTGGCGCGCCAGATAGACAAAGCGGCCTTTAGGGTTGGCATTGACGCGGGCCGCCAGCTGATCAAGCGGAATAGAGAGCGCATCGGACAGTGCTTTCCAGCGGCTGTCGAGCGTTACGCCACCACCGGCATGCAGCTCTTTTGGATCAGCCCAGATGGCATTAACCGGTACACTGACAGCCAGTGGGCGGCCAGCGCGATCGCTGATCATCCCGCGCGAAGTCGGCACTGCCTGAACACGCAGCGAGCGCAAATCGCCCTCTTTCACCAGCTTGCCGGGATTGATGACCTGCAGCCAGGCCACACGCGACAGCAAGCCACCCAGCGCCAGTAAAATACAGCCGCACAGCAACGCAAAACGCCAGCTTACAAAGCTGGCTTTATCTTCCGGTTTCTTTAACTTCAGCGTTCTGCCTGTGCCGCTCATTCGCTATCTGAAATCCTTATTTCTGCACCACGATATTTTCTTGTGAAGGATCAACGTGCTGCAGCTGCAGCTTCTCGGTGGCGATGCGTTCAACCCGGCTATGGTCGCCCAGCGCATTCTCTTCCAGAATCAGGTTGCGCCACTCGATATCCAGCGCATCACGCTCCAGCACCAGCTGTTCGCGCTGCGCGGTCAGCAGTCGTGTTTTATGGGTGGTGGTGACCACCAGCACGGCAGACACCACCACAGCGATCAGCAACAGCACCGGAATCTTGCCTTTTCGCAGCAAATCCCCGCCGATGACGGCGGGCAGACTGTGGCGCTCATTACCGATCATGCGTCGGTTTTCTCCGCGATACGTAATACCGAACTGCGCGCACGTGGATTTTCAGAGACTTCAGCATCACCCGGTGACATCTTGCCAAGCAGCTTCAGCTCACGCCCGCCCAGCGCTCGCAGCTGATGTTCAGTCATCGGTATCCCGGCTGGCACCTGTGGCCCGCGACTCTGATCGCGCATAAAGCGCTTCACCAGCCGATCTTCCAGTGAATGGAAGCTGATAACAGAGAGGCGCCCCTGTGGTGCCAGCACCTCAACCGCCCCTTTCAGAGCAATATCGATCTCTTCCAGTTCGCTGTTAATCCAGATACGAATGGCCTGGAAGCTGCGTGTAGCCGGATGCTTAAACTTATCTTTCACCGGCATGGCGACAGAGATCACTTCAGCCAGCTCCCGGGTGCGGGTCATCGGCTGTTCACGATTGCGCTCGACAATGGCCCGGGCAATACGTTTAGAGAATCGCTCTTCACCGTAGGTCTTCAGGACGAAGGCGATATCCGCTTCTTCCGCGTGCAGTAACCATTCTGCGGCGGAGTGACCGCGCGAAGGGTCCATGCGCATATCCAGTGGTCCGTCACGCATAAAGGAGAAGCCGCGTTCGGCGTCATCCAGTTGCGGTGATGAAACCCCCAGATCGAGTAAAATGCCGTCAATTTTCCCGACTAAATCCCGTTCAGCGACATACTCTGCCAGCGCGGAAAAAGGGCCATGAATAATTGAAAAACGCGGATCGGTGATCTCAGCGGCAGCGGCGATAGCTTGCGGATCGCGATCGATGGCGATCAGCCTTCCCTTCTCTCCCAGTTGCGAAAGAATCAGGCGTGAATGGCCACCACGGCCAAAAGTGCCGTCGATGTAAATACCGTCTTCCCTGATATTGAGGCCGTTAACCGCCTCATCCAACAGTACGGTGGTATGTATGAAATTTTCCTGCATAGCTATAGCGACAAGTCCTGCAACCGCTCAGATAAAGGCTCCTGAGCCGACTGTTCTGCGTCAATATCGTCCCTGACTTGTTGATACCAGGTCTGTTCATCCCACAGCTCAAACTTGTTGAACTGTCCAACCAGCATCACTTCTTTGGTTAATTTTGCGTGCTGCCGAAGCGTATTTGCCAGCAGCAGGCGGCCTGCATTGTCCATCTGACATTCACTGGCATGTCCCAGCAGCAAACGCTGTACGCGGCGCTCAAGTGGATTCATGCTGGAAAGGCGTGCCAGCTTTTTTTCAATGATTTCCCATTCGGGCAGGGTATAAAGCAACAGGCATGGCTGGTGGAGGTCGATGGTACAGACCATCTGCCCCTGAGATTCCCCAATCAGCAAATCGCGATATCGCGTGGGTACGGCGAGCCGCCCTTTGCTGTCGAGATTGACTAACGTTGCTCCGCGGAACATGCCAGTCTCTCCTCCTGGTCACCCATTTACGCCACTTTATCCCACTTTTTACCACGAAACGAGTTTAAGGATCCCATGAAATCCTTGTCAAGCCGGAGCGGTAGTTGAATATCACTCTTTACAGAGCGCAAAATTAATCTCTGGCGACGATATAAACGAATAAAAAGGGAAAGTAAAAATTAAGCCAATGAATACCTGAATAAAAATAAGGACCCACAAAAAAACGACTAAAAATGAAACAACATGAAGCGCTGAATATTTATCGTAGTTTCTGAGACAGCGGCGGCATTTTAGGGGATTTCCGAAAGGAAGCACAGCAGCTTCAGGCGAGACGGGGCAGGAAGTTTGTTGAAGTTGTAAGCAGATAATAAAAATAAGCCTGTCGACTTTGTTAGATTTGATGAGCAGAATTTACGCTTTTTTACGTCGACCTGTTTATTTAATCAGTACATCACGGAAATAAAATGGGCGGGCAGCATAATACTGCCCGTTACTCATTTAACTTTTCTGCTTAATTGTCCGCGACGGTATAAATTACGACGAATGCGGGTTAAACCCGGTTTCGGTTTTCTGGGTTCATCCAGCGAGGCTAAAACTAATTCCAGTACACGCTCTGCCACGTCACGATGACGCTGACCCACCGCCAGTACCGGACACTCAAGAAAGTCCAGTAATTCGTGGTCGCCAAAGGTGGCAATGGCCAGCTCGGTCGGCAGCCTTCCGTCACGTTTCAGCGTCACATCCATGACACCCTGCAGCAGACCAAATGAGGTGGTAAACAGCGCCTCCGGCATCGGGTGATCTTCAAGGTATTTTTCAAACAGCGCGGCAGCGGCGGTGCGTTCGAAGCTGTTGCAATAGATATAGTCAATCGGACGGGGATCGTCTTTCCAGGCATCGCGGAACCCCATCTCCCGCAGGAAACTTACTGAGAGCTCAGGTAACGCGCCAAGGAACAGCACATTTTTAACCTCAAGCTGACGCAGTTCAGCGGCCAGCGTCTGTGCATCATCCTGATCGGCACCCACTACGCTGGTAAAATGTTCACGATCCAGCGCGCGGTCTAACGCGATAATCGGCAGGGGATCGTTGATCCAGCGCTGATAAAAGGGATGCTCTGGCGGTAATGAGGTAGAGACGATAATCGCATCGACCTGCCGCTGTAACAGATGTTCAATGCAGCGCATCTCGTTATCAGGCTGGTCTTCAGAGCAGGCGATCAGCAGCTGATAGCCGCGCTGACGCGCCTGGCGCTCCAGATAGTTCGCAATACGGGTATAGCTGGTATTTTCCAGATCGGGAATCACTAACCCAATAGAGCGCGTTCGCCCGGCGCGTAGCCCGGCAGCCACCGCATTAGGGTGATAATTATGCTCACGTACCACCGCCATGACTTTCTCAACGGTTTTGTCGCTGACACGATACTGCCGCGCTTTGCCATTGATCACATAACTGGCCGTGGTGCGCGATACGCCTGCCAGACGCGCAATTTCATCCAGTTTCACGATAACCCCACCATCAAATCCGCTTTAACGGCAAAAATAGCCGCAGTTAAGCTATGGATAACTTATGACTATCATCTAACAGCAGAAAAGTGCGCGGAGCAACCGCTTTTCTGAATGTAACCCGCCTGGCGCATAAAAAATAAAAAAACCCGGCATTTCGCCGGGTTAGGTGAGGATTGATGATGACGGAGCGTAATTAACGCATGATGCGATCGCCACGTGAAACGCCCACGATCCCGGAGCGTGCCACTTCAACAATTTCGGCAACATCGCGGACGGTATTCAGGAAGGCGTCCAGTTTGTCACTGGTGCCTGCCAGCTGAACCGTGTACAGCGTCGGCGTCACGTCAATGATCTGACCGCGGAAGATCTCGGCGTTTCGTTTCACCTCTTCACGGCCATAACCGCTGGCCTGAATCTTCACCAGCATGATTTCACGTTCAACATAGGCGCCCAGCCCCAGTTCGGTAACGCGCAGCACATCCACCAGCTTGTGCAGCTGCTTTTCAATCTGCTCCAGCACCTTCTGATCACCCACCGTCTGAATGGTCATCCGCGACAGCGTGGGATCGTCGGTCGGTGCCACAGTCAGGCTTTCAATGTTATAGCCGCGCTGCGAAAACAGACCGACGACACGGGATAATGCGCCGGATTCGTTCTCCAGCAGAACTGATAAAATGCGACGCATAATTATGTCCTCTCCGTTTTGCTTAACCACATCTCATCCATGCTGCCACCGCGAATCTGCATCGGGTAAACGTGCTCGCTACCGTCAACGGTGACATCCACAAACACCAGACGTCCTTTCGCCAGCGTTTCCAGCGCCAGCGTCAGTTTCTCTTCCAGCTCAGCCGGATGTTCAATCGCGATGCCGACATGACCGTAGGCTTCCGCCAGACGCACGAAGTCAGGCAGCGACTCCATATAAGACTGGGAGTGACGACCGGAATAGATCATATCCTGCCACTGCTTCACCATGCCCAGCACCCGGTTATTCAGGTTCAGCACCAGCACCGGCAGATCGTACTGCAGTGCTGTAGAGAGCTCCTGAATGTTCATCTGGATACTGCCATCGCCCGTTACGCAGATGACGGTCTCTTCCGGCAACGCCATCTTAACGCCCAGCGCAGCAGGCAGGCCAAAGCCCATGGTGCCCAGACCGCCGGAGTTGATCCAGCGGCGCGGTTTATCGAAAGGATAATAGAGCGCAGCAAACATCTGATGCTGGCCCACATCTGACGTGACGTACGCATCGCCTTTGGTCAGACGGCTGATGGTTTCAATCACGGCCTGTGGTTTAATTTTGTCGCTGGTGCGATCAAACTCCAGGCAGTGACGACTGCGCCAGCCTTCGATCGCCTGCCACCAGTCGTGCAGGCTCTCAGCACGCGATGGCGTGTCGCTTTGCGCAAGCAACTCCAGCATCTGCTGCAATACCTGTTTCGCATCGCCCACAATCGGAATATCCGCCGCAACCGTTTTGGAAATAGAGGTAGGATCGATATCGATGTGCATCACCGTGGCGTTGGGACAATATTTCGCCAGGTTGTTGGTGGTGCGATCATCGAAGCGAACGCCGATACCAAAAATCAGATCGGTATTGTGCATCGTCATGTTGGCTTCGTACGTGCCGTGCATACCGAGCATGCCGACGCACTGACGGTGGGTACCCGGAAACGCGCCCAGGCCCATCAGCGAAGTTGTCACCGGAATATTCAGGCTTTCGGCCAGCTGTAACAGTTCCGCTTCGCAGCCAGCGGTGATGGCCCCGCCACCCGCGTAAATCACCGGCTTCTTCGCAGCCAGCAAGGTGGTCAGCGCGCGCTTAATCTGCCCTTTGTGACCCTGAATGGTCGGGTTGTATGAACGCATGCTTACCGAATCCGGCCAGTGATAAGGCAGTTTGTTGGCCGGGTTCAGAATATCTTTTGGCAGGTCGATCACCACCGGTCCCGGACGTCCGCTGGAGGCCAGCCAGAACGCCTTTTTCAGTACGGTTGGGATCTCTTCGGTGCTTTTTACCAGGAAGCTGTGCTTCACCACCGGACGAGAGATGCCGACCATGTCGCACTCCTGAAAAGCATCATAGCCAATCAGCGACGAGGGAACCTGACCCGACAGGATCACCAGCGGAATCGAGTCCATATAGGCGGTAGCGATACCGGTAATGGCATTGGTTGCACCGGGTCCTGAGGTAACCAGCACCACGCCAACTTCACCAGTAGCACGCGCCAGACCGTCAGCCATATGCACCGCGCCCTGCTCATGGCGCACCAGAATGTGATCGATACCCCCGACGGTTTGCAGCGCATCATAGATATCTAAGACTGCGCCACCCGGATAACCGAATACCTGCTTAACGCCCTGATCGATTAACGAACGGACGACCATTTCGGCTCCTGACAACATCTCCATCTTCTGCCTCCAGGCTTGAGGACCCGGCCCGGTTACTACGCCCGTTGGTGTGTAACACGTTGCCCTGGTGCCTGCTTTGCCAATCAAAATCTTATGTTTATGCACGACAGCGAAAACATGTGCCGCTGTCCGGTTACAGAGAAATCTGTTGAGTTCATTGTTCTGAGAGTAGGTCAATTACCATAACCGCAGTTAACCGGGCAGGCAAACCGCAAACCCGCGTAAATTAAAAGGCCGGGACGTAAAGGCTCTGCCTGATAAGAATTGGCTGCGCGGATTAAACTAATTACGTCGCAGAACCGCAGACGAAAATGCTAAGTAAGAAATTATTTTCAGCGAGATATAAGAAATAACGAAAACTTATTACCGCCTGCAATAGCCCACAATCGCCTGACGCTTTTCTTTTCTGGCGTAATTAACCAGTAAATCACGCAAGCGCATTCGATTATGCTAACCGACAGGTGATAAATCCTGTGGTGCTGCCAGGCTGAAAAACAATAAAATTATTATTTTTCAATAGAATAAATCTTTGAACAGCCCATAAAAGGCAGCCTTCCGGGGCTGATTGCTTACGCAGTGACTGACGCGCTGTTCATTACGCTGCCTGACCGTTAAATAACAGAATATCTTCCTTCATCGTCCCGGATAATACCCCTGCATTGAAGGTTGACATCCCTGAGCGATTCCAGTACCAATATGTACAGCACAACATTTTATAAGGTTTGAATCCATGTTTCGTTCTGTTCGCCTTCTCGGTCTACTACTAAACGCACTCAGCTTGCGCGGTAGACTTGTGGGCGGAATCAAACACTGATTCAAACCTGCTGAAAGTTAAAAACCCGCGCCTGTCGCGGGTTTTTTTATGCTCGTTGCCAGGCCCGAAAAAAGCAAAAGGATGAATACGATGAGCCAGCAAGTCATTATTTTCGATACCACTCTGCGCGATGGTGAGCAGGCATTACAGGCCAGCCTGAGTGTGAAAGAAAAATTGCAGATTGCCTTAGCGCTGGAGCGTATGGGCGTGGATGTGATGGAAGTGGGTTTCCCGGTCTCCTCACCAGGCGACTTTGAATCAGTACAGACCATTGCGCGTACCATCAAAAACAGTCGGGTCTGCGGACTGGCGCGCTGTGTGGAGAAAGACATCGACGCGGCATATGAATCACTGCGCGTTGCCGAAGCCTTCCGTATTCATACCTTCATCGCGACCTCCCCGATGCACATCGCCACCAAACTGCGCAGTACGCTGCCGGAAGTGATTGAGCGTGCGGTGCATATGGTAAAGCGTGCGCGTAACTACACCAGTGACGTCGAGTTCTCCTGTGAAGATGGCGGCCGTACCCCCATTGATGACCTGTGCCGGATGGTGGAAGCCACGATTAACGCCGGTGCGACCACTATCAACATCCCGGACACCGTTGGCTACACCCTGCCAGGCGAATATGCTCACATCATCAGCGAACTGATGAACCGCGTTCCTAACATCGATAAAGCGATTATCTCTGTACATACCCACGATGACCTGGGCATGGCAACCGGTAACGCCCTGGCTGCTGTTCAGGCCGGCGCGCGTCAGGTTGAAGGCACGATGAATGGGCTGGGTGAACGTGCCGGTAACTGTGCGCTGGAAGAGGTGATCATGGCGATTAAAACCCGTCAGCAGATCATGAACGTGCACACCACTATCAATCATCAGGAAATCTACCGCACCAGCCAGATGGTCAGCCAGATCTGCAACATGCCGATCCCGGCGAATAAAGCAGTGGTCGGCTCCAACGCTTTCGCCCATTCCTCCGGTATTCATCAGGATGGCGTGCTGAAGAATCGCGAGAACTACGAAATCCTGACGCCAGAGTCGATTGGCTTGCACAAAATCCAGCTGAACCTGACCTCGCGTTCAGGCCGTGCGGCGGTAAAACATCGCATGGAAGAGATGGGCTATGCCGAGCAGGATTACAATCTGGATACGCTGTATGACGCCTTCCTGAAACTGGCCGACAAAAAAGGTCAGGTCTTCGATTACGACCTGGAAGCGCTGGCCTTCATCAACAAACAGAATGAAGAGCCGGAGCATTTCCAGCTGCACGAATTTAACGTCCAGACCGGTTCCGGCATCACCGCCACCGCCTCTGTCAATCTGGGCTGCGGCGATGTCGCTAAATCGGATGCCGCCACCGGTAACGGTCCGGTTGATGCGGTCTATCAGGCGATTAACCGAATCACGCAGTTTGACGCTGAGCTGGTTAACTACAAGCTGACTGCGAAAGGCCACGGCGAAAACGCGCTGGGTCAGGTCGATATCGTTGTGAGCTACAACGGCCGCAAATTCCACGGCATTGGTCTGGCGACCGATATCGTCGAGTCCTCTGCGAAAGCGATGGTCAACGCCCTGAACAATATCTGGCGTGCCCGTCAGGTTGAACAAGAATTGCAGCGCAAATTTAAAGATCAGAAGGAAACCGTATAACCATGTCCACCTCCTCTCATATCGCAGTTTTATCCGGTGACGGTATCGGCCCGGAAGTGATGGCACAGGCGATGAAAGTGCTGGATGCCATTCGTCAGCGCTTTGATATGCAGATTACCACCCAGGAATATGCGGTCGGCGGCATCGCTATCGATCAGCATGGCGAACCTCTGCCACCGGCTACGGTTGCAGGCTGCGAGCAGGCCGACGCGATTCTGTTTGGCTCCGTTGGTGGTCCGAAGTGGGAGCATTTACCGCCAGCATCACAGCCGGAACGCGGTGCGTTGCTGCCGCTGCGCAAGCATTTTAAGCTGTTCAGTAACCTGCGTCCGGCGGCGCTCTACAGCGGACTGGAAGCCTTCTGCCCGCTGCGCGCCGATATCGCCGCAAAGGGCTTCGACATTCTCTGCGTGCGTGAACTGACCGGCGGCATCTATTTTGGTCAGCCGAAAGGACGCGAAGGCAGCGGCCCGGAAGAGCGTGCCTTTGATACCGAGGTCTATCACCGTTTCGAAATTGAGCGCATCGCCCGTATCGCGTTTGAATCGGCGCGCAAACGTCGCAACAAAGTCACCTCGGTGGATAAAGCCAACGTGCTGCAGACCTCGGTGATGTGGCGTGAAATTGTTAATGAAGTGGCAAAAGAGTACCCGGACGTGCAGCTGAGCCACATCTATATCGACAACGCGACCATGCAGCTGATCAAAGACCCGTCGCAGTTTGACGTGCTGCTCTGCTCCAACCTGTTCGGTGACATTCTCTCTGATGAGTGCGCCATGATCACCGGCTCGATGGGCATGCTGCCGTCAGCCAGCCTGAATGAAGCGGGCTTTGGCCTGTTCGAACCGGCGGGTGGTTCAGCGCCGGATATCGCCGGTCAGAATATTGCTAACCCGGTCGCCCAGATCCTGTCGCTGTCGCTGCTGCTGCGTTACAGCCTGAATGCCGATGTCGCTGCCGACAGTATCGAACGTGCCATTAGCCGTGCGCTGGAACAGGGTTACCGCACCAAAGATTTAGCCGGTGATGGCCCTGCGGTCAGCACAGATGAGATGGGCAGCATCATTGCCCGCTTTATCGCCGAGGAAAAATAAAAAAATGAAAACCTTATACCAGAAGTTATTTGATGCACATGTCGTCCACGAAGCGCCAAACGAAACGCCGTTACTCTACATCGATCGTCACCTGATCCATGAAGTGACCTCGCCACAGGCCTTTGATGGCCTGCGCGCACACGGACGTAAAGTCCGTCAGCCGGGCAAAACCTTTGCCACGATGGATCACAACGTCTCTACCCAGACCAAAGATATCAATGCGTCGGGCGAAATGGCGCGTATTCAGATGCAGGAGCTGATGAAGAACTGCGAAGAATTTGGCGTACAGCTGTATGACCTGAATCACCCATTCCAGGGCATCGTCCACGTTATCGGTCCTGAGCAGGGTATGACGCTGCCGGGCATGACCATTGTGTGCGGCGACTCGCACACCGCCACCCACGGCGCGTTCGGCTCGCTGGCCTTTGGTATCGGCACCTCTGAAGTGGAACATGTATTTGCCACTCAGACCCTGAAACAGGGTCGGGCGAAAACCATGAAGATTGAAGTACTGGGCCAGGCGTCCACCGGCATTACCGCCAAAGATATCGTGCTGGCGATCATCGGTAAAACCGGCAGCGCAGGCGGTACTGGTTATGTGGTTGAATTCTGCGGCCCGGCCATTCAGGCGCTGAGCATGGAAGGTCGTATGACCCTGTGCAACATGGCGATTGAGATGGGCGCGAAAGCGGGCCTGGTAGCACCGGATGACACTACTTTCAACTACCTGAAAGGTCGTCAGTTCTCCCCACAGGGCGAGAAATGGGAGCAGGCCGTTGAATACTGGCGCACCCTGAAATCTGATGAAGGCGCGAAGTATGATGCGGTAGTGACGCTGCATGCTGAAGAGATTGCACCGCAGGTCACCTGGGGCACCAACCCGGGCCAGGTGATTGCCGTTGATCAGTTGATCCCGAACCCGGCCTCATTCGCCGATCCGGTTGAGCGCGCCTCAGCGGAAAAAGCGCTGGCCTACATGAACCTGCAGCCGGGCATTAAACTGACCGATGTTGCGATTGATAAAGTGTTTATCGGCTCCTGCACCAACTCACGTATTGAAGATCTGCGTGCCGCCGCCGCTATCGCCAAAGGCCGCAAAGTCGCGCCTGGCGTGGTCGCGATGGTGGTGCCGGGTTCCGGCCCGGTCAAAGCGCAGGCTGAAGCGGAAGGTCTGGATAAAATCTTCCTGGAAGCGGGCTTTGAATGGCGTCTGCCTGGCTGCTCAATGTGCCTGGCGATGAACAATGACCGCCTGAATCCGGGCGAGCGTTGCGCATCTACCAGCAACCGTAACTTTGAAGGTCGCCAGGGCCGTGGTGGACGTACCCATCTGGTCAGCCCGGCGATGGCCGCAGCGGCTGCCGTGACCGGCCACTTTGCCGACATCCGTGAACTGACGACAGGAGCTTAAGTCATGGCGAATAAATTTACTCAGCACACTGGCATTGTTGCACCGCTGGATGCCGCGAACGTCGATACGGACGCGATCATTCCCAAGCAGTTTTTGCAGAAGGTCACCCGTACCGGTTTCGGTCAGCATCTGTTCCATGACTGGCGCTTTGAAGATGACGCTGGTACGGTGCCGACGCCCGGCTTTGTGCTGAACAAGCCTGAGTTCAAAGGCACCAGCATCCTGCTGGCGCGCGAGAACTTTGGCTGTGGCTCTTCACGTGAGCATGCGCCCTGGGCGCTGACCGATTTCGGTTTCCACGTGGTGATTGCGCCGAGCTTCGCGGATATTTTTTACGGCAACAGTTTCAACAACCAGCTGCTGCCGGTGAAGTTAAGCGAAGAGGAAGTGGATGAGCTGTTCAGACTGGTTGCGGCCCAGCCGGGTATCAGCTTCACGGTCGATCTGGAAGCGCAGACGGTCACCGCAGGCGATAAAGTCTATCCGTTTGAACTCGACAGCTTCCGCCGCCACTGCATGATTAATGGTCTCGACAGCATCGGCCTGACCCTGCAGCACGAAGCCTCGATTTCGCAGTACGAGCAGAATCAGCCCGCTTTTCTGCGCTGATTGAGTTAAAGCAGGGCGACACCGGGTCGCCCTCAGACTGCTGACAAACCCAAATCAGGGTGAATCTGACAGCAATAAAAAAACCTGATGCGCTGGGAACACGGTCAGAAGAGGAAAGCGTCCCGCGCCAGGGACGGCGCGGGCCGAGCGGCCAGGGATGGCTTAAGCGACTTTCCGATCTGACCGTGTTCTCTTCGCCAGCTCGGTCTTACCGCCACCGAGCCGGACGTTATCAGCACTGTGAGGGCGACATCCTGTCGCCCTTCTCTTTTATACGTCGCGCACCCGCGCCGACATCACCAGCGCCACAATCGCCAGCCCGAATGCCAGCCAGTAAACCGCCTCATGTCCCAGCCGCTCACTCAGTGTTCCCTGAATCACCCCGGCCAGAATCATGCCGGTCGAAATCGAATTGGTGAACATAGTGGTCGCCGCGCCGGGTCGTCCTGGCATCAGATCCTGAAACCACAACATCCCGATACCCGCAATAATCCCGACAAATACCGCGTTAAACAGCTGCAACACCATCAGCGAAGTGCGGGAGTTGAACAACACCAGCCCCAGGTAAAACAGGACGCCCGCTGCCACCGCGATCAGCATTAACCGCCGCTTGCCGATGCGGCGCGCGTAATGTCCCGCCAGCAGCATCACCGGAATCTCCAGCCCGGCCGCCGTTCCCATCAGCAAACCAGCCAGCTTCTCCGGCAGCCCCAGCGTGGTGCTGATATAGAGCGGCATATCGATGATATACATGGTGTTGCAGGTCCACATCACGACGGAGGCGATGAACAGCAACCGCACATCCCGATCGCTCCAGCCGCTTATCGGCAGCCCGCCGCTTTGCATCAGCGGCTGCGTGCGTGACACAGACGGCAGCGTAAACCAGACCAGCAGGATACAGATCAGAAACAGCGCAGCGGCCACCAAAAACAGCGTCACAAAACCGTAGTTCAGCGCCAGCGCGAACGAGAGCGGTGGCCCGATCACCCACGCCAGCGACAGCTG
Source organism: Pantoea sp. 9140 (assembly GCF_000745295.1). Taxonomy (NCBI): domain Bacteria; kingdom Pseudomonadati; phylum Pseudomonadota; class Gammaproteobacteria; order Enterobacterales; family Erwiniaceae; genus Pantoea; species Pantoea sp. 9140. The sequence continues at coordinate 379,482 of NZ_JQNO01000001.1, read as the reverse complement.
CGCACGCATCACCGAACTGAACATCACCGCTTCCCGTGCCGACTGATCGGCATACTCCCGCGCCAGCGCAAACAGCTGCGGCATTGAGACGCTGGCCAGCGCCGACAGCAGTACACCCAGCGTCAGCAGGGTCAGATAGTGGCGGGTAAAGGCAAACAGCAGCGCATTCATCAGCGCCATCAGGCAGCAGAAGAGAATGATATGCCGACGATCGCCAACGCTGTCTGAGCGCTTAGCCACCAGCATGCTCACCACGATACCGGCCACCGCATTGATGGTGAAAAACAGCCCGACCCAGAAGGGCCGCGCCTGCACCTCGCGCGTCAGAAACAGGCTGAGCGTGGGTGCCTGTAATGCGCCCGCGATGCCCAGCATGAACGAGGCAACCATAAAAGCGAGGTAAACCGGATTGATGCGGCGCTGCCGCGTTAACAGCGATTTCATAGCGAAATCCCTTTCAGAACAAACAGAGGGGAAAAAGAAGGGTAGACGATACCGCGCAACATGAAAAAAGCCAGCAGAGATCATCTGCTGGCGGTGTAAATGCACCCTACTCAGAAAAGCACTCCACTGAACAGCGAAGTGAGGGTCGAACGCCATTCACTGCTGAATGCCTCCCGCTCTTCCCATAGCGCAAAGTTTGCTCTTAAAATGGGGCAGAAAAAACAGAGCGCTTTTCACAGGGAGTTCCTCTTTTATGACCTCATCACGTCTGAAGCAGCAGTTCATTCGCCTGTGGCAGAGCTGCCAGGGGCAGACGCAGGAGATTACCCTCAGCGAACTGGCTGACCTGCTGCATTGCTCTCGCCGTCATATGCGTAATCTGCTCAACCGGATGCAGGATGCAGGCTGGCTGATCTGGCAGGCGGAAGCCGGGCGCGGCAGGCGATCGCAACTCACCTTCTGCTACACCGGTCTGGCGTTGCAGCAGCAGCGTGCTGAGGATCTGCTGGAACAGGATCGCATCGATCAACTGGTCCAGCTGGTGGGCGATAAAAACCAGGTGCGGCAGATGATTGGGGCACACCTGGGGCGCAGTTTCCGCCAGGGCAAGCATATCCTGCGGGTGCTCTACTATCGTCCGCTGCTTAACCTGCTGCCCGGTTCGCCGCTGCGGCGCTCGGAAACGCATATTGCGCGACAGATTTTTAACGGCCTGACGCGGATAAATGAGGAAAACGGGGAAATCGAACCCGATATTGCGCACCACTGGCAGCAGACTTCCCCACTTCACTGGCGCTTCTTTGTGCGTCCGGCGATTCGCTTCCATCACGGCAGAGAACTGGAGATGGAGGATGTGCTCGCCACGCTGGAGCGTCAGCGCGCCCATCCACTCTTTTGCCATATCGCGCAGATTGACTCGCCTGCCCCCTGGACGCTGGATATCCGTTTAAGCCAGCCCGACGAGGGATTACCCTGGCTGCTTGGCAGCGTCAGTGCGATGATCCTGCCGCGCGAATGGCCGACACTGCGTGATTTTGCCCGTCAGCCTGTTGGCACCGGTCCCTACCGGGTGATCCGCAATCAGGAGAGCCAGCTGAAAATCGAAGCGTTTGATGACTACTTCGGTTTTCGCGCCCTGATTGATGATGTCTCTATCTGGGTCCTGCCCGACATCAGCGATGAGCTGGTCTATGCCGGTGTCCGACTGCAGGGCGACAGCGTCGATGAAGTTCAGGAGGAGAGCCGCCTTGAAGAGGGCTGCTACTATCTGCTGTTCGATCAGCGTTCAGAGCAGGGTCGCAACGAGGCGGTGCGGCGCTGGGTCAGCTATCTGTTTAACCCCATCGCCCTGCTCAATCATGCCGGCGTCGGCTATCAGCGCTACTGGTTTCCGGCGTATGGTCTGCTGCCGCGCTGGCATCATCGCCGTGATCTGACGCCCGTGGAAAAACCGCCCGGCTTAACGCACCTGACGCTGACCTGGTACAGCCAGCACGTGGAGCACGAAGGTATCGCTAATGCACTGCGTCCGCTGCTGGCAGCGCATGGCGTCACGCTGGAGACCCGTGAGATCAGCTACGAAAGCTGGTATCAGGGCGAGGCGGAAAGTGATATCTGGCTGGGCAGCGTGAACTTTACCCTGCCGCTGAATTACTCCCTGTTCGCGCAACTTTATGAGATTCCGCTGCTGCATCACTGTCTGCCGATCGACTGGCACGGCGATGCGGCCCGCTGGCGTGAGAAAACACTGCCGCTGGCCGAATGGAGCAAGCAGTTAGTCGAAGAAGCCGGTTTGCATCCGCTGTTTCACCACTGGCTGCTACTGGAAGGACAGCGCAGCATGCGCGGCGTACGGATGAATACCCTGGGCTGGTTTGATTTTAAATCGGCCTGGTTCGCGCCACCAGCGCTGTGACGCTTTCGCCCCGGCGCTGAAATGACTAGAATGTGACGTTCTCAACGGGGTGCGGCCTGCCACAAGCAAGCCGCTGAGAGAGACCCGTCGAACCTGATTCGGTTAATACCGACGTAGGGATTTGAGAGGCCTCTGTGCTCAGATCCTTTGCGACTCATCCCCTATTCTCCTGAAGGAGCGCAAAGTGTTAAACAAAGTTCTGCCGGTGCTGCTGTTACTCTCCGCCCCCGTTCTGGCGGCTAAGCCAGTTCTCACGGTCTACACCTACGACTCCTTCTCCGCCGACTGGGGCCCTGGCCCGGCAGTGAAAAAAGCCTTTGAAGCCCAGTGCGACTGCGAACTGAAATTCGTCACGCTGGAAGATGGCGTCTCGCTGCTGAACCGCGTCCGCATGGAAGGCAAAAACAGTAAAGCGGATGTGGTGCTGGGGCTGGATAACAATCTGGTGCAGGCGGCGCAAAAAACTGGCCTGTTTGCCGAAAGTCAGGTCGACACCTCGACATTAAAACTGCCCGATGGATGGCACAACACCACCTTCGTGCCGTTCGATTATGGCTACTTCGCCTTTGTCTATGACAAAACCCGGCTGAAAAATCCACCAAAAAGCCTGAAAGAGCTGGTCGACAGCCCGGAGAAGTGGCGGGTGATCTACGAAGATCCCCGCACCAGCACGCCCGGCTTAGGTCTGCTGCTATGGATGCAGAAGGTCTATGGCGATCAGGCCCCGCAGGCGTGGCAAAAGCTGGCGCAGAAAACCGTGACGGTCACTAAAGGCTGGAGTGAAGCCTATGGCCTGTTCCTGAAGGGCGAAGGCGATCTGGTGCTGAGTTACACCACCTCACCGGCTTACCACATCATCGAAGAGAAAAAAGAGAACTATGCTGCCGCGTCTTTTGCCGAGGGACACTATCTGCAGGTTGAAGTGGCCGCGCAGTTAACCAGCAGCAAACAGCCCGCGCTGGCACAGCAGTTTATGAAGTTTATGGTCTCGCCTGACTTCCAGCGCACTATCCCCACCGGCAACTGGATGTACCCGGTGATCGACACGCCTCTGCCTGCCGGTTTCACGGCGCTCAGCGTGCCTTCAACTGCTCTGCAGTTCTCGCCGGAAGAGGTTGCCAGCCAGCGTTCGGGCTGGATTAGCCAGTGGCAACGCGCCGTCAGCCGCTGATGCCGCGCTGGCTGATCCCCGGTTCCCTCGCCATGGTGTTACTGACACTCGTGGCGCTTCTGGCCTTCAGTGCACTCTGGAGCGCCGCACCGGACACGGATTTACGCGGCGTGCTGCAGGATGACTACCTGCATCACGTTATCGCGTTCTCTTTCGCTCAGGCGCTGCTCTCCGCCCTGCTGTCGCTGCTGCCTGCGGTGCCGCTGGCGCGGGCGCTCTATCGACGTCGTTTCCCTGGCCGCCAGCTGCTGCTGCGCCTGTGCGCCATGACGCTGGTGCTGCCGGTGCTGGTCGCGGTGTTCGGCCTGCTGACCGTTTACGGTAGCAATGGCTGGCTGGCGCAGCTGTGCCAGATGGCAGGGCTAGGTTATCACTTCTCGCCCTATGGTCTGTCGGGCATCTTGCTGGCGCACGTCTTCTTTAACCTGCCGCTGGCGACCCGCCTGATGCTGCAGGCGCTGGAGAGCATCCCGGCTGAACAGCGTCAGCTGGCGGCGCAGCTCGACCTGCGCGGCTGGCACCATTTTCGTCTGCTGGAGTGGCCGTGGCTGCGGCGTCAGCTGCTGCCAACCGGCGCGCTGATCTTTATGCTCTGTTTCGCCAGCTTTGCCACCGTGCTGTCGCTGGGTGGCGGTCCTCAGGCGACCACCATCGAACTGGCGATATTCCAGGCGCTGAGTTATGACTACGATCCCGGACGTGCGGCGCTGCTGGCGCTGATTCAGCTCGGCTGCTGCCTTACGCTGGTGCTGCTCAGCCAGCGCTTCAGCAAGGCGATTCCCGCCGGAACCAGCCAGCTGAACGGCTGGCGCGATCCGCAGGATTCCCGTACAGCACAGCTGATGGATGCGCTGCTGATCGGGCTGGCGCTGATTCTGCTACTGCCTCCGCTGGCGGCTGTGATCGTCGATGGTCTGCACGGCGGACTGCGTGGCGCGCTGGCACAGCCTGCACTGTGGCAGGCCACCTTTACCTCACTGCGCATCGCCATTGGTGCCGGTTTACTCTCAGTGGTCCTGACCATGATGCTGCTGTGGAGCAGTCGGGAACTGCGTCTGCGTCAGCGTCCGGCGGCGGCACAGTTGATCGACACCAGCGGCATGCTGATTCTGGCAATGCCAGGCATTGTGCTCGCCACCGGCTTTTTCCTGCTGTTCAATGCCACCATCGGCCTGCCCGAGTCGGCCGACGGGCTGGTGATCTTTACCAATTCGCTAATCGCCATTCCCTATGCGCTGAAAGTGCTGGAAAACCCGATGCGGGATGTCGCAGAGCGCTACGGCAGACTTTGCGATTCACTGGATATTCACGGCTGGAACCGGCTGCGGCTGATCGAGCTGCGGGCGCTGAAGCGTCCGCTGGCCCAGGCGCTGGCCTTTGCCTGCGTGCTGTCGATTGGTGATTTTGGCGTGGTGGCGCTGTTTGGCAATGCCGACTTCCGCACGCTGCCGTTCTACCTTTATCAGCAGATTGGCGCCTATCGCGGCGCTGATGGCGCGGTTACCGCTCTGCTGTTGCTGCTGCTCTGCTTATTGCTGTTCACGCTAATGGAAAAATTACCAGGCCGCCATGCTGACACTTGATAACCTCACTTACCTTTATCAGCATCTGCCGATGCGCTTCAGCCTCACTGCCGCGCGCGGCGAGCGGATCGCGATTCTCGGACCCAGCGGAGCCGGTAAAAGCACGCTGCTGAGCCTGATCGCCGGTTTCCTGCCGGTGAAACAGGGCACCCTGATGATTGACGGTCAGGAGCACACCCACAGCGTTCCGGCCAGACGACCGGTGTCCATGCTGTTTCAGGAGAACAACCTGTTTCCGCACCTCAGCGTGCAGCAGAACATGGCGCTGGGCCTGCATCCGGGATTAAAACTCAGCGCTGAGCAGCGTCAGCAACTGGCCACGCTGGCCGATCAGGTGGGATTAGGCGATCTGCTGACCCGTCTGCCAGGCGAACTGTCGGGCGGACAGCGACAGCGCGTGGCGCTGGCTCGCTGTCTGCTGCGTGACCGGCCAGTGCTGCTGCTTGATGAGCCGTTTTCTGCGCTGGATCCCGCGCTGCGTGGCGAGATGCTGCAACTGGTGCGTTCGGTGTGCGAAGCGCGCAGCATCACGCTGCTGATGGTGTCGCACAGTCTGGAAGATGCACAGCAGATTGCGCCGCGCAGTGTGGTGATTGTGGATGGACGGGTTTACTGGGATGGCGAGACCCGACTGCTGCTGTCGGGCGAGACGCGGGAGGCAGAAGTCCTCGGCATCCCGCGTCGTTAAGCGTCAGGCGAAGAACACCTGCCACAGCAGATGACGGAAAACCGGCATCATCGGATGGAACTGAATACCCACAAACGCTGCAACGGCGATCACCAGCCCCAGCGGTCCTGCCCAGCGTAAACGTTCAGGCGGCAGCCAGGCGGTCGCCCAGTCGCGGCTCTTGCCGCTGCGCCACCAGCGCCAGCATAACCAGCCACCCAGCCAGATCAGCAGGGCTGCGCCGAGTAACAGCCACTTAAAGCTGCCGCCCTGCGCGGCTTTCGGCACATCGATCGCCACCCCCGCCAGAATCCCGGGCAGCAGATAGAGCGGCGGCCAGAGGATGCAGCCAATAATGTTCGGCGGCAGGAATTTACGCACCGGCAGCTCCAGCATACCGGCCGCCAGCGGAATCAGCGGACGTGTCGGCCCCACAAAGCGCCCGACCAGAATCGTAAACATGCTGTGCTGATGCAGGGCGTGCTCGGTTTTATCCAGCAGGCCTTTATATTTTTGCAGATACTTCCAGCGATGCAGCGGCCCCTGGAATTTCCAGCCGATGCCGTAAGAGACCCAGTCACCAATCAGGCAGCCCGCAAAGCCCGCCGCCCAGGCAGGATAGAGACCAAGCTCGCCACTGCCCACCAGCGCACCCAGACTGGCCATCATTACCGTACCTGGCAGCAACAGCCCGACCAGCGCCAGCGACTCCAGAAACGTCACCAGCGCAACGGCAAACAGCGCCCACTCCAGGGACTGCGTAATCAGTTGTTGAATCCAGGCTTCCATAATCATCCTAAGTAAAAGCAGAAGGCTGGATTGTCCAGAGCCAGCCACACAGCGTCAAGGCAAGAATTGTAGGACAATGTTGACAAAAGCGGCGGCGGGAACTGTATAAATATCCATGATATACTTAAGCAGTTTTCTCATCCCTGAATTGCTGAGTCCGGAGAACATCTGAATATGGCCCGCGCAGGTTTTCTGCTCACCCGCCACTGGCGCGACAGCCCGCAAGGCACTGAAATTATCCTCTGGCTCGCCACGGATGCTGGCGCGCAGCGCGTGGTACTGCCGGTACAGGAGTCCGTTGCGTTTATTCCCGAGGAATTTCAGGCGCAGGTCAGCGAATTACTCAAAGATGAACGTCAGTTTCGAATTCAGTCGCTGGCGCTGAAAGATTTCCGCCGCCGCACGGTTTTTGGCCTCTACTGTCCACAGAACCGTCAACTACAGCGCATCGAAAAACGGCTGCGCGAACAGGGTATTCCGGTCTATGAGGCGGATATCCGCCCGCCGGAGCGCTACCTGATGGAGCGTTTTATTACCGCGCCGGTCTGGTTTGACGGCGAGCAGCGCGGCGACAGCGTGGTCAATGCGCGGCTCAAACCCCACCCCGACTATCGCCCGCCACTGAAATGGGTCTCACTGGATATTGAAACCACGCAGCATGGCGAGCTTTATTGCATCGGGCTGGAGGGTTGCGGTCAGCGCCAGGTCTTTATGCTCGGCCCGCCAAACGGTGATGCCAGCGCGCTGGACTTCGAGCTGATCTATCTCGACAGCCGCCCGCAGCTGCTTGAAGCGCTGAACCAGTGGTTTGCAGAGCATGACCCGGACGTGCTGATTGGCTGGAACGTGGTGCAGTTTGATCTGCGGGTGCTGCAGAAGCATGCCGATCGCTACGGCATACCGCTGCGTCTTGGCCGCCAGCAGGCCGCGCTGGAGTGGCGTGAACACGGCTTCAAGCCCGGCGTTTTTTTCGCGCAGGCCAGCGGCCGGTTAATTATCGATGGCATCGACGCCCTGAAATCGGCGTTCTGGGATTTTCCGTCGTTCAGCCTGGAGTCGGTGTCGCAACAGCTGCTGGGTGAAGGAAAAGCGATTGATAATCCCTGGGATCGCATGGAGGAGATCAACTGGCGCTTTGCCAACGATAAACCGGCGCTGGCACGCTACAACCTGAAAGACTGCGAGCTGGTGACGCGCATTTTTCACAAAACCGCAATTATGCCGTTTCTGCTGGAGCGTGCGGCGGTGAATGGCCTGGCCGTCGATCGCCACGGCGGTTCGGTGGCGGCTTTTGGTCATCTTTATATTCCGCGGATGCATCGCGCCGGGTTTGTCGCCCCGAACATGGGCGATGTCGCCCCGGAAGCCAGCCCGGGCGGCTATGTGATGGATTCGCGCCCCGGCCTGTATGACTCGGTGCTGGTGCTGGATTACAAAAGCCTCTATCCGTCGATTATCCGCACCTTCCTGATCGACCCGGTGGGTCTGGTAGAGGGACTGGCCCATCCGGATGATGCCGATTCAGTCGAAGGTTTCCGCGAAGCGCGTTTCTCACGGCATACCCATTGCCTGCCCGCGATTGTTGAGCAGATCTGGCTGGGTCGTGAGGCAGCGAAAAAGCAGAAAAATCAGCCGCTGTCTCAGGCGCTGAAGATTATCATGAACGCCTTTTATGGCGTGCTGGGTACCAGCGCCTGCCGCTTCTTCGATCCTCGTCTCGCCTCCTCGATTACCCTGCGCGGTCACGCCATCATGCAGCAGACCCGCACGCTGATTGAAGCGGAAGGCTATGACGTTATCTATGGCGACACCGACTCCACCTTTGTCTGGCTGAAGTCGGCGCACAGTGAAGAAGATGCTGCCGCGATTGGTCAGCAGCTGGTGCAGAAAGTAAATGACTGGTGGCGTGACCACCTCCAGCAGACGCAGGGGCTGACCAGCACTCTGGAGCTGGAGTATGAAAGCCACTTCTGCCGCTTCCTGATGCCGACCATTCGCGGCGCGGAACAGGGCAGCAAGAAACGCTACGCCGGACTGATTCGTGACGCTGCCGGTGAGCGCATGGTCTTCAAGGGGCTGGAGTCGGTGCGAACCGACTGGACGCCGCTGGCCAAACAGTTTCAGCAGCAGCTCTACCATCGCATTTTTCACCGTGAGCCGTGGCAGGACTACATCCGCACGACCATAGCGCAGCTGCTGGCGGGTGAACTCGACGATCAGCTGATCTATAAAAAGCGTCTGCGGCGGCCGCTGAATGAATATGAACGAAACGTGCCCCCGCATGTGCGTGCCGCCAGGCTGGCCGATGAGCAGAATCGTAAATTAAACCGGCCATTGCAGTATCAGAAGGGAGGCCGTATTCGTTACGTTATGGCGACGGCAGGCCCGGAACCACTGGAAGCGCGCAGCACGCCGCTGGACTATGACCACTATGTAACGAAGCAACTTCAGCCGGTCGCTGAGGGGATTCTGCCCTTTGTTGAAGGGGACTTTGCTACACTGATTACAGGGCAACTGGGGCTTTTTTGACAGGTGACGAACGCCCTGCCATCCAGTACCATAGCGCCCTTCCTGAAACTCACCGCTCTTACTCCCGCTCCAGACCTCGTTTGTCTGGCGGTAACGCTATTGCCTGAGCTTTGGGAACACCTCTAAAAACGTTAAAATTCGAGCAAAAAACATATGGTTTTTACATTAGGTCAGCGCTGGATTAGTGATACGGAAAGTGAACTGGGACTGGGCACCGTGGTGGCGATCGATACCCGCATGATCACCCTGCTGTTTCCGGCCACGGGGGAAAACCGCCTCTACGCCCGCAACGATTCGCCGGTTACCCGCGTCATCTTTAATCCGGGTGATACCATCACCAGCCACGAAGGCTGGCAGATGCGCGTCGATGAAGTACGCAACGAAAATGACCTGATGACCTATATCGGTACCCGGCTGGATACCGAAGAAAGCGACGTGATGCTGCGCGAAGTGATGCTCGACAGCAAGCTGGTATTCAGTAAGCCGCAGGATCGCCTGTTTGCCGGCCAGCTCGACCGGATGGATCGTTTCGCCCTCCGCTTCCGCGCCCGTAAATACCAGAGCGAGCAGTACCGCCTGCCGATCAGCGGCTTACGCGGTATGCGCACCAACCTGATCCCTCACCAACTGCATATCGCCCACGATGTCGGCCGTCGCCATGCGCCGCGCGTGCTGCTGGCCGATGAAGTTGGCCTGGGTAAAACTATTGAAGCCGGGATGATCATCCAGCAACAGCTGCTGGCGGGTCGTGCTGAGCGTGTTCTGATCGTGGTGCCTGAAACCTTACAGCACCAGTGGCTGGTCGAAATGCTGCGCCGCTTCAACCTGCGCTTTGCGCTGTTTGATGACGATCGCTATACCGAAGCGCAGCACGACAGCGATAACCCGTTTGAAACGGAGCAGCTGATTATCTGCTCGCTGGACTTTGTGCGCCGTAACAAACAGCGCCTTGAGATGCTGGCCGATGCCGAATGGGATCTGCTGGTGGTGGATGAAGCGCACCATCTGGCCTGGTCAGAAGGCGAGCCAAGCCGCGAATATCAGGTTATCGAAAAGCTGGCCGAAAAAACTGCCGGCGTTCTGCTGCTGACCGCAACACCAGAGCAGCTGGGTATGGAGAGCCACTTCGCCCGCCTGCGCCTGCTCGACCCGGACCGTTTCCATGACTTTGCCGCCTTTGTAGAAGAGCAGCAGCATTTCCGCCCGATTGCCGATGCCGTCACAGCGCTGCTGGCGGACAACGCGATCTCCCAGGAGGAGATGAACCGGATCAACGATCTGGTCGGCGAGCAGGACATTGAGCCGCTGCTGCAGGTCGCCAACAGCGACCGTGATGGCAAGCTGGAGGCGCGCCAGGAGCTGATCTCCATGCTGATGGATCGCCACGGCACCAGCCGCGTACTGTTCCGTAATACCCGTAATGGCGTTAAAGGCTTCCCGAAACGCGAGCTGCATCAGATCCGTCTGCCGCTGCCTGCGCAGTATCAGACGGCGATTAAAGTCTCCGGCATTATGGGTACGCGCAAAAGCGCCGAGGAGCGGGCGCGCGACCTGCTCTACCCGGAGCAGATTTATCAGGAATTTGAGGGCGACAGCGGGACCTGGTGGAACTTCGACCCGCGCGTCGAATGGCTGATGGGCTATCTCACCAGCAACCGTAAAGAGAAAGTGCTGGTGATCTGCGCCAAAGCCGCCACCGCGCTGCAGCTGGAGCAGGTGCTGCGTGAACGTGAAGGCATCCGCGCCGCGGTGTTCCACGAAGGTCTGTCGATCATTGAACGTGACCGTGCTGCCGCCTGGTTCGCCTCAGAAGAGAACGGCGCGCAGGTGCTGCTGTGCTCCGAGATCGGTTCAGAAGGCCGTAACTTCCAGTTTGCCAGCCGTCTGGTGATGTTCGACCTGCCGTTTAACCCGGACCTGCTGGAGCAGCGTATCGGTCGTCTGGACCGTATCGGTCAGGCGCACGATATTCAGATTCTGGTGCCGTGGCTGGAGCAGACCGCACAGGCGGTGCTGCTGCGCTGGTATCACGAAGGGCTGGACGCGTTTGAGCACACCTGCCCGACCGGCCGTACCATCTATGACAGCGTCCATTCACAGCTGATCGGCTATCTGGCCGCGCCGGAGAACAATGAAGGCTTCGATGCGTTTATCACTGACTGCCGTAAACAGCACGACGCGCTGAAATCGCAGCTGGAACAGGGTCGCGATCGCCTGCTGGAACTTAACTCCAACGGCGGTGAATCGGCGCAGCTGCTGGCCAATGCTATCAGCGAGCAGGATAACGATACTGGCCTGGTGAACTTCGCGCTTAACCTGTTTGATATCGTCGGCATCAATCAGGAAGATCGCAGCGATAACCTGATTGTGCTGACCCCTTCCGACCACATGCTGGTGCCCGATTTCCCTGGCCTGCCGGAAGATGGCTGCACCATTACCTTTAACCGCGATCAGGCACTGTCACGCGAGGATACTCAGTTCATTACCTGGGAACACCCGCTGATCCGTAACGGTCTGGATCTGATCCTGTCAGGCGATACCGGCAGCAGCGCACTGTCACTGCTGAAGAACAAGGCGCTGCCGGTGGGGACGCTGCTGGTCGAGCTGATCTATGTGGTTGAAGCGCAGGCACCGAAGCATCTGCAACTGACCCGCTTCCTGCCACCGACGCCAATCCGTCTGCTGATGGATACCAAAGGCACTAACCTGGCGGGCAAAGTGGAGTTCGAAAGCTTTAACCGTCAGCTGAATGCGGTTAACCGTCACACCGCCAGTAAACTGGTGAATGCGGTGCAGCAGGATGTGCATGCGATTCTGACGCAGGCCGAAGAGAGCGTCGTCAGTGAAGCGCGTGCGGTGATTGATGCGGCACGTGCTGAAGCGAACGAGAAGCTGGGTGCCGAGCTTTCGCGTCTTAACGCGCTGAAAGCCGTCAACCCGAACATCCGCGACGATGAAGTTGAGGCGCTGGAAAGCAACCGCGAACAGGTGCTGGAAAGTCTCGACCAGGCCAACTGGCGTCTCGACGCGCTGCGCCTGATTGTGGTGACACACCAGTAAGCTCAGGGGCCACATAGCCCCTTATTTTTGGAAAGCCCCATGGAACCTTACAATCCACCGCGTGAACCCTGGCTGCACATCCTTTATCAGGATGCGCATATCATGGTGGTGAATAAACCCAGCGGTCTGCTCTCAGTACCCGGTCGTCTGGATGAGCACAAAGATAGCGTGATGACGCGGATACAGCGTGATTTCCCGCAGGCCGAGTCGGTCCACCGACTCGATATGGCGACCAGCGGCGTAATGGTGGTGGCGCTGACCAAGGCGGCGGAACGCGAGCTGAAACGCCAGTTCCGCGAACGGGAGCCTTCCAAAACCTACGTGGCCTGTATCTGGGGACATCCTGAAAAGGAAGAGGGACTGGTTGATCTGCCGCTGATTTGTGACTGGCCAAATCGTCCAAAGCAGATGGTCTGCTTCGAGACCGGCAAAGCCGCGCAGACGGAGTATCAGGTGCTGGAGTATCGTGCGGATAACAGTGCACGCGTGTCGCTGAAGCCGATTACCGGCCGTTCACACCAGTTGCGGGTGCATATGCTGGCGCTGGGCCATCCGATTCTGGGAGACAACTTCTATGCGCACCCGGAAGCCAAAGCGATGGCAGCCCGTCTGCTGCTGCATGCGGAGTCACTGACCATTACCCATCCGGCATTTGGTAATGCTATGACGTTTCGTCAGCCCGCCGATTTTTGAGATGTTCGACCTGTCACCCTGGCCTCCTCTGTTGCAGAAGAGGCCAGGGGAAACAGTGATTATTTAAAGCCTTTCTCTTTGCGAATCAGATCGTACGCCGCCTGAATTTCCTGCGCTTTCTGCTTCGCCATCTCCATCATCTCTGGCGGCAGCCCTTTCGCCACCAGCTTGTCGGGATGATGCTCGCTCATCAGTTTACGGTAAGCGCGTTTGATCGTGGTGGCGTCATCACTGCTTTTCACACCCAGCACGCTACAGGCATCTTCCAGCGTGGGGCCACGTTGCGCCTGCTGGAAACCGCCAGAACTGCGCTGACCACCGCCAAACTGCTGACCACCTTCCATCATGCGCAGGAACTGGTCGAACTGGACCCGTGAAATGCCCAGCTCTTCAGCAATCACATAGAGCACCTGACGCTCATTGGGATGCAGTGAACCGTCGGCAAAGGCGGCCTGAATCTGGATCTCCAGGAACATCCGAATCAGATCGAACCGGCCAAAACAGGCGCTGCGCAGTTCACGCAATTTGCTGCGTAACGGGTAATCTGCCTGCTTGCCTTCGCGAAACGCGCGCTGGGCTGCACTGCGGGAGTCACCGTGCAGCTGCATCCGTTCCATTAACAGCGAAGCAATCTGAATATCCGCTTCCGTGACGCGCCCTTTTGACTTGGTCAGATGGCCCATCACCTGAAAGGTGGTGCTGAAAAACAGCGTCTGTCGGGTCTGATTATTTGAGAAGTAAGCCTTGCCTTGTGCGCCGCGTACTTTGTCAATCATATGGCCAATGATCAAACCGATCACAATACCCCAAAAGCCTGCGCCGGAAAGTAATCCCACCGCCAGACCCATAACTTTTCCCCAGTAGCGCATAAACTCCTCAATTCGCCATGCTTGCGGCTGAAAATTGCATTATCATACCTGTCATTTATCTCAGCGCCTAACGGCAACGCTGACAGACCAGGATTAACACTGGCGCAACGCCGGGCAGTAAGTTAGTCTCTGACCCGATTGTCGGCATGATGCCAGTTTTCATGGAATTCTCGATACCGCGTATGAAAAAACATATACCTACTCTGCTGGCCACACTGATCGGCGCAGCCATTAGCCAGCAAGCCTTTGCCGACGATTTGATGTCGCAGTGTATGTTAGGCGTGCCGAGTTACAACCGCCCGCTGGTGAACGGTGATACGAACCAGCTGCCTGTCACCATTCACTCCGATGCCGCGAAAGGGAACTATCCCAATGATGCGGTCTTTACCGGCAACGTAAACATTGAGCAGGGCAACAGCCGTATGCAGGCGGATGAAGTTCAGCTTCATCAGCGTCAGCAGGAAGGCCAGACCGCGCCCGTGCGTACCGTCGATGCCCTGGGTAATGTGCACTACGATGACAACCAGGTCATCCTGAAAGGTCCGAAAGCCTGGTCAAACCTCAACAGCAAAGATACCAACGTCTGGAATGGTCAGTACCAGATGGTGGATCGTCAGGGACGTGGTACCGCCGATCAGATGAAGCTGCGCGGCGATAACCGCTATACCATTCTGGAAAACGGTACCTTTACCTCCTGTCTGCCTGGCTCCAACAGCTGGAGCGTGGTCGGTTCAGAAGTGATCCAGGATCGTGAAGAGGAAGTGGCGGAGATCTGGAACGCCCGCTTTAAGCTCGGTTCGGTTCCGGTGTTCTACAGCCCCTATCTGCAGTTACCGATTGGCGATCGCCGCCGGTCCGGTTTCCTGATCCCGAATGCAAAATATGGCAGTAATAACGGCTTTGAGTTCATTCTGCCCTATTACTGGAACATCGCGCCACAGGCTGATGCGACCATTACGCCGCACTACATCAGTAAGCGCGGCATGAAGTTTGAAAATGAATTCCGTTATCTGACCACGCTGGGTGCCGGTCTGATGGAATTCGACTACCTCGGCTCTGATAAACAGTACGATAACGACAAATCAGAGCGTGGCATCGCCGAAAGCGCCAGCTCCGATCGCTGGCTGTTCTACTGGCGTCATGCGGGTGTTTATGACCAGCACTGGCGTTTCAACGCGGACTATACCAAAGTCAGCGACAAATATTACTTCAACGATCTCGACTCGAAGTACTACAGCTCGACCGACAACTACGCCACGCAGAAATTCAGCGTTGGCTATGCGGACACCAACTGGGACGCCACGCTCTCCACCAAAGATTTCCAGGTATTTGGCAATACCACCAGCAATAATGTCTATCGCGCGATGCCGCAGCTGGACGTTAATCTCTATCAGAACGATATCGGCCCGTTTGATGGCCGCGTTTATGCGCAGGCGGTGAAGTTCACCAACGTCAACAGCCGCTATCCCGAGGCGACCCGCTTGCATGTTGAGCCAACGCTGAATCTGCCACTGTCCAATGGTTGGGCCAGCCTGGATACCGAAGCGAAGTTCCTGGCGACCCACTATCAGCAGACTGACGTTGATTACTATAACAACGCTGCTAACGGTCTCCGGGGTGATAAGAGCGGCGAACTGGATGAATCTGTAAACCGCACCCTGCCGCAGTTTAAAGTGGATGGCCGGCTGGTATTTGACCGCGATATGAATTCGGCTGCGGGCTATACCCAAACGCTGGAACCGCGCGTGCAGTACCTGTATATCCCGTACCGTAACCAGAGCAACATCTATCCCTACGACTCAACATTGCTGCAAACCGACTACACCGGTCTGTTCCGCGATCGTACTTATAGCGGGCTGGATCGCATCGCGTCGGCCAATGAAGTGGCTACCGGTGTCACCTCGCGTATTTATGATACCGATCTGGTTGAACGTTTTAACGTTTCTGTGGGTCAAATCTACTCGTTTACCCCTTCTCGTACTGGTGTGAATCAAACCAGTAAAGAAGATGATACCGGCAGCCTGATTTGGGCTGGTGATACATACTGGAAAATCAGCGATCGCTGGGGCGTCAGAGGTGGGCTGCAATATGACACCAAACTCGACAACGTCTCCCAGGGCAATACCGTACTGGAATACCGTCGTGACGCCGACCGCATGGTACAGCTGAGCTACCGTTACAGCAGCCCGGAATATGTAGCGACCGCGCTGAACGATAGCAGCCTGGTGACAAACCCTATCTTTAAAAACGGGATTTCACAGGTGGGTACCACGGCCAGCTGGCCGATTGCGGATGCATGGTCTGTGGTAGGTGCTTACTACTACGATACCCGCAATACGCGTCCGGCGTCGCAGCTGGTTGGCCTGCAGTACAGCTCATGCTGTTACGCGATTCGGGTCGGTTACGAACGCAAAATTAACGGTTGGGAAAACAACGACAGTAAATATGACAACCAAATCTCATTCAACATTGAGCTGCGTGGTCTGAGTCCTAACTATGGCTTAGGCACCAACGATATGCTGCGTCAGGGCATTATCCCTTACCAGCCCGCTTTCTGATGTTGTGATGTTTGACAGGCAATCCCGCAGTGCGGAACCAACAATGGATAAAGTATGAAGAACTGGAGAATGCTGATTCTTGGTGTGGCAATCAGTGCCAACACCGCGTTCGCAGCACCACAAGTCGTTGATAAAGTTGCAGCCGTGGTCAATAACGGCGTGGTTCTTGAGAGTGACGTGGACGGCATGATGGGCACGGTTAAATCTCAGGCCCAGCAGGCAGGTCAGCAGTTGCCGGATGATAAAACGTTGCGCCATCAGATTCTGGAACGTCAGATCATGGACAACATCATTCTGCAGATGGGTGAAAAAGCAGGGATCCAGATCAGCGACGAGCAGTTGGACCAGGCGATTCAGAACATCGCTGCGCAGAACCGCATGAGCCTTGATCAGCTGCGCAGCCGTCTGGCTTATGACGGCATGAACTACAGCGTTTATCGCTCTCAGATCCGTAAAGAGATGACCATTGCTGAAGTGCGCAACAACGAAGTACGTCGTCGCGTCACCATTCTGCCGCAGGAAGTCGATACGCTGGCTAACCAGATCGGCTCTCAGAACAGTCAGGGCACCGAACTGAACGTCAGCCATATTCTGCTGCCGCTGCCGGAAAACCCGACGCAGCAGCAGGTTGATGAGCAGGAAACGCTGGCGAAACAGCTGGTTGGCGAACTGAAAAATGGCGCGGACTTCGGCAAGATGGCCGTAACCTATTCTGCCGACTCTCAGGCGCTGAAAGGCGGCAACATGGGCTGGGGTAAAATCGAAGAGTTACCAACCCTGTTTGCACAGGCGCTGGCGACCGCGAAAAAAGGCGATATCGTCGGACCCGTTCGCTCCGGTGTCGGCTTCCACATCCTGAAAGTAAACGACCTGCGTGGCGAGAGCAAAAATGTCTCTGTCACCGAAGTCCATTCACGTCACATTCTGCTGAAGCCGTCGCCGATTCTGACAGACGACCAGGCACGCGCGCAGCTGGAACAGATCGCTGCTGATATTCGCAGTGGCAAAACTACTTTCGCCGCGGCGGCTAAACAGTACTCTGATGACCCGGGTTCGGCGAACCAGGGTGGCGATCTTGGCTGGACCTCACCGGAATCCTTCGACCCGGCGTTCCGCGACGCGCTGTTGCGTCTGCAGAAAGGCCAGACCAGCCAGCCGGTTCACTCCTCTTTCGGCTGGCATCTGATCCAGTTGCTGGACAGCCGTCAGGTGGACAAAACTGATGCCGCCCAGAAAGAGCGTGCTTACCGTATGCTGTTTAACCGTAAGTTCGCAGAAGAAGCGCAGACCTGGATGCAGGAACAGCGCGCCAGCGCCTACGTGAAGATTCTGGATGGCAATGCGCAGTAATCTTCGTGTGGTGATCACGCCCGGCGAACCCGCCGGGATTGGTCCCGATCTCACCGTTCAGCTGGCTCAGCAGTCGTGGCCGGTTGAACTGGTGGTCTGCGCCTCACCAGCACTGTTGCAGCAGCGTGCGGCCCAACTTGGTCTGCCGCTGACGCTACGGACCTACCAGCCTGACGCGGCGGCAGAGCCGCAGCAGGCGGGTACGCTGACTGTCCTGCCCATTGAAACGGCAGAGACGGTTACGCCAGGTGAACTCTGCGTCGCCAACAGCGACTATGTACTGGCTACGCTGGCGCGCGCGTGTGACGGTTGTCTCGACGGTGAATTTGCTGCCCTGATAACCGGCCCGGTGCACAAAGGTGTCATCAATGATGCCGGTATCGCCTTTACCGGCCATACCGAATTTTTCGCCGATCGCGCTGGCGGGCATCGGGTGGTCATGATGCTGGCGACAGAAGAGCTTCGAGTCGCACTGGCGACTACGCATCTGCCGCTGAAGGATGTCCCTGCGGCGGTCACCCGCGACTGTCTGCATGAAGTGATCACGATTCTGCATCGCGATCTGCAGCAGAAATTTGCGATTGCCGAACCGCATATTTACGTCTGTGGTCTTAACCCTCATGCGGGTGAAAGTGGCCACATGGGACGTGAAGAAATCGAGACCATCACGCCAGCACTCAACGAACTGCGTCAGCAGGGCATTAATCTGACCGGCCCACTGCCTGCAGATACCCTTTTCCAGCCTAAATATCTGCAGTATGCCGATGCGGTGCTGGCGATGTATCACGACCAGGGCCTGCCGGTACTCAAATTCCAGGGGTTCGGCCGGGCGGTGAATATCACCCTGGGCCTGCCCTTTATCCGGACCTCCGTTGACCACGGCACCGCGCTTGAACTCGCCGGTCTGGGTCGGGCAGAACCGGGCAGCTTCATCACGGCGCTTAACCTCGCCATCACTATGATCAAGAGCAGTAATGAATAATCGCGTCCATCAGGGGCACTACGCCCGTAAACGTTTCGGGCAGAACTTCCTGAACGATCAGTACATTATCGACAGCATTGTCTCCGCCATCCATCCACAGCGCGACGAAGCGCTGGTGGAAATCGGCCCGGGCCTGGGTGCCTTAACCGAGCCGGTTGGCGAACGCCTCGATAAATTAACGGTAATAGAGCTGGACCGCGACCTCGCTGCGCGTCTGGAAACCCATCCGTTCCTTGGCCCGAAACTGACTATCTTCCAGCAGGATGCCATGACCTTCGACTTCGCCGCGCTGGCGCAGGAGAGAGGCCAGCCGCTGCGGGTATTTGGTAACCTGCCGTACAATATTTCGACCCCGCTGATGTTCCACCTTTTCAGCTATACTGGTTCGATCAAAGATATGCACTTCATGCTGCAGAAAGAAGTGGTCAACCGTCTGGTTGCCGGTCCGGGAAGTAAAGCATATGGTCGTCTGACGGTGATGGCGCAATATTACTGCCAGGTCATCCCGGTGCTGGAAGTGCCTCCGCACTCCTTTACGCCGCCACCGAAAGTGGACTCGGCCGTAGTGCGGCTGGTGCCGTTTGCTGAGCCGCCTCATCCGGTCAGCGACGTGCGCATCCTGAGCCGTATTACCACGGAAGCATTCGGCCAGCGCCGCAAAACGCTGCGCAACAGCCTGAGCCACATGGTGGCTGCCGGGGCACTGGAAGAGTTATCCATAGATCCAACCCTGCGTGCCGAGAACGTCTCCGTCGCGCAATATTGTCAGCTGGCGAACTGGCTGGCGAATCATCAGGGAAAATCGCAGGAGTAAGTCATGAGTGAAACGGCCCGCGTCTCCGTCCATGTGCAAAGCCAGTACGTCGCCTCACAATCCTCACCGGATGATGATCGTTACGTCTTCGCCTATACCATTACGATACGCAATCTGGGCCGTTCCTCCGTGCAACTGCTGGGACGTTACTGGCTGATTACCAACGGTAATGGCCGCGAAACGGAAGTTCAGGGTGAAGGTGTGGTCGGTGAACAGCCGTTTATTGCGCCTGGCAATGAATTTCAGTACACCAGCGGTGCCGTGATCGAAACGCCGATGGGCACCATGCAGGGACATTATGTGATGGTCGACGAACAGGGCGATACCTTCCACGTCGAGATCCCGGTGTTCCGCCTCGCCATTCAGACCCACATTCATTGATTTACACGCTTTTTGCCCGTTAAGTCGGGCACCTTCCTGATGGATAAAACGTTATGAGCACATACCTGATTGGCGATGTTCACGGTTGCTACGATGAATTACGTGCGTTGCTGCAACAGGTCGATTTCAATCCTGAGCAGGATACGCTGTGGCTGACCGGCGACCTGGTGGCACGCGGTCCGGGCTCCCTTGATGTCCTGCGCTACGTGAAATCGCTGGGTGACGCGGTACGTCTGGTGCTGGGCAATCACGATTTGCATCTGCTGGCGGTCTACGCCGGGATCAGCCGTAACAAGCCTAAAGATCGCCTGACGCCCCTGCTCGAAGCGGACGATGCAGATGAGCTGATCAACTGGCTGCGCCGTCAGCCGCTGTTACAGGTGGATGAAGAGAAAAAGCTGGTGATGGGCCACGCCGGTATCACGCCGCAGTGGGATATCGAGACCGCGAAAAAGTGCGCGCGTGAAGTTGAAGCGGTGCTCGCCAGCGACAGTTATCCGCTGTTCCTGGATGCCATGTATGGCGATATGCCGAACAACTGGAGTGAGGATTTGACCGGCCTGGCGCGTCTGCGCTTCAGCACCAACGCCCTGACCCGCATGCGTTACTGCTTCCCCAACGGCCAGCTGGACATGATCTGCAAAGATGCCCCTGAGTCAGCCCTTCCGCCGCTGAAACCCTGGTTTAACATTGAGGGACCGGTCGCACGTGACTACACCATCGTGTTTGGTCACTGGGCATCACTGGAAGGCAAAGGAACACCCGAGGGTATTATCGGTCTGGATACCGGCTGCTGCTGGGGCGGAACGCTGACCCTGCTGCACTGGGAAGATCAGCGTTATGTGGTGCAACACTCCAATCGCGAAAAAGCACTGGCCTCCAGCGACAGTCTGGCGCCGCCCACGCTGTAAACTTTGATGCTGGCCCGTCAGGCCAGCATCCTGTTTTAGGCGCCGATAATGCCGCCATCTTCACGGGTGATCATGATCACCGATGAGCGTGGGCGTGGACTGTTATTGGGAAAGTGCGAGTCACCCTCTTCACCAGGATGCTGCACGTTCACGAACAATGTTTTGTAGTCGGGCGTGAAGGTAATGCCGGTCAGCTCGCACGATTTGGGACCGACCATAAAGCGGCGGATCTCTCCGCTGTCAGGATCCCCCACCAGCATCTGATTATTTCCCTGTCCCTGATAATCCTCTTTATTACTGTACTTGCCGTCAGTCAGGATCCATAAGCGCCCGTGCGCATCAAAGCCCAGACCATCCGGACTGTTGAAGGTGTTCTCCGCAGTGATATTAGGTGTGCCGCGATAGATCCCCTCGGGATGCGCTATCGGGTTACCGCACAACGCATAGATATCCCACTCAAAGGTCTGTGCCGTAGCATCACCCTTTTCATCCCAGCGGATAATCTGACCGTAGATATTTTTGGGCCGCGGATTCGCCGCATTGACCGGCATGCCCTCATTGCCACGCTTGTTATTGTTGGTCAGGGTGCAGTAGGCACGGCCATCGTGCGGATTAACGGCAATCCACTCGGGCCGGTCCATCCGCGTGGCGTTCACCACATCGGCCGCAGCACGTGCATTGATCAGGACATCAGCCTGACTGTTAAAGCCTTTCTCAGCGGTGAGTCCATTTTCGCCCCACTTCAGCGCCAGCCAGCGCCCGGTGCCTTTCAGCGGTGTGCCCTGCGCATCGCCGTTGAACTGCGCCACATAGAGCGTGCCCTTATCCAGCAGTCCCTGACTGGCTTTGGCATCATCCGGAATGACCTTGTCATCGGAGACATATTTATAGATATATTCGCCGCGCTCATCGTCGCCCATGTAAACCACCAGTTGCCCGGTTTTCGCGACCGTCACAGCCGCGTTCTCGTGCTTAAAGCGGCCCAGCGCGGTGCGTTTGACCGGCACGGCGTGAGGATCAAAGGGATCGATCTCGACAATCCAGCCGTGGCGATTAAATTCGTTAGGATTTTTCGCGATATCGAAGCGGGGATCAAAGTCAGACCAGTTGCGCTCCGGCTCGGCGGCATTCAGGGTGTAACGCTTCTGCTGTGGAGTCGGGGTAAAGTCTGCCTGATGAGTGCCAAAGTAGGTGTCGTAGTTCTCTTCACAGGTGAGATAGGTGCCCCACGGCGTTTTACCGTTGGCACAGTTACCAAAGGTGCCAAGGACATGCATTCCCTGGGGATCAGCCGCGGTCTTCAGCGCGTTATCACCGGCGGCCGGACCGGAAAACCGCATAGGCGTATTGGCAGTAATGCGGCGATTGTAGTCAGAAGGACGTACCACCTGCCAGCGATTGTCTTCACCCCGTTTAACTTCAACGATGGAGACGCCGTGTGCCGCCTGTGACTTCCTCACATCTTCCAGACTGGTCGCTTTGCTGCCGCCGTGGGCAAACAGCGTCGGCTCATTCACATACTCATTGTTAATCGCCATCACGCCGCGATGCTCATCAATGGCGAAGAAACTCATGCCATCGTTGTTATCACCGAACTGCTTTTCCTGATCTTCCGCGCTGTTGTTTCCGTGCGGATCAAATGCGACGGCGCCATTCACCAGCGGATCCCCCCAGGAGATCAGCACGTCAGCACGATAGCCGGGAGCAACCACAACCTCATCGGCCGTGGATGCGGCAATCGCCTGAAAGCCCAGCAGCGGGCTGCCGGCAGGCTTCGTCTGCGCCAGTGCGCTGGATGAGAGCGTCAGGCTGCCGCTGAGAAAGCCGGTCAACCCTATCGCGCCAGAACCGGCAAGAAATTTACGACGATGTGGATCACGAAGGCGGTCAGTGCTTAATGCGGAGAGTTCGGTTTTCATTATTGATTGCTTCCTTTATGACGTTCCCAGAAAAGAAGCAATGCTAATAAACAGAGATGACAGCCAGGTTACAGCCGGGCTGGAAGAGGATTAACGGCGACGGTCGAGGATCTCAAAGCAGTAGCTGTGGGAGTTCTGCTCATCAGCGTCGTGGAATTCGCTGAACGTGGACTGCCACTCATCCGGCTCGTAATCCGGGAACTGCGTATCGCCTTCCACTTCCGCATCAATGTGCGTCAGATAGAGACGATCGGCACGCTTCAGCATCTGCTCGTAGACGCGTCCACCCCCAATCACCATGATCTCTTCTGCATCACCGGCTGCCTGTAACGCCTCATCCAGCGACGTAACCCAGGTGACGCCTTCCGTGGTGCCTGGCTTACTGCTGACCACGATGTTCAGCCGGCCAGGTAACGGGCGCCCGATGGATTCAAAGGTCAGTCGGCCCATAATGACCGGTTTCTTCAGCGTATTGCGTTTGAACCACGCCAGATCTGCAGGCAGGTCCCACGGCATGGCGTTCTCCATCCCAATAATGCGATCTGCTGCTAATGCCGCGATAAGACTAATCATGTTAACCACTCACTGAAAAAAATTGGCGCCATGATACGTAAAGGTGAAACTTTCGTCGATAGGGGGAAAGGTCTATTTGCGTAAACCTTTTCAGGACGCCGTTTTTCACGGCCTGTGCAGCGTTTTTCACCGCGTAATCGCGTCAGTTTGCTGCAGCACGCCAGCGATTTGCCTCAGGCTGGCACAAAAAGCGTGCGCAAAATAAAACGGCTTCCAGGGGAAGCCGTCAGAGTTATCAGAAGTCGTAGCGCAGACGCACCAGATTCATATCACCCAGGTTATCAGTGCTGGAGGTGAAGACATGTTCGTAATCAACACGGAAACCGTAGTCGAGGAACAGCGTCACACCCAGACCGTTGTCGATGCGCTGGTAATCACGGCCTGTCGCATACTCGATGCGGTCACCCATGACATAAGGCTGGACGGCTTTCAGACCATACTGCGCCACCGGGATCTTGTAACCGGCGAAATATTCAATGCCCCACGCATCGCCGGCAAAGTAGTCATGCACATCTTTGCGTTTGGTGGTCATGAAGTTTTCATACCAGCCACCACCGGCTGACAGCGTCCAGTTGCCTGGTGTCCAGCTCAGTGCGGTGCCGTAAATATTCTGATCATAATCTTTGCTGTCGCCGTTGTTCGGGTTACGCATTGCCGCGCGGGTGTAGTTCCACGCCGTGCCCCAGCTTAGATCGTCAGTGATGTGGTAATCCACGCCCAGCGAGCCGCCGCCTTTGCGCTTATAGCGCAGGCCGTTGCCTGGCAGATACTCGTTATCGTCGAACAGATAAGAAGCGTAGATATCCGCATCGCCGAAGGTATTTTTATACTTCAGCTGCTTACGTGAACGATAAGATCCGTCATAGTCGCCGTTGATTCCGTTGCCCGGTGCCTGGCCGACCATATCGTAATCCCAGATATCCGTCTTGGCGCCCACGGTGTCGTAATAGACGCTGTTCTGCTGACCAAAGGTAAGCTGACCCCAGGTTTTGCTTTTCAGACCGGTGTAGAGCTGGCGACGCGTGGTGTTATTGGCACCATCGGCATAGTGACGATCCCAGCTGAACACTGCCGGGATGTTAACGCCCAGCTCGTAGTAGCTGATCCAGCTAACGTCATCAAACAGGTAGTAATCTGCGCCGAAACGGAAACGGGTGCCGCCATCGAAACCGTCACGCTTGTAGGATTTGTCACCCACGCCGGTCTGATGATTGACCTGAGCACGGATGCTGCCGCCAACATTCAGGGTAAGACGGCTAAGCGGATCGCCTGCCTGCGGATCCTGTTTTAACAGGGTAATTTCCGCCTGACTGGCGAAAGGAAGAGTAACCATCAGTGCAGCCACTGCACTCAGAGAAAAAGTACGCATTTTCATTTTTTATTTATGTCCTGATACGCTTCAGTGATAAGCGGCAGGCATAGTACTGGCGAAAAATCCGCACAGGAAGTGTTTATCTTATAAATTTGTGCGAACCGGCCTCATTCGCACCTAAAGCTAAAAAATTAAGCCAAATCAGTCACTTTAACGCAAATACCTGGCTTCACCTGAACCTGGGATTCGGATTATCGCCAGAGAAGTGGCAAAAAAAACGGCTCCTGCAGGAGCCGTTTTTCACACTACATTATCTTACATCGCCTTTATCTGGGCATGCATCTCCTGAACGGAGATAACCTGTTCCGTCGGGTCAGCATTCAGCGCCATCGCAGTGGCGAAGCCGCCGTTCAGCGTGGTGTCGTAGTGCACTTTATACTGCAGTGCGCTGCGGCGAATCAGCTTGGAATCTTCAATCGCCTGACGACCCGCCGTGGTATTGACGATGTAGCTATACTCGCCATTCTTCAGGCGGTCCTGAATGTGTGGACGTCCTTCATGTACCTTGTTGACCAGGCGCGGATTGATGCCCGCTTCGCCCAGCACCACTGCCGTGCCGTGGGTCGCATCCAGTTCGAAACCAAACTTCTGCAGCTTCGCAGCCAGGTCGACGATACGTTTCTTGTCGCCTTCACGCACCGACAGCAGCGCACGGCCCGACTTCTTCATATTGCTCTGGGCACCCAGCATCGCTTTGGAGAATGCCTCAGCGAACGTGCGGCCCACGCCCATGACTTCACCGGTAGAGCGCATTTCTGGTCCCAGAATCGGGTCAACGCCCTGGAATTTGTTGAACGGCAGAACCACTTCTTTGACTGAGTAGTAAGGCGGAATCACCTCTTCCGTGACGCCCTGCTCTGCCAGTGTTTTACCTGCCATCACGCGCGCGGCCACTTTCGCCAGCGGTACGCCGGTCGCTTTAGAGACGAACGGAACGGTACGTGCCGCACGTGGGTTAACTTCGATCAGGTAGACTTCATTGTCTTTCACTGCGAACTGAACGTTCATCAGGCCACGAACGTTCAGCTCAAACGCCAGCTTCTCAACCTGCTGGCGCATCACGTTCTGAATCTCCTGATTCAGCGTGTAGGCCGGCAGTGAACAGGCGGAGTCACCGGAGTGAACGCCAGCCTGCTCAATGTGTTCCATGATACCGCCAATCAGCACACGCTCACCGTCGCAAATCGCATCCACATCCACTTCAACCGCATCATCAAGGAAGCGATCCAGCAGTACCGGCGCATCGTTGGAAACCGAAACCGCCGTCTGGAAGTAGCGTCTCAGGTCGATCTCGTCGTAGACGATCTCCATGGCACGGCCGCCCAGTACATAAGAAGGACGCACCACCAGCGGATAACCCAGGCCAGCGGCTTTCTCGACCGCCTGTTCCAGCGTCGCTACCGTGGCGTTAGCCGGTTGCTTCAGTTTCAGGCGATCAACCGCCTGCTGGAAACGTTCACGGTCTTCCGCACGGTCAATCGAGTCCGGGCTGGTGCCGATAACCGGCACGCCTGCGGCTTCCAGCGCACGCGCCAGTTTCAGCGGGGTCTGACCGCCATACTGGACGATGACGCCTTTTGGCTGCTCAATCCGCACAATCTCCAGCACGTCTTCCAGCGTGACCGGCTCAAAGTAGAGGCGGTCGGAGGTGTCATAATCGGTCGAAACCGTTTCCGGGTTACAGTTGACCATAATGGTCTGGTAACCATCTTCACGCAGCGCCAGAGCGGCGTGAACGCAACAGTAGTCGAATTCGATACCCTGACCGATACGGTTTGGTCCACCACCCAGAATCATGATTTTTTCGCGATCCGGACTCGGGTTGGCTTCACACTCCTCCTCATAGGTGGAGTACATGTAGGCCGTATCCGTGGCGAACTCGGCGGCACAGGTATCCACACGCTTATAAACCGGGTGCAGGTTAAACTGCTGACGCAGCTTGCGGATTTCGCTCTCTGCCACACCCGCCAGCGTCGCCAGCCGCGCATCAGCAAAGCCTTTGCGCTTCAGGGTACGCAGGAACGTGGCATCCAGGCTATTCACTCCTTCGCTTGCCACCTGATCTTCAAGCCGCACCAGCTCTTCAATCTGCACCAGGAACCAGCGGTCAATGTTGGTCAGATTGAACACGCCATCAACCGACATGCCAGCGCGGAAAGCGTCTGCGATGTACCAGATGCGGTCTGAACCGGCATCTTTCAGCTCGCGGCGGATGCGGGTTAACGCTTCCGGATCGTCCAGGTGCACTTTCGGATCGAAGCCATTAGCGCCCACTTCCAGACCGCGCAGCGCTTTCTGCATCGATTCCTGGAATGTGCGGCCAATCGCCATCACTTCACCGACTGACTTCATCTGCGTGGTCAGGCGATCGTTGGCACCGGCAAATTTTTCAAAGTTGAAACGCGGGATCTTGGTGACGACGTAGTCGATTGACGGCTCGAACGAGGCTGGCGTTAAACCGCCGGTGATATCGTTCATCAGCTCATCGAGGGTATAGCCCACCGCCAGTTTGGCCGCCACTTTCGCAATCGGGAAGCCCGTTGCTTTTGAGGCCAGCGCCGAGGAGCGCGATACGCGTGGGTTCATCTCGATGACAATCAGGCGACCATCTTTCGGGTTAACCGAGAACTGCACGTTGGAGCCGCCGGTTTCAACACCGATTTCACGCAGTACCGCCAGCGAGGCGTTACGCATGATCTGATACTCTTTGTCGGTCAGCGTCTGGGCAGGTGCGACCGTGATGGAGTCACCGGTGTGAATGCCCATCGCGTCGAAGTTTTCAATGGAGCAGACGATGATGCAGTTATCGTTTTTATCGCGCACCACTTCCATTTCATACTCTTTCCAGCCAATCAGCGACTCATCAATCAGCAGCTCATTGGTTGGTGAGAGGTCGAGACCGCGTTCGCAAATCTCTTCAAACTCTTCGCGGTTATAGGCGATGCCGCCACCGGTGCCGCCCATGGTAAAGGAGGGGCGGATGATGCACGGGAAGCCAACATCTTCCGCCACGGCCAGCGCTTCTTCCATGGTGTGCGCAATGCCGGAGCGCGCGGTATCCAGACCGATACTTTTCATCGCCACGTCGAAGCGACGACGATCTTCCGCTTTGTCGATCGCATCAGCGGTCGCGCCAATCATGGTGACGCCAAACTCTTCCAGCACGCCATGGCGTTCCAGCTCCAGCGCACAGTTCAGCGCTGTCTGTCCGCCCATCGTTGGCAGCACCGCATCCGGGCGCTCTTTTTCGATGATTTTGCGCACCACTTCCCAGTGAATCGGCTCAATGTAGGTTGCATCGGCCATTTCCGGGTCGGTCATAATCGTCGCCGGGTTAGAGTTCACCAGAATGACGCGGTAGCCCTCTTCACGCAGCGCTTTACACGCCTGCGCACCGGAATAGTCAAATTCGCAGGCCTGGCCGATCACAATCGGACCGGCACCAAGAATCAGGATGGATTTTAGGTCTGTACGTTTTGGCATGAATTAGCTCCTGATTACTTCGCTTGCAGACGGAATGTGTCAATCAATTCAATAAAGTGGTCAAACAGCGGCGCAGCATCACCCGGTCCAGGGCTGGCTTCCGGGTGTCCCTGGAAGCTGAATGCGGGCTTGTCAGTGCGGTGAATACCCTGCACGGTTTTATCGAACAACGAAATGTGGGTGACACGCAGGTTCGCAGGCAGATTGTTCTCATCGACTGCAAAACCGTGGTTCTGGGCGGTGATCATGACGCGATTGTTTTCGAGATCTTTCACCGGATGGTTGCCGCCGTGGTGGCCGAGCTTCATCTTCACGGTCTTAGCCCCGCTGGCCAGCGCCAGCAACTGATGACCCAGGCAGATACCGAATACCGGGATCTCGGTTTTCAGGAAGGCCTGAATCGCGCTGATGGCGTAGTCGCACGGCTCCGGGTCGCCAGGACCGTTGGAGAGGAAAATGCCATCCGGGTTCAGCTTCAGCACCTCTTCGGCAGGTGTCTGTGCCGGAACCACGGTCAGACGGCAGCCGCGATCGACCAGCATGCGCAGGATGTTGCGCTTAGCGCCGTAGTCGTAAGCCACCACATGGTAAGGCAGCGACTCCGCAGCAGCCTGCTCTGGCAGACCCGCGTCCAGCGTCCAGCTGCCCTGCTGCCAGCTGTAAGTCTCCGTGGTGCAGACCTCTTTTGCCAGATCCATTCCTTTCAGTCCCGGGAACGCCTGGGCTTTTTGCAGCGCCAGCGCAGCATCCGGATTGTCGCCAGCAATAATGCAGCCGTTCTGCGCCCCTTTCTCACGCAGCAAGCGCGTCAGCTTGCGGGTATCGATATCGGCAATCGCCACGATGTTGTTGCGCTGCAGGTAAGCCGATAAGCCCTCTTCGCTACGGAAGTTGCTGGCAATCAGCGGCAGGTCACGAATAACCAGGCCCTGCGCGTGAATCTGGCTGGATTCTTCATCGGCGGCATTGGCACCGACATTACCGATATGGGGATAAGTGAGAGTAACGATTTGGCGGGAATAGGAAGGATCAGTGAGGATTTCTTGATAACCGGTCATTGAAGTGTTGAAAACGACTTCTCCCACTGCCGATCCTGTTGCCCCGATGGCCCGACCGTGGAATTGGGTTCCGTCTTCCAGAACCAGGATTGCTGACTTGATCAAAACATCCTCCAGGGAATAAACAGTCAATATATCTGCATATTAATTCAAAATAGCCGCCTGAATCAATGCAAAAACCGCCTGAATTGTCGATTTTTGGCAAATTGCGCGCATTCTAATGATCGCCCTGGTCATTGTCTACCCTGAAGCGGTATTTTTTAATGATTATCTGCCTTATGAGGGAAAAAGTGGGCATAAGCGGCAAAAAGAGGGGAAAACCCGGCGGAATAATCGTTTGCCAGGCGGCGTAAAAACTAAACCGGCGCAGCAGGGCCTTTATTTTTGACCAAATGGTCAAAAATGGTGTTTCACCGGGCTGCTAAACCTGGAAAACAGATACAAATGAGCATCAGATGACTATTTTAAATCGGAATGGTATTTTTCAGATAAAATTAAGGGCAATGAAAACATTGCCCCTTTTCAATCAATCAATTACCGATTGAAATAACCACATCACGATGGCTCAAAACACTTACAACATCGACAAATCCAGTACATCCCGCATATCAAACAGGCCGAATTTCTTATCTTTCAGCCATAAAGCTGACTTAACTGCACCATTTGCAAAGGTCATACGACTCGAAGCCTTGTGGGTTATCTCTACCCGCTCACCGATATCTGCAAACATCGCTGTATGCTCACCGACGATGTCACCTGCGCGCACCGTCGCAAAACCGATGGTCTGCGGCTGGCGTTCACCCGTGTGGCCTTCACGCGTATAGACTGCATGCTCATCCAGTTTCCACTGCATCGCATCGGCTATCGCCTCTCCCATCGCCAGCGCGGTGCCAGACGGCGCATCTACTTTATGACGGTGGTGTGCTTCAACGATCTCAATGTCCGCGTACTCACCCATCACTTTAGCGGCCTTCTCCAGCAGCTTCAGCACCAGGTTAACCCCCACACTGAAGTTCGCGGCGAACACGATGGCGATATCTTCTGCCGCCGCGCGAATGGCCGCTTTGCCTGCCTCATCAAAACCGGTGGTGCCAATGACCATCGCTTTACCCTGCTCACGGCAGATCGCCATATACTCCAGCGTGCCCTCCGGGCGGGTGAAGTCGATTAGCACATCAAAGTCGTTTATCACCGCGCGTAAATCGTCTGCGATGAGGATGCCATTCTTACCGATGCCCGCTAATTCACCAGCGTCGCTGCCGGTCAGCGATGAACCCGGGCGTGCCAGTGCCGCACCCAGTTCAACGCCTTCTGCCTGCTGCGTCGCCTGAATCAGATTACGGCCCATTCGGCCCGGCGCGCCCACAATAGCAATGCGGATAGTGTTCATATTTATTCATTCCCAAAACAAAACTATGCATCCAAAGCGTCATCAGGTTAACGATGAGTTAACAGTCACGCCACTATTAATCCGTGATAATAAGAATTTTATGCCAGCCGCCTGTGATTATCAGTAAAAGCAATCATGACGGCAAACAGCGGCCTTTTCTGTCTGGCCAGAAAAACAAAAAAGGCCGAACAGAGTCGGCCTTTTTATCAGTTATATCGAAGAGTTACTGCACGTTACGTACTTCGACGCGCAGCTCTTTAGGCACTTCGAAGACAATATTCTCTTCACGGCCAATCAGCTCAATCGCCGCTTCACCGCCCAGCTCACGCAGTCGCTGGATCACCTGTTGCACCAGAATATCGGGGGCTGAGGCACCTGCGGTCACACCAATACAGGCCACGCCTTTTACCCACTCTTCCTGAATATCATCCGCAGAGTCGATCAGCTTAGCCAGCTTACCGGCACGCTGTGCCAGCTCAGCCAGACGGTTAGAGTTCGAGGAGTTTTTCGACCCTACCACCAGCACCACTTCCGCATCTTTCGCCAGCGTACGAACGGCTTCCTGACGGTTGGTGGTGGCGTAGCAGATATCATCTTTACGCGGCCCGATGATCGCAGGGAAACGCTGACGCAGGGCATCAATGATGTCAGAGGTGTCATCCACCGACAGCGTGGTCTGCGTCATGAAGCTCAGATTGTTTTCGTCTTTGACAGTCAGCCTGAAGACATCTTCCGGTGACTCCACCAGATACATGCCGCCATTAGGGTTGTTGTACTGCCCCATAGTGCCTTCAACTTCCGGATGACCCGCATGACCAATCAAAATCGCTTCCACACCTTTACGGCTGGCGCGCGCCACTTCCATATGCACTTTGGTCACCAGCGGACAGGTGGCGTCGAACAGCATGGTCAGATTGCGCGCTTTGGCTTCGGCACGCACGGCCTGTGAAACACCGTGTGCCGAGAAGATCAGAATCGCGTCATCCGGCACTTCGCTGATCTCTTCAATGAAGATAGCACCGCGCTCACGCAGGCTGTTCACCACGTAACGGTTATGCACCACTTCGTGACGGACATAGATGGGCGCGCCATACATCTCCAGCGCGCGCTCAACAATACTGATGGCGCGATCAACGCCAGCGCAGAAACCGCGCGGATTAGCTAACAGGATTTGCATCGTTCGCCTCCAGTGCCGGATCGATTTCCAGCACCTCTACATCAAACTGAATACGACGACCTGCCAGCGGATGGTTGAAATCCACGGTGATCGAATCACCGGAGACTTCACGGATCACGCCTGGCATTTCACTGCCGCCCATGCCGCTGAACAGCATGATGGCACCCACTTCAGGTTCGCCTGCATCGATAAAATCCCGACGCGAGAAATACTGAATAAGGTCAGGGCTGACGCCGCCAAAGGCGTCTTCCGGCTCGAGGTTGAACTGCTTAGTTTCACCCGCTTTCAGCCCCAGCAGTGCCTGCTCAAGTGCCGCAGAGAGGCTGCCATCACCAAGACGGAACAGCGCGGGCTTGCCGTTTGCACGGGTCGATTCCGCCGTCGAGCCATCTTCCAGCTTCAGCGTAAAATGCACCAACACCGCGCTTTCGCGCTGTACGGACTCAGTCATCACTTACCCTTTCTGTTTAGCCTGTTTGCCGTTGGGGCTGAAAAAGCCCTCCAGCACCACCAGTGCGGCACCAATACAGATGCCGCAGTCAGCGATATTAAATGTAGCGAAGTGCCAGTTACCGACATAGAAATCGATAAAATCGACCACAAAGCCATGATATGAGCGATCGAACAGATTGCCGATCGCGCCGCCGATAATCAGGGCATACGCGATGTTAGCGATCTTCTGGCTGGCCTGATTGCGATACATCATCACCATCAGTGAGATCACAATAGCCAGCGCGATGCCCGCAAAGAACCAGCGCTGCCAGCCACCTTTGTCCGCCAGGAAGCTGAACGCCGCGCCATAGTTGTGCGCGTAGAACAGATTCAGATAAGGCATCAGCGGCTGTGTTTCATGCAGCATCATGTTGTTCATCACCCACTGCTTACTGGCGAAGTCCACAACAATCACCACCAGTACCAGCCAGAGCCAGCGCAATCCGGTTGATAAAATAGGTTTACGCATCAGGCAAATTCACGCTGTTCGCCGTCACCGGCTACGTTAGTGTAACAACGACCACAGACCTCAGCATGCTCAGGATTCTGTCCGACATCGGTAGTGTAATGCCAGCAGCGCTGACATTTCTCGCCTTGCGCCTTGTGCAGCGCGATTTTCAGACCTTTCAGCCCTTCACTCTGCTGCGCTTCGTCGTTCGCCAGGGCGTAATCCGCCACCTGTGCGCCAGAGGTCAGCAGCACAAAGCGCAGTTCATTGCCCAGCGCCTGCAGCTTAGCCGCCAGTTCCGGATCGGCATACAGCGTCACCGTCGCTTCCAGTGCGCCACCGATACGTTTATCCGCACGCGCCTGCTCGATTACCTTGTTCACTTCGCCACGCACTTTCAGCAGCTCAGCCCAGTAGGCGTCATTCAGCGCTTCATCTTCCGCCAGGCCAAACAGACCCTGATACCACTCTTCGGTGAAGACATACTGCGCGCGTTCACCTGGCAGGTAGCCCCAGATTTCATCCGCCGTAAAGGACATGATCGGTGCCATCCAGCGCACCAGCGCTTCGACGATATGCCACAGCGCGGTCTGGCAGCTGCGACGTGCCAGGCCATCGCCTTTCGCGGTGTACTGACGATCTTTGATGATGTCGAGATAGAAGCTGCCCATCTCAATTGAGCAGAACTGCATCAGACGCTGGATCACTTCGTGGAAATCGTAGTTCTCATAAGAGGCAACGATATCGGCCTGTGCTGCCTGTGCGCGACCCACTGCCCAGCGATCCACGACGACCATCTCTTCCGGTTTCACCAGATCGGTGGCCGGGTTGAAGCCGCTGAGGTTAGCCAGCAGGAAGCGTGCGGTGTTACGGATACGACGGTAGGCATCGGCAGAGCGCTTGAGGATCTCATCGGAGACCGCCATTTCGCCTGAGTAGTCGGTTGAGGCCACCCACAGACGCAGAATATCAGCGCCCAGCTTGTTCATCACATCCTGCGGCGCAACGGTATTGCCGATCGACTTCGACATCTTACGGCCCTGACCATCCACGGTGAAACCGTGTGTCAGTACCTGACGATAAGGCGCTTTGCCCTTCATCGCCGTGGAGATCATCAGCGAGGACATAAACCAACCGCGATGCTGATCGGAGCCTTCCAGATAGAGGTCAGGCGCATGTCCGCCAAATTCCGGACGCGCATCCACCACAGAGTAGCTGGTAGAACCGGAGTCGAACCAGACATCCAGCGTATCCGGCACTTTGACGTAATGATCGGCATCGTCGCCCATCAGTTCGCGCGGGTCGAGATCCCACCAGGCCTGAATGCCTTCCTGCTCAACGCGCTGCGCCA
This sequence comes from Pantoea sp. 9140, assembly GCF_000745295.1. Taxonomy (NCBI): domain Bacteria; kingdom Pseudomonadati; phylum Pseudomonadota; class Gammaproteobacteria; order Enterobacterales; family Erwiniaceae; genus Pantoea; species Pantoea sp. 9140. Next base: position 345,503 of record NZ_JQNO01000001.1, on the reverse strand, counting down.
CTTTTTCCATCAGCGCCAGCGTGTCCGGGTGCAGCTCTTCACTCTCTTTATGAACGAACAGCGCCATTGGCACGCCCCACGTACGCTGACGGGAGATACACCAGTCAGGACGGTTCGCCACCATCGATTCGATACGCGCCTGGCCCCAGTCAGGGATCCACTGCACTCCTTTGATCTCTTTCAGCGACTGCGCACGCAGTCCTTTCTGATCCATGCTGATGAACCACTGCGGCGTGGCGCGGAAGATGATCGGCGTTTTGTGGCGCCAGCAGTGCGGGTAGCTGTGCAGCAGTTTCTCAACGTGCAGCAGCGCGCCTTTCTCTTTCAGCAGCTCAACGATCATGTCGTTAGCTTTGAAGACGTTAATCCCATCCAGCGTCGGATAGGTGCCTGGCAGGTAGCTGCCATCCGGTCCGACTGGATTCGCCGTTTCGATGCCATATTTCTGACCGATGACGTAGTCATCCGGACCGTGGCCGGGTGCGGTGTGAACTGCACCCGTACCCGCGTCCAGCGTCACGTGATCGCCCAGCACCACCAGCGACTCAATCGCCAGGAACGGGTGCTGGAATTTCTGCAGTTCCAGCGCAGCGCCTTTGCATTCGCCCAGTACCTGCCATTCACTGACACCGGCGCGTTTCATGACGCTCTCAACCAGCTCTTTCGCCAGGATCAGGGCGCGTCCCTCGATCTGGATCAGCTGGTATTCAAATTCAGGATGCAGAGAGATGGCGCGGTTAGCCGGTAATGTCCACGGCGTCGTTGTCCAGATCACCAGTGAGATTGGGCCATTGACCTGTGCTACGCCAAATGCCTGACGCACCGCGTCGGCATCGATAGCGTTGAACATCACATCAATTGACGGTGACGTTTTGTCGTAATACTCGACTTCCGCTTCTGCCAGAGCAGAACGGCAATCCAGGCACCAGTGCACCGGCTTCGCGCCTTTATGCAGGTGGCCGTTGCCGATGATTTTACCCAGCGCACGGATGATGTTAGCTTCGGTGCCGAAATCCATGGTCAGGTAAGGACGATCCCAGTCGCCCAGCACGCCCAGACGGATAAAGTCTGCCTTCTGGCCTTCAACCTGTTCAGCGGCATATTTGCGGCACGCGGCACGGAATTCAGCGGCGCTGACTTTCTCGCCTGGCTTGCCGATCATCTGCTCAACTTTGTGTTCGATTGGCAGACCGTGACAGTCCCAGCCCGGCACATACGGCGAGTCATAACCCGCCATGCCTTTCGACTTGACGATAATGTCTTTCAGAATCTTGTTAACAGAGTGACCAATATGAATGCTGCCGTTCGCATACGGAGGGCCATCATGCAGGATAAAGGTTTTTTTCCCTTTTTTGGCTTCGCGGATAATGCCGTATAGGTTGTCGGCATACCAGCGTTGCAACATTCCCGGTTCGCGTTTGGCCAGATCGCCACGCATCGGGAATCCCGTTTCCGGCAAATTCAGGGTAGATTTATAGTCACTCATCAGATTCTCGATTCCGTTTTTCGCTCAGGTTAAAGCAGCCCAAAGAACTGCCGGGCCGTTACCACATCGTTCGCAATTTGTTCTTTCAACGCCTCCAGTGAGGCAAAGCGCTGCTCGTTTCGTATTTTCTGTTTCAGCACCACATCAATGTGACGACCATAGAGATCCATATTGATGTCGAGCAGGTGAACTTCAAGCTGCTGGCGTAAACCTTTTACGGTCGGACGGGTGCCGATATTGGCAACACCCGGCAGTGGCTCAGGCGTCAGACCCTGGACCTCCACCGCATAAACCCCTTTCACCGGCGAGACGCTGCGGCGTAAAGGAAGGTTCGCAGTGGGGAAACCCAGCGTGCGTCCCAGTGCATCACCGTGCACGACGCGGCCGGAAATGGTGAAAGGATGCCCTAACAGCGACTGCGCCAGCGCTAAATCATCTGCGGCCAGCGCCTGACGCACGGCGGTGCTGCTGATTCGCTTCCCGCCGTCACAGAAGGTTTCGGTGCTCACGACCTCAAAACCATACTCCGCACCGGCTTTCTGTAATAACAGGAAATCCCCCTGGCGACCAGCGCCGAAGCGGAAATCATCGCCTACTGCGAGGTACTTTACGTCCAGCTTGTCGACCAGCAGGTCACTGATAAAACGCTGGGCGGACAGGGCTGCGAAGCGACGGTCAAACCGCACACACAGCACTTTATCGACGCCGGCTTCCGCCATATAGCGCAGTTTTTCACGCAGGCGCGTCAGGCGTGCCGGGGCTTTATCACCGGCAAACAGCTCCAGCGGCTGTGGCTCAAACACCATGACCACGACCGGCAGATTACGCTTACGCCCCTCTTCACACAGACGGGACATCAGCGCCTGATGCCCGCGGTGTACGCCATCGAAATTACCAATGGTCAGAACGCAGCCGCGATGCTGCTCGTTAAGATTATGAATACCGCGGATAAACTTCATGGCTGGCCCAAACCGGTGGAAATCGGCGGATTATACCCTTGAAAGCGACTCAGGTTAACCCGTCAGCACGCCTTTCATGCTTTAGGTGCTGCATTTCCTGTTGCAGATGCGCATGTTAAGAATTTTGTCGCGAAATACTGTATTCAGCGAGGGGAAGCTGGTAGAATCTTGCGCCATCAAATACGTAACCGAGTGCTGCTCATAGAGCGACGCTTATTTGCACAAATCCATTGACAAAATCAGGTTAGAAGGGCATAGTCCTCGGCCTTTGATTTGTCTCTATAGAACACATTTGGGAGTTGGACCTTGGCTAATATCAAATCAGCTAAGAAACGCGCCGTAACATCTGAGAAACGCCGCAAGCATAACGCTAGCCGCCGCTCAATGATGCGTACCTTCGTTAAGAAAGTATACGCGGCGATCGCTTCAGGCGACAAAGCTGCTGCGCAGAACGCATTCAATGAAATGCAACCACTCGTGGATCGTCAGGCCGCTAAAGGTCTGATCCACAAAAACAAAGCTGCACGTTATAAATCAAATCTGACTGCACAGATCAACAAACTGGCTTAATCGCCCGTTGTTAATCGCTTTGTTGAAAAAGCCGGCTTACGCCGGTTTTTTTTCGTCTGTACTCTGGCGGGGAAAGAGTCCGCTGAAGTCAGCGTGACAGAGACGCTGCACGGCCGGATGCTGAATCATTCGCTCCGCGAAGAGGATGTGATACTCCTCTGACACCGCATCAAGCCGGCCAACTTCATAACTTCCCTCCCGCTGATCCCTGTCCAGCGCTGCTGCTACAAAAAATGCATTCTGCCGCGCACCAAACGCCTTCATCAGGGCCGCATCATCAAACTCACCGAGAATCTCCACCTGCAGCCCCTGGGTCGTAATCCAGTTGAGGATTTTGCGCCCCAGCATCGAGCGGCGACCCGGAATCAGCAGGGGATGCGTCTCAAGGCAGGCCGGAAAAGAGAGATCGGTGATCGGCTGCGCGGACCAGAAGCTGATCGGGCACTCCCCCAGCTTCACCGAAAACAGCCCTTCCTGCTGGGTCGGATCGATGGAGCAGTCAGAGATAATCATATCCAGCTTATGCTGACTGAGCTGCTCCAGCAGCATCTCGTGGGTCGACTCGAAACAGCGCAGGTGAATCTTCTCCCCGGCAGCCACTGCGGTCTCCAGCACCTTACTGACCAGTTGCTTAGAGAGCGCATCTGCCACGCCAACATCCAGCAGCAGATGGGACTCTTTGCGGTAGTTAACGATATCCAGCATCTCCTGACCCAGCATAAACATGCGGTCAGCGTAGCGGAACACCAGTTGCCCCAGTTCTGTCGGCACCAGCCCCCTCCCCTGACGCCGGAACAGCTTGCCCTGCAGGCGCTCTTCAAGCGCCTTAATCTGCCCGGTAATGGTCTGTGGCGTCAGCGAGAGGGCCTCTGCAGCACCCGCAATCGACCCCGCGCGGCAGGCGTGCCAGAAGTAATAGAGGTGATTGTAATTAATGTGCGCCACAGGCTGCCCTACGCCGCACGCTGCTTCAGACGCCAGCCAAGGATCACATAGCCCAGCACCGCCGACAGAATCGAGCCTGACAGAATCCCCAGCTTCGCCAGCGTCATCAGTTCAGCACTGATGTCGCCATAGGCCAGCGAGGCGATAAATATCGACATGGTAAAGCCAATACCGCACAGCACCCCTACCGCCGCAATATCTTTAATGTGCGTATTTTCCGGCAGCCTGGCTATGCGGGTTTTGTCTGCCAGCCAGCAGAACAGCGTGATGCCCAGAGGCTTACCAATCAGCAGCCCGGCGATGATGCCCAGCGGCAGCAGCGAGAAGAGGCTGCCGAACGAAACGCCCGTCAGTGACACACCCGCATTGGCAAAGGCAAACAGTGGCAGGATCACCCAGCGCACCCAGGGATGCAGCGCATGCTCAAGATGAATCGCCGGAGAGTGGCCCTCTTTCTTCGCCAGCGGGATCAGGAAGCCGACCACGACGCCAGCCAGCGTCGCATGGACACCCGACTTCAGTACCGCCACCCATAGCACCAGCCCCACCAGCAGATAGAGACCGGTGTTGCGCACGTTAAGCAGGTTCATCAGCGCCAGCACGGCAATGGCAGCAGCGGCAATGCCCAGCGAGGCCATCGAAAGGTGATGCGTGTAGAACAGCGCAATAATCACGATAGCCCCGAGGTCGTCGATAATCGCCAGCGCCATCAGGAAGATTTTCAGAGCAGGCGGCACGCGGCTTCCCAGCAGTGCCAGGATGCCCAGCGCAAAGGCAATATCGGTGGCGGTCGGGATCGCCCAGCCGCTGCGGGTAGCGGCATCGGCACCGTTAAACAGCAGAAAAATGATCGCCGGGGCGATCATGCCACCCAGCGCTGCAATCAGCGGAAACAGCGCCTGTTCACGTTTAGCCAGCGCACCCATCACCAGTTCGCGTTTGACCTCCAGTCCCACAATCAGGAAAAACAGCGCCATCAGCGCATCGTTGATCCACAGCAGCAGGTCTTTGCTGATATCGAGCGCACCAAAGCGAAACTCCACCGGAATAGCCAGCAGATCGCGATAGCCCTGCTGCGTCGCTCCGCTATTGGCCAGCACCATCGCTAGCGCAGCCGCAATAATCAGCACTACACCGCCGGTAGCGTCGCTTTCCAGTATTTTTTTTAGTCTGATATTCACACGCGTTGTCCTTCATCCAGAGGTCAATCAAAGGCCCTAAGAATAGCGGTAACAACAGCTCGAAAAAAACAGTTTATTTGGCGGGAATCATTCGGAAATAGCGAGTTGATAAGTACAGGTAAAAAAAGCCAGCGGCAGGCGCTGGCTTTCAGAGTGGATGAACTTAACGGGTCAGGTCATCAAAGAATTTTTTCACGCCGTCCAAGAAGCTCTTGGAGCGTGGGCTGTTGTGCTCACCGCTTGGGCCGCCAAAACTCTCTTCCAGTTCACGCAACAGCGTTTTCTGTTTCTCATTCAGGCTGACCGGTGTTTCCACCACGACGCGACATAACAGGTCGCCGACTGCGCCGCCACGGACAGATTTGACGCCACGTCCACGCATGCGGAACAGCTTGCCGGTCTGGGTTTCTGACGGCACTTTCAGCTTCACGCGACCATCCAGTGTCGGCACCTCAATCTCGCCGCCCAGCGCCGCCATCGCAAAGTTGATTGGCACTTCGCAGTAGAGATTGTTCTCTTCACGCTCGAAGATCGGGTGTTTCTTCACCGATACCTGAACGTAAAGATCGCCGGCTGGTGCGCCCTGCTCGCCCGCTTCGCCTTCGCCACTCAGACGAATGCGATCGCCGGTATCGACCCCTGCCGGGATTTTCACTGACAGCGTTTTCGATTTCTCGACGCGGCCGTGACCATGACAGGCGTTGCACGGGTCTTTAATCACCGAGCCGCGACCATGACAGGTCGGACAGGCCTGCTGGACAGTGAAGAAGCCCTGGCGCATCTGCACCTGGCCTGCACCGTGACAGGTTGAACAGGTTTGTGGCTGCGTTCCCGCTTTCGCGCCGCTGCCGTGGCAGACATCACACTCTTCCAGGGTTGGAATGCGGATCTCTTTGGTCACGCCGCGTACCGCTTCTTCCAGCGACAGCTCCATGTTGTAGCGTAAATCGGCGCCACGGGAGGCGCGCTGACGGCGTCCACCACCAAAGATGTCACCGAATACGTCGCCAAAGATATCGCTGAAGTCTGCACCGCCGCCACCAAAGCCGCCGCCGCCGAATCCACCGCCACCCATGCCCCCCTGTTCAAAGGCTGCATGACCATACTGATCGTAGGCCGCACGCTTCTGCGCATCGGTCAGGATTTCGTAGGCTTCCTTGACCTCTTTGAATTTAGCTTCGGCTTCTTTGTCACCGGGATTGCGGTCCGGGTGGAATTTCATTGCCAGGCGTTTGTAAGCCTTTTTGATTTCACGCTCGTCCGCGGATTTGGCGACGCCTAAAATCTCGTAGTAATCACTCTTCGCCATGTTTTTTTAGCCCTTAACATGATCGCACGGGCGTGGAGAGATCTCCTACGCCCGTGCTGGTTTCAACGGCTGTCAGGCCAACCGTCGCGCCCGGTCAGGGGCAATTATTTCTTGTTGTCTTTCACTTCTTCGAATTCAGCATCGACAACGTCGTCATCTTTCTTCGCTGACGCGTCACCGGCATCTGCTGCACCCGCCTGAGACTGCTGTGCTGCTTCCATCAGTTTGCCGGACACTTCCATCAGCGCCTGCATTTTGGCGTCGATTTCCGCTTTGTCTTCGCCTTTCAGCGCAGTTTCCAGCGCGGCCAGAGCGGCTTCGATTGGCGCTTTGTCATCAGCTGACAGTTTGTCGCCTGCTTCGTCCAGCTGCTTACGCGTGCTGTGGGCAATCTGGTCACCCTGGTTACGCGTCTGTACCAGCTCTTCGAACTTACGGTCAGATTCAGCATTCGCTTCTGCATCACGCACCATTTTCTGGATCTCTTCATCGCTCAGACCTGAAGAGGCTTTGATGGTGATCTTCTGCTCTTTACCGCTGTTCTTGTCTTTCGCCGATACATGCAGGATACCATCCGCATCGATGTCGAAGGTGACTTCGATCTGTGGCATACCGCGTGGCGCATTCTGGATACCGTCGAGGTTGAACTGGCCCAGTGACTTGTTGTCATTGGCGCGCTTACGCTCACCCTGCAGCACATGAATGGTCACGGCTGACTGGTTATCTTCAGCCGTCGAGAAGACCTGGCTGTGCTTGGTTGGGATAGTGGTGTTCTTGCTGATCAGCGAAGTCATCACGCCACCCATGGTTTCGATACCCAGTGACAGCGGGGTAACGTCCAGCAGCAGCACGTCTTTCACGTCGCCACCCAGTACACCACCCTGAACCGCAGCACCAACGGCAACGGCTTCGTCCGGGTTCACGTCTTTACGCGGCTCTTTACCGAAGAATTCGGTCACTTTCGCCTGAACCAGTGGCATACGGGTCTGACCACCCACCAGAATAACGTCGTTGATGTCTGATACAGACAAGCCTGCATCCTGCAGCGCAACTTTCAGTGGCGCGATTGAGCGTGCAACCAGATCTTCAACCAGTGACTCCAGTTTAGAGCGGGTCACTTTGATGTTCAGGTGCTTAGGACCAGTCGCATCTGCCGTGATGTATGGCAGGTTAACGTCGGTCTGCTGTGCAGAAGAAAGTTCGATTTTCGCTTTCTCTGCCGCTTCTTTCAGACGCTGCATCGCCAGTGGATCGTTGTGCAGATCAATGCCCTGGTCTTTCTTGAACTCAGCAACCAGATAGTTAATCAGGCGGCTGTCGAAGTCTTCACCACCCAGGTGGGTATCACCGTTGGTTGCCAGAACTTCAAAGGTTTTTTCGCCGTCAACTTCGTCGATCTCGATGATTGAGATATCGAAGGTACCGCCACCCAGGTCATAAACCGCGATGGTGCGGTTGCCCTGACCTTTGTCCAGACCGTATGCCAGTGCAGCAGCAGTCGGTTCGTTAATGATACGTTTGACTTCCAGACCTGCGATACGGCCGGCATCTTTGGTCGCCTGACGCTGCGCATCGTTGAAGTAGGCCGGTACGGTAATAACCGCTTCGGTCACTGGCTCACCGAGGTAATCTTCGGCGGTCTTTTTCATTTTCTTCAGCACTTCAGCAGAGATCTGCGGTGGTGCCATTCTCTGGCCTTTCACTTCCAGCCAGGCGTCGCCGTTGTCAGCGCCGGTGATTTTGTATGGCATGATTTTAATATCACGCTGCACTTCTTCGTCCTGGAAACGACGACCGATCAGACGCTTGATTGCGAACAGGGTATTCTGCGGGTTGGTCACTGCCTGACGTTTAGCCGGTTGACCAACCAGAATTTCGCCATCCTGTGTATACGCAATAATTGAAGGCGTGGTGCGATCGCCCTCGGCATTTTCCAGCACACGTGCTTTAGTGCCATCCATGATCGCAACACAAGAGTTGGTTGTACCCAGGTCAATACCAATAATCTTACCCATCTAAACATCTCCCACTTAAATTCGTTGCCAATTTGGGTTGTGAACCTTTTATGTGGGCGGGTTGTTTGCATTCAACCTGCCAGCACATGCTTTTTTTCCAACGTTCACAACGCTCGATGACAAGTAGATGGGGCCGCTTCGATGCGCATCAAGGGCTAAACCAAAAAAAATTTTTCTACCTCTGGCCCTGCCGGGATCAAAGAACACGATTAACCCACTGAATATGATGCGTCGCCTTGCTCCTTTCTGTGAGCAGGCTGAAGTCCTTTTATTTCATTAACGATCATCTTACTGCCGGGGAACTATGGCAAATTCAACGCTGGCTAATCCTGCCCCGCTGGGCTTAATGGGATTTGGCATGACAACCATTTTGCTGAACCTGCACAATGCGGGTCTGTTTGACATGGACGTGGCAATTTTAGCGATGGGAATTTTTTATGGCGGGATCGCGCAGGTGCTGGCCGGTCTGCTGGAATTTAAAAAGAACAACACCTTTGGGCTGACCGCCTTTACCTCTTACGGCATGTTCTGGTTAAGCTTTGTGGCGATCCTGCTGTTACCGCAGATGGGTCTGGCGAAAGCGCCTGACGAACGCTTCCTGGGTGCATGGCTGGCACTGTGGGGCATCTTCACGCTGTTTATGTTTATCGGCACGCTGAAAGGTACGCGGATGCTGCAGTTTGTCTTCGGCTCCCTCACCCTGCTGTTTCTGCTGCTGGCCGTGGCTCACCTTATGCACCAGCCTTCGCTGGTCGTATCTGCGGGTTGGGTCGGAATCATCTGTGGTGCCAGCGCCTGCTATCTGGCAATGGGTGAAGTGCTGAACGAAACCTTTGGCCGCACTCTTCTGCCGATTGGCGCAAAGGCACTTTAAGCCTGCTTCACGCCTGAAAAAAACGCGGAGCCTGGCTCCGCGTTTCCCTGTTACAACGTCTTAACGCCCTGCTGCAAATCCGGCTCATGGCTGACATCACGCCGCAACCAGATACCGGTCAGCAATCCCACCAGCGCCAGTGCCATCACATACCAGCACGGCCCCATCACGGAGACATTCATCAGCAGCGACACAAAGATCGGGGTCAGCCCGCCAAAGATGGCATAGGAGAGGTTGTAGGAAAACGAGAGGCCGGTAAAACGCACCTCTGCCGGGAAGGCGCGCACCATCACAAAGGGCACGACGCCGACAATACCGACGCTCAGGCCCGCTACGCCATAGAGCAGAAAGAGTTGCTGCGGATAGAGGGCAGTCAGGTGATAGAACTGCCAGCTACAGAGTGCCAGCAGCAGGCTGCCGATACATAACGTACGACTGGCACCAAAACGATCGACAGCGAGTCCGGCAACAATGCAGCCGATGCAGAGCATCACGGTAGCGATACTGTTGGCCTTCAGGGTCAGCGCGGGCGCGATACCCAGCTGCTTCTGCAGCCAGACCGGCGACATCAGGATCACGACCACAATGCAGGCGGAGAGCAGCCAGGTCAGCAGCATGGAGATGACAATCGACTTTTTATGCTCCGCCAGCACGGTCTTCAGCGGCAGCGTTTCAGCCAGCGCTTTACGCTGCTGCATCTCAACAAAGACCGGCGTCTCATGCAGCCAGCGCCGCAGGTACATGGCGATCAGACCAAATACGCCACCGAGGAAGAACGGAATACGCCAGCCGCCGTCATGAATCGCCTGCTGCGACATCGAGGTATTAATCAGCGTCGCCACCAGCGAGCCCAGTAAAATGCCGATGGTCAACCCGGCCGTCAGCGTGCCACAGGCGATGCCGATACGTTTGTATGGCACGTGCTCAGCGACAAACACCCACGCGCCAGGCACTTCACCGCCAATCGCCGCGCCCTGCAGCATCCGCATCAACAGCATCAGCAGTGGCGCAGCAATGCCAATCGTCTGCCAGGTGGGTAAAGCGCCCATCATCAGGGTTGGCAGCGCCATCAGCAGAATACTCAGGCTGAACATCTTTTTGCGCCCGAGTTTGTCGCCAAAATGCGCCATCACGATGCCACCCAGCGGGCGTGCCAGATAGCCTGCGGCAAAAATGGCAAACGTCTGCAGCTGACGCAGCCATTCCGGGATATCGGAGGGGAAGAAGAGCTCGCCAATCACGGTGGCGAAGAAGACAAAGATGATGAAGTCGTAAAATTCCAGCGCGCCGCCCAGCGCGGCCAGCGCCAGGGTTTTGTAATCCTTACCGGTCAGACGCTGCGTGTGAGTCGGATTCATAATAGTCCAGAGGCAAAAGAGACAAGGTTGTAAAGATACCCTTACTATATCGTCAATCTTTTGCCACACCAGCAGGACTATAGCTTATGCCTGAAATGCGGGATATTTAGTTATTTATCTCACGGATGGCGCTTTTAGGCCGAAATGCTGCTACCACGTCGGGATGCGTTTCAACATAAGGTCCTTCCAGCAACTGTAAACAATAAGGTACAGAAGCAAAGATACCGTGAACTTTTACCTTGCCCTGCTCATCTTTCAGCCCTTCCAGTGTCTCTTTGATCGACTTCGGCTGACCGGGCAGATTGAGGATAAGCGACTGTTTGCGGATTACCCCAACCTGACGCGACAGAATCGCGGTCGGCACGAACCGCAGGCTGATCTGACGCATCTGCTCACCAAAGCCGGGCATTTCCCGATCGGCCACGGCCAGGGTGGCATCGGGCGTGACATCGCGTCGGGCCGGACCGGTGCCGCCGGTGGTTAACACCAGATGGCAAAAGCGTTCATCGACCAGCTCGCAAATGGCGTGCTCAATCATCGGCTGCTCGTCGGGCACAAGCCGGGACTCAATCTCAAACGGGCTGCTGATTGCGCTGCCAAGCCAGCTCTCCAGCGCGGGGATCCCCTGATCCTGATAGATGCCGTTCGCGGCGCGATCGGAGACCGAGATCAGGCCAATGCGTAATGTATTCATGATGAGCTTCGCTGTGATTTACCGCGGTGCGGTGGAGTAAAAGGGGAATAGCAGAGAGGATAATATAAAGTGAAAGGGTCGGAAAAGAGAAAACCGTGGCAGCCTACGCCGCCACGGTCAGCAGATTACAGCAGTTCTGCCAGCATCTTCTCAAGTTTGCCCTGATCAACGGCAAAGTTGCGGATACCTTCTGCCAGCTTAGCCACCGCCATTGGATCCTGGTTGTGCTGCCACAGGAACTCAGACTCGGTCATGCGGGCCGGACGCGCTTTCACTTCACCGCTGTAGCTCAGTTTACGCTCCAGGGTGCCTTCGCTCTCTGCCAGCTCTTTCAGCAGCGCAGGCGAAATGGTCAGACGGTCACAGCCAGCCAGCTCGATGATTTCGCCGACGTTACGGAAGCTGGCGCCCATCACCACGGTTTCATAGCCGTGCTGCTTGTAGTAGTTGTAGATTTCAGAAACAGAAACCACGCCTGGATCTTCGTGCGCGGCATACTCTTTCTTGTCGGTGTTGGCTTTGTACCAGTCGAGGATACGGCCAACGAACGGAGAGATCAGGAACACGCCCGCTTCGGCACAGGCACGCGCCTGAGCAAACGAGAACAGCAGGGTCAGGTTACAGTTGATACCCTCTTTTTCCAGCTGCTCTGCAGCGCGGATGCCCTGCCAGGTAGAGGCCAGTTTGATCAGGATGCGGTCATTGCTGATACCGGCATCGTTGTAGAGTTTGATCAGGCTGCGGGCTTTCGCGATGCTGCCTTCAGTGTCGTAAGAGAGACGCGCATCGACTTCAGTCGAGATACGGCCTGGGATCAGTTTCAGAATTTCCAGACCAATGTTCACGGCCAGCTTGTCAGAAACCAGCTGCAGCTGCTCTTCTTTGTTGCTGCTCTGCTCACGCGCCCAGCCGATCGCTTCATCGATCAGTTTACGGTATTCAGGGATTTGTGCGGCGTTAAGAATCAGAGAAGGGTTGGTGGTAGCGTCCTGCGGCTGATACAGCTTCATAGCTGCGATATCACCGGTGTCGGCGACGACGGTGGTGAGCTGGCGCAGGGAGGTAAGTTTGTCCGTCATGTTCTTTTCTCTTAGTTAACTGTCAGTGTGAAAAAAGGCTGTTGGGATAATATCACGCGCCAACGGTGGCGCAAGGTCAGGGAATGCCGTTTACGATAGCGCGAACAAATAGGTGTGATTCGTCATTCTTTGCGGCTTTTTTGGTACACTGCAGAGCCTGATAAGCAGCCAATGCCCTGTTAAACCAGGCATTAACCGAGGAAGCAACAATGTTGATGGTGATCTCTCCTGCCAAGACGCTCGATTATGAAAGCCCGCTGGCGACCACGCGTTTTACCCAGCCTGCGCTGTTAGAAAAATCACAACAGCTGATTGAGATTGCGCGCGAGCTGTCACCCGCCAGCATCGCCTCGTTAATGGGTATCAGCGACAAACTGGCGCACCTCAATGCCGAACGGTTTAACAGCTGGCAACCCGATTTTTCTCCGCAGAATGCCCGTCAGGCCATCCTGGCGTTCAAAGGTGATGTCTACACGGGTCTGCAGGCCGAAACCTTCAGCGATGAGGATTTCAGCTTTGCTCAGCAGCACCTGCGCATGCTGTCAGGCCTGTATGGCGTGCTGCGTCCGCTCGATCTCATGCAGCCTTACCGGCTGGAGATGGGGATTCGCCTGGCCAATCCGGCGGGCAAAGATCTCTACACCTTCTGGGGCGATCTCATCACTGAAACGCTGAATGCCGCGCTGACGGAACAGGGTGATGAAATACTGATCAACCTCGCCTCGGACGAATATTTCAGAGCAGTTAAGCCGAAGACGCTGAAGGCACAAATGATTAAGCCGGTATTCCTCGACGAGAAGAATGGCAGCTACAAAGTGATTAGCTTCTATGCCAAAAAGGCGCGTGGATTGATGAGTCGCTATGTGATTCAGCAGCGCCTGACAAAGCCGGAGCAGCTTAAGGCGTTTGATCTGGATGGCTATCGTTTTGATGCGGCCAGCAGCAGCGAGAGCGAGCTGGTCTTTAAGCGCGCGGAGCAGTAATAACCCGCGCGCGTAGTGTACTCTCTGCAAATTGGCTTCCCGCCACCGGGAAGCCATTCACAGCACTACTTCAGCAGGAACGCACGCAGTGAGCCGAAGTCCGCCTTCATCTCGTGCGACAGCAGCGGCAGATCGGCACGCTCCGCTAACTCTGGCGGTAGCGTCAGTGTCTGTTCAAGGATCGCTTCCACGCTTTCGCGGAATTTCGCAGGGTGCGCGGTACCCAGGAACACACCATATTCCCCTTCCTGCAGCTGATCGCGCAGCAGACGCCAGGCGATGGCAGCATGTGGTTCGGAAACATAGCCAATCTCAGCCAGTTCACGCATTGCGGCGCGCGTGGTCTCATCAGAGACCGCACCACAGGCGAGATCGGTTAAGCGCCAGGTTTTACGGCGGAACAGCTCTTCCACACGCGGCCAGTTGTTTGGCTGGCTGACGTCCATCGCATTCGACAGCGTAGAGACCGTCAGATTAGGCTGCCATTCGCCGTTGCCAAGGAAGCGCGGCACCGTGTCATTGGCGTTGGTGGCGGCAATAAAGCGCTTGATCGGCAGGCCCAGCGATTTCGCCAGCAGACCGGCGGTCAAATCACCAAAGTTGCCGCTCGGCACGGAGACCACCAGCTGATTACGTTTTTCCTGCGGCAGCTGCGCGACCGCTTCAAAGTAGTAGCAGATCTGCGCCAGCAGGCGGCTGATGTTGATAGAGTTCGCCGAGTTCAGACCAATCGTCTTTTTCAGCTCTTCATCATCAAACGCCTGTTTCACAAGCGACTGACAGGCATCAAAATCGCCGTCGATAGCGATGGTTTCGATGTTGCCGCCCAGGGTACAGAAGAGTTTCTCCTGCAGCGGACTGATTTTGCCCTGCGGATAGAGGATCACCACGCGCACGTTCTTCATGCCGTAGAACGCGTGCGCCACAGCCGCGCCGGTATCACCGGAGGTGGCGGTCAGAATGGTGATCTGCTCATCTGAGCCTGAAACATACGACAGCATCTGCGCCATAAAACGGCCGCCGAAGTCTTTAAACGCCAGCGTCGGACCGTGGAACAGCTCCAGACAGGCAATATCTTCGCTGACGGCTTTCACCGGGGCCGGAAAAGCAAAAGCGGCTTTAACACGCTCATGCAGCTGATGGGCCGGAATCTCGTCGCCAATGAAAGCCGAGAGAATTTTGCTGCTGCGGCTGACAAAATCCATCTCCAGCATCGCGTCAATGTCGGTCAGTTCAAACTCTGGCAGTTCCAGCGGAAAGAACAGACCCTGCTGCGATCCCAGACCCTGTTTCACCGCCTGGGCGAAGCTGACCTGCTCGTTGTGATCCTTAAGATTGTAGAGTTTCATGCGTTATCCCAATTGTCGTGCGCCAGCCGTGTCGAGACGGCAGATATGGACGAAGCCTTCATCATTCTGCAGATAGTGCTGGCTCAGCCAGTCAGCCATCCGCTGTGCCGTTTCCATCTGATTGCAAACGGCGAAAAGTGTCGGACCAGAGCCGGAGATGCCGCACGCCAGTGCGCCAATCTCTTTCGCGGCCTGCCGCGCCTCGGCGAAGCCTGGCAGCAGCCGGGTCCGGTAGGGTTCGGCAATCACATCCTGCATAAGTTTAGCTGCCAGCTGCGGCTGACGCGTATGGCAGGCGTGAATGAAGCCGGCCAGCAGGCGGCCATGCTTAATACAGTCCTCTTTGCGGTACTGCGCCGGTAAAATGGCGCGCGCTTCGGCAGTCGACACTTTAATGCCCGGATAGGCCATCACCCACAGCCAGTCGTCAAAGCCCGGCACCGCCTGGCTGATGATGTCATTTTCCTGCAGCATCAGCTGAATGCCGCCGAGGAAGCAGGGAGCGACATTATCATAATGTACGCTGCCGGAGATCCGCCCTTCCAGCTCACCCATCAGCGTCAGTAGCGTGCTGTCGCTGAGTGGCTTACCGCAGAACTCATTCATCGCCATTAAACCGGCCACTACCGAACAGGCGCTGGAGCCCAGACCGGAGCCGATGGGCATATTCTTCTCCAGGGTCATCGCCACCGGGATCTCTTTGCCAATCGCCTCGCAGAAACGCTGCCAGCACTGATAAACGATATTCTCTTTAGGATCGGCGGGCAGCTTACTGACAAAACGTCCGGCGTTGGTCAGTGAAAACTGCTCTGCCGCTTCAACGGAGACGCAGTCACCCAGCAGGGAGCCATCTACCGGCGAAACCGCCGCGCCCAGCACATCGAACCCAACGCTGACGTTACCAATCGAGGCCGGTGCGTAAATTTTTACCATGATTAAACTCCCAACTTCCATGACAGCGTGCGCAGCAGATCGGCAAAGACACCGGCCGCTGTCACATCATTTCCTGCACCGTATCCGCGCAGCACCAGCGGAATCGGCTGATAGTAGCGGCTGTAAAACGCCAGGGCGTTCTCGCCGTTTTTTACTTTATAGAGCGGATCGTTGCCGTCAACGGCGTCGATCTTCACTTTGCAGACACCGCCCTCTTCAATCACGCCCACGTAGCGCAGGACTTTGCCCTCATTCTGCGCCTGTGCAACGCGGTCGGCAAAGGCGTTATCCAGCTCAGGCAGACGCTGCATAAACTGCTCCACATCCTGAATGTCGACCAGGCTGGCGGGCAGCAGCGGCTCAATCTCAATATCGCTCAGCTCCAGCTGATGGCCTGCTTCGCGTGCCAGAATCAGCAGCTTACGCGCCACATCGGTGCCAGCGAGATCGTCACGCGGATCGGGCTCGGTAAAGCCCATCTCACGCGCCATGTTTGTTGCCTGCGACAGCGAAACCCCTTCATCCAGCTTGCCGAAGATGAACGACAGCGATCCCGAAAGGATACCGGAGAAGCGCAGCAGTTCATCACCCGCGTTCATCAGGTTCTGCAGGTTTTCGATCACCGGCAGCCCGGCCCCGACGTTGGTATCATAAAGGAATTTACGACGCGATTTGGCGGCGGCGGCGCGCATCTGCTGATAGTAATTCCAGGAGGAGGTGTTGGCCTTTTTGTTCGGCGTCACCACGTGGAAGCCCTCGCTGAGGAAATCCGCGTACTGATCGGCAACGGCCTGGCTGGAGGTACAATCCACAATGACCGGATTAAGCAGGTGATACTCTTTCACCAGACGGGTCAGGCGTCCGAGATTGAACGGCTCTTTCGCTTCGGCGAGTGCCGCCTGCCAGTTGCTTAAATCGATGCCGTGGACGTTTGTTAACAGCGCATGCGAGTTCGCAATGCCGCAGACCCGCAGGTCAATATGCTTCTGCTTCAGCCACGCCTGCTGGCGATGTAACTGATCCAGCAGCGCACCGCCGACACCGCCGACACCGACCACAAACACTTCGATCACCTGATCGGTGGCGAACAGCATCTGATGCACCACGCGCACGCCGGTGATCACTTCGTCATTATTTACCACCACCGAGATGGAGCGCTCAGAGGAGCCCTGTGCAATCGCCACGATATTGATATTGGCGCGTGCCAGCGCCGAGAAGAATTTCGCTGAGATGCCACGCAGGGTACGCATGCCATCGCCCACCACTGAAATCACCGCCAGGTTTTCAATGATATCCAGCGGATCCAGCAGGCCATCTTTCAGCTCAAGATAGAACTCTTCTTCCAGCACGTGACGCGCCCGCGCCAGCTCGCTCTGCGGCACGCAGAAACTGATGCTGTATTCGGAAGAGGATTGAGTGATCAGCACCACCGAGATGCCGGTACGCGACATCGCCGCAAAGACTCTGGCCGCCATTCCAACCATCCCTTTCATGCCGGGACCGGAGACGTTGACCATCGCCATGTTATTCAGGTTGGTGATGCCTTTAACCGGGCTCTCATCCTGTTCGCCTTCGGCACCAATCAGCGTGCCGGGCGCCTGCGGATTGGCGGTGTTTTTGATCAGGCACGGGATCTGGAACTGGGCGATAGGCGCGATGGTGCGGGGATGCAGCACTTTGGCACCGAAATAGGAGAGCTCCATCGCCTCCTGATAGGACATTGACTTCAGCAGGCGTGCATCCGGGACCTGACGCGGATCGCAGGTATAGACGCCATCCACATCGGTCCAGATTTCACAGCAGTCGGCACGCAGACAGGCGGCCAGTACAGCCGCTGAATAATCTGAGCCATTGCGGCCCAGCACTACCAGCTCGCCGCGCTCGTTACCGGCGGTAAAGCCAGCCATCAGGATCATGTTCTGCGGCGGGATTTGGCTCGCTTCAATACGGCGGGTTGACTCAGGGATATCGACCGTGGATTCGAGGTAGTGGCCGACCGCCAGCAATTTCTCAACCGGATCAATCACGCTGACCTCATGACCGCGCGCCTGCAGCAGCGCTTCCATGATTGCAATCGAGAGTTTTTCGCCACGACAGATAATCGCTGCGTTGACGCTGTCCGGGCACTGGCCCAGCAGGCTGATACCGTGCAGTACCTGCTTCAGCTGCGCAAACTCCAGGTCAACGCGGGTTTTCAGTCGATCGAACTCAAAGCCCGGCTGCGCGGCTGCGAGCCCCTGCAGCAGCTCGCTGAAGATGCGTTCGGCGTCGCTGATATTCGGCAAAGCGTCCTGACCACTGATGGTTTTTTCAATCATCGCCACCAGATGGTTGGTGATCTTCGCAGGTGCAGAGAGCACGGTTGCAACCTGTCCTTGTTGCGCATTGCTTTCCAGAATGTCAGCGACGCGAAGGAAACGCTCCGCATTCGCTACCGAGGTCCCGCCGAATTTCAGCACTCGCATAATATTAACTCTCCTGAATTTAAGCCGAAAAAAAAGCCCGCACTGTTTAGGTGCGGGCTTGTTTTCTGTTTTTCCTGTATGCGTCAGCCCGCACCGTTACCTGAGGTAATGGTGGTGGTAATAATTGTGGTGTTCAGGCTGATTTTACGCATTTAGATTTATTTTCTGTCTGTTTTTAACTGTCCGTCTTGCTTCCAGAAGTAAAGCAAAGCGCACATTAAGTCAACCCGATTTGTCCGGCGGACAGTTTTCCACCACTGCGCACAGCCTCCGGTCAAACCGTAAAACGCTGCTCGATCGTTTGTAATGCAGACATTCCCTGCGATCTGTTGCTGTAAAATCAGCTTTTTGCCGAGGATTTATCTGTGAGTTTTTTTTCAATATCGTGCAGCAGACGATGCAGCATCGCGCTGTCACGCTGTTCCAGCAGACCCACCCGCTGATCGATCCAGTCTGAGAGTTTCTCATCATCACTGACGTCGAGTTGTGCCAGCAGCTGATGGAAACGCTGACGCAATGCCTGCAGCTGCTGCCCGTCGGCGGCGGACGCGACCGGCGCTTCAACCTGATTCAGTTTCGACAGCTGATAGCAGTAAACCATCACTGCCTGACCGAGATTCAGTGAGGGATAGTCATTTGCCATCGGGATGCCGGTGAGCAGATCGACCTGCTCCAGCTCCTCGTTGGTCAGCCCGCTATCTTCGCGGCCAAACACCAGCGCCATGCTGTTGACCCACTGACGCTTTTCCAGCAGTTGCGTTTCAACCTGTTCGGGTGTGGCGTAGTAACGGAACTTTGCCCGGCTGCGCGCCGTCGTCGCGACCGAAAAATCGATATCCGCTAATGCCTCGGCAAGAGTAGCAAAGGTCTGAACATTATCGAGGATCTCACCCGCGCCATGGGCTACCCGGCGCGCTGCCGGATCCTGCCAGGCGTCGCTGGCAACGATGCGCAGCTGGCTGAATCCCATGGTTTTCATGGCACGCGCCGCAGCGCCGATATTTTCTGGCCGCGCGGGCGAGACGAGAATCAGGGGAAAAAGCATATTTATTCCATTGGTCCATTTACATAACGCCATATTAACATGGCTATTAATAATTCAGTTGTCAGAAGGTAATAAGAAAATCGGGTGTTAACAATGTTAAAACCAGTGAAAAGTGATGTCCTGAATATTTTTATCGCCGAAAGCAGCCTTATTAAAGAAAGCATTATTAATCTATTTAAATTCAAATAGATAGAATGTGATTACTCACTGGTTTCATTTTGGGTCACAAGCGTAATAAATGTAACGAAAATGATGCTTTTTGTGAGCTAAACAGGCAATCTGCGAGAAGTTTTTCACAAAAGTGTTAACGTGCTACAATTGCATTTGATATAAGTCAACGAAGCGTTGTTTTTATGCTTATCGGTTGTAGTTGGTGCTGTTAGGTTGCTGTTAATACAGTTAGGATATGCGCCATTATCATTAACGCCCGGGGCATGCAATTTTCATCCTGACTGGCTGAGCTAAACCTGTTGTTGACGTTGATAGATGGCTTATCAAAATATGATTTCGTACAACGGTTCAGCGCGGCCCGCCGCTCTCGATGATGGAGAACGCCATACCGCTGTACGCCCTGTTTTCAATTTGTTGGCAAATTTTAGGTAGCTAAACATGCAGACCCCGCACATTCTTATCGTTGAAGACGAACTGGTCACGCGTAATACCCTCAAAAGCATTTTTGAGGCGGAAGGTTATGTGGTGTACGAGGCGACTGATGGTGCTGAAATGCATCAGGTGCTGACCGACAATGACGTTAACCTGGTTATTATGGACATCAACCTGCCCGGTAAAAACGGCCTGCTGCTGGCCCGTGAACTGCGTGAGCAGGCCAATGTCGCCCTGATGTTCCTGACCGGCCGTGACAACGAAGTCGATAAAATTCTTGGTCTGGAAATTGGCGCTGATGACTACATCACCAAACCGTTTAATCCGCGTGAGCTGACCATTCGTGCCCGCAACCTGCTGTCGCGCACCATGAACCTGGCGATGCCAGGCGAAGAGCGCCGTCAGGTAGAGAGTTATAAATTTAACGGTTGGGAGCTGGATATCAACAGCCGCTCACTGATCAACCCGAACGGCGAGCACTACAAATTGCCACGCAGTGAGTTCCGCGCCATGCTGCACTTCTGCGAAAATCCAGGCAAAATTCAGACCCGTGCCGACCTGCTGAAAAAAATGACCGGCCGCGACCTTAAGCCGCACGATCGCACCGTTGATGTCACCATCCGTCGTATCCGCAAGCATTTCGAATCCACGCCGGACACGCCTGAGATCATCGCCACCATCCATGGTGAAGGTTATCGCTTCTGTGGCGATCTACAGGATTAATCCCCTGTCAGATGCGATAAATAAAAAACGCCCCTGCGGGCGTTTTTTTTATGCTCAATACCGCAGTTTAATCAGTGCCACGGCATAATCGGCACGGCGCTGAGCGCATTTTTCGGTGAACCATCGACCACTTTATCGGAGTAGGTCAGATAGACCAGAGCGTTGCGCTTTTTGTCGAAGAAGCGTACAACCTGCAGCTTCTTGAAGATTAAAGAGGTGCGCTGACGGAAGACCACTTCGCCCTCCGCTTTGCCCTGCGCAATTTTATCACTCAGTTCGACCGGCCCCACCTGCTGACAGGAAATCGCGGCATCAGAGGTATCTTCTGCCAGCCCCAGTCCGCCTTTGATACCGCCGGTCTTCGCCCGGCTGATATAACAGGTTACATTTTTAACATCCGGGTCATCGAATGCTTCAACAATGATCTTGTGGTCAGGCCCGAATATCTTGAATACCGTATCAACAGAGCCAATCTGTTCGGCAAGCAGCGGGCTGGAAAAGGTGAGCGTGGTCAGCGCAGCGATCATAAGACGCGTTATTGTCATGGAGTTACCATTGCAAATGGAATAGATGAGAATGTAATGTACTGTTAATCGAACTAATGACCAAACCAAAACGGGTTTAAGCCCGTACTGATTTAGCACAACCTTCCCCGGAAAACGGCCCACGTCTTTTGAGCAATGAGTGCTAATATTCTTCGAATGCGTTTAGCTGCACCACCAGAGTATGAGGATGTTTTATGGACCAAGCCGGTATCATTCGCGATTTGCTTGTCTGGCTGGAGAGCCATCTGGATCAACCCCTTTCACTGGACAATGTTGCCCAGAAAGCCGGTTACTCTAAATGGCATTTACAAAGGATGTTCAAGGACGTAACCGGTCACGCAATAGGTGCCTATATCCGTGCGCGTCGTCTGTCGAAAGCTGCTGTCGCGCTGCGCCTCACCAGTCGCCCGATTCTGGACATCGCCCTGCAGTATCGTTTTGATTCACAGCAAACTTTTACTCGCGCATTCAAAAAGCAGTTTGCTCAGACACCGGCCTGGTATCGTCGCTCTTCCGACTGGAACTCATTCGGTATTCGTCCCCCGATTCGCCTGGACGATGAGACGCAGCCGGAACCGGCTTTCGTTACCCTGCCGGAAACGGTACTGGTGGGACAAACCCAGAACTACACCTGTATTCTGGAGCAGATCTCAAGCTATCGCGATGAGATGCGGATTCACTTCTGGAAGCAGTTCCTGCTGGAAACGGACACGGTGCCGCCGGTGCTGTATGGCCTGCATCAGGTGCGTGCCAGCCAGGACAAAGATGATGAGCAGGAGATTCTCTACACCACGGCGGTGCCTGCTGACAGCGCAGTCAACCTGCACTCCGGACAAAGTGTTATTCTGGAAGCGGGCGATTACGTGCAGTTCACCTACAATGGCCCGCGCGTCAATCTGCAGGAATTTATCCTGCTGCTTTACGGCACCTGCATGCCAACGCTGGGACTGACCCGTCGTCAGGGACAGGATATCGAACGCTTTTATACTCATGGCGGTAAAAAGCGTAGCGAGCCACCGACTGAGATCCGGTGCGAATACCTGATTCCGATTCGCCGCCAGACCGTCGCCAGCTAAGGTCAGGGCTGCCGTCTCAGGACGGCAGCTTTCACGACATCAGCGTTGCAGCTCGTCGAGCGCAGGCGCGTCAAGGTGGGAAATATCTCCCGCCGTCTCCACAATCCACCCTTCTGCCAGCCAGGCACTCTGCTGATAATCGACACGTGAGATTGAGCAGTTACGCAGTCGCAGGCGACGTTCTGCATACGCGGGCAGACCGAGAATCGTGCTGACCAGCGATCCCAGCGCCATACCGTGACTGACCAGCAGCGGACGGCTTCCGGCAGGCAGTTCAAGGCAGGCATTCAGCGCGGCGTGCATGCGGGTCGCCATCTCCGTCATCGACTCGCCTTCTGGAATGCGGCCGCCTTCGGTGCCGTTGACCAGCGTGGCGCGCCACTGCTCTTCCTCCGCCGTTAAGCCATCCAGCGGACGCTTCTCCAGCACGCCCATATTCAGCTCACGCAGCCGCGGATCCAGCGTCACTGTGCATCCGCAGGCATCCGCAATAATCTCCGCGGTGCGGCGCGTACGCCCCAGATCGCTGGCAATCACGTGCGTGATGCCCAGATGTTTGACGCGCTCACCCACCTGGTAAGCCTGCTGCTCACCTTTTTCCGTCAGCGGACTGTCGGATTGCCCCTGAATGCGGCGTTCCGCATTCCATACCGTTTCACCGTGACGAACAAGATAGACCTGTAGCATGTTAGTTTCCGTTATACTGCGACAAAAATCGTCTCAGAGCCTGCCCCATCAGGCGTCATTGTTGCAGGCAGTCTGGACACGGAGCGTGCGGAATAACCCGGCGTACACGGAGTACGCGAGGATCGTGGCACTGCTCAGGTTCAGACCAGCCCGTAAAATTGCCTGATGGGCCAGGCTCTTAATCACCTGAGGGTTCAACCAATTATGTACCATGTTGTCGCAGCCACAACCAACCCAGCGAAGATTCACGCGATTGCTCAGGCTTTCAGCGACGTTTTCGGCGAGGGATCCTGCCATATTGAAGGGGTCGAGGTCGATAGCGGCGTAGCAGCACAACCGTTAACCCATCTGGAAACGCGAACAGGCGCACGTCAGCGCGTCATGAATGCCCGCCAGGTCCGGCCTGAAGCGGCGTTCTGGGTGGCGATTGAGGCAGGCATCGAAGATGACACCGCATTTGCCTGGATGGTCGTGGAAAACCAGAAGCAGCGCGGCGAATCGCGCTCAGCCAGTTTTACCCTGCCGCCAGTCGTGCTGGCAGGCCTGCGCGAAGGCCGGGAGCTGGGCGAAGAGATGGCGCGGTTAACCGGCATCGACAATATCAAACACCAGGGTGGTGCTATCGGGGCGTTCACGAACGGCCTGCTCAGTCGCTCCAGTGTCTATCATCAGGCGCTGATTCTGGCACTCTGCCCGTTCGTCCATCCGCTCTATCAGCAGTAATCAGACGCGTCCCAGATGCGCTTCCAGCCAGCGTTTCAGCTCTGGCGGCGCCTCTTTCAGGCTGTTGGAGCCGCGGGTAATGGTCGCGATGCCGACGCCGAGCTCATTTTTCAGCTCACGCTGGCTCATTTGGCCGTTCATCAACTCTTCGATAATCCGCAGTCGGGTGCCGAATGCTTCCCGCTCATCAGGCGTCATCATCAGTTGCATCAGTGGCAATGCATGACCATCGGCAAAGGCCTGCTGCATCAGCACGACAAAGCGTTGCCAGCTATCTTCTGGCGGATGCGCATCGGTAGAGGGGGAATCAGAATGGGTCATGAAGAGGCTTCCGTACTCGCTAAAGAGTACGGAAGCTTAGCACAGCTAGTAACGGCGATTCCACTCAGCATCTGACAGGATCCTGTCAGGCTTGCCCATGAAGTAACGATAATAGGCGTCATACGCCAGCACATTCTTCACGTAGCCGCGCGTTTCAGAGAACGGAATGGTCTCAATAAACGCGACGGCGTCGAGATTGCCTGCACTGGTTTTCTGCCAGCTTCGCACCCGGCCCGGACCGGCATTATAGGCCGCAGAGGCGAAGATCCGGTTCTGGTTAAACTGCTGATAGACATATTCCAGATACTGCGTGCCGATCTGGATATTGGTTTCCGGATCCAGCAGCTGGCTGGTATTGCTGTAGCCAGGAATGTTGTACATCTTCACGGTATGCGCCGCGGTGGCAGGCATAATCTGCATCAGACCGCTGGCCCCGACCGGCGAACGCGCTTTCGGGTTCCAGGCGCTCTCCTGGCGCGAAATCGCCATCGCATAGCTTGGCGGGATCTGTTTGACCTCAGTGTTACGCTCATAGACGCTCTGCCATGCCAGCGGGAAGCGCTCTTTCAGACTGTCCCACATTTTGGCGGTGATGGTCGCCTGCACGCTGAGATCCCACCAGTCCTGCTCATTGGCGTAACGCGCCAGCATCTGCTGCTGCGTGTGGGTGCGGCTGGCAATCAGATTGCTCCACTCGCTGCGTGCCAGATTATCCAGCCCCCAGTACATCAGTTCGCGCACGCGGGCCAGCTCCGGTCCCTGCACCGTGGCACTGTCAGGCTTCGGCGCTTCATCGACCTGCAACGGGTAGTCAACACCGAGCCGCTGGGCGGCCACCATCGGATAGAAGCCACGTGCCTGCATCAGCTTGCGCAGGATCTCTTCTGCTTCCTCTTTACGATCTTTTTCAAACAGCAGGTCAGCCTGCCAGTACTGCCACTCATCTTTCTCTTTGGCTTCCAGCGGCAGACGGGCGATCCAGGTATTCAGGCCGCGTCTGTCATGCTGAGAAAGCGCCAGGCGCACCCGGCGTTCCACCAGCGCGGTCGACTCACTGTTCATCACCACCGCATCGCGCCAGCGCGCCTGCTCAGAAGTGAGATCGCTGCCCATCATGCGCCAGACCACAATCTCCTTCAGCGCCTGCTCATCTTCCGGCCCCATCTTCTGTGCCCGGACCAGAATCGGAATCAGGCTACGGGCATTTTCCATGTCCTGCCGCGCCACGCGCGTAAAGGCGTAAATCGTGGCCTGACGGGTGAAGTCGGTTGGCCCGACGGCGCTGGCAAAGGTGCTGACCGTTAACGGATCCTGCTGCAGGGACTGTATCGCGTCAGACATGGTCTGATAGTCAGCAGGTAACGTCTTCGCCAGATAACTCACCAGGCTGTCGTTGCCCGCTTTCATCGCCAGCCGGATACGTTCCAGGATGGTAATCGGCGAAACCTGACCGGACGCCTGCCATACCGAGAAGAGCTTATCGCAGTCCGCGGGCAGCGCCGTGCCACGCAGCCAGATCTGCTTCGCACCATCAAACGCGGCCTGCTGCTGACCGGTGGCCCATTTGGCGTAATACCAGTTACAGCGTGCCTGCACTGGCTTCGGTTCGGTCGGACTGAAATTCAGCACGCCCTGCCAGTCCTGACGGTAAGCCAGCACATTAATAAAGCGGGTACTGAGCGAGCGCGCGGGTGGCAGCGTCGGATACTGGCGAATAAAGTTCTGCACGGCCAGGGCGGTTTCCTGATCGAGATCCTGTGCCAGCAGGCGATATTGCAGATAAGGATAGAGTGGATAATCCTGGAGCGTCGGCAACAGCTGATCCACGGTCGCCATCTGGTTGCTGTCCCAGGCCTGTTTAATTTGTTGATAACGTTGCCGCTGTTGATCCAGCGAATCGGCCCATGCGCTGCTGGCCGAACCGACCAGGCAGATCCCTATCATCCAGTTACGCCACTTCACCACGTAAATCTCCTCTGTTGCTGGGCGCCGGCGAGTTGCCAGACAGTCTTTCATGCTAACCGGGCCACCGGACTCTTGCCATGTTCTTCACAAAATTTACGCACACGGACACTAAACGCACCTTCATCGATCAGCGTGCGCGCCGTCATTGTGCAAATTATCATCAGAAAATCTTATCACTGAACGCATTAAACTGTTGAATCATTGCGTTAAAAAAGTGGCACACCCTTTGCTCTGTTGAATCCCATCTTGTATACCAGCTGGAATTCTTCATATGACTTCAACCATCGGCCTGACACTTCCTGCCTGGCAGCAGCGCTATCAGCAGGCTCCGCAACAGATAACCTCACTGCTGACTGAACACCTGGCAGCACTCGACACCCGTGATAATGCCTGGATCTACCTCGCGACACCGGATCAGTTAGCGGCACAGATTGCGCCACTGCTGGCGGATTATCAGCGCGATCCCGGCTCGCTGCCCCTGTTTGGTGTGCCTTTTGCCGTTAAAGACAATATCGATGTGGCGGGCTGGCCGACCAGCGCCGCCTGCCCTGCCTTTGCCTATACCGCCAGCGAAGACGCGGTCGCCGTCGCCCGGCTGAAAGCCGCTGGTGCCGTCGTCATCGGCAAAACCAACCTCGATCAGTTCGCGACCGGTCTGGTGGGCACCCGTTCGCCTTATGGCGCGGTCAGCAACACCTTTGATGCTGATTATGTCAGTGGCGGCTCCAGCTCCGGTTCGGCATCCGTGCTGGCGCGCGGGCTGGTTGCCTTTTCGCTGGGCACCGATACCGCCGGTTCGGGTCGCGTGCCGGCAGGCTTTAACAATATAGTCGGACTCAAGCCAACCAAGGGCTGGTTCTCTGCGCGTGGCGTGGTGCCCGCCTGTCGCCTCAACGACACTATTTCGGTGTTTGCGCTGACGGCAGAAGATGCCTTTCATGTCGCCAGTATCATGGGAGGCTATGATGCCGGTGACGCCTATTCGCGCGTGAATCCGCGCACCGCCCCGGCCAGCCTGCCGATTCATCCCCATTTTGCTATACCTTTGAACCCGGAATTTTTTGATGATGCGGCGGCCGAAGCAGCCTGGGATCAGGCGCTGGAGGCATTGCAGACGGGCGGCGCAACGCTGCACCCCATCGACTTCACCCCATTCAGCAAGCTGGCTGAACAGCTTTATTACGGTGCCTGGGTCGCCGAACGCACGGCGGCGGTGGGCGGGATGCTTGATCGTCCGGCGGAGATGGACCCGGTGGTGCATGAGATCGTCGCCAGCGGCCTGAAATATAGCGCGGTCGATGCTTATAAGGCGGAATATCTGCGGGCCGAACTGACGCGCCAGATCCAGCAGACGCTGGCACAGTTCGACGCGCTGGTGGTGCCCACCTCGCCCACCATCCACACCCTGGAGGAGATGAAGCAGGAGCCGATTCTCTACAACTCGCATTTCGGCACCTATACCAACTTCACCAATCTTGCCGACCTCTCTGCACTGGCGCTGCCCGGCCCGTTCCGCAACGACGATCTCCCGGCGGGTATCACGCTGATTGCGCCTGCCTGGCACGATCGGGCGCTGGCGGAGTTTGGTCTTCGCTGGCAGCAGCAGCTCGCTCTGCCGCTGGGCGCCACCGGCCAGCCCTTCCCGGCCCGGCGCACTTCGCTGCCCGCCTCATCCGACCACGTCCGGCTGGCGGTCGTGGGCGCGCATCTGACCGGCATGCCGCTTAATTTCCAGCTCACTGAACGCAAGGCCGTCTGGGTCGAAGAGACGCAGACCGCGCCACACTATCGCCTGTTCGCCCTGCTGGAGGGCGCGATCAAAAAGCCCGGCCTGATGCGTGACGAACAGGGCGCTGCGATCACCGTTGAACTGTGGGATATCCCGGTCGCGCGTTTTGGCGAGTTTGTGGCGGAGATCCCCGCACCGCTGGGTATCGGCAGCCTGACGCTGGCTGATGGCCGGGTGGTGAAAGGCTTTATCTGCGAAGGCTCGGCGCTGAAGAGCGCGCTGGAAATTACTGAGACGGGCGGCTGGCGCAACTGGCTGGCCTCACAGGGGAGTCACTGATCATGTTCACCACCGTACTGATTGCCAACCGCGGCGAGATTGCCTGCCGCGCCATTCGCACCCTGAAGCGCCTGGGCGTGAAAAGCGTCGCAGTTTACTCTGACGCCGATCGCAATGCGCAGCACGTTAAGCAGGCGGATATCGCTATCGCGCTGGGCGGCGACAAAGCCAGCGACAGCTATCTGCGCATCGACAAAATTCTGGCGGCGGCGCAGCAGAGCGGCGCGCAGGCGATCTGGCCGGGCTACGGTTTTCTTTCTGAAAGCCAGCCGTTTGCTGACGCCTGCGACGCGGCGGGCATCGCCTTTGTCGGCCCCACCGCGCAGCAGATTGGTGAGTTCGGTCTGAAACACCGCGCCCGTGAGCTGGCTGCCAGCGCGGGTGTCCCGATGACGCCAGGCACACCGCTGCTTGCTTCGCTGGAGGAGGCGTTACAAGCTGCCGATGACATTGGCTATCCGGTGATGCTGAAAAGCACGGCGGGCGGCGGCGGCATTGGCCTGACGCGCTGCGCCGATGCCGATGCGCTCGCCAGCGCCTGGGAGAGCGTACGCCGTCTGGGCGAACAGTTCTTCAGTGATGCCGGCGTGTTTCTGGAGCGCTGTATCGATCGCGCCCGCCACGTTGAAGTGCAGATTTTTGGTGACGGCAAGGGCAACGTGGTGGCACTGGGGGAACGCGACTGCTCCCTGCAGCGCCGCAATCAGAAGGTGGTGGAAGAGACGCCTGCACCCGGGCTGTCGCAGGCGACGCGTGACGCCCTGCTCGCCTCAGCGGTACGGCTGGGTGAGCTGGTCAACTACCGCAGCGCAGGCACCGTGGAGTATATCTACGACGTCAGCCAGCAGGCCTTTTACTTTCTGGAAGTGAACACCCGTCTGCAGGTGGAGCATCCGGTCACCGAATGCGTCACCGGACTCGATTTGGTGGAGTGCATGTTGCAGGTAGCGGCAGGCGATGCGGTGGACTGGTCACGTCTGCAGCAGCCACCCAAGGGCGCGGCCATTGAGGTGCGGCTTTACGCGGAAGATCCGCTGAAGAACTTTCAGCCCAGCCCTGGCCTGCTTACCGGCGTCACCTTCCCTGACGGCGTGCGGGTCGACAGCGGCATCGAAACCGGCAGTGAAGTCTCCAGCTTCTACGATCCGATGATCGCCAAGCTGATTGTCCATGCCGACACCCGCGATGCGGCGCTGGAAAAACTGCATCAGGCGCTGGATGCCACGCAGCTGCATGGCATCGCCACTAACCTCGACTATCTGCGCCAGATTACCACCAGCGACGCCTTTCGCACTGGCAACGTCTGGACGCGCTATCTCGACAGCGTCGTCCCTGCCGCCTCCGTGGTGGAGGTACTGCAGCCCGGCACCTTCAGTTCGGTTCAGGACTATCCTGGCCGCCTCGGCTACTGGGATATCGGTGTGCCGCCATCCGG
Source organism: Pantoea sp. 9140 (assembly GCF_000745295.1). Taxonomy (NCBI): domain Bacteria; kingdom Pseudomonadati; phylum Pseudomonadota; class Gammaproteobacteria; order Enterobacterales; family Erwiniaceae; genus Pantoea; species Pantoea sp. 9140. The sequence continues at coordinate 316,112 of NZ_JQNO01000001.1, read as the reverse complement.
CCCGATGGATGACTTCGCGTTCCGGCTGGCTAACCGCATCGTCGGTAACCATGACACGGCTGCAGGCCTGGAGTTTACTTTGCAGGGGCCGACGCTGCGTTTCCACTGTGATGCCATTCTGGCGCTGACCGGCGCGGACTGCGACGCCCGGCTTGATGGTGAACCGCTCAGCTACTGGCAGCCGCTGACGGTGAAAGCCGGACAGACTTTGGCACTGGGACGCGCCCGGCAGGGCTGCCGCAGCTATCTGGCGGTACGCAACGGCTTCGACGTGCCGGAGTATCTGGGCAGTCGCAGCACCTTCTCACTGGGCCAGTTTGGCGGTCATGCCGGACGCACCCTGCGGGTGGCCGATATGCTGGCGATCTCACAGCCTGAACGGGCAGCCTGCACCACGCCTGCCCCCGTCAGCGACCCGCAGCCGCTCGATGCCGTGCTGATTCCGCACTACGGCACCGAATGGCGCATCGGCGTGCTCTACGGCCCGCACGGCGCACCGGACTTCTTCACCCAGGCCGCCATCGACGAGTTCTTTGCCAGCGACTGGCAGGTACACTACAACTCCAATCGCCTCGGCGTGCGGCTGGTTGGCCCGAAACCGACCTGGACCCGCGCCAACGGCGGCGAAGCGGGCCTGCACCCCTCCAACGTTCACGACTGTGAATATGCCATTGGCGCGGTCAATTTCACCGGCGACTTCCCGGTGATCCTGACGCACGACGGCCCGAGCCTGGGCGGTTTTGTCTGTCCGGTGACCATCGCCAAAGCCGAACTGTGGAAAGTGGGCCAGGTCAAACCTGGCGACACCATCCGCTTCCACCCGATTACGGCCGACGATGCGCTGGCGCGGGAAAAAGCGCAGATGCACCTGATTGAAACCCTGCGGCCGGAACATCCACCGACCTTTGCCGTGCCGTCACTGGCCGAAACCGCCCACGGCTCCGCCACCATTCTGGCCGCCATTGAGGCTACCGGTAGCACGCCGAAAGTGGTCTATCGCCAGGCGGGCGACAAATATGTGCTGATTGAGTATGGCGACAACGTGCTGGATCTGGCGCTGCGCCTGCGCGTCCACCTGCTGATGAATGCCCTGACGGCGCAGGCGGAGCCAGGCGTGGAGGAGCTGTCGCCGGGTGTGCGATCGCTGCAGGTGCGCTACGACAGCCGTATCATTCACCAGTCCGCCCTGATGTCGCTGCTGCTGGCGCTGGAAGCGACGCTGGGCGATGTCAGCACGCTGAAAGTCCCGTCGCGCGTGGTGTGGATGCCGATGGCATTTGAAGACAGCGCCACGCTGGGTGCGGTCAGCCGCTATCAGGAGACGGTGCGTGCCAGCGCGCCATGGCTGCCGAACAATGTGGACTTCATCCAGCGTATTAACGGCTTAAGCAGCCGCGAGCAGGTGCGCGACACCCTGTTCGACGCCAGCTATCTGGTGCTGGGCCTGGGCGATGTCTACCTGGGCGCACCCTGTGCCGTGCCGATCGATCCACGCCATCGCCTGCTGAGTTCTAAATACAGTCCGGCGCGCACCTTTACCGCCGAAGGCACCGTCGGCATCGGCGGCATGTACATGTGCATCTACGGCATGGATTCGCCCGGCGGTTATCAACTGGTAGGCCGCACGCTGCCCATCTGGAACACCTTCCTGAAGAATCCGCAGTTCGCGGCCGATGCGCCGTGGCTGCTGCGCTTCTTCGATCAGGTGCGCTTCTATCCGGTGAGTGAAACCGAGCTGAACCAGCTACGCGAAGATTTCCGGGAAGGTCGTGCCAGCCTGCGGATTGAAGAGACGCAGTTTGATTTTGCTGCCCACCAGCAGTTCCTCGCCGATCACGCCACTGAAATTGCCGCGTTCCGCCAGCGCCAGGCCACCGCCTTTGAACAGGAAGTGCAGCTCTGGGCGCAGGAAGAACAGAACCCACCAGCGGCGGATGAGGCGCAGGCCAGCGTCAGCACAGAGGAGGAAGCCGGGCTGGCGGTGCAGGCGGACCTCAATGGCAACATCTGGAAAGTGCTGGTACAGCCGGGCGACGCGGTCAGCGCCGGACAGACGCTGATTATCGTCGAGGCGATGAAGATGGAGCTGGCGATTGTCGCGCCGCAGGCCGGTCGGGTCACGCGGATTGCCTGCCAGTCGGGCCGTCCGGTGAGTCCAGGCGACAACCTGCTGTGGCTGGAATAAGGAGCGGCAATGACAACCCAACCTCAATCCCCTAAAGCGCGTCCGGAAGCGCTGGCCGAACGGGTCTATCAGGCACTGAAGGCCGATATTTTCGCCTTTCGCCTGATGCCGGGCGATCGCTTCAGCGAAAGCGAAATCGCCGGACGGATGGCGGTCAGCCGCACGCCAGTGCGCCAGGCGTTGTTCCGGCTGGAGCGCGAAGGCTTTGTCGAAGTCTGGTTCCGCAGCGGCTGGCAGATCAAAAACTTCGATTTTGCCTGGTTCGAATCGCTGTATGACCTGCGCACCGTGCTGGAGTGCGAGGCGGTAAAACGCCTATGCGCCCTGCCCGCGCCGCAGTGTGCCGCGCTGTTAAGCGAACTTAACCAGTTCTGGTGTGAGGCAGAGGCGCTCACCGAGGGCCTGGTAGTGTCGCAGCATGACGAGGCGTTTCACATGACGCTGGTGGCGGCAGCGGGCAATCCGGAGATGGCGCGCATTCACGCCGAACTCACGGAGAAGATCCGCATTATTCGCCGGCTCGACTTTACCCGCGATGACCGCGTCTGCGCCACCTATCAGGAACATGCACAGATTTTACAGGCCATTTTTCAGCAGCAGACAGGCGAGGCGCAACGCATCCTGACCGATCATATCGCCGTCAGTAAGGCGGAGGTCAGGAAGATCACCCTGCACCGCCTGCAGCAGGCCCGGCTCCAGCTCACCGAATAACATAACAACCACTCAGGGGTTTAAATGATGAAAAGACGTTCGTTGATCAAGGCTTTCGCGCTCTCCGCTACCGTTGTCAGTCTGGGTTTCGCCTGGAGTGCGCAGGCGGCTGACACCATCAAAGTGGGGATCATGCATTCGCTCTCCGGCACCATGGCGATTTCAGAAACGCCGCTGAAAGATGTGGCGCTGATGACCATTGATGAGATCAACGCCAGAGGCGGCGTGCTGGGGAAAAAGCTGGAGCCGGTGGTGGTCGATCCCGCCTCTAACTGGCCGCTGTTTGCCGAGAAAGCGCGGCAGCTGCTGACGCAGGATAAAGCGGCGGTGGTATTTGGCTGCTGGACCTCGGTATCACGCAAATCGGTGCTGCCGGTGTTTGAAGAACTGAACGGCCTGCTGTTCTATCCGGTGCAGTATGAAGGGGAAGAGATGTCACCCAACGTGTTCTACACCGGCGCGGCACCTAACCAGCAGGCGATTCCGGCGGTGGAGTACCTGATGAGCGAAGATGGCGGCAGCGCGAAACGCTTCTTCCTGCTGGGCACCGACTATGTCTATCCGCGCACCACCAATAAGATCCTGCGCGCCTTCCTGCACAGCAAAGGCGTGGCGGACAAAGATATCGAAGAGGTTTATACGCCGTTTGGTTACAGCGACTATCAGACCATTGTCTCCAACATCAAAAAATTCGCGGCAGGCGGTAAAACGGCGGTGGTCTCGACCATCAACGGCGACTCCAACGTGCCGTTCTACAAAGAGCTGGCTAACCAGGGCATCAAAGCCACTGACATTCCGGTGGTCGCCTTCTCGGTGGGCGAAGAGGAGCTGCGCGGTATCGACACCAAACCGCTGGTAGGTCAGTTAGCGGCCTGGAACTATTTCGAGTCGATCGATAATCCGACCAACGCGAAATTCGTCGCCGATTACCGCGCTTACGCCAAAGCACACAACCTGCCGAACGCGGCTACCGTCGTCACCAACGACCCGATGGAAGCGACCTATGTTGGCATTCATATGTGGGCGCAGGCGGTGGAAAAAGCGGGCACGACGGACGTGGATAAAGTGCGGGCGGCAATGGCCGGTCAGACCTTCAAAGCGCCGGATGGCTTTACCCTGACTATGGATCAGACCAACCATCATCTGCATAAGCCGGTCATGATTGGCGAAGTGGAAGAGAACGGCCAGTTCAGCGTGGTGTGGCAGACCGATAAGCCGGTGCGCGCGCAGCCGTGGAGCCCGTACATTGCCGGTAACGACAAGAAGCCCGATCACCCGGTGAAGACCGCGCAGTAAGCGCGCGTTGCTGATGAGAAAGCGTCACCCGCAGTGACGCGGCAGCACGGCAGCCACTTTTCAGGCTGCCGTGCTGACCTTCCCAAACGAGGCTCCTTTTATGAATCTATGTCGCTGCTTTTTTAGCCTGCTGCTGCTGATGCCGCTGCTTGCCAGTGCCGGACCGGCGGCTGACTTTGCCGCCGCCAGCCGCAGCCAGCAGGCCACGCTGCTGCAACAGTGGGCCGCCGCGCCGGACAGCCATCGTCTGCCGCTGCTGGATGCGCTGAAAGCCGAAACCGTGGTCATCGACCAGAACAAACAGCCATTCAGCCAGCAGGGTTCGACGCTGCAGCCGCTGGACGCTGTATCGCAGCCCACCGGCAACCTTAAAAAGCTTTTTATGAACAATCGCCTGCGCGTGCTGGTGAACAACGCGCTGGCTGCCCATCAGCTGGTGAGCAGCGATGCCACACTGCGTTTGCGCGCAGCACAGCAGCTGCAGAATGACGGTTCTGCAGACCAGCTGCCGCTGCTGGAACAGCGTCTGGCCGCCGAAAAAGATAGCCGCGTTCACGCCACATTAGCGCTGGCACTGGCGAACCTGCAACTGGCGGACGGCGAACCGATGGTGCGCCTGCGGGCGGTGAAACTGCTGGGTGAATCCAGCGATCCCAATACCCAGGCCAGCCTGCAACGCCTGACCCAGCCCGCGAATGAGCCGGACGCCACGGTGCGGGCAGCCGCAGCGGAGAGCCTGCAACAGATTCAGAAGCGGCTGATGTGGGGCGATCTGCTGGGGCAGGCCTTCAGCGGCCTGTCGCTGGGCTCCATCCTGCTGCTGGCCGCGCTGGGCCTGGCGATTACCTATGGCCTGCTGGGGGTGATCAACATGGCGCACGGTGAAATGCTGATGCTTGGTGCGTATGCCACCTGGTGGGTTCAGAGCCTGTTCCAGCAGTTTGCACCGCACTATTTAGCCTGGTATCCGCTGCTGGCGCTGCCGGTCGCCTTTATGGTCACTGCCGCTATTGGCATGGCGCTGGAGCGCACGGTGATCCGTCATCTCTATGGCCGTCCGCTGGAGACGCTGCTCGCCACCTGGGGCATCAGCCTGATGCTGATCCAGCTGGTGCGGGTGCTGTTCGGGGCGCAGAACCTGGAGGTAGCGAATCCGTCATGGCTCTCCGGCGGCTTACAGCTGCTGCCTAATCTGGTGCTGCCGTGGAATCGCATCGCGGTAATCCTGTTTGTGGTGTTTGTGCTGGCGCTCACCTGGCTGCTGCTGAACCGGACCCGCCTTGGCATGAATGTGCGCGCCGTAACGCAGAACCGCGCCATGGCGGAGTGCTGTGGCGTGCCGACCGGTCGCGTCGATATGCTGGCGTTTGGCCTCGGCTCGGGCATTGCCGGACTGGGCGGCGTGGCACTGTCGCAGCTCGGTAACGTCGGACCGGAGCTGGGTCAGGGCTACATCATCGACTCGTTCCTGGTGGTGGTGCTGGGTGGCGTCGGCCAGCTGGCGGGCACCGTGGTTGCCGCGTTCAGCCTGGGGATTCTGAACAAAGTGCTGGAGCCGCAAATTGGTGCGGTGCTGGGTAAGATCCTGATTCTGGTGATTATCGTGCTGTTTATTCAGAAACGTCCGCAGGGCCTGTTTGCGGTTAAAGGAAGGGTGACTGACTGATGACGCAACCCATCACGCTCCGCGTGGCGCGCACGGCGCCGCGCCTGACGATCAGCATCGGTCTGGCGATCACCCTGGCGTTACTGGTGATGCCGTTTCTGGCGCTGCTGCCCGCCACGCATCCGCTGGCGATCTCCACTTATACCCTGACGCTGGTCGGCAAAATCCTCTGCTACGCGGTGGTCGCGGTGGCGCTGGATCTGGTGTGGGGCTACGCCGGATTGCTGTCGCTGGGTCACGGCCTGTTCTTTGCTCTGGGCGGATATGCCATGGGCATGTACCTGATGCGTCAGGCCGCCGGTGAAGGCTTGCCCGCCTTTATGTCCTTTCTCTCCTGGCGTGAGCTGCCCTGGTTCTGGACCGGCACCGAATACTTTGCCTGGGCACTCTGTCTGAGCATGCTGGTGCCGGGCCTGCTGGCGCTGGTGTTTGGCTTCTTCGCTTTTCGCTCGAAGATCAAAGGCGTCTACTTCTCCATCATGACCCAGGCGCTGACCTACGCCGGAATGCTGCTGTTCTTTCGCAACGAAACCGGTTTTGGCGGCAACAACGGCTTTACCGGCTTTACCACCCTGCTCGGCTTTTCGGTGACGGCGACCGGCACCCGCATCGGGCTGTTTATCGCCACCGTGCTGCTGCTATTGCTAAGTCTGGTGATCGGCTTCGCCCTGGCGCGCAGCAAGTTTGGCCGGGTGCTGACGGCAGTGCGGGACGCCGAAAACCGCCTGATGTTCTGTGGTTACGATCCACGCGGCTTCAAGCTGTTTGTCTGGACGCTCTCCGCCGTGCTGTGCGGCCTGGCCGGGGCGCTCTATGTGCCGCAGGTCGGCATTATCAATCCGGGGGAGATGTCACCGGCTAACTCGATAGAAGCGGCGATCTGGGTGGCGCTGGGCGGACGCGGCACGCTGATTGGCCCGCTGCTGGGCGCGGCGATTGTAAACGGTGCGCGTAGCTTCTTCACCGTCGCCTTCCCCGAATACTGGCTCTTTTTCCTGGGTCTGATGTTTATTCTGGTCACGCTGTTTCTGCCGCACGGCGTGATTGGCCTGCTGCGCCGGAGGAAAAAATGAGTGATGCCCTGTTTACCCAACCCCAGCTGGCGGATCGCCACCGGGTGCAGCGCGATCCGGTGCTGCAACTGGAGAAGATCAGCGTGTCGTTTGACGGCTTCCGGGCGCTGACCGATCTTTCCCTGCAGATTGGCGTCGGTGAGCTGCGCTGCGTGATTGGCCCCAACGGCGCGGGGAAAACCACGCTGATGGATGTGATCACCGGCAAAACCCGGCCAGACGCGGGTCGGGTGATCTACGACCAGGACAGCGATCTGACCCGTCTTTCACCGGTAGAGATCGCCCGTGCCGGCATTGGCCGTAAGTTCCAGAAGCCCACGGTGTTTGAGGCGTTAACCGTGTTCGAGAATCTGGAGATCGCGCTCAAAGCCGATAAATCGGTCTGGGCCAGCCTGCGCGCTCGCCTCAGCAGCGAACAGCGCGATCGCATTGATGAGGTACTGAAACTGCTGCGGCTTGGCGGCGAACGCCAGCATCGCGCGGGTCTGCTGTCACACGGCCAGAAGCAGTTTCTGGAGATCGGCATGCTGCTGGTGCAGGAGCCGCATCTGCTGCTGCTGGATGAACCGGCGGCGGGCATGACCGACGCGGAGACGGACTACACCGCCGAGCTGTTCCGCAGCCTGGCGGGCAAACATTCCCTGATGGTGGTGGAGCATGACATGGGCTTTGTCGAGACCATTGCTGACCATGTCACCGTGCTGCATCAGGGACAGGTGCTGGCTGAGGGTTCGCTGCGCGAGGTTCAGGCTAATGAGCAGGTTATCGACGTTTATCTGGGGCGCTGAGATGTTACAGGTTACTGAACTGAATCAATATTATGGCGGCAGTCACATTCTGCGCGGCCTGTCATTTGAGGTAAAGATTGGCGAAATCACCTGTCTGCTGGGGCGCAATGGCGTGGGGAAAACCACGCTGCTGAAGTGCCTGATGGGGCTGATTCCGGCGAAGTCAGGCGAGATTCAGTGGCAGCAGCAGCGAATGAATGGTCGCAAGCCGCACCAGCGGGTGCAGGCGGGTATCGCCTATGTGCCACAGGGGCGGGAAATCTTTCCGCGTCTGACGGTGGAAGAGAACCTGCTGATGGGGCTGTCGCGCTTTCCGGCAGCAGCGGCGCGTGAAGTGCCGGAGGAGATCTACCAGCTTTTTCCGGTGCTGCTGGCGATGAAGTCACGCCGCGGCGGCGATCTCTCGGGCGGTCAGCAGCAGCAGCTGGCGATCGGCCGGGCGCTGGCCTGTCGGCCACAGCTGCTGATCCTCGACGAGCCGACCGAAGGGATCCAGCCTTCGGTGATCAAAGAGATCGGCGCGGTGATCCGCCAACTGGCGCAGCGCGGTGATATGGCGATCCTGCTGGTGGAGCAGTTCTATGACTTCGCGGCGGAGCTGGCGGACAGCTATCTGGTGATGTCGCGCGGGGAGATCGTACAGCGGGGCCGCGGCGACACCATGGAAGCTGAGGGTGTGCGCGGCCTGGTGGCGATTTAAATCCGGCTCACAGTAAACCGGTCTCCACTGAGAAGTGCCGCTGTTCACCGCTGGTCAGAGTAATCAGCGTGCCAGCCTGCTGCGCGGCAAGAAAGCCCTCTGGCCGACAGGTGGCAGGCAGAATGTAGGCCGCCACCTGCTGATCGTGGTTGTGCAGCAGCCAGCGGGTCGCGTGCGGGAACTGCGCGGTAGAGAAGCGCGTCATCAGCGCAAAGCCCTGCGGCGAGTGCAGCTCAAACTGCACCTCATCGCCATACTGCGGCAGATCGTCCGCGAAGAAGACGATCTCCGGATCGCAGAGCTGCGGCTGATCGAGCTGCTGTAACGCTTGTGGATCGCGCGATAAGCGATCCGTGTACTCGCGCCAGGCCGGTGTCGGTTTAAGGTGCGCGGGGATCGAGCGACGCAGCTGGAATGCCTCTTCGGGGATCGACTGCCGGAAGCGTCCCTGATCGACCCACGCGCTATTGAGGTGGCACATATACTGCAACGGCATCGGTGCACCGGCGAGATTGGTCACCGTCATCTCTATCGTCATACGCGGCCGATCGGCCTGAATGCGGACGGCAGGGGCCGCAAGGTAGTGATGGCCGAAGCCTTTAACATATTCACACTCTCCTTCCAGCGACAGCGTCTGATCGTCCAGCACCAGCCAGGCGCTGTCCATGCGGGCGCAGGCCATTTCACCGTGCAGCGGATGATCGTCCTCTGGTGCCGGGCAGCCGTTAGCCAGCAGCCCCGAATGAAAGGCAAAACAGCCATAGGTGTCGATGATCGAACTGGCGGGCAGCGGCTGTTTAAAACTGTGGCCCATGGTCAGGTTATGATCGTCGAACTGCACGTCCCAGATCATCTGACCGAGAAACGGCAGCACGGTCACGCTGCCGCGCCGGTTATGAATGCGCACCGCCTCAATGCCCGCCGGATAGCGAAACAGCTCAACCCGGAAGTCATCGCTCTCTAATAGCACCCAGGGCGTGGCGTGAAACTGCTCACGCGCTAAGGGTAAACGGGTTTTCATGATAACTCCTCCACCAGACGACCAGCGGCAACCGGCTGTTTTTTATGGCGCAGTTCGCCATAGAAGTAGAATCCGACCCAGGCAAAACAGAGCAGCGAGACGCCAAACGCCAGCTGCATTGACCCCAGCGTGTCAGACACCAGGCCCTGCAGCGCCGGAACAAAAGCCGCGCCGACAATCGCCATCACGATAAACGCGCCTGCCACTTCGGTATATTTATTATCGACCGTCGCCAGCGTACCGGCATAGATCGTTGCCCAGCAGGGGCCAAACAGCACGCTGACAAACACGGCGGCGTAGACGGCGGTAAAGTTCGGCACTAGCATCACCCAGGCCAGCGTCAGCACGCCCAGCACCGAATAGGCGATCAGCACTTTCTCGGCACGGAAGCGGGTCATCAGGAAGTTCGCCACGAACTTGCCGATAAAGAAGCAGACGAAGCTGTAGATCATAAAGTTCGAAGCGTGACGTTCATTGGCCGCCCCCAGCGTCAGCGCCAGACGAATGGTAAATGACCAGACCGCCACCTGCATGCCGACATAGAGGAACTGGGTCACAATGCCCCGTTTGAAGTGACGATTAGCCGCCAGATAGCGGAAGGTTTCGCCCAGCGACGGCCGGGATTTCTCATTACTCTCTGGTTTACAGCGCGGATAGCGGGTGAACATAAACAGCAGCATCACGACCACCAGCACCATGACCAGATATTTGTAGGGCTCCAGCGTATGTTCCAGCATCGTCAGGCGGAAGGCATGCGCCTGCTCTGCCGTCATCGTCGCCATCTGACTTTCCAGGCTGTCGCCATCCTGGAACACCAGATATTTACCCAGCACGATCCCCATCAGCGCACCAATCGGGTAGAAGGTCTGGCTGACATTAAGGCGCAGCGTGGCGTGGTCCCGATGACCAATCATCGAGCTGTAGGTGTTAGCCGCAGTTTCCAGAAAACTCAGGCCAATGGCGATGGCAAAGATCGCTGCCAGGAACATGGTGTAGGTCGCCATGTGCGAAGCGGGATAGAAGGCGATACAGCCAGCGATGTAGAGTGCCAGACCGATCATGATTGCCATCTTGTAACTGGTTTTGCGGATCACCAGCGAGGCGGGGATCGCAATCAGAAAATAGCCGCCATAAAAGGCGCTCTGCACCAGCGCACTGGCAAAGTCGCTCAGGGCAAAGACGCTTTTAAACTGGGTGATCAGGATATCGTTGAGACTCGCCGCACAACCCCAGAGCGGAAAGAGGCATGACAGCAGAATGAACTGGAACAGCGGCGTTTTATTCAGATAGCCATCAGATTGCTGAACAATTTTCTGTTGCATAGCAGCACCTCAGTTACGGTTGAGAAAACGCTGGAAAGCTTCGGCGTCGGGATAAGCACACTGCGTGCCGCGCCCGGTGACGCTGCAGCCGGCATAAGCCGAGGCCTGAGTCATGGCGGTGACCACATCGCCGGTTTCCATCAGCAGATACGCAAAGCAGCCGATAAAGGCATCGCCCGCGCCGCTGGTATCGACCGCCTGAACCGGCGTTGCGGCCACACGATGCACCTCGTCGCCGCTCATCCAGACCGAACCGCGACTCCCCAGCGTGATGATCAGATTTTTAAGGCCGCGCTTCAGCAGCGACTGACCGGCGAGGATCACCTCTTCATCAGTGCTGACCGGCAGGCCGGTGAGGATCTCCAGCTCGGTTTCGTTCGGCATGAAGAAGTCGCATTTGCAGGCGTAGTGGATATCCAGCGTGGCGACGGCTGGCGCCGGATTGAGGATCACCCGGATCTGATGCTGGCGGGCAAAATCGATGGCGTAATAGACCGTCTCCAGCGGAATCTCCAGCTGCAGGATGATCAGCTCACAGGCTTTCAGTGTCTCAGCCGCGTCGTCGATATCGGCTGGTTTAAGCTGCTGGTTAGCACCTTTGATAATCAGAATGCGGTTCTGCGACTTATCATCGACAAAAATCGGTGCCACGCCGCTGGAGGTGCCCGGTGCGGTGGTGACAAAACGCGTGTCCACGCCTTGCTGCTGTAAATTGGCTACGGTGTTGGGAGCAAAGAGGTCGTCGCCGACCTTGCTGACCATCATCACGTTGCCGCCCATTTTCGCGGCCGCGACCGCCTGGTTAGCGCCTTTACCGCCGCAGCCAATGGCAAAGTCGGGCGCTTCAAGGGTTTCGCCCGCTTTCGGCAGGCTGTTGGTGTAGGTAATCAGATCGACCATGTTTGAGCCGATGACCGCAATTGTCATGACGAACCTCCCCGATGTTTTTCACATTTAAAATGTTATTAAAGTAACAATAACCTTTCTAAAAGGTTAAATATGTGACAAAAACCACATCCTGAAGCGGCGAATAATGCCGGGAAACGGCATGAACGGGGATTTAAATTGTTACTATTATAACAAGGTAACATCATGGAACCTGGCGACTGAGAGGCGTGATCGCCTGCAGGGAGGGTCCGTTATCACCACACGGCGGAGGTTTGCGGCCCTTACAGATTGCGGGTAAGATTGACTGCCAGCCTGGCGGATGAGACGCAACTCATTCAAATCTGTGAGGTTTGTAGCGTATCGACGTCGATTATGACGTCCCTTCTCCGCACTGCAGGATAGGTAACAGAGAGATGACCATGGAAACCCGGCGCGACGAACGCATTCACAAGCTGACGCAGGCGCTTAAACGCACCGACAAACTGCATCTGAAAGATGCGGCCCAGCTGTTAGGTGTCTCAGAGATGACGGTTCGCCGTGATTTAACCGAGCCGGGTTCCAGCGTGGTCCTGCTGGGCGGTTACATTGTCAGCGATCCGAAAAGTCATGCCGGCCACTATTTTGTCAGCGATCAGCATGGGCAGAATGCCGCCAGAAAGCAGCGGCTGGCGCAGGCGGCGGCCAGCCTGATCAACGAGAACGATACGGTCTTTTTTGACTGCGGCACCACCCTGCCCTATATCGTCGATGCCATTCCCGACACCCTTTCATTTACCGCCATCTGCTGCGCCATGAACACCTTTCTGACCCTGAAAGAGAAACCGGCCTGCAATGTGATTCTCAGCGGCGGTGAATTTCATGCCGACAATGCGCTGTTTACGCCAATTGGCGTGCATACCATCCTTGACGATCTCTGTCCGACGCTGGCCTTTATCTCTGCCGCGGGCATCGACAAAGATCAGGGTGCGACCTGCTACAACACCAATGAACTGATGATGAAGCATCACGCCATGCTGCGCGCCCGTAAGTCGGTGCTGGTGGCGGACAGCAGTAAATATGGCAAAGTGCTGCCTGCACGCATCGCCGAGCTGCAGCGCTTTGATCTGCTGGTGAGTGATAGCGCGCCCGATCAGGCGTTACAAAACTGGCTGGTACAGCAGGCGATACCGCTGCGCCTGCCCTGAAGCCTGCCCCGGCACTATCGTCAGCGATTGAGCGCGGAAATCAGTCAGTTATCCCGCATGCTGCCCGGCATCACGTCCTACAGGGCATTATTCGCCGCCCCCCGGCTGGGATTAGACGGTGAAAAAGGCTAAACTTCGACATCATTCCAACGACCAACAGACCCAGAGGCTCAAACCAACGTGGCTCAATTCGTCTATAGCATGCATCGCGTCGGCAAAGTGGTTCCGCCGAAGCGTCATATTCTGAAAAACATCTCCCTCAGCTTCTTCCCTGGCGCAAAAATCGGCGTACTCGGTCTGAACGGTGCGGGTAAATCTACCCTGCTGCGCATCATGGCCGGCATCGATAAAGACATCGAAGGGGAAGCGCGTCCGCAGCCAGGCATCAAGATTGGCTACCTGCCGCAGGAGCCGCAGCTTAACCTTGAACACACCGTGCGCGAGTCGGTTGAAGAAGCGCTGTCAGAAGTGGTTGGCGCACTGAAGCGTCTCGACGAAGTCTATGCGCTCTATGCCGAAGAGGGTGCAGATTTCGACAAGCTGGCCGCTGAGCAGGGCCGTCTGGAAGAGATCATCCAGGCACACGATGGTCACAACCTGAATACCCAGCTGGAACGTGCTGCCGATGCGCTGCGCCTGCCGGACTGGGACGCGAAAATCGCCACCCTTTCCGGTGGTGAACGTCGCCGCGTCGCCCTGTGCCGCCTGCTGCTGGAAAAACCAGACATGCTGCTGCTGGACGAACCAACGAACCACCTGGACGCCGAATCTGTCGCCTGGCTGGAGCGCTTCCTGCATGACTTCGAAGGCACCGTCGTGGCGATTACGCATGACCGTTACTTCCTGGATAACGTGGCAGGCTGGATTCTGGAACTTGACCGCGGTGAGGGTATCCCGTGGGAAGGTAACTACTCCTCCTGGCTGGAGCAGAAAGATGCGCGTCTGGCGCAGGAAGCCTCTTCTGAAGCCGCTCGTCGTAAGTCGATTGAGAAAGAGCTGGAGTGGGTTCGCAAAGGACCTAAAGGCCAGCAGTCGAAAGGCAAAGCCCGTCTGGCACGCTTTGAAGAGCTGAACAACACCGACTACCAGAAGCGTAACGAAACCAACGAACTGTTCATTCCGCCAGGTGCCCGTCTGGGTGACAAAGTGCTGGAAGTCAGCAATCTGCGTAAGTCCTATGGCGACCGTGTGCTGATTGACGATCTCTCGTTCTCCGTGCCAAAAGGCGCGATTGTCGGGATTATCGGTCCGAACGGCGCGGGTAAATCAACGCTGTTCCGCATGATGTCCGGTCAGGAACAGCCTGATTCCGGCAGCATCGTACTGGGTGAGACCGTTAAGCTGGCCTCCGTCGATCAGTTCCGCGACAGCATGGACAATTCCAAAACCGTGTGGGAAGAAGTCTCCGGCGGTCAGGACATCATGCGTATCGGTAACACCGAGATGCCAAGCCGCGCCTATGTCGGACGCTTTAACTTTAAAGGCGTCGATCAGGGCAAACGCGTGGGCGAACTCTCCGGTGGTGAGCGTGGTCGTCTGCACCTCGCGAAACTGCTGCAGGTTGGCGGCAACATGCTGCTGCTCGATGAACCAACAAACGACCTGGACATCGAAACCCTGCGCGCGCTGGAAAACGCCCTGCTGGAGTTCCCGGGCTGTGCGATGGTGATCTCGCATGACCGCTGGTTCCTGGACCGTATCGCGACGCACATTCTGGATTACCAGGATGAAGGCAACATCGAATTCTTCGAAGGTAACTTTACCGAATATGAAGAGTACAAGAAGCGTACCCTCGGCGCCGACGCGCTGGAGCCGAAGCGCATCAAGTACAAACGTATGACGAAGTAATTGACTAAACGGGCGGCAGCGATGCCGCCCTTTTTTATCGCTGTATCAGCGATAAAACTCCCTGAACACCGGGGACTGCAGTGCGAACTCAATAAAGCGCGCCAGCGCGGGTGAGTTCAGCTTTCGCCCCGGATAGACCAGCCATAGCTCATTCCCCTCCACTTCCCAGTCCGGCAGCACCGGCACCAGCCGGGGATCCGCCATCGCGCCATCAGTCAGAAAGTGCGGCAGCAGCGTAATGCCCGCATCGCCCAGCGCCGATTCACGCGCATAGAGTAAATTGTCGGTGAGATGACCCGGCGGCAGCAGCCAGCGGTAGAACTCATCGTCACGCTGCAAAACCCATTCATTCCAGGCGCGATGCGCAATACAGCGGTGAGCCGACAGCTGCTGTGGATGCAGCAGCGGCGGGTGCTGGTTAAGATAGTGCTGAGAAGCCACCAGCAGCCGTGGGCAGTTGCCTATCCGGCGGCCAATCAGTGAAGATTCCTGCGGCTGACCGGTGCGCAGCGCCACATCAAAGCCCTCCTGCACCAGATCGCGCATCTCATCGGAGATCGAGACATCCAGCGTCACATCCGGATAGAGACGTAAAAACTCTGCATTACAGCGCGCCAGCAGCGTAGCGCCAATCCCTGCCGGGCTGGTGATGCGCAGGCGCCCGCTGGGGTTTTCCCGCAGGCTGGCAATCGCCTGATCGGCGCGTTCACTGGCCTGCATCATTTCCTGACAGTGCAGCAGATAACGCTCACCGGCAAAGGTCAGATTGAGCTGGCGGGTGGTGCGGTTCAGTAACCGGATCCCCAGCCGCTGCTCCAGTTGGCTGATGCGCTGACTGACGCTCGATTTGGGCAGACCCGCGCGTTCCGCCGCGCCAGTAAAGCTGCCACACTCCGCCACCAGCGCAAACAGAGCCATATCCTGCCACTGACGAAACGCCATTGTTCACCTCAGACGAACACTCTATGAAAGATTGTCCATCTTATCACCGCTAAAACCAGGTTCTACACTTAAAGCCTGTTCTGAATCATTACAGCAGTCTGCCACGGACAGCGTGGCTTAGCCCCTGCGAGAGTGAGCACTCTTCAGGGCCAGCATAGCAACCACACAATCCAGGCTCCTGGCCTGACTCAACAGGAAAACGTTATGTCTATTCGCGCTATCGCAGTTAATCCGGAAAATCCTGAACACTTCACTGAAATTTTCCCTGAAACACCAGCGCCAGGTGAGTATGACCTGCGCGTCGAAGTCAAAGCCGCATCGGTCAACCCGGTCGATACCAAGGTGCACAAAGGGGCGAAGAAGAACGGCTTACAGCAGCCACGCATCCTCGGCTGGGATGCCAGCGGCGTCGTGCTGGAAGTGGGCAGCTCAGTCAGCAACTTTAAGCCTGGCGATGAAGTCTTCTATGCCGGCGACCTGACCCGTCCTGGCAGTAACAGCACCGAGCAGCTGGTTGACTCACGCATCACCGGTCACAAGCCAGAGAGCCTGGACTGGGCGCAGTCGGCGGCGATCCCGCTGACGGCCCTGACCGCCTGGGAAGGCCTGTTTGAACGACTGAATCTTGAAACAGCATCAGAAGATCAGACTCTGTTGATCGTCGGCGGCGCAGGCGGTGTCGGATCGCTGGCGATCCCGCTGGCGAAGCTGCGCAGCAAAGTGAAGATCATTGCGACCGCCTCGCGTGAAGATTCCGCCCAGTGGTGCCGCGATCGCGGTGCCGATCTGGTGATCAACTACAAAGATATGATTGGTGAGCTGGAGAAACAGGGCATTAAGCAGGTCGATTATATCTTCTGCCTGAATGACACCGACGGTCACTGGGAAACCATGGCGAAGCTGATCGCTCCGCAGGGTCATATCTGCACCATCGTGGAAAACGAACATCCGCTGTCGATGGATCAGCTGAAGCTGAAGAGTGCGGCACTGCACTTCGAACTGATGTATACCCGCAGCATGTTTAACACGCCGGATATGGCGCGTCAGGGTGAGATTCTGGATGCGGTATCAGCATTGCTGGACGAAGGGAAGCTGCAAACCACGCTGAGCGAAACGCTGCACGGTTTAAGCGTTGAGACCTTAACCGCCGCCCACCAGCGCGTGCTGGAAGGCCACATGCGTGGCAAAGTGGTGATGGTCTATTAATGTCCTGACCCGGCTGCCACGCGGCAGACCGGGCCAATGCATGCGTCACGGCTGGGCGTTTTTCTCGCCCAGCATCGCTTTCACCAGTTCAATGCAGCGCAGGAAGCGAGTGTCATAATCATCTTCCTTCACGTGCAGGAATTCGATGTTGTTTTCCCGCAGCATCGTGACCAGCATCGACTGAAACTCCCGTCGATCCACTGAACTGCCCAGGCTGCGCAGGCCATCCGCGACCCAGGGCACATTGTTCTCCAGCAGGATCACCAGATCAAAACGATATTCATCGATCAGCGCCTGCACAAACGGATGCTCACGCCCTTCATACTTGAGACAAAACGCCTGCGTGGTGACAAAGTCGGTGTCGATAAACGCCACTTTGTTGGCGTATTTAACGGCGAAATCGATGTACTGCGCCTGGCCCAGCGCGATCTTGTCGTAATCGGAATATTGCAGCGCCATTTCATCACCGCCCAGATGGGAAAAGACATAATCGCGGCCATATTCCCAGGCACTGGTGGTATTGAAGATGTTGGCGAGTTTATTCACCAGCGTCGATTTACCGCTCGACTCTCCGCCAAGGATCGCCACGGTGCGCACAAAGAACGGTTTCACTTCCGTGGGAATGTAATCCCAGAAGCGGAACGGATCCTGACGAATCTGCGCGCCGCTGATGCTCATAAAGGATCGGTTAGGATCGACCAGCACAGTCTGAATGCCCAGGTGCTGCTGGTACATCTCCGCATCGGGCGCTTCGCTGGTGTAGATGCAGTCTGGCGCAATGCCGTGCTCACTGAGAAACGCGCTGACGCCTTGACTCCAGACGTCCCAGCCGTGCGGATAAGGTTCGATCCCCTCCTCATCAAAGGCGTGAATGCGTATATTCTTCTGATACTTAAAGGTCTGCAGCAGCCAGCGCAGGCGATCGCTGACCGTCGGCTGCTGTGACATCGCGCTGTTCTCAAACAGCTCGCGATCGCGCGGCTCGTCATAACCCATAATGATATGCAGCTCATCCACCTGGCTACAGGCGCGCTGAATCAGATAGATATGGCCGGTATGCAGCGGATAAAACTTACCAAATACCACGCCCACCGTTTTATCACGGCGCGGAAACTCCAGGCCCAGAAAGCGGTGCAGCGCCTCCAGCTTTTGCGCGCTGGGACTTTTGATTTTGGCATTGAGCAACTGGCTCAGATAGCCTTTGGTCATGCCGCTGGCATCAGCGACCTGTTGCAGCGTATGGCCCTGCTGGCGAATGGCCGTTTTCAGATAATCAAACGACGACATGTCGTGCCTCCTGCATCAATGCGGTTAAGGTGGGAGCGGCCAGCCCGCGACGCAGGCTGGCCGCAGGCGCGTTACAGATCGTCCAGAATCGCCAGCGCATCGGCCAGCTTCTTCGCGCTGAAAACCTGCATCCCGGCAATCGGTTTTTTCGGTGCATTCCCCGCCGGTACAATGGCGCGTTTGAAGCCATGCTTCGCTGCTTCAGAGATGCGCTCCTGACCGCTGGGCACCGGACGGATCTCACCGGCCAGTCCCACTTCGCCGAAGATCACCAGATCCTGCGGCAGTGGACGATCGCGCAGGCTCGACACCATCGACAGCATCAGCGCCAGATCCGCACTGGTTTCGGTGACCTTAACGCCACCAACCACGTTGACGAACACATCCTGATCCGCCATCTGCAATCCGCCGTGGCGGTGTAAAACGGCCAGCAGAATCGCCAGACGGTTCTGCTCCAGACCCACCGCCACGCGACGCGGATTGCCCATCATTGAGTGATCGACCAGCGCCTGAATCTCCACCAGCAGCGGACGCGTTCCCTCCCACAGCACCATGACCGAACTGCCCGAGGTGACCTCTTCGCCACGCGACAGGAAAATAGCGGATGGATTGCTGACTTCACGCATGCCCTGCTCGGTCATGGCAAACACACCCAGCTCATTCACCGCGCCGAAGCGGTTTTTATGGCTGCGCAGCGTGCGAAAGCGGGAGTCGGCATCGCCATCCAGCAGCACCGAACAGTCGATGCAGTGCTCCAGCACCTTCGGCCCGGCCAGCGAGCCATCTTTGGTGACGTGGCCGACCATGATGATCGCCACGCCGCGCGTTTTGGCGAAGCGCGTCAGGTAAGCAGCGGTTTCCCGCACCTGAGCCACGCTGCCAGGCGATGACTGGATCTCCGCCATGTGCATCACCTGGATCGAGTCGATCACCATCAGTTGCGGCTGCTCCTGCTCGGCGATCAGGCAGATCTGCTCAATGCTGGTTTCCGACAGCATATTCACATTTTCGGTAGGTAATCCCAGACGATGGGCGCGCATCGCTACCTGTTGCAGTGACTCTTCGCCGGTGACGTACAGGGTTTTCATCCCTTCTGACAACCGGCACATCACCTGCAGCAGCAGCGTGGATTTGCCCGCGCCCGGACTGCCGCCAATCAGAATAGCGCTGCCCGGTACGACGCCGCCGCCCAGCACGCGGTCAAACTCTTTGAAGCTGGTCGAGAAGCGCGGTAACGCCTCCAGGCTGATTTCAGAGAGCTTCTGCACCCGGCTGGTGCCCGCGCTGCCGGCATAACCACTCAGGCGCTCGTTACGCGCAGCGGCGGGCGAGGCGGCGATGCGCACCTCGGTGATGGTGTTCCAGGCGTGGCAGGCGCTGCATTGCCCCTGCCAGCGTGGGTAATCTGCGCCGCATTCATTACAGACAAATGCGCGTTTTGCCGCTTTGGCCAAATCAATACCTCTGTTAACGCTCTTCGTGGATCAGGCTGCCGGTGAGGATGCAGAACACACCCATTAAATCGGCATGGCGAATGGTGACCGCAGTCTGCTCATTCACCTTAGGTTTAGCATGGAACGCAATGCCCAGCGCTGAGGCTTTGATCATCAGCAGGTCATTGGCTCCATCGCCGATTGCCACCGTCTGTTCCGGCGCGATGTCAAAACGCTGCGCCAGCTTCTTCAGGGTATCGGCTTTGTATTGTGCGTCGACAACCGGACCCAACACGTTGCCGGTCAGCTTGCCGTCGCGAATTTCGAGTTCATTGGCCACCACCGCGGACAGATGCAGTTTGTCGCGCAGGTAGTCGGCGTAGTAGGTAAAGCCGCCAGATGCGATGGCAATCTGCCAGCCCAGCGCCTGCAGTTTCTGCGTCAGCGTCGTTAAGCCTGGCATCAGCGGCAGCGCATCGCGCACCTGTTTGAGAATATTGGCGTCCGCGCCCTGCAGCGTGGCGACGCGCTGACGCAGGCTGGCGGTGAAGTCGAGTTCGCCGCGCATTGCGCGCTCCGTCACTTCCGCGACCTGCTCGCCGCAGCCCGCCAGTTTAGCAATCTCGTCGATGCATTCGATCTGAATCGCGGTGGAGTCCATATCCATGACCAGCAAGCCCGGCGTTTTGAGATGCGGGATTTTTCCCAGCGGCGCTACGTCCAGCCCGGCGTCGTGCGCCAGCTTGCTGGCAAATGGCGTCAGCGATCCCGCCAGGCGAATCACCTGATACTCATCGACGTTCCAGGCGCTGACGATCACCATCGCCGCACCCAGCTGGTGCTGGTAATCGGTCAGCCGTTGCTTATCCAGCCCGCGGCCATACAGCAGCCAGCCGGTGCGGCCAGCGCGATAATCCAGCGGCATCACTTCATCACCGCTAAGAGAAAGGGGCAAACCCGGCCAGAGGGAGACATCGGCGGGAAGATCGCACCAGGTTAAACGATTTGGCATCAGAGCTCCTGTAGGGACAACAAAACCACGCAAGAGGCTACCTTGTCTGCGCCGCTTCTGGCAACATAATCTCCAGGCTTTCTGTTGTGATATGACCCGGATGATTAATGGCTAAAACCGCACTGAAATTTCGCTTACATCGTACCGTGATC
Organism: Pantoea sp. 9140; assembly: GCF_000745295.1. Taxonomy (NCBI): domain Bacteria; kingdom Pseudomonadati; phylum Pseudomonadota; class Gammaproteobacteria; order Enterobacterales; family Erwiniaceae; genus Pantoea; species Pantoea sp. 9140. The sequence goes on along the minus strand of NZ_JQNO01000001.1, from coordinate 295,398 downwards.
GTTCTTATCTCGATGGCGCTGCTGGTCGTGCTGATGCAGGGCGCCTCCTGGTTCAGTCTCGGCCATCAGACGGCGCGTTCTGAGCAGGTCGAGGAGCTGGCGCATACGCTGACCAGCCAGGTGGCATTCAGCCTTAAACCGTTGATGGACAACAGTGAAAATAACCGGAATCAGATTGAAGCCATTCTTAATCAGATGACGGCGAACAGCCGTATTCTGGATGCATCCGTGTATGACGGCGACGGCAGCCTGGTGGCGCACAGCGGTGAAAACATCAATGTCCGTGACCGGCTGGCGCTCGACGGCAAGCGCGCAGGCAGCTATTTCAACCACCAGATTGTGCAGCCGCTGGCCGGAAACGATGGCCCGCTGGGCTTTCTGCGCGTAACGCTGGATACCCACGTGCTGGTCACCGACTCACATCAGGTCGATAACACCACCAATATTCTGCGTCTGATGATGCTGCTGGCGCTGGCGATCGGCATTATCCTCTCCCGTACCCTGCTGCGTCATCGCCGCACCCGCTGGCAGCAGTCGCCGTTTCTGCTTACCGCCAGCACCCCGGTGAAAGAGGACCGGGATGATGACGACGAGAAGAAACCGTAGCGCGCCTGCGCTGCGTTGAAGATAAAACGAGAAAGGCCCGCACAGCGGGCCTTTTTTATACTGCTCAAAAAACAAAATCCGGGTTTGTATGACCGCAATGAATAAGCTGAATGCGCAGGGAACACGGGCAGAGGAGGAAAGCGTCCCGCGCCAGGGACGGCGCGGGCCGAGCGGCCAGGGATGGTTTAAGCGACTTTCCGATCTGACCGTGTTTCCTTCGCAGACTCGATCTTACCGCTGGCCCGGACTGAGTTTGTCAAAAATGGAAAAGGCCCGCTGTGCGGGCCTTTTTTATGAGAAAGTTGCGGATTTGCGAGGCAGCTTCAATCAGCCGATCAACAACGTTTCCAGCTCACCCAGCGATTTGACCTGCCAGGTTGGTCTGATGTGTTCCGGCAACGGCCGGGTGCCATGATCGAGCCAGCAGGTTTTCACACCAGCATTCATGCCGCCCAGAATGTCTGATTCTGGCGTATCACCCACCATCAGCACCCGCTGACGATCCGGATTGCCCATCAACTCCAGCGCATAATCAAAGATCTCTGCCGCCGGTTTTGGCACGCCGACCTGCTCAGAGATCACCAGCGCCGAGAAGTAATCACGGAAACCGGTGCGCTCAAGACGCGTCTGCTGCAGCGCGGTAAAGCCGTTGGTGATAATGCCCATCTTTACCCGGCCATGCAGCTGCTTCATCAGACTGACCGCACCCGGCAGCGGCGTGCAGATCTCCCCCATTGCGGTGAGAAAGCCGCTGTTAAGGATCTCTGGCGCAACGCTGAGCTTTTCACTCCAGTGGTTAAAACGCTGAGTCTGCAGCTGTAACGCTGAGATGGTGCCGTTCTGATAATCGACCCAGAGCGGTTTGTTGATCGCCTGATAATCGCTGTAATCCTGGTCAGTGAACTGCACGTCATAACCCGCGAACAGGCGCTGCAAACCCGCATAGGCGTCGAAATGAAAAAGGGTATCGTCGGCATCAAACAGGATGCAATCCCAGTTATCTAACATTAAAACTCCTTAACACCACTACGGCGTCAGGGCCATGAGAATGGCATCTTCACGGCCGCTGGCGGTGGGATAATAGTTGGGGCGACGACTGACCTGATTGAATCCAAGCTGCTCATAGAGCGCGATGGCGGGCAGGTTCGAGGCCCGCACTTCCAGCCACAGCGTCAGCACGTCGCGTTTGATCAGTTCATCGATCAGATGCTGCAGCAGCTGGCGGCCCAGTCCCCGGCGCTGAAAGGCGGGATCGACCGCGATGTTAAACAGCGAGGCTTCGTCCAGCACCACTTGGGTAATGGCAAAAGCGGCCATTTTGCCGTCGACATCGAGACGTAAATTGATAAAGCGCTCGCCCTGATTGCTGGCAAACGTCTTTTCACTCCAGGGAAACGCGTGACTACGACACTCAATGGCGTAGGCCTGCGCCAGATCGTCAGGGGTGAGTAAAGAGATGGCTGTCATGGTTACACATCTGTTGCCAGAGCGCGCGTTTGGCGACGCCGCTACTGATCAGTTCATTGAAAGAGGCGCTGGTTAAAGCCACGCCATTAAAAGGCTGTTCACTCTCTACGCCGAGCAGCCAGCCCGCGCAGTTCAGCGTCTCCGGCAGCATTTGCAGCTGATCCGGCGTCACGGTCATCACCTGAGCGGGTTGCAGATTAAGAGCATGCAGCACGTCGCGCATCAGCGGTTCATGCAGACCGGGTGGTGCGTCAGCGACAATAATTAACTGCGTGTCCGGTGCCAGCGTGACGGCAATTTCGCCCTGAAGCACGCGCGGGCGGCGCAGCTGGTACTGTGTAATTCCCATTTGCTGTAAAAGCCAGTCGCGCCTGGACGTCATGGTGTTACCTGTTCTGCTGCCTGAATGCGACGCTATGCTAGCAAACCCATCGAACATGCGCCAACAAACCACTATAATCCCCGCTCAGATCTTACAGGAGCCCTACATGTCTGCTTTAACCCCGGCCAGCGAAGTCATTCTGCGCCACAGTGATGAATTTACCGCCCGCCATGTTTTATTTGCTGGCGATCTGCAGGATGACCTGCCCGCTCAGCTGGAAACCGCCTCGTCGCGCGTTCACACCCAGCAATATCATCACTGGCAAAACCTGAGTCGCCGTATGGGCGAGCAGGCGCGTTACGGCATGGTTGCGCAGGCAGAAGATGTGCAGGGCTGCGATACGCTGGTCTACTTCTGGACCAAGAATAAGCCGGAAGTGCAGTTCCAGTTGCAGAACCTGCTCTCTCTGCTGCCGGTCGGCTGTGACGTATTCGTTGTCGGTGAAAACCGCAGCGGCGTGCGCAGTGCCGAAGGCATGCTGGAGTCGTGGGTGAAACTGGAAAAAATCGACAGCGCGCGTCGCTGTGGTCTCTACCATGGTCGCCTGGACAAACAGCCTGAGTTTGATGCCAGCAGCTTTGGTCATCAGTATCAGCTGGATGGTCTGACGATTCATACCCTGCCTGGCGTCTTCAGCCGTGACGGCCTGGACAGCGGCAGTGCCCTGCTGCTCTCGACCTTTACTCCGCATACCAAAGGTAAAGTGCTGGATATGGGCTGTGGCGCAGGCGTGATTGCCGCCTCTCTGCCGGCCCGTTCGCCTAAAGTGCGTCTGTGGCTGTGTGACGTGCACGCGGCTGCGATTGAAGCGAGTAAATTGACGCTGGCCGCCAATGGCATCGAGGGCGAAGTCTTCGCCAGTAACGTCTTCTCTGACGTGACGGGTCGTTTCGACATGATTATCTCGAACCCGCCGTTCCATGAAGGTACCCAGACCAGCCTCGACGCCGCCCAGGCGCTGATCCGTGGCGCAGTGAAACACCTGAACACCGGCGGCGAGTTGCGTATTGTGGCGAACACCTTCCTGCCCTACCCGCAGGCGCTGGATGAAGCCTTCGGCAGTCACGAAGTCATCGCACAGACCGGTCGTTTTAAAGTTTATCGCGCTGTTTACGGTCGCGGAGCCAAAACGCGCTAAGCGCTTTTCCCGGCGTTAATGGCGTTGCCGGGCTGAAAACGTTGCTTTTTACAGCGATCGTTTCAGCCCGACGAAATAGTTGTTGACGCAAAGAGTAAAATCTCTAGAATGCGCCTCCGTGGTTGTAACATTCTCAGGGTGTTACGGGTATGCGAAGGTGGCGGAATTGGTAGACGCGCTAGCTTCAGGTGTTAGTGTCCTAACGGACGTGAGGGTTCAAGTCCCTCTCTTCGCACCAAAATCACATGTTTCATATCGCGAGCACTGCGCGAAGGTGGCGGAATTGGTAGACGCGCTAGCTTCAGGTGTTAGTGTCTTAACGGACGTGAGGGTTCAAGTCCCTCTCTTCGCACCATTGCGGTGATATGAACAGACAACTCGATGCGAAGGTGGCGGAATTGGTAGACGCGCTAGCTTCAGGTGTTAGTGTCTTAACGGACGTGAGGGTTCAAGTCCCTCTCTTCGCACCAACGTTGTCATCCTCTGTTTTCCCCGCAATACCCTTCTGCTTCCCTTGCCGTATCGTTTTATCTCCTGCTCATTTTAGTTTTTCAGTTCGCTTTCGCTCATCTGGTCGCTTCACGCTGTACGACGATTTTCAGCCGCTCCGCCTCGATTAACTCAGATGAAAATTCACAGAGATCGCCGCCAGGCCACCCGCTAATGCCAGGCAGGATGGCAACAGCAGATAGTGTCGCAGACGCTGATTAAACAGCATCACGACAGTCAGCAGCAGCGCCACCGTCATGACCATCCGCCACTGACTGAAGCTCGGTTCCCATAAGGCGAACAGCGGCAGTGCGATGCAGGGCAGCAATACGCCCCACGCGCTATCCAGTTTTTTACCCAATGCCCAGCTGACTCCCCACAGGCCGCAGGCCGCAATAATCGCTATCCCCATGACGCAAACCTCAAATGATAAGCATTCCCATTATCATATGACAGTTTTAACGGCCTTGCAGCCTGTTTTTGTCACGTCCGGCAACGAAGATGACAGACCAGTTGGAAAATGCTAGATTGCGGCCGATAACACTTTTAATAACAGCAACAGCAATAATTTGCTCACTCTCTGGCAGAATCTTTTTTTTGCCGGCTTGCGCTTTGGTATTTCAGGGCCGTCACGAGTATTTATAATGAAATTACAATCATATGAAGAACTGAAACAGAGTAAATACCGGCTTTCAGTGATGCTTTTTCTCTTTTTAAATATCGCCGTTTCGCTATTTTATCTGCTGCCTGTAATGAGCAATGAGACCAATGACGCGACACTGCCGGTAATTTGTGTGGCTGCTTTTAGCGGCATCATGTTAATTACCTATTTAATATGGCCCAGACTAAAACTTCCCCTGTTAAATCCTGTGGCACTTCTGCTGGGCATACTCTGGGCCTGGCACATTAATTATCGCTTTCATCAGGTGTTCTATTTTGATGGTGGCTTTCTTATTATCAGTTTGATCAGTGTGTTATTTATCAGTGCCATCGCCCTGAGCGATTATCTGGGTGCATTTTGTCTGCACGTCGCGCCGCCGGTCTTCACCGTATTACTGCTTGACAATGGACAGCATCTGCCGCTGATCCTGCTGACCATTATCCTGCCTCTGATCGGTTTCTCCCTGCAGCATCTGATGCGCCGCCGTGCCGACAACTTTACCCTGCGCCTGATGCATCAGCTCTATGAAGAGAAAGAGACATTCAGCGACCTCAGCATGCTCGATCCGCTGACCGGACTTTATAACCGCCGCGGCCTGAAGAACCGGCTCGATAATATTCTTGAAAACCACGCCGGCAGCCACTACGTGCTGCTGCTGGATATCGACCACTTCAAGGCCTACAACGATAATTATGGGCATGCGATGGGCGATCAGGCACTGGCGCGTGTCTCTGTCGCGATTCGTGATGCGGTGCGTTCGCGCGATGTCGTCACCCGCTACGGCGGCGAAGAGTTTCTGGTGCTGATGACCAATGTGAACAGTTCGATCGCCATGAAGCTGGCAGAGCGAATTCGCCAGTATGTGCTGGATTTAGAAATCCCTCACCTTTTCAATGAGACCGTTTCCACCCACGTGACTATCAGTGCGGGCATCGCGCCCATTTATGATAATGAGTTCGATCTGGCGGTCGCCAATGCGGACAGCGCGTTATATGTGGCTAAAAATCAGGGTCGCAATACCATTCTCGCCTGGGAAGATTTGCCCCGACAGCAGCCTCAGACCTCCAGCGAACATGCCTGAGTAAGCATAACGCGGTCGTTGCTGACCGGAACAGTGGCGAGCGATGTGTTGCTCTGTCTGGCCTGATGGCCGCTCTCAACCCCCGCCGTTTTCCCGCCAGCAGCGACGATTTTTTACACGACTTGTAGAGTTAATCAATAACGATTATCATTTGCTTTCCTATCTACACTTTCTGCGAGTCGTCATGGCAACTGCTTCAGCTCAGGAACAGCGTTTTAGCGCTCAGTCGATGATCTTCCGGCAGAATGACCGCCCGCTGGCGGAAAGTCTGCATGAGCGGCTGCAGCAACAGCGCAGCTATCTGCTTGAATCGACGAAGTTAAGCCAGTCTGCACCGCGCGAAACGCTGACGCTTGCCGACTGGTCGGAATCAGAGGCCTTTGCCCCGCTCATCCAGCGCTATAGCGATTATCTTTATCGCGATCATCCTGATGCCGTTCGTGAAGCGAAACCGGTGCTGTCACTCTGGGCACAGTGGTATTTTGGCCTTCTGCTGCCTCCGCTCATCATGGCGTTATTGCAGGAGTCACGTGCGCTGGACTGCTCGCCTGAGCATATTCGCGTCGGATTTCATGAGAATGGCCATCCGGCCACGTTCTGGATCGATGTGCAGGAAGATGAAGAAGCGCGCTATCTTAATTCGCTGCAGCGCATTGATCGGCTGATTCAGCAGCATCTGATCCCGGTGGTCAAAGGTATTACGCAGCATGGTGATATCAACGCCCGACTCATCTGGAACAACATGGGCTACTCATTCCAGTGGTTCCTGGGTGAGCTGAAAAGCCAGATCGATGAGGCGCTGATCCTGCAACTGGAGCAGGCGCTGTTCTTCAACCAGCGGCTGCTGGATGGCAGCGAAAACCCACTCTACCGCACCATGATCCCGCGTAATGGCGAACTGGTCCGTCGCAGCTGCTGCCAGCGTTATCGCATCCCTGATGTCGAACAATGCGGCAACTGCACCCTGAGCGGCAGCTAAACAGACTTAATTACAGCGAATTCTCCGTTTATCTCGTTTACAGGCACTGAGGCTTGTGGCAATTTTTACGCCTTCGATCAGCCTGGAGAGAAAGATGAGTCTGGAGTCCGTGCGCCAGTTCTTTGCCGAACACGCCCCTGAAATTGAAATTATTGAGCTGGCAGAAAGCACTGCAACGGTCGGGATGGCTGCACGCGCCCATGGCGTGACGCCAGGAGAGATTGCCAAGACCCTGTCACTGAAAGTGAAAAACGACGTGGTGCTGATTGTGACACGCGGCGATGCCCGGCTGGATAATCGCAAGCTGAAAGCGGCTCTGGGCGCGAAAGCGCGGATGCTGAGCGTCGACGAGGTGATTAACTGGACCGGCCACCCGGTGGGCGGCGTCTGTCCGTTCGGTCTGGAGAATCCGCTGACCGTCTACTGTGATGTTTCACTGCGCAGCTTTGAAGAAGTCCTGCCCGCCGCTGGCGCTATCCACAGCGCCGTCCGCATCTCGCCACAGCAGATGGCTGAACTGACTAACGCCCGCTGGATCGACGTATGCGAAGCGATTTAACGCTTTGCATCGGCTCACAAACCCTGCATTTCTGCCTGCGCCCGAATGCTGCTGACAACCTGACAGATTTTATCAGCCGATGATAATCACCGCCCCATCATGGCAGTTAATCACGCGCAGTAAGCGGGCGCAGTTAATCGCCCATGACTTCAGGATGTCAGGCGCTTAAATGCCTGTTCGATGATCGACAACAGCAGCGTGTTATCGACGCTATGCAGCACATGCACCGATGCACCGCAGTGATCAGGCACACCGACAGTGAGCCGAAGCGGCTGACGATAACGCCAGCTTTTGCCACGCGTCGCACCGGGACGTAGTTCGATATCAACCCGGTAATCGATACCCGAGGCGACTCGCTGATTCAGCAACCAGGCGACCACCAGCGCATCGTGGATCCAGCATCCTGCCAGCTGACGGGTTTCCATTGAATAGTCGATCCACGGGCGCAGCGTGTCGCGTACAAATTCGGTCAGCGGATGATCGGCCGCGGTGAGACGTGTCAGATCCTGCTGGGTCAGCAGCGTCTGCGTGGTGACATCCATCGGCACCAGTGTTACCGCAGCACCGCTGTACAACACCTGATGCGCCGCCTCGGGATCCAGACCAAAATTGGTGTCTTTGATGTAATCATCCAGCGAGAAGACGCCACCCATGATCACAATTTCCGCCACCGATTCTGCCATGGCGGGATAGCGCTGCATCGCCAGCGCCACATTCGTCAGCGGACCAATTGCTACCAGTGTAATCTCGCCCGGATTGTCGCAAATAAGTTTGCCGATAGCGTCAGCCGCATCAAACGCATCCGCCGCAATATCGGCTGGCTGACGCACATCCTGCCAGAGTTTTTCCAGCGCAAGCTGATTGACCCGATGATCCAGCGTCTCGCGCCATGGCGCAGGATCTTCCTGTAACGCCTGCGTCGCGCCCTGTACGACCGGGATAGATAATCCCAGCCGGACGATCAGATCTTTGGCAACGCGTGCACCCACGTCACATGGCGTGTTACCCGCTACGGTAGTGATCAATTCCAGCGACAGGGCTGGTGAAGCTAAGGCCAGCGCAATCGCCAGCCCATCATCGGTGTTGGCACCCGCGATCCCATTGCCGGGATCGCAATCAATAATGATTCTTTTCATATTTTTATAAATTAACTCTGACTTTGCGGCTGACAGCCGCAGGATTCACCAATTTCAAGATAGTGTGGAAACTCCTTTAATTGCGCTTCGCTTTGCCCCTCTTTCAGCATCTGAATCGCAGAGCGTGCCATCTCACGCAGTGGCTGGCGCACGGTCGTTAATGTCGGAACATGAAACGACGAGTGATTGGTCCCGTTAAAGCAGACCAGTGCCACATCCTGCGGCACGTGAAGGTGATGTTCGGAAAAGGCGCGAAGCGCGCCAATCGCCTGACCTTCATTGCTGGTAAACAACGCACGAGGCACACAGCCGCGGGCGATCATGGTTTGTGCCGCCTCGTAGCCGCCCTGTGGGGTGTAGCTGGCGGGGAACATCAGCGACTCATCAATCGGCAGGCCACGATCGTGCATGGCATCGCGCCAGCCCTGAATACGATCCTGTGCGTTGAGCATATCGACCGGGCCGCTGATGATCCCTACCTGCTGATAACCGTGACTCAACAGATGTGCCGTCACCTGCCACGCGGCCTGACGCTCATTGACCCGCAGCATGTTCACGCCCGGCTGAGGCTCAACCCGCTCCAGCATCACCAGTGGCGTTCCGCTGGCTTTAATCAGGTCGATGTAAGGATGGCGATCGACGCTATTGTAAAACAGACCATCGACCTGCCGATTGAGCAGCCCCTGAATTAACTCCAGTTCGCGTTTGCGGTCATCACCTGCATCACCCAGCAGCATGACGTGACCGTGGTTCATCGACTCCTGCAACAACACGTGCGCCATTGACGCCACGAAGGGATTGCCGATGTTGGGTACCACCAGCCCAAACGTTTTGGTGTTGCCGGAGGCCAGCGCGCGTGCTGCTGCATTGGGCCGGTAACCGGTGGCTTTAATCGCCTCCAGTACCCGCTGACGGGTCGCCTCAGCGACCGGACGAGGCCCGTTATTGATGACATAACTGACGACTGCCACTGAGGTGCCTGCCGCTTTCGCAACTTCACTGCGGGTCACTTTTCCCGTTAACGACTTAGGCACATCACGTTCCTCCATAAAAAAAACAGGCCGCTTTACACGGCCTGCTGTTTATCGCTCTCTCCTGGCAGACGGCACGTTCAGGTAAATCTAGATGGCATCTTCAGGCAGATTGAGATTCCGCCCTCGCGTCTCAGGAGCGACAAAAGTGGTAAAGAATCCAATGGCGGCCATTGCCGAGAAGTAGACCGCAATCGGCCACCAGTGACCGGTATAAGAGAGCATAGCAGCGGCAATAAGCGGTGCCGTGCCGCCGGATAAAATCGAGCCAAGCTCTTTGGCCACCGCCATTTTGGTGTAGCGATGTTGAACGCCGAACATTTCCACGCCCCATGCCGCCTGCACCCCATAAATACCCAGTGACGCCAGCGCCATACCGACCACGATAACCGGGATCACCAGCATCGGTTCACGCGTGTCCAGCAGCGTAAAGGCGGGCCAGGCGTAGATCATCAGTAACAGGCAGAAGACGCGATAAACGATCCGGCGACCAAAACGATCAGAGAGCCAGCCCGCAAACGGAATAATCAGGAAGCCCAGCAGTGAGGCAAGGAACACCGCCGTCGTAGGTACGGACTTATCCACCATCAGCACCTTCGCGACATAACCCACCATGAAGCCCTGAGCCAGATAAGAAGGGCCATTTTCGCCGATGCGCAAACCTATCATGGTCCAGAAAGCGCGGGTACGCTGGAAGAAAGGACGCGAGTCCACGACTGGCGCGGCCAGTACGCCTGCACGTTCCGCTTCCATTTCCGCTTTCCTGCGCTCAAACACTGGCGTTTCACGCAGGTGACGTCGAATCCACAGCGCAACAAGGGCAATCAGCGCACTGCTGAGGAAGGGAATACGCCAGCCCCACTCCAGCAGGCTCTGCTGATCCATCTGCACTACCAGCAGCCAGACCAGCGAGGCCAGCAACGTACCGCTGTTAGACCCCAGAGCAATAACGGATGAAACCAGCCCACGACGCTTAACGGGCGCATATTCACCCAGCATCACCGTGCCGCCCGATAACTCTGCGCCCGCGCCGAAACCCTGGGTAAAGCGCAGCAGCACCAGACAAGCCGGAGCCCAGACACCAATCGCGGCATAGCTCGGTATTAAGCCGATAAAGGTGGTGGAAGCGCCCATCAGAATGATGGTGGAGATCATCACGACCTTTCGGCCTTTGCGGTCGCCGAGCCAGCCGAAAAAGAGTGCGCCGATAGGCCGGGCAACAAAGCCGACTGACCAGGTAGCAAAGCTGGAGAGCAGTGCCATTGCGGGAGTCGATTCCGGAAAGAATACGTCGCCAAAGATGATACCGGCAGCCAGACCGTAGAGCGCGAAATCCGCGTACTCCATTGCCGTTCCGAGCCAGCATGAGAAAGTGGCGCGCCAGAAATCTTTGCGGCCTGAAGAAGTGTTAAACCGCTCGTCGGCGGCTGAGGTGGAAGACAGTGATGCCTGCTGCTTAACGGAATTGTGTGCCGTCATAACCCTATCCCTGAATGAGTATGCAGATTGATAAACGCCCGTCCATGGGTCGATTCCCTGATGAAAGCGGAATTCCCCCGGTGGCGACGTTCAGTTGACTAACCATGATGAAAGGTTAAAGGATTCCCTGGTGTTGGAATCTTGTTCTTCGCCCCGTTTCGCCGATGTATTTTTCACCGGTCGCTTAAACTGAGCGAATGTAACTTAACAATCAATGGAGCCTACTGTGCATCGCACCGTGAGCAATCACTGGGGACCTAGTGTATCTACGCGCGTAGATAAATCAAGAGATCCCGGCGCAAATTGTTAGTAAAACTTCACTATCACATTGCGTCATCACACATTTTCAGCGCAAATTCAGCCAGTTAACTCCACTATATCGCACAATAAAAAATCACTCTGCGCGGTAAGTTAGCATTTTCTCTAATCATTAAGCGTTATAAGCGGGGCTAAAATCCTTTCATCGGGTTCTGTTGTCGCACACCCGGATTACCTGCAGATGACACTTCATCTTTATTCTGAAAAATCGCGGCAAGCGCAGACAATGCGTTACCCTGAAAAAAAGCCTGACAGAGGTGTTATGACCATTATTCTGATGCGACACGGTAAACCTGACCACCAGGCAGCGGGTCGCCAGAGCGTGCAGGCACTGGCAGACTGGTGCGAAGCTTACGATCAGTCCGGAGTCAGTGACGGGCCGCCACCGCGCAGTATTAAGATTGCTCGTCAGGCCGCAATTATTGTCTGCAGTCCCCTGCCCCGCGCGCAATCTTCTCTGAGCCAGCTTGGCCTGCAGCCTCATGAGATTGATGCGCTCTACAGCGAAGTCGCCGTACCGCTGCTGCGAACGGGGGATTTTCAACTGCCGACAATCTGCTGGCTGGCCTTACTGCGGCTGTTGTGGTTCTGCGGTTATGCGGGTGAAGCGGAGTCGCTGCAACATGCGCGCAGCCGGGCCTCGGCGGCGGCAGAGAAGCTGATCGAGCACTCACGGCGTGGCACGGTGCTGCTGCTGGGCCACGGCATCATGAACAAGATGATTGCGCGAGAATTACGTAAACGCGGCTGGCAGGCAGAGAAACATGCCAGCAGCCGCCACTGGAGTTCTGCGATCTATCATCGTCCGTTTATCTGACCCATCGGAAAATAGCCCAGCACCTCACAGCCCGTTCCGACACGCGGTGTGGCAATCACTTTACGCTGCGCCAGATCGATCACACTCAGCGTGCCGTCATCCTGATTCGCAATCAGCAGCTGTTGCCTGTCTGGCGTGAAGCAGCCATCCATCGGCATGTTTCCCACGCTGATATCGCCCAGCGGATTCAGCAGGTCGTCAAACAGCGTTACCAGCGGTTCTTGATCGCCAATCGCCACCAGCTGTTCGCCATCGGCGCTGAAGCGAACCACCTGGCAGGGCTGCTGATGACCCGGCAGCGTAATGCGCTGGCGAATACGGTGGCTCTGTCGGTCGATCACATAGAGCAACGGCGCATCTGCTGCGCTGGCGACCAGATAAGGGTGTTTTGGTGAGGCGGCGATACCCGCAATCGGGCCCGGCAGCAGAATCGTATCAATTACCCGTCCCTCTGCTTCACAGAGATCCACGACGGTGATGGTCGCATCCTCTTCGTTATCGGTGAACAGTTTGCGGCCGCTGGGTGACAGCGTCAGGCGATGCGCGTTGTGAGAAGGAATCGGGATGATCTTTTCCACTTTGTCGGTCTGCGGATCGATTACGGCTACGGCGGCGCTCTGCTCACAGCAGAGATAGACTTTGCCATCGCGGCCCAGTTGCCCGCTGTGTGGTGCTCGCAACGGCGACAGATCGATAAAGCCGCTGATCTCACGACGCTGCAAATCAATGATCGCCACTTTGTGACCCGGATGCGGGTTATTGCCATGAACACCGTCACCATAGATAGGCACATACGCTTTACCCCAGGGTGCCAGCATCAGGAGTTCATGCGGCCGCGGTGGAAAAGCGTTCAGCTCGCGCTCGACCGCGAAGGTTTCCGGGTTAAGAAACAGGACGCGATTGCCCTTCTTATCAACCGCCAGTAAACCATAGGATTCACTCTGCATGCGCGCTCCTTTCTCAGTAAGTTCTTCTTAAGCGTAGACAATCCTCTTCCGGCTGTCCGATTCCGCAAATTGTTGAGCCGGGCTTACGCCACACGTTAAGCGCAATATTCACTGTTTCTGAGGTCCGGGCCCTGAGAGAAGCCAAAGGCTTAGCATAATATTCAGACATTCCTTAGTTATGCGTTCCGCCACATTTAAATAACTGATTAACAGTGGCGATATTATTATTCCATTAAGGTGACCGGATTATTTCCGTATTATCCTAAAGTCAAAAAAAGACATAGCTAATGTGTAAATAATGTTTTATTAAAAAGGTGCAGTGCAATTAAAAAGCCGTGAGGAAACTATCGCGCGCTCCCGCACTGCGTCGCCACCAGGGAAAACTATTCATTAATTCCCGCACTCATCGGGATTGCACTCAGTATGCAATGCCGCCCGTTCACGCCTCAGGCACAACGGGCAGAGCCTGCACTATAGCGGGAAAATAAAAATAACAGGTGTACCATGACTTCACATCGCCAACGTCCAGCACATAAACTCTGGCGTAACTGGAAAAGAATATCGTTCAGTAGCCAGATGTTATGGAATAAGAAACAGCAGAGCCTCTGTCAGGCACCGGAATATGATCCGGGACAGGAAGATAATGTCGTATTGATTGCTCAGCAGAAAGATCTGCCCGAGATTCCAAAGATTGTCTGGATGGTCTGGCATAACGATCAGCTGCCGACGTCAATGGCGCTGAATATCAGTAAAATCCGGCGGGACAACCCCGACCACCAGGTTTATCTGGTCACGCAGCGCACTCTGTCGCAGTGGCTGCCCGAACTCAGCTTTATCTCTTCCGATCTGACGCTGGCACATAAAAGTGAAATAATCCGGCTTGAGCTGATTCACCGCTATGGCGGTATTGGCATCGACTGCAGCACCCTGCTGTTTGAAAATCTTGCCTGGGTGCATCGCGTTCACCATGCGCGGCCAATGGATCTCATCGGCTACTATCGCGAGCAATCAACGCTGAACCTGCTTGCGCCGGTCACCGAGAGCTGGTTTATTGCCGCGCCGCCGCAGAATGCCTTTATTCGCGAATGGCTGAAACAGCTGGCACCGGTTAAAAACGTCGGTATCCGCAACTATTTCCATGAGCTTAAGAAGCGTGATGATTTTCCGCTGATTGTGCAAAATGTAGATAATCCGTCACGCCAGCTTCTGTCGCTGGCGCAGCAGGTCGCGATGCGCGAATACCGGCGGGCTAATCTTTATCTGCGTAAAGGTGAAGCCAGCGCCTGGTACTATCAGCGCCTGCATGCCGACAGCAGCAGCGCGTTTGCGCAGTCTGTGATGTTTCAGCAGCGGCCAGAGACGCCACCACCGATTATCAAATTAACCGGCAACGAGCGACTGCATCTCGACTTCAATCTGCGACTGGGTTTGTATAACCGCAGCAGCCTGATTGGCGAGATGATGCACACCCCATCATCTGCGCTGGCATTGCCATCAACGGTCAAAGCGCGCGCGTAGCCACTGCGTAAAAGTGGTGACCGCGCGGGGTACCTGCGCCGCCCAGGGTCGGACGATCCACAGGCGGGCGGCAAAGGCCTCCACCGGCTGCCACTCAGGTAACACCTGCTGCAAAGAGCCTGCGGCCAGCGCTTCACGGGCGCTGAAGTCGGGCAGCATCGCGATTCCCAGTCCCTGCAGAGCGGCATCACGTATCGACTCACTGTTGTTAGTGGCAAAGCAGCCCTGAATCCGCACCTGCACCTCTTCACCATCCGCTGCGGTTACAAACCGCCAGCGCGGTGATTCAACACCACGCGGATAGTAAAGGCAGTTATGCTGCATCAGATCCTGCGGCGTGTTCGGTATACCCTGTTGATTAAGATAGGCAGGTGAGGCCACCAACACTGTCTGCGTATCACACAGCGGCAGCGCCACATGGGTTTCCGGCAGCGTGTCACTGTGCCGGATGGCCAGATCAAACCCCTCACTGCTCAGCGACACAATGCGGTCGGTCACATCCAGCTGCAGACGCAGTTGCGGATAGTCACGCAGAAACTCACCAATAATCGGCACCAGCTGCTGCCGGGCAAACGCTACCGGCGCGGTAATACGCACCAGACCACGCACTGGCCCGGCGGTATCACGCACGCTGAAAAAACTCTGTTCGATGCGGGCAAAAGGCTCGCGTAACTCCTCCACCAGCTTCTCACCCGCTGATGTCAGTCGTACGCTGCGCGTGGTACGCTGTACCAGCAGTACACCGGCTATCTGCTCCAGCTCTTTGATTTTCTGACTCATCGCAGCTTTGCTGACGTCCAGCCGCTCCGCCGCGCGGGTAAAGCTGCCCTGCTCAGCCAGTACGGTCAGCCAGTGAAGATGATCCCACAGCGTATCCGTTTTCATCTCTTTCATTGCGATTGTTCATTATAGTGAATAATCATTTCAGGCTACGCGCTTTTTCCCGCCGGATAAAGGGGTCACCATAGGCTCATTAATCACGATGAGGAATTCACCATGCCACTGCTGCAATTCGATGTTATTCAGGGTCGTTCAGAATCAGAGCTGCGTACACTGCTGGATGCGGCGCACCGTGCCGTGCTGACAGCCTTTAAGGTGCCTGAACGGGATCGTTATCAGATTGTTCAGGAAAACAAGCGCTATCAGATGGTGTTTCAGGATACCGGCCTGGGATTCAGCCGCAGCGATAATCTGGTGATGGTGCGGGTTTATACCAGCCCACGCAGTCGTGAACAGAAGCAACATTTTATGGCGGAGCTGGCGCGTGAGCTGCGTGAGCACTGTGGCGTGCAGGGCAACGATTTAATGATCAGCTTTATCACCAATGACAAAGGTGACTGGAGTTTTGCCGACGGAGAAGCGCAATACCTCACCGGCAAACTCTGAAAAACGTCCTGACTTCTGCTCTGCTGACGGTGCGCCAGCCACAGTCACGCCTGAAAACCTCACTTCTGAACCAATCTGCTCTCCACCGCACAAATCGGGCCGGATATGTTGCAGCCGAATGACAGCCAATATAGATTGTCGAAAAACCATCCCCCGAAGGTGGCCGGTTGCGTGAAGCCTCATGCAACCCTGTAGAGAGAGGATTTACCGTTGTCCGAATTGGTCTCCGTCGTGCTGTTTCTGGCCGCTATTGCAATCTATTCCTGTAAAGCCGGGCGTAACAAATTCTGGTTTATTCTTGTTCTTATCATGCTGGTGCTTTTCGTTGTCCTGAACGCCACCCTTTATGCCAGCAACTATTTTACCGGTGACGGCATCAACGATGCGGTGCTCTATACGCTGACTAACAGCCTGACCGGCGCGGGTGTCAGTAAATATGTGGTGCCCGCGATTGGGCTGATTATTGTGCTGTTCCTGCTGTTCTGCATGCTGTCGTGGATTCTGCGTCGGCGTAAGCGTCCCCATCACATGGGCTGGTCACTGCTGGCTGCCGCCTGCGCGCTCGGTTCGGTGCAGACCACCCCGGCCTTTCGCCAGGTCGCGACGCTCATCGTGTCGCATACCCAGATGGCGGACTCTGACTTCGACAACTTCTATAAAGTGCCGCGTAATCGCATTGAACAGCCGCGCCTTAACGTAGTTTACATCTATGGTGAAAGCTTAGAGCGCACCTATTTCGACCCCATCGCCTTTCCTGGCCTGGCGCCTGAGCTGAGCCGGCAGAAAGAGCAGAGTATCGACTTCAGCGAAACCGAACAGTTACC
The DNA here is from genome assembly GCF_000745295.1 of Pantoea sp. 9140. NCBI lineage: Bacteria > Pseudomonadati > Pseudomonadota > Gammaproteobacteria > Enterobacterales > Erwiniaceae > Pantoea > Pantoea sp. 9140. Next base: position 278,580 of record NZ_JQNO01000001.1, on the reverse strand, counting down.
CGGCACCGACTACACCATTGCAGGCATGGTCGCCTCACAGTGCGGCATTCCGCTGTTTGCGCCGTTTGATGGTAATGCGTCGGCATCGCTCTCCAGCTTCTATCCGCAAAACGTCTGTCTGGGCGACATCCTGAAAAACTCCGGCTACCAGAACTGGTTTATTCAGGGTGCCGATCTGCGTTTTGCCGGTAAAGATGTCTTCCTGAAATCGCACGGTTTCGACCCCAAAAATCTTTATGGTTCGCAGGAGCTGAAAAGCCGCGTTGCCGATCCTGCTTATCGCAATAACTGGGGTTATTACGACGATACGGTGCTGGATGAAGTCTTTGAGAAGTATCAGGAACTCTCGCAGGCCGGTAAACCTTTCGCACTGTTTACGCTGACCGTTGATACGCATCACCCGGACGGGTTTATCTCACGCAGTTGCGATCGCAGGAGCTATAGCATTGATGGCAAACCGAATCAGTCCTTCAGCGCGGTCGCCTGCTCGCAGGAACATGTGGCGCGGCTGATCACACGCATCAAAGCGTCGCCGTGGTTTAAAAACACCGTGATTGTGGTGAGCTCCGATCATCTGGCCATGAACAACACGGCGCATCCGTGGCTGGTCAAACAGCCACGTCGCAATCTGTTCATGGTGATCCGGGGTGATAAACCGCAGGCGGAGCTGATGGAGGCGAAGCGCAGTACGCTGGATAATGGCGCGACGCTGCTGGATATTCTCGGCGGCGATAACGCGATTGGCCTGGGCCGCAGCAGCCTTTCTTCTCTTTCGCTCTCCACCCAGTTCGACGATATGAAGAGTAAGGTGGCGAGCTGGAAACCCGACATCATCCAGCTCTGGAACTTCCCGAAGAAGATAGACAGCTTCACGGTGGATCAGGCGAAGAATACCTTCAGCTTCTCAGGCACCACCTTTAAACTGCCGATTCTGTTCCGCATCAGCGATAAGCATGTTGAGCCGATGCCGGAAGGGGAATATTCGGCCCCGCTGCGCTATCAGCTGGCCGATTTCGCTTCAGCCGATAAATTCCTCTGGGTGGATCGCTGTTTTAAAATGGCGCGACTCTGGCAGCCTTCGCTGGCTCTTTCCGGCGATCTCTGTGTGGCGATGGGGCAGCTCGGCGGCACGCCAACCGTGACACATGTCGACAAACCGCAGTGGAAAGGCAAAGTGCAGTTCCCGGACGGCGCTGTCAGCGAGGCACGTTACCAGCAGAACCTGGCGCAGATCCGCATTGAAGATAATAACATTCGCTATAGCGCCGACAGCTTCCGGCTTGATGTGCCCGGCGCGCCGGAAACGATTAAAAGCTTCAGCGGCATCTCACGGCCAGAGAGTTGGGGGCGCTGGTCAAACGCCAATCTCGCGCCAGAAGTGCATATCGATTATGTCGATGCACTCCCGGCTAAGTTTGATCTGGTCATTACCGCACGCGCGTATGGCCCCAACGCACATCGCGCGATCCCGGTTCGGGTGGGCGATCAGCAGCAACTGCTGTCGCTGGGCGAAGAGGTATCGACGCATACCCTGCATTTCGACAACCCAGGCGCCAGCCATCAACTGGTCATTGCCCCCCCTGAGCCGCAGTTGAGTAACACCGGCAATATCACAGGTCAGGATCCGCGCAAACTGGGCATCGGCATGGTTGAAATTAAAATCGTACCACAGCCTTAAGACCCGTTTTTTCTTCTCCCGCCTCTGCGGATTACCGCAGAGGCGCCTCATCCTGTCATCGACTTCCTGTTGCGAGCCAACCCGCACTCCTCTGCACGTTACCTGTTGTACTAATTGATATTTTTTCGGCAAGGCGCGCAAAATATAACCGACTGAGTGGTGATACGCTTTTTGCCTGTCATAATGCGGTTATCGCCGAAGTACACAGGGAGGTGTCGTGAGACTCATCACAATGATGAGTACCCACAAAGCCTTTAAAGCGCTGCAACAGGCGGGGATCGACGATCAGCAAGCGGAGGCGATGGTGGAGGTGTTTACCGATATGCAGCAGAGGCAGCCAGGCGCACAGGTCGGGAAGCAGCTCGGTCAGATTCAGACCAAAGCCAAACATATTGACGTCCGGATCGGCCAGCTTCAGACAAAAGCCGAACAGACAGACGATCGGCTCGGCAAACTTACGACCAAAGTCGACCAGATGGACGATCGGCTCGGCAAGCTTACGATGAAAGTTGACCAGATGGACAATCGACTCGGCAAGCTTACGACGAAAGTAGATCAGATTGACGAGCGGCTCGGGCATCTCACTACAAAGGTTAATCAGATCGACGAGCGGCTCGGGCACCTCACCATAAAAGTTAATCAGATCGACGAGCGGCTTGGGCATCTCACCATAAAAGTTAATCAGATCGACGAACGGCTTTGCCATGTTGAAAGAAAAACCGACAAGCTGGCCATCCGTTTTAATCACCTGGAAATCAAAGTGGATAAGATGGAAGCGATGCTCAGTGAAATGAATTTCCGATTAACGGGCGCTGTCGACAGCCTGAGAAATGACGTTGTGACACTGAGCACTGATATGCGCTGGATCAAACGGTTATCTATCCTCATGACCACCCCCCTGCTGGCAGCGGTCCTGAAAGATATTCTACTGTGAGCCCACTACCCAATCAGGGTCTGTCGCGTAGTGCTTCCAGCTTCTCTCGCTGCTGACCGTCGGCGGTAAAGTTATCCTCCGCCAGCCATCGCTGAAAGCCCTTTTTCACCTGCGGCCATTCGCTATCGATAATCGAGAACCAGCTGGTGTCACGAGAACGGCCTTTGTAAACGATTGCCTGGCGGAAATCCCCCTCATAACGGAAACCGAGACGGGCCGCGGCCTTACGGGAAGGCCCATTACAGCTATCACATTTCCATTCATAGCGGCGATAGCCCAGCGTTTCAAAAGCGTAACGCATCAGCAGAAAATGCGCTTCCGTCGCCATGCGGGTCTGCTTCAGCCGGGGCGAAAACGTGACATGCCCGACTTCCACTACGCCATGTTCAGGCTGGATGCGCATTAATGAAAGGCTGCCCACCGCCTGCTCCGTAGCCAGATCGATGACGGCGAAATGTAGCGGATCGCGGCTGGCTTCAAGTTGTGCTGCATGGTCCTGCCACGCATTGTGCCCGGTAAAGGGCCCAACAGGCAGGTAAGTCCAGTCACGCCCATCTTCAGCCAGTGACCAGGCCTCATACAGTGCATCACCATGCCGTGCTGCACTGAACGGCTCCAGCCGACATGACTCGCCGGTGAAAACCTGATGCTGGGGCAAAGGGCGGGGTTGCCAGTCTGGTAAAGGCTGGCCGACCGGCTGACCGAATTGATTCAGGTGTTGTGACATATCGCCTCCCGGCTGCAGATGATATCCACAGATTGCCACTATCATGGTGGGTTAAAAAGTACCACAATCAGGAAAAATGATAGATCCACGGGACCCGACTATGAAGCCAGAGATCTCCCCTTTGCTGCTGGCACCATTGATACCCGCCGCCGGGACCACGCTGCAGCAGCAACTTTATCAGCGGATAAAACAGGGCATTTTGCAGGGTCAGCTTGCCGCTGGCGCGATGTTACCGGCTACACGGCAGCTGGCAGTTGAGCTGCAGGTATCGCGTAATACCGTGCTTAACGTCTGGACCCAGTTGCAGGCTGAGGGCTATCTGATGAGCGATCGACAGGGCAGCCGCGTCAGCTCACTGGCTTTGCCTGCCGGGCAGGCGGATGACGACACGCTAGCCAGCTGGCCGCTGGCAAAACGGATTGAGGCTTTTCACCAAAGCCAGTGGATCGACACCGGCTCATTGCCGCTGCGACCCGGCATACCTGCCCTGAATCATTTTCCGATGGCGGCCTGGCGCCGGGCGCTGAGTCAGGTAATGAGTCACCCGCCACCGTCGCTGCTCGGCTATGGCGATCCCTTTGGTGAAGCAGAACTGCGTGCCGTACTGGCGCAACAGTTGCGTATCACGCGCGGTGTACGTTGTGACCCCGGACAGATTGTGATTACTGAAGGTGTGCAGCAGGCGTTAACGCTGTGCGTCGCCCTGCTGAGTAATCCGGGCGATCATGGCTGGATTGAAGAACCGGGTTATCGTAATTCCAAATCGGCTCTGCAGGCCGGAGAACTTAACGTTGTCCCGATCCGCACCGATGACCAGGGAATGGCCCCCGAGCCGGAACACTGGAAACAGGTTCCACCCCGTCTGATTTATACCACGCCTACCCATCAGTATCCCACCGGCGTCGTCATGAGCGCGGCCCGGCGTCTGGCGCTGATTGCGGCTGCGCAGCAGCAACAGGCCTGGATTATTGAAGATGATTATGATGGCGACTTCCATTACCACGGCGAACCTGTAATGGCGATGCAGGGCATGACCGATAATGCTCCGGTTATCTATCTCGGCTCATTCAGCAAGACGCTATTCCCCGCGCTGCGCATCGGTTTTATGGTGCTGCCCGCGCCACTGGTCAGGCGTCTGCGACCGGCACTGCATCAGATCCTGCGCGGCGGAAACCGGCTGGAACAACAGGCGCTGGCGCGTTTTATTCTCAGTGGTGATTATCGCCGACATCTGGGCAAAATGCGTCGTCTCTATCGTCAGCGACAGGCATGGCTACGCACCGAACTGCAGCGCGCTGCAGGTCAGGCGATTCCGTTGCTGGGTGGTAACAGCGGTATGCATCTGGTGCTGCCACTCGATCCTCATCGGGATGACGTCGCTATTACCCGCACACTGCTCCAGGCGGGCTACGCGCCCACGGCTCTCTCGACCTTCTGTCTGCGCGAACCGGTGCAGCAGGGGCTGGTGATTGGCTATGGTAATTGCAGCGACACGCAAATTACCGCAGCTATGCGCCAGCTAAGTCGCCTGCTCGGCTGGCCCGGATGACCTAATCATTCCGCGCTGACAAAGCTGGCCGGCGCAGCAATCGACTGACGAATCATCAGGCGGGCATCAAAGCGCGGCATCGGCCCGACGGCTTCGCCGCGTATCTCCGAAATCAGGCGTCGTGCGGCTTCCCGGCCCATTTCATACACTGGTTGCGCTACCACCGTCAGCGGCGGCGTGACAATCTCACTCCACGGAAAATTGTCATACATCACAAAGGAGAGATCGGCAGGGATGCGCAGTCCGCGCTGCGTGACTTCCCGCAGCAGCCACATCGCGACCACGCTGTCTGAGGCCACCAGCGCCGTAGGCGGCTGCGGACGCTGCCACAGCTCAGCCACAATACGGGCAATCTCCGCTTCATCCAGCGCGTTCACTTTCACCAGCGTTGGATCAAATTCCACGCCCGCGGCAGCAAAGGCCTGCATCATGCCGCCAACGCGCTGGGCGACTGGCGTCAGGCCAAAATCGCCCGGCGTGCTGTAGTCGGTTACCAGCGCCATGCTGGTGACATAGGCGATATGACGATGACCTGCCTCCAGCAATCGGGTAGTCGCCTGTTCAGCGACGTCAGTAAATTCGCAGCAGATTGCTTCCACATCAAGGTCAGTCACTGCGCGATCAAATAATTTCAGCGCTCTGCCCTCTTCCAGTACCTGCGTCAGATGGCTGTTGTGCTGGTGCTCCGAACAGCATGGCGCAACGATAATGCCGTCGACCCGCTTTTCCAGCATCACCCGCACTGCATCCTGCTCAGCCTGCAGTTTCTCATCGCTGTTACTGAGCAGCAGATGGTAACCCGCCGTGCGTGCCACATCGGCCATCCCGCGCAGCGCAAGGCCAAAATGCGGGTTTTCGATATCGCCGACAATCACACCGATGGTATTAGAACGCCCGGTATTCATGCTACGGGCCAGGGCATTCGGACGGTAGCCCAGCGCAGAGGCCGCGCTGGTGACCCGCTCCTGCACCTCATCACTGACGGCCCCATAGCCTCCCAGCGCACGCGCCGCCTGAGCTTTAGAGACGTTTGCTGCACGTGCCACATCCGCCACGGTAGGCGCTTTCGATTGTCGTTTCTGACTCGTCATAATTATTTTGAATCACAGGTTGATGACAGGAATATTGACGCCGAAAAAAGGCTGTGCTTAAACTCATTGTAACCCCTTGAGACCGGTCTCACAATGCCCACGTCTTAAGGTGCCACCTGCGTTGAGACCGGTCTCAATTATAATTGCTGGCTCAACAGTCTCTGATGTTTAAACCTGCAAAAACGGATGAGCTATGAAATCGCAAACCACCCTGGGCACACTGCTCGGCACCGCCCTCGCACTCTGTTCACTTTCGTTCTGTACGCTGGCTGCCAGCGATAATAATCCTTATAGGCTGATCGAACCCGGTCAGCTTCGCGTCGCCAGCGTCGGCGACTCCAAACCGTACACCTTCACGGATGCCAGCGGTCAGTTCACCGGCTTTGACGTCGAGTTCTTCCGGGATGTCGCCCACCGTATCGGGATCGATAAGGTCGATTTTATTGGTCAGGACTTCTCGGCGATCATGCCGGCCGTGGCTAACGGTCAGTATGACGCGGCGGTGGCGGCTATCGGCATCACGCCTGCGCGGGAAAAGACGGTCGATTTTTCGACGGGTTACCTGGCTGGATTTCTCACCGTTCTCACCCGATCTGACAGCGGCGTGAAGGATGTCGCCAGCCTGGCAAAACACCGGCTCGGCGTCGTTCAGGGTACGCTGCAGGAGGGCTATGCCGTCGAATACTTCCCACAGACGGACCTGGTGCGCTTCCCGGATAACAACAGCGCCGTCTCCGCGCTCAACAACGGCACGCTCGACGCCATCTTCCTGGACTACGAGGCGGCCAAAAGCTACGCCGAACGCTTCAAACTGGTCTCTGCCGCCGACATCCCGTCGTTTGATGCACCGGCCGGAATCGCTATAGCCAAAGGCAAACCCGCCTTCAAGGCCGCGCTGGACAAGGCCATCAAAGCCGCCATGCAGGATGGCACCTGGAAACGACTGTATGAGAAGTGGTTCCCCGGATCGCCCATGCCAAAACAGTATCTACCTGGCGGGCAATAAAGAGGCGGACGTTCGCGTCCTGAGTTAACCGGGGGAACCCCCGCCCTGCATGGAGACGGCGATGGACCTGCTCACAATTCTTTCCCGCACCTTCTTTGATTTTCCATCAATGATGGAAGTGCTGCCGCAGATGCTGACCACCGGGCTGGTCAACACGGTGATTATCTCGCTGGCGGCCACGCTGCTCGGCACGCTGTTTGGGCTGCTGCTGGCGCTGATGGGCATTTCGCCCTCACGCTGGCTGCGCCTGCCGGCCCGGCTCTATACCGATCTGTTTCGCGGGCTGCCTTCGATTCTGACCATTCTGCTGATTGGTCAGGGCCTGGCGCGTTTCAGCTATCAGCTGTTCGGTCCGACGCCCTATCCGCTGGGGATCTTCGCCCTCAGCCTGATCGCCAGCGCCTATATGGGCGAGATTTTCCGCGCCGGTATTCAGAGCGTGGAGCGCGGCCAGATGGAGGCCTGCCGGGCGCTGGGGATGAGCTATGGCCGGGCAATGCGACTGGTAGTGATCCCACAGGGGATTCGCCGCGTGCTGCCCGCCATCGTTAACCAGTTCATCGCCATCATCAAAGATTCCTCGCTGGTCTACCTGCTGGGCCTGATGACCCAGCAGCGGGAGCTGTTTCGCGTGGGTCAGGATGCGGCGGTGCTCACCGGCAACCTCTCGCCCCTGATGCTGGCCGGGCTGTTCTATCTGATCATCACGGTGCCGCTGACGCACATGGTCAACTATGTCGATGTGCGCTATCGCACCGGCCGCCGTCGCCTGACGGCACCGAAAAGCGGCTTAAAAGAGGTGGATGAAGTCAGAGCGCCCGGCGTTTCACTGGTCACGCAACCCCGAATCGGAGGCACCCATGAATAACCTGAACGGCGCGAGCTGGCACGGCGCCAGTCTGGAGCTACGCGATCTGACGCTGGCCTATGGCCCGATTGAGGTGCTGCGTAACGTCTCGCTGCGGGTCGCGCCAGGCAGCACCACCTGCATTATCGGGCCATCCGGCTCGGGTAAATCGACGCTGCTGCGCGGCATCAACCGGCTGCACGAACCGCAGTCCGGGGATGTCCTGCTGGCTGACCGATCGGTGCTGCACGACAAGCCTGATGCGCTGCGGCTGCGGATTGGCATGGTGTTTCAGCATTTTAACCTCTTCCCCGATCACAGCGCGCTGGAGAACGTGGCGCTGGCCCCGTGGCGGGTCAAAGGCCTGCCCAAATCGCAGGCGATGGCGATTGCGCGTCAGCGGCTGGAAGAGGTGGGCCTGGGCCAACGTGCCGATCACCGGCCACGCGATCTCTCCGGCGGTCAGCAGCAGCGGGTCGCGATTGCCCGCGCGCTGGCGATGGATCACGAGGTGATGCTGTTTGACGAGGCGACCTCCGCGCTCGATCCCGAACTGGTGAAAGGTGTCCTGACGCTGATGGCGGATCTCTGCCGTCGCGGCATGACGATGGTCGTGGTGACCCATGAAATGGGTTTTGCACGCAAGGTGGCGGATCAGGTGGTGTTTATGGATGAAGGCGAGATTGTTGAAGCCGGACCGCCGGGCGCCATTTTTGATGCACCGCAGTCGCCGCGACTGCAACGTTTTCTCTCTGAAGTGCTGTAACTGAGTAAGGAACCTGATAATGGCAGTAAAATCTGAAATGAAAGTCGTGGTACTGGGTGGTGGCGTGATCGGTGTGTCGACGGCGCTGGAGCTGACCAAACGGGGTGCGGCAGTGACGCTGGTGACCGAAGCGGCGCTCTGTTCCGGCGCATCGGGACGTTCACTGTCGTGGCTCAACTCAGCGGGTGAGCGCTCCCTGCCCTACCACGCGCTGCGCATGGCGGGCATTGATCGCTATCGCACCCTGTTTGCTCAACATCCTGACCTCGACTGGCTGCGTTTTGATGGCGGGGTCTGCTGGTTTAAAGACGATGCAGCCGGAACCCAGGCGCGGCATGCCTATGAGAAAGCCCACGGTTACGACTCACAACTCATGACGACTGACAACATGGCACAGGCAGATGCGGCCATCGATCCCGACGCGCTGCCGTCGCAGGCGATATTCAATCCCGGCGAAGGCTGGGTCAGCCTGCCGCACCTGACCGATTATCTGGTGAATCAGTTCCGGGCGCGCGGGGGTGAAGTGATAGAGCATGCCGGCAAAGCCAGCGTGCTCACCGAGCAGGGCCGCGCCTGTGGCATCCGCAGTGAACAGGGTGAACTGCGGGCAGATGCGGTGGTGGTCGCCTGTGGCCCCTGGACACCAGATGTAGTAGCACCGCTTGGCGTGACAATCCCCAACGGATCGCCGGTTTCCATGCTGGTCATCACCGAACCGGGCAGCCATGAGTTGAAATCGGTGCTGAACACGCCCCGCGCCGCCATCCGGCCTAATCCCGGTAACCGTTATGCGCTGGATCATGACTGGTACGAAGAGGATATCCAGCTGCTGCCCGGCGGTGAGTATCATATTGATGAGCAGGTCGTGGTAAAGCTGGCAGATGAAGCGAGCAGGCTGTTACGGGGTGATGAGCCGCTCAGCGTTCAGAGCTGGAAGATTGGCCTGAAGCCGATTCCGGGCGATGGCGATCCGGTGCTGGGACAACTGCAAAAGGTGCCGGGCTGTTATGTCGCGTTCACGCATTCCGGCGCAACCCTGGCGCTGATTGTCGGGGAATTACTCGCGGAGGAGATCGTAAGCGGTGAAAAGCATCCGATGCTGGCAGGCTTTGGTGCAGAGCGTTTCAGCTAACAAAAAGCCGGTCATCACGACCGGCTGATTTTTATTTATCCACGGAATCAGCCACGGAAGAAGATATCACCCGATTTACCCATGACGATTTTGCCGGTGTCATTGGTAATCAGAATGTAGTTGGCGTTGATATACGCCCAGTGGGTATTTTCCTGCGGTGCAGGCAGATTACGCTTTTGCCACTCGGTGATGGTGAAAGTTTTATCGGTGTACTTCTCTGGCACGATGTCACCGATGTTGTACTGTTTGTAGTCAATGATGATGGTGCTGAGATCGTAATTAGGGCGCGCACCATTGACCGTTGACGGCGTGTTTGGCGTAGTCGGCGTAATACCATCATTAGACTGTGAGCTGGTCGGTGCCTGGTTTTGCGCCGCACCGGCATCCGGCTGAGCGGTGCCGGTATCTGGCGTCGCGGGCTGAGCATCAGGATTAGCGGGCTGGATCTGCGGCGGTGGCGGAACGGTGTCCGTTGCTTCGCCAGCAGCCTGTACAGCGGGGATCAGGCTCAGCGAGCCAACCAGTAATCCCATTGATAAAAGTACACGTTGAGTCCTGCGCATAATGATTTCCACGTTGAATTTTGACAGTCAGGCTAAAGTTTATCGCACTTTAGTTCCATTGTGCTGATGCTATGTGCAGGGAAAACAGCGCGGTTCGCTTTACTGCACACAGGCCAGGTAACGGATCAGACCACTTTATCCTGAGTTGCCAGATCGACCAACAACGCAATGCCTAAATAGTTGCTCCAGTTAAAGCCGTTCTGTAGCACCACGATCGCATTGCCGTGACGTTTATCGTAGCCGATAAAACTGGCGTAGCCGCCAATATAGCCCACCTGATAAGTGATTTGCTGCCCTTCGATGGTGTCGGTAACCCAGGCGATATTCTGCGCCTGCGCCCCCTGCTGATACCACGGCCGGTTCACCGCCGCAAAAGCCCGATCCCGTGCCGTATCACCGGTCGCATCAAGATGCGCGCGCAGATAAGCACTCAGATCGCGCGCATTACTGTAAAGACTGGCCGCTGCCACCATATTGCCGTGAAAATGCCAGTCGGGCGTCAGCGTACCACGGCGGATAAATTTCGGCTGATCGCCGGCATGACCCAGCGCACGCAGCGGATAGCCCGTCAGCCGCTCCGGCACAAAGCTGCTCTGGTTCATCTTTAACGGCGTGAAGATGAGCTGTGACGCGAGCGTCTGAATGTCCTGATGAAAACGGGTGCGCACGATAAAGCCGAGCAGCGCATAGCCGAGATTGGAGTAGTGCGGCATGCGTACCGCAGGTACTGAGAAATGCGCCAGATAACTCAGCAGTTTGTCGCTGTCGAGATTGCCATAGAAGTTCTCCCCCGTGTCCAGATAACGAACGAACTGCAGCAGCATCGGCAGATCCATATCCTGACGCGGCAGACCGGAGGTGTGCGTCACCAGCTGCAGCAGCGTGATGCGCCGCGCGTCAGCGCTGAGGTGAACGTCCTGTGGCAAAAGATCGGCCAGAGTATCGCTCCAGCGCAGCTTACCCTGATCAACCAGCTGGATGATCACTTCTGCCGTCACGCCTTTACTCAGCGATCCCAGCGCAAACAGGGTATCGGGCGTGATCGGGTAGCGATGCACCCGATCGGTGACGCCAAACGGGTAATAACGTGTCGGACCGCCGTGATGAATCACCGCAATGCTGATACCGGGAACCTGCTTCTGCTGCATGTAGTGCTGCACGATGTCATCGACATTTTGGCGAAAGGTAGCGTGCGTCAGATAAACACGGTCGCCCACCGGCGCGGAGGTTTGCGACAGGGTTCCACAGCCCGCCAGCAGGAAGATTGCGGCGGGTATGCATCGCGTTGTTAATCTGCTCATCCACCGGCTGGCAGAAGCCATCCGTGTGAGGTGTACGGCCACAGCCTGCCTGCCGGAAAATCCATTTTTCATTTAATAATCATCAGGTTAATTTTCTTTGATACGCAGCAGACCAGCTATAGCGCAAAAATGTACCATAAAGTGCTGCGGGCTATCGCGTGCATAACGGGGTTAAAGTGGTGTTAAACACGGTTTAGCCACTGCGTACTGCCCTGGTTAGCTGTGTTGCAGCCCACAAGGGTGTACACTGCTGCGGTTTTGAGGCTTAACGCCGCGCTGAAATTTGATATGCCCGGGAGGCAACTGCATGAAAGAAGGCCCACTGTCCGAAAAAGAGCTGCAATGGCTGGAAGATATGCTGGAAAAATATGGCAGCGAAGCGTCGATTATTGATGTCTCCGAACTGGATGGCCTGCTGACTGCTGTCCTCTCCGGCCCTGTCACCGTCGAACCCAGCCAGTGGCTGGTGGCGCTGTGGGGTGGCGAGAAGCAGATTCCAAAATGGAGCAACGAGCGTGAAATGACGCGCTTTATGTCGCTCTGCTTCCAGCATATGAATGATGTGGCTGATCGCTTATCTGAATTCCCGGAGCAGTTCGAACCGCTGTTTGGCATCCGCGAGATGGAAGGTCTGGAATTTACCGTGGTGGAAGAGTGGTGCTTCGGTTACATGCGCGGTGTCGCGCTGACCGACTGGTCTGCCCTGCCTGCCGATCTGCAGCCTGCGCTGGACGCTATCGCCCTGCACGGTGTGGAAGAGAACCTCGAAAAGATCGACGCCATGACGCCGGACGAGATGGAAGCCAGCATTGAGGCGATTCGCCCTGCTGCGCTGGCGCTGCACGATCACTGGATTTCCCAGCCGGAAGCCATCCCCGTGCCACAGAAACCTGTCTCAGCTGAGAAACTGCCTGGTCGCAACGATCCCTGCCCGTGCGGCAGCGGCAAAAAATATAAGCAGTGCTGTCTGCATTGATTGACTGATTAGCCCCATCATCTGCCGGGTGTTACTACCGCCCGGCAGGTCTCGCCAGATTATCTATCCGTTACTTTCCCCGATTAGGCAGTGCATGCCCTGAGCAACAACAGACTTATCACTGAGGTAAGCGCGATTTTTACCGTCTTTAATAAGCATCATTCCCGATTAGGAATAAAAGTTAACAGGTTTTCACGCTGCTTAGTTAAAAAAGTGAAATTTTGCTTTAAAAACTCATCATTAACTTCACATGAGATATAGCCTGCACGGGTTTAACACTCACTACAAGCTTTGATAGATATACATCTTTATTTTAACAAAAGTTATAAAATTGCAATCTATTGCTGTTATCAATTAGCTGATTTTGAAAAGTGCATTTAATGCTAAATATGAAAGAGCTTTATTTATTGCCATATAATAACGCACGATTATTTTTTGTTAAAGCAACATTAACTTCAATGGTATCTCCTGCGCTTAATTTTATAAAAAAAACAGGCAATCAGGCTGAACAAATCTTCATAACCAACTGATATTATTTATTATTTTTAAAAACAAAAAATTAGCTAAAATCATTTTTTCGCTGATGACAGCTGATTAAATACATTTACACAAGATTGACAAAAAATCCCTGCAAGCAATGTCTGATTAGTTATTTTTCGGAATTTAAAATCATAAAAAATCCATAATAACTAATTTTATTCTGCCCAATCATCTCAATTTAGTTTTCTTCTCTACAGCATGTGGATGAAAGTGTGTAAATTCCCTTTCATCATTTTATTTGTAAGAATGCAGATTAACGTTGATGAACTAACTAAATCATCCCTCTCTATCAGACAGAAGTGATGAAAGTGATAAACACTTATCTATCCATTCGGACAAGTGTTTAGCCATGAAACAGGTTAAAACCTTGCCATGACAATAGATAATCAACCCTATTACAGAGCTTAGAAAAGACCGGTCAGCATTATTAAACAGAGTGCCAAATAACACTGATTATTAAGCGTTAAAATAAAAAAATATATTTTTAGTCATTTTTATTACACCGCGTTATCGGGCCATGACTTACTGCCATCTGGAGGTTAACTCACTGTTTTAAATTTTTTTATCAACATAACACAGCAGCATCTGGCTATTTTTTAATCGCCAGATTCATTTCAACACTATTGGTGAAAAATGAAAATACAATTAATTATTAAAAACACGCAGGGCAATGTTATTGCTAAACATGCTTTACAACCTGGAAAGTCGCTGGCATTGGAGTCCATGCCACAGGCTGCGTCCTATGAAGTTCACAGTGTTGATGGACGGCCTCCCCAGAAGATCATTGCGTCAAAAGCGAATGGCCAGATGAAATTTAAGCTGGTGGATAATGTCACGGGTGAGCAGTATGACATCGTCCTGCAAAACGTCAGCGCAGAAGAAATGCCAGTCATGACAGCCTCTGGTTCGGACGGTGTGATCTATGCGTATGACTATGATGCGACGAATAGCGTATATGAACTTGTTTCGACCTCGACGGATCCCCTTATAGCGGACAATGTCTATGTAGCGGGTGGTGTTTTAGGTGGTCTGGCTGCATTGATTGGTGTGGCTGCAGCGTCAAACTCTGGTGGCAGTGGGGGTTCAAGAAATAACAACTCTGTAGCAGCGAATGAAGACAATGCTGCAGCAACCGGTGAAGACAATAGTGCTGCCAGCGTTATTCCTGCCACAACGCCCTCTCTCGTCGACGACGCCGGTAACCCAGTTACTGGCGGTGCGACCACCAGCGACAGCACGCCGACCCTCAGCGGCGGCGGCATGGAGCCCGGCTCCACCGTGACCGTCTCCGACGGCGACACCGACCTCGGCACCGCCACCGTGGACGCGGACGGCAACTGGACCTTCACACCTGACGCCCCGCTTGGTGACGGCGAGCACGCGCTGGTCGTTGACGGCACCGATGCAAACGGCAACGCCAGCAGCAGCACCGTCGACGTCATCATCGATACTAGCGAAACCGTGCCCGGCATGACCGACGACGCTGGTAACCCGGTCGCCGACGGCAGCAACACCAGCGACAGCACGCCAACGATTGGCGGCGGCGGCATGCAGCCCGGCTCTACCGTGACCGTCTCTGACGGCGATGCTGAAATCGGCACCGCCACCGTGGACGCGGACGGCAACTGGACCTTTACGCCGGATGCTCCGCTGGACGACGGCGAGCACGCGCTGGTCGTTGACGGCACCGACGCGAACGGCAACGCGGTGAACGACACCGTGAACGTGACCGTTGACACCAGCGCTACCGTACCGGGTCTGACCGACGACGCCGGTAATCCGGTCGCCGACGGCAGCAGCACCAGCGACAGCACCCCGACCATTAACGGCGGCGGCATGGAGCCGGGTTCCACCGTAACCGTCTCCGACGGAGACACCGAGCTCGGCACCGCCACCGTGGACGCCGACGGCAGCTGGACCTTCACGCCGGACGCCCCGCTGGACGACGGCGAGCACGCCCTCGTCATTGACGGCACCGACGCGAACGGTAATGCGGTGAACGACACCGTGAACGTCACCGTCGACACCAGCGCCACCGCGCCGGGCCTGACCGACGACGCCGGTAACCCGGTCGCCGACGGTGCGACCACCAGCGACAGCACACCAACGATTGGCGGTGATGGCATGCAGCCCGGCTCCACCGTGACCGTCTCCGACGGCAACAGCGAACTCGGCACCGCCACCGTCGGCGAGGACGGCAGCTGGACCTTTACGCCGGACGCACCGCTGGCCGACGGCGAGCACGCGCTGGTCGTTGACGGCACCGATGCAAACGGCAACGCCAGCAGCAGCACCGTCGACGTCATCATCGATACCAGCGAAACCGTGCCCGGCATGACCGACGACGCCGGTAACCCGGTCGCCGACGGCAGCACCACCAGCGACAGCACGCCAACGATTGGCGGCGGCGGCATGCAGCCCGGCTCTACCGTGACCGTCTCTGACGGCGATGCTGAAATCGGCACCGCCACCGTGGACGCGGACGGTAACTGGACCTTTACGCCGGATGCTCCGCTGGACGACGGCGAGCACGCGCTGGTCGTTGACGGCACCGACGCGAACGGCAACGCGGTGAACGACACCGTGAACGTGACCGTTGACACCAGCGCCACCGTACCGGGTCTGACCGACGACGCCGGTAATCCGGTCGCCGACGGCAGCAGCACCAGCGACAGCACCCCGACCATTAACGGCGGCGGCATGGAGCCGGGTTCCACCGTGACCGTCTCGGACGGCGACACCGACCTCGGCACCGCCACCGTCGATGCGGACGGCAACTGGACCTTCACGCCGGACACACCGCTGGCAGACAGCGAGCACGCCCTGGTCGTTGACGGTACCGACGCTAACGGTAATGTCATGAACGACACCGTGAACGTGAACGTCGACACCAGCGCCACCGCGCCCGGCCTGACCGACGACGCCGGTAACGCAGTGGCCGATGGCAGTACCACCAGCGACAGCACGCCAACGATTGGCGGCGGCGGCATGCAGCCCGGATCCACCGTGACCGTCTCTGACGGCGACAGCGAACTCGGCACCGCCACCGTCGATGCGGACGGCAGCTGGACCTTCACCCCGGATGCTCCGCTGGACGACGGCGAGCACGCTCTTGTGATCGACGGCACCGATGCGGACGGCAATGCGGTGAACGACACCGTGAACGTGAACGTCGACACCAGCGCCACCGCGCCGGGCCTGACCGACGACGCCGGTAACCCGGTCGCCGACGGCAGCAGCACCAGCGACAGCACGCCGACCCTCAGCGGCGGCGGCATGCAGCCCGGCTCTACCGTGGTGATCTCCGACGGCGACACCGACCTTGGCACCGCCACCGTGGACGCCGACGGCAGCTGGACCTTCACGCCGGACGCCCCGCTGGACGACGGCGAGCACGCGCTGGTCGTTGACGGCACCGATGCAAACGGCAACGCCAGCAGCAGCACCGTCGACGTCATCATCGATACCAGCGAAACCGTGCCCGGCATGACCGACGACGCCGGTAACCCGGTCGCCGACGGCAGCACCACCAGCGACAGCACGCCAACGATTGGCGGCGGCGGCATGCAGCCCGGCTCTACCGTGACCGTCTCTGACGGCGATGCTGAAATCGGCACCGCCACCGTGGACGCGGACGGCAACTGGACCTTCACACCTGACGCCCCGCTTGCTGACGGCGAGCACGCCCTGGTCGTTGACGGCACCGACGCGAACGGCAACGCGGTGAACGACACCGTGAACGTGACCGTCGACACCAGCGCCACCGTGCCGGGCCTGACCGACGATGCCGGTAACCCGGTCGCCGACGGCGCAAGCACCAGCGACAGCACCCCTACCATTAACGGCGGCGGCATGCAGCCCGGCTCTACTGTGGTGATCTCCGACGGCAACAGCGAACTCGGCACCGCCACCGTCGATGCGGACGGCAGCTGGAGCTTCACCCCGGACGCGCCGCTGGACGACGGCGAGCACGCCCTCGTCATCGACGGCACCGACGCAAACGGCAACGCCAGCAGCAGCACCGTCGACGTCACTGTCGACACCAGCGAGACCGTCCCGGGCATGACCGACGACACCGGTAATCCGGTCGCCGACGGCAGCACCACCAGCGACAGCACACCAACGATTGGCGGTGATGGCATGCAGCCCGGCTCCACCGTGGTGATCTCCGACGGCAACAGCGAACTCGGCACCGCCACCGTCGGCGAGGACGGCAGCTGGACCTTCACGCCCGATGCGCCGCTGGACGACGGCGAGCATGCTCTGGTCATTGACGGCACCGACGCGAACGGCAACGCGGTGAACGACACCGTGAACGTCACCGTCGACACCAGCGCCACCGCGCCGGGCCTGACCGACGACGCCGGTAACCCGGTCGCCGACGGTGCGACCACCAGCGACAGCACCCCGACGATCAGCGGCGGCGGCATGGAGCCGGGCTCAACCGTGACCGTCTCTGACGGCGACAGCGAACTCGGCACCGCCACCGTGGGCGAGGACGGCAGCTGGACCTTTACGCCGGATGCCCCGCTGGACGACGGCGAGCACGCTCTTGTGATCGACGGCACCGATGCGAACGGTAACGCGGTGAACGACACCGTGAACGTGACCGTCGACACCAGCGCCACCGTGCCGGGCCTGACCGACGATGCCGGTAACCCGGTCGCCGACGGCGCAAGCACCAGCGACAGCACCCCTACCATTAACGGCGGCGGCATGCAGCCCGGCTCTACCGTGGTGATCTCCGACGGCAACAGCGAACTCGGCACCGCCACCGTCGATGCGGACGGCAGCTGGACCTTCACGCCGGACGCGCCGCTGGACGACGGCGAGCACGCCCTCGTCATCGACGGCACCGATGCAAACGGCAACGCCAGCAGCAGCACCGTCGACGTAATCATCGACACCAGCGAAACCGTGCCGGGCCTGACCGACGACGCCGGTAATCCGGTGGCTGACGGCGCGACCACCAGCGACAGCACGCCAACGATTGGCGGGGGCGGCATGCAGCCGGGCTCTACCGTGGTGATCTCCGACGGCAACAGCGAACTCGGCACCGCCACCGTCGGCGAGGACGGCAGCTGGACCTTTACGCCGGACGCACCGCTGGCCGACGGCGAGCACGCGCTGGTCGTTGACGGCACCGATGCAAACGGCAACGCCAGCAGCAGCACCGTCGACGTCATCATCGATACCAGCGAAACCGTGCCCGGCATGACCGACGACGCCGGTAACCCGGTCGCCGACGGCAGCACCACCAGCGACAGCACGCCAACGATTGGCGGCGGCGGCATGCAGCCCGGCTCTACCGTGACCGTCTCTGACGGCGATGCTGAAATCGGCACCGCCACCGTTGACGCGGACGGCAACTGGACCTTCACACCGGATGCACCGCTGGCCGACGGCGAGCACGCGCTTGTGATCGACGGCACCGATGCGAACGGTAATGCGGTAAACGACACCGTGAATATCACCGTTGACACCAGCGCCACCGTACCGGGCCTGACCGACGACGCCGGTAACCCGGTCGCCGACGGTGCGACCACCAGCGACAGCACCCCGACCCTCAGCGGCGGCGGCATGCAGCCCGGCTCCACCGTGGTCATTACCGACGGCAGCACGCCAATCGGCGAAGCTACCGTGGACGCCGACGGCAACTGGACGTTTACGCCAGATACTGCGCTGGACGATGGCGAACACACGCTTATCACTGGTGGTATCGATGCCAACGGCAACAACGTCAGCAATTCTGTAGAGGTCATCATCGACACCAGCGCCACCGCGCCGGGCCTGACCGACGACGCCGGCAACCCGGTCGCCGACGGTGCGACCACCAGCGACAGCACCCCGACCATTAACGGCGGCGGCATGCAGCCCGGCTCCACCGTAACCGTCTCCGACGGCGACACCGAGCTCGGCACCGCCACCGTGGGCGAGGACGGCAGCTGGAGCTTCACCCCGGACGCCCCGCTGGCCGACGGCGAGCACGCCCTGGTCGTTGACGGTACCGACGCGAACGGTAACGCGGTAAACGACACCGTGAACGTGACCGTCGACACCAGCGCCACCGCGCCGGGCCTGACCGACGACGCCGGTAATCCGGTCGCCGACGGTGCGACCACCAGCGACAGCACCCCGACCCTCAGCGGCGGCGGCATGGAGCCGGGCTCCACCGTGACCGTCTCCGACGGCGACACCGAGCTCGGCACCGCCACCGTGGGCGAGGACGGCAACTGGACCTTTACGCCGGATAGCGCACTGGCCGACGGAGAACACGCGCTTGTGATCGACGGCACCGATGCGAACGGTAATGCGGTAAACGACACCGTGAATATCACCGTTGACACCAGCGCCACCGTACCGGGCCTGACCGACGACGCCGGTAATCCGGTCGCCGACGGCAGCATTACCAGCGACAGCACCCCGACCCTCAGCGGCGGCGGCATGCAGCCGGGTTCCACCGTGACCGTCTCGGACGGCGACGCTGAAATCGGCACCGCTACCGTCGATGCGGACGGCAACTGGACCTTCACGCCGGACGCACCGCTGGCAGACGGCGAGCACGCCCTGGTCGTTGACGGTACCGACGCTAACGGTAATGTCATGAACGGCACCGTGAACGTGACCGTCGACACCAGCGCCACCGTACCGGGCCTGACCGACGACGCCGGTAATCCGGTCGCTGACGGTGCGACCACCAGCGACAGCACCCCGACCCTCAGCGGCGGCGGCATGGAGCCGGGCTCCACCGTGACCGTCTCGGATGGCGACGCCGAACTCGGCACCGCCACTGTCGACGCCGACGGTAACTGGACCTTTACACCGGATACCGCGCTGGCCGACGGCGAGCAGACCCTGGTTGTCGACGGTACAGATGCCAACGGTAATCATGTCAATGACACCATTAATGTCGTGGTGCAAACCGCGCCGTCTATGGAAATCGTTGATGATAAAGGGACCGCTATTCTGGATGGCGACACCATCAGTGACAGTACGCCAACGTTCAATGGTAAAAACTTTGAACCTGGAACCACGATTGTCATCGCAGACGGCGATACCACGCTGACTACTGTGACTGTAGGCGCAGATGGCAACTGGACCTTCACACCAACCGCTGGATTGATTGACGGTGCGCATGCCATCGAGGTCACCGTTACCGATCCACAGGGCGTCAGTGCCAGCGGCGTCTTCAACGTCACTGTCGATACCACACCGCCGGAAGGGGTTGATATCTCTACGGTCACGATGGTCGATAACGACGGTGCCACCATCACCGCAGCCGGTATCACAGCAGATAACACGCCAACCTTCAGTGGTACAGCGCTGGAGCCGGGCGCGACCGTGATTATTCGCGATGGTGAAACCGTATTGGGTGAAACTACAGTCAGCGAAGATGGCAGCTGGTCCTTTACGCCTTCAACCTCGCTTGACGATGGTGAACATCAGTTCACATTCGAAGTCACCGATGCAGTCGGTAACAGCAGTGGCGTATCTAAAGCGCTGGACCTGTCAATCTCCGCAACTAAAGGTATCAACACAGGTGTTGTGGTTACCGATGATGCCGGCAATGTAATTGTGAATGGTGAAGCCATTAACGACAGCACACCGACCTTTAGCGGCCAGGATCAGACGCCAGGCGTAACAGTCACCATCGCCGATGGTGAAACTGTGCTGGGCAGTGTCGTGGTTGCTAAGGACGGAAGCTGGAGCTTTAGGCCTGATACAGCGCTGGCTGACGGTAACCATGCATTAATCGTGACCGTAACAGATGCGGAAGGAAATACCCGTACAGACACCGTTAACGTCGTGGTCGACACCGTTGCGCCAGAGATCATTGATCTGGCCGCAGTGGTCGTCTCTGATGATGCTGGCAATGCGTTAGCTGCTGGCAGCGCGATCAGTGACACCACGCCGACCTTCAGTGCCTCAGGACTGGAAGCAGGCACCACCGTTATCGTTCGCGATAATGATGTGGTATTGGGTGAAGCGCAGGTTGCAGATGACGGCAACTGGTCATTCACGCCGTCTGAAGCGCTGACTGATGGTGATCACAGCTTTACGTTTGAGGCAGTCGACGCTGCAGGTAACAGCAGCGGTGAATCTGAGGCTGTCAGCTATGTCGTGGACTCTGTTGCACCTGAAGGCGTGGACATTACTAACGTGATCATCACGGATGAAGTGGGTGCGGCTATCGATACAGCAGAAATCCAGAGCGACAGCAAACTCACCTTCAGCGGCAGCGATCTTGAGCCGGGTACCACTGTCACGATGTACGACAAAGGCCAGGTTGTCGGTGAAACCACCGTCGCCGAAGATGGCAGTTGGACTTTCACCGCCACTGACGGATTGTATGATGGCAGCCATGAAGTGACCTTTACTGTCACAGACGCGGCAGGCAACAGCAGCGATCCATCCGGCACGCTGGATCTGAATGTGCAGGCCATTACGCTGACGGCCTCCGACAATGTCAGCTCAGGTGCCGCGGTAGGCTTTACCTATCCGGTTGATGTCAGTGAGGATCTGGGAACCATCCTGCAGGACGGCGGGTTAATCGCGTTCAACAATAAGATCGTCAGTGATCCGATTGTGGTCGCAGACGGCACCATTATCGATCTTGATGTAACCGCGACTTCTTCTGCCTTCGTTAACGTCGCCAGTAACTCGACACTGGTGTTGCAGAAGTATGACTCGTCAACCAGCACCTGGATCACCGTGTCTGAAGAGAACAGCGGAAACCTGTTTGGCATGTTTGGACTGGGCGCATCGACTTCCACCATCACGCTAACCGGGCTGACTGCCGGCCAGTATCAGCTGGTTTACACCACCAGCGGTATTAACGTCGGCGTAAGCTTTAACCTGGACGCCTCTAAAACCGTCTATACGCTGGCGGAACAGGGCACACCGACCGACTACACCACCGCAACCGGCAATGTGATAACAGACGTTGACAGCGTTTATGGTGCAGATGGTATTCCGCACAGTGCCTACACCTCTGTGAGCGCGGCGAGCGTGACCAACAGTGATGGCACCGTGACCTCTGTCACGCTGGATGCAACCACCAAAACCGCCACGCTGGTCGGTCAGTATGGCACGCTGGTCATCAACGCTGATGGCAGCTATGTCTATACCCCGATCTCATCCATGGACAGCATCGGTAAGGTGGATTCGTTTACCTATACCATTACTGACTCTGCGACGGGTCTGAGCTCATCAGCCCAGATTCACGTACAGATTGGTACAACAAACGAAGCGCTGGATCTGAGCTGGGATGCTACCGATCCTTCCGCAACAGCCGTTACGGATATCGCTTCCAGCAACGAGGCGAATGCCAGCGTTACGGTGACTTACGAGTCATCCAGCGCGACGAATACCGACGTTAAGCTGGTCGCAGGCGGGACCGAGAACTACAGTTCGACCTTTACCCTGGCAGGGAATGACGACCTGGTTACCGGTTCGCTGACGCTAACCACCGAGTGGGGATTATTTGGCAACAACTTTGACTCACCATTGAACATCACTTATGCCGTGCAAATGCAGAATAGTGATGGCACATGGACCACGGTGAAAACGCAGACTGCCGTCGTAGCAGCCGGACAGCACAATGAAGAAGTTATCCAGAACCTGGAGATGTCGTCGCTGCTGGACGGCCTGGGTGAGGGGACCTACCGCGTGGCGATTTCAACAACTGGCGCAACAAACGTGGTGAAACTGGATATGTCAGTTCAGACAGTCAGCCCCACCGAGTACGTTATCACCGCGAATGAGGTCGCAACCGGCAACGTGCTGACCGACGAAGGCACAGACGGTGCAGTTGATAAGCTCAGCTCTATTTATACACGGATGTATGCCAAGGCCGGTGACAGCACCAGCGATGTAACGGTCGATGACAGTTATACCTGGGTCACCGAAAGTGGCGTCTCCATAGCGGGTCAGTATGGCACCCTGGTGATCTATAACAACGGTGCTTATACCTACACCCCTGCCACGACTACACTGCCAGCCGGCTCTGAAGACGTCTTCACCTATGCGCTGAAAGGGGCCAATGGTGAAGTGGTTAATGCTACCGTTACGATCCATCTGGGTGTTGAAGTCAACGGCAGCAATGGCGGTGCGCTGGTGTTCCACGGCACTGAAGTCAATGATGTGTTTGATGTGTATGACACCAGCTTCGCCTCGGTAGATGGCGCGGCTGGCGACGATACACTGGCATGGCATGGCAATGGCCAGCTGGTCTTGAGCGACGTCGCGGCGAAAGTCAGCAATATCGAATCAATCATGCTGACCTCAACCACAAGCAGTGACAACCTGGTACTGGATGCGCAGAGCGTGGAAGATGTCACCAGCGAAAGTAATGCTCTCTATATCAAGGGAATCGCTGGCGACAGCGTGACGCTGGAAGGCACCTGGATCAACAGTGGTACGGTGATTGTCGACAGCATCCCTTACACGCACTACACCAGCACCACTGCTGCCGGTACCCTGGTCGATATCTACGTGCAGCAGGGGGTTAATCTCTCTTCAGCCACCTATACGGATAGCCAGAATGGGACGGAATATACCGTTACCGCTGCGCAGGATGTAACCGGTACAGCAAGCGACGATATCTTTAACGTGAGCGATACCAACTTTACCCATATTGATGGCGGTGAAGGTCTGGATACCCTGGTGTGGAGCGGTACGGGCACACTCACACTCAGCGATCTGCAGTCCAAAATCAGTAACATCGAAGAGATCGAGCTGGTGAATGACAGTGCAGTGAATAATCTGGTTGTCACCGCGCAAAACGTGGCGGACATCACCGATGCTGATAACACGTTGTTTGTTAAAGGTGCCATCACAGACACACTGACGCTCTCTGGTAGCTGGACGCTGTCAGGCAGTGAAGTGGTCAACAATGTGGATTATGTTCATTACGTGGGTACCACCGCTGATGGTCAGACGGTGAATCTCTATGTTGATCGCGACATGAAACTGAGCAGCACCGAAACCGCGTCTGAAAACAATGCGGCCGACGTAACGGGCGATGTTGCCCTGCTCAGCGACAGCGTGGCGCAAAGCACCACGATGAACACCGCAACCAGCAGCTTTACCAGTGAAAGCTTCACGGTTAACAGCATCAGCGATCTGCAGGAGATTAACGTCAGCGTGACCGGGGCGTCGATCAATGCCAGCAATACCGTTTCGGTGAACTGGTCGTTGCAGGTTTACAACGAGCAGACGCTGCGCTGGGACAACGTGACCACCGGCACACAGGCGATCACCAGCGGTAGTCCGCTGAATGTTTCGCTGGCGGGTCAGAATGCGGGAACCTACCGCATCGTGGTCGACAGCACGCAGTCCGGACATCCTGGCTTCCTGTGGTCTACCAGCTATGACGCGCTCACCGTGAAAGTGGCAGTGAACATCGTCAGCACCACCGACTATAAAGTCAGCACCAGTTCCAGCGTCAATGGTTCGGTCTTTACCAGCGACAGCACCAGTGACAGTTCGCTGGTAGTGACGTCGATAACGGCGGGTATTGTGACCGGTGCCGCAAGCTATACGTTGGTTGCCGCTGCAGGAACCACTATCGCGGGTACTTACGGCACGCTGACGATTAAGAACGATGGCAGCTATAGCTACACACTGAATAGCGACTCGGTAATCAAACTGACCGGCAGCGAAGATTCATTCACCTATGTTCTCGCGGATGGAAGCACCAAAAATCTGGTGATCACGCTGGGTGTCTCCGTGGATGGCTCTGAAGGTGGCGCGCTGATCTTTGCCGGTACCGTTGGCGATGACAGCTTCACCGTTCACGACACTCAGTTCACCTCGGTGGACGGGAAGTCGGGTCAGGATACGCTGGTCTGGAATGGCACAGGCGAGCTGAATGTCAGTGAGATTGCGGACAAAGTGAACAATATCGAAATCATCGATCTGCAGGATAACGCCCAGGCAACGGCGCTGCTGATTGGTGCAGATGATATTGAGAAAATCACGGATGCCAGCAATGTGCTGTATGTCAGGGGTGGCAGCAATGACTCCCTTTCACTGCAGGGCGTGTGGACCGTTAACGGCGTGGAAACGCTGAATAACATCACCTACACCCTCTACACCAGCACGGCGCTGGATGGCACGGCAATCAAACTCTATGTTCAGCAGGGTCTGCAATTCAACGAAGTGACAGAGCATCTTGCTGGTTCCATCGAGGATGTCTCCGCCGATTTGACCGTGGTATCGGTGAGCCAGAACGGTGAAACCACCGCGATCACTGACGATGCGGTGAGTGTCAAAGGTGCCTACGGCACGCTGGTTATCGATGAAGCGGGTCACTACAGCTACGTGGTGGATGATGCGTATGCACACAGCGGCAACACTGACACCTTCACCTATGCCCTGTCAGACGGCAGCAATGCTTCTCTGAGCTTTAACCTGGGCGTTGATGTTGATGGCAGTGCGGGCGGCGAGATCACCTTCACCGGTACCCGCGGTGGAGATGTTTTCGAAGTCTATGACACCGATTTCACCTCTATCAACGGTGCAGAGGGTAACGATACGCTGGCCTGGCATGGCACAGGAACGCTGAACCTCAGTAATATCTCGGCCAGGGTCAACAATATCGAAACCATCGACCTGATGACGGATGCCGGAAAAGACAATCTGGTCGTAAGTGCAGAAAGTCTGCTGAAGGTCACTGATAACGATAATACGTTATATGTCAGAGGGGAAAATGGCGACACGGTGACGCTGAATGGTAACTGGGAGCAGGCAGACGGAATAGTGGCAAATGGGGTTAACTATAACCATTACACCAGTTCTGCAGCCGATGGCTCCGTGGTACAGTTATATATTGAAGACGATATCACCATCGGATAATTAATATCCGCATTAAAAGCAGGCTGGGTTATTTATACCAGCCTGCTACTTCCCCGCGTTTTAAGCCACCTTTTATGACGGAGATATATTTAATTATCTAAACATCATGAAAAAAATTATTATCATTTTGCACTGCATTCTTATTACCCAATATTCTTTTGCTGCCGATCAAAAACTTTTTTCAGGCAGCGAGCCAGCCATTAATGAAGCACCGGCAGGTTTCTGGGGCGTATTTTCTAAAACGCCGGATTCCGGAACCTTACCTGCAGGCGGCTCTGCGCTGGCAGACAAATTACAAATTAATCCGGCAGAAATTGAAATGCAGCCTGCGGCGTCGAACGGAGCTGAAAGCTTTCCGGCTGACTGGCAGGCAGCTATCCAACTGGCGGTGAATCATCATCCCTCCATCAGCAGCAGCATTGCGACGCTGGAGTCATCAGGGTTCACCATTGATGCTGCAAAAGCGGGCTATCTGCCCTCTATAAAAGCGGGTATCACAACCGGTCGACAGCAGGATGAAGGCAGCGGCCATATCGCCACCGTCGGCCTCTCTCAGATGCTTTACGACTTTGGTAAAACCGGCAGCGCGGTCGATCAGGCCAGCGCGAAATATCTGCGCCAGCAGGCCACTGTTCTGATGCAAATCGACACCATTATCGAACAAACCGCACTGGCACTGAATGACGTTTATCGCTCGACACAGCTGCTTGATAACTCCAGGAAAGAGGTGAAAGCCCTGCAGGATATCCTGGCGCTGACGCAAATGCGTGCCGATGCCGGTGCCAGCACACGGGTGGATCCGGTTCAGGCGCAGGCGCGCGTTGAAGCCGCCCAGGCAGAGCAACTGGATCTGGAAATCAAACTCCAGCAGCAGAAATACCATCTGCAATCATTGCTGGGACAGCCGGTTGCCGAAAAGAAAATATCCGCACCGATCTCGCTGCTGCCGCTGATTGAGCGTCAGAATGCCCGGATCGATTTAAACCGTAACCCGACTATTTTAGTCGCCCAGGCCGATGCCGCCGTGGCACTGGCTGAGTTACGTAATTACAAAGCGCAGCGCTATCCCACTTTATCGCTTGAAGCCAATACTAATAAATATATCGGCGATATTGCGGATTATCAGCGCCATAGCCAGTACCAGAACGTTTATCTGTCTGTTAACAGTACGCTTTATCAGGGCGGCGCATTAGTGGCGCAGGAAAGCGCTAGTGCCAGAGCGCTGGAAGCGGCCAGAACCACCATAGCCAGTAAAAAACTGGAGATCAGCGATCAGCAACGGAATTATTTCCAGAGCGTAAAGGGATTACAAAAAAATATCAGCCTGCTGACGCGTCGTATGAAAACGATTATGGAGACGCGCTCCCTTTATCGTGAGCAATATTTATCACTGGGTAACCGAAACGTACTCGACTTACTTAACGCCGAACAGGAAATAAGCCGTGCTCAGCAGGATTTAATTAATGCCCGCTGCGACCTGTGGGCCTCATCCGTTAATTATCTGGTAGTAACCGGTATGGCACGCGAAGCGTTTGATTTAAATAATAAGGTCATTCAGGGACTGCGCATTGCGCCGTAATTCTGTCAGCAATTAAGAGTAGATGATAATGAACACGATATCTGACAGCGAAAATGCATCAGCACAGCCTGAGGCTAAAAAGGCTTATACCCCCTGGCTCGACGCGCTGCTGCTGGTGGCGAAACATTACCGCCTTGATGGTTCACCTGAGCGGGTGAAAGGCGAAGCGGAATGGCACATGCAGCACCTTTCACAGGATGTCCTGATTGAAAATATGGCGCGCCAGCTCGGCCTGCTGGTAATTTTTGACGCGTTTGACCCGGATCAGCTCGATCCGTGGCGCATGCCGTTGATCGTCGATTTCGGTCCTCGCGGCGTCGGCGTCATCACCACGGTGGGCGAAGAGGGTCAGGTCAGCGTGATGCTGAGCGGTGAAAAACAGCTGCAGACCACGCTGAGTATTGAAGATCTTTCGCAGCATGCACAGCGCGTACTGCTGGCGAAGCCGGAGTCTTCCGTGCCGGATGCGCGGGTGGATGACTATATTAAGCCGCATCGTGCTGACTGGCTGTGGCAGACCATTCTTCGTGAGTGGCCAGCCTATGTGAACGTGATGTTTGCGTCGCTGATCTCCAACGTGCTGGGCCTCTCAGCGATGCTCTTCACCATGCAGGTGTATGACCGGGTAATCCCTTCCCAGTCCGTGCCCTCTCTCTGGGTGCTGTTTGGCGGCGTCATGATTGCCCTGACCTGCGTGTTTGTGATGCGCATTATCCGCACACATATCTCTGATGCAGCCGGTAAAAGCGCGGATCTGCGCATCTCCGATCGCGTCTTTGGTCACGCGCTGCGGATCCGTAACGATCAGCGTCCCAAATCGACCGGATCGTTTATTGCTCAGATCCGCGAGCTGGAACAGATCCGTGAGCTGATTACCTCGACCACCATTTCAGCAATTGCCGATCTGCCTTTTTTAATCATCTTCCTTTTTATCCTCTGGCTACTGGGTGGATGGCTGGTACTGGTTCCGCTGGCGGCGATTCCGCTGATTGTTATTCCGGGCCTGCTGGCGCAGGGTTCGCTGGCGAAGCTCTCCAAAGCGACCATGCGCGAGTCCGCAGTGCGCAGCGCTATGCTGGTTGAGACCGTACAGGGCATGGATGACATCAAGCTGCTGCGCGCAGAGCCCTACTTTCAGAACCAGTGGAATCACCTGAATGAGGTGATCAGTAAATCTTCACAGAAGCAGCGTTTTGTCAGCGGCCTGCTGATGAGCTGGACCAGTGAAGTCCAGACCGTTGCCTATGTCAGCGTGGTGCTGGTGGGTGCCTTTTTTGCCATGAGCGGTGACCTCTCTACCGGCGTGTTAATTGGCTGCTCGATGCTGGCGTCACGCATGATGGCACCGCTGGGCCAGCTGGCGATGATATTTGGCCGCTGGCAGCAGGCCAAAGTGGCGCGTGAAGGACTGGAGAACCTGCTTAACAGCGAGGTCGATCAGCCAGAACGCAGCATCCGCATTCATCGCCCGCGCATTAACGGCGAATATGCTCTCTCTGACGTCATCTATCGCTACGACCCGAACTCCCCTGAACCGGTGCTGACGGTGAAAAAGCTGACCATTAAAGCGGGTGAGAAAGTGGCGCTGTTGGGGCGTAACGGATCCGGTAAATCAACGCTGTTGCAACTGATGGCAGGTCTGTTGCAGCCGGGCGAAGGTGCCCTGCTGCTGGATGGCGTGCGGCTTTCCTCCATTGACCCGCTGGATGTAAGGCGTGACGTCGGGCTGCTGACCCAGAACGCATCCCTGTTCTACGGCACGATCCGCGAGAACTTACGCCTGGGCATGCCACTGGCGACGGAAGAGGAGATGCTTCAGGCCCTGGAGATCAGCGGCGCACTCGACTTTATTCAGCGCCTGCCGGAAGGCATGGATTATCTGTTACAGGAAGGCGGCAAAGGCTTGTCTGGCGGACAACGCCAGCAGCTGCTGCTGGCACGCACCCTGCTCCGCCAGCCCAGCGTGCTGTTGCTGGATGAACCGACCGCCTGGCTGGATGATGCCGCTGAAAAACATCTGATTGAACGACTGATGACGTGGATGGGCAACCGCACATTAATTATCGCCACGCATCGCCCGGCGGTATTGCAGCTGGTTGACCGCATCATGCTGATCGATAAAGGCAGGATCGCGCGGGATGGCTCAAAAGCAGAGATGCTGGTTACCCGGCCCGAAGCCAGTGCCGCGCCTCATCAGGGCAAAGTCAATGTTAAACCGCAGGGAGCACAGGCATGATTTTCTCCTTATTCCGTAAAAAGAAGCATCAGCGTTCCCGTCAGCGCGTCTCTTCCGGCGGTCTGATCATCATGTCGGTGCTGGTCATGCTGCTGCTGTTCTTTGTCTGGGCTTCTAACTTCGAACTGGATGAAGTCACCGTTGGTGTCGGGAAAGTGGTACCCAGCTCACACGAGCAGATCATCCAGTCACTGGAGGGCGGGATCCTCAAAGAGCTGAAGGTTCACGAAGGCGATGTGGTTGAGGCGGGTCAGGTGCTGGCATTGCTGGATCCCACCCAGATTGACTCGGGTGTGCAGGAGAGCACGTCGCGTTTACGTGCTGCGCTGGCGACGGCGGCCCGCTTACAGGCTGAGACCGCAGGCACGCCGCTGACCTTTCCGCCGGAAGTATTAGCGGATCCGCCACTGGTGGCTGCTGAGACTGCGCTTTACCACTCGCGTCGTGAGAACTACAGCAAAACCATCAGCGGTCTGACCGAAGCGCTGAGTCTGATTAACCGCGAACTACAGCTGACCTCATCACTGGTGGCAAAAGGCGCGGCCAGTAACGTGGAAGTACTGCGCCTGAAACGTCAGGCTAACGACCTGCAAAGTAAGCTCAACGACGCGGAAAATAACTATATTGTGCAGGCCCGTGAAGAGCTGGCGAAAGCCAACGCCGAAGCGGCATCTCAACGCTCCATTATCATCGGGCGAGCGGACTCACTGAAGCGCACAGTCGTTGTCACGCCGGTCAGAGGGATCGTTAAAGATATCGAGGTGAACACCGTTGGCGGCGTGATCCCGCAGCGCGGCAATCTGATGGAAATTGTACCGCTGGATGAGCAACTGATGATTGAGGCGCAGATCGCCCCGCGCGATGTCGCCTTTATCACGCCCGGCCAGCGTGCAGTGGTGAAGCTGACCGCGTATGACTACAACATCTATGGCGGTCTGGAGGGCAAAGTGGCCTCTATTTCACCCGACACCATTCAGGATGAAGTGCATCGCGACCAGTACTATTATCGCGTCTACATCCGTACCGATAAGGATTATCTGGTCAATAAAAAGGGCAAAAAGTTTCCGGTTTATCCGGGGATGATCGCAATGGGTGAGATCCATACCGGCAGTAAAACCATCATGGAGTATCTGATGAAACCGCTGAACCGGGCGAAAGAAGCGCTGCGGGAGAGGTAAACATAAGATTTGCTGCCCCTGCTGGTGGGGCAGCTAACACCGGATTTCATGCCCTGCCCCGCCCATCAGGCACCCACTCATCTTCCACTTCCCTGTTCTGATATTCTTTAACCTCCTCTCAAAATATTTCGAAAATTCACTTTCAGGTGGTCAGCCTGACCGTCGGGTTGTGGCCATGTTTTAATATTTACATGGCATAGTCCCTTTGCTTAGATGATAACTGACAAGGTGAATAACTGATTAAGCGGACCCTGATGATGATGAAGGCGCTGACTGAGCGACAACTGACGATTATGCGACAGCTTATTTCTCATAACAGTTATGTGAGCCTGCACGCTATTTCAGAAAAAACAGCCATCACCACCCGGACGTTACGCCGCGACATTGCCGATATAAATGAAAAGCTGTCTGAACATGGGATCAGCCTCAGCGGTAAAAGTGGGAGAGGCATCACAATTAAATTTGCTGACGCACAGTCAGAAATAGCCGCACGCCGGATTTTCTCAACAGAAGCGGATGATTTCAGCAGCAACTTCAGGATGCTGAAAATAGCGTCAAACCTGTTAATGCTGTCACCCAGAAGTTCATCGATCAGTGAACTGGCAGACAAATATTTTATCAGCCGGGCTTCGATAGTAAATGATTTAAAAACATTAGAAGCCTGGTTACATCAGTTTGATTTAACCTTATTAAAAAGTCGGGTCGGCACCAGCATAAAAGGCAGTGACCATAATATTCGCATGGCGATGAAAGCGCTGGTATTAAAATCGATTTATAACCGTCAGGACATGATGGAAAGCCGTCTGGATGAAAGCACGTTGCAGGAGCTTTCAGAAAAATTTGGTCAGCAGGCTGTCCACTTTACCCTTCAATTAATTAATTTTATTGAACAGCAACTGCAGTATACGATTAGCGATCCTTACTACATTAATTTGTTTACCCATATCCTGGTGCTGATTCACCGGAGTCATTCGCCGATGCACAGGACGGATGCCCGCGCGGTGACCATGAGCCGGGTCAGCGACCATCACGCCTGGCAGGTTTCGCTGGCAGTGATAGAACGCATCGAAACCGCTTACAACACGGTACTGGTAGCTGAAGAGTCTCACTCTATCTATCAGTATCTGGTCTCCTCCGGTAAGGCGGGCGGCGAGATGCCACAGCATGATGACTCGCTGATATCCGAACGTGAAACCCGCTTTGCTGAGGCGCTGATTGCCCGCGTAGCGCAGCGCATCAACATCGAAATCACCACTGACCAGAACCTGCAGGCTTCGCTGTCCTCGCATATCAAGCCGATGCTGAACCGCCTCCGATATCACATCCGGATTAAAAATCCGCTGCTGCATGATATCCGGACCGAGCTGGGAACGGTCTTCGCCGCCGTCAAAGCGGTCATCAGCCAGCTGACGGAGGAGTTCAGCCTGGATGAGATCAGTGACGATGAGGTGGCGTACCTGACCGTGCATATTCAGGCCGCCATCGAAAACAGCATCAAGGTCAAGCGGGTATTGCTGGTCTGCTCCAGCGGTCTGGGCACCTCACAGCTGCTTTACGGGCGGATTATCCGCGCCTTTCCCGACTGGAAGATTATCGACATCGTGCCAGGGAAAAACATCGCGGATTCCCTGAAACGACATGAGTGTGACGTGGTGATCTCCACCATCCGGCTGGAGCCGCTGGAAAAACCGGTGGTCTATGTCTCGGCCCTGTTTTCAGCGAAAGATATCGCAAGAGTAACGGAGTGTCTGGTATCGAATTCGATTAATTAATAATGGAGAAGCAACATGACGACAGCTGTAGCTATTAATGAAGTCCTGAAAGAAGAATGTATTATTCTCGATGTCGACTGCCAGACAAAAGAACAGATTATTTCTCAGCTGACTGACCTGCTCTGCCAGAGCGGCGCGGTCACTGATAAAGCTGCGTTTCTGAACGATGTGTATCTGCGTGAGGAATTAGGCTCAACAGGTTTTGAAAATCACATTGCTATTCCGCATGGCAAATCTGCTGCCGTGGCCAAAACCCGGATTGCCGTCGGGCGTTTACGCCAGGATATTCCCTGGGAGACTATTGACGGTACCAAAGTCCGGCTGGTTATTCTTTTCGCAGTGAAAGAGTCTGATAAAGATGTCGGACATATCAAAATGCTCGCCAGAATATCCATCGCGCTAGGTGATGAAGATGTGGTCGAACAATTACTGAATGTGGAACACCGCGAAGAGATGTTTCATTTACTGCTATCCCGATCGGGGGCCTGAATAAACCGAAGCTATTTATGAAATAAAAGATAAAGGAGGTATTCCAGGTTGTAGCCATCCCTTCAGACCGAAAAACATAAATATAAAATTTTCACTGGAGAACGTTTATGAATATCATTGCCATTACCGCCTGTCCTACAGGTGTCGCCCACACCTACCTTGCCGAAAGTAATTTAAAAAAAGCGGCTAAAAAACTGGGCCTGAATGTATTAGTTGAAACCCAGGGCGCGATTGAGAGCGAATATATTTTCAGCGACGACGATATTCATCAGGCCGACGTGGTGTTAATCGCCGCAGATAAGAAAGTTGAGATGGCGCGCTTCCAGCACAAAAACGTGATCGAGGTTCCCGTCACCCGTGCCGCGAAAGACGCTGAAGGATTACTCAGCGCCATTGTGAACGGAGAACTGGCGCCCAGGCTGGTCGATTCCGCCCCTCAGAACAATACGTCTGAACCGGCTAACAGCGCGCGCGAGGCGTCAGGTTCCCGTTCCTGGATCTCAGAGTTTTATGTGCACCTGATCACCGGTGTGAACCTGATGATCCCGTTTGTAGTGGCTGGCGGCATTCTGATCGCCCTGAGCTTTTCATTCGGGATTACGGCGGCCACACCAGGGGACGCTAATTTCAGCCCGATAGCGAAGATGCTCTCTGACATCGGCGGCGGTTCGGCCTTTGCCCTGATGCTGCCGATTCTTGCGCTGGGGATCAGCCAGTCCATCAGCGGCAAAGCGGGCATCGTGGCAGGCGCGGTGGGCGGAATGATGGCGATCCACACCGGCTCCGGCTTCCTTGGCGCGCTAATTGCCGGCTTTCTGGCCGGATATATCACGCTACTCATCACCAACCATATTCATCTGCCCAAAGCGGTCGCCGGGTTAAAACCTATTTTAATCGTGCCGCTGCTGAGCGTGCTGCTGACCGGCGCACTGATGGTGCTGCTGATTGGTGAGCCCATCAAAATGCTGCTCGGCTGGCTGACCGCCTTCCTCAGTTCACTGGGTAACACCAACGCAGCCATCCTCGGCCTGCTGTTCGGCATGATGGTGGCCTTTGATATGGGCGGCCCGCTGAATAAAACCGTCTGCATGTTTGCGATCGGCCTGATGTCGAGCGGCATTTATGGACCGATTGCGGCCTGTATGGCGGCGGGCATGGTGCCGCCGCTGGGCATCGCGCTGGCGACCACCCTCTTCCGCCGCAAATTTACCGAGCAGGAGCG
Organism: Pantoea sp. 9140; assembly: GCF_000745295.1. Lineage (NCBI taxonomy): Bacteria > Pseudomonadati > Pseudomonadota > Gammaproteobacteria > Enterobacterales > Erwiniaceae > Pantoea > Pantoea sp. 9140. The sequence goes on along the minus strand of NZ_JQNO01000001.1, from coordinate 244,136 downwards.
TGAGACTGGCAAAGTCACCTACATCCTCGGCCTCTCCTTCATTACCGAAGGCGCTATCCCTTTTGCGGTCGCCGATCCGCTGCGCGTCATCCCGGCCATTGTGGCGGGTTCCGGTTTAGCGGGCGCCCTGTCAATGATGCTGGGCTGTGCTTCCCGCGCGCCGCACGGCGGCATTTTCGTCATCTTCATTCCTAACGTGATCAGCCATGTCATGGCTTATCTGTTTGCGATTGCTGCAGGCAGTCTGCTGACAGCGCTGATCCTGCTGTTTCTGAAAAAAGATATCTCCGTTCCTGCAAAACAAGGATAAAACCTATGCTTTACAACATGAAAGATCTGCTCAGCGTTGCCCAGCGTCATCAGTTTGGTGTGGGCGCGTTTAACATCGCCAGTGCGGAGTTTGGCCGCGTGGTGGTTGAGACTGCCGAGCGACTGGATTCCCCGCTGATTCTGGAGATCCATCCTGAAGAGATGGCGTTTACCGGCCCGGAATTTATCGGCTATCTGCGGACGCTGGCGATTCAGGCGCGTGTGCCGGTGGTGATCCATCTGGACCATGGCCGCTCGTTGGAAGAGGTGATGAAGGCGATCTACGCCGGTTTTACCTCGGTGATGATTGATGCCTCCTCTCATCCTTTCGAGCAGAATATTGCGCTGACGAAGAAGATTGTCGAGATAGCGCACACGATTAATGTCTCTGTGGAAGCCGAGCTGGGCACCATCGGTGTGGCAGAAGGCAGCGGCGAAGGCGGCAGTAACGAGATTCTCTATACCGATCCACAGCAGGCCGCGACCTTTGTCCGCGAGACCGGCACCGATACGCTGGCGGTCGCCATCGGCACCTCGCATGGTCTCTACCCCAAAGGGAAGCAGCCGAAGCTGGATATCGAGCGTCTGCAGCAGATCCGTAAGGTGGTTGATATCCCGCTGGTGCTGCATGGCGGTTCGGGCAATAAAGACAGCGAAGTCGCAGAGTCGATCCGCTATGGCGTCGGTAAAATCAATATCTCCAGCGACATGAAGAAGGCGTTCTTTGTGGCGCTGGAACAGGAGCTGAAACAGGGCGGACACGAGCCTAATGCTCTGTTTGTTAAACCGATGCAGGCGGCAAGTGAAGTGGTCGCGGCGAAGATGGCGCTGTTTAGTTCGGTGGGGAAAGCGGCGCTGTATCGGTAAGGGGTTTTGGTTGTCGATGGGCTGCGAGTTGAGATTGGGAAAGGCACTGATGAAACGGTGTCTTTTTTGGATTTAATAGATGAGCTTTAAAATACGTTTCAGGCGAGTCGGCAACAGCTATCAACGTGCTCATCGCTCTTCTTTTGTATGCCAGAAATCCACAATATAGATGGCGTTATCACGGAGTTCGTAGTGAATCTCGTAGTCATCCAGTATCACCTTTCGAACTTCCCGAGGTTCATATCGAACCTGCTTAATGCCGATTGCTGGGTGCGCCTTAAGGCCAGCACTGCCGGTTATCAGGCGGTCTAAGACATCATTAGCATGCTGGCGGCTGTACTGAAGAGCAAAATGGTAGATGCGTTCCAGGTCATCCTGAGCTTTAAGCGTCCAGTAAATTTCCATTTATCAGCTTTTCTTTAAACGATTACCAAATTCAACAAGGTCCGAGTGACTTACTACACGCCCGGCATCCACATCGGCAAGGCCAGCCTGAATGCTCTGATGACGCCGTTCCCTTTCAGCCAGCATAGTGGTCAACGCTTCCTTGATGAGCCAGCTTTTAGAACGATCCAGCTCAACAGCCAGATTTTCTAAAGCATTAGCCAACTCGACAGGTATCTGTGCGCTAATGGTCTGTTTTGTAAGAGAACCCATAGGGAACACCTCGATTAATAACAGTTAATAACTTCTATTAAGTTTAGCATGCGTTTGTTTATAAAAACATCGGATCGCATTTTATGGGCAGCATCCTGAGGTTGGTTTTGCCCCTAAAGTCACCTATTGACGGGTCTGACAAACCACTACAAGACCTTACTATACCGGCAGATACGAATCTGATTCATTGTTTACGAAACCGATGCTCGGGCGATCGTCTTCGTCAGCAGGTTCGTGCTATCAGAGGGTTTGATTACACCAGAGTGGCTGGGTCGGAAGAGGATTCCGGGGGATGAGGTTTAGTTACTCCGCGGCTGAAACGTCAGCTGGCGGCGCTGAAAGAATAGCGCAGCGTTTATCCAGTAGCGACTCAACAGACGCCCGGTTACCCTTATCCCAGCCGCGCCGGGTGGTTAGCAGGATAAACCCTTTTTCTCCCGAGAAAGTCGTCGGGATAAGCGCCACCCCAGACTCTGCCAGCTGCGGCGGCGACAGATGGAAATGGCGCGCCACGGAGGAAACAGGATAAATCCCCATCGCCGTCGGTTGCATAACGCGACGGGCATAGTAGGTGTGGTTCAGCAAACGGTCAGGCAAGGGTCGCCAGTCATTATGAATAAAGGGGCGCTCGGCCTGAAGCTGGCGATAGACATCTTCCCGCAGGCAGGTCAGATGAATATGTAGTTGATTCTGGCTGCGGCCATAAGCGGAATTCAGCGCCATGCCGAGACGATCCTCAGGCACTTCAGCACCATAGGCCGCCATCAGACGATAACGCATTAACCAGGCGTCGCCGAAATAATCGGGACGTCCGGGACGCGACAGCGTAATGCTCTCAATGCCGGACATCGCCACCGTGGGTACCAGAATAAAGTGCAGCTTATGGCGAGGATTCTGGATGATGCTGTAGCCCTGTGTGCTGTCCTGCGGCAGATAGATTTGCTGGCAGGGTGCCGGATCGCGACGATAGTGATAGTTATTCATGCAGAGGTCATGCGTGACCGTCCACAGCGCGTCAGAGCGGGCGCATCCTGTGAGCAGCAGCGCGATGACCAGCGGCAGAGACCGGCATGGCCACAATAATTTCCCGTTCGGTGGATTGCGTCCGGTCAGGCGGCTCAATGCAGGTACAACCTCCTCAGCAAGGGTTCATATCGGGGGAGCGTTTATCCGAATGGCAAATCAGCATTTAGCCTTAAGATAGAGATACACTAACCTTTTGCCTCAAAAGATTCAGGAATTCTGCAGGCGTAGTTTCCCATAAGTCTGTAGAAAATTCCGCGCCATAGCGGCTTTCGAAATCCTCATCCAGGTTTTCACATTCCCTAATAAACTGCTCAATATCACCAATCAAGCCATGTCGGGAAGCAGGAGTGGAATCAGCAAGCCAGGCGTTGATTTGGGCATCAACACTTTCACTACTACCGAACAGGTCATAATCCTGTCCAAAATAGATGGCAATAAGACTATCCAGTCCGGCTATGTTAATGTTTTTCATAATTGTAGCCAGGGAACCTCATTTATTCAGAATCTTAGTCAGCTCAATCTCACGGGTAGTAGGGTTAACGTACAGATAAAACAGATCCCCATCCAGCTGATCAGGCTTTGCCCATATCTCCTTCTCACCCAGACTACGCTTTTGCTTCTCGTATCCCAGCTTTTCGAGATAAGTGCGCAGCGATGCAGTATCGGAAGCTCCTTTAAATACGATGCTATTTGAAGGGGAATAACCGTCACCAGGATGCGATTCAAAGTAGTAGTTGTCCGTTATACGCGGGGCATTTTCAATATCCGGATCTGTCAGCATGTGGTAGTTAAAGAAATCATTTTCTTTATAAACAGTCGCCTCATCAGAGCCCGATGCAACAAACCAGACAAACAAGCCAATGAGAATAAGGAGGGTGGCAGCCACAAGTGCGGGCCACTTAAACAGGTTTTTCATTGCTTCGTCCTTATGAATGAGAGTGATGTCCCATCATTGGTAACGACCTTAACGATTCCAGAAGTGAAATCGTTCCATGGCCTGAGCCAGGTCATAAAATGCGGAAGATTTAGCTTATATGGCTGATGTCGGACGCATTTGTCATCCGGGTCAGGAAAAAGAATCGGGCGGAATCCATGATTTTTATGGGAGCCGATAGCCCCGTAGTAGTCCCAGCGCCGAACAGCTGAATCATAGCTGACTGGCTTGAGACGATAGCTATATCGACCCGGTATGATAGCCCGATAAAACCCGAACAGATCAGACACCAAATCCTCACCACTGAAGCCACTATCTGTATACCATGAGAATGACCGCAGACTTTGCAGGCCTTCAAATCTGGATGCGGTGTTCATCATCATAGCCAGCATGATTCTGTTTATCTCATCGGTGCTCCGGCCTCGCTTGATTTCCCAGTGAGAAAATTTCCCGACGCCAAACCGCGATTTGAACTTAAAAACGCCTTATCCTGCCGATACATGACTGAATAAGATGGCTTGCCGCTACGCTCGCCCTCAACGAATTGACGCCTCAGGGCAGCAACATCATTGCCACGAGCATGGCCCATGTCAATCCAGCCCAACACCTCGGTATAGACAATGCCTCTGTCGAGTACGTCAAATGATGCTCCATCCTTAATTTCTCTTCTTGTGCTCATACTTACATCTCCTTATGTAGTTCGCCCGAGAATGGTATAGCTGATTTTTCAGGCAGTCCAGACAAGAAGCTGATTTCATTAGCCTGCTTCCCATTGATTCATACTCCACATTTGCTGCAGGGCGGTTCAGGCAACAAAGATACTGGGCCGTGGAGTCAATCCGTTATGGCGTAAGGAAAGTCATTATCTCCAGCGACTAGAAGAAAGCCTTTTTCGTGGTGCTGGAGCAGAAGATCAAGCCAGGAGACTCGAGCCTAATGCTCTGTTTGTTCGACCGATTGAGGCAGCCAGTAGAGTGGTCATGGCGAAGATAGCGCTGTTTAGTTCGGTGGGGAAAGCGGGGCTGTATCGGTAAAGGGGTTGGTGGTGGGGAAGCTGAGTAAAATTGCTGATTTTTGTATCTTTTTTAGTTGAAAATTTAGCTACTGCTCCCCACCTCATATAAAACTAAAATCACATAGTAAATGTCCATTTACTGGCTCTTATTTTCCAAGTATAAAACGTTACAAGACAAGTTAAACGCGATGATTCATTAGTGTATAATACCACTTCATTTTGCTCCTGTTCAATGCGATATTATATGAAAATCATGGGATATTAAAACAGGTGAAAAGCTTCTTAAATAAATAATATAAGCACATCAAAAGGTAGATGACCTCAAAAATTTAAATTTAAATTAACTTAAAACAATTCCATCGAAAACCATAATAAAAAACCAATTCAGAAAAATTATCAGTACACGTTGATGGCTATCAGGAACGCCTTCTTGGCAAGGGATATGCCAAAGTAAAAGTCAACTGATTTTATAACTTTCATCAAAAAAATATTAGAATTTGATGTCATAGCTTACCTCAACTTTATATCGCATCAGAAGTTTTGTCCAAAGCCTTAGAATAATGACACACAAAATCTAAAAAAACACATTAAAATCATAAGCATAATCAAAACACTGTTTTTTTGAACAGCCATTTACAGCTTGTCACTGGATATAAGCTCCAGTGGCATGCTATGCTCACTGGTAAAAACATCCAGTTGAAGAAAGAAAATGGAAAACCTTTTAGAAAAACCAGACTATGTGGCTCACTTTTCAGGACACGAAACCTTCCCCCTGAAGCAAATGTGGTTAAAAAAAGCTTATGATCAGAAAAAAAATGACAATTCTATTGACAAGCGAGTCTTTACCGAAGACGAATCAATAGGCATTTTTGGTGTAGGTAAAAATATGGTTTCTTCCATAAAACATTGGGCACTTGCTTGCGGCCTTTTAGAAGAATCTAATGTTAATAAAGCAACGTTTGAAATAGCAAAAATTTGGGACTTGATATTAGATGACAAGGGGCTAGATCCTTATTGCGAAAATGCTACTACCATCTGGCTGGCACACTGGCGTCTAGCAGGCCTGCCTGCTTATCAAACAAAACACCGCTCTACAACATGGTGGTATCTTTTTAATAATATTACTTCGCCAACTTTTTCAAGAGAAAATCTGGCCGAACGTTTAAAGATCTTTGCAGCAGAAAAAAATATAAAAATATCAGATTCTACATTAAAACGTGATATTGAAGCATGTATCCGTTCATATTGCCCTAAATCTGATAGTAATGTTGAAGAAAATGCAGAACCATTATTGGCAGAGCTGGGTTTAATACAAGAAGAAAATAAAGGGCTTTTTTCCTTTAGAAGAGGACCTAAATTCTCACTTAGTGACTATTTTTTTGACTTTACTTTAATTGAGTTTTGGAGATTCTTATATTCAGAAGCTAATACACTATCATTTGAAACCATAGCTTATGGCCCATCTTCCCCTGGAAGAGCATTCAAACTTGATGAAGATTCCGTAGCAGAAAGACTAATTAATCTTGAAGAAAGAACCGGAGGAGTTTTGAAATGGTCAGACTCATCTGGAGTTAGGCAAGTTGTGGTATCACGTGTTAGTGAGCAAATTCTTGAGAAACTTAAGAAAGATTTGATTATTATGGCATATGGTGACTTATGATGTTATTGGAAAAAGTTAAGGTTACTCAACAATATCTTCGCTCCGTTCGAGTTGATACAGACTTGGGACGTTATGACTCACTCGATGGTTATATTTGCAATAAGTCAGCGCAAACTGTATTCGAGAATATAGCAAATCAAGTCATCAATACAGAGCAAAGAGCTTTCACATTAACCGGTCCTTATGGAAGTGGAAAGTCATCTCTGGCTATAACTTTTCTTTCAGCATTAATGCAAGACAAAAAAATTAGAGATAAAGCCTATTCAAGATTGGATAAAAAAATAACCCCACTATTCAACAAGGCTTTTCCTATTGACAAAGGATGGAGCATTTTAGCCATTACAGGCAAACGTGCGAACATTGTAAAAGAACTATATGATTGTTTAAAAAAAACAACCCAACTTGAAATTTTTGAAAAAAATGAAGTATTAGGTCACAAACTCATTGAACAATTGAAGGAATATAGCACTTCAGCCGATCATGATGGTCTTATTATCATGATTGATGAAATGGGAAAGTATCTGGAACATTCAGCACAAAATGGTGAAGACATTCATTTCCTCCAAGATCTGGCTGAAACAGCATCGAGGAGTAACGGTAAGATAATTGTCTTTGGTATTCTTCATCAAGCGTTTAGGCAATACTCTTCAAAGCTGGGAAGTGAGGCTCAAAACGACTGGGCTAAAGTTCAGGGAAGATATGTTGACATTCCCTTAATTTCATCAAGTGATGAAACTGTAGAGTTATTGTCTAAAGCTATCAAAGTTGATGATTCTTATGAAATGCTAAAAGATGATGGCAGTGCAAAAATAATATCAGAAGTAATTAAAAAAAAGCGCCCATCAATAAGTTCACAAATTGAATGCTCCCTGAAAAATTGCTGGCCATTACATCCTGCGATGGCAGTTATTTTAGGCCCAGCTTCAAGGCGACATTTTGGTCAAAATGAAAGAAGTATATTTGGTTTTATCAGTTCATCGGAGCCTAATGCATTCCAAGACTTTTTAAAATCAACGAGCATAGAAGATGCTAAAAGCTACACTCCTGAGAAATACTGGGATTTTTTACGTGCCAATTTAGAGCCAGCAATTCTTGCTTCACCAGATGGACACCGGTGGGCTCAATGCGTTGAAGCAGTTGAGCGTGTGGAAGCAAGCTCAGATAGAATCAAGATTAGTCTCATCAAAAATATAGCTATCTTGGATTTCTTTAGAAATAATACGGGACTTCCTGCATCTAACTATGTTCTTACCAGTCTTTATAATGTTGACCTTCATGAAAAAATAGATAAAGCGGTTAATGAATTAAAAAAATCACGCATAATAATCTATCGAAAATATATTGAATCTTGGTCAATTTTCGAGGGCAGTGATTTTGACATTGATGAAGCATTAAAGAATGAAATTAAAAATATTTCATCATTAGATTTTAATATGCTATCTAATTTAACTGGTATACGTCCGATAGTTGCGAAAAAACATTATCACCATACAGGCTCATTACGCTGGATGGATATATCCATATGTACATTAGAAGAATTTAATAAAAAAATAAAAAATAAATTTAATGTTTCTTCAGATAGATTCGGTGAGTTGTGTATTCTTATGCCTGAAAGAGGTTTGAGCTGTGATTTATTAAAAAAGGAACTAAAAAAATTAAAAGGTAAAATACCTGAAAACATAATCCCTGGCGTGCCATTACAGGCAGAGAAAATAATTGAATGCGGTTTAGAGCTTATGGCACTTTACAACATAGCAGATAATAATCATGAAATTGTTGGAGACTCCGTTGCCAGAAGAGAACTAACTGCTAGAACAAATATTTTAAAAAACTCTCTTGAGGAACACCTTAAAGAGATACTGCGTTTCTCTTCTTGGTTAATTGATGATTCATGGAAAAACATTGATAATTATTCATCACTTGCATCCACAATTGCGGATGAGATTTTTTATAATACGCCTTGTTTAAAAAGCGAACTTGTCAATAGGAATAACCTATCCCCCAATGCAGTAAAAGCTAGAAAAGATTTGCTTCATAGAATGCTATATGCTGAAAAGGAGCAGAATTTAGGCTTAGTGGGATGGCCAGCAGAAAGAGGGCTCCATGAGACATTACTTGCGATCCCCGGCATTCATGTAAGTTTCAACAACGAATACGGGATGCATATCCCTGCTAAAGCTGACAAAGCAATTCTTTCCCCTTTGTTTAAATTTACTGACAAAATATTATCTGAGGAAAGTAAGCTTATATCAGTTGACGAATTATTCTCGTTATGGGAAAAGCCGCCATTTGGTGTAAAAAAAGGTATCCATCCAGTCTTATTTTTAGTCCATATTTTGGCAAATAAAGACACAATGGCTCTATATAAAGATAAATATTTTCTTTCTAAAATAACAGATAGTGATCTTGATGAGTTATTACAAGATCCTTCGCGTTTTCACGTTAAGAAGGTTTTTATAGATAAAAATAAAAACAAAATGTTAATAGGCTTTAGTGAAATGTTCGATAGATTAGGTTTAGCTTCAACAGGAGCAGAACCTCTTGAAATAGCCCGAGCTCTTGTCGGAATGGTTTACAGCCTTTCTGAGTGGTCTAAACGTACATCTACATTATCCGATGATGCAAAGAAATTAAGAGATTTACTCCTTCGTGCATCAGATCCTAATAAACTACTATTTATTGATTTGCCTTTTACATTTCCTTCTGAAAATGAAGATGAACTTTTATCAAAAATAGAGTCACCTATAAAAGAGCTCTTAAATTCATACTCCATGTTGCTGCATAGTATTCGCAGTAAACTACTTACAGTTTTAGATGCTTCCAATGGCAATCTTGACGAATTAACGCTGCGAGCTAATGTTGTCTCTGGTATATCGGGTGATTTCAGATTCGATGCATTTTCTGCACGACTCAAAGACCTTAATAATAATAATGAAAGTGTAGAAAGCATATTGAGTCTTGCGGCTAATAAACCACCTAGATTATGGTCTGACAATGATATAGATACAGCTCTTCTTGAAATTGCAACGTGGGCACAAAAATTCAAACAAATGGAGGTTTTGTCTGCTATAAAAAATCGTACACCTACAAGAGAGGCTTTCGCATTTATTTATGATAAAAAAGGAGAGCAAACAGTCCAAGCTTCTTATAACATTAAATCTTCTGATGAGAAAAAAATACAAGCCATTACTAGTAAGCTTCTTGAGCAACTTAAAATTAATAGTGTAGAAAAAGGTGTTTTACTTGCTGCACTGGCTAAAGCAAGTTTGTCGATCATAAATAGTGAGGATGACTAATTATGGCTGAACGTCATGTTTTAGGTATTTCAGGAGGAAAGGATAGTGCTGCATTAGCAATATATATGCGGCAGCATTACCCTCAACTGAATATTGAGTACTTCTTTACTGATACAGGTAAAGAACTCCCTGAAGTCTATGAGTTTCTAGGGAAACTAGAAGGTTTTCTTGGTAAAAAAATTGAGTATTTAAACCCGGATAGAGATTTTGATTTTTGGTTGAAAGAATACAATAACTTTCTGCCTTCACCGCAGACAAGATGGTGTACAAGGCAGTTAAAATTGAGACCGTTCGAGCTTTGGGTTAAACCAATGCTTGCAGCTGGTGATACAGTTAACAGCTATGTAGCTATTCGAGCAGATGAAGAATATCGTGAAGGATATTCTTCTAAAAACAAAAATTTAAAAATCACACTTCCGTTCAGAGAAAATGGCATTGATAAAGCTGCAGTAGGGGAGATATTAGAAGCTTCAGGTGTTGGTTGGCCTAAATATTATAAATGGAGAAGTAGGTCAGGTTGTACATTTTGTTTTTTTCAGCAAAAAATAGAATGGGCTCGATTGAAGCAATATCATCCTGATGCATTCGAGGAGGCGAAAGCCTATGAAAAAAATGCAATGGAACACGGTTCTCCTTTTACATGGACCCAAGGTGAATCACTTTCCCAGCTTGAAATGCCTGAAAGGATCATTCAAATCTTTAATGACTATGAGCAAAGAAAGGCTCGTATATTGGCTAAAAAGCCAATAAACCCACTACGCCCTATTGAAATTGAAGATATTGACGATATATATGGGGATGATGAAGGTAATGGCTCATGTAATATTTGTCATAAGTAGAAGTGAGCCCCCTGATACAGGGGGCTAATTCATTTTACTTCAAGCCAAGAGTGAATGCGGTCCCATGCTAATTCAGCTATTCTTACAGTTCTTTTTTCAATCAAGTCATTCGTCCAGTCGCCTTCAACTGTAGCTACAGCTTTAACGAGCGGCAGATATCTTGATTCAGCTAGTAGATCGCTAGTAGATTGAGAGAGTGAAAGACCCTGTTGCCCAGCTTGAGCGATTAAAGGTTCAAGTTCATCTGCTGTATCTGCAGAAAGAATTTTATAAAATAATTTTTTTCGTGCCCATGAACCATTTTTTAGGGACGAATTTTCTCGAGAAGGTAATAGAGTAAGATTCCCTAAACGGTCTATTAATTCTTGGTCTTCATAGATTTTTTCAGACCATCCTTCTGATGACCTCTCCTGCGGTGCAATATGTTCAATAGTTTGAGACTGATCACCTTTCCAATTCTTAATATCTAACATTGGAAGGACCCCCGCCCTTCCTGCTGTAGTTAGGCCCGGTATAGTTTTATCCTCAACGCTATCATGAGCAGCAGCAAGTAATATAAAACGAGTTATTTCCTTTTGATTTGAATAAGCAGGAATTTTTGATACAGCTTTAACCCACTTTTCTTTATTTCCTACATCGCCCTCTCCATCAAGTATTTGTAAAAAAGCCTTCTTCAATAGATTGACATCTAATATAGATCCAGGGTCTGGCTCATCAATTGCTCTTGCCAAAGCTTTTAAGCCAACTTCAGGATACCCAGTAACCATTAACTTTCTGTAATGAGCATCTAAGTTTTCAGTTGTACGACGTGATGAACGCCATAGAACTGAAAATGCAGTGATAGCTTTTACGGATTCAATGAAGCTATTGATAGCGTGAAGCCTGTTTTCTGCCGATGCTCTTCTAATTTCAGAATAGAATCGAACTAATAGCCCTATAGTTATTGTGTGATTGAATTTACGCAGCAGATCTATACATAATATTACTTCATCTGTTTCAGCTTCTTCGGCGGAATTGATGGTTGTTGTGGTCGACTTATTGTCAGGCCAAGAATATTTTACAAATAAAGCTGCGTGGGAAAGGTGTCTGACAAACTCTTGTTGTTGTTCTAGGCCGGATAATTTTTCGAAATTATCCTTTAAAAATCTTCTTTGTTCACTTAGACGTTTAGAAAGTTTTTCTCCTTTTTCTGCCAAAGCAAATGATACTATTAATCTACTGGTTGCTTCTTGTTTTTCATTAGACTTACCAGTGCTTTCTAAATAATCTTCTATTACTTGAACATATTGATGAGACTTTGAGCGTTCATAACCGCAAAGCTTTTCAACATTAATTATTTTTGGTTTGAATGTTTCGAATGCAGTTAAAGGTTCCCCCGTAGTATTTAATGATTCAAACATATCAAAAGCATAGTCCTCATTTCTGGCAGTAACGATAGTGATAGCTACACGATCGAGAACAAAGTTTGCGAATAAAATGAGGCGAGTAAGTTCTTCAAATTGTGAATCAACTTTAGAAGAAAGTTTATCTTTGACAAATTCAGGAAGCTCAGATTTGAGAAGAATATTCTGGAACTTTAATTCTTCTAATATCGTATCAATATCTGGTAATTCTAACTCAGAATTATCTTTTTTATCATATTGACAAATATTTTTCACTAGGGAATAAACTACTTTACGACCTTCTGATAAAGGTTTATATTTACTGCCATTATCTGATTCACTTTCTGGAATTTCATATCTAAAATTTTTCTTAGTTTCGTCCCTTCCATACTTTCCATACATGTGTAAATAATGGCCAATAGCAGATTTATAGCTTGCCTTATCTTTTTTTCGAGACCAAGAATCATCATATGCTCTTATCATTCGTGGATAAAATTGAAAATCACCATCTCCATAATCTTTATTTTCTTCAAACGTCTTTGCTAACCTACCCGTTACTTTCATGCATTCTTCAAAAAGCCATATATCGGCATCGCTATTTTTAGTGCTTTGTTTTATTGATCTGATTTTTATTTCTTCATGTAGAACTGTATTAACTAATAATAACGTAGTTAATCTTTGCTGACCATCAATAATTGTCATCACTCTAGATGGAACATCACCTTTAACAATAGGATCAACTGTTACGAGATTTGTATCGTGTATTGCAATAATAGTCCCTAAAAAAGTTATTGCATCTTCTCTGTTTGTTAGCATCGTAAATCCATGACATATGTCTTCTATAAGACGAGTGATCTTAGATTTATCCCAAGAGTATTGTCGTTGATATGCAGGAACATACAACCCTTGACCATTCTCACATAGATACTCCCAAACACTTTTCGGTTGGGCTCCAAAGACGTCTTTAATTTCCATTTAACACCTTGAAATTTATATGTTTATTATTAGCAGATCAATATAATAGCACAATATACATACTAGTTGTAAATCAAATCAACACATTAACAGACTTAAAATGAAATCTTATTAATTACAATATGATTTATAGCGCTTTTATGATTACTAGACTAATTTTTACCATAAAGTATTATGTTTAATAATTTTAAATTCTGCCACTACGCTCCAGTAATAATTCTGACATTGAAATATCACATAAAAGCCTTTAAATCACTTATATATGATAAATTAATGGGTTAAAACAGATTGAATGATAAAAATGAAGTTCTTTGTGCTCCTTAAACAAAAGGCACAAAAAAAGCCGCCCTTAAGCGACTTTAATTTGCATATCTGGTGCCGAAGGCCGGAATCGAACCGGCACGCCTCGCGGCGGTTGATTTTGAATCAACTGCGTCTACCGATTTCGCCACTTCGGCACTGAAGGGTATGCGGAAAACGTTGAGGATTATACCGTTACCCCCTGTTTCCGCAACCCTTATCCGCAGGTGAAGGTGCAACTGCTGAAAAAAGCGTCTTTTGGGTTCTCAGGGACACTGTATGACACCATTGTCAGAAATTCTTCACTCACCATCGACCGCTGCAAAGCACTCACGTCACCCATCAAGTTTCACTGGCATAACAAAAGCTCTAACCCGATACAGCCTTCACATCCGTTACCAGCGTCGGCAGATCCCAGGTGCCGCCCGCATGGATATAACGGCACATGCCAGTCCCACCGTCATAGCTTTTGCGGAAGGCCTTGCCGTCCCATACCCAGCTTTCCTGGCTCATGCAGTCACCGATGCCGCGGCCTTTCTGCACACTGGTGATCTCGCCCTTGTCGTAATCTGACCCGGAAATGGTCACCAGCTCAGGCTTGCCTTTGAGCTGGTTATCGATGACCCAGTAGCCATATCCTTCGTTATAAGCGGCTCGCCAGCAGAGCGCCGAAAGCAATGCGTGTGTGTCATCCAGTGGTGTAAGCGTGAGTCCGTCGGTTTCCGGATCGCTGTTTTCTGCAGGTGAATACAGGCTATCGCACGTGTCATCGTCATTATGATTGACTGTTGCAAGCAGGCGGGTTTTCAGTGCGTCGCTTTCCGAAGCGGTCAGCAAACGGGGTTCGCCGCCGAGGGTTTTAGCCGCCTGAATAACCGGTGCGGGCACAGCTTTAACCACGCTGCTTTCCGGCTTATTGCCCTTTTTGGTGAGCGCACCTGGCGTGCCGATACGGCCCTGCACGTCGTCCGCTTTCAGCAGCACGGCATACGCGCCTTCGCCGGAAAGCTGGAATGGCTTGGTACCGCCTTTGAACTCGACTTTACCGCTGCCTTTCACGGCGCTGATTACCGCAGAGGTCTGACTGGCCGACATTCGCCAGTTGTCATCAGCCGCCACCAGATCGCCAGCGGATTTCCCATCGATCCACAGCGTCAGCTTTTCCGCCGGTTCACTGTCATCTTCGGTGTCGCCCAGCGTCACTTCGCCCACTGTCTCCATTCCCGGTCCAGCGGCACGGGTGAGCAGGATGGAGCCGGAGGGATCCTCTTCTTTGGCATAACCCGCAATGCGGCAGGTCCGAGTGTTATCACAGACAACTTCCCAGTCTTTATGCTCAAGCGTTTTTCCGCTCTGGGCGGCCTGAGCCGGCAGGGAAAGCGCCGCCAGCACGAAAAGCATCGGTTTACAGTTCACTTTAATCCCTCAGGTTTTATTTCTGTCCGGCCTGCACAGGTAGCGCCTGATTATATCGAAGAGAATTTGACGTCGTTATCCGTTTTTTCTCCCTTCCACACAACGCAAAAGAGCCAACCTCGCGGTTGGCTCTTTCTTGCATCTTCAGCATCGGGTATCAGCGATACCCATCAGCGCCTGTTGTTGTCAGGATAAGCGCCTCAATGCGAATGATCATGCAGCTTATGCTCTACCTTATCTTTCACTTCGCCAGCTTTGTCCTTCACTTTCTCAGTCAGGCTCTCTTTGTGGTCGCGGTTATGCGCTGCTGGTGACTGCGAAGCGGCGGCAGGTTTCACCCCTGCAGTTGTACCCGGCAGTTCGCTCTCCAGACCACCTCGTGCATGGTCGATGTCCACTTCCTGACGACGCACCGTGTCATTAATGGTCTCAGTACGATCGCTGCCGTCTCTACGCACCACCACTTCTTCTTTCACGTGGGTCGTTTTGTTAATCACCGGCTGTTCGTGAGTCTCGGCAACTTCGACGGTTTTCTCGGACCAGTCCACTTCACCAGCCAGCGCGGGTTCGCTCACCGAGCGGCGGAAGATGTCAGCGTGCTGCTCATGCAGCGAGATATCTTCAGAGACGGTATCGGTCACGGTATAGCGTCGTACGCGAGTCGAACCTTCGCTGACCAGGCGTTTACCCACTTCCACCTGCTCTTCGGCCAGACGCAGAATATCTGCTTCGCTCTCATCACCGGTCAGTGAGGTGCGTAATGGCTCAGCCGGGCGGTCATTGGTCTCACCGGCAAACTGCTTGCCTGCGGTCGGGTTGATGCCCGGCGCGGTGGTGCCGTTCCCGACTGAACTTTGCATACGTGACGGCACATCCACTGAGTCATGAGAATGGAGAATCGTCATGGCGCGGGCCAGCTTCTCTTCCTCGGTGCGGATGG
Source organism: Pantoea sp. 9140 (assembly GCF_000745295.1). NCBI lineage: Bacteria > Pseudomonadati > Pseudomonadota > Gammaproteobacteria > Enterobacterales > Erwiniaceae > Pantoea > Pantoea sp. 9140. The sequence continues at coordinate 228,520 of NZ_JQNO01000001.1, read as the reverse complement.
TCAGCACGACGCCGCCCTTGTCCATTGCCCGGGTGTATACATCCGCCTCATCTTTATCGACGTCATGCCCAAACAGACGCTGCCACAGGCTCGGATGGCGAATCGACTGCCCTTCCTGCTGCAAACGTTCTCCACTGATAAGACTGATGTCCCGATCAGAAAAGCCTGCTTTCACGAGATTTCTTTTCGCGGCCTCTGCCTGAATTGCAGAATCGAACAGTGTTACGATTTTTTCCTGTGCCATGATAGGTTCCTCTCTGTTAGCTGATTTGATCGTCATCTCTCTCAACGTTCACCTGCTGCTCACGTCGGGTCACCACTTCCTGAAAAGGAACATTCTCCTGCACTTTTCGGATGTGGATTTCCTCTTTAAGCACCAGCTTTCTGACGATTTGGATTTCTTCCTCTACTACCGGGACAATCAGTACACCGTTCTCTTCCCTGATTTCGGGCATCGTTTCAACGGGCTGCGCTTTTGCTACATGCTCAATCTCAACCTTCTCCCGGTTAAGCAGCGTACTGATGACCTCGTCATGCTCAGTTGTGGAACGGGTAACGCGGACATGTCCATCCACAATCTTTTGCTTCGTCAGGGCTATTTGCTCTTCAGCGAGTTTAAGCGTGACCTCTGCATTATTATTGTGCTCTGGCTGTCCAGCCATAATAACTCTCCCGTTAATTTAAATATCGGCCACGACTGCCTGACACAGTGATTAATCATGAACACCCTCGCGATTTTCGCAAGGCGGGATAATAAAATTTTTTGCGGGCCCGATTTAATTACGGTACGAAAAATCCCGCCAAATCTCTTTCATCACCGCTACGCTAAAAATAAAAACCCCATATAAAACTGAAACTTGCGAAGAAGTAATTGCGAAGGTAAATATTAATACTGCAGACATAAAGACTTATAAAACTGCTTATAGAAAAGCGAAAATTTTAATTCAGACCAGGACAATTCCTGATAAAAGTGGCGAGAATATTAAAGAATGTTTCAGTGGGATAGCTAATTAACGCACCAGGGTGAATCACCTCACGAAATAATAACACCCGTGCTCATCCGAATATTTAATCGCCTTTATTACAGAAGATTCCCAAAGCGTTATTTATGAAGGAAGTTCAGGAACTTTCTGCTCGTCAGACTCTCTTAGCAAAACTGAATACGCAGATACTGAGGTTAAGATGAAACAGGCACAACGCAGTGCATGGATGTTGGGCATGGCGGCACTTCTGGTGGCAGGCAGTGCATCAGCGGCAAGCTGGCAGGATCAGCTGAGCAGTGCAGCATCGCAGCTCAGCCAGCAGAACAACGGCAGCACCACCAGCACCACGCAGCAGAATGGCGGCATGTCGCTTTCTACTATTACCAGCATGCTGGGCGGCGGCGACAAAGCGGTCAGCGCCAACAGTATGACCAATGCGGCCGGTGTAATGCAGTATTGCGTCGAACACAACGTGGTGAAAAATAATGTGCAGTCGGTGAAAGATCAGGTGCTGAGCAAGCTCGGTCTGAACACCACTACCGCGCAGGAGCAGAAAACCGACTACACCCAGGGCGTGGCAGGCCTGCTGAATACCGGGAACGGCCAGCAGCTGAATCTGCAAAGCCTGAGCAACTCGCCAATGGGTGAGAAGCTGAAAACCAAAGCCTGTGACGTGGTCCTGAAGCAGGGCAAAAACTTTATCTCCTGATCCCTCTCCTCTTCTCTCCCCTCTCTTCTCAGAGGGGAGCGTTAAACCCCGCTTTGCTGTGATGCCTGACATTCCCTTAACCTGGGGTTGAGCGCTATAGTGTTGTTTTGGTTTCTACAGGACAGCACGCATGAAAGGCATCAACATCGCACTTTACTTCGACCCCGATCAGATTCAGGCCTGCGTTCATGAACAGGACGACAGCTATCTCAGCAAAAAATTCGAGTATGACGATGGCGTGATTGAAGAGATCTACCAGTGGCTGGAGCAGTACGAACCTAAACGCACCCACATCTGCCTGATTGAAAACGAAACCGCCGAGTTGCTGGCCGATGAGCTGGTCGACAGCGGCTATCGCGTCCATCAGGTCACTATGCATCAGCTGCTGAGCTGGTTTGCTACCGAGCCACCATCCACGCCAGACGGTACGCCGATGCGCGCGATGCTGCGCTTCCTGGAAGATGAACATCCGCGTGAATATGAGTCGCGCACGCCGCAGACCGAAGCGCTGATGGAGATGTTCGACGAGCTGGATGCGCTGGAGATGGTCGATGACGGCGATGACGAAGACACGCTGCCAGGCGATCTGCTGCGCGCCATGAAGAAGCACAAAATCACCGCCAGTGCTGCGGCCCAGCGCCTGCTGCCGGACGTCAATGAGCGTATCCGCGAACATCTGATGCAATATCCCGAACTGATGACGCCGGAAATCCTGCAGGACTTCTTCCCGGAGCTGTTAGAGGCGCTGGAGCGCCCGAAACACTAATCAGGGAGTTCGGACATGCTGGAGCTGATTAAAGCGATTGGCCTGGGGCTGGTAGTGATCCTGCCGCTCGCCAATCCGCTCACCACCGTGGCGCTGTTTTTAGGTCTGGCAGGTGAGATGAACTTCCAGGAGCGCAACCGCCAGGCGCGCCAGGCTTCCATCTACGTTTTCGCCATCATGATGGTGGCGTGGTACGCGGGCAGCGCGGTGCTGAACACCTTCGGTATCTCTATACCAGGTCTGCGCATGGCGGGCGGTCTGATCGTCGCCTTTATCGGCTTCCGGATGCTGTTTCCGGCGAAGCCGGCGGGACATTCGGTAGAAGCGAAGCAAAAACTGGATGAGCAGGAGGCAACCAAAGAGCCGGTGAACATCGCCTTTGTGCCGCTGGCGATGCCAAGCACGGCGGGACCGGGAACCATTGCGATGATCATCTCTTCCGCCTCAACGGTAAGAAGCGGCGTCGATTTTCCCGCCTGGGTGATCAGCGTGGCACCGGTACTGACTTTCCTGCTGGTGAGCCTGATCCTGTGGATCTCGCTGCGCAGTTCGGGGGCCATCATGAAGCTGGTGGGCAAAAGCGGTATTGAGGCGATATCGCGCCTGATGGGATTTTTGCTGGTCTGTATGGGCGTGCAGTTCATCATTAACGGCGTGCTGGAAGTGGTACGCACCTTCCATTAATCCGGGTTTTCCCCTCTCCGGACAGGCAGAGGGGAAAGCGCGATTACTTCAGCGTTTTACGTACTTCAGCAACCTCATCTTTGCTCACCGCAGGCGCGGTGTTGCTCCAGCCCTGACGAATAAAGGTCGCCAGCTGCGCGACTTCATCATCATTCAGCCGCTGGGCAAAGCCCGGCATCGCCAGTTTAGACGGCGCTTTCTCGGTAGAAGGCTGCTGCGCGCCGGCCAGAATGGTGTGGATCAGGCCGGTTGGATCCTTCGCATTGACGATAGTTGCGCCATCCAGCTCCGGGAAGATCCCGGGTGCGCCTTTGCCGGTCACGAAGTGACAGGCACCGCAGTTATCCAGATAGAGACGCTCGCCTTCGCTGAGGTTCTTCGCGGCGGTGAGTTTCGCTTCCGTTGCCTGCTGCGCCTGCACGTTGAAGGCCTGCAATGGCGGATTGCCGCCCAGGAACTTCAGGTAGGCCGCGATAGCTTTGAGATCGGCATCGGTCATGTGTGAGCTACTGTGCTCAACCACCGAGGTCATCTCGCCGCCGACTGCCGCTTTATCGTTACGGCCGGTCTGCAGGTAATCGATGATTTCCTGCTCGCTCCAGTGTGGCAGGCCACGCAGTGACGGCACATCCCAGTTGTTCAGGCTGCCGCCCGCCAGGAATTTATCGTCACCGCTATCCAGCGCTTTCTCGTTCATGCCCAGACCGCGCGGCGTATGGCAGCTGCCGCAGTGACCCAGACTCTCCACGATATAGGCACCGCGGTTAACTTCGGCTGATGCACCACCAATCGGCTGGAACGGCTTATCGGACGTGAACGCCCAGTTCCAGAACCGCATGCCCCAGCGCTGGCTGAACGGGAAGCTCAGATCGGTTTCGGGTGGCTGTTCGGCACTCGGCTGCACGCCTTTCATAAAGTAGACGTAGAGCGCGTGCATATCGGCATCGCTGATTTTGGCGTAGTCAGGATATGGCATCGCCGGATAGAGATGCGATCCGTCCGGTAAAACGCCCTTGCGCACCGCGTCAGAGAACTGCTGCTCGCTGTAGTTGCCGATACCGTGCTGCTTATCCGGCGTGATGTTGGTCGAGAAGATGGTGCCGAGGTTCGACTCAATCGCCAGACCACCCGAATAGGCCGGTTTGCCGGGCAGCGAGTGGCACGCCATACAGTCGCCCAGCCGCGAGAGATACTCGCCCTGCTTAATCAGTTGCGCTTCATCTTCGGCGTGAACCGGCAGCGCAAATCCGCTGGCCAGCAGCACCGCGTTGGCAAAAATAAAAGACTTCAGTTTTAGCTTATTCATGCGCTTATGCCTGTACCAGTGGGCCGGGATTTTTCAGGTAGTGATCTTTAATCGCCTGCGCCGCCATCAGGGTAATCGCACCGATGGTATCGGTCGGGTTCGCCTGGAAGTTCTGCGGGAAAGCGTTGCCGCCGGGCACAAAGACGTTATGCACATCCCAGCTCTGCAGATACTTATTCAGCGCCGAGGTTTTCGGGTTATCGCCCATCACTGCACCGCCCACGTTATGGGTAGAGACATACTTGGTGATATCGAAGTCCGCGCCCATCGGCAGGAAGCTCATGCTCATGCTGTCGGGGTTCAGCTCTTTGGCGATGTTGCCGACGATGCCTTTCAGATGCTGCTGAAGCTTCAGCTCATTCTCTTTCCAGTTAAACGTCATACGCAGCAGTGGCAGGCCACGGTGATCGTTGTAGTTCGGATCGAGATCCAGATAGATGTCGCGATAAGACTGGCAGGTGGTGGTGATGCTGATCTTCATCGAATGGCCGTACCACTCTTCCAGACCTTCCTTGTAGCCCATGCCCCAGGTCGGCGTGCCTTTTGGCAGCGCGGTGCTGATCGGCGTGCCGGTTGCCTGCGAGCTGTGGATCTTCGCGCCGCCCAGGAAGCCGAGTGAAGGACCGTCGAAGTTGCCTGGCGAGATATCGTTAAACATCTGGCCGGTCGCGCCCGCAGTCGCATACGGATTGAAGTTTTTATCTTTGAAGAACAGCGTTGCGCCGCCGTTCGACAGGAACGCGTAGTTACGGCCGACCACGCCCTCTTCGGTAATCGGGTTGTAAGGCTTGCCGATGCCGGAAAGCAGCATCAGACGCACGTTGTAGAGCTGGAAGCTGCTCAGCACCACGATTTTCGCTGGCTGGAAGCACTCGTTGCCCTGTGCATCGATATAGATCACGCCTTTGGCGGTTTTCTTATCATCGTTCAGCACGACTTTGATCACTTCCGCGTTCACTTCATAGGAGAAGTTCGGCATCCGCTTCAGCGAATCCATCACCGCGGTCTGCGGCGACGCTTTGGAGTAGTTCAGGCACGGATATTTACTGCAGTAGCCGCAATAGTTACACGGTGCGATCTGGTTGCCGTACGGGTTTTTCCACGCACGCGACACACAGGCTGACGGGTTCGGGAACGGGTGGTAACCGAGCTTCGTCGCTACCTCTTTGAACATCACGTTGTTCAGCGTGTCATCCAGCGCGGGCAGCGGATAAGGCTCAGAGCGCGGGCCTTCAAACGGATCGCCGCCTTCCAGGATTTTGCCGCGCAGGTTGCCGGTGTTGCCCGACTGGCCGCAAATCAGTTCGAATTTGTAGTAATAGGGCTCGATCTCTTCCCAGCTGAACGGGAAGTCCATCACCCGCATATCGTCCTGCAGAATGCCGGGCTTGTAAGCCTCGTCGACATAGCTCTTGAGTTTGATATCGGTCGGCGTCGGACGAATCAGTACTGCCGTCCAGTGCAGGCCGGAACCGCCCACGCCGGTACCCGGTGCGAACGCGCCCCATTTACGGGTTGGCAATGCCGTCTGGCTGCTGTTGTAGCGCACGGTGACCGCCACTTCGGCGGGTGTCGCAAACACTTTGTTGCGCACCGCGTAGGCATATTCATCCGCCGGTTTCGGGTAGGCGAATTCGTCATAATCGCGATCGCCGCCGCGCTCCAGGGCGCGCACGTCCAGACCTGCCAGTGCCAGCTCGATGCTCATCAGCGAGCCTGCCCAGCCGAGGCCGCAGACCACGACGTCGACTTCTTTTTTAGTAACCTGTGCCATGATAATCCTGTTTACCTGATGTGGAAGCGCTTATGCGCGTTCACCTTTGATGCTGACCGGGCCGAGTGGATAAGGAACGTTATGCTGTTTCACCCATTCGGTGAAGCTGGCACGCGCGCCCGGGAAGCCGATGGCGATCCAGGCTTTCATGCCTTTATTACCGCCGTACATCGGGTCGGCCAGGTAGCCATGCTTGGTATCGGAAAGCAGCTGGCTGAAGAACTGGGAAGGCTTCAGATCGGCTTCGCCCAGCGCGGCAAAGTCGATCTCGTTTTTGTTGACCTGGGTCAGCACCGCATCTTTCTCTTCCAGCGTCAGCGCATGAAACGCTTTCTGATGCGTAGTCTGCGACCACTGATTGATCAGCCGGATACCGGTCTGATACATCTGCTGGGGACGGAACGGGATCTGATAACCCATCGTGGCGGGTGCTTTCGTGTTGAAAGGTCCCTGCATATAGATTTCGCTGCCAAACGCTTCGCTGTGCAGCTGCTGATCGATAAAGATCGGCACGTTAGTTTCCAGCGCGCCTGGCGCTTTGCCTTTGCCGCCCGCCGGAATCAGGCGGTCGGTGGCAGCCAGAATAAACTGCCACTCATCGGCACTAAAAAAGATCGGTTTGTAATCGGCTAACTCGGGGGCGGCCATCTCTGCAGCCTGTGCCGCAGTCATGCCTTTCAGGACCAGCTCACTTAATGGCAACGCCAGCAGTGAACCGAGCAAAAATTTACGCCTGGTGGTGGGTTTTTCTAAAAGCATATCCGCACGACTCTCATCTGCTAAATACCCGCTTACGGTGTTATGACGCTGAAAGGCCTGGTGCAGGCAGGAAACTCCCCGCAGGGATGAACGCACACAGCACAGACAACGGCAGAACAGCGAAGGCAGGTAGAATTATGGTTCGGTGACTAACGGAACATATCGGTTAATAACCTGGCAATATTAGGGATATAACTATGTCTGAATGTAAAAATTGAATTTAAAATGTGTCGCAGTGAAAGTTTATCATGGTGTTGCGGAAGGGTTGCGGATAGGTAAAAGATTTACAGCGCGGAAATTGCGTCTAAAACCGCATAAACATCGGGTATTTAGCCTTTTTAACGCAGGAGCGACGGATATTATTTTCTCCCTGTCATCATCACGCAGAATAACCGATAAAAAAATATCATACTTCCATACCAGAGAATCATTCTCATCGTTAACACTATAGTGACTTTGATGGTCATACAATCAGACAGTGCGCAAATTGTGATCGCCCGAATAAATCCTGTTTTATTCCGCCTGCTTTAAAATGACGCTGAAATAATTACTGACGGACATTATCTTAATTTGTCTTTTTGCCTGAATAACTAAGCATGTAATTGTGCAAAGCTCATAACAAACCGGCATTTTGAGATTATCCAGTGCCCGATAGAGTAGAGCGATCAACGACTCAGGATAACTCTCGATGCGCAAAACGCTACTCTCACTCTCTTTATTGACTACTCTGGCACTGATTCATCCGGCACAGGCCGCGACGCCTGCCGACACGCTGGTGGTCGCCGTGCCACTCGATGGCATCATCAGTTTCGATCCGGCGGAGAGTTTTGAAACCGTCAGCAACAGCAGCCTGCGCAATATCTACCAGACGCTGCTGGAGCCGAATCATCAGAACCCGCAGCAGCTCTCGCCACTCGCCGCCACACGCTGGCAGGCCGGAAAAACGCCGCACAGCCTGGTGTTTGACCTCAATCCGCAGGCCCATTTCGCCAGCGGTCATCCACTGACCGCCCAGGATGTGGTCTTCTCCTTAACCCGTGCGGTAAAACTCAACAAAGCGCCCTCTTTTATCCTGGGGGAGTTTGGCTGGAAGCCCGAAAATATCGATCAGCAGTTCACCGTGATCAACGACCACCAGCTTGAGCTGCGCTGGCCCGCTGAGATCGGCAACGATCTGGCGCTGCGCCTGCTGACCGCACCGGTCGCCTCCATCGTTGACAGTAAACTGGCGCAGGAACACGTCAGCAACAATGATTACGGCAATGCCTGGCTGAAAACGCATTCGGCTGGCAGCGCAGCATATGCCATCAAACAGTTTGTCCCGCTGCAGGCGCTGGTGCTGGAAGCTAACCCTTACAGCACGCAGAAGCCGCATCTGAAGCGGGTATTGCTCAAGGGCGTAGCCGATGCCGGCAGCCGCCGACTGCTGATTCAGCAGGGTGATGTGGACGTCGCCTATCAGCTCGGTCCGGATCAGATTGCCGCGCTGAAAAATGTGGCGAATGTGCGGGTCGACGCCTTCCCGTCCAGCCTGATTTATTACATCGGCCTGAACACCCAAAACCCGCAGCAACCGGCGCTGAAGAATCCGGCGCTGTGGCAGGCGGCTCGCTGGCTGGTGGACTATGACAGCCTGGCAAATCAGCTGCTGAAAGCTCAGTACCGCATCCATCAGAGCTTCCTGCCGGATGGCTTCGATGGTGCACTGAACACCACGCCGTTCCATTACGATCTGAAAAAGGCACAGGAAATCCTGCAGAAAGGCGGCATCAAACCGGGCACCCACATCGCGCTGACGGTGGTGAACCAGCCGCCTTACATTGATGTGGCGCAGGCGCTACAGGCGAGTTTTGCCAAAGCGGATGTGCAACTCGATATCCAGCCGGTGGCAGAATCGGAGCTGTGGAGCAAAATGCGTAGCCGCGACTTCCAGGCAATCTTCACTTACTGGGGCGCGGACTATATCGACCCTAACACCAATGCCAGCACCTTTGCTTCTAACGTGCCAGGCGGCGGCAAAACCCTGGCATGGCGTGTCGGCTGGACCATTCCGGAGCTGAGTGCGCAGACCCGCACCGCCGCCGGAGAGAGCGATGCGGCTAAACGCCGTAGTCTTTATACCGGGCTGCAAACCCGCATCCAGCAGGATTCGCCATTTATCGTACTGTTACAGGGCGCGACCCAGGTGGCAGTGCGCAGCAACCTCAGTCACCTGCAACAGGGCATCGGCGTCAGCCTGCTCAATTTCGAAGAGGTGCAGAAGTAATCCCGCGTTTCAGGCCGCTGCTCTATGGGCAGCGGCCGCGTTTTTGACGAATTGTTCTCCTCCTGTCTATGCTCCGCTTGCTATCCTTCAGGCATAATCCTTTGACTGAGAGTGGAAAACTATGACTTCCCCGCTACTGATTGCCCGTACGCCAGACGTCGAACTTCATCTGTTACCGCAAATGGCTAACCGCCACGGCCTCATCACCGGCGCGACCGGCACCGGTAAAACCGTCACGCTGCAGAAGCTGGCCGAATCGTTCTCTGCGAGTGGCGTACCGGTCTTTATGGCTGACGTCAAAGGTGATTTAACCGGTGTGGCGATGGCGGGCCAATCCAGCGAAAAGCTGCAGGAGAGGCTGGCGAAAATCGGCGTCACCGACTGGCAGCCGCAGAGCAATCCGGTGGTGCTGTGGGATATCTTTGGCGAGAAAGGCCATCCGGTGCGCGCCACCGTCTCCGATCTAGGTCCATTACTGCTGGCGCGGCTGCTGAACCTCAATGAAGTCCAGAGCGGCGTGCTGCAGATTATTTTCCGCATCGCCGATGACCAGGGCCTGCTGCTGCTGGACTTCAAAGATCTGCGCGCCATGACGCAATACATCGGTGACAACGCCAAAAACTTCCAGACCCACTACGGCAATATCAACAGCGCCTCGGTCGGCGCGATTCAGCGCGGATTACTGACGCTGGAGCAACAGGGTGCGGAACACTTCTTTGGTGAGCCGATGCTGGATATCGCCGACTGGATGCGCGTCGACAGCAACGGCAAAGGCGTCATCAACATCCTCTCCGCAGAAAAGCTCTACCAGATGCCAAAACTCTACGCCACCAGTCTGCTGTGGCTGCTGTCGGAGCTTTACGAACATCTGCCGGAAGCGGGCGATCTCGATCAGCCAAAGCTGGTCTTCTTCTTTGATGAGGCGCACCTGCTGTTTACCGACGCGCCAGCCGTGCTGCTGGAGAAAATCGAGCAGGTGATGCGGCTGATCCGTTCCAAAGGCGTCGGCGTCTGGTTCGTCACCCAGAACCCGGCAGATATTCCCGACCGGGTGCTGGGACAGCTTGGCAACCGCGTCCAGCACGCCCTGCGTGCGTTCACCCCTAAAGATCAGAAAGCGGTGAAAACGGCCGCCGATACGCTGCGCGCCAATCCGGCGTTTGACAGCGTGGAAGCGATTCAGGCGCTGGGCACCGGCGAAGCACTTATCTCTTTCCTGGATGCCAAAGGCAGCCCGTCGGTAGTAGAACGCGCCATGGTCATTGCGCCAGGCTCGCGCATGGGTCCGGTCACCGGCGATGAGCGTAACGGCCTGATCAACCATTCGCCGCTTTATGGCAAATATGACACCGAAATCGATCGCGAATCGGCGTTTGAAAAGCTGCAAAAAGGCTTTCAGGCCGCCAGCGATGAGGCGAGTGCACCCCCGGCCGAAGGCGATGCTGTCGCGGTCGATAATGGCATTCTCGGTGGTCTGAAAGAGATCCTGTTTGGTCATACCGGCCCGCGCGGCGGCAAACACGATGGCGTGGTCCAGACCATGGCGAAAAGTGCCACCCGTCAGATCACCAGTCAGATCATCCGTGGGGTGCTCGGCAGCCTGCTGGGTGGCCGTCGCCGATGAACCGCGCTCTCTGCTAAGATCAGGTTATGGATAAACACTACGAACTCAAACGGATGAAACGTCTGGCGCTGCTGCTGTTGCTGCTCGCCGCCGCGACCTTCATCGTCACCCTTTTCCTGCCGCCCGGCTTCTGGGTCAGCGGCGTCAAAGCGATTGCAGAAGCCGCAATGGTCGGCGCACTGGCGGACTGGTTTGCGGTGGTGGCGCTGTTCCGGCGCGTGCCGGTGCCTTTTATCTCGCGCCATACCGCCATCATTCCGCGCAACAAAGATCGTATCGGTGAAAACCTCGGGCGCTTTGTGCAGGAGAAGTTTCTTGATACCGACTCTCTGCTGAATCTGATTCGCCGTCACGATCCTTCAAACCTGCTGGCACAATGGCTGAATGCGCCGGGCAATGCCGACCGCGTTGGCCGCCATTTGCTGCAGGTGATGCGCGGCTTCCTTGATCTGACCGATGACGCGCGGATCCAGACCTTTATGCGCCGCGCCGTGCATCGCGCCATCGACAAGGTCGATCTCATCCAGACCAGCGCCATGGTGCTGGAGAGCCTCACCAAAAATAACCGTCATCAGGCGCTGCTGGATGCGGCCATTGAACAGCTGCTGAAGCTGCTGCATAAACCCAGCACCCGCGAGTTTATTGCGATGCAGCTGGTGCGCTGGCTCAAACGCGAGCATCCGATCAAAGCCAAAATGTTGCCGACCGAATGGCTGGGCGAACACAGCGCCGAGCTGGTGGCCAATGCGGTCGATTCCCTGCTGGATGATGTGGCGCTGGATCAGGGCCATGAGCTGCGCCTCGGCTTCAACCGGGCGGTTGATAAACTGATCGTTAAGCTGCAGACCGACCCGGAAATGGCGGAGCGCGCCGAAGAAATTAAGGGCTGGCTGAAAGAGGATGCCTCGTTCAATCGCTACATTGGCGAGCTGTGGAATGATATGCGTAACTGGCTCAAGGCGGATCTGAGCAGTGAGGATTCGCGGGTGCAGGAGAAAGTGCGCGGTGCGGCCCTGTGGCTGGGCGAAACCCTGGCGGCCGATCCGGCGCTGCGTGACTCCATGAACCAGCATCTGGAACAGGCGGCGCGCAGCGTTGCGCCGGAGTTTGCCAGCTTCCTGACGCGTCACATCAGCGACACCGTGAAGAGCTGGGATGCGCGCGACATGTCGCAGCAGATCGAACTCAATATCGGCAAGGACCTGCAGTTTATCCGCATCAACGGTACGCTGGTCGGCGGCACCATCGGGCTCATTCTCTATCTGCTGTCGCAGCTGCCCCAGTTACTCCCGCTGCTGAGCCGATAACCGCCTGGTTTAGCCGGATGCAGGTGGATAGAGGCCAAACTCGGTGATGATGGCCTTAACAAAGCTGCGGATTTTCACCGTCTGGCGACGGCCCGCCGGGATTAGCACATGCATGGGACGTGCTGGCCCGGCATAATCGGGTAGCACCTGGACCAGTCGTCCCTGTCTTATCTCTTCAGCCAGAATGGTGGCCGGTCCCAGGGTAATGCCATAGCCTTCCAGCGCCGCATGAAGGAGCGCTTTCCAGTCATTTGATCGCATTCTCCCCTGCGGATGTACTTCTTCGACCTTACCCGCCCGGGTAAACACCCAGCGGCAGGGTTTTGAAGGTGACCAGATGCCATAAACGAGACAGGCGTGGTTCTCCAGATCTGCTGGCGTGGCAGGAACGCCGCGCCGCGCCAGATAGGCGGGTGACGCGCAGGCTATCAGCTCATAGGGCTGCAACGGATGGGCGATAATCGAACTGTCCGCCAGCGCACCAATCCGGATCACCACCTCATAACCCTCTTCAAAGGGATCAACCAGCCGATCGCTGAGTTCAAGATCGACCTGCGTTTCAGGAAACCGATCAAGATAGCGGGTCACAAACGGCGCCAGGCTGAAAGAACCAAAGGTGACCGGGGCGCTGACCTTCAGCGTACCGGATGGCCGCTGCTGCATATCCAGCGCGATCGCATCCGCTTCCTGCACTTCTGCCAGCACGATTTTGCAGCGTTCGTAATAGTTGCGGCCCACATCCGTCAGGCTTTGTCGTCGCGTGGTGCGATGCAGAAGTAGCGTGCCGAGATGCCTCTCCAGCGCCGCGATATGCTTCGCCACCATTTGCGGTGAGATGAGCAATTGCCCGGCGGCGGCGGCAAACGAACCTGATTCCGCAACGGTAACAAATACCTTCATGCTGGTAAGTCGATCCATCATTCCCTCCTTTTGGTTGTTTATATTGCGTCCGTTTGTCGGTTTATTCACCTCCTGTTTTTAATTAAGGTCAGGACGTGAAAACTCATCGAGGAAAAACCCATGAAAATAGGCATTATTGGCGCAGGTTTTGTTGGCCGGGCGATAGCAAAACTGGCAATTAAAGCGGGACATGAGGTGATGCTCAGCAACTCGCGTGATCCACGAACGCTGTTCAGTCTGAAACCGATGATTGGTTGCGAAACCGGTACTGCCACCGAGGCTGCAAACTTCGGCGAAGTGGTCGTGATCGCTGTGCCGCTCACGGCAACTGAGCAACTTCCGGCAGCGGAGTTACGGGGAAAAATCGTGCTTGATGCGGTCAATTACTATCCCGACCGCGATGGCGACATCGAAGAGCTACTTAGTGGTGGCATCAGCACCAGTGAACGGCTTGCCCGCCAGCTTCCCGGCAGCCGGATCACCAAGGCATTTAATGCCATCCGCATGACCGATCTGGAAACCCAGGGCCTGCCCCCGGGCGATGGGAACCGTCAGGCGCTACCTCTGGCGGGAGATGACAGCGAAGGAAAGGCTATCGTCACGGCGCTTTATGATGCCTTTGGGTTTGATGCGGTGGATGCGGGCGCGTTAGCGGAAGGCTGGCGTTTCGAGCGTGCGACACCCGCCTATTGTGTCGCACTCAACAGAGAACAACTTATCAGGACACTTTTGGAGACCACCCGGCGCTAAGCATAAACAGCCTGTGGGTATAGAGAAAAGCGGCTGAAACCGTCAGTCGAAGACGGCTAATAAACGTATGCTCCCTGAGCTGGCACGGTTAGCCAACTAAAAAGGCCGCTTTCGCGTAATGCCGATCAGTTAAGACAGAAATGATCGGTTGAACGATCCAGTGGCTGAGTGAAAATCCTTAAAGAAGCATTATCCGCGGGCGGTAAAAAAGAAACCGCAGCGTTACCCGCTGCGGCGTTCTTAAAAGCTTAACTGACAAGCATTACGCCTCAACAGCAGGGTTTTTTGTGGTCTGCGCCAGGTGATAAACGGCGGCTACGCCTGATCCAGCGCAGCCTGCGCCACCGCCATAAAATGTTTTACCCTGTCCCGATCCACATCGTTCCACCAGACGCCATCGACTTTGAGCGCGCTGGCCACAATGACAGCCTGCGTGCGTTCCAGAATCTGGCAGACGTTGGCAGGCGTCACGCCCGATCCCACCAGCAGCGGCAAAGTGGTGGCGGCGCGGATCTCGTCGATTTCCTCCAGCGTGGCGCTGTCACCGGTACGTTGTCCGGTGGCGATAACCGCATCCGCTTCGAAGAAATCGACATCGCGGGTCAGCTCCTGAATGGAGCGATCGGCCACTATCGCATGGCTGCCGTGCTTAACGTGGCTGTCGGCGAACACCCGGATATGTTCGGCGCGCAGCTGACTACGGTAGCGCAGCGCTTTTGCGGCAGCCCCTTCAATAAAGCCTTCGTTGGCGATATACGCATTGGCCCATTGATTGACGCGGATAAAATCTGCCCCACCCGCCAGCGCGGTAGCGAAAGCGGGTAGTGCGGCGTTCGCCAGCACGTTAATGCCCAGCGGCACGCCGAAACGCTCCCGCACTTTTTCCGTAATTACCGCCATCAGCGCCGGCGTTTCCGGGCCAATATCCTCAGGTTTTGAAAAAGGAATATCGCCATGATTTTCCACAATCAGGCCGTGAACGCCGCCAAGAATATAGTTTTCCGCATCACGTAATGCACGATCAATTATCGCGCTGACGGGTTTGCCGCGATATTTTGGTGACCCCGGAAAAGGGTCACAGTGAATGACGCCAATAACTGCTTTAGGGCGTGAAAATATCGCTTGTATTGCATCAATTTTTTCTGCTGATATAGCAACCATCGCTTCTTATCCTGTTCAGGAAAACACTATGCGTGTTTATGTGGCTGGTAATATTACTGTCGATGAAACCTGGTCTGTCACAGATATTCCGGCTAAGGGCGCCTCTGTTCACGGTTATCAACGTTCGCAGGATATCGGCGGTAAAGGCGCGAATCAGGCGATACTTTTATCCCGTTGCGGCATTGAAACCTATTTAATTGCCGCGACCGGTTATGACAGTAATGGAAAATGGATCCGTCAGCAGCTCATGAACGAGCCCGTGACGTTATTGCCCACGCAGCCCATGACTGCGTTGAGCGATACCTCGCTTATTCTGCACAGCGCCGATGGCGATAATGCCATTATTACCAGTACAACGGCGGCAGATGCGCTGGACATCGATACGCTTAAGCACCATCTTGCCAGCGCGCGTCCGGGCGATCTGCTGGTGCAGCAGGGCAATTTCTCGCCCGATAAAACCTATGCGCTGTTCAGCCTGGCCAAATCCCACGGCCTGATCACTGTATTTAATCCCTCACCCGTGCACGCCGGTTTTGTCTCCTGCTGGCCGCTGGTGGATATCGCCGTGGTCAATCAGCACGAAGCGCAACAGTTGCAGCCCCGCGCAGTGACAACGTTAGTGACCACCTTCGGTAGCGCGGGTGCCTGGCTGACACAAGGCGACCAGCGAACGTTTTACCCGGCACAACCCGCCAATGCCGTCGATACCACCGGCGCAGGCGATACCTTTCTGGCCGTGATGCTGGCGTCCGCGATCCTGCGTGGGGGTGAAATTGATGCATTAGCACTGACTCATGCCAGTCAGGCTGCTGCGCTGACCGTCAGCCGTCATGGCACACTACAGGCCTTCCCCACCACAGAGGAACTCGCCGCGCTGCTCCAGACAGGCGGCGAGTCAGCGATTACTTAAATATCGCGCGGTAGCTGTCCACATTGGCTTTGGTGACCACCGCGGCCGGCACCAGAATGGTTTTTGACACGGTTTTGCCCGACGTAAGCGCGTTCAGGGCCTTAACCGCCTCTTCACCCATCTTTTTCGGATCCTGCTGCAGCACGGCCTCGACATAACCGCCATCAATGCCGCTAATGGCTTTTGACGTCAGATCCCAGCCAAAGACTTTGATCTCCTTCTGACGGCCCTGGTTTTCAACGGCAGCAATCGCCCCCAGGAGTGCCGGTTCACCGGTCGCATAGATAGCGGTTAAATCCGGGTTACCGGTCATCAGGTTTTCTGCCGCCGTCATTGCGGTATCCTGCACGTTCTGGCCATCAACCACATCTGCCACGGTGATGCCCGGATTGCTCTTAATGGTGTCTTCAAACCCTTTCTGACGCTGGTTCTGCACGGCTGAATTCAACGCGCCCACAATGCCCAGTCGCGCTTTGCCGCCCATACTTTTCGCCACGTAGTCGACAAAATATTTACCGATAATTTTGCCGCCTTCCAGATTATCCACGCCCACCTGCGCCGCCTGAGGGCCCGCCGGTAATACCGCATCAATCGCAATCACCGGTATTTTAGCGGCGGCCGCTTCTTTTATGGCTGGCATAATGCCGTTGACGTCAATCGCATCCACCAAAATACCCTTCACGCCCTGTTGAATATAATTTTCGATCGCATCGTTTTGCGACACAGGATTATCGTTGGCGTTAAAGATCACTAACTTTTTACCGCTGGCGTTTGCTGCGTCCTGGGCGCCCTTATTCATCTGATTAAAAAACAGGGCCTGCTGATTAATCTGAACCAGCGCATAAGTGGGAGCGGCCTGCGCCAGTGAAAATAAAGAACCCGCAGACAGTAAGCCGGTTGCCAGCACAACAGCACGCAGTTTTCTGGTGTTAAATGCCATCATCTTAAAATTCCTCGTCGGGAATGAGCGATAACCAGTTGATCTCCGCATCGAAATGCAGAGGGAATAGTGTTGGCGGGCAAATATCGTCTGAATGGCTGCTTGAGCCAGAACCTGAATAATCGACTTTCTGCACACCGTCCATTATGGTGCACGTGTGAAAGGGATTAATCGGGTTTGGGAGTGACTCCCGGGTAATGCGGTAAACTGCCTTTAACATTCGCTTTTGGCTAAATTTTGTCAAGCGATTATTTTATCGTCAGCGGGCAGGGAAAAACTGTATTCGCTGCGCGCAACGGTGTTAACTGAGAGCCGATTCCGGGCAAGATGGCAGGTGATATGAGTAAAAAACGGGTGCTGTTATCCGATGTCGCAGCGCTGGCTGGACTGTCTAAAGCGACCGTATCCCGCTATATGAATCAAAGCATTATGCTGCCGCAGGAGACGATTAACCGTATCGAAGCGGCGATTCGTCAACTGGATTATCGCGGTAACAGCCTGGCACGCCGCCTGAGTAAGGGCGGTAGTGAAACCCTGGGGCTGGTGCTGCCTGATATTACCAATCCCTTCTTTGCCGAACTGGCAGATGCCGCCGAAGAAGCCGCCTCTGCCCATGGCTACAGCCTGGTGCTGTGTATTACCCGCAACCATCCAGACAAAGAGAGCCAGTTTATCCGCTGGCTGGATACCTGCCAGGTAGACGGCCTGCTGTTTACCACCAACCATCCTGATAACGGCCTGTTGTGCAAAGAAATTAACCGCCACCAGCGCATCGTGCTGCTGGATGAGGACATTCCTGGCAGCGAAGTGCCCAAGGTGTTTGTCGATAACGTTCAGGGTGGCCGGATTGCTACCGAAAAGCTGATCGCTGCGGGTCACCGGCATATCGCCTTTGTCGGCGGTCCGGACGAACTGATGAGTGTGCGCGAACGCTTCCAGGGGTTTTGCACCGCTATGGAGCAGGCTGGCCTGTGTATCCCGCCCGAATGGGTGATGTACGGCGAATACCAGCGTGAGTTCGGTAAACAGGCGCTGGAACAGCTGTTTAGCCGCGCTAAACGCCCTACTGCCGTCTTTGCCGCGAGCGATTTTCTCGTGCTGGGATTGATGGATGGCCTGCGCGCGCGTGGACTCAACGCGCCCGACGCGCTGTCGCTGGTCGGCTTTGATGACGCGACCTATGCTGACTTTACCCAACCCCGTATTTCAACCATCCGCCAGCCCGCCCGTGAACTGGGCCGCACGGCGGTAGAGATCATGCTGCGCATTCTGAATGACGACCTCCCCGTCCCCGCCGAAACCCGTCTGCCAGTGGAATGGGTAGCGCGCGATTCAATACAAATGTGTTAACAACGTCCCGAAATGGCGCAAAAGCGCACAGTTTTAGCGCAAATAACGCGCTTTTTAATTTCTCAGCATTATAGTAAGTAAACCGGTTTACCTGAAGTTAACATTTAAATGTTCTTCATTACAAAAGGTTAGACCGCGAGTGTAGCGCCTGTTCCCAGGCTGGCACGGAAGCTGCAATGTCTTACCCGGCAAACAAATATCGTTGTAGCGTGTTGTTCTGTGTGTTGTGACAAAGGTTTTATTCTGCGGGTAAACCGGTTTACATGGGCGTAAACCGTGCCGGATAACCCTTTTTTGCATACAGAGTAACGGTCCCGTTAATGGTGATGGGAGTAATCACATGCAGCAAGCACAAACTGCCCTGACACGGGTAGAGATGGTGAATATTACCAAGACCTATGGCGCGATACGGTCTCTGCGCGGCGTCAATCTGCAACTGGCGCCGGGTGAAGTACTGGGCCTGGTGGGCGACAACGGTGCGGGGAAATCCACCCTGACCAAGGTGCTGTCAGGTGCGGTCGTACCGACCAGCGGCACGATTCGTATTGATGGTGAGGCTCAGCATTTCAGCAACCCGGCGGATTCACGCCGCTGCCATATCGAGATGGTTTATCAGGATTTGTCGCTATGCGACACCGTCGATGTGGCAGGCAATCTGTTTATGGGACGTGAGCCGATGAAATCGATTCTCGGCATTCCGTTTCTGGATGAAGAGAAAATGCACGCTGACGCACGGGAGATGCTGAAGGGACTGGGGATTTCTATTCCGGACACACGACTGCTGGTGCGCAATTTATCCGGCGGGCAGCGCCAGGCGATTGCCATTGCGCGCGCCGCCGCCTTCGATCCCAAAGTGCTGATCATGGATGAACCCACCGCCGCGCTGGCCGTCGCCGAAGTAGAGGCGGTGCTGGAGCTGATCCGGCGGGTGTCGGCACGTGGCGTGAGTGTCATCCTGATCACGCATCGCCTGCAGGATCTCTTCCTGGTCTGCGATCGCATCATGGTGATGTACGAGGGCACCAACGTGGCGGAGCGCCGGGTGGCCGAAACGGATCTGACCGAGATCGTCAATTTGATCGTGGGTGAGAAATTTGTCGCCCGCTCGGCCGCAGCGCACTGAGCGAGGTAACAGGATGACTATTATGAATCTGAGCAGTTCCCGTATGGCACAGCACTCGCTGCCGCGTCGCCTTCTGCACAACCACTCTGGCGTGGTCAGCATCGCGCTGTTTTTCGTTTTCTGCTGCGTGGTGTTTTCCCTGATCACCGGCAACTTTCTCAGCAGCGCGAACTGGCTGAATATCATTCGTCAGAGTGCGCCGCTGCTGATCGTCGCCACAGCGATGACGCTGGTGATCACCACCGGTGGGATTGATCTTTCGGTGGGATCGACACTGGCGCTGGTCGGCGCGCTGTCCGCTATCGCCCTGAATAACTGGGGCCTGCCCTGGCCGGTGGTGTTGCTGGGCGGTCTGCTGCTGGGCGCGCTGGTCGGTGCCATCAACGGCTTCTTTATTGCTTACGAAGGCATCCCGGCCTTTATCGTCACGCTGGCGACGCTGGCGGTGGTGCGCGGCGTGGCGCTGCTGGTCACCCAGGGTTACTCCATTCCTATCCCTGCCGACAGCCTGTTTGCCCTGATGGGACGCGCCTGGGTGCTGGGCATTCCGATGCCCGCGCTGATTGGCATCGTGGTGCTGGTGGTCGGCCATATCGTGCTGAACCATATGCGCTTTGGTCGCTATGTCACGGCGATTGGCGCGAATGCGGAAGGCGCACGCCGTAGCGGGATTAACACCAAAGCCGTGACCATGAAGGTCTACATCCTCAGCGGCATGGCGGCAGCGCTGGCGGGCATGATCATCACCGCCCGTCTCGGCAGCGGATCCTCTAATCAGGGCGAAGGCTTTGAGTTGCAGGTGATCGCTGCGGTGGTGCTGGGCAGTACCAGTCTGTTCGGCGGCTTCGGCACCGTTATTGGCACGCTGTTAGGCGCGCTGTCGATTGCCATCATCCAGAACGGCCTGATTTTGTCGCATATCTCCCCGTTTTACACGCAGATCGCCACCGGTACGATTATTCTGCTGGCGATCTGGCTGAACACCCGCATTCTCAACCCGACGCGATCAGCGGCGAAAGGATAGCTGATGAAACATTCGATTTTTCGTCATCCTGACCCCCTGCCGCTGGGCATTAACAGTGGCTATGTGATGACCGTACTCGGCCCGCTACCTGTCTGTGAGATGGGTGTGACGCTGATGCACGAACATATTTTGCTGGATGCCTCCGGCAAATGGGTGCCGCCCTGCTGCTGTAGCGATCGTCATCTGGCGGAATTGCCCGTCAGCATCGAAAACCTGGGCGAGCTGTCGCTTAATCCCCTCATCAGCCGCGATAACTGCCAGCTGTTTGATGTCGATTTAGCGGTTGAGGAGCTAATGAAGTTCCGGGCGCTGGGCGGCGATACCGTGGTGGACCCCACTAATATTGGCATTGGCCGCGATCCCAAAGCACTGCAACGCATCGCACGCCTGACCGGGCTGAATATCATCATGAGCACCGGGTTATATCTGGAACCGTCGCATCCGGATTGGGTGAAAACGATCAGCATCGAAGCCCTGACTGAGAAGCTGATTTACGACCTCGGCGGCAGGGAGGAAAAACCCGAGGTGCTGGCTGGCCTGATTGGCGAGATTGGCGTGTCCAGCCGCTTTACGCCCGACGAGGAGAAATCCCTGCGGGCGGCGGGCCGTGCCAGTGCCGCGACACGTGTGCCGGTTGAGGTGCACCTGCCCGGCTGGGCACGATTAGGCCATCAGGTGCTGGATATCCTTGAAGATGAAGGGGCAGACCTGCGCCATGTGGTGCTGTGTCACATGAACCCCAGCTTCGCCGACAAACGTTACCAGCGCGAACTCGCGCAGCGCGGAGCCTTTCTGGAGTACGACATGATCGGCATGAGCTATTACTATGCCGACGAGTCCGCACAGTCACCGTCCGATGAGGAGAATGCCCGTGCTATTCGCGAGCTGATCGATGACGGCTTTATTGAACAGATTTTATTGTCGCAGGACGTGTTCCTGAAAACCATGCTGACCCGCTACGGCGGTCATGGCTATGGCTACATCCTTAAACATTTTGTTCCGCGTCTGAAACGCCACGGCGTGAGCGGCGAACAACTTGAAACCTTACTGATTGCTAACCCACAGCGCGTTTTTGGTGGGTAAGGGAGAACCGTAATGCAGAAGAAAATTTTACTGGTCGGCGAGTCCTGGACCAGCACGTCTGTTCACGTCAAAGGCTTCGATCAGTTTGCCACCGCTACCTGGCATAATGGCGCAACCGACTTTATGGCGGCGCTGGCCGACAGTGATTATGCCATTACCTACATGCCCGCCCATGCTGCTGCCACCGAGTTTCCTTTAACACCGGACGGGCTTCAGCAGTGGGACGCGATCATTCTCTCCGACATCGGCGCGAATACATTGCTGCTGCACCCGGATACCTGGCTGAAGAGCCAGCGCACGGCGAACCGTCTGACGCTGATTCACGACTATGTGGCCGCGGGCGGCGCGCTGATGATGGTGGGCGGCTACTTTAGTTTTCAGGGTATTAATGGCGGCGCGCGCTATCGCAACACGGCAGTTGAGAAAGTCCTGCCGGTGCGCTGCCTGGCCTGGGATGACCGTATCGAAACGCCCGAAGGCGTTTACCCCAGCGTGACGGAATCCCACGCGCTGTTCACCGATATGCCAGACGAATGGCCGTGGTTGCTGGGTTATAACGAAGTAGAAATGCACCCTGAAGGCACATTGCTGGCAACCATTAATGGTACGTCACATCCGCTACTGGCGGTGCGCGAGTATCAGCAGGGCCGCTCACTGGTCTGGACCAGCGATATGTCTGCGCACTGGCTGCCGCAGGAATTTGCCCGGTGGCAGGGTTATCGCCAGCTGTGGATCAACTGTCTGGACTGGTTAACGGTGCGCGGATGATGAGCCAAAGCCAGACGCTGGCGCAGCAGCTGCTGCGCTTTGACACCATTAATCCACCGGGCAATGAAGCGGCCTGCATGCACTTTCTGGCGAACTGGCTGATGGAACAGGGCTTTGACGTCACCTTGTCCTCCTTCGGTGAAAACCGCCTGAACCTGATGGCCAGTCTGCCTGGCAGTCAGCCCGGACCGCAGCTGGCGTTTACCGGCCATCTGGATACCGTCCCGCTCGGCAATGCTGACTGGCAGTACGATCCTTTCGGTGAAATCGTGGGTGACAGACTTTACGGGCGCGGGTCGAGTGACATGAAGGCCGCTGTCGCGGCGTTTGCTGTTGCCTGCGTGACGAATCAGCAGGCGATTCTGCAGGGTTCCGGCGTAGTGCTGTTGATCACCGGTGGGGAGGAAACGGGCTGTGACGGCGCGCGGGCGCTGATTGATACCGCTGACCTGCCCGATATTGGCGCATTGATTGTCGGCGAGCCTACCGCCAACTATCCGGTTATCGGCCACAAAGGAGCACTATGGCTACGCTGTGAAACCCGCGGGAAAACAGCCCATGGCGCAATGCCGGAACTGGGCATCAATGCCATTTATCTGGCGGCGGAGGCACTGGGAAAGATTCAGCACTTCTCACCTGGCGCACCCCATCCGCTGATGAAGCAGCCGACCATTAACGTCGGACGCATTGCAGGCGGCCTGAACATTAACTCGGTGCCCGATCGCACACATTTTGACGTGGATATCCGCAGCGCACCCAATCTGCAGCACGCCACCATTCGTCAGCAACTGACAACCTTACTGGGAGACAGCGTAACGGTGACGACGCTGGTGGATCTGCCGGCGGTGCTGAGCGACGAGAATCAGGCCTGGATTGATTCTGTTTATCAGCATTGTCAGGCGTTACATGACGCCCCGCTGACACCGCGCATTGTGCCCTACTTTACTGATGCGTCACTGTTGTTGCCCGCACTGGGTACACCGCCCTGCATTATCCTCGGACCCGGCGAGCCATCTATGGCACACCAGACTAATGAATACTGCCTGCTGAGCCGGCTGGCGGAAGCCGAGGTGTTATATGGTGCGTTGATTAACGACTGGATGAAGTAAAGGAGGGAGGCATCAGACCGCTGGACGAATACACTGGCGCACGGTGCCATAAAAAAGGCCGCCCTGAGAGGCGGCCTTTTTCGTGGTGACGGTCAGCGCCGCTTAATCAACATAAACATGCTGATCGCGAAGAACGCAAAGCTCGGCAGAATCGCCCCCAGAATCGGCGGCAAGCCGTAGACTAGGCTCAGCGGACCAAAAATCTGGTCCAGCACGTAGAACAGGAAGCCAAAACTGATACCGGTCACGACCCGCACACCCATCGACACGCTACGCAGCGGACCGAAGATAAACGACAGCGCCATCAGCATCATTACCGCCACCGACAGCGGCTGGAAAATCTTGCTCCACATATTCAGCTGATAACGTCCCGCTTCCTGGCCACTCTGCTTCAGATACTTGCTGTAGCTATGCAGACCGCGAATCGACAACGCGTCCGGATCCAGCGCCACCACACCCAGTTTGTCCGGCGTCAGATTGGTTTTCCATTCGCCACTCAGACTCTGTGAACCGGTAATCTGCTTCGGATCGGTCAGGTTTGACTCATCGACCTGTGACAGCATCCAGCGCTTCTTAGCCGCATCCCAGGTCGCCGTGGCCGCGTAACGCACGCTCTGCAGGCGACGCTGATCGTTAAAGTTGTAGATGCTCACACCATCAATTTCGTTGTCGCCTTTAATGCGCTCAATATAGATGAAGTTATTACCATCTTTCGCCCACAGACCATTCTGCGTCGAGACCAGTGCGCCGCCATAAAGCTGCTGCGCCCGATAGTTACGCGCCATCTGCTCGCCCGAAGGCGCAACAAACTCACCAATCGCCATGGTCAGCAGCACCAGCGGAATCGCCGTTTTCATCACGGACAGTGCCACCTGCATGCGGGTAAAGCCCGCCGCCTGCATTACCACCAGCTCACTGCGCTGCGCCAGCGCGCCCAGTCCCAGTAGCGCACCCAGCAAGGCCGCCATCGGGAAGAAAATCTCAATATCTTTCGGCACGCTGAGCAGGGTGTAATAACCGGCACTCAGCGCGCTATAGCTGCCCTGGCCGGTTTTACGCAGCTGGTCGACGAACTTGATGATGCCGGAAAGCGACACCAGCATGAACAGCGTCAGCATGATGGTATTGAAGATGGTTTTACCGATATAGCGGTCAAGTACGCGAAACATCAGACCGACCCTCCGCGGGTAAAGCGGGCGCGAATCCGACGCATCGGCACCGTATCCCACAGGTTAAGCAACACCGCCAGCACCAGATAGCTGATATTGACCACCCACATCCAGAGCGCCGGATCGAGCCGCCCTTTCGCTCCGCTCGACTTCAGCGAGCTCTGCAACAGGAAGAAGATCAGATAGAGCAGCATGGCGGGCAGCATCGACAGCACGCGACCCTGACGCGGGTTCACCACGCTGAGCGGCACCACCATCAGTGCCATCACCAGCACCGCAAACACCAGCGTCAGACGCCAGTGCAGCTCGGCCTGGAAATCCGGTGTCTTATTCGCGAACAGGTCGGTCATGCTGGCCTGCTCGGCATCGTTAGGATCGAGCGTTGCCGCTTTATAGCCCACGATGGCCTGATAGTTAGTGAAGTCGGTGATACGGAAATCACGCAGCAGTGCGGTGCCCTCAAAGCGGGTGCCTTTATCCAGCGTTACCACCTGCGAGCCATCTTTATGCTGCTCCATGTGACCGCTGTCAGCCAGCACCACCGAAGGACGCGCGTTGCCTTTTGGCCGTAACTGCGCCAGGAATACGTTGCCAAAGTTGTTGCCCTTCACATCCTCGACAAACAGCACGGCGCTGCCGTCGCTGGAGGTCTGGAACTGTCCGGCAGCCATCGCCGCAGCACCTGGGTTTGCTTTGGCGTTCTGCGTCACCTCATCCTGATAGCGGGATGACCATGGCCCCAGCCAGATGACGTTCACCGCTGCCACCACCGAGGTAAACAGCATCAGTACCATCGCCGCTTTTACCAGCACGGCCTTACTCAGGCCGCAGGCGTGCATCACGGTAATTTCACTTTCCGTGTAGAGACGCCCCAGCGTCATCAGGATCGCCAGAAACAGACTTAAGGGCAGTATAAGTTGTGCCATTTGAGGCACACCGAGTCCTAACAAGGTCAGAACGAGGTTTGTCGGCACTTCGCCATCCACCGCGGCTCCCAGGATCCTGACTAACTTCTGGCAAAAGAAGATGAGTAGCAGGATAAACAGGATAGCCAGCTGGCTTTTGAGCGTTTCCCGAACCAGATATCTAATGATGATCACGCTTAGTACGCCTGTGAAAACTTGTCTTTTTGCAGGAAAATCGCTAGTTTCAACGCTTATCAGCCATTTTTCTTCATCAATGGCCGTCGCCGTAGCTAAATTTGTATGAAAAACGCGTCCGGGTGGTGAAAAAACAACATCTTGTCACCCTGATTCATTATGACCTCCAGCGGCAGAATGTCATGCTGCGACGATGAATAAATGGGTCATGAGCGCGCTACATTCTAGCGGCAGCAGCGGCCGTTGTCTTTAAGATTCAGGAGAGTGCATGGAGTTCAGTGTAAAAAGCGGAAGCCCGGAAAAACAGCGCAGTGCCTGCATTGTCGTTGGCGTTTTCGAACCGCGTCGTCTGTCACCGATTGCCGAGCAGCTGGATAAAATCAGCGACGGCTACATCAGCGCCCTGCTGCGCCGCGGCGAGCTGGAAGGAAAAGTGGGCCAGACACTGCTGCTGCATCATGTGCCAAATATCCTGTCCGAGCGTATTCTGCTGATTGGCTGCGGTAAAGAGCGTGAGCTGGATGAACGCCAGTACAAGCAGGTCATTCAGAAAACCATTAATACGCTGAACGACACCGGCTCCATGGAAGCGGTCTGCTTCCTGACCGAGCTGCATGTCAAAGGCCGCAATACTTACTGGAAAGTGCGTCAGGCGGTGGAGACCTCAAAAGAGGCGCTCTATAACTTCGACCAGCTGAAAAGTAACAAAGCAGAGCCGCGTCGTCCGCTGCGCAAGCTGGTGTTTAACGTGCCGACCCGCCGTGAACTCACCAGCGGCGAACGCGCTATCCAGCATGGATTAGCGGTCGCTGCCGGCATGAAAGCCGCTAAAGATCTCGGCAACATGCCGCCAAACATCTGTAACGCTGCCTATCTGGCGTCGCAGGCGCGCCAGCTGGCCGATGCCTTCAGCAAAAACGTGACAACCCGCGTGATCGGCGAACAGCAGATGAAAGAGCTGGGCATGAACGCCTATCTCGCCGTCGGTGCCGGTTCGCAGAACGAATCGCTGATGTCGGTGATTGAATACAAAGGCAATCCGGATGCTGAAGCGCGTCCGATTGTGCTGGTGGGCAAAGGACTGACCTTTGACTCCGGCGGCATCTCTATCAAGCCTGCCGACAGCATGGACGAAATGAAATATGACATGTGCGGCGCGGCTGCCGTCTATGGCGTGATGCGGATGGTGGCCGAGCTGAATCTGCCGCTGAACGTAGTGGGCGTGCTGGCGGGCTGTGAAAACATGCCGGATGGCCGCTCGATGCGTCCGGGCGACGTGCTGACCACCATGTCGGGCCAGACGGTTGAAGTACTGAACACCGACGCCGAAGGCCGTCTGGTGCTGTGCGATGCGCTGACCTACGTGGAACGCTTCGACCCGGAAGTGGTGATTGACGTGGCAACGCTGACCGGAGCCTGTGTGATTGCGCTGGGTCATCACATCAGCGGCCTGCTGTCGAACCACAATCCGCTGGCGCATGAGCTCATCAGCGCCTCGGAACAGTCGGGCGATCGCGCCTGGCGTCTGCCGATGGCGGATGAGTTCCAGGAGCAGCTGGAGTCCAACTTTGCCGATATGGGCAACATCGGTGGCCGTCCAGGTGGCGCGATTACCGCCGCCTGCTTCCTGGCACGCTTTGCCCGCAAATATAACTGGGCGCACCTGGATATCGCCGGTACCGCCTGGCGTTCCGGCAAGGCCAAAGGCGCGACCGGACGTCCGGTGCCGATGCTGTCGCAGTTTCTGTTGAATCGGGCAGGATTGAACGGCGACGACTAACCGCCCTCTTTTCTGACAGCAGGGGCGGATCTGAATCCGCCCCTGATCTTCTGATGAGCTAACCGATGAAAAACGCAACCTTCTACGTGCTGGAAACCGATGCAACGAGCGATGGCCTGAGTGCCGTTGAAGCGCTGGTGTGCAATCTGGCGGAAACACGCTGGCGGGCCGGAAAGCGGGTGTTGATCGCCTGCGAAGATGAACAGCAAGCCATTCGTCTCGACGAAGCGCTGTGGCAACGACCGGCAAACGCCTTCGTGCCGCACAACCTGGCGGGTGAAGGCCCGCGCTACGGTGCGCCGGTCGAGCTGGCCTGGCCACAGCGTCGCGGCAGTTCACAGCGCGACCTGCTGATTAGCCTGCTGCCCCACTTCGCAGATTTTGCTACTGCTTTCCATGAAGTGATAGACTTCGTTCCTTACGAGGACGCTCTCAAACAACTGGCGCGCGACCGCTATAAAGCGTATCGCAGCGTTGGATTCCAATTGAATACGGCAGCGCCACCACAGCCGCAAACGACATAGCAGAAATGGAAAAGACATATAACCCGCAAGATATCGAGCAGCCGCTTTACGAGCATTGGGAAAAGCAGGGCTACTTCAAACCGAATGGCGATACCAGCCAGGAAAGCTTTTGCATCATGATCCCGCCGCCGAACGTCACCGGTAGCTTGCACATGGGTCACGCCTTCCAGCAAACCATCATGGACACCATGATCCGTTACCAGCGCATGCAGGGGAAAAATACCCTGTGGCAGGCCGGTACTGACCACGCGGGCATCGCCACGCAGATGGTGGTTGAGCGCAAAATTGCGGCTGAAGAGGGCAAGACGCGCCAGGACTATGGCCGCGATGCGTTCATCGAGAAAATCTGGCAGTGGAAAGCGGAATCCGGCGGCACCATTACCCGCCAGATGCGCCGCCTGGGTAACTCCGTCGACTGGGAGCGCGAGCGCTTCACCATGGACGATGGCCTTTCCAACGCCGTGAAAGAGGTGTTTGTTCGCCTCTACAAAGAGAACCTGATCTACCGTGGCAAACGCCTGGTGAACTGGGATCCTAAGCTGCGCACCGCGATCTCCGATCTGGAAGTGGAAAACCGCGAGAGCAAAGGCTCGATGTGGCATATCCGCTATCCGCTGGCTGATGGCGCAAAAACCGCCGACGGTAAAGATTACCTGGTCGTTGCCACCACCCGTCCGGAAACCCTGCTGGGCGATACCGGCGTGGCCGTTAACCCGGAAGATCCCCGTTACAAAGATCTGATCGGCAAATTTGTGCTGCTACCGCTGGTTGGCCGTCTGATCCCAATCGTTGGCGACGAACACGCTGACATGGAAAAAGGCACAGGCTGCGTCAAGATCACCCCGGCGCATGACTTCAACGACTACGAAGTGGGTCGTCGTCATAAGCTGCCGATGATCAACATCCTGACCTTCGACGGTGATATCCGCGACCGCGCTCAGGTGTATGACACCAACGGCGAAGCCAGCGATGCCTGTTCCGATGAGATCCCGGCCGCTTTCCAGAACATGGAACGCTTTGCCGCGCGTAAAGCCATCGTTGCCGCTGTCGATGAACTGGGCCTGCTTGAAGAGATCAAGCCGCACGATCTGACCGTTCCTTACGGCGATCGTGGTGGCGTGGTGATCGAGCCGATGCTGACCGACCAGTGGTATGTGCGTACCGCGCCGCTGGCAAAAGTCGCCGTTGAAGCCGTTGAGAATGGCGACATCCAGTTCGTGCCGAAGCAGTACGAAAACATGTACTTCTCCTGGATGCGTGATATTCAGGACTGGTGTATTTCCCGTCAGCTCTGGTGGGGTCACCGCATCCCGGCGTGGTATGACAACAATGGTAACGTCTACGTTGGCCGTACCGAAGATGAAGTTCGCGCCGAGAACAACCTGGCCGCCGATGTGGCGCTGCGTCAGGATGATGACGTGCTGGATACCTGGTTCTCCTCAGGTCTGTGGACCTTCTCCACCCTGGGCTGGCCGGAAAACACCGAAGCGCTGCGCACCTTCCATCCGACCAGCGTGCTGGTCAGCGGCTTCGACATCATCTTCTTCTGGATTGCCCGCATGATCATGCTGACCATGCACTTCATCAAAGATGAAAACGGCAAACCGCAGGTGCCGTTCAAAACCGTCTACATGACCGGTCTTATCCGCGATGAAGAAGGTCAGAAGATGTCGAAATCCAAGGGTAACGTGATTGACCCGCTGGATATGGTCGACGGCATTTCGCTGGAAGCGCTGCTGGAAAAACGCACCGGCAACATGATGCAGCCACAGCTGGCGGAGAAGATCCGCAAACGTACCGAGAAGCAGTTCCCGGACGGCATTGAGCCATCAGGCACCGATGCGCTGCGTTTCACTCTGGCGGCGCTGGCCTCAACCGGTCGCGACATCAACTGGGACATGAAGCGCCTGGAAGGGTATCGCAACTTCTGTAACAAGCTGTGGAACGCCAGCCGCTTCGTACTGATGAACACCGAAGACCAGGATTGCGGACAGAATGGCGGCGAGATGACGCTGTCGCTGGCGGATCGCTGGATCCTGACCGAGTTCAACAACACGGTGAAAGCATACCGTGAAGCGCTGGATAGCTACCGTTTCGACATCGCGGCTAACCTGCTGTATGACTTCACCTGGAACCAGTTCTGCGACTGGTATCTGGAGCTGACCAAGCCGGTGATGAACAGCGGCAGTGAAGCTGAACTGCGTGGCACCCGCCATACGCTGGTTCACGTGCTGGAAGCGCTGCTGCGTCTGGCGCATCCGATCATTCCGTTTATCACTGAAACCATCTGGCAGCGCGTGAAGGGGCTGAAAAATATCAGCGACGACACCATTATGCTGCAGCCTTTCCCGCAGTACGATGCGGCGAAAGAAGATGCCGAAGCGAAAGCGGACATCGAATGGATGAAGCAGGCGATCGTCGCGGTGCGTAATATCCGTGCCGAGATGAACATCGCGCTGAGCAAGCCGCTGGATGTGCTGCTGCGTGACTGCTCACCTGCGGCACTGCGTCGCGTTGAGGCTAACCGCAACTTCCTGTCGCGCCTGGCGCGTCTGGAAAGCCTGACCATTCTGCCTGCGGGCGAGAAAGGCCCGGTGTCGGTGACCAAACTGGTTGAAGGCGCAGAGCTGCTGATCCCGATGGCGGATCTGGTGGATAAAACCGCCGAGCTGGAGCGTCTGGCGAAAGAGCTGGTAAAGCTGGATGTCGAGATCGAGAAGATTGAGACCAAGCTGGCAAACGAAGGCTTTGTGTCACGCGCGCCGGAAGCGGTCGTTGCGAAAGAGCGCGAACGCGTGGCAGACCTGCAACAATCCAAAGCAAAACTGATTGAACAGCAGGCGGTCATTGCGGCATTGTAAGCGTCTTAGCTGACAGCTTATTCATAAAGCCGGGCTTGCCCGGCTTTTTTATTGACCTCGTACAAATCCGGAAGAGATGATGACGACCAGTACCATCCCGCGTTTTGACCTCCAGGTGCGGCCAATTACGGCCGCCGATAATCCGCATATTGCCCAGGTGATCCGTGATGTTTCTGCGGAGTTCGGCCTGACGGCTGACAAGGGCTACACCGTCTCCGATCCGCAGCTCGACCAGCTGTTTGAGCTCTACAGTGCCGAACAGAGTGCCTACTGGATTGTGGAGTATCAGGGCAAAGTGGTCGGCGGCGGCGGGGTTGCACCTCTGGCCTGCAGCGCGCCCGATATCTGCGAACTGCAAAAGATGTACTTTCTGCCAGAGATGCGCGGTCAGGGCCTGGCGCGCGAGCTGGCGCTGAGGGCGATAGAATATGCACGCAGCCACGGCTTCCGTCGCTGCTATCTGGAAACCACCGCCAGCCTGACGCGGGCGATTAAACTCTATGAGTCGCTGGGCTTTGAGCATATCGATAGCGCGATGGGCTGCACCGGCCATGTCGACTGCGAAGTGCGGATGCTGAAAGCGCTATAGGCCACGTTCGACGTAACGCATATCATTGACGGCCTCAATGGCGAACTTTCCGCTGTCGGTGTAGCGCAGCAACGTAACGCTGGCATTACTGAGTTGCGCATGTAATGAGGTATCACCCAGCGCCTGCAGCAGTGTTGAGATTGCCATTCCATGACTGACGACCAGAACGTTGCCGCCGCCCTGCTGCTGAGCCTGTTTTGCGATCGCGGTGATACCCTCAAGCATGCGCTTAGCAACCTGCTCATAGGTTTCGGCCTGCCCGGTAGAGTTGATGCCTGCAAGCGATGGCGTACCTGATGCTTCCGCTTGGTGGATCGCGTCTATAATGCCATTCATATGAATCTTACCTGTGCTGAACGCATCCAGTAACGCCGCATCCGATGCATAGCCCGCCTTAAGCGCCGCAGCAGTAATCATGTTCTTATCCAGGTCGCCTTCATAAAGCCCAAAACAGACTTCCCGCAACCGCTTATCCTCGTTAAGCACCGGCACCTTCTTCCAGGCCTTCATCGCGAGTTGGGCGGTTTCTCTCGCCCTGCCCGAATCGCTTGACCAGGCCGCGACGAACGTTAAAGGTTGCAGCCCTCGCCCCAGTTGCTCTGCTACCGCTGCACCGGAGACCGTCAGCGGTGTATCAGCCCACCCCTGTGCACGATGAACTGTATTAAACATCGTCTTGCCATGCCGGGTGACATAGAGCATAACGTCGGCTCCCCAGGCCCCGCCGGAAAAACCGGAGGCTATCGCCACGGTCACAAATAGAATTTTAATTAAAATATTCATATTTTCCTCCTGATTAAAAAATATTAAACTTATATTCAATAACAATCTCAGCTGAGAGGTTATCAGAGCGCATAAAGTGCCCGCGGGCATTTAGTCGGGGTGTCTCTTTACTGTTTTTATAGGACCAGCCATAGCCAAACAGGGTTGAGAGGGTGAGATCTTTAAAAGAGGGATGCCAGTTACTGAACCGATTAATTAATGCTACCTCACCGGTTCGCACCAGATTATTGCGATAATGAAACTGACCATAGTTGAGCTGTATTCCGCTTTTTATGCCGCGTGAGATCTGATACTGACTTAATGAAACCAGCGCCAGCTCTTTATCACGCGTATAGTCTTTACCGGCAGAGGTCAGTGAGCTGAAACGTCCACGGCTGTTTTTTGTTAAAGGCCGGACATAATACCCTACCGCATTTTTTTTAGGGGCTGAGGTCCAGGCGACAGCAAACCTCTGGGTCCAGGCATCCTGTGTCCACTTCGCTTCACCCACGTAGTGCCAGGCGTGTTTATCAAAACTTCGTTTGCTGGCAGGCATATTCTTATAATTTTCCAGCCCCTGACTGCCATAAATCTGCGAGGAAAAATGCCAGCGTGGTGAGAGGGTATAAGCGGCCTCAATCACATGGCGACGCTGGTAATCTTTGGCTTCCCCAAAAGCGTAGACCAGCGCGCTTTGTTCATCTTTATAGCTCAGCGCACCCGTATAAATAGCATCAACTTTGCGGCCGGACT
This sequence comes from Pantoea sp. 9140, assembly GCF_000745295.1. Taxonomy (NCBI): domain Bacteria; kingdom Pseudomonadati; phylum Pseudomonadota; class Gammaproteobacteria; order Enterobacterales; family Erwiniaceae; genus Pantoea; species Pantoea sp. 9140. The sequence goes on along the minus strand of NZ_JQNO01000001.1, from coordinate 195,686 downwards.
GTGTTTGCAGGTTGAGCGTTTTAGCCGAGTCATGGCGTAGGGTTTTGTGGAAAACCCCCACATCGAGTTGCGTATTTCGCCAGTTCAGCGCCCCACTGTAGCCCGCGTAGCTGTTTCGTGATAACCGATCGGTTGAAGTCAGCACGCCGATATTTTTTAGCTCCTGCCATCCGGCCTTTGCCTTCAGCGCCAGCGCGCGATCACCCAGCTTCAGCTTCAGATAACGCTGGCCAAATTTACTGAAGCCGTGGGCATCCTCTTTTTTCATGTTGCCGCCGCTATCATAAAGCAGCCCGCGCGTGGAAAAGTAGTCACTGGCACCCAGCCTGACAGCCCGGGTGTAGGTTGTATCAAACCCAATCCGGTCCCATAAATACCCAGAGTGAAAGTCCAGCGCCAGTGCCTGTCCCCAGGCATTATGAACCGCCACAGGTTGTGCTTCGTTCTCCTTAAGGTATTTCCAGTGGTTATGTAGTTTCAGATCAAGCTCAGCCTCCTGGCAGAGGCTATTCCGGATGAAAGAGGCAGACGCTTCGCAGAAATCAGCCTTTGCCTGGAACGCCATTAATATTAGCGAAGTCAATAACGGAAATAAGACCTTCTCCTTCATGATTGACGCCCTCCCTGCGACATTTATTAAAAGTGATACAAAAAAGATAAAAACACCGTTCAGTGTGCAATAAAAAACCCGACGTATAACCTTCTGGTAAAAAGGTCACGCGCCGGGTTTTGCTTTTAAGAATAACAATCCCGATTCACTATCTGGAATATATTTATTTATAGCGCGGAAGTCAGCGGGAAAAATACTTTATGTGAGGCATGGCACAGAAAAACGCCCGACAAAGCCGGAGTTATTAAATTAATACGTTACCCGAACATTTATTTCAGGCAAGGCTGAGCAAGTGAAAATAATAAAGTATTAAAAAGAACAACGGGAAAAATGGAGAAAATAAGGTGACACCCTGAGAGGGTGTCATCAGGCATGGCTTACCATGCCGGTACGCCACTGTGAAAACGTAATTCGTTGTCGGGTTCGCTGATTAACCGCCCTTCTGTCACGCCAATCGCCTGAACCCGCGGCGCGATATCTTTACCGGCAATCTGTGCCGCCAACATTAAATAGTCCTGATAATGCCGCGCTTCGGAGCGCAGCAGCGAAATATAGAACTTCGCCAGTTCATCATCAAGATACGGTGCCAGGCTGGCGAAACGCTCGCAGGATCGCGCCTCAATGTAAGCGCCACAAATCAGCTTATCCACCAGCGTTTCCGGCTCATGGGTGGTCACTTCGCGCAGCAGCGATTTGGCATAGCGGCTGGACGTAATCTTCTGATAGACCAGCCCACGCGACTGCATAATTTCCCACACCTGATAGAAGTGATGCAGCTCCTCTTTAATCAGCAGCACCATCTTCTCCACCAGCTCATCCGCCCACGGCAGCGCATTGCGCACAATAACGCTTTTTGTCAGGTTCTTATGGGCGTTGATAAAGTCGCTGTCGCCATCTTCGCGGAAGATAAAATCTTCATAGGGCTTCAGCCACGCCAGAATGGCGTCACCGCTGGGTTTGTCGGCGACATATTTGCGGATCAGCCACACCGCGGTCTGGGCGGCTTTTAGTTCGCACACCAGATGGTCGGTTAACAGCAGGGTCAGGTTTTCCGGCTTGCGCGCCTCGTCAATCCAGGCCTGTGGCGTGCGGCAGTGCAGAAACTGATAGATCGGTTCAAGTAAGGGTGCGTAATTCATGATGTCAAAAGGGGTGGCAGAAGTGACAGGCGGAGAACGCTCCGCCCCGGCTACTTAGTGGCGAATACCATCATCATCTTCATCTTCGATGGCGTCGTCATCTTCGTCTTCATCTTCGGCATCAGGGTCTTCGAAATAGGTGCCCCAGCCGTCGTAGTCGACGTTGTACTTACCAATCAGGTTCACCAGCTGCTCAACCTGCACATCAATCAGTTCAGGCTTCAGCGCAGATTCGCTGATGATGTCGACGCACATCACGGTGGTGCCATCTTCCAGCTCCAGCTCTTCCGGCTCGGTCACTTCATAACCCAGCTTGAATGCATCAACCGCGGCTTTTTCCAGTGAATCAAAATTATTGCATGAGAGATGATGCTCGATGGTATAGAGCGCATCAGGATCGCTGCCATCCTCCAGCAGCTCTTCGATAATCTGCCGTGTCTCTTCCTGCTGCTCTTCCAGTAATGCTTCATATGCCATGACAATGTCCTCTCTGAGTTCGGCAATAATCAATTATTTTCCCACACTGCCTGTCGCGCCACTACACAAAACGAAAAGTTTATTAGCTCCAGACTTGAAAATGAATATTCATACGGTTAAATTGAATTTTAATTCATTTTAATGATTACCGGAGTGTTGTATGAGTCAACTGTATCAGCGCCATTTCCTCAGGCTTCTGGATTTTACCCCCGCCGAAATCGATCACCTGCTCTCCCTGTCTGCTGAATTAAAACAGGCGAAAAAAAACGCCAGCGAAGTGCAGTATCTGAAAGGTAAAAACATCGCGCTCATCTTCGAAAAAGACTCGACCCGTACCCGATGCTCTTTCGAAGTTGCCGCTTACGATCAGGGTGCAAATGTCACTTATCTCGGCCCGAGTGGCAGTCAGATCGGCCATAAAGAGTCAATGCGCGACACCGCGCGGGTGCTGGGCCGCATGTACGATGGCATTCAGTATCGCGGTTACGGTCAGGAGCTGGTGGAGACGCTGGCAGAACACGCCGGTGTGCCGGTGTGGAACGGTCTGACCACCGAGTTTCATCCAACCCAGTTGCTGGCTGACCTGCTGACCATGCAGGAGCATCTGCCGGGCAAAAAGCTCAGCGAGATGACACTGGTTTATGTGGGCGATGCACGCAACAACATGGGTAACACCATGCTGGAAGCCGCCGCTCAGGTCGGTCTGGATCTGCGTCTGGTGGCACCGAAGAGCTGCTGGCCAGAGGACGAACTGGTGGCGCAGTGCCGCGACGCTGCGCAGCAGACCGGTGGCAAAATTACCCTCACCGAAGATATTGCTGATGGCGTAAAAGGCGCTGACTTTATCTACACCGACGTCTGGGTGTCGATGGGCGAAGCCAAAGAAGTCTGGGCCGAGCGTATTGCCCTGCTGCGTGACTATCAGGTCAACCGGGCGATGCTTGATCTGACCGGTAATCCGCTGGTGAAATTCCTGCATTGCCTGCCCGCTTTCCACGATGACCAGACCACACTGGGCCAGCAGATGGCAGAGCAGTACGATCTGCCCAACGGCATGGAAGTGAGCAACGAGGTATTTGAGTCGCCGCACAGCATTGTGTTTGACCAGGCCGAGAACCGGATGCACACCATTAAAGCGGTGATGGTCGCCACGCTGGGCCAGCGCTGACCGGCGGGGTTCAGACGGGCTGAGGACGCTAAGTCACGTCCGCTGGTGAAGAGCGCGTCACCCGTCTGACGGCCCATGCGCGCTTAGCTGCTACCGAGGCGCAAACGTTTTCCTCTTGCCGCCCCACCGCGAACGGGTATAATGCGGCCCAATTTGCCGGAGGAAATATGCGACAGCACAGCGGACAATTTGACGCTCAATCACGCCTGACCGCAGGCGGCGCTGCTGTTTCTTTCGGTCATCGACCCGATCTTAAAAAAGCCCCTTAAGCAGGGGCTTTTTTTTGTCCGCAATCCGGCCGCGCAGAGGAGAGAGCTATGCCTAACCCGCTATATCGCAAGCACATTATTTCAATCAACGACCTCAGTCGTGAAGAGCTGGAACTGGCACTGGACACCGCCGCAAAGTTGAAAGCCCGTCCGCAGCCGGAACTGCTGAAGCACAAGGTGATCGCCAGCTGCTTCTTTGAGGCCTCGACCCGTACCCGCCTGTCGTTTGAAACTGCAATCCATCGCCTGGGCGCGTCAGCGGTGGGCTTTGCGGACGGCAGTAATACCTCGCTGGGCAAAAAAGGCGAAACCCTGGCCGACACCATTTCTGTCATCGGCACCTACGTTGATGCGATCGTGATGCGTCATCCGCAGGAGGGCGCGGCGCGACTGGCGACCGAGTTCTCCGGCGGCATCCCGATTCTTAATGCCGGTGACGGCGCAAACCAGCATCCGACCCAGACGCTGCTCGATCTCTTCACCATTCAGGAGACGCAGAGCCGTCTTAATCAGCTGAATGTGGCGATGGTCGGCGACCTGAAGTATGGCCGTACCGTGCACTCCCTGACACAGGCGCTGGCGAAATTTGATGGCAACCGTTTCTTTTTCATCGCACCCGATGCGCTGGCGATGCCGGCCTATATCACCGACATGCTGGATGAGAAGAACATCGCCTGGTCACGGCACGACAGTTTTGAAGAGGTGATGCCGCAGCTCGATATCCTCTACATGACCCGGGTGCAGAAAGAGCGGCTCGACCCGTCCGAATATGCCAACGTTAAAGCACAGTTCATTCTGCGCGCTGCCGACCTCAGCACAGCGCGCGACAACATGAAGGTGCTGCACCCGCTGCCACGCATCGACGAGATCACCACCGATGTCGATAAAACCCCGTATGCCTGGTATTTCCAGCAGGCGGGTAACGGCATCTATGCGCGCCAGGCTCTGCTGGCACTGGTTTTAAACAGCGAACTCGCCCTGTAAGGAGAACCCCCATGACGCAGGACAACAAATTGCAGGTCGAAGCGATCAAACGCGGCACGGTCATCGACCATATTCCGGCGCAGATCGGTTTTAAACTGCTCTCCCTGTTCCGGCTGACCGAAACCGATCAGCGCATTACCATCGGTCTGAATCTGCCGTCGGGCGAGATGGGCCGCAAAGATCTGATCAAAATTGAGAACACCTTTCTCACCGACGATCAGGTAAATCAGCTGGCGGTCTATGCGCCGCACGCCACGGTTAACCGCATCGACGACTACGAAGTGGTAGCGAAGATCGCCCCGACGCTGCCGGATCACGTTGAACGGGTGCTGACCTGCCCCAACAGCAACTGCATCAGCCGCAGCGAGCCGGTCTTCTCCAGCTTTGCCGTGAAGCAGCGTGCCGACGATGTGCATCTGAAGTGCAAATATTGCGAGAAAGAGTTCGCCCGTCATGTGGTGCTGGGTCACTGGTAATCGCCCTGCCCGACCTTATAATGGGCAACACCGGCGGAATCGCCGTCTGACGACATAATCAAAGGAGCCATGATGTCTCGTGAAATCAGTACTGAAAAAGCCCCTGCCGCTATCGGTCCCTATGTTCAGGGTGTCGATCTGGGCAGCATGATCATCACATCAGGTCAGATCCCGGTCGATCCGGCGACTGGCCAGGTGGCAGATGACATTGCCGCACAAGCGCGTCAGTCACTGGAAAATGTGAAGGCGATTGTTGAAGCCGCGGGTCTGAAGGTGGGTGACATCGTGAAGACCACGGTGTTCGTGAAGGACCTGAATGATTTCGCCACGGTCAACGCGACGTATGAAGCGTTTTTCACCGAGCATGAGGCTAACTTCCCGGCGCGTTCCTGTGTCGAAGTGGCGCGTCTGCCAAAAGATGTGAAGATCGAAATCGAAGCGATTGCCGTCCGTCGCTAAGCCTCACGCCGCCTCTTCCCGCGTAAGCCGGAGAGAGGCGGCGAATTTGTTACCGCTTAGCCGGTCGCCACAGCCACAGCACCGTAATCGCCAGCGCAAACAGCACGCCAAAACCGACGCCCGTCGCCACCGCAGGGGCTCCCGCCTTGATCGCCAGCGTATAGAGACCCAGCATGATCAGCATCGCGCTGTTCTCGCCCAGGTTCTGAACCGCAATCGCATTGCCTGACCCGACGCTCTCTTTGCCGCGCGCCTGCAGCAGCGCATTCAGCGGCACCACAAAGAAACCGCCCAGCGCACCAATCAGCATCAGCACTAAATAGGCATTCATCAGGGAATGCTGCAGCGCGAAGACCACCACCATCGCGCCAATCAGCACACCGGCTGGCATACAGCGACGCACGGTCTCCAGCGTGACCAGCTTCGCCGCCGCCGCCGCGCCAATCACAATGCCGATCGCCACCATGGCATTCAGCGTGGTTGGCGTGGTGTTGTCATTGATGCCCAGCGCCACCGGCACCCAGAGCACCAGCAGGAAACGCAGCGTCACGCCTGCGCCCCAGAACAGGCTGGTGCCGAGCAGCGAGAAGCGCGTCTCTGCGTCACGCCACAGCAGCGCAGCGGCACTGAAGAAACTGCGCGTCATCACGCCAAACTGCCAGCTCTGACCCGGCCGTGCCGCCTGAAGTTTCGGGATAAACAGGTTCGCGATCACGGCGATGCCGTAGGTCAGCGCACAGATCCCCAGTGCCGCCAGAATATGCCAGTCAGCCAGCATACCGCCTGCCACCGAGCCAAGCAGAATGGCGGCGATGGTCGACGCCTCCATCAGCCCGTTGGCTTTCACCAGCTTCTCGCCGTGAGTGATCTCACCGAGGATGCCATATTTGGCCGGTGAGTAGGCCGCTGCGCCCGCGCCCACCAGCGTGTAGCCGAGGAAGGGATTGAAGCCGAAGCAGATCACCAGCGCGCCCAGCAGCTTCAGGCTGTTGGCGAGCATCATCACCCGCCCTTTCGCCATGCTGTCCGCCACCTGCCCGACAAACGGTGCCAGCAGAATGTAGGCTGCAACAAACAGCATCTGTAATACCGGCTGGCTCCACTCGGGATAGAACTGACTTTTCAGCACCGCCAGCGTGGCAAACAGCAGCGCGTTATCGCCGAAGGCCGAAAAGAACTGGGCGATAATCACGGCAATCATGCCGCGCGACATCAGCGGCGCATTACGATCAAGGCTCATGCCTGCTCCTCTTCCGCCATTTTTTTCAGCGTGACGTAGTCGGGTTTACCGCTGCCCAGCTGTGGCAGCTGCTTCATGACACGGATATCACGCGGCAGTGCCAGCTCTGGTGCACCCAGCTCGCGGGCCGCTTTCTGCAGCCTGTCGCGCGCCAGCTCAGCATCGGTGGTGAACAGCACCAGTGCCTCACCGCGCTGACCATCCGGGCGCAGTGAAGCGGCGTGCTGTTTGTCCGGTGACGCTTTAAGGGCGATCTGCTCGACGATCTCCAGTGACACCATCTCACCGGCAATCTTCGCAAAGCGTTTGGCACGGCCCTGAATCTGGCAGAAGCCGCCTTCATCGAAGCTGACGATATCGCCGGTGTCATACCAGCCCGCTTCCATATTGCCTTCACCATCGTCGGCGGCCGGTGCTTCCAGCACGCCAGGATTTTCGACCCGCAGATAGCCCTTCATCACGTTCGGCCCACGCAGTTGCAGGCGTCCGCCGTGCTCAATGCCCGGCACCGACATCAGTCGTGAATCCATGCCCGGCAGAATGCGCCCCACGGTGTGCGTCTTCGCCGCCATCGGCACGTTAATCGCCACGACCGGTGCGCACTCGGTTACGCCGTAGCCTTCGAGAATGCGAATGCCATACTTCTCGATGTAGAGCTGACGGGTGTTCTCCTGCAGCTTCTCCGCACCCGCGACCACATAGCGCAGACGGGCAAAATCATAGGGCGCGGCAAAGCGCGCGTAGTTACCCAGGAAGGTTGAGGTGCCAAACAGCACGGTGCAGTTACGGTCATAAACCAGCTCCGGCACGATGCGATAGTGCAGCGGGCTGGGATAGAGGAAGACCTGTGCGCCGGTCATCAGCGGCGTAAACAGCCCGACGGTCAGACCAAACGCATGGAACAGCGGCAGCGCCGACATAAAGCGGTCGCGCGGGGTGAAGTCGGCGATGGTGCGGATCTGCTCAACGTTTGCCAGCAGGCTTTTATGTGAATGCACCACCCCTTTGGGATTGCCTTCAGAGCCGGAGGTAAACAGCACCATCGCGGCGTCTTCCGGCTGCTGAGGCAGCTGGGCGCGATGCGGCATCAGCAGATGCGCAAGGATCCACAGTTTGTCCTTGCCGGTGACGGTATCTTTCAGATCTTCCAGGTAGATCCACTGCACATCGTCCAGCCCCTGCGGCAGATGCCACAGGTAGCCTTTGTCCAGGAACTGCCGTGATGTGAAGACGGTTTTGATCTGCGCGGCGGTCAGTGCAGCCCGCATGCCGTTAACGCCCGCGCTGTAGTTGAGCATGGCCGGAACGCGCCCGCGCAGCGTAGCCCCGAAAATCGCTGCTGCTGTCACAGTGGTATTGGGCAGCAGCAGCCCCACCACTTCTCGCGGCTGGCTGTAGCGCTCCAGAATACGGCCCACGCCCAGCGACTTCTTCAGCAGTCCGGTGTAGCTGTCGGGTTTAAAATTCACATCTTCGATGCAGCGCTTAAACGCGCCATAGCGTGTCCGCGCCGCCAGAAACGCCTCAAACAGGGTTTCACGCGGACGCACCGCCATGCGCGCTTCCATCATCACGTGATGCAGATGCTCCCCGGCCAGCACGCGCCGGTCGCGCGCCCGTTTCGCCTCCGGCATCGGAATGCGGGTCGCGGGCAGAATGGTCAGGGTGATGCGCGGGAACAGGCGACGTTTGAACACGCCCGCCAGACGACCGAACGGCGTGTATTCAGCGCCTTCGATGCGCATCGGCACCACATTCGCGCCTGAACGCGCGGCGACAAAGCCGGCCCCGCTGTAGATCTTCATCAGCGATCCGGTCACGGTTATCCGGCCTTCCGGGAAGATCACCACCGGACGGCCCGTATCAATCAGCCGTACCAGCTGCTTCAGCGCCATAGGCCGGGTCGGATCCAGCGGCACAAAGTCGATAAAGGGTTTAATCAGACGCATAAACCAGCTTTCGCTGATGGTCGAGTAGACGGCGAATACCGGTTTAATCGGTAAAAAGAGCGCCAGCAGCATGCCGTCGAGAAACGACATATGGTTCGGCGTGATTAATACCTTCTGCTTATGCAGTTCGGCGACGTCGCCACGCAGTTCGACCCGCCATAACAGGCGAAATATCAGGCGTAAAAGTGTGAAAGCCATGCCGGTTCCTTAGCATCGTGAAAATTAGCCCCTCACGATGCAGGATTTGACGCGGTTCGACAACCGAATTATCGGCAGTCTGACGCGGCTTCAGGGGGCCTGCCAGCCACCGCCGAGCGCGGCAATCAGCGCCACGCTGCTGACCCACTGCGTGCTCTGCAGCGTCAGCAAACTCTGCTGCGCACTCAGGCTGCTGTTCTCAGTGGTCGCTACATCCAGGTAGTTAATCATACCCGCCTCATACTGCAGACGCGTCACCCGCGCCGAGGTCTGTGCAGCATCGGTGGCGCGCTGCTGTGCGGCGATTTCGCCCTGCAGCGTGTTCAGCTCCACCAGCTTATCTTCCACTTCCTGCATCGCGGACAGCACCGTCTGACGATAGGTCGCGACGCTGGCATCCCAGCTCGCCCGCGCCTGATCGACTTTGGCAGAGGTCGCGCCCGCGTCAAGCAGCGTGCCGCTCAGCTCCGGCCCCAGCGACCAGACGCGGTTCGGCAGTGAGAACAGCGAATGCAGCACCGAAGCGCTGACGCCACCGCTGGCGCTCAGGGTCAGGTCGGGATAGTAACCAGCCACCGCCACACCCACGGCGGCATTGGCGGCGGCCATATTACGTTCGGCGTAGGCAATGTCGGGACGGCGCTGCAGCAGCTCGCCCGGCAGAGCCGCCGGAATCGCGGGCAGCGTGGCGGTCAGCGGCGCGGCGGCCAGGCTAAAATCGGCGGGTGCTTTGCCGATCAGCAGCGCAATGGCGTGCTCCATCTGCGCGCGCTGCCACTGGTAATCCTGCGCCGAGGCGCTGGCATTCTCCAGTTGCAGCTGCGCCTGAGCCAGAGTCGCCCGCGACGCGGTGCCCGCCTGATACTGGCTGGTAATGACGTTCAGGTAGCGCTGATAGGCGTCAACGCTCTGCTGATAGCGCGCGATTTTCTGATCCATGATGCGCAGCTGGAAATAGTCCTGCGCCAGCTCAGACTGGGCGCTCAGGGTGATATTGGCCAGTTCCGCCGCACTGGCCGCGGCGCTAGCGCGGTCCTCCTCCAGCGTGCGCCGCAGTTTGCCCCACAGATCCAGCTCCCAGCTGGCACTCAGCTCCGCCTGATGGCTGCTGCTGGTGGTGCGAACGCTGCTGTTGGTTGCATGGCTGCCGCTGCGCGTCACACTGCCGTCATAGCCCAGCGAAGGAAACAGCGCCGCGCGAGACTCCGCCGCCAGCGCCTGCGCCTGCCGGTACTGCGCGGCATAGGTCGCCACATTCTGATTCGACACGCTGACCTGGCTCAGCAGCCCGCCCAGCGTGGCGTCGTGATAGACCGCCCACCATTCGCCTTTGCTTTGCGCATCCAGCGGCGTCGCCTGCTGCCAGCCTTTCGCCTCTTTATAGTGAACCGGCATCGCCACCGCCGGGCGCTGATAATCGGGACCAACGCTACAGCCAGCCAGCAGCAGCACAATAAACGGGATAAGAGATTTCATGGATCAGGATTCCGCATGGCGCAGACGACGCCATTGACGTTGAGTGGCACGACCCAGACGGTCGAGACACAGATAAACAACCGGTGTGGTAAACAGCGTCAGCAGCTGGCTGAGCGCAAGACCGCCTGCGATGGCAATCCCCAGCGGACTGCGCAGATCGGCATCCCCGCCACTGCCCAGCGCCAGCGGCAACGCGCCGAAAAAGGCGGCCAGCGTAGTCATCATGATCGGCCGGAAGCGCATCAGACACGCCTGGGTGATCGCCTGCTGCGGCGACATGCCCTGCCGCCGTTCCGCGTCGATGGCAAAATCGATCATCATGATGGCGTTCTTTTTCACGATGCCAATCAGCAGGATGATGCCAATCAGCGCGATCACCGTGAGCTGCGTGTTGGTCAGCAGTAGCAGTAACAGCGCGCCGACGCCCGCAGACGGCAGCGTCGAAAGAATGGTCAGCGGATGGATGTAGCTCTCGTAGAGCACGCCGAGCACGATATAGACCGCTGCCAGCGCCGCCAGAATCAGCCACGGCATGGTAGCGGTCAGCTGGGAAAAGGCGGCGGCGGTACCGGCAAAACCGGCATGAATGGTCGATGGCAGGCCCAGCTTCGCCATCGCCTGTTTAATCAGACCCTGCGCCTGCTCCAGTGAAACGCCATCATTGAGATTGAACGCCACCGTGCTGGTCGCTGACTGGCCCTGATGGGCCACCGACAGCGGCGCATTGCCGCCGCTGAAGCGGGCAAAGGCGGAGAGCGGCACGCGGTCACCGCTGTCGTTAATCACATAGAGCTGCTGCAGCGTCTCCGGATTCGCGGTGTCGCTGTCCTGCAGCGACATCACCACGTGATACTGATTCAGGGTGTGATAGAGCGTAGCGATCTGCCGCTGGCTGAACGCATTATTCAGCAGCGTATCGAGCATTTTCACGTTGACGCCCAGCCGGGTCGCTCGGTCGCGGTCGATGGTCAGTTCCACCTCCTGACCGCCGGTCTGCGAGTCGGAGTCTACGCTGTTGAGCTGAGGGATCGCCGCCAGCGCCGCCTGCACTTTCGGCGTCCAGATCCGCAGCAGGTCAAGATCGTCTGCCTGCAGACTGTACTGATACGTGGCGTTAGCGCTGCGTCCGCCAATGTGCAGATCCTGCGCCGCCATCAGGAACATCTGCGCCCCGGCGATGTGGCTGGTTTTACGCGTCAGCCGGTTGGCCACTTCGGTGGCCGTGGCATCGCGCTGGTCAAAGTCCTTAAGCCGCACAAAGAAGTTGGCGCTGTTACGGGAGCCAAACATCCCGCTGCCCATCGACGACATCACGCTCTCGACCGCCGGATCTTCCTGAATGATTTTGGTGAACATCAGCATTTTCGGCTTCATCGCCTGAAATGAAATGTTCTGATCGGCGCGCAGCGCGCCCATCAGTAGCCCGGTGTCCTGATTCGGGAAAAAGCCCTTCTGCACTACGGTAAAGAGAAAAACATTCAGCAGCACGGTCAGCAGCAGACTCAGCAGCGTCAGTTTCTGATGGCGCATCACCCAGGCCAGCCCGCGTCCGTAGGCGGTCAGCAGGCGGTTCAGCTGATTTTCAATAAACTGATAAAGCGGATGCGGCCGCTGGCTGACGGGCGGCTTTGGTTTAAGCAGGCGTGCGCAGAGCATCGGCGTCAGGCTGAGCGAGACAAACAGCGAGATCAGCAGCGATACGGTGAGCGTCACGGCAAACTCGCGGAACAGCCGCCCCACAATGCTGCCCATCAGCAGGATCGGGATGAACACCGCGATCAGCGATACGGTCATCGACAGCACGGTGAAACACACCTCCTGCGCTCCGCGCAGCGCCGCCCGCAGCGGGCTCAGCCCGCGCTCAATGTGACGGGTGATGTTCTCCAGCACCACAATCGCATCATCCACCACGAAGCCGGTGGAGATAATCAGCGCCATCAGCGACAGGTTATCCAGGCTGTACCCCAGCAGGTACATCACCGCACAGGTGCCGATCAGCGATACCGGCAGCGCCAGTGCCGGAATGATCACCGCCTGCAGATTGCGCAGGAAAATAAACACTACCGCAATCACCAGCAGCACCGCGATCAGCAGCGTCTCTTCGGTGTCATACAGCGAGGCGCGCACGCCGGGCGAGCGGTCAACCACCACTTTCAGCTGGCTGTCCGCGGGCAGGCTCTTTTCTAGCAGCGGCAGCTGCGCTTTTATCGCGTCGATGGTTTCGAGCATATTAGCGCCCGCCTGACGTTTGATGCCGATCATCACCGCAGGCGTGGCATTCAGAAATCCCGCCTGGTAGCGATCTTCCACCGAATCATAGACCGTGGCGACGTCGCGCAGCCGCACCGCCTTGCCCTGCTGATACGTGACGATCAGATCGCGATAGCTGGCGGCCTTTTCCAGCTGGCCGTTGCTGTCCACCAGCCACGACTGGTCACTGCCCTGCAGGATTCCCTTGGGCAGATTGGTGGTGCTGTTGGCAACGGCGGCACGCACCGTCTCCAGCGAGATGCCGTAATGGGTCAGCTTCAGCGGCTGCAGATCAATCCGCACCGCGGGTAAGGCGCTGCCCATCAGCGACACTTCGCCCACGCCCTGCACTTGCCCCATCGCCTGTTCGATCTTGCTCTCCGCCAGATCGTAAAGCTCGCCGGGCGTGCGGGTGGCGGAGGTCAGCGCCAGCATCACAATCGGCGCGTCTGACGGATTGGCTTTGCGATAGGTCGGCAGCGAGGCCATCGCGCTCGGCAGCAGGCTGCGCGACGCGTTGATCGCCGCCTGCACGTCGCGCGCCGCGCCGTTGATATCGCGGTCCAGCTCAAACTGCAGGATGATGCTGCTGGAGCCCTGCGAACTGCTGGAGGTCATCTCGCTGATACCGGCAATCTGCCCCAGCGAACGTTCCAGCGGGGTGGCGACCGTCGCCGCCATCGTTTCCGGGCTGGCTCCCGCCAGGCTGGCGCTGACCATGATGGTCGGAAAATCGACCTGCGGCAGCGGTGCCACCGGCAGCAGCCGGTAGCCCAGCGCGCCGAGCAGCAGGATCGCCAGCGTCAGCAGCAGCGTCGCCACCGGACGAAAGATAAATAGCCGGGTCAGGTTCATTGCCCGCTCCGCGCCTGCTGCTGACGGCGTTTCACCCAGGCGTTGCCGCGCTGCGCCAGCCCGTCAAACCAGAGGTAGATGACCGGCGTGGAGAAGAGCGTCAGCACCTGACTGACAATCAGCCCGCCGACAATCACCAGCCCCAGCGGCTGACGCAGTTCGGCACCCGAGCCGGAGGCGAGCATCAGCGGCAGCGCGCCGAGCAGCGCCGCCATCGTCGTCATCAGGATCGGGCGGAAGCGCAGCAGGCAGGCCTGATGAATCGCCTCACGCGCGCTCAGGTGCTGCTGATGTTCCGCCTCCAGCGCAAAGTCGATCATCATAATGGCGTTCTTTTTCACGATGCCGATCAGCAGGATGACGCCAATCAGCGCAATCAGGCTGAACTCCGTGCCCGCCAGCAGCAGCGTCAGCAGCGCGCCCACCGCCGCCGACGGCAGCGTAGAGAGAATCGTGACCGGATGGATAAAGCTTTCGTAGAGGATACCGAGCACCACATACATGGTGATCAGCGCCGCCAGAATCAGCCACAGCGTGTTGCCGGTGGCGCTCTGGAACGCCGAGGTTTCCCCCTGATAGCGCAGCGTGGTGCTCTCCGGCAGCTGCAGCTGCTGGCGCACCTCTGCAATTGCCCGCTGACCATCCTCCAGCGAGTAGCCTGGATTAAGGTTGAATGAGATCATCACCGCCGGGAACTGATTCAGCCGCATGTGCATCAGCGAGCCGGTGCGCTGATGAATCGTCGCGATAGAGGTGAGTTTCACCATCCCGCTGCTGGCCGTAGTGCTGTCCGAACCTGAGGTGGACGTCGACGTTGATGAAGAGGTGGATGAAGAGGTGGACGAAGAGGCAGATGACGTCGTGCTGGTGGATGACGACGTTGAACTGCTGCTGGTGGACGGCTGCAGATAAACATCATCAAACGACGCCGGCCCCTGCTGGTAAGCCGGCGCTACTTCCAGCACCACCCGATACTGATTCGACTGGGTAAAAATGGTCGAGACCAGACGCTGACCAAACGCGTTATAGAGCGCAGTGTCCACGTCCGATGCGGTAATGCCGAAGCGCGCCGCTTTGTCGCGGTTCAGCTCCACGTAAGAGACACGCCCCTGATCCTGCAGGTTACTCACCACGCCATTAAACTCGGGCCGCTGCTGCAAGGCAGCCACCAGTTTCGGCGACGTGCGGACCAGATTTTCACTGTCGGCGTCGTCGAGGGTGAACTGATACTGACTCGGCGATACCTGATCGTTGACGGTGAGATCCTGCGCTGGCTGCAGATAGAGCCGGATACCCGGCACGCTGGCGGTCGCCTGGTTCAGCTGGCTGATGACCTGGCTGGCACTGAGATCGCGCGAGCCAAACGGCTTAAGGTTGATCTGCAACCGTCCGCTGTTGAGACTGGTGTTGGTGCCGTCGATACCGATGGTCGATGAGACGCTCTCCACCGCCGGGTTTGTCAGGATAAGTTTAGAGAGCGCCTGCTGGCGCGAGGCCATGGCGTTAAACGAGACATCCTGAGAGGCAACGGTGACGCCCTGAATCAGCCCGGTATCCTGCGTCGGGAAGAAGCCTTTCGGCACCATCAGATAGAGCAGCGCCGTCAGCCCGAAGGTCGCCAGCGCCACCAGCAGCGTCAGTTTCTGATGATTCAGCACCATGGTCAGCAGCCGGTCATAGCCGCGCACCAGCCGGTCAAACAGCGCGCCGCCCTTGCGGGCAAAGGTTGACTGCTGCTCTGGCGGAATGTGCCGCAGCAGATACGCGCACAGCATCGGGGTCAGCGTCAGTGACACCAGCATCGACACCAGGATCGCCACCGCCAGCGTAATCGCGAACTCCCGGAACAGCCGCCCGACCACATCGCCCATAAACAGCAGCGGAATCAGCACCGCAATCAGGGAAAAGGTCAGCGAGATGATGGTGAAGCCAATCTGCTGTGAGCCTTTCAGCGCCGCCTCCATCGGTGACTCGCCCTGCTCCAGCCGCCGGGAGATGTTCTCGACCACCACGATCGCGTCATCGATGACAAAGCCGGTGGCGATGGTCAGCGCCATCAGCGACAGATTATTCAGGCTGAAGCCCGCCAGATACATCACGCCAAAGGTGCCAACCAGCGACAGCGGCACCGCCACGCTCGGGATCAGCGTGGCGGCCACGTTGCGCAGGAACAGGAAGGTCACCATCACCACCAGCGCAATCGACAGCATCAGCTCAAACTGCACGTCGCTGATTGAGGCGCGAATGGTCTGGGTGCGGTCGGAGAGAATGGTCATCTTTACCCCGTCCGGCAGCG
This sequence comes from Pantoea sp. 9140, assembly GCF_000745295.1. Classification (NCBI taxonomy): domain Bacteria; kingdom Pseudomonadati; phylum Pseudomonadota; class Gammaproteobacteria; order Enterobacterales; family Erwiniaceae; genus Pantoea; species Pantoea sp. 9140. Next base: position 179,840 of record NZ_JQNO01000001.1, on the reverse strand, counting down.
CCGCCTGCAGTGCGGGAAGCTGCGCCTTGATGTTGTCCACCACCTGAATAACGTTTGCGCCGGGCTGGCGCTGCACGCTGATGACAATCGCGGGCTGGTTATTGGCCCATGCGGACTGGAAGCTGTTCTCCGGACCCTGCTCAATATGGGCGATATCTTTCAGGCGCAGCGCCGCGCCGTTCTCGTAAGTGAGGATCAGGTTGCCGTACTCTTCGGCGGTGCGCAGCTGATCGTTGGCGTCGATGGTGACCGAATGATATTTGCCGTCAAAGCCGCCTTTGGAGCCATTGACGTTGCTGTTGCCGATCAGCGTATTCACCGCCTCCAGCGTCAGATGATGCGCCGCCAGCGCCTGCGGGTTCATCTGCACCCGAATCGCGGGCTGATGACCGCCCGCCAGCGTCACCATACCGACGCCGGAAATCTGCGACAGCTTCAGCGCCACCCGGGTATTCACCAGATCCTGCACCTCTGTCAGCGGCAGCGTGTCTGAACTGGCTGCCAGCGTCACCACCGCGCTGTCCGCCGGATTGACCTTTTTGTAGGTCGGCGGATTAGGCAGAGCATCAGGCAGCAGGTTATTTGCCGCGTTAATGGCCGCCTGCACCTCCTGCTCGGCGACATCCAGCGACAGATCCAGGCTGAACTTCAGAGTAATGATTGACGAGCCGCTGGCGCTGGTGGAGCTCATCTGGCTCAGCCCCGCCATCTGCCCTAGCTGGCGCTCCAGCGGTGAGGTGACCGACGACGCCATGACATCCGGGCTGGCGCCAGGATAGAGCGTGGTGACCTGAATGGTCGGATAGTCGACCTGCGGCAACGCCGAGGTCGACAGGAATTTATAGGCGAAGATGCCCGCGATCAGCACGCCGACCATCAGCAGAATGGTGGCGACCGGACGCAGAATAAACAGGCGAGACGGGTTCATTTCGATACAGCACCGGCAGCGGGCATCTCATCTGCCAGCGTGACTTTGCTGCCGCTGGTCAGACGATCGATCCCTTCCGTTACCAGCCGATCGCCCGGCGAAACGCCACTGAGGATCGCCTGCTGATCGTCGCCGAACGCCGGGCCGGTGGTGACCGCTTTGCGCGTGACGGTGTGATCTTTGTTGATCACAAAGACGAAGCTGCCATCGCTGCTGAGCTGCAGCGCCTGCGCCGGGATCACCGTCACGCCTTTCAGCACCCGGGTCTGCAGCCTGATATTCACAAACTGGTTAGCAAACAGCGCTTCATCCTGGTTGGCAAACATCGCCTTCAGCGCCACGGTGCCGGTGGCGGTGTCGATCTGGTTGCTGATGAACTTCACTTCGCCGCTGGCGAGCGGATGCTGATTGTCCTGATCGAACAGCGTGGCGGGCAGGCTCTGTCCCTGATGCAGCACGCTGACCAGCGCCGGGATGTCGCTTTGTGGCACGCTGAAGGTCACGGCAGCGGGCTGCATCTGCGTAATGGTGACCAGGCCGGTACTGCTGGAGCTCTGTACCATGTTGCCGGGATCGACCTGACGCAGGCCGACACGCCCGCTGATCGGGGCGGTAATCCGGGCATACTCAATGCTCAGCTTCGCACTGGCAATCTGCGCCTGATCGGCGGCGACAGCGCCGCGATACTGCCCGACGGTGGCAATCTGACTGTCCAGATCCTGACGCGCCAGCGCATCCTGCGCCGCCAGTTTGCGGTAACGCGCCAGCGTCAGCTCGGCACTTTTCAGCAGCGCCTGGTTTTCGCTGAGTTCAGCCTGATACTGGTTCAGCGTCGCCTGATAGCTGCGCGGATCGATCTGCGCCAGCAGTTGCCCGGCGCTGACCTTCTGCCCTTCAGTGAAGAAAACCTGCTCCAGCTGACCATCAACGCGGCTGGTCACCGTCACGCTGGCGTTGGGGATCACCGTGCCGAGCGCGTTCAGCCACACCGGCACATCCGCCGTGCTGGCGACGCCGCTGTGAACCAGCGTTGCACCGCCGCCCATCATGCCAGGCGCACCCGGTCTGCCCGGCGGCATTCCCTCACCCGGCCCGTGCCCCGAAGAGAGCAGACGCCAGATAACGCCCGCGACAATCGCAACAACCAGCAACAGGAGCAGCCATTTAAGCCCAAAGGAACGCGCGGGGCGAGAAAGGTGAGTCATCGTCGAACTCTTCAGATAAGCAGAAAAAGAAATCCCGGAACGTGCGGAATGCGGCAGTGAAAACCGGCTGTGGCGAGCAAAAAAACGCCAGGCGTCACGGCGGCCATTATCGGTGAAAGGCGACGCGCGTTTCTACCGGCAAACTGTCAGGGTTTCGTTAAGAACGATGATGATTTAACGGCGGTTGATACAGCCGAAAAGGCAGGGTCCGGTGCGCAGGCAAAAAAAACCCACGCATCTGCGTGGGTCGGTGTAATAACAGGGTCTCACTGCCGAAGCGGTGTTGTTTTCACACCCATCAATACCTCTGGGACTGCTATCCTCGCACTGATTGACCGCGCGGAGACAGCAGGAAAACGCAACCGAATTCGGGGAAGTGCAACGAGGTGTGACTATCCTTCACGCCTCGCTTACACTCAGATCTAACTAAGATTTATCCGAAGGGCTGGCCGCAGGCCTGGTGTAGATGGCATCAGGCGCAACGTTCATATGTTTCAGAACCGGCCCCATGATGTTGCCGAATACCGGCGCAGCAACCGAACCACCGAAGTGATCGCCCGCCGTCGGATGGTTGATCATCACCACCAGCGCCACTTCAGGATGGCTGGCGGGCGCGATACCGGCGGTGTAGTTGACGTAGCCGCCATCATACTTGCCGCTGGTGCCCATCTTTTCCGCCGTACCGGTTTTGGTTGCCAGACGGTAGCCCGGCACCGCCGCTTTCAGTCCGGTTCCGCCTGGCAATACGTCGCTCTCCAGCATATGCACCACCTCTTTCACCGTTTCCGGGTTGGCAACCTGCCGTCCCATAACCGGTGGCGTGACGCGGGTGATCGACAGCGGACGGTAAACGCCATAAGAGCCGAGCGTGGCGTATTCGCGGGCAATCTGCAGCGGCGTGACGCGCAGGCCATAACCAAAGGAGAAGGTGGCCCGCTCAATGTCAGCCCAGCGGGCACGGTGCAGCGGGAAGTAACCGACGCTTTCGCCGGTCAGCCCTAATCCGGTCGGTTTGCCCAGGCCAAACGCTTGATAGGTATTCACCAGTGCTTCCGCGGGCATCGCCAGCGCGAGGTGAGAGACCCCGATGTCGCTCGATTTTTGCAGAATACCGGTCATGGTCAGGCGCGGCCAGTGGCCAACGTCGCGGATCAGGTGGCCGTTCACGCTGTAAGGCGTGGTGTCGATCACCGAGTCCGGGCGAACCAGATGGCGCTCCAGCGCTTCCATCACCACCAGTGGCTTCACGGTCGATCCCGGTTCGTAGCTGTCGTTGATGGCCGAGTTACGCATCTGCGCCGGGGTAGCCCCTTCATAGTTGTTGGGGTTGAACGACGGATAAGAGGCCATCGCCAGAATCTCGCCGGTGTCAATCTTCACCAGCACGGCGGCACCCGAGTCCGCCTTGTTGATCAGCACGCCGTCGCGCAGTTTGCTGTAGAGCGTGTACTGGTCATATTTGTCGATGCTGAGCTGCACCGTTGGCGGCTGCGTCGGCGGCTGGTAGTTGATCATCGCGATGATATTGCCTGCCGCATCCTGACGATAGACCTCTTTGCCTGGCTCGCCCTGCAACACCTTATCAAAGCCTTTTTCCAGCCCGTTCAGGCCGACGTTATCCGCACCAACGATGCCGATCAGCGGCGCAGAAGCTTCACTCATCGGATAGAAACGGCTGTCGTCATACACTTCACTGATGCCTTTCAGCTTCAGCTCTTTAATGTCTTTGGCGATACCCAGTTCGACTTTACGCCCCAGATAGAGGAAGCGACGTTTCGGGTTGGCGGTGATCTGCGCCGCCAGCTCTTCGGGACGGGTGTTGAGTGCGGCCGCAAGATAGGCCCATTTGGCACTGGTAAAATCGGGGTTGCTCTCCAGCACGCGCAGTGGATCGGCAATCACGTCGCGCGATGGCACGCTGAGCGCCAGGGCTTCGCCGTTACGATCCAGCAGGGTGCCGCGGCTGGTGGGCAGCGTGACGGTTCGCAGCGATCGCTGATCCGCTTCGTGCTCCAGCATCGGCTGATTCAGGAACTGCAGGTCCGCGACGCGCGCCAGCAGCACCACCAGGCAGGTCGTGACACCGAGGCAGATCAGCCGAAAACGAAAAGGGTTAAAGGGCGCTTTTATCTGGTCTTTTCCCAGTAGTTTTTTAATCCGGGGCATGGCATTCCGCTGCGCAAAATAAAGAGAAAGGGGCTGGTGCCAGCAGTTATAAAGAAAGCGCTGGCCGTATAACAGGAAAACTGTGTATCAGTTCGTTATCGACGGCAGATTGCGGGCAAAAAAAACCTGCGCATCTGCGCAGGTTGGTGTAATCAAGAAAATCTATTGATGTTCACCCATCAATACCTCTGGGACCCTGAATGTAGCAAAGGGGATTGATCGGCTGCCATCGCCTAAACGCAACAGTTACCCGCAAAATGTAACCAGCCATGAGATCCTTACGCTATTGTGCAATCCTGATGTTTTTTGATTTCCACCAGGCAACTCATGGCGTTTGGCCCCTGCGTCAGCGACGAGGTGCCGATGTCGAGCGTCAGCACGTTGGGGTTACCCGCGCGATCGAAAGGCTGCCATGCCCTGCCGAAGCCCGGATCAAACCAGGCACCGGTGGCGATAATCACCACGCCCTGCGTTACACCCTCAGTGATGCGCACACCCGCCAGCATCACACCACGGGCGTTGCTCACCTCAATTTCATCGCCTTCCACCAGTCCGCGCGCGGCCGCATCCACTGGATGCATGCAGAGCGTTTCATGTCCGGCCGTTTTGTTGCCCTGCACCGTGTCGGTGGCATCCAGCTGGCTGTGTAACCGGTCGGACGGCTGAATGGAGATCATGTGCAGCGGATAGTCACGGCTCACGGGCGAACCGAGCCACTCCTGCGGTTCACGCCACTCCGGATGACCGGCGAAATCGTCCAGCTGGTAGTCCGCAATGGTCTGGCTGAACAGCTCGATTTTGCCGCTGGCGGTTTTGATCGGATTCGCCTGCGGATCGGCACGGAAATCCTCCATAAACTGATAAGGCTTGCCGCCTTCCGGAATTTCCACAAAGCCGCGCTGCCAGAATTCATCAAATTCGGGGAAATCGATGCCTTTGCGCTGATGGGCGGTGGCGCACTGCTGATAGAGATGCACGATCCACTGCATCTCGTTGCGTCCTTCGGTAAAGGTGTCGCGATAGCCGAGACGCTCTGCTAAATCGGCAAAAATATCGAAGTCGTTGCGTGCCTGATGCTGCGGCTTAATCGCCTGATGCATGGCCAGCACAAAGCGGTCACGTGAGGAGCCGCCGATGTCGTTGCGCTCCAGTGTGGTCGTCGCGGGCAGCACGATGTCCGCCATCTGCGCCGCTGGCGTCCAGACGATATCCTGCACCACCACCGTATCGGGCCGTTGCCAGCCCTCCACCAGCCGGTTCAGCTGCTGGTGATGGTGGAACGGATTGCCGCCCGCCCAGTGCACCATGTGGATGTCGGGATAGTGCAGCGTTTCGCCCTGGAAGCGATAGGGCTGGCCGGGATTGAGCAGCATATCGCTGATGCGCGCCACCGGAATCGACAGTCCCGAAGGATTCGGGCCGGTGCTCATCATCGGCGCTGGCCCTTCCTGACGCGGGTTGCCGACGCTGTTCATCGACCCGTGACCAAAGGAGAACCCTGCGCCCGGCAGGCCAGGCTGACCGAGCATTGAGGAGAGCGCAATCATCATCCAGTAAGGCTGCTCACCGCGATGGGCGCGCTGCACGGAATAGGAGCAGGTAATAAAGCTGCGTTTGCCGGTCAGCTGCTGCGCCAGTTGCACGATGCGGTCAGCCGGAATGCCGGTGATACGGCTGGCCCAGCCGGCGGTTTTCGCCACGCCGTCGGTTTCGCCCAGCAGATAGGCGCGCAGCTGCGGCCAGCCGGTGCAGTGGCTGGCGAGAAACGCCTCGTCAACCGCGCCGCGCTGGGTGATCTCATGACCCAGCGCCAGCATCAGCGCCACGTCGGTGTTGGGGCGAATCGGGATCCATTCGGCGTTCACAAATTCCGGGCAGTCATCGCGCATCGGGCTGATGTTGATGACCGGCGTGCCTTTAGCCGCCAGCTGCATCAGCGCCGGTTTCAGGCTGTGCTGCCCTGCGCCTCCCGAGGCGACCTGGGCGTTTTTCAGCGCCAGCCCACCAAAGGCGACAAATATTTCGGCGTACTCCACCACCTGCGGCCATTCGGTGACGCGTCCGGTCAGCGGCATATAGGTGCCGATCACATAGGGCAGGAAGAACTGCGCCGCGCCCAGCTGTAGTTACCCTGCTGATCGACGCCCCCGCCACCCTGAAAGTAGAAGCGACGCACCAGCGTGCGGGCGTGGTTAACGCGACCGGCCGATGACCAGCCGTAGGAGCCGTTGAAAATACCCGATGCACCGTAGCGATCGCGGACGCGGCGATTCTCTTCCGCCACCAGATCCAGCGCGGTTTCCCAGTCCACGGCGACAAAATCTTCCCGGCCTCGCAGCGTGCGGTCGCTCTTCTCGCGTGACTTCAGCCACGAACGGCGCACCATCGGCTGGCGAATGCGTTTGTCGGAGTAGACCAGCTCGGGAATAGTGTGGATCATCGGCGACGGATCGGCATCGGCGAAGAAAGGTTCGCAGCCAGTCAGACGATCGTTTTCAGTGACGGCGGTAAACGCGCCCCAGTGCGCCAGATGTGGCACTTTGATTTTCATCGTTGTTTTTTCACGGTAGCCAGGTGGGGAACTGAGCATAACATGGGGCGACGTCTCAGCAGAAGATGTGCAACAGCGGCCGGTTTTGCCCCTTTTTGCGACGACGCTGGCATTCTGTCGGGTTGATGTGTCCGCCCTTTTCCGTAACACTGATGCGATGTGTAAACGTTTTCCCCAAAGCAGGTCAACGCATGGCTACCATAAAGGATGTTGCGCGACTGGCTGGCGTTTCTGTCGCCACAGTCTCCCGTGTAATCAATAATTCTCCCAAAGCCAGCGACAGCTCCCGACAGGCCGTAGGCCAGGCGATGGAGCAGCTTCAGTATCACCCGAATGCCAACGCACGCGCGCTGGCGCAGCAATCGACCGAAACGCTCGGCCTGATTGTCGGTGACGTCTCCGATCCCTTTTTTGGCGCCATGGTGAAAGCCGTGGATGAAGTGGCAGGCAACACCGGTAACTTTTTGCTGATTGGTAACGGTTACCACAATGAGCAAAAAGAGCGTCAGGCGATTGAACAGCTGATGCGTCACCGCTGCGCGGCGCTGGTGGTGCACGCCAAGAAGATTCCCGACGCAGAGCTGGAAGTGCTGATGAAGCAGGTGCCCGGAATGGTACTGCTTAACCGGCTGATAAAAGGCTTTGAAAAGCGCTGTATTGCACTCGACGATCGCTACGGTGCCTGGCTGGCGACCCGCCATCTGATCCAGCTCGGCCACCAGAACATCGCCTTTATCTGCTCAACCCACACCATCTCTGATGCCGAAGATCGCCTGCAGGGTTACTACGATGCGCTGAAAGAGCACGGTCTGCCGTGCAGCGATCGGCTGGTGACCTGGGGCGAACCGGACGAAGTCGGCGGTGAGCAGGCGATGACAGAACTGCTGGGACGCGGCAGAAATTTCACCGCCGTCGCCTGCTACAACGACTCCATGGCGGCGGGCGCGCTGGCGGTGCTGAGCGATAACGGCGTCCGCGTGCCGGAAGAGATGTCGCTGATCGGTTTCGATGATGTGCTGGTGTCGCGCTATGTGCGACCACGCCTCACGACAGTCCGCTATCCGATTGTCACCATGGCGCAGCAGGCGGCCCAACTGGCCCTGGCCCTGGCCAACGATCTGCCGCTGCCGGAAGTCACTCACATGTTCAGCCCGACGCTGGTGCGCCGTCACTCGGTCAGCGGCCCGGCCTGACGCCGCGGTGGCCGGTTCATCCAGCCATCGCGTTTACTGAAAGGCACGCAGCAGCGTCTCCAGCGGCCTGACCAGCGCTATCACCGTTTCATCCTGCACCTCTGCGGCGGCATCCAGTGTCGCCTGCATCCCGGCCACTTCAGTGGCACCAGATGCCTGATTACGGACGTAAGCATTCACCAGCGCGAGGCCCATGGTGCTGAGCATTTCGTGTTGGCCTGCCAGCGCTGCAGGAAACCTGAACCCGAACCCGATTTTTTACGTCGGTCGGAATTTTCTGCCGGGTTGAGGCTTCCTTGCTTCAGGTCAAATCAGAGCGCATTAATTCTCAGCAATCACTACATGTAGGGAATAGAATCCTCCCGAACCCCATATGTAGTTTACGGAGAGAGAAATGGCGACGGTGGTAATCAAGCGCGATGGATGCCGGACAGGCTTTGATGCGCAGCGTATCGAGCAGGCTGTCATGGCGGCGGCACGGGCAGCAGAGGTCGACGATGCGGCCTGGTGCGCACAGGTCGCCGAGCGCGTTGCTTTGCGGCTGGCGGATCGTCCCGAAGTGGATATTCGTGAGATTCAGTGTGCGGTAGAAGAGACGCTGATGGCGGGCCCTTATCCACAACTGGCGCGCGCCTACATTGAGTATCGCCACGATCGCGATGTCGCCCGAGATCGTCAGAGCCAGTTACACCACGCCATTCGCGGTCTGGTCGATCAGACCAACGCGGCGCTGCTGAACGAAAATGCTAACAAAGACAGCAAAGTGATCCCGACACAGCGCGATCTGCTGGCCGGGATCGTGGCGAAGCACTACGCGCAGCAGCAGATCCTGCAGCGGGATATCGTTCTGGCGCACGAGCGCGGCGAGATCCACTATCACGATCTCGACTATTCACCCTTCTTCCCGATGTTTAACTGCATGCTGATCGATCTGAAAGGCATGCTGACCAATGGCTTTAAAATGGGCAACGCTGAGATCGAGCCGCCTAAATCGATCGCCACCGCCACTGCTGTGACGGCGCAGATCATCGCCCAGGTCGCAAGCCACATTTACGGCGGCACCACCATTAACCGCATTGATGAAGTGCTGGCCCCGTTTGTTGAGCAGAGCTATGCCCGGCATCTGGCGATCGCTGAACAGTGGCAGATTCCGCAGGCTGAACAGTATGCACGTCAGCGTACGGAGAAAGAGTGCTACGACGCCTTTCAGTCGCTGGAGTACGAGGTGAATACCCTGCACACCGCCAACGGCCAGACGCCGTTTGTCACCTTTGGTTTCGGCCTGGGAACGGACTGGGCGGCGCGGCTGATTCAGCAGTCGATTCTGCGCAACCGGCTGGCCGGACTGGGCAAAAATCGTAAAACTGCGGTATTCCCTAAACTGGTGTTCAGCATTCGTGAAGGCGTCAACCGCCGGACGGGCGACGTTAACTACGATATCAAGCAGCTGGCGCTGGAGTGTGCCAGCAAGCGGATGTATCCCGACATCCTCAATTACGATCAGGTGGTGAAAGTCACCGGCTCGTTCAAAACGCCCATGGGCTGCCGCAGCTTCCTGGGCGTTTATGAAGAGAATGGCGAGCAGATTCATGAGGGCCGCAACAACATCGGCGTGATCAGCCTGAACCTGCCGCGCATTGCGCTGGAGGCGGCTGGGGATGAAGCCCGCTTCTGGACGTTGCTTGATGCCCGCCTGCTGCTGGCTAAGCGGGCGCTGATGACGCGGGTGGCGCGTCTGGAGAAGACCAAAGCACGCGTCGCGCCCATCCTCTATATGGAAGGGGCCTGCGGCGTCCGGCTGAACGCGGATGATGATGTCGGCCCTATTTTCCGTAATGGCCGGGCGTCACTGTCGCTGGGCTACATCGGCCTGCACGAAACCCTGAATGCCCTCAGCGGCGGCCACCAGCACCCTTACGATGACGCGGCACTGCGCGCCAAAGGCGTAGCGATCATCGCCTATCTGCGCGCCGCCACTGACCGCTGGAAAGCGGAAACAGGCTACGGCTTCAGCCTTTATAGCACGCCGAGTGAGAATCTGTGCGACCGCTTCTGCCGACTGGATGCGGCACAGTTTGGCGTGGTACCGGGCGTTACCGACAAGGGTTATTACACCAACAGCTTCCATCTTGACGTCGAGAAGAAGGTGAATCCTTACGATAAAATCGACTTTGAAGCGCCCTATCCGCCGCTGGCGAATGGTGGATTCATCTGTTACGGCGAATACCCGAACGTACAGCACAACCTCAAAGCGCTGGAGGATGTCTGGGATTACAGCTACGACCGCGTGCCCTATTACGGTACCAATACGCCGATTGATGAGTGCTACGAGTGCGGCTTCAACGGCGAGTTCACCTGTACCAGCCGTGGATTTACCTGTCCGAACTGCGGCAATCACGATCCGGCACGCGTCTCTGTGACACGGCGGGTCTGTGGCTATCTGGGCAGCCCGGATGCGCGACCTTTTAACGCCGGTAAGCAGCAGGAAGTGCAGCGTCGCGTTAAGCATCTGGCCGAAGGGCCGCTGGGATGATGCATATTCACCGCTACTACGATGTGGATATCGTGAATGGCCCCGGCACCCGCTGCACGCTGTTTGTCGCCGGTTGCGAACATCAGTGTCGCGGCTGCTACAACCAGAGTACGTGGCGCACTGACTCCGGCGTGCCCTTTACGCTGGCGATGGAAGAGCAACTGCTGGCGGATTTGCAGGACACACGCATTCCGCGCCAGGGATTGTCGCTGAGCGGTGGCGATCCCCTTCATCCGCATAACGTGCCGCACATTCGCCGTCTGGTGAAACGGGTGCGAAAGACATGCCCCGGTAAAGATATCTGGCTCTGGACCGGCTACCGGATGCAGGAGCTGAATGCGGCACAGCGTGCCGTGCTGGACTATCTCGACGTGCTGATCGATGGCCGCTTTGTCGAAGAGGAGAAGGATGCCACGCTGCAATGGCGCGGCAGCCGAAATCAGATCGTCTGGCAGTTACGCTGAGTGACGCGGGATGTCGCCCGACTCAATGATGCTGACGCTCTCACTACCCGGCATGCATGCCTGCTGATGCAGACAGCGTGCCACGTCGCGTGCGTGAACCGCCCGCCAGTTGCCCGGCAGCAGCGAAAACAGCGGTCCCGCCAGGCTTTCGCCCTGTCGTTTCTGCGCGCGATCCCCCAGCAGCAGTGAAGGCCGCACCAGCGTCAGGCGCGGCCAGCCCTGATGGCGCAGCGCATTCTCCATTTCGCCTTTGACGCGATTGTATAAAAACGGTGAGTGACGGCTGGCACCGTGCGCGCTAACCACCAGCATCTGCTTCGCCCCCAGACGTAATCCGCATAACCCGCTGTCCACCACCAGCGTGTAATCGACGTGAATAAAGGCCTGCTTGCTACCCGCCTGCTTACGTGTGGTGCCCAGGCAGCAGAACACCGTATCCAGCGAACTCTGCAGCGGCCCCAGCACATCGGTGAGATCGGCCTCTACCGGATTCACCACTTTGTGCATTACGGGCAGTGGCCGGCGGGTGGGCGCGATGATCTCATCAACACGCGGATCCTCAATCAGTAAGCGCAGCAGATGCGACCCGACTAAGCCGGTGGCACCGGTCAGTAATACGCGATTCATCTCAGATTCGTCCTTATTTCACTGCTGACAGCTTAAAAGATAGCTGATCTTAACGGGCTGGCTTGCGTTCTCACGCTCAGCGACCAGGCTTACAACGTTATCCGGATAGCGCGCCTCGCGCTCCACAAATTTAAGGAGGAAAAAAGATGAGCAAGAAAGTTGCGGTTTTGATTACCGATGAATTTGAAGACTCAGAATTTACCTCACCTGCGGAAGCCTACAAAGGCGCGGGTTTTGAGGTGGTGACCATTGAGAAACAGGCCGGTAATGTCGTTAAAGGCAAGAAAGGCGAAGCGGAAGTGACCATCGACCGCAGCATTGATGACGTCAGCCCGGCGGAATTTGATGCCCTGCTGCTGCCAGGCGGCCACTCGCCTGACGCGCTGCGCGGCGACGATCGTTTTGTTGCCTTTACCAAAGAGTTTGTCGCCAGCGGCAAACCGATCTTTGCCATCTGCCACGGTCCACAGCTGCTGATTAGCGCGAACGGCGTGCGCGGTCGCAAGATGACTACCGTTAAAGCCGTTGCCATTGACCTGATCAATGCCGGTGCTGACTTCCATGATAAGGAAGTGGTCGTGGATGGCGATAAGCTGGTCACCAGCCGTACGCCGGACGATTTACCGGCCTTTAACCGTGAATCCCTGCGGATCCTCGAAGCGCTGTAAATCCGCCACGCCCTTTTCTGCTGAAAGGGGCGTATCTATTTCTCCCGCTGCCAGGCAATTTTCTTGCCGAATCCCAGCGCATTATCCGTCATCTTCACCTCATCCAGCTCAATCTCCCACAGCGGGGCCGACACTTTGCGTGAGACCGGAAAACGTTTCTGGTAAGCCGCTCTGGCGATCTGCTCTGATGCTTCATCCAGCCGTGTGACCCGGCCACGATACTGCACCCCTTTAATCAGCAGGACAGTTCTGGGCTGGCCATTTACGGTGCCTGCAACCTGCGGATTCAGCACCATGAGTTCACCGTGGCGGGTATCAGGTTCGGTCATGATCCAGAAGGCCATGCGCGTCTCATCAAAGACGTAGTAGCAGTTAGCGCACCAGAGTTGATCGTCGGCGGTACAGCAGAGTGAAAGCACATGCTGCTTTCGGAGGTAGCGAACAAGATGGGCGTGTTCGGACAAGATAAACTCCTGGCGGTGCACCGGAGCGTGAAGCGCGCTACACTGCCCGGCACCTTTTTTTGGGAATAGATTACGTATGGCTCAGCAGTGGCAACTCTACATCGTCCGGACGGCGAAAGGGAGCCTGTACACCGGCATTACCACGGATGTGGTGCGCCGGGTTGCTCAGCACCAGAGCGGACGCGGCGCCCGCGCGCTACGGGGCAAAGGTCCGCTGGACCTGGTGTTTCACTGTGAGGCGGGCGATCGCGCCAGCGCCTCCAGACTGGAGTATCAGGTTAAACAACTGACCCGTCAGCAGAAGTTACTGCTGGTGGCGGGTCAGCCGATCAGTCTGGAGAGCTGGCTGGGTATTACGGCTGGCGATTAAAAGGTTCGGCGTAGTCGATCTGCCCTTCCGCGCCGTCAAAAGCATTGTCCGCCAGACGGTAGACCTGGAACGTTGTCTCTGTTCCCGGCCAGCGACTGCGCAGGCCATGGCGTGCAGCCGATTCAAAACCAAACCGGCTGAACAGCGCCGGATCGCCCAGCACCACGACCGCGCTGTAGCCAAATTCATTAAGCGTATCCAGCCCCTCATAAATCAGCTTGCTGGCAATGCCCTGACCGCGCAGCGTCTCATCAACGGCCAGCGGTGCCAGCGCCACCCAGCCGCGATCGTCGCCCTGAACGCTGACCGGACTGAATGCGGCATAACCCAGCACCTGTCCCTCATCATCCGTGGCGACCACGCCCAGGGTCAGCAGGCCATCTTCACGCAGCGCCTGAGTCAGTTCCGCCTCGGCGGAGGTACTGAAGCAGCGTCTGAGCAGTACGTCGATGCCTGCGGCATCAACACCAATTTCGCTACGGATCAACATGCGGCACCCGCGCGTGCCTGTGCGGCCTTCGCGTCCTGTTTCATGCCGGCGTCGACAAATGCCGCCATCTGCTCAATAGCCGTGCGTAACGCGGTGGGCATAGCCTCGGGTTCAATAGCATCCATTACGTTCTTCACCTCAAGTCCCAGTTCTGTGTCGCCTTCAATCACCAGACGGCGTTGAAAGAACAGCATGTCGGGATCTGCTTTACGTGCTGCCACCAGCAACAGATCATTGGCATTGCCCCGAAACCAGACATCCGCTTCGGACTGTTGCAATACCGCCAGTCGGCCATCCTGCAGCGTGGTTATCCATTGCAGATTGAGATCGGCAATCCCGATACCCAGCAGGCGACCGTTCAGAAAGTCTAACTCACCTTCAGCCAAAGCATGGCGAAATTGCCAGTTTAAGAGTTGTTGCAGCAGCAACTTTTTGACCGGGAATGGGGTAAGCGCTACGGGTAACCCTAAGATTTTTGGACCATTTTTCACACAATGGGCATGTATCCGCTCTAACACTTTCGTCACTCCCTTCAGAAAATTTTACGTATATTGCCATATCCTTTTCTGCGCGCCTCATCCGGGATCAATAAAAAACGCGGCTATAGAGGGAAAAAAAGCGCCGCCAGGCCGGATGAACTGGAATTTCACTGCCCCAAATCAACACGCTCGCCGGACCAGATGCCTAGACTCGACGCCCATCGCATGTTGAGAGGAACACCTATGGAACTGCTCTGCCCGGCAGGAAACTTACCCGCAGTGCGCACCGCTACAGAGAATGGCGCGGATGCGGTCTATGTGGGGCTGAAAGATGACACCAATGCCCGTCACTTTGCGGGCCTGAACTTCACCGATAAAAAGCTGGCTGAAGCGGCGCGCTATCTTCATCAGCATCGGCGCAAACTGCATGTGGCGATCAACACGTTTGCCCACCCGGATGGCATGGGACGCTGGCAGCGGGCGATTGATGTGGCGGCGCAAAACGGAGCCGACGCGCTGATTCTGGCCGATATTGCCACGCTGGAGTATGCCGCGAAGCATTATCCACAGGTTGAACGTCATCTCTCTGTGCAGGCTTCGGCAACCAATCTTGAGGCGATTCGCTTTTATCATCGCCACTTCAATCTGCAGCGCGTGGTGCTGCCGCGGGTGTTGTCGATTCATCAGGTTAAACAACTGGCGCGCAGCACGCCGGTGCCGCTGGAGGTGTTCGCCTTTGGCAGCCTGTGCATTATGGCGGAAGGCCGCTGCTATCTCTCCTCCTGGATGACCGGCGAATCGCCTAACAGCGCAGGTGCCTGCTCCCCGGCTAAATTTGTGCGCTGGCAGCAGACGCCGCAGGGCATGGAGTCACGCCTGAATGAGGTGCTAATCGATCGCTACGCGCCCGATGAGAGCGCCGGTTACCCGACGCTCTGCAAAGGACGCTATGAGGTTAACAATCAGCGTTATCACGTGCTGGAGGAGCCTGCCAGTCTGAACACACTGGAACTGCTGCCGGAGCTGCTGCGGGCAGGCATTGCCTCGGTGAAAATCGAAGGCCGCCAGCGCAGTCCCGCCTACGTCGCTGATGTGGCGCGCGTCTGGCGTCAGGCGATCGATCGCTGCAAGGCGCAGCCGGAACAGTTTGACGTCGCGCCACAGTGGATGCAGACGCTGGGCGATCTCTCCGAAGGCACGCAAACCACGCTGGGTGCTTATCACCGTGAATGGCAATAAGGAGTCATGATGCAATATGCCCTTGGGCCGGTGCTCTGGTACTGGCCGACCGATACGCTGGAAGATTTCTACCAGCAGGCTGCCCGCAGCAGTGCGGATATTATTTATCTCGGCGAGGCGGTGTGCAGTAAACGCCGCGCCACGCCCTATGCCCGCTGGATGGCGCTGGCGCGTGACGTGGCGTCCAGCGGCAAACAGGTCGTACTCAGCACGCTGGCGCTGCTGCAATCCCCTTCTGAGCTGAAAGAGCTGCAGCGCTATGTAGAAAACGGCGAGTTCCTGATTGAAGCCAATGATATCGGCACGGTCAATATGGCCGCTGAGCGCCATCTGCCGTTTGTTGCCGGGCCGACGCTGAATGTCTATAACGCCGACACGCTGCAACTATTGGTCAAAGAGGGCATGACGCGCTGGTGTATGCCGGTGGAGATGTCGCGTGACTGGCTGCTACAGCTGCTGGCGCAGTGCGAAGCACGGGGTATCCGGCAGCAGTTTGAGGTGGAGGTGATGGGCTACGGTCATCTGCCGCTGGCGCTGTCAGCGCGCTGCTTCACCGCCCGCTCTGAAAACCGCGCGAAAGATGACTGCGAAACCTGCTGCATCAACTATCCGACAGGCCGCCGCGTCAATTCTCAGGAGGGACAACAGGTGTTCGTCCTCAATGGCATTCAGACCATGAGCGGCTACTGCTATAACCTGGGTAACGATCTGGCGGGAATGCGTGGCCAGGTCGATTGCGTGAGACTCTCGCCGCAGGATACGTCGACGCTGGCGGAGATTGACCGTTTCCGCGCTAATGAAAACGGTCAGGCCCCGCTTATGGTCGCGAAAGGCTGCGATTGTAACGGTTACTGGCGCAAACTGGCAGGTATGACGCTGGCATCCTGAGTAAAAGCACATACCGGCTATATTCCTGCTGAGGTTAGCAGTTTTAATATAAGGAATGATGCGTAATACTAAATGGTGCAGGTTTTGACGCCTGCGCCATACAACGGGAGTAGTCATGTCTGATAAAAAACCTCTTCGCCTGTCCGTGCTGGATCTTGCGCCGATTCCACAGGGCGCGACCGCACGGGATGCGTTCCATAATTCACTGGCGCTGGCGCGTCAGGCTGAAAAACTGGGCTTCGAACGCTACTGGCTGGCTGAACATCACAACATGACAGGGATTGCCAGCGCTGCGACGTCGGTATTGATCGGCTATCTGGCGGCGAACACCGAGACCCTGAAGCTGGGTTCCGGCGGCATTATGCTGCCTAACCATGCGCCACTGGTCATCGCCGAGCAGTTTGGCACCCTGGCCTCTCTCTATCCTGGCCGTATCGACCTCGGCTTAGGCCGTGCGCCCGGTTCTGACCAGCGCACCATGATGGCGCTGCGCCGTCACCAGGCCAGCATGCACGCTGACACCTTTCCCGAAGATGTGGCTGAGCTGATTCACTGGTTTGATGCTGACCCGGATGCGCAACTACCGGTTCAGCCAGTGCCGGGTCTGGGCCTGAAGATCCCGGTCTGGCTGCTCGGTTCCAGCCTTTACAGCGCCCAGCTGTCAGCGAAAATGGGCCTGCCATTTGCCTTTGCCTCCCATTTCGCGCCTGACCAGCTGTTCCAGGCGCTGCACGTGTATCGTGAGAACTTCCAGCCTTCAGCGCGTCTCGACAAGCCGTATGCCACCGTCTGTATTAACGTGGTTGCCGCTGATAATGAACGTGATGCGCGCTTCCTGTTTACCTCGCAGCAGCAGCAGTTTATTAACCTGCGCCGCGGCAAACCTGGCCCGTTGCCGGCACCGGTTGAGAACATGGATAACCTCTGGTCGCCGTCAGAGCAGTATGGCGTGCAGCAGGCGCTGAGCATGTCGCTGGTAGGCGATACCGACAAGGTGCGTCATGGCCTGGCCTCGCTGATGCGTGAAACGCAGGCGGATGAAATTATGGTTAATGGTCAGATTTTTGACAGCGAGGCACGCCTGCGCTCCTTTGCCATTGCGATGGAAGCGGCAAACAGCCTGTAATCAGTTTTGCGGTGGGCGCAGGGTATCCGGGCTCACCGCCAGCTGACGACTGTCCCTGGCCGGAGATTGCCCATACAGGCGGCGATACTCGCGGCTGAACTGTGATGCGCTCTGGTAGCCCACCCGATAGCCTGCGGTACCGGCATCCAGCTTTTCCACCATCATCAGACGTCGCGCCTCGTTGAGCCGCAGTTGTTTCTGATATTGCATCGGCGTCATGGCCGTGACGGCTTTGAAGTGATGATGCAGCGAAGAGATACTCATGCCGACACTGCTGGCGAGCTGGTCTATCTTCAGCGGCTGATGAAAATTCTCCCGCAGCCAGCGGGCAGCCTGCGCCACCCGGTTACCCGGCCGCTCAGCCAGCGCCATGTTCAGGATGCGCGATCCCTCCGGCCCGGTCAGCAGCCGGTAGAAAATTTCCTGCTCAATCAGCGGGGCCAGCGCCTCAATATCTTCCGGATGGTCAAGCAGACGCACCAGCCGGATGACCGCATCCACCAGCAAAGGTGAAACCTTATGCACGGTGACACCACGTTCATTGCCTGCGGTTGACAGCGGCAGCGCTGGCGGAAACTGTTCAAGGTAGCGCATAAGCCGGGATTCATTAATCGCGATACCTATCCCGAGATTCGGCTTTTCCGGCGTGGCGACAGTGACGCAGGCGCGCACTGGCATATCCAGCGTCACCAGCAACAGATCCCCCGGTCCATAGTGCAGCACCTCATCACCCATATGTAGTGCTTTGCTGCCCTGCGCCACCAGCGCAAAACTGGCCCATTGAGCAAAGTGCATTGGCTCTGTGGGTGCTGAAACCCGGCCAAAAAACAGGCAATCGATGGCACTGGAATGCCGGCCATCCTCCGGCGCATGACGGGCAATTAACTGTGCCAGCGCCTGCCACTTGTCACTCTCTGTCACTGCGTTCTCCCCTTCCGCTCTCTGTGCCGATATTACCTGACGTCAGGCGAAATGCCTGTCCTGCTGCCGCACTTTTGCAGGATCGTGCAAAAAGCTTGCAGGATTGCGCTACCCGCTTTTCGTCACCAGCGCGCATAGTCTTTCGACGCAATCATTACGGCGGAGAGTGACATAATGAAAGCACTGCAGAACAAAATCGCACTGGTGACAGGCGCCTCAAAAGGGATTGGTGCAGCGATTGCCATCGCGTTCGCCGCAGCGGGCGCCAGGGTCGTGGTCAACTATCGTCAGGACGAGGTGGGAGCAGCAGACGTGGTCAGCGATATCGTCACGCTGGGCAGTGAAGCCGTGGCGGTACAGGCTGATATTTCTCATCTGCGGGACGTGGAACGGCTGTTTGCCACCACCGCAGAGTGTTTCGGCGCACCCGATATTGTGGTGAATAATGCGGGCAGTTTTCATCATGGCGAGTTTGCGGCGCTGACGCCAGAGGAGATGCAGCAGCAGATTAACGTTAACCTGCTCGGCACGCTGCTGGTCTGTCAGCAAGCAATTCGTCACTTTCCCGCGCACGGCGGCAGCATTATTAATCTCAGCGCCCTGAACAGTAAAAACAGTACGCCAGGTTCCGTGCTCTGGGCGGCCACCAAAGGTGCAGTGGATACGCTGACTCAGGGGCTGGCGCGCGAGCTGGGCGCAAAAAATATCCGGGTTAACGCGCTGGCACCGGGCATGATTCTGACCGAAGGATTGCTGGCCGCGAAGAGGATGAGCCCGCAGCTCAAGGCACAGCTGCTGGCGGCTACCCCGCTGGGGCGTTTTGGTCTGCCGGAGGATGTGGCGCAGGTTGCATTGTTTCTGGCGTCTGAGGAGTCCGCTTATGTCAGCGGCGAGCGCGTCATGATCAGCGGCGGTGCCTGACAGGCATAAAAAAAGGGAAGCCAGCGGCTTCCCTTTTCGTTACGACGTTAAATCGTTATGCATCACGACGACGTGGAGCGGCAGCTGCGCCTTCTTCACGACGTGGACCACGGCTACCTTCACGGTTGAAAGTACGTCCACCGCCTTCACGACCACCTTCACGGCGCTCTGAAGAGAAGCGACGACCACCTTCACGGTTGGCTGCGCCAGGGCCGCTGCGACGCTCACCGCCAGCACCGGCTGGACGACGATCGCCACGGCCTTCGTTTGGCTGTGCATCACCCAGCAGCTGCATATTCATCGGTTTGTTCAGAATACGCGTACGGGTGAAGTGCTGCAGCACATCGCCTGGCATGCCTTTCGGCAGCTCGATAGTCGAGTGGTTACCGAACAGCTTGATGTTACCGATGTAACGGCTGCTGATGTCGCCTTCGTTAGCGATAGCGCCAACGATGTGACGAACTTCAACACCATCATCACGGCCCACTTCGATGCGGTACAGCTGCATTTCGCCAACGTCACGACGTTCGCGGCGTGGACGATCGCCATCACGGCTTTCACGTGGGCCACGATCGCTACGCGCTTCGCGGCTGTCACGACGGCCATCACGCTCGTCACGATCGCGGTATTCGCGACGTGCAGGACGTGGTGCTTCTGGTGGCAGAATCAGAGGACGTTCGCCCTGTGCCATCTTCAGCAGTGCGGCTGCCAGAGTTTCCAGATCCAGTTCATCTTCCGGCTGCATTTTAGTCAGCAGAGCACGGTACTGATCCAGATCGCTGCTTTCCAGCTGCTGCTGAACTTTAGCGGCAAACTTGGCCAGACGACGCTCACCCAGCAGTTCTGCGTTAGGCAGCTCGACTTCAGGAATAGTCAGCTTCATGGTACGTTCGATGTTGCGCAGCAGACGACGCTCGCGGTTCTCAACGAACAGCAGCGCACGGCCAGCACGACCGGCACGACCGGTACGGCCGATACGGTGAACGTATGATTCTGCATCCATCGGGATGTCGTAGTTTACAACCAGGCTGATACGCTCAACGTCTAGGCCACGGGCCGCAACGTCGGTTGCAATCAGGATGTCCAGACGACCATCTTTCAGGCGCTCCAGCGTCTGCTCACGCAGTGCCTGGTTCATATCACCGTTCAGCGCGGCGCTGTTATAGCCACTACGCTCCAGCGCTTCTGCCACTTCCAGCGTTGCGTTTTTAGTACGCACGAAGATGATGGCAGCATCAAAGTCTTCTGCTTCCAGGAAGCGAACCAGTGCGTCTGTTTTACGACCGTAAGCGGTCCAATAACTCTGGCTGATGTCAGGACGCGTTGTCATGCTTGACTGAATACGCACTTCCTGTGGATCTTTCATGAAGCGTTTGGTGATGCGACGAATCGCTTCCGGCATGGTTGCAGAGAACAGCGCAGTCTGATGACCGGCTGGAATCTGAGCCATGATGGTTTCAACGTCTTCGATGAAGCCCATACGCAGCATTTCATCAGCTTCATCCAGCACCAGACCGCGCAGGTTAGAGAGTTCTAACGTGCCGCGTTTCAGGTGGTCAAGCAGACGGCCAGGGGTACCCACAACAACCTGTGGTCCCTGACGCAGAGCGCGCAGCTGCACGTCATAACGCTGGCCGCCGTAAAGGGCAACCACGTTCAGGCCACGCATGTGCTTAGAGAATTCAGTGATTGCTTCAGCAACCTGTACCGCCAGTTCGCGGGTCGGTGCCAGCACCAGAATCTGTGGTGCTTTAACAGTCGGGTCGATGTTGTTTAACAGCGGCAGAGAGAACGCCGCAGTTTTACCACTCCCGGTCTGCGCCATGCCTAACACGTCACGGCCCGCCAGCAGGTGAGGAATACACTCAGCCTGGATTGGGGATGGCTTTACGTAGCCCATGCCATTCAGTGATTCAAGGATGTCGGCGTTCAGGCCAAGGTCAGCAAAAGTGGTTTGAATATCAGTCATGTAGTACACGTGCCTCTTAGATTGCGGCGGCCAGTCTACATAACTCGTCGTGAAAACTTTCAGTCATTTTCATCAAAAAGTGTGAACCGGCTCAAATTAGAAGTTTTGACGAACAGAAAAGCCTTCATCCCTTAAGATGATGACTTAACAGGTTTTACAGGCAAATTAAGTTCGTCAGCTATTGCTGGTCAGATTCTGATAAATCGTCTTGTGCCTGGCCGAGTTGCGCCAGTTCCAACAATGCGTATCGGTGTTCAACAAAGTTGTTAACGTTGTTGGCGACCGCCAGTTTGAACAACGCTTTCGCGTCGTCCTTCTCCCCCAGACTTAGGTAGTACTTACCTAAATAGAAGTTGGTTTCACTGAGATGTTCAGCGAGCGAGGTGTTATCCGTTGCGTCCGCCTTGAGACTTTCCATCAACGTTTTCTCGTTGATATCTCCAAGGTAGAACTCGACAATATTCCATCCCCATTGGTCTCTAACCGCTTTGTCGTGACGCTGTTGAAGCGCGACTTTTGCCTTGTCGACATCCATCTCACGTTCAACGAGATAGAGCCACAGACTGCGGAAAGGATCGTTAGGATCGTCTTGATAAAACGCCAGCAGATCATCTTGCGCTAACTTGTATCGACCGCCGTAATAGAGGGCGATACCACGGTTTAAATGCGCATAGTTGTAAGTTGGATCAAGCTCAAGTACAGAATCGAACGCTTCATAGGCGGCATCAAAGTTGCCCGCCTGCGTTAAATATATGCCTAAGTAGTTAAACACTTCGGGCATATCTGGTCTTATAGACAGCGCTTGCGAAAAATCGTTCCGCGCTAATGCCCGCAGACCTAAACTATCATACAACACTCCGCGCTCATATAACAGCTGTGCGCGTTCATCATCGGTGAGAGCGCGACTGGCAAGAATTTGTTCCATGCGCGCCAGTATCACTTCCTGCTGCAGTGTGGGCTGTAAAGGCACTGCAAGAACTTCGTTCTTACGCCAATTGGAGTTGCTGCATCCTGCCAGCGTCAAAGCTGTCGCAACAAAACACCAGCGCAGAAAAGGCTTCATTTCCCACTCCCGAATACAAACATTGGGATAACCATCCTGTCATCCGCCTGCTGTGCACAAGGATTCCCGCCCTCGCGATGATACAAACGCCCCTCTCTGCCAGGCAAAGAGGGGCAAATCAGCAACGACTTATTCAGCGTCAGGCGTGGTCACCGCTGCAGCTTCTTCAGTCTGCGGCTTAGATTCTGTCGCTTCTTTGATGCTCAGACGTACGCGACCCTGGCGATCAACTTCCATCACCTTAACCGGCACTTCCTGACCCATCTGCAGATAGTCAGTCACTTTCTCAACGCGCTTGTCAGCGATTTGTGAAATGTGAACCAGACCTTCTTTACCGCCGCCGATAGCAACGAAGGCACCGAAGTCAACGATACGGGTCACTTTACCACTGTAAATGCGGCCCACTTCGATTTCTGCAGTGATCTCTTCGATACGACGAATCGCTTCTTTCGCTTTCAGACCATCGGTCGCAGCGATTTTCACGGTGCCGTCATCTTCGATTTCAATCGTCGTGCCGGTCTCTTCGGTCAGTGCACGAATCACTGAGCCGCCTTTACCGATCACATCTTTGATCTTGTCAGAGCTGATTTTGATGGTGTAAATGCGTGGAGCGAATTCAGAAATCTCAGTACGCGGTGTGCTGATAGCCTGTTCCATGACGCCCAGAATGTGCAGACGCGCACCCTTGGCCTGGTTCAGGGCTTCCTGCATGATTTCACGCGTGATGCCTTCGATTTTGATGTCCATCTGCAGCGCGGTGATACCTTCACGGCTACCGGCTACTTTGAAGTCCATGTCGCCCAGGTGATCTTCGTCGCCCAGAATGTCTGACAGAACGACAAACTTCTCATCTTCTTTTACCAGACCCATTGCGATACCGGCAACGGCGGCTTTGATTGGCACACCTGCATCCATCAGCGCCAGTGAGGCACCGCAGACAGAGGCCATTGAAGAGGAGCCATTAGATTCAGTGATTTCAGACACCACACGCACGGTGTAAGGGAAATCTTCCGCTTTAGGCATTACCGCTAACACACCGCGCTTCGCCAGACGACCGTGACCAATCTCACGACGCTTCGGCGAACCGACCATGCCGGTTTCACCGACAGAGTATGGAGGGAAGTTGTAATGGAACAGGAAGCTGTCGGTACGTTCGCCCATCAGCTCATCCAGGTTCTGCGCATCACGGGTAGTACCCAGCGTTGCCGTAACCAGTGCCTGTGTCTCACCACGGGTAAACAGTGATGAACCGTGAGTACGTGGCAATACGCCAGTACGCACGTCCAGACCGCGGATCATATCTTTTTCACGGCCATCGATACGTGGCTCGCCATTCAGGATGCGGGTACGAACGACGGTTTTTTCGAGGCTATGCACGATGTCGCCGATTTCTGAACCATCCAGCGTTTCATCTTCAGCCAGCAGCGCAGCAATGGTTTCGTCTTTGATGACGCCAACCTGCGCGTAACGCTCCTGCTTGTCAGTGATGCGGTAAGCATCGCTGATGCGCGCTTCTGCCAGGGCAGCAACACGAGAAATCAGCGGGGTGTTAGCCGCTTCTGGTTGCCAGTCCCAGCGTGGTTTGCCGGCTTCAGCCACCAGAGCATTGATGTTTTCGATAACGATCTGCTGCTGGTCATGGCCAAAGACCACGGCACCCAGCATCTGCTCTTCTGACAGGATCTCAGCTTCAGATTCAACCATCAGTACGGCATTCTGCGTACCGGCAACGACCAGATCCAGACGAGACTGTTTCAGCTCATCTGCGGTTGGGTTCAGAACATATTGATCGTTGATGTAACCGACACGCGCAGCACCAATCGGGCCATTAAACGGCAGACCAGAAAGCGCCAGTGCAGCAGAGGCACCAATCATTGCAACGATGTCCGGATGAACCTGTGGGTTAACAGACACCACGGTCGCAATAACCTGAACTTCGTTAACAAAGCCTTCCGGGAACAGCGGGCGAATCGGGCGGTCAATCAGACGCGAAATCAGGGTTTCGCCTTCGCTTGGACGGCCTTCACGACGGAAAAAGCTGCCTGGGATACGACCAGCAGCGTAAGTACGCTCCTGATAGTTCACGGTCAGTGGGAAGAAGTCCTGACCTGGTTTAGATTTTTTCTGACCTACGACAGTGACGAACACTGCAGTATCGTCCATGCTCACCATCACAGCGGCTGTCGCCTGGCGAGCCATCATGCCGGTTTCCAGCGTGACGGTATGTTGACCATATTGGAATTTGCGTACGATCGGATTCAGCAAAATCAAAGTCCTTAACTTCGGGGCTGGGCTATCTGTAGCCCGCCATTGATTACCAATCTTCAGCTGCATCCTCGCGACTAATGACAACCCTCGACCGCCCCTGCGGTAAAGCCTCTCATTAGCCGCGCGAAATTCTGCAAACTAAAGATCACACTAAGCAACAATACATCAGTTTGGCCCGGATTGCTGCCGATTGCTCGAAAAAAGGGGCCATAAAGGCCCCCTCTTCACGAAACTCGCACAAATCTGATCGTAAGCTGCACACAGTGCAAAAGCTCGCATAATGCCCCGACGATCAGATTCTTCAGACTTAGCGACGCAGACCGAGACTTTCGATCAGGCTGCTGTAGCGTGCAACGTCTTTACGCTTCAGGTAGTCCAGCAGCTTACGACGCTGAGATACCATGCGCAGCAGACCGCGGCGGCTGTGGTGGTCTTTTTTGTGCTCAGAGAAGTGACCCTGCAGATGGGTAATCTGCGCGGTCAACAGGGCAACCTGAACTTCAGTTGAACCGCTGTCGTTAGCACCACGGCCATATTTAGCAACGATCTCTGCTTTAGCTTCTACGCTTAGAGACATAATAAACTCCAGTAATAAATGAATGTATGGGTGCCGATCTCTAATTCAGCATCCCGCTTTAAAGCCGCGCTATTCTACTCTGCGCCCGATAGCAACGCAAATGCCCCATCAGCGAAAAGTGAACGCCTGGCTTAATCCTGATACTCAACCACTAAACGACGTGGCGCAAGACGGCCATCATCGGCAATTTCTGCCATACCGATAAACTTACGTGCTTCGCCTTCCGATACCCTCACCAGCCCGTGCGCAGGCGCATTGCTGGCCTGCACCGGCTGTCCCTGGCGGAAAAAATCTGCCACAGCGGGCGGGATATTCACTTCAGGGAAATCAGAAGCGGGGCTGTCCATCGGCAACAACAGCGGATCGAGCTGCGTTTCCAGTGGGATGCCCGCTTCTGTGGCTTCCGCCAGTAGGGTATTGAGCTGTTCCAGCGTTACCATCCTTTCATACGGATAACGAGCAACCTGTACACGACGCAGCATGATGACATGCGCACCGCATCCCAGCTTTTCGCCCAGATCATCGATGATGGTACGGATATAGGTACCTTTGGAGCAGTGAATTTCTAGCTCCAGCTCATTATCCTGCCAGCGAATAAACTGCAGCTCATAGACCGTGATCGGGCGCGGTTCACGCTCAATCACAATGCCCTGACGCGCATATTCATACAGCGGACGACCCTGATGCTTCAGCGCTGAAAACATTGATGGCACCTGCAGCGTGTCGCCGCGGAAGCTCTCAAGGGCGCTATCCAGATCGGCCTGACTGAAGCTGACCGGACGCGTCTGCACGATGTTGCCATCGGCGTCTGACGTGTCAGTGCGCTCGCCCAGTCGGGCAATCACACGGTAGCGTTTGTCGGAATCGAGCAGATACTGCGAAAACTTGGTCGCTTCACCCAGGCAGATTGGCAACATGCCGGTGGCCAGTGGATCAAGCGCGCCGGTATGGCCTGCGCGATTGGCGTTGAAGATACGCTTCACTTTCTGCAGGACATCATTCGACGAAACGCCTTGTGGCTTATCCAGCAACAACACGCCATGGACGTCGCGACCGCGACGACGCGGACGACTCATTACGCCTCCTCGTCATCGCCGGTGGCATCCGGACCACGGCGCTCTGCATCGTTCTTCACGACGCTGGTGACGAGGTTAGACATGCGCATCCCTTCGACTAACGAGTTGTCGTAGAAGAACGTCAGCTCAGGCACGATACGCAGGCGCATCGCTTTGCCAAGCAGAATGCGAATGTAGCCTGAGGCTTCTTTCAGCGCTTTCAGGCCATGCTTAATCGCATCTTCATCTTTGTCGTTGAGGAACGTCACGAACACTTTTGCGTAAGCAAGATCGCGTGACACTTCAACGCCGGATACGGTGACCATCATGCCAAGGCGCGGATCTTTAATCTCACGCTGCAGGATCATCGCAATCTCTTTTTGCAGCTCTTGTGACACGCGCTGCGGGCGACCAAATTCTTTCGCCATCATTATTTCTCCCAAATAATTCGGGAGGCCAGAGGCCTCCCAAATTGCAACACATCAGCAGTCTATTACTCGATGGTGCGTTTAATTTCGATGATTTCAAACACTTCGATCATATCGCCAACGCGAACGTCGTTGTAGTTCTTCACGCCGATACCGCACTCCATGCCATTACGCACTTCGTTGACGTCATCTTTAAAGCGACGCAGAGATTCCAGCTCGCCTTCGTAAATCACCACGTTGTCACGCAGGACACGGATTGGATTGTGACGTTTGATGTTACCTTCCGTCACCATACAACCGGCAATCGCGCCAAACTTCGGTGATTTAAACACGTCGCGCACTGCAGCCAGACCAATGATCTGCTGTTTGTACTCTGGTGCCAGCATGCCGCTCATCGCCGCTTTAACTTCGTCAATCAGGTTATAGATGACAGAGTAGTAGCGCAGATCCAGGCTTTCTGCGTCAATGACGCGACGCGCAGAGGCATCGGCACGAACGTTGAAGCCAAGGAGGATGGCGTTAGAAGCAGCCGCCAGGGTTGCATCGGTTTCGGTAATCCCGCCTACGCCTGAACCCACAATCTTCACCTTCACTTCGTCGGTGGAGAGTTTCTGCAGGGAATCAGAGATGGCTTCCACAGAACCCTGAACGTCAGCTTTCAGAACGATGTTCAGTTCAGACACTTCGCCTTCGGTCATGTTAGCAAACATGTTCTCGAGCTTAGATTTCTGCTGGCGAGCCAGTTTAACTTCGCGGAATTTGCCCTGACGATAGAGCGCAACTTCACGTGCTTTCTTCTCGTCACGTACCACGGTCGCTTCATCACCTGCAGCCGGCACGCCGGACAGACCCAGAATCTCAACCGGGATAGAAGGACCCGCTTCCAGAACTTCGCGACCCAGTTCGTCACGCATTGCACGAACACGGCCATATTCGAAACCACAAAGAACGATGTCGCCTTTGTTGAGCGTACCTTCACGAACCAGCACGGTAGCAACCGGACCACGACCTTTGTCGAGGAACGATTCAATCACTACGCCGCTCGCCATACCTTCACGGATAGCGGTCAATTCCAGCACTTCCGCCTGCAGCAGGATAGCATTTAACAGGTCATCAATGCCGGTGCCTGCTTTCGCAGAGACATTCACGAACATGTTTTCGCCGCCCCACTCTTCCGGGATGATACCGTACTGAGTCAGTTCGTTTTTAACGCGATCCGGATCCGCTTCTGGCTTATCGCACTTGTTCACGGCAACCACAACCGGCACTTTAGCGGCTTTAGCATGCTGAATAGCTTCGACAGTCTGTGGCATCACGCCATCGTCTGCGGCAACGACCAGGATAACGATATCGGTCGCCTGCGCACCACGTGCACGCATCGCGGTAAACGCGGCGTGGCCCGGGGTATCCAGGAAGGTGACCATACCGTTGTCGGTTTCAACGTGGTAAGCACCGATGTGCTGTGTAATACCGCCCGCTTCGCCAGAGGCGATTTTAGTGGAGCGGATATAGTCCAGCAGAGAGGTTTTACCGTGGTCGACGTGGCCCATGATGGTCACAACCGGCGCACGAGATTCCTGTGCCGCATCGGTATCACGATCATCCATTACCGCTTCTTCCAGCTCGTTCTCACGACGCAGGGTCACTTTGTGGCCCATCTCTTCGGCTACGAGCTGTGCAGTTTCCTGATCGATGACCTGGTTGATAGTCGCCATGGCGCCCATCTTCATCATCGCTTTGATGACCAGAGAACCTTTCACCGCCATTTTGTTCGCCAGTTCGGCTACGGTGATGGTTTCGCCAATCACAACATCGCGGTTAACGGCCTGCGCTGGCTTGTTGAAGCCCTGCTGCAGTGCGCTAGGTTTGCGATGCTTACCGCCTTTACCGCCACGAACCTGCGCACGCGCTTCTTCACGGTCAGTTTTGGCTTCAGAATGTTTGTTGCCTTTTTTCGCCGGACGCGCAGCTTTAGCAGTCGTACGCGCACGCGCACGGCCTGCTTCAACCTGACGGTCGTTTTCGTCTTCTGCCTGACGGGCATGGGTCGAAGTGGTGACGTGATAGTCGCCTTTATCCTCTTCTTCCGGTTTTTCCCATTCAGCTGATTTCTCTTCAGCCAGACGGCGGGCTTCTTCGGCTACGAGGCGGGCAGCCTCTTCAAGCTTACGGCGGGCTTCTTCTTCAGCTTTACGCTTCAGTTCAGCAGCTTCAGCTTCGCGACGGGCTTTGTCTGATTGCGCAGCCCTGGTCACTTCGTCGGTAGGTTGATTTGTCACTTTGTCATTTTCCGCTGCTGCACGTTTGGCCTTATCAGCGGCTTCGCGCCTTGCTTTATCTTCGGCTTCACGTTGCGCTTTCTGTTCAGCTTCGCGACGGGCTTTTTCTTCAGCCTCGCGTTGCGCCTGCTCTTCCGCTTCACGCTGCGCCTGGGCTTCAGCTTCTGCCTGAGCTTGCTCAGACTCTGCATCACCTTTCACATAGGTACGCTTTTTGCGGACTTCAATTTGCACCGACTTACTTTTACCCCCGGTGCCTGGAATATTCAAGGTGCTGCGCGTTTTACGCTGCAGCGTCAGCTTAGCTGAACCGACCTGACCGTGTTCACGGTTCAGATGAGATAGTAAGGTTTCTTTCTCTTGCTGGGTCACCGCGTCATTTTCAGACTTAGGGATCCCCGCATCAGCAAATTGCTGTACCAGGCGATCGACCGGAGTCTGAATTTCTGCGGCCAGCGATTTTACGGTTACATCTGTCATGCTGTTCCTTCCTGTTATTACGCGTCATCGCCGAACCAGCAGATATTACGTGCGGCCATAATCAGCGCGCCGGCCTGTTCATCAGACATGCCTTCAATATCCGTCAGATCGTCAACACCTTGCTCAGCGAGATCTTCCAGCGTGCAAACGCCTTTTGACGCCAGGCGGAACGCCAGCGCACGATCGAGGCCTTCAAGATTCAGAAGGTCCTCAGCGGGCTCCTGATTTCCAAGACTCTCTTCTTTCGCCAGTGCCAGGGTGGTTAACGCATTTTTTGCTCGTTCACGCAGGGCTTCAATGGTCTCTTCATCGAGGCCGTCGACTTCCAGCAGCTCGTTGATTGGCACGTATGCCAGCTCTTCCAGCGAGGAGAAGCCCTCTTCCACCAGTACGGTGGCGAACTCTTCGTCGATGTCGAGATGTTTAGTGAACATATCGATCGCTGCATGCGCTTCAGCCTGATGCTTAGCCTGCAGATCATCGACGGTCATCACGTTCAGCTCCCAGCCACTCAGCTGCGAAGCGAGACGCACGTTTTGGCCGTTACGGCCGATCGCCTGAGCCAGATTGCCAGCTTCTACGGCGATATCCATGGTGTGATTATCTTCATCAACCACGATTGACGCCACATCGGCCGGAGCCATGGCGTTAATAACAAACTGCGCCGGGTTATCGTCCCACAGCACGATATCGATACGCTCGCCGCCCAGTTCACTGGAAACAGCCTGAACGCGCGCGCCGCGCATGCCCACACAGGCACCCACCGGATCGATACGTTTGTCGTTAGTTTTGACTGCAATTTTAGCGCGCGAACCCGGATCACGGGCAGCAGCTTTAATTTCAATCAGTTCTTCGCCAATTTCTGGCACCTCAATGCGGAACAGTTCAATCAGCATTTCCGGTTTGGAACGCGTCACGAACAGCTGCGCGCCACGCGCTTCCGGACGTACCGAGTAGAGTACGCCACGAATACGGTCGCCTGGACGGAAGTTTTCACGCGGCAGCATATCTTCGCGCAGAATGACCGCTTCGGCATTACTGCCAAGGTCGAGGGAAATGTTGTCGCGGTTAACTTTTTTCACCACACCGGTGATGATTTCGCCTTCCTGCTCACGGAACTGATCAACCACCATCGCGCGCTCAGCTTCGCGCACTTTTTGCACGATAACCTGCTTAGCGGTCTGAGTGGTGATACGGTCAAAGGTGACCGATTCAATCTGATCTTCGACATATTCGCCCAGATTGAATGCTTCATCTTCGAAGCGGGCCGCATCCAGCGTGATCTCGCGCGTCGGCTGTGTCACCTCTTCTACGATTTCCCAGCGGCGGAAAGTATCGAAATCGCCACTGCGGCGATCAATGCTGACGCGTACTTCAATTTCCTGCTCGTACTTTTTCTTGGTCGCAGTCGCCAGCGCGCTCTCCAGCGCTTCGAAGATTTTCTCACGCGGCAGGGCTTTTTCGTTAGAAACGGCTTCTACAACAGCTAAGATCTCTTTGTTCATCCTGGTTAGCCTCAATCCGGACTTTTAAAAGTGGGGGACCAGGTTCGCTTTCTGAATATTACTCAGCGCGAACACTTCATCGCTACCCTCAACGTGCACCGTGATCATCTCGCCATCAACTGACTTGATGGTTCCCTGCCATTTACGGCGGTTCTGAACGGCCATACGCAACACCAGACTCACTTCTTCACCCATAAAACGGGTGTAGTGTTCTGCGGTGAACAGAGGACGATCGAGTCCCGGTGAAGAGACTTCAAGGTTGTAAGGTACCGTAATCGGATCTTCAACATCCATTACCGCACTTACCTGGTGGCTGACATCGGCGCAATCATCGACATTGATGCCATCTTCACTATCAATATAGATGCGCAGGATAGATGTGCGACTACGAACGAATTCAATTCCAACCAGTTCGTAACCCAGCGCTTCTACGGGAGCCGATACCAACTCTGTCAATTTTTGCTCTAATGTGGACAAGCCCACCCCCAAGACATAAAAAAAGGGCCTATAGCCCAGTATTACGATTCGCTAATAACAAAAAACCCCGAATATTCGGGGCTTTTAGTCACTGGACCCTGTATGCCGCAATGCGGCCCGGACTCCATCCAAAGAATTTTCTTTCAAAAAATAGCCGTGAATGCGTCCGTCGATGCATACAGTATATTTGAAAAAGAACTCAAAGGGAAAATTGGTTGCGGGGGCCGGATTTGAACCGACGACCTTCGGGTTATGAGCCCGACGAGCTACCAGGCTGCTCCACCCCGCGTCCGAAAACGTGGCGAATAATACGCCAGACCTGCATAAAATGCAAGAGATACTGCTATTTGGTACCGAGGACGGGACTTGAACCCGTAAGCCCAATCGGGCACTACCACCTCAAGGTAGCGTGTCTACCAATTCCACCACCACGGCACTGCACTGACCACAACGATTCGTTGTGCTGACGACCTTACTTAGGAATATCGCTGCCCGGTGTAACCGGTTGAGCTGGCTTTTCAGTCTGTTGAGAAGACTGCGCCGGCGCAGAAAGATTTTCCCACTCGCTTCCTTTCGAGGCTTTATTGCTGTTCAGATTACCCAGAACCAGGCTGATGATGAAGAACAGTGCCGCTAAGATGCCAGTGGTACGGGTCATGAAATTACCTGAACCCGAAGAACCAAACACCGTACCGGATGCGCCTGCACCGAATGAGGCTCCCATATCAGCGCCTTTGCCTTGCTGCAGCATGATCATACCCACGAGGGCGATAGCTACAATAAGGAAAACAACTAAAAGAGCTTCGTACATATTCAACCTGTTCCTTGCACGATAACCGTACAGTTAAAGCTTCAACCAGTATTGATGGGGCGTCTCGTCATCACCCATCAGAAGCGGGTGTGAATACTAACCAAAGGCGCATATCTCTGCAAGTGCAATTTCTCTTACGCAAACTGATTGCAGAAAAAAGCGCCATCCCGGTGATTTTACAGGCGGTTCAGCATTCTGAGCACCGCCTTTAAGAGGTTTAAACCGCTTTGACCTGATCGGCAATACGATTAGCCAGTTCGGTGACCTGCGCCTCATTTTCGCCTTCGACCATCACACGAATCAGCGGCTCAGTGCCTGACTTACGCAACAGAACGCGCCCGCGACCCGCCAGCGCTTTCTCCACTTCGGCGGTAACCGTTTTCACGGCGTCGCTTTGCAGCGGGTCATGCTCGCCCGCGAAGCGTACGTTGACCAGCACCTGCGGCAGCATCTTCATGCCACTGCAGAGATCGTGCAGGCTCATGTGGTTACGCACCATCGCAGTAAGCACTTGCAAACTTGCAACGATACCGTCTCCGGTGGTGGTTTTATCCAACAGGATCACATGACCGGAGTTCTCCGCGCCGAGACGCCAGCCCTTCTCCTGCATCTTCTCCAGCACATAACGGTCACCGACTTTGGCACGGGTAAACGGAATGCCGAGCTGTTTCAGCGCTAATTCCAGGCCCATGTTGCTCATCAGCGTACCCACTACACCGCCACGTAACTGCCCCTGACGCAGCGCTTCACGTGCAATGATGTAAAGGATCTGGTCGCCGTCAACTTTGTCACCCAGATGGTCAATCATCATGATGCGGTCGCCGTCGCCATCATAGGCCAGACCGATATCCGCCTTCTCTGCCAGTACGCGCTGCTGCAGCAGTTTAAGATCGGTCGCACCGCACTCTTTGTTGATGTTCATGCCGTCTGGCTGCACACCGATTGCGATGACGGTTGCGCCCAGCTCGCGCAGGACATTCGGCGCAATGTGGTAAGTCGCGCCATTGGCACAGTCGACCACAATTTTCAGGCCATTCAGATTGAGTTCGCTGGGGAAAGTCCCTTTGCAAAACTCAATGTAACGCCCTGCTGCATCAACAATGCGGCTGGCGCGGCCTAACTGCGCGGACTCCACGCAGGTAATCGGCTTTTCCATCTCCAGCTCAATCGCTTCTTCAACGTCATCAGGCAGTTTGGTGCCTTCGGACGAGAAGAATTTAATGCCGTTATCGTCAAATGGATTGTGCGACGCTGATATAACGATGCCCGCCTCAGCGCGGAAGGTTCGGGTCAGATAGGCGATGGCGGGGGTCGGCATCGGACCGGTAAACGCAGCGGTCAGGCCCGCGGCGGCGAGACCCGCTTCCAGCGCAGACTCCAGCATATAGCCAGAGATACGGGTATCTTTGCCAATGATGATCTTTTTGGAACCGTGGCGCGCCAGTACTTTACCCGCGGCCCAGCCCAGCTTCAGGACGAAATCTGGCGTGATAGGTGTTTCACCGACTTTGCCGCGAATGCCGTCTGTACCGAAATATTTACGATTACTCATGATGTTCCTTTTGCTCTTCGGGTCGCTTCGACCACGCGCATCGCTTCGGCCGTCTCTTTTACGTCATGGGCGCGAATAATCTGCGCGCCCTGCATGGCAGCAATCACCGCGCAGCTCAGGCTGCCGGTTAAACGCTGTGACGGGCCGACATTTAACAACTGGCCAATCATCGATTTACGCGACATCCCCACCAGCAGTGGCAGACCAAAGTGGTGAAAATCGCTGAGATGAGCCAGCAGTTCATAATTGTGGCTGAGATTTTTACCGAAACCGAAGCCCGGGTCGAGTATCAGCTGCTCTTTTTTCATTCCCGCCGCTTCGCAACGCGCAATCTGCTGAGCGAAGTAAGTGTCCACTTCGCTTAAGATGTTTTCGTAAACCGGTGCCTGCTGCATGGTGCGCGGTTCGCCCTGCATATGCATTAAACAGACAGGCAGTCCGGTTGCGGCGGCGGCTTCCAGCGCCCCCGGTTCGGAGAGTGAGCGGACATCGTTAATGATGTGAGCACCCACTCGCGCGGCTTCCCGGATCACGTCCGCTTTAGAGGTGTCTACTGAAATCCAGACTTCGAAACGCTGGGCAATGGCATCGATCACCGGAATGACCCGCTCCAGCTCCTCCTCCACACTGACCTCATCAGCGCCAGGACGGGTTGATTCGCCGCCTACATCGATAATGGTTGCGCCGGCGTTGACCATCTCATTGGTATGCGTCAGCGCATCGACCAGCGCGTTATGTTTACCACCATCTGAAAAGGAGTCCGGCGTGACATTCAGAATGCCCATCACATGAGGAAACGATAAATCGAGATGGGAATCACGGGCAAACAACTTCATGGTGAAAACTCCTTGCTGATCAATATCTGGATGTAAAAAACCCCGGACCAGCCGGGGTTTTGTCTGACGATGATGCGTCTTATTTGTTGTACTGCTCTGACATGGTATTGCCTGGGTTCGGCGTACGCGGTTCATCAACCGGACGTGGCGCTTTTGGCGTACCGTTGCTGTCTGAGTTACTGCCTGGATCTTCCCAGCCCGCTGGCGGACGCACTTCGCGGCGTGCCATCAGGTCGTCGATCTGTGGTGCATCGATGGTTTCATACTTCATCAGCGCGTCTTTCATCGCGTGAAGGATGTCCATGTTCTCACCCAGAATGCGGCGAGCACGCTGGTAGTTGCTGTCGATCAGGTGTTTAACTTCCTGGTCGATGATGCGGGCTGTTTCATCAGACATATGTTTCGCTTTCGCGACAGAACGTCCAAGGAACACTTCACCCTCTTCTTCTGCATAGAGCAACGGACCCAGTTTTTCAGAGAAGCCCCACTGCGTCACCATGTTACGTGCCAGATTCGTCGCGACTTTAATGTCGTTGGACGCGCCGGTAGAAACACGCTCAACACCATAGATGATCTCTTCTGCCAGGCGACCGCCATACAGCGTTGAGATCTGGCTTTCCAGTTTCTGACGGCTGGCACTAATCGCGTCGCCTTCAGGCAGGAAGAAGGTCACACCCAGCGCACGGCCGCGCGGGATAATCGTGACTTTATGCACCGGATCATGCTCTGGCACCAGGCGGCCAATAATGGCGTGGCCCGCTTCGTGATAGGCAGTGGACTCTTTCTGCGATTCCGTCATCACCATGGAGCGACGTTCCGCACCCATCATGATTTTGTCTTTCGCTTTCTCGAACTCAACCATCGACACCACACGCTTGTTCGAACGAGCGGCGAACAGCGCTGCTTCGTTCACCAGGTTAGCCAGATCGGCACCTGAGAAGCCTGGCGTACCACGTGCAATGATTGCGGCATCAATGTCGGTTGCCAGTGGCACACGACGCATATGCACTTTCAGGATCTGCTCACGACCACGTACGTCTGGCAGACCGACCACAACCTGACGGTCAAAGCGGCCTGGACGTAGCAGCGCAGGGTCCAGTACGTCAGGACGGTTAGTCGCGGCAATAACGATAATTCCTTCGTTACCTTCGAAACCATCCATCTCAACCAGCATCTGGTTCAGCGTCTGCTCACGTTCATCATGACCACCGCCTAAACCAGCGCCACGCTGACGACCGACGGCGTCAATCTCATCGATGAAGATGATGCACGGTGCGGCTTTCTTGGCCTGTTCGAACATGTCGCGCACACGGGATGCACCGACACCGACAAACATTTCCACAAAGTCAGAACCGGAGATAGTGAAGAAAGGCACTTTGGCTTCACCGGCAATCGCTTTTGCCAGCAGGGTTTTACCGGTACCCGGCGGCCCCACCATCAGAACGCCTTTTGGAATTTTACCGCCCAGCTTCTGGAAACGGCTCGGCTCACGCAGATATTCCACCAGCTCAGCCACTTCATCTTTCGCTTCGTCACAACCCGCAACGTCGGCGAAAGTGGTTTTAATCTGGTCTTCTGTCAACATGCGGGCTTTGCTTTTGCCGAAGGACATCGCGCCCTTACCGCCGCCGCCCTGCATCTGACGCATAAAGAAGATCCACACACCGATCAGCAGCAGCATCGGGAACCACGAAATGAAGATGGAAGCCAGCAGGCTCGGTTCTTCCGGCGGTTCGCCAACCACTTTGACGTTTTTGGTCAAGAGGTTATCGAGCAACTTGGGATCGTTGACAGGAATGTAGGTGGTATATTTATTGCTGTCTTTTTTGACAACGTTAATTTCACGCCCGTTAATACGTGCCTCGCGGACCTGATCCTGGTTCACTTCCGACAGGAAGGTTGAATAATCAACCCGACGGCCATTCGACTCGCTGGGCCCAAAGCTCTGGAATACTGACATCAGCACGACCGCGATGACTAACCAGAGAATCAGGTTTTTCGCCATGTCACTCAAGGGATTAACCTCATATTACATCGGTGTTAACAGATAGCGTAGGGTACTATAGTTCCTGCATACATGGAATCGCAGCAAAGCTGCGGACATCTCCAGCAATTTGGTTATAGTTTGCGCCCAGTCGCCACAATGTACACTTCACGTGAACGAGACCGTGAAGCGTCCGGCTTACGAATTTTTACTTTCGTAAACAGGGAGCGAATTTCCCGCAGGTATTCATCGAAGCCATCTCCCTGAAACACTTTCACTACGAAACTGCCGCCAGGTGCCAGAATATCCCGACACATCTCCAGCGCCAGCTCCACTAAATACATCGACCGGGGAATATCTACGGCAGGTGTACCACTCATATTCGGCGCCATATCGGACATGACAACCTGAACTTTCTGATCGCCAACGCGCTCAAGCAGCGCATTGATCACCGATTCTTCACGAAAATCGCCCTGAAGGAAATCGACACCGACTATCGGATCCATTGGCAGGATATCACAGGCAATGATGCGCCCTTTATTCCCGATTTGCTGAACCACATACTGCGACCAGCCACCAGGTGCAGCACCCAGATCTACCACGGTCATGCCGGGTTTGAAAAGCTTGTCACCCTGTTGTATTTCATCAAGTTTAAACCAGGCGCGCGAGCGCAACCCTTTTTTCTGCGCCTGAAGCACATATTTATCGCTAAAGTGTTCCTGAAGCCAGCGGCTGGAGCTGGCCGAACGCTTTTTACCCGTCATAATAATTCCAGTTAAATCGTCATCGTAGCGATAAACCTGCACGCAATGGGTTGCGTCGATTTGGTGATATACCCGAGATGGCGGTAGAATGAACCGTTTTCAATCCCTGAGTAAGTAAAAAACTACGATGAATCTAAGTACCAAACAAAAACAGCACCTCAAGGGCCTCGCCCATCCGCTCAAGCCAGTGGTTATGCTGGGTGGCAATGGCCTGACTGAAGGCGTGCTGGCCGAAATCGAGCAGGCTCTGTCGCATCACGAACTGATCAAGGTAAAAATCGCCTCTGAAGATCGTGAAACGAAACAGCTGATCGTCGAGGCTATCGTGCGTGAGACCGGTGCCAGCAACGTACAGGTGATCGGCAAAACGCTGGTGCTGTATCGCCCCTCTAAAGAGAGCAAAATTTCTCTGCCACGCTAAGTGGGCAAAGAAAGTGACATGCTCTTACCTCAGATAAAAGGCCGCAATGCGGCCTTTTTCCTTTCTTTACATTGTGCTTAAACGCTTTTCAAAGCGTAGCAACATCTTAAAGGTATTCCACCTTCAGGATCTCATACTCAACGTCGCCGCCCGGGGTTTTTACGATAGCCACATCATCGGCCTCTTTACCCACCAGGCCACGCGCCATTGGCGAATTGACCGAAATCAGATTTTGCTTAAAGTCCGCTTCGTCATCGCCCACGATGCGATACGTGGCTTCTTCGTCGGTCTCGACGTTCAGCACGGTCACCGTGGCACCGAAGATCACGCGGCCGGTTTTCGGCATCTGCGTGACATCGATAACCTGCGCATTGGAGAGTTTGGCTTCAATCTCCTGGATACGGCCTTCACAAAAGCCCTGCTCTTCACGCGCAGCGTGATATTCCGCGTTCTCTTTTAAATCGCCATGTTCGCGTGCATCAGCGATAGAGGCGATAATGCGCGGGCGCTTCACGGTTTTCAGCTCGTTCAGCTCTTCGCGCAATCTTTCAGCGCCTCTTAACGTCATCGGAATCTGATTCATTTAAGCTCCTCGCCCTCTTTCCTGTTTAACGATGTCATCCTGACCGGTGACCGCAGAAAAAAGCGCTCTGCGGCGCATTAGCCCGTTTTTGCAAATAAAAGAATCCTGACCCGGAGATGCCTCCAGGCCAGAAAAGAGTTTTGCAATTTGATACGTATTTTACCCCAGAGTTCCCTGCGGGTCATCGTTTACTTTGCACCGCCCAGCGACGTAGTATTGACGCCCTCACCTGCCAGTTACCGCGAGATTATGCGATTTTCACGACTTGTTACCGGATTAAGCTGCGCATTTATGCTGCAGGCACACGCAGCGCCAGTTGATGAATACATGCAGTACCTGCCAGATGGCGCCAATCTGGCGCTGATGGTTCAGAAAGTGGGTGCATCAACACCAATCATTGATTACCACGGCAAACAGATGGCCCTGCCCGCCAGTACCATGAAAGTGGTGACAGCGCTGGCGGCACTACTGGAACTGGGTGGCGACTTCCGTTTTCAGACCACGTTTGAGACCCGGGGTGCCATTATAGATGGCACCCTGAACGGCGATTTAGTCGCACGTTTCGGCGGTGATCCGACGTTAAGCCGTCAGGATCTGCGCAACATGGTCGCGGCGATAAAGAAGCAGGGCATTAATCATATCAAAGGCAACCTGGTTATTGACACCTCGGTTTTTGCCAGTCATGACATGGCACCGGGCTGGCCGTGGAACGATATGACCCAGTGCTTCAGCGCCCCGCCGGGTGCCGCGATTGTGGATAAAAACTGCTTCTCGGTGTCGCTCTACAGCGCTAATACGCCGGGTGAAAATGCGTTTGTGCGCATCGCTTCCTATTATCCGGCGCATATGTACAGCCAGGTCCGCACCATCGGCCGTAACAGCGGTGAAGGGCAATATTGTGAACTGGATGTGGTGCCGGGTGAGCTGAACCGCTACACCCTGACAGGCTGTATGCGCCAGCGTGCCGAACCGCTGCCGCTGGCCTTTGCGGTGCAGGATGGCGCGGCGTGGGCGGGTGAAATCCTGAAGGCAGAGCTGCGGTCATCAGAGATTGACTACAGTGGCCATCTGGTACGCCAGACGCAGGTCACGGAGCCAGGTACTGTACTGGCATCGACCCAGTCTGCGCCGCTGCACACGCTGCTGCACACCATGCTGAAGAAGTCAGACAACATGATAGCCGACACGGTCTTCCGCACCATTGGTCATCACTACTTCAACGTGCCAGGTACATTCCGCGCCGGACAGGATGCTGTCCGCCGGATCCTGAAAGCCAAAGCCAATGTGGATATGGGCAACAGCATTCAGGTCGATGGTTCCGGTCTGTCGCGCCACGATCTGATTTCGCCGCAAACCATGATGCAGGTGTTGCAGTTCATTGCGAAGAATGACAACACGCTGGATTATATTTCGATGCTGCCGCTGGCGGGCTATGACGGCACGCTACAGTATCGCGGCGGGCTGCATGAGGCGGGACTGGATGGCAAGGTCTCGGCGAAAACCGGTTCACTGCAGGGCGTCTATAATCTGGCGGGCTTTATTACCACCTCCAGTGGTGCCCGTGTCGCCTTTGTTCAGTTCCTTTCCGGTTATGCAGTGCCGCCGGAAGATCAACGTACCCGCCGTATTCCACTGGTACGTTTTGAGAGCCGACTCTACCGCGATATCAATCAGAACAACTGATAAAGCAGAGATAAAAAACGCAGCGGGCGATCACCCTGCTGCGTTTTTTTATGGCTGAACCGATCAGAAGCGGGTGTTCACGCTCATATAAAATGTGCGGCCCGATTCGTTAAAGGTATTGGCTCCCGCGCCGTAGAGGTAAGCGCCGGTGGTGGCATTGCCGGTAGTCTGCGCATTGCCCTGACGGAAATGACGCTTGTCGAACAGGTTGTCGATACCGACCGTGAGGCTGGCATACTGATTAACATCATAGGTGCCGCTCATCCCCACCACCGAATAGGGGCTGACCTGATCGGTCGCGCTGCCGGTTACGGCGTTACCCTTATAGTCATACTTCTTCGGCACCTGTTTACCGTACCAGGTCAGGGTTGTCTGGAGGGAGAGATCCTGCGTCGCCTGCCAGCTCAGCGTCGAATTGAGCGTATACGCCGGAATAATTGACAGACGATCGCCAGTCTCTTTATTTTTGCTTTGCAGCATATACGTGAAGTTGTTGTTCCACGTTATGCTGTCGGAGAACGGGACGTTAACCGTACCTTCCAGCCCCTCAACCACCGCTTTTGGCACATTTTCCCATTTGTAGATGTCGGTTTTGCCGTTAGACGCGGTGCCGGTGGGAGCCGTGCCTGCCTCAATCTTGTTGCGATAGTCGTTGCGGAACCAGGTCAGACCCGCCTGATAGCCGTCGCGCTTCCATTCCAGTCCAATCTCTTTGTTGATGCTGTTTTCCGCTTTCAGGTCATCATTACCCATCAGATAACAGGCACCGGTACTGGCCGCGCAGCCCTGACCATTGCTGTAAAGCAGATAGTTCGGGTTGGTCTGGTAGAGGCTCGGCGCTTTATAAGCGCGCGCAATGCCCATTTTCAGGGTGACCTCATCGCCTAATCCCTGTGAGAGGTTGAGCGACGGGCTCCAGTTATCGCCGACAATCGAATGGTGATCGAAGCGCAGGCCTGGCGTCAGCATGGTGCTGTCGGTCAGCTCAATATTGTCTTCCGCAAACAGTGAGAAGATCTCCGCCTGCGAATAGGGAGAGCGTCCGGTGGAGGCGATACCGGGAATCGAACCGTAGCTGGCGGCCTGCGTCGTCGAGGACGGATCCTTCATCCGCTGCTGATTCCATTCCGTGCCAAAGGTTGCGGTCTGATTCACCAGCCACTCAAATGGCACGCTGATCTCGCTGTGCAGCAACACATCATCCAGTTGGATGGTGTTGAAGTTGCTGTTGGAAAAGATACCTTCAGTGCCGCCCGTCAGCCCTTCATTCAGGCGCGAGTTACGGGTGTTTTCATACTGCGCATAGGTATTGGTGCTGAGGCCATTATCCCAGGCGCCGGTCCACTTAACCGAAAAGTTCTGCCGATAGAGCCGGTTGGTCTCGTCACCATATTTGCTTTTCACAAGCGCGTTGGTATTGGTGTTCTGGGTGTCGCCAGCATAGAGGTTGCCCTGCCGGCTGTAACCGGCCCCCACTTCCAGCGCCTGCATTGGTGCAAACGCCCAGCGCAGCAGGCCATGAATATCTTTATTGACTGAACCTTCCCGGCCCGACGGGTAGGATCCTGCATAACTGCCAGTGCGGTCAGCGGCGTGACCTTCATTAATCTCGTAAGCGTCGGCCTGCGTTTTTGCCAGACCGCCATAGAGCCGGAAACTGACATCATCGCCCAGCGGTCCTTCAAGACTGAAGTTGGTACGCCGCGTCGCGCCCTCCTCCTTGTGTTGCGGCACGTTGTAATAGGCGCTCCACGAGCCGTGCCACTGATTATCCATCTCTTTTTTGGTGATGATATTAACTACACCACCCGCCGCACCATTGCCGTAACGGGCCGCTGCCGGACCACGGATGACGTCAATGCGGTCAATGATCTCTGGCGGTACCCAGTTCGTGTCGCCGCGTGTGTCGCGCTCGCCACGCCAGCCAAGCCGCACGGAATTACGGCTGGTTACCGGCAGCCCATCGATCAGAATCAGGGTGTTTTCCGGCCCCATGCCACGGATATCGATCTGACGGTTGTTTCCGCGCTGGCCGCTGGTGGAGTTACCGGTCAGGTTGACACCCGGCATGGTGCGGATAATTTCGGCAACGTCGCGCGCAGGGGGATGTTTTTTTATTTCGTCGGCGGTAATCGTCGATACGCCAGGTGCCTGCAGCGTCTGCTCAGCGGCGGTGACCGTCATGGTGCCGTCGTGGATCGTATCTGACGTGTTGTTGATCGCCGGGTCGCTGTGGGCTTGGGCAGCCACTGCGCCAGCAGAAATGAGAGAGGCAGTAAAACCCAGTTCAATCATAATGGCTAACGAAAGCCGGGATAACTTTTTCATTTTTCTGTTCCTGGAGTGCCAGCGAGCATGCCACTGCCGGCGTACCGGTAAAAAGGTCATAACCTTGCCTGCAACGCATTAACCCTCCCGCCACACCTGCTTCAGAACCGCGTTACGTCCGTCTGAAATCCGATGCGACAGAGAGAATGCGCGCGCTCCCTGTCGAGCGGAAACACCCTATTGCAAATGCAAATAATTATCAATACTATTATCTGTAACATGCATGACCCTAAGCAAGTGTGATTGAATCATGGCGCGAATGGCGTGGTTAAACGAAGAGACCGGCAGCGAACGCTGGTGGCATCATCAGCAGCAACAGGGCATTCCCCTGATTGAACCCGCTGAAAAGGGGACCTGTCAGGTCACTTTTTTCTGGCGTGATCCGCAGGGTGATCCGCTGCACTCTGATACCCGGCGCGTCTGGATCAACATTACCGGTGTAACCGATCATCATCACACAGCCTCACCTTCTTCCTTAACACCTGTTCCTGATACCGATGTCTGGTGGTGGCAAACCACTCTGCCCGCTGACTGGCGCGGCAGTTACTGCCTGATCCCTGACAACCAGACAGAGACGTTTACCGGGCAGACTGATATGCAGGCGCTGCGCCAGTGGTGGGGTCAGAAATTCCGGCACGCACAAAGCGATCCGCTCAATCCGCTGCGGAGCTGGTCGGCCGGGCGCGGCATGAGCGTCTCACCGCTGCATCTGCCGCTTGCGCCTGAGCAGCAGGTCTGGCGTGCAGTTGATGAAGGTCGCGCCGCCAGGATTCCGCTGCAGCAGCATCTGTGGCGCAGCCAGCGGCTGGGCAATCAACGTCAGGTCTGGCTTTATGTCACCGGCGAGGCAGACGCTGCCGATCGTCCGCTGGCACTGCTGCTGGATGGTCAGTTCTGGGCGCACAGCATGCCGGTTGCCGGTCCGCTTCAGGAACTCACTGAGGCAGGCGAACTGCCTCCTGCGGTCTATGTC
Source organism: Pantoea sp. 9140 (assembly GCF_000745295.1). NCBI lineage: Bacteria > Pseudomonadati > Pseudomonadota > Gammaproteobacteria > Enterobacterales > Erwiniaceae > Pantoea > Pantoea sp. 9140. The sequence goes on along the minus strand of NZ_JQNO01000001.1, from coordinate 136,571 downwards.
ATGATCGACATCATTGACCGCGAACACCGCACGCGTGAACTGACCTGTAATCCCGATTTCTGGCTGGCGATTCAGCATGAGCTGTTACCACAAATTCAGCAGTGGGCACCGTTCCGGGCCGACAGTACGCTGGTGGCCGGACAGAGTTTTGGCGGCCTTTCTGCCGCTTACGCCACCCTGACCTGGCCGGAAACCTTTGCGGGTGCCGTCAGTCTTTCCGGTTCGTTCTGGTGGCCCGCGCGCGGCGACCCGAATGGCTGGCTGCCGCAGCAGTTACAGCAGGGTTTGCTGCAGGCGCCCTCCCGGCGCTTTTATCTGGAGGCGGGACGGCGCGAACGACTGATTCTGGCGGCAAACGAGCAGTTTCAGCGCGATCTGACTGTGGCAGGACATCAGGTCAGCTATCACCCGGTTGAAGGTGGTCACGATGCGCTGTGCTGGCGCGGCGGGCTGCTGGCGGGCCTCAAAGCTATGTGGCAATCGTCATAACCCGCTGAACTCCCGCCGCTTGTGCGCCATTAAAAGAAAGAAAAAGGATACGCAGGAGAGCGGCGTTAACGCGCCCGACGACTTCGGACAGGAGACCAACATGCAACAACTCAATCCTTTCGACGATCCCCAGCAGGATTGTCAGGTGCTGAAAAACGATCAGCAGCAATACAGCTTATGGCCCGCCTTTTGTGCGGTTCCGCCAGGATGGCAGCCTGTTTATGGGCCCGAACCACAGGTTCGCTGCCTGATCTGGCTGAATGAAAACTGGCACGATATCCGTCCGGTTATGACGCAGGATAGTGGGAGCCGCAATGTCTGAGACCACTCTGAACCCGCTGACAGAGCAAAAAACATTGCCGCTGGTGGCCGCTCAGCCCGGCATCTGGATCGCTGACCAGTTATCCCCCTATTCCAATGCCTACGCCGTGGCGCATTTCGTTGAACTGCGTGGTGCGCTGAACAGCGCGCTGCTGTCTCGCGCCATCATTGCCGGCATGCAGGAAGCGGACACGCTAAATATGGCCTTTGGCGAGCAGGAGGGTGAACCGCTGCAGTGGCCTGCCCCCCAGCATTTTCGCGAGCCTGAAATAATCGATCTGCGCGATGCCGCCGATCCGGCGGCTGCCGCACGGACGCTGATGCAGCAGGATATGTCCGGCGATCTGCGGGTGCTGAGCGGTGCGCCGCTCTATCATCACAGCCTGCTTCGGCTGGGCGAGGATCACTGGTACTGGTATCAGCGCTACCATCATCTGGTGGTCGATGGTTTCAGCTTTACCGCCCTGACCCGCCGTATCGCCCATCTCTACAGCGCCTGGCGGCACGGCGACACGCCGGAGCCGAGCCCCTTTGTCCCGTTCAGCGAGGTCGTCGACGAGTATCAGCGCTATCAGCACTCTTCGACCTGGCAGCGCGATCGTCATTTCTGGCTGGAAAAAGGGGCGCATTTACCTGCGCCCGCCTCGTTATCCTCGCTGCCGCTGGCGGGTCAGAGTGCCAGCACCGACCTGCTGCGACACACATTTGCCGTGGAGCGACACACCTTTCAAGCGTTGCTGGCGCATACTCAGCAGCAGAATCTCAGCGCGGCGGACACCGCCTTTGCGCTGGTGGCGCTGTGGCTGGCGCGCCTCACCGGTCAGGACGACTTTGCCGCCGGTTTCATCTTTATGCGCCGCATCGGCTCGGCCGCGCTCTGCGCCACCGGTCCGGTGATCAACGTATTGCCTATGGCGATCCATTACGATCCGGCACAGCCGCTGACGGCACTGGCCGCGCGGCTGGCGGGTGAGGTCAGAAAAATGCGCCGTCATCAGCGTTACGACGCTGAGCAGGTGCAGCGCGATCTGGGGCGATTGGGTGACAGTGCTCCGCTCTATGGGCCGGTGATTAACCTGAAGATGTTCGACTATCAGCTCGATTTCGCCGGCATTGAAGGCATCACTCATCAGCTGGCGTCAGGCCCGGTTCGCGATCTGGAGATTGCTATCTACCTCAGCGAACAGGGCGACCTGACGCTGGAATTACTGGCTAATGCAGCGCGCTACAGCGAAACCGTGCTGAAGCAACATGCCAGCCGTTTTAGTCTGCTGCTTCAGCAGCTTGCCGTCCGGCCAGCGTGCGCCTGTGGCGAGCTGGATATGCTGATGCCGGAAGAACATCAGCAGTTGGCAGCGATCAATCAGACCGCCGTGATGCTGCCTGCAGAGACGCTAAGCAGCCTGCTGCTGCAGCAGGCGCAGCGTACGCCGCACGCCGTGGCGCTGGCGGATGAGGCGCATCAGCTTAATTATCAGCAGATGCAGCAGCAGGTCGCCGCGCTGGGACAACAGCTGATTGCGCAGGGAGTGACACGGGGCGACATCGTCGCCGTGGCGCTGCCGCGCTCGGTCTTTTTATCGCTGGCACTGCAGGCGATTGTCAGCACAGGCGCAACCTGGCTGCCGCTTGATACCGGCTACCCGGACGATCGGCTGAAGATGATGCTGGAAGATGCCGCGCCGAAAACGCTGATCACCTGCCGCGAACTGGCAGACCGGCTGGCGGATCTCTCACCGGTTGCGCCGCTGTTTTACGACGCGCTGTTAACACCGGTTGATCGCGTGCTGACACAGGCTCCGCGTCCGCATGATGGCGCTTACCTCATCTATACCTCTGGTTCGACCGGTCGGCCAAAAGGCGTGCTGGTCAGTCATGAGGCAATCGTCAACCGACTGCTGTGGATGCAGGATTGTTATCCGCTCGGCGGTGATGATGTCGTGCTGCAGAAAACGCCGAGCAGCTTTGATGTCTCGGTGTGGGAGTTCTTCTGGCCCTTGATTGCTGGCGCACAGCTGGTGATGGCACCGCCTGATGCCCACCGCGACCCGGAAGCCCTGCAGCAGCTGTTTGCCCGCTACCGCGTGACCACCACCCATTTTGTTCCCTCGATGCTGGCGGCCTTTGTTGCCTCGCTGCAGGATGACAATGCGATAGAAAGGTGCACCACCCTGCGGCAGGTGTTCTGCAGTGGCGAAGCGCTGCCCGCTGAGCTGTCGCGCCAGTGGCAGACGCTGACCCGGGTACCCTTGCATAACCTGTATGGCCCGACCGAAGCGGCAGTGGATGTCAGCTTCTACCCGGCGTTCGGACCCGCGCTGGCAGCCGTCGACGGTGCCAGCGTGCCGATTGGCTTCCCGGTCTGGAACACCGGCTTACGGATTCTGGATGCGCGTCTGCAGCCGGTGCCGCCAGGCGTGGCGGGCGATCTCTGGCTGACCGGCGTGCAGCTGGCACAGGGTTATCTGGATCGCCCCGACCTCACGGCCAGCCGGTTTGTGGCAGATCCGTGGGGTCACGGCTCCCGCATGTACCGCACCGGCGATGTGGCGCGCTGGCTGCCGGATGGTGCGGTGGAGTATCTGGGCCGCAGCGACGATCAGCTTAAAATCCGCGGACAGCGCATCGAGCTGAATGAGATCGACCATGCCATGGCTGCGCTGCCTGGCATTGTGCAGGCCGTGACGCATGCGGTGGTACTGGGCAGCAGCAGCGACCAGCAGGGTGATGCCCGCCAGCTGGTCGGCTATGTAGTGGCAGATGGCCCGATTGATGCCGTCGTCATGCGCCAGACGCTGGCGACACAGTTGCCCGCGCATATGGTGCCGGTGGCGATTGTTCAGCTGGCGGCATTACCGCTCAGCAGCAACGGCAAGCTGGATCGTAAAGCGCTGCCGCTGCCACAGACCCGGACAGCGGCTGCCGGTCGTGCGCCGCACCCTGGTCTGGAAACCACGCTGGCGCAGGCGTTCGCCACGCTGCTGGAACGTGAGTCCGTCAGCGCACAGGATGATTTTTTTGCGCTGGGTGGCCATTCGCTGCTGGCGATGCGGCTGGCGGCGCATCTGCGGCGGACGCTGAATCAGCCGGTGTCAGTGGGCCAGATTATGGTGGCAGCTACGGCAGAAAAGCTGGCCGCCCTGCTCAGTAGCGAATCCGCGGAGACAGCCCGCGCCGGATTTGAGGCGGTCTTGCCGCTGCGGCGCACTACCGGCCCGACGCTGTTCTGCTTCCATCCCGCCTCCGGTTTTGCCTGGCAGTTCAGCGTGTTGCAGCGCTATCTGGATGCCCGCTGGTCGCTGCTCGGTATTCAGTCACCCGACATTACCAGCCCGCTGAATCAGGCGCAGCACCTTGATGCGGTGTGTGACGCACATCTGGCGACGGTGCGCCAGCAGCAGCCAGAGGGGCCCTACTATTTCCTTGGCTACTCACTGGGCGGCACGCTGGCACAGGGTATCGCTGCGCGGCTGGAGGCCGAAGGTGAAACGGTCGCCTTCCTCGGGCTGCTGGATACCTGGCCGCCAGAGACGCAGAACTGGGATGAACGGCGCGGCGAAAACGTGCTGGACCCGGCGGTGCTGGAAGAAGTGAATCGGGAGCGCGAGCAGTTTATCGCGGCACAGCGCGAGCAGGCCGGTGAAGGGATGGCGGCGCTGTTCACCACCATTGAAGCCAACTACGCCAGTTCGGTGCGCCTGCTGGCGACGGCACGCAGCGCCCGCTTCGGGGGACACGCCACGCTGTTCCTGGCGCAACAGACGCAGCAGCCCGGTCAGGATGTGCGTCGCGCCTGGGCGCCCTGGATTGGCGGGCTGACCGTCTGGCCGCTGGACTGTGCGCACGTCGAGATCATCTCACCACGCATGTTCGAGCAGATTGGCCCACGACTGCAGCAGTGTCTGGCGGCGCTGATTTCCTGAGCCGTCCTGACCTCGCGCTTTCTTCACCGGAGAAAGCGCGGGTCAGCCTCTGCCCAGCGGCACAATCATCGGCGTACCGGCCACGGGATCGTTAATGATGATGCAGCGCAGGCCGTAGATCGCTTCTATCAGTTCCGGCGTCACAATCTCCGCCGGTTTCCCTTCGGCAACGATTTTCCCGTCGCGCATCGCTATCAGGTGGCTGGCGTAGCGGCACGCCTGATTAAGATCGTGCAGCACCACCACCAGCGTTCGGCCATGCTGCTGATTGAGATCCTGCATTAATTCCAGCAGTTCAATCTGATGGGCGATATCCAGCCAGGTGGTCGGTTCATCCAGCAGCAATAGCGGTGTCTGCTGAGCCAGCACCATCGCAATCCACACCCGCTGCCGCTGACCGCCAGAGAGCGTATCAACCTGCTGCTGCGCTAAACCGGCCACGCCGGTGGCCTGCATGGCCTGCTGCACCGCTGCCTCATCTTCCTGTCGCCAGCGCCCGAACAGCGACTGGTGCGGATAACGCCCGCGCGCCACCAGTTCGCTGACGCTGATACCCGCAGGCGCGTTCGAGCTTTGCGGCAGCAGCCCCAGCCGGCGTGCCACCTCTTTGGTAGCGTAGTGAGCAATCGTATTGCCATCCAGCAGCACCTCGCCCTGTAGCGGCGAGACCAGGCGGCTTAAGGTACGCAGCAGCGTCGATTTTCCGCAGGCGTTGGGACCGATGATCACGGTCAGCTCACCGTCAGGGATCGCCACAGAGAGATTCTCCGCCACGATTTTTTTGTCATAGCCCAGCGTCAGCGCGTCACCCTGCAAACGTGTTGTCACTTTCATTGACGTCGTGCCTCCCGCACCAGTAGCGCAATCAGATAGAGTCCGCCCAGACTGACCGTGATCACGCCAACCGGCAGCTGATAAGGCAGGAAAAAGTGCTGCGCGGCGTAATCCGCGGCGATTAACAGCAGCGCGCCACACAAGGCAGCCAGCGGCAGCGCGCCTTTAGTACCACCACTGAGCCGCCGCGCAATCTGCGGTGCCAGCAACGCAATAAAAGAGATCGGACCGGCCAGCGCCGTCGAGGCGGCGGTGAGGATAACGCCCGTCAGCATCAGCATGATGCGGCTGCGCTCAACCGGAACGCCCAGCGCGCAGGCCGTGTCGTCACCCATCTCCAGCAGTCGCATGCGGCGGGCCAGCATGCCTGTTGCCAGCAGCGCCAGCAGCAGCACGGTGATCACCGGCGTGGTTTTTGCCCAGGTAATGCCGTTAAGTGAACCGGCGCTCCAGAGCCCGGCACTCAGTGCCGCCTCCAGTGAAGCACTGATAATCAGCCAGCTGTTCAGCGCCATCAGCAGTGCCCGCACGCTGATGCCCACAATAATCAGCCGGAAGGTCTCCACGCCGTTGCGCCAGCTGAACAGCCAGACCACACCTGCAGTGAGCAGCCCGCCTGCCAGCGCCGCCAGCGTCATCCCTTCCATGTTTTGCTGGAACAGCACCAGCGCCACCAGCACACCGCTGTAAGCGCCAGTGTTGAAACCCAGAATATCGGGACTGCCCAGCGGGTTGCGCAGCAGCGACTGGAAAATCGCCCCGCTGACGCCCAGCGCCGCACCAATCAGCAGCGCCATCATGACGCGCGGCAGACGCCACTCCAGTACAATCAGCTGAACATTGCGCGCTGCCTCGCCGTTGAGAAGTGCCCATAACTGGCTGGCGGAGATCGGTAAGGTGCCGCGCGTGACGCCCAGAAAAGCCAGCGCCCCGCAGGCCATCAGCAGCAGCGCATTGATCATCGTCCGTGTCATATCTGCCCTCTTCCCAGCTTACGGCGCACCAGCACAATCAGCATCGGCGCACCGAGAATGGCCGTGACAATTGACACGCGCAGTTCACCCGGCACCAGCAGCCGTCCCAGAATATCGGCCGCCAGCAGCAGACAGGGAGTGATCACCAGGGTTCCCGGCAGCATCCAGCGATGATCGTTGCCCAGCAGCCAGCGGGCCAGATGCGGTGTCATTAACCCGATAAAGGCGATGGGGCCGACTGCCGCCGTCGCCGCACCGCTCAGCAGTGCAATCGCCAGCAATCCCACCAGTTGAGTACGCATCACACGGGTGCCCAGCGCGGTTGCCATATCTCCGCCCATACTCAGGCTGTTGAGCGAACGTGCCAGCAGCAACGCCAGCAGGCTCCCGGCTACGACCGCCGGAAAGACAGTGCGCAGAATGGCGAAATTGCGGATATCCAGCGAGCCGCTGTGCCAGAAACGCAGATGATCGTAAATATCGGGATTAAGCAGCGACAGGCCAGATGTTAAACCCTCCAGCACCGCACCCAGCGCCACGCCTGCCAGCGTCAGACGCAGCGGATTCACGCGGCCGCCGCCGATCGCACCCGTCATGGCCACCAGCAGCGACGCCAGCAGTGCACCCGTAAAAGCAAAACCCAGCCATTCCGCAGGAGAATCGGCGCCAGAGAGGGCGATGCCAAGCACCACCGCAAAACCCGCTCCGGCATTCACACCAAGAATGCCTGGATCGGCCAGGGGATTGCGCGTCAGGCTCTGCATCAGTGCGCCCGCCAGACCTAAACTGATCCCGGCCAGCAGTCCCGCAAGGGTTCGCGGCAGCCGGGCATCGCGCACGATCACGCAATCGATGCGGCTGCAGTCGGAGAGTAAGGCATGTGTGACATCATGAAAGGGTACAGGTCTGGCTCCCAGCATCAGGCTGAGCGCAATAAGCAACAATAGCAGCATCCCTGAACCGGCTATTGCACGGAGTTGACGCATAACGTTTAAACCTTCACGAATTCAACATGGCTCGCAATTGCGAGTGTTTATGATAATGATAGTTGTTATCGTTATTAACTATTTTTTGTATGTTACCATGACTCTCAGATTCAATAATGAGGAAAATGGGTGCTAAAAAGCGACGCTATGAACAAACCCTCCCATTTTATCGATCTCACTCTGCTGAGAACCCATCCCGCCTTTCGCGCCCTGTTTATCGCCCGCTTTATCTCGATTGTCGCTCTCGGCATGCTGGCGGTGGCGGTCCCGGTTCAGATTCAGCAACTGACGCAATCACCATTGCTGGTAGGACTGGCGGTGACGCTGGCCGGAGCCGGTATGTTTATCGGTCTGCTGACCGGCGGCGTGCTGGCCGATCGCTATGAGCGTCGTCGCCTGATCCTGTTTGCCCGATCCACCTGTGGCCTGGGCTTTGCCGCGTTGTGCATTAATGCCCTGCTCCCTTCACCGTCGGTCATCGCCGTCTTCGTGCTGGGACTCTGGGATGGTTTTTTCGGCGCGATAGGCGTCACGGCGCTGCTGGCGGCCACGCCGGCGCTGGTCGGGCGTGAGAATCTGATGAAGGCGGGTGCCATTACTATGCTGACGGTGCGCTTTGGCGCGATTCTGTCACCCGCGATTGCGGGTATGGTGATTGCTCAGGGCGGTGTGGCGTGGAACTACGGGCTGGCCGCGTTCGGCACGCTGCTGACGGTGTTAACCCTGTTGCGATTGCCGCCGCTTGCGCCACCGCCGCAGCCGCGTGAACATCCCATAAAGGCACTAAGCAGCGGCGTCCGCTTCCTGTTCGATACGCCAATTGTAGGTATGGCGGCGCTGACTGGCGCGCTGGTAACGCTAGCCAGCGCGGTGCGTGTGCTCTATCCGGCGCTGGCCCCTCACTGGCAGGTCGGTCTGACGGCGCTGGGACTGATGTACGCCGCCGTGCCGTTGGGTGCTGCGACAGGCGCGCTGACCAGCGGACGGCTGGCACAGTCGCCACAGCCGGGCCGCCTGATTCTGGTCAGTGCCATCGCGGCATTCGTCGCACTGGCTCTGTTCAGCCTGATGCCGTGGTTCAGCCTGAGTCTGATCTGCCTCGTAGCCTTTGGTTATTTCAGTGCCATCAGCAGCCTGGTGCAGTACGCGATGATTCAGACGCTGACGCCCGATGCGCTGCTTGGCAGGATCAACAGCCTCTGGACAGCGCAGAATGTCACCGGCGATGCGATAGGTGCAGCAATAATTGGCGCGATGGGTTCACTGCTGTTGCCGCAGCAGGCCGCCGCCCTCTCTGGCCTGGCAGCCACCGTGCTGGGTCTCATCATGTGGCTGCTGATGGCCCGCCTGCGACGCTATCAACGGCCTGCCTCCGACGATGCCACATCATGATTTCACGAACAGCGCTTCCAGCCGCGTCAGTAAATGACTGGCGCTGTAGTAGTCGAGACGAAAGCTATCCAGCCCCAGCGCATAGACCGCTTTAGCGCGCACCGCTGGGGTCTGCGCCAGAAAAGCATTGCTCATTACCTGCGCAGCCGTGTTATCTTCGGCGGCAAACAGCAGATAAGTCTGTCCATTCAAGCCTTCCGCCAGATTTTCGCCTGACAGCTGAAGAATATCTTTACGCTGTCCCATGCTGTGAGCAGACTGAAGCGTCGCCGGTGGCGTTGCCAGCGTGAAGCCCAGCTCCTGCAGTAACTTCCCCTGTGCCGATGCCTCCGTCCAGAGATTCACAGCCCGGCCATCTCCGTTCCACACCATTGCAGAAACCGGCTGCGGAGGCAGGGTCAGCTTTGCCTTCAGCGCCTTTTCACGCGCGTCGAACTCGCTTATCCGGGCAGCGGCATCCGCCTCATGCCCGGTCGCCTCACCCAGCAGCGTCACCAGCTGCTGCCAGCTTTTATCGTCATAGTTAACGACCAGTACCGGTGCAATCGCCGAGAGCTGATCGGCCAGTTTGATCGCTGAATCATTACCGGTGGCGCTGACCACAATCAGGTCTGGCGCTTCCGCAGCGATCGCTTCCGCATTAGGTTCACCAATATAGAGCCGCTTTACGCCACGCTGTTTCGCCACACGCCCCCACTGCCGGAAGAATCCCTGCTCATCAGCCAGCCGGCTGCCGGGTGCGGTTGCGCCACTGGCAACTACTGGCGCATCAATCGCCAGCAGCGAGCCAGTCAGGGTGACACTGGTCGAGACAATGCGGGTCGGTGCCTGAGCCAGGGTGACCTGACCTTTTGCCCCCGCGAAGGTGCGCGGCCAGCCGGTCTGTGCAACAGCGGTCACGCTGAACAGAGTGATACTCAGCAAAAACAGCGCTAATGCCGACGTTACTCCCTGTTTAGTCATTTGTTTTCATCCTATTTCTCTCTGGTAATCCGGGCGACAACTTGTGCTGATTTAACCAACAAAACCAGCTGAATCACCGCATATTTATTGACACCTTTGGCTATTCGACGTAGGTTACTGCACCATAATACAAATGATAATCATTATTAGTTATCTTATCATTTATAGGTGAAATTATGGTGGAATCACTGGCATTTGAACATCCCCTGCTGCAGGATTTTCCGGCACTCTGCCGTGGCTTCCTGTTTACTTCTCCCTGGCGAAGCCTGACGACTCAGGGCTGTTTTACGACACTCACTGCTCCGGTAAACCAGGGTGAGCAGCTGACCGGAGAGTTTCAGCAACAACTGCAGCATCATTTTGCCTCGGCCAGAAAACAGGGCATAGCCCATCCCATTCTGGTGGGTGCGATCCCGTTCGATGTGGATCAGCCCGCTGCACTGTTTATCCCTGAGTCGTATCAGACCTTTCAACGTGACGATCTGAAAGCCCACGCCTCATTGGCTGAAAGCAATCTGCCAAAAGTTCGTCGCCGTACGGCGCTGCCGGATCACGCCACCTTCACTGACATGGTTGCGCAGGCCGTAACGGCCACGCAGCGCGGCGATCCGGATAAAGTGGTGCTGTCGCGGCTGATGGAGATCGTGGCGGAACAGCCGGTCGATACGGCCGCCCTGATGCAGCGCATCCTGGCGCAGAACCCTGACAGCTATCATTTTCATCTGCCGCTGCCTGATGGCGGCGCGCTGGTGGGTGCCAGCCCTGAACTGATGATCCGTAAGCAGGGCCGTCAGTTCAGCTCCTGTCCGCTGGCCGGTTCAGCGCCGCGCAACAGCGATCCACAGCGTGACCAGGCCTCAGGTGACAGCCTGATGCGGTCAGCTAAAGACCGGCATGAACATAAACTGGTGACGGACGCGATGCGCATGACGCTGCAGCCGCGCAGTCGCCTGCTGTCAGTCCCGGAAATCCCTTCCCTGCTGACCACCCCGACACTGTGGCACCTCGCTACGCAGATTCGGGGCGAAGTGCTGGACGACCGCGAAAATGCGCTGTCACTGGCCTGCCTGCTGCATCCGACACCGGCGCTCAGCGGCTTTCCGCATCAGCGTGCTCAGGCGCTGATTCAGCAACTTGAACCGTTTGAGCGTCAGCTGTTTGGCGGCATCGTCGGCTGGTGTGACGATCAGGGCAACGGCGAATGGGTCGTCACCATCCGCTGCGGCACGGTGAATGGTCCGCGGGTCCGGCTGTTTGCTGGTGCGGGCATCGTGGCGGACTCACAACCTGAATCCGAGTGGCGCGAAACCGGCGTCAAACTCGACACCATGCTTCGCGCTTTTGGATTGCACTAAAGGAACCTGTATGACGATTGCTTACAGCCGCTGGCCGGACGATCTGGCTGCACGTTACCGTGAAAAAGGGTACTGGCTGGATCTGCCGATGACCGACATCCTGGAACGTCACCGCGACAGCGAATGCGTGGCGGTGATTGATGGCGACCGGCAATTTACCTATCGCCAGATGGCCTCACTGAGTGACAATCTGGCAGCGGCCCTGCAGCATCGTGGCCTGAAACCCGGTGATACGGCGCTGGTGCAGCTTGGCAACGTGGCGGAATTTTATCTGACGCTGTTTGCGCTGTTCAAAATCGGCGCCGCCCCGGTTAACGCTCTTTTCAGCCATCAACGTACCGAACTGGTCGCCTATGCCAGTCAGATCGCGCCGTGCCTGTTGATTGCCGATCGCAGCCATCCCCTGTTCGCCGATGACGCCTTTATCACGCAGCTTCGCCGGGAACAGCATTCACTGCAGCAGGTGATCCTGCGTAATGACGCTCATGCGGAAAACAGTCTCGACGCCCTGCTGGCAGAACCCGCAGGTGACTTCAGGGCAACCCCGACCGCAGGCGATGACGTCGCTTTTTTCCAGCTGTCGGGCGGCAGTACCGGCACTCCGAAGCTGATCCCGCGTACCCACAATGATTACTACTACAGCATCCGGGAAAGTGACGTGATCTGCGGGGTCAACGCAGATACCCGTTACCTGATTGCTCTGCCCGCTGCACATAATTTCCCGATGAGTTCTCCGGGCGCGCTGGGCGTCTTTTACGCGGGCGGCCAGGTGATCTTAGCGGCCGATCCCAGCGCGACCCTCTGTTTCCCGCTGATTGAAAAACATCAGGTTACTGATACCGGCCTGGTTCCACCCGCAGCCAGTCTCTGGCTGCAGGCGATTCAGGAATGGGGCAGCAATGCCGCGCTGGCCTCACTGCAACGTATTCAGGTCGGTGGCGCAAAGCTGGGTGAAACGCTGGCTGCGCGCATCCAGAACGAGATGGGCTGTACCCTTCAGCAGGTGTTTGGGATGGCGGAGGGTCTGGTGAACTACACCCGGCTGGATGACGATGAACAGACCATTCTCACCACGCAGGGCCGTCCGATCTCACCGGATGACGAGGTGTGGGTCGCAGACGAACAGGGGCATCCGCTGCCGGTCGGTGCCATTGGGCGCCTGATGACACGCGGTCCTTATACGTTCCGTGGCTACTACAACAGCCCGGAACATAACGCCGCCAGCTTTGATGACCAGGGCTTTTACTGCTCTGGCGATCTGGTTGAGATCACCCCCGCTGGCAACATCATTGTGCAGGGTCGTGAGAAAGATCAGATCAACCGGGGCGGCGAAAAGATCGCAGCTGAAGAGATTGAAAACCTGCTGCAGCGCCATGCGGATGTGATCCACGCGGCGCTGGTCTCTATGAGCGACGAACTGATGGGTGAAAAGAGCTGTGCGTTTATTGTCACCCGTCAGCCGGTGAAACCGGTGGCGCTGCGTCGTCACCTGCGTGAACTGGGCGTCGCCGAATTTAAGCTGCCCGACCGTATTACCTGCGTAGATGCCCTGCCGCTGACCGCGGTCGGCAAGGTAGACAAAAAACGTCTGCGCCAACAACTTGCCGATCAACGTGCGCAAGCCTGATCTGTCCGGAGAATTTTAATGGCTATTCCACAACTGACCTCTTATCCGCTACCTGACGCCACTGAGTTGCCGAACAACAAGGTGAAATGGACGCTGGAGCCGGGCCGTGCTGCCCTGCTGATCCACGATATGCAGCGCTATTTCCTTAACTTCTGGGGCGATAACAGCCCGCTGGTTGAGCAGGTCGTTGACAATATTGTCCGCCTGCGACGCTACTGCAAAGCGCAGGGCATTCCGGTGTTTTACACCGCTCAGCCTAACGCGCAGAGCGATGAAGATCGTGCGCTGCTCAATGATATGTGGGGACCCGGCCTGAATAAACATCCCGATCAGCAGAAGATCGTGGAGGCGCTGGCACCGGATGAGCACGATCAGGTCCTGACCAAGTGGCGCTACAGTGCGTTTCACCGATCGCCGCTGGAGGCGATCCTGCAGGAGATGGGCCGCGATCAGCTGATTATTACCGGCGTCTATGCCCATATCGGCTGCCTGACCACCGCCACGGATGCGTTTATGCGTAATATCCAGCCGTTTATGGTGGCCGATGCGCTGGCTGACTTCAGCCGTGAGGAACATATGATGGCGCTGACCTACACCGCGGGTCGCAGCGGAAAAGTGGTGATGACCGCCGATCTGATGCCTGTACCGCTCAGCAAAGACGAACTGCGCATGCTGATCCTGCCGCTGCTGGAAGATGATGAGGTGCCGGACGATGATGAAAACCTGATCGACTACGGGCTGGATTCGGTACGCGTGATGGCGCTGGCGGCACGCTGGCGTCAGGTACATCGTGACATTGATTTTGTCAGCCTGGCCAGAAATCCTAGCATCGACGGCTGGTGGGCGCTGCTGTCGCGGGAGCCTGCTGAATGAGCCATCTATCCGATTTCAGCGGTAAAATCGTCTGGGTGACCGGTGCCGGTCAGGGCATTGGCTACCACACAGCGCTGGCCTTTCACCAGGCAGGCGCGCAGGTAGAGGCCTTTGATCTGCGGTTCCAGGGTCATGACTATCCGTTTTCCTGTCACATTATGGATGTAGCCGATCCGGCGCAGGTAACATCCGTGTGTCAGCGGGTGCTGGCCGCCCAGCCGCGCATCGATGTGCTGGTCAACGCAGCCGGTATTCTGCGTACTGGTGCCACCGATGCGCTCTCATTTGCTGACTGGCAGGCCTGTCTTAACGTCAATGCGGGCGGTGCGTTTAACCTGTTCCAGCAGACGCTGCCGCGTTTTCGCGAACAGCGCGCCGGTGCCATCGTTACTGTCGCATCGAATTCAGCGCATGCACCGCGTATTGGTATGTCCGCTTATGGTGCGTCAAAAGCCGCGCTGCGCAGCCTCTGTCTGACCGTGGGTCTGGAAATGGCGCCTTACGGTGTGCGCTGTAATATTGTTTCGCCTGGCTCCACTGACACCGATATGCAGCGCAGCCTGTGGCATACACCGACCGGCGAGCAGGAGATGATTGCGGGCTTCCCGGATCAGTTTAAGCTGGGTATTCCGCTGGGCAAGATCGCGCAGCCGCAGGAAATTGCGGCCACCGTCCTGTTTCTCGCGTCGGATCTTGCCAGCCATGTGACGCTGCAGGATATTGTGGTCGATGGCGGCGCAACCCTGGGAGCCTGATGATGACAGCGATCTGGAAACGATCCCTTGATCTTCCTGCACTGAACGCGCTGGGTGAGCACTCACTGGTGGCGCATCTGGGGATCGTTTTTACTGCGATAGGTGATGATTATCTGGAAGCGACGATGCCGGTCGATGCCCGGACGCAGCAGCCGTTCGGGTTGTTGCATGGTGGCGCCTCCGTGGTACTGGCGGAGTCGATGGGTTCAATTGCCGGGTATATGGCGGTTGAAGAAGGCAGCAGCGTGGTCGGTGTTGAAGTTAACGCCAGCCATCATCGCGCGGTGTCAGCGGGACGGGTGCGGGGGACCTGCCGTCCACTGCATCTGGGTAAACGCAGTCAGAGCTGGCAGATTGAGATTCGGAACAGTCGGGATCAGCTGTGCTGCAGTGCGCGACTGAGCGTAGCGGTCATGAGCTAGCGGCAGAAAGAACGATGCCCCCTTTCATACTGAAAGAGGGCATCACATATTACGCTGTAGCAGGCGTTCTGTTAACGCTGATAGATAATTTCAACGCCTTCGTCGTCTTCATCATCCCAGTCGTCATCCCACTCTTCATCTTCCACTTCGACCGTGTTTTCAATGGTTTCTTTGTGGTAATCATCCCACATGAATTCCACTTTCTCCGGCTGCTTCTCTTCAAGCTCCGCTTCTTTCGGGTTAGCGTTGATGAAGCTCATCACGTCCCAGCAGAGTTCTTTGACGCCGGTCTGGCTTGCGGCAGAGATCAGGTAATACTTATCTTTCCAGCCCAGCGCTTCAGCAACCGCTTTCGCCCGTGACTGCGCTTCTTCTTCACTGATCAGATCAATTTTGTTGAAGACCAGCCAGCGTGGTTTGTTGAACAGCTTCTCGCTGTATTTTTCCAGCTCGCCGAGGATGATACGGGCATTTTCAACCGGATCGCTTTCATCAATGGGGTCGATGTCGATCAGGTGAAGCAATACGCGGCAGCGTTCCAGATGCTTCAGGAAGCGAATGCCGAGGCCTGCGCCCTCTGCTGCGCCTTCAATCAGACCCGGGATATCGGCCACGACGAAGCTCTGCTCGCTGTCCATACGCACCACGCCCAGGCTTGGCACCAGGGTGGTAAACGGATAGTCCGCTACTTTAGGTTTGGCTGCCGAGACGGCACGAATAAAGGTCGATTTACCGGCATTCGGTAAGCCCAGCATCCCGACGTCCGCCAGCAGCATCAGCTCCAGCTGCAGGTCACGCTTTTCACCTGGGGTACCCATGGTTTTCTGGCGCGGACTGCGGTTCACTGACGATTTGAAACGGGTGTTGCCCAGGCCATGCCAGCCGCCTTTACCGACCATCAATTTCTGGCCGTGGCGCGTCATGTCGCCGAGTGTCTCACCGGTACCCTGGTCGATAACCCGGGTGCCGACCGGCACTTTAACTTCGATATCCTTACCGCGTTTACCGGTACAGTCGCGGCTCTGGCCGTTCTGCCCACGTTCGGCGCGGAAAGATTTTTCGAAACGATAATCGATAAGGGTATTGAGGTTTTCATCAGCGATCAGATAAACGTCACCGCCGTCACCACCATCACCCCCATCAGGGCCGCCTCTCGGAATATATTTTTCGCGGCGGAAGCTGACGCAACCATTACCGCCATCACCGGCGACGACCAGAATTGTCGCTTCATCAACAAACTTCATTTTTAAATCTCCGTCACACAATCGCCTGCAGCACTCTGCAGACGGGTCCGCCAGGGTCTTCTGCGCTGACCAGCGGCGGATAAATCAGGATTGGCTTTCGCCAGTGCGTACACAAAGTGTACAGCAAACTTTTGTGATGCGTCGCTTTTACCGCGACAGACCGCAGAATGTAAAAAGCCCCGCAGGAGCTGCGGGGCCTTCAATTCGTGCGTTCAGACGTCCGACGTCTGCGTCACGACAACCTTACTCAGCAACGATGCTGATGTATTTACGGTTGTTCGGACCTTTAACTTCGAACTGTACTTTACCGTCTGCGGTAGCAAACAGGGTGTGGTCACGACCACAACCTACATTGGTACCGGCGTGGAATTTGGTGCCACGCTGACGAACGATGATGCTACCTGCCAGAACAGATTCGCCACCGAAACGTTTTACACCCAGACGTTTTGCATTGGAGTCACGACCATTTCGAGTCGAACCACCAGCCTTTTTATGTGCCATTTGTCAGATCTCCTCTTACGCCGTGATACCAGTGATTTTCACATCAGTGAACCACTGGCGATGGCCTGCTTGCTTACGGTAGTGCTTACGACGACGAAACTTAACAATCTTAATTTTCTCGCCACGACCGTGAGCAACAACTTCTGCCTTGATCATTCCGCCTGAAACCAGTGGCGCGCCGATTTTCACGTCTTCGCCATTAGCAATCATCAGAACCTGGTCAAACTCAATCGTTTCACCGGTTGCGATGTCCAGCTTTTCCAGGCGAACGGTCTGACCTTCGCTTACTCGGTGTTGTTTACCACCACTTTGGAAAACCGCGTACATATAAAACTCCGCTTCTGCGCTTGCCTTTTAGTTCATCAGGCGGCGCGCTAAATATTCACAATAGGGCGCGAATTCTACGCAAAACTCCAGAAGAAGACAAGAGCACTTTGCACACTCTTGCAGAAAAAAAACACAGGCTGAATGCAACCGTTTCTCAGGCACAAAATTCAAGTACAATCAGTAACAGATTACCTGAACGCTGGCTGGGTAAACCACTTACCATGGCAGAGATAACGAGTCATAGCTGAAAAGACGAATGAACTTAGAACAGATTAATGAATTAACCGCACAGGATATGGCTGCCGTTAACCAGACCATCCTCGACCAGCTGAATTCGGATGTCTCGCTCATCAACCAGTTGGGCTACTACATCATCAGTGGCGGGGGCAAGCGTATCCGTCCCATGATTGCCGTGCTATCTGCACGTGCCATGGGCTACAAGGGCGACCTGCACGTGACCAATGCGGCGCTGATCGAATTTATCCACACCGCCACGCTGCTGCATGACGATGTCGTGGATGAATCCGATATGCGTCGTGGCAAAGCGACCGCGAACGCGGCGTTTGGCAATGCGGCAAGCGTGCTGGTCGGTGATTTTATTTACACCCGCGCCTTCCAGATGATGACCAGCATGGGGTCGCTGCGTATCCTGGCGCTGATGTCAGAGGCGGTAAACGTGATTGCTGAAGGCGAAGTCCTGCAGCTAATGAACGTCAACGACCCGGACATCACCGAAGAGAGCTACATGCGCGTGATTTACAGTAAGACCGCGCGCCTGTTTGAAGCGGCCTCACAGGCCTCGGCGATACTGGCTGAAGCGACGCCTGAAGAGGAAAAAGCGCTGCAGGATTATGGGCGCTATCTGGGTACCGCTTTCCAGTTAATTGACGATTTGCTGGATTACAGTGCTGACGGCGAGACGCTGGGTAAAAATACCGGCGATGACCTGAGCGAAGGCAAACCGACGCTGCCGCTGCTGCATGCCATGCAGCACGGCTCGCCTGAACAGGCGAAGATGATCCGTGAAGCCATCGAGCAGGGAAATGGCCGCCATCTGCTGGAGCCAGTGCTGGAAGCGATGAATCAGTGTGGTTCGCTGGAATGGACGCGCAGTCGCGCGGAACAGGAAGCGGATAAAGCGATTGAAGCCTTGCGGATTCTGCCTGAATCCCCCTGGCGCAGCGCGCTGGAGTCGCTGGCACACATGTCTGTTCAGCGCGACTTCTGATCCCTCACGGAGCCTGCCGGGCTCCGTTTTTACGACCCTGCTCTCATTTCTTTTTGTTCCCTCTTAGCTATTGCACTCCTGTTGCGTGCCACCACACAGACCAGACGCGGGATCCAAATATTACTGGAAACTAACAGGAAACATTTGCTATAAAATTCTGACTATTTCCAGATAATGGTAAAAGGAAAGCCAGCGTCTCGCTGGATGATGCAATGACAAGGAAAAGGAGAACAGGTTATGCAAAAAATAAAGGAAGACTGGCACCCGGCTGACATTATCGCGGCACTGCATAAGCGTGGTATGACGCTGGCAGCGCTGTCACGCGCAGCAGGCCTGAGTTCATCCACGCTGGCGAATGCACTGACGCGTCCATGGCCCAAAGGTGAATGGCTGATCGCCGACGCGATCAAGGTTCACCCCAGTGAGATCTGGCCCAGCCGCTATTACGATCCCGATACAAACTGCCTGCTGGATCGCAGAAAACGCATCCGGACGCCTGCCGATCAGACGGATAACCCCTGAGATCTCTGACGATCCTCAGGCGAAAAAAACCAGCCCCCGCGGGGGCTGGCTATTTCAGTGCATTTGCAGGATTACTCTTCGCTGACGCGCTCGATGTTCGCGCCCATCGCCTTCAGCTTATCTTCAATGTGCTCATAGCCACGATCGATGTGATAAATGCGATCAACGAACGTCGTGCCTTCCGCAATGCAACCCGCCAGAACCAGACTGGCAGACGCACGCAAATCGGTCGCCATCACCTGCGCACCTGACAGGGTTTCAACCCCGTGACAGATCGCCGTGTTGCTCTCAATCTCAGCATGTCCACCCATACGAATCAGTTCCGGGATATGCATGAAACGGTTTTCAAAGATGGTTTCGGTAATCACGCCCGTGCCTTCCGCAACCATGTTTAACAGAGTGAACTGCGCCTGCATATCGGTCGGGAACCCCGGATGCGGTGCGGTGCGCACGTTGACCGCTTTTGGTCGCTTGCCGTGCATATCCAGACTGATCCAGTCTTCACCGGTTTCGATATCGGCACCCGCATCACGCAGCTTCGCCAGCACTGCATCCAGCGTATCGGGCTGAGTTTTGTGACACATCACTTTGCCGCCCGAAATCGCGGCAGCCACCAGGAAGGTACCGGTTTCGATACGATCGGGCAGGACGGTATAAACACCGCCACCCAGGCGCTCTACGCCTTCGATGGTGATTTTATCGCTGCCTGCGCCACTAATTTTAGCGCCCAGGGTGTTAAGGAAGTTGGCGGTATCCACAATTTCCGGCTCGCGGGCCGCATTTTCAATCACGGTAGTACCGGTCGCCAGCGTCGCAGCACTCATGATGGTCACGGTTGCGCCAACGCTGATTTTGTCCATGACAATCAGCGCGCCTTTCAGACGGCCATTGACTGACGCTTTGACATAGCCCTCTTCCAGCTTGATCTCGGCACCCAGCTGTTCCAGACCGGTGATATGCAGGTCAACCGGACGCGCACCAATCGCACAGCCACCCGGCAGGGAAACCTGACCCTGACCAAAACGTGCCACCAGCGGGCCCAGCGCCCAGATTGAGGCTCGCATGGTTTTGACCAGATCGTAAGGGGCACAAAAGACATCTACCGCGCTGGCATCGACATGCACAGAACCGTTGCGTTCCACCTTCGCACCCAGCTGGCTCAGCAGCTTCATGGTGGTATCAATGTCGCGCAGCTTTGGCACATTCTGGATCTCTACCGGCTCTTCGGCCAGCAGGGCAGCAAACAGAATAGGAAGTGCGGCGTTCTTCGCCCCGGAAATGGTGACTTCACCACTTAAGCGGGTGGGGCCTTGCACACGAAATTTTTCCATTAACACGGCTCTCAATTAACTAGCTAAAGATTGGACTCGCCCACGGCGAGTTCACTACGCTGCGGGATCAGAAACCGTTGAGTTTACGGTCACGCGCCCATTCAGCGGGAGTATAGGTTTTGATAGAGACAGCATGCATGCGGTTATCCGCGATGAACTCCATCAGCGGCGCATAGACAGCCTGCTGCTTTTTCACGCGGCTCAGTTCGCCAAACAGTTCGCCTACGGCGATCACCTGAAAATGGCTGCCATCGTTGCTCATCACATGAACTTCGTCTAAAGGCAATGCGGCCATCAGCACGGCCTGAATTTCACTGTTTTCCATTGGGCTTAACTTCACTTAATAATAATAAGGCTGACATAGTAGAGGAAAGCGGCTGACTCTTAAATACGCAAAAGCCCCTGTTGAAAACAGGGGCTTAGCATAACAACCGGAAATCAGGCGCTTTTATCCGCAGAAACAATAATCTGTTGCAGATTGTAAAGCGTAATCAGCGAGTGCAGTTTGTCGCTGATACCCGTAAAGCGTGGAGTAATGCCCTGTGCCCGGGCGATTTCCCGCAGGTGCACCAGCAGGGCGAGACCGGAAGAGTCAACACGCTCAAGCGCCGCAACATCGATGGTATCGACATCTTTAATCAGCGTCTCACGTTGCTGCCACAGGCTCATCAACGTGTCGCGATCCAGTTCGCCTTTCAGTAATAGCGTGCTGGCTTCCCGCTCCCAGCGTAACGATTCGTGCATTATTGTTGTTTATCCAGCGTGATCGGCTGTGCCGCAGAGGATTTCAGTTGCGCTGTCAGACCGTCGATACCTTTAGTACGTAACAGATCGCTCCACTCATTTTGTTTGGTGGTGATCATGCTGACGCCTTCAGCGATCATGTCATAAGCCTGCCAGTTACCGCTCTGGCTGTTTTTACGCCACTGGAAATCAAGGCGAACTGGCGGACGGCCATTTGGGTCAATAATGGAAACACGAATAGCGACGATCTGGGCATCGCCTAACGGCTGCTCAGGCTGAATCTGATAGCTCTGGCCATTATAGAGCGCCAGCGCCTGACCATAAGCCTGCGCCAGATAGTCACCAAAGGCGCTGAAGTAAGCTTCGCGCTGAGCCGGTGTTGAATCACGGTAGTAGCGGCCCAGCACTAATGCGCCTGCATATTTAATCTGTACATAGGGCAGCAGCTCCTGACGAACAATCTGACGCAGGTAGTTCGGATCCTGCTTGATTTTCGGCTGCTCATTTTTCAGACGGGTGAACGTCTTCTGCGCCGCTTCGTTCATCAGTTTGTAGGGATTGCTCTGATCGGCTGCGGTCGCCGTCAGCGGTACTGCAACCACCAGCATAGCAATCATCAGTAAACGTTTAAACATGGTATACCCTCTTCTTTAAGGTTGAGCCGGTACCGCAGGTGCAGCACTGTCGCCTTCCTGCGCATCCTTGTTGTCATTTTTTTGTTTGTTATCGCCGCTCTTATAAAGGAACTGGCCGATCAGATCTTCAAGCACCATCGCTGACTTCGTATCGCGCAGCGTATCGCCATCTTTCAGCATCGCCGAACCGAGTTCAGGATCGTCAAAGCCTAAGTTCAGCGCCAGGAATTGCTCACCCAGCAGGCCCTGAGTACGGACAGCCAGCGAGCTGGTGTCTGAAATTTTATTCGCATACTGATCGCTGATCTCCATGGTGACACGCGGCAGCAGCGTTTTCGGCTCCAGCTCGATGTCGGTCACCCGGCCAATCACCACACCGCCGATTTTGACCGGCGAACTGGCCTTCAGGCCGCCGATATTGTCAAAGGTGGCGTAGAGTTTCCACGTCGGCTCCGTGCCCATCGACTTTAAATCGGCGACACGCAGCGCGAGAAACAGCGCCGCCAGTAACGCCATAATCATAAAAATGCCAACCCAGATTTCGCTTTTTTTGCTTTGCATTGCATCAATTCCCAAACATCAGTGCTGTCAGCACAAAATCCAACCCGAGCACCGCCAGTGAAGCATGTACTACGGTACGCGTTGTCGCGCGACTGATCCCTTCAGAAGTGGGAATCGCGTCATAGCCATTAAAGAGGGCAATCCAGGTGACTGTCACAGCAAATACGGCGCTTTTGATGATGCAGTTCACGACGTCGGTTCGGAAATCGACCGCGTTCTGCATCGCTGACCAGAAGAAGCCGGGATCGATCCCCTTCCAGCTCACGCCAACCAGCGCACCGCCTGCGATACCTACAGCGGTAAAGATCATTGTCAGCAGCGGCATGCTGATAAAGCCGGCCCAGAAGCGCGGTGAGACAACGCGGCGTAACGGATCCACCGCCATCATCTCCATACTGGAGAGCTGTTCAGTGGCTTTCATCAGACCGATTTCAGCCGTTAGGGCCGAGCCTGCCCGTCCGGCAAACAGCAGCGCGGTCACGACCGGCCCCAGCTCACGCAGCAACGACAGCGCCACCAGCATACCCAGACTGGTTTCAGCACCGTAAGTGGTCAGTACCAGATAACCCTGCAGTCCCAGTACCATGCCGATAAACAGGCCCGACACCACAATAATCAGTAACGACAACACGCCAACACTATAGAGCTGTTTAATCAGTAGCGGCGAGTGTCTGCGGAACGCGGGTTTTCCTACCAGCGCGTGAAACAGCATTAATCCTGCGCGTCCAAAACTGGCGCACGTTTCAATTCCCTGACGACCGAATGACGCCAGCGCCTTCAAGACCATCTGTTTAGTTACTCCCTGAGCCGGTTAAATCAGCGAGATAGTCGCCGGCAGGAAAACGGAAGGGAACCGGACCATCCGCATGGCCATCAATAAACTGGCGCACGCGCGGGTCGTTATTCTCTCGCAGTTCCGGCGTGGTGCCGTGTGCGATAATTTTTTGTCCGGCCACGATATAGGCATAGTCCGCAATACTCAGTACTTCCGGTACGTCGTGCGAGACCACAATACAGGTCAGGCCCAGAGCATGGTTCAGTTCATCAATGAGTTTGACCAGCACACCCATGGTGATGGGATCCTGACCGACAAAAGGCTCATCAAACATGATCAGTTCCGGCTCAAGCGCAATCGCGCGCGCCAGCGCCACACGACGCGCCATTCCGCCCGACAGCTCAGCCGGTTTCAGTTGAGCTGCGCCACGCAGCCCCACGGCTTCCAGCTTCATTAATACCGTGCTGTGCAGAATAGGGGCGGGAAGACGGGTATGTTCACGCAGCGGCCAGGCGACATTTTCATAGACCGTTAAGTCAGTAAATAGCGCGCCAGACTGGAACAGCATGCTCATCTTCTTGCGCACTTCATACAATTTAGCGCGCGACAATGACGGAATGTTTTCGCCACGGAAAAAGATGTCACCGCGGGTCGGCTGAAGTTGCCCCCCAATCAAGCGTAGCAGAGTGGTTTTCCCTATCCCCGACGGTCCCATTATCGCCGTCACTTTGCCTTTCGGCACGGTCAGCGAAATGTCGTCGAAGATGGTGCGATCTCCGCGCGAAAAACTCACGCCACGAACCTCAACCAGATTCGTTTGCTGCTGGATCATTATTACCTCTTGTAAGGATCGGGCGTAAACATGGGGTACGATGGTAGCCTGTTCGGTCCTGATTCACGATAGCTTTACAGAAACTTACCGCTAAGATTTGGCGAAAATGGTCATTAAATTTACTTTTGCCGTTCAGACGGTCAAAATCAGCGGCTGTCTCGCCAAACAGAACCTTAAACCGGTCGGTAAAGGCATTGCCGGCCCGGGTTTTTACGCAAGGATTTTTCATGTTCGTAGCTTCTGCACTGCTGATTATCGGTTTGCTTTTACTGGCATATGGTGCCGATCGTCTGGTGTTTAGCGCCTCTATATTGTGTCGATCCTTTGGCATTCCGCCGCTGATCATTGGCATGACCGTTGTCAGCATCGGCACCTCGCTGCCAGAAATGATCCTCTCCTTTTCCGCGGCCCAGCATGGCCAGATGGATCTGGCAGTTGGCACCGCGCTCGGCTCGAATATTACCAACATTTTACTCATTCTGGGTGCCGCTGCGCTCATGCATCCACTCAGCGTCCATTCTAATCTGATACGCCGTGAACTACCGTTGATGTTGCTGGTTACCCTGCTCAGCGGCTTCATGCTGTTTGACAATCAGCTTAGTCGACTGGATGGAATTGGCCTGATCGCCATCGCCGCTATTTATCTGATGGTGGTGATTCGGATTGCGCGTAAAGCAGAACGGGACAACAACGACACCCTGACCCGCGAGCAGCTGGCCGAGCTTCCCCGCGAAGAGAGCGGAAACACGGTGGCCTTTCTCTGGCTGGCCGTCGCGCTGATAATTCTGCCGATGTCGACCCGGATGGTAATCGACAATGCCACCGCCTTTGCCGACTACTTTGGCGTCAGCGAACTGGTAATGGGCCTGACGCTCATCGCCGTAGGCACCAGCCTGCCTGAACTGGCGACGGTGATTGCCGGGGCGCTGAAAGGTGAAGATGATATCGCGATCGGCAATCTGATCGGTGCCAACATTTATAATATTGCCATCGTGCTGGGCCTGCCGGCGCTGATTCACCCCGGCAGTATCGACTATCACGCCTTTGCTCGTGATTACTGGGTGATGCTGGGCGTCAGCGTGCTGTTTGCCCTGCTCTGCCTGCTGCGTCGCCGACGCGTTGGCCGCATCGCCGGCCTGATTTTACTCTGTGGTTTCTTCGTCTGGGTGACGCTGCTGTGGATGCAGCCGGCATTCATGGACGGCTAACAAGGACAGACTCACTATGTCATATCAGCAACCAACAGCATTTGATTTTCAGCAGGCGGGGAAAACCGTCCTGCGCATCGAGCGTGAAGGACTGGAACAGCTCGATCAATATATTAATGGCGATTTCGCCCGCGCCTGTGCCCTGATCTACGCCTGTCAGGGTAAAGTGGTCGTGATGGGCATGGGTAAGTCTGGTCATATCGGCAAAAAAATGGCGGCGACCTTTGCCAGTACCGGTACGCCAGCCTTTTTTGTTCATCCGGCCGAAGCCAGCCATGGCGACCTGGGCATGGTGAGCAAAAATGATGTGGTGATCGCCATCTCTAACAGCGGTGAGTCGAATGAAATCCTCGCGCTGATTCCGGTGTTAAAACGTCAGCACATTGCGCTGATCTGCATGACAGGACGGCCTGACAGCGCGATGGGCCGGGTTGCCGATGTGCATCTGTGTGTCCATGTTCCGCAGGAAGCCTGCCCGTTAGGCCTTGCGCCAACCACCAGTACCACAGCCACACTGGTGATGGGCGATGCGCTGGCGGTTTCGCTGCTGGAAGCACGTGGATTCACGGCGGAAGATTTCGCCCTCTCCCACCCTGGCGGTGCGCTGGGCCGCAAACTGCTGCTGCATGTAGCGGATATCATGCACAGCGGCGATGAGCTGCCGCACGTCACCCGTGACGCCTCACTGCGTGATGCGCTGCTGGAGATTACCCGCAAAAATCTGGGCCTGACGGTTATCGTCGACGGTCTGATGAAAATTGAAGGTATCTTTACCGATGGTGACCTGCGCCGCATCTTTGATATGGGCATCGATTTTCAGCGCGCCACCATCGGGGAAGTGATGACGCCAGGTGGCATCCGCGTCCGGCCAAATATGCTGGCGGTTGAAGCCCTGAACCTGATGCAGACCAAAAACATTACCTCGATTCTGGTGGCCGATGACGACCATCTGCTCGGTGTGGTACATATGCATGACATGCTGCGCGCTGGCGTAGTCTGAACAGGAAAAAAAAATGCAACAGGTAACGCCCACGATTGACACCTGCTATGGACCGGTCAGTGCTGACGTCATGGCGCGCGCCAGCAACATTCGTCTGCTGATCTGCGACGTCGATGGCGTCATGTCCGACGGGGTGATCTACATGGGAAACAAGGGTGAAGAGCTGAAAGCCTTCAACGTGCGGGATGGTTACGGTGTACGCTGTTTGCTGACCGCCGATGTGGAAGTGGCTATTATTACTGGCCGCAATGCCCGTCTGATGGAAGATCGCTGCAAAACGCTCGGCATCCGCCATCTTTATCAGGGACAATCGGATAAGCTTTTGGCCTATCGTGAACTTCTGGATAAACTGTCTCTCTCTGATGATCAGGTCGCCTATATCGGTGACGACCTGATCGACTGGCCGGTGATGGCGAAAGTGGGATTAAGCGTGGCGGTAGCGGATGCACATCCGATCCTGTTGCCGCGCGCGCAGTATGTTACGCGGATTGCGGGTGGACGCGGCGCGGTACGCGAAGTATGTGACCTGATCTTAATGGCGCAGAACAAATTTGAGGATGCCAAAGGGCAATCAGTATGAGTAAAAGCAGGCGTTGGATAACGCTGATTCTGACCTTGATTGCACTGGTTTTGATCGGCTGGAATCTTACCAACCAGGATGGCGATGGCACGCCAGTCGGGACGGATAGTCAGTCGCCGACCTATACCAGTGATGATTCTCACACTGTGGTGTATAACCCGCAGGGCGCGCTGTCCTATAAACTGGTCTCTGACAAAGTGACCTATTTCTCTGATGACGAGCTGAGCTGGTTCGACAATCCGGTAATGACCACCTTTGATGAGAATAAAATTCCTACCTGGACGTTACGCGCAGATAAAGCAAAGCTCACCAAAGATCGTATGCTTTATCTGTATGGCCATGTTGAGCTGAATACGCTGACGCAGGATTCCCAGCTTGAGCGGATCAAAACCGATAATGCACAGATTAACCTTGTCACTCAGGACGTTACCTCTGATGACCAGGTGACATTGTATGGCCGCAGCTTTAACTCCACCGGCATGAAAATGCGCGGCAATTTACGGACAAAAAACGCCGAGTTAATCGAGAAGGTCAAAACCTCTTATGAAATTCAAAATGAACAAAAATAGCCTGAAGATTTTACTGGCCAGCATGTTACTGGCAACCAGCGTTCCGGCGCTGGCCCTGACCGGTGACTCGGACAAACCCGTCAATATTGACTCGCAGAATCAGGCGCTGGATTTGCAGGGCAATGTCGCGACCTTTACCGGCAATGTCATCGTGACGCAGGGCTCTATCAAAATCACGGCCGATAAAGTCGTGGTGACCCGTCCGGGCGGCGACAGCAAGAAAACCATCGTTGACGCCTACGGTAATCCCGCCACTTTCTATCAGATGCAGGACAGCGGCAAGCCGGTTCAGGGCCATGCCGCTAAACTGCACTACGAACTGGCCAACGATTTCGTTGAACTGACCGGCAATGCGTTCATTGAGCAGCAGGACAGCAACATCAAAGGCGATCGTATTACCTATCTGGTGAAAGAGCAGAAAATGCAGGCTTACAGCCAGGGCCAGAACAAGCGCGTCACGACCGTACTGGTGCCGTCGCAACTTCAGGATAAAGGTTCGTCCAACAGCGGAAAGAAGAGTAACTGATAGCTATGGCCACATTAATCGCAGAAAACCTGGCGAAGGCATATAAAGGCCGTCGCGTGGTAGAAGATGTCAGCCTGCAGGTAAAATCCGGCGAGATTGTCGGCCTGCTGGGTCCGAACGGAGCCGGTAAAACCACCACCTTTTACATGGTGGTGGGCATTGTGCCGCGTGACGCTGGCCGCATTGTCATTGATGATGAAGACATCAGTATCCTACCGCTGCATGCGCGTGCGCGTCGCGGCATCGGTTATCTGCCGCAGGAGGCATCGATCTTCCGTCGCCTCAGCGTCTACGATAACCTGATGGCGGTACTGCAGATCCGTGATGACCTCACCGAAGAGCAACGCCAGGATCGCGCCCGTGAGCTGATGGAAGAGTTCCACATCGAGCACCTGCGTGACAGCATGGGTCAGGCACTGTCGGGTGGTGAACGACGTCGTGTTGAGATTGCCCGCGCGCTGGCTGCCAATCCTAAGTTTATTCTGCTGGATGAACCTTTTGCCGGTGTTGACCCTATTTCCGTTATCGACATCAAGAAGATCATTGAGCATCTGCGTGACAGCGGCCTCGGCGTTTTGATTACCGACCATAACGTGCGCGAAACGTTAGCGGTCTGTGAGCGGGCCTATATCGTCAGCCAGGGCCACCTGATTGCGCATGGTACACCCAATGAAATTCTTGCGGATGAGCAGGTTAAGCGGGTTTATTTGGGTGAAGAGTTCAGACTCTGATAAGGTGTCGTTAATACCGATATTTACCTGGGAACTACCATCCTGTCTATGAAGCAAGGTTTACAACTCAGGTTCAGCCAACAGCTGGCAATGACTCCACAATTGCAGCAGGCGATTCGTCTGCTGCAACTCTCCACGCTTGAACTCCAGCAGGAGTTACAGCTTGCACTGGAAAGTAATCCCCTGCTTGAGCAGACCGATCTGCATGACGAGATTGACTCCCGGGAATCGTCAGAAGCCGAAGCGCTGGATACCCGTGAAGCGCTTGAGCAGAAAGAGATGCCTGATGAGCTGCCGCTGGATGCCACCTGGGATGAAATCTACACCGCTGGCACCCCTTCCGGCACCGGTACCGATTATCAGGATGATGAGTTGCCGGTCTATCAGGGCGAAACCACGCAGTCACTGCAGGATTACCTGATGTGGCAGGTCGAATTGACGCCTTTCAGCGATACCGACCGCGCGATTGCGACCTCTATCGTCGATGCTATCGATGACACCGGATATCTCACCGTCTCGCTTGAGGAGATCCTCGACAGCATCGGCAATGATGAGCTTGAAGCGGATGAGATTGAGGCGGTGCTGAAACGCATCCAGCGCTTTGACCCGATCGGTGTGGGCGCACGTGATTTGCGTGACTGTCTGCTGGTTCAGCTCTCCCAGTATGCGCCAGAAACGCCGATGCTGACTGAAGCACGCCTGATTGTCAGCGAACATCTCGACCTGCTGGCCAATCACGACTTCCGTAGCCTGATGCGCGTCACGCGCCTCAAAGAAGAGGTGCTGAAAGAGGCGATGCTGCTGATTCAGTCGCTGGACCCGCGGCCGGGTCAGTCCATCAACACCGGCGAGCCGGAATATGTTATCCCCGATGTGCTGGTGCGTAAGGTCGGCAACCGCTGGACGGTTGAGCTCAATGCCGACAGCGTGCCTCGTCTGAAAATCAACCAGCACTATGCGGCAATGGGCGGTGCAACGCGCAATGACAGCGACAGCCAGTTCATTCGCAGTAATCTGCAGGAAGCGCGCTGGCTGATTAAGAGTCTGGAAAGCCGCAATGACACGCTGCTTAAAGTCACGCGCTGTATCGTTGAGCAGCAGCAGGCGTTCTTTGAGCAGGGTGAAGAATTTATGCGTCCGATGGTGCTGGCCGATATCGCCCAGGCTGTTGAGATGCACGAATCGACCATTTCCCGTGTGACCACGCAGAAGTATTTGCACAGCCCGCGTGGCATTTTTGAACTGAAGTACTTTTTCTCCAGCCACGTTAATACGGAAGGTGGCGGTGAAGCCTCCTCTACCGCGATCCGTGCTCTGGTGAAGAAATTAATTTCGGCGGAAAATCCAGCCAAACCCTTGAGCGACAGTAAACTGACCTCCATGTTATCTGATCAGGGGATCATGGTGGCACGGCGTACCGTCGCCAAATATCGTGAGTCTTTATCCATCCCGCCATCGAACCAGCGTAAACAGCTGGTTTGAAAGAAATGAGAAGGAAGACCTATGCAGCTGAACCTGACCGGGCAACATGTTGAAATCACGCCACCTTTACGTGAATTCGTCAGCGGTAAATTTGCCAAACTGGAACACTATTTTGAACATATCAATCAGGTCTATATTGTCCTGAAGGTTGAGAAAGTCACGCAGGTGGCTGACGCAACACTCCACGTGAACGGTGGCGAGCTGCACGCCACGTCGGAAGCGGAAGATATGTATGCGGCAATTGACGGGCTGATCGATAAACTGGCCCGTCAGCTGACCAAACACAAAGATAAACTGAAAAAACACTAACCTTCACGCTAGCTACGCGCGCCTGCCGCGCAGAGCTGACAGGATGGGGCGGATAATCCGCCCCGTTTTGTCATCTGAGCAAGCGCCGTTTGTCGCACATATCAGCGCGCTGGTGGTGAATGGCCTGGTGAACACGCAAGTGAAACGATAATGAACAACGACCTTACACTGGAATTGAGCACAGTGCTTTCGCCAGACTGCACCCGCAGCGGCGTACACTGCCAGAGCAAAAAACGTGCGCTGGAAATCATCAGCGAACTGGCCGCTAAGCAGCTCAACCTGCCGCACCAGACGCTTTTCGAAGCGATTCTGACCCGCGAACGCATGGGCAGTACCGGTATTGGTAACGGAATAGCCATTCCTCACGGCAAGCTGGAAGAGGATACGCTGCGTGCGGTTGGGGTATTTATCAGCCTCGAGCAGCCGATTGCGTTTGATGCCGTCGACAACCAGCCGGTCGACCTACTGTTTGCATTGCTGGTTCCGGCTGACCAGTGCAAAACACACCTGCACACCCTTTCACTGGTGGCAAAACGTCTGGCAGATAAAACGGTTTGCCGTCGCCTGCGTGCTGCGCAGAGTGATGAAGAACTCTATGCCATTATTACGGAAGTCCAGACAGAGCAGTAACGCGTCTTTACCGGCCCGGTGCCGGTTTTAAAACGGGAGAGAAGGTCATGGTGCTGATGATCGTTAGCGGTCGTTCAGGCTCGGGGAAGTCAGTGGCGCTCCGTGCGCTGGAAGATATGGGATTCTACTGCGTTGATAACCTGCCGGTCGTGCTGCTGCCTGAATTGGCCAATTCGCTGGCGGAACGCAATATTTCGGCGGCGGTCAGCATCGACGTGCGTAACATGCCTGAATCCCCGGAAATTTTTGAAACCGCGCTGAATAATCTGCCTGACACATTTTCACCTCAGCTGCTGTTTCTCGACGCCGATCGCAATACCCTGATTCGCCGTTACAGCGATACGCGCCGTCTGCATCCCCTCTCCAGCAAAAATCTGTCGCTGGAGAGCGCTATCGATGAAGAGAGCGATCTGCTGGAGCCGCTGCGTTCGCGTGCCGATTTGATCATCGACACCTCAGAGATGTCGGTACATGAGCTGGCCGAGATGCTGCGTACCCGTCTGCTGGGCAAGCGTGAACGCGAACTGACCATGGTGTTTGAATCCTTTGGCTTCAAACATGGCATCCCGATTGACGCTGATTATGTCTTTGACGTGCGCTTTCTGCCTAATCCCCACTGGGATCCTAAGCTGCGCCCGATGACCGGCCTTGATCGTCCGGTGGCGGCCTTCCTTGACCGCCACACTGAAGTGCACAACTTTATCTACCAGACACGCAGCTATCTTGAACTCTGGCTGCCGATGCTGGAGACCAACAACCGTAGCTATCTTACCGTGGCGATTGGCTGTACTGGTGGCAAACACCGCTCAGTTTATATTGCAGAACAGCTGGCGGATTACTTCCGTTCGCGCGGTAAGAATGTACAGTCACGCCATCGCACGCTGGAAAAGCGCAAATCATGACCGTCAGACAAACTGTAGAAATCAAAAATAAGCTGGGCATGCATGCCCGTCCGGCAATGAAGTTGTTTGAGCTGGTGCAGAGCTTCGATGCCGAAGTGTTGCTGCGCAACGAAGCGGGCACAGAAGCCGAAGCCAGCAGCGTAATTGCGCTGCTGATGCTCGACTCGGCTAAAGGCGGACACATAGAGATTGAAGCCAGCGGTCCGGAGGAGATCCCGGCGCTGGCAGCGGTCATTGAGCTGTTTGAAGCAGGCTTTGATGAAGACTAAGTCTTAGTCGAGCTTATTACGCTGCAGGAAGCCTTCCCCGCCAAGCTGGCGCATCTGACGCATTATCCACTGCTGTCGCTCTCTGACGTAGCCTGAAGGCGCAGCCGCACGATAACGGATAGGATTAGGCAGAACGGCCGCCAGTAAGGCGGCATCGGCAGCGGTAAGCCGGCTGGCTGGCTTGTGGAAGTAGCGCTGTGAAGCTGCTTCAACGCCAAAGATACCCGGTCCAAACTCTGCAATATTAAGATAGACGGTCAGAATACGTCGTTTCGTCCAGACTGTCTCAATACCTACTGTCAGCCCCGCTTCCAGACCTTTGCGCACCCAGCTGCGGCCATCCCACAGAAACAGATTCTTTGCTGTCTGTTGTGACAGCGTGGAGGCACCACGCATCCGGCTATCGCTGTTATCCAGTACAGATTCAATCGCCGCGACATCGAAACCCCAGTGGTCCGGAAACTTTTGATCTTCTGAGGCGATAACGGCCAGCCCCATCCACGGCGAAATCTCATCATGTCCGACCCAGTCAGAATGGGCGACATAGCTAAAGTCACCGCGTAACCAGGCACCGATCTGTCGTTCAGCCATCACCGCTGAAAACGGTACCGGCAGGAACGAAAAGAGCAAAATTCCCGCCAGCCATACGCCCAGCCATACCAGCATGACACGACCAATAATACGTCTGATACGCTGTCCGACGCTTCCTTTATGCTTGTTCATGCAATCTTCCCATACCTGTTTCAGACGTTAATTAATCACTCATGTAATCACTGCCAGAAAAGCAGCTTTTTCACAAAAATCGCTGAAAACCTTGCGGCGGTTTCCAGACTTTATTCAATCATTTTGCATCAAAATGCTGCAACAGTTCGAAATAGTTCAAGGACTTCCGGTAAAAAGGAATCGGTTCCATTCATTGCCACGGCTTAGCATCTTTCCAGATAAACACTTAATAATGGGTGATAAGCGCCGGTTTAAATCATTCGATATTCTTAACTGTTATTTTTTTATGAATGATGAGACGCCCAAAGCTTAAACAGAATCACGCTGATAACGTATAAATAAACAGCGCTTAACAGCGTTACTCAGAGTTGTTGTGGCCCTTTTTACTCTCATTAAGCGCAATGATGTCAGTGCAAGTGCAGAACAAAGTTTTAGATTCTTTTTTATCATTCCAAATCGTTTTGGATAATTCGTGTCATTTCAGGGTGGTCACTTGCAATATCAGCGCGTTAGCCTCTCTGAAGAGGGAAAGGTTAATACCAGCTTAATTTACAGCTGCTCAGCCTTTGCTTTGCAGCTGAGCAGCGTCAAAACTATACCAAAAACCACAAATTTGATTAAAATAACAGCAATGCAGCAGAGAAAATGATTCCTTACTTGACTGTGTTGCCAAATTAATGTTTTCTGTATTTAAACGCTGCTCAATATCACAAATTTTAATGAATCTTGTCGCATGAGAAGATGAATTTGCTAAGGTGATGTCAGTGTTAACCAATACCCTGCGGCTGCATTAATTATTCAAATCATAGCGGCCGCAATGTTTTCCCTGGTGTTGGCGCAGTATTCGCGCACCCCGGCCTCGGCTGGGGTCATTTTTTTCCGGGATATGACTTATCCTGCTCTGCCACCCAGTCGCGCAATACCTGTACATCATATCGCCACTCATGCTTCAGCTCGTCAATCCATTCAACAACGTTGTCCCACCACGCCGGTAATTCAGGACTCTGGATCTGTTTCGCCAGCATCTGCAAGCGCTGCAGCCCGACCGAACCTGCCGCCCCTTTGATCTTGTGCCCCTCTTCAGCAATGCCTTTTTGATCGCGCGCCATCAGATTCGATTCCAGCACCGCAAGATAGTCCGGCATCATCTTTTCAAACATCGTCAGGCTTTGGGTAATCAGGCCCGGGCCAACCAGCTCGATATACTGTTCGAGCATCGCGACATCCAGCAGCATCCGGGTTTTGTCATCGCTGACCTCTGCGGTTTCCTCTTCCGAATCTGCCTGATAATCCCAGTACTTTTTGATCATCGCGGTCAGCGCCGGCACTGCCAGCGGTTTGCTCAGAACATCATCCATGCCCGCGTCGAAATACTCTTTTTTGTCTTTAAGGACGTTGGCGGTCAGTGCCACCAGCGGTGGCAGATGCGTTCCCAGATACTGCTGGCGAATCGCACGCGAGACATCCAGCCCGGTCATATCGGGCAGCTGAATATCCAGCAGCACCAGATCAAACTCCAGCGGGTCGAACAGCGCCAGCGCTTCGCTGCCGGTCATGGCGACCTCGACGCTGCAGCCCAGCTTCTCAAGCACCGAGCGCGCCACAATCACATTCAGCTCAATATCTTCAACCAGCAGGACATGCAGCGCAGGCAGTGGCAGGCTGTCGTCCAGGCCTTCATCCTCCACCTCTTCAGCAATGCGCGGCGCCTTAATCTCTACGGTGAAGCATGAGCCCTGTCCTGGTGCGCTATGTACATGGATGTCACCGCCCATCGCCTGCGCCAGACGACGTGAAACCGCCAGCCCGATACCGGTGCCAGTCGCCGGTTTACCGCCATGCTGATCTTTGACCTGATAGTACATCGCAAAGATCTTATCCTGCTCCTCCTGCCGAATACCCATACCGGAGTCCTGCACCTCAAAGCGCAGCGTTTCGTCCTGCTCATAGGCTACCCGCACCACGATTTCGCCCTGCTGAGTGAACTTCACGGCGTTACCAATCAGGTTCCACAGAATCTGACGCAGACGCGTTCCGTCCGTCGAAATCATATGCGGCAGCGGCAGTTGTGGCGCAAGCACAAACTTCAGCCCTTTTGGCTGAGCCAGCAGGCCGGAAAGATTTTCTAAATCGGCGAGGAAACCGGTGAAGTCGAGCGGCTGATTGTCCAGCTGCACTTTGCGGCGCTCGATTTTGTCCACCTCAATCACATCATTGAAGATGTTGCCCAACGTGATGGCAGAGACGTGAATGGTTTTCAGGTATTTCAGCTGTTCCTGATTAAGGTCGGTATCCAGCAGAATACGACTCAGGCCGACAATGCCATTAAGCGGCGTACGAAGCTCGTGGCTGATCGTAGAGATAAAGGTGGTCTTCTCCCGGCTGGCGTTCTCTAACGCGTCCTGATAGCGCTTACGCTCCGTTATATCGCGGCCAAAGCCCATCAGTCCGCTGCGCTTACCGACGCGGTCGTAATAAGGCACTTTACGGATCTCGAAACAGGCTTTGCGCCCGTCGGGATATTGCAGCCACTGTTCATAAGTCAGCGAGACGTTATGACGGAACACCTTCTCGTCCGTTTCCAGCACCTTCGTTGCCGCTTCATCATCATAGATATCGCGTGGCGTCAGGCCAATCAGCTGTTTCTCGCTTTTGCCGGTCAGCAGTTCCATCGCCCGATTACAGCCGGAGAACTGCTTATCAATGTTGCGATAGAAAACCAGGTCAGGCGAAGCATCCAGGAATGAGCGCAGGAAGGAGGATTGCTGCTCCAGCTCAATCTGTGCCTGCTCGCGACGGGTCACCTCTTCACGCAGCTTGTCCATCACCTGCTCGCGAGCCAGCTCCGCCTTTTTACGGTCACTGATCTCCTGATTCAGCTGCGTGATGGTCTCTTTCATCTGCTGGTTCAGTTCCAGGTCGCGGGTGCGCATCTCTTCCAGCTTATCCACCAGCCGTGCCAGCCGTTGCCGCGATTCCTCCAGCTGATCGACCACCACCGACAGAAAATAGACCGCCCAGGGCGTAATCAGCAGCCCGAAGAAAACCGAACGCACCACGTCAATGCTCTCGACATGACCTCGCAGTACCATCGTAACCGCCATCTGGACGATCATCGCCAGCACCACCAGCGCAGATGCCAGCAGCAGCGAGAACCTCACCAGTCCAAGCTTGACCATTAAATCAACGTAGTACTGCGCCAACAGACGAATTTGTTTCATAACAACTCCCTGGAAGAGAAACAGCCTCATAATAGCGCAGTTAGCCTGCTGACGTCCCGGCACGTCGCGTGGAGATACGGGATCAAATGCGCTTTTATGGTGCATTCGCATAGCCGATCGGCGACGTTAAGGACAAAGCGGTTAAAACCCTTGACTGATTGTGCCAAATGAATAATCTGTAATGCCGCCAGCGAATCCGTGATTTCTTCGTATGGCCTGTTTTCAATATCCTGGCAACGTCCTGTTGCGCAGGCACACCCTGTTTAAATGCATACCCATTCAACTTAAATGATATTTTAAGCAAGACAGTGTTGATTAATTTTTCTTATAACCAACCGCTGTTTCATTCAAATAGACGGACATAAGAAAAACAGATACATGCTATGCATCAACGGTTCTGAACAGCATTTAATGCTGTCTAACACCCCGTCACCAGCATGGTGCAGAGATCTGACGCCTGCACTACAGTGAGTCAGTTCACATTTATGGGCCGATCGGCAGGCAGCAGAGTGATACATTTTAAACCTTAAAAAGCAATAAATTCAATATCTTACGCAGATAAAACCCCTGTTAACCCTGTCTGACCGCCCTATTTGACCTGATTACGCTTTCCCGATAAGTTGGAAATCCGCTGAAAGCTTTCCAGACGGGCCATTGTCTCGGCATATCTATGCAACAAGAAGACTCCCGCGCGGTTTAAGTCATCTCCTTTAAGAGACCGGAAATCAGAGAGCAGCTCAATTAAGGACGTTTTATCGATGTCTGGAGAGAAATGCTCAGGGCTATGACGCGCGCTCGACAGAGCATGGCGATGAAAATGATGTTGCGCCCCGTTGCGCTCAGACCCTGAAACAGTGCAGGTAATGTCAAAGCAGTTAAGGAGACCCTCAATGTCCACTAAAAAACCTCAATCCTATGGCTTGTATGATCCGACAGCAGGCAGTGACAGCTGTGGTGTAGGTTTCATTACGCGCAAGGACGGCGAGCAGACCCACGAAATTCTGCAGATGGCGCACAGCGCCCTCTGCACGGTGCCTCACCGCGGCGGTATGTCAGCGGAAGGCGTCGGCGACGGCGCGGGGGTCAACGTTGACCTTTCCCTGCATTTCTTCCGCAAGATTACCGGCCAGCCGCTGGAAGCGGGCCGCTTTGGCGTCGGCAACTTCTTTGTGCCGAAAGATGCTGCGCTGCGCGCGAATGCCGAACGTCTGGTAGATGAGACACTCAACAGCTTTGGCCTGCCGGTAATCATGAAGCGTGACATGCCGCTCGACAGCAGCGTGACGCGTCCGGCAGCCGTACAATTTCAGTTACCGATTCTGCAGTGGATTTTCACTGCGCCACAGGACGTGGTCGACCAGAACGACTTCGAACAACGCATCTACCGCGCCCTGCTGACGATTGAAGCCCGTGCCTTTACCGAAAGCGAATTTGGCGGTCTCTATCCGCTGTCGCTGTCGTCGCGCACCCAGGTGTTTAAAGCCCGCCTGAATTCCAATGAAGTGATCCCCTACTTCAAAGATCTGACCGATCCCGATCATCAGGTGCGCGGGCTGTTTTTCCATACCCGCTTCTCCACTAACACCGATCCGCATACCACGATGGCCCAGCCGTTCCGCCTGATGGCGCACAACGGTGAGCTGAATACGGACCGTAAAAACCGCATCGCTGAGTCCGCGCTGGCACTGGCCCGTGGCAAGAAAATCGTGCGGCCCAAAGGTCAGTCTGACAGCTCGCGTCTGGACCAGAGTATCCACAGCCGCCTGATGGAAGATAACCTCGATCTCATCACCGCCGTGGTTTCAATGATGCCACCCGCCTGGGAAAACGACAGTTCGCTGCCGCCAGAAGTGCGTGACATGCTGGAGTACTTCTCACTGTATGAAGAGAAGAACGATGGCCCGGCAGCATTAATCTTTGGCAATGGTGAAGTCATTGGCGCCCGTCTTGACCGTCTTGGCCTGCGTCCACTGCGCTCAGTCGAAACGGCTGAGTATATCGGTGCGATGTCAGAAGCCGGTCAGATCGCCTTCCCACCCGAAAGCGTCTTGCGTCGCGGCCGTATCGAAGCGGGCGGCATGCTCTATTTCGATCACCGTGAAAAACGCAGCTACACCACGCTGCAGGCACTGGAAAAACTGGCGGCGGAGAAAGATTATTCAGCGCTGCTGCGTGAAGCGCGCGTCGGTCTTGACGATCTGCCTGAAATCCCGGCAGAGCAGCAGGGTTCACCGCTGCGTTATCGCGGCGATCTGAAAACCTATCAGCGCTTTGTGGCTTACTACTACAACCAGGAAAGCTTCAAGTTCATGATGGACCCGATGCTGAACACCGGCGCAGAGAAAATCTCCGCGATGGGTTACGGCAACGCCATTAACGGCTTATCCGATCATGAAGGCGGCATGGCGCACTACTTCTCTCAGCGCTTTGCTCAGGTCACCAACCCGCCGCTGGACTCAATCCGCGAAGTGGATGGTATGACGCTGCGTGTCGCGCTGGGTGCGAAACCGCATCTGGGCCGCAGCAAAGGTCGTCAGATTGTGGTGCCGACCCCAATCCTCAGCCACCTTGATATGCTGCGTTTGCGCGAGCAGACCATCGCACCTTATGCCCGCTTTGAGATGCTCTATGAGCCGGTAATCGGCAAAGATCTGCTGAGCACCACCGCGAACGCAAACGCGCTGGAAAAAGCGATTGATGACCTGGCGCAACAGGTCGTGGATTTTGCCCGTTCGCAGGGTGGCATCGCCGTGCTTACTGACCGTCACATCTCGTCAACGCACGCCGCAATCCCGATGCTGCTGGTGGTTTCTGCCATTAACCAGCGCCTGGTGCAGGAAGGCCTGCGTCTGGATGTTTCTCTGGTCGTAGAAAGCGGCCAGAGCATATCTTCGCACCACATTGCTGCCACCCTCGGCTTCGGGGCTTCCGCTATCTATCCGCTGGGCGTACAGATGCGTGCAGAGGAAAAATTTGGTGAAGGTGAAGAAGGCAACAAAGCCTTTAAGCGCTATGCCAAAGCCGCTGAAAAAGCGCTGATGAAAACCATGGGCAAAGTGGGCCTTTGTACCGTTGAAAGTTACAGCAGCGGCGAATTCTTTGAGCCTAACTTCCTCAACACTGACGATCCGGTGCTGAAAAAGTATTTCCCGAATATCAAAACCCCGGTGGGTGGCGCGGGCTTCGCAGCCATCGCAGCGATGGCCGTTGACTGGCACCAGAGCGCGCTCAGGATTCAGGGCGAATCTGAAGTGCCGTTGCTGGGCCTGTTTAAAGAGCGTGCAGAAGGTGCAGGTCACTCCTACGGCACTATCGCCGTGCGCACCTTCATCGACATGACCGAAGAGCCGATTCGCTTTGCCGACAAGGCGCGCGAAGAGGACAACTTCATTCGTCTGATGACGCTGGCAAAACTGGATAACGCGTTTGGTATCAAGCCAGAGACCTTCAAAGACAGCAGCTTTGAGCGCATCCCGGATGACGTGATCAACAACTTTGCGATTACGGCCGATTACCGTCAGTTCTCAAGTCTGATGTATGAAGAGCGTAAACGTCGCCCGGCGGCGCTGCGTGACATTCTGACATTCCCGGCTGATCTGACCCACATTGACAGCGAAGCGGAATTCCGTCGCAAGCTGGGACGCTACTCGCTGACCAACAACGGCTTTGCTATTCGTGGCATGGAGTGTGAAGCGGTGGATGGCAGCCTGAATCACTTTATGCTGCGTCTGACCGATGCGATCGAGGGGCTGAAGCCTGAGACCGAACGCCTGCAGAACCTCTCCCGCGCCCTGAAATCCCGTTTCGGCGATGATATTGAGAGCAGCGACGTGGTCACTGGCGCTTTGAAAGTGACCGCATACGGTAAAGCGGCAGATTATCTGTCACGTATCTTCACCACCCTGCCCTCACTGCCGCTGAGCGAAGTACAG
Source organism: Pantoea sp. 9140 (assembly GCF_000745295.1). Lineage (NCBI taxonomy): Bacteria > Pseudomonadati > Pseudomonadota > Gammaproteobacteria > Enterobacterales > Erwiniaceae > Pantoea > Pantoea sp. 9140. The sequence continues at coordinate 96,875 of NZ_JQNO01000001.1, read as the reverse complement.
CCAGCCTGTGAAATTACCCGTACCTTTGCTTCCGGGGCAATGAGCCACGGTGCACTGGTCGCGCCGGCTCATGAAGCGGTCGCACACGGCACCAACATGGTCGGCGGCATGAGTAACTGCGGTGAAGGTGGCGAGCATTACTCCCGTCACGGCACCATCCGTGCCTCGCGTATCAAACAGCTGGCCTCGGGTCGTTTCGGCGTCTGGGCTGCCTATCTGGCGGATCCGATGCTGGAAGAGCTGGAGATTAAAATTGGTCAGGGTGCGAAGCCTGGCGAAGGCGGTCAGTTACCGGCGGCCAAAGTGACCGTAGAGATTGCTGCGGCCCGTGGCGGTACGCCTGGCGTCGAGCTGGTCTCGCCGCCGCCGCATCATGACACCTATTCCATCGAAGATCTGGCGCAGCTTATCCACGACTGTAAAGCCGCGCGCGTGCGCGTCATTGTCAAACTGGTGTCGTCAGAAGGGATCGGCACCATCGCAGTTGGCGTGGCTAAAGCCGGTGCCGACGTGATTAACGTTGCAGGTAACACCGGCGGTACCGGCGCGGCGTCGGTGACCAGCCTGAAATATACCGGACGCGTGGCCGAAATCGGCATCGCTGAAGTCCACCAGGCGCTGTGTGCCAACGGCCTGCGTGAGAAAGTGCTGCTGCGCTGCTCTGGCGCACAGCAGACCGGCAGCGACGTGGTGAAATCTGCCTTGCTGGGCGGTGACAGCTTTGAGTTCGGTACCACCGCGCTGATGATGCTGAAATGCGTGATGGCGAAGAACTGCAACGTGAAGTGCCCGGCTGGCTTAACCACTAACGCAGAAGCCTTTGATGGCGATCCGCGTCAGCTGGCGCAGTATTTCCTCAACGTCGCGCATGAAGTACGTGAAATTCTGGCACGTATGGGCCTGCGTTCCCTGCGTGAGGCGCGTGGTCGCTCTGACCTGCTGCACCTGATGGATCATCCGCTGGAAGTCGGCAAACTCGACTTACGCGCCATGCTCACCGTGGTGCCAGAGCTGAAAATCGACAAGCCGGTTTACCTGGAAAAAGATTTTGAGCTGGATGATGGCTGGATTGAGCAGGTTAAGCAGTCACTGGTGGAGCAGGGAAATCCTGACGTCTCACTGGGCAACAGCATCGTCCTGAACAACCGCAACAAAAGCGTTGGCGGCCAGCTGGCCATCGACATTGAGCGCATGCTGAACCATCAGCTCAGCGCACACCAGTTGCAGGCGATGCCTGCGGTAATGACCGACGATCGCGGTCGCCGCTATCTGGCCCCTGAAAGCGTAAAAATTTCTACCACCGGATCTGCCGGTCAGTCATTTGGCGCCTTCTGCAACGATGGCATGCAGCTGTCCCATTACGGCACCTGTAATGACGGTGTCGGCAAAGGACAGTGTGGTGGTGAGCTGATTGTGATGTCGCCTGGGGGCGGCGCGCAGGATGGCGATGGCAACGTGCTGATCGGTAACTTTGCCCTGTTTGGCGCGACTGGCGGACGACTGTTCGTGCAGGGCCAGGCTGGCGACCGCTTCGCAGTACGTAACTCCGGCGCAACGGCTGTGGTTGAAGGCGTGGGTGACTTCTGCTGCGAATATATGACTAACGGTGCCATTCTCAACCTCGGCACCTTTGGTAAAGGATTTGGCAACGGCATGAGCGGCGGCTTTGCTTACCAGTACGACCCGTATGGATCGCTGGCCAGCCACGCTGCAGGTGATTCAGTACGCTTCGGATCGATTGCGGATCAGGATGAGATGGCGCAGGTGCACAAGCAGGCCGTGCTGACCATGCTGAACTGGCACCTGGAGGCGACCCAGTCACCACGTGCCGCGTGGCTGCTGGAGAACTGGGAAACAGAGTGCCACCACTTTGTTTACGTGATGCCGCGCTCACTGCTGCTCTATCAGGATGGCGGCGAGATCCTGAAAGCCAAGAGCCGCAAAGATCTGCTCGAAGAGCTGTCCACGGCGCTGGCAGGCCATCAGGTAGCGAAATTCAAAGCCGCGTGGCGTCAGGGTAAAACCATCGCCAACGGTGCCGTTCCGGCCTATGGCGCGACCGATACGCAGGAGATGTTTGTCCTGCTGAACAACTACACCGTGCTGAGCTTTGCCCAGCAGCTGGCACTGGCGAAGTTGCCGAAAGGCACGCCGGTTGAAGATGCGGCGGTGGAAAAAGCGGTCCGCAATCTGCTGATGACGGAAGACTTTTCACTGGTCAGCAAGCTGCAACGTCATGCCCGTTCTGCCATCGAGAGTTACAGCGATGATGAACTGGCCAGTCTGATTGGTACTAAACGCATGTCAGATTACAAAGCGGCACTGACGCAACGTAACATCCGCTCCATGGACAGTCTGGCGACCTACGGCTGGATCATGTATCAGGATGCCTGTAACCGGGAAGTGCTGGGCCACCTGCCTGACTTTGAAGAGCTGTTTGCACGTGCGGCATTGCCGGAAATTGCCGCTGCGGTGGGTAAACTCTCCTGACAGTGATACTGATCAGGCTGAACTGAATATTATTAATTGATCATTGCCCGGATTAATCGTTGTACCGGACAGAGGCAGAACCGCTTTCCCCTGCTGCACACACTGCGGCGCGGGGAAGCGGAACCGCTTTCAGACCGGGGAACGCCACTGATATCGGGCGAGAACGGGATTGAGTAAAAGTACCCATGAAAATTCCTTATATTCCAGAAGATGCACCTTTTAATGGCGATCAGAAGTACTGGCTGGCTGGCTTTCTCGCGGGCCTTCACTCCCGTTTGCTGGTTTTAGAAGACAAGCAGCAACCTGCTGCAGGTACGGGCGCAGCCGCGACCACGCAACTGCATATTCTGTACGGCTCACAGACCGGCAATGCCGAAGCGCTGGCGCAGACCGCTGCGAAATCTGCCCGAGCGAAAGGGCTGGTGCCAGTGGTCCAGGCGCTGGGCGATGTCGATCTCGACGTGTTTGCCACCATGCGCCATGTACTGATTGTCACCTCGACCTATGGTGAAGGTGAGATGCCGGACAATGCCCAGCTGTTCTGGGATGCGATCTCTGCCAGTACCGCACCGCGTCTGGAGCAGATGCATTTCGCCGTGCTGGCGATTGGCGATACGGGTTACGATGGCTTCTGTCAGGCGGGCAAATTCATCGATATGCGCCTTGAGCAGTTGGGTGCAAAACGCGTGGTAGATCGCATTGACTGCGATATCGACTATGAAGAGCCGTCCAGCGAGTGGCTGAACAGCTCAATGCCACAGTTTGCCGCCAGCGCAGGCAGCAGCGGCACCGTGCTGGAGAGCGCGCCTGAAGCGCCGGTCATTCCAGGCAGCAACAAATCGAATCCGTATGCCGCCGCGCTGATCACGAATAAGCGCTTGTCAGGCGAGCAGTCAGCCAAAGATATTCGTCACTTCGAATTCGACCTGTCTGACAGCGGCCTGAAGTATGAAGCGGGCGATGCGCTGGGCGTGATTCCGGTCAACGAACCTTCACTGGTCAGCCTGCTGCTGACCCAGCTTAATGCTGACTACCAGACGCCAGTGCCTGGCTTCGACCGCAGCCTCGGCGACCTGCTGACCTATCAGTTTGAGATCTCTGAGCCTTCACGCAAGTTAATCGAGTGGGTTGGACAGAACACCACCAATCAGGAACTGCGTCATGTCCTACAGCATGATGATAAAGATGCGCTGGGCGTCTGGCTGTGGGGCAAAGATACCCTCGACCTGCTGCAGCTCGAACTGACGCGCACGCTGACAGTGCCGGAGTTTGTTGCCCTGTTGCGCCCGCTGCAGCATCGTGCTTACTCAATTTCATCCAGCTCTAAAGCCCATCCGAATCAGGTGCACCTGACCGTTGCCTCTGTGCGTTATCACAGTGGCGGCCGTAATCGCGGTGGCGTCTGCTCGACCTATCTGGCCGAACGCGTGCGTCGTGGTGAGAAGCCCGCCATCTTTATCTCACCCAATAAAGCGTTCCGCGTCCCTGCCAATAACAGCGCACCACTGATCATGGTGGGACCGGGCACCGGTATCGCACCGTTCCGCGCCTTCCTGCAGGAACGCCAGGCAACCGGCGCGCAGGGCAAAAACTGGCTGTTCTTCGGCGATCAGCATCAGGAACATGACTTTATCTATCAGGATGAGCTGCTGGCCTGGCGGGATAACGGCCTGCTGACCCGTCTGGATCTGGCCTTCTCACGCGATCAGGAGAAGAAGATCTACGTGCAGAGCCGGATGCTGGAACAGGGCGCTGAGCTTTACGCCTGGCTGCAGGAAGGGGCGTACTTCTACGTCTGTGGCGATGCTTCGCGTATGGCGAAAGATGTGGATAATGCGCTGTATGAAGTGGTTCGTCAGTTTGGTGGTCTCTCCACCGAGCGCGCTGCCGACTATGTCGATCAGCTGAAGAAAGAGAAACGCTACCTGCGCGACGTCTACTAATCGCGAAGGTCTGCTGAAAAATCCGGCTTGCGCAGGCAGCCGGATTTTTTTTATGGCTGACAGGCAAAAAAATACCCGCCGGATGGGCGGGTATTCGCTGTTATGTCACGGCTATTTCACGACGCGCAGTGAAGGCCGACCGCCACGTGGCGGTGGATCGTCATCAGGCGGTGTCTCGTCATCGCTGGCATCGTCAGGACGATCACCATCAATCACTGACATCATGGTCTCTTCCTGACCTTCTGACGCCTCCTGCATACCCAGCTCGTAAGCCGGTTCCGGTTCAAACATCGTGCCGGCACCGTTTTCACGTGCATAGATCGCCAGAATCGCCGCCATCGGCACGTTAACCTGGCGAGGAACGCCACCAAAGCGGGCGTTGAACGACACCTGATCATTGGCCAGGTCGAGGTTACCCACAGCGCGTGGCGCAATGTTCAGGACAATCTGACCATCACGCGCATACTCCAGCGGCACCTGCACACCCGGCAGATTAATGTCGACCACCAGATGCGGCGTCAGCTGGTTGTCGAGCAACCAGTCATAGAAGGCGCGCAGCAGATAGGGACGACGTGCAGTAAGTTGCGACATTTCCATACGTTAAGCCCGGGCTTGCAGGCGCATTTCACGTTCAGCTTCAGTTAATGAAGCAAGGAAAGAATCACGCTCAAATACGCGGTTCATGTAACCTTTCAGCTCTTTTGAACCCGAGCCGATCAGATCGATGCCCATGGAAGGCAGACGCCATAACAGCGGCGCCAGGTAGCAATCGACCAGACTGAACTCTTCGCTCATGAAGTAAGGCGTACGACCAAACAGTGGCGCGATAGCCAGCAGCTCTTCACGCAGTTGCTTGCGTGCGGCTTCGGCTTCCTGACCCGTGCTGTTCTCGACTTTCCGCATCAGGCTGTACCAGTCCTGCTCGATGCGATGCATCATCAGGCGGCTGTCACCACGGGCAACCGGATAAACCGGCATCAGTGGCGGATGCGGGAAGCGTTCATCCAGATATTCCATGATGATGCGTGATTCATACAGCGTCAGCTCACGATCTACCAGCGTTGGTACCGTGCGATACGGATTGAGGTCAATCAGATCCTGCGGCAGGTTATCCATTTCGACCTGCTCGATCTCTACGCTGACACCCTTCTCCGCCAGGACGATACGAACCTGATGGCTGAAAATGTCAGTAGGACCAGAAAACAGCGTCATTACCGAACGTTTGTTGGCAGCGACAGCCATGAAAACCTCCAAGTTTGTTCACAAAAAGATACTGCGAATAGCCAACCACACGGCGATTCACCAGCTTATCGAACTCGCACGCAACCTGGTTAGCCGCGTCACAGATACTGACGCCCCGACAGAGGGAAGGCGCATAACGCACCGGCCTGCGGGCGCAAAGTGACACAGAGTTTACCAGATTTTAGGCTGCTTGTGGGCGTGTAATGAATCTTTGCAGGTAAATTGAGCGCGATGTTACGGTTTTCGCGGGAAGTCGTGGGAAGGCAGAAAATAAAAAACCCGCCGAAGCGGGTTTTTTGAGCCAATTGCCGCAGCCGGAGCTGCAAACAATTAACGCTTGGAGAACTGAGGACGACGACGTGCTTTACGCAGGCCGACTTTCTTACGTTCAACCTGACGCGCATCACGAGTAACGAAGCCTGCTTTACGCAGTTCGCCACGCAGTGATTCGTCGTATTCCATCAGAGCGCGGGTGATACCGTGACGGATCGCACCAGCCTGACCAGAAATACCGCCACCTTTAACAGTGACATAGAGATCGAATTTACCAACCAGGTCCAGCAGCTCAAGCGGCTGACGAACTACCATGCGGGCAGTTTCGCGACCGAAGTACTGTTCCAGAGAACGTTGGTTAATTACGATGTTACCGCTACCCGGCTTAATGAATACGCGAGCGGTAGAGCTTTTGCGGCGACCAGTGCCGTAGTTTTGAGTTTCAGCCATTGCCTTTAATCCCGATTAAATGTCAAGAACTTGCGGTTGCTGTGCCGCATGGGTGTGCTCGTTGCCTGCGTAAACTTTCAGTTTACGGTACATAGCACGACCCAGCGGGCCCTTCGGCAGCATGCCTTTAACCGCGATCTCAATCACACGCTCAGGACGGCGAGCAATCATCTCTTCAAAGGTCGCCTGTTTGATACCACCGATGTGGCCGGTGTGGTGATAGTAGATCTTGTCAGTACGCTTGTTGCCGGTTACAGCAACTTTTTCTGCGTTCAGAACGATGATGTAATCACCCGTATCAACGTGCGGAGTGTATTCCGCTTTATGCTTACCACGCAGACGGCGCGCCAGTTCAGTCGCCAGGCGACCCAAAGTTTTGCCCGTTGCGTCAACTACAAACCAGTCACGTTGGACGGTTTCTGGTTTAGCTGTAAAAGTTTTCATCGAAAAGCTTACCCAAATTAAGTTACACGTTGGTGAAATCCCAAACGCTTAAGTAAACGAATGAGGCTCACACGACCATTTTGACCAGCAAGCCACCCCTTCGGATAGAGTTACTGGAACACAGAGGATTTGGGAAAAAAATCCTTTGCTGTAACGTGGGGTCGCAAGATTATAGAGAAGTCGATTACAAAAATCGAACCCTATTTCGGTATTTATTCTGTTTATTCTCACGGCAGGTGCGGCAAACGCAGATACTCTTCGCTCTGCATCTCCTGAAGCCGCGATAAACAGCGCTGGTATTCAAATTTCAGTCGCGTGCCCTGATAAATCTCGGTCAGTGACGTCTCCGCCGCGACCACCAGCTTCACATGACGTTCATAGAACTCATCGACCAGTGCCAGGAAACGGCGCGCCTGATCTTCGGTTTTGTAGATCATCACCGGCACGTCATAGAGCAGCACGCTGTGAAAACGGCGCGAAAGCGCAATGTAGTCATGCTGACTGCGTCCCTCACCGCAGAGGGTCGTGAAATTAATGGCCAGCACGCCTTCGCTCACACCCAGCGTCGGCATCTGGCGATGATTAATTTCCAGAACCGGTGCCGCTTCAGGCTGGCTGCCTGACAATGCTTTGAACATCCGGCCCATCTCGGCATGCGTCTCTGCGTTGAGCGGGAAATTCCACAGATGCGCGGAGGTCAGCGTGCGTAACCGGTAGTCGATACCGGCATCCACGTTCATCACATCACAGTGCCGTTTTATCTGCTCAATCGCAGGCAGGAAGCGCGCACGCTGCAGACCATTGCGATAGAGATCGTCCGGCGGAATGTTCGAGGTGGCGACCAGCGCGATGCCACGTTCAAACAGCGCTTCCATCAGCGTGCCCAGCAGCATGGCATCGGTGATATCGGAAACAAAAAACTCATCAAAACAGAGGATGTCGGTTTCGGCTTTGAATTTGTCCGCCACGATCAGTAACGGATCGCTCTGGCCCTGAAGCTGCGTAAGTTCTTCGTGTACCCGCAGCATAAAACGGTGGAAGTGCAGACGCAGTTTGCGATCGCCAGGAATAGACTGAAAAAAGAGATCCATGACCCAGGTCTTACCGCGACCGACACCGCCCCACATATAGAGCCCGCGTACCGGTTGTGGCGTCTCGTTTTTCTCTTTGCCCATCAATTTAGAGAGGCGTCCCAGCAGGCCGGATGAGGAAGGCGCGGCGGCTTGTTGCCGGGCAACCAGCGCCTGCTGCAGCGCGTCTAAACGGGTAATCGCTTCACGTTGTACGTCATCGGGCCTGAATTCGCCCTGCGACAGCGCCTGCTCATAGCGTGCAAGCGGAGTTGAGGTTTGCATTATTGTTTCAAAGTCCCTGAATGGTGTCTGATTGATACCACGGTTGCTGAAAAAAAGGCCGTTCTACACTAAGCCATGCTGCTCCGGAGTTCCACATCCATAAGATTAACGGGTATAGTGACTATTATTGAATATGGTGTAACGCCCTACGGAACAATGGAAATAACACGGGAGTCATTATGACCTGGGAATACGGGCTAATTGGTTTAGTGGTAGGTATTATTGTCGGCGCAGTCGCCATGCGTTTTGGCAACAAAAAGCTGCGTGAGCAGCGCAGCATGCAGTATGAGCTGGAAAAATCGAAAGCGGAGCTGGCTGATTATCGTGAAGAGCTGACCAACCACTTCGCGCAGAGCGCGGAGCTGCTGGACAACATGGCGCGTGACTATCGTCAGCTCTATCAGCATATGGCAAAAGGCTCGAATGACCTGCTGCCAAATCTGCCTGGCCAGAAAAATCCGTTTGCCTATCAGCTGACTGAAGCTGAAGCGGACAACGATCAGGTGCCGGTGCAGATGCCGCGCGACTACTCTGAAGGCGCATCCGGTTTACTGCGTGGCGAGCGCCCTGCCCGCGACTAATCTTTTTGGGGCGCAGCCTGTCTGCGCCCGCTGTTTTTGCGAACCCTGACCGCAAACGACTGTCACACTCATTAATTTCTCCCACCTTTTGCAGCGAGAGCGTTGTAGCAATGAAAAAACAAGCACGCCTGTTTAGCGCATTAGCCCTGAGTATTGGGATGAGCCTTGCCGCCGCGCCAGACGCGATGGCAACGCTGCCAGCACAAATTGCGGGCCAGCCGCTGCCAAGTCTGGCGCCGATGCTGGAGAAAGTGTTGCCCGCCGTGGTCAGTGTTCACGTGGAAGGCACTGATTCCGGTGCGCAGGCTCAGGATATTCCTGAACCCCTGAAGCGTTTTTTCGGCCAGATGCCTGGCGGAAACAGTCAGCCGCAGCCATTTGAAGGCTTAGGTTCTGGCGTCATCATTGACGCCGCTAAAGGCTATGTGCTGACTAACAATCACGTGGTTAACGGTGCGGATAAGATCAACGTACAGCTTGGCGACGGCAGCGAATATGAAGCCAAACTGATCGGCCATGATGAGCAGACCGATATCGCGCTGATTCAGATTCAGGGTGCAAAAAACCTCACGCAGGTGAAAGTCGCAGACTCCGATCAGCTGAAAGTGGGTGATTTCGCAGTGGCGATCGGTAACCCGTTTGGCCTGGGGCAGACCGCCACCTCCGGGATTATTTCTGCGCTGGGCCGCAGCGGCCTGAACCTGGAAGGGCTGGAAAACTTTATTCAGACCGATGCTGCCATTAACCGCGGCAACTCAGGCGGTGCGCTGGTCAACCTTAACGGTGAGCTGATCGGTATCAACACCGCGATTCTGGCCTCCAGCGGCGGCAACATTGGCATCGGATTTGCGATTCCGAGCGATATGGCGATGAACCTCGCGCAACAGCTGATCAAATTTGGTGAAGTGAAGCGCGGTCAGCTCGGCATCAAAGGCACTGAAATGACGGCCGATATGGCTAAAGCGTTCAATGTCGATGCGCAGCGCGGCGCCTTTGTCTCAGAAGTCTTACCGCAGTCTGCCGCACAGAAAGCGGGCGTGAAGTCAGGCGATATCATTACGTCGATTAACGATAAGCCGATTACCAGCTTCGCAGAGCTGCGCGTCAAAGTGGGCACCACGCCGCCAGGCGAACAGGTTAAACTTGGCCTGCTGCGCGAAGGTAAGCCGCTAACCGTTACCGTCACGCTGGAACAGAGCGCCCAGAGTACCGCCAGCGCTCAGCTGATGTCACCTGCACTTCAGGGCGCAACCCTGAGTGATGGACAGACCAAAACCGGTGATAAAGGCGTGAAGGTCGATACCATCGAAAAAGGCACGCCGGCTGAACAGGTTGGCCTGCAGAAAGATGATGTGATTATCGGCGTTAACCGCAATCGCGTTCAGACCATTGCAGAAATGCGTAAAATTCTGGAAGGAAAACCGCCGGTACTGGCACTGAATGTGGTGCGCGGCGATGAAAGTATCTATCTGTTGTTGAGATAAACCTCGCATTACGGCGGACACAAGCGCGTGTGTGTCCGCCGCTCTCATGTTATTCTCCCCTGCGATCTCCCCTGGCGTGATTTAACACCATGTTTCTTAAACTTTTGCGTGCCGTGGTGCTGGGCCTGATTGTAGCGGGTATTTTGCTCGCAGCACTGCCTGCACTGCGTATGGGCAGCGACGCCCTCTATAACCACGAAAATATTACCGACGAAACGCCCTTTAGCTTCAATCAGGGGGTGCGCCGCGCCGTGCCTGCCGTTGTGAACGTTTACAACCGCAGCGCTCATGGCAACAACAATCGTGGCATCACTACCCTGGGTTCAGGGGTGATCATGAATACGAAAGGCTACATCCTTACCAACAAGCATGTGATCAACAATGCCGATCAGATTATCGTGGCATTGCAGGATGGCCGCTTCTTTGAAGCGACGCTGGTGGGTTCCGATGGCATGACCGATCTGGCCGTGCTGAAGATTACCGCTTCAGGCCTGCCCGTTATCCCGATTAATCCCAACCGGCAGCCGCATATCGGCGATGTGGTAATGGCAATCGGTAACCCCTATAACCTCGGTCAGACGGTAACGCAGGGCATTATCAGCGCCACAGGCCGCGTAGGTCTGAGTTCGTCAGGCCGACAGAACTTCCTGCAGACCGATGCCTCAATCAACCAGGGTAACTCCGGCGGTGCGCTGATTAACTCGCTTGGCGAACTGATGGGCATTAACACCCTGACGTTTGATAAGAGTAATGATGGTGAAACCCCGGAAGGCATCGGCTTCGCCATTCCAACCGTCTTAGCCTCAAAAATCATGGATAAGCTGATTCGTGATGGCCGGGTCATCCGCGGCTATATCGGCATTACCGGGCGTGAGTTGCCGCCGCTGCACGGACAGGGCAGCAATCTGGATCGGGTTCAGGGGATTATTGTCAGTGTGGTCACGCCAGATGGACCGGCAGATAAAGCCGGGATTCAGGCCAACGATGTATTGCTCAGCGTCAACGGCAAGCCAGCCATCTCCGCGCAGGAGACCATGGATCAGGTGGCCGAAATTCGTCCGGGTTCAGTAATTGATGTACAGGTGCTGCGAAACGACCAGAAGCTGACGCTGCCGGTAACCATTCAGGAGTTTCCGGATAGCAGCAGCTGATTGGCGGGGTTTTAGACTAACAGCAATGCCTTAGCCTGACGGGCAGGGGTGGCCCATCTGAAGAGCAAAGCGTCCGAGCCAGGATGGCGAGGCCGACCTGCAGGGATGCAGGTTTTCTTTGCGATCAGATGGGCCATCCCTGCCCTTTTCACCCGGACTTTTAGCAACGATCCACCGGAAACGCGATCACTTCACTCAATGACTCCGCTTTCAACGCCAGCATGATCAGGCGATCGATACCCAGCGCGACCCCGGAACAGGCTGGCATGCCATGCGCCAGCGCATCCAAAAGATAGGTATCAATCGGATGCACAGGCAGGCCGCGCGCTGCACGGCGACGGTTATCCTGCTCAAAGCGCTGACGCTGCTCACGGCTGTCGGTCAGCTCACGGAAACCGTTCGCCAGCTCAATGCCCTTGTAATAGACCTCGAAACGCTCGGCCACACGATGATCTTCCGTACTGATCTCCGCCAGTGCCGCCTGGCTGGCCGGGAAATGATAAACGAAGCAGGGTTTATCCTGACCAATCTTTGGTTCCACACCCAGCATAAACAGCAGCATCAGCAAGGTATCGCGATCCTCTTCTGCGCGCGCCAGCTCACCTTCACCCAGCTTCTCTGCTGCTTCACGCAACTGCGCTTTGTCCGCTGACAGCGGATCCAGATCCAGATGGCGGATAAATGCCTGCTGATACGAGAGCGACTCGGCGCTGTCACACTCCAGCACCTGCTGCATCAGATCGTCGACTTCGTTCATCAGACGGTACATGTCGTAATGCGGACGATACCACTCCAGCATGGTAAATTCGGGGTTATGGTGCCGTCCCGCCTCTTCATTGCGGAAGCTGCGCGCCATCTGGTAGATCGGGCCACTGCCCGCCGCCAGCAGGCGTTTCATATGATATTCCGGGCTGGTCATCAGCCAGAGATCGCGCCCCTGCGCCGCACCAGGCCCGACAAAACGCGTCTGGAAGGGCACCAGATGGATATCGGTAATCGTTGCCTGGCTCATCGCCGGCGTATCGACTTCCAGCACGCCGCGATCGGCAAAGAAACGACGCACTTCGGCTAAAATAGCGGCGCGTTTTAACAAATTGGCGATGGATGCGCTTGGTTGCCAGCTTGCCGTTTCGCTCATGGTGATGACTCCTGATACAAATTAGGGGGGGAAGTCTACCTGCAATGCCTGCGGCAAACAATCTCGTGCCCGCGCTGCCAAAAACAGCGTTTCGGCTTCTATACTTAAGCGGTTAAATCACAAAGGAATCCCACTATGTCTCCATGGAAAACAGTTGTTGCCAGCCTGAGTGCTTTTCTCTCAGTTGCCTGTAGCACCACGCCGCCAAAGAACGTCACGGTCATTGATAACTTTGACAGTCAGCGCTATCTCGGTCAGTGGTATGAGATTGCCCGCCTCAACCATCCCTTTGAGCGTGGCCTTGAGCAGGTGACGGCAAACTACAGCCCGCGTGAAGATGGCGGCCTGAAGGTGATTAATCGTGGCTATAACGTCAAAAAGCAGCGCTGGCAGGAGAGCGTTGGTAAAGCCTACTTTACTGGTGAACCCCAGCGTGCGTCGCTGAAAGTCTCTTTCTTTGGCCCCTTCTACGGCGGCTATAACGTTATCGCACTGGATCCCGACTATCGCTATGCGCTGGTGTGCGGCCCGAATCGCCACTATCTCTGGATACTGTCACGGACACCCCAACTGGAGCCGGGCGTAAAAGAGAAACTGGTTGAGCAGGCGCGTCGGGATGGTTTCCCGGTCGAAGAGCTAATCTGGGTAAAACAGAAATAGTGCAGATTATGACAAGCCGGTACGAAAAGCCTTTCGTACCGGTTGGAATAACAGGTTACTTCGTGCTGTTCTGAATCGCCTGGCCACCCGCCTCGACATCTTCACCAACACCGCGCGTGGTATTACACGCCGTCAGCAGAGAAGAGAGCACCAGTACAGAGAAGATTGCGGCAATACTTTTCTTTAACATAACAATGTCCTTTTTGATGGATGTAAAGTACAGCGCTTTAAGCATAGCCGGATTTCAGGCAGTTGCTGCGGGCGGGACTCTAAAAAGGACAATCAGTTAAGGTCATTTTGCCGCACGCGAAATGGCACCGCCTAAGTGGGAGACATCTTCGCCAAAACCGTGGAATGTGTTGCAGGCGCTAAGCGCAGAAGAGACCAGCAACGCGAATGCGATTAATTTTGCCAGCTTGATCATTTTTTTCTCTCAGACAAGAAAAAGGCGCACCAGAAGATGCGCCTGCGAATCTTATTTCACGCGTGACACGTATTCACCAGAGCGGGTGTCAACTTTGACCACTTCGCCCTCTTGCACGAACAATGGCACTTTCACCACGGCGCCGGTAGACAGCTTGGCTGGCTTGCCGCCAGTACCCGCAGTATCACCTTTCAGGCCTGGATCGGTTTCGATAACTTCAGCTTCGATAAAGTTCGGCGGCTGAACGGCGATTGGACGACCATTCCACAGCGTAACGATACATTCAGCGTTATCCTGCAGCCATTTCGCTGCATCGCTTACCGTCTTCTCTTCAACCTGGAACTGCTCAAAGCTTTCCGGGTGCATGAAGTGGTAGAACTCGCCGTCGTTGTACAGGTAGTTCAGGTTGGTATCTACAACGTCTGCGCCTTCAGCGGAGTCGGTAGATTTAAAAGTTTTCTCAACGCGAGAACCCGTCAGCAGGCGACGCATTTTAACGCGTGCGAATGCCTGACCTTTACCCGGTTTAACGAACTCACTGGATTCGATGGCATACGGCTCGCCTTCGAACATGATTTTAAGACCGGGACGGAAATCGTTGCTAGAATAAGTCGCCATGAAGGCCCTCTACGAAAATTGACACTGGTACTAAGCCAAAAAAATGGCACACATTGTAACCCTAAAAACACCTTCCAGAGAAGATTGGTTGCAGCAACTTGCGGATGTTGTCACTGAACCTGATGAATTACTGCGGATTTTAGCCCTTGATCAGCACACTGAGCTGGCTGAAGGTGCGGATGCGCGGCGTCTTTTCGCCCTGCGTGTCCCGCATGCGTTCATCCGCCGGATGAAAAAAGGCGATGCGCACGATCCACTGCTGCTTCAGGTACTGACCCGCCGCCAGGAATTCATCGATGCGCCAGGTTATAGCACCGATCCACTCGATGAACAAAGCAACGTTGTACCTGGATTGCTGCATAAATACCGAAACCGGGCGTTATTGCTGGTAAAAGGCGGCTGCGCCGTCAACTGTCGCTACTGCTTCCGTCGTCATTTCCCTTATCAGGACAATCCCGGCAACAAGCGTAGCTGGCAGGCTGCACTGGACTATATCGCCGATCATCCCGAGCTGGATGAGATCATTTTTTCCGGCGGCGATCCGTTGATGGCGAAAGATCATGAGCTCGCCTGGCTGATCGCGGCGCTGGAAAAGATCCCGCACCTGAAGCGTCTGCGCATCCACAGCCGATTACCGGTAGTGATCCCGGCGCGCATCACCGATCAGCTCTGTCAGATGCTCAGCGAAACCCGCCTGCAGGTACTGATGGTGACGCACATCAACCATGCGCAGGAGATCGATGATGAATTACGTGAGGCGATGAGCAGCCTGAAGCGTGCCGGCGTCACCCTGCTGAATCAGAGCGTGCTGTTGCGTGGTATCAACGATAATTCGCAGACGCTGGCCACGCTGAGCAATGCGCTGTTTGATGCCGGTATTCTGCCCTACTATCTGCACGTGCTGGATAAGGTACAGGGTGCCGCGCACTTCTTTGTGTCAGATGAGGAAGCCCGTCAACTGGTGCGTGCTCTGCTGTCACAGGTCTCGGGTTATCTGGTGCCAAAACTGGCGCGTGAAATTGGTGGAGAGCCAAGTAAAACACCACTGGATTTACAGCTGCGTCAGGAATAAAAACGGCCAGCAAAAAGCTGGCCGATTAAATAAAGCAGACGCCCGATTCACATTATGGGCACTTATAAACCTGTCCGGTCATTTTGCTGTCGAGTGGCGCGAACGCGGACAACAGATTCTGCGTCGGGCTGGTTGCACCGTAAATGACGTTGCCGCCCATCTCCGCTGCGCGATTGCGCAGATCATTCGCTGCACCGCGCAGTGCGCTGGTTTCGCCGCCTGCACCGCTCAGCCAGTTGCTCTGTGAGCCGGTGATATTGCCCAGAAGCTGGCAGTTATTGCCAGGCTGCTGATCGGTAAACGTTACACGCTGTCCTGCTGAAGAGAGTTGCGTAGAGCTGCTGCAGCCCGCCAGCAATAACGCGCCAGCCGTCAGTCCGAGCAAGAGGTTAATCCGCATTGTAATCCCCATTTATTATCATCAGAGTCGGGTGGCAGCGTAGCAGAAAAAGATCACTTTTTTCTGAACATTCATTGCCTTAATCCCGTTATATCACCTCAATATTTCATACTGAGTTCAGGCTGGCAGATTGGCGCATCCCGATAAACTTACAGCAGTAAGTCAATCCGGCAGGGCGGCAACAGTCAGCGCGCAGACAGCGGGAGATATCAAGAGGAAAGACGAACGATTGCGCCACTACTTATACTATTTTCCTGCCCAAAAGAAAAACCCCCGACCGTTTCCGATCGGGGGTTCTGTGATGACTTAAGCAGTCAACGGCAATTACATCATGCCGCCCATACCGCCCATGCCACCCATACCGCCAGCGCCGCCGCCTAAATCAGGTGCATCGCCTTTTGGCAGGTCAGTGACCATACATTCGGTGGTGATCATCAGACCCGCAACAGAGGCCGCGTACTGCAGAGCAGAACGGGTCACTTTGGTTGGGTCCAGGATACCGAAGTCGATCATGTTGCCGTACTCTTCAGTCTGCGCGTTGTAACCGTAGTTACCGTCGCCCGCTTTCACGTTGTTAGCAACAACGGATGGCTCTTCACCGGCGTTAGAGACGATCTGACGCAGTGGAGATTCCATTGCGCGCAGCGCAACTTTGATACCGACGTTCTGGTCTTCGTTCTGACCACGCAGATCGGCCAGCTGTGCGGCAACGCGAACCAGCGCCACACCACCACCTGCAACCACGCCTTCTTCGACAGCAGCACGGGTTGCGTGCAGCGCATCTTCAACGCGGGCTTTCTTCTCTTTCATTTCAACTTCAGTTGCTGCGCCTACTTTCAGAACGGCTACGCCGCCTGCCAGTTTCGCTACGCGCTCCTGCAGTTTTTCTTTGTCGTAATCAGAGGTTGCTTCTTCGATCTGCTGACGAATCTGGGTCACACGGCCCTGGATTGTCGCCTCTTCACCCACACCGTCGATGATGGTGGTGGTGTCTTTGTTGATCACAACGCGTTTAGCCTGGCCCAGATCTTCCAGCGCCGCTTTTTCCAGCTCCATACCGATCTCTTCAGAGATCACAGTACCACCGGTCAGGATAGCGATATCCTGCAGCATAGCTTTACGACGGTCGCCGAAGCCTGGTGCTTTAACCGCAGCCACTTTCACGATGCCGCGCATGGTGTTAACCACCAGTGTTGCCAGCGCTTCGCCTTCAACATCTTCCGCGATGATCAGCAATGGTTTGCCTGCTTTCGCAACAGCTTCCAGCACTGGCAGCATTTCACGGATGTTAGAAATTTTCTTGTCAGCCAGCAGGATGAACGGAGATTCCAGTTCAATCGCGCCAGTTTCTGGCTTGTTGATGAAGTAAGGAGAGAGGTAGCCACGATCGAACTGCATACCTTCAACCACATCCAGCTCGTCCTGCAGGCCGGTGCCTTCTTCAACGGTGATCACGCCTTCTTTACCGACTTTTTCCATCGCCTGAGCAATCAGCTGGCCTACGGTTTCATCGGAGTTAGCAGAGATAGTACCAACCTGTGCAATCGCTTTAGAGTCTGAGCAAGGCACAGACAGCGCTTTCAGTTTCTCAACTGCAGCGATAACGGCCTGGTCGATACCGCGCTTCAGGTCCATCGGGTTCATACCCGCTGCGACCGCTTTCAGGCCTTCGGTGATGATTGACTGTGCCAGTACGGTTGCCGTGGTGGTACCGTCGCCCGCAGCGTCGTTCGCTTTAGAGGCCACTTCTTTCACCATCTGCGCGCCCATGTTCTCGAACTTGTCTTCCAGCTCGATTTCACGTGCCACAGAAACACCATCTTTAGTGATGGTCGGTGCACCAAAAGATTTATCCAGAACCACGTTACGGCCTTTCGGGCCCAGGGTAACTTTTACTGCATCTGCCAGTACGTTCACGCCACGCAGCATTTTTACGCGAGCGTCATTACCGAATTTTACGTCTTTAGCTGCCATTTCAATTGTCCCTTAAATTCGTTTCGTTCAGTGAGTTACGCGAAAAAATTACGCTTCAACAATCGCCAGAATGTCGCTTTCAGAGATGATCAGCACTTCTTCGTTGTCGATCTTTTCGGTTTTAGCACCGTAACCTTCATTGAAGATCACGACATCACCAACCTTCACGTCCAGCGGCTTAACGTCGCCACTCTCAAGGATGCGGCCATTGCCGACAGCCAGAACTTCACCACGGGTGGATTTACCTGCTGCGGAACCGGTCAGCACGATGCCGCCAGCTGATTTAGCTTCAACTTCTTTACGCTTGACGATGACGCGATCGTGCAATGGACGAATTTTCATTTGATAGCTCTCCTTTGAGAAGTCCAATCATTCAGTTTTGGGGTTGAACACCGGGCTGCATGGCTTCCGGCCTCGTGACCAGAGAGATAGGGCCATACCCACCTGCTTTCAAGGGGGCGGACAACAAATTTTTTACGCGAACGTGATAAGTGGCGGCTTTTTGAACAGAAGGCGCGACAAATAAAAAACGCAGCCCGGAGGCTGCGCTTTCAAAGGTAACCGCTGTGATTAACGATCCTTGTGATCGTCATGGTGCTCAAGGCGATCGCTGTTTTTACGTTCGAATTCGCCATCCATGGTGTAACCGCTGTCCGGTCCGGCACCCGGTCCGCGCCAGACGCGCAGATGGGGCATCAGCTTCAGCGTCAGATGCTTCTGCACCGGTGGCAGCAGCAGCAACAGACCGAGCAGGTCAGTAAAGAAGCCCGGCAACAGCAGCAGGAAACCGGCGATGATCAGCGATACGCTTTTGATCATCTCACTGGCAGGACTTTCGTTACGCGCCAGCTTCTCCTGCATCAGCATGAAGTTCTTCATGCCCTGATTTTTGACCAGCGACACCCCGATGCACGAGGTGAAGACCACCAGCAGCATGGTCAGCAGCACGCCCATGACGTGCGCAACCTGAATGAAGAGCGAAATCTCGATCCAGGCCAGAACAAAAAAGACTAATAACGGTATCCAGCGCACCGTACTCTCCTGTAAGTAGGGCTGAACGGCAGCGTGCCGGTCAGCAGAAAGCGTTCATCCTGAGGATGATAAGAAAAGAGATGGGCACCCACGCCGCCATTTTCAACCGATACTGTCAAATTTATCCTGCGGGGTTAATTTTGTAACCAACTTCACATATCGTTAACCAGACGGCAGCATTAAGTGATCTGCATGCGTGCTTTTCTTATGCATCAGAATATGATCGCACATGCCACGGTGAAGACGGATAATATGTCGGCACGGGCACACCACAACAAAATAAACACATCCTTTGTGATGGTTAGCGGCAACAACAAGAAGGTTATCATGGCGAACAACATTCGTATCGAAGAAGACCTGTTAGGTATGCGCGAAGTTCCGGCGGATGCCTATTATGGCGTTCATACTCTGCGTGCGATTGAAAATTTTTATATCAGCAACAGTAAAATCAGCGACATACCTGAATTTGTCCGCGGTATGGTGATGGTAAAAAAAGCGGCAGCGATGGCCAATAAAGAGCTGCAGACCATCCCGCGTAACATTGCCGATACCATCATTAAGGCCTGCGACGAAGTGCTGAACAACGGTCGCTGTATGGACCAGTTCCCCGTGGATGTCTATCAGGGCGGGGCCGGAACCTCGGTCAATATGAACACCAATGAGGTACTGGCAAACATCGGCCTGGAGCTGATGGGCCACCAGAAAGGGGAATATCAGTACCTTAACCCCAACGATCATGTGAACAAATGCCAGTCCACTAACGACGCCTACCCGACCGGTTTTCGCATTGCCGTTTACAGCTCGCTGCTGAAGCTGCTTGATGGCATCAGCCAGCTGGCCGAAGGCTTCCAGCACAAAGCCGATGAATTCCAGACCATCCTGAAAATGGGCCGCACCCAGCTGCAGGATGCCGTGCCAATGACCCTCGGTCAGGAGTTTCACGCCTTCAGCGTGCTGCTGAATGAAGAGACCAAAAGCATTCTGCGCACTGCTGAACTGCTGCTGGAAGTGAACCTGGGCGCGACCGCCATCGGCACCCGCCTCAATACCCCGGAAGGCTATCAGCATCTGGCGGTTCAGCGTCTGGCGGAAGTCAGCAATCTGCCGGTGGTGCCAGCGGAAGATCTGATTGAAGCGACCTCTGACTGCGGTGCCTATGTGATGGTCCATTCATCACTGAAACGTCTGGCGGTGAAGCTCTCTAAAATCTGTAATGACCTGCGCCTGCTCTCCTCCGGTCCACGCGCCGGGCTGAACGAAATCAACCTGCCAGAGCTGCAGGCGGGTTCCTCTATCATGCCGGCCAAGGTCAATCCGGTCGTGCCAGAGGTCGTTAACCAGGTCTGCTTCAAAGTGATCGGCAACGACATCACCGTAACGATGGCTTCTGAAGCGGGCCAGTTGCAGCTTAACGTGATGGAGCCGGTGATTGGCCAGGCGCTGTTTGAGTCAATCAGCATCCTGACGAATGCCTGCTACAACCTGCTGGAGAAGTGCGTCAACGGCATTACTGCTAACCGCGCGGTGTGCGAAGCCTACGTCTTCAACTCGATTGGTATCGTCACTTACCTCAACCCGTATATCGGCCACCACAACGGCGATATCGTTGGAAAAATCTGTGCGGAAACCGGTAAAAACGTGCGTGAGGTGGTGCTGGAGCGCGGACTGCTGACCGAAAGTGAGCTGGACGATATCTTCTCAGTGCAGAACCTGATGTACCCGGTTTATAAAGCGAAACGTTATACCGATGAAAACGAACAGTAAGGCTTAACCGACGCTGGTTAACCAAAGGCACACCGCGATCAACACGGTGTGCCTTTTTTTTTGTTACACAGCACACCCAGGTTTTACCGGTTTACTTTACAGGAGTGATTCATGTTTGTGGTTGAGCTGCTTATCGTCTTAATGGCGATCTGGTTGGGCGCCCGTCTTGGCGGCATTGGTATCGGGTTCGCCGGCGGCATGGGCGTGCTGGTGCTGACGCTGGGATTTGGCATGGCACCCGGTGCTATCCCGTTCGATGTGATCGAAATCATCATGGCGGTGATCGCCGCGATCGCCGCCATGCAGGTGGCGGGCGGCATGGATTATCTGGTGAGCCTGGCGGAACGCCTGCTGCGCCGTCATCCGCGCCATGTCACTCTACTGGCTCCGCTGGTGACCTATCTGATGACGCTGCTGGCCGGAACCGGGCACACCGCGTTCTCGACGCTGCCGGTGATTGCCGAAGTCGCGAAGGAGCAAGGCGTTCGCCCTTCCCGGCCACTGTCGATTGCGGTGGTGGCTTCGCAGATCGCGATTACCGCGTCACCCATTTCAGCCGCGGTGGTCTTCTTCGCCACCCTGCTTGAACCGCGCGGCGTCAGCTATATCACGCTGCTGGCGATAGCCATCCCCTCAACTATGGTGGGTCTCTTCCTGGCGGCACTGGTGACCAACTTCCTGGGCCGTGAGCTGAAAGATGATGAGGTCTATCAGGCACGTCTCGCCAAAGGCGAAGTCACACTGCGCGGTGCCAGCATCTTCCAGGCAAAACCGGGCGCGAAAAAGTCGGTGCTGCTGTTTCTGACAGGGATTGTGGCCGTGGTGCTCTATGCCACCGCGACCAGCGCCAGCGTCGGCCTGATCGCCAATCCGCCGCTGCCACGTAACGAAGCGATTGTGGTATTTATGCTGACCATCGCCACGCTGATCAGCCTGACCTGCAAACTCGACACCAGCGAAATCCTTAGTGCCAGCACCTTTAAATCCGGCATGAGCGCCTGTATCTGCGTGATGGGCGTTGCCTGGCTGGGCGATACCTTTGTCAAAGCGCATCTGGCGGAGATCCAGATGCTGGCGGGCGACGCGCTGAAAACCTATCCATGGATGCTGGCGCTGGTGCTGTTTTTCGCCTCGATGCTGCTCTACTCACAGGCCGCTACCACTAAAGCACTGATGCCCGCCGCGCTGCTGCTGGGCGTGACGCCGCTGACGGCCATCGCGTCATTCGCAGCGGTTTCGGCGCTGTTTGTGCTGCCGACCTACCCGACCCTGCTGGCCGCCGTGGAGATGGATGACACCGGCTCAACCCGGATTGGCAAGTTTGTCTTTAACCATGCCTTTATTATTCCCGGCGTGATCGCTATTGCGCTGTCGGTACTCTCCGGCTTCGTCTTTGGCGGCGTGCTGTTATAGCGCCGTCATCGTGTTACGGATGGAGCGTGCTATCATCGGCGCTCTTTTCAACAGGAGTCACAGGATGAACGCTGTCGTGATCCTCTGCACCGTGCCCGATCAGGCCACGGCAGAAAAACTTGCTGCCCTGGCGCTGGAAGCCCGACTGGCGGCCTGCGTCACAATGCTGCCGGGCGCGACCTCCTGGTATCTCTGGCAGGGCAAAATGGAGCAGAGCAGCGAAGTCCAGATGCTGCTGAAGTGCGACAGCGATCATCAGCAGGCGCTGTGTGACCTGCTCAAACAGGCGCATCCCTACGACGTGCCTGAACTGCTGGCGCTACCGGTTCAATATGGAGACAGTGAATACTTGTCATGGCTGCACGCATCTCTCGCTTAATTACGCTTCTGCTGACGCTGTTTATCTGTCTGCAGGCGCACGCATCACTCTTTTCAAATCCGGCGACCAGCCGCTTTGTGCCGGTCGATCAGGCGTTTACGTTTGACTTTGACCAGCAGGGCGCGCAGCTCAACCTGCACTGGAAAGTGAAACCGGGTTACTACCTTTATCGCCAGCAAATCCACATCACGCCGCAGAACGCGACCATTGCGCCGCTGACGCTGCCCGCCGGTCAGCCGCATGATGATGAATTCTTCGGCAAAAGTGAGATTTATCCGCAGGACCTGACGCTGCCGGTGACGCTGAAACAGGCAGGCCCTGATGCCACGCTCAGCGTTACGTATCAGGGCTGTGCTGCCGCCGGATTCTGTTATCCGCCGGAGACACGCAGCGTGCCGGTAAGTGAGATTGCAGCCAGCAGCGTGCCAGCGCCGGTCAGTGCTCAGCCCGCGCCTGCCAGTCCGCTGCCCTTTTCTCCGCTCTGGGCGTTATTGATCGGCATCGGCGTGGCGTTTACCCCCTGCGTACTGCCGATGTATCCACTGATCTCCGGCATCATCCTTGGCGGCAAGCGCCACTATTCGCTGGGCCGACTATTTGCGCTGGCAATGGTCTATGTCCAGGGAATGGCGCTGACCTATACGTTATTGGGGATGGTGGTCGCGGCCGCGGGGCTGCGCTTCCAGGCTGCGTTGCAGCACCCCTACGTGCTGTTCACGCTCTCCCTGCTGTTCATCGTGCTGGCGCTGTCGATGTTCGGCCTGTTTACGCTGCAACTGCCCGCCAGCCTGCAAACCCGTCTGACCCTGTGGAGCAATCGCCAGCAGGGAGGATCGCTGCCCGGCGTCTTCCTGATGGGTGCGCTGGCAGGTTTGATCTGTTCGCCCTGCACCACGGCCCCGCTCAGTGCCATTCTGCTTTACATCGCGCAGAGCGGAAATCTGTGGGCCGGTGCCGGAACGCTGTGGCTCTATGCGGTCGGCATGGGCTTACCATTGATTGCCGTGACCCTGTTTGGTAACCGGCTGCTGCCGAAAAGCGGCCCGTGGATGCAAACCGTTAAAGAAGGCTTTGGCTTTGTCATCCTGGCGTTGCCGGTCTTCCTGCTGGAGCGGGTGCTGGGTGACGCGTGGGGCGTGCGGCTCTGGAGCCTGCTCGGCGTGGCCTTCTTCGGCTGGGCGTTCACCGTCAGCCTGCACGCCAGCAGCGGTAAGTGGCGCGTGGTGCAGATTATCATGCTGGCCGCTGCGCTGATCAGCGCGCGTCCGTTGCAGGACTGGGCCTTTGGCGGTCAGGCCGCGCAGCATGCTGTAGCACCGCTGCCGTTCCAGACGCTTCAGACACCGCAGCAGCTCAATAGCGCGCTGCAGCAGGCCCGCGGCCGCATCACCATGGTCGATCTCTACGCTGACTGGTGCGTCGCCTGCAAAGAGTTTGAAAAATATACCTTTAGTGATAGCGCCGTGCGCGATAGCCTGAGTCAGGTACAGCTGCTTCAGGCCAACGTCACCGCCAACAGCGCCAGCGACAACGCGCTGTTGCAGCATCTTCAGGTGCTGGGCTTACCGACGATTTTGTTCTTCGATGCGCAGGGCCATGAAGTCCCCGATTCGCGCATCACCGGGTTTCTCAATGCCGCCGACTTCAGAGCGCATTTGCAGAAACTTACCCCGTAAACAACACTGGAGTCAGGTCATTGCCCGGTGAATGACCGGGCCTGCATACCAGAGGAGAGTCACTTGCAGCGTGAACAGATACTCGAGCATGCATTGAATGTGCTTGAACAAAACGGCCTCGCCGCCACCCTCTCATTGGAAACCCTGGCGGGACAGACTGAATTAACCCTTGAGCAGCTTCAGCTGTTCTGGCCCGATCGTGACGCTCTGCTCTATGATGCGCTGCGCTATCACGGCCAGCAGATCGAAACCTGGCGCCGCCAGATCCTGCTGGATGAATCGCTGTCACCGGATCAGAAGCTGATGGCGCGCTATGAAGTACTGAGTGAGCAGGTCAGCAAAGGCCGTTTTCCGGGCTGCCTGTTTATCGCCGCCTGCAGCTTCTATCCA
Source organism: Pantoea sp. 9140 (assembly GCF_000745295.1). Lineage (NCBI taxonomy): Bacteria > Pseudomonadati > Pseudomonadota > Gammaproteobacteria > Enterobacterales > Erwiniaceae > Pantoea > Pantoea sp. 9140. Next base: position 72,522 of record NZ_JQNO01000001.1, on the reverse strand, counting down.
CAGCCCGATCAGCCCATTCATCAGCTGGCCGAGCAGCAGAAACGCGGCTCCTGGCAGTTCACCCATGAGATTCTGGTAGAGCAGGCGCTGGATAATCCCAGCATGGTCGCCGATCAGATGGAGCTGATCCTTGAAGGCTGCCTGAGCAAGCTGCTGGTGAAGCGTAATGTGCAGGATGTCGCCACCGCCCAGCGACTGGCGGAGGATGTGTACAGCATCGCGCTGTGCCGTAAAAATGGCGCGCTGGCCTGAGGTTTTGCCCGCTTTGACTGAAAATCAGGCAATCAGTCACGTTTCCAGGGGTTTTTTAGTGAAAGCCGTTGACGACCCGCGGCCTTTACGGTTTAATGCGCCCCGTTGCCCGAATAGCTCAGTCGGTAGAGCAGGGGATTGAAAATCCCCGTGTCCCTGGTTCGATTCCGGGTTCGGGCACCAAAATTTAAAGAAACCCGCCTCTGGCGGGTTTTTTGCTTTTGGGATGGCGACCGGACCACCCGTCCCCTTCCCTTTATGCCTCGTCAGGCCTACTCCGCATCTGACTGCCGATATTCGTAAAATAGTTCCCCTGAACCAGTTCGCTGCTGACAAAATCCACAAATGCCCTGACCTTCGGGGATAAATGGCGATTAGAAGGCCAGATTAGCGACATCACCCCTAATGGCAGCATGTATTCAGTCAGCAAAGGGACGAGTAAACCCTTTTCAAAGGCTTCTTCAGCAACATAGACCGGCAGATGAGCTATTCCTGCCCCATCAATGGCTGCCCGCAAACCAGCGTGAGTATTGTTGAATATAAGATCCTTGGGAAGGTCCAGGTTTTCAAAATCGGCAGTGAAAGCCCAGCTAGCAATACGGCCACTTGAGGGATATTTGAAATGTATGCAGCGATGATGGACCAGATCGGCAGGGTTCAAAGGGACGCCATGCGTCTCTAAATAGTCTCTGCTGGCACAGACGACAAAATACTGCTCTCCCAGCTTTCTGCTCACCAGGCGGTTATCTGCCAGCTCACCACTTCTCACCGCGACATCTATTCCTTCCGCAATCAGATCCACCACGCGATCTTCAAAATCGATATCAAGCTGTATGTCCGGGTACTTTTCAATAAAACGTGGAAGTATCGGCATCAGAAGGGAGTGCCCAAAAATTTGCGGCACGCTGATATGCAATCTGCCACAGGGCGTGATACGCGTTTCGGCAATCAGGGCTCTGGCATCGCGAATCTCATTCAGGATGAACTTACACCGTTCATAGAAGACATGCCCTTCTTCAGTCAGACCGATGCTGCGCGTTGTCCGATGAAAAAGCCTTACCCCGAGTTCGTCTTCAAGTTTCGCAACGCTTTTTGCAATCGCTGAAGAAGAGATGCCTGACACTCTCGCCGCGGCAACATAGCTGCCCAGTTCAGCCGTATAAACAAACGCTCTGAGGCCTCGAAGACTCTCCATTCCCCCTCCAATTGTGGAATTTTTTTCCTTAGTGTAAGTACCTTTACTTATATTTACAATAATGTCACTGCATTTTAGTCTTAATGAAAATGAATTGTTAAATCGCCTGAAAGGCACTGCAGCTTTTCAACTTTTTTAAAATAGAAAGAGTGCCTCATCGGCTTTATTAATTCCGTTAATAAACCTGATAAAGCTCTTTTTATCAGATTTAAAAAAATGAAAGCATGACTGATATTTTTCAGTCAAGGGAAACCCTTATATGGAGAATTATCGTGAGTGAATTAGTACATACCCTTTCGCCTGAAAATGTAATTGATAATGGATTAGTTATCTATTTTGCTGGTTCAATCAGAGCCGGACGGGATGATGTTCCTGTTTACGCGAAACTGATTAATAAGCTCAAGGAATACGGTAAAGTTATTACCGAACACGTGGGTGATTACAGTTTATCTGATGGCGGTCAGTCTTTCCTGAGTGACACATTTATTCATGACCGTGATTTGCACTGGCTGCGCCATTCTCAGGTGGTTGTCGCTGAAGTCACCACACCAAGCCTGGGCGTGGGTTATGAAATTGCAACTGCAATCAGTTGGCGCATTCCTGTTATCACGCTCTACAGAAAAAATGAAAAAAGTGTTTCAGCCATGATATCTGGCAGCGATGGATGTCGCCATTATGACTACCAGCAGGTTGAAGATGCGTTTCAGATTATCGAAAGTGAAATGGCGAAATTAGGCTACGAGGTCATCCATGAATCGTAATATTACGCATGCGCTGGTTAATACCGTAAATAACATCATGATAAATGGTAACGATGTTGGTTCACGCGATCAAGAGCAACGAGAAGTTCTCTCCACATTAACCAAAATCAGCCATCCCACAGAGCGATTTCTGGTATTACCCCACAGAAATAACAACGTTTTTGCGCAGGTTGCAGAAACGATGTGGGTACTCGCTGGACGAGATGATCTGCACTTCCTTAAACATTATCTTCCTCGCGCAGAGGAATATTCGGATGACTCCCTGACCTGGCGAGCAGCCTACGGCCCCCGGTTACGCAAATGGAAAGGGAAAGTAGACCAGTTGCAGGGAGTGGTGAATCGCCTCAGAGAAGATCCTCTGACAAAACGTGCAGTAATGAATATCTTCGATCCTGAAACGGATTATCAGGAGACAAAAGATGTTCCCTGCAATAACTGGCTGCACTTCATCCAGCGAGGCGGTTATCTTGATTTACATGTTACCGTCCGCGCGAATGATGCCATCTGGGGATTCAGCGGCATCAATTTCTTTGAGTGGAGCGTTTTACACGAAATTATTGCTAATACGCTAGGGTGGAAGGTCGGAAAGTTATCCTGGTATGTAGGCACATTCCATATCTATAACCGTCATTACTCTACTGCAGAAAAAATCAGCAGCATGAAGAACCCGGTAAGCATGTACGAATGTCAGATTAACCCGACCAAAATAACCACTCGCGCAGAAAACATTGATGAAGTGTTAGCCATGGTTTTTCAGGCTGAAGACGCTTCACGAAATGGCAACTTTAAAAAATCGTCTGAGATCGAGAAGAACATAGCCGATCCTTTTTTCAGAAAGGCCGCGACCTTGTTGAAAATTTATAATGCGCTGCAGCTAAATGTCGATCGGGACATTATCAGTAATTACCTCAAGGAGCTGGGTAACAGTGACTTCCACGTTGCCGCACTTGAATATCTGAGCAGGAAATGGAAATCACCGGAAACACTTGCGGCAATCAGCACTATTTCAAATGAATTTTATCAGGCATTTACCTCGATGAAGAACCCGGTAAATAGCAGCTTAATCACTTAGTTTTAAAGGTCTCTGCGTGAAAACCACATTAAAAATTTCAGTGCCCAATATAAAACGTTCCAGACTATTTGTTGCATCGACAATATTAAATGCAACGGGTGGTGGATTGATCATGGCGTTTATGATGATCTACTTCGACAGAACGACAACGCTTACGCTCTCAATAATAGGCGTAGCTATTGCTACAGGTCGCGCCCTTTCCTCTTTAGTACCTGTCCTGATTGGAAGGTTACTGGACAGGCTCGGTCCTAAAAAACTGTCGATATGGGGCGATTTTATTAGCGGCGTGGGTTTTATCATGTGTCTTTTCGCCAGAGACTCTTTAACCATAATGCTGACGCAGTTTTTTACCCAGGCGGGATCGCATATTTTCTGGACGAGCAACCGAGGGCTGGTTTCACTGGCTTCGGGTGGGAAAGGAACACAAACCTGGTTCGGACTCATTGCGTCGATCAGGAATATTGGCCTGGGATTGGGCACAATATTTACTTCACTGGCTTTTTCTGTTGATTCTGATAGCAGTCTGCATTTTATCATCATCGCGTCGGCATCACTTTACTTTCTATCCTGCCTGGCACTTTTGATGTGGCATCCTGTAGCCGTGCAGACGGTAAACAACACCCATAAAAAAGCAGAAAGTCATAATATAAGAAAAGTGTTGAGCGACCCCAGCTATCGCCAGCTTCTGATAGTCAATTTTGGCTTAGTCATTGCTGCAATGGTTATTCCGCTCGTAATTGTTATTTATGCCACTCAACAACTTGGCCTTCCTGCTTTTTTCTCAGGCGGCCTGGTGATTTTAAATACGGCGATTGTGGCGCTAATCAGCACCCATATAGCATCATGGACAAAAGAGAAAGACTCTGTTCAGAACATAAAGCATGCTTATTACCTGAATATTCTTTCATTCATTATTTTCTGGTGTGCCAGCATAACTGTAAGCAATCAGATATTAACCGGCGGACTGTTAATTGTTGCGATGCTGATTTACAGCCTTGCGGAAATGTTATCCACGCCGTCGGTTAACATGCTAAGTATAAAACTCGCCCCGGAAGTCAATAATGGAAATTACATGGCTGCCTTTCAGATGACCTGGTCGGCAGGAATGACGCTGTCTCCGGCAATTTTTGGCTGGCTACTGGATATGAATACGCATTCAACGTGGATAGTACTGCTCTTACTGACCGCAGTCACTTTTGGTCTGGGATTCAGAAATTTAAAAGGAGGAGTTAATGAATACAACTATTAATGGAAATAAAAGCATACTGGTTATTGAGCCGATCGGTATGGGAGGAGAGCTGCTTCTTAAGGCAATACGCGCACTGGGTTACCATTCAGTCGTCGCCACCACAAAAGAAGTCTATACCTCCATGCTGCAAGAGGTCTCCGGCATGATTGATGACCTCATTTTTCTGGACTTTTCAGTGCGCCAGCAGGCCATTGAGACGCTGGTCAGCGAAGCGAATAAGAAAGGCGTTTCCGGGGTGGTGGTCGCCTGGGAGTTCCTGACAGATATCGCAGCAGAAGTCGCACAAAGGCTCAATCTTTGCGGTCCGGATGCCTCGCTTTCCAGAGCCAGAAGAAATAAATATGACATGTACCGCACACTGTCTAAGGCAGAGTGTCCGTTACCGGCACTGCTGGCGGTATTAACTGACAAGCATGATGTGCATCAGCTTCCTCTGGAAGAGCTGGCGTTTCCTCTGGTGGTCAAACCTGCTGAAAATGCAGCCTCCTTTGGCGTTTCAGTGCTGATGGAGAGCGAAGAGTTTCCTCAGGCATGTAAAGACGCATCACAATGGACACATGAATACCCACACGGTATTCCTTTCAGCAAAGAAATTCTGGTTCAGGAATATATTCCCGGCCAGGAGTTTAGTGTTGAAGGCCTTTCCGTGTCAGGTCGATATGCGCCCTGGGGTGTGACAATGAAGTTCACCACGCCCGGCAAAGCGCGTGCAGAAACCGGACACATTTTCCCGGCGCCTGTTCCTGACGCTTTACGCGATGAGATTCTGAACGTTGCCGCTCAGGCGGTTATTGCCCTGGGCATCACGAATGGCATAAGCCATACCGAAATCAAATTAGACAAAGAAGGAAAGCCACGCGTTATTGAGAGCTGTTCACGGCCAGCAGGTGACTATATTCCTCGTCTTGTCGCCCTTTCCACCGATCAGGACCCTCTTGAAATCTATGCCCGCCAGGCAGTCGGCAGGCTGGATAGTGATTTCAAACCTGCCGCGCCTAAACGTTATTGTGCCATTCAGTTTATCCGGCCTGAAGCCGAAGGCGTTTTAAAGCAGCTTGAAATTCCCTCCAGGCTGGAAAATGCATCCGTCATTGAAACCCGCTCTACAGTTAGTGAAAATTCGCCGGTAAAACCGGGCTCTACAAATATTGAACGTCTGGGATGGGCCATTTTTACCGCTGATTCTGAGCAGTCGATACTTTCGGCTATGGATGAATTTTCACAAAGTACCAGGGTCTCTATCGTATGAGTGATTTTCCTGTACTCTGCATCCGCTCGCTGGATATAAGCCAGGCATCACCCTTTCTCGAAATGGCCTGGGAAACGATTAAAAGTAAGCATAGTGATTCAAGACTGCTGCTCAAAGATCAGCCCCACTCTTCGTCTCCGATGAGGCCTGATGCCGCAATTGACGATGCTCAAAGTGAGCTTCAGTCGGCTTCCGTCAGCCACGTTATTTCCTGGTCCATTCCAAATGAAAGGACCATTGAAGACATCACTTTGTTAGAAGGCGTCAGCGCGGTCCCTGGCCCGATTAATGCTGTGTATAAGCTCTCCGATAAAAGAGCAACCAAAATGCTTTTTGAGCAATTCGCCCTTCCTACACCGCGCTGGGAACTTCTGGACCGCGAATTTACGCATGGGGAGCTTTTAAAACCGGGCTGCAGAGACAAACTTGAGCATGAACTGGTCAGCCATATCGCTTTTCCCGTCATTCTGAAACCCCTATGGGATTGTATGGGACATGGTATTGAGATCATCAGTAACAAAGACCAGCTGATCAAGACGCTGAGTCAGAATCAGCGCAAGAACATTTTAATTGAGTCCTTTATTGATGGTGCGCTCGGTTGTATAGAAATTGTTGGTACGCCGGGGAATTACTTTTTCCAGCCTCCCTGCTATACCGGCCAGAGTTCACAGGGAGTTCGCTCTGATTTTGATACGATACGAGTCTGTCATCCTGGTCTTTTCAGCAAACAGTTAACCGGCGAAGTCCAGACAAAACTGATCCTTTTATTAAATCACCTGGGTTTCAGCGGTGTCTGCTGTGTCGATTTTATTGTGACGGAAGACAGCCTTTATCTGCTGGAAATTAACCCACGGATTAGCGGAATCAGTTGTCTGGGCTCAGCAGCAAGTGGCGTCAATTCATTTGAGTCAACTTACCTTATTTCTGCGGGTCGATGGCAGGCGCCGCTTCCTTATCAAAGTCGTCAGGGAGCCGCTCTGCAACTGGGTGGGAAATATGCAGATGAAATCAGTCCTGTTATTCGCGACGAAGGCAATAACGTCACGGTTTACCGTGATAACGTCATCACGGTTGACGAAAAACAGTCGCGAAATATGATTGCCGGCGGAACGATCAGCAGCATTGAGAACGTGTTGCAGTCTGTTCAGCATAGCTCGCTAAGCTTTATTGCTTCAATGTTACGCATGGCTTAGTCCCGCACAGTATTGCCTGACATAATCAGGAGCAGGTCTCCCTGGCGTCTCGTTTTACAGGCTGATACATCCGGGATAATAAGTTGATAATGTCGTGTGGAGGCAATCATCCGGTCAGGATGTTTTTGTCCTGCCTGTTACGGCCCTTTTCAACAGGTGATAATTAAAACGTCAGCGGCAGTGCGGCGTTCGCACAATGTGACTCCGCTTTCCTCAACCCGTCTCTGGCGGGCTGAGGTTTTGTCTATCACGCCCGCTACCCTTCCACCCACTCTGCACCCGCATCCGCTGATTTTACGCACTGCGCCACCCAGCGCACGCCCGCTAATCCGGCATGCACATCGGGATACCAGAAATCCTCCAGGAAAGCGGTGTCACGGCGATCGGTGGCATCCATCGCCAGCGCAAAGCGGCGATAGAGATTCGACCAGGCTTCGAATAACCCTTCCGGGTGCCCGCCGCCAATACGATCCTCTTCCAGCGCGCGCGGGTTAAGGTAGCCCATGCCGCGCTCCAGAATGCGAACCGGCTCACCCTGCACCTCGTAACGCAACTGGTTTGGCTGCTCATCCCACCACTCCAGACTGGCTTTCGATCCGACCACGCGAATTTTCTGCCCATGCATGGAACCTGCATTCACCGCCGAGGCCCAGAGCGTACCCACCGCGCCGTTGTCATACTCCATCATCACAAAGGCGTTATCCTCCAGCGGCGCACGCGAGGCGACAAAACTCTGGCGCGAACAGAGCAGACGCGTCACCTTCAGCTGGGGCAACATCGTTTCGGCGATAAACAGCGGATGCGTCGCCAGATCGCCTAACACGTAACTCGGGCCGACAAAGCGCGGATCCACCCGCCAGCGAGTGCTTTCACTCTGCAACTCCACCGCCTCATTATGAAAGCCGTGAGCAAACTGCATATTTACAATGCGGATCTCACCCAATATGCCTTCAGCGATCATCTCTCTGGCCTGATGAATCAGCTGATGCCCGGCATAGCCGTAGGTTACGCCCACAATCTTCTGCTTCTCCCGGCTAAGCTGCTCCAGCTCATCGGCCTCTTCGACCGTAAAACAGAGCGGCTTCTCGCACACCACATGCAGCCCGGCATTCAGCGCTGCGCGACAAATGGCGAAATGGGTATTGTTTGGCGTGGCGATCGACACCGCTTCAATGCCATCTTCGCGCGCCGCTTCTCCGGCGAACAGGCTGGCGTAGTCGGGATAGCAGCGTTCAGGTGCCACACCCAGCGCCTGACCAAACTCGCGGCCGCGCGCCGCGTCGATATCAAACGCCCCCGCCAGCAATGCAAAATTGCCGTCACGTTGCGCCGCCGAACGATGGATATAGCCAATCTGGCTGGTGCCGCCGCCGCCGATCATGCCCCAGCGTAGCGAGCGGTTAACTGCTTTTTTACCGTTAATCATGCTGTTGTCCTCAGAATCCTGTTGATCGGAGATAGTCCAGGCTGGCTTTCACATCCTGCAGGCTGGTGTCGGCATGACGCGGATCGCGCTCCTGTTCGATGGTGATCCAGCCCTGATAATGACGTTCAGTCAGCAGGCTGCGCACCGCCGGATAGTCGATTGCGCCCTGCCCCAGCGGACACATCACCCCCTGCGCACAGGCAGTGAAAAAGTCGAGTCCCTGCGAGAGGGCATCACGCCAGACCGGCTGATTAACGTCTTTAAAATGGAGATAGTCGATACGGTCCCAGTACTGCTCCAGCGAAGCGACCGGGTCCATGCTGGCGTAATAGAGATGACCAGTGTCCAGGCACAAACCGGCGACCTGATGCGGAATATCACTGACCAGCTGTGCCAGCTCATCGGCAAACTCAATGCAGCCGCCCGCATGCGGATGGATTACCGGCCGCACGCCATACTCCTGCCAGGCGATCTCACTCAGAATGGTGATGTGCTGCATCATGCGCTGCCAGTCGTCAGCGGAAAGCCGTGGCGCTTTTTCAGACTGACCGGCATATTTCGCCCGCTCCGGATTACTGAAATCAATGATCACCAGATAAGGCGCGCTGGCACCGGGCGTTTTAGTCGCAACAGGTACGCTGGACAGCGTGCGACACAGATTGTGGGTCAGCGTCACCAGCGCCGGAAAATGCGCCTCACTGACCAAATCATCGAAGATCGTGCCTGCCACCAGCGAAAGCTGATGCGCATTAAGCTGCCGGGTCAGTTCAGCGGCATCGGTTGGCAGATAGCCCCAGGGGCCGAGTTCAATACTGGGATAGCCGGCCTGCGCGGCTTCGGTCAGGACTTTCTGCCACGGCGGCAGAAAGGGATTAGCGGGATCATCCACGCCCCAGCTACAGGGGGCATTTGCAATATGAAAGGTCATGATATCTGCCTGTGCAGTGAAAACTGCTGGCAGTATCAAATAAAAATTTCATCTCAGACAACTATGAAAGTTTCATTTTTTGATAGAGATCGCGTTTAAAAATCCCATTAAATGATAGATTACTATCAAATACTGACTAACCTGTTCTTTCTACAGGTTTTCACGCGTTACGATCTCAAACGGTACGGTCACCTGTGCAAAATGGTCAGGCTGATCCATCCGGCTGCTGAGACAGGTAGCGATCACCGCCTCCGCCATCGCATCAATACGGTGCCGCACCATCAGCGTGATGGTGCCATCAATCAGCGCCAGTTCATCGCCAGGCAGCGGGCCGTGGCACAGCAAATCAATCTGCGTGCGACCGCTCTCACGCAGCGCCTGTATCACGCCCTCTATGCCGCCACAAGGCGCATAAATCATGACCAGATCATCGTGGGCTTCCAGCAGTTGCCGGGTCGCCTGATAGCCTCCTTCACCCGACTCATGCGTTTTTAACGGTTCCAGTACCCGTTGACTGATGCCCGACTCGCGCAGATAGGAGCGGAAACTGATTTCGCTGCTCTCCTGGCAGGTGAAACGGTGGTCGCCCAGCAGCACACCGACACATCCCGGCTGACGCAGGAGATGCTGTGCCATCCAGGCCGCAGTGCGTCCTGCTTTCTGATTATCGATGCCAATAAATCCGGCATGGTCGCAGGGCGAAAAATCGGAGAACAGTGCGTAAACCCGCACACCCAGCCGTGAAACATCCTGGATTGCGTGACGGATCAGCGGGTGATCCAGCGCCACCAGAGCAATCACATCGCTGCGCTGTGCCAGCTGACGCAAGGAATGCGCGACGGCTTCAACCTCGTGGATATCATGCCAGCAGAATTCAGGTTCGCTGCCCTGTGGCTGCTGCGCCCTGAGCTGCTGTTTCAGCGCCTCGCCCAGCTGCTGATAAAACGAGTAGCGGGCAGGCAGCAGGATAAAGCTCACGCGGAGTGCGGCTGCAGCCAGTGGCGCGGTGGTCTGGCTGTGTGCCTGGGTCAGGCGATAGCCCAGTTCACGGGCCGCAGCCAGCACCTTCTGCTCGGTCACACTGCGTACCGGCGCACGGCGGTTCAGCACCCTGTCTACCGTCGCCACACCCACGCCCGCCGCCTGCGCAATGGCCGTCATCGTCACTTTTGACATCACCCTTCTCCTGCTTTTCCTGTTCCCGTTAACTGACGGCTACGTCTTTATGTTCTGTTGTTTAAAACAGCACTACTTTATTGCGACAGGGTATCGCGACAGGGTCATTTCCTCTCATTTATTTGATAGAAAATCAGAGCTAATTTTGATCTTCCTCTCAAAATGAAACATCCATTTCTTTCTGTGTTCTCTTTAAAACGTCTATTTGCTAAAACGGGTAAAAATCCCGCGTCGATCCGGTTGATGGGATCACATCATCAAAAGGTTAGAGCGGCGACGGTGAGCTTTTTATAGTGGAGACCTGAGCCCCCCCAGCCTGCACGTAAAAAAGGAAAAAAGTAATGTTCCCATCAACGCTTCCGGCTCCACGCATAACCGATTCCCGTCAGGTTCCGCAACTGCGCTGGGGCATTATCGGGCCAGGCTGGATCGCCGACCATTTTGCTCATGCGCTGCGCCAGCATACTCACCAGCAGATCACCGCGGTGGCTGCGCGCGACCCGGCAAAAGCATGGGCCTTTGCTGACAAATGGTCAATCGGCCATGCCACAGGCGACCTCAATGCGATGCTGGCGCGGGATGATGTGGATGCGGTCTATATCGCGACACCCCACAATCACCATTTTCCCGATGGCCTGCGCGCGATTGCCGCCGGAAAGCATCTGCTGATCGAAAAACCGCTGGCGCTGAATGCGCAGCAGGCGGCTCAGCTTAAACAGGCTGCGGCTGCCGCCAATCGGCTCTGTATGGAGGCGATGTGGTGCAACTTTGCGCCGAAGTATGACGTCATTCGTCAGCTGCTGGCGGATGGCGTACTCGGTGACGTCCACACCCTGATTGCCGATCACGGTGAGTTTTTCACTCCGGATCACCGCATCTTCAATGCCGATCTGGCGGGCGGTCCGATGCTCGATCTCGGCAGTTATCTGGTGGCGCTTAGCGTGTTTGCTGGCGGCGGTGCGCCTGACACGATCGTCGCCCGTGGTCAGCTCGTCCCGGATGGCCGCGTCAACGGTCAGACGTCGATGCTGTTTACCCATCAGCACGGCATGCAGTCGGTGCTGAATACTACCCTGTTCAGCAACACGCCCGGCTGCGCGGTGATTGCCGGTCGCGACGCTACGCTGGAGCTGGCAGGCCAGTTCTATGCACCCGGTAATTTCACGCTTACTTCCAGCGATCGGCGTCATCGCCTGCAGTGGCAGGAACCCACTAACCGCTATGAACAACTCTGTCATGAAATTAACCACTTCGCCTGGTGCGTCGGCCAGAACCTGATCGATTCACCTGTCCATTCGCTTGACCAGGCGATCATCACCCTGGCCGCAATGGACAACGTCAGGCAGCAGATCGGCGTGACCTTCAACGAAGAACAGCAACCTTAATGTGCCCGGAGCAGAAAGATGAAAATCGCTTTTGATGTGGATGTGATTAAAGACTTAGGCATCACCCGAATGGTTCATCAGGTGGCCGACTGGGGCTACAAATATATCGAACAGTCGCCGCATCCGCAGATCAACCCGTTTTATAAACATCCCAAAGCCAGCCGTGAGATCATCACCGAGTATAAGAATGCATTGAGCGCCACCGGGCTGGAAATCTCTTCTTTTATCGTGGTCTATCGCTGGTCCGGCCCGGATGAGTTGCGTCGTCAGGCGGCGGTAAAGAACTGGAAGCGGATGATTGAGATTGCGGTTGAGATGGGTGTGCAGGTCATTAACACCGAACTCTCCGGCACGCCTAACGAGCCGGAAATCTGTGAAGAGATGTTCTATCGCTCCATGGAAGAGCTGTTGCCGATTATCGAACGTGAAGGTATCCGCGTCGAAATTCAGGCGCATCCGTGGGATTTCTGCGAAGAAAACAATGAAACGGTGGATATCGTGAAGTCGTTCCGTAGCGATAACGTGAAGTATATCTACAGCGCGCCGCACACCTTCTTCTATGACAAAGGCAAAGGCGATGTGAAACCGATGCTGGAGTATGCCGGTGACGATCTGTCGCACATGCTGATCGCCGACACCATGAACCATACGAAGCACTGTCGCTACATCGTCAACCCGCCAGGGGTGGATGCCACCATTCACCAGCATGTCGGCGTAGGCGAAGGCGAAGTGGACTTCGATACCCTGTTTAAAACCCTTCGCGACACCGGCTTTGCTACCCGCACGCATAAAGTGGGCGGTGAACCGATTATCGCAGCGTCACTGTTTGGCTACCCGGAAAAGATGAAGGTGCAGGCGATTGAAACCCGCGAACTGATTGAACGCGAACTGCTGTAAACCTGCCTGCCGTGCAGCCGTTGCTGGCTGCACGGTTATGTCCGCGCAGGACAAACATCGCCCCGTCTGACACACTTGTAAGCACTTTTCCGCTAAGCCGCTCCCCGCCTGACCTCGGCCCGTCGCAGTATGGCCTCGCGCAGCCAGCAGAGTTAAACCGCCTTCGCAGCACCTGCTACACTCCAGACCAATACCACACCATAAGGCGAACTTTCATTATGTCGGAAAATGCATATCAGCCCGCAAAAGTCTGGACCTGGGACCCTGAAGCCAAAGGTAACGGCGCTAAAACTAATCGTCCGTTCGCTGGTCCCACCCATGAGAAAGCGTTGCCGGTCGGCAAACACCCTCTGCAGCTCTATTCGCTCGGCACGCCTAACGGCCAGAAAGTCACCATCCTGCTGGAAGAGCTGCTGGCGCTTAACGTCAAAGATGCCGAGTATGATGCCTGGCTGATCCGTATCGGCGACGGCGACCAGTTCTCGAGTGGTTTTGTCGACGTGAACCCGAACTCAAAAATCCCGGCGCTGAGCGACCACTCGGCAACACCGCCGATTCGGGTATTTGAATCAGGCAATATCCTGCTCTATCTGGCGGAAAAATATGGTTACTTCCTGCCGAAAGATATCGCTGGCCGCACTGAAACGCTGAACTGGCTGTTCTGGCTGCAGGGCTCAGCGCCTTACCTTGGTGGTGGTTTCGGCCATTTCTATCACTACGCGCCAGAAAAAATTGAGTACGCCATCAACCGCTTCACGCTGGAAGCGAAGCGTCAGTTTGACGTGCTGGATCGCCAGCTGGCCGATAACCGCTATCTGGCCGGTGATGACTACACTATCGCCGACATCGCCACCTGGCCGTGGTACGGCAACATGGTGCTCAACGATCAGTATGGCGCAGCCGAATTCCTGGATGTGCAGTCCTATAAAAACGTGGAGCGCTGGGCGAAAGAGATCGCACAGCGTCCTGCCGTCATCCGTGGCCGCAAGGTTAACCGCGTTATGGGTGACCCGGCCGATCAGCTGCATGAGCGTCATGATGCAGCCGATTTTGACATTAACACTGAAGATAAACGCCAGGCGTAAAGGAGCCCACAATGAGCGCATATGTAATCTTTATTCGCGACAAAATTACTAACCCTGAGGAATTCGCTATTTATGGCGAGAAAGCGGGCAAAGCGCGCGGCGACCATCCAATTACGCCGCTGGCGTTTTATGGACAGCTTGAGACGCTGGAAGGACCGGAAGCGGACGGCGTTGTCGTGCTGGAGTTTCCGACGGCTGAAGCAGCGCACGGCTGGTATGACAGCCCGGAATATCAGGAAGCGAAACAGCACCGCCTGAAAGGTGCGGAATACCGCGTGGTGCTGGTTCAGGGTGTAGAGCAATAATAGCGTAATGTTAATGTGAAAAAAGTAAGCCGTAGCCCGCAAGGTACGGCTTTTTAACCCGGCCGTCAGGAGAATCATTTCCGATTAATACTACCGACATCTTTCCTCCTTTCCTTATGTTAACATTGATGACTCATCTGAAACCTTACGCTAAATTTTAAATCTGCATAAAAATAAAAATTAACAGACCATTAAATTTTCTGCTGGCAAAACACTGCCATTCATAAAAAAAACTCTGTAGCCTGCTTTGCCACAGAGTTTTGATTAACCCCCTTAATCATAACAACGTTAAAGACTTTTAATTAACACCATTACAATGTAAGCAAAGGCGGATTTAAAAAATAACACCATTGGATGGGCGGGGGCTTAACAGCAACTTATCAATTTAGACGATGGCAGCGCTGCCGTTGGTGCCATAATTCTGACGGAAGTCAGCAGCATACGCGGAAACGGTGTCTTTGCCCCATAGCGCGCCCATCACGGCACCTACAACCGGACCGATAATGCCGCCCAGGATAGCGCCGACACCCTGAGCAATAGGACCGAACACGGCGCTACGACTGGCACTGCCGCCTACGGTAACGCCCGTCGCCAGACCTTCGAGCAGACCCCACATAGCACCTTCAGCAGCGTCACCCAGAGAAGCCACTAATGTACCACCGCTTACGGTTTCCATTTCAATCAAAGATAATTCACGCATGATTAATTTCCTTTTATTTAAAATAAGTATTGATAAAAACACTTCATTAAAAAGTATTTTTAATGAAGAGGGTATGACGCAACGCTTGCAGTTAGCTGGCGTATTGCTTTCTGAAGTCAGCCGCATACGCTGCGACTGCGTCTCTGCCAACCATTGCGCCCATAATCGCGCCCGCTATTGGGCCAATAATGCCACCTAATATCGCTCCGACTCCCTGTGCGATAATGCCGAATACTGCATCACGGCTTGCGCTTCCACCGACGGTAACACCGGTTGCTAATCCATCCAGCGCCCCCCAGACAATACCTTCAAAAAAAGCGTTAACCTCATTGGCAGTCGCTACAGCACCACCACTGACGACACTAATTTCATATTTTTTTAGTGTTCTCATTCTTTAACCTCGACTGATAACTGTAGGTTTTATAGCACTGCTATTTCAGGAGGTACAAACCTCATTGATTTAATACAATACCTTAGATACTAACCTGAAGAAATAGTAAAAACATCCATTTTCAGGATACATATAACTTTTTCGTTTTATTTGTTCATATAAAAAAAGGCCACATCTTAAAAAGTCCTGATTCATTTCTAAAAATAAAACCTGCTTTAAGAAATTATATTTTAAAAGTTAATTTTATGTGGATTTTCTCGAGTTGAATTAATTAAATATAACATCACATCCATAATGGGATATATTCAGGCGGCCGAAGCCCCCCATTATTTATCTTAGTTGAGTTGAATGCGCGCTACGCCATCCAGCCCCTGACTGCTGTGATCGCTATTAAAGCCCTGCTTCAATGTCACGAACAGCGTCTGCCCGTCCGGTGACACCAGCAGGCTGTTCGGGTGACTATCAAATGACCAGCTGTTTTTCACTTCATAGGTCGTGCCATCCAGTTGCAGCACCTTCTTCGAGTCGCGCTGGCTGATATAAATCTCATTGCGCTTGCCATTAAACTTAATCCCCATCGAATCAGCCGGATCCAGACGCTGAATCAGCTTGCCGCTGCGCTCATCAAACACCAGAGTGTTTTTCGCCTTAGAATTATCCGTGACAAACAGGCGGCCCGTCGCCGGATCCTCTGCCATGTTCAGGAACTGAGTGTTCTGCCCGTCACCGGCTGTCAGACGCTGTTCGATCCTGTGATTACGTGGATTGATCACCAGGATTTCGCCGCTGCCGTTCGCCGCGTAAATCCGGTCGCTGACCGGCGAGAAGATAATGCCTGTGACCCACTTCCCGGCATTTTTAATCCGGGTTTTCAGGGTCAGCGTTTTGGTATCGACCACCCAGATCACAGCCGGATCGCCTGTGCCGCCGACATAGAGCAGCCCGTCATGCAGAAAGATTTCACGCGTGCCAACAGGTAACTCTTTCTCGTTTTTGTCGTCAAACATCAGGCGCTTCAGCACCTTTCCGTTCTCCGGATCAATCTTCGAGATACCGCCGTCCAGTGAGTTGGCGGCGTAGAGTGCGCTGCCGTCCGGCTCGCTAATCAGCCCAAAGTTTTTCAGGTCGAAATGCCCCGCCCCGGTGCTCTGCAGCGTGGTGCCATCAAGACGGTAGATCATCCCGCCGCTGATATCCTTACCTTCCGGCGCACTGGCGACATAGAGCGCGTTTTTCGCGGGCAGATAAGCCATCTCATACAAACCTTCACCCAGCTCGCGCTCAATCAGGTTATCGGGGCTGGAGGGCTGCATCACTACGGCGCCGCCATCGACTTTTTTCACCGCGGTCTGGCATGCCGTCAGGCTGAAGGTGATGACCACCGCCAGTGCGAGTGCCGTTTTACGCGGGCTGAACAACGCTTTCATGCTTAACTCCCCTATCGACCTGCTCTCCCGGCTGGCCGCAATGCAGAGGGCAGGCAGGGAAGAAAATGAATGAGAATCATACGCAGCAGAAAAAAGGCTGTAAACGCAGCGGCAGCCTGAAGCCACCGAATCAGCTTAATACGGTATGTTGATTGTCCACAGGCGCTTTTTCACGCACGCCAGTCAGTCAGTCAGTCAGTCAGTCAGTCAGTCAGTCAGTCAGTCAGTCAGTCAGTCAGTCAGTCAGTCAGTATAAAAACATGATTAATCAACCGATTGCAGATTGCTCTGCAGAAACGCCACAAACGCGATGATGCGTGCCGGCAGCTGGCGCTGCGCCTGCCAGACCGCAAAAATATCGCCATCAGGTGCCTGCCAGTCGGGTAAAACATGCAGTAACTCGCCTGTTGCCAGGCTGTGCTGCGCGTCCCACCAGGAACGCAGCAGAATGCCATGCCCATCCATCGCCAGCCGCATCGCCACTTCACCATCGTTGGTGATCAGGCTGCCGCGCACTTTCTGGCTGATGCTCTGTTCGCCGCTGGTCAGCCGCCACAGGGTAAAATCGCTGTCGTGCTGGCGCAGCAGAATACAGTTGTGCTGCGCCAGATCGCGCACCGTAACGGGCAGGCCGTGGCGGGCAGCATAGGTGGGTGAGCAGCAGAGGATGCGTGGATTCGTGCGCAGTTTACGCGCCACCAGCCGTGAGTCCGGCGGTTCGCCGACGCGGATATCAATGTCCATGTGCGCATCCAGAAAATTAAGCGGCTGGCTGCTGAGCTGCAGTGAGAGTGAGAGTTCCTGATGCAGCGCAGCAAAGGCAGAGACACAGGGCGCAATATGGCGACGGCCAAAACCAAATGAGGCGTTGATGTTAAGCGTGCCGCGCAGCTGAGCCGTTTCACCGCTGACTGCCTCCTCCAGCGCCGCCAGCTGATCCAGCAACGGGCGCGCGCCCGCCAGATAACGGCGGCCTTCCGGCGTCAGCTCCAGCCGTCGCGTAGTGCGGCGCAGCAGTTGCACACCAAGGCGCTGCTCCAGCTGGCTCAGACGTTTGCTTACCGCCGCCAGCGACAGGCCCAGTTCGCGCGCCGCCGCAGTCAGACTATCCAGTGCGGCCAGGCGAACAAAGAAGGCTAAGTCATCGGTGGAGGTGCGGGATTCTCTACTTTGATTCAACAATGGATTGCCTTTCAGGCTCATTATTTCCCCGGAATCGACAGTTATACTGCGTACACAATTCGAACATCAACCGGAAAGGTGCCCTGTGACTGACAAAATCCACCGCATTGCTGTGATCCCTGGCGACGGCATCGGCAAAGAAGTGATGCCGGAAGGCGTCCGCGTAATGAATGCGGCCGCAGAGAAATTTAACATTCCGCTGCGCTGGGAGTGGTTCGATTACGCCAGCGCCGACTACTGGCAGCAGCATGGCAAAATGCTGCCTGACGACTGGTTCCCGCAACTGAAAGCCTTTGATGCGATCTACTTTGGTGCGGTCGGCTGGCCCGATGTGGTGCCCGACCACGTTTCGCTGTGGGGTTCGCTGCTGCAGTTCCGCCGGGAGTTTGATCAATACGTTAATCTGCGTCCGGTACGACTGATGCCAGGCGTCAAAGCGCCGCTGGCGAATCGTCAGCCCGGCGATATCGACTTCTATGTGGTACGCGAAAACACCGAGGGTGAATACTCCAGCGTTGGCGGCACCATGTTCCCCGGCACCGACCGTGAAGTGGTGATTCAGGAGACGGTGATGACGCGCACCGGCGTCGATCGCATCCTGAAGTTTGCGTATCAGCTGGCGCAGAGCCGGCCGAAGAAACACCTGACCTCCGCCACCAAATCCAACGGCATCGCCATCACCATGCCTTACTGGGATAGCCGCGTCGAAGCGATGTCCCGCCAGTTCCCCGAGGTTCGCGTCGACAAATATCACATCGATATTCTCACCGCCAACTTCGTGCTGCACCCGGACTGGTTTGATGTGGTGGTCGCCAGCAACCTGTTTGGCGATATCCTCTCCGACCTCGGCCCGGCCTGTACCGGCACCATCGGCATTGCGCCGTCCGCCAATATCAATCCGGAAGGCCTGTTCCCCAGCCTGTTCGAACCGGTTCACGGTTCTGCGCCCGACATCGCTGGCAAAGGTGTCGCCAATCCCATCGGTCAGATCTGGTGCGGGGCGATGATGCTGGAACACCTCGGCTACAAAGCCGCGGGTGATGAGGTGTTAGATGCGATTGAACGCACGCTGGCGGCGGGACAGCATCTGACGCGCGATCTCGGCGGCAGCGCCAGCACCGGACAGCTTGGTGCCGCCATCGCCGCCGCGCTGTAAATCAATCCGGCAACTGCACCACACACTCAGGGTGCCAGCCTGGCGGTAGCGGCTCCGGACGTGTTATCACCAGGCTTTGCAGTTGCAGGTTCTTTACCCCACGCGCGAACAGGCCCGGCAGTCCGCCGGGATAGCGCTCTACGCCAAAGGCTTCGCCAGTTTTCAGGTCAAGTTTGTAGGCGTTATCCAGCCCCATGCCGGTCGGTGAGTCCGGGTTACAAGGCGGCCGCACGTCATAGTGTCCCTGTGTCATCGGCGACACGCTCTGCCGCATCTGCAGCTGGCTGATCACCACATCACGTATCCAGCCGGGTTCAGCCGCATGCAGGTTAATCGCCCCTTCTGCCACCCCCGTCAGATTACTGAACTGCACCTGCTCCACAATGCCAGGCGTGATGGCGGGATCGCGGCGGCGCACCGAAATATGCAGCGGATCGGCTTTACCCCAGTGACAGGGCGGCGCGTGGTGACAGGCGAAGGTCAGGTTGCTGAACAGCAGACGCCGCATCGCGCCGCCGTCACGCGACAGAATGCCGATGCCGCGGTTGGAATCAAAAATGGTGCAGCCGGTTACCGTGACATCTTCGACGTCATCCCAGGTTTCGGTGCCGATCTTAAAGGCGCAGCTGTAGCTGCGCAGCAGGCAGTTGGTGATCATAATCTGCCGCGCCGGACGCCGCAGCGCGGCCGGTTTATGGGTGGTTTTAATGCAGATGGCATCATCAGCGGCGCTGAGGTAGCTGTTGCTGACAAACACGGCTTCGCAGCTGTCGATATCCAGCGCATCGGTATTCGGCATGGTCATCGCATTGTCGATGGTGAGGTGGTCGATATGCACATGGCGACAGCTCACCAGATGCACTGTCCACATCGGTGCCTGCACAATGGTAAAAGCGGTGAGCGTCACCTGCTCGCAATCCTCAAACACAATAATGCGTGGCCGGTCGGCACGCGGCAGACGATAGCCCTGCTCATCCCGCTCAGCGGCAAACCAGGCTTCACCCTCGCCATCGATGCGACCGGTGCCGCTGATGATGATATTGCGCTGGCCCAGCGCATAGAGCAGCACGTTGTGGGACTTTTCCGCGCAGCTCAGCGCCTGCACCGCCTGGTAGTCGGCCAGCCGCGGACTGGCGATCAGCACCGCACCTGCTTCAAGGTGCAGTTCAAAATCAGAGGGCAGATTCAGGCAGCCGCTGCGATAACGTCCGGCAGGCAGCGTCAGACGGCCACCGCCTGCCGCCGCAATCTGATCCATCGCGCGTTGCAACACGGCCGTGTCCGGGGTTTCGCCATCGGCGACAGGGTGAAAATCAGCAAGGGAAAGGTGCATCATGCGTCTCCCGCAGGGTTGAGGAGGAGGAATTGCAGCACGACACGGCGCGGCAAACCTTTGTCTGGCCGCCAGTGCGCCGTTTCGTGCGGGACATCACAAATTACTTAACGGCCCCTTCGGTGACGCCGCTGATAAACTTGCGCTGGAAAATCAGGAACACCACGATCAGCGGCATAATCACAATCATCGCGCCCGCCATCAGCACCGGAATGTCGATGGTGTTTTTGTTCTGGAAAAACATCATGCCAATCGGCAGCGTGCGCAGCTCATCCTTGTTAACCAGAATCAGCGGGATTAGGAACTCATTCCAGGTCCAGATAAACAGCAGCAGCCCCAGCGTTGACAGAGTCGGCCAGATAGCGGGCACCAAAATGCCCCACAGAATTTTGACGCGTGACGCGCCATCCATCACCGCCGCTTCTACCAGCTCTTTCGGCACCTGCTGAAACGCGCTGGCGATCATCAGCGTGGTAAAGGGCAGCGACAGGGCGATTTGCGGCAGGATCAGCGCCAGGTAGGTGTTGGTCAGCCCCATCCAGCGCAGCTCGTGATAGAGCGGAATGATAAAGGCTTCGCTCGGCAGCACCATCCCCAGCGCCAGCATCGCCCCGATGACTTTTTTACCGGGGATTTTCAGCCAGGCAAAACCGAACCCGGCCAGAATGCCGAGCAGCACGCTGAACAGCACCACCGGAATGACCACCAGCACAGAGTTCAGGAAATAAACGTTAAAGTGTCCCTGCTGCCAGGCGGTCACGTAGTTTTTGAAATTCAGCGAGGCGGGCAGCGTGAAAACACCCTGAAACAGCTCCATCTGGGTTTTAAACGAGGTCATCAGCGCCATCAGAAACGGCAGAATCGTCATCAGCGCCACGATCCAGATCAGCGCGCGTGAAATTACCGGCGTGCTTCGCATCAGTAACGCTCCTTCAGGGCCAGATGGATCAGATAGTTAATCCCTAAAACAATAATCATGCTGAACACCGCTACCGATGAGGCGTAGCCAAAGTAGTGCAGGTCAAAGCCCTGCTTATACATAAAGATGTTGGTGACCATGGTGGAGGTGCCCGGCCCGCCCTGGGTCATCACATAGACCAGGTCAAAGGCTTTCAGGCTGGCGATCACCGTCAGCAGCAGGGCAATCCGCAGCTCAGGACGCAGGCCAGGCAGCGTGATGCGCATAAATTTCTGGCGACGCGATGAGCCATCCAGGTCGGCGGCTTCCAGCAGTGAAGGGTCCATGCGCTGCAGGCCCGCCATAAACAGTACCAGACAGAAGCCAAAGAAGTACCAGGTGGCGACCAGACCGACAGCGGGCAGCGCCCAGGTAAAATCACCCAGCCAGGAGAGCGCCAGCTGTGGCAGGCCGATCGCGCGTAATATCTGGTCGATCGGGCCAAACGCCGGGTTATAGAGCCAGCGCCACACCACGCCCAGTACCGCCATCGGCATGATGTAGGGCAGGAAAAAGAGAATGCGCAGTACGCTGCGTTCGCTGTTGTTGCGCGTGTCATAGAGAAAGCTGCAGAGCAGCAGGCCGACGCCAATCGGCAACAGGGTATAGAACAGCATCAGGATGGCGTTATTGCCCAGCGCAATCCAGAACACCGGATCGCTGAACATCCGCAGATAGTTGCTGATGCCGCTAAACACCGGCAGCGAGGTGCCGTCCCATTCGGTAAAACTGATGCCCAGCGAGGCCAGCAGCGGGAACAGCAGAAACACCGCATAGACCAGCACCGCAGGCAGAACATAGAGAAAATTACGCCAGCTGCTTAAATTCAACATAACCCTACTCGTGGTTCAGAACGATGCTCAGGCCCGGCTGTGCGCCGGGCCTCCGGCTTAATGCTTCAGGGTTTTCAGGTAACGCTGATAGTTGTTATCAAAATTCACCACCATCTGATCGGCAGTCTGACGACCCGCCAGCAGCAGCTGGACATTCTGATTCAGCTCGGCATTCATGGTCGGCGTGGCCCAGTCTACATAGTGACCTAAACCGTCATAGTCGTTGAGCGTCAGCCAGACCTGATACGCCTCTGCCAGCAGCGGATTATCCGCCGGCATTTTGGCCGCCTTGTTGGTGCTGGCCGGCAGGAAGCCCACTTTCAGCCAGCGGTTCGCCATGGCATCCGAGACCATATAGTTGATGAACTTCGCCGCCCCATCCTGCTGATCTTTGCCTTTAGCGGTGCTGGTAATCGAGAACGCCAGATCGGTTCCGCCTACCATCAGCGGCTGCTTCACGCCGTCACCGGCAGGCATCGCAGCAAAGTGAATATCCTTGTTGTCTTTAAACTGGCCGAGATACCAGGTGCCGCTGACCAGGAACGCCGCCTGGCCGTTCTGGAACAGTGTCGCCGCATCGTCGTGACCAATGCCCTGGAAACCCGGGAAGAAGTACCCTTTGTCGGTCCAGCTCTTCATCATCGTGGCAGCATTGACCAGCTTGCTGTCTTTGAAGGTGCCGCCCACATCGTAAATCAGATTATCCAGCGTCTTGCGGTCGTGGCTCTCAATCTGCGCCTGCCACAGGGTGCTGAGCAGCTGCTGGCCCATGTTGCCATCCAGCAGGCCCAGCATCATCGGTGCGGTGCCCTGCTGTTTCAGCTTCGCCATGGCACTTTCCAGTTCGGCCAGGGTTTTTGGCACCGCGATGCCCGCTTTATCCAGCAGCGCTTTGTTGTAATAGAGGCCGACCATTTCGCCCAGGCTGGCGACGCCGTAAAGCTTGCCGCTGCCGAACTCGCCACTGTCTGACCAGCGGTTACGTTTCAGAATCGAGTCCGGGAAGCGGGTCGTCCAGCCATAGCTGGCGGCGTAGCTGTCGAGCGGCAGCAGCAGCTTATCTTTGACCAGCGAACCCATATCACCGCCGCCCTGATTGACCTGCGCGATCTGCGGGCCATCACCGGCGGTCAGTGCCAGCTTCAGCGGAATACGGGTATCTTCAAAGGAGTGAACCGAGCGGTTAATCACGATGCCGGGATTCTGCTGTGAGAATTCTTTAATCCCTTCATCCACCGCAGCAGTCTGCTCCGGGTAATTGTAGATATCCCACTCATTCAGAGTAACGGCGGCGTGAGCGGCATGAGAAACGCTGCCCGCCAGCAGGCCCGCTGCCAGCAGCCGACCCACATTGCGAATTCGGAACGAACGAACGGAGGAAACAGACATTATGCTCACCTTCTTCAGACCAGGATCGGCATCCTTTCATCTCACCGCCTGACATCCTGCAGGCTGCAGCCGCACACAAACGCACTCACTCATACTTACTTTAATGGAAAAATAAAGTCAAACAGCCTGCATTGGGAATTGCAACGCTGTGAGCACGCGCAAATAAACAACGATATGAGGCGAAATTCAGCACGCCACGCTGGCTTTTACGTCATTAACCGTGGCGGCACGTCGCCAGCCGCTTTTTCTTCAGCAGGAGATACCAGCCTGATAATCGCAAAATAACGTCCTGATAAAACATATGAAAATCCTATCACGCTCACAATTTTCTCTTTTGATCGGCCGTGAATCTGCCGCCAGCCGCCCTGTTCCGGGCGTGTTGGCGATCACAGTTGTGCATCCTGACGCCGTTAAACGTTGCCGAACCGCCCATGTTAGTGCGATAAGGTAATTATTCTATCTTGAAAACTAAGTCCACTTTCATTAACGTAACTTTCACCTGCGGATCTGTTCAATCCCTGACCGGTTCCCTCACTCACGAGAATTCACCATGGCGAATCAAGGTGTCATTCGTCCGGCCACGCCGGCGGACTACCCGGCGCTCTACCGCATCTGCCTGGAAACAGCCGATGCAGGCGGCGATGCCCGCGCGCTCTACTCCGATCCTGACTATCCCGGCCAGCGTTTTGCCGTCCCCTATGCGCGCTTCGCGCCAGACTTTGCTTTTGTGCTGGAGCGGGACAATGAGGTGCAGGGATATGTGGTGGCAACACCGGATACCCGCGCGTTCGAAGCCCAGCTTGAGGCCGAATGGTGGCCACAGCTGCAGGAAAAATATCGCGACCGCAGCCCCAGCGCCCCGCTCGACAGCAAGGTGCTCGACGCGATCCGCCATCCCGACCAGCCCGCAGAAACGCTGGTGACACAGTGGCCCGCGCATTTGCATATCAACCTGCTGCCGGCAGCGCAGAAAGGCGGCTGGGGTCGTCGGATGATTGAGCATGAACTGGCGGCGCTGCGGGCGGCGGGCGTCAGTGGTGTCCATCTTGGCGTAAGCCTGCAGAATGAGCAGGTCTGCGCCTTCTATGCGCGCATGGGTTTTACCCCCATCCTGCGCAGCAATGCCATCTACATGGGCCAGTTACTCTGAGTGAGGTAGCCGATGACCAGCCTGCGCTTGCAGAATGTGAAGAAGTCGTATGAACACGTTAATGTCATTCATGGCATCGATCTGACGATCAACAGCGGCGAATTTGTGGTGTTTGTCGGGCCATCTGGCTGCGGTAAATCGACGCTGCTGCGGATGATCGCCGGGCTGGAGGAGATCAGCAGCGGACAGTTGCTGATTGAGGAGCAGGACATGACGCAGCAGCCCGCCACCGAGCGCGGCATCGCGATGGTGTTTCAGTCCTATGCGCTCTACCCCAACATGACGGTGCGCGGCAATCTGGCCTATCCGCTGGAGGTGATGAAAAAGTCCAAAGCGGAGATCAACGAGGCGATCACTCAGACGGCAGCCCGTCTGCATCTCACCGAACTGCTCGATCGCCTGCCGCGCGCGCTCTCGGGCGGACAACGGCAGCGCGTGGCAATTGGCCGGGCGATTATCCGTCATCCGCGTATCTTCCTGTTCGATGAGCCGCTCTCTAACCTTGATGCAGAGCTGCGTCTACAGATGCGGATTGAGATCGCCCGGCTGCACGCCTCACTCGGTAACACGATGATTTATGTGACCCACGATCAGCTGGAGGCGATGACGCTGGCTGACCGCATTGTGGTGCTGCGTCAGGGCCGCATTGAGCAGGTCGGCGCGCCGCTGACGCTCTATCACGACCCGGATAATCTGTTTGTCGCCGGTTTTATCGGCTCACCAAAAATGAATTTTCTGCGGGCGGAGATCAGTGCCACCGGCGAGGGTGAAGTGCAATTGCGGGTGCCGGAACTGAAGATTGAGGGGCTGGTGCTGAAGATTGCCGCCGACTGCCGCGAGGGGCAAACCGTGACGCTGGGCATTCGTCCTGAGCACTTCCAGCCTGCCGCGCAGACACCGGAGGCACAGCGCTTTCATGGCGAGCTGGCCTATGGCGAGATGCTGGGCCACACCAACTATCTCTACCTGGATATCGGGCGCGAGCAGATGCTGGTGGTGGAAGAGCGCGAGGCAACTACGCGCGGTCTGGGTACGCAGGTTGAACTGGGCTTTTCTGCCGCACACTGCCTGCTGTTTGATGAGCAGGGAATGCGCCTGCGCTAAGGCAAACGCGGAAATAAAAAACGGGCGCCGAAGCGCCCGTTTTTTATTTGAGAGCTCAATCAGGTGACCGGCTCTTCGTCGGCCTGCGCCGCCAGCAGATCCAGCAGCCGGTTGACGGCAAAACCCGCTGCGCCCAGCGCCCACATCCGGTTCGATTCCGTCAGGAACTGCAGCGGCGTCATGTGCGGTGTCAGTTTAAGCCGGTAAGCCTGGAAGCTCTGGGTGATGTGATCGAGCAGAATACGTGACGCCATATGCGGCTCCATCGCCAGATAAACCACATCCGGGTCGTAGGCCACCGACAGGTTCGCCAGCGAAATTCCCAGCTCGCGCCCGGCTTCCTGCAGTACCGCCAGAACCTCAGGCGTGGGTCGCTGATCCAGCGCCTGCAACGTGAGGCCTTCTACCGGTTCCTGCTCAGCCAGCCGCTGCAGAATGGCGCGCGATGAGGCGACATCCTCCAGCAGACGCAGCGAGCCGTCGCCCACCAGCCCGTTGCCGATCTCGCCTGCCTTGCCGTGACGACCGCGGTAGAGCTGACGATTCAGGATGATGCCCGCCCCGATCCCTTTGCCGTAGGTCGCGATCACCGCCGACTGGGCGTTGCCGAGCTGACCAAACACCAGCGCAGCCATTGCCATGGCGTTGGCGTCGTTCTCGATAAACACCGGCAGCGAGAAGCGTTCTTCCAGCAGGCGTGCAATCGGGACGTTATCCCAGTCGAGCACTTTGGAGCGGATGCAGTAGCCATTTTCGGCATCGACCAGGCCCGACAGCGCCAGGCCTATCGCCCCAACCCGCTTCTCCTCCACGCCGCGCAGGAACTTCGCCAGCGCATCGCCAAGCTGACGTGGTGTCAGCGTACCTTTCGGCATCTGCTGTTCGCCCAGCAGATTGCCGCTGAGATCGGTCATGACGATCAGGTTACGTTCCGCATTGAGCTGAATGCCAATCACGCTGGCGCGATCGGGATTGAGGCCCAGCAGGGTTTTTGGTCGCCCCATCGACACGCGACGCAGCCCCAGCTCCTGCACAATCTCCTGCGCCAGCAGCCGATTAGTGGCCTGCGACACGGTCGACATGCTCAGTCCGCTGCGGACTTTCAGGTCTGACTGGCTGATCGGCGCATTTTCAACAATCAACCGCAGAATACGCGCGGTTACGTTGGGAGCGGTCATAAATTCCTCGGGTTATCTGGCTGAGAAGGCTCAGCCAGTTTCAGATCGGTAATCGGACAGAGGTCAGCTGCTGCGCCAGTATCAGCGCCCCGCTCAGGGCATCGCCCTGTGGCGTCACGAGCCGGGCCTGGATATCGTCGTCCAGCCAGCGCTGAATTGGCGTAGCCAGGCCACCCATCAGCGCCACCCGTCCGCTGCTCAGCGCAATCAGACGGCGCACCATCAGGCCGATATCGGCGGCGGTCTGATGCAGCAGATCCTGTGCGTGGCTGTCGCCCGCATCGGCGGATGCGAAAATCTGTGGCACCACGCGCGCCCAGTCGGCAGGCGTCGCTGAGCGCGTCCAGAGCAGCATCGTTTCCGGGCTGTCACCGAACTGTGCCATCAGCTGCCGGGAAAAGGCGGTCGGCGTAATAATGAACTCATGGGCCAGCAGCGCCAGACGCAGCGCACGGCGGCCCAGCTCCGCGCCCGATCCCTGATCGGACAGGGCAAAGCCCCAGCCGCCAAGCAGCGTAAAGCGTTCGCCATCCCAGGCCGCGCCCTGACTGCCGGTGCCGATGATAAAGACGGCGCCAGGAGCGCCAGCATGCGCGCCCGCACAGGCGATTTCCACATCACTGACCATCTGTAACGCCGCGCAGGCAGGCTGCCAGCTGGCGAGCCGCGCCTGCACCGAAGCGACATTGGCACCCGCTAATCCGGCCACCAGCGCGGTCTGTGCCAGCGCCTCCGGCGCTAATCCCGCCAGTGACAATATCCGGTCAATCAGCTGTCCGACGCAGGTCAGCGCCGCGTCATAGTCTGACCAGACGTTGGCAGGCCCGCCGGTGGCTTCCGCCAGCACGCGGCCCTGCAGGTCGGTTAACCGCGCGCGACACTGTGTACCGCCGCCATCAATGCCAAGAAGATAGTGTGGTTGCACGCGCTTCCTTCCCGATTTTGGGTTATAGCCATAATGAGCGAACGATAGGATAAAAAAACTTAAATCGCAATAACAAATAAATATGGCAAAAATATATCGACACTTTTTGTTTATTTTACATTGAGATAACAAAAAGTGCGCCGCAAAACGCGCAGCGTGTTATTGACATTAGTTTTTCCGTCGTAATAAGTTGGTGGTCAGATTATCAACAGGCGCGCCCGATCGCAGGCGGGCTATGCATTATCCGATTTCAGGAGCAGGGGTTTAACATGAAAGTAGGCATTATTGGTCTCGGCTTTCGTCTGTCCCACGTGATCAAAGAGTTCAGCAAAGCCGATGACGCCTTCTCGGTAGTGGGTTATTACGATCCGGCCCCGGCCGGACTGCCTAATCTGCACAGCTTTGGTATCGCGCCCGGCCAGGCCTTTGCATCCATCGACGCGCTGCTGGAACACGGCGGCATGGATGTGGTGCTGGTTGGCTCCCCCAACTTCCTGCATCTGGAGCATGTAGGTCAGGCGCTGGCGGCGGGCTACACGGTCTTTACCGAAAAGCCGGTAGTGATCAATGAAGAGCAGACCATGGAGATGGCGAAGCTGGTGCGCCAGTATGGCGAGGCACGCATTCTGGTCGGCCTGGTGCTGCGCTACTCCCCGCTTTATCACGATCTGCTGGCGGCACGCGATGCCGGGCAATTAGGTGAAATCACCTCGATTGAGGCGACGGAACATATCAAGCCTTACCACGGCGCGTTCTTCCAGCGCGACTGGCGACGTCTGGAGAAGTATGCCGGCCCTTACATTCTGGAGAAGTGCTGCCACGACATCGACCTCTATCAGGGCCTGTTGCAGGAGCGTCCGATCCGCGTCGCCAGCTTTGGTGGCCGCAAATCTTTTACCCCGGCGCATGCCCCGCAGGGGGCGATCACCGCTGAATCAGCGCTCTATCACGAGAAACCCAGCGGCTGGTCGAGCACCGATGCGGTCTTCGACAGCGACGCCGATATTGTTGATTACCAGACAGCCCTGATTGAGTACGAAGGCGGCGCGACACTTGCTTTCCATGCCAACCTCAACGTTCCGGATGAGTTCCGCCGTTTCTGCGTCATGGGCACGGACGGCATGGCGGAAGGCGACTTCGTGCGAAACTACTTCCGCGTTCACAACGCGCGCAGCGGTGAGAAAGAGGTCGACACCGCTTACAGCGGCAATGCTTATGATGGTCACTACGGTGCAGATGCCCTGATGGCAGAAGAGATCGTTAAACATATTAAACAGGGAACACCGCTGAAAGTTTCAGTTGTGGACGCGCTGGAAGCGGGCCTCACCGCCATAAAAATCGATGAGGCGCGCAAAACCCGCAGCGTAGTGGACATGCGTGAAAGCTGGCTAACATTTGACGCCAACCTGGGAAAAACCGGGGCCTGATGGCCCCAGCCTGCGGGTCGGTCTCCCCCTCTGACTCCGGGTTTTGAATGGCAGTATGACTGGTAACTTCCTCTACTGGCCTTCGGGCCAGTGACATTATTGATGTTGAGCGCCACCTTAATAACTCTGCCCAACTCTCAACCAACGTCTTTTCCCTTCTCCCCAGCCTGAGGCAACTTACATTCTTAAAGCGATGGGGACATAGGCCTGCATCCGATCCAGACCTGCTCTCCACAACCAGCCCTAACAAACCACTCCTCAGCCCAAGGCAACTTACGCACTTAAAGCGATGGGAGCATACGCCTGCAGCAAAGCATCGCGGGCCAGGGATGGGCCGCGCTGAGCCTGCCAGGGATGGCGTCTTTTGCGTCTTTGCGAAAGGCGTATACTCCCTGAGCCTGCTCAGTGGCCCATGACCGCTGCATACCTCTAACCAGCTCTAAACCGGATCCACCTCATTCTCCAGCTTCTGACGCCGCCGAAGATGCGGAAACAGCTTCATCCACAACGCCACCACAATCAGTGTACCGATGCCGCCAATCGCTGCCGCGGGTGCCGCCCCCATCCAGGCTGCCAGCAATCCCGACTCAAACTCGCCCAGCTGATTTGATGTATTGATAAAAATTGCGTTAACCGCATTCACCCGTCCGCGCATGGCATCCGGCGTATCCAGCTGCACCAGCGCACCCCGGATCACCATACTCACCATATCAAAGCCGCCCAGCGCACAGAGCGCAATCAGCGACAGCCACAGCTGCGTGGACAGCGCGAATACCAGCGTGGCCACGCCAAAGCCCGCTACTGAGCCAAACATAATCATCCCGACATGCTTGTCCAGCTTGTGACGGCTCAGCCAGATGCCTACCAGCAATGCACCGACCGACGGCGCGCCGCGCAGCATCCCCAATCCCCACGGCCCGGTATGCAGAATATCTTTGGCAAAAATCGGCAGCAGCGCCGTTGCGCCACCGAGCAGCACCGCAAACAGATCGAGCGAAATCACCCCAAGGACATCTTTGCGCTCACGGATAAAGTGAATCCCGGCAAACAGATTCTTCATATTCATCGGCAGACGGGTCTGCACCGGACGCTCATAACGCAGCAGACTCACCAGCGTCAGCGAAATCAGATAAAACAGCCCGGAAACGCCATACACAACATGCGGCCCGGCAACATACAGCAAGCCGCCTATCGTCGGCCCGACAATCACCGCCGCCTGGCCCCCTACCGAGTTCATCGCCATCGCGCGTGCCAGAATCGAGGGCGGCACCAGCGACGGCAACATTGAGGACATCGCGGGCCACTCCAGCGCCTTCGCCACCGCAATCATAAACACCAGCCCCCACAGGGCGGTCTTATCGGCGGTATGGAATAAGGTAAGCACCACTAATGCCACCAGTGCAGCAAATTCCACCAGCTGCCCCAGCAGCACAATGCGCCGCCGGTCATATTGATCCGCAAGATGACCTGCAGGTAGCGCCAGCAATACCGACGGCAGAAACTGCATCAGGCCAATCATCCCTAACGCCATTGCGCTGTTGGTCAGCGCATAGATCTGCCAGCTGATCGCTACCGAGAACATCTGAAAACCAAATGATGAGCAGGTACGCGCCAGCCAGAACGCCACAAATGTCCGATGTCGCCACAGCGACTCTTCCGCTGTTGATGCCATAAATCCCATGTCTTATCCCAAATCAGGTGAGGAAGCCCGCATCGTTTCACGGTGTTATTGGTGTGGTGATTGATGATGTTAAATTAACAGACCGGATGAGACCTGAATGGCTGCGGCTCCAGCCCTGTCTCTCTGTCCAACAAAACGCATACCTGTCCGGCACAGGTACGTCCGACCGCTCCTGACTATTACCAGCCTATTGGTCCCGACTATTGAATATATTCCAGCACATCATCAGACGCCAAAGGAATTATGATCTCTTTGCTAATGGGTTTATTTACTTTCTCAGGCAACAAAAGGATGATTTGGATTAAGCATGTGATCTATATTTATTCACGCGTTTAAAAAAATGCGACTTTTTATATGATTAATTATCAACAAATCCTTTTTTATTGCATTTCATAGAGATAATGAAAAACAGTTTATATAACCCCTATGTTACTGAACCTATCCATCACGTTAAGCGTAATGTCTCTGGCATTTGCTATAGCGTGCCTTATCTTCAGCAAAACCAGGAAAGCAGAAATACACTTAATACAAACAACATTATTTCATTACACAATCAAATTGCCACTGAAGCAGCATTAATGATTATTCCGATCGATGATATGCGATTACGGGGAATGATTGCTGTACCGGACGCTTATTCACATTTACAGAATGGGCGTATCCGGATTGGAATCAATTATTCCAGTTTAGCGGCACATTATGCGCCACTGCTTGAATTAACTAAGAAATTTGATTTCTGGCTTTATGATTTTGCGCCGCCGGGAGCAGACTGGCGACTGCTGGAATCCTTTCCTTTTTCAGGGATTGTTTTAAACGAAGCGTTCTTTAATGACAATTATGAAAAATTTACCTTTCCCTTTTTTATGGCGACATTTCGTGAAAAAGGAGCAGAGGTCATCGTACGAAGTCATACGCCGACTTTAACGGCTGAGCAGTTTGCTGAGATAAATATCAGCGGCTGGCAACAGCAACGCTCGGATGGCGATCTTATTAGCTGCTGATTCACAAATCCTGCCTTCCGGCGTTAAGGGCACACGGCGGTGCGCTTAACGTCCTTTAATCCCCCATAAAATGTCGTATTATTCCGGTTGTTAAGCGATTTAAGCCAAAAAAATCAAATCTCGATCTGATTTTGCTATAACATTTAACACAAAGGGATCGTCTGTCTTAACGGAAGAGATACTTCAGAACACCCTAATCATTTGTACTTGATAACTGGAAACAGCCTATCTGGTTGTTTTCGTGTGTTTTATGGCAACGAAACGAGGTCGATATTATGGGGAAAAACTCCTCATCTTTTGGCGTAATTCGTTTCCTGACAGTGCTGTTCGCAGTACTGACGGGCGCGTTTATGCTGATTGGCGGTGGCTGGTTAGCCGCCATTGGTGGTTCCTGGTATTACGTTTTCGGCGGTGTGGTGATGCTTATCACCGCTTATCTGCTTTCCCGTCGTAAAAGCACCGCGCTGGTTCTCTATGCGCTGCTGCTGATCGGCACCCTGATCTGGGGTGTATGGGAGGTGGGTACAGACTTCTGGGCACTGGCACCGCGCACCGATGTGCTGGTGATTTTTGGTGTCTGGCTGATCCTGCCGTTTGTTTATCGCAGCTTCAACGCGGGCAGTAAAGCCGCGCTGGGTACGATGGCTGTAGCGCTGGTTGCCAGTGCTCTCGTGCTGGCCTATGCGGTGTTTAACGACCCGCAGGTGATAAACGGTTCAGTGCCAGAAACCGCTGACAACGCCCCGCAGGCTGCGCCGCTGAGCAACATCCCGGATGCTGACTGGCCCGCTTATGCGCGTGATCAGCAGGGAACCCGTTTCTCGCCGCTGAAGCAGATCAATCGCCAGAACGTGAAAGAGTTGCAGGTTGCCTGGCAGTTCCAGACGGGCGACATGAAAACCCCTAACGATCCGGGTGAAATCACCGACGAAGTTACACCGATTAAAATCCGCGATACGCTTTACCTCTGCTCGCCACATCAGATCCTGTTTGCTCTGGATGCGGCCACCGGTAAGCAGAAGTGGAAATTTGATCCGGGCATGAAGGTGAATCCGACCTTCCAGCACGTGACCTGTCGCGGTGTTTCTTACCACGAAGTGCCGGCAGCAGCCGATGCGGCAAACACGCAGCCTGCGCTTTGCTCACGTCGTATCTATCTGCCTGTCAACGATGGTCGCCTGTTTGCCCTGGACGCAGAGACCGGCGAACGCTGCCCGTCATTTGGCGTCAACGGCGAGCTGGATCTGCAGCACAAACAGCCTGTCACGACTGCGGGTATGTATGAGCCGACCTCGCCACCGATCATTACCAACACCACCATCGTCATGGCGGGTGCGGTTACCGATAACTTCTCAATCCGCGAGCCGTCAGGCGTGATTCGTGGTTTTGATGTGAATACCGGCAAACTGCTGTGGGTGTTTGATCCAGGCGCGAAAGACCCGAATGCCATTCCGGCGGATGAACACACCTTTACCATGAATTCACCGAACTCATGGGCACCGGCAGTGTACGATCCGAAACTGGATACCGTTTATCTGCCAATGGGCGTGACCACACCGGATATCTGGGGCGGTAACCGCACACCAGAGCAGGAGCGTTATGCGAGCAGCGTGCTGGCTCTGAACGCCACCACCGGTAAGCTGGTCTGGTCTTATCAGACCGTGCATCACGACCTGTGGGATATGGATCTGCCGTCGCAGCCAACGCTGGCTGACATCACCGATAAAGATGGCAACACCGTACCGGTGGTTTATGCGCCAGCGAAAACCGGCAACATCTTTGTCCTGGATCGCCGCACCGGCAAGCCAGTGGTACCTGCGCCAGAAACGCCAGTACCACAGGGTGCTGCCAAAGGCGATCACGTTGCCGCTACTCAGCCCTACTCTGAGCTGACCTTCCGTCCGAAGCAGAACCTGACGGACAAGGATATGTGGGGCGCAACGATGTTTGACCAGCTGGTGTGCCGCGTGATCTTCAAGCGCCTGCGCTATGAAGGTCCGTTCACCCCGCCTTCTGAGCAGGGTACGCTGGTGTTCCCGGGTAACCTCGGTATGTTCGAATGGGGCGGTATTGCCGTCGATCCACATCGTCAGATTGCGATTGCTAACCCAATGGCGCTGCCGTTTGTCTCGAAGCTGGTTCCACGTGGCCCGGGCAACCCGATTGAGCCGTCGAAAGGCGCTGAGGGTGGTTCAGGTACGGAAACCGGTATTCAGCCACAGTATGGCGTGCCGTATGGCGTCGAGCTGAATCCATTCCTGTCACCGTTTGGTCTGCCATGTAAACAGCCTGCCTGGGGTTACATCTCCGCGGTGGATCTGAAGACCAACGACGTGGTGTGGAAACAGCGTATCGGTACCGTTCGCGATAGCGCACCGGTTCCGTTGCCGTTCAAAATGGGTATGCCGATGCTGGGTGGTCCTATCACCACTGCCGGTAAGGTGTTCTTCGTTGGTGCGACAGCAGATAACTACCTGCGTGCGTTCAGCACCGATACCGGTGAGCTGTTATGGCAGGCACGTCTGCCAGCAGGCGGCCAGGCGACCCCAATGACCTATGAAGTGAATGGCAAGCAGTACGTTGTCATCGCAGCAGGCGGTCACGGTTCGTTTGGTACTAAGCTGGGCGATTATGTGATTGCCTACGCCCTGCCAGACCAGAAGTAATTCACTACGCTGTGAATAACCTAAGGCGGACTCCGGTCCGCCTTTTTTGATCGCGTTATTTACGCATCCCGCGCCAGTTGAGCCAGGCGCAAAACAGCATCACCACGCAGGTCGCCAGAAACACTGGCCGCATCCCGAATGTCCCTCCCACCAGCCCACCGAACAACGGACCGCTGACCTGGCCGATATACTGCGCCGACGTCGAATATCCCAGCATCCGCCCGACCTGGGAACCGGGCACGTTATGGCGGATAATCGCTGTAATGCACGGCATCAATCCGCCCAGCGCCATCCCCATCAGAAAACGCAGTATCACCAGTTGCCAGGCCGCGGTAATAAACGCCTGCGGAATCAGCAGCACCCCACTGACCAGTAGTCCGCCGGTCAGAACCCGCCAGTGCCCTACCCGATCGGCCAGACGACCCAGCCGGGGTGACGCCAGTACCGTGCCCAGCGCCGCCGCAGACATCACCAGTCCGGCGATCATCGTGATTTGATGGTCGCCCTGCACGAACTCGCCCACGTAGAGCGTGATTATCGGTTCAATCGACATGCTGGCGAAGATCAGCAACATGCCGGAGAGCCACATCAGCCGTACCAGGGTGTGATTAACCGGCTCGTCTGCGGACTGCGCTTGCTGGCTGGCGCGCGACGTCGCGGTAGCGCTCGACTGCTCTTTAAGTAAAAAGGTGGTAGCGAGGAAGGCAAGAAAGATTACCGCGCCGGTCAGCCAGAACGTCTGACGGATGCCGATCAGCGGCGGTAACACTCCACCCAGCAGCGGCCCGACCACATTGCCCGCCATAATGCCGGAGGACAATACGCCCAGCGCCCAGCCGGTCTGCGCTTTTGGCGTCTGCGCTGCCACCAGAATGGTCGATCCCGATGCGTAGCCACCCAGCAGCCCGGCCAGCAGCCGCAGCGCCACCAGCTGCCAGGGCGCGGTCGCCATGCCGATCAGCGACATCGCAATTGCCATCCCCAGACTGGCCCGAATCAGCATCAGCTTACGACCATAACGGTCAGCCAGCCTGCCCCACAGCGGCGCAGTCAGCGCGGCGCTGAAAAAGGTCGCGCCATAGGCCAGCCCCGACCAGCAGGCGATAGCGGCGGGTTGCTCAACGCCGAGTTGCTGCACATAGAGTGGCAGAAACGGCAGCAGCAGCGTCATCGCCACAATGGTGGTAAAAGAGCCAACGACGCAGACTGCTAAGTTGCGTCTCCAGTACTGAAACTCTGCCGTTTCGGGTGACTGTTGCATGGTGATATCCGTTGAATGATCAGGGATACAGGCTAACCGGCGCAGCGCAGTAACAACAGTGATGGCGGAATAGTTACTCTGTGGCGCTGATTGTTGTCAGCAGGCAACAATCAGCCCGGATTCAGTGCAGCAACCAGCGCATCGCACAGCAGCGTCATCGGTGATGCCGGTTCAGGCGTGTCGTGCAGCAGCAGATAGCTTTGCAGACGATCCATCTGCCACTCCGGCAGCAGTTGCCGGATATCGCCGCGCGCCACCGCCTCCTGCGCCATGTAGGAAGGCAGATAGGCAATGCCGCTGCCCGCCAGTGCGGCATTGAGCAGCGCCATACTGTTATTGGCGCGGAAGCGGCTACGCACGTCCAGTGCCAGCCGCTGTTTATCACGGCGGAACGGCAGCGCGGCGGTGTGCGCCGGGCCATGAAACAGCAGCAGGTCGTGGCGCGGCAGCATCTCAGGATGAGTGATGGCGGGTCGCTGCGCCAGATAAGCCGGCGCGGCATAAAGCCCCCACTCGATATCGCTCAGTACCCTGAAATTGCCCTGTTGCGGCGATCGGGATCGGATCACAATCGCCAGATCCACCTGATCGTCCAGCCGATCGTGATTGCGATCGGTCAGATCGAGATCGACGTTAATATGCAGATGGCGGCGCAGGAAATGATTGAGAACGGGAACCACGCACTGGCAGCCGAACGTGACGGGCGCCTGCAGCCTGACATGCCCAGTGGGCTGCTGATGCACCTGCTGCACAAACGCCTCGGCGCGCTGCACTTCAGCCAGCATCCGCACACAGTAGGGATAATAAGCCTGGCCCAGCTCAGTCAGTGCCAGCCGCCGGGTGGTACGCTGTAGCAGCCGGATACCGAGCCGCAGCTCCAGACGGGCAATTTCCCGGCTGACGTGAGATTTGGACAGGCCAAGTGCCCGTGCTGCCTCACTGAAACTCTGCAATTCCACGACCCGTGCAAACACCAACATGGCGGTTAAATTCTCGCCGTTTTCCATGTTCCCGACTCCGACAGTAAAAGGGGCAGGCAACAAACTAACACGTCAGGGCGGGGTCACTGTGGCGGGCGGGCAAAAAAAGACGAGGCAAAGTTCAGGAGGAGAGCGGCGCTGAGCGCGGGCCGACCTTCCCGTCTGTATGCGCGGTGACGGGAAGGTCTTAACAGGCATCAGCTGGCCATCGCCAGAGGAAACAGCAGCCGATCCGGCTCAACGCGACGCTGACGGCGCAACTGGCCCGGCGTCATCATAAAGTAGTTTTTAAAGGTGCGGGTATAGGCCTGCTGGGTATCGAAGCCGTAGTTCATCGCCACCTGCAGTATCGCTTCGTTGCTGCTTAGCAGACTGAGTGCAGACTCGGTTAAGCGGCGCTGGCGGATATATTCTGCCAGTGAAAAGCCGGTGTGCTGGCGAAACAGGCGTTGCAGATGCCAGCGCGAATAGCCCGAGCGGCGTGCCACCTCATCCAGATGCAGATCGTGTCCTAAGTTGTTCTCAATCCAGTCCAGCAAACTCCGAATAAACTCGCGCTGATTCATGGTTCCTCCTGTTGATGCTGATGTGCAGTGGAGCCACTCTACCCGCTAAAATTTATCCCTTAATTAGCAGAAAATTAGCGCAGAATTAGCAACGGCGGGAATGGGGCGATAATAGCCATTTCAGAGCAAGCTATGACGATTGTCCGCCAAAATAATTCGTGCTGTGGCAAGGCGGCAAAGGCGCGAATCCCCAGGAGCTGACATTGGTCAGTGACTGGGGTGAGCAAAAGCAGCCAACGCCGCCACAGTGCGAAGTATGACGGCGGAAGGATAATTCTGGCCTAACAATTGATGGATAAACTCTCTCTCATCTTTATAAAGGAGATCAGCCATGCGCGTGTTACTGGTTGAAGATGATGAAATGATCGGCGCGAACCTGCAACAGGCACTGCAGGGCGCGGGCTGGTCAGTAGATTGGGTGCGCGATGGCGTCTATGCCCAGAATGCCTGGAGCGAGGGCGGCTACAGCTGTGTACTGCTTGATCTCGGCTTACCGCGCGATGACGGTCTGCAGGTTCTGCGCCGGGCGCGCGGGCGCGGCGACGCCACGCCGGTCCTGATTCTTACCGCACGCGACACGGTGGCGCAGCGTATTCAGGGACTCGACAGCGGCGCGGACGACTACCTGCTTAAACCGTTCGATCTCCAGGAAGTGATGGCCCGGATGCGCGCCATTACCCGGCGCAGCCACGGCGCGGCAGACTCGGTGCTTGGCAGCGGCGATGTGCAGCTGGACATGATGACCCGCGAGGTGCTCTACAAAGGCCAGCGCGAGCAGCTGACGGCGCGGGAATATGCCCTGCTCTACGCGCTGCTGGAGCGGCCGGGCGCTATTCTGTCGCGCGAGCAACTGGAAAACCGCATCTACGGCTGGGGCGATGAAGTCAGCAGCAACGCGGTGGATGTCCTGATCCACGGCATGCGTCGCAAACTCGATAACGACGTGATCCGTAATGTACGCGGACTGGGCTGGCGGGTTCCGGCGATATGAAACCTTTCCGCTTTATGCGCTCACTGCGCAATAAACTTCTCTCTACCCTGCTGATTATTCATCTGCTGATGATCGGCGGCGTCACCTGGTATTTCTTCAGCTGTTACGGCGATATGGTCGGTACCATGAAGGACGATCAGCTGGCAAAAATCGCTGATGCCTGGTCCACCAATAAACAGATGCCCGCCCTGATGCCGATGCTTATTGCACCTGACAAAGCAAAGAGCGCCTTTGTAGTTCAGCTCTGGGACGATCAGGGCCAGCTGCGGGCCAGTTCATGGCCGGAGTTGCAGGCCCCGCTGCAAAACCAGCGCGGTTATCACGATGTGCATGTGGGTCAGTGCGACGACTGTGAATGGCGTATTTTTTCCCGGCCCGGCATGCCTGGCAGCGAGATCAAAACGATTCAGGTGATGCACAACCTCAGCTACATGAAGGCCTCAATGGTCAAGCGGGCGCTGTCGGCGATCATTCCGATGATCCTGATGATGCCGCTGTCGCTGCTGGTGATCTGGCTGGTGGTGCGCAAGATCACCCGCGATCTGCAGGTCGCTTCGCGTCAGATTGCGGCGCAGGAAACCCATCATCCACACAATGTCTCACCGGAAGGCTTACCGGATGAGATCCTGCCGCTGGTAGCCGCTTACAACTCGCTGCTGAGTAAGCTG
This sequence comes from Pantoea sp. 9140, assembly GCF_000745295.1. Taxonomy (NCBI): domain Bacteria; kingdom Pseudomonadati; phylum Pseudomonadota; class Gammaproteobacteria; order Enterobacterales; family Erwiniaceae; genus Pantoea; species Pantoea sp. 9140. The sequence goes on along the minus strand of NZ_JQNO01000001.1, from coordinate 33,382 downwards.
CGTGACGCCTGGTCGTCGCAGCGTCAGTTCCTGGAAGATGCCGCGCATGAGCTGCGTACGCCGGTAACAGCGGTGACGTTACAGCTGGAAAACCTGCGTCAGCATATTCAGCCGGGTGAAGCGAGCCGTCAGTTCAGCCAGTTGGAAGCGGGCGTCACGCGTACCCGTCACCTGGTCACGCAGTTACTCAATGTCTCACGCCAGGATGACCAGAGCGTGGTGTCCAGCGTGGAGCAGATCGAACTTGAAGATCTGCTAAAAGAGAGCATTGAGCAGTTGATGGTGGTGGCGGATAAGCGCGGCATCGATATCGGCTTTAATGGCTCCACGCAGTATCGCCTGCAGGCCAGCCGTTCCGAATTGCGCAGCCTGTTCGACAACCTGATTGGTAACGCTATGTTGCACACGCCGGAAGGTAGCCTGGTCGATGTGCTGCTGCATCGGGTCGCGGGCAAAACGGTGGTCGATATTGTTGATAACGGACCGGGCATGCCGGAATCCTTTATCGAACGTGCGTTCGACCGTTTTACCCGTTCGCCAGACGTTAAAGCCCAGGGCAGCGGGCTGGGATTATCGATTGTGCGCAACGTCGCACAGAAACATCAGATTCACGTCGCCCTTTCCAATTGCCTGACGCCACAGGGTGCAATTTGTGGTTTGCAGGTTCGCGTCACTCTTCCCTGATCCCACCTGTTTGATCACGAACCAGACAACGTAAACGGTTGCCTGGTTCCGTTCGATCCACGCCGTTATTGTGAAGTGCATCACATTTTAGCTGAATTGTAATGCAACACTTTTTGACAAACGTGAGCAAAATCTATTTTCTATCGATCTGTTACAGGCACGCTACGCGGGCTGAAGAACGGGTTGTTATTCGCTGTGAAACCCTCATTCCCATCAAGGGACCGATTTTTCTCTGACTGCGTCTGGTGTGCAGCGGTCAAAAGCATGTGGCTGATAATAATGAAATATAAAACGTTGATAGCAGGTGCCGTGCTGGCATGTTCATTGAGTGGTGCTGCGCAGGCCGCTGAAAGCGATCCGCAGTATCTCTCGGATTGGTGGCATCAGAGCGTTAATGTGGTAGGCAGCTACCACACGCGTTTCGGACCGCAGTTTAACAACGACGTTTATCTGGAATATGAAGCGTTTGCGAAGAAAGACTGGTTCGATTTCTACGGCTATCTCGACGTACCTAACTTCTTCGGCGTCGGCAACAGCAATGCCAACGGCGTATTCGACCACGGTTCACCGATGTTTATGGAGATTGAACCGCGCTTCTCTATCGATAAACTGACCGGCACCAGCCTGGCCTTTGGTCCGTTCAAAGAGTGGTATTTCGCTAACAACTACATCTACGATATGGGCCGCAATAGCGATAACCGCCAGAACACCTGGTATATGGGTCTGGGCACCGATATCGATACGCACAGCGATGTCGGCCTGTCGCTGAACGTCTACGCCAAATATCAGTGGGAAAACTACGGCGCGGCGAACGAAAACAGCTGGGATGGCTATCGCTTCAAGGTGAAATACTTCGTGCCTATCACCACGCTGTGGGGCGGTAATCTGGGCTATGTGGGCTTCACCAACTTCGACTGGGGTTCCGATCTCAACGAGAAAGGCGGTTCATCACGCACCAGCAACTCCATCGCCTCCAGCCACATTCTGTCACTGGGTTACGATCACTGGCACTTTTCTGCGGTGGCGCGTTACTTCCACAACGGCGGACAGTGGGCGGATGGTCAGGAGCTGAACTTCGGCAAAGGCCCGTTTGAAGTGAAATCGACGGGCTGGGGTTACTACTTGGTGGCGGGTTACAACTTCTGATAAAGATAACGGGCGGCTGAAAAAACCGCCCGTCACGCAGGAGATCTGGCCTGGAGCGTTGTCTCTCCAGGCCAGCTTTTGAGAGGCAGTTTTAGCAACTCAGTCCTCCATCTTACCTTCGGTTATTCCTGTGGCTTCTCAACGTTGATGCGCCATGGAATGTTGAACTTATCGATAAACATCGCGAATCCGTTCGACCAGAACGTCTCCTGCCACTCCGTTGTGACCTTGCCGCCTGCCGATAGTTTCTCAAACCAGGCTTTACCCTTTTCGACATCAGTAGTTGAAAGGCTGACCGCATAACCGGCATGTTCAGACGCGGGCGGCTTCTCGGTATTACCATCGCTCAACATCAGCTCACCGTCACCGATACGCAGTTGCGCATGCATGATCTTTTCTGGCGGCTGCGGCGCAGCAGACTGATCGCCTACCTGCTCACCCTGATCCGGCATATCACCAAATTTCATTTTAGAGAGCAGCTCTCCCCCGGTCGCCTGCAGGTAAAAGTCGATAGCCTCTTCACAACGGCCATAGAGAAACAGATAAGGACTGACTTGCATCGTAACCTCTATTTGTCGGGTGGATTTATTACAGTACCCCTATAGTGTAGACGATCGACTTTACTCCCTGAATTTACTGGCAATAACGCCGAAAGAGTTGCGCCATATAACTGCTCATCGGCGTCAGCGCGGTGTCTTTGCGCTGGATCAGATAGAAGATGGCTTTCGGCAGGGGCTCGTCGAGCGTCAGCGCCACCAGCGACCGCCCCAGAATGGGATCGTCAATCACGTCGACCGACAGAATACTGATGAAATCGCTTTGCGCGACCAGGCTGGTGCAGGCCATAAAGGTTTCACAGGTCACCACGATTTTGGGTGCCATACCGCGCTCGCCAAACAAATCGTGCAGCAGGCGGTAGTAACTCCCTTTTGGCGTTGGCATCGTCCAGTCCGCCTGCTGTAACGCCGCCAGAGAACGGGCCTTTTCCAGCGGGTGGCCTTTACGCACCACCACTCTATACTCGCGCTCCATCACCCGCTCATACATCAGCTCCTGATCGAGATGACTCTGATCGTAGGTGTTGATGGTGAAATCGAGCGCGCCCTGACGCAGCTCATGCACCATCGACACCAGCTGGCCCTCGACGATGCGTACCTTAATCAGCGGGTATTCGCGATGAAACTGGTTTATCACCTGCGGCATGATGGTGCGCGCCACGCTGCCCCCCACGCCGATGTTCACCTGACCGCCACCCAGTCCCAGCCGCTGCTGGATATCCTCTTCTGCGACCCGCAGTTCCGCCAGCACCAGGCTGGCATGGCGAAAAAAGTTATCACCGATATCGGTCAGTACCACGCCCTGCTGACGGCGGATAAACAGCTTTGCGCCCAGCTCTCGCTCCAGTTCCTGAATCGCTTTGGTTAACGCCGGTTGCGACAGCCCGGACAGCCGGCTTGCCGCCCGGATACTGCCCTGTCGTGCTACGTCAGTGAAGGCGCGCAGCTGATGAAGTTTAAGATTGGCAGACATAGTTTTGCGATAACCGTTGTTTATCAGTCACAAGATATTCGCATCTTATGCCACCCAGTACCATTGTGTAGATTCAACGCAGTGCATAAAAAATCAACAATGAGGAAAGAGCCGATGAAACCCCTTTCAGACCACGTCAGCGCCCTGCTGCCACAGCTGCAACAGTGGCGTCGCGACTTCCATCACTACGCCGAATCAGGCTGGCTGGAGTTCCGTACCGCCACCTTAGTGGCTGAAGAACTGCATAGGCTCGGTTATCAACTGAAGCTGGGCCGTGAAGTGATCGATGCCGATGCGCGGATGGGCTTGCCCGACGACGCCGTGCTGAAGCAGCAGGAAGCCCGTGCGCTGCAGCAGGGCGCACTGCCGCAGTGGATCAGCCACTTCTCTGGCGGATTCTGCGGCATCGTGGCAACACTCGATACCGGCCGTCCCGGCCCGGTGATGGGCTTCCGCGTCGATATGGATGCACTGGATCTCAACGAAAGCCAGGCCACCGATCATCTGCCGCAGCGTGAAGGATTTGCTTCCTGTAACGCGGGCATGATGCATGCCTGCGGGCACGACGGCCATACCACCATTGGCCTGGGCCTCGCCGCAGTGCTGATGGCGATGAAAGATCAGCTCAGCGGTACGATTAAACTGATCTTCCAGCCCGCCGAAGAGGGTGTGCGCGGCGCGAAAGCGATGGTCGCCGCGGGCGTGGTCGATGACGTTGAGCGCTTCACTGCGATTCACATCGGTACCGGCGTGCCGGCAGGTGAAGTGGTGTGCGGCAGCGACAGCTTCCTGGCTACCACCAAGCTGGATGTTCACTTTACCGGCGTCGGTGCCCATGCGGGCGGTCGCCCTGAAGAGGGTCGCAATGCTCTGCTGGCCGCGGCACAGGCGACGCTGGCGCTGCATGGTTTAACCCAGCACAGCGGCGGTGTGGCGCGGGTTAACGTGGGCGTGCTGCAGGCGGGAACCGGCCGCAACGTAGTGGCCGACTGCGCCCTGCTGAAAGTCGAAACCCGTGGCGTGACCAATCAGGTTAACGACGATATTTATCAGCAGGCGCTGCGGGTGATTGCCGGTGCGGCAGCGATGTATGGCGTTGAGCAGCAGGTTTCACTGATGGGTGCTGCGCGCAGCTGTACGCCGACGCAACCCTGGGTCGACTTCATCCACCAGCAGGCGGACGCACTCGGCCTTTTCGACTCGGTGGTCGATCGTAAAGCGCAGGCGGCAGGGTCGGAAGATGCGACCTACATGATGGAGCGGGTAAAGCAGCGCGGCGGTCAGGCCTCTTACGTCATTTTCGGCTGTGCGCTGGCGGCAGGTCACCACAATGCGAAATTCGACTTTGACGAGCGGGTCATGCCAGACGCCATCACGCTGCTGGCAACGCTGGTGCTGAACCAGGCGCAGTTTGGGGGCTCACGATGATGGAAGCGTTTATTGCCGATTATATCGATCGCCATCAGCTCCGCTTCAGCACGCTCAGCGACGCCATCTGGGACACGCCGGAAACGCGCTTCGCCGAAACCCGTTCCTCTGCTCTGCTGGCCGATGCGCTGGAAAGAGAAGGATTTACAGTGGAACACGGTGTGGGGAGTATCGACACGGCCTTTATCGCCAGCAAGGGCAGCGGTAAGCCGGTGATTGCTATCATGGGTGAGTTTGATGCGCTGGCCGGTCTGAGCCAGCAGTCGGGCTGCGCCCGGCCACAACCGCTGGAAGCTAATGGCAACGGACATGGCTGCGGCCACAACCTGCTTGGCACGGCGGGTGTTGCCGCCGCCTGCGCCGTGAAAGCCTGGATGGAGCAGCATCATACCCGCGGCACGGTTCGCTTTTATGGCTGTCCTGGCGAAGAGGGCGGCTCGGGCAAAACCTTTATGGTGCGCGAGGGGCTGTTTGACGACGTTGACGCCGCCGTGACCTGGCATCCGGAAGGTTTCAGCGGGATGTTTAATCTGCGCACGCTTGCCAATATTCAGGCGGCCTTCAGCTTCAAAGGCGTCGCCGCTCACGCCGCCAACTCACCCCATCTGGGCCGCAGCGCACTGGATGCCGTCACGCTGATGAACACCGGCGCCAACTTCCTGCGCGAGCATATCGTACAGGAAGCGCGTCTGCATTACGCCATCACCAACAGCGGCGGCGTCTCGCCGAATGTGGTGCAGGCCGATGCGGAGGTGCTCTACCTGATTCGTGCCCCGGAACTGCCTCAGGCGCAGGCGATCTATGAGAGGGTGATCAATATCGCCAGGGGCGCAGCGCTGATGACCGACACCACGCTGACCGTGCGTTTTGACAAAGCCTGTTCTGACTACGTGCCTAATCGCGCGCTGGAAGCGGTGATGGAGCGTTATTTGCATCAGTTTGGTTTGCCCGGTTACAGCGACGAAGAACGCGCGTTTGCGGCTGAACTGCGTGCCACCCTGACCGATGACGATCTGCGCAATGCCCGGCTCAATGCCGCCCGCACCGGTGGCGAAGCCGGTCATACCTGGGCTGAACAGCTGGGCGATAAACTGTTTATGGATGAGGTCGCGCCCTATGCGGTCACGCGCGAGCTGCTCTACGGCTCCACCGATGTCGGCGATGTCAGTTGGGTGACGCCGACCGCACAGTGCTTTGCGCCCTGCTTTACCTTCGGTACACCGCTGCACACCTGGCAACTGGTGGCGCAGGGCCGCACCAGTATCGGGCATAAGGGGATGTTTCTGGCGGGCAAAGTGATGGCAGCCACGGTGTTAACGCTGTTAACGGATCCGCAGGCGCTGGCTGGCTGCCGGGCCGAGTTTGATCGAGTACGCGCCGCGCAGCCTTATATCTGTCCGATCCCGGCGGGGATCACACCCACAAAACTGGCCGAATGAGCCAACGGCCGTGTCTCTGACGCGGACCATTATAAAAATATTGCAAACACTTCCCTGATTCAGCGGAGCCGGAACTGAACTCACCGTCTGTCGTCTACCACGACCGGCGCCAGGCCGGACCTCCGCCGATAAGGGGAATACAAGACGAGAACCAATACCATGGAAGCAACCTCCGGGAACCGCAGCCCTGGCCGGCTTTTCAGCTGGATCGAGCGCGTGGGCAATAAAGTGCCCAACCCTTTTTTACTGTTTGTCTATTTGATTGTTGTTCTGATGGTGGCGACCGCCGTTATCAGCGCGCTGGACCTGGCGGTAAAAAACCCCAGCAACGGCGAACTTGTCCGGGTGAACAACCTGCTGAGCGTCGCAGGCATTCAGTGGATACTGCCCAATATCATTAAGAACTTCAGCAGCTTTACCCCACTGGGATCGATTCTGGCGCTGGTGATTGGTGCCGGACTGGCGGAAAAGGTCGGCCTGTTACAGTCGCTGATGGTAAAGATGGCATCGCGCGTCAGCCGCCGCTATGCCAGCTACATGGTGCTGTTTATCGCCTTCTTCAGCCATATCTCCTCGGATGCCGCGCTGGTAGTGATGCCGCCGTTGGGTGCGCTGATCTTCCTGGCGGTAGGGCGTCATCCGGTGGCGGGCCTGCTGGCCGCGATTGCCGGTGTGGCTTCTGGCTTTACCGCCAACCTGCTGATTGTCACCACCGATGTGCTGCTCTCGGGGATCAGCACCGAAGCGGCTAAAGCGGTCAGCGACACAGTGCACGTCAGCGTCATCGATAACTGGTTCTTTATGGCTACCTCGGTGATTGTACTGACGATTGTGGGTGCGCTGCTGACCGACAAATTTGTCGAGCCGCGCCTGCCAGAGTGGCAGGGCAATGGTGAGAAGCTGGCGGCACTGACGCCGCTGGAGAACCGCGGCCTGCGGGCCGCCGGGATCGCCGCATTACTGTTTATCGCCGTAATGGCGTTGCTGGTGGTGCCGGAACATGCGCCGCTGCGCAACCCCGCTACCGGCGCCATTATCCCCTCCCCCTTTATTCAGGGCATCGTACCGATCATCATTCTGTTCTTCTTTGTGGTCGCCATTGCTTACGGTGTGGTCACCCGACAGATCCGCCGTCCGGATGATATCCCGCAGTTGCTGGTCGATCCGATGAAGGGCATGGCGGGCTTTATCGTGATGGTGTTTCCGCTGTCGCAGTTCGTGGCGTTCTTTAACTGGAGCAACATGGGCAAGTTCATGGCAATCGGGCTGACCGACGTGCTGGAAAGCGCTGGCGTCAGCGGTGCGCCCGCGTTTCTGGGGTTGATGTTCCTGTCGGCGTTTCTCTGCATGTTTATTGCCAGCGGCTCAGCAATCTGGTCGATTCTCGCCCCGGTCTTCGTGCCGATGTTTATGCTGCTTGGCTTCCATCCCGCCTTTGCCCAGATGATTTTCCGCATCGCGGACTCCGCCGTGCTGCCGCTGGCACCGATGTCGCCGTTTCTGCCGCTGTTCCTGGCCTTTTTGCAGCGTTACCAGAAGGATGCGCAGCTCGGCACTTATTACGTGCTGATCTTCCCCTATCCGCTGGTGTTCTTTATCAGCTGGATAGCGCTGCTGATGGTGTGGTATCTGCTGGGTCTGCCAATCGGGCCAGGCGTCTGGCCGAAACTGCCTTAAGGCGCCGTGCCATGGATGGCAAAACCTGCAACGTACATTGCTAAATCGTCAGCAACGACGCTCTCGGCAACGGCGGATGAATTGATTATCCTGCTATCTCTTCGCTTGCTAACGGTTAACTATTTTAATAAGCCTCTGACCGGCTGCGAGTCGTATCCACACTGCCTGAGGTTCACGCTGATATGACCACCACTTCCACCAGACTGCCGCCGATGCACGCTTCATCGGCGGCCCGTAACAGCTTAGCCGCACGCGTTGATGCGCTGCCCTCCTCTGCCGGATTATGGCGCTTTATCACGCTACTGGCGCTGGGCGGTTTTTTTGAGCTTTATGATCTGTTTGAAACCGGTTATATCAGCACCGGCCTGCTATCGGCGGGCGTATTTCACACCGGCGCGGCGGGTGTACTGGGCTTCTCCGATCAGGCCGCGTTCGCCTCGGCCACCTTTCTCGGTCTGTTTTTCGGTGCCAGCCTGCTGGCACCCTATGCTGACCGCTTTGGCCGCCGCCTGACCTTTATGTGCGCGCTGCTCTGGTATGGACTGTTTTCGCTGCTGATGGCGTTTCAGCAGAGTGCGGAGATGATTATTCTGTTTCGCTTCCTGGTGGGGATCGGGCTGGGTGTCGAACTGGTGACCATTGATACTTATCTGTCGGAATGGGTGCCGAGCCATCTGCGCAGCCGCGCTTTTGCCTTCTCCTTTTTCGTGCAGTTTTTGTCGGTGCCTGCCGTGGCGCTGATGTCGTGGTGGCTGATTCCGCAAACGCTGCTCAGCCTGGAAGGCTGGCGCTGGGTGGTGATCGCGGGCGCGGTCTGTTCGCTGGTGATCTGGCTGGTACGCAGGAACCTGCCGGAATCAGCACGCTGGCTGGCGCAGCAGGGGTGTCATCAGGAGGCGCATCAGGTGTTGTCCGCGATGGAGCAGCGCTGTGGCATCCCGGCCGGACCCGCATTTTCAGCCGATGATGCGGCGGCACAGTTGCCAAAACAGGGGCGTTTCAGTGAGATCTGGTCACCCGCTTACCGTAAGCGCACCCTGATGCTGGTGGTGATGAACTTCTTCCAGGCGATTGGCTTTTTCGGCTTTGGTAACTGGCTGCCTGCACTGCTGTCAGGCCGCGGTGCCACGGTGACGCATAGCCTGCTCTACGCCTTCTTCATCACGCTGGCCTATCCGCTGGGATCGCTAATCTGTAGCCGCTACGCTGACAAAATGGAGAATAAGTGGCAAATCGTCCTGTCGTCGCTGATGACGGTGGTGTTCGGTACGCTCTTTGCCTTCCAGACGCAGCCGGTATTGCTGATTATGTGCGGCTTCCTGATCACCTGGTCAAATGCCTGGCTGACCTTCAGCTTCCACGCCTATCAGACCGAGATCTTCCCCACCCATATTCGGGCGCGGGCAGTCGGTTTTTGCTACTCCTTCAGCCGCCTTTCTACAGTCTTCAGCAGCATCCTGATCGGGGTGATATTGCAGTATGCCGGAACGCCAGGCGTGATTACCTTTATCGTGCTGAGCATGGTGATGGTAATGCTGTCGGTGGGAATTTACGGGCCGAAAACGCGCGGAATCGATCTGGAGAATATTTAAAAGAAGAGGCCGTCATCCTGATGATGACGGCCTTTTTTACTGCCGGTTACTTGCCTTCCAGTACCCGGATATCTGCACTGCCCAGCCGATCTTTTTCATCTTTACGTAGCTCAGCCACCTGTTTCGCGCTGACCTGCTCCGACGCCTTGTTGCCCCAGCTGTTGCGCACGAAGTTCACCACGTCCGCCACCTGCTGATCGTTGAGGCGCCAGCCGAATGCCGGCATGGTAATGGTCGACGGCGCACCATTCACGCCAGGCAACTGTCCGCCCACCAGCACAATGTGGATCAGCGAGGTCGGATCATCCGCCATGACGACCGGATTACCGCGCAGCGCCGGGTAGAAGCGTTTATAGCCGCTGCCATCGGTCTTATGGCACGCCGCACAGCTGTCGACGTAGGTCGCCGCACCGGTCTGGCTGTCATCGCCACGCCACAGCGCTTTTGCCGTGGCATCATCCACGCTGAACGCTGCCTGATGCGGGTCTTTTGCGCCCAGCGACTTCAGATAGCGTGCAATAGCCGTGATATCGGACTCGCTAAGGTGCTGCAGACTGTGTTCTACCACGTCGGTCATACCACCGAAAGCGGCGGTCTGATCGTTGCGGCCATAACGCAGGAACTGACGCAGGTCCTCTTCGCTCCAGCGACCCAGCCCGTCACGGTTGTCGCCGCGCAGGTTGCTGGCGGTCCAGCCATCAATGGGTGCGCTGCTGCCCGCCAGATAGTCGCTGCCCTCCTCGTTGGTCAGCGCCTTCTCCTGCATGGTAATGCTACGCGGCGTGTGACAGGCCCCGCAGTGACCCAGTCCTTCAACCAGATAACGACCACGCGCCAGTACCGGATCTTCCTGCGCTGCAGGCTGGAAGGCTTTTACATCGGGCGCAAAAATGCCGCGCCAGATCGCCAGCGGCCAGCGCATTGACAGCGGCCAGGGAATGTCGCTCTCCCGGTTTGGCTGTCCAACCGGCTCAACGCCATGCATAAAGTAGGCGTAAAGCGCCTTCATGTCCTCATCGCTGACCACCGCGTAGGAGGGGAATGGCATTGCCGGATAGAGCGTATCGCCGTTCTTCGCCACGCCGTGACGCACCGCTTTCTGGAAGTCGTCGTAGCTGTATTCGCCAATGCCGGTGTCGCGATCGGGCGTGATGTTGGTGGAGTAGATGGTGCCAATCGGTGTCGCCATCGGCAGACCACCGGCAAACGCCGCGCCGCCTTTGCTGGTGTGGCAGGCCACACAGTCACCGGCACGCGCCAGATATTCACCCCGTTTAACCAGATCGTCCTGGCTGTTATCCGCCAGGGCGGCGAACGACAGGGAGCCGAGAATCAGAGCCAGAATGCCATTTTTCATCGCCATCTCCTTATGCCTGCACCAGTGGACCGGGGTTTTTCAGGTAGTGTTCGCGAATCGCTTTGGCTGACCAGTAGGTCAGCGCCGCCACCATGCCGGTCGGGTTATAACCCAGTCCCTGCGGGAAGGCGGATGCGCCTGGTACAAACACATTTGGCACGTCCCAGCTTTGCAGATAACGGTTCACCGCACTGGTTTTAGGATCGTCGCCCATGATCGCCCCGCCACTGATGTGGGTGGTCTGATACACCGTCGAGTCAAAATGGGTGCCCGGCTTTTTCGCGCCGCCGATGATCATCTTCGGATTCATCGCTTCCGCGATATTGCGCATCTTGCCAACCATAAACTGTGCCATTTTGATGTCGTTATCCTGCCAGTCAAAGGTCATGCGCAGCAGCGGCTGCCCATAGGCATCTTTGTAGTTGGGATCGAGATCGAGGTAGTTGGCGCGATAGGACTGATGTGCACCGTGCGCATCCATCGACAGATGGTGGGTGTAGGTATCCGCCACCGCCGCTTTCCATTTGCTGCCCCAGTTAGGGGTACCCGCTGGCACCGGCAGGCCAGAGATCGGTTTAGTGCCCGCCTGGTTAACCCAGAATGGCGAACCGCCGACAAAGCCCTGCGGCCCGTGATCGAAGTTATCCGCGTTGAAATCATCAACCGCTACGCCTGCACCACCCGCGCCGATAAACGGATTGGTCGTGGTGTTCTTATCAAACAGCGCCTTGAGCGTAGAGAGGTTCTGATAGGCGAAGTTGCGGCCTACGGTGCCTTCATTGGTGATCGGGTTGTACGGTTTACCAATGCCTGACAGCAGCATCAGGTGAACATTGTGGAACTGGAAGGCGGAAAGGATCACCAGATCAGCAGGCTGAATCTGCTCACGACCCTGACCATCCACATAGGTCACGCCAGTTGCGCGCGTTTTGTCACCGCTGAGATTGACCCGCAGTACATACGAGTTGTTGCGCAGCTCAAACTTCGGCTCCTGACGCAGCGCGGGCAGGATGTTGACGTTAGGAGACGCTTTGGAATACATGTAGCAGGCGTAGCCGCTGCAGTAACCGCAGAAATTGCACGGCCCCATCTGCGCGCCATAGGTATTGGTATAAGGACCCGAAGTATTGGCGGACGGCAGATCGTAAGGGTGATAACCAACCGACTCGGCCGCCTGAGCAAACAGCTGTGACGAATAGGTGCGCTTCTGCGCGGGCAGCGGGAAGTTATCGGAGCGATCCGGCGCAAACGGGTTGCCGCCTTTATCTTTGCCGACCACTTTCCCCTTGATGCTCCAGGCGCTGCCGGAGGTGCCAAAGACTTTTTCTGCTTTGTCGAAAAACGGCTCCAGCTCATCGTAGCTGACGCCAAAATCCTGAATCGTCATGCCTTCCGGGATGAAGTTCTTGCCGTAGCGCTCTTCGTAATGGCTGCGCATCCGCAGTTCAACCGGATCGACACGGAAATGGACGCCGGACCAGTGCAGGCCCGCGCCGCCAGTACCGGTGCCGGGCAGAAACGCCGCCAGCTGGCGATAGGGAACGGCCGTCTGCGAGGCGTCATGACGAATGGTCACGGTGCTTTTCGACAGATCCTGGAACAGCTTTTTGCGGATGTTATAGGTCAGCTCATCAATTGACTGCGGATAAGAGCCATCAGGATAGGTGTCGCGATGCGGTCCGCGCTCCAGCGCCAGCACGTTAAGGCCCGCTTCGGTCAGCTCTTTCGCCATAATTGCGCCTGCCCAGCCGAAGCCGACAATCACTGCATCCACTTTTTTCATTTCGTTAGCCATGCTTAGCTTCTCTCCCCGCGAATCGACACTGACGGGAACGGATACCGTTCGCCGCGCTCTACCCAGTCCATAAAGTCGGCGCGTGCGCCAGGGAAGTTGATCAGCTTCCAGCCGACCATGCCCTGATTTCCGCCGTGGATGGGATCGCTGAAGAAGCCTTCGCGGGTGTTCTGCAGCAGGAAGCTGAAGAAGACTTTTGATGGCAGCTGACTGAATTCCGCGCTGCCACTCTCCATCGCCTGCAACAGGGCATCCTGCTGCTCGCCACTGAGCTGGGCGAAAACCTTGCCGTGCTGCTGCTTGCTGTAACTGTCGGCATCGGCCAGACCGAGCCGGTAGATCTGCTGGGGTACCAGCGGCAGCTGATAGCCCAGCTCTTTCGGCAGATCGGGATTAAACGGCCCCTGCATATACCAGTTTGAACCCGTGGCATACGGTGTATTCATCTGACGATCGATAAACTCCGGCACGCCCGCTTCCAGCGCACCCGGCCCGCATTCATCGCTGGGGATCAGGCGAGCTACGGCGGCAGCAATAAAGGCAAACTCTTCGGCGGTAAACCAGGCTGGCTGGTAGTCACGCGCCTGCTGTGGACCCGCCGGGGTTTCAGCCGCCTGCGCAGCGAGCGGCAGGGAGAGCGCGCCCATCGCTGTGGAACCTACCGCCATTGCAGGCGCCAGGGTAATAGTCTTCAGCAAAAAATCCCTGCGTGAATGACCCTTTTTTTGTTCTGACATGACATTGCCTCATTCCCGCTATCGTGAGCGGTATGAAAAAGTAGAGGGTTGCGTTGTAATGGTTTTTATAAGCAAATTCAGGGTGACAGATTTTTGTTACCGGTAACAAAGCACCATATTGTAACACTGCCATTCACAAAGATTTAGTTCCACGAAACAAAACCGCACAATTTCATTAACATCTCTCACCGTCCTGTCATGAGCAGAAACAACAGACTACAGACAGCGACCCGCCAAAAACGTTATAACAGGCAACACACAACAGCGGAGTGCCTATGTTTAAGTCTTTTTTTCCGCGGCCAGCGCTGTTTTTCAGCTCTGCGGCTGTCTGGAGCTTAGTAGCGATTTTTGCCTGGTTCGGCTTTGCCGCGCATCTGCCCGGCATGTGGCCAACTTTTGAAACGGCAATGAAACAACCTTTACCGACCACAGCGGCACGTTTTATCGCCGCGAGTCAGATCTGGTTTTATCTCTATTACTGGATCATGGTAGCCATTTTTGCCCTGGCCTGGCGGCTGATTGATGCGCATCCGTGGCAACGCTGGTCAGTATGGGGTTCCGCGCTGATTATCTTTGTCACCTGGTTTGGTGTGCAGGTGGGCGTGGCCATTAATGCCTGGTATGGTCCGTTCTATGACCTGATTCAGAAAGCCCTGACCAAAGCGGGATCGGTGCAGATTGCAGAGTTTTACCATGAGGTTATCTCTTTTCTCGGCATCGCATTAATCGCGGTGGTGATTGGCGTCCTCAACTCCTTCTTTATCAGCCACTGGGTTTTCCGCTGGCGTACTGCCATGAATAACTACTACATGCACAACTGGCAGCGTCTGCGTCATGTCGAAGGTGCCGCACAGCGTGTGCAGGAAGACACCATGCGGTTTGCGACCACGCTGGAAAACTGGGGTGTGAGTTTTATTCAGGCAATTATGACGCTGGTGGCGTTTTTACCGGTGCTGGTGGCGCTGTCACATCACGTGAAAGATATCCCGATCCTCGGCAATATCCCTTACGCGCTGGTGATTGCAGCGGTGCTCTGGTCTGTGTTCGGCACCGGCTTGCTGGCGCTGGTCGGGATTAAGCTACCGGGTCTGGAGTTCCGTAATCAGCGGGTTGAAGCTGCATACCGTAAAGAGCTGGTCTACGGCGAAGACAATGCCGATCGTGCACAGCCACAGACAGTGCAGGAGTTGTTCAGTCGGGTACGGGTTAACTACTTTCGTCTCTACTTCCACTATCTCTACTTCAACATCACCCGCATTCTTTATCTGCAAGTCGATAACGTGTTTGGTCTGTTCCTGCTGTTCCCGTCGATTGTGGCAGGCACCATCACGCTGGGCTTACTCAACCAGATCACCAACGTGTTTGATCAGGTGCGCGGTTCGTTCCAGTATCTGATCGCCTCCTGGTCAACGCTGATCGAGCTGATGTCGATCTACAAACGTCTGCGCAGCTTTGAACAGATCCTGGATGATGTGCCGCATGATGAGATGATGCGCGAGGCATCGGAAGAGGTTTAGTGGTTCAGGGGAAGACTCTTCCTCTCTGGCTGGAGAGGAAGAGGAATCACTTACAGTACAATACGCATCACGCTATCAGGATTTTTGGGCGGTTCCTTGCGCGAGCCGGGCTGTTTTACGCTGACGTACAGCACCTTACCATCCGCCGAGAGCGCCAGACTGTTAGGCAATGCCGGGGTTTTTACCGTGCGCTTCACCTTATAGCTGCTGGCGTCGATGATGCTGACTTCACCGGCTTTGCGATGGGTAACATAAAGCTCATCACGCTGCGCATTGAACAACACCGCCAGCGATTCAGGCACATCAATCCGCTGAATTATCTGCTGATTACGCAGATCCACAACCAGCACCTGCGCCTGCTTTGAATCGGTCAGGAAAGCGCGCTGACCACGCGTATCCAGCGCAAGGTTCAGGAAGAAGTGCGCTTTATTACCGTCAATCTTCTGCTTCTTCTCAACCGCATTTGTACGCGCATTAATCGTAACCAGTTCGCCATCCGCATTGGTGACGTAGACCTTTTGCGCATCGGCATCCACAGCCAGACCTGTGCCCATTTTGCCGGTATTCGGAATGGTGCTGACAAGCTTCATCGTGCTGCCATCCACCACCCAGACCACGCTCTGCGGTCCCAGTCCGGTGATATACACCCGGTTAGTTTTCACATCCACCGCCACCTGGCGCGGCTGCAGCGGACGCACGGTCTCACTGCGCGGACGGCTATCCAGCACCAGCGTATTCAGTACCTTACCGCTACTGGCATCAATAGCGGTGACCGAACCGTTTACGGTATTACCAATATAAAGCACGTTGGTTTGGGGATTGATTGCCGCACCAAAGGATTTCAGCTCAGTGTTGATTGCCTGCTGTACCGCCAGCGTAGCCGGGTCAAGACGGAAAACCGTACCGCCGTTACCGCTGCTGTTCTGCGCTGTCGCCACAAACAGCGCGTTGTCTTTCGGGCTGACCGCCAGTTCATAAACACCTTTACCCACGGACTGATTAAGATCCGCCGCCTGCGCCGCCAGCCATCCTGAGGCAGAGAACAGGGCCGTAGCCAATAACAGCGGACGCAGGGTCCGGCGCGTAATGGTAATCGCTTTCATAACTTCTCCAGAGTTAATCCACTGCAGACGCAGTGATAAGAAAGCCCGACATTGCAACCAGAAAGGCCTGACGCACAGGCTGATTTACGTTTTTTGAGAATGATAATTATTTATGAAGGAAAGGGACAGGATTATTCGCGGAGAAACGAAGCCAGGACGCCCGGAGGCGTCCTGTCAGCACAAGAGGGTAAAGCGTTTTATTTCAGCAGCTCAGCGGTCATGTGAACGCCGTTGTTGGTGTAAGCTTCAGTGATTTTATATGAAGCACCAGCTTCCTGCGCCTGTGCAGCAATTTTCGCTTCTGCACCATCCAGCGTAGAGTCGATGGCGGTCACAGATTGCGCGAAGCTGGCGAATGGCAGAACAGAAAGCGCGATAACAACTGCAAAAGTTTTGATAGATTTCATGGTCAATTCCTCGGTTAATTTTTATCAGGTAAGGCGTGCTGCCTTGTTGATAGATATATTAGTCCGGAAATTGATCAGTAAAAAGCGGAGGGTTTTGCTTAACTCTTTCAGTAAAACTGAACATAAAAAGCACGTATCGCACAGTTATCGCTCAAAAGGTTAATAACCCACTACCATAAAAAAAGGCAGCATAATGCGCTGCCCTCAGAAGATTAACCGTGATGCCGCACCCGCGTGAAGATAGTCAGTGCAGCCAGCAGCATCAGCACGCCACTGGCAACGAACACGCCGCCTGCTCCGCGCAGGTCAAACATCCAGCCGCCCGCAGCCGCGCCGACGGTAATCGCCAGCTGAATGGTGGCGACCAGTAACCCGCCGCCCGATTCCGCGTCATCCGGCACCGCGCGCGAAATCCAGGTTGACCAGCCAGTTGGCATCGAACCAAATGCCATCCCCCAGATTGCCACGCCTGCGCCTACCATCCAGCTGACATCGCCAAAGCTCACCAGCATCAGCGCAGTGACGCTCATTAACAGCGCCATCCCGCTCAGCGTCAGCGATACGCTACGGGTGACCAGGAAACCCGCCAGCGAGGTACCAAAGAAGTTCGCCACGCCAAAGGCGAGTAGCGCCAGCGACAGCTGATTAAGATTGAGCTGTGCAACGCCTTCCAGGAATGGACGCAGATAGGTGAAGAAAGCGAAGTGGCCGGTAAACATCATGATCACCGCCAGCATGCCCCAGCGCATCACGCCGATACGCAGGAGCGCCAGCACGCCGCCATTACGGGCTTTGTTCTCTGCTGGCATGGCGGGCAGGGTAAAGAACTGCCACAGCAGCGCCACCGCACCCAGTCCGGCGGTCAGCATAAAGATGTTGCGCCAGCCCACCAGTCCACCGAGATAGCTGCCAAGTGGCGTGGCGATAATCGTCGCCAGCGAGATCCCGCTGAAGACAATAGAGAGCGCACGCGGTACCTGATCGGTGGGTACCAGACGCATGGTGATGGCCGTTGAGAGCGTCCAGAAGCCGCCAATGGCCATCCCCAGCAGCACCCGCGCCAGCAGGATCACCGTCAGGTCAGCCGCAAACGCTACCATCAGCGCCGAGGCGATCAGCAATAGCGAGAACACCAGCATAACGATGCGGCGATCGATGCGCCGCGTGACGCTGCCGGTAACCAGACTGGTAAACAGCGCCACCAGCGCGGTAATAGTAACGGTCTGTCCCGCCTGCCCTTCTGAAACGCCCAGGCTGTGGGCCATTGGCGTCAGCAGACTCACAGGTAAAAATTCGGCGGTAATCAGGCTGAACACCCCAAACGCCATAGCAAACACCGCGCCCCAGGCGGGACGGGTCGGCGAGGAAACCTCATCAGCCACTTCGGTTGTCAGACTCATGCTGCTTCTCCGGAAGATAAAAAAGTGAGTGAGAGCATAGAGTGGAGCGTCAGGACGATCTATGATGCTTACACCTTCATTTTTGATAATTCGTCTGGAATCGTATGAGCCACTATGGAGATCTGACCAGTGAGCTGCTGATGGGAATGCGTTTGTATGGCGTGAACTATCAGCGTATCGCGGTAAGCGCGCCGTTCGGGCTGCATTATGAGCACGCGCCGGGGCGGGCGCAGTTTCACTTTGTCGGGCGCGGTTCACTGCTGGTACGCGGCGCCTCCGGTGAGGTGTTTCAGCTCAACAGCGGTGATGCGCTGCTGGTGCCGCACGGTAAGCCACACAGCCTGATCTCCAGTGAGGAGGCGGACTGCCAGTGTATTAAGAACATGGCGAGTAAGCCGATTTGCGACAGCGTCTGTGCGATTGCCGCACCGGAAGATGCCTGTGATGACGAGCACAGCGTGCTGCTGTTCAGCGCCTGCATGGCGTTTGAGCTTGGCGGCATGCAACCGCTGATCAACACCATGCCGGATGTGATGCTGGTGAGTACGCTGCTGTCGCAGTACCCGGAGATTCAGCCTATTCTGGCGGCGATGGAGCGGGAATCGCGGACCCGCCAGGCGGGATTTGCCGGGATTCTGTCGCGTCTGGCTGATGTGGTTGCCGCGCTGATAGTTCGCGGCTGGGTAGAGAACGGCTGCGGCCAGAGTAGCGGGCTGGTGCAGGCGATGCGCGATCCGCGTCTGAGCCAGGCGATTGCCGCGATGCATCGGGAGCCGGGCGAAAACTGGACGGTGGCGCGACTCGCCAGCGTGGCGGGCTGTTCGCGTTCGGTGTTCGCCGGACGTTTTCTCACGGCTACCGGCATGACGCCGCTGCGATATCTGACCGAATTGCGGATGCGGCTGGCGGTGCAACGGATTGTAAACAATGGCGAAGCGGTGGAAGCCGTCGCTTATCATCTCGGCTACGGCTCGATTGCGGCGTTCAGTCGCGCCTTCAAGCGGATTGTCGGGCAGTCGCCAGGCGCGCTGCGTGCCGGACGCGACGGCACGCAGGCGCTGGCCTCGTAATCTAATCTCTTAACGAAACACGCTAATCGCTTCCACTAGCCGGTTAGCCTGGTGGGTCATGCGACCTGAAGCCTCGGCGCTTTCTGTTACGCGGGCGGCGTTCTGGTGGGTGATGTCATCGAGATCTTCCACCGCTGAACTGACTTCGCTGAGCGCGGTTGCCTGTTCGGCCGTGGCGGCGCTAATCTGAGCGATCAGGGCAGTCACATTCTGTACCTGCGAAACGATATCCTGCATCGTCCGGCCCGCCGCGCTGGCGTGCTCATTGCCCGACTGAACGCGGCTGGCACTGGTTTCGACCAGCATTTTGATTTCGCTGGCGGCTTTGGCGCTGCGCTGTGCGAGGCTACGAACTTCGCCTGCCACCACCGCAAAGCCTTTGCCCTGCTCACCGGCCCGTGCCGCTTCTACTGCGGCGTTCAGCGCCAGAATATTGGTCTGGAATGCAATGCCGTCAATAACGCTGGTAATATTGGCAATCCGCTTTGAACTGTCAGCAATTTCGCCCATCATGCCCATCATCTCGGTCATTACTTCACCGCCTTTGCTGGCTGCCTGGCTGGTGTCAGCTGACAGGGTATTCACCTCGTTCGCCGTTTCAGTATTGCTCTTCACCGTGGCGGTCATTTCGTTCATGGTGGCTGCAGTCTGCTGTACATTAGCGGCGGCCTGCTCCGTACGTCGGCTCAGTTCGTTATTGCTGCGGGCGATGGCGTCGCTGGCGCTCAGCACGTTGATCGCCTGACCGCTGACATCATCCACCAGCCAGCGGAACATCAATCCGAGCTGACCGATAGCGCGCAGCGTGACGCCGACCTCATCAACGCGATCCATCTGCTCGACCTTGTGACTCGCACCGGTCGCCACGCTCAGCGCCTGTTTGCACATCCGCTCGATAGGCCGTGAAATCTGCTGCTCCAGCCACAGACTGCTCAGTGTGAGTAGCGCCGCCATGCCTGCGGCAAAGCCGGCCAGTGCTGCGTGCGTCATGCCCAGCGCCCAGACGCCTGCCACCGAGAGGGGCAGTAACGCCAGCAGCGTACTGCGGATCCGCCAGCGCAGGGGCAGCGTTTTCAGGATAGAGGCGGGACGACGCCAGCCGCTGCGAACCAGCAGGCCTTTGTGAAAACGTCGCCCTCTGGCCCGACCTTCACGAAAATCCTGATAGAGCGCTTCGGTCTGACGGACTTCCTCTGCCGTGGGTTTGGTGCGTACTGACATATAGCCCTGCACTTTACCGTCGCGCACCACCGGAATGGCATTAGCCCGCACCCAGTAGTGATCGCCATTTTTACGGCGGTTCTTAACCAGTGCAGTCCAGGGTTCACCCTGTTTCAGCGTCGCCCACATGTCAGCAAACGCTTCTGGAGGCATATCGGGATGACGCACCATGTTATGCGGCTGGCCGTTAATCTCGTCGGCAGAGAATCCACTCGCTTCAATGAAGGCATCGTTGGCATAAGTGATGTGGCTGCTGAGATCGGTGGTCGACATGAGTGTCGCATGATCGTCAAACTGATATTCACGCTGAGAGACAGGCTGGTTGTTACGCATCAAAAGTCCTTGAAGACCCGACGTCCTGCACGTGACAGTCTGCGTGTCAGCGTGAAAACGGTGGGCTGAGAAATAACGATTACCTTTTTTTATGTTTTCGGCATCCGTCCGCCTACTCTTTAGCGATTAAGTTAAATTACTGGCAATAAAAAAGCCGCTTTGCAGCGGCTTTCACATTTTCAGGTGATTATTTATCCGTTAGCCGGATTTCAGAATTCCGGCAGTCGGCTAGCTGAGGTCGACATTTCGGGTGCCGAACCACCAGGTCAGCAGAAATCCGCCGCTCCAGGCCACCATCAGCCCGGCCAGATAAACCGCCATACCGGCGAAGATCCCCTGGCTGGAGGTCATCAGCGGCAGCGTGACCAGCCCGGAGGGTCCGAATACCGTATTCATCCCGACCGGCAAACCCAGCCACGCCACCAGACCGATAAAGAAACCGCCCAGTGCCCCGCCGCCACAGGCGGTGATAAACGGCTTGAGGCGCGGCAGCGTGACGCCGTAGATCAGCGGTTCTCCAACACCCAGCAGGCCGGGCACGATAGCTCCTTTGATCTGCGCCCGTAACAGCGCGCCTTTTTCTGCTTTGCACCACAGCGCCAGGGATGCACCGACCTGCCCTGCGCCCGCCATCGCCAGAATCGGAAACAGCGAGTTAAAACCCTGCGTTTCCATCAGCGCAAAGTAGACCGGAATAAAGCCCTGATGGATGCCGAACATCACCGCGATCAGGAATAGCCCGGCCAGCAGCGCACAGCCAAAGGGATTGTTATTGAGATGGATAAACAGCCACGACATCCCCTTAAACAGTTCACCACCCAGCGGCATGATGAGCAGATAGGTGATGGCCCCGGTAATCACCAGCGTAAACAGTGAAGTCAGGATCATATCGAGGTTGTCGGGAATGATTTTGCGCAGCCGTTTCTCAATCCACGCCCCGATAATCGCCGCCATCAGCACACCAATAATGTTGCCGCGCGGGTCGATCGTCAGGCCAAAGAAGCTCTCCATGCCGCTGTAGTAGCCGGTGGTGGCGGTGGGCACATAGCCGAGCACAAACAGTGAGGCGATGATGGCACCATTGACGCCGCTGCCGCCAAAGGCTTTTTGCGCGTTGTAACCAATCAGGATGCTGAGAAAGGTAAACAGCCCTTTGCCAAACACTTTCATATACGCCACGGTGTGCAGCAGCCAGGGCGCATGGTCGCCGGGCGCATTAAGGTGGAGGCTCTGTTCAATCAGCGTGGCAAAGCCCAGCAGCAGCCCCGCGCCGATAAAACCCGGAATCAGCGGGGTGAAAATAGTCGCGAAGCGCGACAGAAACTGATGCACGCCGCTGGTCTGTTTTGCCTTTAGCTGCTGCTTTTGCTGCGCCGCCCGCTGGCTAAGATCGGCTGTTTCACCCCGCGGTGCCAGCGCGGTATCGCCCTGCGCCAGCAGGCTCTGTATCCCCTCGGCGGCGGTTTGCGCTTTGCCTGGCCCAAGCACAATCTGTAACTGCGCCTCGCTGTCGATAACGCCCAGCACGCCCGGCAGGCTTTTTAATCCTGCCAGATCAGCCTGTTCCGGCTGATTTAGCGTCAGGCGGAGCCGCGTCATGCAGTGACCACAGGCCGCGATATTTTGCGCGCCACCGACCGCCTGCAGGATGTCACGCAACAGTGCTTCGGTGATTTTCGCCATTAGCGTGCTCCCGCTGCCTGCAGAGCCTGACGGATAAAGCCCTGATGCTGACTGAGCAGCGCTTTCGCCTCATCGGCGGCCAGGTCAGCCAGCACCATCAGGATCGCGGTTTTGCAGTGTCCGCCGCAGGCGGTAAGCGCAGCGCTGGCGGTCGCGTCATCACAGTCCGTGGCCTGCATGACGATGTTGACCTGGCGCTGCACCAGTTTCTGGTTGGTCGCTTCCACATCAACCATCAGGTTGCCGTAGACTTTTCCGCTGCGGATCATCGAGCCTGTGGTGAGCATGTTGAGCACCAGTTTTTGTGCCGTGCCCGCTTTCATCCGTGAGGAGCCGGTGACCACTTCCGGGCCGACCACCGGCGTGAGCGCAATCGCAGCGACCTGCGACATGGCGCTGCCGGGATTACAGGTGAGCGACACGGTGGTTGCGCCAAGCTCGTTGGCGTAAGCCAGCGCACCGAGCACGTAAGGTGTGCGGCCGCTGGCGGCGATACCGACCAGCACATCGTGGCGGCTGAAGTGGATATCTTTCAGATCCTGCGCGCCCTGTTCCCGGTTATCTTCGGCATTTTCGACCGCCTGGAGTATGGCGGTATGACCGCCGGCAATCAGGCCGATGACCTGCTCGCGTGGCGTACCAAAAGTAGGCGGACACTCGCTGGCATCCAGGATGCCGAGTCGCCCGGAGGTGCCCGCACCGCAATAGATTAATCGCCCACCCGCCTGGAACGCAGCGCAGATGGCGTCAACGGCGTCGGCGATCTGCGGCACGATGGCCTCTACCGCCAGCGCCACCTTTTTATCTTCATCATTAATGACGCGCAGCATCGCTTCGGTTGAGAGTTCATCGATGTTCTGGCTGGCCGGGTTGCGGCCTTCGGTGATCATCTGGCTGAGGTCGAGTTTCATGGCGGGCTCCGTTAAGGAATAAATTATTCAAATTACAAAACATCATAACGAATGATTAATTCATTGAGTGAGATCTTTTTTCAATGGATGTGGGGTGAATCATGTTGCGGGGAGTGGGCGGGACAGCGTTGAGTTTAAGCAGGGTGACTGGTATACGGAGTTTAAATGCTGTGCATTCCGGCCTGGGCGCAGGGTGTGTGAGTAGTGTTGCTGGGAAATCGGAGCCGGTCAGAAAAGGTTCACCTGATCGTAAAGACGCATTCGTCATCCATGACGCTCGTCCCACGCCGTCCCTGGCGTGGGACGCTTTACTCTTCAGGTGAACCTTTTCTTCCCTCAGGCTGTTTTACTGCTGTTCGAACAAGTGTGGCGAATAAACATGAGTAGCGGAGTAAAGCATCCGCCGCATGGACAAAAACGCCTGGAGCGTTTTTGAACAACGTAAAGCGCTGGCCCGCTTGCGGGCGAGCCTCATGGATGAGGCGAGTAACCGGCGGCCGAGGCCCAGGGACGGGTTTATGCCGACTTTACACAGCCTGCCTTTGTGCCCGACTGAACGGCACAAAGGCTGATCTTTCATTTCTGCTCTATTGAGCAGGTAAGAACTAAGCCGCACAAACAAAAAGGGCCCAACTTTCGTTGAGCCCTTTTTACGTTAGCGCTGTTCTCAGCTTGCCGTCTGCGTCCGCAGCTGCAGCTCATACGCTTTCGCCTGTTCGGCGTCGAACTGGTTTTCCCAGCGGGCAATCACCAGCACTGCCAGCGCGTTACCGACCACATTCAGCGCGGTACGCGCCATGTCCATGATGCGGTCAACACCGGCGATAAACGCCAGACCTTCCAGCGGAATGCCGACGCTGCCCAGCGTAGCCAGCAGCACCACGAAGGATACGCCTGGCACGCCAGCGATCCCTTTCGAGGTCACCATCAGCGTCAGAACCAGCACAATCTCATCAGTCAGCGACAGGTCAATGCCGTACAGCTGCGCAATAAAGATCGCCGCGATGCTCTGATACAGCGTTGAACCATCCAGATTAAATGAATAACCGGTCGGCACCACGAAGCTGGTGATCGCTTTCGGCGCGCCGTAAGCTTCCATCTTCTCCATGATGCGGGGTAACACGGTTTCCGAGCTGGACGTGGAGTAAGAGAGAATCAGCTCATCTTTCAGGATACGCATCAGCGTGGTAATGCGCAGCTTACAGAAGCGCGCTACCCCGCCCAGCACCACAAAGGCGAAGAACAGAATCGCCGCATAAACCAGCAGCACCAGCTTAGCCAGCGGCCACAGCGAGGCAAAACCGAAGTTAGCAATCGTCACCGCGATCAGCGCAAACACACCGACCGGCGCATAACGCATGATCATGTGCGTCACTTTAAACATCGCTTCAGAGATACCACGGAACAGGTTCACCAGCGGATCGCGCTGTTCTGACGGCAGTGACGACAGGCCTAAGCCAAACAGCACCGAGAAGAAGATAATCGGCAGCATGTCGCCCTTCGCCATAGAGGCGAAAATATTCTGCGGGATCAGCGACAGAATGGTGGTCACCAGGCTGTGCGGACCGCCCTGTACCTCTGCCGTTGTGGCTTCATATTTAGAGATGTCCACCGTTGCCAGCGTTGACATATCAATGCCGGTGCCGGGTTGAAATACGTTGGCCAGCGTAATACCGACCACAATGGCAATGGTGGTGATCACTTCAAAGTAGAGAATCGTTTTGACGCCGATGCGTCCCAGCTTCTTTGCATCACCCACACCAGCGATGCCGACAATCAGGGATGAAATCACAATCGGTACCACAATCATCTTGATAAGATGAATAAAGATATCGCCTGCAGGACTGAGAATGTTGGTGACTAACCATTCACGATTGTCTGGCTGATTATGCAACACAGCACCCACAACGATGCCGAGCACCAGGGCTGTCAGAATCTGCCAGGCCAGGCTGATTTTAAAACCTTTCATAACGCGTAATTTCCTCAGTCAAAACCCGTTTCTCTCTACTGCGAAGGTGCAGAAGACAATACACACAGGGAGTGAGCAAAAAGCCCGGTAAATTAGAGGGTGTTTAGAAACAGCGCCTCGTATGAAAATCTGATGATTCCCATACCCATTTTCAGACGCGGTCTGAGTTGATACCTGCAGAACAGGGGCGAGATAAGTACCATTTTCACTGTGGTAAATGCAACCCCTGGCGAATCCGATTAAAAGTTAGCCACCTGAGTAGCATAAAGTGCTGCCGGAAGTAAAAATCCCTAACCTGCTGTTATGAAAAGTAATACTTAGATGAATTTCCGCATAGCTATGCAGAGTGGGTTAAAAACGCGTCCGGCGCGTTTGCTTGCTTTTTATCCAGTCTAATCCCGGATGACACCGCTTCTTAATTCCCCCTCGCCGCCAGAGAGTTAACCAGAAATATCAGAACGGCTTCACGCTTCTCCCGAAGAGGTTTATCTCGTGATCTGTGGCGCAAAAAAGAAACAAAGCTATGGCGCAGGCTTCAATTAACCATTGATTGACATATCATTAACATCTTCAAGGAGATCCGCCATGAGCCAAATACATAAACATCCCGTTCCAGAGAACATTGCAGCAAACACCCTGATTACGGCTGAACAGTACCAGGCGATGTATCAGCAATCTGTCGACGATCCAGACAGTTTCTGGGGCGAACAGGGCAAAATCCTTGACTGGATTAAACCTTACAGCAAGGTGAAAAATTGCTCGTTTGCGCCAGGTAACATTAACATTCGCTGGTACGAAGATGGCACGCTCAACCTGGCGGCAAACTGCCTTGACCGTCATTTAGCGACGCGCGGCGATCACCCGGCGATTATCTGGGAAGGCGACGACGCCAGCGAAAGCAAAACCCTGACCTTCCGCCAGCTGCATGCTGAAGTCTGTCGCTTCGCCAATGTGCTGGAGTTACTGGAAGTGAAAAAAGGCGACGTGGTGGCGATCTACATGCCGATGGTGCCGGAAGCGGCGGTGGCGATGCTGGCCTGTGCGCGTATCGGTGCCGTTCACTCCGTGATCTTTGGCGGCTTTTCACCGGAAGCGGTCGCTGGCCGCATTCGTCGA
This sequence comes from Pantoea sp. 9140, assembly GCF_000745295.1. Classification (NCBI taxonomy): domain Bacteria; kingdom Pseudomonadati; phylum Pseudomonadota; class Gammaproteobacteria; order Enterobacterales; family Erwiniaceae; genus Pantoea; species Pantoea sp. 9140. The sequence goes on along the minus strand of NZ_JQNO01000001.1, from coordinate 7,267 downwards.
CTCCAGCGCCTCGCTGGTGATTACCGCCGATGAAGGGATCCGCGCCGGTCGCAGTATTCCGCTGAAGAAAAATGTCGATGACGCGTTAAAAAATCCGAATGTCACCAGCGTGAAAAACGTGGTGGTGTTCCAGCGCACCGGCAAAGATGTAGGCTGGGTTGAAGGCCGAGATCGGTGGTGGCATGACCTGATGCGGGACGCCAGCACCAACCACTCTGCAGCCGAAGTTGGCGCGGAAGATCCGCTGTTTATCCTTTATACCTCTGGCTCTTACCGGCAAACCCAAAGGCGTGCTGCATACCACCGGCGGTTATCTGGTTTATGCCGCCACCACCTTTAAGTTCGTCTTTGATTATCATCAGGATGACATTTACTGGTGTACCGCCGATGTCGGCTGGGTAACAGGACACAGCTATCTGATTTATGGCCCGCTGGCGTGCGGTGCCACCACGCTGATGTTTGAAGGGGTGCCGAACTGGCCAACGCCGAGCCGTATGGCGGAAGTGGTCGATAAACATAAAGTCACCCTGCTCTACACCGCACCCACCGCCATCCGTGCACTGATGCCGAAGGAGACAAGGCCATTGAAGGTACCGATCGCAGCAGCCTGCGCATTATGGGATCGGTCGGTGAGCCCATTAACCCGGAAGCCTGGGAGTGGTACTACAAAAAAATCGGCAACAGCCGCTGTCCGATAGTGGATACCTGGTGGCAGACCGAAACCGGGGGCTTCATGATCACGCCATTGCCGGGTGCGACCGAACTGAAAGCAGGTTCCGCCACCCGACCCTTCTTTGGCGTACAACCGGCGCTGGTGGATAACGAAGGTCAGCCCCAGGAAGGTGCCTGTGAAGGCAATCTGGTGATCACCGAGTCCTGGCCAGGACAGGCGCGCACCCTCTTTGGCGATCATGACCGTTTCGAGCAGACCTACTTCTCCACCTTTAAAAACGTCTACTTCAGTGGTGACGGTGCCCGTCGCGATGAAGATGGCTACTATTGGATCACCGGACGTGTCGACGACGTGCTCAACGTCTCCGGTCACCGTCTTGGCACTGCCGAGATTGAATCGGCGCTGGTGTCGCATCCTAAAATTGCCGAAGCGGCCGTGGTCGGGATTCCGCACAGCATTAAAGGTCAGGCGATTTACGCCTATATCACGCTGAATCACGGCGAAGAGCCGTCGCCAGAGCTGTACACCGAAGTGCGTCAGTGGGTCCGCAAAGAGATTGGCCCGCTCGCCACGCCGGATGTACTGCACTGGACCGACTCACTGCCGAAAACCCGCTCCGGCAAAATCATGCGCCGTATTCTGCGCAAAATTGCCACCGGCGATACCAGTAACCTGGGTGACACTTCTACCCTCGCCGATCCTGGCGTTGTCGAAAAACTGCTTGAGGAGAAACAGTCGATCAAAATGCCTTAAGCGCACGCTGTCCGGCGGGAAGATCGCTTCCCGCCACACCCGCCCTACGCAGTCTGTTTCGCTAGTCACAAAAATTATAACCAGCTGAATCCGCGCCCTGTCGTGAGGTTCTCGCCTGCAAGCCCTCTGGAGAAAATGTGATGAATGACGCCCTTTCGAATCAGGATGCAATCAATCAGCAGATTGAACGTAATCCCCGTTTTCATGAGTTAGTCCGTAAGCGCCAGGCGTTCGCGACGCTGCTGTCGCTGATCATGCTGGTGCTCTATGTCGGCTTTATCCTGCTGATTGCATTTGCCCCGGCTGGCTCGGCACGCCGCTGCATGCCGGTACCAACGTCACGCGCGGTATCCCGATTGGTGTCGGGCTGATTGTGATGTCGTTTGTGCTGACCGGCGTCTATGTCTGGCGCGCCAACGGTGAGTTTGACCGTTTAACCAAAGCGATTCTCAGCGAGGTGAAATCATGACCCGTCTCACCTTATGGCTGCTGGCCTTAATGTTGCCGTTTTCAGCGCTGGCCGCCGATGCGATCACCGGTGCGGTGCAGCGCCAGGCGACTAACTATCAGGCGATTATCATGTTTACGATTTTCGTCGGTGCCACCCTGGGGATTACTTACTGGGCGTCAAAGCGAACCCGTTCGCGTAACGACTACTACACCGCAGGCGGCAATATCACCGGCTTCCAGAATGGCCTGGCGATGGCGGGTGACTTCATGTCAGCGGCCTCGTTCCTGGGCATTTCGGCGCTGGTTTACACCTCCGGCTATGACGGGCTGATCTACTCGCTCGGCTTCCTGGTCGGCTGGCCGATGATTCTGTTTTTAATTGCCGAGCGGCTGCGCAACCTGGGTCGCTATACCTTTGCCGATGTCGCCTCCTATCGTCTGAAGCAGATGCCGATCCGTACGCTGTCAGCCTGCGGTTCGCTGGTGGTGGTGGCGCTCTACCTGATCGCCCAGATGGTGGGAGCCGGTAAACTGATCCAGCTGCTGTTTGGTCTTAACTATCATGTGGCGGTGGTTCTGGTCGGCATTCTGATGGTGATGTATGTGCTGTTTGGCGGCATGCTGGCGACCACCTGGGTGCAGATCATCAAAGCGGTGCTGCTGCTGTTTGGTGCCTCCTTTATGGCCATAATGGTGATGAAAGCGCCAACTTCAGCTTTAACACACTGTTCACCGAGGCGATGGCGGTCCATCCCAAAGGCATCGCGATCATGCAGCCTGGCGGGCTGGTCAAAGATCCTATCTCGGCGCTGTCGCTGGGGCTGGGGTTGATGTTTGGTACGGCCGGATTGCCGCATATTCTGATGCGCTTCTTCACCGTCGCGGATGCCAAAGAGGCGCGCAAAAGCGTCTTCTGGGCCACCGGCTTTATGGGCTACTTCTACTTCCTGACCTTTATTATCGGCTTCGGAGCGATTCTGCTGGTGGGTGCGAACCCGGCCTTCAAAGATGCAAGCGGCGCGCTGATTGGTGGCACCAATATGGCGGCAGTGCATCTGGCTAACGCGGTCGGCGGCAGCACCTTCCTGGGCTTTATCTCTGCGGTGGCCTTCGCCACGATTCTGGCGGTAGTCGCAGGCTTAACCCTGGCGGGTGCGTCAGCGGTGTCGCATGACCTCTACGCCAGCGTCTATCGTAAAGGCAAGGCGAGCGAGAAAGATGAGCTGCGGGTTTCCAAAATTACCGTGCTGGCGCTGGGCGTGGTGGCGATTGCGCTGGGAATACTGTTTGAGAAGCAGAATATCGCTTTTATGGTCGGGCTGGCCTTCTCGATTGCGGCCAGCTGTAACTTCCCGATCATCCTGCTCTCGATGTACTGGTCAAAACTCACTACGCGTGGCGCGATGGTGGGCGGCTGGCTCGGTCTGCTGACCGCGGTTATCCTGATGATCCTCGGCCCGACCGTGTGGGTACAGGTGCTGGGCAACGCCACGCCGATTTTCCCGTATGAGTATCCGGCGTTGTTCTCGATGGTGGTGGCTTTGTCAGTATCTGGCTCTTCTCGATTACCGACCATTCGCAGCAGGGCGCAGAGGAGCGTTCACGCTTTCCGCGCACAATTTATTCGTTCGCAGACCGGTACCGGCATTGAACAGGGCAAAGCGCACTGATCGCCATTTTCATTCCTGACGATCGGACAATAAAAAAGGGCGGCTACCTGGGTAGTCGCCCTTTTCTTTCACGCAGCAGAATCAGAAGCGCAGTGATGCACCCACGTACGGGCCATCGACCAGCACGTTATCTTTGCGTCCATCTTTGTTGTTCAGTTCGATGTACTGATAACCCACACGCAGGTTAAGCAGTGAAACCGGCGTGAAGCTCAGGCCGCCAGCGGCTTCCTGATAGCTGTCGAGCTGATCGGTGAACGACTCTGGCGCATAATAATATTCGCCATACAGGCCCCACATGCTGTTCAGGCTGTAGTGCGCTGCACCACCCACCGCCACCGCAAACCCATCTTTTCCATCTTCAGGATGGGTGAAGATCGCTTTTGCGTCGGCGCCAGACGCAGCGGCCCGAAGTCAACGTTGTAGCCCAGACCAGCACCGTAGGTGCTGCCGTCATGGTCGCTACGCAGCCAGTTACCTTTCAGAAACAGACCGGGGGTAGTGGTGCCCAGACCCAGATTCAGGTTGGTGTTGTGTTCGCTGACATCAACACTCCCTTCAATCGCCTGAGCACCACTCAGTAAAACCAGCCCGAGGGCGCTCCCGGTAACAAGTTGCTTAAACATGATTCCACTCCGTGAAGGACAATTAATTGGGCCGCAAGGTTAACAGCCTGAAACGGGGAGACAACAAAATCCGGGAAACTTTACGTAAAAATACGTGTCGCGTTCAGAATTACAGCTGTCCCTGCGCAACGCAGTGTAGACTATATTGTCCACATCAGGTGTCCAATCACCGGAGCCAGTATCACGGTCACGACGCCCGAGAGCATCATGACCAGGCTGGCGACGACGCCCTCCTGCTGCCCAAGCTGATAAGCGCGAGCTGTGCCGGCACCGTGTGACGCAGCCCAAACCCGGCCCCTTTCGCCACCCCTGCTTAATCGCGATGCGCAGAAACAGCACGTCACCCACCGCCATGCCAAACACGCCGGTAATGACCACAAACAGCGCCACTAGATCGGGCTGACCGCCAATCGGTCCGGCTGCGGCCAGCGCAAACGGCGTAGTAATGGATCGCACCGCCAGACTGCGCTGGATCGACTCCGGCAGCGTCAGCAGCCGCGCCAGCCAGACCGAACTGCAGACGGCGACCAGCGTGGCGGTCAGAACACCCGCGCTCAGTGACAGCCAGTGGCGTTTTATAATCTCCACGTTCTCATAGACCGGCACCGCAAACGCCAGCGTCGCCGGGCCCAGCAGCCAGAGCAGCCAGTGGTTTTCTGCAATGTAATCCTGCCAGCTGATGTGGGTCAGCAGCAGCAGTGCCACCAGCACCAGCGGCGTCATCACCAGCGGCATTAACAGCAGCGTCCGCCAGCGGCGGTAAAGCCGTTTATTCAGCGCATACACCAGCAGCGTAACCGCCACACACAGCAGGCTGAGCAGAAAATCACGCATGAGGATCCTGCTTACGCGCGGCGCGCGCGACTTCATAGTGATAAAGCCGATCCACCACCCAGGCGGTGGAGGCCAGCACCAGCAGCGTGCTGACGCCGATCACCACGCAGATGCGCCAGCCATCGACCCGCAGCAGATCGCCATAATTTACCACCGCCACCACCGCCGGAATAAAGAACAGCAGCATCTCGGCCAGTAGCCAGCGCGATCCGGCTTTTACCCAGTTCAGCGGCACAACCCGCGTCACGATTAACGCCAGCAGCAATAGCATCCCGACAATGTTGGCGGGCAGCGGCAGATGTAGCCAGCTCACCAGCCGGTCACAGGCGACAAACAGGCCGATATAGAAACCCAGCTGCAGCGGCAGGCTGATCCACTGCATGGCGCGGTTGCTGCGTAAAGTGAGTGCTGACGCCATCACCTTGTCTCCCCGATTAAATTGATGTCACCAGTATAAAACGCCAGCACAAGGTGAAAAAAATGAATTAAAATTATCGCAATCATGCCTTAAAGGAATAGTTATGGATGTCCGCGCCCTGCGTTACTTTACTGAAGTGGTCCGCCAGCAGAGCTTTACCCGTGCGGCGCAAAAGCTGTTTGTCACCCAGCCGACCATCAGCAAAATGCTGCGTCAGCTGGAGGAGGAGCTGGGCTGCACGCTGATCCTGCGAGATGGCCGTCGTCTGCACCTTACCGACAGCGGCCAGGCAGTTTATCAGCGCGGCCTGGCGATCCTGCAGGAGTTTCATCAGCTGGAGGCGGAGATTGGTGACATCAACCAGCTCAAAACCGGCGAGCTGCGGCTCGGTATTCCGCCGATGGTGGGTATGCAGATAGCGGGATCGATTTCCGCCTTTCGCCGTCGCTATCCCGGTGTGAAGCTGAAAATTTCAGAGTTCGGCGGCCTGACCGTACAGCAGGCGGTGCTGGCGGGCAGTCTGGATATTGCCCTGACTGCGTTGCCGGTTGACCCTGAGCTGCCGCTGAACACGCTGCCCCTGATGCATCATCCGCTCTGCGTGCTGTTGCCGCGCCGCCCGGAGTGGCTCAGCCGCCAGCAGATAGGACTGGCAGAGCTGGCAGAGCATCCCTTACTTATTTTCAATGAGGAATTCTCGCTGAATCGCCAGCTGATGCAGGCGTTTCAGCGGCTTAACCTGACGCCAACGGTGGCGGTGCGCAGCGGTCAGTGGGATTTTCTGGCGGCAATGGTGCAGGCGGAGATGGGGCTGGCGATTCTGCCGGAGCCGATCTGTCAGCGTCTGGATAAGCAGTCATTATTGTGGCTGCCGCTGGAGTCGGAACTGAAGTGGAGTCTGGGATTGATCTGCGGGAAGGGAGTTATCTGTCGCGCAGTGCGCAGGCGTGGATCAACTGTTGTCGCGAGCACTGGCCGGCCGCCGCGCCTGTCTGGCATGAATGTGCGCGTGCAGGTTCTTTCTTTTTTCAAGCAGTGCTTCCAGCAGATCCAGGTGCAGTAACGTCTGCATCGTCTCATTGGAGATCTGCTGGGTGGCGCGCAGATGATAGACCTCTGCGCGTTCGGCACGCAGCCCGGTCAGGCGGAAGCGACGCTCAAGGTTCTCAGCGTAAAGCGCATGCTCAAGATCATTCTTCCCTTCAGCGCGACGGCGTAAGTTGCCAATCACGCGCAGACTGACCTCTTTCAGCAGTTCCGGATCGATGTTCTCTTCCGACTCATTCTCCAGCCGATCTTCCATCTTATGCAGGCTTTCAATGGCGGCACCCGCCATCACCGCACGGGCATTCTGCAGCTCACGGCGATGGGCACCTTTATCGATGCTATCAATGCCGCGCAGCAGAATCGGCAGGATCACGACCCCTACCAGCAATGAGACCAGAATCACGCCGGTGGCGATAAACACCAGCTCATAGCGCGCCGGGAAGGGATCACCCGTGGTGAGATACAGTGGAATCGACAGCACACCCGCCAGGGTAATCGCCCCGCACCCCGGCAAACGTGGCGATCAGCAGCTCACGCAGCGAGTAGTTCGCGAACTCCAGCGGCTTCTTCTTCAACAGGCGTTTGCTCAGACGCTGCATGATCCACAGCCAGCCAAAACGCACCAGCATCAGCGCGGCATAGACCAGCCCGATATCGGCGAACAACATCCACAGCTCGACGTTGGTGTCGGCCTGCGCCTGGTCGATAGAGGTCTGCAGAATGTCCGGCAGCTGCAGGCCCAGCATCAGGAAGACCATGCCGTTGAAGATGAATTCCAGCATCTGCCAGACGCTGTTAG